>NZ_JBUBHO010000001.1:0-2394699 GCF_057197965.1 Lactobacillus sp. WILCCON 0149
AGAGAGTGCGGTGGCAATGGCAAGAAGGATACACCTGTTCCCATGCCGAACACAGCAGTTAAGCTTCTTAACGCCGAAAGTAGTTGGTGGGAAACTGCCTGCGAGGATAGGAAGCTGCCGCGCGAGTCAAGAGTCAGACGGAAGTCTGGCTCTTTTTGTTTTATTCTCTGTTTTCTTTTTTGCTTAAATTCTATATGCATATTACAGGATAATTGCAGTTTGTTTTCTTTTAAGTTACAAGTTACTTACTTTTCTAAAGCATTTCTTAAGGATGGGCAGATGACTCGCATTTTTTCTGCTTGGCCGTTACAATAAAAATATAGCTTATAATTTTAAACACAAACATCATAGAAAGCAGGCAGCTACCATGGGATTGCTAACACTCATCATCGGTTTGGTAATGCTGGTTAACCCCACATTGGCAACTGAGACAGCTAACAGTGTTGAATAAATACATTTCTTTTGTTACTTTTTTAAACCGGGCCAGGAATTGGTCCGGTTTTTGTTGTGAAAAAAGCGGAGAAAAATTTGCTCATTCGTAATTTGAATTTGTATAATTAAAGTAGTTTTTGTGGGGGGAAGAGTAAATGGACAAATTAGCTAAGTGGTGCATTTGGCTGCGCCGCCGCTCCTTTTTCAGAGTGGCTCAGCGGACTTTTGCTGTTCTAATGCCGATCGCGACGGTCGGGGCCTTTTTCCAGGTTTTGCAGGACAGCGTCTTCGCGCCGGAAAGTTTTATCTACAATTTATTTGATTTTGACAAAATCATGAGCGACCGTTTCTGGGACATCGGGACCAGCCTGTCGCAGTCCGTGGTTGAAGTTATCTTCGGCCTTTTTTGCCTGTTCACGGTTTATTTCTCAGCATCTTTTACGGCCAAAATTTACCGTAAAGATGCCACGATGGCCGGGATCAGTGCGACAACTAGTCTCTTAGTCATGGTCTACCTCTTTCAGCTGGGCCTGACTGGGCGGATTTCTTTGCTCTCTGGGGGCTATTTAGGCTTCCAGTACGCCTTCTTTGCCCTCTTGCTGGGTTATGGGGTAGGGCAGGTCTTTCACTGGCTGGGAGCCGATTATGAGTCTGTCAACTATGAACACACCAAATTAGTTCAGGACCGGGCGATCAAGGCCTTGAAGCCAACCCTGGTCACTGTAATTGGCGGCGTCATTGTCGGTGGGATCCTCTATGCCGTCATCAGCAAGGTTAAGGCTAACTTCAGCTTGAGTGCTGTAACTTCATCGGTTGAGAACTCCAACAACCTCCTTTTGACAGTACCGTCAACAGCCTTGGCCTCCTTCCTCAGCTGGCTGGGTATCGATGCCCCGATTCTCAATTTGAGCAATGTTGAAAATTCAGCCGCGGCAACCGCCAACTTGACTTACGTCTTGCGGCGGGGGTCAATCTGGAAGATCCCTTACCCATACCTGGGTGGATCTTTGATCTCGACTTACGGGGTCATGGGCGGCTGCGGGGCTATTCTGGCTTTGGCCGTAGCCATCTTGATCTGGGGAAGACGCAAAGAACCGGAAACTGTAGCCAAGATGAACCTCTGGCCGCTTTTATTCAGCTCTCCTCGGGGCTTTTTGGTCGGATTGCCGGTAATCCTCAACCCGATCTATGTTCTCCAGCTGGTTTTCGTGCCAGTCGTGAACATGCTGATCGCGGCTTTGGCGATTTCCTTGCACATCGTGCCAACGCCGGTTTACCCGATTTTGACCGGGACGCCGGGGCCCTTGGTGCCATTTTTTGCTACTAACGGCAACTGGCCAACCTTGATTTTCAGTATCTTCCTCTTCTGCCTGGACGTGGTTATGATGATTCCAGCCGTTAAACTGGACAACCGGACCAAGGCCCTGCTGAAGGACTATGAAATGGAGGATGACCGTCATGTTTAAGAGCCGCAACTGGAAACTGATCGTCATTGCCTTGACGATCATCATTTTATTGGCCATTCCAGGCTATTCCTGGATGAAAAAGACCAACAAGGAACACGCTGAGCGGCAAAGGTCCCAGCTGTCGCCTTTAATCATGGTTCCCGGCTCAAGTGCCACCGTCAACCGTTTCAACGAACTGGTTGACCTGCTTAACGAGAACACTCCTTACAAGCACAGCCTGCTCAAGGTCGAAATTAGTGAAGACGGGACCTTGACTTACTCTGGCTCAATTAAAAAAGGGGACAATGAACCCTTTATCGTGGTCGGCTTCCAAAACAACCATGACGGCTACAGCAATATCAAGAAGCAGGCCGGCTGGCTGGACGATGCCTTTTACGAGATTGCCAAGACTTACAAGTTCAACAACTTCAAGGCTTTTGGCCACTCAAACGGGGGCCTCATCTGGACCTACTGGCTGGAACACTACTACAGCGACTATTCAGACGAAATCACCATCAAGCGTTTGATGACCCTGGGTTCGCCATACAACTTCAGTGAAAAGAGCACCAAGTACAAGACGCAAATGCTGACGGACTTTATCAAGTACCGCAAGCGCCTGCCGAAAAATCTGATCGTCTACTCCCTATCCGGCGGGGAAAACTACGAATCTGACGGGATCGTGCCGGAAAGCAGTGTGGAAGCCGGCAAGTACATCTTCCAAAACCAGGTCAAAGGCTACACCATGATGACCGTCACCGGGGCTGAAGCCCAGCACTCCAGCTTGCCGCAGAACAAGCAGGTGGTGAAGATGATCCAGCAGTACTTGCTCAAGCAGCAGACTAAGCCGGGCCCAAGCAACAGCCAAAACACCAAGCACAAGTCAACTAGTGCAAGTGACTAGGAGGCAGCCGCTTTTTGCCGTAAAATAGTAGCAAAGATGAAAGGATACATGCATGAAGATTAAATTGATCGCGGTGGACCTGGACGGGACCCTGCTGACTTCCAGAAAGAAGGTCAGCCCTAAGACCCTGGCGACCTTGAAAAAGGCCCGGGAAAAGGGAATTTACGTGGTGCCCCTGTCCGGCCGGCCCCTGCCTGGCGTCTTGAAGGTCTTTGAGCCCTTCAAGCTGGACCTGGCAGACAACTTTGCTATTTGCTACAACGGCGGCCTGGTCCAGCGGATGGACGGGGAAGTCTTGAGCGCCAGCCCCTTGACTGACGAAAACGTCAAGCACCTGCTTAGCTTGAAGCAAAAGGGGATCATGGGTCCCTACTTTATGGACACCAAGGACTTTTACGTGGCGCCTGGCGCCAGCACTTTTGGCGTTGGTTTTACCGCCCGGGCCCGGAACATGGGGGTCAAGCGGCTTGAACCTGGCAAGCACTACGAATTCATCAAGGGTGAGTTCGTTTCCCTGCCAAGCAAGATGAAGAAGTTCAAGGCCAGCTTCAGTCCGGAAACTGAGCGGGAGTTCGAAATCTCTGCTTCCGGACGCCAGTGCCTGGAATTTAACACACCCGGCACCTCTAAGGGCAAGGCACTGACCACTTTGCTGGATCTGTTGAACATCAAGCCGGAAGAAGCCATGATTTTTGGCGACAACAACAATGACCTCTCCGGTTTCCAATTGCCTGGGGTCTTTAAGGTGGCCATGGGCAACGCGATCGACGAAATCAAGGCCGCGGCTGACTACGTCACGGCCAGCAACAACCAGGACGGTATCGCCTTGGCGGTGGAGAAGTTTGTAGACATGGGAGAATAAAAAATGGCAAAAGCAGTTATCGGCATCTCTGGTTCAGAAGTCACGATCCAGGCTGGTCCCTTCATGGGCGAGCCCCGGACCTATGTCAATGCCGCCTACGTGGACTCAGTCCTCAAGAACGGCGGGATTCCCCTGGTAATTCCATTTACCGCTGGCGGGAGCGAGATGGCCTTTCAGCAGCTGGATCTGGTTGACGGTTTGATTCTGTCCGGTGGCCATGACGTTGACCCTCACCTGTATGGTGAAGAAGTTGACCAAAAGAGCGGGGAAACCTGGCCGGACCGGGACGCCTTCGATATGGCCCTGTTAAAGCGGGCAGAAGAGACCGGCAAGCCTGTCCTGGGCATCTGCCGGGGCGCCCAGATCATCAACGTGGCCCATGGCGGCAGCATGTGGCAGGACCTGTCACTGCGGCCAGGTCATACTTTAAAGCACATGCAGGCCACCCGGCCGGACGTGGGCACTCATGTGGTCAAGATCAAGAGCGGAACCACCCTGGAAAAAATCATGGGCGAAAGCAGCCTCATGACCAATTCCTTCCACCACCAGCTGATCAAGGAAGTGGCCCCGGACTTGACTGAATCAGCCAGCGCCGGCGACGGGGTGCCGGAAGCCTTGGAAAGCACTGACGGCAAAATCATCGCCGTTCAGTGGCACCCGGAAGAAATGCACGCTAACCCGGCCCCGGAAGCGGCCATCATGAACCGCCTCTTCAAGTACCTGATTGATAAGGCAGAAGAAGAGAAGAAGTAGCAGAAATAAACTCAAGCAGCGTTTTCGCTGCTTTTTATTTTGCCTTTTTTAGAAAGAGACTAACAAAAATCTCATAAAGCTGTCATAATGTAAAAGGATCTGTCTTTTTCAGACAGAAATAGAATGTTACACGTGAAACGATGACGGTGAAGAAGATGAAAGACAAGCATTTGGGAATCCTGTTGGCAGTTATTGGTGCTTCCTTGTGGGGAACCTCGGGGACCGCGGCGGAAATGCTCTACCAAAACCCCAACATCAATACCTTCTGGCTGGTTGACGTCCGGTCTTGGCTGGCTGGGGCAAGCCTCTTGCTCATCTCCTTGGTTCACAAGGGGAAGGGGACCTTTGCCATTTTCAAAAATCCCCGCGACCTGGTTTACGCGGCCGTGTTCTCCATATTGGGCATTACCGGGGCCCAGTTCACCTACTTCTATACGGTGGCGGCCTCAAACGCGCCGACAGCCACCGTCCTGGTCTTCCTGGCCCCGGTCTTGATCATCTGCTTTATGGCGGCTAAGACCCGGCAAATGCCCCGGAGAATCGATTTGATCGCGATCTTGCTGGCAGTGGTTGGGACGGTGATTTTGGTGACCAATGGCAATTTATCTCATTTGGCCGTTACCCCCAATACCCTGGTCTGGGGCTTCTTCAGTGCCTTGACCCAGGCGCTAGCGATTGCCATGCCGGCCAAGCTGTTCAAAAAGTACGGGACCATCACCATTTTGGCTTGGGGGATGTTGCTGGGCGGGATTATCCTCAGCCCGTCTTTGACCCTCATGCCAGCCAAAGGGGTTACGGTCAAGGAATGGAGTCTGGTGATCTACATCGTGATCGCTGGTACGGTTTTCGCCTACTCACTTTACCTGTCCAGCGTCATGTATATCTCAGCCAGCCTGGCCAGCATGCTGGAAGCCTTTGAACCACTAGTAGCGACGATTTTATCGGTTTCTCTTTTAGGCAGCGACTTCGGCATCATGAAGATGATTGGCGGGCTCTTGATCATCCTGGCCACCTGCCTGCAGGTCGTGCCCAGTCCCCGCCGGGGCAAATTGCAAAGAAATCTTTAGAACTTTTTATGCATATTGCCAAAAAAGCCCGTCAGCTCAAGGGAAACTGTGTTAAAATCAAAGCAATGATTTGATCATTAACATGGGGGAAAACAATTGAACAATGTATTAGACGCCAAAACCGGGGTCAAGGATACCCTGCCGACCGTGCTCGGCTACGTGGGGATCGGGACCGCTTTTGGCATTATCGCGCATACCAACGGCTTTAGTCCCTTGGAGACTTTTGTCATGTCCTTGCTGGTGTACACGGCTTCGGGCGAGTTCGCCCTGGTCAGCATGCTTCCAGCCGGCAGCAGCCTGTTTTCAATCTTCGCGGCCACCAATTTGATGAGTGCCCGGATGCTTTTGATGACTATGACTTTGGCACCGAAATTCAAGGACGAGAAACTGGTTAAAAATCTCTGGCTGGGCAGCCTGGTAACTGATGAAACTTTTGCTTTGGCAATCACCAAACTGAATTATACCAAGGGCAAGCTAAGCTATGACTGGCTGAACGCGGCCAATATCGTGGCTTATGCCGCCTGGTGCCTGTCCAGCCTATTTGGAGCTTTGATCGGCAGCGTAATCACCGACACCAAGGCCCTGGGCCTGGACTACGCGGTGGTCGCCATGTTCCTGGGGCTGCTCTATCTGCAGCTGATCACCGACCAGTCGGTCAAGATTGAGCTGCAGCTGGTCATGATCGGGGTAACGATGGTTCTGACCTACTTAGGTCTGATCTTCCTGCCGGCCAGCGTGGCCACGATTGTGGTGACGGTAGTCGGTTGTTTAGTGGGGATGGTGATCAAGCAT
The DNA here is from genome assembly GCF_057197965.1 of Lactobacillus sp. WILCCON 0149. Taxonomy (NCBI): domain Bacteria; kingdom Bacillati; phylum Bacillota; class Bacilli; order Lactobacillales; family Lactobacillaceae; genus Lactobacillus; species Lactobacillus sp. WILCCON 0149. Next base: position 6,253 of record NZ_JBUBHO010000001.1, read on the forward strand.
GTCTTTTTCGAGTAAATTACTGATAACTTTTCTGGTCTGCGGCGGCGGGGTAACTCTCTTGCGAATCCTGCCTTTCCTGATTTTGAAAAAATTCTGCCTGCCCAAGTGGATGGTGGAATTCCTGCAGTTCGTGCCGATCGTCATCATGACCACCTTGTGGTTCGGCAGCCTTTTTACGGCCAGGCAGGGGCATTTGCCCAAGGTCGACTGGCAGTATCTGACCGCGACTCTGCCGACACTTGTCGTGGCCTATTTCACCAAGAGCTTGATGTGGATCGTGGTCACCGGGGTGGCCAGCGTGGCCCTTTTGCGGTTGATTTAAATTTTTTTGGACAAAAAGCTTGCATTTAGCTGAGAAAAGTATTAGATTATAAACAAGTTAAAAAACGAGTTGAAACACTGAAAAGAGCAGAGTAGCCCCGGACATAAGTCTCACAGAGAGCCGCGGTCAGCTGGGAAAGCGGCAGACGGGTCCAAGGCGAAAGTAGGCTCTGAGTGGTTGGCGCGACGTCTTTGCGAAGTGTCAAATGGGTTCGCCCTTTACAGCGACAACGTCTTGGCCGACGGGCCAGCACGGGGTAAGGCCGTTTTGGCGACAAAGCGGTGAAGCAAAGGTGGTAACACGCGCAAGCGTCCTTGTAGAAACAATCGTTTCTGCAGGGACTTTTTTTTACTCGTTTTTTAGCAACTCGAGATTAGCGCTGATCTCCGGATATCATTAGTGATTGCAAGGAGATTTATCATGAAAAAGTTAACTAGCAAACAGTATTTGATCATCGCCTCTTTGATTTTCGGCATGTTTTTCGGGGCCGGGAATTTGATCTTCCCGGTTCACCTGGGGCAAATGGCTGGCAAAAACTGGCTTCCCGCCGCCATCGGCTTCATCATTTCCGGGACTCTGATCCCTCTGGCCGCCTTATTGGCCCTGGCCGTTACCCGGGCTGATGGGATCTTCGGTTTAGCCCGGCCGCTGGGGAAAAAGTTCGCCCTGGCCTTCTTGATCTTGGTTCACCTGACCCTGGGGCCGCTCTTCGCGACTCCGCGGACGGCAACTGTGCCTTTCTCCATGTTTTCTGACCACTTCTCAAAGGGGATGCAGCCTTGGGCTCTTTTGATCTACTCAGCCATCTTCTTCGGCATCGTTTACTACTGCTCTTTAAGTGAAGGGAAGATCACCGACCGGGTTGGCAAAATCCTTAACCCAGCCTTCCTGGCCCTGCTTTTCATCATCTTTCTGATCGCCATCTTCAAGCCAATGGGGGCTGCCAGCAGCACCCAGGCAAGTGCCGACTACCTTACTGCTCCTTTGACCAACGGCTTCCTGCAGGGCTACAACACCCTGGACGCCTTGGCTGCTCTGGCCTTCGGGATTACGGTCGTTACGGCCATCAAGGGCTTCAAGCTCAAGGAAGGCAAGGAAACTTCCCTGGCCCTGGCCAAGACTGGTGCCATCGGCTTTGCCGGCATCGCCATCATCTACCTTATCTTGATTGCCCTGGGCGCCAGCAGCCTGCACTACTTCAAATTGTCTGAAAACGGCGGGATTGCTTTTGCCCAAATCGCCCGCCACTACCTGGGCACTTTCGGGGAAGCCCTCCTGGCTACTTTGGCCACCATCACCTGCATGTCCACGGCTATCGGCTTGGTAGTTGCCTTTGCCCAGGACTTCCACAAGCGTTTTCCAAAAATTTCCTACCGGACTTTCTTGACCTTCAACTGCCTGCTCTCATTTGCCATTGCCAATGTTGGCCTGACCACCATCATCGCCTGGTCAACCCCGGTTTTGATGTTCCTCTACCCACTGGCCATCGCCTTGATTTTCTGTGGCTTGACCAGCAAGCTTTTCAACAATGACCCGGCAGTTTACAAGTTCGCGGTTTACTTCACCATCATCCCGGCCCTCTTTGACGGCTTGAACGCGGCCCCAAGCGTAATTTCCACTACTGCTTTTGCCAAGGCCGCCCTGGCCTTGGCCGGCCGCTACCTGCCCTTCTTCTCACTCGGGCTGGGCTGGCTGACTTTTGGCATTGCCGGCTACCTGCTGGGTCTGGGTATCCACCTGTACAAAAGCAAGGCCAGCAGCCGGGCAGTCGAATTAGCCGACTAAAATAAAGTATTTCCTTGCAAAAAAACAACAGATAAAAATACAGCGTGAAAGCAAATTAAGCTTCCACGCTGTTTCTTTTTGTTAATAATAAGCAGGCTTGTAGGGACTGCCGCAGCTGCCCTTGCGGCCGTTTTTCTTAACCTGGTAAAGGTTGTGGTCGGCCAGGCGGATCATGCTCTTGATTTCATCGCTGTTATGGGCGATCCCGTAGGTATAGCCGGCAGAGACGGTGATGTTCATGTAGAGGTCCAGGATCTGCACATGCTCCAGTTCGATCCGCAGCTGCCTGTCTTGCTTTTCAACCGTGTCAATATCGGTAAAGTCGCGCAGAATCAAGAATTCATCGCCCCCATATCGGTAGCAGTGGCCGATTCCGTAGATCTTGAGCAAAAGCTGGCTGAGTTTCTTCAAGACCTCGTCGCCATAGAGGTGGCCAAAATTGTCGTTGAACTTCTTGAAGTGGTCGACGTCCAGCATCATGACCAGGATCGGCTTGCCGGTAAGGTAGTTGAAGTCCCGGGCAAAATTGTGCCGGTTTTTCAAGCTGGTCAAGTCGTCTCTGGCGGCTTCATGTTCCAGCTGGTTGATCCGCTTGCTGGTGTTGGTCACGTCCGTAAAGAAGCCAAGCAGGCCGACGATCTGTCCCTTGTCATAAACAGGCGCTTTAAAGACCAATATTTCCCTAACCCTTCCCCGGGCCAGGGTCTTGCCCAGTTCTCTGATTGGGACCCCGTCACGCAAAAGCTGCTCTTCGCTTTCCTGGAAGTTTTCCGGGTGGATGTTGAGGCCCAGCTCATTATCATTATGGCCGATTACTTCAGGCAAAGACAAGCCATAGTAGTTTAAAAAGTGCTGGTTGGCCCCCATGAAATTGCGCTCTTTGTCCTTCCAGAAAAGGCCGAGCTTGATCTGTTGGGTGATAGCGTCCCAAAGGTTGTCCGTCTTGATTTTTCCTTTGTCCTTGTCCAAAAAGACTGGATTGCGGACTGGCTGCCCGTCCATGGTTGAGAGGAAGGCCTTGGTCGTGCCGTTTTCCGCCACCAGCTGCAGGAGAATCCGGTAGTGAAAGTGTGGCCCCGTTAAGACGTAAGAAGAGCTGTCGCCGATTTCTGAACAGCTTTTGACCGCGTCCCAGAAGCGAAGGCTATTGCTGTCTTGACCCAGCTCCAGTTCATTGACATAGTCTTTTTCCGTCCCATTGACCTTGGCCACCCAGTCCTGGGCGGGCGGATTGAGATAGGCCAGGCGGACCTGGTTGCCATCAATCAAGTAGACGGCCACGGGAGCGGAGCTGCCCAGGCCAGGCTTCTTATGGTCAAAGAAGCGGTAGGCTGGATCCAGCAAGTCGATTTGGTTTATCTCTTGATAGAAGGTCTGCTCCTCATTGCCTTGAGCTGAATATCCCTTTTGCCCGAGCAGCTTCAAGCTGTCCTTGAAAGGCGTGGCTGGAAAGAGGCAGTTGCCTTGGACCAAGACGGCCCCAACCGACTTGAGGAAGTCCAGCTGGAGCTTGTTTTCCACATTTTTAAAAATCGGCCGGATTCCCAGCTGCTTGCAGGCGCTGAGCAGGTTGGACAGAACCGCGGCTTCCTTGGAGCGGACCGGGTTCAGCGAAAGCAGGTCAAACTTCATGAATTCAAAAGAGTAGTGGGTCAAAAAGTTCGTGGTCGGGTAGCTGCTGCTGGCGCAGTCAAAGGCACAGGCGTAGTGATTGTCTTCCAAAGCGGCTAAAAGCTGCTTGATCGTTTCCGGTTTGCAGGCACTGGAAACGGCCAGGTCAAAGATCAGCTGGCTGTGGGGCAGCTGGTATTTCTGCATCAGCCGGTTGACTTCTTTGAGGAAAAGCTCGTTTTCCAGGTCATCGGTGGACAAATTGATCACGAGGGGGACGATCTGCAGATCTTGTTTCCGGCGACAGGCGTAGATTTTGCAGGCTTCTTCCAAAATATGCAGGTCCAGCAGGTGGGAGAGCTGGCTTTCTTCCAGCACCGGCAGAAAGTCTTCTGGATACATGGTCCCGTAGACCGGATCCTTCCACCGGGCAAGGAGTTCAAAGGCTGCGATCTTGTGATTCATGAGGTTGATGACTGGCTGCACGTCAGAGTTGATCCAGCCCTTCTGCAGGGCTTCGCTGAAGTGGCCCAGGATGTAGTCGCGCTTGTCAACTTTCTCTTGAACTTTGGCCGTATAGTAGTTGCAGACCCGGTTTGAATTGCTGGAGGCAAACAGGGCAAAGCGGGCCTTGTCAACGGCGGCCAGGGCCAGCTCGTTAGCTTCATCTGCCAGGTAGATTCCGCAGTGAATAGTGGCCAGGTGGCCTTCAGAAAGTGCCTTGACCTTCAGATTCAGCTTGACCAGCTGATTGTCAATCTGGCTGGAGTCAGTAATGATGACAAACTGGTCCTGGAAGTAGCGGACCAGGTGGGCATCCGGGAATTCCTTTTTTAGCAGCGTGGCCAATTGGCAAAGGAAGGCATCGCCCTTGAGGTAGCCAAAGCGGTTGTTGTAGACGTGCATGTTTTTGATGTCCAGAATAACCACGGCTGCCTGGCCGCGGTCCTTGATGATTTCGCGCAGGTAGTGGCCGCCACTTTCGTTGAAGTTGGTCATATTGGCCAGGCCGGTCAGTCCGTCGATCAAGTCATGCTTTTTAGGAGCTTTGAGATAGGGATCCAGGCTGTCGATTAAGTCACTGCCGCCTGTCGTCAGATCAAAATAATGGACGACCAAGAGCTTTTGACCAGTTTTAGTTATTTGTGATTTGCAATAAGCTAAAAGCTGGTGATAATGACCGCCGATCGACAGGCGATAGGTCATCTGTCCGCTGGCTTGCTGGCCCATTTTTCTAGAATAGGCCAGCAGCCGGTTCCGGTCATCCGGGTGGATCCGGTTGAAGCTGCGTTGGTTGAGATAGCCCAGCATTGATTCCCGGTCTGACTGGACCATCTGGCAGTAGCCATCTGATAAGAGAATGACTTTGTATTGCCCGCCAATCAGTTGGTAGATTAGGATGGGAAAAGGAGAGCGTTCGTAAGTTTCCCGCGCGTCTTCACTAAAATCGTACAAATTATCTGGCATATAGCAACCTTCCGTAAGCGTTCTTATATTACCTATTGATTATAATACAAAAAATCCGGATAAAGTAAAAAAGGCAGTCAAAAGACTGCCTTTTTTATGATTATGCAAATTGGTTAAAGAAATGAATTACTTGTCTTCACTGATTTCAAGAGCCCCGTCGACCATGTCAGCCTTCAGCTTCTTGACATCCAAGTGGTCCAGGTAGTAGTCGGTGACTTTGTCACGGATTTCCTGCTCGATGACTCTTCTCAGTGGCCGTGCGCCCATAGCTTCATCGTAGCCTTGTTCAATCAAGTAGTCCTTGGCGCTTTCGCTGACAGTCAAGCTGATGCCCTTCTTGGCCAAAGTCTTGTTTACGTCAGCCAGCATCAAGTTGACAATTTCCTTCAAGTCTTCCTTGGTCAGGTGGCTGAATTCGATGACCGCGTTGAAGCGGTTGAGGAATTCCGGTCTGAAGTAAGGAGCCAGCCGGTCCATCAGCTTTTCATCCTTCTTAGCGTTGCCCATCAGCTTTTCATTGCCAAAGCCGGCGTTAGAGGTAGCGATAATGATGGTGTTCTTGAAGTTGACCGTATTGCCTTGCCCGTCAGTTAAGCGGCCGTCGTCAAGCACTTGCAAGAGCAGGGTGATGACCTGCGGGTCAGCCTTTTCAATTTCGTCCAAAAGGATGATTGAGTAAGGGTTGCGGCGAACCTTTTCCGTCAAGGTGTTGGAGTTGTCATCGTAGCCCACGTAGCCGGCGGTGGTCCCGATCAGCTTGGAAACGGCCGTCCGGTCGGAGTATTCAGACATGTCCAGGCGGATGATGGCATCCTTAGAGCCAAACATGTCCAAGGCCAGCTGCTTGGCCAGTTCCGTCTTGCCGACCCCGGTCGGGCCGACGAAGAGGAAGGAGCCAATTGGCCGGTTGCCGTCGTCAAAGCCGGCCCGGTTGCGGCGGATAGCCTTGGCTACAGCTTCAACGGCTTCGTCCTGGCCGATGACCTTGCCCTTTAAGCGGCTGCTGAGCCCCTTCAGACGTTCGATGTCGCTGGCGCCCATCTTGGAAACCGGAATCCCGGTCAGGCGTTCAACGGCAGCGGCCACGTCAGCTGGAGTAGCCACGGTCTTTCTTTCTTCGTGGTTTTCACTCAGCTGCTTTTCCAGCTTTTCAGCCTTGGTCTTGTGTTCCAGGGCTGCTTCGTAGTCTTCCTTTTCAGCGGCCTTTTCCTGGGCCTGCTTTTCTTCCTTGATCTGCTTCTCGATGGTCTTGGCATCGGTCACTGGGTGCTGGGCAGCCAGGTGAGCGGCGGTCATGTCCAAAAGGTCGATGGCCTTGTCAGGCAGGGACCGCTGCGGGATGTACTGGACTGAGTAGTCGATGGCGGCCTTCAAGACGTCGTCTGGCAGTTCCACATTGTGGTGCTTTTCGTACAGGGACCGGATCCCCATCAAGATCTTGAAGGTGTCAGCCGGACTTGGGGCGTTGACCGTTACTTCATTGAAACGGCGGGCCAAAGCGGCGTCCTTCATGATGGTGTTCCGGTATTCGTCTTGGGTGGTGGCCCCGATTACGGTGATTTCACCTCTGGACAAAGCCGGCTTCAAGATGTCGCTCATCCCCTTGGAGCCATTGCCGTCACCCATGCCGCCAGCGCCGAGGATCTGGTGGATTTCGTCAAAGAAGAGGATGACATTGCCTCTGTCCTTGACTTCCTTGACCAGGTCCTGGATGTTCTGCTCAAAGGAGCCCCGGTACTGAGTTCCGGCTTCCAGGCTGGAGATATCGATGGAAATAATTTCCTTGTTCTTGATTGCTTCCGGCACGTCCCCGTGGACAATCGCCTGGGCTAAGCCTTCAACGACCGCGGTCTTGCCGACCCCGGCGTCCCCGACCAGAACTGGGTTGTTCTTGGTCCGGCGGGAGAGGATTTCTGCCGTTTCCTGGATTTCCTTGTTCCGGCCGATGACCGGGTCGAGCTTGCCTTCCCGGGCTTCAGCGGTCAAGTTCCGGCCTAACTTTTCCAAAATGCCGTTGGCCTTCTTTTGCTTGCCTTGGACATTCTTAGCTTGTCCTTGCCCTGGGAGTTGCCCGGTCTTTTGGTATTCAGCGAATTCTTCCGGAGTTACCTGCCGGCCGTTGATCAAGTAGCGGCGGTTTTCGGAATTAAAGCCGCCCATTCCGTTCATTAAGTCTCTAAAAAGATCATCCATATCGTTAAAGTTGTCGTAAGCCATGATTTTACCTCTTTCTGAGTAAAATAAGGTGCTGGTTTTAGGCTAACTAAAAAGCCCTTCTGCATCAATCGAAATCAACACAATAGGACTTGCTCAGCGGTTAAACCAACCTTCGTATTTAGTTTAGTCATCATCGTCATCGCTGAGATAATCATTCTCCAGCTCACGCAGAACCTGCCACATCGCCACGTGCTGGGCCCGGGCGATCGCGTCGAGATCGCGCAAGTTGATTGACGTCGCATTTGATTGCTGCTTGTTAAATGACTTGTGAAGGGTAGTGTAGCCATAACCCGACTCTTTCGCCACCCGGTAAATGGTCAGGTGCTTGTCGTCGAGGTATCGAATAATATCGATCTTCATCGTTCTCACTTCCCTACGACAATTATTATACCACATCTGTGGTATAGCACAAGTGTGAAATAGCAAAATTTTTTAAAAAATCGCGAAAAAAAGACCAGCTCCTAAAAAGCTGGTCAAAAAGCTGTCTTATTGGGCCACGCGGGCAGCATGCCGGTCTAAAATCATGTCCACCAGGGCGCTGGCGACATTCTCGTTCTTAAGCATCGGGCCGTGGGACCAAGAGCCGATGAAGTTCTTGTAGCGGACCCCGTCTTCCTTTTCCTCATGGTTGTTGCCGTAGCCTTCAACCACCTTGGCGAAAGGCTTGAGCATTTCCCGGTCGTCCAGGAAGGTCTGGCCGGAGTGGTTTTCAAAGCCGATGGTCGGGCCCCATTCAGTTTCGTACTTGGTGTCGCCGATCATCCGCTTTTCCGGGTCAAATTCCGTGTGCAGGGGCAGGATCCCCAGGCCCTTGATCTTGGTCCCGGAAATGGTGTTGTAGTAGGTCCCCATCAGTTCGTAGCCCCCGCAGATGGCCAGCATGGGGTTGCCGGCCTGGATGTAGTCGTTCAGGGTATCCTTGAAGCGCTGCAGGTCCTTGGCCACGATGCTTTGTTCATAGTCCTGGCCGCCGCCGAAGAAGACAAAGTCATAGTCAGCCGCGTTGAACTGGCTGCCCAGGGAAATGTTGTCGATTTGGGTCTGGTAGCCTTTTTTATGCAAAAAGTAGCGGAGGATCTTGACGTCACCGGAGTCCCCGTAGGTGTTCATCAAGTCTTCGTAGAGGTAGGCAATGCGAATCAAATTATCAGCCATAGTCAAATTCTTCCTTATCGTAATCAATTACACTGATTATAAACTAAAAGGGAGAAAAATAATAATCTAAAGACCAGGTCCTTTTAGCTTGCATTTTTCACAAACTGGCTTAGACTTAAATGGTAAGCGTTTTCGCAAAAACGGCGAAAAAGCAGTAAGTAAAGCAAAAAAGGATAAGTTTAAAGGAAGAAAACATGAGCGAACAATACATTTTGGCAATCGACGAGGGGACGACCTCAACCAGGGCAATCATCTTCAACCGCGCCGGCGAGCAGGTGGCCAGCGTGGCCCGGGAATTCACCCAGTACTTCCCCAAGCCCGGCTGGGTAGAGCACCAGGCTGAAGAAATCTGGAACGCGGTCCAGATCACGACTTCAACGGCCTTGATCAATTCAAGCATCCGGCCGGACCAGCTGGCGGCCATCGGGATCACCAACCAAAGAGAAACCACGGTGGTCTGGGACAAGGAGACTGGCCGGCCAATCTACCCGGCTATTGTCTGGCAGTCCCGGCAGACCAGCGAAATCGCTGAGCAGCTGGTTAAAGACGGCTATAGCGATATGATCCGGCAAAAGACGGGACTGGTGATCGACCCTTACTTTTCCGCCACGAAGATCCGCTGGATTTTAGACCATGTGGAAGGAGCCCAGGAGCGGGCAGAAAAAGGGGAGCTCCTTTTTGGCACGATCGACACCTGGCTGGTTTGGAAACTGACCCGGGGGCGGGTCCATGTAACTGACTGCACCAATGCCAGCCGGACCATGCTCTTTAACATTCATGACTTGACCTGGGACCAGGAGATCCTGGATTTGCTGAAGATTCCGCGGGCCATGCTGCCGGAAGTTAAATCAAATTCTGAAGTTTACGGGGAAACCGACCCATACCAGTTCTTCGGGGGCAGAGTGTCGATTGCCGGGATGGCCGGGGACCAGCAGGCTGCCTTGTTTGGCCAATTGGCCGTCAAGCCGGGGATGGTCAAGAACACCTACGGGACCGGGTCCTTCATCGTGATGAACACGGGGGAGGAACCGATCGAATCCAAGAACAATTTGCTGACGACGATTGGCTACAAGCTGGGCGATCAAGTAAACTATGCTTTGGAAGGGTCCGTCTTCGTGGCCGGGTCAGCCATTCAGTGGCTGCGGGACTCAGTCAAGCTGCTGAACTCAGCCCCAGAATCTGAGCAGGCGGCGCTGGAATCAAAAGATGCCAATGAAGTCTACGTGGTTCCTGCCTTTACCGGCTTGGGGGCACCATACTGGGACAGTGAAGCCCGGGGGGCGATTTTTGGCCTGACCAGAGGCAGCAGTGACAAGGACTTGATCAAGGCGACCCTGCAATCATTGGCCTACCAGACCAGGGATGTGGTCGATACCATGCAGAAGGACTCGGGGATTGAAATTCCAGTTCTCAGAGTCGACGGCGGGGCTTCAAACAACAACTACCTCCTCCAGTTCCAGGCTGACCTTTTAGGCAAGAAGATTGAGCGGGCAGCGGATTTGGAAACCACTGGCCTGGGGGCAGCCTTTTTGGCTGGTTTGGCCGTCGGCTACTGGGAAGATGTAAGCAGCTTGAAAGAGATTGCCAAGACCGGGGCTGCCTTTGAACCGAAGATGGAAGCAGAGGAAAGAGACCGGCTCTATGCGGGCTGGCAGCGGGCGGTTCTGGCCACCCGGGTCTTTGCCCACGGTAAAGATTTTTAGTTTTTGACAGGATGAAGGGTGTGACTGCTAACAATTATTCATTTCATCCGATGCTAAATAGCAACGTTTCTTACCAATTCTTGATATAATATCTATATCGAAAGATTGGAAGGAAGAAACGATGAGCGAATACATGTCCATATCAAAAGCAGCTGAGTACCTTAACGTTGCCAAGTCAACTCTCCGCAATTGGGAAGCTGAGGGATTGATTACGCCGCTTAGAACCGCCTCCAATCAACGTCGCTACACTAAAGAAATGCTAGATGAAGTTCTGCAAGGAAATGTGAAGGCATCTAAGCCTAAGAAGCTACTGACCATCGGCTATTGCCGGGTTTCTTCTGGTCATCAAAAAGAAGATCTCCAAAGGCAGAAGGACGTGGTGTCCAGATATTGCGAAGTCAATGGCTATCAGTTTAAGATCATTCAAGACGTTGGATCTGGTCTCAACTATAAGAAAAAGGGCTTGACAGAGCTGATCAACATGATCTGCAAGAAGCAGTGCGAGCGAGTCGTGGTAAATTACCAAGACCGACTTGTTCGTTTTGGCTTTGAAATGATTGAGACGATCTGCCAGGCAAACGACGTAGAGCTAGTTGTCATCAATCAGACAGACAACGTTGATCCAAATTCAGAACTTGTAGAAGACGTTTTATCTATAATCACTGTTTTCTCAGCTAAGCTGTATGGAAAGAGGTCGCATCAGAATGCAAGAGTCATCCAAGAAAGCAAAAAGCTCTTCAATCAAGCAGACAGTGAAAAAGACTCAGCCCAAGACAGTTAGAGTCTACTCCAAAAAGTTAAGCGATGAAGAATTTGCCAGAATGTCCGACTTCTTTGAAAGATACGGCAGATGTCGGCATTTCTTTTTGAACCGCTACTGCGGCATCAAGTCGATGCTTGCGGTTAATAGCTGGCAGGCCCTGCGCAACCAAGTTCGCAAGTGGGACAAGCCAGTTAAAGGCGCAAAAGGAAAGCTGGAAACAGTCTACAACTTTCAGACCAAGCACTGGGTAGGCGCTCTCCGTGAAGCATGCGCCAACATAAAAAGTATGTGGTCGAATCTGGCTAACCGCTTGAAGAAAGTGATCCAAGGAAATGAAAATCTTTCTGCAGATCAGCGCCACCTTTTGTTCTTTATCTTGAAATTTAAAAGTGCATGGCAAGCCGTTCTTCTTCACAAGCCAATCGATTTGCCGGAAGAATATGCCGAATCTCTTGCCGAGATAGAAACTAAGCTGAAAGACAAGCAAATCAAGCATGCGTACGGCTACCTGCGCCGGATTACGTACCGCTATCACTACCGGGCACGCAAGTCGGGCAAGCTTGGCTCTAGCATGAAGTGTGACTTGAATTGGGCATTTGAGGGAAATATTTTTTCATTCAGTTCAGACGTGCCTAGAAAGCAGTTTTCTGTGGAGATGACCAGCCCGTGGAGTTATCCACGCACCGGCGATATCACAGTAGTGCTTGACCGCATCAAGCAGCGCCTCGAAGTTCATAAGCTGATCACTAGCAAGCGTTACAGTAACAATTCAAAGAAGGCGATCGGCATTGACAAGGGGCTTGCCACCTTGCTTTCCTGCAGCAGCGGCAATGAATATGGTAAAAACTTCAGCAAGCTTGCCAATGCCATCGTTGACAAGTACGGCAAGCGAAACGCAAATCGGCAGCCTTATATGAGTTTGCGCTGGCTGCTCAATCAGCAGCTTGAGCAACTGGAAAAGGCAGACAAACCTTTGTCTAAGACAGCTTCGAAGAAGAAAAGAAAACTGCTTGGCAAGCTTAAGAATCTGGAGCAGAACAATATCGGCAGAAAGTCGTATGGCAAGAGCTACCGCTCAGCGCAAGAAAATGTCAAAAGCTTTATCAACTGTGCGATAAACAGGATGATTGAGACAGAGCATCCAGCAGTCATTGCCAAGGAAGATTTGACGTTCGTAAAAGAAAAAGGCGTCAAATCAGATAACAGCAGATTCGCAAAAAAGATGCGCAAGCGCTTGAATTCATGGACTAAGGGCCAGTTGGATGAACGCATTGAATATCTTTCAAGCAAGAACTCGATTGAAACTCATGATGTCAATCCGGCATATACTTCTCAGTACTGTCCGATCTGCAGGCAGCATTTTGAAGAAAGATACGGCAGTCATCATGAACTGACTAAATGCAAGAAATGCGGCGAGATGAATGCGAACATCGCCGCTGCAAAAAATATATTGAGTAGATTAACTGACGAAGAAATCACGCTTTACACGCCTTATAAGCGAGTTAAGGAGATTCTTGACAGTCGGATAAAAGAAGCATAAAGCAAGTAATACTACAAAGTTGAAGGCTCTAGCATGTAAGAGCAGTCAGCTTTAACGAACTCAGTTCGGGGTATTAAAATCGCGGCTTGACTGCTTCGAGAAGGCATCACGATATGCTTGCCTGCTTTTTTTGCGGGCAAGATGCCTTCAAGACTGCCATGCTAAAAGTTTCCAGTGGGGCAGATAAAAAGCTATTGGATGACGCCATTTGGCGTTGTTTGACAGCCAACCGTACTCACTGACCTTAACTTCAAAAGGTTAAAAATCTGATTTCTTTTGCCAAGTTGAATCTACCCATAGATTTCACTAGAAAGGAATATCAGAAAAACTTACCAATACTGATGTGATTATCAAGATTTAGTAAGTTTTATGATTCGGGATAAAAAATGCCAAAGCGGATCGTAAAATTGGAAGCCGGCTACAACTGCCGGGATTTGGGCGGCTACAAGAGCCAGGACGGCCGGACTGTCAAGTGGGGCCGGCTCTACCGGTCGGGTTCCTTGAGCTACTTGACCAAGGCTGACCAGGCGGAACTGGCCCGGCGGAAGATTGTGGTGGACTGCGATCTGCGCTCCCGGCATGAGCAGGACAACTTCCCTGACAAGCTCTGGCCAGGGGCCAAACTGATCGACGCCCACTTTTACAGCGAGAGCGGGGATGAAGAGGAAGAAGCTGAGGCAGCCTGGGAGAAGTATTCCAGCAAGCTGCCCAAATTGTCCTACCTGGCCATGATCTACCAGCAGAATCTTGTCGCTCCCAGAACGGGCCTGGTGATGCGGGAGATTTTTAAGGAGATGCTGGCTTTGGAAGATGACGATGCCTTGCTCTACCACTGCTCCATGGGCAAGGACCGGACCGGGATGGTGTCGGTGATCGTCTTGATGGCCTTAGGCCTGGATGACCGGGAGATCCTGCGGGACTACCTGCTCAGCCGGGAATACAGCCGGGACTGGGATGAGGCGGATGAAAATGACCGCTTGGGCAAGCAGATTGCCAAGATGAACCAGACCCAGGTCAGCCAGACGGCTTTTTATGGGATTACGGAAACGATCCGGCAGACCTGGGGCGGCTTTGACCGCTACTTTGCCAGCCTGGGCTTTGGCCAAGGAGATTTGGACCGGCTTAGGGACAAGTTTTTGGAATAAGATTTTTTACCGCTCCGCCTTTGGCTGGGGCGGTTTTTTTGCCAAAAAATTACGGGAAAACTAAAATGGAGGGTAGAAGAAATTTTCGCGGATTTTTGGAAAAGAGGGATGCAGAATGGAGATGCAAAGGGTGATTGAGCTGGACATGCCGGTCAACTTCCGTGACCTGGGCGGCTATCAAGGCTTGGACGGCCGCCGGGTCAAGTGGCGGAAGATCTACCGGTCGGCGGCTTTAAACGAGCTGTCGACCAAGGACCGGGTGATTCTGGCCAACCTGCACATTACGGTGGACTGTGACCTGCGGTCCAGCCGGGAGCAAAAAGGGTATCCGGACCAGACCTGGCCGGGGGTCCGTTTTGTGAATATTGGCCTTTATGCTGAAGGGGACCGCTTCAACCAGGCCCATCCTTTCTTGCACTTTTTCCACCATCTGCCGGAATTTGACGACTACCTGCCCAAGATTTACCAGCAGGTTTTGTTAAATGAGCACTCAGAAGAGGGGATCAAGCGGGTTTTTGAGGAGCTGCTGAAACTGCCGGAGGACCAGGCTTTGGTCTACCACTGCGCGGCCGGGAAGGACCGGACGGGGATCATCAGTATTTTGATCTTGATGGCCCTGGGCGTAGACGACAAGACGATCGCTGAGGACTATTTGCTGACGGATGAGCTGTACGATTTTTCCATTGAGAAGCAGCATCCGACTAATGAGAAGCTGTCGCAGGTGATCGCGAAGATGAACGTGACCCGGGGTGAAGGTCCGGCGGTTAAAGGAATCACGGAGACTATCCGGCAGGGCTGGGGCAGTTTTGACAAATTTTTTACCAGAAAACTGGGCTTCAAGCAGGCTGATTTGGAAAAGTTCCGGGAAATGTACTTAGAGGAGGACGAAAAAGACTAATGAATTTGGAAATCTGGCAAGGAGATATCACGACTTTGAAGGTGGACGCGATCGTCAACGCGGCTAACCGGGAATTGCGGGGAGGTGGCGGCGTCGATGGGGCCATCCACCGGGCAGCGGGACCAAAATTAAATGAGGCCTGCCGAGCCCTGGGCAGCTGCGAGACGGGTGAGGCAAAGATCACGCCAGGCTTTAACCTGCCGGCCAAGTACATCATCCATACTGTAGGGCCGGTTTACTCGGGTTCGCATAGCGATCCTCTGCTTTTGGCTGCCTGCTACAGAAACAGCCTGCGGGTGGCCAAGGAAAACGGCCTGCACTCGGTCGCTTTTTCCGCGATTTCAACCGGGGTCTACGGCTATCCGCTGGACGCGGCCAGCAAGGTGGCCTTCGGTGAGGTCCGCAAGTGGCTGAGAGAACACAAGGATTACGAAATGCGGGTCATCATGGTGGCCTACGACGCCCGGACTTACGCCTTGTACCAGAAATTGCTGGGCTAGGAAATGTAGATTTAGAATCAAGCAAAAAAGCTTCAGTAAAGCAATACTGAAGCTTTTTTCATTGCTATTCAAATTCATCTCGTTTGATCTCCCGGTAGATAGCCAGGACGAGGACAAAGACGGCGGAGATGATGGCCGGGTAGACCATGCTGCCGACCTGGACAGCCTTTTCCGCTGCAGCCTGGCTCATCTGGTTTTCCACGGCATATGAGATGACCCAACGGTTCATCAGAGTTGGCGTCAAGGCAAAGGAGATGGTGGAGATCAAGGAGGCCACCGTCATCACGTGCCGGGAGTAAGGCTCTCTGAAGAACTGGGACAAAACGCAGAAGGCTGGGGCGATCATCAAGAGGAAGATCCAGAGGATGATCATGGTACCGGCAGTGGAGTTCATCATCTGCGAGCTGTTAGTGGCGTAGCGGTAGGTCCCCCAAAGAGAGCCCCCGGTCAGCTGATTGAAGAGGTTCAAAAAGTAGGACCCTTGCTGGCCGAAAGTCCCCTGACTGGAGAGCATGTTCTGAACGACGGTCAAACTGTCGGTTGTCCCGGCGCTGGTGAAGTCAACGCTGACGATCTGCCGCATGTAGGCGGCCAGGAACATGATGGTTGAACCCAGAAGCTGCAGGGCCTTGATCATGCTCAGCTTGCGGGAGGCCTTGAGCTTGAATTCCAGACTGAGAACCCGGTTAGGGTGGTGGGAGCGGCCGATCACGAAGATGCCGGCGATGGTCAAGACGATGATGATGGCCAGGCCAATCCACCACTTGGCCAGGATGCAGAAGATGGCCAGGCTGATCATGATGACCGTGACGTATGGGCGGTCAGCGAAGATCTGCCAGAAGTTGAGCCGGACCTTCTGCTCGCTTCTTGAAGCCCCGTCAGTATCCAGGCGGGGAACAGAATTAGGGTTTGCCTGCCGCGTCTGTTTTTGCGCGGTTTGTTCTTGTCTTTCTTGGTACTGTCTGCGCGACATTCTTGCCATGATAAAAAACTTCCTTTCGCAATCACAAGCCTAGCACAAGTTGGCCTGTAAAGGCTCTTTTTTCAGACGGTTTAACTAAAATTATAAGCTAATTACAGATCCTTTGGGCGAAAATAGTTTAGCAGCTTTATTGCATTTTGATGATATTTTTGCCTTTCTAATAGATAAAAGAATCTTTATTTTTCCGATACTTCCCACTTTTCCGGGGATATCTCCATCCTTTATAATTAAATATATATGTGATTTTACTATTTAAGAGTGAAAAGGGGAAAAACATGAAAGCGAGAAGCGAGACCCGGATCAAGCAGATGGCGGCAGTTGCGGCTGCTGGTATTGGGGCAGTCAGCCTGGGCGCGGCAAACTTACCGCAGCCAGTCAGCGCGGCCACTAATGACGTGCAGGCTAGTTCCAGCCAGGATGACTTGAAGACGGCGCAAGAGAACGTTAAGACGGCTGAAGCAGAAAACACGCAGGCTCAACAGGCAGCAGACCAAGCGCAAAGCGCGGTTGCTGACCAGGAAAGTGCCGTCAATGAGGCGCAAAAGGCCAATGAAGCTGCCCAGGCCGATTTGACCACGGCTCAAGACGCGCAAGCAGAAGCTGCTAAAACTACAGAGGCAAACAAGACCACTCAAGCCGCTGATCAAGCCAATTTAGACCAGGCAAAAGAAGCGCAAACTAAGGCAGGGCAAGCCCTCCAGGACGCGCGGAATAATTCAGCTGCTGCCAGCCAAGCGGCCAGCGAGCAGGCAAAAGAGGTCAGCCAAAAGGAAGAGGCAGCAGAGCAAGCCAAAGAGCAGGCAGCTTCCGCCGCTCAAGCTCAAGAAACGGCTCAAAGCCAGGCGGCGCAAAAGTCCGCGGCTAAAGACAAGGCTGCTGCTAATCTTAAAAACGCGCAAGAAAACTTAGCAAAGGCGACTGACCAAGCAAACTCAACACATACTGCCGTAGCGAAGAACGAGCAAGATTTGCAAAACGCGAGCGAAGAGGCAAGTACAGTTCAAAAGGCCAATGATGATGCGGTAAAGGCCCAGGAAACGGCCAAGGCAGCAGAAGAAGAGGCCCAAAAAGCAGCTGATCAAGCTCAAACTGTCTACGATTCAGCCAAGGCCAATGCTGACCAAAAGACAGCCAACCAAGAAGCAGCTCAAAAGGCTTACGATGATGCACAAATTGCCAAGACTGCGGCAGAGACAGAGCAGACCGCGGCCGTCAATGACGAAGCAAAAGCCAAGTCTGCCGTAGATACCGAAGTGGCAACTGAAGTTTTATACAGCGGCGAAGTTCCGGATTTAGAAAAGAAGGTCAAGACCGCGCAAGCCGCTTATAACTACCACAAGAATTTGACGGAAGAGCGGCAGAATACTTTTGAGAATACTTACCAAAAGGCTGTAACTGACGCGGAAGCCAATCTTCAAGCCACCAAAACGGCAGAAGGCGACGTCAACAAGATTGTTTTGCCAGACGGCTTTTTAGAGGCGGCTAAGGAATACTATGCTGCTGACGAAAATAGCAAGGCGGCAGCGGCCCAGAAGCTGTACGAAGTTGGGCAAAAGGGCCTGCCAGGCTTCACCTACAACAACCGCTATATTTCCGCGGCCGCTGATGAAGGCCGGAAGGTGGAATTTGTCGACGGTCAGGTGATGAACGCGGATGACGCTAAGGAACTGACTTTGTACGCGGCTTTCCTGATCAATCCGCTGCGCGAGGCCAATGGCCGGAAGGCTTACAAGGTCAGCCAGAATTCAGTGCAATATTCCAGTGACGTAGCAAAAGAATATGATGCCGACCACTGGCTGCTGGGGACTAGAGGCCACGACGTGCTGGCATTAAACAGAGTAGCAATGGACTACAGCAGCCGCGGCATCTATAGCAACAGCGAATCAGAGAACGCGACCAACGGTTTTGTCTGGCTGAATTACACGCAAGATGAAAAGACCAAGAATCTTGCTGAATACACGGCAGTCAGAAACGCAACTACAAATATGCAGGCCTACACTGGCACGATCAGCATGAACAAGCTTAAGCAGGCGATCTATGAATCAATCTTGGGCTGCCTTGTTGACGACTCCGGGTCAAATTGGGGCCACATGAAGGCCTTCCTTTTTGCCAACCCAACCAGAACGGAATACTTGGGCGTGTCGATCGATCACTACCTGCAGATCCACTTTAACTCAGTCAGCTTCACTAATGACACATCAACTGAATACGAAGTTCCGGCATTAGGGACAGGGGATCGGCAGAAGGTAATTGACGCGATGACTGACCTGTCTAAAAAAGAAGGCGCGCGGGACCAATACCAGTACATTTACCTGGAACCAGAAAAGAAATATCTAGCTACCGCGACTAGCAATCTAGAGACGGCTAATAGTAATCTGCAGGCGGCAAAAGATAAAGTGGCCGCGGCAGATGAAGCTGTAAAGAAGGCACAAGAAGCCTACGCTGCTGCCCAGGAAACGACGGCAGCTAAGACGGAGGCTTTGACCAAGGCGCAAGATCTGGCGACTAAGGCAGAGACTGCTTTGAGCGCGGCCAAGGCAGAAACGGCAACAGCACAAACGGCATTGACCAGCGCTCAGACTGCTTTGACGGAAAAGCAGGCAGCTTTAAAGGAAAAGACTGAAGCAGCAAGTACCGCTGAAGCCGAAGTAAAGAGCACGGCAGAGGCTTTGCAGGCAGCAGAAAGTAAGGTGGCAGATTTGACCGCCAAGCTGGAGGCTGCTAAGGCAGAGGCTGAAGAGAGCGCGAAGAATTTGCAAAGCGCGCAAGCTAGTGTTGACGCGGCTGAAACGGCAGTCGGGGATGCAGAAAAAGCTGCAGCTGACGCAAATGCCGCGGTAGAAGATGCTACGGCAAAAGTGACCACTGCTAATGCGGCCAGTCAAACGGCACAATCTGAATTGGCAACCGCTAAGCAAAAGCTGGCTGACCTGCAGGCAGCAAAGGTTCAAGCAGAGACTGCAGAAACTGCGGCTGCAGAGGCAAAGGCAAATGCTGATGCTCAAGTCAGTGAACTTGCTCTTAAGGCAGAAGAAAGTGCCAAGCTGTCAACTTCTACAGAAAAGGAAGACCAGGCAGTTGAAGACGCTAAGGCTAATGCGGCAAGCACTCAAGCTGCTTTGACCGCGGCAGAAGCTGATTTGGCGGATAAGAAGGAAACGTTGACGAAAGCCAAGGCAAGAGTAGCCGCAACTCTGCACGCTTTGAACCTGGCTAAGGCCCGCCTGGCTGCCTTGGAGGCAACACAGCCAACAGAACCGACGACTCCAACGGAGCCAACCGAGCCAACGACCCCAACGGAACCGACTAAGCCAACAGAGCCGACCAAGCCAACGAGTCCAACGGAACCAACAACTCCAACGGAGCCGACTAAGCCAACGACCCCAACGGAACCGACTGAGCCAACCAAGCCAACGACCCCAACAGAACCGACTAAGCCGACTGAACCGACGAGTCCAACGGAGCCAAGCAAGCCGACTGAACCGACTAAACCGACTAAACCGACTGAACCTACCACACCGACTGAGCCGACGACTCCAACGGAACCGACTAAGCCGACTGAACCGACGACTCCGACGGAAGAACCAACTAAACCAAGTACAGAACCGTCAACGGATCCATCTACTAAGCCAAGTACTGAGCCATCAACAGAGCCAAATACGGAACCATCGACCGAACCGTCTACTGAGCCAACGACAGAACCGACTACCGAGCCGTCCGCAGAACCATCTACTGAACCAACTGATACTGAAGAACCAGCTGATACAGATGAAGATACTGACGGCGGTGACGTTGTGACTATAGTGAACACGGATGAAGAGCCAGCAACTAAGTCAGCTGCTAAGACTCCAGCTCCTGTGACTAAGTCAGCTGCAAAAGCACCAGCCGCTGAAGCTGTTGCTAAGTCTGCTTCCGCAGCAAAGACTCCAGCCGCGGCTCAGCTCCCGCAAACCGGTGAGAAGGACGCTAAGACCGGCTTCTTGGCAGGTATTCTTTCTCTGCTGGCAGGTATTTCTCTCTTTGGCTTCAGCTTTAAGAAAAGAAAGCAGGAAAAGTAAGTCCTGATTTCCTAAAAATCAGTCCATAAACAAAGAGCTCCAGAAGCGTTTAGCAACTTCTGGAGCTTTTTGTCTTCCTTGTATTTTTGCGTTTGTGCCGGGGGATGTATGACTGAAAAAATCTGTTTTTTCCGCTATGCTCATTTTGCGCATTCTTCTTAAGAACAGTGAAAGCGTATTATTATAAGAAGGAACTGTCTAAATCACTTTTAGCAAATGAACATTTCACAAGTTACATTTTTCATTAACTCCCTGTAAAAAATAGGCCAAAAAATTTTCCCTACGTCAAATTAAATTGCGAAATACTTCTAGCAACCGCTTACTTCAGCTTGAAAACTTTTACATTTTAAGAATTTTGCCAAAAAATTGTTCAAATTTCAAAAAATAGACAGCCCTTGAAATTCTTTAAAAAACAACAAAAAGCTGTGTCATTTTTAACAAAATTCAAAAAAGCCGTTATATAATGCAAGTAGTTAAGCAAGATTTTTGTAAAAGTTTATTGTAAGGAGATTTGTAAGATGGCAGAACAAGAATACCGTATTGAATCAGACACGATCGGTGAAGTTAAGATTCCTAAGGAAGCTCTCTGGGGCCCGCAAACTGAAAGAAGCCGCAACAACTTCCCATCCGGCGAATTGATGCCATTGGCTATCATCCGTGCTTTCCTGCACTTGAAGAAGGCTGCTGCTGAATCAAACGTTGAAGTTGGCGATGAACCAGCTGAAAAGGGACAAGCAATCGAAGAAGCTATCGACCAATTGCTGGCTCTTAGCGACGAAGACTTGCGCAAGGACTTCCCACTTCACGTATTGCAAACTGGTTCAGGTACTCAAACCAACATGAACGTCAACGAAGTTGTTGCCAACCTGGCTAACAAGCTTCACCCAGGCTTGAACATCCTGCCAAACGATGACGTCAACCGTGGCCAAAGCTCAAACGACACTTACCCAACTGCAATGAACATCGTTGCCGTTGAAGCTGTCGACAAGCTGGAACCAGCTATTCAACACTTGATTGACGAACTTAAGGTAAAGCAAGACAAGTACTGGAAGACTGTCAAGGTTGGCCGCACCCACCTGCAAGACGCTACTCCTTTGACTTTCGGCCAAGAAGTTTCCGGCTACATCTCAGCCTTGAAGCATGACCTGGCCTACATCCAAGAATTGAAGCCAAGCCTTTACGAATTGGCTATCGGTGGTACTGCCGTAGGTACTGGCTTGAACGCTGCTCCAGGCATGACTGAAGCAATCGCCGGCAAGCTGTCAGAAGTTTACGGCCACGAATTCAAGGTTGATACCAACAAGTTCTGGGGCCTGGCTCACCACTCAGCTTTGAGCGTAATGCACGGCGCCTTCAAGACTTTGGCCAACGACATGTTCAAGATTGCCCAAGACATCCGCTTCCTGGCTTCTGGCCCACGTGCCGGCTACGGTGAACTGAACATCCCAGCCAACGAACCAGGCTCATCAATCATGCCAGGCAAGGTTAACCCAACACAAGCTGAAGCCGTAACCATGGCTGTAGCCCGCGTATTGGGCAACGACGTAACCATCAACTTCGCTGCCAGCCAAGGCAACTTCGAAATGAACGTCTTCAAGACTGTCATGATCGCTGCCTTCCTGGAATCAGCTGAAATCCTGGCCGGCACTATCACTGGCTTCGCTGACAAGATGATCCACGGTTTGACTGTCAACGAACAAAGAATGGACGACCTGCTGGAAAACTCCTTGATGACTGTTACTGCTCTGTCACCAAAGATCGGCTACCACGAAGCTGCCGTAATCGCCCAAACTGCTCAACGCGAAGGCACGACCTTGAAGGAAGCTGCCCTCAAGAGCGGCAAGGTAACTGAAGAACAATACGATGAATGGATGGACTACATGGCCATGACCAACATCGACCGGACTAAGCCGGAAGAATAGTCTTTTTCAAAAAGCGGGAGAAAAAATGTTAGCAAAAGTTAATTACAAAGGCTTCATCTGGCCTTTGATCATCGGAATTGGGCTCTTCCTGCTCACTCCTTTGCGTCCGGCAACCATCACCGTTGCCGGCTGGCACATGTTCGCCATCTTCCTTGCGACGATCATTGCCTGCATCACCAAGCCTCTGCCAATCGCCGGGGTATCTATCATCGCCTACGTCATCATCATCGGCCTGGGCCTGGTCCAAATGAAGCCAGCCCTGTCAGCCTTCGCTGACTCAACTCCATGGACCATCGCCATGGCCTACATGATTGCCCGGGGCTTTACCAAGACTGGCTTGGGCCGGCGGATCGCCTTGATCTTCGTCCGGGCCTTCGGTAAAAAGACTTTGGGTCTGGCCTACTCCTTGTCCATGATCGACCTGGTCGTTTCACCAGCCACCCCAAGCAACACTGCCCGGTCTGGTGGGATCGTTTTGCCAATCATCGAATCCTTGTCCGACACCTTCGGTTCCAAGGTTTCTGATGGTACGGAAGACAAGATCGGTTCTTACCTGGTCTTCAACGAATTCCACGCCAACACGATCTCATCCAGCCTCTTTATGACCGCCTCAGCTCCTAACGTGGCCGCGGTTGGTCTGGCAGCGGCTAACGGGGTCAAGATTTCCTGGTTCGGCTGGGTAGCAGCCGCTATCGTGCCAGCCTTGATCTCCTTCATCTTAGTGCCAATCATCATCTACAAGATGTACCCGCCTAAGATCAAGGAAACTCCTAACGCTAAGGAATGGGCTGACGGCCAGTTGAAGGAAATGGGCGCCATGAAGGCCTCTGAAAAGGTTATGATGGCTGTCTTCATCCTGGCTCTTGTCTTGTGGATGCTGTCCAGCTTCATCGGCCTGGACGCTACCTGGGTAGCCTTCCTGGCAACCGCGCTTCTGCTGGTAACCGGGGTTTTGACTACCAAGGACATGCTGAGCGAAACTGGTGCCTGGAACGTTGTCGTTTGGTTCTCAATCCTGATCTTCATGGCTAACCAACTGAGCCTTAAGGGTGGCGTGATTCCATGGCTGCAGGCTTCCATCAAGTCTGTTATCGGTGGCATGTCACCAGTTCTGGTCATGGCTATCCTGGTTCTGGTTTACTTCTACAGCCACTACCTCTTTGCCTCCGGCACGGCTCACGTTGTTGCCATGTACGCTCCGCTGCTCTTGATTGCCAAGAGTGCCGGCGTACCGGTAATGTTTGCGGCTATCATGCTGGGGATGACTGGGGCGATCTTCCAGTCAACCACCCACTACTCATGTGGGCCGGCAACCGCCCTCTTTGCCCCAGGCTATGTTAAGCAGACTGACTGGTGGAAGATGTGCTTCGTTTTGGGTCTCTTCTACCTGGTAGTCTACGGCGGCATCGGCGGCTTGTGGATGAAGCTGATCGGCCTGTGGTAAAAGTTTAAAAGCAAGTTTGAAAAGTACTTGTAAGTAAAGTAAAAGTTTGTAAGTGAAAAGGCAGCTCCAGAATGGAGCTGCCTTTTTCGTGCGGTTTAAAATATCGATGTTGCTATTTTTACTTGTTAAAATGTTTCTTGTTTACAGTTACTATGGAGATTACGGCAATAAAATTACTTGTTGAAAGTGAGCTTGGATTTGGTCATTGGCGCCAGCTTGTTAGAGTGGACGATCAGGCTCTTGTTCATGGTCTGCCACTTGCCTTGCGCGTAGTCAGCGTTCTTCTGGTTCTGTTCAGTCAAGTAGGCCGTCAGCTTGTCACCGGACAAAGTCTTGGCTGCCTTGTCGCTTTGGGCCAGGTTGGCCGCCAGCTGCTTAGTTACGGCCTTCTTGGTTGGATTAACGTCCTTGTAGATCAGGTCCGTCTTCTTGCCAGTTGCGCTGTCGATAAACTTCTTGTGCTTGTATGCTTCAACCACCATGGCCGTGGTCTTGTAAGTCCAGTAGGCAGACTTGGTATTAGTCGGGTCCTGGTAGTCGCCGTCAACCTTGTACTGGCTTGGCGTGTCGCTGATGTTGGTGTAGAAGGGCAGGTAGACGCTGGTCGCCGGGGAGGCCATGGCCAGCCACTGGATAGCAGCGTATTCCTTAGGTACATTGTTTCTGATCTGCAGGATATGGGATTCTACGTCAGTTGGCACGTTGATTGGCCGGTAGCCGCCCTTCCACTTGCCGTAGCTGGAGTACTTGGTTCCCGTAAAGTGGGAGGAAAGTACCTGGCCAACCTTGCCTGGGCTGACCTTCTTGTCCGGCTTAAGGAAGAGGGTGTAGGACTTCTTGGTAATTGACTGCTTCTTGCTTGGCGTCAAGATTCTCTGCCCGTCCCACATTCTCGGCCGGTTGTAGATGGCGTCGGTCTTGTCGTTGGTACCAAAAGCCTTGGCGTAGTTGACCGTGCCTTTTGCATAGCCGGCCAGCTTGATCTTCTTGTTCTTGGACCAGGCCTTGACCTTCTTGACCAGGTTGCTTGAAGCCATGTAGTTCTTAGAGTCCTTGAGGTTGAGCTTGCCGATCACCATTTGGTTAGGGATGACGGCGTACTTGTTGTCTGGAACTCTGACGGCTGCCCAGGTGTGGCCGGAGCCGATTTCCATGTACCAGATTTCGTTCTTGTCGCTGAAGATGACCCCGTTGTTTTCGGCGCTGCCTTGCTTTTCAACGATCTGGCCCAGGCGCTGGACGCCTTCCTTAGCAGAGTGGATGTAAGGCAGGACCACGTCCAGCATGGAAGCTTCGGAGATCCCGTTCTTGACCAGTTTGTCAGCTTTCACCCCCTTCTTGTTGGTCGTAGCTGATTCCGTAGCACTCATGGCCACGTTTTCGCTGTTGATCCCGCTCTCACCAAAAATCCACTGGCCATTTTCCTGCTCGCCGTCTGGCGTGCTGGTATAGCGCAGGGCCGTCTTTGGCAGGCTGGTCTTGAAGCCGTTGTCTTCAGAAACATAAGTGGTCGGGCCATTGCTGGTTGCCTGGTGAACATAGAAGTGCTTGGACCAGGCGCCCACGTCTTCATTGCGGGCGACCAGGGTTGATCCGTCGGTCGTGGCCTTCTTGCCAACTACTACAGTCGTGCAGGCCTTGACAGGCGAGGCGGTAAAAGCAGCTGCCAGGCCCAGGGCACCAGCAGCCAAAATAAACTTACGCATGATATTTCCCCCTATCAAACATAATCCTATCAATCACACAGCAGCGCTTGTTAGCGCTTACCAAAAGAAATCATAAGCCTTTTGCCATTAAATTACAACCCTATACGAAAAGCTAAGCTGCTTTATTAAGAAGCAACTGGGCAGGAAATTATTAGAAAATGAGAAAGACTTTTACATGTGAAATAGGGGATAGCCAGATTATACCGGTTGAAAAATGGACCGGCTCTTTTTCGGAGCTGGTCCTTTTGCCTGCTAAGCAGTGGAAATAATTAATTTTTTACCGGCTGCCTTCTTCTTGCAGCTGCAGGACCCGGTCAGCGATGCTTTCGCTGGTGACCAGGTGGGTGATGATGCCGGACTTGAGGGCGCCCAGGAGGGCTTCAGACTTGAAGCGGTCGTTGACCACGACGAAGCGGACGGGGGTCTTGACGATCTGCTGGTCGGAAATGCCGATGATCTTGTCAGTAATTGAGCTGAAGAAGTGGCCATCATGGTCGTATGGCCGGCCGAAGATCATGCCGGAAATGTTCTTTTGGTGGATGTTCTTAAAGAGGAGGCTTTCGTATTTTTCATGCAGGAAGCTTTCTTCTTCAAAAGCCTGCAAGGTGCCCAGGCTGGCCACCAGGAGGTCCATATTGTCATAGAGCTCATCCAGCTTCTCGTAAAAAGGCTCCTTCTTGATCAAGTTGACCAGGTCGGGGTTGGAGGAGTAAAGGGGAGCTGGCAGGGCGCGGAACTGGCCCCCGCATTGGGCAGCAGCGACGCTTTCCAGCGGATTCTTGCGCCCGCTGCCCTGGAGGGGATAGCCAACCAGCTGGACGAAGGTCAGGTCATCATTTTTGACATCCGTAAAGGAGTTGATGATGTCGAGCATGGTCGTCCCCCAGGTGATGCCGACGTTTTTGCTGGACTGCATGTAGCTCTGGATCTGTTCAGCCGCGAAGCTGACGATCTTTTCGCTGTCCTGGTTCTTGGTCTCCAGCTTCTTTAAGATAAAGGCTTCCTTGAGGCCAAACTGTTGGCGAAAGGTCTTTTCCAGGCCGGGATTCCGCTTGGCTCCTTCCTTGATATTGATCTGGACGATGCCGGTCTTTTCCGCGTCGTTCAAAGCTTTGTCAATAAGGTAGCGGGACAGGTTGTACTTGGCGGAAATTTCGGCGATGTTGAGTTTGCTGATGTAGTAGTCGTGTGCGATGTTTGCAAGCTGGTCGTTGCTGAGCTGCATGATTTCCTCCCAATTTTAGACATTTCAAAGACTATTTAAATATTGTAAAGCAAAAGGTCACTTTTGTAAAATAAGTAAAAAGGTATCACTTTTTGAAAAAGACAAAAAGCTAAAAAAGAGCAAAAAAGAAGGGGGAATCAAGCGATTCCTCCTTCGTCATTGTCTGATTTTAGTACCAGTTATGAGCCAGCCAGAATCTCTTGGCGTTGACCCATGAGCCGTAACGGCCGTATACGTAGCGGTCAGCAGTCCGTTCTTGATTTGCCTTGGACAGGTTGCCGCCCAGGTAGGAGATCAAGAGTTGGTAGCGGCCGTAACAGTTGCCGTTTCTGGCAGTGTAGGAACCGCCTGATTCCCGCATAGCGATCCAGTACTTGGCTGCCTTTTCAGCTGACTTCTTAGCAGCCTTCTTCTTTGCGGCAGCTTTCTTCTTGGCAGCGGCCTTTCTCTTAGCGGCGGCTTTCTTAGCAGCAGCCTTTTTCTTGGCAGCGGCTTTCTTTGCGGCAGCCTTCTTAGCGGCAGCGGCCTTCTTGGCAGCAGCTTCAGCAGCCTTCTTAGCCGCGTCGTCTTGCTGGTCAGTTGAGCTTTGGCTTGAAGCTGAACTTTGGTCAGCGGCTTGGCTTTGGTCAGCGCTGGCAGTTACAGCTGCGGTAGCAGACTTAGTGGTCTTCTTGGCAGCCTTCTTAGCTTTCTTAGTTGCCTTCTTCTTAGTAGTCTTCTTAGCAACCTTCTTGGTAGACTTCTTCTTTGAAGTCTTCTTGGTCTTCTTAACAGCCTTCTTCTTGCTCTTCTTAGTAGTCTTCTTGGCCTTCTTAGTGGTCTTCTTTACCGTGTTAGTAGAAGTAGAAGTGCTTGAGCTGGTTGAGCTTGCTGAAGCAGCAGTAGCTGAGCTTTGATTGGCAGCGCTAGACTGGCTTGCGGCCTGGTCTTGGCTGGCTTGCTTGTCTTGACTAGTTGCAGTTGCTGACTGTTGGGTAGAATTTGCGTCATTGGTTGCCGCTGAAACGTTAGCGGCGGGAGCAACCACGAGGGCAGCTGCAAAAGCAGTTGCTGATAAAACTTTCTTGAAATTACGTTTGAACTTCATATGGTAGAAACTCCTCACTTGCTTCTCTTAAAAACTAAGTCTATGCTACTAAAGGAATATTACAGGAACGTTACAAAACGACCACAGCTCGTTAACAATCTGGTAAAATGAACAATTTTTTGGCAAAAATGTCATAAAAAAGCAGAAAAGAGGGCCAAAATTATCATTTTAAGCGCTTTAAATTAGTCGAACGAATAAGTAACATTAGTAACAATTGTCAAGAGAATGACATAAAGTGGAATTTACTTCAAACTATTATTTCAAAAATGGAATTAATTGTTAGGGCAAAATCCAGATATTTTGCATTAAAGCGGCTTTATTTCGGCTTTTTTGCTAGAATAGAGAAGTGTGAATACAAAATATCGCGGGAAAATCTGCCGCGGATTATAGGAGGAAACAATGGCTGTTAAGCGCTTTTACGAAACATTCCATCCAGATCACTACGATCTGTACATCGACGTTGACCGGGCAGCAAGATCTTTCTCAGGGACTTCCACCATCCATGGTGAAATCCAGGAAGAAACTGTCTTGGTCCACCAAAAGTACATGACCATCAGCAAAGTCACGGTTGACGGCAAGGAAGTGCCGTTTACCTTCGGCGACGACTTTGAAGGCATCAAGATCGAAGCCGGCAAGACCGGGGAAGCGGTCATTGCGATCGACTACTCAGCTCCATTGACTGACACCATGATGGGGATCTACCCGTCCTACTACCAAGTTGACGGCGTCAAGAAGGAACTGATCGGGACCCAGTTTGAAACTACTTTTGCCCGGGAAGCCTTCCCATGTGTCGACGAACCAGAAGCTAAGGCAACCTTCTCCCTGGCCCTGAAGTTCGACGAACACGAAGGCGAAACTGTCCTGGCCAACATGCCGGAAGACCGGGTAGAAAACGGCGTTCACTACTTTAAGGAAACTGTCCGCATGTCCAGCTACCTGGTTGCTTTTGCCTTTGGTGAAATGCGGTCATTGACCACCCACACCAAGAGCGGGGTTTTGATCGGGGTTTACTCAACTCAAGCCCACACTGAAAAGGAACTGACCTTCTCATTGGACATTGCCAAGCGGGCAATCGAATTCTACGAAGACTTTTACCAAACTCCATATCCGCTGCCGCAATCACTGCAGCTGGCCCTGCCTGACTTCTCAGCCGGCGCCATGGAAAACTGGGGCCTGGTAACCTACCGGGAAGCCTACCTGCTTTTGGACCCGGACAACACCACTTTGGAAATGAAGAAGCTGGTTGCGACTGTGGTGACCCACGAACTGGCCCACCAATGGTTCGGCGACCTGGTAACCATGGAATGGTGGGACAACCTCTGGCTGAACGAAAGTTTCGCCAATATGATGGAATACCTGTCAGTTGACCACCTGGAACCTAACTGGCACATCTGGGAAATGTTCCAGACTTCTGAAGCAGCGGCTGCCTTGACCCGGGATGCAACCGACGGGGTACAGTCAGTGCACGTGGAAGTCAACGACCCGGCTGAAATCGATGCCCTCTTTGACGGGGCGATTGTTTACGCCAAGGGTTCAAGAATGCTGGTCATGGTCCGGTCACTTTTGGGCGACGAAGCTTTGAGAAGGGGCCTTAAGCGCTACTTTGACGAGCATAAGTTTGGCAACGCGGCCGGTGACGACCTCTGGGATGCCTTGTCAACGGCTACTGACTTGAACATTGGGAAAATCATGCACACTTGGCTGGACCAGCCTGGCTACCCAGTGGTGAATGCTTTTGTTAAGGACGGCCACTTGAAGCTGACTCAGAAGCAATTCTTCATCGGCGAAGGCAAGGAAGTCGGCCGCAAGTGGGAAATTCCGCTTAACGCCAACTTTAAGGCACCGAAGATCATGTCAGAAACTGAAATCGACCTGGGCGACTACCAAGCTCTTAGAGAAGAAGCTGGTCACGCTCTGCGCTTGAACGTGGGCAACAACTCTCACTTCATCGTGAAGTACGACCAGACTTTGATGGACGACATCATGAAGGAAGCCAAGGACTTGGACCCAGTTTCCCAATTGCAATTGCTGCAAGACCTGCGGCTTTTGGCAGAAGGCAAGCAGGCTTCATATGCTGACGTGGTACCAGTTCTGGAACTCTTCAAGAACTCAGAAAGCCACATTGTTAACGACGCTTTGTACACGACTGCTGCTAAGCTGCGGCAATTTGCCCCAGCCGGCAGCGAAGCCGACAAGAACCTGCGGGCTTTGTACAACGACTTGTCCAAGGACCAAGTTGCCCGTTTGGGCTGGCTGCCTAAGGCAGGGGAAAGCGATGAAGACATCCAGACCCGGCCATACGTTTTGTCCGCAAGTCTTTACGGCCGCAACGCTGATTCAGAAAAGCAAGCCCACGAAATCTACGTGGAATACGCTGATAAGCTGGCAGAATTGTCCGCAGACATCCGGGCTTACGTTTTGATCAACGAAGTTGAAAACTACGGGTCAAGCGAATTGACTGACAAGCTGATCGGTTTGTACCAGGCAACTAGCGACCCATCATTCAAGATGGACTTGGAAGCCGCGATCGTGAAGAGCAAGGACAAAGGCGAACTGAAGAAGATTGTATCCTGGTTCGAAAACGCAGAAATCGTTAAGCCACAGGACCTGCGCGGCTGGTTCAACGGCGTTTTGTCCAACCCGGCGGGTGAACAGCTGGCCTGGAATTGGATCAGAGACGAATGGGCATGGATGGAAAAGACGGTCGGCGGCGACATGGAATTCGCTACCTTCATCACTGTCATCTCCCGCGTCTTCAAGACTCAGGAACGCTATGACGAATACAACGCCTTCTTTACTGACAAGGAAAGCGACATGCTGCTGAACCGGGAAATCAAGATGGACCGGAAGGTCATCGCTACTCGGGTAGACTTGATTGCCAGTGAACAAGCTGACGTCAACGCCGCGGTTGCTGCTGCCTTGCAGAAGTAATTAAATAGAGCATAAGAAAACTGTTTCCGGTGAGAGTTGGAAACAGTTTTTTGTATGTATTCAAAATAAGATTTAGGCGAATTCCGTTACGTCTTTTACATCATAACGGACAGTATCTGGAACAACTTCGCTTGGGTCTGGCTTGCCAATAGAGATGGCCATCACTGGAATGTATTGTTCTGGGTCCAAGCCAAATTCTGCCGCAGCTTTGCTTGCGTCATAGCCAGCCATTGGGTTGGTTTCGTAGCCATGTTCACGGGCAACCAGCATCAGTTGCATGGAGACAAGTGAGGCATCAACCATTGCATCTGCGACTAACATTTGCCGGTCAGCTTTCTCGTAAAGCGGAAGGAAGGTGTTAACCGCGGCGTCACGGGCTTCCGGGGTGACCTTCTTGGCTTCAACCATGCCATTCCACAGGTCACGGTACTTCAGATATGACTTGGTGTTGCCGAAGACCATGATGGTAGCAGGAGCCGTGTCAACCTGTTGGTAGTTGAACGGCATCAAGAAGTCATGAAGCTTTTCTTTGCCTTCAGGCGTGTCGACGATAACGAAGTGCCAGGATTGCAGATTGCAGGCGCTTGGGGCAGAGATGGACTCATTAATGATTTCCAGCAATTCGTCACGGGAAATCTTAACGCTGGAATCATAGTGCCGGATAGACTTTCTATTTTGCATGATATCTTTAAAATCGTTGTTCATTGTGTTTACCTCAAAGAATGGAAGATTGTATTTACACTTACATTGTAACCGATTGCACATGATAAACAAGCAAGTTTTTGGGGAAATATTTTGTATCATCCGGCTTGAAGAAAGCGCTATAATATAGATGGTAAGAAATGGTCAGAGATGTGTGAGAAATAAGGTGAGCAAAATGAAGATGAAACATGCTAAGAGAATCGCCCTTTTGCTGGCTTTAGGCTATGCTGGTGGCCAGGCTTTGAAGCGGTCAGCTCCGTTCTTGAAGGGCGTGCAGGCAGGGATCCTCATGGAGAAGGGGAAGAGAAAGCTCAAGGAGAGCGAACCTGTCCAGAAACTGAGGGAATTAACTGATAAATAGAAAACACATCAAAAAAGGATCTAGCTTCCACAAAGAAGATAGATCCTTTTTCATATGCTCTTAGTAAACGATCACAGGCATGTGCACCTTAACCGCGTCCCAAACGGACTTGATTTCACTAGGCCGGATGTTAACGCAACCGTGTGACCCGCCTTCCAGGTAGGCCGTGCTTGACCAGTCGGTCCGCCATGACGCGTCGTGCAGCCCGCAGCCGCTCAAAGTAAACGGCATCCAGTAGCTGACCTTGGAAGCGTAGTTCGACCCGTCGTCGTTCTGCCCCTTCAAAGTAGCGTCCTGTTGCTTGTACATGATGTACCAAACCCCAGTAGGCGTAGCGTTGTCGCCCTTGTTGGCCGTCCCCGTAACCACGTCAGATACAGTTACGACCACCTTGCCGTTGACAACCACCCACATGTCCTGGCTGGCGATTGATACAACCACATAGCTGTTGCCCAGCCCGTTGTTGCTCTTGCCATAGCCCAAACCTTGCGTGGTGTAGCCTTCGCCATAGATGTGGTTCTTCCCGTCAATGGTCTTCTTGCCGCTCTCATAAGCTGCCAGAACCGCCTTCTTAGCGCTGGCCGTCCAGATCCCCCAGCCGTAGCTCTGGTTGGTAACGGTGATGGTTGACCCGGCAGGAGTCTTGAACTTGTAGCTCTTGCCCAAAGTCTTGACTTCCTTGTCCATGGCGTTAAGCTTGCTCGTCAGCTTGCTGGTGTCGTCATAGTGAACAGCGCCGTTGTAGTAGCTGACTTGAGTCAAGTAGTCCTTAGCCGCCAGGGTAAAAGTCTTCCCAGCTACAGAGTAGTCCACGCTGGCCGAGGTAATCGCCTTCAGCTTGCTCTTGCCCTTCTTCAGAGCCGTGTTTTCGTAAGTGTAGCTCTTGTTGGTCGGCAGTTGGGTGTACTGCTTGTCAAAGTACTTCTGGACCTTTTCCTTGCTGATGGTGGTCAGCTTGCTGTCTCTGACAGCACTGATCTTACCATCCTTGTAGACCAGCTTGTTGACGGCCTTGGCCTGGATCTTCTTGACCGCTTGGTCAACCGTCAGCTTGCCTACCTTGACGCCATAAATGGTGACGTTGGCGTTGAAGTGCTTCTTGTTGTATGCCACCTGCTTCTTGTTCTCCGCCAGAACCGTTGCCTGGTGCTGCTGGTAGGCATTGTGTCCCCAAATGCCCGCGCAGGCTAAGGCGATAACCGCCACGCCCGCGATAATCAGGTATTTGCTGCCTTGAGTGTTTTTCTTCCGGTAGTCTTTGCGAGAAGTCATTAATAACTCCAATCTGTTCATTCAAAAGATTGTGTTCAGTATAACACGAATCGCTTAGCGATTAAAATGTACGGAGGGATTTTTTAATATGAATTTAAAATTTTGTCTCCGCGATATCGTCCTCCGGCCGGTGGCCTTGAATCCGGACCAGCTGCCAGGCAAAAGGACTTTCCTGCTGCTTTAACTGAACTGTCAAGACGCCTGCTTCAAAAACAAAAGCACATTCTTCCCGGCCGTCAATCCATTCAATCCGGTTTGGCTCTTCCGTCAAGCCAGTCACCTTGACCTCTGCAGGATAAGGGGCCTTTAAGAAAAGGTAGACTTGATATGGCGCGTGCCGGTTGGTCAAGACGAAAGCATCTTCCGCGTCAGCTGATAATTCGCTGGCTTGCCCTTCATTAACCGCGTGGCCAAACTTGTGCATCCAGCTGTTTAAGGCCTCTAAAGCCGCCTGGTCAGCTTCGTCTGCGGCATCCACGTCAATCACCAGTGCCTGGCTATTCTTTCTTGCAGCTACCAAAGCGTCCACGACTTCATCTGCCTTGTAGTGTCTGCCGCTTTGCTCTGGCAGGTAGGCAATGGTGTACTTTTCACAGGCTGCCTGTAATTCTTCCGGGCCGCTGACGGCGCGGGCACCGATGTCTCTTGCCCGGCGGACCAGAGCATCCGCGTTTACATTTTCCCCACTTGGGTTAAAATTTAAGATAATCGCAAAATCAGGGTTGATCATTGCTTGCTCCTCCTTATTGTTAAACACATGTTTTATTTTACTAAATTATTGTAAGGATGTAAAAAATGAAGATCATAATTTCCCCCGCTAAAAAAATGCAGACGGATGGCGGCTTTTTGCCGCAGACCAAACCCGTCTTTCTTGATCAAGCCCAGGAGCTTTGGTCCTATTTGAATTCTTTAAACCAAGCTGACTTGGAAAAAGTCTGGCGGGCCAATGCCAAAATCACTGAAGAAGCCCGGCAGATGCTGGCCGCTGACTTGAATCAAGGGCAAGTTCCAGCTCTGTTTGCCTACAGCGGCCTGCAGTACCAGTACCTGGCCGCTGATGTCTTAGACCAGGCCGGACTGGACTACCTGGACCAGCATCTGCGCGTTCTGTCCGGCCTTTACGGCAGCCTGCGGCCTTTTGACGGGATCGTGCCTTACCGCTTGGAAATGAAGAGCCCCCTGCCTAACTTCAAGTATAAGAGCCTTTATGAATTCTGGGGAGAAAAAGTCTACCAAGAGCTCTACCAAGATGATTCCGTGGTCCTCAATCTGGCTTCTAAGGAATACAGCCGCCTGCTGGCGCCCTATCTTAAAGATGGCGACCGCTTGCTTGAAGTTGTCTTCCAGGAAGAGAAAAACAGCAAATGGCGGACCCAGGCAACTCATGCCAAGATGGCCCGGGGCCGTCTGGTCCGCTGGCTGGCTGAAGGGGGCCGGGACCTGTCTGACCTGCCGGACTTCACGGGCTTTGGCTATGCCTTTGCCCCAGACCAAAGCGGGGAAGACCAGCTTGTTTTTCGTAAAAAGGCATGACAATTTTTCACAAAGTACGAAAAAAGAAAATTTTTTTACACTTTTAAAAGGCTAGGAAGCGCTTGCTGACCGGCCTTTTTTCTTTTGTGCAAGAATTCATAAAATTGACAACGCTTTCAAATGTGATTTAATAGAAACAGAGATTGAAACACAAAAAAGAAAACTGTAAGGTGAGCTAGAATGGAATATCATAAGTTAACTGCTGAAGACATTGAAAACTTGCGGCCAATGATTGCCGACCCAGAACGTTTTATTACTGAAGTAACTGAACACTGGGATCACGACCAATTCAAGACTGTCCGGGCCATGCCTGACCTGGTAATTCAACCGGTTACGGCTGAAGAAGTAGCCAGCGTCTTGAAGTACGCCAGCGACCACGAAATTGCCTTGACTCCACGGGGCAACTCAACTGGCTTGATGGGGGCCAATTTGACTGTGCATGGCGGGATCTCCCTGGACATGGTTAAGATGAACAAGGTCATCGACTATGACCCAGCCAACTTGACCATCACTGTTCAACCAGGCATCCGTCTGAACCAACTGGAAGACTTTTTGGCAGACAAGCCATTTACCTACATGCCAGCACCAGCCATGCACTGGGCTACTGTAGCCGGCAACATCAGCACCAACGCCGGCGGCTTGAAGGCCATCAAGTACGGGGTAACCCGTGAACACATCCGTGAAGTCAAGGTTGCCTTGACTGACGGCAAGGTCTACAAGTTCGGCTCCAAGTCAGTTAAGTCATCATCCGGCTACTCCTTGAAGGACCTGATCATCGGCTCAGAAGGGACTTTAGGCGTCATCACTGAAGCTGTTCTGCGTCTTTACCCAAGACCAAAGCACGCTTTGAACGCCATCATTCCTTTCCCGACTTTGGACGATGCCATCGAATCAGTGCCAGCCATCCTGGCTTCCGGCGTTGTGCCAACCACTGTTGAATACATGGGCCGCAAGGTCTTGAACCTGTGGGAAAAGTACTACGACGCTACTTTCCCAATCAAGGAAGGCGACGGCTTCATCATCCTGGGCATCGACTCCTTCACGGCCAGCGACGCTGAAGCCCAACTGGCCCAGGCTTTGGAAGCAGTTAAGCCATTCCACGCTTTGAAGGAAACTGTCTTGAACGCTGAATCAGAAGAAGCCAAGACCATCTGGGACGCCCGGGAAAAGCTGCTTTTGGCCATCCAAAAGTCAACTCCAAAGATGGACGAAGTCGACGTTTCAGTGCCGATCAGCAAGATTCCGCTGGTTCTGCACCGGATCGAAGAACTGGAAAAGGAAGAAAACATGCGGATTCCTAACTTCGGCCACGCCGGTGACGGTAACCTGCACATCTACCTTTGCTCAGACGACATGACTGACGAAGAATTCGCCAAGAAGGGCGACACCGTTATCTCCGAACTCTACAAGACCGCCAAGTCAGTGGACGGCAACATGTCCGGTGAACACGGGGTTGGCTACGCCCGCCAGAACTACTACGAAGACTTCTATGGCAAGGATTACACCAACTTGCTCAGAAAGGTCAAGGCTCTGTTCGATCCTAAGGGCATCCTTAACCCAGACAAGATCTTCCCGTTAGACTAAAGCACGGCTCCCTCCGCGCGGCAACCTTTAAAAATCCGAATCAAAAACTAATCAAGAACTAATCAACTAAGCAAATCAAGAATTAACCAAAAACCGAAAAGATCAAGTACCTAGCAATAAGTACATAAAAACAATAGCAAAACAACAAAACAACATTTTAATTTTTAAGCTTCACAAATTAATTATCACAGGGAAGGGCTGCTCCGGCAGCCCTTTTTTGTGCAAGAAAAATGACATCGCGTCACTTTTTATGTTGACACGATGTCACTTTGGTCTTATACTAGAAAACAGTTAAAGGTGACATGGTGTCACGGAGGTAAAAAATGGTCAAGGCAACTTTTGAGAATTTAAGCAAAGACAAGCAGGATCGGGTTACAGCCGCCCTGCTCAAAGAATTCAGCGCCCATACTTTGGCCAGCGCCCAGGTGGCGCGGATCGTCAAGGAAGCCGGCATTGCCCGGGGGGCCTTTTACAAGTACTTTGAGGACCTGACGGATGCTTACCAATACCTGTTCAAGCTGGCCATGCGGGACCTGCACACGGGTCTGACCGGCCGGATGGGGGCAAACGAGCTCTACCAGATGACCAAGGACTTTGTGACCAAGGCCACTGGCAGCCAGTACTATGACTTGATCCGCCTGCACTACGCGGCTAACGAGGCGCTTTTGCCAAGCAGCAAGCCTAAGCAAATGCCGGCTTGTGCCTGGGCGGCGATGGCCCTGTCGCATGAGGCGATCAAGGAAGCCTTGCTGGACCCGGAAAAGGCTGATTTTTACTTAGACCGGGAGCGCGAGGCTTTAGAGAAGCTCTTTAGCGGCCACGAATAGGGTAAAAGAGGATATAAGAAAGGAAGAAAGCAGAAAAAATGTTTTTAGCACTAAAAGAGATCAAGCATGAAAAGAAGCGGTACGGCTTGATCGTTTTCATGATTTTTCTGATCGCGTACATGATTTTGGCAACCTGGGGCCTGGCATACGGCCTGGCCCGGGAAAACACGGTGGCTTTGGAGAGCTGGCAGACCAAGAGCGTGGTCTTGAACAAGAACGCCAACCTGTCCATGAACAGCTCGGTTTTGACCAAGGACGATTTGCAGAAAATTGACCTGACTAAGAAGGAAGCTGTTGTTGGCGAACTGCAGGTAGTGGCCAAGAAGAAGGGACAAAGCGGGATCAACGCCCAGTACATGGGGGTCAAGAAGGGTGAGTTCATCTACAAGGACCAGGACTTGATCGCTGGCCGCCGGGCTAAGAGCAAGTACGAAGTTACAGCTGACAGCCGCTTTAAGGACAAGGGCTATAAGCTGGGCGACAAGGTGACCTTGAACGGGTCAGACCACAAGTACACGATCGTCGGCTTCGTCAAGGATGCCAAGATCAACATTGAGCCGATCATGTATGGCTTTTTGCCGGCATGGAAAGAATTGAAGAACGTGGCACCGGGGATTGAAGCTTCCGGGATCATTTCCCAGCGGAAATTGTCCGTTAAGGGGAAGAATTTCAAGACTTACGGGGTTAAGGAATTTACGCAAAAACTGCCAGGTTACTCTGAACAGAACCTGACTTTTGAATTGATGATTGCTTTCATGTTCATCATTTCCCTGGTCATCGTAGCAGTCTTCCTGTACATTTTGACCATCCAGAAGCTGCCGAACTACGCGGTATTGCGGGCACAAGGCGTGCCGGCCAAGACTTTGATCTGGGCTACGGTCAGCCAGAGTCTGCTTTTGGTAACTAGCGCTTTGGTCTTGGCCCTTTTGGCCATCTGGGGCACGGCGGCCGCGATGCCGGCATCTGCTCCGATGGCCTTTACGCCAGGGATTTTCGTGGCAGCGATCGGCGGGATGTTGTTAATGGCATTGCTGGGCGGGCTTAACCCAGTCAGAACGATTTTGAAGATTGACCCGGTACAGGCAATTGGAGGCTAAAATGGCAGCGATTGAGATCAAGAACGTGAAAAAAGTTTACGGGCAGGGGGATGCAGCGACGGTTGCCCTAAAGGGGGTCGACTTCAGCGCGGACACTGGCAACGTGGTTCTGTTGATGGGACCAAGCGGGGCCGGGAAGAGCACCCTGCTGACGATTATGGGCGCCTTGCAGAACGCGACGAGCGGGCAGGTGGAAATCGACGGCCAGGATATCAGCCAGTTGAAGGAGAAGGACCGCAGCCGCCTGCGTTTGAACAAATTGGGCTTTGTTTTGCAGGCCTACAACCTGGTGCCTTACTTGACGGTTAAGGAACAATTCCAGCTGGTGGACAAGGTGAAGAAGACCGGCAACTTGAGCCAGGAAGAATTAAAGGATCTCT
This sequence comes from Lactobacillus sp. WILCCON 0149, assembly GCF_057197965.1. Classification (NCBI taxonomy): domain Bacteria; kingdom Bacillati; phylum Bacillota; class Bacilli; order Lactobacillales; family Lactobacillaceae; genus Lactobacillus; species Lactobacillus sp. WILCCON 0149. The sequence continues at coordinate 44,470 of NZ_JBUBHO010000001.1, forward strand.
TGGCTGACCTGGGGATTGAGAACCTGGTCAAGAAGTATCCGGAAAACCTGTCAGGCGGGCAGAAGCAGCGGGTGGCAATCGCCCGGGCCATGTACGCCAACCCGAAGATTTTGCTGGCTGATGAGCCAACGGCATCACTGGACAGTGAACGGGTGGAAGAAGTCGGCCGCTTGTTTAAGAAGCTGGCTAAGGACCACGGGAAGGCGATCATTTTGGTCACCCACGACCCGCGACTGGAAAAATACGCTGACCACATCTATGACATGATGGACGGGCAGCTGACGCAAAGAAAATAAGATCAAAAAGGCTCCGCTCAGGCGGGGCCTTTTTTGACCGGATACGAGGAAAAACGACCGGATTTGAATTTTTGGCAGAAAAAATCTGGAAAAAGAGTATGCTTAAATAAGAAAACGAGTAAGAAATGTGAGGTCGTTAGGGATGGAAAAATTATACGAAATCTACACAGACGCTGCCGAAGACAGTTTTGAAGTTGGTCGCCTCTTGTTTGAAGAAAACGACTGGCAGCTCTACTTGACTTTGGATGAGCTGGGCCGGGATGATTCGCTGCTCTTGATCAGAAAGTCAGCGGTCACGCGGCTGCTGGATCAATCGGATTATTTGGCAGAGATCCAGCGCCGGCGGAAGCTGCTGACGCAAAAAGGCCTGGCAGATCCTTTCAAGCTGGAAGACAAAGCTAGCATGATCAAGTCAGTTGAAAGCTTTATGGACTTATTGCCCGGGCAGGTTGTGTATTTTGGCCTGGAAGGCGAAGATTACCAGCAATGGGGATATATCGATGAAATTTCTGCCGGTCATGTTAATTTTGCGGCATATCCTTCTGGCAAGTACCGGCCTTTCGCAGGAAAAGTTGCTGTCAGTCAACTCCGGCGGCTAGCCGCTTTCTCCGGTGAATGGCTGCTGGACAATCCTAAGACGCGGGATACTGAAGGTACAACTGTAGATGATTTGCGTGAAGTTCATCTGAAAGAAGATCCAGCTTCATTCGCGGTTGGCCGGCTCTTGTGTGCTGATGACGACTTCAGCTTGTATTTGACTGTCGACGAAATTGGCAGGGATGATTCATTGCTGCTGGTTAAGAAGACGGCAGTTGACAGAGTAATTGATAAGTCAGAGTATTTGCAAGATATCAGCCGCTGCCGGCGCCAGCTCAAGGAAAGAGAATTAGAAGATCCCTTTGAAGTTCAAGGCAAAGCAGCAAACATCAAGCAGATGCTGGACTTCTGGCAATTAGCTGCCGGGCAAGTCGTATCCTTTGTTATGAAGGATGAGGAAGAAGCAGAATATGGCGTCTTGCAGAGCAAGGAAGGGGATGCCTTAAGCTTTGAGCAATACCCGTCTGGCAAGTACGAGACTTTTGCTGGCCAGATCAACCTGGCTGAAGTTGGCCGCTTGGAAGCCTTTGGCGGAGAATTGACTTTGGAAAATGGCAATTGTTAGCGGGAACATGTAGTAAATCTACCATCAAAATGATAAACTAGACAGTGATGATTGCGCTTACATATTTTAGTCTGAATATCATTTTGAGGTTGATTTATGTTTAGAATTTTTGATTTGCTAAAGAGCAGGGCCCGGCTGAGCAAGGTTCTGGCTCCGGTCCAGGGCAGGCTGTTCCCGCTCGAGGACGTCAACGATGAGATTTTTGCCAGCAAGGGACTGGGTGAGGGCTTCGCGGTTCAGCCGTCCAGCGACTTGATCTACGCTCCCTTGAACGGCACGGTTACTTCCTTGTTTCCGACCAACCATGAGATCGGCATCCGGACCAAGGAAGGGCTGGATCTCTTGATCCACCTGGGCTTGAACACGGTAGAGCTGGGCGGGGGCGGCTGCGACATTTTAGTTGAAGCCGGCCAGGAAGTTAAAAAGGGGCAGCTATTGGCGACCATGAACCGCAAGCTGCTCCGCGGGCTTGGCTATGATGACACGGTGATCGTGACTTATACCAACGACCAGATCCTCAAAGGTGTCTCGGCACCGGTTTTCTTTAGGAAGATCAATGCCAAAAGAGCGGTCCAGACGATCAGCTACCATTAATTTAGATGAAAAAAGGCGTGAACGCTGCAGGGATGCGGGTTCACGCCTTTTTTAATATGCTTTTTTACAAGTTCGGATCCATCTGGAAGCTGAGCGGGGAATCGCCCGTCTGCTGGGTAATCAAGCTGCTGATCAGCTTGTTGTAAATATCCGTCACCGTCTTGGCCATCTTGGCATTGGCCTCATCCGCGATCGCTGTGGCCTGGCTTGGGTCAGCATGCAGCTTCTGGTCGTATTCATACCGCAAGCGCAGGACCTTTTCCTTGGCTTCAGTCTGGGCATTAGCCAGTTCCTTGCCGTACTTGCCCCAGTCCCGGTCAACCAGGACTCCGGCCAACTTGAAGATCCAGTAGGCAGAGTTCGGGCTGTAGTCGACCTTGCCGTTGCCCCACATGTAAGGCACCTTGGTCCCCTGCGGGAAGAAGGGAATGTAGACGCTCTGCGCCGTAACCCCCATGGCCAGCCAGTGGTACATGTCCTCGCCCTTAAGCTGCAAGAGGTGGGATTCCTGGGTCGTTGCCACCCCAATCGGCCGGAAGGTCGCCTGGCCCTCGTTCTTTGGGTTGGTCAAGTCGTAATCCGTGTCGCTGTAGTGGCTGGCCAGCACCGCCTGGGCGTCCTGGATACTCAGCGGCCGGTCCGCCTTTTGAATAAATGGTAAGTCAAAAGATTGCGGCTCTTGCTTAACTGATGGGGTCAGCAGCTTCTGCCCGTACCAAACCCGCGGGGTGTTGTAGTGCAGGTCGCTCTCGCTTCTCGTGCCAAAAATCTCCCGCCAATTGAACTTGGCTTCCCGTGGCCAAAGCTGGTGGTCATAAACGAACTCCTGCAGACCGGCTGAATAAAGGAAGTTGGCTGGATCGTTAAAGTCGATCTCCTGAATTGACAGCTGGTTGGCCACTACCGTGTAGGAGTCATCCGGAATTCTCTGGGCAACCCAGTGGTGGCCTGACCCGATTTCCAAGTACCAGGCCTCGTCTCTGTCCGCAAACAGAATCCCGTTTGATTCAGCAGCCCCGTACTTTTCCACGATCTCGCCCAAGCGCTTGACCCCTTCTTGCGCCGTCTTGACGTAAGGCAAAACGATGGTTACCATGGCTTCTTCCAAAAGGCCCTTTTCGGTATCAAAGGGGTCGATGGCCAGAACCCGTTCGTTGGCATAAGCACTTTCCGTAGCACTCATCGCCACATGGAATTCATTGATTCCGTCTTCTTCAAAAAGCCCGTACTTTTTCGTCCATTCTGGCGTGGATGAATATGCAAAGGCTTCCTCCGGCAAGTCAATTGTGAACTTGTTATCATGTGACTTGAAAGTCTGGGCTCCTTCTTGCCGCTGGTGGAAGGCCAGGTGCTTAGGCCAGGCCGTCCGTGAGTCCTCGTTGCGGCCGATAATCACGCTGCCGTCAAGGCTGGCCTTTTTCCCGATCAAGATTGAAGTACAGGATGAACGTCCGTGTGTAGTCATAAATTGTCCTCTTTTCTCCATTTGCTTTTGTTTAAATTTTACCTTATTTTGCCTTCCCCGGCAGACAAGCCGCCTCATCTTCTTAACTTTTCCCTAAAAATACGCCTGTCCCTAAATATTGTGCTAATATATAAATTAGTACGAATAAACGTTTTTTATAGGCTGGGTAGTCTTGATTCATTAGCTTAGTCTAATAAAGTCCAGTGTAAAAAACGTTTTTTGTTAGGAATGAAGTATTAAAAGTGTTAGCAGAATATGATGAAATTAGGTGGAGTAAATGATGGCCAGAAGGAAAGAAATTAATCGCGAGCGAATATTGGACATCGCCTACAAGAAGGCCTTGACCAACGGGATCGAGAACCTGACCGCCCGCAGCATTGCCCAAACTGGCCACTTTTCAACCCAGCCGATCTATTTGGAATTCAAGAACATGGATGGCCTGCGCAAGGAAGTGCTTAAGCGCGTCTCCTACACCTTGCGCGATGAAATCCTGCAGAAGAAATTTATTGATGAGCCCTTATATGATGTCGACTTGTCCTACCTGCAATTTGCCCGCGACCACCGGAACCTGTTCTCAACGATTTTCGTCAATGGTGAATTCGGCGATGACTTGATCCGCGACATTTTGATGGATTTGGGCCGCAGCAAGCTGCATGAGCAGTACCAGCGCGATTTTGACTCTGACTTGGAGAAGCGCGTGATTGCCCTCAACTGGATCATCACCAACGGCCTGGCTGTAATGCTGGTCGATGGCTTGATTGACTACGACCAGGACAACTTTGTCCGGATTATCAGGCGGCAGCTGGAGACCCTTTTTTGACCGCTAATCCATTAAAAAAATCCTTCTATCGATTGGCTCTTTCTATCCTTGTAATTTTTTCACAAAAAGCCTGCTGAAATCCCTTTAATTTGGGTATAATAAGGGGAGTAATGGAAAATCTGAAAGGTGGTTTTTTATGAAAGTTTTAGCTCTTAACGGATCTAACGCTGACAAGTCTTACAACGAAATGCTGCTGAAGTTCATTGCCAAGCACTTCGCTGACAAGTATGATTTTGAATTCGCGACCGTGAAGGGGTTGCCGATGTTTAAGGAAGGCCAGGAAGACCCGGCCGACGTGGCCAAATTGAGTGAGCAAGTTGCCGCCGCTGACCTGGTTTTGATCGGGTCACCGGAACAACAGCACTCAGTAACCAGTGCTCTGAAGAGTGCCCTGGAATGGCTGTCAACCAACTCCCACCCGTTTAATGGCAAGCCGGTTGTTGTTGTGTCAACTTCACCGCTGGCCCAAGGGGCTGCCCGGTCACAGACCAAGCTGAAGACGATTTTGGCTTCCCCAGGCCTGCACCCAGTTGTCTTCAACGACGACGAATTCATGATGGGCGGGGCAGCTTCTGCCTTTGACGAAAATGGCGATTTGAAGATTTCCGGCACCGTTGACTTCCTGGAACACTTCTTTGACGAAGTCGACGCCTGGTACGCACAAATCACGAAGTAAGTGGGGGGATTGCCAAATGAAATTATTAGCTATTGTCGGAACTAATGCCGATTTTTCTTTCAACCGTCTGCTCTGCCAGTTCATCGCCAAGCGCTTTGGCGATAAGGCGGAAATCGAAGTCGCTGAAATTGGCGACCTGCCAGCCTTCTACAAGGAAGGGCAAGCTGACGCCAGAGTTTCTGCTTGGCGGGAAAAGGTTGACCAAGCTGACGGCTTGATCATCGCTACTCCAGAATACGACCACGGTATCCCAGCCGCTTTGAAGAGTGCTTTGGAATGGCTGGGCAGCCACGCCGGCAGCAAGGTCATGGCCTACAAGCCAGTTTGCGTTGTCGGCGTATCCTTGGGCGGCCAAGGCGCTTCCCGCGCCCAGGAAGATGCCCGGGAAATCCTGCTGTCACCAGACATGACGGCCAACGTTTTGCCAGGCAACGAATTGCTGATCGGCCGGGCTTACAGCAGCTTTGACAAGGAAAGCGGCGACCTGGTTGACGAAGCTTCAATCGCCCAACTGGACAAGGTCATGGAAGCCTTCTTTGCTTTCGTAGAACAAGCTAAGAAGTAAGGACGAAAAAGCAAAAATCTAAAAACAAGGCGGTGGCTTGGCGCTTCCGCCTTGTTTTGGTTTAAAATTGTAGGGAGAAAGTGAAGGAGGAGAAAAAGATGGCAATGGAGCTTTTACCCTTGAAAACGGTCCGCAATCCGCGGGACCTTGGCGGCTATACCGGCTTTGCCGGCAGGAGGATCAAGGCCGGACTTTTGCTGCGGACCGGGATGGTCGCGGCGATCAGCGAGGAGGATGCTGACTATTTGCGGGCCCGCGGGGTCAAAACCATCATCGACCTCCGTTCTCCCCAAGAGTGCCGCAAGCGGCCGGACAAGCAGCTGGCCGGCATCCAGAACGTCAACATCCCCGTCAACAGCCGGGACCAGACCAAGGCAGCGGCCAGCCTGGCGGAATTAGCCAAGCAGTATAGCTTAGACCCCTTGGCGGGCTTCCGTCACATGGTGGAGAGCTACCGGCTGATGGTGACGGAAAAGCACGCCCAGGCGGCCTTTGGCCAAGTGCTGGCTTATCTTGCTGAAGCAGAAGGCGGGACCATCTACCACTGCTCAGAAGGCAAGGACAGGACGGGCCTGGCGACCGTCTTTTTGCTGACAGTCTTAGGGGTTGACCAGGAAACCATCCGCCAGGACTATCTTTTATCCGCTCCCTGTCTTAACGGCTACCGGGCCAAAAGGGACAAGGAAGCCCGGGAAAACGGGGAAAGCCTGGTTCAGCGGGCCAACCTCCGGTCTCTGGGCACGGTGAACAATGAGTACTTAGACAGCGCCTTGATCACCATCGACCAGGAGTACGGCGGCATGGAAGCCTTTTTGACCCGGCAATTGGGCGTCAGCCCGGCCCTTCGGGACCAGCTCCGGGCCAAGTATCTAGAAGAGTAAGGATTTTTAAAAATGGGAATCATCAAATACATATCAACTGACCAAGTCATGGCCCAGCACAGGGCCATGGGGACCCACATCAGCCTGCAGATCTACGGGGCAAGGGAAGACCCGGAAAAGATCCTGGACCAGACCAAGGCCTTGATCGACCACTTTGAAGACCTGCTGACGGTCAACCGCAAGCCGGATGACCCCCGCTACGGCCTTTCCGAAGTCACCCGGGTCAATGATCAAGCAGGCAAGGATCCTGTCCAGGTCTCCAGCAGCGTTTACGGCTTGATTAAGCTGGCCGTTGAGACCAGCCGGGAAAACTTCGGCTTTAACGCCTTGATTGGCCCGCTCGTCAAGCTCTGGTCCATCGGCTTTAAGGACGCCCGCGTGCCAAGTGACGCGGAAATCAAAGAGAAAATGAAGCTGATCGACCCTTGGCAAGTCGAATTAAACGACGACGACCACACGGTCTTTTTGAAGCAGGAAGGCATGGAGCTGGACTTGGGCGGGATCGCCAAGGGCTGGACGGCCGACCGGATCCGGGACCTTTGGCGGGCCTACGGGGTCGAAGCCGGCATCATCAACTTAGGCGGCAACGTCCTCTTCGTCAACCCTTGTCCAAAGCGGGCCAACGGGATGTGGACGGTAGGCGTCCAAGATCCATTGAAGCCGCGGGGAGAAAACATCACGGCCATGATGATCCCGGAATGCTCCGTGGTCACCAGCGGGACTTACGAGCGCTTCTTGGAAGTGGATGGCCACAAGTACCACCACTTGATCGACTCCCGGACCGGCTACCCGGTGGAAACCAACATTGCCGGGGTGACGACCTTCACCAAGAATTCCGTTGACGCGGAAATTGAGTGCAAGCGCTGCTTCTTTGCCGGTCAGCCAATTGCTGGCTGGGTCAACCGCCGCCGCTTAGGCGCCGTTTACGTTTATAACGATGAACGGGTAGAAAAAGTCGGCCTGGATTACTAAAAGAAAACGAAAAGCAGCCTCACCTTCTGGTGAAGCTGCTTTTTTTAGGCAGTGGTCCGGCTGACGCTGAAGAGAGTCTTGAAGACCCCGGTTGACAGACCAGGCGTGTCGTTGACGATGAAACTGAGCAGCTGGGAATCGCTGATCATCTGGCTCAGCTGACTGACGCCGACTGAGTTGAGGATGGACAGGACCACATACATGAAGAAGTAGGAGGCCACGAAAGAAACGATGGCCCCGGCGATGTGGTCCAAAGTGGCCGTGAAACCAGTCTTGGTCTCTTGATCTGGCAGCCAGGCCTTGAAGATCTTGGCGACCTGCTTGAGGATGAAGAAGAGGGCGAAGAAGGCCCCGAAGCGGCAGGCCTGCAAGACCATGCTGGAGTCCCCCGCCTGTCCTTGGACGAACTGGGTGTAGATCAGATTGCCGATTGGGTTTTGCAGCATGATGGCCAGCATGAAGACCAGACCGGCGAAGATCAAGTTGACGATCCGCTTGGAGAAACCTACGTGGTAGCCCTTGTAGGTCTGCCAGGCGATATAGAGAATGACGAAAATAACTAAGAGCATCTTTTTATCCTTTGTTTTTAGCTGTAATTTTCCAAGGATTATTTTTGACCTTCAAGCAAAAATAATCCATAATTGTTAAGATAGTTTGTGTAACATTTTTTTGCGCAAGATTGCTTTTTGCGTTACATTTAAGGGTGTGAAACACAGTTTCACAGGTGAAAGAATGAATCCTGAACTTTTTGCAGAAACATTGTCAAAATCTAATTTTAAGTTGTCTCCTGTCCAAGAGCAACAATTTAAAACATATTTTAAGGAATTGGTCCGGGTCAACGAACATGTCAACCTTACCCGGATCACGGACGAAGACGAGGTCTACCTCAAGCACTTCTACGACAGCGTGACCCCGCTTTTGCTCTGGCCGGAAGCCTTTGGCGAAGGGGCCAAGCTCTGCGATGTCGGGGCCGGGGCCGGCTTTCCGTCACTGCCGATCAAGATTCTCCGTCCTGACCTGGAAGTCACCATCGTTGACTCTTTAGGCAAGCGGCTGAACTTCTTGTCCGACTTGCTGGAGAAACTTGGCATTGAAGGCGTGAACTTGGTGCACGGCCGGGCCGAAGATGTAGGGCAGAACCCGGACTACCGGGAAAAGTTTGACCTGGTAACCGCCCGGGCCGTGGCCAGAATGAGCGTTTTAAGCGAATACTGCCTGCCCCTGGCCAAAGTCGGCGGCAAGTTCCTGGCTTTAAAGGGGCCGCGGGCTGACGAAGAGCTGGAAGACGCCAAGAACGCCCTGAAGAAACTGGGCGGCGAAGCTGTCTTCAGCCGGGTCTTCACCTTGCCGGGCAGCGATGAAGAAAGGACCCTCGTCCTGATTGACAAGGTCAAGGCAACTCCGGGCAAGTACCCGCGCCAGGCAGGCACGCCGAACCGGAAACCCTTGTAGTTTTTTGGAGGTTCCCAAATGGCTTTTGGTTTTTTCCATCGAAATGAAATTCCCCAAAACAAGCAGGTCCAGGACCTGCCTTTAGCGGAAATCCATCCGAACCGCTACCAGCCAAGAAGGACTTTTAGCGACGATTCCATCCAGCAATTGGCCCAGACCTTGCAAGAAGAAGGGCTCTTGCAGCCGATCATCGTTCGCCAGGACCAGGGCGGCTATGAAATCATTGCCGGCGAGCGCCGCTTTCGGGCGGCCAAGAGCCTGGGCTGGGAAAAGATCCCGGCCATCGTGAACAATCTCGATGACCAGCAAACCGCTTCTTTGGCCTTGATCGAAAACCTGCAAAGGGAAAACCTGAATCCGATCGATGAGGCCCAGGCTTATGAGCAATTGATGGAGCTCAACGACTTGACCCAGACCCAGCTGGCCCAGGACATCGGCAAGTCCCAGTCCTACGTGGCCAACAAGCTCCGCCTGCTCAAGCTGGCTGAACCCGTGCAAGACCTTTTGGCCAAAGGCGACCTTAGCGCCCGCCACGGCCGGGCCATCTTGGGCTTAAGCGAGGAAGACCAGGTGAAATTGGCCAAGGAGGTCACCGAGCAGGGCCTCAGCGTGAAAGAGACGGAAGAGCGGGCGGTTAAACTGGCCAATCCTAAGCCGGTTGTTAAAAAGAAGCCGGTGGTCCGCTATGATCGGGACATGCAGCTGCAGATCAACACGATCAAGCAGGCGGTCAAACTGGCCAAAGAGTCCGGCGTGAAAGTCAAAGTCACCGAGGCCAAGAGCCCGGATGAATACCAGATCACCATTGTGATGAAGAATCAGAGAAAGAAAAAGGAGGACTAGCATGGGCAGCGTCATTGCAGTCGCCAACCAGAAGGGCGGCGTTGGCAAAACCACGACGACCATCAATTTGGCCGCTTCCATTGCTAAGAGAGGCTACAAGGTATTGATTGTCGACATTGACCCGCAGGGCAATGCCACCTCAGGCTTGGGGATTGAGAAGTCAACCATCGAGTACGACATCTATAATGTCTTAATCGATGAAATCCCGATTGCCTCAGCCATCAAGCCGACCAGCAGCAAGAAGCTGGACATCGTGCCGGCCACGATCAATTTGGCCGGGGCGGAAACCGAGCTGATCAGCATGATGGCCCGGGAAACTCGCTTGAAGGGGGCTATTGAAGACCTGGGCGACAAGTACGACTTCGTCTTTATCGACTGTCCTCCTTCTTTGGGGCAATTGTCCATCAACGCCTTTACGGCCAGCCAGTCGATTTTGATTCCGGTCCAAAGCGAATACTACGCTATGGAAGGGCTGAGCCAATTGCTCAACACCATCCGCTTAGTCCAGAAGCACTTCAACAAGGACCTGGGCGTGGAAGGGGTCCTTTTGACCATGCTGGATGCCCGGACCAACCTGGGGGCTGACGTGGTCCAGCAGGTCAAGGAATATTTCGGCGACCGGGTCTACAAGACGATCATCCCGCGGATCACCAAGCTGGCCGAAGCGCCAAGCTATGGGGAGGCAATCACGGAATACGCGCCAAGTTCGCGCGGGGCCAAGGTTTATGATGACTTAGCAAAAGAGGTGCTGAAGGCTCATGGCAAGAGACTCAAGAAATAAGAAACAGGAAAAGAAGAAGGGCGGCCTGGGCCGGGGCTTGGGGGCGCTTTTTGAAGAAGAGCCCCAGGTAAAGCCGGCCGAGGAAATCGAAAACCTGCCTCTGGCAGAAGTCCGGCCCAACCCCTACCAGCCGCGGAAGAACTTCGACGAAAAGAAGCTGGCCGAACTGGCCGAATCCATCAAGGAAAACGGGGTTCTGCAGCCGATCATCGTCCGCCGGTCAGTCGGCGGCTACGAAATCATCGCCGGTGAGCGCCGCTGCCGGGCTTCGGAATTAGCCGGCCAGGCTACCATCCCGGCCATCATCCGCCAGTTTGACGAAAGCCAGATGATGGAAGTGGCCATCCTGGAAAACCTGCAACGGGAAGACCTGACTCCTTTGGAAGAAGCCCAGGCTTATGAAATGCTGCAAAAGAACCTGGGTCTGACCCAGGAAGAGGTTTCCAAGAAGATGGGCAAGTCCCGTCCTTACATCACCAACTACCTCCGCCTGCTTACCCTGCCGCAGAAGACCAAGGGCCTTTTGCAAAGAGGGGAATTGTCCATGGGCCAGGCCAGAACCCTCCTGGGCTTGAAGGACAAGGACAGAATCGATGAACTGGCCAAGCGGGTGGTCAAGGAAGGGATGCCGGTCCGCAAGGTCGAGGCGCTGGTAGCCAAGATGAATGAACGCGGGCAGAAGCAGAAGAAAAAGAATGCTGGCAAGTCGGCCTTTGTCCGGGCCAGCGAAAGCCAATTGGCGGCCAAGTTCGGCTCGCCGGTAAGCATTACTGAAAACAAGACGGGGAAGGGGCACTTGTCAATTGACTTTGCTTCCCCGGATGAATTGAACCGGATTCTGGATTTGTTAGGTGTGAATCTCGATGACTAAAAACATTACTTTTGACTTGGCGGACACGGTTGAAATGAAGAAGCCCCACGCTTGCCAGACCAACAACTGGGAGGTCCTGCGCCTGGGCGCCGACATCCGCCTGAAATGCATGGGCTGCGGGCATGTGGTCATGATGCCGCGGGCTGACTTCAACAAGAAGGTCAAGAAGCTCTTAGCCAAGAGCAATGATCCCGTCAACCTGAAGAGCGATTTTTACGTGCCAAAGGAAGACATCGCCCGGCCAAATTTCGGCTAGGCATTGACTAATCTGGCCAAAAGGCCAAGAATTAAACACGCAAGCAAGAAAAAACAAGAAAGAGGAATTACAAAATATGGCTTTAACTGCTGGTATCGTCGGTTTGCCAAACGTCGGCAAGTCAACTCTGTTTAACGCAATTACCAAGGCGGGTGCGGAAATGGCCAACTACCCATTCGCGACTATTGAACCAAACGTAGGGATGGTTGAAGTGCCGGACAAGCGCCTGGCCAGAATCCAGGAACTGATCCCGGCCAAGAAGGTCGTTCACACGACTTTTGAATTCACTGACATCGCCGGCTTGGTCAAGGGGGCTTCCAAGGGTGAAGGCCTGGGCAACAAGTTCCTGGAAAACATCCGCCAAACCGACGCCATCGTGCACGTGGTCCGGGCTTTTGACGATGAAAACATCACTTCCGTCTCCGGCAAGGTTGACCCGGAAGAAGACATCGACACCATCAACCTGGAACTGATCTACGCTGACCTGGACTCAGTTGACCGCCGGATCGGCAAGGTGCAGAAGATGGCCCAGCAAAAGGACAAGGAAGCCATGGCTGAATACAATGTCCTGCAAAAGATCAAGCCAGTTCTGGAAGCCGGCGACCCGGTCCGGTCCATCAAGTTCAATGACGACGAAGCCAAGATCGTCAAGGGCCTCTTCCTCTTGACTTCCAAGCCAGTCATTTACGTGGCCAACATCGCTGAAGAATCCATGGCTGATCCGGAAAGCGACAAGTACTACCAAATCGTCAAGGCCCACGCCGACAAGGAAGGCGCTGGCTGCCTGGGCATCTCCGCGGCCATCGAAGAAGAAATCGCCGGCCTGGACGATGAAGAAAAGGCAGAAATGCTGGCAGCTGAAGGGGTGGAAGAATCCGGTTTGGACCGTTTGATCCGGGCTGCCTACCACCTGCTGGGTCTTAGAACCTTCTTTACGGCCGGGGGCAAGGAAACCCGGGCTTGGACCTTCCACCAGGGCATGAAGGCGCCGCAAGTCGCCGGGGTCATCCACTCCGACTTTGAACGGGGCTTCATCCGGGCCGAAGTCGTTTCCTTCGAAGACCTGGACAAGTACGAAAGCATGCAGAAGATCAAGGAAGCTGGCAGAGTCCGCCTGGAAGGCAAGGACTACGAAGTCCAGGACGGCGACATCATCGAATTCAGATTTAACGTATAAGACAGGAGACAGAAGTGAGCGAAGAAAAGCAAGTTAAGAACGCTTCTCAAGCCAAGCTGCAAAAGCAGGGGCAGGCAGAAGCCAAGACGGAAAGCATCAAGCAGGAGAACCCGGAAGAACTCCGGGGGAAATTGTCCAACAAGAACAAGGACTACATCTACCGCTTGAAGAAGGAACTGGTTGCCGGGGGCTTGAGCGAAGGCGACGCTGACGGCAAGATCGACAGCCTTTTGCCGGAAATCTACGACGCCCAGATCAAGGGGCAGCCGGCCAACGTTTTGTTTGGCGCGGCGCCAAAGCTGAAGGCCAGCCAGATCCTGCACCCGGTCGTTAAGCCGGAAAAGGTGCCAGACAAGCTGGTTGCCCTGGACGGGGCCCTCTTCTACACGGCTATGCTGACGGTTTTGTTTGGGGTCTTGCAATTGTTCACGGACAACAGCAAGTCCACATCCTCTGGTTCCGGGATCGTGACCTTGATCGTGATGGGTCTGGCCATGGGCTGGTACTTCACCAAATACAACTCCTGGATGCAGCCTGACCCGAAGACCGGCAAGCCGGCCTGGGGCAAGGTGATCTGGGGCCTTCTGGGGTCACTTTTGATCATCATGCTGATCGTCTTTGTCCTCTCAATTCCGGCCTTGTCCGTCATCAACCCGGTTCTGCCAGGCTGGGCTGACATCCTGGTGGCCGCTGTTGCTTACGGAATCCGCTGGCTGCTTCGCCGCCACTACGGGATTGAAGGGACCTCTCTCAGCCCGGATAAGCTGACCATGAAGAAAAAGTAAATCAATAGCGTGCTTTTTATTTTAAATGGGTGTAAAATAAATAGCTGATAATTAAAGAACAAATAGATGCTGAGCATCTATTTGTTTTTGTTTGACGATTTTTTATAAAAAGCAATGAAAAAGGAGGTCATCAATGCTTAAGACTTTATTGAAGTCCGTCCGCCAGTACAAAAAAGAGACGCTCTTGTCTCCTTTGTGCGTGGTCGTCGAGGTCTTCATTGAAATGTATATCCCGTATATCATGGGACTCTTGATTGACAACGGGATCAACAAGGGCGACATGGACTACGTGCGCAAGATGGGTCTGTTCACCATCCTGCTGACCCTGGTCTCCCTGGTTATGGGGGCCAGCGCCAGCTACTTTTCAGCCCACGCGGCAGCCGGCTTTACCGCCAACCTCCGCCAGGACATGTTCTACCACATGCAGGACTTCTCATTTGAAAACATTGACAAGTTCTCCAGCGCCAGTCTGGTAACCCGGCTGACGACCGACACCAACAACATCCAGCAGGCTTACCAGATGAGCATCAGAATGGCCGTCCGGGCACCGTTTATGATGATCATTTCGCTTGTCATGGCAGCGACGATCAGCTGGAAATTGACCCTGGTCTTCCTTGTGGCCGTTCCGGTTTTGGCTTTTGCCATGATCTTGATCATCAAGAATGCCCGGCCGTACTTCCCGAGAATCTTCCGGGCTTATGATGAACTGAACCGGAAGGTCCGGGAAAACATCCGCGGGGTCCGGGAAGTCAAGACCTACGTCCATGAAGAAGAGCAGATCGAGAACTTTGAAAAGTCCACCAGCAAGATCTACAAGCTCTTCAGCCGGGCCATGTTCATCATGGCCTTCAACGGCCCGGTCATGACTTTAATGATCGATGCTGTCATGCTGGCCCTGTCTTGGTTTGGGGCAAAACTGATCGTGGGCCACGAACTGGCAACTGGACAATTGGTCTCCATGTTCTCTTACACCATGTCCATCTTGATGTCTTTGATGATCCTGTCCATGATCTTCACCCAGCTGATGATGGCCCAGTCAAGCGGGCACCGGGTAGCTGACGTTTTGACGGCTAAGCCGACCATCGTCAACCCGGCCAAGTCGCCTTTGACCAGCGTCACCAACGGGGAAATCGTTTTTGACCACGTTGACTTCAAGTACGACAAGGAAGATGCCCACTACGCCTTAAAGGACATCGACCTGCGGATCAAGTCCGGGGAAACTTTGGGGATCATCGGGGAAACCGGATCCTCCAAGTCGACCTTGGTTTCTATGATTCCCCGCCTTTACGACGTGACCGGCGGGGCAGTCAGAGTCGGCGGCCACAACGTGCGCTCTTACGACCTCAAGACTTTGCGCGACAACGTGGCGGTCGTTTTGCAAAAGAACGTCCTCTTCTCCGGCACCATCAAGGACAACCTCAAGTGGGGCAATGAAAACGCTAGTGACGAGGAAATCGTCCAAGCAGCCAAGATTGCCCACGCTGACGGTTTTATCCGGGAAATGCCGGACGGCTACGACACCATGGTCGAACAAGGCGGCAACAACGTTTCCGGTGGGCAAAAGCAGCGGATCACCATTGCCCGGGCTCTTTTGAAGAAGCCAAAGATCTTGATCTTGGATGACTCTACCAGTGCCGTTGACACTAAGACCGAGCGGGAAATCCGGGAAGCCTTGAAGCGGGACCTGCCGGAAACGACCAAGATCATCATTTCCCAGCGGATCGTGTCCATCAAGGATGCTGACCGGATCGTGGTCATGAACCACGGGCAGATCGAAGACGTCGGAACTCACGATGAATTGATCAAGCGCAACGACTTGTACTCATCCATCGCCAAGTTCCAGGAAGAAAACAGCAAGTAGGTGATAATCGATGACTAAAAAACAAGCTCAGCAACCATCACAAATGCAGACCTTGAACCGCCTGCTGAAGTACGTCTACCGGGTTAGTCCGGCATCTTTGATCATTTCCCTGGTCTCCGTGATCATCAGCGCGGCAGCTTCTGTTGTCGGCTCCTTGTTCATTGAACAGGTTATCGACCGCTATATCACGCCCATGCTCAAGCAAAAGAGCCCGGACTTCGGCCCTCTGGCTCATGCAGTTTTGCTCATGGCCGGCGTTTACGCCATCGGTCTGGTAGCCAACTACCTTTTCACCTTGCTGATGATGGTTTTGTCCCAGCAGGTGCAAAAGCAGATCAGAAATGAAATGTTTAGCCACATGCAGCGGCTGCCGATCGCCTTTTTCGACCAAAACGAATACGGCGACATCATGTCCCGCTACACCAACGACATCGACACCTTGATGCAGATGATTTCTCAAGCCTTGCCGATGTTCGCCAACTCGGTCTTTACCGTGGTCTTCGTTTTGGCGGGGATGTTCTACCTCAGCTGGCAATTGACCCTGGTTTCTTTGGCAGTGGTCCTCCTGTCTTTGGGAGTTGTCCGCTACCTGACCAAGAAGTCCAGCTACTACTTTGACCAGCAGCAAAAGACTTTGGGGCTGGTCAACGGCTACAACGAAGAAATGCTCAACGGCTTGAAGGTCATCAAGGTCTTCTCCCATGAGCCAGAAGCCAAGGCGGACTTTGACAAATACAACGAACAGCTGCGGGTTGCCTCAGGCAAGGCCAACACCTATGCTACCATCTTGTTCCCGATCATGGGCAACATCGGCAACCTGCTCTACGTTTTGATTGCCTTGATCGGCGGGGCGGCTATCTTAGCCGGCAATATTCCGCTGACCTTGGGGGCACTGGCTTCCTTCATGCAGCTGTCCAAGGCCTTCATCATGCCAATCGCACAGATTTCCCAGCAGCTGAACGCTATCGTTTTAGCCATTGCCGGGGCCCGGCGGATTTTCCAGGTTCTGGATGAAAAAGTTGAAGTCGACGATGGCCAGGTCACTATTGAAGAAAAGCCAGGCGTCAAGAATGCCTGGCAGTGGAAGGTCCCAACTGAAAACGGCTTTAAGTACGTCCCAGTCAAGGGGCACATCGTCTTTGACCACGTCAACTTCGGCTACGTGCCAGGCAAGCAGATCCTGCATGACATCTCCCTTGATGCCAAGCCAGGCATGAAGGTGGCCCTGGTCGGGGAAACCGGGGCCGGGAAGACCACCATCTCCAGCATGATCAACCGCTTCTATGAAATCAATTCCGGCACGATCACTTACGACGGCATCGATATCATGGATATCAAAAAAGATGACCTCCGCAAGTCCGTCTCCATCGTTTTGCAGGAAACCCACATGTTTACCGGCAACGTTATGGAAAACATCCGCTTCGGCCGGCCTGACGCCTCGGATGACGACGTCTACCAGGCAGCCCGCCTGGCCCGGGCCGACGAATTCATTCATGACCTGGATGACGGCTATGAAACGGTCATTGACGGGGGCGGCGGTGACCTTTCCCAAGGGCAGCTGCAGCTGCTTTCCATTGCCCGGGCCATGATTGCTGACAAGCCGGTCATGATCCTGGACGAAGCCACCAGTTCCATCGACACCCGGACTGAGCGCCTGGTGCAAGCCGGGATGGACAACCTTTTGGCTGGCCGGACCAGCTTTGTCATTGCCCACCGTTTGTCCACCATCGTCAACTCCGACTTGATCATGGTCCTGGACCACGGCCGGGTCCTGGAAGCCGGCAACCACGACCAGCTTTTGGCCAAGCAGGGCTACTACTACGAGCTCTACACCGGTAAAAAAGAAATCCAATAAGGGCGAATCTTATGTTTTGCTAAAATCCAAGTTTGAGCGTACGTCAAAGTACGCTCTTTTTGGTATATTGGTTAAAATAAAGGTTACAATATAGGTTAGATAAGTTTGGAATAGAAGAGGTTTAGCAGATGAAAATTCTCGTTGTCGACGATGACCACGAAATCGTGGAACTCTTAAGCATTTATTTGAAGAATGAAGGCTATGAGCCAATTGCCGCATATAATGGCAAGGAAGCCCTGACCAAGCTCTCGACCACGCCGGATATTGCCTTGATGATTCTGGATGTGATGATGCCGAACATGTCAGGGATCGATGTGGTCAAGGAAGTCCGCAAAGATTCCGATATTCCGATCATCATCGTCAGCGCCAAGACCGGCGACATGGACAAGATCCAGGGGCTCATCACCGGGGCTGATGACTACGTGTCCAAGCCGTTCAATCCCCTGGAAGTAATGGCCCGGGTCCGGTCCCTTTTGCGCCGCAGCCAGAAGCAGGTCAAGGAAGAAGAACCTGACGTTCTGGAAGTTGGTCCCTTGATCATCAACAAGGACTCCCATGAGGTCAAGACGGTCGAAGGCAAGGAAATCCAGCTGACGGCCCTGGAATTCGGCATTCTCTACCTTTTGGCCAGCCACCCCAACCGGGTCTTCTCAGCTGATGAGATCTTCGAGCGGGTCTGGCAGCAAGAGTCCATCGTTAGCGCCAAGACGGTCATGGTTCACGTTTCCCACTTGCGGGACAAGATCCAGAAGGCCACCGATGGCGAGGAAGTCATCAAGACTGTATGGGGTGTAGGTTACAAGGTTGAAGCCTAAGCAAGATAAAAAAGAACAGCAAGTCGTCCAGGGCAAGCGGCCCCGGGTCAAGCTGACCGCGGCTGAAAAGAGCGAGCTTTTCGCGGAAGGCGTGGTGACAGTCATCATCATGCTGCTCTTGAACATGTCGGTCATCATCCTCTACCATTTGGCGATCTTGCAGGACAAGAGCCTGGTCAACGGCATCTATTTTTTGAAAAGAACAATGACGATCGGGCCTGGCTACCATATCTGGTCCTGGGAGAGAATCGGGGTTATCATGATGGGCGTGGCCGATGTCGTTGTCTTATACTGGCGCTTGATCCGCCGCTATCACCAGATGCAGCTGCGGCACATCATTTCTGAACTGCACTATATCGCCAACGGTCACTTTGACCACCGGATCTCTTTCAGCGTCAACACTGATATGCAGAAGGTGATCGACTCCATCAACTCCCTGGTTGACTCAACCGTTGGGGCAATCAATGAAGAAAAGGCAATCGAGCAGTCTAAGGACGAATTGATCACCAATGTTTCCCACGACATCCGGACCCCTTTAACCAGCATCATCGGCTATTTGGGCCTGCTCAAGAACGGGGCCGTGACCAGCCAGGAGGACATGCTCAAGTACATTAATATCGCCTACGACAAGGCTGAGCAGATGAAGTCCCTGGCCAATGATCTTTTTGAGTACACCACCTTGAAGTCGACCAAGACCAAGCTGAACGTGACCCCGATCAATATCAAGGGCATGATGGAGCAGGTGGCGGCCGGCTTTGAACTGGAAGCTGAAAAGAAGGGCATTGCCTTTAACGTCAAGGCCCGGCCGGATGACTTGATCGTCAACGCCGACGTGGAAAAGCTGGTCCGGGTCTACAACAACTTGATCTCCAATGCCTTGAAGTACGCGGCTGGCGCCAGCCGGATCAATCTGGTGGCCAACCTGATCAACCATGAGCAGGTTGAGCTGCGGGTGGAGAACAACGGGGAACCGATTCCCAAGGATAAATTGAAGAAGATTTTTGACCGCTTCTACCGGGTGGAAAGCTCGCGCAACACCAAGACCGGCGGTACGGGCTTAGGCCTGTCCATCGTCCAGGGGGTCGTTGAATTGCACGGGGGAACGATCCGCTGTGAATCAAACAAGGATTGGACCAGTTTTATCATTCTCTTGCCCCGGGATCCCCAGGCCAATAACTTCGCTCATAGACCTGTGGTATAATTTGAACTGAATCTTAATTGACAGTGAGGAGTAAAAATGAGCATCTCATTAAACACCTGTATTTTAATCTTGAAAGAACACCACCTGCTCAAGTCCAGTGCCGTCCAGGACACTGTCCAGAGCCGGATGGAGGCTGTTTCTTATGACTCACGCGACGTCCAGAACAACAGCCTCTTCTTCTGCAAGGGGGCGGGCTTCCGGCCAACCTACCTGACCATGGCTAAGGAAAATGGGGCAATTGCCTACGTGGCTGAGCAGCCATACCCGGAAGGCACGGGGATGCATGCCTTGATCGTCCGCAACGTGTCCAAGGCGATGGCTCTTTTGTCAGCTGCCTTCTACCGCTTCCCGCAAGACGACCTCTTCCTGGTCGGCTTTACCGGGACCAAGGGCAAGACCACTTCCGCCTACTTCTTAAAGGGGATGCTGGACCAGCTCAACGGCGGCCGGACCGCTCTTTTGTCCTCAGTCAACAACATCCTCGGGCCAGCTCCGGAAGACACTTTTAAGTCCAGCTTGACCACGCCGGAATCACTGGACTTGTTCAGAGACATGCGGCGGGCAGTGGACAACGGCATGACCCACATGGTTATGGAAGTGTCATCCCAAGCCTACAAGAAGAGCCGGGTCTTTGGCCTGACTTACGACCTGGGCTTCTTCTTGAACATCAGCCCGGACCACATCGGGGTCAACGAGCACCCGGACTTTGAGGACTACCTTCACTGCAAGCTGCAGCTTTTGGTCAACTCCCGCAAGTGCATCATCAACGCGGAAACTGACCGCTTCGCCGATGTCTACGCGGCAGCAACGACCACGACCAACCCGGACAGCATCTACCTGTTTGCCCGGGACGGCTTTGAAAACCCGGATCTGAAGAAGCCGATCGACTTCCGCTACAAGTCTGTGGAAACTGACCTGGCTGAAACCAAGTTCACCTTGACCACAGCTTCAAGCAAGGCCCGCAAGCTGCCGATCTCTGGTGAATACACCCTGCAGATGATCGGGGACTTCAACGAAACCAACGCTACCGGTGCTATCATCGGGGCTGGTTTAGCCGGGATGAGCTACGAAGACTGCGCTAAAGGTATCCGGCACGTGACCATCCCAGGCCGGATGGAAACCGTCACTACCCAAAAGCACGGTTTGATCGTGGTGGACTATGCCCACAACAAGGCCTCCATGCTGGCTTTGATGCGCTTCATGCGCCGGGAATTCACCAACCCGCGGGTCATCGTCGTTGTCGGCGCGCCTGGGGACAAGGGGATTTCCCGCCGGCCTGGCTTCAGCGAAAGCTTGACGGCTGAAGCTGACAAGGCCTACCTGACCACAGACGACCCTGGCTTTGAAAGTGCCCAGGACATCTGTGAGGAAATCGATGCCGGGATCGACCACTCCAAGTGTGAAACGGTTATCGAACTGGACCGGGAAAAGGCCATCAAGGAAGCTATTTCCGAAGCTGGCCCAGACGACGTGGTCCTGCTCTGCGGCAAGGGGGCTGACGCCTTCCAGAAGGTTCGCGGGGTAGACACCCCATATGCCGGCGACATTGTCATCGCCCGGCAGGTGGTCCAGGAATTAGAAAAGTAAGGATTGATATTATTTGAAGCATTTCTTCAGCATTATTGGCGGGATGGGGACCATCGCGACCGAAAGCTATGTCCGCTTGATCAACCACCGGGTCAAGATCAGCAAGGACCAGGACTACTTGAACTACATCCTGGTCAATGATGCCCAGGTGCCAGACCGGACGGCCTACATCAAGGACCACAGCCAGCCGAATTTTTTCAATGCGCTTAAAGAAGATGTTTTAGGCCAGGCCAAGCTGGAGCCGGACTTCATGGTCATGCCCTGCAACACGGCCCACTACTTTTACGACGACCTGGCGGCCTTGACCGACATTCCCTTCCTGCACATGATGCGGATTGCCGTGCACAAGTATGCTGACCAGTACCCGGACAGCCCGAAGATCGGCTTGATCGCGACTGAAGGGTCAATTTACGACCACCTTTATGAAGACGAGATCCACCGGATCGGCCGGGAAGTCGAATTCGGAGGTCCGGAGATCCAGCCGATGGTGACGGAACTGATCTACCGGGACATCAAGGAGAAGGGGATCGTCGACAAGGAACTCTACCATGAGATTCTCCGCAAGATGCACGACGACTATGGCTGCGACGTGATCCTGCTGGGCTGCACGGAACTTTCCTTAGCCCAGGAGCAGGCGCCGGACCACCCTTACCAGGTGATCGACCCCCAGTCGATCATCGCTGACGTGACGATCGAACTGGCTCTGGCGATCAGAAACGGGCAAGATCCCCGCCAGGCCTGCCAGAAATATCTATATGACTAAATAAAAGACCAGGAAGCCCTGGCCTTTTTTGCTTGGTTTTTTTGTATTCAGTCAAAAACAGTCAATTTTTTAGAAAAAGCGCTCATTTTTGACGGAAAATGATTGCTTTTGACCGAGAAAGCCTTTACAATATATATCGAGGTGAGATAAAGATGCTGACGGAAGAACGGCAACAAATGATTGCCCATTATGTAGACGAACATCAGATTTGCCGCGTAACGGAACTTTGCCGCTTGACCTCGACATCTGAGTCGACGATCAGACGCGATCTGAGTGAAATGGAAGACCGGGGCCTGCTTAAACGGGTCCACGGCGGAGCACAGAGCCTGCAGGCCTTTGGCCAGGACGTGGCTCAGCAGATCCGCTTCAATCTGAACAAGGAAGACAAGCTGGCCATTGCCAGGCTGGCCGCCAAGAAGGTGCACCCGCACGACTATCTCTTTTTGGACGCGGGGACGACCATTTATGAAATGGTTCCCTTCTTGAAAGAGATTAGCGGCCTGCACGTGGTGACCAACGGGCTGGAAACAGCCCTGGCCCTGACTGACGCGGGAATTGACTGCTGCCTTTTAGGCGGGCACGTCAAGCGGCAGACCCACGCGGCCATTGGCGCGACCACTGTCTCCCGCCTGCAGGAGCTGAACTTCAACGCGGCTTTCATCGGGGCCAACGCCTTGAGCCCGGCCGGCTTTTTGACCACGCCGGACACTGAGGAAGCTGCCGTGAAGAGGACAGCTATCCAGCAAAGTCAGCAGGCTTTCGTTTTAATCGACCGCAGCAAATTTAACGCGGTAACTTTTGCCGAATTCGCCAAGACCGACCAGGTGACCATCATCAGCCGCCTGGAAGCAGGCGACCGGGAGAAATTGCCAGTAAATATTCAACTTGAGGAGGCTGAATAATGATTTACACCGTGACTGTCAACCCAGCTTTGGACTATGTTCTGCAACTGCCAGAAGTCAAGGACGGGGAGACCAACCGGTCAAGCGACACCCAGTTCCTGGCTGGGGGCAAGGGGATCAACGTTTCCCAGATTCTTAACCAATTAGGCGTGGACAACACCGCCTGGGGCTTTGTCGGCGGCTTTACCGGCGAAGAATTGATCCGCCAATTGAACGTCAAGAAGATCAACAGCGACTTCGTGCGCATCAGCGACGACACCCGGGTGAACGTTAAGATCCACGCCCAGGTGGAAACTGAAATCAACGCGGCTGGTCCGAACATTACCGACCAGGAAGTAGCAGCCTTCAAGTCCCGCCTGGACGACCTGGAAGCAGGCGATGTCGTTGTTTTGAGCGGCAGCCTGGCTCCAAGCCTGCCAACTGACTTCTACAAAAGCCTTTTGCCACTGATTCGGGAAAAGGGAGCGGAATTCGTTGTTGACACGACTGGTGAAGCTTTGCTTCGGACTTTGAAGTTTAACCCATTGGTCATCAAGCCAAACCACCACGAACTGGCTGACCTCTTTGACACCAGCTTCTCATCAACTGCCGACATGCTGGAAGCAGCCAAGAAGCTGCAGAAGATGGGTGCCCAAAACGTCATGATCTCCATGGCTGGCGAAGGTGCTTACCTGGTAACTGCTGACCACGTCTACCACGCTAACGCGGCCAAGGGTACGGCGGTCAACTCAGTTGGTGCCGGGGACTCCATGATTGCCGGTTTCGTCGGCACTTGGTTTGAAAAGCACGACGCTGCTGAAGGCCTCCGGGTCGGCAGTGCCTGCGGCGGGGCTACGGCCTTCACTGAAGACATCGCGGTCAAGAGCCAAATCGACGCTGTTTTGCCGCAAATCAAGATCGACGTCGTTGAATAAAGCGATAAAAAAGTAATCGAGTAATTTTTATATAACTGAGGGAAAAAAGATGCGGATTAAAGATATTTTGAGCCCAGAGTCCATGATTATGGACTTAAAGGCCACCACCAAGGATGACGCCATCAATGAAATGGCCGACTTGGAAGTAGCTACGGGCATCGTCAACAACAAGGAAAAGTTCGTTGAATCCATCTGGGCCCGGGAAAAGGAATCCACTACCGGGATCGGCGGCGGGATTGCCATGCCTCACGCCAGAAACGAATACATTAACAAGGCCCGGGTGCTTTTTGCCAAGAGCGAAAAGGGCGTGGACTTCGACTCATTAGACCAGCAGCCTGTCCACCTCTTCTTCATGATCACTGCCCCAGCTGGTGCTGACAACACCCACTTGCAAGCCCTGGCTAAGCTGAGCAGCCTTTTGATCAACCCTGACCTGGTTGAAAAGCTGAAGGCAGCCAAGACTCCTGACGAAGTTATCGACCTCTTCAGCCAGGCAGAAGCTGACAAGGACAAGGAAGACGCTGAACGTGAAGCCAAGCTGGCCGCTAAGAAGGAAGCAGAAGCCAAGAAGGCTGAAAGTGAAGACGAAAAGCCATTGATCGTTGGCGTTACTGCCTGCATCAACGGGATCGCCCACACTTACATGGCTGAAGAAGCCTTGATCAAGGCCGGTGAAAAGCGCGGCGTTGAAGTCCGGATTGAAACCAACGGTTCAGAAGGCGTTAAGCACGAACTGACTGCTGACGAAATCAAGCGGGCTAAGGGTGTTATCATTGCTTCCGACAAGCAGGTCAAGATGGCCCGCTTTGACGGCAAGGAACTGGTTAAGCACCCAGTTGTTGACGGAATCAACAAGCCGGACCAACTGGTTGACGACATCCTGTCCGGCAAGGGCAGCGTTTACCACGCTGAAGCCGGTGAAGCCAACGAAAGCACTTCAGCAAGCAACGGCGGCGTATGGTCAACCATCTACCGGCACTTGATGAGCGGGATTTCCCACATGCTTCCGTTCGTTATCGGTGGTGGTATCTTGATGGCCATCTCCTTCCTGGTTGAACAATACATGGGTGGTGCCAAGAGTCCGGCCTTCATCTTCCTGAACAGTGCTGGTAACCTGGCCTTCGCCTTCATGGTTCCGGTTCTGGCCGGCTACATCGCTGAATCAATCGGTGACCTGCCAGCCTTGATGCCAGGTTTCGTCGGTGGCTTCATGGCCTCAATCACCAACTCATCCTTAGGTGGCTCTTACGCTGTTAATGTTAACGCCAAGGCCGCTTCACCAGCCGGCTTTTTGGGCGGGATTGCCATCGGTTTCATCGCCGGTTACCTGATCCTGGGCCTCAAGAAGCTCTTCGCTAAGCTGCCAAAGAGCGTTGAAGGTATGAAGCCAATGCTTCTCTACCCAATCTTCGGCCTGCTCCTGGTTGCCTTGATTATGTACTACATCGTCAACCCAATCTTCGGTGCTTTGAACGCGGTTATTACCAACTTCTTGAACGGCATGGGCACTGGCAACCTGGTTCTCTTGACCACTGTATTGGCCGGCATGATGAGTATCGACATGGGTGGTCCTTTCAACAAGGCTGCTTACGTCTTCGCTTCAGGTGCCTTTGCCAACGACCCGACTTCCAAGACTTCAGCTATCTTGATGGCTGCTGTTATGGTCGGTGGTATGGTAGCCCCATTCGCGACTGCGATCGCTACTACTTTCTTCAAGGACAAGTTTACTGAAGACGAACGCCGGGCCGGCGTTTCCAACTGGATCCTGGGCTTCTCCTTCATCACTGAAGGGGCCATCCCATTCGCCAGTGCTGACCCGCTGCACGTTATCGTTTCATCAATCATCGGCAGTGCTGTCGGTGGGGCCCTGGTAGGTCTGTGGCACGTCGGCGTGCCTGCACCTCACGGCGGTTTCTGGGTTATCGCTCTGTCAACCAACTGGCTTGGCTACCTGGGCGCCGTAGCTATCGGCTCAATCGTTGCTGCTTTGATCTTGGGCTTCTGGAAGAAACCAATTGACCAAAAGAACTAATTTTCTCAAAAAAAGAACTCGGATTTTTCCGAGTTCTTTTCTACTCTAAGTCAAGTGTTATCAACGATTTTAGGCAATTTTATTTTGAAATAAGGGCCTAATCGGGAAATGGCTCCTGGAGAATCAAGTCAAATATCTGATTTAGGGCATGGTAAATACAGCCACCTTCTGTAATTTCGAAAAAGAGGCTGTTATAATATCTATTGGATCAATTTTTATGACAAAAGTCTTTGGTTATGTTTGGCTACGTCATAGCTATACAATTGATCATTCTTAATTAAAGCGAAGATCGTCCGTAATAATTTATGGATCGATGCGATAGCGGCCTTCTTGTGACTTGCAGTCTCAGAAGACCGTTTTCGTTTTATTTTAGGTAAAAATCGCTTCTTTCGTGTAATAGTCAGTAGAGAGACTAAGCAAAGGAGCGATCTTATGGAACGAATGTGGACAAATTGGTACCTGGCCAGTGAAGAAGTTGAAAATGACGCCGTCGTGCAATCGGCCCAGGCAGCTGAGCAGCTGATCAATCCGGACTATGACCACACCCGGCAGCTGTCTGATCAGAATTTGGCTGGGGTGCGCGAGCTGAACGGCTTGCTGGTCAGCTATAACCAGCTGGGGGCGGACCAGGCAGCGACTTTGACGCAAGAGCAGTTGGTGAATGCGGAAAATCTATTAGCGGGCGCGGCGGGTGAGTGGCTAGTCGATCAGGCGGTCAAGTCCGTCGCGGCGGCAGTTTTTCATAATGTGATTCTGCCCTGCAAATATGATAGAAATCGGCCAGTTGGCGATAACCAAATTGATAATTTGGTGATTACCAGTACCGGCATTTATTGTATTGAAGTCAAGGTGCGCAAAATTGTGGGGAAGCTTTTCGACTTTAACCGGCTGGGCCGGGGCATTTATGATCAGATTAGCTACCACAAGGAGGCGCTGGCGCAAGTCCTGCAGCCAATGGGGATCAGTCCCAATTTTATTAAGACGATTGTGGTGGTGATCAACCGGCTGGGGAATGATGACTTCAAGCTGAAGAACCAGGAGGATCTGCAGCGGGCTGGTTCGCAGGTGGTCAAGCTGTCGGTCTTGAATCTGTTTTTGAGCAATGACGGGTTCGCCTCGCTGAATCAGCAGCAGATCCAGGCAATTGAGCAGGCGATTCAAAGCCAGCGCCTGCCTGATCGGCGGACCTATCCAGCCAATGTCCGTTTTAAGTTGACGCAGGCGCATCTGGATAAAGCCAGACAGATCAGCCAGGCTGTCAGGCTTGGAATTCCGCTTGCGCAGAACGTGACGTATCATGGGCGGTTAAATGATTATCCGCTCACAGGCTTGACCGGAAAGCAGCAGAATATGTTGTGGCTGATCGTGGGCCGGCTTTATGGTTTCGGGTGCGGCACGCTCCAGTTGACCCGAAGTGAGTTGCGGACTGGGGCTGGCTATGGTGGGCGTGATTTTTTGCGGCTTGATCAGCAGTTAAGCGAATTGGCTGAGTTCATGCAACAGAGCAAGCTTTTTCAAAAGGCTAAGTATGAAGACAAGAAATTGACGGTCAGCGTTAGCAAGAAGTACTCGTTCCTGTTTAACGGCTGCACGAAGGACTTCACCTGCTGGAATTATCAATTGCTGCGCCGAATCAGCCTGAACAACGCCAAGACTTTGTTCCGCAAGCTGCTGCAAGCTTCAGCAGCCGGCTGCTACCAGGTGTCCTTTGAGCAGCTGCGGGAAATTCTGGCAGTGCCGGATAGCTATTCGAATTATGAGGTAATGAGGAATAAGATTAAGCCCGCTGTACTTCAACTGGTGCCATTTTTTGGCAATTTGAGCTACGAAGTGGTCAAGAGCGGCAAAGCGAATAAAATTGTTGGGATAACTTTCACTTTTGATAAGTTTTCGCCGGAGGAACTGTTGACCTTAAGAGAATGGCACAAATATTCAACCAATATTTCTGCTAATTCGCATTTATCTCTAACCGAGCAAGTGAAAGCTGAGGAAATTTTAGAAAAGAATTTCGGAGATTGTTTGAAGTAGGTGTTCTATTTTTTTAGGTTCATGTGGCTCAGTAAAAACTGGGGTTAAAATTATTGAAAAAGGTCGTGGCTCAGTAAAAAGCGGGGCTAAAATTATTGAAAAAGGTCGTGGTTCAGTAAAAAGCGGGGCTCAAATTATTGAAAAAGGTCGTGGCTCAGTAAAAAGCGGGGCTCAAATTATTGAAAAAGGCCGTGGTACAGTAAAAAGCGGGGCTAAAATTATTGGAAAAGGTCGTGGCCCAGTAAAAAGCGGGGCTAAAATTATTGGAAAAGGTCGTGGCCCAGTAAAAAGCGGGGCTAAAATTTTTGAAAAAGGCTGTGGCTCAGTAAAAAGCGGGGCTCGAAGCGATGAACTATCCCCGTTTTTACCGCAGCCACGTCCAAATTACACAAAACTATCCCCGTTTTTACCGCAGCCACGTCCAAATCCCGCAAAACTATCCCCATTTTTACCGTAGCCAGGGCCAAATTTCGCAAAACTATCCCCGTTTTTACCGTAGCCACATCCAAATTACACAAAACTATCCCCATTTTTACCGCAGCCACGTCCAAATCCCGCAAAACTATCCCCGTTTTTACCGTAGCCACGTCCAAATCCCGCAAACTCATCCCCGTTTTTACCGCAGCCACGTCCAAATCCCGCAAACTCATCCCCGTTTTTACCGTAGCCACGTCCAAATCCCGTAAAACTGTCCCCGTTTTTACCGTAGCCACGTCCAAATCCCGCAAACTCATCCCCGCTTTTACCGTAGCCACGTCCAAATCCCGCAAAACTATCCCCGTTTTTACCGTAGCCACGTCCAAATCCCGCAAAACTATCCCCGTTTTTACCGTAGCCACGTCCAAATCCCGCAAAACTGTCCCCGCTTTTACCGTAGCCACGTCCAAATCTCGCAAAACTCATCCCCGTTTTTACCGTAGCCACAGCCAAACTCCCGCACCGCCCCCCGTGAGCCCGCAATTTTGCAAGGAGGACGAAATTTTGGTATTCTATAACGTTAAAGATCTGTTAGCGAAAAAGCAGTTAGGAAGGAAGAAAAAATGATTAAATTGTTTGCAACTGACATGGACGGAACTTGGCTGACTTCCAAGAAAACCTACGACCTGGACAAGTTCGCGCAAATCATGGACCTGGCCAGGGAAAAGGGGGTCAAGTTCGTCATCGCCAGCGGCAACCAGTATGAAAACCTGGTGACCCGTTTTCCGAAAGAATACCTCAGCCAGCTCTACTTCGTGGCTGAAAACGGGGCTTATGTCCTCAAAGGCCGGGAAATCCTCAACATCGTGGACTTAAACAGCGATGAACTGGCCACGATCCACCAGATCAAGGAAAAGTACGGCCAGGACCACCCGACTGTCTTGGCCGGGGTGAATAGCGCCTACACCTTGAAGAGCTACGGGGAAGAATTTTGCAACTACCTCCACCTTTTTTACCAGGAACTGAAAGTGGTGGATGACTACGAAAGCGTCAAGGACCGGATCTTCAAGTTCACCGTGGCGACCAAGGAAGGGGAGTCATCAGCCTTTGCCCAGCAACTCAAGCGGGAATTCCCGAACCTGGACATGGTGGCCGGCAGCGACTCAGCCGTTGACATCAGCAAGCTGGGCATGAACAAGGCGGTTGGGCTCAAGCTTTTGGGCAAGCGCTACAATATCCCGGCTGACGAAATGGTCGCTTTCGGCGACGGGGGCAACGACGTGGCCATGCTGCAATATGTAGGCCAGAGCTACGCGACAGCTACTGCTTTGCCGGAAGCCAAGCGGGCGGCTAACGGGATCATCGGCTCAAGCGATGAAAGTGCCGTCCAGGACAAGATGCTGGACTTGCTGAAGAAGCAATAGAGAAACTAGAGGTAAGTAAATGAGTAAAGCTTTGCGGGTCGTGGACTTGAGCATGAAGTTCGACGACCAGGAGATTTTTAAAAAGCTTAATTTCAGCCTGGAGACCGGGTCCATGACGGCTCTGTTAGGCCCTAACGGGGCCGGGAAGACCACCCTGGTCAGAATACTGATGGGGATGCTGAGCCCGAGCCACGGCTATTTTGAGCTGGCTGACGACGTGAAGGTGGGCTATGTGCCCCAGTTCCGCAATATCGACCCGGACTATCCCTTGTCGATCAAGTCTTTTATCGAGCTGAACACGCCTTTTTGGAAGAGCCAGAAGGTTAAGGACCAGGTCAACCATATTTTGCAGGAGACCCACTTAAAGGGCCTGGCGAATACCAGAATGGGGGAGGCTTCCGGCGGGCAGAAGCAGCGGGCCTATCTGGCCCAGGCTCTCTTGGACCAGCCAAACTTCATTATTTTGGATGAAGCCACGGCTAGCCTGGACCCCAAGGCCAAGGAAGAGTTGATGAACTTGATCGCCCACCTTAACCATGAGCACAAGATGACGGTCCTGTTCGTCACCCACGATATTCCTTTGGCCAAGCGCTATATGAAGGACTATCTTTACTTAAGCGACGGGACAGTCCGCCAAGGTAAGATGGAAGATTTTAAGGAGAGTTTCAACTGATGTTTGCCTACGAATTCATGCGCAATGCCTTTTGGGCGGCCACTTTCATCGCGATTACCTGCGGGGTGGTGGGCGTCTATGTCGTGGCCCGCAATTTCAGTTTTCTGGCCCACACCCTGTCGGAAATCGGCTTCGCCGGGGCAGCTTTTGCCGTCTTGATGGGACTGAAGCCTTTGACGGGGATGCTGATTTTTGCCCTCCTGGGCTCGATCGGGGTCGGGGAGTTGTCCATGCGGACTGAGCAGAAGGAGTCGTCGATTTCCGCGATTTCAGCCTTCTTTATCGGCCTTGGGATCCTCTTTTTGTCCCTGTCCAGCTCTGCCAGCAGCTACGCGACCAACATTTTGTTTGGGTCAATTATCGGGGTGTCCAGATCCAGCGTCTACCAGCTGGTTGGCCTGTCAGTGGTCGTCTTGCTGATCATTTTTGTCATCCAGAAGCCGCTAAACTATGACTCCTTTGACCATATCGGGGCAGCGGCCCACCACATCAATACCGGCTTTGTCGGGGTGGTCTTCCTGGTAGCCTTGGCCATGGCAGTTTCAATCGGGTCCCAGGTGGTCGGGTCCATGCTGGTCTTTGTCCTTTTGACCATGCCATCGTCGACGGCCCGCTACCTGGGCAAGTCGATTCCCAGCATGTTGGCCTGGTCGGTCGGCCTGGCCCTTTTGGGGGTCTGGGCCGGGCTTTGCTTGGGCTACGTCACCAACTGGCCAGTGACCTTTTTCATTTCATTAATTGAGGTAACGGCTTATCTGCTGGTTTACTTCACCCACGCCAGAAAGAAGCGGGCATAAGCAAATATAGAATTTAAGGAGCTTTTTGGCTCCTTTTTCTTTTGGCTAAAATTGTTTTTTTATATGCTATACTTGCCTTGAGAGTATTTTTTGCCAGTTAAGCATACAGGCTTTTTATCAAAGAGGAGGATGTAAAAATGATCTACTGCGCTAAATGCGGCGCCAAAAACCAGGCCGATGCCACTTTCTGCGCCAAATGCGGGGCTAAATTAATTAAGCCAACTCAGCAAGTCCAGCAGGTTCAACCAGTTCAACAGGTTCAGCAAGTCCAACCTGTTAAGCCAGCTAAAACAGTCAAAAAGCGGGCCGATCTCAAAAAGGCCAAGAAGTGGAAGAAACCAATCTTGATCACCGCGGCTGTTTTGTTGGTCCTTTTGGCCGGCTACAGCTTTGGCAAGGCCCACTATGCCAAGGACAAGCAAATCGACGAAATCGTGACCCGGATGAAGGACCCAAAGAAAGACCTGTCACCTTACGTTAAGACCGACGACAGCAGCTTTCAGCTGACCAAGGAGAGCGTGCAGCCTCTGCAGGAATACTACAAGGCCAACCAGACCAAGGCCAACAACCTGGGCAGCGAGTGGAAGAGGGAAGATGACTTTGACGATATCTTCAAGGACACCGTTTCCTTAGGCGAAGACGGCCACTACTTTTTCCTTTTCCCGAAATACAAGCTTATGGTTAAGACCTACTCGCCAACTGTTGTGACCAACCACGAGAATTCCGTGATCAAGATGAACGGGAAAAACGTGGGCAAGCTGACCGCGTCTGGTGACTACTACCAAAAGAAGCTGGATCCGGTAATCGCCGGCCGTTACACCTTCTCAGTTTCAGCCAACTTGAGCGGAAAGACCATTTCGCCTAGTCCGGTCAAGCTGGATTTGTTTAGCAATCACCAAGTCAGCTTGAACATCTTGACTGGTAGCTTCACGGTCAGCAGCGTGCCTAATGGGGAAGTCTACATCAATGACAAGAAGGTAGCCGACCTGGACGACAAGGGCCAGGCCAGCTTCAAGGACTATGAGATTACGTCAGGGATGAGCCTCTACGTGAAAAAGTCCGGCATCGGCCAGTCAGACACGATCCACGACTTTGACCAGTACGTGACTACCCCAGCTGACCAGGAAAATGCCAACGACGATGACGACTATGACTTTAGCGATGACGACAGTCAAAGCAGCGACCAAATCAAGGCCGTCAACGGCAGCTGGGTCCTGACTCCATCCTGGCCAGGCCTGGCAAGCACCGAAGACGCTGAAGACCTCCTTCAGAAGATCTGGGACGACAATGACAGCGAAGATTGGGTCAACGGCAGCAGCAATACTGGCTACCTCAGCATCAAGAAACTGCACGACAACTGGGATGACTCTGACTCAGTCTCTGAGTACAACGAAGTCGTCAGTGTCCTGTCCACCAGCCCGGCCAGCAGCGGCAAGACTTATGTCAACTACACGGTAACCCACAACCTTTCTTACACCGGCGACAGGGATGACACCAGCGTGACCGATACTTACCAAAACGGGATTATCAGCCAGGACAGCAACGGCGACTACGTTTTGGAAAAATTAGGCACTCCCAACGCTAAATAGCAAATTTTTTAAATCTTTTTTCGCGATCAATCGAGAGAACTTTGTTAACAAACAAGTTTGTGAAAAAATATATAGAGCCCCGCAATAACGGGGCTTTTTTGGATCCTTCTTTTAGCAAGCAAAAACATTGTGAAATAAATTCAAGCACAGACGTTGATATATCAAGGCTTTAAATCAATATTCACATGAATTTTTAAGCGCTTTCATGTACAATAATCTTTGTGAAAAATACTTATAGAAGGAGCTACATGAATGTGGGTTAAATTCATTTTTGCCTTGATCCCGATCGTCTGGCTGATCGTCTCTCTGACAGCCTTGAAGATGCCTGCGGCCAAGGCAGCCGTTATTTCTCTTATCCTGGCAATCATTCTGGCCATTACGGCCTTCCAGCTG
This sequence comes from Lactobacillus sp. WILCCON 0149, assembly GCF_057197965.1. NCBI lineage: Bacteria > Bacillati > Bacillota > Bacilli > Lactobacillales > Lactobacillaceae > Lactobacillus > Lactobacillus sp. WILCCON 0149. The sequence continues at coordinate 77,317 of NZ_JBUBHO010000001.1, forward strand.
CCAGTCGTTGATACTTTGACCGGGACTTTGGAAGGGATCCTGGGCGGCCTGTTCCCGATTGTCTACATCATCGTGGCCGCCATGTTCACCTCCAAGGTAACTTTTAAATCCGGCGCCATGCAAAAAATCCAGGACATGCTCTGTGGTCTGACGACCGACAAGCGGGTCCTGGTCCTCTTGATCGCCTGGGGCTTCGGGGGCTTCCTGGAAGCCATCGCCGGCTTCGGGACTGCCGTTGCCATCCCGGCCAGCATCTTGATGACCTTCGGGATCGACCCGATTGAAGCTTCCGTTATCTGCCTGGTGGCTAACACCACGCCAACTGCCTTCGGGGCGGTCGGCCTGCCAGTCATTACCTTGGCCCAGACTGCCGGCCTGGACGTGATGAACACGGCCTTCGTGGTTTCTCTGCAGCTGAGCGTCTTGATCCTGGTCATCCCTTACATCCTGGTTGGCCTGGTCGGCGGGGGCGCCAAGGCCATCAAGGGGGTAGGCTTCATTACCTTCATGTCCGGGCTGGCCTTTGCCCTGCCGCAGATCCTGGTTGCTAAGTACGTTGGGGCAGAATTGCCAGCCATCGCTGGTTCCATCATCTGCATCCTGGTCACTGCCTTTTTAGCCAAAAAGCACAAGGATGCTCCGGAATACGCGGCTTCAACTGAAAAAATCGCCAAGCACTCAGCTGGCGAACTGCTCCAGGCCTGCGCGCCATTCATTCTGGTTTTCGTCTTCGTTTTGGCCGCTTCCTCCTTGTTCCCAGCCGTTAACAGCCTGCTCAACTCCGCGACTGTTAAATTCCAGGTTTACACTGGCAAAAATGCTGGTCAGTTCAGCCTCAACTGGCTGTCTTCACCAGGGACTTTGATCTTGGTTGCCACCTTTATCGGGGCCTTGATCCAGGGCTTGAGCGTTAAGGAAACTTTTGGCATCCTCTGGGACCTGATTAAAGGGATCGGCAAGACAGCGGTAACTATTTCCGCTATCGTGGCCCTGGCTAAGGTCATGGGCTACGCCGGCATGACCAGCGCCATCGCGGTCGTTCTGGTCAAGATCATGGGTCCGGTTTATCCATTGATCGCGCCAATCATTGGTGCTTTAGGTACTTTCGTGACCGGGTCAGACACCAGTTCAAACATCCTTTTCGCCAAATTGCAAGCCTCAGCAGCCCAAAGCCTGGGCGTGAACCAGACTTGGGTCGTGGCCAACAACATGGTCGGGGCCACTGCCGGGAAGATGATTTCCCCGCAGTCCATCACGGTTGCGTCTACGGCTATCGGCCAGGAAGGCAGTGAAGGCACGATTTTGAAGCAGGCCTTCAAGTGGTGCGGGATCTACACCGCCATCATCTGCGTCTTCCTGTACGTGGTCGGCTTGGCCACGGGGCAATTGCACTTTTAATTTTTTAAGCTGATCCTAAAAAGTAAAAGATTGGCCCAAAAGTAAGCGATTAATGCTATGATAAATCTTGTAAGTAAACAGTAATTGATAGTAATTTTTAAATGATTGAGGAGATTTCCATGACACATTACATCAAGGGCTTCCCGCAAAGCGAAGCAGATGAAGACTTAAAATTCGTTAACGTCGATGAGCTTGAAGAAAGAGCCAAGGAAGTAATGCCGGAAGGGGCTTACTACTACGTGGCTTCAGGTTCAGAATACGAATGGACTTGGAGAAACAACACTACTGCCTTCAACCACTACCAAATCGTTCCCCGGGCCTTGACTGGGATGGACAACCCGTCAACTGAAACTGAATTTTTGGGCATGAAGCTGAAGACGCCGATCATGATCTCACCAATTGCTTGTCATGGGATCTCCCACGCTGACGCTGAAGTAGCGACCCAAAAGGGTGCTGCTTTGGCCGGGGCCATGTTCACTTCCAGCACTTACGGCAACAAGCCGGTTGAAGAAATCGCCGCTGCCGCGCCAGATGCTCCGCGGATGTTCCAGCTTTACCTGTCAAAGAACTGGGACTTCAACAAGATGGTCTTTGACGCCATCAACGCGGCCGGCTACAAGGCCATCCTTTTGACGGTTGACGCTTTGGTATCAGGCTACCGGGAAGCCAACCTGCGGACCAACTTTGCCTTCCCGGTACCGCTTGACTTCTTCACCCGTTTCCAAGGTGCCAAGGGTGAAGGGCAAACCGTTGCGCAAATGTACGCTTCCAGCGCCCAGAACATCGGCCCGGACGACATCAAGCGGATTAAGGAAATGTCCGGCTTGCCAGTTATCGTCAAGGGGGTCAACTGTGCTGAAGACGTTGAAGTTGCTTTGACTGCCGGCGCGGACGGCGTTTACGTGACTAACCACGGTGGCCGGGAAATCGATGGTGCTCCGGCAACTATCGACGTATTGCCAGAAGTCGTTGAAGCAGTCAACGGCCGCTGCCCGGTTATCTTCGACGGTGGCGTTCGCCGGGGTTCCCATGTCTTCAAGGCTTTGGCTTTGGGTGCTGACCTGGTCGGCATTGGCCGTCCTTACCTTTACGGCCTGGCTTTGGGTGGCCCGCACGGGGTTGCTTCAGTCATCAACGAATTGAACGATGAATTGAAGATCGACATGCAACTGACTGGCTGCAAGACGATTGAAGACGTTAAGCACGCCCGCTTGACTGACTTCCAGTACGCTGGCGACACCAAGCCATCCAGCACTGACCCGCGGGTGCGCAAGCCATACCCAGTTACCGCGGCTAACCAAATCAAGGCTGAACCAGACGCGGCTACTGGTGCTTCACACCACTAAGATTGAACATGTATCAAATTTAACAGCAAAAAACGAAGTTGCTCTCTTTGAGCAGCTTCGTTTTGCTTTCTATAATTTTTTGATCAAGTCAGTAAATTCGTCCAGTCTTTCTTCGAAGACCTTGAAGGCATCTTCCAGGTAGTCGGACTTGGTCATGTCGACGCCGGCCTTTTGCATGATGTTGATCGGGTAGTCGCTGGAGCCGGACTTGAGGAAGTCCAGGTACTTCTCCTTGTCTTCCTGGCTGCCGTAAGTAATCTTGTTAGCCAGGGCAGTCGCCGCGGCAAAGCCGGTCGCGTACTGGTAGACGTAGAAGTTGTAATAGAAGTGGGGGATCCGGGCCCATTCCAGGTCGATGTCGCTGCCCAGGCTGATCGCCGGGCCGTAGTACTGCTGGTTGAGCCGGTCGTAGAAGCCACACAGGTAGTCAGCCGTCAAGGCTTCACCCGCCTGGTCGCTTTCGTGGATGAACTTCTCGAATTCCGCGAACTGGGTCTGCCGGTAGATCGTTCCCTTAAAGGAGCTCAAGTAGTAGTTGAGCAGGAAGGCCCGGGTCTTTGGATCCGTTACCCGGTCCAGGAAGTAGTTGGTCAGCAGATTTTCATTGGTCGTTGAGGCGATTTCCGCGACAAAAATCGGATAGTCTCCGTACACGTATGGCTGGTTCTCCCGGGTGTACATGCTGTGGACGGAGTGGCCAGTCTCATGGACCAGGGTGTAGAGGGAATCCAGGTCCCCCTGCCAGTTCAAGAGCTCATAGGCGTCGGTGTCATAAGCGCCGCCGGAGTAGGCCCCGCTTTGCTTGTGCATGTTGGCCACGTAGTCGATGCAGCGGTTGTTGAAGAGGTAGTCGACGTGCTTGACATAGTCCTCACCCAGAACCTGCAGGGCTTCTCTTGCCTGAGCCTTGGCTTCATCGAAAGTGTAGCTGAGGCTTGGCTTGCCCGTGATTGGCACGTACATGTCCCACATTTGCAGGTCGCCCTTAAGGTCCAGGATCTCTTCCCGCAAGTTAACATAGCGGTGGAGGAGGTCCAGGTGCTTGTGGACGCTGGTCAAAAGCTGGTTGTAGACTTCGACAGGGATGTTGTTTTCAGACAGAGCCGCGGCCAAAGCATCCTGGTAGTGGTGGGTCTGGGCGTCAAAGTTGTGGGCCTTGACATTGCCGGCCAAGGTGGAAGCAAAAGTTGACGCGAACTGGCCATAGCCAGCGTAAAGGGCGTCAAAGGCATCCTCTCTGACTTCCCGGTTTTGGGACTGGATCAAGATGTCGTAGTTGGCTTCCGTCAGTTCAACTGCTTCTCCGTCTTCATCTTCAATGTAAGGGAATTGCAGGTCGGAGTTGGTCAAGACGTTGAAGGTGTTGGCTGAAGCTGACAGGGCATCCCCGGCCGCCGATACCAGCTTCTCCTCTTCAGCTGGCAAAACGTGCTCTTCCTGCTTGACGATCTGTTCCAAATAGTGCCGGTAGTTTTCCAGCCTTGGCTCTTCCTTGAAAAAGGCGTCCAGGGCCTCTTTCCCCAAGGCTAAAACAGCCGGCTGGATGAAGGCGACAGCGGCCTGGTATTCAGCAGCCAGGCTCTGGCCGCGGGAATTGAGGGCCAAGTTCTTTTGGTTGCTGGTGTCGACGTCGCTGGCCATGCTGGCATAGACGTAGATCTTGGACAAGCGGCGGTCAACGGCGAAAATCTGGGTCAAGCGGTCATAGAGAACGGCCGCGCTTTCCGTGAAGCCGTCTTCCAGGTCCGGCAGGGCCTTGACTTCCTGCTTGACTGCCTTAAAAGCGGACTCCCAGTCCGCCTCAGTCTTGAAGACCCGGGTCAAGTCCCAGGTCTGCTCTTTGGGAACCTCGCTGCGATAAGGGATTTCCATACAAGTACCTCTTCTTTTTCTCATTACTTTACGTTCTATTTTACGATACTAGATATTCTACTATCAAAGCGGCTTTTTGCCAAAAAAATAAGATAGTCTAAATATTCCCACGTCTGGTTTATTAAACGGCTTTTTAATGAGAAAATAAATAATAGCAAATTACTAAAGGGGTCAATCCATGGAAGAGCAACACAGTAGAAGACAAAATAAAATATTTCGCAATGTGACGCTCGTCCAGGCCGGCCTTTTGAAAAAATCCCGCCGCCCCGTGCCAACGATTATCGGTCTCTTAGTGACCTTTGTCGTTATGATCGCGGCGACCTGGGGGGCGCATGCCTACTTCTCCCTGCATTCAGCCCTGGTGAGCATGAACGGCAATAACGGCAATACCGCGACCAGCGCCCGGATCGCGGCCAAGAAGCCAATCTCGATTTTGGTTTTAGGGGTCGACCAGGGGCTGGAAGGGCGGCATGACCAAGGGAATTCGGACACCATCATCCTGGTGACCGTCAACCCGACGACCAAGAAGGCGACCATGACCTCGATTCCCCGGGACACCTTGACGGAGATTCTGGGTGAAACGAGCAGCCAGAGCTATTACATGTTCAAGGTCAATTCCGCCTATCAGTTTGGCGGCAGCAGCGGGTCAGTCAAGACCGTTTCGGCCATGCTCAACGTGCCGATCAACTATTATGTGGAAGTTAACATGAAGGCCTTGAAGAGCCTGGTCAACGCTTTAGGCGGGGTCGACGTCAACGTGCCTTTCAGCTTCAGCTATGACTGGTGTGACTTCCATAAGGGCAAGCAGCACCTGGATGGCCGCCACGCCATCGCTTATGCCCGGATGCGCTATGACGACCCCCGGGGTGACTATGGCCGGCAAATGCGGCAGCGGCAGATCATCCAGGCCGTGGTCAAGAAGGGCCTGTCCGTCAACGGTTTAGCCAACTACCAGAAGCTGCTCAAGGTTTTTGCCAAGTACGTCAAGACTAACTTGACTTTTGGCGACATGACCAGCCTGGCCATCAACTACAGAAGCGCGGCAAGCAACATCTCCAGCGGCTATATCCAGGGCCACGACGCGACGATTTCCGGGACCAGCTTCCAGATCGCGTCAACTGCAGAACTGCAGAAGTGGTCCAACAAGCTGAGAAAGAGCCTGGGGCTGGCCACGCAAACCTTGACCAACCAGGAAACCCGGCAGAACAGTCTGAACGAGACTTACAATGGGGTCGACTTCTCCAGCAATGAGACCATCACCAACTACACGATTTACGAAGCCAACTCAATTACGCCAAGAAGCAGTGATTCTTGGTAGGAAGTGGAAAAAAGACAGCAAATCATGCCTCTAGCTCAGCTAGGGGTATTTTTTGCGCTTATGAGTCTTTTTTGCCCGATAATGACTTCTTGAAAAAAATAAGAGGGAAGGCACTAAACTAATAGGCAAAAGGAGGCAGGGAAAAATGGAAAACCTGATTGAAGAAGTTTTGAATTTGCAGCTGAAGAAGGCAAAGAAGGATAAAAATGGTGACGTCCGCCGCAGCTTGATTTGCTTTCACACCATTTATGGCAGCTTCTACGGCTTTTTTGACAACTTGTTCAAGTAAAAATGAAGTACGCGATCGAGGACTATGTGCCCTTTCTCTTGGCTGAAAAGAGCAGCTTTTTTGAAGACGCGGCGCCTAAAATGCAGCCTTGTCAAGTAACTAAGCCAGCAGCTTGGCAGACCTGGAGTGACCGCCACTGGACCTATATGTTGGCGCCTGGCGAGCTGCCGGCGCAGGGCTGGAAGATCCACTTGTCAGCCGGATACAAGGACGAAGGAGAGCTTTTAAGGGCAGCAGCTGACTATCTTTTTAAGCAAAAAATCAGCTTCAAGTTCACGGTCAGCCGGGGCGAATGGATCGTCAAAAACTCCAAAAACGCTGACCGGACTGAGTCGGGCAAGTTTATCACGGCTTATCCAAAGGATACGGAGCAGTTCAAGCAGGCCGCGGCTGACCTGGCGGCTTTAACGAGTGAGTATGATTTAGGGCCCTATATCCTGTCTGACAAGCGGTATAAAAGAAGCAACGTCTATTACCGCTATGGAGCCTTTAAGGAGCTCCGCGATGAGGCAGGCAACTATTGCATAAGGGACGAGCAAGGTCAGTTAGTGCCAGACCAGCGTCTGCCTTATTACCAGCAGCCAGATTTTGTGTCAGATCCTTTTCCAGCTGAAAAAAGGGCAGGCCGCGGCGATTTTTCCCGCTTGAGTCAGTACAATATTTCGTCAGCCTTGCTTTTTAGCAATGCCGGCGGGATTTACCTGGGGCAAAAATCCGGGCAGAAGTACTTGATCAAGGAAGGCCGGCAGGGAGCCGGGATCGACGCGAACCTGCGGGATGGCTTCAGCCGGATCAAGCATGAAGCAGAGCTCTTAAGGCAGCTGCAAGACTCCCCATATGTCATTAAGCTGCGGGATTCTTTCCAGGTTTGGATTCATTATTATCTGGTCGAGGACTATCTGCCAGCAGAAAACTTGGACCAGCTGATCAAGGAAAAGTATCCTTTCCAGCAAGATCATGGCCGCTATCTGAAAATGGTAAAAAAGCTGGCCAAGCAGCTGTTTGCGGCGGTAGAGGACATCCACCAGCGAGGGATAGCCATTGGTGACTTGCAGCCAGGCAATGTTCTTTTGGGCAAAAAGGGACCGGTATTGATTGATTTTGAACAGGCAGGGCCACTTGATCAGACTTATGAACCAGGCTTGTCCACGCCAGGTTTCAGCGACCTGCAGGCCAAAACCATGGGCCAGCAGGATTGGTTATCTTTATACAAAATGATTGAATACACCCTTTTGCCGGTCATCGACGTCAGTCATTTGGCCAAAAAGCCGGAAGTAAGCGAAGCAGTCAGGCTGGAAAATCTGGACCAGGCGGCGGGAGATTTTTTACGGAAATTCAAAAGAGAGTGTTTTGAAAAAGCTGACCTGACTTTGCCGAAGTTGCCAGCGGTAGAGCAGAAGTCTCTGGACCAGCTGATTGCGGGCATCGCGAAAGGGATAGAAGCAAATATCGATTGGACAAGTCAGCGCTTGATTAAGGGCGATATTGTCCAGTTTATTGAGCCGGCAGGGATGCTGAATATTGAAAATGGAGCGCTGGGTCTGGGCTTGGTCTTGTCCGCTTTGCCGGAGGACCGGGAGCCTTTTAAAAAGTGGTGTCTGAATAATCAAAAGGCAATTTGCCAGGCAAGTGAAATGGAGCATGGACTCTTTACCGGCGCGGCCGGGATGGGGGCAGTCTTGTATTCAGAAGTTGACCAGGAATTAGGCAAAAAGCTGATCGATGGAATTGAAGTTGATCAGATGAAAGACTTGTCGCTAGAGAGCGGCCTGGCGGGGATAGGTCTGGCCAAATTGTCCCTGCAGCTGCTTGAACCAGATGAGGCTAGAAAGCAGGAGCTGGTAAAAATTGCCCAAGAGCTATTAGCTGGCTATGATGCTTGGGAGGAAGCTGGCTTGCTTACTGGAAAATTAGGGATGCTTCTTTATCTTGAAAAAGCTGGCAAGTACCTGGACCAGAATAACTTGCTAAAAGCTGCAGAAGAAAGGCTGAGTACTTTTTTAGAGCAGGAAGTCAGTCAAATAAAAGGCGGAACTTTTTTAAAAGGGGAAGTCAATGGCGAGGAAAGCTATCTGCCCTATCTTAATTCGGGTTCCTGTGGCTTGCTCCTGGTCCTGCTGGACTTCGCGAAAGACGGGGTCAAGGTTAAAGGCGACAGCAGGATGATCAAGGGCTTGATCGCGACTAACCGGGTCAAATTAGCCTACATGAATGGCCTCTTTGACGGCTTCGCGGGACTTATGCTGGGCGACATCGCGGCAGAAAGTCTGGGTTATGAGGGCTTTTTGGAAGAAAAACTGCAGCACTTGGCCAACTACTTGGTCTTTGATGAAGACAGGATTCTGCTTCCTGGAGTCTATGGCTTGAAAAATTCCCTGGACCTGGCCACCGGTGCCGTTGGACTTTTGGCCATCTTGCTGGGCGCCAGGGACCACAATTGGGGCAAGTGGCTGCCAGTCATTGGGAATGAAAGGTTCTTGTTTGCGGATTAGAAAAGAGGTGAAAGAAGATGCAAAACAGTAATCAGGATATTTTAGGCTTACAAGGCTTAGATCCAACGGTTAGCTTTATTAAGAGAAAGAGTCATAAGCGAGGTAGTACTTACAAGATTTCACTCATTTGCTGGAACAGAATTAAGGCAATTTTTGGTTAATATTAAGGCATAAAGGCGCAACTCAGTTGCGCTTTTTGTTGTATCATGAGGACTGAAAAGGGAACGAAGCGAAAACAGGATGGATAGATGATTTTATTGTATCTGCTTGATGCCGGCACCATGATGCTGGCGCCTATGATTGATATTGCCTGCTTTTTGCGGCTGCTTGACCAGCGGCTAGTTAGCCGCCGAGCTTGGACCATGTTTTTTGGCATCTGGCTCATTGGTGTGATTGACGGGATCACAATTGAGTCGGTTCCGTCCTATTTCATTGACCTGCAATTAAAAATCTTTGAGCTGACCCTCTTGGTTTTAACCCAGATCAAAGGCAAAAAGGTCAAGCAGGCAGTAAGCGCGGCCTTAATTATTGGTATTATTGGCTTGCTAGAAGACATTATAGTAAATATCATCAGCTGGTCTTTTCCGGAAACTCTTGCGGCCAGCTTGTGGATTGATCTTGGTCTCCTGCTGGCTGGCTTTTTGCTCGCTTGGCCGCTTTTGCCAAAAATCCGCAAATATATCAGCGACGTCCGCTATCAGACGAACTGCTTGTTTCTGCTGTCCTACCTGTATGTCTCGACAATTTTTGCCTACGTCGTCGGGATGCAGGTGAAGAAGATGTCGGTTGGCCTGGCGATCCTCTTGGGCATCTTGGCCGTTCAAGGCATCTATGCCGTGCTCAGCTTTAGTCTCAGTATCAAAAATCAGACCGCCCTTTTAAACGAAGCAGAAGAGCGGCACCTGCAAGCGCAGAACCGCCAGCTCTATGAGTCCAACCAGCAGCTGAAGAGCTACGCGGCTTCTTTGGAGCAGGATGAGGACCGCCTCCGCCGCTTCAAGCACGACTACCGCAATATTCTGAGCAGCCTCAAGCTGGCAGCGGCCCAAAACGACTCCCAGCAGCTTTTGGAGAAGCTGAATGAGTACTCAAGGGAAAACTTTGATGAGCATGCCTTGGCCAAGTTTCAAGATGTCAACCATATCCATGACGATTTGCTTAAAAGCATCGTGATTACCAAATTGTCGAAAATCTACGATCAAGGGATTCCCTACCGCTTCAGCTGCCAGAAGGACATCGACCACCTGCCTTTGGTCTCTGAAATGGAAAAAATGGACCTGGTCCGGGTCATCGGGATTTCTTTTGACAATGCTATTGAGGCCAGCAACGGCCTAAAAGGCGGCCGGATTGAAGCTATGTTCTACCAAGAAAACGGCGATTTCGAATTTGTCATCAAAAACAAGACCGCCGATATCCCATCTCCGCGGATTTTTGAGCCAGGCTACACGAGTAAGGACCAGCATGCCGGCCTGGGCTTAAGCAACGCCTTGGAGATCGTGAACAAGTATGCCGGGCAAATGATCGTTGATATAGATACGACAGGCAACACTTTTACATTTAGTCTGATGGTTCTGAAGGAGGGAGAAAAATAAAGTATCCAGTTTTTATCTGCGACGATGAGCCAGACCAGATCGATTTGGTCAAGGACTGCATCAAGCGGGCGCAGATTATTTTAAGCGATGAAGAAGAGCTGGACTTTGCTGTCGTCAAGGCGGCAGGCAGCTACGATGAGGCCCTGGATTTTTTGACCAAAAAGCCGCTCGCGTCCGGCATATATTTTTTGGATATTGAAATCGGCAAGAAGCTGGACGAGCAAAACGGCCTGGACTTGGGCGAGATCATCAAGAAGCATGACCCCAAGGCCCAGCTGATTTTTGTGACCAGCCACCAGGACATGGCTTTCCTGACCTTCCAAAGACGGCTGGGGGCCAGCAATTTTATCGTCAAAAACGGCAACGTGGACGATTTGCGCCGGGATGTCACTTATTCCCTGGAGCAGGCAGTGGACGCAATCGCCAAGTATCGCTATATCCAGAAAAACACCTTCAGCTACAGATTCGGCCATGACGTCAGAAACATGAGCATGGGAGATGTGGTTTACGTGGAGACGACGTCGGTTCCCCACAAGCTTCGCCTGGTCAAGACGACCGGCTGGGCGGAATTCATCGGCAAGCTGAAGGAACTGCCAGAGAAGTACCCGGCCCTGGTGCAGGTCAGCGAATCCTGCGTCATCAACCCCGCCAACGTTAAAGAAGTGGATTTGAAGGAGAAAAAGCTGACCTTCATCACTGGCGACGTCCAATATTTTTCGGTAAGAAACAGCCGGAAGGTCCGCCAGCTTTTTCAAGAGAAATAGTGATAAGGAGCTGCTCAAAAATGGACACTGGCCAGACCAAAGTTGATGAGACTTTTTATAATGGAGACTTACAAGATGAACCCGAAGTTGATTTTTCCTATGGCAGAACTAAACTGCGGGTTTGGGAGGGATTTGTGGAAGACCTTTTTGAATATCCTAAAATTCCTAAGTCAGAATGGGGAAAAATGAGCCGTGACTATTTCTTTGAGCAAGGCCCTTGGGCAGAAGAGCCTGACTGCTACGTGGACGCGGAAGAGTATTACAATGACTTGCTGAATTATCGCAAGAAGAAATTCCGCTTTGACCAGTCCCGGCAGCTTTGTGACCGGCTCATTGAAATGTTTGCCCAAGCTGCCCAAAAGCATGACAAGGTAAATATTGTGGTTGAATAAGAGGGTCCAGGGATTCTGGATCCCTCTTATTTTTTCCTTTTCAGCAATAATTTTCCTACTAACCAGGGGGCAAAATACGTTAAGATAGTTGATAGAATTAGGAGGGATTTTCGTGAAAAAACGCTACTATCCATACATCTATGGCGGAATCGCCGGCGTAATGACTTTCATCGCCATGTTCTACATCTGCCGGCACTCTTTCGCCTTGACCAATACCCAGTCCCTGGTCTGGGGCATCATCGGCGCCATCCTGGTCTTCGTGAGCTCGTCTTACACCGAATACGCCATTGCCGAAATCCAGCGGATCTCTGACAAGTACCACCTGGATGAGGAATTCCTCTCCGGCTTGACCAAGCTCAGTCCCAGCTACTTCCGGGTGGCTGACGACCACCTGCACTTGACCGCTCCGCGCTATCTTTGGCCGCGGATCCTCAAGACCTTGCAGAAGTACGACCGTGAGCGCAAGCAGGCGGAAGACTTCCACCTGTAAGAAAGGAAAAAATTTTGAGTTTACTGACCGTCAGCGGCTTGACCCAGGGCTTTGCGGAAAAGACCCTCTATGAAGACGCCAATTTTGTTTTAAACAAGGAAGACCACATGGGGGTCACCGGCCAAAATGGGGTCGGCAAGTCCACCTTGATCAAAATCCTGACCGGGGAAATCCTCCCCGATGAAGGGAGCGTCAAGTGGCAAAACAAGCTCTCCGTCGGCTACCTGGACCAGTACGCCAAACTGACGCCCGGCCTGACCATGCGGGACTTTTTAAAAACTGCCTTTGACCAGCTCTACCAAGATGAAGCCCGGTTGAACCAGCTCTACATCGACTACAGCGAAAGCGGCGATGAGGCCCTGTTGACCAAAGCAGGCCGTTTGCAGACCTACCTGGAAGAAAACAACTTCTACGACCTGGACACTGAAATCGACCGGGTGGCCAGTGGCTTGGGCCTGGCCGAACTGGGCTTTGACCGGGACGTCTCCAAGCTTTCCGGGGGCCAGCGGTCCAAGCTGATCCTGGCCAAGCTCCTCTTAGAGCAGCCCCAGGTCTTGGTCCTGGACGAACCAACCAACTACTTAGACGTCGGCCACATCGACTGGCTGGTCGACTACCTGAATGATTTTACCGGTGCTTTTATCGTCGTCAGCCACGACTATGACTTTTTGGGCCGGATCACCAACTGTATTATCGACATCGACTTCGGGACCATTACCCGCTATACCGGGACATTAAAGCAGGCCATGCGGCAAAAGGAAGCCAACCGGCAGACCTACCTGAAGGCCTATGCCAACCAGCAGCGGCAGATTGCCAAGACTGAAGCCTATATCAGAAAAAACAAGGCCGGCACCCGGGCCAAAAGCGCCCGGTCCCGGCAAAAGCAGCTGGACAGGATGGAAATTTTGACGCCTCCGCAAAACGGCAAGAAGGCTAAATTTGACTTCCCATACGTTGAAACAGCCTCCAACTTGCTTTTGCAAACGCAGGACCTGGTGATCGGCTATGACCAGGCTTTGGTTAAGGAAGCCTTCAACTTCTCCGTAGGCAATGGGGAAAAGGTGGCCATCACCGGTTTTAACGGGATCGGCAAGACTACCCTGCTTAAGACCCTTTTGGGGCAGATTTCGCCTATCTATGGGGGCTTTGACCTGTCGGCCACGGCTAAATTGGCCTACTTTAAGCAGGATTTGACCTGGCCCAACCAGAATATGACACCTCTGCAGTACTTAGAGAGTGAATTTGACCAGAAGAAGCCCAAGGAACTCCGCCAGGCTTTAGCCCGGATGGGACTGACAGCCCAATTGGTCATGAGCCCCTTAAAGGAACTGTCCGGGGGCGAGCAGGAAAAGGTGAAGCTGGCTAAGATGCAGTTTGAGCCGGCCAACCTGCTTTTCCTTGACGAACCGACCAACCACCTGGACAATGAAACTAAGGACAGCCTTAGAAAGGCCATCGTCAACTTCCCAGGCGGGGTCATCGTCGTCAGTCACGAACGGGACTTCTTCAGAGGTGACTGGGTCGACAAGGTCGTCGATATTGAAGCCATGAATAATTGATTTAGCTGCCTTTAGGCAGGCTCGCGGTGAAAAAAATGAGCACAGACGCGTACATGAAAAGAGTCGTTCATACTTGTTTGAAGGCTGGCCGCCTCATGCTGGCCGGCGGTAGCGAAATGTACCGGGTGGAGGACACCATGCGCAGGATCGCCATCAACGCCGGCATCAAGGAGGTCAACGTTTTTGCCATGCCAACCGGGATCTTCGTCAGCCTGGATGATGGGGAATGCAGCACGGTGACGGAACTGGAATCGGTCAAGAAGCGGGCCATCAACCTGGAACTGGTTGACCGGGTCAATGAGTTCTCCCGGGAATTTGCCGACAAGCGGATTGACCTGGCGCAGCTGGAAGAAAAGCTGCGGGAAGTCGAGGAGCAGACCCCGACTTTCCCTTTATGGCTGCAGGTCATTGGGGCCGGGATCTTGAGTGCCACCTTGATGGTCCTCTTTTTGGATGTCTATGACTGGGCCGATTTCCCGGTTGCCGGCCTGATCGGGGCCAGCGGCTATTTAATGGACTCCTGGCTTAAACGTCACACCAAGGTCCGCTTTTTGGCTGAACTGATCGCGGCCATGGAGATGGGCCTGCTCACTATTATCATCAGCCGGATTTTCCCGGCCTGCAACGTGAACAATATTTTGATCGGGGCCTTGATGACTCTGGTGCCAGGGCTGGCCTTGACCAACGCCTTGAGAGACCTCTTCATGGGCGACTGGGTGTCAGGGATCGTGCGCATGTGTGAGGCGGCGATGACGGCGATTGCCCTGGGCGGCGGCGTCGGGATCATGATTAGATTTTTAGGAGCATAGTCATGCTGGGGATGCAGGTTAGTTTCAACATCTGGGACGTCTTGATCAACTTGGTCTTTTCATACATTGCCACGGTCGGCTTTGCCTTGACGGTGAATATCCCCCACCGGGTGATTCACTGGAGCGGGATCTGCGGCTGCGCGGGCTGGATGGTCTACTGGCTGGTGACGGAGGCGTCAGGTGGCCGGATGATTTCCAACACCCTGGGCGCTTTTGCCGTGGGCTTGGTCGCTGTTGTTTTGGCCAAGTGGAAAAAGTGTCCCGTCACCCTGTTCAGTGTACCGGGTCTGGTGCCGCTGGTGCCGGGAGCGCCGGCTTATATGGTGGTCAGGCGGCTCATTGACGGCAAGTATATCGCTGCCCAGCAGATGATGATGCGGGTGGCTATCGTGACGGTGTCGATCGCTTTGGGCTTCTTGCTATCGACCCTGTTTCAAGAAGCCTGGAACAAGTACATCAAGCGGCTCAAGCTGCGGGAGAAGCTGGGCAAGTAGCTTTACAAGGTTTGGGAAAGAGCGTATAATCAAATATCGACGAGTCGAGGAAAACGCAAAGGTGCGTATTTTTGAGATAGAGGGCATCAGGCCTTTGGCCAGACGCGGGAAGCGTCGATGCTGACACACCCTTGATGTGAACGAGAAGGAGTCACATTTGCCGTTTGGCAAGTGCCTTGAGTAAGAAAGCCGCTAGAAGCAAGTACGCTTCTGGCGGCTTTTTTGTTGGTTTTGGGTAAAAAATGAAGTAGGATAGCAGCAGGGGAGGGATGCCTTATGGATTCAGAAAAAGAACAAAAGGAATCCCTGGACTACGCGTTTGCCAGGGACAAGTTGATCCGGCAGGGACTTTTGCCGGAGGACCCAATAGTTAAAGCAGATGATGCTTACTGGGAACAATTTAAATAGATGAGCAGACGAAAAATGGAGCAGGG
Source organism: Lactobacillus sp. WILCCON 0149 (assembly GCF_057197965.1). Lineage (NCBI taxonomy): Bacteria > Bacillati > Bacillota > Bacilli > Lactobacillales > Lactobacillaceae > Lactobacillus > Lactobacillus sp. WILCCON 0149. Next base: position 92,566 of record NZ_JBUBHO010000001.1, read on the forward strand.
CCAACCTTGCTCCATTTTGTTATTTGCTGTCATTTTACGCTATAACTGCTTTCCTCTTGTCCAATCGAGTCAGAAACAGTGACCTTCCAGCCTATCCCGCTCCGGCGGACAGTGACTTCCTTGTAGTAGGGGAGGTCGGCATCGCCCTTGTCTATCTTCTTGCCGGATTTGGCGAAGAGGGCCTGGTTCTTTTTAACTGTCCGCTTGGTTGAGAAGCTGCTGACATAAGTGGTCCCCATGCCGAAATGGCTGTCGGCCTTGACCTGGTTTAAATAGTAGATGTCGCTATAGCCGTGCTTGGGCAGGGTTTTGTTCAGAACTTCAGTTACCACGCCTTCTTGGGTTGACTTGTAGATCTCGTTGGCCGTAAACAAGACGGAGAAGAGGACAAAGAGCCAGATTGGCGAGGTCAGAATCAGCGTGATGATCTTGTGCTCATGGTAGAGCTGTTTAATTGCCTTCATTTTCTTCCTCCTAATAAAAAATACCCGACAACCATTTTCTACTTCAAATTATAGTCTCCTTATTAAAAAAATCAGCATATTCCAACAAAAAAGCACGTGAAAGATTCACGTGCTTAAAAATTATTCGTTAGACCCTTCCAGTGGCCCTTCTTGGGCGATCGCGTCGGCCTTGGTCGATTCGGTCGTGCCATGCGCGTGCTTTACCGGAGCGTACAAGCTGAAGCACTTCATTGGCTCGTCACCGGCATTGGTGACGTTGTGCCAAGTGTTGTCTGGAATGAAGACAGCTTCACCAGCGTGAACGATCTTGTCCACGGTCAAGTTGTCCTTCTCCTTGCCCAGCTGTACCCGGCCGGTCCCGCTGACCAGGTAGATGAACTGGTCGTTGTCGTGGTGGATCTCCAGGCCGATGTCGCCGCCGCCGGCAGGGATGCACATCAGGGTTACCTGGAAGTGATCTCCTGTCCACAAAGTTTCACGATACTTCTCATTCTCTAAGGCCGCCTGCTTTAAGTCTAAAGCACATGGATCCGGTCCGTAGTCCTTGAAATCAAACATGACAATCACCTTTCTATAGATAAAAAATGTAACCGCTTTATTTGTTGACATCCTAAGTGTAACATATTTATCCAACTTGTCAAAAAATGATGTCAAATATAGTTGACATTATGACAGACATAGTTGATAATCAATGTAAAGTATATTTGACATCAGGATTTATGAAAGGAAAAAATCATGACACTTTTCTTGATCTGTGCTTTGACCGTCTGTTTAGCTGTCTTCTTTGCCGTTAAAGACCAGCAGAATCACCAGCGGCTGGACGAACGCCAGCTCCTGCTCCGGGGGCGGGGCTACAAATACGCCTTCTGGACGGTGCTTGTCGCCAATATCCTTTACAGCCTGGCCTGCATCAATTTTAACCGGCCCCTGGCCACGCCTTTTGCCTCCAGCCTGACGACCGTCATGCTGGGCGGGACGGTTCTGACTTGCTACTGCATCTTCCAGGATGCCTTCCCGGTTAAGGGCCGCTTGAGCCTGGCGGCTGCCTGGACCCTTATCTTCTTTTCCCAGTTCATGAGCCAGATTGGCGACATAACTAGCGGCAGAATCGTCTACTTCAAGAATGGGGCGGCAACTGACGCGGCAGTTGGCCCGGTGGTTCTGGTCTCTTATCTGGCGATCGTGGGCAGCCTCTTGCTCAAGGCCGTGATTGACCGCCATGAGGAGGCCTAGCCGTGAAAAATTTACGCCTTAAAGCGGCCCGGGCGGAAAAGGACCTCTCCCAGCAGCAATTGGCTGATATCGTCGGGGTCTCCCGGCAGACCATCAGCGCCATTGAGAAGGGCAACTACAACCCGACCGTCAACCTTTGCATTGCCATCTGCCAGGCTCTTGGCAAAACTTTGAACGATCTCTTCTGGCCAGAATAAGCCCTTAATAATTCAAGTATAGTTAGATTTTTTTTCGCGTTAATCGCACATGATAAAGGATTAATGCGGGCAGATATGGTAAAATAGCATGGTAATAGAGGACCTGCCGCGCGGCGGGCTCTATTTCCCGGAGCGGCGGTATTTTCCCCATGTTTCTGCCGCCCCGGAGGTTATAAATCAGTCGAGTGCTGGTGACAACCTACATTTCCTATTAATCCTAATGAGAACCGGCCCCCTGGCCGGCTCTTTTTTTCGCTTGCACCCGGGGACTTTTTTAGTTAATGTAGATACAGACATAAATGGACGGTGAGAGAAAAAATGCAGATCAACCTGAAAGACTTAACTAAAGCAATCGAAGAACAGACCTACCTGTCTGACATGGAGACCATCAAGTATTCCGAAGTCTCCCGGAGCAAAAAGAAGCTGCGTGAACACGCCTTGACCATGGTCCAGGAAGTGGCCACGGCCTTGAAGAAGGACCGGCTCATGCAGGTCCAGCTGGTTTTGGAAGGGAAGAACCCCATCACTTTTGCCCTGGAAACCAACATCATCAACCTGCCTTTGGCCAACTACAAGAAGCTGATCAACTTCTTTGACGAAGAAGAAGCCCAGCCGGTCAAGGTTTACTTTGAAACGGCCAGCGAATACCTGAACGCTTCCCACTTCAGAATCGACCTCTTCATGGATGGCGACGAATTAGTGGCTGACGTTGAAGGAGCAGCTGACCGCCTGGCTGACGCCATGAGCGAAAAGATCAAGCAGGTCAAGGAAGGCGAAGCAGCCGCCAAGGAAGCGGCCAAAGAAGCCAAGGCCGAGACTAAGAAAGAGGCATAATTATGTGGAGCTGGAACGTACTGGGGGTGGCCCTCTGGGTGGGAGCCATCGTTTACCTGGTCTTTATCGTGCAAAATATCCGGCGCCGGCGGCTGAAGATGATTATCCAGCGCCAGCACAAGTTTGAATGGGGCAACTCCCTGATCAGCCTGCTGGAAGTCGTCAGCTTCTGCCTTTTGGCCGGCTGGCTCTTGGCCATCAGCCTTTTTGACGACCCGAACTTGACGGATACTTCCCGGATTACTTCATCTGTGACCTACCAGCCCCTGGTCCTGCAGCCCAGCGCCAGCCAGAGCTACTATGTCAAGGTCAAGTCTACCAAGAACCGGGATTTGAACCAGCAGTACATTTTTTACGTCAGTGGGAAAAAGTACACCGTGCCCAGCCACCTGGCTACGGTTTCCTATAGCAAGGATCCAATCAACGTAACGGCGGCGGCTCTGCCTTTCAGCACTAAGGAGCTGAAGAAGGAAGATTCCCGCTACCAGCAGGCTTACGTGGCCATCTATACGGCCAAGTACAAGAACACCGCGGTTAACGGGATCGGCCTGCACGCTGGCCGCCAGGCCAAGCGCTTCTACCTGATCCGGGTCCCGGACAGTTCCTTTATTGACAAGGAAAGCAAGTAAGAATTGAAAACAAAGCAAAAATCGCCTTCTAAGTTAGAAGACGATTTTTTATTTTGGTTTGCTATTACTTTTTCTCAAATCTGACTATCCGGAGTCCTGTGCTTCGGCCTTTTTCTTCCTTGATGTAGGACAAAATTCCGCCGTCGAGGAAGGCCAAAAGCAGGTTAGAGGTCGGGAAGTCCAGGACATTGCCGGACATGTAGCTGGCCCCCAGCAGTAGCGCGCTAGCGATCAGCAGGCTGGTTAAATAGAAGGTCCGGCAGGCTTTTTCCTTCAGCCAGGCAAAGGCCCCGTAAAGAATGATGGCTGGATAGGCGATTAGGTAAAGAAAGGCGCCGATGATCCCTAAGGAGTAGTACTGGGCCGTAAAGTCCCGCTCCAGGTTGAAGATGTTGGTCTGCCGCATATAACCGATCCCCAGCCACTTGTCCAAAGGATCGTTGTCGTACTTGACCACCTGCTTAAGCATGGCTTCTTCGACCTTGCGGTTGGCTAAACGGACGCTGGCCGGCTCTTTAAGCAAGTCGATCCAGAACTGCGGGTCGTACTTATATGGGTAGGACTTAGTGATGAAGCGTTTGTTTAAGGCGTACTTCTGGTAATATTTGGCCAAAAAGTCCTGCTCAAACTCCTTCAGCTTGTCCGGGTCATTCTTGTACTTGGCCAGGCCCGCCTTTAAGATCGCGTTTTCCTTGTCGATCTTAGAGTCATGGCTGTTTGCCCAGTAGATCTCGTACTTGTAGCGCTGGACAGCCGGGGAGACCTGCCAGCAGACCCCGGTGATCCCGGCTAAGGCCAAGAGGGTGACCAGACCGCCTTTTGAAAACTTGACGTTTTTTAAGAAAAGCAGGTGGATTAGCCAGGCGATCAAGCTGACGGTCAGGGTCCCGGCTAAGCCGTAGAGGGCGACTTTCGTGCCGACTTCCAGCATGGCCAAAGTCTGGCTGAGAGCCAAAAGGCCACTCTTCCAGGAGAAGCGCTCAAGCAGCAGGTAGAAGACGACCGGAGCCAGCATCAAGAGGATGGCGCTCAAGGTGTTGGTAAAGTAGAAGAAACCCTTGGAGGCGCTGTGGGAGTAGCCGTAAAGCGGCCCCATGAACCAGGTGAAGATGTTGCCGGAGATCACCCCGGTTTCGTAGGACTTCAGGGAAATCACGAAGAGGTTACTCAAGACAATAGTGCCGGTGAAGAGGCCACTGACCCAGGCGAAGGCTTTTAACAAGAAGTCCTGGCTGATTTCCAGATTCTTGGTCACCCAGATCAAGGCCAGGGGCAGGAGCATTCTGAAGAGGTAAAAAATCTCCCCGAAATTCGAGTAGCCGTAGTCGTTCGGGCTGAGGCTCTTAAAGTTCTGCATGTGCCAGAGGTGGAAGATCCCATAGAGGACCAGAATAGCCAGGTAGGCCCAGAGCCAGGCCGGGGGCAATTTCTTTTGCCCCCAGACAAGGAGGCCAACCAGGACGACTACTCCGGCGATCCGGATGATGGTCGGGATGGTGAAGGGCAGGATGGTCGCCAATTTCCCCCGGTAGAAGAAGTCCAAATCCAGGAAAGGCTGGAGGATGATGAACCAGTAGAGCAGGCTTTTAGTTTTTTCTTTCATTTATAGTCAACTCGCTTTCCCTACTATCTTAACAAAAAACTCCGCGGGATAACCGCGGAGTTCTCTTACTTGCTCTTCTTGGCCGGAGCCTTCTTTTCCTTTTTGTCCTTATCTTTGTCGTCAGCCTTCATGGTCGGGGCCACCTTTTCGATGGTAATGTTGTTGGTGGAGAGGGCCTTGGCCTTCTTGGCTGACCGGGCCGGCTTCATGTTCTTGAAGTTGACGACCAGCTTGTAGTTGAGGTCGCTGACGGCAGTAGCGTCAACGTCGTCAAAGGAAGTGATGGCCAGGAGGGCGGAGTTTTCATAGATCTTTTCCACCGTGCCTTGGAACTGCTTCTTCAGTTCTTCTTCTGACTTGGCGTTAACGACGGCACCTAATTCAACATCGGCTTTCTTCATGGCAATCTCCTTAATTCTCAAACGGTTAAAATTTCAACTAGGCTATGATATAGTATAGAGCGAAAAAATTCAAGTTAGGAGACTCTCTTTTTGGCTAAAAAAATTATCTTGATCGCCGGTCCCAGCGGGGCTGGCAAGACAACCATATCTGAATACCTGGCTGACCGCTACCAGATCCCCCGGGTGATTACCCACACCACCCGGCCAAGGCGGCCTGGGGAAAGCGAGTCAGCTTACTATTTTGAAGACGATGCCTCTTTTGCCAAGCTGCACTTTTTTGAACATGTCAAATACGGGGACTACCAGTATGGGTCCAGTAAAGAAGGGCTGGAAAGAGCCTGGGGAAAGAGCGACCTGGTCAGCTTGATCGTGGACATCGAGGGGGCCAGGTCCTACATAAAGGCCTTAGGTGACCAGGTTTACTTCCTTTATGTGACCTGCAGCCTGGATACTTTGGCCAAAAGAATGGCTGACAGAGGCGATTCAAGTGACCAGATCAAGAAGCGGCTGGCCGGCAGCGAATTGAATGAATTGCCGGCAGACCTGGAAAATCGCGCCCATGTCCTGGTCAACGACGACCTGGAAGCGACCTATGCCAGCTTGGCTGCCTTGGTCAAAAAAATGCAAGATTAAGCTTTTTTTCATAAACTGTAAAAAAGGCGTGACCTTTTTGAAACAGAATTGAAATATTTCTCCTGTAAGATGTTAAACATCAAGTTAAGAAAAGGAAGTAAATCATTTTGAAGTTCAAGAAGTCATTAGCCAAAGTTTTAGCAGCCGTATCCCTGGCCTTCGCCGGTTTCGCTGTAGTCAACACTGCAAATACTCAAAACAGCACCGTGCAAGCTGCTTCTAAGACCACCAAGCGCAACAAGGTCGTATCCCTGGCCAAGAAGGAAGTCGGCAAGAGCTACGTTTACGGGGCAACCGGTCCTAACGCTTTTGACTGCTCCGGCTTGACTAGTTACGTTTACAGCCACGCTATTGGCAAGTACATCACCCGGACCACCTACACCCAGGTTCGCCAAGGCAAGACGGTTGCCGTTTCAACTGCCAGCCTGCAAAAGGGCGACCTGCTCTTCTGGGGTTCCAAGTCCTCCCCATACCACGTAGGTATCTACATCGGCAACGGCCAATACGTTCACGCCGCTACTCCAAGCCAGGGCGTGCGCAAGCAGTACCTGAGCTCCTACTTCTGGCCATCAACTGCCAAGCGGATCATCTAATTAGCAAACTTCAAAATGACCAAATCAGCGTCCTTGAGGCACTCGCCTCAGGGGCGCTTTTCTTTGCCTTTTTTCTGCTAGATTAAAAAGAAAAGTTGGACTTTTAAGGGAAGAATTTACGGAAAGCAAAGTCTGTCAGCCCTTACCTGCCTTAGGGAGGCGGGAGAAAATTAAATAGTTAAGAAGTTAAGCTAAGGGCTTGTAAATGAGAAAGGAATTAAATAAAATAGGGGCAATTATTGAAACAAGTAAAGTGAAGTCCTAGAAAAGAAGGTATTCAAGATGAGAATTGCATGTTACGGCGTTAGGCCGCTTGAAAGAAGCTATTTTGAAAAACTGAACAAGTACGACTACGACTTGAAGCTCATTCCTGAATACTTGAACCGGGAAAACGTCACGCAAGCTGCTGACTGCGACGCCGTCCTGGTCCGGGGCAACTGCCTCTGTGACCGGACCAACCTGCAGCAGTTCAAGGACTACGGGATCTCCTGGGTCTTTACCCGGTCAGTCGGCGTGGACCACTTTGACCTGGAAGCTGCTAAAGACCTGGGGATCTCCGTTGCCCGCGTGCCAAACTATTCCCCATATGCGGTAGCCAACCTGGCCTTTACCCTGGGTTTGACTTTGTCAAGACACGTTGGTGAAGCTGCCCATCATGTCCATGAACAGGACTTTGGGATGCACCCAGACTACTTCGCTACGGAATTCAACCGTTTGAAGGTTGGCATCTACGGGGCCGGCAAGATCGGGGCAGTAGAAGGCAAGATGTGGCAGGCTCTGGGCGCTGAAGTTTATGCCTATGACCCATACCCATCCGACTTCGCCAAGCAATACTGCACTTTTGTCACAGAAGACGAACTGCTGGCAACTTGTGACATCGTTTCCGTTCACGTGCCATACTTCCCAGGCAAGAACGACAAGCTGATGAACGCCGAATTCATCGCTAAGATGAAGGAAGGGGCGGTTTTGGTCAACACGGCCCGGGGAGAACTGGCTGATGAAGCCGCCATCGCTGCTGCTGTCTCCAGCAACCACCTGTCTGGCTACGGCGCTGACGTGGTTTCCAATGAAAAGAAGATCATGGGCCACAGCTTCGCCTCTGAAAGCGACGTGCCGGACTCAGAAGTTCAGTCCTTGATGGACCTTTACCCGCGGGTGCTTTTGACTCCGCACATGGGCTCCTTTACTGAACCAGCCCTGGAAGACATGATCTCTTTGTCCTTTAACAATTTCCACAACATGGCCACTGAGGGGGCAGTTGATGCCCGCAATGAAGTCGTGGCCGCGCCTGAAAGCTCTTCAGCTGCTTCTGAGAAGCTGCGGGCTTAATAAATTAAGGTTCTGGCTCTTGACCAGGGCCTTTTTTTACGGAAAAATTGCCGGATGTTAAAAAACTGCAAAGGCTTATTAAAGAAACTGCAAACGGTCTGTAAATTTCCTGTAACACTCATCGGCTATGATATAAGCATCGAGAAAAGAGAAAGAGAGTTACAACGTAATGAAGCAGTTTAAGCAGATCTTAGCAAAATTAACCTTAGCCCTGGCCCTGGTTGTTCCTGTCGCAATCCAGGCAAACAGCCACCAGGCCCAGGCAGCCAGTGTGACGACCAAGCGGAACAAGGTTGTCTCCTTGGCCAAGAAGCAAGTTGGCAAGCGCTACGTATACGGCGCTACCGGCCCTTACAGCTTTGACTGCTCAGGCTTGACCCAGTACGTTTTCAAGAAGGCGATCAAGAAGTCCATTTCCCGGACCACTTACACCCAGGTAAAGAAGGGCAAGACCGTTAAGGTTTCAACTGCCAAGCTGAAGAAGGGCGACCTGCTCTTCTGGGGCTCCAAGTCATCTCCATACCACGTTGGGATTTACGTGGGCGGCGGCCAGTACGTGCACGCGGCTACTCCAAGCCAAGGGGTCCGCAAGCAGTACCTGAGCTCCTACTTCTGGCCATCAACCGCCAAGCGGGTCATCTAAATTACCATTACCTGCTAAAATTACGATAACAACGATAAAAAAGAAGGTCAGCGAGGCAAAAATCGCTGGCCTTTTTAAAATGGGCTTAATTTTAACAGTCTAGTATTCTTTTTGTAACATTCTTGTAACATTGGTAACCTATTATAGATCTTGCGTAAAAAATCAGAATAGAAAAGGATATCAAAGTTTTGAAGTTCAAGAGTTTATTAGTCAAAGTTTTACTGGCCCTGGCCCTGGTTGCTCCTGCAGCAGCTACTGCCCAAGCTCCGGCAGCCCAGGCAGCTACTGTTAAGGCTGTCAACAAGCAAGTAGTGATCAACTACGTGGCCGGCTACAGCGTTAAGGCCTGGAAGAATTACAAGGTCAAGACCGGCGCGGCCAATGATACTGGCATCAGCTTCAAGCACGGGACCACTTTGACGGTAATCGGCGAAGTCAAGTACAAGAAGCAAACCTGGTACAAGATCGCTGACAACGAATGGGTTCTGGCTTCTTACACTTTGAGTCCTGAAGCTTGGGCCAAGAAGGCAGCCGCAGCTAAGAAGGCCGCTGCCAAGGCAGCTAAGAAGGCTGCGGCGGCTAAGAAGCTGTCCAAGAGCAAGAAGGCTAAGGAAAACAAGGTTGTTGCCTTGGCCAAGGCGCAAGTAGGCAAGCCTTACGTTTGGGGCGCAACTGGTCCTTACAGCTTTGACTGCTCAGGCTTGACCAGCTATGTTTACAGCCACGCTCTGGGCAAGTACATTACCCGGACCACTTACACGCAAGTGCACCAAGGCAAGACGGTTGCTGTTTCTACTGCAACTTTGAAGAAGGGGGACCTGCTTTTCTGGGGTTCCAAGTCTTCCCCATACCACGTCGGGATTTACGTGGGCGGCGGCAAGTTTGTTCACGCGGCTACTCCAAGCCAGGGCGTGATCAAGCAGAGCCTGAGCTACTACTTCTGGCCATCAACCGCCAAGCGCTTGATTTAATCGAGAAATATCCTTTATATGGGACGCCAGCTGGCGTCCTTTTTCTTTTGCCTGGCGATTAAAAAACAACTGTATTTTTTCTGTAACCTTTCTGTAACACAACTTGCTTAAACTAGAAAAAGCGAATTCAATTTAGGAGCGGAAAAAGAAAGATGAAACGGAAATTCAGTTTAGTGCTTTTGTTATTGGCAGCTTGGCTGGGCGGGGCGCAGCCGGCCTACGCGGCAAGTGACAGCCAGGACAGCAATATTACGATCGTGAAGAAGACCTTGGTTGCTTACAATAAGGGCAACAAGATCAACACTTGGAATACTTACGGGGCCGGCAAGAAAAATGTTGGCCAGGTTAAGTCCGGCTATAAGTTTACGGCCACGGGTCAAGCCCAGTACAAGGGGCGGACCTGGTACCGGATCAAGAGCAACAAGTGGATTCTGGGCACTAACACTGTATCTACTAGCAAGTACGCTTCAATTAAGGCAGCCGCGGCTAAGACGGCTAAGCAAAAGAAGGTAGTTGCATTGGCAAACGCGCAAGTCGGCAAGGCTTACGTCTGGGGGGCAACTGGCCCTTACAGTTTTGACTGCTCAGGCTTGACCATGTACGTGTACAAGAAGGCAACTGGCTTGTCATTGCCGCACTACTCAGTCAGCCAGCTCTACTACGGCAAGGCGGTATCAACCAAGAAGTTGGCTAAGGGTGACTTGCTCTTCTTTGGTTCCAAGTCAGCTCCAAGCCACGTCGGGATTTACGTGGGCGGCGGCAAGTTTGTCCATGCCTCCAGCCCGACGGTTGGGGTGATCAAGTCCAAGGTCAGCACGAACCGCTCCAGTGCGTTCTACCCATCCAGCGCGCGGAGAGTAATTTAAGCCGTGTTCTTATCTTGCTATTTTCCTTCAGTCTAAGTAGAATGAACTTGAGCCGGTGACGGCCAATTTTAAAATTATTTAAATCTTTTGATTAGTCGTCGTTACGACGGCTTTTTTGATTGCCAGCAACTTTGCTTGCATTTTTCCACTAAACTGCGTAAAATAGGCAATAGAAAAAGGACGAGTGCGGGAACACCCATCCTTTCGTTGATTGAGCCGGTGACGGCCAATTTAAAAGTTTACACGTTTGAATTAGCCGTCGTTACGACGGTTTTTTGTTTGCCGGCAACTTTGCTTGCATTTTTCCGCTAAACTGCGTAAAATAGGCAATAGAAAAAGGACGAGTGCGGGAACACCCATCCTTTCATTGATCGAGCCGGTGACGGCCAATTTTCAATTTAGTTAAATTAAGAAATTAGTCGTCGTTACGACGGCTTTTTTGATTCTTACGCTTCTTGTTCTTCCGGCGCTTCTTCCGGTGAAACTTTCCACGCAGTCCTCGTAGGCTATCAATAAACTTGCAAGCTTTCGCTGACGCAAAAGCACCGGCTTCAAATAGACAGCCAAGGCCTAACAGAAACACGGTAAGCTCGTTTACGATTTCGATCGCATAAACCATTACCGGTGGCTCCTTTCCGTAATGATAGGAAGGAGCCGATGAAAAGATCAAGGGCATCACTCCCTCCGTAGAGGCCGCCACCGTTATGCTCAATCGGAAATATTATAGCACGTGTGTTTGGCAAAAGGCTAGTATTAACTAGCAACTTTGCTTGCTATTTTCTCTCAAACTGCGTAGAATGAACTTGTGCTGGAACACCCAAAATTGAGCCGGTGACGGCCGATTTTAAAATTTTTGGTTTTTATTTAGCCGTCATTACGACGGCTTTTTTGTTCCACTAGGACAAGCTACAGCGATTATTCAACACTTGCATATTTCCAGCGGGGAGGGCGACAGCGCCTTCCCCGTTTTTGTAATCATTTTGTAATCATCAGGGGGCTTGCGGGCCAGGGGGGCAAGCGCTTATTATTAATATTAGGTATAAATTTTGCTTCCGCTGGAGGAAAAAATATGGGTAATGCAAGATGGATTAAATTCATGGGCGCGGCGGCGCTCTTTTTCGGGGGACTGGGCCTAGGCGGCCAGCCAGCTAACGCGCAAGTTAAGGGTCACCTTTCCAAGGTCCAGGTAGTCAAGAAGGCTCCGGTTTGGACCAACTACAAGAAGGGCAAGAAGACCCACAAGTACCTTAAGAAGGGTACGGTCAAGCAGGTCAAGGCCTCAGCTACTGACAAGAAGCACAAGGTCTGGCTGAAGGTTGGAAATAAAAAGTGGATTGCCAGCAAGTACACGGTTGTCTTGACGACGACCAAGCAGACTGCATCCAAGACTCCTTCCAACCCGGTCTTAAACACCAATCAATTGACGCAAGCTGCTTCTTCTCAGGCACCCGTTGGTTCATCTTGGCGGCAGAATGCCGTGGTAGCCTTAGCCAAGGCGCAAGTCGGCAAGGCTTATGTCTGGGGTGCGACTGGCCCGACCAGCTTTGACTGCTCCGGCTTAGTCCAATGGGTCTACAAGACCGCGATCGGGCAGACCGTTTCCCGGACTACTTATACCCAGGTTAATGAAGGCGTGGCTGTGCCGGTATCAACGGCCAGCCTGCAGCCAGGCGACCTCCTCTTCTGGGGGGATGTGGCAGCGCCATATCACGTTGCAATTTACGTGGGCAATGGTCAATATGTTTCCGCCGCTGATGAGCAGCAAGGGGTCATCTTGGCAACCATCAGCAGTTACTTCTGGCCGTCAACGGCCCGGCGGATTCTCTAGTTTCCGTGTTAAAATAGAGTTAGCGGTGTAAGGGAGGAAATGAGCATGAAGAAGTCTAATATGATCAAATTTTCTGCTGCAGCGCTGACTTTCTTAGGGATCTCAGCGACAGGGGTCAAGCCGGTCAAGCAGCCGGCCCAGGCCGCCAGCAAGCGGATCAAAGTTATCAGCAAGCAATACGTCACCGTCTGGACCAACTACCAGAAGGGGCGGCATGTTGCGACTCATTTAAAGAAGGGCAGCAGCCATTTCGTCTACCAGACGGCAACTGACTCCATGGGCAATCTGTGGTACCGGATTGGCAAGAAGGAATGGGTCATGGCCAAGTACTTTAACCAGGTCAAGTCTGCCAAGAAGGCCGTGAAGGCAAAGAAGGTCAAGAAGACCAAGGCCAAAACCAAGAAAAAGACGGTCAAGAAGGCCCGCAGTGCTGCCAGTCTGGCAGCTTCTTGGTCTGCTCCGATGGGGTCTAAGGCCCGGGCTAAGGCAGTCGTAACCTTAGCCAAGCAGCAGGTCGGCAAGGCCTATGTCAAGGGTTCCAAGGGCCCAAATGCCTTTGACAATGCCAGTTTGGTTGCTTACGTCTACAAGCAGGCAGCTGGCGTCAACACAGGTTCCAGCACCAAGAGCCAGGTCAAGAAGGGGATCGCGGTAGATCCAAGTTCTGGCTTTGCGGAAGGGGACCTGCTCTTTTGGGGTTCCAAGAACAAACCATACAATGTAGCTATTTACGTGGGGGACGGGAAGTATGTTACCGCTGCTGGAGACCAGCAAGGGGTCGTACAAGCCAGCCTGTCCACCTACTTCTGGCCTAGTCGGGCAAGAAGAGTCCTCTAGCAATAGGAAAGCCAGGCTCTAGAGATAGAGTCTGGCTTTTTATGCGGTCTAGATTTGGTAAGCGGAAAAACGGGCCCGGTCTTGGGGTGACAGGCGGGCGGAAACTTCGATTCCGTCAGCTTGGTAGTCTTCCTTTAAGACCCGGGAGTGCTGGTGCAGGTAGGCTAGGTCTTTACCAGCTGTCAGTGGCAGGCGGAGGTCAGTGATCTGGTAATTGCTGAAGAGGCGGGTCGTGATCAATTTGGCCAGGGCCTGGATTGAGGCTGGGTTAACCGCGCTGTAAAGAAGGTCGCCCCCTTCAATCTGCGGGTAGTTCCGGTCTGTCAGGTCAGCCTTGTTGTAGGCGGTGATCATTGGCAGGTCCTTGACCCCGATTTCGTCTAAGACTTCTAGGGTAGTCTTGATCATCTGGTTCATGTTCGGGTCAGCGGCGTCAACGACATTGATCAAGAGATCAGCGTCTTTGGCTTCCTGCAGGGTCGCTTTGAAGGAGTCGACCAGCTTGTGAGGGAGCTTGGAGACGAAGCCGACTGTGTCGGACAAGATAAAGGAGAAGCCGTCCAGGTCGATCCGGCGCACCGACGTGTCCAGGGTCGCAAAGAGCATGTCCTTGGCCATGACCTGCTTGTCTTCATTGCCAGCCCCGAAGGCCTTGAGCAGGCCATTCATGGTGGTGGACTTGCCGGCGTTGGTGTAGCCGACCAGGGCAACCTTAGGCAGGTGGCTTTGGTTGCGGCGGGCGGCCTTGATTTCCTCCTGGCCCGAGATTTCCTTTAATTCATGCTTGATAGCGGAGATCTGCTTGCCGATGGTTCTCCGGTTCATTTCCAGTTTGGATTCCCCGGCCCCGCGGTTGGCGAAGCCCCCGCCGGTGGAACCGCCGCTGCCGCGTTGCTGGTCGAGGCTGTTCTCAGAAGGGTGGAGGCGGGGCAGTTCATACTGCAGGCGCGCCAATTGGACCTGCAGCTTGGCTTGTTTGGTTCGGGCCCGGGAAGAGAAAATTTCCAAGATTAGTTCGGTCCGGTCGATGACGCGGAGTTTGGTCATGTGTTCCAGGTTGCGGATCTGGACTGGGGTCAGTTCATCGTTGACGATGAGGACGGAGGCCCCGAGTCCCTGGGCCAGGTCTTTGATTTCCGCCACCTTGCCCTTGCCCAGGTAGCTGGAGGCGACGATGTTTTCCGCCTTCTGCTGGCTAGAGCCAACGACGGTGAAATTATTGGCCTCTGCTAAATTGGCCAGTTCGGTCATGGAGTAGTCAAAGTTGGGATCGTCAAGGTTGACTCCGGCCAAATAGGCCTTGACTGTATGATTTTGATTGTCGATCATCTATAGCTTCCTTTCTATATTGCAAGACTTAGAATTTGTCCATCTATTTACTATCTATTGTAAAGAAGCTGACAAGAAAAATCGCTGAATTTGCCTAAATTTAGGCAGAGACTGATCAACAAGATAAATGTTAAGAAAATTTGATTCATGGAAATAGATTGGAAACGGTTTAGACCTTTTTTGTGAACGAGATGTGATGTATAATAGGACAATATCATGGATTGTGCTTGGTTTAGTAGCGAAGCTTATCCTACAAGAATAATTAATTTCTTGAAAAGATAGAGATAAAAAATGGGTATGGAATGTAAGGAGAGTAAGAAAAGAGTATTATGACGGAACCTGATCAACAGCATGTTCATCATCATCATCACCACCATCACCGCCGCCGCAAGCGCCATATCGGCCGCTGGATCGCGGGGATTGTTGGAGTGCTGCTACTTGCAATATTATTAGTAGCTGGTTATGCTTATAAGAATGCCAGGGATGCAGCGACGACGATGTACACGCCGGTCTCGAAGAACACCAAGTCAAACAAGAACCGGTCTAGCTTAGACAAGATCTTGGATGCCAAGAAGCCAGTCAACCTCTTAATTCTGGGGACTGACACCGGGGCTGAAGGCCGGAGCGTGAAGAAATATCACGGTTTGACTGACTTGATGATGTTTATTACGGTCAACCCAAGCAAGAAGCAGACGCGGGTAACCACGATTGCCCGGGACTCCAAGGTCAACCTGCCGGACTATCCGGAGGTTTCCCCAATCAAGCTGAACAGTGCCTACTCCCTAGGCGGGGTCACGGAAACCATCAAGACCCTGGACAAGTACTACAGCGTGCCAATTGACGGTTACGTCCTGGTCAACTGGAAGTCCACGATGAAGATCATCACCAAGCTGGGTGGGGTGGACGTAGTATCCCCTCTGACCTTCACCAACATGGGCTACAGCTTTAAGAAGGGGCAAACCTACCATATCTCTGGGCAAAAGGCTTTAGCCTTCGTTCAGCTGCGTCACGGTGATCCGCGGCAAGACTATGGTCGCCAGGAGCGGGAACGGCTGGTAATGATGGCAGCTTTGAAGAAGAGCGTGTCTTACAAGACCATCTTGAACGCTGACTTTATGAAGTCCCTCGGCAACAGCATGCAAACTGACCTCAGCATGAACGACATGATTAGCCTGGCGATGAACTACCGGGGTGCAACCGATAATATTAAGTCGGACTATGCACAGGGGACAAGCAGCAGCGTCAACAATCAAAGATTTGGCAACATGGAAGTTGAAATCATGTCGACTAAGGAAAGACAGCGGATTTCCAACAACATCCGGCAGACTTTAGGAATTAAGAATGTCAACGTTTATAAGGAGGACAACTAGTGAGCGCTGAACAACAGAATAATGAAGAAGTAACCATTGACCTGCGCAGGCTCTTCATCTTAATCAGAAAGCACATCATCAGCATCTTGATTTGGATGATTGGTCTGGGCTTGATCGCTTATGGGGTTTCAGAATATGTTCTGGTGCCAAAGTACACAGCCAGCACTCAGCTCCTGGTCAACCGTAAGTCAACAGATGCCAACCAGGCTTATGCCAACCAACAAGCTGACGTTAATGCCGTTACCACTTACAAGGACATTATCACTAGTAACGTCATTTTAAAGGGTGCCTCCAAGTACCTGGCCAACCCAGTAACCCTGGTTAAGAAGGCTACTCCAGCCAAGAAGGCCGTCTACAAGACCAATGATGATGGGACTAGAACCC
Organism: Lactobacillus sp. WILCCON 0149; assembly: GCF_057197965.1. Lineage (NCBI taxonomy): Bacteria > Bacillati > Bacillota > Bacilli > Lactobacillales > Lactobacillaceae > Lactobacillus > Lactobacillus sp. WILCCON 0149. Next base: position 108,710 of record NZ_JBUBHO010000001.1, read on the forward strand.
TGGTTAAGAAGGCTGTTAAGGCCAAGCCAGCGGTTTACAAGCGTGAAAGCAAGAGCTACTCAGTTTCAGCCAGTGAATTGTCCAGTGCGGTTTCAGTAACCACTACGACTTCTTCTCAGGTCTTCACCTTGTCAGCCACGGCTGAAACTCCAGCCAAGTCACAGGCAATTGCCAATGCGGTTGCCAAGGAATTCAAAGAACAGATTCCAAAGATCATGGACGTTAACAACGTGACTATCGTTGCGGAAGCTTCTAAGGGGACTAAGTCATACCCAAAGGTAAAGATGATTACTATGGTTGGTGTTTTGGCCGGTTTGGTAATCAGCTTGTTGATCATCATCATCAAGGACTTGTCAGACACGACTGTTCGGGAAGATTCATTTATGACTAACGAACTTGGTTTGACCAACTTGGGTGAGATTTCAAGCATCACGATGCCGAAGGACTGGACCTTTACGGCTAATACGGCTGAAAAGCGCGGCAGTTCCAGAAGACGGGTTTAGGAGGTTAGCATGGCATTCGGTAGAAAGAAGCATTTAGACAACGAAACGATGAAGAACGGGGCCAAGCTGATTACTCTGGCTAACCCGCAAAGCGTTATTTCTGAACAGTTCAGAAATATCCGGACCAACATCAACTTCATGAACGTTGACAAGGAAGTAAAGACGATTGCCTTTACTTCAGCCATGGCCAGCGCCGGCAAGTCAACGGTCAGCGCTAATGTAGCTATTACCATGGCACAAGCTGGCAAGAAGACGATCTTGATCGACGCGGACTTGCGCCGGCCAACCTTGCACTCCACTTTCAATGTATCCAATAGCAACGGCTTGACGACTCTGTTGACTAGCCGGGCAAAGGAAATGGACGCAAACAGTGTGATTCGGGAAAGTGGCGTAGAGAATCTGTCAATTTTGACGGCAGGTCCGATCCCGCCGAACCCTTCAGAACTTCTGTCTTCCAAGCACATGTTGGATTTGATTGAAGACCTGAAGCAAGAATACGACATGGTTGTGCTTGACTTGGCGCCAATTTTGGACGCGGCTGAAACCCAGCAACTGACTAGTTCTTTGGACGGAACGATCTTGGTTGTGCGGCAGGCTAAGTCACAGAAGTCAGCGGTTAAGCGGGCAGTTGAGTTGCTTAAGCTGACTAACTCACCAATCTTGGGTTATGTTATGAACGATGTTGATGCCGATGGGGATGACGGCTATGGATATGGTTATGGATACGGTTACGGCTATGGCTACGGTGAAGAAGAGGAGAAGAAGGGCCTCTTCGGCAGAAAGAAGTAGCTCATGCCGGTAGTTGATTTACACTGTCACATCTTGCCAGGGATCGACGATGGCTCGAAGTCCTGGGAGGTTTCGCTCAATCTCGCTAGAGCCGCGGTTGCTGATGGCGTAACCCACGCCTTGTGTACTCCACACACATTGAATGGCCGCTACACCAACCATAAACAAGATGTGATCAAGTTGACGGAAGAGTTTCAAGACCGGATTGACCAAGCGGGTATTCCGCTGACGGTCTTTCCAGGACAAGAGGTCAGATTGTCAGGTGGCTTAACTGAAGCCCTTGATAATGATGACATCCTCTTTTGCGATGAAGATGGCCATTATATGCTCTTGGAATTGCCAAGCAATGAAGTGCCACATTACACCAAGAATATGGTGTACGAACTGACCAGAAGAGGAATTACGCCAATCATAGTTCACCCAGAACGGAATAAAGAAATTCTGGCAAATCCGCAGAAATTGCAGGAATTCTTGGAAATGGGAGCTTTGGTACAGATCACTGCCAGCTCATATACCGGCTTGTTTGGCAAAGAAATTGAAGACTGCAGCCGGGAGTTTATCAAGGCTGGACAATGCGCCTTCTTTGCCAGCGATGCTCATGACTTGCCAAGACGGCAATACCAATTGGGTGAGGCGCTAGACAAGTTGGCGAAAGAATTTGGTGAAGAAAAGAAGCAGAAGTACTTGGACAATGCGCAAGCGGTAATCAATGGCGATCCAGTTTACCTAAATTGGCAGCCATTGCCTAAGAAGCGGAAGAAATTCTTAGGACTGTTTTAAAGTAGAAATTTGGATGAAGGAGAGGAAAAAATGGATATGGGATATAGCAGTAGTCCAGCATATGTTAAGCAGTCCAAAGTCAAGGGCCGTCCTCTCTACCATGGGATCAAGCGTCTCTTTGACTTTCTGGCTTCTGCGGTTGCTTTGATTCTGTTGTCGCCGCTTTTTCTGTGGCTGGCGATCAAGATTCATGGCGAAGACGGCGGACCAGTCTTTTACTCACAGATCCGAATTGGCAAAGATGAGAAACCATTTCGGATTTACAAGTTTCGGTCCATGGTGGTCAATGCTGAGAAGCTGAAGAAGGATCTGTTGGAGCAAAATGAAGTCGAAGGGGCCATGTTTAAGATGCATGACGACCCGCGGATCACTAAGATTGGCAAGTTCATCAGAGCGCACAGCTTGGATGAACTGCCTCAGCTTTGGAATGTGCTGATTGGGAATATGTCACTGGTGGGGCCTCGGCCGCCTCTGCCAAATGAGGTTGACCAGTATACCGACTATGACAAACAGAGATTGCTGGTTAAGCCGGGATGCAGTGGCCTTTGGCAAGCAACTAGCCGGAATGCGGCTGATTTTGCGGATATGGTGCAGCTCGATATTGAGTACATCAACCGGAGTGGCGTCTTCTTTGATCTGTGGATCATTTTTAAGACAATCGGTGTTATCTTCCACCCGAACGGGATATATGAAGAGTAAGAGTTAGCGAGGATTAAAGAACCTCGCTTTTTTATTAGGAAGCAAGCAATGTCTAAAGAAAATATCAAAGTTTGTTTGGTTGGATCAAGTGGCGGTCACTTGACACACTTGTATATGTTAAAGCCGTTTTGGCAAAACAAGGATCGTTTCTGGGTAACTTTTGATAAAGAAGATGCTAGAAGCAAGCTTAAAGGTGAGCAATTCTATCCCTGCTATTATCCTACTAACCGTAATTTAAAGAATTTGATCAAGAATACCTTTCTAGCAATAAAAGTGCTTCGGAAAGAAAGACCTGATCTAATCATTTCCAGTGGTGCTGCAGTTGCGGCGCCGTTCTTCTATATTGGGAAATTAATGGGTGCAAAATTGGTTTACATTGAAGTGTTTGACCGCTATGATAAGCCGACTGTAACAGGGAAACTTGTCTACCCGATTACCGATAAGTTTATTGTTGAATGGGAAGAAATGAAGAAGGTTTACCCTAAAGCGATTAACCTTGGTAGTATTTTCTAGAGGATTGTATGATTTTTGTTACAGTAGGAACGCACGAGCAGCCTTTTAACCGTCTAATTGAGAAGATGGACGAACTGGTTGCAAGCGGTGAAATTAAGGAAAAAGTTGTTATTCAGTACGGGTTCAGTACTTATGAAGCCAAGCACTGTGAGATGCACAAAATGATGAGTTTTGATGAAATGCAGCAAGCTTTTAAAGATGCGCGTATTGTTATTACTCACGGTGGTCCATCTAGCTTTGTTGAAGCTCTTCAGTATGGTAAAGTACCAATCGTAGTACCAAGACAGTTGGAATTCAATGAACACGTTAATAATCACCAAGTTGACTTTACCAAATTGATTGCTGAAAGAATGAACAACATCATTCCTATTTATGATATTGCTGATCTAGCTGCTACAATTGCTAATTACGATAATATTGTTAAGACTAAAAATAGCGGTGAAAGTAGCAATAATAAGAAATTCAATGCAAATCTAGAGAAGATTGTGGATCAACTAATGGGGGAAAAATAGTATGAGAGTAGGAATCCTTTCAATGCAACGAATTAAGAACTATGGCTCTTTTTTGCAAGCATATGGGTTAAAAAGCATTATGGAGGAATTAGGTGCAGAAGTTCAATTTGTTGATTATCACCCCGGGAAAACATTAATTCCTGTTGATGGTGGAAGAGGCTTTAAGCGTAAGCTTTCAAAGGCATTAGAGGCGTTTCATGGTAAGGCACCTTTGTCAGAAAAGATTCGTTTCATTTGGTATAAGAAGAATTATGCTAAGAACTATTACCCGTACCTTGGAATTTCTGAGGAAATGAATTATAGTCCTAAGCTTGATCTATTGATAATAGGAAGCGATGAAGTCTTCAACTGCGTGCAAAGTAATGCTAATGTTGGATTTTCACCAGAACTATTTGGACAAGATTCTAATGCAAATAGAATCATTTCATATGCAGCATCTTTTGGAAATACCAATTATCAAAAATTGGAAAAGTATGGTGTTGCTGATAAAGTAGCGGGTTGGTTGAAGTCTTTCGATTCAATTTCAGTTAGAGATAATAACAGTTCAAATACTGTTGAAAAGCTGATAGGACAAAAACCGCAAATTAATTTGGATCCTGTTTTGATGTATGATTTCAAACACAGTGGTAAGATACCTAGCAAAGTAAACGAAAAGAATGATTATATGCTTTTGTATGGCTATTCTGGCAGATTTTCAGCTTCGGAATGTCAGAAAATACGGGCGTATGCAGATGCAAATAACTTGAAAGTTTACTGTATTGGTGGCGTTCAGGATTGTTGTGATAAATTTATTGATTGCGACCCGTTTACAGTCATTGCTTATTTTGAGCATGCTAAGTGTGTTGTGACTGATACATTCCATGGTACAATTATGAGCATTATTACTCATAGACAGTTTGCTAGTGTGGTAAGAAGTAGTGGATATGGTAATAGTGAAAAATTAACTGATTTGCTTGACAGATTACACCTAAATAGTAGAAAGCTTTTGAACTTGAACACATTGGGCTCAACACTAAAAGAGCCCATTGATTATGTAGAGACTGATAATATCATAAAAAGTGAACGAGTAAAAACTAGAGAATACTTGAAGGAACAAATGGATGCATAGTTCTAAAAAAAAGAGCGTAGTAAGCGTGGCAATGGTTGCAACAAACCTCGAACTTAATGGGATTAGTTCAGTTATCATGAACTACGTTCAATACCTAGATTTAAATCGCTTTAAGATTACGATTATTGTTGGTGAAAGTGTAGCACCAAAGTATCAGAGAATCTGCAATGAAAAGGGGATAAAGGTAGTAATACTTCCTCATCGAAAAAAAGATTCAAAAGGTTTTTATCTAGGACTACTTAAGGCGTTTCGCAAAGGAAAATATGATATAGCTCATGTCCATGGCAGTAATGCGTCTATTGGCTTAGAATTATTTTTAGCTAAAATTGCTGGAATTAAAATCCGAATAGCTCACAGCCATAATACGACAAGCACAAGTATGAAAATTCATAAACTTATGAAGCCAGTTTTCAATATGTCATATACTGATGGTTTTGCTTGTGGAAAAAAAGCAGGACAATGGCTTTTTGGAAACAAAAAGTTTGTTGTAATTCCAAATGGTGTTGAAGTAGAAAATTTCAAATTCGATCAGCTAGTTAGAGAAAAGGTGCGAAAGGATTTGGGATTAAGTCAAGAGTACATTGTAGGCCATATAGGTAGATTTAACTACCAAAAAAACCATGAGTTTATTCTAAAGGTTTTTGAAGAAGTAGTGAATAAGAGGCCAGATAGTAAATTGCTCTTGGTTGGAGATGGCCCTGATTATGAGGATTTTAAGGAGAAGGTTAAAGAAAGTCCGGCAGCTGATAAAGTTATACTGTATGGAGAAACAAACAAACCTTCAGATCTGTATATGGCAATGGACTCATTTTTATTTCCATCTAGATTTGAAGGGCTGCCTGTTACTCTAATAGAAGGTCAGATAACAGGATTAAAATGTTTGGTATCGGATGTTATCACTGAGGAAGTTAAGCTTTCTGATAATTTGGAATTCTGTTCACTAAAAGATACGCCTGCGCACTGGGCTCAAAAATTATTGGACATTAGGCCTGAAGACAGAAATTCTTTTTACGAAAATCATCAGAAGGAAATTATGCATTATTACGTAAAAAACGATGTTGAGCTTTTAGAAAAAGCGTACGAAAAGATTTTGGATCGAGAAGGAATTTGATATATGAGCAACGCAACCAAATTGGTATCATTGGTAATTCCGGCATATAATGACGTGGATTTTATTTCTATGTGTTTGGATTCGGCAATCAAACAAACATATAAAAATATAGAAATCATTATTGTAGATGATGGATCCACTGATGGCACATCTGAGATATTAGACCAGTACCAATCCAAAGATAAACGAATTAAGGTTCATCATAAGAAAAATACCGGAGTAAGTGATACCAGAAATGTTGGGATTGCATTAGCAACTGGTGAGTATATTTGCTTCGCAGATGCCGATGACAAGCTGACTCCAGAATATGTGGAATACTTGCTTGACTTAATCGTAAAAAATAATGCTGATATCTCGCTAACAACTCGTATGTTTGGTACATTTGATGGGAAACAAGTAGACAAAGTAACCGAACGCATTGTCTCAGGAACAGATGCAGCTGTTGGAATCCTTTCTTACCAAATTCCAATAGGCGTTTACAGCAAAATGTTTTCCAGTTCATTTTTGAAGAAGAATAAAATAAAATTCAATACGGAGTTGTATATTGGTGAGGGATTTAACTTTAATTTTGACTCGTTTATGAAGGCAGGGAAAGTAGTTGAATCCAATAAAAAAATTTATTTTTATCGTCGGGATAATCCTACTAGTGCAACCACTAAATTTTCTATGGATAAATGGGTTAACGGGTTAAAGGCTATTGACTTGATGAAGGAACATTTAGATCAAGACCCAAGAAATTCTAAGGAATTGCGTAAAGCATGGGATTATGCATACTGGCGTACCTATTCTGATGTTTATGATGTGATGACTTTAGCTGGTGCTGAAAAAGAATATCCAGACAATTACAGGAAATGTAAACATGTAGTGCATGCTAAAGCATTAGCCGCATTTCATGCACCTGTAGGTAAACAAGATAGGTTGCGAGCAACAGTAATGATGCTGTTTCCTAGATTAATACCATGGGCAATGAAATATAGAGCAAGAAAATCCCAAAAATGAGGTGCTATTTGGATTCATCAAAACAAAGCTGGTGGCAAAGTTTGACTGAAAAATTGTCAGCATTGGCGTGCATGTAGCCTACTGAAAAATATCTGAAATAAAAAGGAGTACAGTATGCCTACTTATGAAGGATTGAGATTAAAGGTTCTTAAGTTCCGAAGAGAAAAGTTTGCTGCTAAACGCAAACAAAATTTAATAGATACGAAATTTACGATAATTTCAAATAATTGTTGGGGAGGAATGTTGTATGAAAGTTATGATCTCCCGAAGGAATCTCCAACAGTCGGCCTGTTCATTATGGCTGATGACTATATCAAGTTTTTGAAAGATTTGAAGGAATATTTGGACAGTGAGTTAACTTTTATTGATCCAAAAGCTTCAAAATGGTATAGTCAAGTTTCTGTGGATAAACGTTATGGAAATTATCCAGTTGGCAAATTGAAAGATGTAGAAATTTTCTTTCTACACTATCATAGTGAAGAAGAAGTTATGGCTAAGTGGCATAGAAGAATCAAAAGAATTAATTGGGACAGACTGTTGGTTAAGTTTAATGACCTGAATGGCTGTACTCGTAAAGACGTTGTGGATTTAGTTACTAGATTATCATTGACAAGTGATAATCTATGGGTTGAACATATGATTAAGGAAAAGCAGTGTATTTCGAGAAGTCTCAAATACGCAAACAAGGTTCGTGAAAGTGGTTATGATATCCAAAATATTGCCACTTACTTGCAAAATTTTTATTTAAAAAATATTTAAAGTGATTATGCGCCGAGGTTTGATATCCGATGAATTCAAATAACTTAACTATGTATATGGTAACTCATAAACCAGTTGATTTTATACCAGAAGGTAGGACGCCTATATTTGTAGGAAATGGCGACAACATACATGATTATCTACGAGATAATACTGGTGACAACATCTCAGAGAAAAATCCATATTATTGTGAATTGACTGCTATGTATTGGATCTGGAAAAATGATAGTTCATCTAAGTATATTTCTATTGAGCACTATCGCCGCTTTTTTATGGATCCTAATGCATTGGTTCCTAAGGTATGCCCAAAAGAAAAAATTGAAGGGTATCTAGAAAAAGGCAAAATAGTCCTACCCTCAATTACAAAATGGCACATGTCTGTAGGTGATATTTATCGAGAAAGGCACGTTGGTAAAGATTTAGATAATGTGGCAAATATTATTGCTAAAGAGCAACCTGAATATGTGGCAGATTTTAATCAAGTGATGAACGGTAGAGATCAGCATGGATTGAATATGATGGTTTTGCCTAAGGCAATCTTTGATGAATATTGTGAGTGGCTGTTTAACATTTTATTCAAGTTAGAAAAAGAAACTGACTTGTCTGATAGAAGTAAGTATCAGCAACGTATGTATGGGTTTATGTCAGAAAGACTGGAGGACGTCTGGCTAAAGCACAATGAATATAATTCAGAGGTTAGAGAGTTACCAATATATTTTGTATTGGATACTAAATTGAAATCAATATTAAAAAGTGAGAAGAAACGATTTAATTAGCTACTTAGTGTAAAGAATTAGTGGAGAAAAATGGAAGCAGCTGTAGCTCCGAGAGTGAAAACAATAAAATCAATAGATATATACATGATATGTGTTTTTCTATACGCAATTGTTCAATCTGAAATTTCAATTCAATATCCGACGGTGAAAACGATAATAATGACTACTTTATTTTCACTATCTTTTTTGGCAGTACTTATGGAAGTACTTAAAAAGGTAAAAATAAAGAAAGTAGCAATATCAATATGGATTGGAATGTTTTTGATTATATCGTATTTAGTCCTTAAAGATGGATGGGATAACGGTTTCTATTTAATGATTCCGTTTAGCTTTGTTACACATAGATATAATCAGAAAGAAATCTTGAGAAGGTATTGTTTATCTATGTTTTGTGCGATTTTTCTAATAATTTTTCTTTGTAAGATAGGAATATTGCAGAACATAGTTTATCATAATATTTTAACTGGAGAAACAAGGGAATATTTAGGATTCAATTGGACAACGTTTGGACCAAATATGCTTTTTGGTGCAATTATGGCTTTTATAGTTATTAAAGATAAAAACATAAAAGCGTGGGAATTATTGACTCTTTTTGCAATAAATTATTGGTTTAATTTGAAAACTAATACTACAGCTGTTTATCTAACCGTAAACTTGGCGTTGATATTAGATCTTATCGGTAAAAGTAACACAGTAAGATCAATAATTTTAAAGAATAGGGTGGTACAGAAACTTGCTACTCATATTTTTTCAATAGTATGTGCTTTTACTATTATTTTTCAATTATTTTATAACTCTCATCCAAATTTGAGCATAATGAAAGAAGCAAACTTGGCCTTAAATTACAGACTCGGCCTAAATGCGTTAGCGTTTAGCAACTATAGAATAACCATATTCGGACAAAAAATAGTATTTAATCAAACTGGTCGCAATTATTTTTATCTTGACTCATCATATATATATATTCTTTTTACTGGTGGCATAATTGCATTGGTAAGTATATGTTGGCTCTTAAATAAAGTTAGTAAGCAAGCAATAACAAGCGAAAATTACTTTTTGCTTATTGCATTATTTGTATTAGCTCTGCATAGTGTGACAGATCCGCAATTAGTAGATATTAGAAATAATCCTTTTATCATGTTAATCGTTCCAAGTATTATTTCGCTTAGGAATACTCTTAATGTTAGTTAAGAGTATTCAAGCTAATATTTTTAGCAGAAATTCTATTTGTAAATAAGTGGTTATTGTAAAGAAATTTAGAATTTTAAAAAAACGTTAGGAGTGCAAAAATGCCAAATTATTTAGTAGTTGGTGCAGGTCTTTTTGGTGCAGTTTTTGCCCATGAAGCAGCTATTCGCGGGAATCAGGTTAAAGTTATTGACAAACGTGACCACATTGGTGGGAACGCCTATACTAAGGAAGTAGATGGCATCCAAGTCCACCAGTATGGTGCTCATATTTTCCATACCTCTAACAAAGAAGTATGGGACTATGTACAAAAATTTGCTGATTTTAACCGCTACACTAATTCTCCTGTTGCAAATTATAAAGGGAAGATATACAACTTACCATTTAATATGAATACCTTTACAGAAATGTGGGGTATTCGAACCCCACAAGAAGCAATGGAAAAAATAAATGAGCAGCGCGCAGAAATGTTTGGTAAGGAACCTCAGAATCTTGAAGAACAAGCTATTTCATTGATCGGTCGTGATATCTACGAAAGGTTGATTAAAGGTTACACTGAAAAGCAATGGGGACGAAAAGCGACAGAATTACCTCCGTTCATTATTAAGCGTGTTCCGGTGCGCTTAATTTATGATAATAATTATTTTAGTGATGACTATCAGGGAATTCCCAAAGGTGGTTATACAAAGATGATTGAAAATATGATGAAGGATAATAATATCAAAGTTGAAACAGGTAAGAACTTCTTTAAAAACAAAAGCGAATACTTGAAGAGCTTTGACAGGATTGTTTACACTGGTCCCATCGATGAATTCTTTGATTATAAGTTAGGGGAACTCGAATATCGATCACTGCGTTTTGAAACTGAGGAGGTTAACGTTGGTAACTATCAAGGAAACGCGGTAATCAATTATACTGATGCTGAAACGCCATATACGCGTTTGATTGAGCACAAGCATTTTGAGTTTGGCAAGGGTGATCCTAACAGATCAATTATTACTCGTGAGTATCCAGCTAAATGGAAGCGTGGCGATGAGCCGTACTATCCAATCAATGATGAGAAGAATAATAACTTGTACACTAAATATAAAGAATTAGCTGCTAATGAAAATGCTAAGGTGATTTTCGGTGGTCGTCTTGGTCAATATAAGTATTACAATATGGATCAAGTTATTGCTAGTGCTTTGCAAGCAGTTAGCGAAGAATTCGGAGAGTAAGATGAAAGTAGCTTTTTTTGCTTCTGATAATTCTCAGAGGTCAGGTGCTTTTAAATGCTTGGTAACAATGGTTAAGCTGTTGAGGGACGACTACGGTGTAATACCAAAGGTTATTGTTCCAAGGCATGGAGACGGGGAACAACTTTTGGACCAAGAGAAAATTGATTACGTATGTATACATTCTCATGATTGGATTACACCAATCAATCTGTATAATTTACCCAAAGAAAGGGCTAAATGGATTGCGGAAAAGGCTACAAATTTAGAAGCTATTTTCAAAATTAAAAAGGTATTAAAGGAATTTGATCCCGACCTTGTACATATTAATACTTCTTGGGACTACGTGGGAGCTACTGCTGCCTGTGATTTACGTATTCCAATAGTGTGGCATATTAGGGAATTTCTTGAAGAAGATCAATTTTGCAGATTCTGGGATAAGAAAAAAGCTTACAATCTTATTTCTAAGTCTGCGGGAATTATTGCCATTTCACAAGCAATTAAGGAAAAATATCAGCCGATTTTTGGTGATAAGATCGAAACTATTTATGATGGCCTTGATGATTCCATTTACTACAGTAATCATGAGCTGTTTAATGATACTACTCAGATTTTGACAGTTGGAGGTCTTTATCCAGGTAAAGGGCAAGCAAAAGTATTAAAAGCTTTAGGCAGTTTGAATAAAAAAGGGATAACGGATTTTAAATATAAACTTGTTGGTAAAGGTGGAGAACAAGCAACTCTTGAAAAGATCGCGCAAAAAGAAGGAATTTCAGATCGAGTTAAATTCTATGGCTTTTCTGAAAATCCGGAGCAATTTTATCAAAAGTCAGATATATTTGTTATGGCATCAGCATCCGAAGCCTTTGGTAGGGTTACAGTAGAGGCTATGATGAATGGGCTTCTGGTAATTGGGAAGAATTCAGCAGCTACTGCTGAAATTCTTAAGAATGGGGAGTGTGGACTCTTATTTGAAGATGAGCATGACTTGGCTAATAAATTAGAAAAGGTTATGGCTAACAAAGAACAGGCATGTTTTCTCGCCAAAAAAGGTCAAGATAATGCAATGCAAAACTATACAGCAAATCACAATGCAGATAAAATTTATGAACTATATCATAGTATTCTGAAAAAGAGAAAAAAATAGCTATACACTCAAAACGATATTCTTAGTTTTAATTGTAATTTCTAGTTAGCTAACTATTGTATAAGGAGATAAATTTGAAGAAATCTTTGGGACTTAATGCTGTATTAAGTGGCTTACAAAGTCTGCTTAATTTAATATTTCCCCTTATTACATTCCCATACGCTTCGAGGGTACTGAGTGTGTCAGGGATGGGGAAATATAATTTTGCTGGATCAATTAACGGTTATTTTCTTTTGATAGCAGCTTTAGGAATCAACACTTTTGCTATAAGAGAAGGTGCTAAGTTCAGAGACGATAGAGAAAAAATTAGTGCTTTTGCTAGTAAAGTTTTTACTATTAACTTGATATCGACTTTAATTGCTTATATTCTGTTAGGATTAACATTATTAGTAATTTCGAATTTAAAGAAATATATCATTGCAATTTTGATGTATAGCATCCAGATCTTTTGTACTACTATAGGTGTTAATTGGATATTTACTATTTTTGAAGAATATGCATACATCACGATTAGAAATATTATATTTAAGATCATCTCAGTCATTTTGCTTTTTGCATTTGTGCGGCATTCAGGAGATTATTTGAATTATGTAGCGATTACGGTGTTTGCTTCGGCAGGTTCATACATTCTAAATTATCTTTACGCTAAACGCTTTGTAGATTTAAAGTTGAACTTCAATTTCAACAGGAAAGAATACTTGCAACCTATCTTTATTATCTTTATTTCCACGGTTGCAGTACAAATATATGTAAATTCTGATACAACAATGCTTGGATTTATGCAAACAAATTACGTTGTAGGGATTTATGGCGTATCTGTAAAAATATATACTATAATTGCTAACCTTCTTTGGAGTGTTCTACTAGTTACAGTTCCACGTTTGGCAATGTTAATGGGGAAGAAACACTATCGTGAATACTTTGTACTTTTGCGAAGAGTAATAAATACGCTAATCTTGATTGTTTTTCCAATTATGGCTGGCCTTTTCATTTTCAGTAATGAGGCGGTGGTGATTGTAGGGGATCAAAAATATTTGAGGGCTACTAGTTCATTAAGAATACTGTGTTTAGCATTGATTTTTAAACTACTAGGTACGGTTTTCAATGATTGTGTTTTAATTCCGGCTAAAAGAGAAAATAAGCTACTCATTAGTTATGTAGCAGCAGCAGTTGTTAATATTTTACTTAATTTTATATTGATCCCCATTCTTGCGGAAAATGGTGCTGCATTAACCACGCTCTTAGCAGAATTTGTATCTATGGCTATGAACCTTTATTTTAGTAGAGATATTGTGGGAGATATTATTAAAGAAAAAGCATTTATACAAAACATTGTTTCAGTGATAGGTGCTGTTACCTTGATGTGCGTAGTTTGTCTAATAGGCAAGAATTTTATTGGAAATATGATTTTACGTTTGATCATAATAATCCCGATTGCAGCGGTAATTTATTGTATTGCATTGTTTGCTTTAAAGAATTCAACTTTCATTTCTCTGTTCAATGAAGTAAAAAGCAGACTTAAGTTAAGATAATAAGAAAGCAAAGGTTTACTATAGTGGCGAATAGACAGACAACGTATAAAGGTGTCGATGTTTTAAAGTTATTAGCAGCAATTGGTGTTGTAGGAATTCATGTTGATGCACATTATAGTCCATTAATTGGACGGCTTGCAGTACCTTGTTTTCTTTTGATTTCTGGAATCTTTTTCTTTAGGAAATATGATTTCTTGGATGAAGAATCAAAGACTCGCTATCTAAACTCATATCTTAAGCGTTTAGGAATGCTGTATCTTTCTTGGCAGATTCTGTATTTACCATTTGTAGTTAGCCCATTAATTAAATACATCGTAAGCGCCCAATAGTGCGGTATATTAAAATCCCATCCTAGCAATGCTAAGATGGGATTAATCAGTTTATGGGACTTTACTTACAGTAGAGCTGAACATTCTCAGCCCATGGTAAATAGGCTTCCAGACGCTGATTGTCTAATAATGACAGCTCATTGGGCAGCTTGTCTAGAAGATAGTTGATATATTTGAATTGATCCAAGCCATTTTGCTTAGCGGTTTCGAGTATGCTCATAATGATAGCTATGGACTTGGCGCCGGTACTGCTCTGTGAAAAGAGCCAGTTTTTGCGTCCCATGACGATCTCTTTGACTGCTCGTTCTGCTCTGTTGTTTGACAGTTCAAGGCGACCATCTTTTAGAACGTTCATGAACTTGTCCATGTGCTTCATGCAATACTGGAAGGCCGTCCCCAGATTGCCGAAAGGCAACACGGAGATTGATTTCTTAGAGCCCAGTCCGAAATCTTCTCAAGAAGAGGCTTTAATTCGTACTGACGCTTTTCGTATCTTTCTTCAGCCGAAAGGTCTCTCCAAGCGCGCTCAAGGCTAAACATTTGATTACAGTAGTGGATCCCTTGATTAGCCACTGAAGTCGCGTCGGATTCTATAGCCTTATCTTTAGGCAAGGAATCATGGAATTTCCGTCTTGCATGAGCCATACAACCTACAAGAGTCACATCTTGCTGGCTCAATCGCAAATAGCCAGGATGTTGATCACAATGAAGGTATCCGCTGAAGTCTGTGAGGAAATCCCATGCTACGGCTTCTTTTCGTGATACATGGTGATACAGGACAATCGGCCCTCTCTACTTGCTTGCCTGACAAGAACGTCCAGACATAGTCTTTAGCTCTTTCGCTGTCTAAGACTCGATATGGCGTCTCATCTGCGTGAATGACATCCAGCTTTAACAGCTCTTTTCTCAAGAGCTCGTACAGGCTGGAGAGGTAGTACTCGCAAACCTTGATGTGCCAATTCGAAACCGTCTTGTGATCAAGTGGAAGGCCCATACGCCGCAAGTCCTTCTCCTGTCGGTAGGCAGGAACCTTGAGAACATACTTCTGATAGATCGTATCAGCGATCAAAGAAGCTGAGCCAAGACTGTTGGTTAACGGAGCCTTGGGTACAGGTGCTTTGATAATCTTGTCAGCCGGTGGCCTCATCACTGCAGTGCTGGCACTTGTAAGAGTGTTGGATGTGATCGATTCTCTTAACCTGGGCTGGAATGTAGAGCAGCTCTTTTCTAGCACAGAAGCTGCCGATCTCTTTCAGCTCGTGCTGGCAGTCTGGACAGGTAAGGTCATCCAAACGACGATGAACCTCCTCGCCCGGCAGAGAATCTAAGATGTCTTGTTTTCTGCCGACTTGCTTGCGTCTCTTATAGGTAATAGTTTCGGTAACGCGAGGGCAAGTCCTCGTCATCTTGGGAGGCGTTGTCTTCTTCGAAAAGGCTCAGTTGATCTGGGTTGACAGCTCTCTTTTCGGAAAACTTGCCGTAAAGCTTATTAGTCAAATAAGTAACTTGTTCAGTAAGAAGGGCAACCTGCTTGAGCAGCTCTTCGTTATTTGCTTTGAGCGTTTCGATTAAAGCTGAAGTTTCTTTGTCAGTCATGGTCGTTGTCCCTCCTTGATTCATAATCATAAGAATACCAGAAAAGCTCGTGAAATCAATAGAATTCACGAGCTCTTGCGGTATTAATTTTAGGATCAATGGTAAAGCCCTGCATCAAGCGCATGACTTGCTCATCGGACAACTCTCGAACTTCGTCTTCATTGTTCGGCCATGCCAGCTTCCCGTTCTCAAAGCGTTTATAGAGCAGCCAGAATCCCTGGCCGTCCCAATATAGTGCCTTGAAGCGATCTCTTCGGCTGCCGCAGAAGAGAAAGACGCATCCAGAGAAGGGATCGAGATTGAAGCTCTTCTTAACTATGTAAGCGAGCGAATCAATTCCCCGGCGCATGTCGGTCTTACCGCAAACAATGAACACTCGACCTAATTCAGTCAGATTAATCATGGCTCAAGACCCTGTCTACGACTTCGAGCATAAGCTCGTTAGTGGCATCACTGTAAAATGACAGCTCAACTCCATTGGACTTCAAATTGAGAACGAGCCAGTTCTTTGGAAGCTTATTCCTAGGTCTGAGTTTGCCCTTCGGCAGCTCGAGCGGTACGATTGGATGTTCAGTCATAATATCGTGTTCCTCGGTATTCAATTGTTAAGAACAGTATATGACTATTGACCGTCGGGTAATAGATACCGCGCTATTGGGTGCTTACGTTTCTTTGTGTCTATTTCTAAACTAAAACACTGTTTAACTTTGCAATTAACGAGAAAACAGGGATGCAACCCTGTTGAGGATTGTATCCCCGTTCTGATATGTATGGACTTTTTTCTATAATTTTAACCATGTTTCCTGTCCACCATGGGAGAAACTCTTAGCTTTATTCGTACAATTCACGACTATCTTTCTCCCATAGATCAGTCAAGACTACATCATCACTCTTAGGACGGATCATCTTTTCTTTGTCAACTTTGACCAGGGCTGGTACCTTCATTGCATTTCCCGTAATAATGGCCTCACCTTGGCCTAAACTGGAAATTTGACTATAGCTACTCTTGTCTAAAGTTGGCATCGTATTGGCTAACATTTTTAAGTCATTGTCATTGACGAGCCGATGGACAAAGAAATTGTGTATTTGAGAAATAATTGTGGGAGAAATATCTGCTGGTCGTTGGCTTGCAAGAGTGAGAAAGAAGCCGAATTTGCGACCTTCCTTGATGATTTCTTCAAAGACAGATAAGCGATAGTCTTTCCAAGAGTCGCCATCATGTCGATTCTCTGCGTTAAGAATATTATGGGCTTCATCGATGATCAAATGTACTGTTTGAGTAATTTCCTCTTCTGAAGATACTTTATGCTTTTGTTCATCATAAACCATTTTAGAGACTAGCATCGGAATTAATCGTTTAATGTCTTGATTTGCATGAACCAGTGAAATTATGTTAACGGGACCAAAGCTCGATAAATCAGAAGTAAGTTCAATAACATTTTTGAGATTGGTTAATGTTGTTTCTATTCGCTTAAAAAGTGGGTTTATATACTCTGGTTTGAATGAATTCCACGCTGTAGAGTAAATTCTCTGAAAATCCATAAACATCATGAACTTAGTAAATTCATCGCTGTTGCTATAAACCGTCTTTAAACTTATTTCAGTTCTTTTAATTTTGGTAGCATCAGTATTAACAAAAGTTCCTTGATTGATGATTGTCTCACCATTAATGATAACCGTTAATTGCTGAAACTCTCGTTTCATCCCATTTTTGATTAAGTCAAAAAAAGTGGTATCCACATTATACTTTTCAGCTACTTTAAACCATGCATCCAGATTTTCAAAGCCAACAATTTTAAAGTCTTTTATTAGTTTGCTTAGTAATCCAATTTCTAATTGTGCAAATTTGTCTGCTGTTTCTATATCCAAAAAACTTTTGACTGCGGAGCGTAAAAATGGTACTTGAGTAGCAAGACGAGCGCTGAACAAAATACTTAAAATATCTGGATCAAAGAAATATTTACGCACAACCGGAATCTTATCTCCTGTACCTTCTTGACGGGTATTAACATCAAATCTTCTGATTTCTTCATTACCCAGTCCAAACTGTCTTGGTTGCATGTACTCGCCATTAAAGTCGATGATATAGAATGATGAGTGAGCAAAAATATTGTATCTGTTTCTTAATTTAAACAATTCCATATATAGTTTATGAAGAGTATTAGATTTGCCGCTACCGGTATTGCCAAAAATACCGATGTGAGAACCAAAGAACTTATTTACTGACAAATCAATTTTCTGTCCTTCTCTCACGGATTTGCCAATCGAAATTGTTACCTCATCCTCTGCCACGTCATAAATAGAATCCAAGTCAGTACGACTGGTTACTGTAACTTCATTACCAACCATTGGAACATATTCACTGGTCAACATGAACTTCCCATGGTCAATAATTCCTTGAGTCTTTAAAGAGATAATTCTATTAATCGAATCTTTACTATAGCGATTGTCGAACTGAGTACTCTTAACTGTGTTTTGTTGATCCATAACTTTTTCGGAGATGACAGTTGCTACAATCTTGATGTCATTTTGATGAATGGTCATAAAGGCACCAACTTTAGGCCCGATTAAGATATCGCCTTTCCACAAAAAGGTGACATCATTGGCAAAGTTGTACATCCCTACTTGTGATATATCACCATCAACGCTGACAATTACGCCCAAAGAATCCATGTCATCCATTGGATATATTCCCCCGTAGTATTTTAGTTACAGTAGGTAAATCTAAACCATTTAGATAATCTGACAAATCTTTTGGTGTAATAAACCAAAGGTTGTTTGGAACTTCCTCTGAGGTCATTTTAAGATTACTCAAGATCTTCGACTTATCTGAGTCACTATATCCGAAACAGATTACAATCAACCGATTATTATTAAGAGCCCTGTTTAACATAGTTGCAATATGTTGGTCTTGAAAAGAAAATCCAATGACGAATAATACAGATTCAGGTTTATCAAGCTCTAACTGAAAAACGCGTAGCATGTCATGAAAATGATTGCTTAGAAAAGTTTCAGCGTTCTCGTATCCAGTTGGTTTAACAATCATCGGATCTTCTACAATATGGTTCCTGATAAGAACCTTTTCACCACTTTTTTTCCAATTAACAGATCCGTGAGGTTTTATCAAAGTAATTGTAGGCAGGTCATCTCTATGATTGTCGTTTAAGCCTCGATAAGATACGGTCATATTGAAGTTGGCACTGTCTAAATATCTGTTAAAGTAGCCTTTTGCTCCATCGTTAAAAATCACAGCCCGTTTTTGCATTAAAACATCAGCTGCTTTTTCTAAAAATAGATCGTAATTCGTAGTAAAAATATTGGCAGTACGAGGAACTGATGTGACCCCCAAAATTGGGACAATTTAGTATTACGCCGTTAAGGTTGTTAAAACATGATTCCGATATTCAATCGGGGTCATGTTTTTTCGTCCTGTCTTGATTCTTACGTTGTTGTAGTAATCGATGTATTTGTGAATAGCTTGTTCAAGCTCATTTAAGTCCTTGTATTTATGTTCTTGGCCGTAGAACATCTCCCGCTTAAGAATGCCGAAGAAGCCCTCCATTAAGCCGTCATCAAGAGAATTACCCAACCTGGACATGCTCTGATCGATCCCTCTGTTAGCCAGAGCCGCTTGATATGCTTGGTGCTGATATTGCCAGCCACGGTCTGAGTGGAAAATAAGCCCGTTAAGAGCCGGGTGCTTCTCAAATGCGTCATCTAGCATAGTCATCACTTGCTTAAGGTCTGGGTGCCTAGAAATGTTGTAGGAGATGATTTCTTGGGTACAACCATCGATAATTGGAGAAAGGTAGAGCTTTTGATCTTTAAGATGGAATTCAGTCACGTCGGTAAACCAATGTCTGTCCGGAATAATTGCGTAAAAATTGCGCTTGATTAAGTCTGGCTTGATCTTGCCTTGAACGCCGTAATAGCTGCTGTATTTACGTTTCTTGCGGATTGCGATGGCGAATAAGCCCATCTTTTGCATGAGCCTCTGCACCTTCTTATGGTTGATCTCATAGCCTTCCCGGCGAAGCTGTCCGTAAATTCGCCGGTACCCATAGCGTCGGCTGTGTTCAAGAAAGATCTCTTTGATTCTATCCATCAGCTTCTGGTTACCAGAATCCTTATCAGGCTTATGGATTTGGTAGTAGTAGTTACTTCTTGAGATATGAGGCAATCCAGGGTTGGCATTGATAACGTCGATAATGTACTTAACGCTAAGCCGCAATTCTTGCCTTAATTCAGTGATTGCACGAGCTAATTCTTCTTTTCTTGGCTCTTCCGTTCTTGAATTAAGGCCTCCAATTTTTTTATGTATGCAAGCTCGACTGTAAGCCTCTTTACCTGCTCTTCCAGCTCTTTGATCCGTTGTTTGTCCTTGCTTTTGGGCATTCTTGGGTGGTCTACCTTTCTTCTTGGTAATGACAGTATACCCGTTTTCTTTGAAAGAGCGAAGCCAATTTGCAAGAATTCCTGTATTTGTAAGCCCTAAGTCTAAGGAAACCTGCCTAAGAGCTTCACCACCTAGCAGAACTCTATCAATGGCAGCAAGCTTGAAATCAGCAGTATATTTCTGTTGTGGGCGATCCAAAATGTCTTCGCCATGCTTTTGGATCAAGTCTACCAAATATTGGATTCCTCCGCGCTCCATCCCATATTTTCGGCTGAGGTAGGTGCCTCTTCTATGATCGTCTACCCATTCGTGGTAAATAGCGAGTTTGATTTCTTTAGTGTATTTAGTCATGAAAATAACCCCCGAAATTAGTGTCCTAATTTCGGGGGTCATATCAAACTTGACGAGCGTTTGAGTTTTTTAGTATGTCAATGACTATGCTAAGAAAGCCTTTATAATTATCTAGAGTTTGCTTTGTGGTAGGAGACTCATCATCCTCTTCCTCAAGCAAAGTTTTACTGATTTTTTTAACTTCATCTAAGAGAAGGTCATTTCTGATCTTTTCATCCTTATCGCTAAACGGAAAGACATTTTTAGGGTTAAAACGCTCGTCACTCATCAAAGGAATTCCAGGAAGAGATGCTCCGGAACCTATTAAGAAGTTTAACCGCTTGGTTAACGCAAGTTCTCTTAATTTACTTGCCTTTTCGTTTACTGATTTGTATATTTCTTCCAAAAGGATGGCCTCCATTGTCATTATAAAGGGAGTTCGGTCGAAGTATCGTCGATACTATTTTCAAGGTATGAATCAAGAGCAGCTTTTAAATTTTGCTTGATTTTGGGATGCTTAGAGCTTTCAACTACTAAAGTGTAAAGATGATCCACAAGAGGAGAAATGGTTTCAGTTCCATTATTGCTACACAGTTCTTGTTGTTCTGCATCGTTTGATATCCAGAGTTCTTTTGCGTACGCGTTTGGATCTCCGACTCGATGTGCGAGTTTGCAGATGCTCATGAGATAAAGGGTTGTATCATTATTTAATTGCAAATAGAAGCAGTCATCTGCAATACAAGTTTGATTGCCGAAAGTTCTAGACTCAAAAACAGGTCTTGTAACTTCTTCAGGATATTCTACTTCGGTGGGAACCATAAATGTTTTTATCGAGAACAAAGGGTGACCAGTATTTCCATTTTCATCTGGCTGAATATAGTTTAAAGAGTCTGCAGTATCAACATTCCAGTCAAGTTTATCACTGGTTGTATCAGTTATTAATTTTTTAAGAAGATTCTTTAGGTACTGTTCTGTAGGTGTTAATGCTGACAGATCAGTTTTTAAAAGTGTGTCTACACTAATATTTAATTCATTGGCTACGTTAAGAACGAATTCAATACCTGGTTTGAAACTCCCATCTTTTATCCGGGAAATGTAGCCTGTGCTAACTCCAGCAGCAGCTTCAAGTTCCCCAATTTTTTTATTTTGTTGGGAAGCTAAGTAAGATATGTTGTTAAACATGACTTTTGAGTCAAACGAGTTAACCATTTTTAGATATTCCTTTCTAAGTTTGAATAGTGTTCTGTGCGTTAGCACTTTCGTAGAACAATCTGTTTTGTCACCACGATATTACTACTTGTTGGCGAATAGTTCAATGTCAAGTAGGCGATTTTCTTAAATTTCAAAAAACGCAAATTGATTGAAAAATTAGTAAAAAAGTGCACCAAAGGGATACAGTCTGAATACCTCCATCTCGTCAAAGGGGAAGTACAATACCTTTTAGCTCTATAACATACAAAAAAATCCCAGCACTTCGGTGCTGGAATTTTTTATTGCTTGTTTTGATAATCCTTCAGTCCATCGGTCAATTTGTTTGTCATCTTGATGAACTGATCCTTTTCTTCGTTGGTTAGGATGCTGTCACACCTTGCTTCCACTTCGGTATAGACTGCCATGCACCTGGGATAGAGCTTCTTGCCAGTTTCCGTGAGCAAAAGCCGGTAGCAGCGGCCGTCTTTTTCGCTTTTGACCTTGTCGATCAAACCTTTCTTCTGCATTGACTTGATCGAGACGGTCATGGTCGGGTTGGTGACGCCGAATTCCTTCTCCAGGTCGCGCTGGAAAACTTCGCCGTCATTGTTGGACAGGTAAATGATCACTAGGGCTTGAATGTTGCTGAGATTAAGCTGGCTGAGCTGACTTGAGAGCAGGGCGACCAGCAAGGGCAATGAAGTCGTGATCATGATCGGTTGGAATTCACCTAAAGCCATGAATTTAGAAGCATCCTCTGAAACCGTACTTCGTTACCAATATAACTGACATTTTTGAAATGGTTTAGCCGCTTTGCATTGGCAGCTGATGCCATCCTCTATAGACTTCGATATGGCAACAAAGGGATGCAGTCCAAGTGCGGATTGCATCCCTTTTTGTGTCTGAATTAATTATTTTGTGCTGTTTGCGGTACTGTTACGTTCGATTAAACGGGTATTATAGTCATTCTCATCTAGCATGTCCTTTTCGTTTTCTGCCAACATGTTTATGACAGCTCTGGCAGTATTGATTCCCAGGGTAGGGTAGTCAAAATCAATGCTGGTTAAATCCAGGGCATATTTGTTGGAAAAATCATAATTTCCAAAGCCAGCAATGCGAATGTCTGCTGGAAATGAAAGATCCAACTCTTTGATGATGTGCAATAAGCCTAAAATCAGGTAATCTGAGGCGCAAACAACCACGTCAGGCTTATATGAAATAATTTCCTCTTTATGCTGATAGACACTTTCCGGGTTGTAGCCGCATTCGATAACCTTGCTTTTGATAGATGCGGCGCCTTCCACAAAACCATTCAGTCTTTCAGTCCCGGCTGCTAAATCGTACAAAGGCATTGAGAGAAAAAGCGGTCTCTGTGGCTTTAGAGTTGAGATGTATTGCCCCATTAAGTATCCGCCTTTATAGTCGTCAATCTTTCGATAAGGAAAGACGGAATTTTTCTGTCCCAGAATCAAGACAGGTATCTTTAAATTCATGACTTCAACCAGCGCCATCAGTATCATCAAAGATGCTGGCGTGGTCAAGGGCGTCTATGCCAAGTCACCAGATGGGATCGTCAAGATCAATGCTAAGGCAACTCTGCTCTGCACTGGTGGGGTGGGCCATTCAGCTGAACTGATCGAAAAGCAAGGCTGGTCAACCAAGAACCTGCACTACTGCTCAATGCCTTCCAACACTGGTGACGGCTATAAGATGGCCATGGCTGCCGGGGCTAAGGACATGTTGGTTGAATCACCTGAATTCATGATGAACTATATTATGGCTTTGCCACACGAAGGCGTGCACTTGTATATCGATCCAATCAATGGCTTCATGAGCCTGCCGTCTGGTAGCCCGACGGTTTTTGTTGACTAAGATGGCCGTCGTTTCGTCAACGAAAATGCTAAAAAGTACAACCTGCTTTACCAAAGAATGGCCATGCAGTCAGTCAAGAATGCCTATGAGGTCTTCAATCAGGATATTTATGACCGGATTACTGCTGGCATCCCCGACGCGGACAAGATCCTGGCCCAAGCTGTTGAAACTAACGAAGGTGACTCCTTGTACAAGGAAGACAGCCTGGAAGACCTGGCCAAGCACTTCGACCTGCCAAAGGATGTCTTGACCAAGACCTTGAATGACTACAACAAGTTTGCCCGCCAAGGCAAGGACGAAGAATTTGCCAAAGACAGTGACAATTTGATTCCAATGGAAGAAGGGCCATACTACATTGCCCGGCTTGACCCATCCAACTTGATCGGCGTTGGCGGGATTGGTTCTAACCGGAAGTTTGAGGCTATTGATCCTGACTTTAACACGATCCCCGGCTTATACGTGGCTGGCATGGATTCAACCATGCAGTACCGCAATGTCTACACCATCACCTTGGGTGGTTCGGCCTGCGCTCACAATGTCAACTCCGGCCGTCACGCGGCCATGAACGCCAAGTACTACATCGCCAGCCTTGGATAGAATAAACGCTGTTATTTAATTGCCGCCCTCTTGAAACCTGCTCTCTTTAGTTTCAAGGGGGTGTTTGTCGCGCGCGGAAGTGGGCAAGGTGATGGGCACTGGGAAAGTGTCTGGAGATATAGGTCTCTTCTTAGCAAGGGGTGTTGCAATGCTTTTCATCCATCTGCGCCGTAATTTTTATCATTTTTGGACAAACACTTACAAATTGTCCGTTGATTTAATCCGCTTTCGGGCATATTATTGATGGTAGCCGCTAGTTGCTATTAACGATGGGCAATATATAATACAGGCTGGAGTAATTAAGGGTTCTCCTAAAACGCAAAATATGATATGTTCTATTCTGTCCGGCTTGGCGTGAGTACCGGACGGTCTGTTTGCACGTTGTAGCAGCTAGCGGTTATGGTTTAAAAATGAGACAACAGTTTTTGGCGACAATCAGCCTTAAGAAAGCGTGATCCGATGTCCGAAGATCTTAAGTCGCGCATTGCACTCGTGTTTAGGGCTGAAGTTGCTGAAACTGGCTTTAACCACGTCAGTGTAGTTCACTTGATGAAGAAGAGCGGTATTAGAAGGCAGACTTTTTACGATAACTTCCAAGATAAATACGATTTGCTCGGTTATACAATCCAGGCAATGATGGAAGCCGATGTCGAAAGCAACATCGACAGGCTGGATTCGGAGGAAATTATCGCACAAGTCTTCTATAGTGCTGAGCAGAATAGGGATTTTTACAAAAGTGTATATTCAAGTCAAAAAGAAATCGATGTAATTGGCGAGATTTCGCGGCATATCGCAGTGCTGCTACGAAAGATCATCACAGACGAAGGCATGACCGATAACCACAGGGCCAGCGACTTCGTGACGGTTTTCAGCATTGGCTTGACCTATACGATGATTGACAACCTTTTCAGCCATCACCCGCTCGACTACGATGTAATCGCTGACCGGGTTAATAGTGCCTTACATTTTACACTCTCTAATCACACTAGTGAGGAATAAATGTTCTTTCCGCGCCCCCTTGAAACGTGCTCTCTTTGTTTCAAGGGGGTTCTTTGTGTGCTATAATGTAGGTACTAAGATAATGAACCGGAGTTCACATCTGATGTGCAAAAAATGGTACCAGCTGATTACTTGTGCCGAACCGGTTGGGGCGCTTAATAGGCGCTCTTTTTTTATACCCAAAAGCCCCGCACCCAATTTAAGGATGCGGGGCTTTCTGCCTTTACTGCTTGTCTTGGTAATTCTGCAGATTGCTAGTCAGAAATGCGTCAAATTAACATCACTTTGGCATCACTTAGACATCTTTCTGCAGGTTTCAGCCGGTATTTGGACGTTTTCTGCAGGTTTTCTGCAGGTCAATGGCTAGAAACAGCGTCAAATCAACGTTTTTTCTGCAGGTTTTCTGCAGGTTGCTGGTCAGAAATGTGTCAAATTAGCATCACTTTGGCATCAAATCGGCATCTTTCTGCGGGTTTCTGCAGGTTTCAGCCGGTATTCGGACGTTTTCTGCAGGTTTTCTGCAGGTCAATGGCTAGAAACGGCGTCAAATCAACGTTTTTTCTGCAGGTATTCGGATGGTTTCTGCAGGTTTTCTGCAGGTTGCTGGTCAGAAATGCGGCAGATTAGCATCACTTTGGCATCACTTAGACATCTTTCTGCAGGTGTTTTTTCATGCCCCATCAATTACTAAATTCGAGCTGCTGAGCTCATCTCTGCTTTTAGCTAGAGTAAAGCAAATTTTTTGCTGAAATAAAAAATTTTTGGCGTTTTTCTTGTATTAGTAAGTGGAGGGAAAAATTGCCCTCCTAGTTAAGGAGGAACCATGTCAAAAAGAAAATCACACCAGCCTCATGGCACTAATGACCTGGTCGAGAAAGTCTTGCTAGACAAGAATGAAGTGTTCGCTGACGTATTGAACGGCTTCATCTTTAATGGCCAGCAAGTCATCAAGCCCAAGATGCTGGCAAACACCAACACGCTTAGCTACTACAAGGCTAACGGGAAGATTCACAGCCAGGACCGGGACGTGGCCAAGTTGCTGACAATCGGCAAGAAGAAGGTTGTCATCTCGCTGGTCGGTATTGAGAACCAGACCCGGCCGGACAAGAACATGCCAGCGCGGGTGATGAACTATGATGCCGCGGCCTATCGCTACCAGCTCACTAAGAGCAAAAAGCTCTACCCCGTGCTCACGCTGGTGGTATACTACGGGAAAGAAGCTTGGAACTACAGCCGAAATTTGCTGGGGAGTGTCAATATGAAGAAGCTGCCCGAAGAAATGCGGCCACTGATCAGTGATTACAAGATCAAGGCTTTTTACCGGATCAGCGACTTAAGTGCACAAGAGCTGGATCAGCGCTTCAAGAGTGCCTTCTTCTGCCTGGCGGAATACTTTATCCAGACCAATGCCGGGGAAGAATACCACCCAAGCGCCAAGAAGCTCTCAGTAGAAGATATCATGCTTCTTTTGGACATGATGAATGCCCTGTCGGGCACGCATGCTTTTGACGAGTTAATCAAGGAATTGGAAAAAAGAGATAAGAACGAGGTGACCACCATGACTGAAGTAATGCCACAATTTATCCAGGTCAAGCTTGACCGGGCCAAGAAGGAAACGACTGAGGAAGTAACTAAAGAAGTAACTAAAGAAACGACTGAGAAGGTGACGCAAGACTACTTGCGCAACATTCTGAACACCACCAACTTAACTCCGGATGGGGCCATGGATCTCCTGGGCATCCCTGCAGCAGACCGGCCTATGTACAAGAACCTGCTCAAGAAAAAGTAAGTAGCAAAAAGCGGACAAGTTCGGCTTGCCCCGCTGTGCTATAATGTAGGTATTAGGATTATGAACCAGGTTCATCGGGGATTTCCCCTAATTGCATATCTTATTATTGAGTTTGCAAAAAATGGTACCAGCTGATTACTTGTACCGAACCGGTTGGGGCGCTTAATAGGCGCTCTTTTTTATGCACTTTTTTGAACCAACTACTCGTTCTCTCTATGAGGAAGTCTCTTTCCCTTTACACGCGTGCTATAATGTAAAGTCTGAGTGTCTAAGTGGGAGCTTCGGCACTTAGCTGTTTAATCGTGTGTTTTTTGAGGAGGAAGAGATGAGGATATTTATGGCCGTATTATGGCCTATATTGCTGGTAGCATCTGCTACTATGGCAACGATTAGCTATCGTAAGAAAAAATCTGGCAAAGCTGATAAAGATTACTATTCAGTTAGAGGGTGGGGCAGCTTTGCCTTTATGTCTCTGCTGGGCGTTATGATGAGCTATCTGCCGTTAGGAATTTCAAGTATAGGCGGATGCCTCTTTATTGCCGCTTTTGTTCTGATGTATTTGGCCTATAGTAAAAAAGAACACAAGTTAAAGGTAAAAAAGGCTACCGCCTGGCTCTTGCTGGCCCTTTCTTTTGTGACTGTCGGTGTTGGCAGCGTAGCCGCGGAAGAATACAGTCCGCGGACCAAAGTCGTGGTTAAGTATACTGGCGCTAAGGAATACCAACAAGCAAAAGAAAAGAATGCAGCGCTGATTTCTGCCAAAAAGGCCGCCTTACTGGCCTACGCGCCTCTGGCTAAGAAGGTTAAGAAGCTGGAAGCTCAGGAAAAGGCAGAAAAAGAAGCAGCCGCAAAGGCTAAGCGGGAGCAGGAAAAGCAAGCAGCTGAAGCTAAAAAGGAGGCTGAAGCCGCCCGTAAAGCCGCGGAAAAGCAGGCTGCTGCCGCATCTAGTGCTAGTGATTCAAACACTGATGACCCAACTGATACTTCAAGTGACCAGCGCGGTGATATGAACACGGCTGATTCTCAGAAAATCGTTGGTAATGTCAATTCCAAAATTTATCATGTCCCTGGCCAGGCCAGCTACCGGATGAATTCGTCAAACGCTGTCTACTTTAACAGTGAAGAAGAAGCGCAGAGAGCAGGTTACCGGAGGGCTAAGAGATAATGAAAAAGAAAAGAATGATTTTTGCTGCTGGCGCGGTTGTTCTGCTTTTTGCCGTGACTTCTACCAAGCCGGTTGATTCACAGAATTATCCAAAAATTACCGTTAAGACCAAGCGGGTCAATAAGTATAAAGATAAGATCGAAGATTACAAGTCTGATAATCTTATTTTAGAAGCTGAGACTGATCGTATTAAAGGTGAGACAGAGGAAGCTAAGGAAAAGCTGGCCAAAAAGCCGGGCAGTAAGACCAGCCAAACTACGTCCACGAAAGAAACTGCTTCTGCTAAGCCGAAGCAAACTGACCTGGCATCCCTGACTTATAGCGGGCAACTGTCTACTGAAGTAAATAACAACCAACCTGACTTTAGTCAAAGTGATCTGTCAACCAGCCGCGGTGCCTGGCAGATCTACGGCAATCTGGACAGCTTGAACCGGGCTACTACGGCCAATGCAATGCTGAATCAGTCCTTGATGCCGACTGCTAAAAGAGAACCCTTGCACTGGGATCCAACTGGCTGGCACAATAAGCGTATTTCCAGCGGCTGGCTCTATAACCGGAGTCACTTGATCGGCTACCAGTTGACTGGGCAGAATAACAACCCGAAGAACCTAATCACTGGTACGGAAGAAATGAACGTATCGGGGATGCTGCCATACGAAAATGAAGTAGCTGACTATTTGAAGGAATCTTCAAATAACTATGTCCGCTACCGGGTTAAGCCAATCTTTAAAGGCGATGAGCTTCTGGCCCGTGGCGTTCAAATGGAGGCCAAGTCTGTTGGCAGCAACGCGGTTTCCTTTAACGTCTATGTCTTCAATGTCCAGCCCGGCGTTGTTTTGAACTACAGTGATGGTACCAGCCGGGTACAGAATTAAATAGCATTAAAAAGTTCTCTGCAACTGTTAGACTTCACTTCTAACGGAGCAGAGAACTTTTATCTTTTATGGACTTTAACCCATTACGTCAAGTGCAGTGTATTGAGCAGCACAATTCCCACGGTGAAAAATACAATGGAAACTATCGAAAGCGATATGCAAAATTTAAGATCAATTTGATATTCCCCATCGGCAAAAAGCTTCTTAATGCCGATAAACAGCATCAAAATTATCAAGTAGATGACGATTAGGTACACGCCACCAACTATGAAGGCATATCCCAGAGAAGCGCTAGACAGATTCTTTAAGTCGCTAAACAGATTTCCAAGAATCTCGACGGAGCCCATCATGGCGAAGGACATTGCTGTAAAGATTCCTAAGATCCCGACAAACTCTGAGTAGATGCTTTTTACTTTCTGTTGTGCCTTCTTGGAGTTCTTGACAGCCTTCTCAGCTGCATCGTTTGCGCTTTGGGCAGTACTGTTGATGTAGTCACGCTGGTAGCAGCTTAGCTTTATATGACGTTCAAGCCGTCTAAGATTGTCCGTCTTACTGATATCAACAAATTCTTTAATTCCTTGTGAAAGACTATCGAAATGGCTTTCATTGCTCTTGTTGCCAGTAGTAATTCCCATGAATTTTTCAAGATTGGTAAAGCTAGTTGGGGATAGAGCATATATTTTCTTGCTTATTTCAGGATATGCTCTAGCAAGGTTTTCCGTTTTGCAAAACGTAGTGAGGGCATTTATTACCTTGTCTTGGTTAGCTCTTTTGCTGCTTATATATTCTACAAAAGTGTCAATAGAGTGATTTATGATTTGCTGATCAGAGATTCGTGAAGCCATGGGCTTAAGCCTCGCAGTATTGTGAATCGAAGTTGTTGATATAGCAGCTTTCGATCTCCTGATTGGTATAGTCAGCAGCTGAATAGTTCTTTATTTCATCCTGATAGTTTGACCAACTAGAATCGTTATGAGTCAATTCCATCAGTCTCCAAGTCGGGATCTCAAGCAACTTCAGTAGTTCCGATTTAAGCTTAGGAAAAATATCGCGGCCAACGTCAGCTACAGAAATAGGAGGAATAGGTATAATCGTCAAAGTATCGAGTGAAAAGTCAAAGGCTTCATCATGAATCGGTGAAGACCCATTTGATTTAAAGCAGTCGTAAACCTCTCTTTCTATGGGGCCATACTGCCACTTGGCAAATTCTCCATTTATCAAGCGAGTTTTGTACTTGTGCAGGTAGAATCCCTGCAAGAAGAACAAAATCTTCTGAAGCTTTAAATTGGTTAATTCGATATTGTTTTCCTTAGCAGTATCGATTACAAAGTTTGAAACCCTAAAGACGTCAAATCCCTTGTCCATGTTAATCGCTCCTTTCTCTTGGTATACATTATGTTATTACCTTGGGTTCAAAAGAGCAAGGGAACGCATTCGGCCACTTAACACTATTCCGAAAGAGTAAACGATTTGCCTTACACTAAATAGAATCAGTAAGGCCCGCACCCAATCATGGATGCGGGCCTTCTTCATTTCAGCCACAATTCTTCGTATTCCCCGGCAATCGTGGGCCAGCTGTAGGCATGCGCGACCCGCCCCCGGGCCGCCTGGCCAAAGTCTTCAACCGCCTGCTGGCTGAAGCCTTCAACCTTCTCGATTAACCGCCGCAAACTTCCCGGCTCCTTATTCCAGTAAAGACCAGCTTTTCTGGCAACTTCCTGGTTGAAGGCAACGTCATAGAGCAGGTTTAGCTTGGTGCTGCTAAGGCTCTCCAGAAGCGACGGATTAGTCCCGCCGACTGAGTGCCCGTGCAGGTAGGCGTAGGCATTTTCCCGGATTTTTCTAAGCAAATCCTGGTCGTAAACCGTGCCCACGAACTTGATCCGCGGGTCTTGCTTGAAGTGCAATTTCTCTTCTAGTTTTGCCAAAAAACGCTCGTTAGCCGTGGTGATAATGGCCAAATCCTTCCGGCTCTTGCTCGCCATAAATTCCCTGATCATCGTCTCAAAATTATTCTCCGGCACAAACCGGCCCACGATCAAGTGGTACTGTCCTGTCCGTAATTTTTTCTCCTTCAGCCAATTGTTAAAAAGCTGGTCGCTATCGCTTAATGGACTGGCCGCCAGCTGGCTGCCATAAGCGATGAAGGCAGTCTCCGGCCGGTACTTGCCGTAGTTCTTTAAAATATAGCGCTCAATCGCAATCGAATCGCAGATCACCTGGTCGCAATTTTTGACCATCAATCTTTCTGACACTTGCCAGTATCTCCGGATCAGCCAGGGCCACTTGCCCCGCCGCCATTCATGCCCGTCCGGGTTGATGAAGACCTGTCCGCCTAAGCGGTGGATCTGCTTCACGTACTTCTTTATAAAAGGCCCGATCCGGCAGGCTAGGATGTAAAAAATCGGCCCCTCAATCTCATGCTGCTTGCAATAATCGATCCCATAGTCTAAGGCCGCCAGGTCATAATAGATCGCCTGCGCCGGACCCAGCTTTTCCGGTACCCGGATCTTATAGCAATTCGCGCCCCGGTACTTAAAGCGGATGCGGCTGCCTTCCATGGCGCCATCCCCGTTTTCCTTGCAGGCCACATGGTACTGGATCTTTTCATGATCCGCGTGCTGGTTGAGGAGCTGCTTGACGAAGGTCTCATAGCCGCCATAAGAGCCCAGGCCCTTAGAACCGATAATAAATACATGTCTCTCTTTCAGAAAAATCCCTCCTCACATCCCCGTTGGCTTAAAGAGCAGGCCAAGGGTTTTAAAAATCAACCGCAAATCCAGCCACAGGGACCGCTGGTTGATGTACTTGATATCTAATTGCACCATCTGGTCAAAATCACCCTCGTTCCGGCACTCCACCTGCCACAGGCCCGAGCATCCCGGCTTGACCAAGAGCCTTTGCCAGTCATATGCGCTGTACTGCCTGGCCTCTTCCGGCAGGGGCGGCCGGGGACCGATCAAGGCCATCTCGCCCTTAAGCACATTGACCAGCTGCGGCAGTTCATCCAAGCTATGCCGCCGCATCATCTTCCCGATTTTGGTCACTCTTGGGTCGTCTTTGATCTTAAACATGGCACCCGCAATCTCATTTTTCTCCAGTAAATCTTTTTTCAGTTGGTCCGCCCCCTCGATCATGGAGCGGAACTTCCAGATTTTAAAAGCCTGCCCGTCTTGACCCAGGCGGGTTTGCGAATATAAAACCGGCCCGCCGTCTTCTAATTTGATCTTTACCGCCAAATATAAAAGCAGGGGAGAGAAGAGGGCAAGGCCTAAGCTGCTCAAGCCCAAATCCAGCAAGCGGCTGGCCGTCCGGTAGACCAGCCGCCCCTTTACTTTCCGGTAGTCGATTTTTTCCATCAGTCATCACCTCGCTTAAACAATGCCCGCCAGTCCGCCGCCGTCAAGATGCTGCCGGCAAAGACCAGGCCGGCGAAAAAGATAATCTGCCAGTTGACCAAATCCCGGCCGCCCGCCAGAACCGTAAAGAGAAAGGCCCAGGCCGCGTAGGTCACGTTCAAAGCCATCGCCTTGCTTGGCCCAACTTGCTTAATAGCCCTGTAGTAACAGAAGTAAGAGGCCGTAGCCATAGCGCTGGCGCCTAAGAGCAGCAGGCCCAGCTTCCCCGGCCCCTTGGCCATTAGCTCGCCCACAAAGTCTCCTGCCTGTAAGGCCGTAAGCAACAGCATCCCCGAAATTACGGCTGCCGTAGTCTGCCTAATCTGCAAGGCCTGCCCGGTCTTGATCCCGCCCTTAAAGCACTTGGCCAAAATCACTGCCTCCAAGCCCCAGCCGCCGGCGCACATAATAGCGCTGGCCAGGCCCAAGACTATATTGTCTTCAGTCACTTGCCCGCTAGTAGTCAAGCCATATACTCCGGCTAAACTCGCCAAAAGGCAGACCCAGCGGGAGAGGGGGAGCCTTTCTCCCAATAGCAGCTGGGCCAGGAGGGCTCCAACCGCTGGAAAAAGGGCGCAGGCTACGGCCCCTAAAGCTGGCCCCATGAATTTGACCGCTAAAACATAGCCCGTCATCCCGACCGGGCCGCCAACCGCCGCGGCTAACACAATCCAGCCGGCTCCTTTCTGCCAATTCTTCCAGGCAGACCTTTCCCCGGACGCTAATCTCTGCCCCCACAGCCAGAAGCAAGAGAGGCTGTCATGGAAAAAGGCGCAGACGAAAGGGGCTAAAAAGGCGGCCTCTAAATCCCGGCTGAAAACCGGCAGAGCCACCGCCCCGCCTAAGAGCAGGGTTTCGATGGCCCAAGTAATACCAGCTAAAATTCCCGCTAACATGATCGCCTTCCTTCCTATTTAATAGGGATGCCCCAGCCGCTGGCAGCGGATGACCCGGCCCAGCTGGTAGAGGTAGCAATACAGGCGCCCGTCATGGCGGAAGTGAAAGCCAATCGCCTCGTTGCCCCGGCCCTTGATGGGCTTGATCCGGTCTAATTCGCTTTCTTTGGTAGCTAGAATTTTGGCGCATTTTTTCAAGATATAGGACCGGGAATCCTCTTGGTAGGACTTGTCGAACTGGCGCAAGTCTTCCAGGCTGTCGAATTCCTGGATATTGCCGGCCGGGAACCTGGCCAGCCGCATCTTGAGCAGG
This sequence comes from Lactobacillus sp. WILCCON 0149, assembly GCF_057197965.1. Lineage (NCBI taxonomy): Bacteria > Bacillati > Bacillota > Bacilli > Lactobacillales > Lactobacillaceae > Lactobacillus > Lactobacillus sp. WILCCON 0149. Next base: position 142,086 of record NZ_JBUBHO010000001.1, read on the forward strand.
TCTAAGTTCTCGGCAAAAATCTCCTCCCAATACTTGCCGCTGGCCGCGTCCACCTTTTTCTCCATGATTTGAAAAAAGCGCCGGGAAAAGTCTTCCCGCCAAAAGGCATGGCCCAGCATGTACCAGGAATTTTTCGCTGACTTGGTCACGCGGTCAATATAGCCCTCCCGGTCAGTCGCGATGCCCCATTCATCAGTTTCTCCTTGGCTGTACTGACCGGCATAGTAGCTGCCGGCCTTTTCCAGGCCCAGGCGGAAGGGGTTGGACAAAAAGTAGTTGTCTGCTGAGCAGATGAAGCTGTTTCTGATCACGCCCCGGGCCAGCCAGAGACTGGCCGCGCTGTTTTGCCGGGCATAGGCAGGATTGTCGATTAATTTCACTCCGTACTTGCCCTTTAAGTAAAAAAGCTGCTCCTTCTTGTAGCCGGTAACGATGTAGATGTCGTTAACTCCGGCCGCTTGTAGCTGGCGGATTTGCCGCTCAAGCAGGACTTCCCCTTTGACCTCGATCAGCCCCTTGGGCTTTTCATAAGACAGGGGAGCAAAACGGGCCCCGGTCCCGCCGGCCAAGATTACCGCGTTGTCGGCGCGCGTCATCAGGCCACCCCCGTTCTTTTCAAGGCTATTGCCGCATACTCCTTGGCATAGCGGTACTGCCGCCGGCCGTAAGGCCCCAGGGCCTGCTTAGGCTGGAAGGCCTCGCACCAGTTGGACCAGAGCAGGCCGCAGATGGCCATATAGCAGTAGATCTTGCTCTTGATGCCTTCCGGGCACTTTTGGTCAAAATACAAATCTAGCAAATGGTCAAGTTCCGCTTTTTCATAGCCGGCGTAGATGGCAAACATGGCCAGGTCCACGTGCGGGTCCTGCATCCCCGCGTACTCCCAGTCGGTTAATTGCAGTTTGCTTTGTCCGCCTTCTTGGTAAAAAAGGCAGTTATCGGCCACCGGATCCAGGTGGGTCAGGCAACTTTCCTTTGGCACTGTGTCTAAGTAGGGCTTTAAGCTAAAAATCTGCTTCTTAATTTCCTGGTAGTCGGGAAAAAGGGAGGGCCGGGATCCCCGGATTTGCTCGTATTGCTTGATCTGGGCAAAGAGGTCGAAGCTATGCGGGACTTCGATCTTGGCCTGGTGCAGGCACTTGGCTTTTTGCACCCAGCGGACTAGGTCACCTTCTTTTTTCGGGTTACAAGAGCGGGCCTGGGGCAAAAAGGGGCTGAGCTTAAAGCCCGTTTCCGGGTCCAGGTACAGGGGGGAGTCGCAGAAATTGTAGGGGGCGATGGCCTGGTAGACCGCGGCTTCCTGCTTTCGGTCGATAATTTGCCGGCCCCGCCTGGGCTGGCGGAAGTGGTAGCTTTTTCCGCCATAATCCAGGCGGAAGGAGTGGTTGGTCATGCCCTTGTGTAAAGGCACGAAATTCAGTTCATCAGGGTCAGCTTGGAAAAAGACGGCAATCGCCGTGACTGCCCGCTGACTTAAGTAGGACATGTGGTCACCTTCTTTTTCTAAAAAACTCGTGATATATCTTGTCCTAACAGCTTAGCATGGCTGATGGATAAGATAAAATGACATCTTTTAATTGCACCAAAAATTCTGCTTATGGTTAAAAGACTATTTGGGATAGATCTTGTAGTCGTGGTGGGGAGCGCGGTCCTTAGCCGGGGGCAATTTCTCATAGTCCCCGTAGTATTCCCGCAAGATGGGAGCAGGATCAGCCGGAACGCGGAAGCTGGACCCGGCAAAAGGGGCGTACTTGCCCTCCCCGAAGTGTTTTTTCTCCAGCATGTGGACCCCGCCATCCGGCCAGGCCGGGACGCCGACCTTCTGCCGGCCCTCTTTCGTTTTGGTAAAAATGATCCGCTGGATTTTTTCATCAACGGCCTGGGCAAAGCCCTCGCCCCAGATCCGGTCAACCGCCTTTTTGTAAATTTGGTGGGCACTTTTGGTCAAAAAGTTCTGGGGCCAGGTCGCCGCGTAGGCGTAGTAGGCCATGTTGACCAGCTTGCAGCGGCGGTAGAGCTGGCGGGCCACCGGGTAGGAAGAGCCGTTTTCGTCCAAGGGGTAGATGTCGGTGAAGATGCCGGCAGAAAACTGCTCGGCGGGCTTGGTGGAAACGAACTCGTAGTCCTGGTTGCTAAAGCGGGCCAGGCCATAGGGATAGCCCGGGCTGTTTTCCCGGGTCGCGATCCGGTAGGGAGCAGGAAGGTCTTTTTCGCAGTAAGCGATGAAGGCCTCGTAATCCCGCCGGGGCATCCAGATGTCGGTGTCATCGTCCCAGGGGATAAAGTCCTGGTTGCGGACGGCGCCTAAGAGGGTCCCGTAGGCCAGGTAGTAGGTCAGGTCCTGCTCTTGGCAAATCCGGTCAATTATCTGGAGATTGTCCAGTTCGACCGCTTGTATCTCGCTAATTGTGAGTTTTCGCATGTCTGCCTCCTTCAAAATTCGTTTTTTGCTTTGTAGTCAAATAATTTAGCAGGCCAAAATATGGCCCGTCAAGTCTGGAAAACTTAAGAAATTCTTTCCTCCTCGTGCAAAAAGTTGCTGGAAATTTCTGAAAAGAAGATTTTTTCCTATTAGGCGACAGCCGCAAAAAGGCGGGGGATTTTTTCACAAAGTCAGTAAAAAATAAGCACGGAATCCGGAAGAACGGGAAATGGTCTTGTACAATCCTGCACTTGTGTGCTAATTTATTGCTTACAAAATTTCACGCGAAGGAGATGACCAATGAAAACACGCGACCTGCGCAAGCTCATTAAACAGCAAGGAGGCTGGGACCTGGTCCGCCAGTACGCCGCGGCCGGCAACCTGCCCCTGGCGGCAGGGCAGCTGCTTCTGCTTGGAACGAAAGAAAAGGCCCTGGAGATCCTCCGCCTCAGCGCCCAGTACCGGGTCAAGGAGAAGCTGGCCAGGCGGTACCGGAAGGAGCTTGACCATTTGGTTAAGCTGCACAAAGATGCTGGGGAAAAAGAGAAGGATAAAAGTAAATCTGAAAATGACCAGCCCTATGTCTGGTTCTGCTGGCTGCAAGGCTTGGCGGAAGCCCCGCAAGTTGTCAGACACTGCTATAAATCAGCTTTGGCGGCTTACGCGGGGAGGGGGAAGCTGACCTTGATCACGGAAGACAACTACCGGGACTATGTGACTTTTCCCCAGGAAATCCAGGCGAAAATTAAGCGCGGAATTATAGATGGCGCGCATTTGGCCGACTTGATCCGGCTGGAGCTCTTGATCAATTACGGGGGCATCTGGACGGACGCGACCGTTTTTTACAGCGGGGATTTGCCGGATTTTCTGTTTAAAAACCGCCTCTTTGCCTACCAGATCGTCAAGCCGGGCAGGGACGGGCAAGCCATCCCCATGTCCAACTGGCTCTTGGTTGCCCCGAAAAGAAACAGGCTGCTTTTGATCACCCGGGACCTGCTCTATGCTTACTGGAGAAGGCATGACAAGTTGCTTGACTACTATATTTTCCACATCTTTTTCCAGCTGGCGGCTGAGGCCTGTCCAAAAGACTTCGCGAAGGTAATCCCTGTGGACAGCGGGGCCCCGCATTTGTTAGGCCTGCGCTTGTTTGACCAGTATGAACCGGATTTTTGGCAGGCGATTAAAGACCAAACTAGCATCCATAAGCTGTCTTACAAGTTTCCGCCGGGGATGTTTTTGCAAAAAGGGACCTATTATGCCCAAGTCGTGAAAGGAGGCAAAAATGGCTAAAAAGAAGAAACTGGCCTTAGTGATTTGTTACTTTGGGCCTTTGCCGGCCTACGCGGATTTGTTCTTCAGATCGGTTAAGGAAAATCCGGCAACTGACTTTATTCTGGCCACCGACCAGCTGGTCAAAAATCCCCCGGCCAATCTCCAGGTCAAGTACCTGACTTTGGCGGACTTGCGGGAAAAGTTCCAAAAGAAGCTGGGCTTTCAGATCCGGCTGCACTCGCCCTACAAAATCTGCGACTACCGGCCGGCCTTTGGCTGGCTTCTGTCCGACTGGCTCAAGGACTACCGCTATTGGGGCCACTGCGATTTGGACCAGGTTATGGGGGACTTGGAGAAATTTTTGCCGGAGAAATTGCTGGAAAAATACGACAAGGTCTACCAACATGGCCATCTGACGGTCTTCCGCAATACTTTGGCCAACAACCTCCGCTTCGTGGCCAAGGGCGGGCTGAATTACCGGGAAGTTTTCCAGACAGACCTGCCCTGCGTTTTTGACGAGGTGGAAGGGATTCAGAAAAAGTTTACAAAACTCGGCGCCAAGTGCTGTTTAAAGCGGGACTTCGCCGACATCTACTCTTGGCGCGAGCAGATGCGGCGGACCAAGTCGTACTTGCAGGGGCGGGAGAAGAAAAAGCTGAACAGCGCCCGCCAGGTCTTCTTTTATGAAAAAGGCCGGGTTTACCGAGCCTACTTTGCCGGCGGGAAAATGAACTATGAGGAGCTGGCCTACCTGCATTTTCCGAAAAGGCGGATGCGGCAGAATTTTTACCAGAGCGATTCTTACTTTATTGGTAAGGACGGATTCTATGCTAAAGAGCCGGGCTTTAATGTGACCATGGGGGAGATCAAGCGCTATAACGGCTTCAGCCTAAAGGGCGAAGCCCGGGTGAAGCTGGCTTATTGGACCTTCATTTGGAGCCGGCGGTATCGTAAGTACGTCCTTAAGCGCTAGTATGGTAGTCCGCTTGCGCCGGCAGAACCTGGTCACCCTCTACTTAAGCGGGCAGATGCTGTGTTTTGCCTGCTTGAATCAACTTTTTCCCATCCCTTTGGTCGACAGCCAGGATGAAATTTTGGCCGTTTTTTGCCTGATCGGGATCGTTTGTGCGCTAATGACCAAAAGTCTGAGCAAGGGAAAAGCGGGGCTTTTGTTAAAAGCCGGCTTTGCCCTGGCCCTTGTGGAAAGCCTGGGGATAATCTCGAACGGGATGTCGGGGCTAATCAGCGGGATGCCGGTTTTAACCGACGCCTTTAAACTGGTCAAGCTGCCCTCGGTCCTCTTTTATGTCAGCTGCGTCCTCCGGCCTTGGGAAAAAAGGACGATTGTGAGCAACCTGCTTTTTTCCAGCAAATGCTTTATTTTAATTGCTTTCCTAGGAGGTATTGTCAATCTGGCGGTTGACCTGGGCTTTAGCTACGACCTTCGCTATGGGATCCGGTCTTATAAGTTTATCTATGAGAACCCGGCGGCCTTAAACGAGGTCCTGCTAGTCTCTTTAGTGCTGATCATGCTGGGTGAAAAAAGCGGAAAAAAGGGCAGGGAAAATAAGTGCGGACTTAGCTGTGGCAAGGTCTGGCTCCTTTTGTACCTGGCAACTGTGGCCATGACCTTGCGGGCTGGGGGAATCGGGGCCAGCGGGATCTTGCTTTTATGCCTGCACTTTGAGAAAAAGGGAATCCAGCTGACCTGGAGAAAAGGCGTCAGTGCGGCCTTCATGGCTTTTTGCCTGGGCTATCCCCAGGTCAAGGAGTACTTTTTCAGCGAGACGGTCAGGTCGAAATTGCTCCGGCATTCCTTGATTGTTTTGCGGGACTGCTTTCCTTTAGGCAGCGGTTTGGCGACTTACGGGTCAGACCAGGCCTTTAAGCACTACTCCCCCCTTTACGTCCGCTTTGGTTTTCACCATGACTATGCTTTGGCCCCGGAGACGGGCTTTGCCATGAACGACAACTTCTGGCCCATGCTCTTAGCCCAGTTTGGCCTCTTTGGTGCTTGCCTGTATGTGTACTGGCTAGTTGCCCAGTTTGCCTACTGCTTGAAAAAGGTGCCGCCAGGGCAAGCGCGGGCAGGAGCCTTGGGGATTATTGCCTTTTTCCTGATTAGTTCTTTGGGCAACCCGATTTTTACCAGCGCCTCGGGAGTCTTTCTGGCGGTGGCTTTGGGCTTGACCAGTGATTTTTTGCAAAAGTAACAAGGAAAGCTAAAGAAAACAAGAGAAATAGAGAGAGGTGACAGATGGAAAAAGCTAAGAAATCGCTGTCCCGCAACGCCTTGGCCAGCGGCCTGCAGACGGGGACCCGCTTAGTCTGTGCCCTGGTGACCTACCCTTATTTGGCCAGGATCTTGCGGGTTGACCAACTGGGTCAGTACGACTTCGCGGCCACGATTGTCAGCTGGGCGGCGCTAGTGGCGGGCCTGGGCATCTACGCCTATGGGGTTAGGGAAGGGGCAAAAAAGCGGGATGACCCGGAAGAGCTGTCCCGTTTTGCTTCGGAAGTCCTGGTCATCAACCTGGCCTCGACCTTGCTGGCTTACTTGGGTCTGGCGGCCTGTCTGCTTTTTTCCAGTAAGCTAAGAGAATATGGACCGCTGATTTGGACACTAAGTTCCAACATTATTTTTACGACCTTGGGCTGCGAGTGGCTCTACGCGATTCATGAGGAATACGGCTACCTGGCTCTGCGTAACATTTGCTTTCAAGTTTTGTCTCTGATTCTGCTCTTGACATATGTCAAGGATGAAAGCGATCTATTGTTATATGCTTGGACTACGGTGGCGGGCAGTGCGGGGGCCAACTTGATCAACTTTATGCGGCTGGGCAAGTACTGCACCTGGTCTTTGACCTGGCATTTTTCTTGGCAAAAGCACCTCCTGCCTATCCTCGTCTTATTCGCCAACGCTCTGGTCAACCTGCTTTATGTAAGCGCGGATGTAGCCCAGATGGGTGTGATGACCAGCGACTATTATGTGGGCCTTTACTCAGTGGCCAGCAAGGTCACGGCCCTGCTTAAGCAATTGTTAGGTGCTGTCATCATTGTTACCGTGCCGCGTCTGGCTTGCTTATATGGGCAAAAGGGCGGAGTGCTTTTTCAAAAATTGGCCCGGCAGATTGCGGATTTGTTAGTGACGCTGGCCTTGCCGGCTGCCTGCGCCTTGTTTGCCTTAGGCGAGGAGGTTGTCATTTTAACCGCGGACTTAGATTTCGCGCCAGCCGCGGGGGCCATGAAGCTTCTGGGATTGGCCTTGGTCTTCTCACTTTTGGCTTGGTTTTACATGGCGGCGGTTTTAGTTCCGGCTAGGCAGGAGAAGGCGGCTTTGCTGGCAATCAGCATCGCTTCTGTAGTCAATATTTGCTTGAACTTCCTGCTGATCCCGGCCTTTAAGGAGGCGGGGGCGGCGCTAGCAACCTTACTTGCCGACCTGGTGACTTGTCTGGCTTGTTACTTTTTGGCGAAAAAGTCAGCCCGCCTCTTGCCCAGCGGGAAAAAGCTGGCCAGCAGCCTGCTCGGCTGCCTCTATGTTTACTTGGTTTGCCAAGCTGCTTTAGCTAAGGGACTAGGGCCAGGAGCGACGGTCTTTTGGTCAGCCCTCTGGGCCATCCCCGGTTACTTTGTGATTTTATATCTGCTTGGCAACCGGGTCTTGCTGGAATTTAAGCACGGAAGTAGACGGGAGTAGTGATTAAGCCGCTTGACCGGACAAGTTCTGAAAATTGTCCGTTGAAAAGATAACGCTTACAATATATGATGTGATTAAACAAGTTGGAAGAAGTAAGGAGGTTTTTCCGATGAAAAAGATCATTAATGACCCAAGCAATGTTGTTGAAGAAATGGTAACTGGCTTAGCCGGAATGTACCCGCAATACGTTGAACGGATTCCTGGCACAACTGCCTTAGTCCGCAGCGACAAGGACTCAATGACCGGCAAGGTTGGTCTGGTCAGCGGCGGTGGCAGCGGCCATGAACCAGCTCACGCTGGTTATGTTGGCAAAGGGATGCTGACTGCGGCTGTTTGCGGGCAAGTCTTTACTTCCCCGACTCCAGACCAGATCTACGAAGCCATTAAGGCAGCTGACCAAGGCAAGGGCGTCTTCTTGATCGTCAAGAACTATTCTGGTGACGTGATGAACTTTGACATGGCCAAGGATTTGGCCGCTATGGACGACATCGAAGTCCGCTCTATCGTGGTTGACGACGACATCGCCGTGGAAAACAGCCTTTACACTCAAGGCCGGCGCGGGGTGGCCGGGACCGTCTTTATGCACAAGATCTTAGGTGCGGCTGCTGATCAAGGTGCCAGCCTGGATGAGATTGAAGAATTAGCCAAGGCAGTATTGCCACACATCAACACGATTGGTGTTGCCTTGTCAGCAGCTACGGTTCCAGAAGTTGGCAAGCCAGGCTTCGTTTTAGCTGACGACGAGATTGAATACGGGGTCGGGATTCACAGCGAACCAGGCTACCGCAGAGAAAAGATCAAGCCATCCAAAGACCTGGCCCAAGAACTGCTCAGCAAGATCGATGAAAGCTTGAAATTGTCTGCTGACAAGAAGTACGCCGTTTTGGTTAACGGGATGGGGGCAACTCCACTCATGGAACAATACATTTTCAGCAAGGATGTCTTGGACTGGCTGGACACTAAGGGCATTAAACCTGTCTTCACCAAGGCTGGCAACTACATGACCTCTATCGATATGGCCGGGATTTCCTTGACGGTGATGGAAATCGCCGATGACAAGTGGCTGGACTACTTGAACTACCCAGTTGAGACGATCGCTTGGTAAGGGGGAGCAAAAAATGGAACTGACGACAGAACTTTTAGACAAGTGGATGGCAATTTTTGCGGAAAAAATCGAAGCCAACAAGGCTTACTTAAGTGACCTGGACACTCCGATTGGCGACGGGGACCACGGCAATAACATGGCCAGAGGGATGGCCGCGGTTGAAGAAGCCTTGCAGACTAAAAAGCCGGCTGATTTGACCTCTGCCTTAAAGCTGGTAGCGATGTCTCTTATCAGCAAGGTCGGCGGGGCTTCAGGCCCCCTCTACGGGACTGCCTTCTTGGAAATGGCCAAGCTGAGCGCCAGTGAAACTGACCTGGCGAAATTGACAGAAGCAGCCCTTTTGGGAATCAAGAAGCGGGGCGGTGCTGAACCTGGCGATAAGACCATGGTCGATGTTTGGTCAGCGGTCGTACCGGCTTTAGCCAAGGGCAACTTAACTGACGACCTCATTCAAGAGGCAGTTGAAAGCACTAAGCCGATGCAAGCCAAAAAGGGGCGGGCATCTTACTTAGGTGAGCGGTCAATTGGCCACTTGGACCCAGGTTCAGTGTCTAGCGGCTACCTCTTTACGGCCTTGCTGGAAGCGGAGGCTTAAGATGACTTATGGTATTTTGATCGTGTCCCATGTGCCAGAAATCGCGGCTGGTTTGCCAAAACTGCTCAAGCAGGTAGCGGCTGACGTGCCGATCACCTTTGCTGGTGGTACTGATGACGGCGATATTGGGACAAGTATGGAAAAAATTGGGCAGGCAATTGAAGAAAATGCTGCTGACGAGCTGCTGGCTTTTTACGACCTGGGCAGTGCTAGAATGAATCTGGACATGGCCGGGGAGTTTGCCGAAAAAAAGGTCCGCGTTTATGACGTGGCCTTGATCGAAGGCTCTTATGTGGCGGCTTCGCTCTTGCAGGCCGGCGTTGGCTTGGCTGAACTTGAAAGCCAGCTGGCGCCTTTGAAAATTAAAGGAGATGACTAAAATGAGCGGCTTTTTAGGAGAGTTCTTAGGAACGATGATTTTGATCGTGCTGGGTGTTGGTTGTGGGGCCGGCATCAGCTTGAATAAGGCTTATGCCAAGGGGCAGGGCTGGCTGTTTGTCACCCTGGCCTGGGGCATGGCAGTAACTTTCGGCGTTTACGTGGCTGGCCAATTTGGCTCACAAGGCCACCTCAATCCAGCGGTAACAATTGGCTTCGCGGCCTTCGGCTTCTTCCCATGGAGCCAGGTAATGCCGTATTTGCTGGGACAATTCGCGGGTGCTTTTGTCGGGGCAGCACTGGTAATCCTGCACTACTACCCGCACTTCAAGGCGACCAAGGCTGACGAAGGCAACAGCGTAGGGATTTTTGCGACTGGCCCAGCCATCAACAATCCTTTCTTCAACTTCTTGAGTGAAACGATCGCGACTTTTGTCTTTGTCTTTACCCTGCTCAACCTGGGCAACTTCACCCAAGGCTTGAAGCCGTTGATCGTCGGTTTCTTGATCATGGTGGTCGGCCAGGCTTTGGGCTCAACGACTGGCTTTGCCTTGAACCCGGCCCGTGACTTCTCACCTCGTCTGGCTTACGCAATTTTGCCAGTGCCAAACAAGGGCGGAGCTAACTGGGCTTATGCCTGGGTTCCTGTTTTGGGGCCAATCGCTGGCGGTCTTTTAGCCAGCGGCCTGCAGGCTCTGTTAAAATAAAGAGTGCGCTATGTCAGAAAGTTTAAAGCTGCACATCTCGCAAGTTTTTAAAGATGAGGTGGCCAAAAACGGCTTTAACCATGTCAGTGTTGCCAAGGTCATGAAGAAGAGCGGGATTAGGCGGCAGACTTTTTACGAGAACTTCAAGGACAAGTTCGATCTTTTGGATTATACTATCAAGTCGATGATGGAAAACGATATCGAGAGCAATATCGGCTACCTGGATTGGGAAGGAATCATCTTTTTGGTCTTTTACGGGATCGAATTGAACAAGGATTTCTACAAGAGCGTATATGCAAGCCAGACGGAGGTTGATGTGGTTGGAGAAATTTCCAGCCACATTGCCGTCTTGCTCAAGCAGATCATTGAAGAAGAAGGAGCAGATTATAACCAGCAGGCCAAGGATTTCGTGGAAACCTTCTGCCTAGGCTTGACCTATACGATGATTGACAATCTTTTCCGGCCGCATCCCCTGGAATACGACGTTATCGCCAGCAAGGTCGACAACGCCCTCCACTTCACCATGAACTAGCCAAAACTTTACCCTTGAACTCCAGCTTGAGCTCAAGGGTATTTTTGTCTGGAAAAAATCGGTTATAATCAAAGGCAGAAAGGAGCCGCCATGACCGACTACTACACATCCGGCGAATTCGCCAAGCGGGCCCATGTGTCCGTTAGAACGATCCGCTACTATGACCAGCAGAACCTCCTCAAGCCTTCAGCCAGAAGCAAGGGCGGGGCCAGACGTTACAGCGACGCTGACTTCGCCAAGCTCCAGCAGATCCTGCTGTTAAAATACCTGGGCTTTTCCTTAGGGGAAATCCGCGGCCTGACTTTGGGGACCAGCGACAGGCGCCGCCTCCTGGATTCCCTGCAGATCCAGCGGCGCCTGGTGGAAGAGCGGATTGAAGAAATGACTGCCGTTGAAGCCGCCATCGACTCAACCACCCAAACCCTGGAGGCCGGCAAGCCGGTTGATTGGAGCCGGATGCTGGAACTGCTCCACCGGTCAACCATGACCCAGAGCCTCAAGACCCAGTACCAGAACGCCACCAACATCTCTGCCCGGATCCGCCTGCACCGGGACTACTCCATGAACAAGGAGGGTTGGTTCCCCTGGCTTTTCCGCCAGCTGGACTTGGTCCCTGGTTTAAAAATCTTAGAGATCGGCTGCGGCAATGGCGAACTCTGGGCCACTAGCCACGACCGCCTGCCGGAGGACTGCCAGGTCATCTTGACCGACATTTCAGAAGGGATGCTGGCCGATGCCAAAAAAGAAATCGGGGAAGACAGCCGCTTTTCCTATGACCGTTGCGACGCGGCTCACTTGCCTTTTGCCGATGAAGAGTTTGACCTGGTCGTCGCCAACCACATGCTTTTTTACTGCGATGACATCCCCCAGGTCCTTAAAGAAGTCCGCCGAGTTTTGAAAAAAGGTGGCCGCTTCTGCGCGTCAACTTACAGCAAGCGCCACATGCACGAAATCACTGACCTGGTCCAGGAGTTCAACTCCCAAATCGTCCTCTCTTCCGTCAACCTCTACGACCGCTTCGGCTTAGACAACGGGGAAGAGATCCTGGCTCCATTTTTTGCCCAAGTAACCTGCCGGCGCTACGCTGACGCCATCGACTTAGACGAAGCAGAACCAGTTATTTCTTATATCTTGTCCTGCCACGGCAACCAGAACGCGCTTCTGCTCGACCGCTACCAGGAGTTTAAGCAATTCGTTGAAGATGAAGTCGCCGGGGGCTTCCACATTACTAAAGACGCCGGGACCTTTATCTGCCGCAAATAACTGCCATTTTTAAAAAACGGCAGTTATTTTATTTTGCCTATTGAAGCTTACGTAACGTCATGTTTTATACTTTGAGTCAGTCAAGAGAAAAAATTGCTTAGTTTGAACTCGGAGGTTCATTACATGAAAATTATCGTTACCGGTGGTGCCGGCTTTATCGGCTCCAACTTTGTCTTCTACATGATGAAGAAGCACCCAGACTATAAGATCATCTGCCTGGACAAGCTGACTTACGCGGGCAACCTGTCAACCTTGAAAGATGTCATGGACAAGCCAAACTTCCGCTTCGTCAAGCTGGACATCTGCGACCGCGAAGGCGTCTACAAGCTTTTTGAAGAAGAACACCCGGACGTTGTTGTCAACTTCGCTGCTGAAAGCCACGTTGACCGGTCAATCGAAAACCCGGAAATCTTCCTGCAAACCAACATCATCGGTACCTCAGTTTTGATGGACGCCTGCCGCAAGTACGGCATCAAGCGTTACCACCAAGTATCAACTGACGAAGTTTACGGCGACCTGCCGCTGGACCGGCCAGACCTCTTCTTCCACGAAGACACGCCGCTGCACACTTCCAGCCCATACTCATCATCAAAGGCCAGCGCTGACCTTTTGGTCGGGGCTTACGGCAGAACTTACGGCCTGCCTGTAACTATTTCCCGTTGCTCAAACAACTACGGCCCTTACCAATTCCCGGAAAAGCTGATCCCATTGATGATCCAAAGAGCCTTGGACGACAAGCCTTTGCCAGTTTACGGTGAAGGCCAAAACGTCCGCGACTGGCTCTACGTTGAAGACCACTGCAAGGCCATCGACTTGATCTTGGAAAAGGGCACGGTTGGCGAAGTCTACAACATCGGCGGCCACAACGAAATGCACAACATCGACATTGTCAAGCTGATCTGCGACTACCTGGGCAAGCCTTACTCCTTGATCGAACACGTTACTGACCGCAAGGGCCACGACCAACGCTACGCGATCGACCCAACCAAGATCCACGAAGAACTTGGCTGGCTGCCGGAAACCATGTTCAAGGACGGTATCAAGAAGACCATCCAATGGTACCTGGACAACAAGGAATGGTGGGAAAACATCATCTCCGGTGACTACCAGAACTACTACCAGGAAATGTACGGCAAGAAGCAGGTTTTAGACGAAAAGTAAGAGGCAAGGAAGAAAAATGAAGGGAATTATCTTAGCAGGTGGTTCAGGCACTCGTCTGTATCCATTAACCCTGGTCACCAGTAAGCAGCTTTTGCCTGTTTACGACAAGCCAATGATCTACTACCCGTTGTCAACCTTGATGCTGGCCGGGATCAAGGACATCTTGGTCATTTCCACGCCAGCTGACACGCCGCGCTTTAAGGAACTTTTGGGCGACGGGTCACAATTCGGCATCAAGCTCTCTTACAAGGTTCAGCCAAGTCCAGACGGCCTTGCTCAAGCCTTTACCTTGGGCGAGGACTTCATTAACGGCGAACCTTGCGCCATGGTCTTGGGTGACAACATCTTCTACGGCAACGGCTTTACTGACATGCTGGAAAACGCCGCAAAAGACGCGCAAAACGGCCGGGCAACGGTTTTTGGCTACTACGTCAACGACCCGGAACGCTTTGGCGTTGTCGAATTTGACAAGGACGGTCACGCTATCTCCATCGAAGAAAAGCCGGCTCAGCCAAAGAGCAATTACGCCGTAACTGGTTTGTACTTCTACCCGGCTGGCGTGAGCGAAAGAGCTGCCCAGGTTAAGCCAAGTGCCCGCGGGGAAGTGGAAATCACTTCTTTGAACGAGATGTACTTAAACGACGGCATCCTGGACGTCCAGCTTTTGGGCCGGGGCTATGCTTGGCTGGACACCGGGACGATGAAGAGCCTGGTAGACGCTTCAAACTTCGTTAAGATGGTGGAAGAACGGACTGGGGTAAGCATCTCCGCTCCTGAAGAAATTGCCTACGTGCACGGCTGGATCGACGAAGACAAGTTGATGGAAGCAGCCAAGCACTATGGCAAGAGCCCTTACGGCCAGCACCTCAAGGCGGTGGCTGAAGGCAAGCTGAAGTATTAGTTTTTTAGAAAGAAGAATCAGAAAAATGGGTCAAATCAAAGTTGAAAAGAATGTCGGCGGTATTGAAGGTCTGGCAGTTATCACGCCAGCAGTTCACGGGGACGACCGTGGCTACTTCATGGAAACCTACAACGAAAACGACATGAAGGAAGCTGGTTTTGACATCAACTTCGTCCAAGACAACCAATCAAGTTCAACCAAGGGCGTTTTGCGGGGCCTGCACTTCCAAAAGCACTTCCCGCAATGTAAGCTGGTCCGGGCCGTTCGCGGGGACGTCTTCGACGTTGCCGTTGACCTGAGAAGCGACTCCAAGACCTACGGCAAGTGGTACGGGGTTGAACTGACCGCTGAAAACAAGAAGCAATTCTTGATTCCAGAAGGTTTTGCCCACGGCTTCCTGGTTTTGAGCGATGTAGCTGAATTCTGCTACAAGGTTAACGACTTCTGGCACCCAAACGATGAAGGCGGCATGGCTTGGAACGACCCTGAAATCGGGATTGAATGGCCACAAGTTGTTGGCGAATACCCAGGCTCAGCTGACGCCAGCGGCTACGCTTTGGAAGACGGCACTAAGCTGACTTTGTCCGACAAGGACCAAAAGTGGCAAGGGCTTAAGGACACTTTCAAGTTTTAATTGGGAGGAAAAAGCATGAAGGTTTTCGTAACTGGCGTCAACGGTCAACTGGGCCACGACGTGATGAACGAATTGGCTAAGCGCGGCTACGAAGGCGTAGGCAGCGACTTGGTTCCAGAATACAGCGGGATCGCTGACGGCTCAGCTGTTACTACTGCACCTTACGTTTCCCTGGACATTACTGATGCAGAAGGCGTAAAGAAGGCCATCAAGGAAGTAAATCCGGACGTGATCGTTCACTGCGCTGCCTGGACTGCGGTTGATCTGGCTGAAGATGACGACAAGGTTGAAGCTGTCCGCAAGGTTAACACTGAAGGTACCCAAAACATCGCCAACGTAGCCAAGGAATTAGACGTGCCAATGGTTTACATCTCCACTGACTACGTTTTCGATGGCCAGGGCACTACGCCATGGGACCCGGATTTCAAGGGCTACAAGCCAATGAACGTTTACGGGGAAACCAAGCTGGGCGGGGAACTTGCCGTATCTGAAACTTTGGACAAGTACTTCATTGTCCGCATCGCCTGGGTCTTCGGCTTGAACGGGAAGAACTTCATCAAGACCATGCTTAATGTGGGTAAGACTCATGATGAAGTCAAGGTGGTCAGCGACCAAATCGGTACGCCAACTTACACTTTGGACTTGGCCCGTCTTTTGGTCGACATGATCGAAACCGACAAGTATGGCTACTACCACGCAACCAACGCGGAATTGCCGGAAACTGCCAGCGGCTATGATGAAAACGGCACCAAGACCGGTTATATCAGCTGGTACGATTTCACCAAGGAAATCTACCGCCAGGCTGGCTACAAGACCAAGGTAACCCCGGTTACCACGGAAGAATACGGCCTCTCCAAGGCTGTACGGCCGTTCAACTCACGTTTGGACAAGAGCAAGCTGGAAAAGAACGGCTTCAAGCCGCTGCCAACTTGGCCAGACGCCGTGCACCGCTACTTGGAAGCCTTGAAGGCTGACGGCTTCTTTGACTAAGCAATTTTTGCAAGCACTGGACGATTGTCCGGTGCTTTTTTGCTAGAAAAAAAGTGCCGAATGACTGCTCAGCTAAGCAATCATTCAGCACTAATTCAAGCTGCTTAAAGTTTTTCGTATAATTCTTCTGCTAAAAGTCGGCCTTCAGTGGAGTAGCAGGCATAGGAGAAGCCACCCATGTAGTATTCGGTGAACAAGTCACTGGTTGACATTTCACCTACCGCGTAGAGGTCGCGGAAGTCAGAACCATCTGCTTTCTTTACTGCAAAGGTATCATGGTTGATCTTCACCCCGCCGATCGTGCCCCAGGAACCAGGCATTACGTAGAAGGCGTAGAGCTGCTTTTCATTCAAGGGTCTGATCTTGGATTGCGGCTTGCCGAATTCATCATTGCCATCTGCGGCAGCCTGCTTGTAGCTGGCAAAGGTCCGCTCAAGCTGCTTTTCGTCCAGGCTCAGCTTTTCAGCCAATTCAGCAACAGAAGCAGCCGTTACGTAAAGCTTGGCATTTTCATCCAGCTTATGGATTCCCTGGCGCAGAATTTCCGGCAGGTTTTCGTCATCGTAAAGCAAATAGTATCTGTCACTGCCGTGGCGGTACATTCTTGAGGTGACTTTCAAGCTGTCATAAGGTGCTTCATTGGTAAAGCGCTTGGCCTGACTGTCAATGATCATGCCGGTTGAATAGTCGGGAACGTTGTTCCAGGTAATGTATAATTGCGGGTTGAAGTCAAGATTACCATTTTTGTAAACATCGTTGTCGGAGAAGGCGGCCCCGATTTCTTGAAGCAGCTGGTAGCCGTCAGCAGTGTTTTCCCGGCTGGCCTGGTTGAAGACATGCACGCTGGCTACCGCAGGCGTGTTCTTTTTAAGCAGGTCTGGAGCATATGACGCGCCGCCAGTAGCCATAACGACGGAGCCAGCAGTAATCGTAAAGTCAGAGCCGTCTTTGCTTTCGACCTTGATGCCGGTTGCCTTGTCGCCATCTGTCAAAATTTGGGTAACCCGGCTGTTGAGGATGATCTTGCCACCATGCTTTTTGATGATGTCACTGAGAAGTTCATCGACTCTGGCCCCGTTGGCGAAATTGCCGTAAACGATCGGCCCTTGACCAATGAATGTTCCCTTGGTATTGGTCATGCTGACCAGTTGGTCAAAAGTCTTGCCGGATTCAGTCATCAGCTTCTTCATGAACTCTCTGTCGTGCGCCTTTTGGGCATCGGCGTTAACGTTGTCAACATAAGTCATGATGCTATCGATACTGTTGTCAATGCCTTGCTTTTTAGCGAGCTTGGAGTTTGCTAAGGCGTAAACGGCTCCCGCGTATCTTGAAGAGCCGCCAACTTGCTCGCCTTTGGCCACGACAACGACGTCCAGACCCTTAGTGGCAGCGAAGGCACCAGTCATTAAGCCACTTAAGCCGGCTCCGGCAATAACGACGTCGGCGGTTAAATCTTCATGGTTGATGGTCAGTGGACGGTGGTAGGCCTTGCTGGTCCAGGCAGCTAAGTTACCGCCGGCTTTTTCCACTGCATCCTCGCTGGCGGAAATAATTGCCTTTGAAGTGAGGGTAGCGCCGGAAACCGCGTCAACGTTCAAGGTCTGCTGGCTGACGATTTCCTTGGGAATCAGCTTTACGGCCTCATCGCCAACATTTGGCGTTTCATGGCTGGAGATAATTTTGAGATCGCCGATGCGGTGGTCAAAAACGTCAAGCTTAACGGCTAATTGCCCGCCGTGCCCGGATCCATAGCCGATATAGCTGCCTTCAGTTAAGGCGAGGCTGGTTGACTTTGCCTTGCCTTCGGCTTGTCTCAAGGCATCTTTCACTGCTGCTTTAACGCCTTTGGTGGTCAGGCTGGCGCCGGTTACACCGTCGATATCAGCGGATTGCTTGTCGATGATCTGCTTAGCGAGTTCTTCATCAGCGCTTTGGCCCACGTTTCTGCTTTCGTTTTTCAAGTCAAGGCTTGCCTTGGTTATCTCGCTTTCGTTGACGGTTAGTGAGACGCTTAGGTCGCCAATACCTTTGCCCTTGCCAGTGTAAGTGCCGGGGTTAAATTTGCTTTTTGTCATTGTTTTGTCTCCTATACTCTGTGTTCAATTTTTTCTCTACACATAAATCTTAATTTTTTCCCTTATCAGACAGAAGTATTAAAATGTTAGTAGCTAATAACCAGAAGTTGCAAGTAGGTAGCAAAAAATGAACGATCAACTGAAAACATTTATTGCGGTGGCTGACAACCAAAGCTTTAATAAGGCAGCCAATGAATTGTATCTTTCAGCCCCGGCAGTCATTAAGCAAGTTAACCATTTGGAAGATTCTATAAAAATAAAGTTGTTTGACCGTAATCATAATGGTGTTACGTTGACGGAAGCAGGCAAATCGTTCTATAAGGATGCCGTCAGGCTGTTATCGGCTTACGACCAGTCGATCGACCGTGCCAGAAACGCGACGGGAAAGAAGATGTCGATCAAGATCGGTGCTGGACCGCTCGCGACAGGAACAGCGACCACCAATTTGTGGGTTGAAGTTGGGAAAAGACTTCCCCAGCTTCGGTTTCAGTTCATCCCCTGTTCCTGCTCCTTGGGCAACTTTAATGAATTTTTGGCGGGAATCGGTAAAGACTTTGACTTGGTTTCTTCAGTTTATGATGAGAAGCTCTTAAGCGAGTACGATATCCAGGCTTTGCGGCTGGACATCACCCCGTTAAGACTGTCAGTCCCTGTCAATAACCCCCTGGCTAAAAAGGATGAGCTTACTTTAAGAGATTTGGATAACCAGAAGATTGCTCTGCCAGCCAAGGGGAAATTCCAGTGCTTTGACCAGGCCAGGGACTTCTTAAAGCAGAATCCGAAAATTGACCTGCAGGAGATTTCCGGCTTTGACATGAACGTACTGAATCAATGCGTTTCTAATGACTGGCTGCTTTGTTCCGCGGAGGACTGGCAAACCGCGCATCCCTTCTTGAAGGCAAAGAAGGTGGCTTGGAATTGTACCGTGCCTTTCGGCATCGTGTACAGCAAGAGGCCGTCGGCAACCGTGATTGAAGTAATCGATCTCTTAAAAGAAAGTAGCGTTTTTTAGCAAAAGGCTTCCTTAGACTAAGCAATTTTTTAAAGCACTGGATGTGAAATCCGGTGCTTTTTTGCATACTCATGGTAATCATCCAAGTGGCAGCAAATAGAGCGCGGCGTAGGACTAAACAAGCAAAATATGATATTATAGGTAATAAGGTAGATAGCGCCGTGCACACCATGTGTCAAGCGTGGTGCTGCAAAAAGATATAAACGCCCTCTTGGAATATGCTCTCAATTTCCAAGGGGGTTTTCGTTTGCCCAAAAATCGGCCAAAAATTTTTGTGGCAAGAACTTCTCCTAGAAAGGCGCTAGCGGTGGCTGGTTTACAAATAGTTTGCTGTGTAAGAATGCTGTAGTGACGGGAATCCTCTACCGAATACATGTTCCAAGAAAATCTGGCTTGGCAGGAATAGAATGGGGGCAGATGGTAGGAGGATAGGGACTATGGATTACACAGACATTCAGAACATAGAAGAAGTCGAGGCAAGTCGTCTCGATTTTAAAGAAAAAGTAGAGCTTGTCAAAGCTAAAAGCTGGCTGAAGACGGTCGTTGCTTTTGCCAATACGGATGGTGGACATATTGTTTTTGGCGTGACTGATGATCATAAATTTGTGGGACTGGAAAACCCGCAAGAGGCTTCGTCAAAGATCTCAGAAAAAATTGTCTCTATGGTATCGCCTAATCCGTTATTCACGCTTACACAAATTGGAGGTTTGCCAAAGGGGGTGGTTTGCATAGATCTTAAAGTAGAGGCGGGTCCGGATTATCCTTACCGCTACGTAAATAGCCAAAGCCGGCAAGCCTTTGTCAGAAGAGGCGACAGATCTGAGAAAGCTTCGGATGTAGAGCTTAATGCTTTGATTTTAAGAGGACAAAACAGGACCTATGACGCTTTACCAAGCTCTTATAAATTGTCTGACGTCAGTTTTACGCTCTTAGCGGCGACCTTTAAAAAGATGACCGGTGATGACTTTGACATGACAAAAGATCTTGAATCGATGGGGCTTGTCGATTCAAGTGGCAGGGTTACAAATGCCGGACTGCTAATGTGCGATCAAGGATATTTGCGGCAATCAGTGGTTGTTTGTACTAGGTGGAAGGGGGTAGAAAAAGGTTCGGTTGATGGGAAGTCAACAGCTGTAAAAATATATAGTCAAAAATAGCAATTAAAGACTACTAATGCTTATTTGTAGTCTTTTATATTCTAGGTCATGTTATCAATGTATTTGGACGATCTTCTGTGGTATAATACGGCTAGACGCGAACATAAGATCGTAAAAAGAAAGTCGTTTCCTAAAATGACCAGAAAAGTGAGAAGAACTCAAACTAAGACAGTTAGAGCCTACACCGTAAAGTTAAATGGTGACGAACTAAAAGAATTGGATGAGCTGTTCACTGCTTACGGCAAGTGCAAAGACTTCCTTTATTCACAGTTGTGCGGTATCAACCACATGATAGATGTTGCTAACTGGTATGGCCCTCGAGATAAAATCCGCGAGCATGACGGTGAAATCAAGAAAGCCCGCAAAGCGGTCAAAGACTGGAAAAAGGCCTACAAGGAGAACAAAGCTCAAGGATTGAAATCTCCCGATTCAAGAACCGTCAGACTCTCAAAGCAAAAGCTTCTGAGCGAGCAATTTGGAATTCAAGGCCGGCATGTAACAGAAGCGGTTAAAGACGTGTGCATGAATCTCAACTCCATGTGGTCAAATCTTGGCTTGAAACTGAAAAGGATGGTTCAAGCTAACGATGCATTGTCTAATGCTGAGCGCCAGTATCTCAATTATATCTTCACTTCTCCATATTACTGGCAACTCATTCTGCAGAGACGTGAGAATGAAGCACAGCCAAATGAAGAAATGAGCCAGTATCCTGCACTAAGAGCCGCTTTATCCGAGGAGCAGCTTCGTCACTGCTTTGGATATATCAGACGACTCACCAGAAAACATAAGCCCTACCCTCATTCAACCGCTGCACGATGCATGCTCTGTGACGAAATGATGTGGAGAGTTGTTGAAAAAGACGGCTCAAGCTACCTAGAAATCATGACGGCAAAATGCAGAAAGAAAAAGCAGTTTAAGCTGACAGGGCCATACTGCTATGCCAACAAGAAGAAACGTGGCGACATCCAGCTCATTCTTGATCGAGACAAGAAGCGGCTGGAAGTTCATCGTGCTATTAAAGCTGTTGCTCATGAGATCCGCAAGCCACGGAAGAAACTGGGTATGGACAAGGGATTGGCAACTCTCATCTCATGCAGCAGTGATCAAGAATATGGAGCAGATTTCAGCAAGCTGGTAGGTGCTGAAGTTGAGCGGATCGATAACCGCAATACAAATCGTAATGAGTACATACAGTCAGCTAAGGAATTAAGAGAAGAAAAGTCTGCTTTGCAAGAAAAGTTAGCCAAGGATTATTCAGCTAAGACAAAGAAACGTATCAAACACCGCATTGAAAGTCTTGAGCGCCAAATTGCTCGTCTTGAAGAACACCATCTTGGCAACAAGCTCTACCACCGCCAACACGAAAGAAAGCAACGCAATATGGAGCGGGTGATAAACACAAGCATTAGACAGATGCTTGTGGCAGAAGATCCAGATGTTCTTGTCAAGGAAGATCTGACTTTTGCTAAGGAAAAGTTGCCTAAAACGTCAAACCGCTATGAAGCAAAAGTGAGACGAAAGTTATCGTCATGGACTAAAGGAAGACTTGATAAACGTATCGGGTATTTATGTGGCAGTCTGGGAATTCAAACCATTGACGTTAATCCAGCATATACGTCTCAGTTCTGTCCAAGATGTGGTGCGCATTTCAGTGAAAGAAAAGGTGCACATCATGAAACAGCCGTCTGCCCAAACTGTGGAGAAATGAACGCAAATACAGCAGCAGCGGTAAATATTTTGCAAAGAGCGGATGACAAAGAAATAACGAAATATATGCCATACAAGAATGTTAAGTTGATTCTTGAAGACCGTTACGCAAACAAACAGTTGGTGATGGCATAGTCTATCAATCAAAGCGTCACAAGCGTGGGTTCGTCCCTGCTTCAAGTCATGGACTGGGCGCTGCCCTAGAGCCTCGGCACTAGGGAAACTTAGGATATATTCCTGCCCGTTTTGTGAGACTGAGTCTTCGGGCTTTGTTAAGCAAAATATGGCGAACTCTTTGACTGTGCGTATGATAAAAGTATCAGAAGCTAAGGGAAACTTTAGTGGAGGTACATACAACTGAGCGCACAAGGCATTTCCCTGTGAAAAAGCCTAAAAAAATCCTCTAGCTGAAGCTAGAGGACAAGAATATGTTCATTAGTGTTCACTTGAATATTAATGGATATGTTTTTGAATTCGGGATGCTCTGGATGATAAAGAGTATAGAGATGCGAGTTTAATAACGCTGCTGTCAAATGCTGAGGATTTCATCCGCACTAATTCTAAAAATAGGTGGACGATTAGGGGAATGGTAAGAGAAGAGAAAAGCGATTATCCATTCAAAGCAGTTAGAGAAGTTCTCGTGAACGCTTTAATCCACCGGAACTATCAGATTTTAGGAACTGAAATTCATGTGGATATCTTTGATGACCGCATGGAGATAATGTCCCCTGGTGGAATGATGAGCGGCAGTCGTATACAGAATATGAATAAAGAACATATTCCCTCAATGAGAAGAAATGAAAAGATTTCAGATATCTTTGGGCGGCTGGGTTTTATGGATCGTAGAGGTAGCGGTATTCAGCGCATACTGAATTCGTACAAGAACTATAGCAAAGAGCCGACTTTCTATTCTGATGAAAACATCTTCCTTGTTACTATGCCCAACAGAAGCTTTACGGGCACTAAGAGAGTACAAAAAATCCCGCCACAGTATACTGGAAAAGTCACGTTAGCGAACAAATCTAAGGGTCAAACGGTTGAGAAAAGTTCGCTAACGAAGAAAGTTGTCGGCCAAACCGATAAGAAATCCACGTTAGCGAACAAATCTAAGGGTCAAACGGTTGAGAAAAGTTCGCTAACGAAGAAAGTTGTCGGCCAAGCCGATGAGAAAACCATGTTAGCGAACAAATCTAAGGAGCAAATGGCTGAGAAAGGTTCGCTAACGAAGGAAGTTGGGCCACAAACCGATGAGAAAGTCACGTTAGCGAACAAATCTAAGGGCCAAACGGTTGAGAAAGGTTCGCTAACGAAGAAAGTTGTCGGCCAAGCCGATGAGAAATCCACGTTAGCGAACAAATCTAAGGGTCAAACGGCTGAGAAAAGTTCGCTAACGAAGAAAGTTGTCGGCCGAACCGATGAGAAATCTACGTTAGCGAACAAATCTAAGGGGCAAATGGCTGAGAAAGGTTCGCTAACGAAGGAAGTTGTCGGCCAAGCCGATGAGAAATCCACGTTAGCGAACAAATCTAAGGGGCAAATGGCTGAGAAAGATTCGCTAACGAAGGAAGTTGTCGGCAAAATCGATGATAAAGTAGCGTTAGCGAATAAACTTGTCGGCCAAACCGTCGAGAAGAGTGCGTTAGCGAATAAACTTGTCGGCCAAACCGTCGAAAAAAGTGCGTTAGCGAATAAACTTAGCGGTCAAATCGTTGAAAAAAGTGCGTTAGCGAATAAACTTGGAGCACAAAATATTGAAAAGAGCTTTTTAGAGTATGAGATAAAAGCAGAAGATTTACCGATCAGATTAGACCCGCCTGCAGTAGACAATATAATTGACGCAATTGAAAAAATTGGCAAGCAAAAGAATAGACAAGGTCCCTTTCAAGCTCGAACATTAGAGAAACTAGCTGATTTTTATATGAAATATAAATCAGATTATTCATTCAATAGAGACGCATTGGCCATCTTTTTTAATATTAGGCCTGATGCGGCAACAAGGATTATACGAAAATGTTGTGACCTTGGAATTATGAGACGGGAAAAGAGAGGCGTATACTTCTTTATAAATTTAGATTAGGTAGTAAGAGCTAAAGCTTGCTGCTTTAAGGGAAAGAAGGAGGCAGGAAGATGAAGCTGTATCAGCCTTTGGAGATTACAAAATACCAGCATGAGTATGACACAGATTTCTCCGTTGAAACGGAATATCTGTGGCGTTTAAACAATGTTTCAGCAGTTGTGACTCAGATGCATCCCTTGCTTGACTACAAAAAGGACGGCCGGCAGACCGCACAGTATCCGCTCTTCTTCATTTACACGACTGAGATGGTTAAGCTGTTCAGCAAGTTTAACCGCAACTCTTGGGAGCTCGTTCAAGTAAGTCAAGATTTGCCCGAGGCAGCTGTCAGTCACTTTCTGGATGACCTCCTTCTTGACGAAATCATTAACACCAACAGTATAGAGGGCGTCGAAACCGATGCAGCCGAACTTAGCGCAATCATCAAAAGTATCGGTGATCATCCAGAAGAGCAGGGGAAGCGGCTTGGGTCAATGGTTCGCATGTACCAAGGTAGCCTTCCAAAAATCAATTGCTTACACGATTTCCGTGATATCTACGACGAACTTCTTAGAGGTGAAATTCCAGCAGACAAGCAGCCAAACGGCCAGCTTTTCCGGGATGAACTGCCCTATGGCACCATCGTAATTGGCTCAGCTACCAAAATCGTCCATGTTCCGCCGGTATCTGAACTTGCTATCTCTAAGGCCTTAAGCAGCTTGATTACCTTTATGAACAAAGCCGATTTGCCAGCAATTTTCAAAGCTCTAATAACTCACTTCTTCTTTGAAAACACGCATCCCTTCTTGGACGGCAATGGCCGGATGGGCCGGTATCTTTTGTCTGCCTATCTGTCTGGCAAGTATGATCGTTTTACTGGCTTTTCTGTTTCTACGGCAATTCATGCTCAGCTGCCTAGCTACTACCGCATCTCCAAAGAAGCTGATAGAGCAGAAAACAGGGCAGAGCTGACTTTCTTCGTTGAAGAAATGCTACGGATCTTAACTGCTGGACAGGAGAGAGTCCTAAAAAGTCTGCGCTGAAGTTGAGAGACCATGTACATGACTGTTTTTTTAGAATAACTAAGTTGTCGGCAGTGCATCTGTTTGACATGTACACGTAAGGCAGGTATAATAAAATCATGATTACTAGCATAGCAGATAAAGAGACTGAGAAAGTCTTCAATCAAATTTTTTCAAAGCGTATTCCGAAAGAAATTCAAAGAAAAGCTTTGATGAAATTGATTATGATCGATGCGGCACAATCATTAAATGACTTGCTGATGCCACCTGCAAACAGGTTGGAAAAGCTGCAAGGAAATAGAGAAGGACAATACAGCATCCGAATTAATTCGCAATACCGGATTTGCTTCAATTTCGAAGACGGAGATGCTGAAAATGTCGAAATAGTGGACTATCACTAGAGCTTAGAGGTGACCGAAATGACTGAACATATCAAGACGCCTACAGTTGGTGAAATTCTCAATGAAGAATTCATGCAGCCGTTAGACCTTAGTGCTTACAAGCTGGCACAGTACATTAATGTTCCAACGTCTAGAATCCAGGATATCTTGCATGACAGACGGAAAATCACTGCTGACACTTCACTCAGATTAGCCAAGTTCTTTGGCGTGTCAGATACTTACTTCCTTAATCTGCAGAGTGATATTGATCTGCGGGATGCAAAGAAGAAGCTTAGCCGTGACTTGTCAGCAATTAAGCCTTTTACAGAGGTACAGGCCAAAAATAAGGAATCTCTTAATTAATTTCTTGATCCAGATCAAGGCCTCGCGAATCTAACCAAGCTACAATAGCCTTATCTAAATAGATGAGGTGATCAAGATGAACGAAAAAGCAGATTTGAAAGACCGGCTGACGCCAATGCAGTATGCCGTGACCCAAAACGCGGCGACTGAACCGCCTTACACCGGTGAGTACGACGACTTTTTTGAAAAAGGAATCTACGTCGACGTAGTCAGCGGGGAAGCCCTCTTTTCCTCTTTGGACAAGTACGATTCCGGCTGTGGTTGGCCAGCCTTTACCAAGCCCCTCGCTAAACTTACCCAGCACCGGGACCAGTCCTTTGGCATGGAAAGAACCGAAGTCCGCAGCCGCCAGGCTGACTCCCACCTGGGCCACGTCTTCACCGACGGCCCCTTGGACAAGGGCGGCCTGCGCTACTGCATCAACTCTGCTGCCCTCAAGTTCATCCCTTACGACCAGCTGGAAGAAGCGGGTTACGGCGAATACCGGCAGCTTTTCGAATAAACGAAAAAACTGACGACTTCCTTGCTTTGGAAATCGCCAGTTTTCTTCTTTTCTAACCTAAAATTGCCTTGTCGCTGGCGAATTCCTCGCCGGACACGACTTCGAACTGGTGGAGCAATTTCTCCACTGTCAGTTTCTTCTTTTCTTCGCCCTTGATGTCCAAAACGACTTTGCCATCGTTCATCATAATCAAGCGGTTGCCGTGGGCAATGGCATCCCTCATGTTGTGAGTCACCATAATCGTGGTCAGTTTGCCTTCCTTGACGATCCGGTCGGTCGCGTTTAAGACCTTTTCCGCCGTCTTCGGGTCAAGCGCCGCCGTGTGTTCATCCAAGAGTAGAACCTTTGGCTTGACCAGAGTTGCCATCAGCAAGGTCAAAGCCTGTCTTTGCCCGCCGGACAAAAGGCCTACTTTAGCAGTCAACCGGTCTTCCAGGCCCAGGTTGAGCACCTTCAGCTTTTCCTTGTATTCTTCCCGTTCTTTAGCGGTAACTTCCCACTTAAGCCCTCTGCGCTTGCCCCGCCGGGCAGCTAAGGCCAAGTTTTCATCAATCTGCATGGTTGCCGCCGTCCCGGTCATTGGATCTTGGAAGACCCGGCCGATCAAAGGCGCCCGTTTAAAGTCCGGCAGGCCAGTTACGTCTTGGCCATCGATAACGATAGAGCCCGTGTCAACCGGCCAAACGCCCGCGATGGCGTTCAAGGTGGTTGACTTGCCGGCCCCGTTGCCCCCGATAACCGTCACGAAGTCGCCGTCTTCCAGCTTCAAGTTGACCCCGTTCAAGGCATGCTTTTCATTAATCGTCCCGGGGTTAAAAGTCTTGGTAATGTTGGTCAGTTCTAGCATTTTTAAGCCCCTTTTCTAGCATTCTTGCCCGCCTTGGCAAAGGAGTTCTTGGCCCGGCTTCTCAGGTATGGCACCGCCAAGAAGAGGGCAACGATGATAGCCGTGAACAGCTTCATCATGTTCGGGTTCATCTTCAGCCACAGAACCAAAGTGTAAACCACGTAGTAGATGATCGCCCCGACTACGACGAAAATCAAGTGGCCGGCAAAGTTGAGCTTCTTGCCCAAAATTGCTTCGCCTAAAACTTCACCGATGATGACAGCAGCCAGGCCGATAACGATTGACCCACGGCCGGCGTTGACGTCAGCAAAACCAGAGTACTGGGAGGACAGGGCACCGGCCACGGCAACTAAGCCGTTGGAGATGGCCAGACCTAAAACCTTCATCCGGTTGATGTTAATGCCTTGTGCCTTGCTCATTTCCGGATTGCAACCGGTCGCTCTAAGGGATGACCCAAGCTCAGTCCCGAAGAACCAGTACATCAAAGCGACCAAAGCGATGACGATCAAACCGCAGACCAAGATAGATTCGTTGACCGTCAAACCAGAGATAACCAGGCCAGGGGTCAAAGAGCTGATGGCCGTGTTGGCCTTGAAGTCCATGATGGCTAAGTTGATGGAGTAGAGGGCATACTGGGTCAAAATCCCGGCCAGGATTGCCGGAATCCCAAAGAGGGTGTGCAGCCAGCCCGTTACCGCGCCGGCCAATAGACCTGCTAAGAGGGCTACCAGAACCGTCAGCCAGGGGTTGACGCCCTTCATGATCAAGACGGCTGAGACTGCCCCGCCTGTAGCGAAGGTCCCGTCAACCGTCAAGTCCGCGATGTCCAAGATCCGGAAAGTAATGTAAACGCCCAGGGCCATAATGCCCCAGAAGAGCCCTTGCGCGACTGACGCTGGCAAACGGCCAGCCAAGTCGAGGAAGCTCAATGATGATAAGTATCCTGCCATAATGTCCTCCAGTCTCAAGCAGCTTTTTACAAAATGAAACTAAAAACTAGTTCTTGTAAGCCTTGTAGCCGGCTGGAACCTTGATGCCCAGCTTCTTGCAGATGGTTGGGTTGTATTCCTTAACTGGGTTCTTGTAGTATTGAACCGGCATTTGACCGACCTTCTTTTCGCCCTTGAGGATTTGCACGGCCATCTTGCCAGTTTGCTTGCCCAGGCCGTAGTAGTCGATAGACAGGGTGGCAACCCCGCACTTGCTCATGATCCCTTCTTCACCGGCGATGATCGGCACCTTGGCCTTCAGAGCCACGTTGTTGATGGTCTTTGCACAGGATGCGGCAGTGTTGTCGGTTGGGATGTAGATGACGTCGCTGGCACTAGCTGCCTGCTGGGTAACAGAGTTGACGTCGTTGGTGTCGGAAAAAGTGTACTTAGTGACCTTTAAGCCGTCCTTCTTGGCGTACTTGGCCACTTCATCAGCCTGGTATTTGGAGTTTGGCTCAGCTGAGCAGTAGAGGATGCCCAGCTTCTTAGCCTTAGGAACAAAGTCCTTGATCATTTTTTCCTGCTTGTCCAAAGGAGCAAGGTCGGAAGTCCCGGAAATGTTGCCGCCAACCGTACCGTTGAACTTCTTCAGGTTCAAGGCCACTTGGTAGTTGGTAACCGCCGTTCCCAAGATTGGAATTGACTTAGTAGCCGCGCTGGCTGCCTGCAGGGATGCCGTCGCGTTGGCCAAAATCAAGTCTTCATTTTCAGAAGCAAAGTTGTTGCAGATCGTGGTGGCTGTTGAGGAGTCACCTTGAGCGTTTTGCGTGTCGAACTTGACATGGCTCTTCCCCAGTTCCTTGGTGACTTCATCCTTGAAGCCCTTAGTAGCCGCGTCCAAGGCTTCGTGCTGGACCAGCTGACAGATGCCGATCTTGTAGACCTTGGAAGAAGACTTGCTGGATGATGATGACGATGATGAGCTGCAGCCAGCTGCCGTGAGCGCCATGACGGCTGCGGCAGCGGCGACCATAATTCGCTTGACCTCTTTCATGATTTGTTCCTCCCATATCAGACAAAAAGTAATTTAATATTTCTGTAATCTTTATTTCATAGTCTTAATTTTAAAGGAACTTGGCTTATTGTCAATAGATTTTTCTTTTCAACTGCTAAAAAGATCTCTATTGATAAAACTGCTTATTTTTTGTCAGAGAAAAAGAAATACCGCTAAAGATATCTGCTTAGCGGTATTTCTGAATGATTGAGTTCTGAGGATAATTAGTGATAAAAAGCTATTGATAAGAGATTAGGGAGAATAATCGGATTTTAGTCCAGCATCTTCTTCTTGAGCATAAAACTCATTTCGATAACCAAGAGGACGCAGCAGATGCCGCCGAAGATAAAGCCAAACTGGGAGCTAGTGTTGTCAAAAATCTTCCCAAAAGCAGCATAGAAATAGGTCGACACGAAGTTGGCCACGGAACCGGCTGACAGGGCCAGGCCAGTCAAGCCAGCTGAGTTTTCCTTGGTGGAATTGCGGTTGACGGCGGCCATAACGTATGGCATAAAGAGGCCGAAGGCCAGGGCAACCATGCAGTCACCGGTGATAAAGGCACCCATCCCGTCGCCCAGGCCCATGATGAAGTTGCCGGCCCCAATCAAGGCGATAGCTAAAATCCCGGCATATTTCTTGGCCAGCTGCATGTACTTGCCAAAGAAAAGGCCAGCTACCAAGGAAATGATGGCAACGCCGGCTGTAACATTGGCGGCGTCAGTCGCGGTCCCGGAATGAGTTTCCACGACTGTTAGGCTGAATTCCAGGATTCCGGAACTATAGGCCATATTAAAGAGGAACATGGCCAGCATCCACCAGATGACATTCAAGTTGAGCTTGGTCTTACCTTTAGCTGGCATATCTGCTGGAGCTTGAACTTTTTGGTCTTTTGGCAGGTAGATCCAGGTCAGGAAGAAAATGATCAAACCGATCAAGTAGACACTAAAGCCGGTCCGCCAGCTGGTTTGGATGAAGAGGCCAACGATAAAGGTCATCAAGGTGTTGGCCAGGCCGGAAAAGGCACTTTGGAAGCCCATCAGCTTGTTTCTTTCCTGGTCGGTGTAGTAGTCGGCCAAAAGGCTGGTACCGATTGGCTGAACCAGGCCCACGCTGAAACCCAAGAAGAGGCGGGCAATCAAGATGACGGTGAAGCTGCTGACAAACATGGGCACGATCCCGCTGGCCACGAAGAGCAGGGCCCCGAACATAAGCAGGTTCTTTTTGCCAAATTTGCTGGTCAAAAGGCCAACCAAAACCAGGGCTAAAAGCTGGGTGGCGTTAGGCAGGGAGACGAAGGACTTGAGCATGACGTCTGAGATGCCTGGATAGCTGGCCTTTAAGCTCGGCAGGAAGACTGAGCCCAGGCCCACCCCAGTTAAAAGCAGGGTGGAAGACAGGATCGCGGTCTTGAACATCAAGCTGCCGGAATTGACTTGCTTTTTGCTCTTACTCATTGTGTTCTCCATGACCCTAGCCTTCTTTCTGCATAATCTGGTCGATCCAGGCGAAAAGATCATCTAAGTCATAGTCGCCGCTGTGCGGGATCCCCCATGGCAGGGCAAAGTCGACTTCCTTGTCCTGGTTGGCCAAGAGGGTGGCCAGGATTACCGGAATAGCAAAGGAAGTGTCCCGGTCGCTGGCTCCGTGCCGGATCCGCCAGTACTTTGGCGTGTCTGTCTTGCCGCTGAGCAGGTGGGTAATCGGGTTGACCGCGGCGATCAAATCTGCCGGCGCCAAAGTTGTGTCTACATGGCTGTGTTCTTGAGAGAACTGGGTAAAGTGCCGGGGCTGGCCGCCAATCTCACTGAAGAGGTCGGTTTCCGGACTTTGAGCATCCAAGTCATCAAAGGCAGGAACAGCCTTCATTCTGGTGATGAAGTGGAGGTACTTGTCCCAGTCAAGGCCGGTAACCTTGCCGTCTTCAACCGTCAAGTAGTCAGCTTCCGCTAATTCCGGCTTGTCAGCCAATGCCTTTTGGGCAGAAGCCTTCAAGTATTTGACGATTAAGTCACGGAAAGAGCCGCTGCCGTCTGGGTTTAGGGAAAGAAGGGTGCCAGTTTCCGGATCCTTCAGCTCTAAGGAGTTGAGGTAGGCAATGAACTGGTCTTTTAATTGCGGGGAGAGGGCCTTTTCTTCCTCAGTCAATTCACCGGAGATTGGGACAAAGTTCGGTTCCCCATCCTTGAAGCCGTCAATCTTGGTCCGGTGCCAGTCGTTGATCCCGCAGAATTCCCATTCATAAGCGGCGTCGGCGTGTTCCAAGTTGTGGATCGGGCAGTAGGCGGAAACGGCAAAGATATCGTCAGTCCCAGGTGCTGCTCCGATTTCTGCCAGATATTTGGCAAAAAAGCTGCTGTTGCCGCTAGCACCCGTCAAGGCACTGGTCGCCCCGCCGGCACTGGTCCCGTTGGTGATGATTCTTTGGGCGTTGCCTGGCAGGCGGCCAGAGTTGTACTTAACCCAGCGAACTGCTGCCTTCATGTCGACGATAAAGGCTGGTGCCTTGCCGCTTGCCAAAGTCCGCCCGCGCAGACCAGCTGAAATTACGACATAGCCGCGCTTTAAAGCAGCCACGATGGTTTTGGAGTTGGATGGAAAATTCTTGTTGCCCGGGTAGTCGCGGGGACCTGGCATATAGCCGCCAACCGTGTTGGGCATAAAGATCGGGGCGGTTTCTCTGCTGTAGGCAGCGCACTTTTCGCCTTTAGCGTAGGCGGCGGGAGCGAATACATTCACTTTCTGAATTGGATCTGCAGGCTTAGCCACGTAGTCCAATCCTTCCCAGCTGCAGTATGCAAAGCCGTCCTCTGTCTGCTTGACCGTGTATTTTTCCGGGTCAAAAAGTAATTTTTTGCTTGCTTCTGTCATGTTTTATCTTCCTCCTTCAGATTTCTTACTTAGAATTCTAGGAGGAGAAAACGCTTTTATCAATTCGCTTTAAGCTGGGACTTATTCCAAAAGGTAATCATTTACCCAGGACGATTTCAATGAAGCGGCGGATGTGTTTGGGCGGGCGCTGCTGGTCGTCTAAGAGATGAGGGTTTACCACTAGATTGAGGTAGAGGGGCAGATCTTCTTTAAGGGGGATGATGACCGTGTCCTTGGCCTGGTAGTATTCGGCCTGCTTTCTGGGCAAAATGGCGGTGCCAGCGTCAGCTTGGACCATGGAGACCAGGTTTTCAATCCGGTTGGCGGTAAAAACTACGTTAGGGTACTTGTTCAGATCCGTTTGGTCATGATTTTCATAATAGTTGGCAAACCACTGGCTAAGCAAGCGGTATTCCGGGCTGGTCATGGGTGTGGACAAGAGGGGTTCGTCTTCGAGTTCGGCTAGACTGATTTGATCTTGGCTGGCTAAAGGCGAAGCGGCTGGGCACATGGCGACCAGATCTTCTTTTAAAATGTTGCAGCTGGCGGGAGATTTTTTAGCCGGGGCGGTTTCTCTGACGAAGACCAGGTCGACCTTGTCCTGGTCAAAGCGGGTGTTGATCTCTTCCGCGGCCAGCTCCTGGACATTGCATCTAAGGCGCGGCATGGCGATCATGGCTTGTTTGATGAGGCGTAAGAGGCCGTACTCGATCATGACGGCAGTTGAGCCGATGTTGATCTCGATCTTTTCGTTGGCTTGATTTTCCTTGAGGGCGGTCAAGAGCCACTGGTTGGCGTCCAAGATTCCGTGCCCATAGCGGACGACCAGGAGGCCGGCTTCGGTTAGTTCAAAGTTCCGCCCCTTGCGCCGGACCAGCTGGCAGCCCAGGTCCTTTTCCAGACTTTGGATGTGCTTGGTCAGGGTGGACTGGGAAATGTAGAGGGCGTCGGCTGCCTTTTGGTAATTTTTGACTTGAGAGAGGGTGATAAACTGTTGCAGGTATTCGATTCGCATCTCTGAGCTCCTTTCTTTTGACCTACTTTAGCAAAAAAAGGGAAAGATTCTTTTAAACTGCATGAAAAAAGCGCTCGTTTGAGCGCTCTTTTCAGGATTATTCAGTAAAGAACTTCTGCAGGCGGCTTGCCGCGTCCTTGACTTGGGCGAGCGGGCAGGCCAGGCTGATTCTGATGAACTTATTGCCGTTGCCCCCGTAGACAGTGCCCGGATTGACGATTAGGCCCGTCTTTTCCCGCAGCTGCCGGGCAAATTCAGCGCTGTCGTCAGTGACGGAGCTGACATCGACCCAGACCAGGTAGGTTGAATTCTCAGAAGCCAGCTTGATCTGGGGCAGATTTTTCTTCAAAAAGTCAGCCAGGTAGTTCCGGTTCTTCAAAACATAGTCTTTGAGCTGGTGGACCCAGGCATTGCCTTTGGTGTAGGCGGTAATTGATGCCGGGATAGCCAGCAGGTTTGGTTCAGCAACGTCGTATTTGTTGACGGCGCGGACGAAGCGCTCGCGCAAGATTGGGTCGGACACGATCGCCGTAGCGGCGTGCAGGCCGGCCAGGTTAAAGGTTTTGCTTGGCGAAACCAGGGTGATGGCGTTCTTGATCAGCTTTTCATCCAGGGAGAAAACCGGCGTGTAGTCATCGCCTTCTAGGACCAGGTCCCCGTGAATTTCGTCACTGATGACGATGACGCCGTGCTTTTGGGCCAAAAGCAGGATCTTTTCCAGCTCCTCCTTGCTCCAGACATGGCCAGTTGGGTTGTGGGGATTGCAGAGGATCATCATGGTGGTCAAAGGATCGGCCATTTTTTCCTCAAGGTCGGCCCAGTCAACGGCATAACGAAGCTTGTCCGGGTCATAAGTCATCTGGCTGGCCAGAACCTGCCGGCCGCTGTTGATGATTGAGTTGTAAAAAGTGTTGTAGATCGGCTCCAGCATTAAGACTTTGTCGCCGGTCTGGCTGAAATGGTTGACGCTGGCCGTAATTGCCGGGATCACCCCGGTCATGAAGGTCATCCAGCTGGTTGGGGCGCTGGATGCGTGCTCTTTTGCATACCAGGACTGGACGGCCTTGAAGTATTCTTCAGTTGGGTACTCGTAGCCAAAGACCCCGCTGTCCACCTTTTCGTGCATGGCTTCTATGATCTCCGGGGCGGTCTTGAAGTCCATGTCTGCAATCGTCATCGGCAGCTCGCCGTCTTTGACCTCCCACTTGATGGAGTTGCTGGCCTTGCGGTCAATCATCGTATCAAAATCGTAGTTCATTTTTTCTCCTATTCGTGTGCTGCTAAAAGCGGAATGTTGTCATTTTTTAAATAGTTCACATATTTTTGCGCCTGCTCAGCCAGGTCGCGGTCAGAAATTGATGATGCGCCGGCCGTCACGAAAGGCGTCAAATACTTGGTGCCGATTAAGTTGCTGGTTGCCTGGAAGGGCCGGAGCAGTTCGCTTACCGTGTAGTTGACGGAGCCGCTGTGCTGGTAGTTGTCAGCCGGAGCGCCAGGGGAAACGGCAAGCAAGAGTTCCTTCCCATGCAGCTTGGTCCCGGTTGATCCGTAAGCCCAGCCGTATTCTAAAACCAGGTCTTCCCACTTCTTCAAAAGAGGCGGGCAGCTGTACCAGTACATCGGAAACTGCAGGACGATCCGGTCGCTGGCTTCCATGGCGGCCTGCTCGGCTTGGACGTCGATCTCCCAGTCAGGGTAGAGCCGGTAGAGGTCGCGGACTTCAAAGCCCGCCTCGCTGGCAGCGGCGGCCAGGGCCCGGTTGACCTTGGAAGCGGTCAGATCCGGGTGAAAAAGAAAAATCGTTGTCTTCATAAGTTTGCCTCCTGTCTCTTGTTCAGCTTAGTGCAAGCCGGAAGAAAAAAGCAAGTTTTTTGACCCGGAATGCTATTCTTCGAGGACATACTACCATTTTTAGAAAGCATTTTTCCATTGGCCACCCGCCAGTTATGCTTAAAATGTAAGATATTTGCCCGTGGCTGCAGTACTATTCCAAAGAAGAATAGCGATGTATAACTTTTATCGATTAGTTATAAGAGGCAGATGGAATTATACTAGAGAAAAAGATTGTGACGAAAATTGAATGAGAGGAGATTTCCGGAAATGAAAGAAATCAGCAATGGCTACTATGACGGCGAGCGCCCCCTGTTTGGAACCCGGGACGCGGTGATCAAGGACGTGACTTTTGGCACGGGCGAATCGCCTTTGAAGGAAGGCCGCAACCTGGACTTAGACGGGGTGCTGTTTACCTGGAAGTACCCTCTCTGGTACGACAAGCATGTCAAAGTAAAAGACACGATTTTTGAAACCATGGCCCGGTCAGGGATCTGGTATACCGACGACATTACGATCACCGACAGCAGCATCCAGGCGCCAAAGCAGCTGCGCCGCTGCGACGGGGTAACTTTGGATCACGTGCATTTTTCCAATGCGGAAGAAACCCTGTGGACTTGTAAAAATGTCCGTTTGACCAATCTGACGGTCAACGGGGACTACTTTGGCATGAACAGCGAGAACATCTACATTGACCACCTGGATTTGATCGGCAACTACTGTTTTGACGGGGCAAAGAACGTGGAAGTCCACAATTCCCGCCTGGTTTCTAAAGATGCCTTCTGGAACTGCGATAACGTGACGATTTATGATTCCAGAATCAGCGGGGAGTACCTGGCCTGGAACACCAAGAACATCACCTTGATCAACTGCACGATCGAAAGCGACCAGGGCCTGTGCTACATCGACGGGCTAAAGATGCGGGACTGCCGGACCCGGCGGACCGACCTGGCCTTTGAATACTGCCAGAATATCGATGCCGAAATCACCGGCGACATCATGAGCATCAAGAACCCGGTCAGCGGGAAGATCAAGGTCGGTCACGTAGACGACATCATCCTGGACGACCCGGAGATCGACTTTGACCAGGTTGAAATCGAGACGGCTGATTAAGCGATTTTTTAAAGAAAGGACAAGGTCTTCATGAAGACAGCAGTATTTGCGGAAAAAGGAAAAATGGCTTTGGTTGACGCGCCTAAGCCCAAGCTGGAAAAAGACGATGACGTCATCATCAGAGTAATCCGGGCCTGTGTCTGCGGGTCAGACTTGTGGAACTACCGCGACGTCGACCACGTCGGCGCTGACTCCGCCAACTCGGGCCACGAGGCCATTGGGATCGTGGTGGAAACTGGTTCAGCCATCACCACGGTCAAGCCGGGCGACTTCGTGATCGCGCCGTTCACCCACGGCTGCGGCCAGTGCCCAGCCTGCCGGGCGGGCTTTGACGGGGCCTGCCAGGGGCACACGGACAACTTCAGCGGCGAAAACCAGGCTGAATACATCCGTTTCCAGCACGGGCAATGGGCCCTGGTGAAAATTCCGGGCAAGCCGGAAGACTACAGCGAAGGGATGCTCAAGTCCTTCCTGACTTTGGCTGACGTCATGGCCACTGGCTACCACGCTGCCAGAGTCGCCGGCGTCAAGGAAGGCGACACGGTCGTCGTTATGGGCGACGGGGCAGTTGGCCAATGCGCGATTATTGCCGCCAAGATGCTGGGGGCTAAGCGGATCATTTCCACCAGCCGCCACCCGGACCGGGCCGCTTTGGCCAAGGAATTCGGGGCAACTGACAATGTGGCCGTCCGCGGCGATGAAGCGGTCAAGGCCATCATGGCTTTGACCGGGGGCTTCGGGGCTGACGCAGTTCTGGAATGCGTCGGCACTGAACAGTCAACGGCAACCGCCATGGCTGTCGGCCGTCCAGGCTCAACTGTCGGCCGGGTCGGTCTGCCACACGTGCCTGCTCAGGATATGACCAGTCCGTTTTACAGAAATATCAGCGTGGCTGGTGGTCCGGCTTCGGTAACGACTTATGACAAGGAGGTCCTTCTTGATGCCGTCCTCAAGGGTGAAATCAACCCGGGCAAGGTCTTTACCGGCAGTTTCAGCCTGGATGAAATTGACCAGGCTTACTCAGCCATGGACAAGCGCGAGGTCATCAAGTCCTACGTCATCGTTGATTAATTAGTGTATTTTGCTGTAATCGGGGAATGACAATGAAACGTACTTTGATAATAATAGGGTTTGTTTTGGCGGCCGGAGGCGTTTTTGCTTTTTACCCTGGCCAGCAGACCAGCTCTCTTTCACCAGAGTCTGCTCTAAAGGTTTCGCAGGTCAAGAAATCGTATTCTGCCGCCCAAAAGGCCAAAAAAGTAGTTCCGGTCACGGCGATGAAGGCGTCCAGCTCGAAAAAAGCGGCTGAGCCTTTAAAGAAGACTTATCCTGCCAAGCTGGTTTTTAAAAAGATGGGATACTAGCATATGAAAAAACACCAATTTGCATCAGTCATGACCGGGATTGTTTTGTTTCTGTTCCTGCCTCTGCCCTTGACCCTGCTTCTCAACCGCTATCTGGTGGACAGCCTGGCCAATCTTCTGGCGATCGACCTGGGGATCGCGGCTTATGTCTGGTGGCTGGCCATTGTTTTCCTGGCAACCCGGCCTAAGTGGCTGGAAAAGCGGCTGGGTCTGCCAGTCATGTATGCTTTGCATGGGATGCTGGGGATCGCGGCGCTTCTGGCGGTGACGGTCCACAAGCTGGATCTTTCCTCTTTCCATGCCATCATCCGGAACACGGGAAACTTTGCCTGGGGCTTAGAAATCGTGCTCATTCTCCTGGCCGTGGTCTTCCTGTCCGGCTGGCTGAGTAACCGGATCGTCTTTTTTGACAGCTTAAAGAAAAAGCTGCCCCACCAGTTGAGTCTCTGGCTGCACCGGCTGAATTTTGCCGTGATTGGCTTGATTTGGCTGCATGTCCAAGTGATTCCGCGGATCAGAAATCTGCCTTACTTTACACTGGTATTTAACCTGTACACACTGTTCTTCTTTTCCTTATACGCGTACCAGAAGTTCGTGGCAGATGGCGACCCGCGCCGGCAGGGGCAGCTGGCGGGCAGCAGAAGCTTGGCCCGCCGCGTTTTGGAAATAACCGTCAAGCTGGGAGAAGATGCCCCGAAATTGGAAGCGGATGGCTATTACTTCTTGTCCGTCAAGGCTCCGGGTTTTTCCAGAGAAAAGCATCCCTTCTCCGTTTTCAAAAGAGGAGACAAGCAAGTTTCCTTCTTGATCCATGAAGTCGGCGACTACACCCGGAAGCTGGCCGATCTGCCGGTTGGCAGCCAGGTAAATTTGGAAGGGCCGTATGGACTTTTTGACCAGATTTTAAGGGAGAATCCAGACCGGCCCCTGGTTGCTTATGCCTTGGGGACAGGGATAGCGCCCTTGATCGACCTGGCGGAAGAATATGCTGGCAAGCGGCCTGTTCACTTGATTTGGTCAAGGGGGCAGGAGGAAAATTACCTGGCTGACCGGTTCACTGGCCTGACCGAAAAGGGGGCTAAAGTGGACCAGCAGGAGCACCGCTTTAAGGATGACCAGCTTAAGGAGATCCTGACGGCTGAAGAAATCAGCCGGGGTCTCTTCCTGGTGGTTGGCTCCGGGATGGTGCTCAAGCGGGTTGAAGACAAGCTTCGCCAGTTTGACGTTGAAAAGAACCGGATTTTTGACGAAAATATCGGTATGTGAAATAACAGCACCAATTACGGTGCTGTTATTTTTTGTGTAATTATTATAACTTAAATATTATACACACCGGTAATGCTTTTGCTGATAATTCTACTTAGAGTAGCGCAATTTATAGCTTTTTAAGTAGAAAAGCATAGAAAATTAATTGTTGGTCGTTCAGCTTCATTGTAAAATTAAAATAAACGATAAAGGGAGGGTCTTGTGATGAGCAATTGCGCGGAACTTTTTGCCCAGGAAATTCCATTTCTTGAAGAGCTGAACGCCGGCCGGCTGGAGAGCTTTTTTAAGGGCGGCGGGCAGATTGTAGATTCAGAAATGCTGGACAATTTTGAGTTGCAGGATTTTGATCTGCCGTCTTTGCGCCAATACCAGGCCCTGCTGGAAGCCAGGGGAAGCCGGAGCTATGTGGCCTTGGATGACGAGAGCTTTTTGAAATCGATCGGCCTCATCAAGGAAGACCGGTCATCCAGCCAGCGGGTGTGGAAGTACACCAAGGCGGCACTTTTGCTGTTTGGCAAGTACGACTCGATCCGCTACGTTTTCCCTAGCTTTTTCATTGATTTCATCAGCAATCCCGACCAGCCCGATCTAGGCAGAATCTATACTTCTTCAGAAAATGGCTGCCCGGAAAATCTGTTTTCCTTCTACATGCAAGTCCGGCAGCGGTTTAACCGCGATATCCAGGATTCGCCGAACCGGGAGGAGGAAGATCTGGTTTTACATGAGGCCTTGGTCAATTTCCTGGTTCACGCGGATTACTCTTCCCACTTGTCCAG
Organism: Lactobacillus sp. WILCCON 0149; assembly: GCF_057197965.1. Lineage (NCBI taxonomy): Bacteria > Bacillati > Bacillota > Bacilli > Lactobacillales > Lactobacillaceae > Lactobacillus > Lactobacillus sp. WILCCON 0149. The sequence continues at coordinate 181,082 of NZ_JBUBHO010000001.1, forward strand.
CAAGATCACGATGAAGGGGACGGCGATTGACTTCTTCAACCCGGGAGGGATGCAGATTTCCACCAGCGATTTCATTAAAGGTGGCAAGTCCCTGCCCCGCAACCCCTTGATTTTTTCAGCCTGCATGCGGGCAAGGCTGGGTGAAAGATCGGGCAATGGCGGCCAGCGGATCTACCAGACCATGGCCAAGCTCCAGGCGACTCAGCCGAAGTTGCTTACTGACAAGGACAGTACGGAATTGATCATTGATTTTAAGAGGGAAAACGAATAGCAGCATCGCGGGGATGCTGCTATTTTTTGCGAAAAAAGTTGTATACAGTTGTAGCTAGTTGTAGTCAGTTGTATAAGAAATCAAAAGTTGTAGTCAGTTGTATACAGTTGTAAAAACTTGTATAATAAGAATTAACACAAAGACAAACATTAAAAGGAGGGCAGACATGTATTTAGGTAAAAACCCGTTTAGTATCTCTTTTGGACGAAAACCAGTAGAATATATTACCCGTTTAAGTGACAGCAACAGAGTAATTACAACGTTTACTCAACCACCTGTAACTGATCAAGTATATATTTTGATGGGTATCAGAGGTAGCGGCAAGACGGTTCTTTTGACGGACATCTGTGAGCGGATCGGTCGAATGAAAAATTGGCTGGTAATCAAGATTAGTCCTCTAGATGATATTCTGGAAGCTTTGTACAGCGACTTGCAAAACAGCCGTTATTTCAATCCTAACAATTACGAAGCAAGTTATGGCCTTTCATTATTCGGCGCAAGTGTTACGGTTAACCACCAGCGGCCGGAGCTTAATCTGGTAGATGCCATTGACAAGACTTTGGCGGCCTTCCAAAAGCAGGGGATTAAAGTGTTAGTAGCAATCGATGAAGCAACCAACACCCCGCAGATGCAAAGATTTGCCAGTGCTTTCCAACTTTTCATCAGTAATAATCGTCCTTTGTACTTTTTGGCAACTGGCTTATATGATGAAATCATGTCCTTGCAAGATGTTAAAAATCTGACTTTCCTTTACCGGTCGCCAAAGATTGTGTTGGCGCCTTTGAACCAGATGGCGGTAGCCAATGCGTATTCCAGCATCTTCAAGCTTGATCAAGAGCAGAGTATAAAAATGGCCAAGTTGACCCGGGGCTATCCTTTTGCTTTTCAGACTCTAGGTTATGTTTGCTGGGAGCAGGGAAATTGTGAGATTGGCGAAGATACTCTGCAAGAATACGATCAGCTCTTAGCTGATGCTTCATACGCCAAGTTATGGAGTGAGCTGTCTGAATTGGATCAGCGTGTTTTGAGCGTGATTGCTGAAAACGAAGGCGGAAAGGTGAAGGAATTCCGTGAACGGCTGGAAATGAATCCTAACCTGTTCAATCAATACCGGCGCCGACTCAAGAACCAGGGCTTGATCGATACCCGCCGATATGGAACCATCTCCTTTGCCCTGCCTAGATTCGCGGAGTTTGTTCGCTTTGAAACTTATTAATCAAACGAAAATCGCAGCACCATTATCGGTACTGCGATTTTTTATCTCGATAATTTTAACCTAACTAATCGTTCTTGCGTTTTTTGCCAGTGAATGCAAAAAGAAGAGTACTAAGCAAAGTCAGAATCATTGCTGCAAGATTGTAGTTAGACTTCTTTTCACCAGTTTGTGGCAAAGTAGTTTCATTACTCTTGCTAGTAGTGACATGTTTATGTTTACTTGGCGTACCACCATGACTAAGCTGCCGGGTAGCAGGCACGTTAGGAGTAGCCGGCTTCGAAGGCACCGTTGGAGTAGTAGGCTCGTTAGGTGTAGTTGGCTTTGAAGGCACCGTTGGAGTGGTAGGCTCGTTAGGTGTGGTTGGCTTCGAAGGCACCGTTGGAGTGGTAGGTTCGTTAGGTGTGGTTGGCTTCGAAGGTACCGTTGGAGTGGTAGGCTCATTCGGTACTACCGGCGTAGTCGGTACATCTGGCGTAGTTGGTGTAGTCGGCACATCCGGTTGAGTAGGTGTAGTCGGCTTATCTGGCGTAGTTGGAGTGGTCGGCACATCCGGCGTAGTAGGTGTAGTAGGCACGTCTGGTGTAGTCGGCGTAGTAGGCACATCCGGTTGAGTAGGTGTAGTCGGTACGTCTGGTGTAGTTGGCGTAGTTGGTACGTCCGGCGTGGTTGGCGTAGTAGGCACGTCTGGAGTAGTTGGTGTAGTCGGCTTATCTGGCGTAGTTGGTACTGCTGTGTAAGGAATGACAACTTGCAAGATAGCACCATCGGTGGTGGTGTCTGCTTCCTTAAGGAGTGCCTCAGCTTGAACGCTACCAACAGTTTCCGCACTGGTTGATGCTAAAGCGCTGACTGCGCCCATGAACTGCTCGTAAATCTTGCTTGCATCGATCTTATAGTTATCGATAGCTGGGTTGCTTACCGCGCTAAAGCCGCCGGAAACCGTCCAGTCGCCGTAAGTCTTTTCGCCAGTGACGTCGTTAGTGTAAACGTCTCTAGTTAAAGTGATAGCACTAGACTTGTAATCACCGCTGATCGAGTACCGGTCACCACCTTCATCAAAGGCCGCATTAAAGATTTCCACAGCAGTAGAATCGGCCCCGATCTTGTCCTCATCAACGTATTTAATTTGCTCGCTAAGAATTTTAGTTTCTTGTGAGACAGAGATGTTCTGCTTATAAGGAACAACAACTTGCAAGATAGCACCATCGGTGATGGCATCGGCTTCCTTAAGGATTGCATCAGTCGAAACACTGCCGACGCTGTCCGCACTAGTTGACGCTAAAGCGCTGGCTGCATCCATGAACTGCTCGTAGATTTTGCTTGAATCGATCTTATAGTTTGCAACGTCCGGGTTGCTTACCGCGCTAAAGCCGCCGGAAACCGTCCAGTCGCCGTAAGTCTTTTCGCCAGTGACGTCATTAGTGTAAACGTCTCTAGTTAAGGTAACCATGCCAGACTTGTAGTCACCACTGATAGAGTACTGGTCACCGTCCTTGCCAAAGGCAGCATTAAAGATTTCCACAGCGGAAGGATCAGTCCCGATCTTGTCCTCATCGACGTACTTGATCTGCTCAGTGAGAGTCTTAGTTTCCTGTGAGACTGAGATGTTTTGCTTATATGGAACAACAACTTGCAGAACAGAACCATCAGTGATGGCATCGGCTTCCTTAAGGATTGCATCAGTCGAAACACTGCCGACGCTGTCCGCACTAGTTGACGCTAAAGCGCTGGCTGCATCCATGAACTGCTCGTAGATTTTGCTTGAATCGATCTTATAGTTTGCAACGTCCGGGTTGCTTACCGCGCTAAAGCCGCCGGAAACCGTCCAGTCGCCGTAAGTCTTTTCGCCAGTGACGTCATTAGTGTAAACGTCTCTAGTTAAGGTAACCATGCCAGACTTGTAGTCACCGCTGATAGAGTACTGGTCACCGTCCTTGCCAAAGGCAGCATTAAAGATTTCCACAGCGGAAGGATCAGTCCCGATCTTGTCTTCATCAACGTACTTGATCTGCTCAGTGAGAGTCTTAGTTTCCTGGGAAACCGAGATGTTCTGCTTATATGGAATGACAACTTGCAAGATAGCACCGTCAGTGATGGTGTCTGCTTCCTTAAGGAGTGCCTCAGCTTGAACGCTACCAACAGTTTCCGCACTGGTTGATGCTAAAGCGCTGACTGCGCCCATGAACTGCTCGTAAATCTTGCTTGCATCGATCTTATAGTTATCGATAGCTGGGTTGTTTACCGCACTAAAGCCGCCGGAAACCGTCCAGTCGCCGTAAGTCTTTTCGCCAGTGACGTCATTAGTGTAAACGTCTCTAGTTAAGGTAACCATGCCAGACTTGTAATCACCGCTGATAGAGTACTGGTCACCACCTTCATCAAAAGCCGCATTAAAGATTTCCACAGCAGAAGAATCTGCCCCGATCTTGTCCTCATCAACGTATTTGATTTGCTCGCTGAGAGTTTTAGTTTCTTGAGAAATTGAGATGTTCTGCTTATATGGAACAACAACTTGCAGGATAGCACCGTCAGTGATGGCATCGGCTTCCTTAAGGATTGCATTAGCCGAAACACTGCCAACAGTTTCCGCACTGATTGATGCTAAAGCGCTGGCTGCGCCAATGAATTGTTCGTAGATTTTGCTTGAATCGATCTTATAGTTTGCAACGTCCGGGTTGCTTACCGCGCTAAAGCCGCCGGAAACCGTCCAGTCGCCGTAAGTCTTTTTACCAGTGACGTCATTAGTATAAACGTCTCTAGTCAAAGTGACAGCACTAGACTTGTAGTCGCCGCTGATAGAGTACTGGTCACCATTGTTGCCAAAAGCCGCATTAAAGATTTCCACAGCAGAAGAATCGGCCCCGATCTTGTCCTCATCGACGTACTTGATCTGTTCACTGAGAGTTTTAGTTTCTTGAGAAATTGAGATGTTCTGCTTATATGGAACAACAACTTGCAGAACAGAACCATCAGTGATGGCATCGGCTTCCTTAAGGATTGCATCAGTCGAAACACTGCCGACGCTGTCCGCACTAGTTGACGCTAAAGCGCTGGCCACGCCCATGAACTGCTCGTAGATCTTGCTTGCATCGATCTTATAGTTATCGATAGCTGGGTTGCTTACCGCGCTAAAGCCGCTGGAAATAGTCCAGTCACCATAGCTTTTTACACCGGTCGCTTCCTCAGTGATCACATCTCTAGTCAAGGTAACCATGCCAGACTTATAGTCGCTGCTGATCGAGTATTGATCACCATTGTTGCCAAAAGCCACGGCAAAAATTTCCTCAGCAGTAGAATCTGCCCCAATCTTGTCTTCATCGACGTACTTGATCTGCTCAGTGATCGTCTTGCTTTCTCTGGTCGTGATCGTGCTGCCGCTGCCGAAGCCGCCAGCATCCCCGTTTCTGTTTAGCGGAACGTTATACGTCCCGGCGCGGCCGTCCTCAAAGTGCATGCTAGTTCCGCTCCCGGCAGAAGGCAGGGTATCTAGTTGGAAAAAGTAAGCCTTGCCCGCGTACTGGGTCAAATCAGTCTGGTCGTAAGTAAAACCATTCTCCTCAGTAGGGATGCTTGAATCATAGCCATTGCTTGTTGTTCTGGTTTGCTTTTTAATCAAGTCTCTTAAATAGTCTTGCAGGTCCGTGACAGTTGGCGTAGAAGTGATGATACTGTAGACGGTCGTGTCCCCGGTAATATTTTTTCCATCGATATAATGAGCTTGAATATCTTCCGGAAGCTCGCTTAACTTCTGGTCTTCGCCAATTCTGACGGTTTGCCCCGCGCTATTAGTGTAGCTGACTAAATCGTCAGGCACTGCAAAAACTTTAAGCGTCGAGTAAAGCGGGATCTGCATCTTGTCAAAATATGATCTGAAGTCCGCGTTTTCCAAACTGGTCTTAGGGTAGTTGAAGTAGTATCCCCACTGGTAGACAGTGTTGTTGGCAACCGCGCTGTCGATAAACTGCTTCACATCGCCGTCGCTGTTGGCCTTCAGCAAGTCCAATTCATGCTCAAGCGAAATATCAGTGGAGTCGCCATCGCTCGCGCCGGGATTATATCTCATTTCATCGGTCAGAGATCTTTCTTCCATGGAAAAACCGTAGAGGATCTCATCGCTTTGGACAAAATCCTTGGCCGGCGTAATCTTGGCGTACAGAACCGGGCCGCTAGTTGTTGAAGAAACTGCTGTGCCGTCGCTAGTAGTAATCACCGGCGTTAAACTGCTGTCTTTTCCTTCGTCACTTAAGCTGGGATTGATTGCCCGGTTGGCTTGGACAGGAATGTAAAAATCCGCGCTAGTAGCGTTGGTGTTTTCAGCCCGGCTTAAAGTGAGGGTGCCGTCACCGTTATTAATTAAGTTCCAAACCGGCTTGCTCTGTTCAAGCAGGGTGGTAGTGCCCGCGTTATAGGAAATGACAAAATCCTTGCTGCTGTTTCTTAAGCCGCCCGCGTTGTCAAAAGAAATCGTAAGCGGGGTGGTATTCTCCGCTAAGCCAGAAATGTTGAAGCGCAGATAGATGTTTTGATTGCCTGGCGTCAAATTCTCAGGCTTGTCCGGGGAACTTTCGATTTTGCCAGCAGGATTGGCACTTTTGGCATTTTCCGCGCTGTCGTAGACAGTGATGTTGTAGTTGACATTGCTTTGCTTACTTTCCTGGGCTTCAGTGTTATTTTGGGAAGTGCTTACCTCGTTTTCCGGGATGCTGCTTTCAGCGGCTGCCGCGCTTTCTTTTGCTGGTTCAGCAGTCTCCTTGTCTGCTGTTTCTGCTGAAGCAGTTTGACTGCTTGTTACATCTGCTTGCTTTTGCTCAGCAGCAGTAGCAGTCTCTTCCCTAGTAGATTCGCTGCTTGTATTTTCTGCAGTTGCCGTGTCTGTGACGGTAGAGTCGTTACTAGTACTCTCTGCAGCCGCATTTTCCGCAGTAGTAGTCTCTTCCGCGGCAGCAGTAGCTGTCTCACTGCTAGTATTCTCTGCAGCTGCAGTACTAGAGCTTGTATCTGCCGAGCTGCTGTCACTCGCACTGCTTTGCTGCACGACAGTTTCAGTTGCTTGATCGTCAGCCGCGTGCACCAGTTGCCCGTTACTTACGAAAAAGCTGGTTCCTAACGCAACTGCCGCCAGGCCAAGCGATAATTTACGAAAGCCAAACTTTTCTTTCCCATTTAATTTGGCGTTGAAGTAGGGATCGTGTTTATGGCTCATGATTATCAGTCCTCTATGATTTTATACTAAAACAACTATATATTTATGTAAAAATTTTTATGTATCATTAAAAAACGATACATGCTTAGAAAATTACACTCAATTGGCTATAAGAAAAGGACTTCCTCTACTTATAATCTAAACGAACAATATGAAAGTAAGTCCTTATAAATAATTTTAGCAAAAAATCGCATTAATGGACGATCAAATACGAAAAAATGATGAATAGTAAGCGAAATGCCCTGCAAGCAACCGGTTTTCGGTCTAAATCTTGCAAGGCATTTTCATATTTATTGAATCTTAAAGGCTAAGGTTTCGTATGGCCGCAGGCTCAATTCAGCTGGCAGCTGGCTGAGCTCTCTTTGATAGTTGTCCAAAAGAACCTGCCCGCTTTCCCGCAGGTCGCTTGGCACGGACACAATGGTTTCTTTTCCGTAGAAGTTGTTGAAGACAACTAACTTTTCTCCGTCCAGTTCTCTGACGTAAGCAAAAACTTGCTGGTCATCCGGCAGAATTTCCCGGAAGCCGCCGGCGGAAATCACGTCCTCTTGCTTTCTCAAAGCGATCAGCTTCTGGTAGAAGGCGAAAACTTCCCCCTCAGCCAGTTCCTTTTCGACATTGATTTCGTCTTGGTGGGTTGGCATAAGCCACGGCTTAACCTGGCTGAAGCCAGCGTACTTGCTGGCATCCCAGTGCATCGGCACCCGGGAGTTGTCTCTGGACTTGGCCTTGATGATTGCAAAAGCCTCATCTTCGCTCATGCCCTTGTCCAGCAATTCTTGGTAGGCGTTCTTGCATTCCACGTCCACGTACTCGTCCATTGACTGGTAGTCCGGGTCAACCATTCCCAGTTCATCACCTTGGTAGATGAATGGCGTTCCCCGCAAAAAGTGAGTCGTCGCCGCCAGCATTTCCGCTGACTTTTCCCGGTAGTGGACCGGATCGCCAAAGCGGTTCAAGGCCCAAGGCTGGTCGTGGTTGTTCCAGAAGACCGCGTTCCAGCCGCCGCCTGCCGTCATCCCTGTCTGCCAGGAGCTGAGCAGGCCCTTCAGCTTCATGAAGTCAAAAGGCATCTTGGTCCACTTTTCCCCGTCCTTATAGTCGACCTTCAAGTGGTGGAAGGTGAAGACCATGGACAGTTCCTTTTCCTTAGGGTTGGTGTAGCGGACACTATTGGGGATGGTGGTTGAAGACATTTCCCCAACTGTGATTGAGTCCTCATCTTGGCCAAAAGTCGTCCGGTTCAGTTCCTTCAAGTAGTCGTGAACCACCGGCGTGTCGGTGTAGAGGGTCTTTTCTTCAGTTGGGTCAGTAGAGTCGACCAGGTCCTCGCTCTTGCCAGTCACGTTGATGACGTCGAAGCGGAAGCCCCGGACGCCCTTTCCCCGCCAGAAGTTGACCACGTCTTCCAGTTCTTTTCTGACTTCCGGGTTGTGCCAGTCCAGATCGGCCTGGGTTGGGTCATAGAGGTGGAGGTAGTAGAGGTCAGTGTCGCCGAACTTGGACCAGGCCGGGCCGCCGAACTTGGACTGCCAGTTGTTTGGCAAACCGCCGTCAGGCTTGCCAGGCCGCAGGTAGAAGAATTTCTGGTATTTTTCATCCCCGGCCAGGGCCTTTTTAAACCATTCATGTTCAGTTGAGCAGTGGTTCAAGACCATGTCCAGCATCACGCCAACGCCGATGTCCGCCAGTTTGGCCTGCAGCTCTTCAAAGTCAGCCATGGTACCAAAAAGGGGATCTATCTCCCTATAGTTGGCGATGTCATAGCCGTTGTCGTTTTGCGGGGAAACATAGAAGGGGTTGAACCAGATCATGTCCACATTCAGCTTCTTGATATAGTCGATCTTCTCGATAATGCCCCGAAGATCCCCGATTCCGTCGCCGTTAGCGTCGTAGAAGGACTTTGGGTAGATCTGGTAGATGACTTTTTGGCCTAAATTTTGCATATTTTTCTCCTATATTTTGCTGCGGCGAGCAAAGTCAATAAATCTGAAACGATTGGGATTGTGGTAAGAGGCGGTCAGTTGGAAGAGGGAGGTGTCCTCTAAGTAGACCATGCTCTTAACTAAAACGGCTTTTCGGTCGGAGTCCAGCTCCAGCATCTTGGCTAATTCCTCACTCACGGTCTGCACGCTTACGTCTTTAACCGCGTAGGAAATCTTCAGACCCAGCTCATTTTCAAAGTAGTCATATAAGGAATGTTCCGCCACGGATGGGCTGATTTCCTTGACGTATTTGGTGGAGATGTAGTCCACGTCCAAAACGTCCGGCTCACCGTCAATGATTCTGAGCCGCTTGACCTTGATAAAAGGCTCTGTGTTGTCGCAGCTGAAGTCGTCGGGAACTTCTTTTACTTCTTTGATTTCCAAAAGCTTGGTCTGAGCTTTCAGCCCCAGGGATTGGTTCAGCTCGTTAAAAGTCGTGATCCTGGAAATAGGAAAACTTAAACGGGAAAAGTCGAGGACGATTGAGCCCTTGCCCTTGATCTTCTGGATTAATCCCAGGCTGGTTAAGTCTTCCAGGGATTTTCTGACCGTGTTCCGGGATGCCCCGTAGAGGTTGGCCAGTTCGTTTTCGCTGGGCAAAAAGCACTTGGGCGGGTAGATCCCGTGCCTGATCTTGCCGGCCAGGTCTTGGGTAATCATATCTTGCTTGGCAGTCATTTTCTTGCCTCCAAATTCTTTTATGCCCTCATTATAGCCGGGCAGGCAGATTTTTTCAACATGTATGGACAAGATAAATTGAAAACAGAAACCGGAAACAATGCTGATGGAAAAAGACTTTAAAATAGCTATTGACAACTTGTATGCACAAGCGTAAGATGGAGACAGTTAAGAGAAAGCGGTTACCCCGCTAAGTTTTTGGAGAATGAATATGGCAAAGAAAGATTACAGCGGCCTGGCGAAGACGATCATCGCCAATGTAGGCGGCAAGGAGAACATCAACAGCTTGATTCACTGCATCACGCGTCTGCGTTTCTACCTTAAGGACGAAAGCAAGGCCAACGATGAAGTGTTAAAGGAAACCGACGGCGTTATCGACGTAATGCACGCTTCCGGCCAGTACCAAGTGGTCATCGGCAACGCGGTTACCCAGGTTTACGACGCCGTGATGGCGGAACTGGGCGGCTTGCCGGAAGGCGGCGAAGCAGCTGAAACTAAGGAAGACGACGGCAAGAACCCGGTTTCCAGAGCTTTTGGCAACTTGATCGGCTTCATCACCGGTTCCATGAGTCCGGTAGTTGGCGTTATCGCTGCTTCCGGTATCATCAAGGGGATCCTGGCCCTGTTGACTTTGCCGCAATTGGGGGCACTTTTGAACGCTAAGAGCACGGCTTACATCACGGTCAGTGCCATGGCGGACTCAGCCTTCTACTTCCTGCCAATCCTGGTTGGCTTCGCCGCTGCTAAAAAGTTGAACGGCGACCCGATCGTGGCCGCGGTAATCGGCGGGGTCCTGACTTACCCGCAGCTGGTTACTTGGGGCGGGCAGTACAAGACCATGTTCAGCATTGGGGGCTTTAACTTCCAGTTCCTAAACTACACCTACTCAATCTTCCCGATGATCCTGGCCGCCTGGCTGGCTAAGAAACTGGAAGACTGGCTGAAGGACCACCTGCCGGACTACCTGCAGATGATCTTCACGCCATTGATCACCATCTTGCTGGTTTCAGCAGTGACCTTGATGGTTACCGGTCCGGTGATTCAAGGCGTAGCCAACGGGATCGCGGACTTGATCAACTGGGTTGTTTCAGCATCTGGTTGGATCGGCGGCCTCTTGATCGGTGCCTTCTACCAAGTTCTGGTTATCTTCGGTCTGCACTGGGGTGTTGTACCGCTGGTTGCCCAGCAGATTGCCCAAAGCGGCCAGAGTTCATTGAACGCGATTATTTCTGTTACCATGGTTTCCCAAGGTGCGGCAGTTTTGGCTGTAGCCTTGAAGACCAAGAAGAAGGGGACCAAGACTTTGGGTATCTCCGCGGCTGTCTCAGCCTTCTGCGGGGTTACTGAACCAGCTATTTACGGGATCAACCTTCGCTTTAAGAAGGTCTTCATCTCAGGTTTGATCGGGTCAGCAGTCGGTGGTTTGATTACTGGCTTGATGCACGGGACCATGTACGGCTTTACTGGTTCTTTGATCGGTTTCTCATCCTTCTTCAACCCGAAGAATCCAAGCGACTTGACCAGTTTTTATGCCTTCCTTCTGTCCAGCGCGGCAGCTTTGGTAATTTCCTTCATCGTGGCCTGGGTTTGGGGCTACAATGATGAAATGGTTGCCGGTAAGAAAGTTGAAAAGAAGCAACGGCCAGGCAGTGAAGCTAAGCCAAAGAGCGAAACTTTGACTGCTCCGGTAGCTGGCAAGGTGATTGCCCTGTCAAGCGTCAACGACCCAGTTTTTTCAACTGGTGCCATGGGCGAAGGGTTTGCGGTAGTGCCAACTGAGGGCGTGGTTAAGGCTCCGGTTGACGGTGAAGTAGCAGCCTTGTTTGAAACTGGCCACGCGATTGGCTTGAAGACTACGGCCGGCGCGGAAGTGCTGATCCACATCGGGATCGACACGGTTATGCTTAAGGGCAAGGGCTTTAACGTCAAGGTTGCACAAGGTGACCTGGTTAAGGCCGGGCAGACTCTGATCGAGTTTGACCTGGACGGCATCAAGGAAGCCGGCTACGACCCAACGGTCATGACGGTAGTCACTGACAAGCACGGCGTGGACGTTAAGCTGCCAAGCGTTGAATAATTTGCAGAGAAAAAAGACGTCATCCCTCGATTTGGGGATGGCGCCTTTTGCGCTTATTTAGCTTTCTTCTTCGCTGCAGATAGCGATGACCCGCATCTTGTAGCCAAAGGTGTGGTCTTCGGTAACCTTTTCGCCGGTGTGGTCAGTGATGACCGCGTCGATGTGGCCGCCTTCAGCAACAAACTTGTCGATTTGCTCCTTGACTTGGGCAAAAGTGCCTTCAAATTGCTTGGTAAATTGCATGTCAGTCTCCTCCTCTTTCGTAGTTTACTTAATTTTACCTCTAAAAAAAGGAAAAATGCTTGCTGCTTATAAATTAATATGGAAAATCTTCTGGCCAGTTTTTGCTTAAAAGGTCCAAGAGAGGGGTGACCATCTTCTTTTGGTCCTTGCGGTAGACGGCGTAGAAGTCAAGCCGGTTCTTCGGGTCAGCAATTCTGACCGGAACCCGGTTGCCAAGTTCTGGGTAGTCAGGGTTGGACAGGTTGGACCGGAAGACGGGCAGCTGGGAGTATTTGGTTAATTCGGTGAGGGAATCCACATCATCCTGGTAGATGAAGTGAGGATGAGGGATGGCCTTTTCCTTGATCTGCTTCCAAGGGCCGATATCCTGCAAGACGATAAAGCTGACCCCGGCAAGCTCCTGGAAGGTAACTGAGCCCTTCTTGGCTAAGTCGCTGTCCTTGTCGCACATGAGAAAAAGCTCTTCATAGCCAACATAGCGGGATTCACAGGCCTCAGTCTGGTATTCCTGGCTGCTGAAGACGACTTGGTAGTGGAAATTTTCGACGGCAGGGAGGATATATTTTTCCTCAAGCAGGTCCTTGTCGATTTCAACCTTGATTGGCAGTTTGCGCCGCAAGCGTTCGCTGATCAAAAGCGGGCCTGGAGCGTCTGAGCCAATTAGGAAACGGGTTTGGCCTTTAGCAAAGTTCTGGACTTTTTCCAGCATGCTGCTCTCCATGGCGAGCAAACGGGCGGCTTCTTTAGCGGCGAGTTGGCCAGTGGTGTTCAGAGTGATTTTGTTGTTGCCGGATCGGTTGAAAAGGGCGACGTCCATCTCTTGTTCCAGCTTCTGCATCCCCCGCGTCACCGTCGGCTGGGTCAAGTGCAGCTCTTCAGCTGCCCTGCTGAGGGTCCCGCTTTCGGCAAAGGCAACTAATTCTTCAAGTAGTCGTGGATCGATCATTTTTTCCTCTTGTATCTGTTTAATCTTACTATGCTTTTAACGTATACTAGCATAAACAAGCGGCAATTTTCAATTTAGAACCTCGAATCATCTTTAGGGCAGAATTGACAAGTATTTTTATCGCCGCAATGTAATTGCTGGCCAGCGGCATGTAGTAGAATATTGTACAGAAAGAATAGAAAGTGACTGAAAAAATGTCGAAAAAATCACTGATCATCCGGCTCTTGGTGATCCTGGCCGGCTTCATCATCCTTCTGTATCCGGTCATAAGTGACTATGTAAATACGCAAAACAGCGGCAATGCGGTCAACAGCTACGCCGGTTCCGTAAGAAAGGCGACCAAAAAGCAGCGCCAGCAGCTTTTTAAAAAGGCTAGAGCCTATAACGAGGCCTTGGCTAAAGATCCAGAAACTTTTTACCACCCAAACCTGGTCCCGGGCTACTCAAGTCAGCTTAAAGTAGCGGACACAGACGTGATGGCTATCGTTGACATTCCTAAAATCAGAGTCCATCTGCCGGTCTACCACGGGACAGCCAACAGCGTCTTGGGTGACGGGATCGGTCACTTGAAGGGGACCAGCCTGCCGATCGGGGGCAAGTCGACCCACTCGGTACTGGTGGGCCACCGGGGTCTGCCGAGCGCGACCTTGTTTACCGACCTGGATGCCATGAAGAAGGGGGACTATTTTACGGTCACCACTTTAGGCAAAAAGATCACCTACAAGGTTGACGCTATCCATGTCGTTAAGCCTAACAACGTCAAGTATTTGCAGATCGTCAAAGGCAAGGACTACTGCACCCTGCTCACTTGCACGCCTTACGGGATCAACACCGAGCGGCTCTTGGTCAGAGGGGTCAGAGTAAAGAACCTGCCGGAGGATAAGGAGGGCAAGTCAGGCTTCTTCATTTCCCCGAAGAAGCTGATCTATTACGGCGCTATGGCCCTGCTCGGTCTTTTGGTCGTAGTCTGGCTGATCGCCTTGCTCCGGCGAAGCAGATAAAGAGAATAAGTTTTTTAGCAGTCCTGTTGGCGAGCAGCAGGGCTGTTTTTGTTTATACTTTTTTATACTTTTTAGGCAAAATATAACTTTTATTTTTTGTGTAGACATATAGAAATGAATCATACAATGTTCATAGGTGGAAAAAGCAGGTTAAAAACGTGCATGACTAGAAAATAAGCTGGATAATTTTATCTATTCCTAGGATAAAAGTTTAATTCTAATTTTCTTCATTTTCTTCATTTTTTGGCTTAACATCCTTCAATAATTGAGTATAATTAAGGGCAAGTAATAAAAATAATTTTGATCTCGATACAGGGAAAGGAACCGTATTATGAAGAACAACCGTTTAATGAAGAACCTTGGTAAAGCTACTGTTGCTGCTGCACTGCTTGCTACTGGCGTAAGCCCAGTTCTGGCTGCAACTGAAAACAAGACTGAAGTTAAGAGCAACAAGACTGCTGCTGAATCTTCATCAAAGAAGACCAGCTCAGTAAGCTCATCAACTTCATCAAAGAAGACCAGCTCATCTGAATCATCAAAGGCTTCAAGCTCATCAGAAGCTTCATCATCAAGCAAGAAGGCTGCTAAGAAGAGCACCAAGAAGGCAGCAAAGAAGTCAACTAAGAAGGCCGCCAAGAAGGCAGCCAAGAAGGCAGCTAAGAAGTCAACTAAGAAGGCTGCCAAGAAGGCAGCTAAGAAGTCAACTAAGAAGACCACCAAGAAGGCTGCAAAGAAGGTAGCTAAGAAGACTACTAAGAAGACCACCAAGAAGGCAGCTAAGACTGCTAAGAAGTCAACTAAGAAGGCTGCAAAGGACACTAAGAAGGCAGCTAAGACTACTAAGAAGTCAACTAAGAAGGCCGCAAAGGACACTAAGAAGGCAGCTAAGACTGCTAAGAAGTCAACTAAGAAGGCCGCAAAGGATACTAAGAAGGCAGCTAAGACTGCTAAGAAGTCAACTAAGAAGGCCGCAAAGGACACTAAGAAGGCCGCTAAGACTACTAAGAAGTCAACTAAGAAGGCCGCTAAGAAGACTAGCGCAAAGTCAACTTCAGCATCTTCAACTAGCTCAGCTAAGTAATTAATTTGAGCAAAACTAAAGGCTCTGTCATCAATCACGATGGCAGAGCCTTTTTTTAGTCCTTATTTACTTCCGGGAAAACGTACTTTTCCATGTCAGCCAGGCAATCAGCAATTGGCCGCTTGGTTGGCTTGAAGTTGATGATCACGTGGTTTAAGCCTTCCTCGCGCTGCTTGCGCCAGAACTGTCCCAGGCTCTTTGCTCCCCCGCGCAGGTAGATCTTGTTGAAGAGCTGGCATGGGGCATCCGGGTCATCCAAAAGTTCAACGAAGTTCTGGTAGCCGAAGGGATGCCAGTTGCCGTCCTCATTCAAGTCGTTCAGCTTCTTAACCACCGATGCCGTCTCATCTTCGCCAACCCCATGCCAGATCCAGACGTCTGGCTCATTGGCCAGCCAGGATAATTCCTGCCGGCAGCGGCCGATCGCGACCATTGGCATCTGGTAGCCCTCTTCAAGCTGAGGCACGACGCTCAAAGACCCGGTCAGCTTACTGTAGTAGTTGCCACTGAAGTGCAGGCGGTTGGGGTGAGTCAGGGACTTTTTGGCCAAATCCCAGCCTTCTCTGAAGATCTCGCTGCGCTCGTTCCAGTCCCGGCCAAAAGCTTTAAATTCATTTTTCCGGTCCCCGCTGACTAAACCCAGCAGGAAACGGTGGTCACTGAGCCGGTCGATTGACACGGCCGCCTGGGCCACGTGAATCGGATTCCGCTCAGGCAAAATAAAGCCGGCAGACCCCAATACGATCTTGTCCGTGGTCATGGCCAGAGCCCCCAGAGTCGTGAATGGATCAAGTCCCTGGCCAACGTCGCCAAAGTATGGGTCATAAAAAGGAACGTCTCTGATCCACAAGGCGTCAAAGCCGGCTTTTTCCGCTGCCTTGGCGCAGTCAAAAAGGTCGCTGACATCTGGAATCTGGCTGTCCGGGTAGCCCTTAAAAGGCGCCATTAAGCCGAAAGTCAATTTACCCGGCTGAAAGACCTGCTTAAAGCCCGGGTGGTTGGCAAACTGCTTGGGATAGACAACCTTCTTGGCATCGCTGCCTGCTCCTTGAAAAAGGGGACTGTCGTCTTGACCCAAAATTTGCAGATTGGGAATGTTCAGCTTGTTTTCTTGTTCTTCAGCCATTTTTTCTGCCTCCGTTAATTAAGGATAAAACTGATATAAACCAAGGCGCCATAGCGCTGGTTGACAGAATACTTCATGTCGCAGAAGACGCGCAGGGTCCGGGCGTCCGCCGTCAAAATCTGGCAGTCGTCCCTAAAAC
Source organism: Lactobacillus sp. WILCCON 0149 (assembly GCF_057197965.1). NCBI lineage: Bacteria > Bacillati > Bacillota > Bacilli > Lactobacillales > Lactobacillaceae > Lactobacillus > Lactobacillus sp. WILCCON 0149. The sequence goes on from NZ_JBUBHO010000001.1 coordinate 197,048, forward strand.
GCTCTTCATCAGCTGCCGATTCAACAAAGTCGGTAAACTCCTCCTTGATCCTGTCTCTGTCGCTTGGTGAAACCAAGTTGAGCAGGGACTGGCCATAGTAGTCATAAAAGTCAGCTGACAGCTCGCAGCCAAACAATTCCAGCAGACTCTTGTTGACGTAGATGACCTCTTTGGTATCCATCTGCATGACCAAAAGAGGAGTTGGGTCGCCGGCCGCCAGGGCTCTCAGACCCAGGCCCAACTGGTTGCGGTGCTTCTTCTCCGACAAGCTGGACTTGTAGCTGGCAAAATTGTTCTTGCCGGCAATTTTTACTTCGTACAAGGCAGCGTCGGCGAACTTCAAGGCCTCCTCATAGTCCTTGGCCTGGCCTGGGAATTCGCTGTAGCCGATGGAGACGGAGAAAGGAATTTCCTCCCCGTTGCTTTCTACTTCCTGCTTTAAAACAGAAAGGCCTTTGATAGCTTCCTGGTTGTCACACATCTTGCCAGGAAGTGCCACGACGAATTCGTCCCCGCCGTTTCTGCCAATGATGGCATTGGGCCCAAAGCACTTTTTCAAATTCCTGGTCAGCTGGACTAAAACCGCGTCCCCGGTTTGGTGGCCAAAGACATCGTTGATTGACTTGAAATCGTCAATGTCCAGCATGATCACCGTGGTCTCGGGCTGCTTTTTAACAGACAGGCTCGACAGCTTCCAGTCAAAGCCCTGCCGGTTGTAGGCTTGAGTCAAAGGATCAAGCGTGGCTTCTCTTTCCAGGATCCGCCCGCTGATCCGCCGGTTGATCACCCAGAGCATGAGACCCGCGATAGCGAAGTCGATGAGTATGAGGTAGCCCATGAACCAGTTCCACTTAGTGTAGCGCCAGCCATTGGCTGGAGCGATTCTCAAGAGCCAGTGGCTGTTGTCGGCAGTGGTAAAGCTGTAGCTGATCGGTTCATGGAGATTGCCTTGCTGCATGACCTGCTTGTAGCTGGTATTTAAGGGAGAAACTTGCTTTTCCAATTCATAGCTGTAGCCGGCTGATTTAAGGTTGGCCGCAGTGGAGGAGAAGGTCTGAGGAATCTTCATCACTACGATGGCGAAGCCCCAGAACTGCTTTTTGCCGTTTTTCTTGATAAAAATCGGCGTCCGCATGACCACGCCTTTCCCGCCCTGTTTAAGGGAGATCGGCCCCTGAGTCACGGTGACCTGGTGGGCAATCCCGTAGCGGCAAAGAGGGCCGCGGATCGGGTCGGTTAAAAGGTTGATCTTGCCTGCTTCGTTTCCTTTTAAAGGATAGATCTCGGTGACTTTGCCATTAGGCGCCAGCTGTAGGTTGCTGGCTGCTTCATTTTCTTCTAAAAGGTCCTTGGCCACGGTGGAGAAATTCTGGACTTTGCCATTGCTGGCTAAAACCAGTTCCTTCAGAGTTGTTGACAGGGTCAAGGCATTCTTGATCTCACCCTTCAAGGTCCGGGAGAAACCGGCCGCCAGGGCCTGGGCCTGGTCGCGCTCGGCAGCTTTCTGCTGCTCCTGGACGTAGCTGAGCAAGCTGAGATTGAAGACGGCCAGCAAAATCAAAGTGGCCGCGATGAGCAAGTAGTCGTTTTGATTTGCTTTCCTAAGCTGTTTAAACATTGCTGAATTGCACCTTGCTTTTACTATAATATGTTTTCGACTTAGTTATAATGTCACTGGCTGCGGATTTGTTCAAATTGCTAACGAATAATCCTATTGTTCAGTATACTATAGCGGAGAGTGTTATTACAAATTGTTAAAATGTTATAAAACTGAGAAAGCAATTAGGAAAAAGTTGTTCGCCTTTTGAAAAAAGGTGCATAAAAAATGTTTAAATTCACGAAAACTCTTGTCAAAGACTATTTTACATCATACAATAGGCTATGCAAGAGTAAGCGGTTGCTTTTAATAAACTCTTGAGTTTTTCACTTGGAGATAAATTCATAGCTGTTTTTGTTTACACTTTTTAATATGGCTATTCTCTAATGGGCGTTTCAATTGGGAAACGTCTTTTTTTGCGTTGGTAGAGGCTAATTTTTTAATAATTAGGCCGGGGGTAAAGAGAAAGTTGCCGGCTGAGTGCTATAATAGGTTAGATCAGCGGCAGTAGTTTGTCTGCCGCGAATAGGAATCAACAAACTAAGTGAGGTAATAATATGGCAAAAATCGGTGTTTTGGGAGCAGGTACTTGGGGCATGGCACTGGCCCGGATGCTCAGCAACTCTGGTCATGAAGTGACCGTCTGGTCAGCCCTGCCGCAAGAAGTCGACGAACTCTCAAGAACTCGTCGCCAGAAGAACCTGCCAGGTATGGTTATTCCTGACGAAATTAAATTTACCAAGGAAATTGCAGAAGCCTGCCAAGACAAGGACATCATCCTTTTCGCCGTACCATCAGTCTTCGTCCGCTCAACTGCCAAGACTGCTGCCCCGTTTATTCCAGATGGGCAGATCATCGTTGACGTGGCTAAGGGGATCGAACCGGACACTCTCTTGACTTTGACTGAAGTTATCGCTGACGAAGTAAACAAGGATGGCAAGCATGGCAATGTCCACTACGTTGCCCTGTCTGGCCCGACCCACGCTGAAGAAGTGGCCAAGGACCTGCCAACCACCATCGTCTCCGCCTGTGAAGACCAAGACGTGGCCGAAAAGGTCCAGGACGTCTTCATGAACAAGAACATGCGGGTTTACACCAACTCTGACCGCCTGGGCGTTGAGCTCTGCGGGGCCTTGAAGAACGTGATTGCTTTGGCCAGCGGGATCTGCTCGGGACTTGGCTACGGGGACAACATGCGGGCCGCCTTGATCATCCGCGGAATGGCGGAAATCAAGCGCCTGGGCCTCAAGATGGGCGGCAAGGAAGACTCCTTTGACGGCCTGGCCGGCATGGGTGACTTGATCGTTACCGCCACCAGCAAGGAAAGCCGGAACAACAATGCCGGCTACTTGATCGGCAAGGGCAAGAGCGCTGAAGAAGCCAAGAAGGAAGTGGGCATGGTCGTTGAAGGGATCAATGCCATTCCAGCTGCCTTGGAACTGGCTGAGAAGTATGACGTGGAAATGCCAATCGTCTTTGCCGTTGATGCCGTAGTCAACCACGGTGCCGACGCCCGGGAAACCGTTGACGCCTTGATGATGCGGGAAAAGAAGTCAGAAATGACCAAGTAAAGAGATTTATGAAGAAGTTTGCGCCAGCAGACTTCTTTTTATTTTTTCTTTTCTAAAAAAAGGCAAATCACTCTCATAAACATTTCATTTCGTCATAACTTATGCTATGCTTATGACAGGTGGTGACTTTGGATGGATAAGAACACGATTGGCAAGTATTTGAGAGACCTGCGCCGCCAGCGGGGAATGAGCCAGCGGGAGCTGGCCGTGGCCTTGGGAGTAAGCAAGCAGACGGTTTCCAACTGGGAGGTTGGCCGCAAGGTGCCGCGGATGAAGGCTGTTGAGAAGATAGCGAATGTTTTTGGCGTGTCCAGAAGCAGTATTTTGGCTGGTCTGCCGGTGGAAGTACTGGAGCAGGAAGGGCTGATTGATCGCAAGGTGGTCGATTTGACCGACCGGGATGTGCGCCTCACTTATCAAGGCCGGCAAGTGCCGCGGGAATACATTGACATTATTGAGAAGCTGATGCGCTGCGATATCGCCGAGCGCGATGCTCAGTAAGGCGGGAAGTCCCCGCCTTTTTCTTTTGCTTTGCAAAGCGTAAGCCTTTTCATGAAAAGGTAGTATAATGAAAGGGTGATATTCGAAAAATAAGGGGGATAGAACGATGAAGGAGAAAAATTGGCTGACCTGGCTGACAGTCTTAGCCCTGGTCGTGGGCTTTGTCGCCATGGGGGCCAGCGTCTGGCTGAGCGCGCAAGCCGCCAAGCAGACCCAGAGAAACAGCAAGCTGGCCGGCCAGCTCTACCAGGCCAGCCGGACCAAGAGCAGTGAGGCATCAAGTCTTAAAAAGCGGCTGGACAAATTGGAGAGCGACAATTCAAGTTTAAAGAAGAAGAATTCCAGACTGGCCAAGGAGAACGGGGCACTAAAAGAGGCCAACCAGGACCTGCCAGCAGCCAGCGCGGCGGCGGGATTAAACGTTTGGGAGACGGAAGAAAAAGGCAGTCAGCTCCAGCTGGAGATCGACAATGAGACCGGGCAGGCGGTGAGTGACCTGTTGGTTTTGGCGGTAGCGGCCAGCGGCCGGGTTACTTTAAGCAGCTTGCCTAGCTATTTCCCAGTTGGCGGAGCTAAGCCCAGCTATTTTTACCGGAAGAAGGTGGCGGCGGGCGAAACTGAGGGGACTTTGACTGGTGCATCTGCCGGCTCTGACCTGGTCTGCCTGTTTCAAGACGCCAGCGGCGTTTACTGGTTCAAGGGGAATCGGGGACAGGTGGAAAAAGTTGGAGCAGAAGTCCACTTCAAGAAGCTGCTCCGCCAGATCAGCTTGAACAAGCTGGAAGAGAGCCCGCTGCCGGTTAAGAAGACGAAGACGGAAAAGAAGACGGCTAAGAAGGCTGAAAAGCAGTCTAGCAAGAAGAAAACTGAATAAAATAAAAGAGGGGCCCCAACTTAGTTGGGACTCCTCTTTGAATAGATGTGTAAAAGGGGTGGCATATGGCGCTTCGGTGCATTTATGAATAGAAAGGAATCGGTAAAAATGCGAAAGATGTTAGAAATGTTAGAAATGAATCGCCTAATATGCCAACATGTTGTACCAAAAGTGTACAAATAAGATAAAAGAGTATGTGTGTAAAAATGCAATAAGAAAAGAGTATGATATAAAACCTTCACAGGAAAAGGTAGGTTCATCTCTCTTGCCTTTTCCTATTGCCAATATTACACAGGCCCTTGCAAAAATTCAAGAAATATGCCTTAGCGAAGTGCCCGCCGGTAGCCGGCCCTTTTGGCTTCTGTTTCGGTGCGGAAATAGACCGCGTTGGCTGAATTCATGTGGTAGCCAGCCTGGCCTGGAACGTGGTAGATCTTGGACCGGCGGTTGCCGACGATCCGGCCAGTAGTAGAAGTTTTGATCTTCTTTTTGGAAGAAGTGGATTTTTTGACAACCGTCTTTTTAGCCGCGCCGGTAACCACGCTGGTGCCGTTTGAATAGTTGAGCTTAACGCCGTCCTGGACGTTGAAGATGTAGACGTGGAAGCGGACAGCGTTAGAGCCAGTGGACTGGGCTTCCATTTCAACCCCGCGGGCTAAAAGCTCCCGGCCGCGGAAGATCGGCTTGACCCGGTAGCGGATGTAGTGGCGGCTAGAGGATTTAAGGTAGCTGGCCACCTGGTTTTCGTACTTGAGCATGCCCGGGTCGTTCAATTGCCGGGTGCCGGTGATCAGGTTTTTGGGGTTGTTGTTTTGCCCGGTCAGCTGGTAGCCGATCAAGTGGCTGCGGTTGTAGAGCCAGCCGCCGGCGATCTTCTTGTTGTGCCAGGCGGTTGGGTTCCAGTAAAGGGGCTCTCTGGCCTTGGTCGGCATAAGCCGCTTGTTCAGCATGGCATCGGCTTCCCCGGCCCGGTTTAAAGAGTCCAAGTTATGGTAGCTTTGCCAGGCGCCTTTCTCAGTTGAAAGGGCCTTTTTGGAAAAAGTTGGCCGGTTCCGGTTGACGGTGATGACTTTCTTGCCCTGGTAGTTTTGCTCAGCCAGGCTGCTGGCCTTTGCGGGGCTGGCTACAAGGAAGCTGGCTGAGGCCAGCAGGAGGGCCGTTAATTTTTGCAGTGTTTTCTTCACGGAAATTCCTCTTCTTTACAAAATCACTTTAGTGTTAGAACAAACAACTTTGACATTCTAACATGATTGGATAGAGAAAGAATAAAAAATACAAGCTGAACTGATGTGACCCCCAAAATTGGGACAATTTAGTATTACGCCGTTAAGGTTGTTAAAACATGATTCCGATATTCAATCGGGGTCATGTTTTTTCGTCCTGTCTTGATTCTTACGTTGTTGTAGTAATCGATGTATTTGTGAATAGCTTGTTCAAGCTCATTTAAGTCCTTGTATTTATGTTCTTGGCCGTAGAACATCTCCCGCTTAAGAATGCCGAAGAAGCCCTCCATTAAGCCGTCATCAAGAGAATTACCCAACCTGGACATGCTCTGATCGATCCCTCTGTTAGCCAGAGCCGCTTGATATGCTTGGTGCTGATATTGCCAGCCACGGTCTGAGTGGAAAATAAGCCCGTTAAGAGCCGGGTGCTTCTCAAATGCGTCATCTAGCATAGTCATCACTTGCTTAAGGTCTGGGTGCCTAGAAATGTTGTAGGAGATGATTTCTTGGGTACAACCATCGATAATTGGAGAAAGGTAGAGCTTTTGATCTTTAAGATGGAATTCAGTCACGTCGGTAAACCAATGTCTGTCCGGAATAATTGCGTAAAAATTGCGCTTGATTAAGTCTGGCTTGATCTTGCCTTGAACGCCGTAATAGCTGCTGTATTTACGTTTCTTGCGGATTGCGATGGCGAATAAGCCCATCTTTTGCATGAGCCTCTGCACCTTCTTATGGTTGATCTCATAGCCTTCCCGGCGAAGCTGTCCGTAAATTCGCCGGTACCCATAGCGTCGGCTGTGTTCAAGAAAGATCTCTTTGATTCTATCCATCAGCTTCTGGTTACCAGAATCCTTATCAGGCTTATGGATTTGGTAGTAGTAGTTACTTCTTGAGATATGAGGCAATCCAGGGTTGGCATTGATAACGTCGATAATGTACTTAACGCTAAGCCGCAATTCTTGCCTTAATTCAGTGATTGCACGAGCTAATTCTTCTTTTCTTGGCTCTTCCGTTCTTGAATTAAGGCCTCCAATTTTTTTATGTATGCAAGCTCGACTGTAAGCCTCTTTACCTGCTCTTCCAGCTCTTTGATCCGTTGTTTGTCCTTGCTTTTGGGCATTCTTGGGTGGTCTACCTTTCTTCTTGGTAATGACAGTATACCCGTTTTCTTTGAAAGAGCGAAGCCAATTTGCAAGAATTCCTGTATTTGTAAGCCCTAAGTCTAAGGAAACCTGCCTAAGAGCTTCACCACCTAGCAGAACTCTATCAATGGCAGCAAGCTTGAAATCAGCAGTATATTTCTGTTGTGGGCGATCCAAAATGTCTTCGCCATGCTTTTGGATCAAGTCTACCAAATATTGGATTCCTCCGCGCTCCATCCCATATTTTCGGCTGAGGTAGGTGCCTCTTCTATGATCGTCTACCCATTCGTGGTAAATAGCGAGTTTGATTTCTTTAGTGTATTTAGTCATGAAAATAACCCCCGAAATTAGTGTCCTAATTTCGGGGGTCATATCAAACGGCTCGGAATGAATGAGGTTTAATTTTTTAAGAAAAATCAGAGGAAAACGGTCACGGTAAAGCGATTTACCTTTAAATAGATAAGTTAAAACGAACGTTATAAAAAATGTGAAAGAATTGTTGTAAAATAAAACCATTGCTTAGTGTGCTTGTTAGCTGGCTGAGTAAAATGTGTAAATATTCTATATTTTTAAGTAATAGATAGACTATATTTTAGAGGAAAAACTTAAGGCTATGAAAAAGGAAGATAAGAAACGCAACCTGTTCGGCAAGGATTATTTGATGCTGTCAGCAATGACCATCGGTTTACTTGCTGGCGCGGGCAAGGCACAAACCGTTAAGGCTGATACTGTTGACAAGGCAACGACTGAGGTTAAGGCGGCAACAACTACAGCCGCCACTACTGCTACTACGACTACCACCACAGCCAACAATTCTACTGCGGCTACTACTGTAGCTAATGACAATACTGCAACTGGTACTAACAATAATACTAGTACCACAAATACTGGGACAACTAGCGCAGCAACTGGCAATACCGACCAAGGTACTACTGGCACTACAACCGGCACCACAGGTTCAACTGGCACGGCCACTGGTACTCCAGATCCAACTAACCCAGGTTCAACTGGCACTACTACTGGCACCAATCCGGACACTAAGAGTACTGGGAACACGACTGACAACCCTGGTTCATCAAGTGACAATACTCAGACCCATCCCGGCTCATCAACTGGCAATACTTCTAGCGACCAGACTTCGGATTTGGGCAAGCAAAACGTCAGCGAAGACGTCTCAAACGAAAACATTGGCGAAGGCTCGGTTATTAACAGCTACCTAACCACGCAAACTGCCAAAGACAACTATGCAAAACTGAATGACACTGGCAAGAAAATCGTGGCTGCCGCTTTAAGAGAAGGCAGTACCTTGGAACTGGACAAGCTGACTGATACGCAGATTGCTGCTTTGAACAAGATGGTTCTGAACAAGACGGACGACAACCAGTATACTTTTAAGGATTATGATTCAATTACCAAAAAGATTGTCAACCGTGACAGTAGCTCCCAAATCCCGCTCTTTAATGGTGAGAAAGTTGTCAATATGCCTGGCTTGGAAAAGGTCAAGGACGCGGAGACAGGTGAAGAAGCAACCATGGATATCTGGGACTCTTGGCCAGTGCAAGACCCGGAAACTGGTTACGTACAAAACTGGAATGGCTACCAGTTGGTCGTGGCAATGATGGGGATTCCGCACAAGAGCGACAGTCACCTGTACCTGCTTTACAGCAAGTATGGTGATAACAACTTTGCTAATTGGAAAGTTGCTGGCTCAATCTTTGGCTACAACAATGACCCATCTACTGGTCAATGGTCCGGTTCTGCCATGCTTAATGAAGATGGTTCAATCCAGCTCTTTTATGCTAATGTTCTTGTTCAAGAAAGTAATAACCAAAGAGTTGCTACTGTCACCGTAAATATTGGCCAAAACGCTGACGGTGTTTACATCAAGAACACTGAAAATGACCACATACTTTTTATCGGTGATGGTACTGTTTACCAAAACTATGAACAATGGAAGAACAGCGAAAACCGTGGAGCAAACAACCCACAAATGCGTGATGGCCACGTCTTTAAGGACAGCGATGGCAGTTACTATCTCGCCTTTGAAACTGCTACTGGTGATCTCGGCGACGATCCAGAAGGAGCTGACAATCTGTACGATTGGAGCAGATACGGTGGCAACGCTGCTTACAACGTAAGTGAATTGTTCAAGTTACTCAACAGTACCGACATGTACACTAGAGCGATCGTAAGCAACAGTGCGATTGGTTTGCTCAAGCTTGACATGAGTGACCCTAAGAATCCTAAAGTAGCTACTGACGAAAATGGTAAGCAGGTTCTTTACAATCCATTGGTTAAGACTGTATTGTCAGGGGACGAAATTGAACGTCCTGACTTGGTCAAATTGAATGGCAAGTACTACCTCTTTGTCGATGCCCGGGTTAACCACGCAGCTGACACTGATTTAGCTGTTAATACCAACATCGCGGTTGGGGATAACGTCACTATGCTGGGGTTTGTTTCTGACAAGGTTGATGGGGACTATGTTCCTTTAAACGGTGATGGCTTGGTTGTAGGTGCTTCAGTACCATCTACTTGGCGGACTGCTACCTACTCATACTATGTAGTCAAGATTAATCCAGCTAACTTAAAGAGTGATAAGATTACGGTCAATGGCGTAACTTATGACAAGGACTACTTCGTCAACCACGTTGTTTTGGTCAACTCCTACATGGGTAACCGGGGTGAAGTCGCTGGCAAGGGGCTCAACTCGACTCTTGGGCCAAGCTTCTTGGTTTTGATCGATGGCGACAAGACAACAGTTTTGGCCAACTCGGTTACTGACCAAGGTGTTTGGGATTGGAACGAAAACAGTCCTAAGCCTGAACTGGCAGCCGCATCTTTAAAGGAAGCCAAGCGGTCAACTGACAGCTTCAGCTTCCAAGTCAACAAGGACGGCTACTGGTACCTGTATAACGACTCAACCGACGACGGTTCAATCAAGATGCAAACTGGCTTCCAATATCTGGCAAGTCAAAACAAGACGGTTTACTATGACCCATCAACTGGCCACATGCTCTACGGCCTGCAGAAGATTGATGGTAAGACTTACTACTTTACTCCAGGTTCAGGTGCAAGATTTGGCGGCCAAATTAAGCTTGACGGCTACTGGTACCTCTTCAGCAAGGAAGACGGCGTAATGCAGACTGGCTTCCAGTACATCGCCAGCCAAAACAAGACTGTTTACTACGACCCAGCTACTGGTCACATGCTGTACGGTCTGCAAAAGATCAATGGCAAGACTTACTACTTCGCTCCAGGTTCAGGCGCAAGAGTTACTGGCCAAATTAAGATCAACGGCAAGTGGTACATGTTTGACAAGAAGACCGGCGTGATGCAAACTGGCTTCCAGTACATCGCCAGCCAAAAGAAGACTGTCTACTACAGTCCTAAGACCGGCCAAATGCTGTATGGCCTGCAGAAGATCAACGGCAAGTGGTACATGTTTGACAAGCAGTCAGGTGCTAAGATCAGCTACCAGAAGGTTGGTACTTACATCCGTTTGAAGCACAACGCTGCACTTTACTCAGCTAAGGGCAAGCGTACTAAGACCAAGACCTACAAGAAGGGCCTGTACACTAAGTCTGTCGGCATCCGAATTATCAAGGGCAAGGTTTACTACAAGCTCAGCAACGGCAAGTATATCAAGGCTGGCAACATTACTGTCGGCAAGAAGCGTACTCTTAAGAAGAATGCCTACATCTATGTTAAGAAGGGCAAGAAGGTTAAGGCACTCAAGGGCTTGCAAAAGAAGGGGAGCACTAAGTACACTTACGGCTCAGTAGTCATCTTCCAAGGCAAGAAGTTCTACGCTGTAGCTAGCGGCAAGTACATCAAGTCCGCAAACTTCTAATATTAAACAAAAAAATCCCGCATCAGCGGGATTTTTTCTTTGACCAAGATGTGAAAATACTCTTCAAAAAAGATAAAAAAATTGTCGTCAGCATCCATTTGATTCAAGTTTAACTATAATGAAGATAATGATTTTTATCTCAAAAGAATAGGATACTGGTGAAAATATTGAAAAATGACAAGGATATAAATACCAGAGTCGGCAAGCGAAAGAAGAATGGCAAAATCAAGCGCATCTTCTGGAGCGTTCTGGGCGTTCTCCTGGTAGGGATCGGTTGCTTTGCCTACTATGAGTACCATACGGTGAAGAACGCGGCAGATTCAGCTTACAAGTCCGGCGGGATCAGCAGTGCTGAAAATGGGAGCAAGAATTCCGTTATCAGCAGCTCCAAGCCGATCGCGATCCTCTTGATGGGGACAGACACCGGGGCCTTGGGCAGAACCTACAAGGGACGGACTGATTCAATCATGGTCGCGGTCATCAACCCTAAGACCAAGAAGACGACTTTGGTCAGCTTCGAAAGAGACCAACAGGTCAATCTGCCTGACTATCCGGACAAGTCGCCTTCCAAGTTGAACGCGGCCTATGCTTACGGCAATGCCAAGGAATTGGCCAAGGTCTTGAAGAAGTACTACAATATTCCAATCAATGCTTACGTTTTGATCAATATGGGCGGGCTTAAGACCATTGTCAACAAGGTTGGCGGGATCGATATTGCTCCGGTGCTGTCTTTCAGCTATGAAGGCTATACCTTTACCAAGGGCAAAACGACCCACATGAACGGGGCCAAGGCTTTGGCATACTCACGTATGCGCTATGACGACCCGCAAGGTGACTACGGTCGGCAAAAGCGGCAGCGGCAAGTTTTGTCTGCACTTTTGAAGAAGGCGGAAAGCGCGACGACCTTGCTCAATTCCAGCTTTATCTCATCATTGTCCAAACAGGTGCAGACTGACTTGACCTTCAGCGATATGACCGCTTTGGCCAAAAACTATGTTGCCGCCACGAAGAACTTGAAGACCGACTACACTCACGGGACGGGCTACATGCAGGATGGCGTTTCTTACCAGAAGATTTCTGTTTCAGAGCGGCAGAGAATCAGTAACTTGATCAGAAAGGCCCTGGGCCTGAAGACCAAGAAGGTGAAGACTGATTCAATCGACACTTCAACCAGCTCAAGCAGCACGACCACTTCAAGCAGCTCAGCCGGCACAACCGGCTCCGCCCCTGGCAACAATGCTGGTCCAGGCACAAATGCTGGCAGCAATTACAATGCCGGCTCTGGCACGCCGGGCGGCTCAAATGGGCCAGGCCAAAATACTGGCGCGGGTTATTAAAACAAGAAACAAGGGAGTCGAACGGTCCAGTTTGACCCCTTTTTGCGTGCCCTCTTTATTTACCCGGGCTAAATACCTGAAAGGTCTGGTAAAATTAAAGTGTTAGACAATAATTTTCTGAATTTTTAAAGAAAAACAGAAGAAAGTGATTTAATTGGTGCAGACACCGCGTTTTTATATATAATGAAACTATTGCATCAATTCTAAAGATTGGACATATGGTGAAAAGCTGTGAATGAGAAAAAGATAAATTCAAGAACAGAACAGCGCAAGAAGCGCAACAAGTTTTGGCGGATCTTCTGGTCTGTCATTGGGGTAATCGTGCTTGGTCTGGCTGGCTTTGCCTGGTATGAATACAGCTCAGTCAAGAACGCGGCCAACACTGCTTACAGATCCGGCGGGATCAGCAGTGCCGAAAACGGGAGCAAGAACGATGTCATCAGCAACAAGAAGCCGCTGGCAGTCCTCTTGATGGGGACTGACACCGGGGCCTTGGGCAGAACCTACAAGGGCCGGACCGACTCCATCATGGTCGCGGTCCTCAACCCCAAGACCAAGAAGACTACCTTGGTCAGCTTTGAACGCGACATCCAAGTCAACCTGCCAGATTATCCGGAATACTCACCGTCTAAGCTGAACGCGGCTTACGCTTATGGCAATGCCGGTGAATTGGCCAAGGTGCTGAAGAAGTACTTCAACATCCCAATCAATGCCTACGTTCTGGTCAACATGGGCGGGCTTAAGACCATCGTCAACAAGGTTGGCGGGGTCGACATCTCACCAGTCTTGAGCTTCAGCTATGAAGGCTATACCTTCACCAAGGGCCAGAAGACCCATATGGACGGGGCCAAGGCTCTGGCATACAGCCGGATGCGTTATGACGACCCAGAAGGCGACTACGGCCGCCAGAAGCGGCAGCGGCAAGTGCTGCAGGCTCTGGTCAAGAAGGCGGAATCCGCCCAAACCTTGCTGAATACGAGTTTTGTTTCATCATTGTCCAAGCAGGTTCAAACCGACTTGACTTTCAGTGATTTGACTTCCCTGGCCAGCTCATACCTGCCAGCCACGAAGAATGTCGTAACTGACTACACTCACGGGACTGGCTTTATGGAAGACGGTGTCTCATACCAGAAGGTATCTACGGCTGAGCGTCAGAGAATCAGCAATTTGATCAGAAAGGCCATGGGCCTTAAAACCAAGACGGTTCAGTAAGCGAGAATAATTTAGAAAATGCTGGGTGCAAACATCCAGCATTTTTTGCTTATAGCGGCGATCTGCGATTGGTGATGCACAATCCAGGTCAAAAATGTTATACTTGAATACAATGCGGTTAATAGTGTCTTTGACTGATACGCTTAAACTGAATGATTCTTATAAGCAAAGAAGAACCGCTGAAATATTTTAGTTGTTAAGTTGTACGGGTAATAAATGAGTAAAGAAGCAAAATCGTCCAATTACGAGACCGACTTGGGCGCCTACAAGTATATAAAGAGATTCTTGGACATTGTCGGCAGCTTGCTGGCACTGATAGTTTTCTCGCCGATTTTCTTGCTTCTGTCCCTAATCATCAAGGGCCAGGATGGCGGATCAGCTTTTTTTGCCCAAGAAAGAATTGGCAAGGGCGGCAAGCCCTTTAAGATGTACAAGTTCCGTTCCATGAAAATGGACGCGGAGAAGATCTTGAAAAGCGACCCTGACTTGTATGCCAAATATGTAGCAAACGACTACAAGCTGCTGGCTGAAGAGGATCCAAGAATCACACCAATCGGCCGCTGGATGCGGCGGACGTCAGTTGATGAGCTGCCGCAATTCGTCAATATTCTCAAAGGCGACATGAGCATCATTGGACCACGTCCGGTGGTGGAGAAAGAGCTGGAAGAATATGGTGACCGCAAGGCCAAGTTTCTTTCAGTTAGGCCAGGTGCCATGGGCCTTTGGCAGGCAACGGGCCGCAGCAATATCAGCTATCCGGAGCGCTGCGATGTTGAACTGGAATATATTGACAACATCTCTTTTGCCTATGATGTGAAGATCTTCTTCCAGACGATTTTTAGTATTTTCAAAAAAGAAGGGGCTTATTAGTGAAGGTTAAAGTATTAGTCGCGGCCCACAAGCAGTTTCCAATGCCGGCCGATTCTGTCTACATGCCGGTTTTGGTTGGCGCGGTCAAGAACTACAAGCCTGGAATCGGTTACCAGCGCGATGACGAAGGCGACAACATTTCAGCCAAGAATCCCTATTATAACGAGCTGACCGGGATTTACTGGGCTTGGAAGAACTTAAAAGACGTTGACGCGGTGGGTCTGGTTCACTATCGCCGCTATTTTTACGTGAAGAAGCCTTTCACCTTGGAAAATGTCGCGAACGAGGCCGACTATGCCAAGCTGCTTGAAAAATATGACGTAATTGTCCCGACCAAGCGGAACTACTATATCGAAAGCAACTACGAACACTATGTTCACGCCCACCCGGCAGAACCTCTGGACAAGACCAGAGAGATTCTGGCCAAGGACTATCCTGACTATCTGCCAGCTTTTGACATGATGATGAAGCGGCGCAGCGCCCACATGTTTAACATGTTCGTCATGAAGAAGGAGCAGTTTGCCGACTACTGTCAATTCATCTTCAGCGTTTTGAGCAAGCTGGAGGGGCAAATCGATATTTCCGGCTATTCCGTCCAAGACCAGAGAGTCTATGGTTATATTTCAGAGCGGTTGATGGATGTTTGGCTTTACACGACCAAGCAGAACTATACTGAAATGACTTGGGGCCAGCTGGGCGGAGAAAAGAAGATCAAGAAGGGGATCAACCTCATCAAGCGCAAGCTTGGCGTTGGCAAGAAGCAAACCCACTTTTAGGAAAGAAGAACAGGAGAGAAAATTATGGCTGATTATTTAGTAGTCGGTGCAGGTCTTTTTGGCGCTGTGTTTGCCCGCGAAGCTGCCAAGCGCGGCCACAAGGTGACGGTAATTGAAAAGCGTGACCACATTGCCGGCAATATCTACACCAAGGAAATCGACGGCATCCAGGTTCACCAGTACGGGGCCCACATTTTCCATACCTCCAACAAGGAAGTCTGGACCTATGTCCAGCAATTCGCGGAATTCAACCGCTACACCAACAGCCCGGTAGCCAACTACAAGGGCAAGATGTACAACCTGCCTTTCAACATGAACACCTTCAACCAGATGTGGGGCGTCCGGACGCCGCAAGAAGCCATGGACAAGATCAACGAGCAGCGCTCTGAAATGGCGGGCAAGACCCCGCAAAACCTGGAAGAGCAGGCAATTTCTTTGATCGGCCGCGACATTTACGAAAAGCTGATCAAGGGCTACACGGAAAAGCAGTGGGGCAGAAAGGCAACTGAACTGCCGGCATTCATCATTAAGCGCCTGCCAGTCCGCTTGATCTACGACAACAACTACTTCAACGATGACTACCAGGGCATCCCTAAGGGCGGCTACACCAAGCTGGTGGAAAACCTGCTCAAGGATGACAAGATCACGGTTGAACTGAACACTGACTTTTTCGACAAGAAGGACGAATACCTGCAGAAGTTTGACAAGGTCGTCTACACCGGCCCGATCGACCAGTTCTTTGACTACCGCTTGGGTGAACTGGAATACCGGTCTCTCCGCTTTGAAACTGAAGAAAAGAACGTCGGCAACTACCAAGGCAACGCCGTGATCAACTACACCGACGCTGAAACGCCTTATACCCGGGTAATTGAACACAAGCACTTCGAATTCGGCAAGGGTGACCCGGACAAGACCATCATCACCCGGGAATATCCGGCTGACTGGCACCAAGGCGATGAGCCTTACTACCCGGTCAACAACGAACGGAACAACTCCCTGTATGCCCAGTACAAGGAACTGGCTGACAAGGAAGATGCTAAGGTTATCTTCGGCGGCCGCCTGGGCCAGTACAAGTACTACAACATGGACCAGGTCATCGCTGCTGCCCTGGAAGCCGTCGAGAAGGAATTTTAAGCATGAGCAAATTAGGAACCAAGGACGGTTTCGCTGCCCAGAAGAATGCTTTTGCAGGCAGCGACCACGTAGTTTACGTTGAAGGCGAAGATTTGAAAAAGCTGAAGCAAACCCTGCTGGGGATGCTCCAGGACTTCATGGCCGTCTGCGCCAAGTATGACCTCAACTATACGCTCAGTGGGGGCTCAGTCTTGGGCACGATCAGACACCAGGGCTTTATCCCTTGGGACGACGACATCGACATCAACATGCCCAGAAAAGACTTCAACAAGCTCAAGGAAGTTTTTGACAAAGAGTTAGGGGAAGGCTACAAGCTGCTTGCCCCTGAACTGACCCCAGGCTATGGGGCAGCTGCCAGCCGCTTCATCAAGAAGGGGACGGTTTACCGCACCTTTAACGACGTGGCTGAGCCCAAGGAAAACTGCGGGATCTGCATTGACATTTTTGTCCTGGAAAACACCCCGGACAATGCCTTGGCCCGTAAGCTTAGGGGCTACTGGAGCCTGGCAGTAGGCTATTTGCTCAGCTGCCGGAAGGTTTACGACTACCTGCCAAAGCTCTTGGCAATCCAGGACACGCCGGAAGTCAGAGCGGCTTTTGGCAAAAAATACAAGGTCGGCCGCTTCTTCAAGTTCATCCCGCTGGATACGGCAACGCGCTGGACTTACAAGGTTTACTCCGGCTGCAAGAATGACAACTCCAAGTACGTGACGATTCCAAGCGGCCGCAAGCACTATTTCGGGGAAATGGATACCCGGGAGAATATGTGCCAGGCTACGGAAGGAACTTTTGAGGGGATCAAGGTCAAGCTTCCAGCCGGAATCGAAAGCTACATGAACCGGCTGTATGGGCCAGACTACATGACCCCGCCGCCGGTCGACAAGCGGGAAAAGCACCCGCTCTTTGAATTCAGCTTGGGAGAAGACAAGGATTAATGAAGAAGTACCAGATTTTTGAAGTTTTCAGTTCAGACGACACTGCCTTAGGGAAGGCTCCGTCTGACATCAACCAGATCGCGGAAAAGGCGGGCTTTGAAAGCCTGCGCTTGGTCCGGGTCTGCGCTGGAAAAAAGGATGCCCTTTCCCGGGTTCGCCGGCAGTTGCACTACCGCTTCAGCTGGCAAAAGCTCTACAAACAGATCGAACCTAATTCTATCGTCCTCTTCCAGGCCCCGTCCCGGGACCACCAGCTGCAACGGGAAGAAACCTTGGCCAAGCTGAAAAAAGAAAAGAACGTTAAATTCATTTATCTAGTCCATGATGTAGAAGAATTGAGACAATTCTTCTACAAGAAATTTTTCGCGGAAGACTTTGAGCAGATGATGAAATACGCTGACTGTTTGATCGTCCATAATGATTCCATGAAGAAGTTCTTCATTGACCGGGGGATCGCACCAGAGAAGCTGGTTACGCTGGGGATTTTTGATTATCTGATTCCAGACGGCGAGATCAATCATGCCAAGTTTGAACGGGCTGTTTCCGTGGCCGGCAATTTGGATGTCCGTAAGACCCAGTATTTGAACGATATCGGCAAGATCGACGCTAAGTTTAACCTTTACGGGCTGAATTTCACTTTGGATGCCTACAAAAACGTTGAATACCATGGAGCCTTTCCAGCCGATGAAATTCCGAAGCAGCTGAATTCCGGCTTTGGCTTGATTTGGGACGGCAGCAGCATTGAGACCTGTGATGGCCCTTTTGGCAACTACCTCCGTTACAACAATCCCCACAAGCTCTCCTTGTATCTGGCCTCAGCCCTGCCAGTTATCATCTGGAGCCAGGCTGCCGAAGCTAGTTTCATCAAGAGCAAGAATTTGGGCTTAACTATTGATTCCCTGCGCGACTTGCCGGAAGTTTTAAAAAATGTAACGGAAGAAGAATACGAAGTTTTCGCGGCTAATGCCAGGGATGTGGCTAAGAAGCTCAGAGCAGGCTATTTTACTAAGACTGCTTTGGAGAAGGCGGTCAAAAGTTTAGATAAGTAAGACGCGAGTAAAAGAACAGGTGATAGCGTGACTGACAAGTTGAAGGTACTTTTGATTAGGGGGATGCTCTACTATGATGGTGTGACCTCGGTTGAATACGAATGGATCAAGACCCTCCATGACCGGGTGGACTATGATTACGTCCTGCTCGATCCAGACAAGAGCATCCCTGAAAAAGAAGCAGCCGTGGAGGCTTTTGGTGTTCATGTTTACCCTCTGCGCTACTCGGGCAAGAACTCCTTTGAGAGCCACCGCAACCGGGTGGCCGTGGTTGACCAGTTTTTGAAAAAGCACCACTATGACGTGGTTCATATCGATACTGACCTGCCTAGTCGCTATGACATGGCCAAGGTAGCCCGGGAAAATGGCGTTAAGCGTGTGATCGTCCACTCCCACAATGCCATGCAGCATTTACACGGCATCCAAAAACTACCTGGTTTCGTAACTTACGAGCGCAAGCAGATTGCCCGCTATGCCACGGACCTGGCGGCCTGCTCAAAAGAGGCGGCTGCTTGGCTTTTTAATCCTAAAGACCAAGGCAGAGTTCGGATCATCCACAACGGGATCAGCCGAGACCGTTATGTTTTTTCTGAAGAAAAGCGGCAGGCGACTAGAGAAGACTTGGGCTTAGCAGCCGATCAGCTCTTGTTAGGCAATATTGGCCGCCTGGCAGACCAAAAGAATCAGCTTTTCCTGGTAGACATTTTTTATGAACTGGTTAAAAGCAATCCGCAAGCCCACTTGCTTTTGATCGGGAGCGGGGAAAAGGAAACAGACCTGCGGACTAAGATCAAAGATTTGGGTCTTGAGGAAAAGGTGACCATAGTCTTGTCTACTGACAAGATTCCAGACTACTTGTTTGCCATGGATGCCTTTGTCATGCCGTCTCTTTATGAAGGACTGCCAGTAACCTTGCTGGAAGCACAGACGACTGGTCTGCCATGCGTGATTTCTGACGTCATCAGTTCAGAAATGGACTTCGAGGGCTTGATTTTCCGGGAATCCCTGCAGGCTGATCCTGCTGCCTGGGCCAAGTTGATTGCGCAAGTGGCCAGCCAGGCCAACGGCCAGGACCGACGGCAATTTGCAAACCAGCTGACCAAGCTGGGCTACGACAACCAGGAATCTGCTGAGCAGGTTTACCAGATGTATTTGGGCAAGTAGTATCAGATCGGAAGCGTTAATGAAGAATCCTAGTATTAAAAAGAATATAGTTATCAGCACCCTGTACCAGATTCTGGCAATCATTACACCACTGATTACGGCGCCTTACGTTTCCAGAGTCATCGGAACTGATGGGATCGGTGCCTACAGCTGGACTTCCTCAATCCAGACCTACTTCTCCCTGGTCGCGGCCTTGGGGACAGCTTCGTATGGGATGCGGGAAATTGCCCGTAGCCGCAACGATGCCAAGAAGCGAAGCCAGATTTTTTGGGAAATTGAACTGCTGAGCGTGTTCACCTCCTTGGCCATGCTACTCTTATGGGGAGGCTACGTGGCTTTTCAGACCCACTACCGGGTCATGTTTCTTATCTTGACCTTGAACCTGTTCAACACCATGCTGGACATCTCCTGGTTCTTTGATGGACTGGAGCAGTTTCAGTACACTGTAACCAAGAACGCTTTGGTCAAGGTGGCTGGGGTTGTCTTGATCCTGCTTTTTGTCAAGAGCCCTAAGGATACCAACCTTTACGTCTTCATCATGACGGGGACGACCCTGCTGGGGACCATGTCCATGTGGCTGGAGTTGCATAAGTTCGTGGTAAAAGTTCCAATCAAACTAGCCAACTTGAAACGGCACTTCCACGAAACTCTGATCTACTTTATTCCGACTATCGCAACCTCTATTTATACTTACATGGACAAAACCTTGATTGGCTTCATGACCCAGAATAATGCGGAGAACGCCTACTATGAGCAGGCAACAAAGATTATCAACCTGACCAAGGCAGTGACTTTTACCGCCGTTAACAATGTCCTGGGAGCTAGAATTTCCTACTTATTTGCCAAGAAGAAAGAGAAGGAAATCAAGCAGCGGATCCAAGGATCCATAAACTACATCCTTTTCATCGGGGTGGGGATCGGCTTTGGCCTGCTCGGAATCGCGGATACATTTGTGCCGGTTTTCTTCGGTCATGGCTGGGATAAGGTGGCGCTCTTGCTTCGTCTGTTTAGCCCGCAGATCGTGATTATTGGAATTTCCAACTGCCTGGGTTCGCAATACTATAACCCGGCCGGCCTGCGGAAGCAGAGCGCGGTTTATATTATCATCGGAGCAGTTGTCAACTTCGTCTTGAACCTGTTTTTGATTCCGCGCTTTGCCAGTGCCGGGGCGACTTTTGCCTCAATCATCGCGGAATTGACAATTAGTCTGCTTTACCTTTACCATGATAATGGCTACTTGGAGCTAGCTTATATTGGCAAGGTGATTTGGAAGAAGCTGATTGCCGGGACTTTAATGATGCTGGTCATCCTGACCTTGAACCCATTTGGCCATCCTGGCATTATCAAGCTGGGCATTCAGTTTATTCTTGGAGCGGGGACTTACCTGGGCACCTTGTTTATCTTGCAGGATGATTCAGTTGGCCTGCTTAAGAAGATTTTGAGCAGAGGATAAGGGAGAATTTAGAAAAGACAATGGACAATATTAAGCTCAAGCTCTCAGACGATTTTTTTAAAGAAGAAGTCAGAAACGACTACACGGTCAGCCCGGAAATGAAAAAGATCTGGGCCGTGGAATTAGACCTCTTGGACCAACTGGATCAGGTTTGCCAGAAATACGATATTCCCTGGTACCTGTCGGGTGGTTCTCTCTTGGGTGCTGTACGCCATCATGGCTATATTCCTTGGGATGATGACATCGATTTGATGATGTACCGGAAGGATTTTGACCGTTTGTGCGAAGTGGCTAAGAATGAGTTTACCGAGCCGTACTTCTTCCAAACAGAAGAGACCGACCCTGGTGCCATGAGGGGGCACGCCCAGTTGCGTAATTCCTCGACCACGGCTATTCTCAAATCTGAACAGAATTTTCATTACCAGTTTAACCAGGGGATTTTCATCGATATCTTTCCATTGGACAGTGTGCCAGACGATCTGGAAGAGCGACAAGCTTTTGTTAAAAACGTCAACCAGCTCAAGCACCGGGCCCGGCAGTTCTACAACTACTGCAACGGCTATCCGAATAAGAATTTGTCCGGCTTGAAAAAGTCCCTCCTTTACACCAAATTCTTTTTTGATAAGAAAAAGAGTGGTGGCCGCAACATTTATTACGACCGCTTTGCCAAGGAAATTACCAAATATGACGACCAAGATACCCAAGAAGTCATGATGGTCATGCTGGAAACGGAAAAGTGCTGCTGGAAGCGCAAGTACGTGGCAAATCCAGTCAGAGTGCCATTTGAGATGCTCAGCCTGCCGATTCCAAAGGATTACGATCCTTTGCTGACCAAACAGTACGGCAAGTGGAATGTCTTTGTCAGAGGCGGGTCTATCCATGGCTCAGTCATCTTTGATCCAGACAAGTCTTACAAGGAATACCTGAAATAGGGGGCAAGGAGCAATTATGAAACGTGTAATTACTTATGGAACATTTGACCTGCTGCATTACGGCCACATCAACCTGCTGAGAAGAGCCAAGGCACAGGGAGACTACTTGATCGTTGCCTTGTCTACTGATGAGTTTAACTGGAACTCCAAGCACAAGAAGACCTACTTCTCATATGAGCAGCGCAAGCAGCTGCTGGAAGCCATCCGTTACGTTGACCTGGTCATCCCTGAAAAAGACTGGGACCAAAAGCGTAACGACATGCATGAATACCACATTGATACCTTTGTCATGGGGGATGACTGGAAAGGCAAATTCGACTTCTTGAAAGAAGAAGGCGTCAACGTCGTTTACCTGCCAAGAACCCCGGAAATTAGTTCTTCCAAGATTAAGCATGATCTGTATGACGCTAATGAGGTAACTGAAGAAAGCAAGTTATCTCATGATGATTTGGACACTGATCCAGACCATGATAAAAATTAAATCGGCAAAGTAAAAGAGCATTCCGCTGGGAATGCTCTTTTAATGTCTAAAAATGCTTTTCTCAGCCTTAAAAGTAGAGGCTAGTATAGTTCGGCCCGGCAAAAGATTTTCGCTCCCTAAGGTCGTTTAAAGTGGCATACCAGAGAAGAGCCATGGCCATTAAGTAGACCGGGTTGGTAGAAATATTGGAGATAATGATTTCCAGCAGCAATAAAATACTGATTGGCAGAAGATAGCGGCGGCTTGGAGCAAATAATGTGGTAAAGAATGGCACAAGGAAGTATAGAGCCAGGTAGAGCCCCCCAGTAGCCATCAAAGTGGTTAGCCCCATGCTTAGGCCGTTGTTTGCCCGGTGGAAGGCAAACATCTTGATTAAGGCTCCTTCATTGCCAAAACCTACTCCGAGGATCGGATGCTGGCCCCAAACAGTCAATCCAATGCGCAGATCGTCTACTCTGACTGAGTAAGATGACCCACCAGATTTTCTAATCCGGATGACAATGATTCCTAATACCAGAAGAAGCAGGAAGACTGGGATAACGATCTTCAAGTTGAGCTTACCCTGTGCCTGCAGGTATTGCAAAAAGGAAATCAATACAGCCAAAACTCCGAGCAGGATTGCTGTTGCGGACAGGGTTGTCAGCAGGGTGACCAGGATGAGACTAATCCGCCAGAAGGTCTTGGACTTTTTGACGAAGAGCTCGATAATCAAGCCGTTTAAAAGGAAGAGGGTGTAGCCTGGAGCTTCGGTAAAGATCCCCGTATTTCTGATCACGTGGTGGCCCAGGTACATTTGATCCTGTAAGGGCTGGTGGAAATAAAGGTAGCAGTAGCTAGTTGTAAAGTGGGGGTTGTTGGCCCAGTAATAGAAGGTGTCAACGGCCCCAATCCGCAGGCCAAGAATGCTGCCGAAAAAGTAAAAGAAGAGCGACACGCCAGCCACGATCAAGACGATATTGGCATAGCTGTCCCAAAGAAGATGCCCATTATCGTGCCGGCAGTAGACAAAGGTAATCAAAAGGGCCGCTGTCAAAGGCAGGCAGAGGTTGGAAAAGTACTTGAAAGGATTGGCCTGCGAAAAAAAGATGAAGACTAGCAGGTAGCATACGATCAAGACAATGAAGGACAAGTCCTTAAAGTTGTAAGAATTGGTAGCCAAAACCAAAAGGATCCCGATCCCCAAAAGAAGGTAGCGGTAGGTACCGATTGGGATGAAAGCTCCTCTTAAGTAGTTCCACATGACTGTCGTTGACATGACCGACAGGATGACGATGATATAAGCCATGACTGCAAAGAAGCGGTCACCAGCTGATTTGATAGACTTCACGCTAACCTCCTTATCGGTAACTTCTGCGCAGGCGCCAGTAAATTGATCTCCAAGTCGCCAGCAGGAAGCCAGTTACCGTGCCGATCGCTACTGCAAACTTGATATTCGGGTAGCTCTTCACGACGCTGGTTTTATCCTTGAACTTGATGGATTTGACTAGGACAGTTGGCAGGATCGGTTTCAAGTACTTGCGCTTCTTTTTCTTGGTTGGCATGGCCTTGCGACCCCGCTTGTATTCAAGCTTAAATTCTTTCTTGAAATTTTTGGCCACAACCTTAAGCGTCTTTTTGGCCTTTTTAGGCGAAGAACTGGTGACAGTCAAGGTATAGGTGTTGGAGCGCGGGGTAGATGTTACGGTTATATTCTCACGCAGAGCCGTTGGCGAAACGTTGTCAATTTCATTAGTGGTATGATCGATGACGCCAGGGCTGATGGCAATATTTTGAAAGCCGTTGGCTGCTTGCTCGTTTTGGCTTCTGGCCTGCCGCTTGGTAAAACCGCCTTGCGTGATTTTGCCCTTAGCCACGAAGTTCATGCTGGCAGTGTATCTGGCTGGAAGCAGATAGTTGGCAGTTCCATAAGCCAGGCAGCCAAACAAGGCCGTGCCGATAATAATCAGCAGTAGATTCTTCCAGATCAGCTTGGCCAGCTCTTTTAAAGTGAGCGTGGTGTCAGCCATACTGTAAAAATTGTTCACCTAGATTTCCTCACATTCTTATGCAGATGCATTAGTTGAAAAAGTATGCTGGTTTGCACAATACTAACTTCCAAGTATACCACAATAATTTTATTCTTCTTTTTAAAGAAATTTAAAAAATGACAGGAAGAAAAGACAAAAATACCTAAATAAGCAGATTGTTAATGCGGTTCAAATGTTGGATAGATCTGTTAAAATGAAAGTGATGGCGAGTTTTTGCCGGAGAATTTTGAATAAGAAGTTGCATTGATGGCTTAACAGCAAAGCCAGAAAATGGCTGAAGGAGTAAAAATGGTAGTAGCATTATTGACGGCAGCCGGTGTTGGCTCACGGATGAAGCAGGATATTCCCAAGCAGTTCATGCATGTGAACAACAAGCCGATCATCATTCACACGATGGAAGCTTTCCAAAAGCATCCCTTGGTTGATGCAATCATGGTGGTTACCCTGCCCGCCTGGATGGATGTTTTGAAAGTTTATGCCAAGCAGTTTAACATCAGCAAGCTCAAGTGGGTCGTGCCAGGTGGGGCAACCGGCCAAGAATCAATTCACAATGGCTTGGAAGTCCTGTCCAAGGAATTAGGAGATGATGAAGTTGTCTTAATCCATGACGGAAACCGTTGCAATGTTTCCCAGGAAATCATCTCTGACAGCCTGGCTACCTTTAAGGAACACGGCAGTGCGATTACCGCTATTCCGTGTGTAGAAGCAGTTTTCCGCAGCGGTGACGGTGGCGTATCTTCAACTGATTCAATTCCGCGTGAGCAGCTTTACAGAACGCAGACGCCGCACGTCTACACCTTGGGCAAGCTGCTCTGGGCGCATGAAGAAGCCGGCAAGCGCGGTATTACCAACACGGCCGCAACTTGCACCTTGATGCAGGCTTTGGGAGAAAGAGTTTATTTCTCTAAAGGGTCGGAAACCAACTTAAAAATTACGACGGTTGACGACTTGATGATTTTTGAAGCCCTGCTTTCCACTAAGAAAGACGAGTGGCTCAAGTAACGAGGTAACGATGAAGTACACTGAACAATATTGGGATGACGTAGACCACGTGCAAAAGGCAGTTCCGAATCTGGAACTGCTTTTTGGTAAGAAATTATTTATTACCGGAGCAACAGGGATGATCTGTTCAGCCCTGGTTGACGTCTTGCTTTGGTTGAACAAAAACAGAGATGCCGGAATTAGTCTGGTCCTGGCCGGCCGCAGCCGTGAACGGATGGCAACCCGTTTTGCCGGGTTTGGAGAAGGAAAAGACTATATCTTTTTCCAGTACGATGCTACCAAAGAAGTAGATCTGAATGTAAAAGTTGACTATATCATCCATGGGGCAAGCAATGCCAATCCTTCTTATTATGTCAGCCAGCCGGTTGAAACGATGCTGGCCAACTTCAGTGGCCTCTATTCTCTGCTAAAGATGGGCAAAGAGTACGGGGCCAAGCGCCTCTTGTACTTGTCTTCCAGTGAAGTTTACGGGAACAAAGACAATAATGATCCTTTCAAAGAAGAAGACTATGGCTTTTTGGACATTTTAAACTCACGTGCTTGCTACCCAAGTGCTAAACGGGCGGCAGAAACTCTGTGCGCCTCCTTTAGCCAAGAGTATGGCTTGGAAACGGTAATCGCCCGCCCCGGTCATATTTACGGACCAACCATTACCAAGTCTGATAGCCGGGCCTCAGCCCAATTTACTCGTAACGCGGTCAATCACGAAGACATCGTCATGAAAAGCGCGGGTCAGCAGCTG
Organism: Lactobacillus sp. WILCCON 0149; assembly: GCF_057197965.1. Classification (NCBI taxonomy): domain Bacteria; kingdom Bacillati; phylum Bacillota; class Bacilli; order Lactobacillales; family Lactobacillaceae; genus Lactobacillus; species Lactobacillus sp. WILCCON 0149. The sequence continues at coordinate 222,926 of NZ_JBUBHO010000001.1, forward strand.
CGGTCATACTGCTATACGTTAGACTGCGCGTCAGCGCTTTTGACCATCTTGCTTGATGGCAAGAACGCCAATGCCTACAACATTTCCAACCGGAATTCCGTTGTTACTGTCCGCCAGTTGGCCGAAGCTCTGGCCAAGGCAGCTGGGACTCATGTTGTTTTTGAGAACCCGACAGACGTGGAGAAAAAAGGCTACAACTTGATGACTAATTCTTCTTTAGATGCTGAAAAGCTGGAAGCCCTGGGCTGGCAGGCTAAATTTTCTTTAGAAGAAGGGGCTCAGCGTACAATTGCCGGCCTCAAGGCTTAAGAAGTTGTTTTTACGTAATTTGATATTTTGATATAAAGTGATTGACAGTTTTGCATATGCTTAGATAAAATGATAAAGGGTAACTATTTTGAATATAAACAAATGGCAATTCTCGCGCCAAGACACCAAGGCGATGAAGGGTATCGCAATTTTGCTGATGCTGTTGCACCACAGTATGGCTTTCCCCGACCGGATTCCAAGCAAATATAAATTTGCTTTGCCGGCTGAGGCTTTAAAGCATTTGCAGATGGTCGGCAGTTTCGGCAAAATCTGCGTGTATATCTTTATGTTCTTGGGCGGATTGGGCCTTGCTAAACAGATTGAGGCGCATAAGTTTCATTTGCTGAGGAAAATCTGGAACTTGTACCGGGTTTACTGGCGCGTATTTTTCTTGTTTGTCCCACTGGGCTTCTTGTTTTTCAGCCAGCAGCCGCGGTATTCGCGGGCTTTTATGTGGAATCGCTTTGCTGATTTCTCTTTTGGAAAATTCATTCAGAATTTGACCGGCTACGCTTCGACTTATAACGGTGAATGGTGGTTTGTCCGTGTCTTCGTAGCGGCAATTGTGCTAGGCAGCGTCTACTATTATTTGACAGAAAAGGTCAACAATGTCTATGTGGAAACAGGCCTGGTCTTGCTGCTGTCCGTCTTTACGGTTAGGTTCCTGCCAGCTTTGACCAAGCTGTCACCGTTCAACAGCCTGGATTCCAGCTACCTGTGGACCCAACTCTTTATGCCTAATGCATTTATCTGCACTTACTTGTTTGGGATCGTTTTTGGCAAATATGATGTCTTCAGCAATCTTCGCCGTCTCTTTAGCGGCTATACGACCATTTGGCGGACAGTGATCGGAATTTTGCTGATAGTTTCAGCCTTTTATTTTCAAGAAAAGGTATTCGGCAATGTCAGCGATATGATGCTGATTATCACTCCGGTCTTTATGGCAGGTTGCCTTTTGCTACTGGATCTGGCGAAGTGGCCGCGGAAGATTTTTGAGTATTTCGGCCATTTGAGCACAAATATGTGGCTGACTCACACTTTCTTTTGCTATTACTTCTACCCATTTGTGGTTGCGGTTTTTTGGTCAAGGAATCCTCTAGTAGCTTATCTGACTTTGCTGGCCATAACAGTCTTGGCCAGCCTGCTCTTGGATATGTTTTACTGGAGCCTGGAGAAGCTGGGGAGTAAGTTGCCGGTTTGGCTTAGAATAAGACAAGTAAAATAGCAAGTTTTGCCGTAATGTAAATATTCACTGTTTGTTTAACCGTGTCGTTATAGTTTTTGTCTATTGTTTGCAACAAGGAAATGGAAAAGTGAAAAAAGGTTATAGCTTATTGACTGCTCTTCTGCTTACCGGCAGCTTGACCGCCTTTGCGGCCACCAAAGCTCAAGCGGTGGAAAAGAGCGGTTTTGTTACGGAAAACGGTGTAACAGTCTACTATGATGCTAGTGGAAATTTGGTCCATGGGCAAAAGAAGGTTGATGGCAACTGGTACCTGTTCGATGATGAAACCGGTGCGATGAAGACCGGTTTCCAGACGATTGCTGAGCAAAAGAAGACCGTTTATTATGATGCTAGTGGTCACATGGTTTACGGCAAGAAGAAGATCGACGGTCATTGGTATTGGTTCGCTGACAAGTCTGGCGCGATGAAGACTGGTTTTCAAACCGTTTCTAAGAAGTCTTACAAGACAGCCTACAAGTGGGTCAAGAAGCGCGGCAAGCTGATCAAGACGAAGTACAAGAAAAAGACTACCAAGAAGTATAAGGTTTATTACGCGACGAACGGCCAGTTGCAATACGGTGAACAAAAGGTCAATGGCAAGTGTTACTACTTCAGCAAGAAGAACGCTTGTATGACTACAGGCCTGCAAACCGTTGGCAAATCTAAGAAGTACTACGCTTCAAACGGGCAAAGAAAGACGGGCTACCAAAAGATCAAGGGCAAGGGCTACTACTTTGACAAGAAAACCGGCGCTATGTTCATCAAAAAGTTTGCCTTTGTCGGCGGCAGAGACTACTACGCTTTGTCAAGCGGTGTCCTACACGCCCCAACTTGGCACAGCCAGTTTACGCCAATCTACGCGCCAGAAGGTTGCGCGGTCGCGTCTTCAGCAACTCTCTTGAGCATCAAGAACCGGTCTTTCAACATGAGATACGCCTATAACAATCTGCCGCAATACGGCGGCGTTTACTCAACTGCCAACTTCCACGGTTTGCTGTCAGCATCAAGCTTAACCAACTACATGAAGAAGTTTGACGGCGGTTTTACCAACATTACTGGTAGCAGCATGGCAAAGATCGAGTCTGTCGTAAAGAGCGGGCACCCAGTGATTTATTACGGTTTTTCAAGCTATGAAACTTACTTCCGCAGCAAGCACCACGCTAAGGTTATCGCTGGTTACAAGAACGGCCGCTTCCTAGTTTATGACCCATGCTACTATAGCGCTGGCAGCGGCTCTAGTCACAGAAATGCCTACGACTATGGCGCTATCGCCTGGGTTCCGGTTTCGACTGTTACTAGAGAATCAACTGGCGGTTCAAACAACGGTACGATCATGATGAACTAATCGGCTATATTCAAAAAGAGTACGTGATTTCTCGCGTACTCTTTTTTCAATGCTTTGCTATTGTATTTATTTTGTCTTGAACTTGAATAGGTAGATAAGTAAGGCGAGCCAGCTGATGATGCTGATGACGATACTTAAGTAGAGGACAGGACTAGCCTTGTAACTAACCGCGACAATGTTTTGCCCGCGGTTGATCTGTACAACCACAGTTCCTCGATTTCCGCGGTGGAATGGCCGGCTTTGCTTGTTAACGCTGACAGTGGTGTGCTTGTAGGCAATTACTGGCAAGTCAATATCAGCTGCTTTTTCACTCTTGACTTGGTAAGTAATTTGATTGGCTTTGATTGAAGGACTCAAGGTTAAAGTCTTGCCATTAAGGTAGGCTTGGTGTATCAAGAGGGAATTTTGCTTCTGAACGCTGGTCAGTGAGCTCTTTGGCATGTAGTCAAAGGCTCCGAAAAGAATCTTGTAATTGAACTGGTTGTAATAGTTATAGTCACGCAAGCGATTGAATGGTGCCGGCTGGGTGCTGTTAGCACTGGTTTTCGGCATGTCTTTAACACGCTTCAAGGTATCCCGGTAAACTGAAAGGGAGCTGAGGGAGAAGAGAGCCATGAAGACGGCCAGGCTGCAGCAGAGGGCAAGCTTTTTTCGGTCGGCCACATGTTCTTCAAGTACGTCGTTACTACCCAAGGCAAAAAGGATGGTTAAGAAAAGTGAAGCGTAAGAAAGATAGCGGGCAGTCAGCTGGACCATTTCAAAAGGCGAGCCAGCAGTGAGCTTCCAAGGGAAGTAGCGGGTAGTTAAGAAGCAGGCAAAGAGGCCCAAAGCATAGATGATCCAGTTCCTTCGGCTTTTAATAAAGGCCCAGGCAGTAAAAATTGTTAGCATCAGCATGAAGCTCAGCTTCCAGCCCTTTTGGGCTGAGAAGGAGTTGAGAAGTAGGTAGCGTGGCCCTATGGTATAGTTGATGCCTGGCTTAGCGCTGGAGAGCCCTTGACCGATAAAGTCAGTGAAAAATGGAACGATCACTGGTAAAACCAGAAAGATGCAGACGCTGGCAGCCAAAAACAGGGACTTAAGCCGATCTTCGCTGATGCCGCGGCTTGTAATCAGCTTGATGATGAAGAGGATCACGGCAAATTCCAGACTCAAAAAAACTGAGAGGATGTGGGCATAAGCAATCAGCGCCCCGCCAATGGCCAAGAGGTACCATTTATTCTTATTGCCCCACAGGACTTCATAGATGCCAAGAAAAAGCAGGGGCAGGAAGGTTACAGCCAGGTATTCGCCAAAGACTGCTCCGCCCAAGTAGAGCCGGTAAGGGGCGAAAGTATAGACCAGGGAGAAGATGAAGCTGGCCAGGGACTTTTGGGAATATGTCTTCATGGAGAAGTAACTGATTGCGGCCGTGGCAAAGGTTACCAGGGCATACCAAGCGTAAAAGGCGTTGACCGGAGAGAGAACAAAACGCAGGAAGGCCCATGGATAAAAGAAAATATATGGGTAAAAGAGGAAAGAAGCAGCTCCGGTGTTGTGGAAAGTTCTGGCCGCGATAAAAGTAAAGAAGGAGCCAGATTTGAGATTTAGGTAGATTTCTTCTACCCGCGCGGCGTGGAAGGTCCAGTCTGAGAAGGCAAAGATCGCCTTCGTGCTGGCCAGGTAAAGGGTGGTCAGTAAAGTAACGAAGAGCAAAAGGCCCAGGTAAATCAAATTCAATTTACGCGGGTTGCTCTCGCTGTTAGTGTGGAGATTATTTTTTATATCCAATTTAGAAATACCTTTCTATTCTTTTGATGCTATATCTTTCTATTTTTAACGCGATGGCGGCAAGAGCCGGCCTTGGATCTTGTTTTCCAGCCATTTCAAGAGGAAACTGCCCAGGTAGGAGAGGACGATCATGACCAGGTATTGCCAAAGAATGTACAAGGACATGTGGTGGGCAGTGAGAAAAATCCGCGCCGAAACGTGGCCCAGGTATAGTTCAAGTGACAAGGCTCCGGAAATTTTAACAAAGCCTTGTAGGAAATTGGTGAGGCTGATCAGCTTGCAGAGATAAAGACTAATGATCATCAGTGGAAAGGCCCAAAGACTGTTAGTCAAGCGGATGTAGTAAGGAAGGGGCAGCCAGATGCCAAAGTGGATATTGTACTTGCAGTACATCAATAGTGCTGTCGCGAGCACAAAGAGGATAATCTGCCAGATGGTAAAGCGGTCATTTTTCTTAATTCGGGGCGCGAAGTAGCAGCCCAGAACAAAAATCGGCACTCTGGACAAGGCAATGTCCACGTTGTCAAAGACTACGTGATTCAAGGTGAAAAGCCCCCAGGAAAATAGGGCATAGATGGTTAACACGGCCAAGAGGCGGAGAAATCTTTTTCCCTGGCTCGCGGTATCCAAGAATTTGAACAAGAGGGGAAAAAGCAGGTACATCACGATTATAAAGAAGATGAACCAGTAAGTTGTGTCACCATGATCAATAAAATTGAGGAAAAGCAGGTCTCTGGTAAAGGTTAAAACGCCTGTATGCAAGTGGATAAAGTCCCGCCAGACGAAAAATGGCACTGAAACAAGCAGGTAGGCTGGCAGGATTCTGACCAGCCTTTTCTTGTAGAACTGGCGAATATCGTCATTTTTAGTCAAGGAATAGAAAAGTCCCATTCCTGACAAAAAGAGGAAGAAGTCCACTCCGGTTGATCCGATATAATAGTCCCAGAACTGCTCTGATGCCATGAGCAGGTGGGCGCTGCGAATATGCTCGAAGTAGTGGAAGACCATGATGCCAATGATCGAAAGGCCAAACATATTGCTTCGGTAGTGGCTGAAGTCTCCCCAGCTAATTGTAAATTTGTTCTTTTTCATTAAGCTTTCCTTTAATGCTCCGCCGCATTCTCTTGTGAAAGTATCGCCTGTTGACGAGAGGAAAGTATGATCTTTTGGATGCGGAGGGGTTAGTAATTTTTCCTTTCTTCTGACTGTAAATGTTAAACAATACATATTATACGATTTTTAGCCGTTTATGATAATTCGAATTTAGTAATGATGAATCAAGGAATTGTTGAAGATGAAAAAAGAGTGCCGCGAAAGCACTCTTTTTAGTAATTAGCAAATTGTATTAGCGCCTTAGTTGACGGCCCGCTTGGCCCATGGCCGCTGGAGCAAGAGGATCAAGCCGATCCCGAGCAGGTAGCCGGCGATGTCGAAAGGAAAGTCGGTTGGGTCGAATTCCCGGCCGGGAACCAGCAGCTTGCTGGTCTGGTCAAAGAGAGACCAGGCGGCTGACAGGGCCAGGGCTGACCAGGCATAGCGCTTTTGCCAGCGGCTGAAGAAGTAGCAGGCACTGGCGCCGAGCAGGAAGTACTCAGCCGTGTGGGCCAGCTTCCGCATCATGTGGTAGATCGGATACTCAGCCACCATAGTACCGGTTAAGTGAAAATGGACCTTCTCAAACAAGTTGACAAACTTCAAGGTCAGCTGGGCTGACTGGCCGGAATTCTGGAAAGTCAAGCCGCTGATCAAGAGGATTGACCCCAGACATCCCAAAAAGGCTAAAATCATATTTCTTTTCCGCATTTTCACCCTTCCTCTCTGTTAAACTGCCTACAAGATTAACACGAAAATGCACTAGTTGAAACTTTTAGCCGGAATAATTACCATTTCTTAGCAATTAATCCAAATGAGTTATTCTGAGTCTTTGGATTTGAAGATCCAGAACTTGCTAGCCACGTAGTTGACAATAACGACGACCACGTTGGCCAGGATTTTGATGATCATGCTATTTAAGTGCATTTGTTCAGCGAAGATGAACATGATGGCCATGTCCAAGAGGGCAGTCCCAATTCTGGCCGCGAAGAAGCTGGCGATTTCGCTGGCGTATTCCTTAAAGGTGGAAGCCTGGCTGTGGAAAACCCATTTGCGGTTGGTCAAGTAGGCAAAAACGATCGACAGGAACTGGGCCATGATCGTTGCCGGCATGATATCCCACTTGAAAATGCTGTTGCAAAGCCAGTAGGAGAAGATGTTGACCAGGGTGGTCATGACGCCCCAGAAGACGTAGGGGATGATGTCCTTGTACTTGTCCCATAATTCGTTGAATTTTTCTTTGTCCATGTTTGTTTTTCTTTCTGTTGCTGATAATAACGATTTTTCAAAAATACCGTAGAAAATGATAACACAAATTGTACTGGGATGCAGAGCAAAGAAAAGGCCCGCCAGCCTTGCTGACGGACTTTGAGAGTTAGAGTGAAGAATTACTTCTTCTTGGAAGTCTTCTTAGTGCTCTTCTTGCTCTTCTTGCTTGACTTTTTAGCAGTCTTTTTCTTAGTTGTCTTCTTAGCAGTAGCCTTCTTGGTTGTCTTCTTAGCAGCCTTCTTAGTTGCTTTCTTGGCAGTAGTCTTCTTAGCTACTTTCTTCTTAGCTACTTTCTTCTTGCTAGTTTTCTTAGTTGACTTCTTAGCAGTAGTCTTCGTTGCGGCCTTCTTCTTAGTAGTCTTCTTAGGAGCGGTCTTTTTAACTGAACTTGCCAAAACAACTTTGGTGTACTTGCTGCCATGTGAGTTCAACTTTGCGAAGTTATTTGAAACTGTCGCAAGGTAAACAGGCGCATTCCGGAACCATGCCTTATGCAGACCCAGATCTAATTTGTAGACCGGCCGATTTTGTCCGCTTAAAGTATCTGGAATACCACTGTCTCCGCGGTCAAGAACGTTGATATAGGTATTGTTGCTTGCTGTCAAGGAGTTGACCTGGGCAGGAGTATCAAGTGGTGAGTAGCGGTAGTGAACAGGCGCCATGTGCTTGTAGTAAGTCGGTGTCGTGTTGGTGGCTACTGCAGTGTTTTCAAAAGTAGTACTAGTAACGTTCAGATTCTTGTAGTGTGACTTCTTGCTTACATCATCGATACTGTGGTTACCAACAGATGATCCATAAGGGAAGGTAGCTCGTTTGTCTAAGCCATTGATCATGGCACCACCAGTCAAGCCATTCTTTTCAGGCCCGAAATAGCAGTTTTTGATCGTGACATTTTGAGTACCAGCCCCGTCGTACATATTTTTACCAAAAATAGATTCATTAACGTTTGGGTCACCACCAGCGTCTGCCTTAGTGGCAACGCCAAGCTCAATAGCTTCTGAGTAGACGCCATGAGGATCTTTGTTCTTGGAATAAATAGCATTCCAGCCAGCCTGGTTGAAGCCAGAACCAGCGTAGCCGTAGAAGCGGCAACCATCCCAAGTAATATTGGTGCAGCCCATGACGTCAAAGACATGCCGGTTGTAGTAATGAACTTGGTGGAAGTTCATATTCTTGAAGGTTACGTTCTTGGTGTGGAGCATGGAAACTTGTAGACCGCCATTGTAGTCAGAAGTTACGACACCTTTCGAGTTGACAGATCCTTCAATAGAACCATAAACGTTTAAGTTGGAGATGACTTGACCTTTGTGGTCACCTTCAACCGTCCAGCTGGTTCTGACAGTTTCTGGCCAGTCGGCATTCCAGTCAATCTTTTTCTTGGTGCCGTAACGGCGGTTGATCATCATTTTGGTCCCGTTGAAGTCAATGTTGCCGGTTGATTTGCCGGTGAAGTCAAACTTGACTCCTCGCATCAATTTCAAGTCATCGTCTTTTGGAAACTTAATCGGAGTGGAGTTTTCAAACTTGAATTCAAGCAGGGAGTCTCTGACGAAGATATTCTGACTAAAGAACTTGTCAATATCTGCCTGGCTCTTGATAACGTACCGGCATTCAGCGTCAGTAGGCACGTAAAAAGCCTTGGCTTCGCCATTACCCGGTAGCAAAGCCTTGAATTGGCTTGTCTGGGCAGCGCCGGCTGTTAAAGCCAGAGCTAAAGCCCCAGCAGCCAGCAGTTTCTTCCCGGAGGAGAAGTGCATTCTGTTCATAACTTTTTCCTTTCCATTGAAAAACGTTCAAATTCAATAATATATTAGTTAACAGCATTTACTAAAAATATTATAAAACAATTGAAGACTGAATGGAGAAGAAAAAATATCTTTATTTCAATATGCGGACTATTAAATTTTGTGGTAGCTAATTGATTGTTATAAAATATGTAAAAAGGAATTCGTAAGGGGAAGTGAAAAAGAATGTATCATGAACTGGCTTTGCTGATCCGCTTTGTGGTCATTGCTGCCTGTGTGGTTGCCGGCTATTGGGCCATCCGCACGGGCAACTCATTTTTGCGGTTGGTAGTGACGATTGTCTATGGCTGTGCATTAATTTACTATGTGTTTGCCTCAAGAATGCTGACGGCTGCCGTCTACTACTGGCAGCACCCGGTGAAAATGGCCGCTAGCTCTGAGGTCTTGGAAGACCCGGCCTTTTGGAAGTGGGGGCTGAAAAAAGTTTTTGCCAGCTCAAACTATGGCGGCCGCTATGGCTTTTTGATGAATGTGCTGCTTTTTGTGCCCTTGGGCTATATTATTCCATCCTGGTCCAAGTGGCTGCACAGCATTATGATCACCACTTTTATGGCTTTCTGCCTGTCCTGGTTTATTGAACATTTCCAGCGGTTGACCGGGCTGGGGACGTATGATGTCAATGACATGATCGCCAACACTACCGGTGCCTTCTTAGGAGCCGTATCGATCATGCCAACCTTGTGGATGCGGGACATCCAGGCAAGAAAACTCCGCAAAGCCCGGGAACACGCGGAAGCTGAAGCTAAAGGGGAGGCGGAAGCTGCCCGCCTGGACCGGGTCAGCCGGCAACTGGCCAACCCAACTGAAAAGGTACCGAAGGTTAAGATGAGCCGGAAGGACTACCGGCAAAGACACGGCGACCAAGCCGATTAAGGAGCAAACCATGTTGCTGCGCGCGGTTGAGCTGCATAACTTTCGCGGTTATCGCAATTTTAAGTTGAAATTTGCCCCCTTGACCAGTCTCTTGGGCGAAGGGGAAGTTGGCAAGAAGACCATTCTGCGGGCCTTGGACATCTTTTTCAACGGTCCCTTGGCTAAGCGCCCTTTGAAACTGCAGGACCTTAATGAGAAAGCCCTCAAGGCTGGGGACTGGCAAATTGCGATTACTTGCTACTTTGATGATTTTGCCATCAGAAAGTCCTTTGACCTCAAGCAATATCTTGAAGAAAGTGATAGCTTCGCGGAAGGCGGAGGAGAATTTACGGCTGTCACTGACCAGAACAGGGGACATTACCGGCAGCTTTTAGCCCGCATGCCGATGTATGTCTTTTTTGATGAAGAATCAAAGGCATCCAGTCCTTTGAATTTTGTGGTCCGCAGCGCCATCCGCGACAAGGCGGCCGAAATCAAGGAGATCCAGGACTACTTGGATGAACGTTTGGGCCGCAATCTTTCCCAGCTTTTGGCCAATTACCGGGACTTAGGCGAGCCGGCTCCCCAATTTGTCTTTCAAGATCCAGACTTGGCTGAATTGATCAAGCAGCAGGAAAAAGTTGGGGTAAGCGGGACCGCCAAGGTCAGCCGGATTATACTGTCTTTTCTTTTGGCCCAAAGCGAAAACGCAAATATTGACAACGTGGTCTATGCCTTTGAAGCAAATGATTTGTCAGAAGATGATGAGACCTTGCTCGCTCAAGCTTTGTTGAAGCTGGTTGCCAAGAACAAGCAGGTTATTTTGATCCCGCGCACGCCGCACTTAATGGGTCTTCTGCCTTTGGAAGGGACTAAGATTATTAAGAAGGTTGCCGGCCAGCAGCAGCTTTTAAGTGACAACCAGATTTTGGCGGAAGCGTCAAGCAGCTTGGGCCTGGCGGCAGACCAGCGGGCAGTCAAGTCCCGCTGCGTTCTCTTGGTGGAAGGACAGGAAGACGTTCGTTTCGTGACCAAGATCAACCAGTGGATGTATGAAGCTGGAATGGTAGAGGCGACTTTTGCTGAAAAAGGGCTCTTCATCTTGCCGGTTGGGGGATGCGGAAGTCTATTAGCCTGGCTGAACTTTGACCTTTTTTCTAAGCTAAATGAGCCCTGGTTCATCTTGATTGATTCAGATAAAGGGACGCCAGAAGCCAAGCAGAGCCAGCATCACTTGCACCGGATTAGGGCAAAATACCCGGGGATGCAGGACCATATCCATGCTACTTTTAAGCGGGAGATTGAGAACTATCTGGTTTTTAAAGAAGGCAAGAAGACTCATATCTTTGAGCCCTACGAGGACGTTAAGCAGCACATGTATGACCTGATGCAACAGCGCCATCAGAGCTGGAGCAAGGATAAGACTGCTTCCAAGCTGATGGAGCAGATGGATTTGGCTGATCTGCAGGACTACTATGAAAAAGACGGGCAAAAGCACCGGGAATTGGTGGAATACTTCCTGCAGATTGACCGCTTTATCGATGAAATATAGCATAAAGCAACTATACATAAATCAAGATTAAATTTTACCAATGGACAAAAGGCGATTTGTTCATTGGTTTTGTTTTATTTAGGCAAAATACGCTAGAATAGAAGTGTTGATCTAATAAACAGGAAAAGAAAATGGAGTGAATTTTTTGAAGAAACGGAAAGATAGAAAAAAGTTGTTGCTGGCCTCAGCGATTTTGCTGGCTTTGGGACTGGGGCAAGGACTTGAACCGCTGCAGCCGGTGCAAGCCACGCGGCAAGTTAAGAAGGCGAAAAGGAGCAAGAAGGCCAAGAAAGCAAAAAAGGCAAAGGTCTCTTTGAATAAGAAAAAGCTGAGCTTGCTGCAGGGAAAGACTGCCCGCCTGTATCTGAAGAACAGCAAGAAGAAAACAACTTGGAAAAGTTCCAACAAGAAGGTAGCCACAGCTTCTTCCAAGGGCAGAGTCAAGGCAATTAAGGCAGGGACAGCCAAGATTACCGCGAAAAACGGCAAAAAGCGCTACACCTGTCTGGTTATGGTGACTTCTCCAAAAAGAACACTGACTTTGGCAGCAAATGACGGGTCTGGCCGCCGGCAAGTGTTGACTTTTTCCTTTGGCAAGAAGGTAACCCTGCCTAAGACCAGTTTCGAGAGAAAGGACTATAAGTTCTTAAATTACACCGTTGCCGCAAACGGAGAGGGGAAGAAATACCGGCTGGGCAAGGCCTACACTTTTAAGAAGAATACGACCTTGTACGCCCAGTACCGCAAGCTGGAAAACTACACGATTCAGATCGACGCGGGTCAGGGATTTGGGCAAAATATCACTCTCCATGAGCAGGAAGGCGATAAGGCAACCTTGCCAGAGACAGGCTTCAGTAAGCCCGGCTACGTCCTCGACTCCTTTAACACGCAAGCTGACGGCAGCGGTGAAAAGTATGATCTAGGCGATAGTTACGCTTTAAAAGACGTCACCTTGTACGCCCAATACCGCAAGCTGCCGGTAAGCGCGAATCCAGAAAGGGACCTGGGCCTCTGGGGTGTTGATAGTGCGGGGAATTTTTACCCAAGCAAAAAGGAACTGACGACTGTTGACTATGTTAAGGCGAACCAGAGCAAGTACCTGGCTTTGGACAATTACTTTGACTACCAGATCAAGGCGCTCAAGTACACCGATGATGAAAAGCCGAGTTATGTTGGCGTGCAGGCCAACTGGTCAAAGCAGGGAATTATCCTGGATCCGGGCTACAAGTACTTGATCATGGTGAGAAAGAGCAACCAGGCAGAGATTTCGGAAAGCGAAATTGGGGATATTGCCAAGCTGGTCCGGCTGGAAAATGCTGATGTGAAGACGCAAAGTACTGCTGGCGCGGCTAAAGCGCCGGTCAGGTTTATCGCTCACCGCGGCTACAGCACCAAGTATCCGGAAAATACTACCCTGGCTTTTGAAAAAGCTGGCGAGGAAGCCGGCATCTGGGGGATTGAAACCGATGTGGCCAATACTTCAGATAACAAGCTGGTCATTTTGCACGATAACACTTTGGCGCGGACAACTGATATCAGTCAGAATGATCCAAACTATGGCAAAAAGATCAACGATATACCTTTTGACCAAGTGGAAAACTACAAGATCAAGGGTGTGCTGGATGGAATCGACAAGGACCAGATTTATGATGACCTGCATCTGCCAACTTTGCGCCAGTACTTAGATATCTGCAAGAAGTATGGCAAGGAAGCTTTTTTGGAGCTGAAGAACATCAACAATATGGAGGCCTTGAAAGAGGTAGTTAAGGAAATTAACGAGGCAGGGATGCAGAAGCAGACGACCTTGATTTCCTTTAATATTGGTGAACTGGAAGAAGTCAGAAACGTGATTCCGGGCGGTGAAGAAATTGCCATGATGGGGATTTACAACCGTCACTTGACGGACAATGACTACGTTTTCCTGTCCCACTTAAAGGCTGGTGCTGACCGCAATAAGGATACGACGACGCTGGATGATATTCTCGCGGCCCGCAAGTATGGCGTGGACTATGGGATCTGGACGGTTTACAAGAATGATGATGCCGTTACTGATATGATTAAAAATGGTGCGGACAAGGTTACCTTAAACGACGCGGAATTAGTATCATCGATGAGCGCCGTTGTTGAGAACTAAAAAACAGCTGTCTCATGTAGAAGCGTGAGATAGCTGTTTTTGTTTGGAATTAGGTTTGATTTTTAGATTAACGGGTCTTGACAGTCTTGGCCTTTGTCCAGGCAGAGTAGTAAGTCTTGCCAGAGAGCTTGCGGTAGGAGCGAAGTTGTACATAGTACTTCTTCTTGCTCTTCAAACCGGAAACCTTAAGCTTGGTTGCCTTGGTGCTCTTAGTCTTGGCTTTCTTCATTGAGGAAGCCGTGCTGTAGCGAACCTGGTAGCCGGAAACGGACTTAGCCTTCTTCCAGCTGCCGACAAAGGCCTTCTTGCCGCCTTTTAAGCTAGTAAACTTACTGCTTGCGACAACAACTTTCTTAGCCTTCTTTACCTTCTTGGTAACCTTCTTCTTGGTGGCCTTTGCTTTCTTTGAGGACTTCTTAATAGTCTTCTTGGTCAACTTCTTAGTGGCCTTCTTTGGAGTTTTCTTAGTAGAAGATTTCTTGCTTTGGGCAAGGGCTAAGACCGCCTTAGCGTGTGCCAGTTGCTTCTTTTCGTAGGCCAGCTTCTTGGTGAGGGATGCAACAGATGCAGTCAGTTTTTCTTGCTTCTGCTTTGCTTCATCGTAGGCATTTTGAGCAGTTTGGAGCTTTTGTTGTGCGTTGTTTGCGTCAGCCTTTACCTTGTCCAAGTTGCTTTGAGCATTTGCCGCTTCTTTCTGAGCGGCTGCTAAAGCAGTCTTGCAGTCATTAAGTTTACTTTGGGTGGCTTTAACCTTCTCATTCGTAGCTTGCAGAGCAGCCTGCTTTGCTGGCAAGGAATCCTTGGTCTCCTTGATTTGAGATTGAATTTTATCCGTGTCAGTAAGCTGTTTCTTCAAGGACGCTACATCGCCTTGACTGTCACTGATCTTCTTTTGCAAATCGCTGATTTGTTGGCTAATCTTTTGATTTTCAGCTTGGGTTTGATCAAAAGTGCTTTGTGCGCTTTCTACATCTTTGTTTGCTTGATCCGAATCAGCTTGAGCTTTTTGAGCAGCAGACGAAAGTTCATCTTGACTCGGCTTGACAACTTCCTTGGTGTTAAAACTACTTGGGACGTTAGTCGGGTTGATCGTCAAAAGGCAGACGTAGAACTTGTCATCTTGGGTAGTTACAGCAACTGAGAAGTAACCATTGTTGTTGATGATATTGTTGTAATCAGTTGGATTAGCCAGCTCTTGTGTTACCAAGTCAAAAGCCGCCTTGGCAATTTCACTCATCTTTGTTGTCCCAAATTCATATGAGTTATATATGTACCCATTGATAATCGAAATGGACCGACCGGTAACTTGTCTGTTGGCGGCAATGTCATATCCAGTAACGGAATACTCATCAAGTCCCATGATGCTTGAAGCGGACTTGATTGCATTGTACTTTCTGAAGACATAGTTGCTGTTTTGGTACTCTTGCGTGTAACGCTTGGCGAATTCAAGTGAACCGTCAGTAATGGTCAGCTTGCTGGTTGATCCAACTTGAGACTTGACGGAATCGATCAAGCTCTTCACGTAGAAGTCCAAACGCTTTTGATCAGTTTCGGATAAGGCAGCAGGATCGTCGTAAACAGTATCGTTTTCATCACCATCAGTAAATGGATAAGTGTGGCTGCTTACTGCATCTTGCAGGTCTTTTTTGGCAGTATCCCAATCAGTTGACTTGCCAGTTACATAGTCAATGTAGCTTTGTGGCAGGGTCAAGCTTTCGTTGGTGCTAGTTGCTGAACCCAAATCCTTTTTGGCTGTTTGCAAGGTTTGTGAGGCGATATCAGCCTTTTGTTTCTTTTCAGTAAGATCGTTTTGCACTGATGAAAGCTTAGCGTCAGATTTACTCTTTTCTTGTTGTAAGCTAGACAAAGTTTTCTGGTTGTCGCTAATCTTTTTGTTCTTGTCAGTAACTTTTTGGTTGATGTTGTTATTGTTCTTTTCGCCATCAGTGAGTTGCTTTTGGAGATCAGTTACTTTATTTTGTGAGTCAGTCAAATCCTTTTGCTTGTTTGTGCTGTCCTTGGTGGCATTTTGGTAGTCGCTATTTGCGGAATCAGTGGCTGACTGAGCTTGCTTGAGAACGGACTGTGCAGCATCGTTGCTCTTATTCGCAGCCGCCACTTTACTATCAGCGGCTTCAGTCGTCTTCTTAGCATCTGCCAATTCAGTCTCTTTTTGAGGCATATCTTTGTTGACAGTATCTAAATCGTTTTGTGCCTGGGTTAATTTACTTTGGGTTTGGTCAACGCTCTTTTGCGCGCTTTTAACCTTGGCTTGGTCACTGGAAACAGTAGTTTTCTTGCTAGTACTGCTTGCCGCAAATACCGGATGGGTATTAGTAACCGCGAATGCAGACCCAGCTAAACCGACTGATGATACAAGCAGAACATTTTTCGAAATTTTCTTCATAATCACACATTCCTTAATTCATTAACACATATTGGACAAGTCGATTTTAGCACTCACTGGAACCGGATACAATACTTGATATAGCGATTAACTTATGATATACCACGCAAAAAAGAGCTGCCCGTTAAGGCAACTCTCTTCATATATTCGCGTTAGTAGTTGGCTACCCGCTTGCGCAGGTCCATCATATCTTCGAACTTGTTGGTAAAAAAGCCGGCCGCACCGTACTCAATGATCTTCTTGGCCCGCAGGGGACTGTCTACCGTCCAGATCCGCTCCGGCGTGTCCGTGTCGAGCAAACGCTTCGGGTGAATCCCCTTAAAGCCATGTTCCTTGACAAAAGCTGCCGGATCCTTAATCCGCTTGTCCGTCAGGAAATTGTAGTTTCCCTCCGGCCGGATCTTCTGCGCGTGGATCAGCGTCTGCAAATTGAAGGAGGAGTAGATGATCTCCTGCTTGAACTTGAACTGGTCCGCCAGGGCAAAAATCTTCTCCGGCAAGCCTGGATAATCGAACTTATTGGTCTTCATCTCCAGATTCAGCTGGCCCGCATAGCCAGATTCTTCAGTCAGCTGGAAGAGGTCCTTCAAACGGGGGATCCGCTCGCCATTGGCCAGGTGGAACTGGTCCAATTCCGCCAAGGTGAAATCCTTGATCAGACCCTTGCCATTGGTGGTCCGCTTGATGTTCTCATCATGCATGATCACCGGCACCCCGTCCTTGGTTAAGTGGACATCGAATTCGATCCCCTCAGCTC
Source organism: Lactobacillus sp. WILCCON 0149 (assembly GCF_057197965.1). NCBI lineage: Bacteria > Bacillati > Bacillota > Bacilli > Lactobacillales > Lactobacillaceae > Lactobacillus > Lactobacillus sp. WILCCON 0149. The sequence continues at coordinate 239,443 of NZ_JBUBHO010000001.1, forward strand.
CGTGATGCATGCAGTAGTCAAAGCCCTCCAGGGAATTCTCCGGGAACTTGGCTGGATAACCGCGGTGACCAAAAATCTTCGTTCTCATATATTTAATTGCGCTCCATCCTTAAACTGGAATCTTGCTTTTTCTCTTGCCGGCTCATATTATAGTAGCTCTATGCCAACTTGCAAGCCTTTTGCCTGTAAAAATCTGGTAAAAATTACAGCTGCAATTTGTTGTAGCTGGTCATCTTTAAATTGCCAGCATCGTCCATCACTAAAGTTGAAATCGATGAGTTTCTCGGGTGAACAGTCGTGTCGATTCCGTCCACCGCAAATCTCTGGGCCAGGGTCTTGATGGCAAAACCATGGCTGACCAGCAGAATATTTTCCGCCCCGTCCAATTGCTGGATCAAGTCGAAGCCTTTCTGCCAGCGGGCCCAAAATTCCTTGCTGTCTTCAGCATCGTGGTAGGGATCAGCTTCCTTGGTCCAGTCGGCGATCTGGTCGCAAGTCGCGTTTTCAGCTAAATCCGAAGCGTTAGAAAAGCCGTGGGCCGCGCCGACCATCCGCCAGGCCACGTCATTGTCCATCCCCTCAAAGTAGCCGTAAAAGTGCTCTCTGAAGTAAGGGTAGGCCAGGTGCTGGAGCAGGTCCCTGTTGCAGTTCTTCTCCATGATGATCTCGCAGGTCTCGCTGGCCCGCAAAGTGTTGCTGGACAAGGCGATGTCCAGTGGCAGATCCTGCAAGGCTTCAGCAGCCTTTTCAGCGCCTTTACGGCCTTCGTCAGTCAAGGGGGTATCGCACCAACCCTGCATCTTGTTGTACTTGTTGATAAAAGTCTTCCCGTGTCTAACCAGATAAATCCGTTTCATTTTTTCTAACTTGCCTTATGACTTGCTCTTGTAAATCTTCTTAACCAACTTGACGTCCTTTGGCTGGATCGTGTAGATGGACCCGGTCGGGTACATGACGGTAACCCCGGTCCGGTGGTCTAAGCCGATCGCATGGCCTAGTTCGTGCTCAACCGTGTTGACGATTCTGGCTTGCGTGTAGTTGTAATAATCGTTTTCCAGATAGTAAGTGTTCAGAGCCACCTGGGCTGAGTAGAGCCGGTTGGTATGGCTGAGGTACTTGTAAGTGGTTAGGCCCGCTGCCCCGTTACTCTTGGAGTTGGCCACGACCACGATCTGGGCGTTCTTCTTGTTCTTAGTCTGCTTAAAGGTAAAAGCTCCCGTCTGGTTCCAGGCCGCCATGGCATTGACCGTGGCGTTGTAGAGGTCGGCTTGCTTGACCCCAATGTAGACCTTGGCCGTCGCCTTTGGCCAGCGGTAGCCGGTCGTGTTCTTGGTGACCTTCTTATTGCTTTCAGTGACGATGCCACCGCTTAAGTCCAGAGTCTTGCTCTTTAAGCCCTTCTGCTCCAGATAAGTGTTGGCCGCGCCCGCCGCTTCCAGCAGGAAATTCTGTATTTGCTCATGATAGTTGACAATAGCTCCGGCCATGATTGCTAAGATGAGCAGGTTCTTGATGAAATTAAAAAAGCGTCGCATCAATTTTCTCCTTTGCGCTAATTATTATAAGATTTGCCGGCTCTTTTTCCTAGCAAAAAGGCTGCTGAAACTGCTTAAGCTTTTCCTAAGGAGCTCTGACTTTAGTTTTAAGCTGAAAAATGTTAGAATATTAGGCAAGTTTTTGCAAAGAAAAGCTGTTGGAGTTATTTTTTAGAAAAGGTTATAAGGTGTTTATTACATGGCAGAAAACTTAGACCGCAAAGCAGAACAAGCCCACCTGGACCAGGTCCTGCAAAAAATTGATCAAAAAGGGGACCAGCTGCAAAAGGCTATCAGCAAAGACAAGGCTGAAGCCCGCAACATCAGCGCCCACTTCTATGATGATATTCGCCTGGACTTTGACGACTACTCAACCTCAATGGACACGGCCCTGTCGATTCAGCAGCAGCAGCAAATGCTCAAAGAACGCGACAATGCCTGGCAGGTCAACGCCCGCGAACTGGCTACTTTAAAGCGGCTGCATGTCCATCCATACTTTGCCCGGGTCGACTTTGAAGAGGCTGGCGAAGAGCCGGAAAGCATCTACATCGGCCTGGCCTCCTTCATGGACGAGAACAATGAGCTCTTGATCTACGACTGGCGGGCCCCGATCTCCTCAATCTACTACGATGGCAAGATCGGCAAGGTAACCTACTACTCACCGGAGGGCCCGGTTGAAGTCGACATGAGCAAAAAGCGCCAGTTCATGATCGAAGACGGGACCATCATCAATATGTTCGACACTGACGAAACTATCGGCGACCAGATGCTGATGGAAGTTTTGTCAGAAAAGTCCTCCATCCAGATGAAGTCCATCGTCAAGACCATCCAAAAGGAGCAAAACAAGATCATCCGCGACACCACCAGCGACCTCCTCTTTGTCCAAGGGGCAGCGGGGTCGGGTAAGACCAGCGCCATCCTGCAGCGGATCGCTTTCCTTTTGTACCGCTACCGGGGCAACCTCAAGAGCGGGAACGTGATCATGTTCAGTCCCAACCAGCTCTTTAACGACTACATCGAAAACGTCCTGCCGGAAATGGGCGAGCAGAACATGGTCCAGATGACTTACTGGCAGTTTATCGCCCGCCGCTTGCCGAAGATGAAGGTGCAGAACCTCTTTGACCAGTTCGAAGACCGGCAGGCTGACACGGCCATCGGCCGCTTCAAGGACTCGCTGGCCTTCTACAAGCTGGCCACCCGCTATGGCCAGCACCTCAACCAGTCTGGCATGATCTTCCGCAATATTTATTTCCGGACCAAAAAGAAGCCATTTTTCAGCAAGGAAGAAATCAAGGAGCTCTACTACTCCTTCAATGAAAACTACAAGCTGGGCAACCGGATTGACGCTACCCGCGAGGAACTGATCCGCCGCTTGAACAAGCGGGTCGCCAGTGAAGCCCGCAAGGTCTGGGTCAGCCGGGAAATCGAAGGGCTCAGCCACGAGCAGATGTTGGACATGTACGACCGGCCGGACCAGGAATTCCCTTCAGAAAAGGCTGAACGGGCCTTCCTGGGCAAAAAGATCGTCATCCAGCATCTGGCCAAAGTTGCCCGCCGGATCAACCACAACGGCTTCTTGAACCTGCGGGGCCAGTACCTGGCCTTTCTGCGGGCCGTACCGAAGATGACGGACCTGGCCAAGTATGGGATCAGCGAAGAAGAATGGCTGGCCCACGTTGAAGAGGTCAAGGCTAAGTTCAAAGACCAAGAAATTGACCTCCGGGATGCTTCTGCTTACCTCTATCTGTATGACCAGATCATTGCCCGCCAGACCAACCTGGAAATGCGCTACTGCTTCATCGACGAAATCCAGGACTACTCAGCCTTCCAGCTGGCATATCTCCGTTACAACTTCCCCCGGGCCAAGTTCACCATGCTGGGTGACTTGAACCAGGCGATTTTTACCAAGGATGAGAGCAGCAGCCTCTTAAAGCAGATCTCCGGCCTCTTTGACCCGGAAAAGACCAAGGTGGTCCAGTTGACCAAGTCCTACCGGTCAACCAAGCAGCTGACTGACTACACCAAGCAGATCCTCCGCCATGGTGAAAAAATCGAAAGCTTCAACCGGCAAGGACCGCTGCCGCAAGTTTGGGGCAGAAGTGATGAAGCAGAAGCTTTGGCGGCCTTGAAAGAGGCTTTGGCGGAAAACGATGCCCAGAAGCTGACGACCGCCATCATCACTAAGGACCTGGAGGCTGCCAAAAAGCTGGCTGACCAGCTGGATGGGGTTCACCTTATCTCCAGCGCCAACCAGCGCCTGGTGGAAGGCAACCTGGTCTTGCCGTCCTACCTGGCCAAGGGGCTGGAATTTGACGCCGTAATCATGTGGGATGCCTCTAAAGAGACCTACCATGAAGAAGACGAGACCCAGCTGGTCTACACGATCGCTTCCCGGGCCATGTACAAGCTGGACCTGGTCTACGCTGGTGAAAAGAGTCCGCTTTTGCCAAGTGACGAAGCAACTTTTGCAGAAAAATAGAGCAAAAGCTTGACGAATTTTTAATATTAGTTTAATATTACTAAAAACAGACCAAGAGTCGGTTATATTTCACGCGATGAACAGAAGAAGTAGGCCTGCCTGGACAGATAGAGACTTCCCGCCGGTGGAAAGGGGAGCGAGGGCTAGCTGAACACACGTCTGTGAGCAGGAGGGGTGAAGGCTTAGTAGCTCCTCCCGGGTCAGCCCGTTACCGCTGCAGCTTGAAGGCTTCTTCAAGCTGGTGAGGCCGGTTGCCGCGAGGGACCGGTGAACACGAGGTGGAATCACGCTGACGCGTCCTCTTGGCCCTTCGGGGCCGGGAGGACTTTTTTATTTTCTTTTTTCTAGGAAGCGGGTAAAACGAATGAAATACGTTATGGAAATACTTCCCTCCCTTTTCAGCGGGGCGGGGATGACCTTGCAAATCTTTTTTGAAACATTGATCTTCTCCCTGCCTTTGGGGATCCTGGTCTCCTTCGGCTTAAGCAGCCGCTTTGCTCCCTTGAAGTGGCTGCTTAACTTCTACGTTTGGCTGATGCGGGGGACGCCGCTTTTGCTGCAGCTGATCTTCGTCTTCTACGGCCTGCCGATCGTCGGCTTGACCTTCCCGCGGTACGCGGCGGCCTTGTTTGCCTTCGTCTTGAACTACACGGCCTACTTCGCTGAAATCTTCCGGGGCGGCAACCAGGCCATCGACCGGGGGCAGTTTGAAGCAGCCAAGGTCCTGCAATTGACCTACGGGCAGACCCTTAGAAAAATCGTTATTCCCCAGGTAATAAAAATCGTCCTGCCCTCAATCGGCAACGAAGTAATCAACCTGGTCAAGGACTCCTCCCTGGTCTATGTGATCGGTTTGGGCGACCTGCTCAGAGCTGGCAACCTGGCTACGGCCCGTGACGTGACTTTACTTCCGCTGGTGCTGGTGGCCTTGATCTACCTGCTTTTGATTGGCCTGTGCACTTTGCTTTTGCGGCAGCTGGAAAAGCACTACTCATACTACAGATAGGAGGACTGAACGATGCTTGAAGTAAAAAATTTAGCCAAGTCTTTTGGCAACCGGCAGATTTTAAAAAATATGAACTTCAGCCTTAAGGACGGGGAAATCCTCACGGTGGTTGGTCCTTCCGGGGCCGGGAAGACAACGCTTCTCAGAATCGTGGCGGGTCTTGAAACAGCTGACGCGGGCACCATGAGCCTGGACGGGGAAAAGTATGACCTCAGCGGAGAAGAGCGAGGCGCCGTGGGCGTGGTCTTCCAGGACTTCAACCTTTTTCCCAACATGTCAGTTTTGGAAAACATTACTTTGGCTCCCCAGTTGGCTTTAAAAGAAGACAAGGCGACAGCGGAAACTAAGGCCAGGGAGCTTTTGGAGAAGCTGCAGATGGCTGACAAGGGCGGCCTTTACCCTTACCAGCTTTCCGGCGGGCAAAAGCAGCGGGTAGCCATCGCCCGGGCTTTGGCCATGCAGCCGAAGATGCTCTGCTACGATGAACCGACCAGTGCCCTGGACCCGGCCTTGCGTGACCAGGTGGCTGACCTCATCTTGAGCTTGAAGGAATCGGGCTTGACCCAATTGATCATCACCCACGACATGGACTTTGCCAAAAAGGTGGCCGACCAAGTCCTGGAAGTTAAGCCGCTGGAAGGGTAGTGAGGGGCAGATGAAGTGGTTTAAGAAAATCCTGCTGCTGGGCCTGGTCTTGTCTTGCTTTTTGACAAGCGCCTGCAGCAATTTAACTAAAGAAGCCAACCAAAAAGACACCTGGGCCAAGATTAAAAAGCGGGGCAGCCTGGTGATCGGCTTGGACGACACCTTTGTGCCCATGGACTTCCGGCAAAAAGACGGGCAGCTGGTCGGCTACGACGTTGACCTGGCCAAGGCCGTGTGCAAGAAGCTGGGCCTTAAGGCGGACTTTCAGACTATCGACTGGTCCATGAAGGAAACGGAGCTGAGGAACGGGACGATTGATGTCCTCTGGAACGGCTACAGCGTGACCAGCCAGCGGAAGAAAAAAGTCGCCTTCAGCCGCAGCTACCTCAGAAACCGGCAGGTTTTGGTCGTGAAGAAGTCCAGCGGGATCAAGTCTTTTGCCCAGATGAAGGGGCAGGCGATCGGCGCTCAGAGCGGGTCAACCGCCCAGATCTGGCTGGATGGCAGCCAAAAGGTTTTAAAACCAAAGAGCAAGGTCCTCTATGACACCATTCCGTCGGCTTTCCTGGACCTCAACGCCGGCAGAATCAAGGGGATCCTGCTGGATGAAACCTACGCGGAATACTACATTCAGCATGAGGCAGACTCAAAGTCTTACCAGGTAATCTTGAACAAAGAGGTGCCAGAAGATTTGTTTGCTGTAGGGATGCGGAAGGGCGACAAGACCTTGAAGAAGAAGATCAACCAGGCCTTGGCTGACTTACAGGCCGACGGGACTTTGACCAAGATCAACCAAAAGTGGTTTGGCCAAAAGTCGGATTACTTGGGCAAGGTTGAATAGAGCGAAATAGAATAAAGTGCATGCAAAAAGCGCCCGATTACTCGAGCGCTTTTCCTATGCCATCTTGTTAATCTGGTCAGCCAGGACATCGGCCAGCCAGGAGATACCTTTTTCGCTGTAGTGGAGGCCGTCTGCAATCATGAAGGAAGGCAGGTCCTTCAGCTTTTCCATCTTGTGGGTCAAGTCAAAGAAGAAGGAGTTGGTCTTGCCGGCGTCTCTTTGCGCGATGTCGACGTACTCGTCCAGCTTTTCCAAGTCGTAGGCCGCGGCTATTTCCGGATTTGTCAAGTCCGGCATGGACGGAGCCAGAACCAGGGTATCGCTGGCCTCAGTCACCTTCTGAGCCTGCTTGATCAAGCTTTCCAGCCCTTCCTGGTAGTCATAGGCACTGCAGCCCCAGCTGGCGGCATCGTTGGTCCCGTACTCTACGACCAAAATGTCGCAGGCAGGCAGACTGCCGACTCTGGGCAGGACGTCCTGGGCGCATGCACCGCTGACCGAGATGTTCACAACCTCGTAAGCGTCTCCCAGCCGCTTGGCCAAGGCCTTGGTCAAACGGTCGGTATCCTTTTGCCCGTCATACGCGTTAAAAATTGAATCGCCAAAAAGCACGACTTTCTTCATCTGTTTCACCCATTTCTTCGAAAAATGAAGCTGGCATTTGCCAGTTTCTCCTGCTTTTTCTACTATAATAGATAAAGAATGAGAAAAGGACAAGTAAAAAGATGCGAAACTATACCGAATTCAGCCGGCAGGCCTGGGCAGCTTTAACCCCCCAGACCGAGCTGGCGGTGACCAATGAAGAGCTGGCCAAGGTCAAGTCTTTGGGCGACCAGCTGGACGTCAAGGACGTCGATGAAATCTACCAGACCCTGCTGAACTACATCCACCTGGCCTACCAGGCCAAGCGGGAGACGGCGGCCAAGAAGGCGGCCTTTTTACGCCTGCCAGGAAAAAATCTGCCTTTTATCATCGGCATTTCCGGCTCAGTTGCCGTGGGCAAGTCCACGACTGCCCGCCTTTTGCAGCTGCTTTTAACCCGGTATTACCCGGACTTAAAGACCCAGATGATGACCACTGACGGTTTCATCTACCCTAACCAGGAGCTGGAGAAGCGGAAGCTGATGCCCAGGAAGGGTTTCCCGGAAAGCTACAACATGCAGATGCTCAGAGACTTCCTTCAGGACGTGGTCAGCGGGAAAAATGACGTCGTTTATCCCCTGTATTCCCAGGAATTAAGCGACATCGTCCCAGGCCGCTACGGCCATGTGGAAAAGCCCGATATCTTGATCATTGAAGGGATCAACACCCTGCAGCTGCCGGAAAGCGGGCAGCTGGTGACCAGCGACTTTTTCGACTTTTCAATTTATATCGATGCTGAAGAAGACTTGATTGAAAAGTGGTATATGCAGCGCTTCAAGAAGATCATGAAAATGAAGAAGAACGACCCAAGCAACTTCTACTACAAGCTGGCTAATGGCCCGGAAGACGAGGCCCTGCGCCTGGCGGAAGAAACCTGGCAGATGGTCAACCTGGTCAACCTCCGCCAGTACATCGCCCCGACCAAGGAGCGGGCCAACTTGATCCTGCATAAGGTTGAGGGGCACTTGATTGACAAAATTTACCTTCGCGGCTTTTAAGTCAATGGTATAATGGAGAACGGTGATAAAAAATTTATTAGGGAGATTTTTTTATGCAAGCAATCGAATTGAAAAAAGGCATGATTTTTGACGATGGCGGCAAGCTGATGCTGGTTATGGCGGCCAACCACCACAAGCCAGGCAAGGGCAACACCGTTATGCAGATGGACCTGCGTGACGTCCGGGCCGGCAGCGTGATCCACAAGACCATGCGGCCAAGTGAAAAGATCGAGCTGGTCGAAGTCGTCAAGAAGAACGCCCAATACCTGTACGCTGAAGGCGACGGCTACAACTTCATGGACACGGAAACCTACGAACAATACGCTATTTCCGGCGACCAACTGGGTGACGACGTCAAATACTTGATGCCAAACATCGAAGTCATCCTGGAATTCACTGAAGACGGGGAACTTTTGGCAGTACAATTGCCATCAACTGTCAACATGAAGGTTGTCGAAACCCAGCCAGGCATCAAGGGGGCAACCGCTGCTTCCGGCGGCAAGCCAGCTACGATGGAAACTGGCCTGGTTGTCACTGTGCCAGACTTCATCAACGAAGGCGACGAACTGGTCATCAACACCCTGGAAGGGACTTACAAGGGCCGGGCTTAAGGTCAAAAATAACAGTAAACGAAAAGCGCTCGATTGCTCGGGCGCTTTTTGCATGCACTTTATTCGTTTGTATCAGTCGTCGTGTCAGTGCTTGACTGGCTGCTAGAGGAAGCTGCCTGGCTGCTCTGCTCTTGGCTAGAGGAGCTGGCCGCGGAACTAGAGGAACTGGCAGAACTTGAAGAGCTGGCCTGGCTCTGCTCTTGGCTGGAAGAACTTGCCTGCTTCTCTTCACTTTGGCTTTGGCTCGGTTGGCTCTGCCGGTCATCCTGGCTCGGCTTGTTTTCATCAGGCTTAGCGGAATTATCTTGCTCCGGCTTAGATGATGAAGAAGATGATGACGAGGAACTGGAAGAGCTGGATGAGCGGGTAGTGCTGGTGGCTTTAGAAGCCAGGGCACCGAAGCCGCCGGCTACGGACCCGACCACGGCCAGGCCCAAGATGACCCAGATCCCGATCTTCAAGAGCTTGTCTAAGTTGATGGCGTCAAAGAATTTAAAAATTGCCTTGAAGCCATGCGGCACCTTGCTCTTGTCCAAAATTTCCTTGGCCTTGCCAGCTGGGCTGGCCTCTTTAACCGGAGCCGGGTTAGTGGCCCGGACTTCAGTGACCTTTTCTTTAACTGGGCTAGCCGGTTTAGCGGCTTGGGCGCTAGCAGCAGGGATGTCCTTGCCGGCAACGGCAGGTTCAGTGAACTGGTCTAAGAGCTTTGCCCCGTCCAGGCCCAGCAGGCTGGCGTATTGCCGGATGCAGCTTCTGACCAGGACTGGGTTTAAGCCTTGAAAATCATCGGCTTCAATCTTTTGCAGAGTCGCCTGGTCGACCCGCAGGGTTTGACTAACGGCTTCCAGGCTGAGCTGCTTGGCACGGCGCTGTTTCTGTAGTTCTTTACCGATTGTCAAATTTTTGCCTCCTAAATGCTTATGATTAGTCTTAGCCTATTTTACTTGAAAATGGCTAAAAGCTAAAGGCAGAAGCCTTTTCCAACTTGTATCTTTTACCAAAGGTTAAGATTTCTTTTACAAAAAAAGCCCCCTTAGGGGACTTTACAAATCGCTGCTTATTCGCCTTGGAAAGTGCCAGCTTCAACTTCCTTGATGAAGTCAGCCAGGTGCTTGTAGTAGACATCCGGGTTGTCGACCATGTGGTGGTGACCGCCATTAGGAGTAGTCACCAGGCGGGAGTTAGGAATCAGCTTCTGCATGGTTCTGGCCGTTTCCAGGGGCATGGTTTCCACTTCGCCAAAAGTCAGCAGGGTTGGCACCTTGATCTTTGGCAGCTGGCTTCTGAAGTGCCAGTCCTTCAGCTTGCCGGTGATGACGAATTCGTTGTCGCCCTGGAAGGCGTTGTAGACAGCCGTGCCGCCCAAATCGCCCAGGTGGTAGAGCTTGGAAGGCTGCTTGCGGTCAACGAAGTTGATGTTCAAAATCTGCACGTCATCTTGGTAGCGCTGGTTGGCATAGTCGTTTTTGGCTTCGCATTCGTGCATGAAGTCGATTTCGGTCTGCGGGAGGACTTCTTGCCGGCGGCGGTTGACCGCGGCCACGTATTCGTCAATGTCGTCAACCATGGAGGAGATGATGGCCCCCTTCAAGTGGTCACCGTACTTAACGGCATATTCCTGGACCAAAAGGCCGCCCCAGCTTTGCCCGATCAAGTAGAAGTTGTCGATGCCCAGCTTTTGCCGGACTTCTTCAACTTCGTCCAGGAAGTATTCGTAAGTCAAGTACTTGTCCGCGATCTTCGGGTCGCTGTAGTCTGGCTGGTCAGAATACAAAGAGCCCAGCTGGTCATACATGTGGACCTGGACATTCAAGCCCTGCTTCTTTAATTGTTCAGCCGTGTCTTCCCAGTATTCGTGGTTGCCGCCCGGGCCCCCGTGCAGGCAGAGCAGGTGGATGTCGCCTGTCCCTTGGGTGTTGGTCCAAAGGTGGTAGCCGTTGTCCAAAGTCAAAATCGTCGTTCCTTGTTTCATTGAAAAAATCTCCTAACTATAACTACTCTAGTTCAGTATATGCTTTTATCTATTATATTACTTATTTGCCTACTGGTTTTGGGCAGCCAGGAATTCCCGCATTTTTTCCAGCTCGGTGCTGGCTAAATCCAAAGAGCAGACATTTTCAAAAAGGTGGCTGACTTCCTGCCCGCTTTCCGGATCCTCAATGGTGAAGCCTTCTTCATCTACCGCTGTTACGTAGCCCAGGTTTTCCCCGGCTAATTCGTAGTCGTCAACGCTGACCAATTGCTTGCCGGCTTTTTCAATCACTTCCCGGGCGGTCGGGACATGGTCTAAGGACTGAGCCAGTTTGCTCAAGTGGCCTGGGTCAAAAATTTCCATTTGCTGGTTATAGGCCACCAGGAAGCTGGAGAAGTCGATGGCGGCGGAATTGACTGTCTCATGCACCACGTCTTCTCTGTTGATCAAGCAGATGGATTCCAGTTGCCCGTAGTCGTTCAAGCTTTCAAAAAGGAGATACTGGTCACTTTGGTCAATAACCCGGCCCAAGATGCAGCTGCCAAAGCGGGCGTCATCCAGCCAGTCCAGGTAAAGTTCAACCAGGCCGTAGGGATTCTTGCCGGCAAACTGGTCCTTGACCGGCTGGTACTTTTTCCAGAGCTTGTTTAAAGGGGCGTTTAATTCCAGGCTGGAGATGTCGGCCAGGGGCACGATCAAGCGGAGAGGGTCCAGTTCATAGTCGTCGCCGATCTGCTTGAGCTGGACTTCTTTAGGGCTAGTGCGGACAATAATGCCGGTGTAGACGACCCCGCTGGTCAAAGTGATATTGACGACCAGGGCCTTCTCCATGGCGTCTTCGCTGGCCGCGCCAAGACTGGTCAATGGCGTTTTTAAAAGCTCCTGGTTGAGGGGCATGAGGGAGAAGGGGTCGGTCGACTTGCCTTCATCGATAAGGCGCTGGCAGTAGGCCAGGCTGGGGGATTCGTCGACGCTGGCCAGGATGTCCTGATTGTTGATGACTAAGACCCCGCCGGCATTAGCGTCGTCGTCCAGGCTGATGAGGGCGGCCGCGTCAGCACTTTGGTAGACCAGGTAGCCCAGATAGTAGCTGCCAGATAATTGGTCGGCTTTGGTGTGCAGTTCAACTAATTTCATTTTTGTGTCTTCTCTTTTCTAGTTTTGTCTTTTTCAAAAAATTACCGCAATTTGCCAGGAATCAGACTTTAGCAAGATTTTACTTTCTTAGGATTATCTTAATTATATCAATGCTGGCGGCAAAAACAGGAAAGATTGCTATAATGTTTATGAAAGAGAGGGATTATCCAATGAGTCTCAAATACGCACGGAAAGGCCAGGTCGCCCTATTCACCTTCCTGGCTGCCATCAAGGCCTGCAATGTTTTGTTCGTGGCCTACATGCTCAAGATCATGCTGAACATTGCCTCTTCCGGCAAAGGCGACTACCAGCGCCTGATCGGCTTCGCCGCCTTAACGGCCGGGGGCCAGCTTTTGTTCATGGCCAGCAATTTCGTCTATGAAACGACCAAAATGAACATTATCAGAAGCGTGAACATGACTTTAAAAGAAGCCAATTTGCGTTACTTGATCGATCAAAACAGCCTGGACACTAAAGACGGGCTGAGTTTCATGACCAACGACTTAAAGCAGATTGAAACCAACCGGGTCACGGCCCAGCTGGATATCATTTATCAAAGCTTGACCTTCGTGGGTTCTTTGGCTTTTGCTTTTTACAATTCCTGGGAAATGACCTTGGTCTTTATCGTGGCGACTCTGGCTCCGGCCGGCGTGCAGATGATTACCAGCAAGATCATCACCAAGAAGTCCCGGATCTGGACCCAGAAGAACGCCGTCTACACCCAGTATGTGTCAGACAGCTTGAACGGGGCCCAGTCAGCCCGGCTCTACAACGTCCGCACTAATATCGTCAAGCGGGCAGTGGGAGCTGCTGGGGACATGGAAACGGCTCTTCGAAACATGACCTTGACCCAGGCCTGGGCCTTGGAATTGATCTATTCAGCAGCTGAACTTTTCTGCTTCATCATTCCCTGCACGATCGGCGGGATCATGATGATGCGAGGCCGCTTGGCAGTTGGGACTCTGGTCATGATGGTTGACTTAGCCATCAACTTCATCAGTCCGGTCGTTACCTTGTTTAACGAATTCAACCAGGTCAAGTCGACCGTGCCGATGTGGCAGAGAACCCAGCGGGCCCTCAACTACGTGCAAAAAGACGACAGCTACCCGGTTGACCACTTTGACGGCATGGAGATCCGGGACGTGGCCTACGTGACCAAGCACAGCAAGCGGCAGATTTTTGAACACGTGAACATCAAGGTCAAGCCGGGAGAAAAGATCCTCCTTATGGCTCCGTCCGGCTGGGGCAAGACTACCCTTCTGCGCCTCATGCTGGGCATCTACAAGCCAAGCCATGGTGAAATCTTGATCAACAGCGAGGACGTGACGGGGGACTGGTACAAGGCCCACAACTTCTACTCCTACGTCAACCAGAAGCCTTTCATGTTTGACGACACCCTCCGCTTCAACGTGACTTTGGGCCGGGATGTGGATGAAGAACAGCTGCTCATGGCCTGCCATGAAGCTGGCCTGGATGACTTGATCCAGGAAAATGGCCTGGATTACCCAGTTGGGGAGAACGGCAACAATCTCTCCGGCGGGCAGATCCAGCGGGTGGAAATTGCCCGGGCCCTCTTGTCCGGCCGGCCGATCCTGCTGGCTGACGAAGCCACCAGTGCTTTGGACCCCCGCCTGTCTTTGGAAATCCATGAGACCCTGCTGGGCAACCCGAAGGTAGCGGTGATCGAAGTCGCCCACAAGATTTCGGACGTGGAAAAGGCCATGTTCGACCAGATTATAGTTTTGGACAAAGTAAAGCCAGCTTAAGCTGGCTTTTTATTTTGCTTGTTTTTATATAGCAAAATATATGTTAAAGATCTTTCTGATTTAGTAAAAGCGAAATATTTATTTTTGTGCATATAAGAAATATGATATATTGCTCTTGCAAGGTAAGTGCTTACAGGATACAATTGAGAGTGTAAAGCAAGTAAGTAAAAGTTAAAGAAAAATTTTTGTTGCAAGACTGAAGGAGACTGAATTATGGCAGAACCAAAATGGCTGCAGGACATGAAGCCTGAAGAATACTTGAAGGAAGACTTTGAAGCAACTGGCCACAGCCGCTACACTGTTGACGGTTTGGACAAGAACGACCCGGAATGGCTGGACAAGGCAGCTGCCAAGGTTAACGCGGCTGAAGGCGACGACTACGTTAAGCTGGACGCCGGTCTTTTGACCGTTAACCAAATCAACTGGATGTTGCGGAACACTTTTGGGGAAATGACTTATGTGGACGACAACAACCAGTTCCTGTGGTACAACCGTCCGCAAGACCCTAACTACAAGATGAAGGCCGGCCGTGTGCCAGCTCAAGTCGGCGACACTATGGGCGCGGTTCACCCAGACATCCGTGACGTTATCCCAACTGCCAAGAAGGTTGTTCACGCCCTGCGGACCAAAGAAGGCGGCCATGACTCAGTATGGATGCCAGTGCCAACTGGTAACTTGACTGAACTCGTTTTGCACTACTACAAGAGAGTGGAAGACGAAGAAGGCAACTACATGGGTATCTATGAATGGGTACAAGACATCTACCCATTCGTGAAGTACTTCTGCGAATCAACTGGCCAGAAGCTGGTTGTTGACCCAGATGCTTCAACTGGCGCAACTTACCGCCGCAACTCTGACCCAGACGCTAAGACTGGTCCTTCAACCAAAGCAGAAGCTGCCAAGGAAGAAGAGAAGCCAGCTGAACCAGAAGCAACTAGCGGTGCTTCCCACCACTAATCAAGCATTTTTTAGATAGTTGATAAGTATTGCTCTAAGACCAGCTCAAGGCTGGCCTTTTTTTGGTCAATTTTTGGCATAGTGCTGATTACAGAAAGCGCTTATAATGATAGTTAAAGATGCATTTTTAGAGGTGAGGGTAAAAAATGACGCAATACTTAGTTTTTGACATTGGCGGAACCAACGTGAAGTATGCCTTGATGGATGGCGAAGGAAAGCTGCTGGAAAAAGGCAAGCGGGCAAGCGCGGACAACTTGGACGACTTTGTGGCGGCTCTGTATGAAGTCGGCGACCAGTATAAGGGCAAGTTTGCCGGGATCGCGGTCTGCGCGCCAGGGAAGATCGACACGGAAAAGAAGATCATTCACTTTGGCGGGGCCTTGCCTTTTTTAGATGGCTTGAACCTGGAAGAGACCTTGGGGGCCAGATACGGGGTTCCAGTCAGCGCGGAAAACGATGGCAAGGCGGCGGCTTTGTGTGAACAATGGTTAGGTGAACTCAAGGGAGTTGACACCGGGGCTGTGTTGACTCTGGGCACCGGCGTTGGCGGCGGGATCGTCGTTAGCGGCAAGCTTTTGCACGGGAGCAGCTTCCAGGCCGGGGAACTCAGCTGGATGATCACGAACCAAGGTGCCGGGCTCAAGACCATGGATGCCTACGCCGGCTTTGCCTGTTCAGCCGTTGGCATGGTGGAAAAGGTCAACCAGGAGCTGGGCAATGAAGACGTCAATGATGGCTTGGTGGCTTTTGCCGCCATCAAGTCCGGCAATGAAGAGGCAGGCAAGATCTTCCGCCAATACTGCTTGGATGTAGCGGTGATGATTTTGAACCTGCAGACCGTGATCAATGGGAAAAAGGTTGTTATCGGCGGCGGGATCAGCGCCCAGGGAATCCTAATTGAGGAAATCCGCCGGCAGTTCGGGGAAATCCTTAATGACAACCCAATGCTGCGCCAGCAGGTAATTCCTCCGGAAATCGTGGCGGCCAAGTTCAGAAACGATACCAACCTCTATGGCGCCCTTTTTGCCTTGCTACAAGAGAATGAGAAGTAGCAGGAAAATTTTTAGCTGAATATAGAAAAAACTGAGCTCATATTGATGTGAGCTCAGTTTTGCTGTTGTCGGATGATTGGAGTTTTACTTCGTAAACCAGTAATTGACGTACCAGTCGTAAGGAATGGTTGAAAGATAAATGTAAACTAAGTTGAGAATGACAACTGTAATCGGTCCTACGTATGGCTTAGCGAATTTGCCATAGCGCATGATGGCGAGAATTGCTGCAGGTCCGAGTATGTCAAAAGCTGTACCAGTATTCATCACCCGTAAAGAAGTCAAGGCAATGAATCCGGCAACTAGGACAATTTCAGTGATCCAGAAGAGGATTGAGAACTTGCTTGTCCAAATAAGTACAGCTGCCAATACGAGTGCGACTGAAATCAAGATGAATGACCAGCCGATCTCAAGCTCTTTCAGATTAGTTTGAAATGTGACCTGCTCTGCTCCCATGAGCCAGATTAGAACTGCTTCGACTAGGAAGATCAAGCAGTTGACTGCTTTAATGATTGTTGAAAAAATTTTTTCTGTTTTTGTCATGGTAGATCACTTCCAACTGGTAATCTGATGAATGTAACTTGCCTTGAAGTCACCTTGAAAATTACCGACAAAAGTAAATGGGTGAACGATATGTGGTTTATCGCGCTTCTTCATGATTCGACCTCCACTTTTCAGTAAACGAATTTTGATAAATCGATTCATCAATCATATGATAACGATTTCTTTACAGAAAGAGCACATAAATAGCGAAGATTAGTTGTTTGTCATAAATGCACGTAGATATTATAAAAAAGTTCCCGCGCAAGATGGGCGATTATGTGAGCAAGCATATAGACGCTTAGTCATGAATTTCTAGCGATATAACTATATCGTGCAAGAGCTGAGTTACTTTATAAGGTCTGAAAGGGCGGAAAATTAATTATCTTAAAAATCAGAGCACAAATTTTGCTTATCAAAGCAGGGAAAAGTGAGATAGCATCGAATTCTTGCAGATGTTGAAAAACAAAATAAGCAGTTGACCAGTGCCACTGCTTATTTCCACTTCTTAAAATTCCTGGTGCTGGTTAGGGTCGCGGTCGGGCCGGCGGCCATCTGCCTTGTCCAAATCCGTCAAGGCTGTTACTTCTTCCTCAGTTAAACTGAAGTCAAAAATGTCCAGGTTGCTCAACTGGTGCTGGCTGGATGAAGCCTTTGGAATCGGCACTACCCCCAGTTGGATTTCCCAGCGCAAAATTACTTGAGCCGGACTCTTGCCGTACTTGGCGGCCAGCTTTTTAATCAAATCTTCCTGGAAAACTTCCCCGGCCCGCATGAGCGGACTCCAGGCTTCCGTAACGATCCCATGCTCATCGTCATAAGCACGGACGGCGCGGCTGGACCAGTAGGGATGCAGCTCCACCTGGTTGACGGCCGGCGTAACCCCCGTTTCCTTGATCAAGCGGTCGATATGCCCCGGTTCAAAATTCGACACCCCGATCGACCGGACCAAGCCAAATTTTTGCGCGTCAATCAAGGCCTGCCAGGCTTCTACATAATGATCTTCCAAAGGATTCGGCCAGTGGATTAGGTAGAGGTCAAAGTAGTCCAAGCCGCTTCTTAAGAGGCCCTCTTCCAGTTCGTTGATCGCGGCTGTGTATTCGTGGTGGGCTCCCGGCAGTTTTGAGGTTACAAAAAGCTGGCTTCTGGCAACTGAGCTGTTTCTGATCGCCTTGCCTAGAGCTCCTTCATTTTCATAGCGGGCGGCTGAGTCCAGAAGCCGGTAGCCATTTTCAATCGCCTGGCTGATGGCCTGGGCCCCTTGGTAGCCTTTGATCTTGTATGTGCCAAAGCCGATCTTTGGAATCTTGTTTCCATCATTTAAGTTGAATTCTTCCATGATTTTTTCCTTTCTTTTATATTTGCTGTTTGCTCTTTTTCTATCAATTATAGGTTAAATCTTTTGGTTTACGGTTGAAATCATCTAAAATAGATTTAGTCTAAAAAGCGAGGAAAAGAAATGGCAAAAAAACGCAGGCGCAAGAAGCGCCAAAATACCAGCCTGCTGTCGGTTTTAGTCGCCGCGGCGGCAATCATTTGGGGCGTCTACACCAAGGGCGGCCAGGAAAACCTGACCAGTTCAAACAGCACTAGCACTTCATCAAGTACGGCAACTTCTGCCCAAACGGCTAAAACCGTCTACGGGGGATTAGCCAAGAGTGACTACCAAAAGCTAGCCAATGAGACTTTTAAGTCCGGCGGCAAGGGCTGGCGCTATGTTAACAATAACCACTCCACCTTGGTGAAAAGCGCCTGGAAGGTCAACCGGGTCATCTACTCCAACCTGGACAGCCAGAACCGGACCTCCAGCTCCAACACCGCCTTTTTGGAAAAGCGGAACGTGGCCAACGACTCCTTAAGAGTAAGGCAGTACGTTCAGCCAACTGGCTGGCACTCCAACCGGCAAAACGGGACCCAGATCTACAACCGGGGGCACCTCATTGCCTACTCAGTTTCCGCTGGCATTGACCAGGACGGCAACTACAACCCCAAGAACCAGTCCGGTGACCAGAACAACCCCAAGAACCTCTTTACCCAGTCGGCCTTCTCCAACCAGAAGATCCAGACGATTTTTGAAAGCAAGGTCCGGTCAGCTTTAAGAAGCGGGAAAAAGGTTATCTACCAGGCAACGCCAATTTTTAAAGGCAGGGAACTCATGGCCCGGGGGATCAACCTGCAGGCAGTTTCAACCGACGGGACACTGGATTTCAACGTTTATATCTATAATGTGCAGCCAGGCTACCAGTTTGACTACGAAACCGGCCGGGCTAAAATCGACCGTAGCATGCAGGTCAGCGAATAGAAAGAAGGAAGAAAAATGCGCGACAATTGTACGACCATGCTGGTGGGCAAGAAGGCCAGCCTTGACGGGTCAGTGATCGTGGCCAGAGATGAAGACTACGACCAGGGCTTTAACGAAAAGCGCTTTGTCTACTATCCAGCTAAAAATTATGATGAAGTTTTTGTTTCCAAAGGAACCGGCGTTGAAATTCCTTTAAAGGGGGAAGGCTGCGGCTTCACCGCTGTCCGCGACGCTGTAGAAGACTACGGCCGTTTTGACGAGCAGGGGATCAACAGCTATAACGTGGCCATGAGCTCAACGGAAAGCGAAGCCAGCAACCGCCGGGTCTTAGGCCATGATCCTTTTGTCAAAAACGGGATTGGGGAAGACTCCATGCTTTATTTGGTCCTGCCTTTCATCAAGACGGCCAGAGAAGGGGTTGAGCGCCTGGGCCGCTTGGTTGAACAATACGGGTCCAGTGAAAGCAACGGGATTGCTTTTGGCGATGAAAATGAAATCTGGTACATGGAAACCGGGGCCGGCCACCAGTGGGTTGCCCGCCGGGTGCCAGACGACAGCTATGTCGTGGCCCCGAACATGATGATCATCGGGGAAATCGACTTTGACGACCCGGCCAACTACATGTATTCCACTAACCTCCGCCAGTTCGTCAAGGACCACCACTTGAATCCGTCGAAGACTGGCAGCTTCAATTTCCGGGAGATTTTTTCACCAAGAGACCAAGACGACCTGCGCTACAACACGCCCCGGATGTGGTATGGGCAAAAGCTCTTTAACCCGGAAGTGGATCAATCTATCGACGACTTGGACATGCCATTTTGCCGGGTGCCGGCTAAGAAGATTGCCATCGAAGACGTGCAGTTCTACCTGAGCAGCCACTACGAAAACACGGAATATGACTACTTAACTAAGGAAGAAAGCCCGGTCAAGAACGCCTACCGGCCAATTTCCGTCACGGTGTCGCAGGAATGCTCCATCATGCAGATCAGAAGCGACCGGCCAGAAGGCTACAAGGCCATCCAGTGGCTCTGCTTCGGCCTTTATGCCGCAGCGCCATGGGTGCCTTTCTATACTAATATCAAGGACACGCCAGCCAATTACCAGATCAAGACTAGCCAGGCTGACCCGACCAATAGCGCCTACTGGCTCTACAAGTGCATCCAGGCCTTGCTTGAAGGCAAGCAGCAGACTTGGCAGAGAAAGCTCCGGGCCTTCCAGGCTGACTGCCAGAGCCTGGCCATCCAGCATGTTGATGAAACTGACAGAGAAGCTGAAAAGTTAAGCCAAGCAGACCTGGTAGACTTTTTGACGGAAGCCAATAATGCAATTGCTGATAAAATCACGGCCAAGGGCAAAGAGCTCTTCGACCAGCTGGTCAAGGACAATCTCAACAACTCGATTTACAAGTACCGGCCCTAATTTCTTGCCAAAAATAGTACAATAGAAATGTTGTAAGTTTTTAATGTAAAGTAAGAAATCGTAAGGAGTTTTTTATGGAAAAAGAGATGACCTTAATCAGCGCCAAGGGCAAGTTAAAAGGAACTTGGGGCGAAGCAGTCAACCCAATTGAAGGGCTGACCCCCTTGGTAATTTTGGCCAAGATCGGCGATAAGGACCAGGCCTATTGGCTCAGCCGCTACTTAAATGACGCCGGCATCTTGACCTTCACTTTTGAAGCAGAAGATTCAGCCAGCGCCATTAGCGGCTACCACCTGGCCTTTGACGAACTCAGAAACGACGACCGGGTAGCCAGTGAGTACATCGTTTTCGCCGGCTATGGGGAAGCTGGGGATGCTGCCGCGGTGGCCGCCAGTGAAATCGGCCGCTCAGTCCGGGGAATCTTCCTTATGTCACCAGTTATCAAGGACTGGGACAAGATCAAGGGCTACCAGGGCCGCAGCTATATTGTTGCCGGCAGCGAAGACGACCAAGCTCCTTTGGCTAGCCTGGAATTGATGGCCAAGCAAATGAAGCAGGGCGAACTTTTGCAGATGCGGGGCGCCGGCCACGACTACCGGGAAGAAGACTGGGAAAGAGCAGGGATGCTGCTCAGGACCTGGGTCTTGACCGGCCTTAATTAATAAAGTAGAAAAGAGAAGGAAGCAGCGATGACGGAAGTAAAGATTGACCAGGTCGCTGAAAAAGATCTGCCGGCCTTGGTGGCCATCAGCCGGGAGACTTTCGCCGACACTTTTGGCGAGTACAACAGCGCCGAAGACATGGCCAAGTTTTTGGCTGAAAACTATAATGAAGAAAAGCTTAGGGGAGAAATGGCAACTCCAGGCAGCTTCTTCTACTTCTTGAAGGTGGACGGGGAAGTTGCCGGCTACTTAAAGCTGGACGTTGCCGACGCCCAAAACGAAGATGTCGACCCAGATGGCTTGGAAGTTGAGCGGATCTACCTGCGCAAATCCTTCCAGCACCGGGGCCTGGGCAAGCAGCTCTTTGAGTTCGCGGAAGAAAAAGGAAAAGAATGGGGCAAGTCCGTCCTCTGGCTGGGCGTTTGGGAACACAACGAAAACGCCAAGAACTTCTATGCCAGCCGCGGTTTGACCCGGTTCAGCGAGCATGTCTTCGTTCTTGGCGATGACCGTCAGACAGATTTTTTGTTAAAAAAGCCTCTCGTCTAGTCCTGGCTGATTAACCAGTCAGACAGGAGCTTTTGGTACTTGGCATTTTCCTGGACAAAAGGCATGTGGCCGCAGCCGGCAAAGAGCTCCCAGCGGGCGTTCGGCAAGTGGTCGTACATGCTTTTAGCCACCAATGGCGTGCACAGATCGTCAGTGCCGCTGGTAATCAAGACCGGCAAGTGCAGGTCCTTTAAGCGGTCAGTGTACTCATAGCCGTGCAGGTTGCCAATCGGCGTATATTCATTAGGGCCCCAGCCGGTCAAGTAGGCCAGGCTGCCGCCCTTTTTTTTGCGCAAAACTGGCTCCGGCATGTCCGGCGTAAGCTTGATGGCGTGCTGATCCATGAAGTGGGCATTGGCCGCCTGGTAGGCCGGGGAGTCATAGTTGCCACTTGCTTCAGCTTCCTTGATAGCGGCCTGCTCGTTTTCTGGCAGGTACTTGATCAAGCGGTGCAATTCCTGGCTCCAGAGCTTGGCGGAGGCTAAAGTAGAGGAAAGGATCAGGCTTTTGACCCCTTTAGGCTGATAGTCGCACAGGTAGATCAAAGCCAGCATCCCGCCCCAGCTTTGCCCTAGGAGGTGGATCTCGTCAAGGCCCAGCTGCTTTCTGACATTTTCCAGCTCCTTGACCCAGGTCTGGGCCGTGTAGGCCGTCTCTGCCTGGTCGTCGGGGATGCTGGAATTGCCGCAGCCCAATTGGTCATACATGATGACTTGCCGACCACTTTTTTCAGCAACTTGGTCGAGGACTTCAAAATAGTTGTGACTGCTGCCGGGCCCGCCGTGGAGAAGCAGGAGCGGGGCGCGGTCAGTCGCCTCGCCCACGATCCGGCAGTAAGTTTGCCAATTTCCGAACGGAAGATATTTTTCTGTGATTTGCATCATTATTTTACCTACTTTAAACAACTTCATTTTAAAAAAATGGTAACATGAATAATGAGTAAAATGAAGGTGGGGACAGCCATGATTAAGCAACAAATTTTTCCAATTGAAACTGACTTTAACTGGTACGACGTCAATGGCTTGAATGAAGCTGACAGCCGGCGCCTGCAGACGGAGTTTTATTTCACCCCGGAAATCATTTCCTACGTTTCCGACCGGCATGAACGGCCCCACTACGACTACGACCAGTATACCGACACCCACCTGCTGGTTTATGACGTGCCAGTCTGGCCAACGACGACCAGCAAGCACTTCACTTCCCGGCCAATCACTTTTTTGCTGCAGGACAAGAACCTTTTTTCTTTCCATACGATCGAGACCAGCTATGTCTTTGACGAGTTCAACGATCCCCAGGTTTTGCGCCGGCTGTCCCACGCCCAAGACGTGACGGAGCTGCTGGCAACTTTTTTGATGTATGCTTCCCAGTACTTCCAGCGGGCCATCACCCAGCTGGATGCTGAGCGCAACGACTTGGACGTCAAGCTGAGCGATGACATCGACAACAAGGACCTGGTGGAACTGTCCAATATTGAAAAGAGTCTGGTCTACCTGTCCAGCTCGATTCAGACTGACCAGATGATGCTGCACAGCCTACAGCACTCCCGGCTGACTTTTTCCAAAGCGGCCAAGGAAAGACTGGACGACGTCTTGATCGAATCCAGCCAGTCTTCAGAAATGGTGCAGATTTCCCGGCAGGTGACCAAGACTTTGTCATCGACTTCCAATAACATGATGAACAACAACCTGAACGACACCATGCAGTTCCTAACGGTTTGGTCCATCGTTTTGACCATCCCGACTATTCTGACCGGTTTTTACGGGATGAACGTGAAGTTGCCGGTTTTGGGGGCCAACTATGACTGGGTGATCATTATCTTGATCACCGTCCTTTTGATGGTCTGGCTGATCTTCCTCATGCGCAAGCACCATCTTTTTTAAAGGAAAAAGTTAAGAGATACTAAGGAGTTACATGAAGAACAATATTGTAGTCGGGGCTTTGATCGCCTCCCTGCTGGCTTTTGTCGTCTACACCAGTACCAACAAGGATGCTGAAATGCGGAAGGTTACGGTGGTGCAGGTAAAGAAGTCCGGCAACGTCAAAAAGACGGTTTCTTCTACTGACAAGGAACCTAATGTCAATTCCATTGAATATGACAACCAGGTCAAGAGCAGCAAGGGCAGCGACAAGCAGCTGGTCAAGGCAATCAAGAAGGCCATGGGCCAGGACGTCAGCTACCAGGTGGCGGCATATGACTTAAGCAAGAGCAGCCATTTTGCGGAAGTGGCCAACACCAAGAGCAGCCAGGATTCCCAGAAGATTTTTTACCTCTATCTCTTGATCGCCCTTTATGCCCAGGAAAAGTCCGGCAAGATCGGGGCCAGCACGGCTATCAAGGTTACTAAGGCTGACAAGGCTGGGACAAGTACGGCGATCGCGGTCGGGATCAGCTACGGGCCAAGCTACTTGCGCGAGCAGATGCTGAAGGGCAACAAGACCGCGGCTAACGCGCTTTTGCGGACGATCGGAACTAAGCAGGTCAATAAGGTGTTGAAACAGCTGGGGGCCAGCCAGACCAAAGTGACTGGAACCTTCTCCAAGTCCGTGGTCGGCAAGACGACAGCCAGTGATCTGGCCAAGATCATGGTTTCCATTTACCAGGGGAAGCTGGTCGGCAGCTACAATCAGCAGGTTTTGACTGCTATGACAGGGAAGACCAAGCTGGCCAGCAAGGCTAAGGGGACTGTCTACCAGTATGCTGATGGCAATTTAGAGGTCGCCTTGATCAGCAATAACGGCCACAATTACGTGGTCAGCGCCTGGTCCAGCAAGACTGATGACTTTGCTGCTTTAGGACAAGCTGTCAAGAAAGTCATGGAAAAGTAAAGATAGAACGAATAAATAGAACAGAAGAAATGAAAAACGACTCTACAGCCAGACAGTAGAGTCGTTTTGTGCTTTCTTGCGTTTACGTGGTTTATAAGTTTTCTTGGCCAGCCACATGTACCAGGCAAATTGGAATTCCCCGATCATAATGCAGATAGCCAGAAGCAGGAAGGTCACCACGAAAGGATTGATGCTGCTGCCGTCAGCGTAATGAAAATTGAACATGAAAACATTTAGATAAATCAGTAAACTGAACCAGTAAAAGTTTGCGAACCACCAGATTTTCATTTTTAGTTTTCATCTCCTATCTGAATATATGATAGCGCTTTTAGGAATCGCTTTCAACAGAAAAAAAGAATTAATTTACAATCTGTAGATTGAAATCTTCAGTTAGTAGTTATATAATTGCTACAGTTGAAAGGAAATGGTAGAAAGTATGACTCAAAAAAGGACTTTGGACTTAGGCAAGGTCATCGCCAAAGCCACGGAAATGATCGAAAGCCGGGGCTTAAGCGAGACGACCATGCCAAATCTTGCCAAGGCTCTGGGCGTTCGCAGCCAGTCGCTCTATCATTACGTGAAGAACCGTTCTCAACTTCTGTCGCTGGTCGCGGCCAGCCGGATCCGCCTGCTCTACCAGGACCTGCTCAAGCAGCTTGTTGGTTTGTCAGGCCACGAAGCATTGTTTAAGTTTGCTGACGTGGTCCGCGACCGCCTTTTGGAAGACCAGGCCCTGGCGACCCTGCTTTACCATATGGATGAATTTTCAGATGATTCAGACCTGGTGCAGGAAGTAGTCAAGATCCTGGACTTGGGTGAGCAGCTGCAGGTGGACACGGGACACGTGGTTTCCCAGCACGCCTTGGTTGGCGCGGTCCTGGGCTATGTCTTTTTAGACAGGTTTGCCAAGGGCCAGGGAAGCCGGGATTTTCCGGAAAGCCCGCAAGAAGCAGAAGAGAACTATCACGAAATGGTCTGGCGGCTGGTTTCGCCCAGCACCCAGCAGTCAAATGCCTAGCTTAGTAGACTGATTGTAAAAGACAAAGAAAGGAAAAAGGACGTTGAAGAAGTTACTGAAGAACCACCTTGGCGCTTTGATCGCCTGGGTGCTCATTCTGGTGATTTCTTTGGTTGCCCTGCCAAACGTTGACTCACTGACAAGAGCTCACAGCGAGATCTCTTTGCCAAGCAGCGTGGAAAGCGAAGCAGCCAAACTAATCAAGAATGAATGGGGCAGTAAGAAAAAGAATACTTACGAAGTCGCGGTTGTTTTCAACAAGAAATCCGGTAAGCTGACCGAGACCGACCAAGGCAACATTGAAGCCTCGATCGACCGCTTGACCAGCAACAAGAAGAAATACGGCATCAAGGATTACTTGGCGCCGCAGGATAACATCGCGACCAAGAAGCTGCTCAAGTCTAAAGACGGAACGACTTGGGTAATGCAGATGAACATCTCCAAGAGCCATGGGACCATCTCCCAGGTTTACGACGAGATCAACAAGGCCGTCAAGACCAGTGGGGTAAGAACCTACGTTACTGGGGCAGACGTCCTCAACAATGACTTTACCAGCTCGATCCAAGAAGGGATCAAGAAGACGGAACTGATCACGGTGGTCTTCATCTTCATCGTGTTGATCATCGTCTTCCGGTCACCGGTTGTCCCGCTTGTGTCACTTTTGACGGTTGGGATTTCCTTCCTGGTTTCCTTCTCAATCGTGACCAACCTGGTCAACCAAATCAACTTCCCGTTCTCCAACTTCACCCAAGTCTTCATGGTGATCGTCTTGTTCGGGATCGGGACCGACTACAACATCCTGCTATACAACCACTTTAAGGAGGACCTGGGCAATGGCCTGGGGGTGGCTGAGGCCACGAAGGACTCGATCAAGAAGGCCGGCCGGACTATTCTTTACTCCGGCTCCTCAATCCTGATTGGTTTCTCCGCTTTGGGCTTAGCTAACTTCTCCGTTTACCGGTCCGCTTCCGGCGTTGCCGTCGGCGTTCTGGTTCTGCTGGTTGTTTTGCTGACTTTGAACCCATTCTTCATGGCCACTTTGGGCAAGAAGATGTTCTGGCCAAGCAAGGAATTTGCCGGGGAAAACCCAAGCAAGATGTGGCACGGGATTTCCAGTGCTACTTTGAAGCGGCCAGTTGTCTTCTTGGCAGCAGTAGCAGTTGTCGTTGCTCCGTTCTTCGTTACTTACTCCAACGTTTTGAACTACGACGACACGGCGGAAATTTCAGATTCAGTTCCTTCTAAGCAGGGGCTGAACCTGGTGCAAAAGCACTTCTCTAAGGGGATGGCTATGCCGTCATACCTTTACATCAAGAGTGACCACAAGCTCGACAATGAGAAGGACTTGAAGCTGATCGACGAATTGACGCGGAAATTGCGCAATTCTGAAGGCGTGGACAAGGTTATGTCCGCGACTGAGCCATACAACGAAAAGATTAAGCTGCTCTACGTTAAGAAGCAGCTGAAGTCAGTTACCGACGGGACCGCCAAATTGGAAAAGGGTGTCGGCAAATTGACTAAGGGCAGCGAGCAGGTCACCAGCGGGGCCAAGAAACTGGCTAACGGGGCCGACCAGCTCGACGAAGGCACCGGCACTTTGAGTGACGGGGCTAAGGACCTGTACACGGGGACGGTTAAGCTTTACAACGGTTCAATCGCCCTCTACGATGGGGCAGGTACCCTCTTTAACGGGACCAAGACCCTGTCAGTTGGGGCAGATGCCCTTTACTCCGGCACTAGAAAGTTGTCTAGCGGTGCCAACACCCTGTCTGCTGGTACTCAGAAGCTGAAGAGCGGGACCAGCTCCCTGGCCAGTGGGTCAAAGACTCTGGCTAACGGGACCGGTTCTCTGGCAACTGGTGCTCAAACCTTGAGAAACGGTGCCGGCACTTTGAAGAACGGTACCGCCAGCCTTTACACTGGTGTAGGTACTTTGAAGAACGGTACTGCCAGTCTTTACACTGGCGCTGGTACTTTGAAGAACGGTACTGCCCAGCTTTTGACTGGCAGCACTAGCTTGAAGAACGGCACCAGCTCTCTTGTGACTGGTGCAAATAGCCTTTACACAGGCACTCAAACCTTGACCAATGGCGCCAAGGACTTGACGGCCAATATGAACACTTTGGTTGCCGGTCTTGACCAGTTGAAGAGCCAGCTGTCAGAGAATGCCAGCTCCTTGAACGCTGACCAGCTTGACCAATTGTCATCTGGTTTGACCGACCTGAACAACGGCTTGCAAAGCTTGAACAGCAAGGTCAGCCAAATCAGCGTGCCAAACATCGACACTTCAAAGATCTCTAGCCTGGTCAGCGGCCTGCAAAGCCTGCAAGGGCAAGTTTCATCACTTGAATCTGGTTTAACCAACGCCAAGAGCGGTTTGACCACTGCCGGTAATGGTCTGGGAACTGCCAGCTCAGCTGCTGGCAGCCTGGCAAGCTCAATCAGCAAAGTTTCAGACCCAACTTTGAAGGCAGAACTGCAAAAGGAACTCCAGTCCCTGTCTTCTGGGCTTAGTTCTACTAAGAGCGGGTTGGGTACTGCAAGCAGCGGCTTGACTACTGCTGGTTCTGCTGCAACCAACATGAAGAGTGCTTCATCTAGCATTCAATCAGCCGCCGGCAGTTTGAGTAGCAGCAGTTCTACTGCTTCAACGGCCGACTTGAGCGCTGAAGTTCAGCAACTGCAAGCGGCTGTTTCTCAGCTTGCTTCTGGCTCAAGCACTTTGAGCACCCAAGCAGCCAGCGGGATTAGCAGCCTTAAGTCTGGTTTAAGCAAGATCAGCCAGATGCAGTCAGCAGTTGATGCCCTTGCAACTGGTGCCCACAAGCTTTACACTGGTTCAAACTCAATTTACAGCGGTTTGAGCAAGGGTATGGCAGGGGCCTTGGCTTTGTCACAAGGCGCTACTAAGTTAAACAGTGGTGCCGCATCCCTTTACAACGGGATCAGCCAAGTCAACACCGGTGCTTCAAGTCTGTACACCGGTGCCGGACAAGTTAACTCCGGCGCTTCCAGCCTTTACACTGGTGCCGGCAAGCTGAACACTGGTGCCGCAAGCCTTTACTCCGGCACTGGCACTTTGGTCAGCGGGGCTAACCAAGTCAACTCTGGTGCATCCTCTGTTGCAAATGGTGCAAGCCAAGTCAACTCCGGCGCTGGCCAGGTCAATTCCGGTGCCGGCCAACTGGCTAACGGTTTGGCCAGCGGCGTCAGCGGCGCGGCTCAACTGGCTAACGGCGCGAGCCGTTTGACCAGCGGTGCAAGCTCACTTAAATCCGGTGCTGGCCAACTGCAAAACGGTCTGGCTCAAGGCGTCAACGGCTCCAGCCAACTGGCTGAAGGTGCTGACAAGCTGCAGTCCGGTACCAGCCAACTCTCCAGCGGCGCAAGCAAGCTCGCTACCAAGACGCCAGCCATCACCAGCGGCTTGACTGCCGTCAACAATGGTCTGGTTTCCGCCGGCTCATACTTGAACGGCCTGCGCAAGTCCAAGGCTTCCGACACCTTCTACGTGCCAAGCTACGTCTTAAAGCACAACGCCGACCTGCAGAAGTCCCTCAAGGTCTTCCTCAGCCCGGACAAGAAGAGTGCCATGATCATCATCATCCTGGACAGCAACCCAAGTTCTGAAAGTGCCGCAGAGCACTCACAAGCTTTGAGCGCTATGGCCCGCAAGTCCCTGAAGGGGACCGACCTGGGCAAGGCTGATGTCGAAATGGGCGGGCAAAGCTCAACCATTGAAGACACCAAGAACACGGCCAGCGGTGACTTTACCAGAACTATGGCTATCATGCTGATCGGTATCGGCATTGCCTTGATCTTCGTCACCCGGAGTCTGCTTCAGCCGATCTACATCCTGGGGACTCTGCTTTTGGCCTACATCAGTTCTCTGTCAATCACCCGTTGGATTGTCACCGGAGTGATGGGCCGGAGCGCCATGGCTTGGAACGTTCCGTTCTTCACCTTCATCATGGTGATTGCCCTCGGAGTCGACTACAGCATCTTTGTCATGATGCGTTACCGCGACAGCGATCCACACGCCTTGCCTAGTGCAAGAATCTTGGAGGCATGTACGGTTATCGGGACGGTTGTCATCTCAGCCGCTATCATACTGGGTGGTACCTTTGCAGCCTTGATTCCATCAGGCGTACCAACCTTGATCGAAGTGGCCATCGGGGTCGACATCGGTCTGGCTATCTTGGTCTTCTTGATGCCGATCAACCTGTCAGCTGCAACCAAGCTGACCTACGAAGGCTTCCCATGGCCTAAGTGGGCAGGCCGCAAGAAGGGCCTCAGCTTTGGCAAGAAGTCTTAAATGAAAGCTAAATAATGCATTAAGAACCCGTCATCTTTGGCGGGTTCTTTTTTGCCTGTGCTAGGAAAATGCTATAATGTGGAAAAAGAAACACTAGCAAAGGACGATTACTATGAAAAAATGTCCCAACTGTGGACAGACCCTGACTGGCCAGGAAAAGACCTGTCCGAACTGTGGATTCAATGTGGAGAAATACCGCCGCGACTACTTTACTGAAGAAGCCGCGGCCGAAAATGTGGAAAGAACTGAAATAAACAGGGAAGAAGCTGACCGGACTTTGGAAAAAGATCCATCCGGCAAGCTCAGCCGGTCCGCCTACCGGCAAAAGCAGGAGCAGAATGCCTTTACCGGCAACCCAACCGTGGAAAAAATGATCCAGTGGCTGAGAGACAACACCACAATCGCCTTCCTGGTCGGCGTGGGCCTCTTGATCATCATGAGTTTCTCCCGGACCCTGGGCTGGACGGCTTTTGCTGTCTCCATGGCTCTGCTTATCTGGACTGGCCACCGGGACTCCCAGGGCGAATACACGGCTGACCGGAACTTGACTGAGTATATCCGAAATTGGGGCTCCAAGGTCTTCAATGCCTTTGACGACAAGGAAAACGAAATTGAGGAGAAGAATGAAGAGTTTACCGAGTCCCACCCGAAATTTGAAGCCAAAGTGGAAAAGGTGAAGAAGAAGACCAAGAAGCCGCGGAATTTTGGTGTCATCCAGCTCTCCATTCTCTTGACCAGCTTGATCACCTTGGTCCTCCTTTTCCTGGGGACAGGCTTCGTAACCTCCAGCAGCAAGCTGACCGTGGCCAGCGTCTTCTTTGAAGTCGCCAACAGGCAGATCACGGCGGGCAAGATCGTTCCCGCCTTGATTCTTTACCTCTTCCTGGCGGTTTTCCTGCTCTTGCCGGTCTTCATCATGCTGGCCGTCAGCCAGAATACCAGGGTCTCCCGGGTCCGGGCTTTTGCCTTGTCCTTGGTCGAAAGCCTGGTCTTGATCTACCTCTTTTACCAATTGGCCCAGACGACTAGCGCGACCAGCTACTTAAGCCAGGCTGTTTCCAGCTTGAAGAGCTATGCCGTGGCTATCGGCATTTCCGGCTACCTCTTGATCCTGGTCTCTTGCTTGACCACGGTTTTGGCCGGCATCAACATGTTCCAGCCAATGGTTAAGGCAGATCAAAATAACGAAGAATAGTTTTTGTTAGCAGAAAAAAGGCTGCTGGTCTGAGTGACCAGCGGCCTTTTCTTGCTATTTTTCTACTTGGAGATTCGTGAAAAAACAAAAACTAAAGAGTAGAAAATTTGAATTAGTACAAAAGAAACACTAAAAAGAAAGTAGGTAATGTAATAAAGATTAAAAGAAAAAAGTAAAAGTAAGTGTAATTGAAAGAGATTGAGTTAGATCTGTTTACTGCTTGTTTTGGTCAGTAAAGTCGATCACCAGGTGCTCGTTGACGAAGGCGTCCAGGCCCAAAGGACTGAGCTCGCGGCCGTAACCTGACTTCTTGACCCCGCCGAATGGCAGGCTGCCGTCAGTGATCCAGCGGCCGTTGATGACTGTCATCCCGGTTTCAATCTGGCTGGCTACTTCTTCAGCATGCTTGATATCACTGGAGATGACGGAAGAACCCAGCCCATAGCTGGAGTCGTTGGCTAAGGCAATGGCTTCAGCCTCGTCTTTAACCTTGTAAACCACGCAGACTGGCCCGAACATTTCCTGGTCAAACATTGGGTTGTCCTTAGTCATGTCCGTCAAAATAATTGGCCGGCTGAAGGCACCTGGGGCGTCAATTTCCGGGTACTCGTAGTAAACCTTGGCTCCGCCGGCAATTGCCGCTTCAACCTGCTTGGCCAGCTTCTCTTTTGCGGCTTGGGAGTTCATCGGCGGCAGGGTAGTGGAGTCTTCCAGCGGATCGCCCCACTTAAGGCCAGAGTAGATTTCCTTCATGTCTGCCAAAACTTCTTCATAGCGGTCGGCCAAAACGATCATCCGCTTGGATGAGGTGCAGACCTGGCCATTATTGTAGCTGCGGGCGTCGCTCAAGGCTGCCTTCAAAACTGCTGGGTCAGCGTCGCTTAAGACGATGAAGGCATCGTTGCCGCCCAGTTCCATAGTGGACTTCTTCAAGTTCTTGCCGGCGTTTTCGGCTACGGACACCCCGCCTCTTTCAGACCCGGTCAAGGCTACCCCTTGCACCCGCGGATCAGCAATGACCTGGTCCAGTTGGCTGTAGCTGAGGTAAAGGTTGATCAAGCTGCCTTCCGGCGCCCCGCCAGCTTTCACGATCTTGGCGGCCAGGGCAGCAGAAGTTGGCACATTGTGGGCGTGCTTAAGCAGCATCGGGTTGCCGACCACGAAGTTCGGGGCAAAGACCCGGATGACTTGGTAAAGAGGGAAGTTCCATGGTTCACAGGCCATGATCACCCCGGTAGCCTGCTTTAAGTAGTAGGCGCGGCCGTATGGGTTGGGCAGGTCGACCGGCTTTAAAAGTTCCGGGCCGTGGTCGGCGTAGTAGTTGAGGATGCCGATGCAGATCTCAACTTCTTCCTTGGCCTCGCTGAGCTTCTTGCCCATTTCCAGGGTCATGGTCTTGGCCATTTCTTCTTCCTTTTCCTGGAACTTGGCCGCGATGTCCTTCAAAATGGCTGCCCGGCTGCTCGGTTCTTCATGCCGCCACTTCTTGTAGAGGGCGTGGGCTAAGGCCAGAGATTCTTCAATCTGCTGGTCAGTCGGGTTCTCGTAGCTCGCGAAGACTTCATTGGTATATGGGTTCACTGATTCGTATTTTGCCATAGCTGTTTTCTTCATCCTTTCGAATTAAAAGTTGATCAGACCGGCCTTTAGCGCCAATCTAGTGTAAGATTCACAAATATCCCTCTCTCTAGTATAAACCGCTTTCTGATATTTGGTATAGCTAAAGGCTGAAATAATTTTATTATCTGAAGGAATATTTTAACGGCAATTTTTTCAATTTTTTGGTAAAAATCTCTCCTTTAATGAAAAAATCCTGCCAGCATGGTAAAATATTTAAAAATTGAAAGGACGAGATTATGCGGATCAACGTTTTGCAGCACACCCCGAATGAGGGGCCGGGGGCCATCAAGGCCTGGGCCGAAGACCGGGGCAACAAAGTCTATGTATATCATCCGGAAACTTTCGGCATTTTTCCGAAAGCTGATGAAACCGACATGCTGGTCGTTTTGGGCGGGCCGATGAGCCCGGGCGACGACTTGCCTTGGCTTAAAGAAGAACGGCAATTGATCAAGGACTGCCTCAAGCAGCACCTGCCAATTCTCGGCATTTGCCTGGGTGCCCAGCAAATTGCCATCTGCTTAGGCAGCAGCGTGCACCCGGCTGCCCACAAGGAAGTCGGCTGGGCTCCGGTCTACAAGCAAAGTGATGCGATCGGTGACTTGCCAGACAAGCTCCTGGCCCTGCACTGGCACCAGGACATGTTTGAAATGCCAGCTGGCAGCCACTTGCTCTATTCCAGCGACCTCTTGGCCAACCAGGGCTTTTTGGTCAATGGCAACGTGATCGGCCTGCAGTTTCACTTAGAGCCCTTGGCTGACAACGTCCGCGAAATCGTCATCAATGACGGCGCCTACGCCGAAAGCGGCAATGACTTACACCAGACTCCAGCCGAGATTCTGGCCCAGCCTTTGCCAAGCGCCAATAAGCGCGCCATTTACACCATGTTAGATTATTTAAGCGTCCACTAGGAGGATTCATGACGGCAACTGCACGTATTTATTTAGGTTCATCTTTTCACCGCGACCACCATCAAGCCCGGGCCAAGCAGGTCCGCGAATACTTGGCGGCCAACCCGACGGTCGAGCACGTTCATTTTCCCTTTGACCAGCAGGTAACCGACCCGGCGGAAGACCCGAATGTCGGCTTTGGGGATGAACGGAGTCTCTTTTGGAAGCAGCAGACCTTCCAAAACGACATCAACGGCCTGTCCATGGCAAATTGCGGCCTCTTCCTTTACGACATGGATGAACTGGATGATGGCTGCGCCTTTGAAATCGGCTTTTTGCGGGCGCAGAACAAGCCGGTCATCATCGTACCTTTCACTAACCACCCGGAAAAGAAGCCGATCATGAACCTGATGCTGTCTGAAGGGGCAACGGCTTTTATCAAGGGCGACCAGGAACTGGAACTCTTGAAGACTTACGACTTTAACAACTGCCCATGCCGGCCGCTGACTGGCTATGGCACCATTTAAGGCAAAAATAAACGGTCAATCTCGCGATTGACCGTTTTCTTATGCTTTCTCTTCGAGTTCTTTGAGGAGCTTGCCGCCTTCTTTGAGGATAACCTCGTTTTTGTTCAAGCGGGCGAATGCCAGGGCGTCGTGCAGGTGCTCCAGGGCCGTATTCATGGACCGCTTTTGGGCCAGGTCGTCTAAGGCCAGCTGGTAAAGGACCCGGGCCAAAAAGTAGACCACATGATGTTCGGAAGCCAGCTCGTAGGCATAGTTGAGCAGGTCGTCAGCATGTTTGTACTGTCCGCTTTGCCCGTAGAATTCGCCGGCCGCCGTCAAAATGGACATGACCTGGAGTTCTCTCAAGCTGTCTTTGATTTCGACTTTCTTGATCTGGTCCAGGATCTGGTCAAAGTAATGAGAGGCCTTGCCCATGTCCTGGCTGGCATAAACCTGGCTGCAGCCTTTAAGGGCCAGGAGGCGGTAGATGTTGCCGGCCTTAAGGTTGTCGGTTGTCAGGATATTGTTGAAGTAGAAAAGGGCCGAGACTTCGTTGTGGTCCCCGTCCAGAGCCAGCTGCCCGCAAAGGTAGTTGTAGTGGAGAAGGTCTTGCTTGTCGCGGATCTTTTTCTCATTGACCTGCTTGAGGATCTTGCGGACCTGGTCATAGTCATAAGTGATGAAGCAGAAGTCCGCGGAAAAAAGCTTCTGGGCAATTTCGCTTTCCGTGCTGGTCAGCATGATGTCAGATAAGGAGATGTTCATCCGCTCGCAGAGCTGCTTGAGGATCTTGAAAGAAGGAATCTGCCCGTTGTTTTCGAACTTGCTCAAGGTTGACTGGGTGCAGATCCCATTGCAGAGCTCATTTTGCGACAGCTTGAGCGACTTGCGGATTTTGATGAATTTTTCAATGTTTATCATGGTTAATCGCTTCCTGTTTTCAGACTGAGGGCATAGTTGAGATAAGTTATGCTTTCCCTGAGATAATCCCGGCCGTAGTCCATGGCGTGGCCATGACCGGGGATAATTTCCAGGTCAACCTGGTGGCCGCGGCCAGCCAGGCGGCCGGCAAATTCAGTAACGCCGGCCAGGTCGGTCAGTTCAGCCGCTGAGTTCATCATGAGCAGGCGGCTCAACTTGGTATAGTCGTAGCTTTGGGCATCCAGGTCGGCCAAAAGGTCAGAGTCCTCGCTGCCGGCGTAGGTCAAGACAAAGTACTTGTAAAAGGCTTCATTGATGGCCTGCTGGGTGGTCAAGCCCAGTTCTTCCTTGCCATTGACTGAAGGCTTGACCTCTTGGTGGTCGGCCAGCCAGCTGCTGAAGTCGACAGGGGCTGACCAGGTGACCGTCGGGAAGCCGTACATGCCGGCGACTTTCAAGGCCAGGGTGCCGCCGGAGCTGGCGCCGATCTGGACGATGTTGTTTTCATCGCCCTCATCGGTGTAGTTTGAAGCCAAAAGCCAGGCCGCGAAGTTAAGGGCATCCTCGTGGGCAGCTGGGAAATGGTCAGCTGGAGCCAGCCGGTAGTCGGGCACGAAGGTCATGAAGCCAGCGTTGGCCAGGTCGATTGCCACGTCTCTGACGCCATTTTTGCTTCCCCTAAACCAGCCGCCGCCGTGCCAGAGAATGAGGATTTTTGTCTGTGAGTCGGTATCGTTGGGATAATAGATGTCGGTCTTTAGGCCGTGCTTGAGGTCATAAGCGATATTGTTAACAGTCACAACCATAATCTCATTTTTCCTTTCTGAACTGATTTGAATTCTGATTTTTTATCCTAACTTAATTATATACTCAAAGCAATAACTTCTGCTTGCTTTTTGTCTTTTTTCGCAAGGGAAAAGAAGGCAGCATACATAAGTTTATTTAAAGCCCGAAGCAAACTAGTGTGGAGGGGGGAGGCTTTTTGCTAAAATTATCCTGGAATTTGTTTTTAGGGGGAAAAGACCATGAGTTACGAACAAAGCCGCAAGCTGATCAACCGGCTGACCATTATTTCAACCATCGTGATCATTGGCCTCTGCATCTATTGGTACCAGCTGGGGATTTTTACCAGCCAGGCCAAGATGAGCGCCTATTTGGCTGACAAAAAGATCCTGGGTCCCTTTATCTTTGTTTTGATTCAGATCATCCAGGTCGTGATCCCGATTATCCCCGGCGGGGTCTCCCTTTTGGCTGGGGTTGTCTTCTTCGGCGCTGGACCTGGTTTTATCTACAACTATATCGGGATCGTCATCGGCTCCTTGATCAACTTCTTCCTGGCCCGCTACTATGGCAAGTCCTTCATCCTGCACATCGTGTCGGAAGAGAGCCTGGAGAAGTATACCAAGTGGACCAAGAACCAAAAGAAGTTCAACTGGTTCTTCGCCATCTGCATCCTGGCCCCGGTTGCCCCGGATGACCTGCTCTGCCTTTTGGCGGGTCTGACGGAAATGAAGCCTTGGACCTACTTCTGGATCATCGTCCTCTGCAAGCCTTGGACCATCGCGGCTTACAGCCTGGGCCTGGTCTACGGGGCCCGCTGGATCATGAGGCTGATGTGATGGAGAGCGAGCGGATATATTTGCGGCCGGTCGGGCCGGAAGATGCTGACCTGCTTTTGTCTTGGGGGCAGGATCCCTACTACCAGAAAACGGCAGGCTTTGCCCACTACCGGAACATGCTTGAAGCTGAAGAAGGGGCCTTAGCTTACCAGAGACGACCGGCCAGCTACATGATTTGCTTAAAAAATGGCCAGGCAATTGGCCTGCTGGAACTATATCCCCGGGATGGCCAGTCCCGGGAGCTGGGCTTTCTTTTGGACAAAAAATTCCAGGGGCAGGGCTACATGACTGAAAGCATCAATTGTCTTTTGGCGGAAGCTTTTAAAGATCCGGAGATCAAGGAAATCTGGGCCGGCTGCCGGTCGGACAATTTGCGGCCTCAGCATTTATTGCAAAAACTGGGCTTTCGGCAGATGTATGAAGTCGATTACCGGAAAATTCCCCCTTTTTTGGATTTTTCGGCCAAGTATTATTTGCTAAAACGGACCGAATAGCATAGAATAGAGACAAACACGAAATCCTTAGACTGCCGACAGAGAGTCCGCGTATGCTGAGAGCGGACGGCGGTCGCTTCCAGATTTCATTAGTGTGGGCAATTAATCATTGCACGGCCGGGCACCGTTAGCGCCCAACTGAGTGCGGCTCTTTGAGCCGAAACTGGGTGGTACCGCGAACCGTGCGCCGATTCGTCCCAAGACTGGGACGGACCGGCTTTTTTATTTTTTCGGAGGTTATATATGCTGGATATTAAGGTCATTCGCGAGAATCTTGACTGGGCCAAGGAAAAGTTGGCAACTCGGGGCATCAAGCCTGAGCAATTGGATGAACTGGTAGCTATCGACGCCAAGCGCCGGCAAGCTATGGTAGAAGCTGAAAACTTGAAGGCAGAAAGAAACGAAGTTTCAAAGAAGATTGCTGCCGCCAAGCGGGAAAAGGCAGATGCCAGCGAAGCTATCGCCAACATGCGTGAAGTCGGTGCCAAGATCAAGGAATTGGACCAAGAAGTTGATGAACTGCAGGAAAAGCAAGAATACATCCTGCTTCGTTTGCCAAACTTCCCAGCTGACTCAGACCCAATTGGCCCTGACGAAAGCTACAACGAAGAAGTCCGCCGCTGGAGCGAACCAACCAAGTTTGACTATGAACCAAAGGCTCACTGGGACCTGGGCACTGACTTGAACATCCTGGACTGGGACGCGGCAAGCAAGGTTTCCGCAGCCCGCTTCGTTTACTACAAGGGTGCCGGCGCTCTCTTGGAACGGGCCGTTTACAACTTCTTCCTGGATGAAAACACCAGCGAAGGCTACACTGAAGTCATCACCCCATCCTTGGTCAACAACGACTCAATGCAAGGTACTGGCCAATTCCCGAAGTTTACTGAAGACGTCTACACCATCGTTGAAAATGACGACCCAGAAGTACCGCGGAACCTGACTTTGATTCCAACTGCTGAAGTTCCTTTGGTCAACTACTTCAGAGGCGACATCATCGATGGCAAGAACTTGCCAATCAACGTGACTGCTTTGTCACCAGCCTTCAGAAGTGAAGCTGGTTCAGCTGGCCGCGACACCCGGGGCTTGATCCGGATGCACGAATTCCGCAAGGTGGAAATGGTTAAGGTCGTTAAGCCGGAAGAATCCTGGAAGGAACTGGAAAACCTGACCCACAACGCTGAACACCTGCTGCAAAAGCTGGGTCTGCCGTACCGGGTCGTAGCCTTGTCAACCGGGGATGCATCCTTCACCAGTGCCAAGACTTACGACTTGGAAGTCTGGATGCCAGCCCAAGACACTTACCGGGAAATCTCATCCTGCTCCAACTGTACTGACTTCCAGGCCCGCCGGGCACAAATCCGTTACCGGGACGAAGACGGCAAGGTTAAATTGACCCACACTTTGAACGGGTCAGGCCTGGCTGTTGGCCGGACGGTTGCCGCTATTTTGGAAAACTACCAAAACGAAGACGGCACGGTTACCGTACCAGAAGCTTTGCGCCCATACATGCACGGCATGACCAAGATCACGCCAGAAGTTAAGTGGCACTAGTCATAAAGGAACTCCGCGGAGGGGTTCCTTTTTGCGTGGAAATTTTTTCTAAAAAACTTTTTGCAAAAGTGTAACCTTTCAGCTCCCTTAGGTGTCTATTAGGGTAGAGGAGATGAGGGCCTCGAAAAACAAAAAGTAAAAGGACGGAAAAAGACAGTGAGAGAAACTGAAATCATCGAGCAGTTCTTCGCCAGAGACGAAGCTGCGCTCACTTCAGTCCAGAGTGAATATGGGGCATATTGCTCAACGATTGCCCGCAACATCTTGCGGGATAAGGAGGACGTTGAGGAGTGCCTGAACGATACATGGCTGAAAGCCTGGAACACGATTCCGCCAAAGCGGCCGCAGAGCCTCTTGGCCTACCTGGGGCGCGTCACGCGCAACGGAGCCTTGAACATGGTCCGCGACCAAAACCGGCAGAAACGGGCTGGGGATCAATATACCGCCTCGCTGGATGAAATTGGAGAGTCATCCGGCGCGGTCCAGGAGCAGCCAGAGCTGGAAGGGATTGAGAGCAGCGCTTTGACGGAGATCATCAATGATTTTCTGGCAGGCCTGCCAAAAGAAAAAAGAATTATTTTTGTTCAGCGGTATTTTTACATGGACGCCATCAGCGACATTGCCGCGGCTAACGGGATGACAACATCAGCCGTTAAGGTGGCTTTGATGCGGATGCGGCGCAAGCTGGGCAAAAAACTGCAAGAAGAAAAGTTTATTTAAAGGGGATACTATTATGAAAAACACTGACTTAATGGATGCAATGGGCGGAATCAAGACTGAGTATATCGTGGAGGCAGCAGCCGGCCGGGGGCAAAAGAAGGTCGTTCCTTTGTCCGCCAAGCGCAAGCCGTGGGTCCGCCTGGTGGCAGGGATCGCGGCAGCGGCTGCTTTCAGCGTGATTTTGCCAAACACGAGTCCGCAGGTGGCTAATGCTATGCAGAACTTGCCAGTTGTGGGTAACTACTTCAAGCTGGTGACCTTCCGCGATTACCACTACGAAAGCCGCAAGCATTCAGCCGATATTTCCGTTGACAAAGTTGCTGTCAGCGGGGTGACCGGGCCGGCAGCCAAGGAGGCCAAGAAGA
Organism: Lactobacillus sp. WILCCON 0149; assembly: GCF_057197965.1. NCBI lineage: Bacteria > Bacillati > Bacillota > Bacilli > Lactobacillales > Lactobacillaceae > Lactobacillus > Lactobacillus sp. WILCCON 0149. The sequence goes on from NZ_JBUBHO010000001.1 coordinate 278,590, forward strand.
GCAGCCAGGCAGTCAACCGGGAAATTGCCAAGGAAACTGACAGTTTGACCAAGGAATTCAAGGCTTCTCTGAAGAAGGGCGGCTATGGCTCTTTGACAGTCAAGACTAAGCAAGTAACTAACAACCGCTACTGGTACGTGATCAAGCTGACGGCCGTGCAAACCCAAGCCGACAGCGGCGAAAGCAGCCGCTACTACGTCTTAGCGGCAAGCAGGTCAAGCTGGGCGACTTGTTCAAGAGCGGTAGCAACTACCAAAAGGCCATCAGCCAGAACATCATCAAGCAGATGAAGCAGGAGATGAAGGCTGACAAGAACAAGAGCTACTTCCTTAAGCAAAATGGCGACCCGGACGGCTTCAGCCAAATCAAGAAGAACCAGCAGTTCTACATCAACAAGAAGAACCAGGTGGTTATCGTCTTTAACCAAGGTGAAGTGGGGCCAATGTCCATGGGCAGCCAGAGCTTCGTTTTGCCAAACAAGCTGGTAGCCAAGCTGCAGAGATAAGTTGAGCAAGATAAGAAAAGAGAAAAGAAAAAAGAATACAAAAGAGAATAATGGAGTGAAGAAAATGGTGACTTAGGTCGCCATTTTTCTTTTGCCCAGTTTTTTAGAAAAAATCGCAGAAATTTTTCCGGCTTTTCCAGAGAAAAACAAGCAAATTAAGAACAATCTTCTGTTAAAAAAAGAAAAAATACAGCTAATCCGATTTATTGCAACTGGAAGAGAAAGGTGCGTAACAACAACACCGCCGGGTGCACCAATCATAAAACGAATGAAAAAGCAAATTTGACGAATCAAAAAAAGCTAGTATACTAATATTTGTTGCCGCATGAGACAAGCAAGTCTCGCGGAGGCAAAAAAGAAAATATCAGAAAGCTGTTGACAATAATCAAACAAGCGAGTAAGATATAAAACGTTGCGTCACTAAGACGCAAGTTGGTACTTTGAAAACTGAACAAAGTTTCGCAGTGTGCGGGTCAAACATTGTTTGATCCAAACAAATAAGCGAAGTCAATTCGCAAGCAAATAATCTGGAGCAGATTAAAAAGGCTCAATTTTCAAATTGAGAGTTTGATCCTGGCTCAGGACGAACGCTGGCGGCGTGCCTAATACATGCAAGTCGAGCGAGCTGAATTCAAAGATTCCTTCGGGATGATTTGTTGGACGCTAGCGGCGGATGGGTGAGTAACACGTGGGCAATCTGCCCTAAAGACTGGGATACCACTTGGAAACAGGTGCTAATACCGGATAACAACATGAATCGCATGATTCAAGTTTGAAAGGCGGCGCAAGCTGTCACTTTAGGATGAGCCCGCGGCGCATTAGCTAGTTGGTGGGGTAAAGGCCTACCAAGGCAATGATGCGTAGCCGAGTTGAGAGACTGATCGGCCACATTGGGACTGAGACACGGCCCAAACTCCTACGGGAGGCAGCAGTAGGGAATCTTCCACAATGGACGCAAGTCTGATGGAGCAACGCCGCGTGAGTGAAGAAGGTTTTCGGATCGTAAAGCTCTGTTGTTGGTGAAGAAGGATAGAGGCAGTAACTGGTCTTTATTTGACGGTAATCAACCAGAAAGTCACGGCTAACTACGTGCCAGCAGCCGCGGTAATACGTAGGTGGCAAGCGTTGTCCGGATTTATTGGGCGTAAAGCGAGCGCAGGCGGAATGATAAGTCTGATGTGAAAGCCCACGGCTCAACCGTGGAACTGCATCGGAAACTGTCATTCTTGAGTGCAGAAGAGGAGAGTGGAACTCCATGTGTAGCGGTGGAATGCGTAGATATATGGAAGAACACCAGTGGCGAAGGCGGCTCTCTGGTCTGCAACTGACGCTGAGGCTCGAAAGCATGGGTAGCGAACAGGATTAGATACCCTGGTAGTCCATGCCGTAAACGATGAGCGCTAGGTGTTGGGGACTTTCCGGTTCTCAGTGCCGCAGCAAACGCATTAAGCGCTCCGCCTGGGGAGTACGACCGCAAGGTTGAAACTCAAAGGAATTGACGGGGGCCCGCACAAGCGGTGGAGCATGTGGTTTAATTCGAAGCAACGCGAAGAACCTTACCAGGTCTTGACATCCTGCGCAAAACTTAGAGATAAGTCTTTCCCTTCGGGGACGCAGTGACAGGTGGTGCATGGCTGTCGTCAGCTCGTGTCGTGAGATGTTGGGTTAAGTCCCGCAACGAGCGCAACCCTTGTCTTTAGTTGCCATCATTAAGTTGGGCACTCTAGAGAGACTGCCGGTGACAAACCGGAGGAAGGTGGGGATGACGTCAAGTCATCATGCCCCTTATGACCTGGGCTACACACGTGCTACAATGGGCAGTACAACGAGAAGCGAACCCGCGAGGGCAAGCGGATCTCTTAAAGCTGTTCTCAGTTCGGACTGCAGGCTGCAACTCGCCTGCACGAAGCTGGAATCGCTAGTAATCGCGGATCAGCACGCCGCGGTGAATACGTTCCCGGGCCTTGTACACACCGCCCGTCACACCATGGAAGTCTGCAATGCCCAAAGTCGGTGGGATAACCATTTTGGAGTCAGCCGCCTAAGGCAGGGCAGATGACTGGGGTGAAGTCGTAACAAGGTAGCCGTAGGAGAACCTGCGGCTGGATCACCTCCTTTCTAAGGAAAGACACACAATCAGAGAGTGGGAACACTAATAGACGATTGTGAGTTACGAAAGCACACTGCAAAAGAAACTTTGTTCAGTTTTGAGAGTACCAACAATAAGAACTTGGGCCTGTAGCTCAGCTGGTTAGAGCGCACGCTTGATAAGCGTGAGGTCGATGGTTCAAGTCCATCCAGGCCCATTGAAATGCGAAGAAAAGTCTTTACATTTCGGCTAAGATGGAGTAACATCTTAAAAGTTGATATTTACGGGGGCATAGCTCAGCTGGGAGAGCACCTGCTTTGCAAGCAGGAGGTCATCGGTTCGATCCCGTTTGCCTCCATTGGCCACAAGGCCAAGTTTGTACGTTGAAAACTGAATATCTTAATTCCAAGAAAAAACCGAGAATCATTGAGATCAATGAAAACATTGCAAAGCGACCGAGAGAGTTCGAAAGAACAAAACTTGCAAGGTCAAGTGAAGAAGGGCGCACGGTGAATGCCTTGGCACTGGAAGCCGATGAAGGACGCGACTAACCGCGAAAGTCTTCGGGGAGCCGTAAGTAGGCTTTGATCCGGAGGTCTCCGAATGGGGGAACCCAGCATGTGCAGACATGCTATTCTTGTGTGAATACATAGCACAAGAAAGGAACACGCAGTGAACTGAAACATCTAAGTAGCTGCAGGAAGAGAAAGAAATATCGATTTCCCAAGTAGCGGCGAGCGAACAGGAAAGAGCCCAAACCGGCAGATTTATCTGCCGGGGTTGTAGGACTGAGTCGTGGCACTTCAGAGGATAGCAGAAGCGTTTGGGAAGACGCGCCAGAGAGGGTGAGAGCCCCGTAAGCGAAATCCAAAGAAGGCCTATCAGTATCCTGAGTAGGGCGGGACACGTGAAATCCCGTTTGAATCCGCGAGGACCATCTCGCAAGGCTAAATACTAACCAGTGACCGATAGTGAACCAGTACCGTGAGGGAAAGGTGAAAAGAACCCCGGGAGGGGAGTGAAAGAGAACCTGAAACCGTGTGCCTACAAGTAGTCAAAGCCCGTTAACGGGTAATGGCGTGCCTTTTGTAGAATGAACCGGCGAGTTGCGTTAGTCAGCAAGGTTAAGTCAGAAAAGACGGAGCCGCAGCGAAAGCGAGTCTGAAGAGGGCGAGCAGTTGGCTGACGCAGACCCGAAACCAAGTGACCTACCCATGACCAGGTTGAAGGCGCGGTAAAACGCGCTGGAGGACCGAACCCACGTAAGTTGAAAATTGCGGGGATGAGTTGTGGGTAGCGGTGAAATTCCAAACGAACTTGGAGATAGCTGGTTCTCTCCGAAATAGCTTTAGGGCTAGCCTCGCAAAGAGGATGCTGGAGGTAGAGCTCTGTTTGGACTAGGGGCCCGTCAAGGGTTACTGAATTCAGATAAACTGCGAATTCCAGACATTTATGTGCGGGAGTCAGACTGCGAGTGATAAGATCCGTAGTCGAAAGGGAAACAGCCCAGATCACCAGTTAAGGTCCCAAAATTCATGCTAAGTGGAAAAGGATGTGGAGTTGCGCAGACAACTAGGACGTTGGCTCAGAAGCAGCCATCATTCAAAGAGTGCGTAATAGCTCACTAGTCGAGTGACGCCGCGCCGAAAATTTACCGGGGCTAAGCATGATACCGAAACTGTGGATGTGCATTATGCACGTGGTAGGAGAGCGTTCTAGCGGCGGTGAAGCATGACCGAGAGGACATGTGGAGCTTCTAGAAGTGAGAATGCCGGTATGAGTAACGAAAGACAGGTGAGAATCCTGTCCGCCGCAAGACTAAGGTTTCCTGGGGCAGGCTCGTCCGCCCAGGGTAAGTCGGGACCTAAGGCGAGGCCGAGAGGCGTAGTCGATGGACAACAGGTTGAGATTCCTGTACTGCACCGAATCGTTATGAGCGATGGAGGGACGCAGGAGGCTAGCAGCGCGTGGTGCTGGATACCACGTTCAAGCGTCAAGTCTGAGAGCGAGTCAAATGCTTGCTTTCATAAGGACAAGGCGTGATGAGGAGCGAAGTTAAAGTAGCGAAGGCTGCGACGTCACACTGCCGAGAAAAGCTTCTAGCCAGAGACGGTGCACCCGTACCGCAAACCGACACAGGTAGTCGAGGAGAGTATCCTCAGGTGAGCGAGAGAACTCTCGTTAAGGAACTCGGCAAAATGGCCCCGTAACTTCGGGAGAAGGGGCGCTGGTCGCAAGATCAGCCGCAGTGAAAAGGCCCAAGCAACTGTTTATCAAAAACACAGGCATCTGCAAAATCGTAAGATGAAGTATAGGTGCTGACACCTGCCCGGTGCTGGAAGGTTAAGAGGAGAGCTTAGCGCAAGCGAAGGTTTGAATTGAAGCCCCAGTAAACGGCGGCCGTAACTATAACGGTCCTAAGGTAGCGAAATTCCTTGTCGGGTAAGTTCCGACCTGCACGAAAGGTGTAATGATTTGGGCACTGTCTCAACGAGAGACTCGGTGAAATTATAATACCCGTGAAGATGCGGGTTACCCGCGACAGGACGGAAAGACCCCATGGAGCTTTACTGCAGTTTAATATTGGGTATCTGTCAAGCATGTACAGGATAGGTAGGAGCCGGAGAAGATAGGACGCCAGTCTTATCTGAGGCGCTGTTGGGATACTACCCTTGCTTGACGGATGCTCTAACTCAGGCCTGTGATCCAGACCGAGGACAGTGTTTGACGGGCAGTTTGACTGGGGCGGTCGCCTCCTAAAGTGTAACGGAGGCGCCCAAAGGTTCCCTCAGAATGGTTGGAAATCATTCGCAGAGTGTAAAGGTAAAAGGGAGCTTGACTGCGAGAGAGACAACTCGAGCAGGTACGAAAGTAGGGCTTAGTGATCTGGTGGTACCGCATGGAAGGGCCATCACTCAACGGATAAAAGCTACCCTGGGGATAACAGGCTTATCTCCCCCAAGAGTTCACATCGACGGGGAGGTTTGGCACCTCGATGTCGGCTCGTCGCATCCTGGGGCTGAAGTCGGTCCCAAGGGTTGGGCTGTTCGCCCATTAAAGCGGCACGCGAGCTGGGTTCAGAACGTCGTGAGACAGTTCGGTCCCTATCCGTCGTGGGCGCAGGAAATTTGAGAGGAGCTGTCCTTAGTACGAGAGGACCGGGATGGACGCACCGCTGGTGTACCAGTTGTCTTGCCAAAGGCATCGCTGGGTAGCTATGTGCGGACGGGATAAGCGCTGAAAGCATCTAAGTGCGAAGCCCCCCTCAAGATGAGATTTCCCATTTCTTCAAGAAAGTAAGACACCTCAGAGACGATGAGGTAGATAGGCCGGGAGTGGAAGAAGCGTGAGCTTTGGAGCGGACCGGTACTAATCAGTCGAGGACTTGACCAAAAGAGCGAAGCAATGAAGGTTTTGACTTGGAAGAGATATTCAGTTTTGAGCGTGCAAGCTCAAGCAAGAGTGCGGTGGCAATGGCAAGAAGGATACACCTGTTCCCATGCCGAACACAGCAGTTAAGCTTCTTAACGCCGAAAGTAGTTGGTGGGAAACTGCCTGCGAGGATAGGAAGCTGCCGCGCGAGACAAGAGTCAGACGGAAGTCTGGCTCTTTTTTTCTTGTCTTGCTTTCTATTTGCCTAATTTTTACTGTTATTTGTACAGTTTTCGAGTAGAATAAAATTGTAAGCGGTTAATATCTAGAACAAAAAATAGGATTAATAGGAAAACAGGAGAAAAAGATGAACTGCCGAACTTTTGCAAACGGGAAAATTTTTACCGGGGAAAATGAGACGGCCTTTACCGATTCAATTACGGTTGAAGACGGCAAGATCGTGGCTATTGGGGAAAAGGGCCGGGGGGAGATCATTGATCTTCAAGGTCAAACCGTCCTGCCAGGTCTGATTGACAACCATACCCACCCCAAGTACATTGCCGATGCCCTGCATGGGGCAGCTTGCACCCCGCCTTTGGTCAACAGTATTAGTGAGATGCAGGAAGCTCTCCGCCATACTCCGGAATATGGCCAGGGGCCTGATGTCTGGATTGAAGGCTGGGGCTTTGACGAAAGCAAGCTGGCTGAACACCGGAGCCCGACCAGAGATGACTTGGACCAGGTGTCAACCACCCAGCCGATCTTCTTGTACCGGTCTGACTGCCACTCTTCAGTGGGCAATTCCCGGGCCCTGGAATTAGCGGGAATTGATGAGAATACGCCGGACCCAGCAGGCGGGAAGATTGAAAAAGATGCTTCCGGTCGGCCAACTGGCTTCATGCGGGAGGTCGCGGCCAGCCAGCTTTTGATCCGGGCCAAATCTGCCTTGTCTTATGAAAACGACGTGGCCAATCTGGTCAAGTCATCCAGCCACTACCTGGAAAACGGCCTGGTGGCCATCGGGGAAATGATGGGCCGCCTTCACCCTTACGCCACTCTTTCTTTGTACCAAGATGCCTACAAGCAGGGCTTTAAGCCTAAGTCGGCCATCTATTACGTGGCTGATGAAATTTCCGGACCCTTTGAGATCGAAGAGAGCGACCGCCTGCGGGTAGCCGGGCTTAAGGTCTTTATGGATGGCAGCATTTCCGGTGAAACGGCCTTGATGAAGGATGCCTTCCCATCTGGCAAAAAGGGGGTAGCATTAACCAGTGAGGACCGCCTGCGGGAAATCATCGCTTATGCCAGAGAAAAGAAGCTGCAGGTCGCGGTTCATGCCATGGGCGACGCGGCCATTCAGCGGGTGATTGATGTTTGCCAAAATATGGACCCTTGGCTTGAATGTCAGCCGTCAGTCAGAATCGAGCATGCTTCACTTTTGTCTGACTCCATGCTCAAGGAGCTGAAGGAGGCAAAAATTGGCCTGGCTGTTTCTACCCAGCCGATCTTCTTCTTCGCCGAAGAGGATTCCTACCGGCAGTTTTTGTCAGCGGATCAGCTGAAGATGGCCTACCGGATCAAGAGCTTAGACCAAGAAAATATTCTCTTCAGCCTCAGTTCAGACGCTCCATGCACCCCATGGGCAGAACCGGACAGTCCATTTTACGGAATCTACGCGGCAGTGACCCGGCACACGGCAGCAGGCGGCTTCATCAACGAAGATGAAGGTATTTCCGTTGCCCGGGCCATCCTGGCTTATACCAGAGACGCGGCTAAGATGGGTGGCTTTGTCAATAACGGGACCTTGACGCTGGGCAAGGACGCCGACTTTGTCATCTTGGACAGAGACATCTTCAGCCAGAAGGCGGAGGACTTAGCCAAGGTCAAGCCGGCTTCCACCTGGATTGGCGGGGAAAAGGTCTGGGGTCAGGAAAAGAATTAATGTAATTAAAGAAACATAGGCAATAGAAAAGTCTTACCTTTGACGGGTAAGACTTTTTGTTTGTGGAAAACTTGTTGATAATTTTTTAGTCAACGTCTACGCTTGGCGCGTCCTTGGTTAAGACAACAGACTTGTCCGGCTTGATGCCGAAGAATTCTTCCAAAAGCTTTTCCAAGTCGCTCATGGCTTCGTTAGCCCGCTGCGCCTGGTCAGCGTTGACAGATTCAATTACGATTACGCCCTTAGTTGAATCTTCATCCAGCATGGTTCTTTGGGCATCCCGCCAGTTGAGGCAGCGGCAGACGGCACCTTGGTCGTCGTACCAGGCAACTTCGCCTTCAAGGGTCGGTTCGTCCTTGTCAGCGCCGACTGGCTGGAAGGCCAGGCCTTCATGAACTTGACCCAGGTGCATGGTGCCGGCCAGCTTGTCTTGGTCTTCGATGCCGATTGGCACCCCATGAGCCAGGGAAACTGAGTTGTAGACATCAACCAATGGTGAAATCGGCCGCAAATCTTCGCCCTTGTCGATCCGCTTCAAAAGAGCTTCGATGGAAGCCCGGACGCCTTTCTTCTTTTTGAATTGCTGGTAGGCTTGCCGCCATTCAGCAACAACTGGGTTCTTGGCAAAAGCTGCGGCACCCAGGAAGTCTTCCGCCTTGTCGCTGCCTTCTCTGAGCAGCTTGCGCCGGCGGGCCAGATTGTCGTCAGTGTCGTGGTTGTCGATGCCGCTGACGAGCATGATGTTTACTTGCGCGTCAGGGAAGAGCTCCCAAAAGCTTGGGTCAACGGTAACTTTTTCTAACATGTTGAACCTTTCTTTCTATATAAAAGAGATAAGATTTTTCCTTACTATCCAATTGTACTATAAGCAGAAAGCTCCTTACCAGAGCTCATTGTCGCTGCCTCGCTTGACCCGGTAGCTTTCTTGCAGCAGACCGTCAAAAAAGTGCTGCAGGGAAATCTGCCCCCGTTCCAGCTCCTTGCCGTTTTGGTGCTGCATTTCCACGTGGATGTTCTGGTACTCAAAAAGGTTGTTGGCATAGTCCAGCAGCATTTCATTGTCCGGGTAGTCGATGCACATGGTGGCCAGATTGACGATCCCGATGTGCAGGGTCCGGCGGATCCGCTGGTAGATAACCTTTTTCTCCCGGCCGCTGATGCCAAAACTTTCTTCCAGGTCGATCTGGTCAAAGCTCATGTCCTTGTCGACCATCAAGCGGATGATCTTCATGATGTCTTCATAGCCTTTTTCAGATGCAATGCCCAAAAAGCGCAGGGTGTCAGTCACATGGTCTATTTGCTGCCGGCGAGTGGTCTGCTGGCGGCCGGATGGATTGTTCAAGCTGCCCGAAAGTTCGCTGATCACCCGCATGTTGCTCAAGAGCTGCAAGGTTGTACTGATAATTTTGGAAATATGGGCGATTTCCTCAGAATTGAGCTGGTGGTGGATGAAAAAGTCGCAACCGTTTTGGTAGGCAGCCGTGATCAAGGATTCTGACGGGGTATTGGCCGTCATAATCACCCGGGGCAGGATGTTGGCCTGCTTGAGCCGCCTTAAGAGGGCCAGGCCGTCAAAGGGTGCCAGATCATAGTCGACAACCAATACGTCAACTCTGAGTTGGCGGAGGTCGTCAAAGGTCCTTTGGGCATCGGTTGACCGGCCAACGACAATGTTTTCGAAGTTCCGCTCCAGGGCGTCACTAATTAGTTGTAAGTTCCTGGTGCTCTTGTTTGTGATATAAAAGTGCATTTTTGCATTTTCTCCTCATTTTTGAAGCAAGTTGAAGTCTACTGAGTCAACTATCCAATTGTAGCACAAAGGAGACTTAAAATAAAAAAGTGTATAAACATGGTAAAAGTACCCAATGGGCCGTATAAGCGGCCTTCTATTCACTTAAAAAATTCGATTATACAGTTCAGAAAAACTAATTAATTGATTTCTATTTTTTTTTGGTAAATCTTTTTGTTTTTTACTGTTGTGGTCTGAAAACGCTTTCTATAATGATAATCGTAAACAAGTGAAAAACACAAAACAATAGAAAACAGGAGGAAGCTATCATGGCTTTTAATTTACGCAACCGCAGTTACTTAACTCTCGCAGACTTCAACACTCGTGAAATGGAATACCTGCTTGACCTGGCAGAACAACTGAAGAAGGACAAGTACGCTGGTGTTGAACAACCTCGTTTGAAGGGCAAGAACATTGCTTTGATCTTCGAAAAGGACTCAACCAGAACCCGCTGCTCATTCGAAGTTGGTGCTCACGACCAAGGCGCTCACGTAACTTACCTTGGGCCAAGCGGCTCACACTTCGGCCACAAGGAATCAGTTAAGGACACTGCTCGCGTATTGGGCGGCATGTTCGACGGTATCGAATTCCGTGGCTTCTCACAAGAAGCAGCTGAAACTTTGGCTAAGTACTCCGGTGTCCCAGTTTGGAACGGTTTGACTGACGCTGACCACCCAACTCAAGTTTTGGCCGACTTCTTGACTGCTAAGGAAGTTTTGAAGAAGGAATACAAGGACATCAAGTTTGCCTTTGTTGGTGACGGCCACGACAACGTATCCAACGCTTTGATGCTGGGTGCCGCAGTTATGGGTATGGAATACCACGTCGTAACTCCTCCAGAACTGAACCCAAGCGAAGAAACTTTGGCAAAGGCTAACGCGATCGCTAAGGAAACTGGCGCCAAGATCGTTGTTTCAAACGACGTCAAGGAAGGCGTTAAGGGCATGGACGTAATCTACGGCGACGTTTGGGTATCAATGGGTGAATCCGACGACAAGTGGAAGAAGCGGATCGAATTGCTTTCACCATACCAAATCACCATGGACGTTCTTAAGGCTACTGAAAACCCTAACGTTATCTTTGAACACTGCCTGCCAGCCTTCCACAACCTGGAAACTGAAGTTGGCCGCGAAGTTTACGAAAAGTTTGGCTTGAAGGAACTTGAAGTAACTGACGAAGTCTTCGAAAGCAAGCACTCAGTTGTCTTCCGTGAAGCTGAAAACAGAATGCACACCATCAAGGCTGTCATGGTTGCTACCTTGGGCGACTAATCAAGAAGAGGTGCTCTTATGTCAAAAGTTGTTGTAGCATTGGGCGGCAACGCCCTCGGCAAGTCACCAGCCGAACAATTGGAATTGGTTAAGAACACAGCTTCCTCACTGATCGGTTTGATCAGCGCCGGCAACGAAGTAGTTATCAGCCACGGCAACGGCCCGCAGGTTGGCCAAATCAACCTGGGCATGAGCTACGCTGCTGAACATGGCCAAAGCGCGGCCTTCCCATTCCCTGAATGCGGGGCAATGAGCCAGGGCTACATTGGCTACCACCTGCAGCAAAGTCTGCAAAACGAACTTCACAAGCGCGGCATGACCAAGGACGTAGCGACTATCGTAACGCAGATCGTTGTTGACCCGGCTGACTCAGCCTTCCAAAACCCAACTAAGCCGATTGGGGCCTTCTACACTAAGGAAGAAGCCGACTCAATCGCTGAAGACAAGGGCTACATCTTCAAGGAAGACGCTGGCCGCGGCTGGCGGCAGGTTGTTCCTTCACCGACTCCAAAGAGAATCGTTGAATTGAACAGCATCAAGACCTTGATTGAAGCAGATGAACTCGTTATCGCCGGCGGTGGCGGCGGGGTGCCTGTAGTTGAGACCGAAGAAGGGCTCAAGGGCGTGCCAGCCGTCATCGACAAGGACCGCTCCAGCGCATTGTTGGCAGACAATGTTGGCGCGGACAAGCTGATCATCTTGACCGCCGTTGACTACGTGGCAATCAACTTCAACAAGCCAGACCAAAAGAACTTGGAAAACATCTCTGTTGAAGAAGCTAAGAAGTACATTGACGAAGGTCAATTCGCTGCCGGCAGCATGCTTCCTAAGGTTCAAGCCTGCATGTCATTCGTTGAAGGCCACCCGGAAAGAGAAGCCATCATTACTTCTCTGTCAGGCTTAGATGCCGCTCTTGCTGGACAGTTGGGGACTGTTATCCACGCATAAGCGCGTTTGCTCATCGACCGGTTTAAATTTTAGTGTAAAAATCTCTCTTTAAAAATTACGAACAACTAGTTAGTTAAGTCGTTAGTAGGTTGACTTGACGATTTATAACCACACAAATCATTAGGATATTAGGTAAATTAGCAATTATAGGAGTGTAAAGATCATGACAAGTCCTATTCATGTAACTTCAGAAATTGGTAAGTTGAAGACAGTTATGTTGCACAGGCCAGGGCGCGAAATCGAAAACATCACGCCGGATTCAATGGAACGTCTCTTGTTTGACGACATTCCATACCTGCCAATCGCGCAAGAAGAACACGACTTCTTCGCACAAACTCTGCGCGACAACGGTGCCGAAGTTATCTACACCGAAGACTTGGCTGCCGAAGCCTTGGCAGACGAAGCTGTCAGAAACGAATTCATTGAAAGACAAGTAGCAGAAGCTGGCTTTGTTGCCGGCGTAACTCACGACGCTCTGGTTGAATACCTTAAGGCTCTGACTCCAACTGAACTGGTAACCAGAATCTACGAAGGTATCCGCAGAGATGACCTGGAACTTACCACTCTTGACTTGGCTGCAGTGTCAGAAAACACTGAATGGCCATTCTTGATGGATCCACTTCCAAACGCCTACTTCACCCGTGACCCGCAAGCTTCAATCGGCGAAGGGATGTCAGTCAACAAGATGACTTTCCCAGCTCGTCAGCGTGAATCAATGATCACTGAATACATCTTGAAGTACAACGCTCGCTTTGCTGGCAAGGTTAAGGTATGGCGTGACAGAAACCACGAAAGTCACATCGAAGGTGGTGACGAACTGGTATTGAGCGACCACGTAGTAGCAATCGGTATTTCAGAACGTACTACTGCCGACGCAATTCAAGACATCGCTAAGAGCTTGTTCGCAAACTCTGACTACGACACTGTAATTGCCATCTCAATTCCGCACAACCACGCAATGATGCACCTTGACACGGTGTTCACCATGATCAACTACGATCAATTCACTGTTCACCCAGACATCTTGACTGAAGATGGCAAGGTTGACAACTGGGTACTGCACCCAGGCAAGGACGGGGAAGTTACCTTCGAACACCACACTGACATCAAGGAAGTGCTGAAGAAGGCCTTGGGCAAGTCAGAAATCGACTTGATCCCAACTGGCAATGGCGACCCAATCGTAGCTCCGCGTGAACAATGGAACGACGGTTCAAACACTTTGGCAATCGCTCCAGGTGAAGTTGTAACTTACAACAGAAACTACGTCTCCAACGCTTTGCTGAGAGAACACGGGATTTTGGTCCACGAAGTTCGCTCAAGCGAATTGTCAAGAGGTCGTGGCGGCCCACGTTGCATGTCTTGCCCAATTATCCGTGAAGACATCTAATTGGTTTTTGAATCTAAAATCGCGGAGCTGGTCTATCGCTCAAGGGCTTAGACTATCTCCGCCTTTTTAGGTGGAAAGAGTATTTGGGAGGTAAAAATCATGGAAGAGAAAGTAAACAAAAACGGGATAGGCCTTGTTGGCCTGACCGCTTTGATCGTCAGTTCCTCTATTGGGACTGGGATCTTCGGCATTACCAGTTCCATTGCTTCATCTGCCGCTCCAGGGCCCGCTATTTTGTCCTGGCTGCTGGTTGGCTTTGGTTTCTTGATGCTTGTTCTGTCATTGAACAATTTGACTGAGAAGAGATCCGACCTTAAGGGTGGTATCTTCGCTTACGCCGGGGCCGGCTATGGCCCATTGGGTGAATTCATTTCCGGCTGGGCCTACTGGCTGAGTGCCTGGCTGGGCAACCTGGCCTTTGCTACTATGCTGATGAGCGCGATCGGGACCTTTATTCCGGTCTTCAAGGGCGGTTCAAACCTGCCATCAATCATCGTAGCCATCATCTTCTGCTGGGCCTTGACCTTCTTGGTTAACAACGGTGTTGAAAGTGCCTCATTCGTTAACACGATTGGTACTTTCTGCAAGGTTGTGCCATTGATCATGTTTGTTATCATCTGCATCGTTTCCTTCAAGGGCGGGATGTTTACCGCTGACTTCTGGGGCAGAGTTGCCAACAACCTGTCCAAGGGGACGACGACTGGTGGTTTGTGGCCACAGATGAAGGGGACTTTGATGACCCTAATCTGGGTATTTATCGGTGTTGAAGGGGCCTCAGTCATGGGCTCACGTGCCAAGAGCCTGAAGGAAGCTCAACAAGCAACCATGCTTGGTTTCGTCCTGCTTTTGGTCTTCTACATGCTGATCTCAATCCTGCCATACGGCTCACTTACCCGGGCTCAATTGGCCAGTGCTGCACAACCAGCTTTGGGCAGCGACTTGAAGATGATCGTCGGCGACTGGGGCGCTATGATCATCAACATTGGCTTGATCATTTCCACTATCGTTTCTTGGCTGTCATGGACCATGCTGCCAGCAGAAACCATGCTTTTGATCGCTGAAGACGGTGCTGCTCCTAAGTTCTGGGGCAAGCTGAACAGCAAGAAGGCGCCAACTAACGCCCTGTTCACTACTGCTATCTTGCAGACCATCTTCCTCTTCTCCTTGCTCTTCACTGACAAGGCTTACGAATTCTGTTACACTTTGGCTTCAAGTGCCATCTTGTTCTCATACCTGTTTGTCGGCTTGTACCAAATGAAGTTCAGCCGTGAACGCAAGGAATGGGGCCAATGGACCTACGGTCTGCTGGCAGCCCTCTTCCAATTCATGTGCATGATTTTGGCCGGCTGGCAATACGTCCTGGTTGTTTCCTTGAGTTACATCCCAGGCTTGATCGTTTACTACCAAGGCGTTCGTGAACAAGGCAGAAAGCTCAACAAGAACGAAAAGATCACCTTTATCGTTATTGCAATCCTCTGCGTTCTGTCCATTGTTCTGATTGCCAACAAGACGATCGACATTATGTAATCGAAATTAAAATCTTTCCCAAAACAGCGGTTTTCCGCTGTTTTTTTGTGCTGTGGCTTATTTTTTCAAAATAAAAAAAGGAAAAAAGACTTGCATTCCTGGCTGAATACGATATACTAGTATTTGTGCTTACGGCCTATGCCGTAAACAAGTCATATGGAGGATTAGCTCAGCTGGGAGAGCATCTGCCTTACAAGCAGAGGGTCACAGGTTCGAGCCCTGTATCCTCCATCGAGTCGTTAGCTCAGTCGGTAGAGCATCTGACTTTTAATCAGAGGGTCGAGGGTTCAAGTCCCTCACGACTCATGGCCCTGATCTGCGGGTGTGGCGGAATTGGCAGACGCGCTAGATTTAGGTTCTAGTGTTTTCGGACGTGCGGGTTCAAGTCCCGCCACCCGTATTGTTTTTATAACATGCCGATTTAGCTCAGTTGGTAGAGCATCTGTCTTGTAAACAGGGGGTCGTACGTTCAAGTCGTATAATCGGCATTGTGCGGAAGTAGTTCAGTGGTAGAACATCACCTTGCCATGGTGGGGGTCGCGGGTTCGAATCCCGTCTTCCGCTTTTTATTATATATATGCCGGAGTGGCGGAATTGGCAGACGCACAGGACTTAAAATCCTGCGGTTGGTTTCAACCGTACCGGTTCGACCCCGGTCTTCGGCATGCTTGCACCCATAGCGCAACTGGATAGAGTGTCTGACTACGAATCAGAAGGTTGTAGGTTCAAGTCCTACTGGGTGCATAGATCCGGGAAGTGGCTCAGTTTGGTAGAGCACCTGGTTTGGGACCAGGGGGTCGCAGGTTCAAATCCTGTCTTCCCGATTTGTAATTTAATATTTTCCATATTGGTTACAGTATGGCGGTGTAGCTCAGCTGGCTAGAGCGTCCGGTTCATACCCGGGAGGTCGAGGGTTCGATCCCCCCCGCCGCTATTTTGTAAACTTGGACCTTTAGCTCAGTCGGTTAGAGCAGACGGCTCATAACCGTCCTGTCGTAGGTTCGAGTCCTACAAGGTCCATTTTTTGTCATCGCGGGATGGAGCAGTCTGGTAGCTCGTCGGGCTCATAACCCGAAGGTCGTTGGTTCAAATCCAGCTCCCGCAATTGCTTTTAAATAAGCTGGCTCGGTAGCTCAGTTGGTAGAGCAATGGATTGAAGCTCCATGTGTCGGCGGTTCGATTCCGTCCCGCGCCATAAATTGAATATTTGCGGGTATAGTTTAGTGGTAAAACCACAGCCTTCCAAGCTGTTGTCGCGAGTTCGATTCTCGTTACCCGCTTATGGGCCTGTAGCTCAGCTGGTTAGAGCGCACGCTTGATAAGCGTGAGGTCGATGGTTCAAGTCCATCCAGGCCCATTGGAGTAATACTCAAGTGGCTGAAGAGGCGCCCTTGCTAAGGGTGTAGGTCGGGAAACTGGCGCGAGAGTTCGAATCTCTCTTACTCCGCTTGATAAAGAGCTGCCCTGCAGCTCTTTTTTTGTATCTAAGTCTAGAAATAAGAAAGAGAGCAGGGGAAAAGGCGAAAAAGTGGCTCTTTTTTTCTAAAAAAGGCTTGCAAAAGACAGGATTTTTCTGTATTCTAGTATTTGTTGACGCGCGAGCGTCGACGCAAGTGGCCTTTGAAAAGATTGAGAAAGCTGCTTGACAAGATGAACTTAAGCGAGTATCATTGTAAGAGTGCTTATGACGGCCCGTTGGTCAAGTGGTTAAGACACCGCCCTTTCACGGCGGTAACATGAGTTCAAATCTCGTACGGGTCATTGCCGGAAGGCAAGAATTGAATATTTTCTATCCATCATCTGGAGGATTACCCAAGTGGCTTAAGGGGACGGTTTTGAAAACCGTTAGACGGGGCGACTCGTGCGTGGGTTCAAATCCCACATCCTCCTTTTTATTATCGCGGGATGGAGCAGTCTGGTAGCTCGTCGGGCTCATAACCCGAAGGTCGTTGGTTCAAATCCAGCTCCCGCAATATGGTCCATTGGAGCAGTGGTTTATCTCGCCTCCCTGTCACGGAGGAGATCGCGGGTTCAAATCCCGCATGGACCGTTTGATGGCTCGGTAGCTCAGTTGGTAGAGCAATGGATTGAAGCTCCATGTGTCGGCGGTTCGATTCCGTCCCGCGCCATTGAAAATGGAGGAATAGCGAAGTGGCTAAACGCGGCGGTCTGTAAAACCGCTCTCTCTGAGTTCGGTGGTTCGAATCCACTTTCCTCCATAATAGGGATATAGTTTAAAGGTAGAACTACGGTCTCCAAAACCGTCGGTGTGGGTTCAATTCCTACTATCCCTGTTAAGAAAATATGGCGGTATTGGTGAAGTGGTTAACACACTGGTTTGTGGATCCAGCATACGTGGGTTCGATTCCCACATACCGCCCTAGCCGAAGGGCAGAAAAGAATAATCGTGGCGGTGTAGCCAAGTGGTAAGGCAGAGGTCTGCAAAACCTTAATCGTCGGTTCGACTCCGATCCCCGCCTTAGGCTTAACGGCCAAGTAGAATAGCATGGCGGTGTGGCGGAATTGGCAGACGCGTCAGACTCAAAATCTGGTGTCCATTACGGACGTATCGGTTCGACCCCGATCACCGCTATTCAAGTTTAATATTACGGCGGTGTGGCGGAATTGGCAGACGCGTCAGACTCAAAATCTGGTGTCCATTACGGACGTATCGGTTCGACCCCGATCACCGCTATTGCTTGAAACGACTCCTCTTGGGAGTCGTTTTTGTTTTATCTGTCTCCTTTTCCCTTCCCCTTTTCCCCTGCCGCAAATATGTTTTATTCTTTGTATTTTGGTTAAGAAATTTGCACCTCTTTTGCCGATTCTCTATAATGTCTTTTAGTATGGAGGTAATGAGCGCACATGAATATCGGTTTGTTTACAGACACCTACTTCCCGCAAAACAGTGGGGTGGCGACGTCGATCAAAACCCTTAAAGAAGCTTTGGAGGCCCAGGGGCACAATGTCTTCATCTTTACGACTACTGATCCCAACGTTGACAAGGACACGGTTGAGGCCAACATCTTCCGCTTCAGCTCCGTGCCCTTCATTGGCTTCTCTGAGCGGCGAATTGCTTTCCGGGGTCTGTTTGAAGCAGTCAAGGTGGCCAAGGAAGTCAACTTGGACATCGTCCACACCCAGACCGAATTTTCCATGGGCACAATTGGCAAGTACGTGGCCAAGCAATTGGGCATCCCTGCCATCCACACCTACCACACCATGTACGAGGACTACCTGCACTATGTCTTAAATGGCCACCTGCTCCGGCCGGTCCATGTCCAGCAGTTTACCAAAAGCTACTTGAAGAACATGGACGGCGTCATCGCACCCAGCCAGCGAGTAGCGGCTTTATTGACCCGCTACGGGGTGGAAATCCCCATGCGGGTGATTCCTACCGGGGTTGACCTGGACGCCATCAGTGCCCCGGACAAGGCTGATCTGCGGGAAAAATTGGGGATTGCCCCGGATGCCCAGGTGATCATCACCCTGGGCCGGGTAGCCGCGGAAAAGAAGATTGACCGTATTCTCCGGGTCATGCCGGACCTTTTGACGGAATTCCCTAAGCTGGTCTTCGTCATTGCTGGCGATGGGCCAGACGTGGACGTTTTGAAAGAGCAAGTTGAACGCCTGACTTTGGAAGACCATGTAATTTTTGCCGGCAATATTCCTCACGACCAGGTCGGCAGCTACTATAAGATGGCTGACTTCTTCGTATCAGCCAGCGACACGGAAACCCAGGGGCTGACTTATATCGAAGCCTTGGGCAGCGGACGCAAGTGCGTGGTCTACAAGACCGACTACACCGACCAGGTCTTTGATGATCCGGCCTACGGCATGACCTTTGAAAGCCTGCGGCAAATGAAGGAAGAAATCGCGGCTTACCTGCGGCAAGGCCGGAAAGAAATTCCGCCGCAATTATTGGAAAAGAAGCTGGAGGAAATCTCAGCCAGCCACTTTGCCAGCGAGGTCTGCAAATTTTACCAGTACGCGATTGACAACTATCAAGTGAAAAAAGAGGGCAGCAATGATTAGAATCAACATGTTTTCCCAGGCGGACTCAGTCGCCGGGCAAGGGGTCGGGGCAGCCTACCTAGAACTGATCCGGCTTCTTCGGACCCACCTGGTCGATGACTTCTACGTGACCATCAACAAGTATGGCCGAAGCGACTTGACCCACTACCACACCATCAACCCGACCTACTTTGCCAACAGCTTCTCACCAGCCAGAGGCCGCAAGATCGGCTATGTCCACTTTTTGCCAGATACCCTGGAAGGGTCAATCAAATTGCCAGGAGTGGCTAAGAAGGTCTTCTACCAGTACGTGATCGACTTTTACAAGCGGATGGACCAGATCGTGGTCGTCAACCCGATCTTCATCGACAAGCTGACTGAATACGGCCTGGACAGAAACAAGATCCGCTATATCCCGAACTTCGTGGCCAAGAGCGAGTTCTATGAACAGACCCAGGCCAAGAAGAACGCCACCCGGCAGGAATTGGGCATCCCCCAGGACAAATTCGTCGTCTTCGGCGACGGGCAAGTCCAGGCCAGAAAAGGGGTCGACGACTTCGCCAAATTGGCGGAAGCCAATCCCGACTACCAGTTTATCTGGGCCGGCGGCTTCTCATTTGGCAAGATCACGGATGGCTATGACCACTTCAAGAAATTGGTCGAAAACCCGCCAAAGAACCTGACCTTTACCGGGATCATCGACCGGGAAAAGCTGGTTGACTACTTGAACATGGCCGACCTCTTTATCTTGCCGTCCTTTGACGAGCTCTTCCCGATGTCAGTTCTGGAAGCCTTCAGCTGCGGGACCCCGGTCTTGCTCAGAGACCTGGACCTCTACCGGGCCATCATCGATGGCTACTACCTGTCTGGCAAGGACTTTGCCGAAATGAACGAACAGCTGCGCTTCGCGGCTACTCATCCGGAAGTCCTGACCCGCCAGCAGGAGCTTTCCCGCAAGGCCAGCCAGCAGTACTCTGAAGACCACCTGGCTGAAATCTGGCGGGACTTTTACCAAGAGCAGTACCAGCTGGGCCGGGAATTGGGGCAGATCAGCTATGAATAAGAAAAATCTGTGGGGAGTTCTGATCGTCTTATTGATCAGCTCCCTTGTTTTATACTTTGACCTGCGGTCAACGCCAATGGCCACTTTAAAGGCGGCAGCCGGAGAGATCATTCCCTGGCGCCTGGCCCTAGTCTTTTTGGCCATGGCCTTGTCCTATGTCTGTGAAGCCTTGATCCTCCGTCTTTTGGCCAAAAGGCCGGGGACAGCCAAGCGGAGCTTCTGGTCTTATATGCGGATTCCACTCATTCAGGCCCTTTTCAACGGGATCACCCCGATGGCGACAGGCGGGCAGCCGTCGCAATTAGCGGCCATGGTGGAAATGGGCATGGCCGGCGGCCGGGCAACTTCAATTTTGATGATGAAGTTCATCTGCTACCAGCTGGTGGTCTTATTTGCCTACTTGACTGCCTTTATCTTTGGCTTTCACTTTGTGGCTGGCAAGTTCGCGGCTTTGGCCATCTTTATTTTCCTGGGCTTTGCCCTCCATGTTTTCTCAATCATCCTGCTCCTGTTAGCCATGTTCGCCCATGACTGGACGGTTAAGGCTGTTAAAAAGGTCATGAAGCTTTTGGGGCGGATTTTTGGCCAGGAAAGGGCCCAAGCTTGGGAGAAGTCGACTTTGGAGCAAGTGGAAAGCTTCTACCAGGAAAGCCAGGCCCTCAAGGCGGAGAAGAAAAAGCTCTGGGGCGTGGTGCTCCTAACGATTGGACAGCTTCTTTGCTACTACTCAGCTCCATACTTGACCTTGCGGGCGCTGGGCCAGCCGGTTGACTATGTCCAGGTGACCTTGATGACGATCCTGATCATCATGTTCATGGCCGTGATCCCCTTGCCTGGGGCCAGCGGCGGGGCGGAATTCAGCTTCCAGACCCTCTTTGCCAGCTTCATCAGCCAGCCGGGGGTGGTCGTTTTGGCCATGTTCTTGTGGCGGTTCGCGACCTACTTCTTCGGCATGATTCTCGGCATCTTTGGCTGGTCCTTCAAGCCGGCTAAGTTGCGGGACTGATTTTTTCGAGGTGAAAGAAATGCAGAAAATCAAGGCATTTGGGACCTGGCTTAGGACCTCCAAGAACGGCTTCTTTGCCCTGGCGGTCTTCGGCTACTGGCTCAAGTGTTACCTAATCTATCTGACCAAGTTTACCCTGGGGGCGACGGGGCCGATGCAGAACTTCCTCTTGCTCATCAACCCCATTCCGTCGGGGATGCTGATTCTGGGTCTGGGGATGCTGATGAAGGGGCGCAAGTCCTACTGGACCATGATTGTCCTGGACTTTCTCTTGGCCACCTGGCTTTTTGCCAACATCCTTTACTACCGGGAATTCTCCAACTTCCTCTCTTTCTCTTTGCTGCAGAATTCGGGCAGTGCTTCGGAGAATTTGGGCAAAAGCATTGCCGGCATCCTCAAGGGCAGTGACTTTTTAGCCTTCGCTGACCCCTTGATTTTGCTGGGGCTTTTATTGGGGAAATTTTTCAAAATGGACCTCTACGCCCAGTCCTGGAAAAGGAAGGTCGCGATTGAACTGACGGCCCTCATCTTGATGGGGGGCAACCTCCTTTTGGCCCAAAAGGACCGGTCAGGGCTGCTCACGCGGACTTTTGACAACAACTACATCGTCAAGTATTTAGGGATCAACGAATATGCCCTTTATGACGGGATCAAGACGGCCCAGACCAATGCCCAGATGGCCAATGCCAAGGTGTCGGATTTGAGCTCGGTCAAAAAGTACCTCAAGGCCAATTACGTTCAGCCAAACTCAGCTTATACGGGCGCAGCCAAAGGGAAAAACGTCATCGTCATCCACCTGGAAAGCTTCCAGCAGTTTTTGATCGGCTACAAGTGGAAGGGCAAGGAAGTCACGCCTAACTTGAACAAAATCTACTATTCCAAGCATACCCTGGCTTTTGACAACTTCTTCAACCAGGTGGGGCAGGGGAAGACTTCTGACGCGGAACTGATGCTGGAAAACTCCCTCTTCGGGGTCCAGTCCGGCTCAGCCATGTCGACTTACGGGACCAGCAACACTTTTGAATCCATGCCGGCCATTTTAAAGCAAAAGGGCGGCTACACTACCGCCGTCATGCACGGGGGGACGGGGTCCTTCTGGAACCGGAACAATGCCTACAAGTCTTTTGGCTACGATTATTTTGCTTCCTTGAACTACTACCAGTACCAAAACAGCTGGTACTTGGGCTACGGTTTAAAGGACAAGATCTTCTTCAAGCAGTCGGCCAAGTATATCTCTGAACTGCCCCAGCCTTTTTACCTGAAGATGATCACGGTCACCAACCACTATCCATATACCCTGGACAAGCAGAACCAGTCGATCAAGAAGACCACGACCGGTGACAACACGGTTGACGGCTACGTGCAGACGGCCCACTACCTGGACCAGGCGATCGGTGAATTCATGACCTGGCTGAAGAAGACCGGCCTGGACAAAAAGACCCTCTTGGTCTTCTACGGAGACCACTACGGGATTTCCAACAACCACAACGAGGCCATGGCCCAGCTGACCGGCAAGAAAAATTACGGTGAGTTCGACGACCAGCAGCAGCAAAGAGTGCCGCTCATGTTCTACTCAAGCAACTTAAAAGGCGGCATCAAGCATACCTATGGCGGGGAAATCGACGTGATGCCAACCCTGCTCAACCTGCTGGGGATCAAGAGCAAGGACCTGATTTTGTTTGGTCATGACCTTTTAAGCAAAAAGAACCCGCAAGTCGTGGCCCAGCGAAACGGGAACTTTATTACCCCGGTCTACACCAAGGTGGGGAGCAGCTACTATTACACTAAGACGGGCAAGAAGGTTACGAATGCCAAGGAAAAGAAGGCCTGCCGCTTGATCGCCAACCAGGTTTTGACCCAGCTGACCCTGTCTGACCGGGTCGTCACCGGGAACTTGCTCCGCTTCTACCACCCATCCTGGTTTACTCCGGTCAAGACCAGTGACTATGACTACAACAAGACCGACTCTTTAAAGAAGCTGGAGGAAGCCGGAAAGAGCAAGACCAGCTTAAAGAGCCAGCTGGGCAAGAAGGACGCAGAGAAGCTTTATAAAACTGACGCGCCTGAACTGAAAAAAACTAAGACAAAGTAAGTCTATCTATGATAGAATAGTAAAGTAATTGTAGAATAAATTGGAGGCAGTGCATTGTACAACTTTATTATGACGCTGTTGATCATTGTTTCAGTGCTGATCATTATTGCGACAATGATGCAACCACAGAAGCAGCAAGATGCCTTGAACGCTTTGTCAGGCGGTGCCGTCTTTAGCGGCCAGACCAAGAAGCGGGGCTTTGAAGCCTTTATGGAAAAAGTGACGTCAGTTCTACTGGTATTATTCTTTGCTTTTTCGATTATTTTGGCAATCCTGTCTTCTAAATAATCATTAACCTCCCGATCACTTGCTTGATGGGAGGTTTTTTTTAACGAAAATACAGATGGAGAAAATAATGGCGCAAAATGAGACTGTATTGGCGGGCGTGCTGGAGATCTTCCGGCACAATCCGCAAAAGCAATTCAGCGTTGACCAAATTGAGCGGCAGGCCCGCCGGGACCGCTTGGGCAACTTTACCGACCTGGTCAAGGCCCTGGCCTACCTGGAGCAGGAAAAGCAGATCATCACTGATGGCAACGGCCGCTACCAGCTGGCCCAGGAAAATACTGAAGTCGAAGGGGTCTTCCGGGCCAACGACAAGGGCTTTGGCTTTGTCCGCTTGGATGATGAAGAAGCCGATGACGTGTTCATCAACTCTGACGCTACCAAGCTGGCTTTAGACGGGGACCGGGTCAAGGTCAAGATCACGGCCGGCGGTAACCCTTGGAACGGAAAGGGGCCGGAAGGACAGGTTGAAGAAATCCTGGAGCGCGGGGCCAGCAGCATTGTCGGCGAATACACGCCTTTAGAAGACCTGCAGGTCAAGATCAGCCACTTTGCCGGCTACGTGATTTCAACTAACAAGAAGTTCAAGAAGTACCGGGTCTATGTATCGGAAAACGGCTTGATTCCGCAAATGGGGGACATGGTCAAGGTATCTCTGAAGACCTACCCGACTGAAGACTTGCCAGACCAGATGACCGGGGCAGTTGTCGAAATCATCGGTAACAAAAATGACCCGGGCGTGGACATCATGTCCATCGTGGCTGAACACGACATCCGGACTGAATGGCCAGAAGATGCCTTAGAGCAGGCCAATGCCATCCCGGACCACGTAACTGAAGAAGAAAAGCATGAACCAGGCCGGCGTGACATCACTGACCAGCCGGCCGTCACGATTGACGGGGATGACTCCAAGGACTTTGACGACGCGGTCGTTTTGTGGAAGCTGGACAACGGCAACTACCACCTGGGCGTTCACATCGCTGACGTGGCCCACTATGTTAAGGAAGGGACTCCTTTGGACCGGGAAGCTTTTGCCCGGGGCAACAGTACCTACTTGGTCGACCGGGTTATTCCGATGCTGCCGTTCAGACTGTCCAACGGGATCTGTTCCTTGAACGAAGGCGTTGACCGTTTGGTTCTGTCCTGCGACATGGAAATCACCCCGGAAGGTGAGCGGGTATCTTACGATATCTACCCGGCCTTGATGCGGTCCCACGGCCGCTTGACCTACAACAAGGTCAACCAGGCCTTGCGCGGCGACGTGCCGGACAGCGACTTGGAAGACAAGTATGTCAAGGTGCGGCCAATGCTTAAGGACATGGCGGCCTTGCATGAAGCCCTGTATAACCAGCGCCACGCCCGGGGGGCCATCGACTTTGAAGAACCGGAAGCCAAGATCATCGTGGATGAAAAGGGCAAGCCGGTGGACATCGTCCTGCACAGCCGGGGGACGGCCGAAAAGATGATCGAATCCTTCATGCTTTTGGCCAATGAAACGGTAGCGGAAGCCTACTACAGGAAAAAGGTGCCTTTCCTTTACCGGGTGCACGAGACGCCGGAAGCTGACCGGATCACCAGATTTTTTGAATTCTGCAGTGCCTTCGGCTTGAACGTCAAGGCAGATCCAAACGACATCAAGCCGCTGGACTTGCAGAAGGTGGTTACCAAGACTTTGGGCACGCCGGAAGAAGCGGTTGTCCAGATGATGATGCTGCGCAGCTTGAAGCAGGCCCACTACTCAGAAGATCCGCTGGGTCACTTCGGGATCGCGGCCAAGTACTACACCCACTTCACTTCCCCGATCCGCCGGTATTCAGACACCATGGTCCACCGGATGATCCACGCCTACCTGGAAGAAGGGACGGGCGAGGAAGTCAAGGAGCACTTTAAGGAAGAACTGCCTGAAGTAGCTGACCAAACTTCAACTCAAGAACGGCGGTCAATCGACACGGAACGGGCAACTAACGACTTGAAGATGACCGAATACATGGCTGACCAAGTTGGCAACAAGTTTGACGCGGTCGTTTCATCAGTCACCAGCTTTGGGATGTTCGTTCAGTTGGAGAACACGGTGGAAGGTTTGATCCACATCTCCAACTTGAAGGACGACTACTACTCATACGATGAAAAGACCATGACTTTGACCGGCCGGGCAACCCACAAGAAGTATAAGGTAGGGATGCCGATCAAGGTTGTCTTGACCAATGCTAATGTTGAGCAGCACCAGCTGGACTTTGAAGTTTACGATCCAGATGCCAAAAAGCGGCCCCACAATGACCGCGGGATGGGCAGAAGAAACGGGGACCGGAACTTCAAGGGCCGGCGCAATTACGGCGGCCGCGACAAGAGCGGTGACCGGCGCCACAAGCCGAGCCGCAACAACCGCGGCCAGCGGCTGGGGCAAAGCGAGCGAGGCAGCCGCCGGCGGCCAAACCGTTAATATGTAAGCGGGAGGATTTTTTATGAAACAAAAAGCCAAGGATGAAAATGTCCTCGCGCAGAACCGGCAAGCCCGGCATGATTATTTCATTAAGGATACCTATGAAGCCGGGATTGCTTTGACGGGGACGGAGATCAAGTCAGTCAGAGCCCGGCACGTGACCTTGCGTGACGGCTATGTGCAGATCATCAACGGGTCGGCCTTCTTGGAAAATGTTCATATCGATGAGTACAAGGAAGGCAACCGCTACAACCATGATCCGCTGAGAAGCCGCAGATTGCTTTTGCACAAGAAAGAAATCGCCAAACTGGCCGATGTGAAGGCCCAGAAGGGGATGACCATCGTGCCGCTCAAGGTTTACTTGAAGCATGGCTTTGCCAAGGTTTTGATTGGCGTAGCGCAGGGTAAGAAGGAATACGACAAGCGCGAAACGATCAAGAAGCGCGACCAGGACCGGGAACTGCGCAGAAAATACAGAATTTAGGAAATCCGCCGGAAGGCGGATTTTTTGTTTGTCTTATGAAAATCATCCCTATATCTACATACGAATAAAATGATTACAAAAAATATTGAAAAAGCATTTAAGTGGTTGTAAAATGAATGTGAGAAAAAGAACAGGCACGAATCTAGAAAGAGGTTTAGAAAAATGAAAAGTAAGAAAAAAATGACAACTCTATTTTTTACCATGCTGACTGCATTAGCGTTAGTTCCAACTGCGACTGTATTAGCTGGTACTACTAAGTTTGGGACTGCTCACCGTGGTGCTTGGAGTACTGAAACTATGCAAATTCACTACAGTGGCGGCGTATTTTTCTACCCACATTATGCTACTCATACTCATGTGGGTTATGCAAAATATACTAGAAATGGCAAGACCATTGCTTCAAAGTGGACAACCTATGTGAAAAACAATTCAAAGTATTCAAGCAAGACTAAAATTGAAGCCAATGTAAGTTGCTGGGATACTTTGAATCCAACCGCACCTAAGACAAAGTTCCATTACGGATTTAATTGATGAAAAAATTGACAAGAAATCCTTTCAGCCTTTTAGCGTTGATCGGATTGTTACTAGTTGAATATCTCAATTTTCTTTATTTAGCGGTTTTCAGCTTGGTAAGTCAAAAAGCGGCGAATGCTCGGGTGAATTGGGCGATCAAGAATCTGTTGGAAGATTCTGTCAGTTCTTTCTCAATTCTCGCTTTTGCCAGTATCGCCTCGCTTTTGGTGATCTACCATTTATGCAAAAAAGGGCAAAAGGAAAGAAGGATTAGAATTATCGTCGGTTCAACTTGCCGAGAGCAGTATTCGGTAGGGGAGATCATGATTTTTCTGGCTGATCTGCTGACCTTTGTCTTGGCATTTTTGGGAATGAGATATTTGACTGGTCAGAACGAAGGAGGAGCTTTGCGAGAATTTGTTTTAGCCAGTATGTTGCATACCGTGGTTTTACTGCTGTGGTGGCCGCTTTTGGTTAAGGTGATTGATCGCTAAGGCAAAGCCAAGTGTATTTTGAATTTATAAGAAACGTTTTTTTGAAGAAACTGGTCTTGACTCTGCTGACCTTATTGTGCCTAATTTCGTTTGGCTTCATCAGCTATCACTTGCTGCGGTCAAACTTATACGTCCTAAACAATGAGCGTAGTTTGCAGACCTTGGTGAAGCGGAAAGTGTATGTTGGCAATGACCAGTCGACTGGGAAGCAGTTCAGCCAGAATTTTAAGCAAAAGAATCTGGCTAAAACTAATGCTCACGCACGTAAAGTTTTTGCTTATCTGGATAAAAATTACCACTATTCTTTGAGATGGTCTTTCGACTCAAACTTGAATAATGGTGATTCCGTCAGCATCGATACGGTTAATAGCAACTTCTTCAAGTTTTATCTGCTTCACATCGCGGCGGGTCGTAGCTTTAATTCAGCTGACTATAAGAGTAGCAGCTACTACATTCCTGTTTTGGTTGGGGCCAATGTCGCCAAAAGCCAGCCTTTAGGTAGCAAATTTACTGCAGTAAACTCTTCTTCCGGGAAAAAAGAACATTACCAGGTGGTGGGCGTCTTGCAGCAAAACGCGAACTTGCCTTCAGTGTATTTGCTTGACAATCAAAATTATTTGAATAACACCATCATCCGCCCGTTAAGAAGGGCTGATAAAACGAATTTGACTGCTGCGCAGTTGCTTGCCGCGGCCCAGGACTTGATTGTTTTTGACAGCAGCCGGGCAGAACTGGCCAAGTTGACAGGCAAATTCAACCAAGGTGACTTTTTCAAGATCCGTTTTATTTCAGTTGAGAAAAATATTTCCGACTTCTATGACAGCTATAGAGGTACTGCCATTATGTTTGCGATTTTTTCATTGGCAATCATGGTGATTGCAGTTCTGATAATCGTTTGGAACACGTGGAACTGTTTGAGTGAGGAACAGAGTGAGATTGCGTTAAGAATTTCGTTAGGTATGCGGCAAAAGGACGTACTAACAGCAGCAATCATCTATCAACTGGTAATTGACATTTTAGCAATCGTACCAGTATTGCTATATGCAGGTTCTTATTCTAAAATGCTGGCTGACAGCTCGGTTGGGAGCAGTTCGCAGATAGTGTTGAATGGCTTGCTGCCAAGAGCTGAAACAGTAAGCTTGCTGATTTCTTTTGTCTTGATGCTTTTGATTACTATTCTGGCCATTGCTTTAGTAGCTGCTCACTTTAACGGGAAAACACTCGCGTTGCGGATGGGAGACGAATAATGTATTCGGTGAGAATTACAGAGCTTGAAAAAGAATTTAACAATGGCAGGAAGATTTTTTCCGGATTAAATCTGGAACTTGAAGAATCGTCTTTGACTGCCTTGGTTGGCGCGTCAGGCGAAGGAAAAACTACTCTTTTGAACGTGATCGGTCTTCTGGATACGGATTACTCCGGGCAAGTTGAATTGTTTGGTCAAAAAGTCAACGAGCTTAACCAGACTGAAATAGCTCGCTTGCGTAATCAGCAAATTGGTTTTATCTTGCAAGAGCCCTTGCTGATCAAAAATATGAGCGTTAGGGACAATATTTTGCTGCCGACTGTTTACCTGGACAAATCACTGCGCAAGAGCAAAGACCACTATTTGGAAAGAACTGAAAAGCTGGCTGAGCAACTGGGCGTCAGCCAAGTTTTAAGCCAAAAGCCGGCAACCTTGTCAGGCGGGCAAAAGCAGCGGGTGACCGCGATCCGTGCCTTGATCAATGATCCGCAGCTGATTTTGGCGGATGAGCCAACCGGATCGCTGGATGAAGAAAACGCGGAAATTATCATGAACCTGCTGAAACAGCTCAGCCGGGAAGGGAAAACCGTCTTTACGGTTACGCATGATTCGCATATTGCCAGTCAGCACGACAAAGTGCTGCAGCTTAAAAATGGAAATATTACTGTAAAGGAGAATTAACAATGGGTTTTTGGATGATGCTTTTGTCTGGCTTGATTGGTCTGGCTTTGGTAATCTACGCTTTCAAAAAGGATCTGCCAAAGGGGCAAAAGATTGCTTTTTGGGTGATCGGCGCCGTTTTGCTGATCTTCGCTGTGGCCTTGGCTCTGCCAAATGGCCTGCAGCTTTAGTTAACTAAATTAAGTCAATCGCGAGGTACTGGCAAGACCAGTGCCTTTTTTCTTTGCAAAAATTCTTCCAGCTTGCTTTCCGAAATATTTTTCGCCCTTGCGAAATACTTTTCTCAATCTGAAATATGGTCCGTTGTTTTCGTAAACGCTTTACATATCTGGAAGCGGTGCCATAATTAAAGTGTAAGCTAGCTCACGGGAGGTCGGGGCGCCTGAAAGGCCCTATGTGATGAAACAATGTCTTTTGTAAGGAGCAATTGATTTATGTCAGACAAGAAATTTTCAGTAGTTATTGCCGGCGGTGGCAGTACCTTCACCCCTGGCTTTGTCATCAGTCTCTGTGCCAACCAAGACAAGCTTCCCCTGCGGAAACTGAAACTGTACGACATTGATGCTGACCGGCAAAAGAAGATCGGTGATGCCTGCGCCATCATCGTCAAGGAAAAGGCACCGCAAGTCGAATTCGAATATACGACTGACCCGGAAGAAGCCTTCACTGACGTTGACTTCGTCTTGGGCTCAATCAGAGTCGGCAAGTACGAAATGCGCAGCCAGGATGAAAAGATTCCTTTGAAGTACGGGGTCAACGGCCAGGAAACTACCGGCCCCGGAGGCATGGCCTACGGCCTGCGGTCAATCCCGGCCATCATTGAAATCATCGACTTCATGGAAAAGTACTCGCCAAACGCTTGGATGGTCAACTACTCCAACACGATCGCGATTGTTTCTGAAGCCTGCCGGCGCTTCCGCCCGAACTCCAAGGTCGTCAACATCTGCGACATGCCAATCGATGACATGGGCAGAATGGCTGCCATTGCCGGGCTCAAGAGCTTCAAGGACCTCGACTTTACCTACTACGGCTTGAACCACTTCGGCTGGTGGAAGAGCGTCACCAACAAGAAGACCGGGGAAGACCTGATGCCGCTTTTGAAAGACTATGTCAAGAAGAACGGCTACTATGTGGGCGGAGACTTCGACAAGGAAACTGAAGCCAGCTGGGTCGCAACTTTCAAGAAGGTTGCTGACTGCTACGCCTTGGACCCGACGACTCTGCCAAACAACTACATGCAGTACTACTACTTCCCGCAATACGAAGTGGAAAACGCCAACCCGCACTATACCAGAACCGATGAAATCCTGGAATACCGGCAAAAGATCGTCTTCGGTGAATGTGCCCGGATCGTCAAGGAAGGCACGGCCAAGGGCAACCTTTGGGAAAGCGAAGTGCACTCCAACTACATCATTGACATCTGCCACGCGATTGCCTTCAACACCCACGAGAAGTACCTGGCCAACATCCCGAACAACGGGGCCATCAGCAACTTCCCAGACGACGCCATCGTTGAAGTGCCTTGCCTCTTTGGCTCAGACGGCGTGCAACCATTGGTAGTTGGTGAAGCCGGCCGCTTCCAATTAGGTCTGATGATGGAACAAGTTACCTGCGAAAAGCTTGTTGTTGATGCTTATGAGCAAAAGTCCTACATCAAGATGCTGCAGGCCTTTGCCTTGAACAAGACTGTTCCAGACGCTAGCGTTGCCAAGAAGATCCTGGACGACATGATGGTCGTCAACAAGCCTTACTGGCCGGATTTGAAGTAGTCAGAATGAATTGAAATAAGAAACAACAAGCAAGATACTTGCAATAAGCAGCAAGGGAGGAAGATTGCTTATGATGCAGAAACTGCAGAAATTCGGGGCGGCTATGTTCGTGCCTGTCCTGCTTTTCTCTTTCGCCGGTATCGTGGTTGCCTTAACCAGCCTGTTCAACAACCCGTTGATCTTTGGCTCGCTGGCAAACACCAATACCTTCTGGTACGGTCTTTGGGACACCGTTCAACAAGGTGGCTGGACCGTCTTTAACCAAGTCGACATGCTCTTCGTGGTCGGCCTGCCAATCGGGCTGGCTAAGAAGGCCCACGGGCGGGCAGCCATGGAAGCCATCGTTACCTACTGGACTTTCAACTACTTTATCGCTGGTTTCCTGACCCACTGGGGCGCCTTCTTCGGCCTTAAGGACTACGTCAAGACCCAGATCGTAGCCAACTCAACCAACAATGGTTTGACCATGATTGCCGGGATCAAGACCCTGGACACCAGTATTGTTGGTTCCCTGGTCATCGCCGGTATCGTTGTCTGGCTGCACAACCGCTACTTTGACAAGAAGTTGCCGGACTTCCTGGGTACCTTCCAGGGCTCAGCCTTCGTTGTCATCCTGGGCTTCGTGGCTATGTTCCCAGTTGCCTTCCTGACCTGCCTTATCTGGCCAAAGGTGCAAATGGGTATCACTGCTTTGCAGGAATTCATGGCTTCCAGCGGCTTGATCGGGGTTTGGATCTTCAACTTCCTGAACCGGGTCTTGATCCCAACCGGCCTGCACCACTTGGTCTACATTCCATTCCAATACGGCCCAGCCGTTGTTGCTGGGGGGCTGCAGCCATGGTGGCTCAAGCACTTGACTGAATTTGCCGAAAGCACCAAGAGCTTGAAGAGCCTGGCTCCAAACATGGGCTTCATGCTTTACGGGAATGAAAAAGTCTTCCTTGTGCCAGCCATCTGCCTGGCCTTCTACCACACCGCCAAGAAGAACAAGAAGAAGCAGACTTCAGCCTTGCTTTTGCCAGCTGCTTTGACTTCATTCCTGGCCGGGATTACCGAACCTGTTGACTTTACCTACCTCTTCGCGGCTCCAATCCTCTGGGTTGTCTACTCAGTTCTGGCCGCAACCATGAACACGACCATGTACATCTTCGGCGTTGTCGGCCAAATGACTGACGGGGCCATCGGGATTGCTTCTATGAACTGGCTGCCACTCTGGGCTAACCACTGGCACACTTACATGGCCCAATTCATCATTGGTCTGATCTATGCCGTTATCATCTACTTCATCTTCCGCTTCATGATCGTCAAGTTCAACTACGCTACTCCAGGCCGGGAAGCCGACGACCAGGAAGTCAAGCTGATGAACAAGAAGCAATACAAGGAAGCCAAGGCCGCTGAACAAGCAGCTGAAGCTGCCGGGCAAAACTCCTCTGACCCATACATCGCCAGAGCTACGGCTTACACGACTCTCTTGGGCGGACCGGAAAACATTGCTGAAATCACTTCCTGCGCTACCCGTTTGCGGGTAACTGTCAAGGACCCTGACAAGGTCGGTGCCGACGCTGCCTTCAGAAAGAACCAGGCAGTCGGGGTTGTCCGTCACGGTTCAGCCATCCAGGTCATCGTTGGTCTGGACGTTGCCCAAGTTCTGGAAAGAATTGAAAGCATCATTGCCGACAGCGGCAACACCGTTGCCAAGGCCGAAGCCGATCCTGATGAAGAAAAGGCTACCGGCTACCTGGACCTGCTGGGCGGCAGAAGCAACATCAAGGACTTGACCTCCTGCTCAACCAGAGTAAGAGCCCACGTCTTTGACACTAAGAAGGTCGCTGCTGACGACGACTTCAAGAAGGTCGGGGCCAGCGCCGTTGAAAGACGGGATGACCAGGAAATCGACATCGTGGTCGGCCTGGAAGCTGAACGGGTTGTCGATAAAATGAAAGAAATTATGTAAGTAGTGTAAGCCCTTTAAATTGGTCTGAAAGCGTAAAAGTGCTATTCTGTTAACTAGGTGAAAACGTCAACAAGTTAGCAAGAGGAGACTTTTATGGCAGGACTAAAAGCACGAATCGTGGATAAATCAAGCGATCTCAATCCATCGGATAAGAAGATCTTGAATTACTTGCTGAACAATGCTGCTGAATGCAGCGAACTCAGTCTGGCGAAATTGGCCAAGAAACTTTATGTTTCAGAATCGGCCATTTTTCGCTTATGCAAGAAGATCG
This sequence comes from Lactobacillus sp. WILCCON 0149, assembly GCF_057197965.1. Taxonomy (NCBI): domain Bacteria; kingdom Bacillati; phylum Bacillota; class Bacilli; order Lactobacillales; family Lactobacillaceae; genus Lactobacillus; species Lactobacillus sp. WILCCON 0149. The sequence goes on from NZ_JBUBHO010000001.1 coordinate 311,732, forward strand.
GTCTAAGTGGCTACAGTGAATTGAAATACGAGCTGGCGGATTTTTCCAAGGGGGAGAAGCAAATGGTCAAGCAACAGGATACCTTTGCCGAGCGCCTGGTCAAAAATCTCCGTTCAGAGCTCAGCTATTTCAGAACTCTGGATTTTGAAAGCTTCTATTCGACCTTAAACCGGACGAAAAATATCTACATTTACACCACCGGCTGGCAGCAGGCGTCAATCGCCAGTTATCTCTCCAACCAGCTGTTGGTGAATGTGGGCAAGCCGACGGTCATCATGCCGTCAGCTATTAGTGAATTGAAGATGTCGAAGAATTGGCTGCAAGATCATGACCAATTGATCGTGATTTCCTTCTCCGGGGAAGATCCCGACTTGTGCCAGCTCCTAGAAGAGCTGCACCTGGTCAACGCAGATTTGACGATTACTTCGCTGACGACCATCAAGGAGAGCCGGCTGGCCAGCCTGTCTGACTACAGTCTCTTTTTCCAGCCAAGTCTCTTCCATGAGAGCATCAGCACCAAGAACTGGGCTTTTAGTCCGGCTTACATAATGATTGATTTATTAATTAACGGCTACTGCGAGTGGCTGAGAAAAGAGGATGAATAATGCAGGAGAAAGCTTTGAATTGGCTGGACAGGTTGACCAAGTCAGCAGGTCTGACGCCGAAAAGAATTTTAAAGATCTACACCTTTGTCCTCTTTTTTGCCCCGCTGGCCTACCTGCTGCTTTTGCAGCTGCGGGCCGGGGCGGCCAAGCAGACAATCACTGACTTCATCGCGGCCAGTCCCGCGACCACGGTGTCAATCATCGTGGCAGCCGGTGACTTCCTCTTGGGCTACCTCTGCTGGATTGACGGCGGGGCCCTCTTGGCCGACCGGCGCCAGTACATGAAGTTCATGAAGCTGCAGCTGTGGACCCAGCTGATCGTTGGCAACTGGTTCTGCCTTCTCTTCGCCATTTTTGCCCTGCGGCGGGGAGGAGATCTGCCTGAAGAGAGCAAGGTAAAGCCGAGCCAGCTGCTGTCCTTGACCTACTTGATTGCTTCTTTATTCGTAATTTGTTTTGTATTCTATGTAGTTCTCGCCTTTAGAGCGGTGAAAGGGTGATGTTCATGTTTAATTTCTTTAAAAAGTCCAAGTCAAAAGGCAATGAAGTCAAGGCGCCCATCAAGGGCAATCTGATTCCCCTGTCCGAAGTCAGCGATGACGTCTTCTCCCAAAAGATGCTGGGCGACGGTTTTGCCGTTAAGCCGACCGGCCAGGAAGTAGTTGCCCCGGTTTCCGGGACCATTACCACTCTTTTTCCAACCAAGCACGCCATCGGCATCAAGACGGCTGAAGGGCTGGAAGTCCTGATCCACTTGGGGATCGACACGGTGGAACTGAAAGGGGAACCCTTCAAGCTTTTCGTCGATCAAGGCGATTCTGTCAAGGCCGGCGACAAACTGGCTGAAATGGACATCAAGGCAGTTGCTGACCACGGCTTGGACAACACGGTCATGGTGGTTTACACCAACATGGACCTGCTCAAAGAAGTCAAGGATGTCGACCCGCGCCCTGTAGAGGCGGGTGACGACGCGCAAGAAATTGTCTTTAACTAACGCGCGGCGCTATGATTTTTACCATTTTTAACATTACTCTTTAATCCAAATCTTTTACTTTTACTCCTCTATTTAATAAAACTTTCTTTACTAACTCACAAATCGCCAGACTGCTCCGGGACCTTTCCCGGGGCAGTTTTTTGCATGAAAAAAGCAGCCTTGCGGCTGCTTAGGCGAGGGATTTAGCCATCATTTGGTGGGGGATGCCGGCTTCCATGAAGACGGGGCCAACATCGTGGTAGCCATTGGCCAGGTAGAAGTCCCGGGCACTGGCCTGGGCGTGGAGGTAAAGCTCCTGGGTCAAATCGTTCTCCAAGACATAGTTCTCAATGGCCTTTAAAAGCTGGCTGGCGATGCCGCGGTGGCGGGCAATTTTCTGCACGGCGACCCGGCCGATGTAAAAGCGGCCTTCTTCGTTAAAGAAGCGGGCGGCGGCCAGGGCATTGCTCTTGTCCTCGTTTAAAAGGAAAACGTGATAAGCGGAAAGGTCCTGGTCATCCAGTTCAGGAACCGTGATTTCCTGCTCGGCGACGAAAACGTCATCGCGGATTCTGGACAGGCAGAAGACCTCCCGGGCAGAGAGCTCGTTAAAAGGCTTGACTTGGATTTCTTTGGCAAAGTCGTTTTTTTGACGTTTTTTCACGGTTGACAGAGTTCCTTTCCATAACTGCTTGATTATGTTTAGCTATTGTAGCAGGCTAAAAAGATTTGTCAAATCACTTGCTTATTTTCTGAAAAAAGTCGGATATTTTTCTGCTGATTTGCAATCTTTTAAAAAATCGCATATTTCTCCTTTTGTCCTCTGTAACCACTAGGTCTTGTGTGCTATAAATAGACGTGACACTAAATTTTGTAGATAATTAGTTGAGGTGAGTCATGTCAGAGTTAGCAATCACTGATTTGCACGTAGAAATTGCCGGCAAGGAGATTCTCAAAGGGGTCAACCTCCAGCTTAAAACCGGAGAGATCCATGCCATTATGGGGCCAAATGGGACGGGAAAGTCAACCCTGTCAGAAGCCATTATGGGCAACCCGGCATATAAGGTGACCCAGGGGTCTGTCAAGCTGGATGGGCAAGAACTGCTGGATTTGCCAGTTGACGAGCGGGCCCGGGCCGGCCTCTTTTTGGCCATGCAGTACCCGGCTGAAATCCCCGGCGTCAGCAACGCCGAATTCATCCGGGGAGCCTTGAACGCCCGCCGGCCGGAAGGCGATCCAGTCTCGGCCCGGGAATTTCTCCAAGAGCTCTATGAAAAGATGGACTTTTTGGACATGAAGGCTGAAATGGCCCAGCGCTACTTGAACCAGGGCTTTTCCGGCGGGGAAAAGAAGCGCAACGAGATCTTGCAGATGCTGATGATCAAGCCCAAGTTCGCAATTTTAGACGAGATCGACTCCGGCCTGGATATCGATGCCTTGAAGGTAGTTTCCAAGGGGGTCAACGATTTGCGGGGGCCGGACTTCGGCGCCTTGATGATCACCCACTACCAGCGCCTTTTGGACTACGTGGTGCCTGACAAGGTTCACGTCATGATGGGCGGCCGGGTCGTGGCTGAAGGCGGGCCGGATTTGGCCAAGCGCCTGGAAAAGGAGGGCTATACCAAGCTGCGTGATGAGCTGGGCCTGGATATTGAACTGACGGATGAAGACGTTTAAGGAGGAAGCATGACCGCACAAGCATGGTTTGCAAAAATGCAGGCAGAAGCCGCTGCCGCTTTGCCGGACTTGCCTAGGCCCGACTTTGCCAAGGTGGACTACCGGGCCTGGCCCCTGTCTTTGACCTGGCCCTTGCAAAAGACGGCAGCTTTTTCCATTGAAGCTGGAGCTGAATTTTGGACAAAAGGCTGCGTCGCCTGCGACTGGGAGACGGCTTTAACTGAGCACGGGGACCTGGTGGAAAAGTACTTCGGCCGGGCGGCCAGCTTTAAGGAAAACCGCCTTTTAGCCGAAAACGTGGCCAAAATGGAGCAAGGGCTCTTCGTCTATGTGCCAGACAACGTAGCCTTGGCTGAACCCTTGACGGTGACTTATTTGCAAGATGGCCAAAAGCAAGAGGACTTTGCCTTGCACGTCTTGCTCGTCGCCGGGAAGAACGCGGATTTTTCCTATTTTGAAAAAGTGGCCAGCCAAGGAGACAACGAAGCTACCGCCAACCTGGTGGTGGAGATCTGCGCCTTAGCCGGCAGCCGGGTTAAGTATGCCGGAATCGACCGCTTGAGCAAAAACACGACCGCCTACTTAAAGCGGGTGGCCTGGGTCGGCCGGGACGCCAAAGTTGACTGGGCCATGGGGATGCTGAGCGACGGGAAGATTCTGGCTGACTATGACTCCGACCTTTACGGGCAGGGAGCCAGAGCTGAGATGAACGTGATCGCCATCACTATCGGCGACCAGGTCCAGGGCCTGAACACCGTCGTCAATAATTACGGCAAAAAGTCAGATGGCCGCATCCTCCAGCACGGGGTGATCCTGCAGAAGTCCTGCCTGGTCTTCAACGGGATCGGCCATGTCATGAAGGGGGCTAAAGGGGCCAACGCCCAGCAGGAAAACCGGGTCTTGATGCTGTCCAGGTCGGCCAGAGGGGATGCCAACCCTATCCTTTTGATCGATGACAACGATGTTTTTGCCGGGCACGCGGCTAGCGTCGGCCGGGTCGATGACCAGCAGCTCTATTACCTGATGAGCCGGGGCCTGCCCAAGCCTTTGGCTGAGCGTTTAGTCATCCGGGGCTTTTTGGGTCCGGTTTTGACCAAGATCCCGGAAGCCAGCCGGCAGCCTTTGTTTGCAATGGTAGAAAGAAAGCTGATCGATGGACAAGAATTGGAATAAATTCCGGCAGGATTTTCCCATCCTGGCTGAAAAAATGAATGGCGAGCCCTTGGTCTACCTGGATAACGCGGCGACCAGCCAGAAGCCCAAGTGCGTGATTGAGGCAATCAATACTTTTTATCAAAAGGAAAACGCCAATATCTACCGGGGAACCTACGCTTTGTCGGCAAAGGCAACTGAGGCTTACGAAGGGGTCCGGCAGAAAGTCGGTGATTTTATCAATGCCGAGGCCAGTGAAATAGTTTTTACCAAGGGAACGACTTCAGCCATCAATTTGGCTGCCTTTGGCTATTTTTCGCGGCATTTAAAAAAGGGAGACGAGATCGCGTTAACTGCCGCCGAGCACCACAGCAATCTGGTCCCTTGGCAGCAAGTTGCCGCCTTGACTGGCGCCAAGCTGGTCTTTTTGCCCCTGGACAAAAAGGGCCGGGTTGACTTAAAGGAAGCAGAAAAAGTCATGTCTGACCGCCTCCGCCTTTTGGCCTTGGCCCAAGTTACCAATGTCTTAGGGACTGAGCAAGCGGTCGAAGAGCTGGCCGCTTTGGCCAAAAAGCGCGGGGCTTTGGTCTTAGTCGACGGGGCCCAGGCAGCGGGCCATTTGCCGGTTGACGTCAAAAAATTAGGCGCTGACTTTTACGCTTTTTCCGCCCATAAGATGCTGGGCCAGACCGGGACCGGGGTCTTGTATGGCCGAAAAGAACTCTTAGATCAGACCCAGCCTTTGGAATTTGGTGGGGAGATGATCCGGGAGGTCAGCAAAACTACAGCAACTTTCAAGCCGGCTCCGCAAAAGTTTGAGGCCGGCAGCCAGAATGTGTCCGGCGTAGTCGCCCTGGGAGCAGCGATTGACTATTTGAGTGAAATCGGCTTAGACGCCATTAAAGATAGGGAAGCAGAATTAGGCCAGGCCATGGCAGAAGGCTTGAGAAAAACGGGAGTCACGGTTTACGGCCAAGGTGGCGGCATCGTCTCTTTCAACCTGCCTGGCGTTCACCCCCATGATCTGGCAACGGCCCTGGACGCCCAGGGCATTGCCATCCGGGCCGGCCAGCACTGCGCCCAGCCCATGATGGACTGGTTAGGAGTCAAGGCAGTTGCCCGGGCCAGCGCGGCTTTTTACAATAACGAAGCTGATGTGGAAGCCTTGATTAAGGGGGTTCAGGCGGCGAAGGAGTTTTTCAATGGCACTAGATGATTTAAAGCAGGTCTACCAGGCAGTCCTTTTGGACTACGCGGCTAGCCAAAAATACCGGCAGCCTTTGGCCAGTCCGACAAAGGTGGTCAGCCTGGTCAATGAAAGCTGCGGGGACCGGTTGACCTTGCAAGTCGAAATCGCCGATGGCAAGATCGTGCAGGTCGCCTGCCTGGCTGAGGGATGCACGATCTCCCAGGCTTCAGCGGCGATCATGGCCGGCTTGGTCGACCAGGCCCCAGTTGAAAAAGCACTTGCTCTTTTGCCAATTTTTTGGCGGATGCTTGAAGGAGAAAAAATCAGCCAGAAAGAAGAAAAGGAGCTGGGCGATGCGGCCCTTTTACAGGGCGTTTCCCGCTTTCCGGCCCGGGTCAAGTGCGCGGGTCTGGCCTGGCAAGGCTTGAGTGAAGCAATAGAAAGGAATAATTAGATGACCGCTGAAAAAGACGAAACCTTACAGGCCCTGGACCAGGACTACCAGTACGGCTTCAAAGACGAGATCGAACCCATCTATACCACGGGGACAGGCTTGAGTGAAGAGGTGGTCCGGCAGATTTCCGCGGCGAAAAATGAGCCGGACTGGATGCTGGACTTCCGCCTCAAGGCCTACCAGACCTATCTTAAAATGCCCCTGCCGACTTTTGGCCCGGATTTGACCAAGATCGACTTTGATCACTTGAACTACTTCCGCCGGGATGCCAAAAAGGCGGTCCGGGACTGGGACGAGGTGCCGGACAAGATCAAGGAGACCTTTGAAAAGCTGGGTGTTCCCCAGGCCGAGCGCCAGTATCTGGCCGGATCATCCGCCCAGTACGAGTCAGAAGTCGTTTATGAAAAAATCAAAGAGGACCTGGCCCGGCAGGGCGTTTTGTTCATGTCAACCGACGCCGCCGTCCAAGTGGTGCCTGATTTGGTCAAAAAGTACTTTGGTAAGCTGGTCAAGCCGGATGACAACAAGATGGCGGCCCTCAACTCCGCCGTCTGGTCCGGTGGGACTTTTATCTACGTGCCAAAAGGGGTTCAGGCCAAAGTCCCGATTCAGAGCTACTTCCGGATCAATGCCGGCAATTCCGGCCAGTTTGAGCGGACCTTGATCATTGTCGATGAAGGGGCCAGCGTCAACTATGTGGAAGGCTGCACGGCACCCAACTATTCAGCTGACAGCCTGCACGCGGCGGTCGTGGAGGTCAATGTCTTAAAAGACGCCTACTGCCGCTACACGACCATCCAGAACTGGTCAGACAATGTCTACAGCTTGGAAACCAAGCGGGCGCAAGCTCTGGAGAACGCGACCATGGAATGGGTGGACGGCAATCTTGGCTCTAAAGTTACCATGAAGTACCCCAGCGTCTACCTAAACGGCCGCCGGGCCCGGGGGACCATGCTGTCGATTGCTTTTGCCGGCTGCGACTCAAATGGCCAGGGGATCGACTCCGACACTGGTGCCCGGATGGTTCATAATGCTCCCCAGACCACCAGCTCCATTGTTTCCAAGTCCCTTTGCAAGGACGGGGGCCGGGTGGACTACCGGGGGCAGGTCCGCTTCAACCCGGACAGTGACGGCTCTTTGGCCCATGTGGAATGCGATACCATCATCATGGACGACAAGTCGGCCAGCAACACCATTCCTTATAATGAAGTTTTGAACGGGAACGTCTCCATGGAGCATGAGGCCAAGGTGTCAAAAATTTCTGAAGAGCAGCTCTACTATTTGATGAGCCGGGGGATTTCAGAAGCCAAGGCCACGGAGATGATCGTGATGGGCTTTTTGGAACCCTTCACCAAGGAACTGCCGATGGAATACGCAGTTGAACTGAACCGCTTGATCAAGTACCAGATGGTGGGCTCGATCGGCTAAGATGAAGCAAAAAAACGTCTGGAATTTCTTCCAGGCGTTTTTAGTTTATTCGCGGCTTGGCAGCTCGATGACCTGGTCGGCGATGGCCAGGGTGCTGAGCCGGTGGGAGACCAGGATCACGGTCTTGCCGTGTCTGGCTTCCTTGAGGGCCTTGAGGATGATGCCTTCGTTTAAGGCGTCGAGGTTGGCGGTGATTTCGTCTAAAAGGAGAAGGTCGCCCCCGTGCAGGAAGGCCCGGGCGATCCCGATTCGCTGCTTTTGCCCGGCTGACAGGCTGTTGCCATTTTCGCCCAGCAGGCTGTCGTAGCCTTTGGGCAGGGTCATGATAAAGTCGTGGATGTTGGCCATTTTGGCGCAGGCGACTACTTCTTCGCGGCTGGCGGCCTTGCCCAGTTTGATGTTGTTTTCAACCGTGTCCGTGGCCAGCCAGGTCTCCTGGGGCATGTAGCTTTCCAGGCCTCGGAGGGCGGAAGTTTCGATGTCCTTGATGTTGGTCTCTGAAATTGCCACTTGCCCTTTTTGCACGTCATAGAAGCGGGCGAGGAGCTTGAGGATGGTGGATTTACCGCTGCCGCTTGGGGCGTGGATGCCGATGATTTTTCCTTTAGGAATGGTCAAGGAGTAGTTTTCTAGGACTCGCCGCTCTCCATCTGGGTAGGTGAAGGCAACTTTTTCTAAGCTGGCTGAGGAAAAAGCTGGCTTGACCCCGGCCGCGTTTTCTTCTACGACTGGCTCTTCAGCCAAGATTGCCAATACCCGGCGGGCACTGGCGACAGTTTCGGTCAAACCTGTCGAGAGAGCGGAAAGGGCGCTGACCGGGCCAAAGCTGGCCAGCGCGGCGCTGGTTGCTGTTAAGCTCTGGCTAAAGGGCAGGTGAAGGAGCCGCGTGGTCAAAAAGAGCATGGTGCTTGCGGCTAAAAGGATGACCAGGCTTGTCAAGGTCTGCTGAAGGGCAGTCAGCTGGTTTAGCTTGGCCCGGCTTTGGGTCAGGTCCTGGTCAGTTGCTGCCAGTTCTTTTTTTCGTTTATCTCCTTGCCCGTACTGGAGGCTTTCTGCCAAACCCAGAATCGAGTCCAGCATAAAGTTGCTGATCTGGCCCATTTTTTTCCGGATATCCTGGCCAGGGAGGCTGGAGAAGCGGGAAAAAGCAAGTGGGATGACGAGGCCGGCCAGGGCGTAAAAAATTAGAGCCAAGAGGGCACAGGCGAATGAGTAGCGGGCAAAGAAGGCCAGCAGGCAAATGGTATAGACACAGGCGATGGCGATGGGGGAAATGGTGTGGGCGTAAAAGACCTCCAGGAGCTCGATGTCGCTGGTGATAAGGGAAAGCAGGTCCCCCTTGTCCTTGCCTTCCAATTTAGCGGGGCTGAGCAGGCGGAGTTTATGGAAGACTTTGACCCGGATTAGGGCCAGCATTTTAAAAGCGATCAAGTGGTTGCAGTAGTGCTCTCCGTAGTGGAGGATTCCCCGGGAAAAGGCGCAGATGAGGAGAAGGATAATCAAGGCAGAAGCGTTTTGTCCGTTAATTAATTTGCCAGCCGCGGCCACGGCATTGATGGTGACGAAGCTGGCGGCTAATTGGCCGGCGCTGCCCAAGATGATGGCCAGGACCATGACCGGCCAGAGGGGCTTGACCAGGCCCAGCAGGCGCCAGAGGATCTTAAAGTTGCTATTATTCTTCATGCTTGCCTCCAAATTTCGCGTAATTTTCCAGGTCAGCCTGGTCTTTAAAGAGCTGGGCGTAGGAAGCTCCCTTGGCTAAGAGTTCTTCATGTTTGCCCTTTTCAACTAAGCGACCTTTTTCCAAAAAGTAGATCTGGTCGCTCTTAGTGACGTTGGCCAGGCGGTGGGAGATGAGGACCACGGTCTTCTTTTGAGCAAGTTCGTGCAAGACGGCCATGATGGCGGCTTCGCTTTCCAGGTCGATATTGGAAGTGGCCTCATCGAAGATGTAGATCTGGCTGTCTTTTAAAAGTGCCCGGGCTAAGGCCAGGCGCTGCTTTTGCCCGCCGGAGAGGTTGGTCGCCCCGGCTGTCAGCTGGTAGTCCAGGCCGGAATTTTTGGCCAAAAAGTCCCAGAGGCGGACTTCCTTTAAGGCGGTGACTAAGTCGCTGTCACTGGCTGGTCCGGCCATAAGCAGGTTATCTTTGACGCTGCCCTTGAAAAGGTAGCTGCCTGAAGTGACCAGGGTGACGGCTTTTTGCCAGGCGGAAGGGGAAAGATCGGATAAAGGGATGCCGGCAATCGTGATTTGCCCCTTGCTTGGCGACAGGCGGCCGGCTAGAAGAGCGGCCAGGGTGCTTTTACCCGATCCAGACAGGCCAACGACGGAAGTAAAGCCGGGGGCAGGGATGGTCAGATTGATTTCCCTTAAAGCGGCCTGATCAGCATCCGGATAGGTAAAGGAAAGATCTTTGACGGAAATATCGGTATTTTCCGGCAGGGAAATTTGCCCGGCGGCTTTTTCTGGCAGGTCCAGGAAGGCAAAAATCTGGTCACTGGCTTTCATGCCGTTCATGCCAATATGGAAGTAGCTGCCCAGCTGCCGCATGGGAAGGAAGTAGGCAGCGGCCAAGAGGATCAAGATGATGGCTCCTTGCTTGTCCACCTGTCCTTGGCGCAGGTTATTAAGGGCAATGACGATCCCGCAGGCAGCGCCGCCATAGGCCACGGTATCCATGACCACGGTGCTGAGCAGTTGCATGGTCAGGACTTTCATGGTGATCTGCCGGAAGTGTTCAGATTCTGCTGCCAGTTCGGCTTCAGCGGCAGAATCGTTTTGGTAGACCTTTAAAGTAGTCATGCCCTGCATTTTTTCCAAAAAGGTATCGGCTAATTGGTGGTAGATGGCAAAGTAGCGGCTGAGGATCTTTTTAGCGACCAGCATGACGACCATGATGACGATGGGAATCAGAGGCACAGTGCATAAAAGGAAGATGCTGGCCGGGGCATTGATTTTGACTAAGATGGCAAAAAGGGTCAAGGGAGCCAGGAAGGCATAGGCAAACTGGCTGAGGTAGCGGCTGAAGTAGCTGTCGACGGATTCGATCCCTTCGCTGGTCAATTGGACCAGTTCGGCTGGCTTGACTGCTTCTTTATAGCTGTCGCCTAAAATAAGCAGCTTGGCGTAGATTTTTTGCCGCAAGACTTCTTTGACCTTGCTGCTTGCTTGGAAGCTGGCCTGGTTATAGGCGTACTGGCCCAAAAGCTGGATAGCAGCACCAGCGAGTAAGGCAAGCCAGGAATTTTGCCCGGTTAAGATTTGCGCCAGGGCAAAGATAAAGACGATTTGGCCCAATAAAGAGAGCCATTGGCAGAGGATCTGCCAGAGGATATAGCGGCTGGAAGAGCCCAGCTGCTTGATAAGACGGGTTTTGATCATGGAAGTTGGATCAGCCTTTCTAAAAAACAAAACAATAGTCCAAAATGGAATATAGAACATAAAGGACACAAGAAAAATTATATGAAAAATAAAACAAATTTGATAACTGTACCAAGGCAGAAAAAGTGAGGGAAAGGGCTTCCGTAAGCCAAACATAGCGGTAACTTTATTTTCGAAGATCTTCTTATAAGCGAGACAGACAAGCAGATAAAGGAAAAAGAGAGTTAATAAGAACAGTTAAAAGAGAAAAGAGAAGCTAAAAAAGAAAAATAGAAAAGATAAAAATATTTTTCCCGGTAAAAAAAGCAAAAAGCGAACAAAGAATTCATTGAGGAATTAAAAAGAAAGATAAAGCAGAATAAAAGAGGCGGGACTGACAAGGTTAAATATTACAACACCACCTGCTGTTCCTCACGTAAACCGGATGAAAAGGTTAATTTGACCTTTCAAAAATAACGAGTATACTAATATTTGTTGCCGCGTGAGACAGGAAGTTCTCACGGAGGCACGAAAAAGAAAATATCGAAAACTTGTTGACAAGAATCAAACAAGCGAGTAAGATATAAAACGTTGCGTCACTTGACGCAAGTTGGTACTTTGAAAACTGAACAAAGTTTCGCAGTGTGCGGGTCAAACATTGTTTGATCCAAACAAATAAGCGAAGTCAATTCGCAAGCAAATAATCTGGAGCAGATTAAAAAGGCTCAATTTTCAAATTGAGAGTTTGATCCTGGCTCAGGACGAACGCTGGCGGCGTGCCTAATACATGCAAGTCGAGCGAGCTGAATTCAAAGATTCCTTCGGGATGATTTGTTGGACGCTAGCGGCGGATGGGTGAGTAACACGTGGGCAATCTGCCCTAAAGACTGGGATACCACTTGGAAACAGGTGCTAATACCGGATAACAACATGAATCGCATGATTCAAGTTTGAAAGGCGGCGCAAGCTGTCACTTTAGGATGAGCCCGCGGCGCATTAGCTAGTTGGTGGGGTAAAGGCCTACCAAGGCAATGATGCGTAGCCGAGTTGAGAGACTGATCGGCCACATTGGGACTGAGACACGGCCCAAACTCCTACGGGAGGCAGCAGTAGGGAATCTTCCACAATGGACGCAAGTCTGATGGAGCAACGCCGCGTGAGTGAAGAAGGTTTTCGGATCGTAAAGCTCTGTTGTTGGTGAAGAAGGATAGAGGCAGTAACTGGTCTTTATTTGACGGTAATCAACCAGAAAGTCACGGCTAACTACGTGCCAGCAGCCGCGGTAATACGTAGGTGGCAAGCGTTGTCCGGATTTATTGGGCGTAAAGCGAGCGCAGGCGGAATGATAAGTCTGATGTGAAAGCCCACGGCTCAACCGTGGAACTGCATCGGAAACTGTCATTCTTGAGTGCAGAAGAGGAGAGTGGAACTCCATGTGTAGCGGTGGAATGCGTAGATATATGGAAGAACACCAGTGGCGAAGGCGGCTCTCTGGTCTGCAACTGACGCTGAGGCTCGAAAGCATGGGTAGCGAACAGGATTAGATACCCTGGTAGTCCATGCCGTAAACGATGAGCGCTAGGTGTTGGGGACTTTCCGGTTCTCAGTGCCGTAGCAAACGCATTAAGCGCTCCGCCTGGGGAGTACGACCGCAAGGTTGAAACTCAAAGGAATTGACGGGGGCCCGCACAAGCGGTGGAGCATGTGGTTTAATTCGAAGCAACGCGAAGAACCTTACCAGGTCTTGACATCCTGCGCAAAACTTAGAGATAAGTCTTTCCCTTCGGGGACACAGTGACAGGTGGTGCATGGCTGTCGTCAGCTCGTGTCGTGAGATGTTGGGTTAAGTCCCGCAACGAGCGCAACCCTTGTCTTTAGTTGCCATCATTAAGTTGGGCACTCTAAAGAGACTGCCGGTGACAAACCGGAGGAAGGTGGGGATGACGTCAAGTCATCATGCCCCTTATGACCTGGGCTACACACGTGCTACAATGGGCAGTACAACGAGAAGCGAACCTGTGAAGGCAAGCGGATCTCTTAAAGCTGTTCTCAGTTCGGACTGCAGGCTGCAACTCGCCTGCACGAAGCTGGAATCGCTAGTAATCGCGGATCAGCACGCCGCGGTGAATACGTTCCCGGGCCTTGTACACACCGCCCGTCACACCATGGAAGTCTGCAATGCCCAAAGTCGGTGGGATAACCATTTTGGAGTCAGCCGCCTAAGGCAGGGCAGATGACTGGGGTGAAGTCGTAACAAGGTAGCCGTAGGAGAACCTGCGGCTGGATCACCTCCTTTCTAAGGAAAGACACACAATCAGAGAGTGGCAACACTAATAGACGATTGTGAGTTACGGAAGCACACTGCAAAGAAACTTTGTTCAGTTTTGAGAGTATCAACTCTCACTTGTACGTTGAAAACTGAATATCTTAATTCCAAGAAAAAACCGAGAATCATTGAGATCAATGAAAACATTGCAAAGCGACCGAGAGAGTTCGAAAGAACAAACTTGCAAGGTCAAGTGAAGAAGGGCGCACGGTGAATGCCTTGGCACTGGAAGCCGATGAAGGACGCGACTAACCGCGAAAGTCTTCGGGGAGCCGTAAGTAGGCTTTGATCCGGAGGTCTCCGAATGGGGGAACCCAGCATGTGCAGACATGCTATTCTTGTGTGAATACATAGCACAAGAAAGGAACACGCAGTGAACTGAAACATCTAAGTAGCTGCAGGAAGAGAAAGAAATATCGATTTCCCAAGTAGCGGCGAGCGAACAGGAAAGAGCCCAAACCGGCAGATTTATCTGCCGGGGTTGTAGGACTGAGTCGTGGCACTTCAGAGGATAGCAGAAGCGTTTGGGAAGACGCGCCAGAGAGGGTGAGAGCCCCGTAAGCGAAATCCAAAGAAGGCCTATCAGTATCCTGAGTAGGGCGGGACACGTGAAATCCCGTTTGAATCCGCGAGGACCATCTCGCAAGGCTAAATACTAACCAGTGACCGATAGTGAACCAGTACCGTGAGGGAAAGGTGAAAAGAACCCCGGGAGGGGAGTGAAAGAGAACCTGAAACCGTGTGCCTACAAGTAGTCAAAGCCCGTTAACGGGTAATGGCGTGCCTTTTGTAGAATGAACCGGCGAGTTGCGTTAGTCAGCAAGGTTAAGTCAGAAAAGACGGAGCCGCAGCGAAAGCGAGTCTGAAGAGGGCGAGCAGTTGGCTGACGCAGACCCGAAACCAAGTGACCTACCCATGACCAGGTTGAAGGCGCGGTAAAACGCGCTGGAGGACCGAACCCACGTAAGTTGAAAATTGCGGGGATGAGTTGTGGGTAGCGGTGAAATTCCAAACGAACTTGGAGATAGCTGGTTCTCTCCGAAATAGCTTTAGGGCTAGCCTCGCAAAGAGGATGCTGGAGGTAGAGCTCTGTTTGGACTAGGGGCCCGTCAAGGGTTACTGAATTCAGATAAACTGCGAATTCCAGACATTTATGTGCGGGAGTCAGACTGCGAGTGATAAGATCCGTAGTCGAAAGGGAAACAGCCCAGATCACCAGTTAAGGTCCCAAAATTCATGCTAAGTGGAAAAGGATGTGGAGTTGCGCAGACAACTAGGACGTTGGCTCAGAAGCAGCCATCATTCAAAGAGTGCGTAATAGCTCACTAGTCGAGTGACGCCGCGCCGAAAATTTACCGGGGCTAAGCATGATACCGAAACTGTGGATGTGCATTATGCACGTGGTAGGAGAGCGTTCTAGCGGCGGTGAAGCATGACCGAGAGGACATGTGGAGCTTCTAGAAGTGAGAATGCCGGTATGAGTAACGAAAGACAGGTGAGAATCCTGTCCGCCGCAAGACTAAGGTTTCCTGGGGCAGGCTCGTCCGCCCAGGGTAAGTCGGGACCTAAGGCGAGGCCGAGAGGCGTAGTCGATGGACAACAGGTTGAGATTCCTGTACTGCACCGAATCGTTATGAGCGATGGAGGGACGCAGGAGGCTAGCAGCGCGTGGTGCTGGATACCACGTTCAAGCGTCAAGTCTGAGAGCGAGTCAAATGCTTGCTCTCATAAGGACAAGGCGTGATGAGGAGCGAAATTAAAGTAGCGAAGGCTGCGACGTCACACTGCCGAGAAAAGCTTCTAGCCAGAGACGGTGCACCCGTACCGCAAACCGACACAGGTAGTCGAGGAGAGTATCCTCAGGTGAGCGAGAGAACTCTCGTTAAGGAACTCGGCAAAATGGCCCCGTAACTTCGGGAGAAGGGGCGCTGGTCGCAAGATCAGCCGCAGTGAAAAGGCCCAAGCAACTGTTTATCAAAAACACAGGCATCTGCAAAATCGTAAGATGAAGTATAGGTGCTGACACCTGCCCGGTGCTGGAAGGTTAAGAGGAGAGCTTAGCGCAAGCGAAGGTTTGAATTGAAGCCCCAGTAAACGGCGGCCGTAACTATAACGGTCCTAAGGTAGCGAAATTCCTTGTCGGGTAAGTTCCGACCTGCACGAAAGGTGTAATGATTTGGGCACTGTCTCAACGAGAGACTCGGTGAAATTATAATACCCGTGAAGATGCGGGTTACCCGCGACAGGACGGAAAGACCCCATGGAGCTTTACTGCAGTTTAATATTGGGTATCTGTCAAGCATGTACAGGATAGGTAGGAGCCGGAGAAGATAGGACGCCAGTCTTATCTGAGGCGCTGTTGGGATACTACCCTTGCTTGACGGATGCTCTAACTCAGGCCTGTGATCCAGACCGAGGACAGTGTTTGACGGGCAGTTTGACTGGGGCGGTCGCCTCCTAAAGTGTAACGGAGGCGCCCAAAGGTTCCCTCAGAATGGTTGGAAATCATTCGCAGAGTGTAAAGGTAAAAGGGAGCTTGACTGCGAGAGAGACAGCTCGAGCAGGTACGAAAGTAGGGCTTAGTGATCTGGTGGTACCGCATGGAAGGGCCATCACTCAACGGATAAAAGCTACCCTGGGGATAACAGGCTTATCTCCCCCAAGAGTTCACATCGACGGGGAGGTTTGGCACCTCGATGTCGGCTCGTCGCATCCTGGGGCTGAAGTCGGTCCCAAGGGTTGGGCTGTTCGCCCATTAAAGCGGCACGCGAGCTGGGTTCAGAACGTCGTGAGACAGTTCGGTCCCTATCCGTCGTGGGCGCAGGAAATTTGAGAGGAGCTGTCCTTAGTACGAGAGGACCGGGATGGACGCACCGCTGGTGTACCAGTTGTCTTGCCAAAGGCATCGCTGGGTAGCTATGTGCGGACGGGATAAGCGCTGAAAGCATCTAAGTGCGAAGCCCCCCTCAAGATGAGATTTCCCATTTCTTCAAGAAAGTAAGACACCTCAGAGACGATGAGGTAGATAGGCCGGGAGTGGAAGAAGCGTGAGCTTTGGAGCGGACCGGTACTAATCAGTCGAGGACTTGACCAAAAGAGCAAAGCAATGAAGGTTTTGACTTGGAAAGAGATATTCAGTTTTGAGCGTGCAAGCTCAAGCAAGAGTGCGGTGGCAATGGCAAGAAGGATACACCTGTTCCCATGCCGAACACAGCAGTTAAGCTTCTTAACGCCGAAAGTAGTTGGTGGGAAACTGCCTGCGAGGATAGGAAGCTGCCGCGCGAATCAAGAGTCAGACGGAAGTCTGGCTCTTTTTGTTTTTCTTGGTTTTTGTGCTATAATACCTACTAGATCAACTTATATGCTAGATGCCTTATTTAACTTGTGACACATGCATATGGAGTTGATTTTTTTATTGATATGAACAATATAGCCTTCTGCTGGTTAATGTCTGCAGAAGGCTGTTTTCCTTTTTGCGTTGAGGACTATCAAAGAAAAAGTGTTGAACAACTACTCTGCTTGGTAGTTATTCAACACTAAACTGCTATTATTCTGATATTCTATTTACTTGCCTTCTTCCACTTCAAGCCAATACCGGTAAAACCACTGAGAATGGAGAAGACTGGTGACAAGAGGCTGAACATGGTGAAGGGGAGGAAGTCCAAGACTGGTACGCCTAAAGCAGAGGCGACGAAGGAACCAGCCACCCCCCAAGGGATCAAGTAGTTGATGACGCTGCCCCCGTCTTCCAAGACCCGGCTGAGGGCCAGGGGATCAAGGCCGATCCGCTTGTAAGCTGGCTTAAAGGCGTTGGCCGGCAGGATAACTGACAAGTATTGTTCACCGACGAAGAGGTTGATCCCGATCCCGGCCATGATCGTCGTCAAAATCAGCCAGCCTGGCTTCTTCAAGCGTTCAACCAAAGGCTTCATGGCGCTGTCGATGATGCCCAGGTGCATCAAGATCCCGCCCAGGGCCAGGGTCATGATAATCAAGGAAACAGTCCCCATCATGCTGGAGATCCCGCCCCGGGTCAAGAGGGCGTCAACGGTCTTGTTGCCGGAATTTGAAACGTAGCCGGATTCAATCAAGGTAGCCAGCTTTTGCATCTTGAAGCCCGGATGTTGGATGAAAATCATGGCAACAGACAAGAAGATGTTGGCAAAAAGAGTTTGAATGGCTGGCACCTTTTTCCACGCACAGGCAAACATCAAGATGATCGGCAAAGCTGCCCAGAAGGAGACTGAGAAGTGCTGGCGGAGGCTGCTTTCTACAGCCGCGATGCCGGCTAAGGAAGTTGCCTTATTGCTCTGGCCCAGGAAGAAGAAAAAGAGCAAAGAGCCGATAAAAGCAGGAATGGTTGACCACATCATGTTCTTGATATGGTCAAAAAGGTCGGCTTCAGCTACCGCGGAAGCCAGGTTGGTTGAGTCAGACAGAGGAGACATCTTGTCGCCAAAGACGGCACCGGAGATGATGGCCCCAGCCGTCAAAGCCGGGTTGATGCCCAAAGTGCTCCCCATCCCGAAGAGGGCGATCCCAACGGTAGACACGGTCGTAAAGCCGGACCCGATGGCCAGGCCGACCAAAGAGCAGACCAGGAAGACCGATGGAACGAAGAAATGGCTGCTGATCATGTGAAAGCCCAGGACCATCAAGGATGGAATGATCCCAGCCTGGATCCAGACAGCAATCAAGGTCCCAATTAAAAGGAAGATAAAGATCGGGACAATGGCCGTGGAAATCCCCTGGCTGATCCCCTTCATGACTTCTTCCCATTCAAAGCCGCGGATCTGCAGCCAGAAGATGAGCAAGGCGATGACGGTCAGGACCGGGATCTGCGGGGACAGGCCAAAGCCGATGACGCCCCAGCCGAGAATGACCAGCATCAAAATAAGAATAGTTACTGCTTCTTTAAAAGAGATTTGTTTGTTCATGTGTTTTTCCTTAGTTAAAATCCAGTATTACTTATTGATTGAAACCAAGGCCTGATATCGTTTCATATTTTTCCTTTCTTAAAAACAAAAAGCCCCAGCCGAGTCGGTTGACTCAGGCTGGGGCGCTTATCGGCACGGTACCACCCAACTTTGCAGCATGCTGCACTCGTTTTAGCCGTAACGGGGCTAGACCGGCCGAGCATCTTGATCCTGTAATTCGCTGCTCCAGGCCTGTCCGGTTCGCATCAACCACCGGTTTTCTGAGCGCTGAGCCTGGCTGCTACTGAATGATCACTCGAAATTCATGTTTACTACTATAACATTAAGAGCTTTATTAAGCAACGGCTTTGCTTAATTATTTTTTAAGCTAAACGAAAGAGGATAGCTAAAGATAATGAAAAATGAGATTGGCTTTCAATTGATTTGCAGAGACCCTGCTTTTGAAAATAAAAAAGCAAGAATTAGCCAGAAAGAGACAAAAAATCTGTCAAAAGGGTTTGACGGACCCGGAAAAGTTTGCTAATATTAATATACATGACTTGGAGTAGTACTCAAGTGGCTGAAGAGGCGCCCTTGCTAAGGGTGTAGGTCGGGAAACTGGCGCCAGAGTTCGAATCTCTGCTACTCCGTTATAACAGCAAATATATAAAGAAAACGACTGATTTAGCTGATCAGCCGTTTTTTCTTTCTCCAAAAAGTATTTTTCCTTCCTTAATTAAATCCGGGATTTTTTCTAAATAATTCAATTTTTAGGCCACTTTTTGCGTTATTGTAATGCATTTTCAGTTATAGAGATAAAATTAACAAAAAAGTTGAAAAAGGTTTCAAGAAAGTGCTTCACGTAAGCGCTTTTTATTGTATAATAGGAACGTACCGAAGTTTTTGAGGAGGAAATATCATGGTAGGAATTGTTTTAGCTAGCCATGGCGGTTTCGCGGACGGCATTGCCGAATCCGCGCAAATGCTCTTTGGCCCACAAGACAATTTTGCCCATGTCATTCTGAAGCCTTCTGAAGGCCCAGATGATATTAAGGGTAAGATGAATGAAGCGATTGCTTCTTTTGCAGACCAGGAAGAAGTTTTGTTCCTGGTCGACCTGTGGGGTGGCACGCCTTTCAACCAGGCCAACGGTTTGCTCGACGGTCACGACAAGTGGGCAATCGTTTCTGGTTTGAACTTGCCAATGGTAGTCGAAGCCTTGACCCAAAGAATGATCAATGACAAGGCTACCGCGCAAGACATCGCAACTGCAATCATTAAGCCAGCCAAGGATGGTATCAAGACCAAGCCTGAAAGCTTAATGCCTGCAGAAGAAAAGGCAGCTGCACCTGCAGCCGCAGCTGGCGCGCCTAAGGAAGCAATCCCAGAAGGGACTGTTTTGGGCGACGGTCACATCAAGATCGTTGGTGCCAGAATTGACTCACGTTTGTTGCACGGTCAAGTTGCAACTGGTTGGATTCCATCACTTCACCCAGACCGGGTTATCGTGGTTTCTGACAAGGTTGCCAAGGATGACCTGCGCAAGAGCATGATCCGTGAAGCTGCTCCAGCTGGTACGGTAGCACACACCGTTCCGCTGAAGAAGATGAAGGAAATCTCTGAAGACCCGCGTTTTGGTACTACGCACGCCTTCTTGTTGTTTGAAAACCCAGAAGATGCTTTGCAAACGATCAAGAACGGCGTAGACATCAAGACTTTGAACGTCGGCTCCATGTCATACAGCAAGGGCAAGGTTAACGCCAACACCGTTCTGTCCATGGACCAGACTGACGTCGACACTTTCCGTGAACTCGAAAAGATGGGCATCAAGTTCGACGTCCGCAAGGTTCCTTCAGACAACCCAGAAAACATGGATTCAATTCTGAAGAAGGCACAAAGCCTGCTCGATGAGCAAAAGAAGTAGTGGGAAAAGGAGTTAAAAATGGACTTAAATGCTATTCAAGTCATCCTGGTGATTGTGGTAGCTTTCCTGGCCGGGATGGAAGGTATCCTGGATGAATGGGAATTCCACCAACCATTGGTTGCATGTACTTTAATCGGTTTAGTTACTGGCAATCTTACCTTGGGTATTATGCTGGGCGGTTCTTTGCAAATGATCGCTTTGGGTTGGGCCAACATCGGTGCCGCTGTCGCACCTGACGCCGCTTTGGCCGCTGTTGCCTCAGCCATCATTTTGATCAAGGGTGGTCAAGGTACCAAGGGTATCGGGACTGCTACTGGTTTGGCCATCACTTTGGCCGTTGCCGGTCTGTTCCTGACTATGTTGGTCCGGACTATCTCAACTGCCATCGTTCACATCATGGACAAGCACGCCGAAGAAGGCAACTGGCGCATGATCAACGTATGGCAATGGATCGCTGTCAGCCTGCAGGGTTTGCGTATCGCCATCCCAGCAGCCTGCTTGCTGGCTATCCCTACTGAAACTGTTAGAAGCGCCTTGGCCGCTATGCCAGCCTGGCTGTCAGATGGTATGACCATCGGTGGTGGTATGGTTGTTGCCGTAGGTTACGCTATGGTTATCAACATGATGGCCAGCCGTGAAGTATGGCCATTCTTCGCCATTGGTTTCGCTTTGGCCGGCGTTAAGGACTTGACTTTGATCGCCTTGGGTGCGATTGGTTTATCCCTGGCTCTGATGTACCTTGCTCTGGAAGACAAGGTAAGCAAGGGCTCTGGCGATGCTGCCGCAGCTGGTACTGGTGACCCGCTGGGCGACATCATTGATGACTATTAGAAATCAAGCCAGAAAGGAGAGATAAATCATGACTGAAAAGAAAGTAACTTTATCAAAGCGTGATCGTTGGGACGTTATGTGGCACTCACAACTTCTGCAGGGTTCATGGAACTACGAAAGAATGCAGAACGGTGGTTGGGTCTACAGTATGATCCCAGCTTTAAGAAAGCTGTACCCAAAGAAGGAAGACATGGCTGCTGCTTTGCAACGTCACCTGGTCTTCTTTAACACTCACCCTTACTTGGCTTCACCAATCATTGGTGTTACCCTGGCCTTGGAAGAAGACAAGGCCAATGGCGTTGAAGTTGACGATGAAGCCATCCAAGGTGTTAAGGTTGGTATGATGGGGCCTTTGGCCGGTGTCGGTGACCCAGTCTTCTGGTACACTGTTCGTCCAATCATCGGTGCCCTTGGTGCCTCAATGGCCATCAACGGTAACATCCTTGGGCCAATCCTCTTCTTCGTTCTTTGGAACTTGATCCGTATCGCCTTCTTGTGGTACACCCAAGAATTGGGTTACAAGGCTGGTGCCGCTATCAGCGCCGACCTTTCAGGTGGTTTGCTGAAGAAGGTTACCCGTGGGGCTGCCATGATGGGTATGTTCGTCCTGGGCGCCTTGATCGAACGTTGGGTAAGCATCACTTTCACTGTTAAGGTTTCAGAAGTGCCAATCCAAAAGGGTGGCTACATCGACTGGACCAAGCTGCCAAGCGGTGCTGCTGGTATCAAGGAAGCCTTGACCCAACAAGCTGCTGGTCTGTCCTTGACTAAGACCAAGGTTACTACTCTGCAAGACAACTTGAACATGCTGATCCCAGGTTTGGCAGGTCTGCTGCTTACCTTCCTCTGCATGTGGCTCTTGAAGAAGAAAGTTTCTCCAATCATCATCATCTTGGGGATCTTCGTTGTTGGTATCCTCTTCCACGTATGGGGCTTGATGTAAGATTAACAAATGGCTCAATCAATGAATAAGACCGTTGATCTGGCTGTAGAAGGAACTTGGTTCCGTGCCATGTCTACCTATGGCAAAGTCATGATCGGCGATGAAGCTTTTGAATTCTATAACGAGAAGAATGTTGAAGACTATATCCAGATTCCTTGGGATCAGGTAACTTATGTAGTTGCAGATGTTCACTTCAAAGGGAAGTACATTCCCCGTTTTGAGATCCGGACTAAGAAGGATGGCAAGTTCATCTTTATTACCAAGGATCCGAAGAAGACTCTGCGGGCGATCCGTAAGTACGTCCCAGCCGACCACATGCGGCAGGCTTTGGGAGTTTGGGATACGATCAAGCTCTTCTTTACTCGCAAAAAGAAATAGAATGGAAATAAGCCCGGACTTGGTCCGGGCTTATTTTTGTGCTCCAATGATTACATATCTCCGTGTTATACTGAATAGATAGTTTTGAAAGAGGGGATAGCCATGAAAGCAAAGCAGGCTTATAAGCTGGTGGACCAGCTTCGCCATCCAGGACCAAGGAATTGCTACATCGATTGTTTTCCTAAAATGGAGCCGCCAGACAATTATGATGAGATATTCGAATGCCTGAGGTCGCATACGATTGGCGAAGCATATGCGGACAAAATGCTTTTGTTGGTATTAATGCTGGTCAGCCAGTATGAGACACACATTTTTCTGGACCATGATCTGGCTAAAGAAGCTTATCCTGACTTGCTTGACCGTGATTTGACCAAGCTGCCTGTAGCTGATTTGCTGGAGATCATCAAGAAGTTGATCGTGACAGACCACTACCTCGGGGTAAATGTCCTTTTTAAGGAGAAGAAGCATTATTCCTTGCTCCGGATCGAAAGCGGCATTGATGCTGATCTGTATAAGCTTTCTAAGAAGTCGAAGAAGCTGGTCAATAAGCTGCTTAAGCGTAACGGCCTCTTCTTGTTGAAAAAGTAAAACACCACATAAAAAAGCTGACCTTGCGGTCAGCTTTTGTTGTATCTCATTAATTATTTTGTTTCTGCTTTTTTCTTGTTGAAAGCCTTGCTGAAGCCATATAGGACAGCGAAGGTAATCAAAGCAGTGATCATTGGCACCCGGTAGCTCTCAAGACAGAGAAGCAGGACAACCATGGCGCCGAAGAAGGCTAAGAGCAGGTAGTCAAGGTAAGGATAAGCTGGCATTTGGAATTCGTGCAGCCGGTCCTTTGGCGTAACTTGCCGGTAACGCAGGTGAGTCATGGTCATGATGATCCAGATCAAAAGGAACATGCTGGTCGCGATTGATGAAATGAAGCTGAAAGCTTCGTCACCCATAATCAAGGTGATCAAAGGCGCGCAGATGATGATCAAAGCTGAGAAGACCAGGGCTCTCATTGGCAATTGCCGGTGGTTGAGCTGGCCGAAGAACTTGCTCCACTTGCTTTCCCCGCCTAAAGTAACGGAGAAGAGCAGACGGCCGGCGCTGTAGAGGAAGCTGTTGGTAGCTGAAATAGCTGCCGTGATGACCACGAAGTTGATCAAGTTGCCGGCGCCCTTAAAGCCTGCCCCCATCAAGGCTTGCACGAATGGTGAGCTGGAAGTGGACACCTTGTCCCAAGGCAGGATCACCAGAATGCCGATAATGGCCAAAACGTAAAAGAGGATGATCCGCAAAGGCAATTCATTGATCGCGCTCCTGATGGTCTTGTGCGGGTCCTTGGCTTCAGCGGCCGTCAGCCCGATCAGTTCCACCCCGATGAAGGAAAAGATGACCATCTGGAAGCCTTGCAGGAAGCCGCCTGCTCCGTTATTGAAAAAGCCGTCAGCGTACAGGTTGCTAAAGCTGGCCTGGCCGTACTTGGTTGAGCCTGAGCTCAGCAGCATAAAGGCCGCGAAGATAACAAAGCCGACGATCATCAAGATTTTGATGATGGCGAAGGCAAATTCCAGGTTCCCGAAGAAGCGGGCAGAGATCAAGTTGATCAAGAGCAGGACCGCGACTGAGAGCACTCCGGGCAGCCAGGCCGGCAGGTTGGGCAGCCAGGACTTGAAGTAGATGCCTAAGGCCGTCGTTTCCGCCATGGCCAGGATCAGCCAGCTGAGCCAGTAAAGATAACCAGTCACCTTGCCGATGTCCTTGCCGAGATATTTTTCAATAAACTCGATATAGGTGTGCTTCTTTAAGTCAGATAAGATCAGTTCACCCAGGGCCCGCATCAAGATAAAGAGGAAGAGGCCGACGATGATATAAATCAGGATGACTGCCGGTCCTGCCTTCTGGATGCTGTTGCCGACCCCAAGAAAGAGGCCAGTCCCGATCGTTCCCCCCAGGGCAATCAGCTGAATGTGCGCATTGGTCAAAGACCGCTTGTAAGTACTTTGTGTTTTCTTTTCTTCCATAAAACCTCCATTGAGTTACATGAAATATTTTAACACAAGCCAGTAAAAAGTGAAATTAATTTAAGGAAATAGTCTATAAGACAAAGGAATCTTAAGAAATAGGGCAATTTGTCCTCTTGCAAAAATGACCGGGATTATCTACGATTAGGATAAAGAAGGAAAAAATAAGCGATTTAAGTTAGGAGGAAGGCAAAATGTACGGCTTGATCAATCAACCAGCGGTCTTCATGACAGAAGACGACCTCAAATCCAGAAGCGATGAACTTTTATACGGCTGGGCCGTTAAGGCGACCGGGAAAAAGGAAGACTTTTGGTACGTGACCAGCCATTACGGCTATGAAGGCTACGTGCCAAAGGCTGCGGTAACGCCGGTGACTTTAGAGGAAGTCAAGGCGCGGGAGGTCAAACTAGTCCGGCGGCCAGTCATTGATGTCCTGGGTGAGCCCAAGGTTTCAGCCGACATTTTGCTGACGGTTTATAAGGGCAGCCTGCTTAATGTGACGGATGAACTGGTAGACGGCTATTACAAGGTTAAGCTCTTGGACGGGCGAAGCGGCTGGGTATCCAAGACTGCTTTAGGGCCCCGCTTGGATGAAGACGACTTCTTGTGGTCAGCTGACCCGGAGTACTTTTTGCTGCAGGGAAAGCCAGATGAAGAAAGCTTCAGAAAGCAGGTAACGGAGACCGCCAAAGAATATTTAGGCTGCCAGTACCGGTGGGCGGGCAAGAGTCCCTTGGGGATCGACTGCTCGGGCCTGGTCTTCATGAGCTACATGCTAAATGGGGTCCTGCTCTGGCGGGACGCGGAAATCAAAGAAGCCTGGCCAGTACATGAGATTGAGTTTGAAGACCTGCGGCCAGGGGACTTGATTTATTTCCCGGGACATATCGCCATGTACCTGGGCCACGGCAAGTACATCAACTCGACTGGCTATAAGGAGCACTTCGGGGTAGCCATCAGCAGCCTCCGTAAGGAAGACCCAGACTACCGGGCCGACCTCTTCCAGATGATCGAGAAGTGCGGCTCCCTGTTTTAGGGGGAATAAAGCATATAGCAAGAAACCTTTCTGCCATGAAAGGCTTTTTTATGTGCAGATACAGTTATACTTTTAGCAAAAGCAATGAAATGGATTTGCAAATCTGCAATTTTTAAGACAAGCATTTATTTTTTGGCTAAAATACAAAATAAATAGAAAAATAGGAGGCAAAATAATAGAAAATGAGGAAATTACCAAAAAATAGTTTGTTAAAAGTATTTACTGCCGTTGTCTTAACAGGAATTTGGTTTTCAAGCTATGAAGAAATGGCTACTGGTTTAATTGTAAAAGCAGAAATTGTAAAAGCAGAAGATAATCGATACGAGCATGATTTCTATGAGGCATATGAGGTTATCAATTCTGATGAGACAGATTCTTTACCAAATCAAGACAAGGATGAATTGAAAACTTATGTCGATTTAGCACCTGGTATTATCGAAACAGATGCAAACTCTGAACTGCCACAGCAGGAGATTCCTAAGGCTGTTGCATTAACAGAGCATGTGGACGCAAGTGTTCAAAGTACCTTGTTGAAGAAGCTAGCCAAAAAATATGGCAGGAAATTCATTCAAAAAGAGCTTCCAAAGAAAATTTATGGCAGACTCCCAAAGGCAGTCATTAAAAAGATTTCACTAAAGAAGTTCAGCAAGTATTGGAATACTTTTCTCCTTGGAAGTCTAGCAAATAGTGTTTCACCGAAAATTTATAAGTTTCTTGTAAATAACCATGTTCCAAAGTGGGCTGCTAATGCAGCAACTGCCGTAATTGCCTCGGTTATTTGGTATTATATTAATTAGATTCGAGTGGGAGTTAAGCATGAACAAATTCTTAGATAAAGCCAAATCGTTAGGGAGCTTTGTTGTCATTTTTGTGATTATGGAATACCTGTTTTCGAAGTTGTCGATAAACATCTATCTGTCAAATCTGCTGGCCGGAATTGTCAGCACAATAATTTTCGATTGGATTGCACCAAAATTGGGGATTGAAAAGCATGGTGCTGATTAAGTAAAGGAAAGATAAGCTTAGTTAGTAGCGGTAGATAATCGGGGATCCGTTTAATATTTTTGTGTATTAGTGTGGAGAGTAAGAATAGTTATGGGATGCAGTACAAAGGTGGGTGAACTGCTGAAAAGGATAAGATTGGATTTGGGCTTATCTCAAAAGCAAATGGCTGGTATGACTATGTCTGTAACGCAGTATTCCAGAATTGAGAGTGGGGATCAAAGAATAAGAGCTGACGACCTGTTCGAAATCCTTACTGCGCAGCAGGTAAGTGCCCGCTGCTTTGTTAACCAATTGCTAGGAGAACTGTCTGCTTTAGATAGTGATGAAGCTTTTTTAAAAAAAGACTGTGCCAGTCTCGCCCGTATGTTGGAAATAAACTGGACAAGTAAAACAAATATTCCTAAGTTGCATGCTGAGATCTTGCTTGACCGGTCACATGGTAAAAAGCGTTTTGCCTATGATGAAGAATTGACTGTAAACGTAATTAGACAATTGTTGCGGCTCGATGATTGGACAAACGATGATATGGCAATCTCGCTTTTTGTGGATGCAATGACCAATTTTGACTTTGAAAGAGCAGCAGATTTCACTGACGTCTTGCTGTCGAGCTATTGCAATAAGTTGCGAGAGGTCCCCTTAGATCGGATTGAGATGTTGGCTAAAGCAAGTCTTAATTTCATGTATATGTGCTCTACCAACTCTGCAAAAGAAATGTTTGAGCAGGCATACGAGTTTATCAATGTTCTGCCAGCGTATCCAGGGTTGTTTATATATAAGCTGCTAGCAAATTATCTGCGTCAGTTGAATAAAGGTGAGAGTGACAACGCACATGGAATCAAGCGATTGATTTACTTGTGTGGATACGGGGCAGTACTAGAAGAATACGAATTATAGGCAAAAAAATAGTGGACCTTCCATCTGAGGAAGTTCCACTATTTTTCTTTGTCTTACTTGCTAAAGCCGTTAGGATGCTTTTGGTGCCAGTTCCAAGCGCTGGCGATGATGTCGTCGACGTTTTCGTACTTCGGACTCCAGCCCAGCACCTTCCGGGCCTTGCTTGAGTCAGCAACGAGTGAGTCCGGGTCACCGCCGCGGCGTGGCCCGATAGTATAAGGAATGTCAACGCCGGTAACCTTGATGGCTGCTTTCAAGATTTCCAGGTTGGAGAAGCCGTTGGCCGTACCCAGGTTGAAGACGTCGCTTTGGTTGGTTTCCATCAAGTGCTTCAAAGCCAGGACGTGGGCGTCGATCAAGTCAACCACGTGCACGTAGTCGCGGACATTAGTACCATCCTTGGTGTCGTAGTCGTCGCCAAAAATAGTAAAGTCACCGCCGCCAGCCAGGGCAGCCTTCATGATGTTAGGAATCAAGTGGGTTTCTGGGTGGTGGTCTTCACCAATTGACCCGTCCAGGGAAGCACCAGCCACGTTGAAGTAGCGCAGGGCGATGGACTTGATCCCGTTGGCCTTGTCAGCCCAGTGCATGATCTTTTCCATCATCATCTTGGTTTCCCCGTAAGGGTTGATTGGGTTGAGCGGAGTTTCTTCGGTGATTGGCAGCTTTTCAGGGATGCCGTAAGTAGCAGCGCTGGATGAGAAGACCAGGTACTTAACCCCAGTTTCTTCCATGGCCTCCAGCAGGCTGATCATGCCGGATACGTTGTTCTTGTAGTACTTGAGCGGCTTCTTGACTGATTCGCCGACCAAAGAGTAAGCCGCAAAGTGCATTACAGCTTCGATCTCTTCCTTCTTCAAGACGTCAGCGACTGCTTCCGTGTCCAAAAGGTCAACTTGGTAAAACTTGGCCTTTGGGTCAATGGCTTCCTTGTGGCCAGTGAACAGTGAGTCCAAAACAACTACGTCGTTGCC
This sequence comes from Lactobacillus sp. WILCCON 0149, assembly GCF_057197965.1. NCBI lineage: Bacteria > Bacillati > Bacillota > Bacilli > Lactobacillales > Lactobacillaceae > Lactobacillus > Lactobacillus sp. WILCCON 0149. The sequence continues at coordinate 339,811 of NZ_JBUBHO010000001.1, forward strand.
ATCGGCAACCAGCCGTCTTACAGCATGGGAGCCGATGTAGCCGGCACCACCTACAACTAAAATTTTCATGTTTACTCCTTTTTTATACTTTTTTGCAAAACCTAACTGATACCTAGTATAACAGAAAATGCTTTCCCCGGCTGAAGCAATTAGAGGGCAATCGCCTTGTTGGCCTTGGCTAAAAGACTGGCCGGGATCGCCTGGTGCAGGTGCCAGACAAAGGAAACCGGCCGGTCTCCTTCGCTTGAAACATAATCCGCGTTGCCTAAGAAGGTGTAAGGAGCCGTATAATTTCCCTGCTTTTTAAACTCTCTGACAAAAAGGGAAATCATGTTGCCGGTCTCCCCCTGGTGGATATAGCGCTGGATCTTGGGACTGGCTGGCCGGTCCTGGCTCTGGCTCTGCCAGTGGAAGAGCTGAGCATTGATGGCGTAGTCCTCGTACATGGTTGACGGGGAGAAGTCTTTTTCACTCTTGTTTAAATTAATAAGGAAGATATCCGTCTTTTTATCAGCGAAGTACTTGACCCCCTCCCGGAATTCCGGGGACTGGTCCTGGTTGAAGTAGTCAAAGGCGGCCATGATCTGGTTGACATTGTAGTGGCAGTGGACTTCCAAAGGACAGGTGAAGGGGTATTCGTTAGCTTCGGGCAGGACGGTCAACTGACTGAGCCGGTAGCGGAGGACTTCCATTAATTCTTCTTTGACGAAGTCTTCCTTTAAAAAGCTTGCGATCCCTTCATGCAGGTCCTTAAAGCCCATTTGGGCCGGCTTTTTCTTGTAGAAGCTGTAGTAAAGCATCCCCAGCATCAAGCGTTCATTCTCGCTGGCTGGCTCTTTTGCCGTCTCCAGGTAAGCCAGCCAGTAGTCCAGGAGCCTTTTGGAATCGATGTGGAAAAAGCTGCTGAACTTCTGGTAGACCTGGTTTTCCACATCCCGGTCGTCAGTAATTAATCCGGCCCACTTTTTCAAGCGGAAAAGTGAACGCGATCCGCTGGCATGGTAGAATTCGTAAAGACTCATATCATAGGCCTTGAGGAAGTTGCTCAAGGTTAATTCCAGGCCCGTGTCTTCGCTAAAAGTCTTCACCCGCTGAGTCAATCCCTTTTTATTAGCGGCGTTTTGGCCAAGGTTGGCCAGGATGTACTTTTTGGCAACAGGTTCAAGCTCCAGATAGCAGGCTGCCGGAAGATGCGGAAAGCCCTCGCTGATTTCATATGGCAGGGCGTGGCCTGGTCCGGTCAAGGCCTTGAACTTGGCTTCGTAGTTATAGTGGCGGTTGGCCTGGCCGATGAAGTCCAGAACCGTCAGGCAGTCCTTGCCTGGACTGAGCCGCAGGCCCCGACCCAGTTGCTGGAGAAAAATGGTCGGGCTCTGGGTTGGCCGCAAAAAGAGGATGGTGTTGACGGCCGGGATGTCGACCCCTTCATTATAAAGGTCAACGACAAAAATAAACTTGAGCTTGCCGGAGGTCAAATCCTCTTTCGCCTGCTGGCGGTCAGCCTGGGCAGTTTGGCCAGATAAAGCGGCGGAAGGGATGCCGGCCTGGTTGAAGGCAGCGGCCATGAATTCGGCGTGTTTGACGCTGACGCAGAAGCCCAGGCCTTTGATGTCTTCCAAATTGTTGCTGTACTTGTCCAGGCTGCGCAAAATCAACTTGGCCCGGGCGTCGTTAGCCGTATAGACATTTTCCAGCTCGCTGACCTCGTATTGGCCCCGGCTCCACTTCATGCTAGAGTAGTCAACATTGTCGGTGACTCCGAAATACTGAAAGGGGCAGAGGAGCTGGCGGTCGATGGCTTCGCCTAACAGCATTTCGGCGGCGATGTTGCCGTCAAAGTATTGCAAGATGTCCTGCCCGTCCATCCGGTCGGGGGTGGCGGTCAGGCCTAGAAGAATCTTGGGCTTGAAGTGGCTGAGCAGCTTTTGGTAGGACTTGGCGGCAGCGTGGTGGAATTCGTCGATGATGATGAAGTCGTAGTAGCCGCTTGGGAGCAGGTCAGCCATTTTTTCTGAATTAAAGGACTGGATGGAGACAAACAGCTGGCTGACATCGTCAGTCTTGTACTGGCCGACCAGCAATTGACCGAAGTTGAAGTCGTTGAGGACCTCGCGAAATTTCTGCAGGCTCTGCTCCAGGATTTCCTGCCGGTGGGCAACGAAGAGCAGACGCGCGTGGGGATGCTTTTCCAAGTAGCGCTTGAAGTCAAAGGCGGCGATGACGGTTTTCCCCACCCCGGTGGCGGCGACGAGGAGATTTTTATAATGGCCGTAGACTTCTCGCTCAGCCTGGAGGCGGTCCAGGATCTCCTGCTGGTAGTTGTAGGGGCGGATAGTGGTCTCCAGGTGGAAAGTATTTTCCTTGTGCCGGTTCAGTTCCGTCTGCAGTTTTTGCCGGCAGTCTTCCTTATCCGGGTCAAAAGTTTCAAAAGAGGGGTCGTTCCAGTAGCTTTCAAAGGAGACGGCAAACTTGTTGACGATGTCAAAAGATTCCTGCTCGGTGACCTTGACATTCCATTCCAAGCCAGTGGTCAAGGCAGCGCTGGAGAGGTTGGAGGAACCGATGTAGGCGGTGGAGAAGCCAGTCTCTCTTTTAAAAAGGTAGGATTTGGCGTGCAGGCGGGCGTGATCGGTCTCGTAGTTGATCTTGACTGTAGTGTTGGGCAGCTGGCTCAAGGTCAGGATGGCCTTGTAGTCAGTTGCCTGGGTATAAGTTGTAGCGATCACCCGCAGCTGGTGGCCGGCTTTTTGGCAAAAAGCTGTCAGGTCCTTTAAAAGAGGGCGGATGGCAGACCACTTGATAAAGGAAACAAGCAAGTCGACCTGGTCGGAAGAGGCAATTTCCTTCTTGATTTCGCTGAGCATGCTGGGCTCATTTTTGCTGCCGGTAAAAAGGGCATTCTCGACTATGGAAGTCTGGGGCCGGATGGGAGTAATCTTCTGGGACTGGGTCAGCTTGTGGTAGATGGAGGTCAAGACTTCGCCTTGTTCCAGGATCTGCAGGTCCTCATAGTCAGCTTCGCCGGTATGCTGGGCGACCTGGTCGACGATGGAGTTGGCCAGGCGGATCTGGGCGATGAGGGCAGCTTTGTCTTCGCCGGACTTGAAGCTGTCGCGGAGGTAGTGCAGGCCCGACCGGATGACCTGGGAGAGGTAGATGGTCAAGAGCTGGCGGGAGTCATCAGCGTCCAGTTCTTCCAATTTATAATCCGTGGTCTCTGGGTCAAGTTTTTCCAGCTGGTCCAGGATCTCTTGGTTAAGGATTTGTTCGTAAATACCGTCTTTCAGCATGCTTTTCCTGCTTTCTGAAGTGTTTTGCCTTAATTGTATCAGGTTCGGGGAAATTTGCTAAATTATGGATTTTTGTTACCACTTTTGAAAAAAAGACTATAATGACCTTATAGAAGAAATCTAATTTTTACTAGGGGGAAAAAGATGAAGAATTACATGCAGCATCTTAAAGAGCGGGCAATCAGCGCCTATCCGCCCAAGACCAGCCGGCGGTGGACTATCTGTATTGTGGTCGCTGTCCTTGCTGGATTAGTGTTGAGTCACTTTGGCCAAGCCAAGTTTGGGGCTTCGCTTGCTGATTTTGCCCTGCTTTGCGGGATTGACCTGCTGGCTGTGACTTTTGCCAAACATGGCGTCAATATTATTCTGGCCTACTTGCTGGCAACGGTCCTGTACCTGGTCGTGACAGTCCCGCTGACCTTTTACATCATGTCATTTAACCATTTATAAGAAAGCAAAAGGAGCTGACTTCTAGTTAAGAAGCAGCTCCTTTATTATTTAGTCGAATTGATCCAGTGAAAACCAGCCCCGATGAGCCAGATGGCGCCCCCTAAAATAAAGAGGACCCAGCTGGTAGACCAGCGGCCGGTCGCGATGCTGGCCAGCAGGTAGACGGCGATAACGATAGTCCAGTAGATGCTGTTGATCCTGCCCAGGCGCTTAGGGTCAGCATCCTTCTTGCTTGGCCGGTCCATCTCTTCGCCTGGTTCGATGGTCTGCCCTTCTTGCTTGTCGTCTTTCAGCAGGTAGTCAGCTGACACGTCGTATAAAACCGCCAGTTTGGCGATGTAAGATATGTCGGGCACGCTGTCGCCGTTTTCCCAGCTGGCCACGTTAGCTTGCGTGGTCATTAATTTTTCCGCTAATTCTTTTTGGCTTAAGCCATGCTTCTTGCGCAGGTCGCGCAACTTGCTTGGAAGCATCATGTTTTTCCCCCTCATCAATCTCTCTTCTATAATATTATAGCCTCTAGCCTGGCTAAAAGCTCGCGGGGAAAAGAAAAAGTTCCCGCCTAAGCAGGAACTTGAAAATTCATTAATCTAATTCGTCAGCCAGGTCGGTCAGCTTGGCAAATTCACGCTGAACCAGGAAGGAGACGCAAAGAGCCAGACCAGCCAGGACGATGAAGGCGGCCAGGGTGATGTAGTAGCTCTGCAAAACTTCGTGGGTGAAGGAGAGCAGGAGCGGGCCAACCATGCCGGCCGCTGCCCAGGCGGTCAAGATGGACCCGTGGATGGCGCCGAGCTCTTTAGTGCCGAAGATGTCGCCCAGGTAAGCCGGGATAACTGAGAAGCCGGCCCCGTAGCAGGACATGAGCAGGCTGAGGGCTACAGCGAAGACAAATGGTGAGTGGGTGAAGATCAAGATCACAAACATAGCCATGTCAACGACAAAGATCAAGCTGTAGGTCAAAGGCCGGCCGATGTAGTCGGACAAGGTTGCCCAAATCAAGCGGCCAAAGCCGTTGAAGAGGCCGATGATGCCGACCATGACAGCGGCAGTAGCCGCGCTCATCCCAGTCAATTCCTGGGCCATCGGTGAAGCGGCAGAGACCAGGGCGATCCCGCAGGTGATGCTGATAAAGAACATGAACCAAAGCAGGTAGAAGGTCTTGGTCTTCAGTGCCTGGTTGGCCGTCATTTGCAGGCCGCCGGTTAAGGAAACAGCTTTCTTGTCTTCGCTCTTGAAGTTGGCCAGGTCTTTTGCACTTGGCCGCTTGATGAACTGGGCAGAAACGATCATGACCAGGAAGTAGCCGGCCCCCAAGATGTAGAAGGTACCCGCCAAGCCAACGCTGGACATCAGGAATTGGGCAATTGGGCTGGTCAAAAGAGCGGCAAAGCCGAAGCCCATGATGGCCAGGCCAGTTGCCAAGCCACGTCTATCCGGGAACCACTTGATGATGGTTGAGATCGGGGTGACGTAGCCGGCACCCAGGCCCAGACCAGCGATGACGCCGTATGAAGCGTACAAGAGCCAGAGCTGCTGGCTTTGAACAGCCAGGCCAGTCAAGGCAATCCCGCTCCCGTAAAGGATGGCGGAAACAGTCCCGGTCAAGGTCGGGCCGAATTTTTCAACCAGGCGGCCCATGAAAGCCGCGGACATCCCCAGGAAGAAGATGGCCAAACTAAAGGCAAATGCAACTGATGATTCGCTCCAGCCGGTCTGTGCCGCGATTGGCTTAGTGTAGACGCTCCAAGCGTATACTGAGCCGATCATCAGATGCAGCATGACCCCCGCCAAAGCAACAATGTAACGATTAGTCTTCATTGTTAAGATATTCTCCTTATTAATCTTTGGACTTTTAGACAATACACGAACAATATTCTTAAATAGGGTCAATATTATTCGATGTGTTAAGGATACCATGTCAGCAATGTAAGGACAAGGTGAAATTTTCAAGATCTTGTGCTGGAAACGCTAAACATGCTACTAAATCTAGGGCGCTTTTTTAAAAAGAGTTACCGGTAACATTGCCGGAAAATGTGAAAGCGCTTAGGAAAACCGCTAAGATAGAAGGGTGAGAAAAAAGTGGCCACAGGCCAAGGAGGAAAAAATGGCTAGCGATACCAAGATCGACTTGCGCAAGCAAATGATTTACAGCATTTTTGTCAGAAACTACTCGCCAGAGGGCAATTTTGAAGGGGTCCGGAAGGATTTGGACCGGATCAAGGATTTGGGGACGGACATCATCTGGCTTTTGCCAATCCAGCCGTCAGGCAAGGAGAAGCGGAAGGGAAGCCTGGGTTCACCATACGCGATTTCCGACTACCGGGCCATCAACCCGGAATACGGGACCATGGAGGACTTCAAGCGCCTGTGTGACGACGTCCACGCCAAGGGGATGAAGATCATCATCGACTGCGTCTACAACCACACTTCACCAGACTCAGTCTTGGCTAAGGAGCACCCGGACTGGTTCTACCACAAGAAAGACGGCAGCTTCGGCAACAAGGTGGGCGACTGGAGCGACGTTATCGACTTAGACTACAGCCATAAGGACCTGTGGCAGTATCAGGCGGAGACTTTGGTCATGTGGGCCAAGTACGTGGACGGCTTCCGCTGTGACGTGGCCCCGATGGTGCCGGTGGACTTCTGGAAATATGCCAGAGAAGAAGTGGCCAAGGTGCGGCCAGGGGCTATTTGGCTGGCTGAATCCGGTGCCCCGGACTTTATCCGCTTTTTGAGAAGCAAGGGAGCAGTCGGCGGGTCAGATTCTGAGCTCTACCAGGCTTTTGACATGACCTATGACTATGACATTTACCCAGACCTCAGAGCAGCGCTTTTGGGGCAAAAGGACTTGACTGACTACCTGGCTGGTCTTAACCGGCAAGAGGGGGTCTATCCGGAAAACTACGTCAAGGCCCACTTTTTGGAAAACCATGACGTGGTCCGGGCTCACGGGATGATCGATGATCCGGCGGCTTTGCGGGCAATGACGGCCTTTATCTACTTCATGAAGGGGGCCATGCTGGTCTACAATGGGGAAGAAAAGGGGGATGCCCACCACGTGACCCTGTTTGACAAGGACCCGGTTGACTGGAGTGGAGATATTGATTTGACTGGTCTCTTAAAGAAGATGCATGAAATCAAGCAGCTGCCAATCATGGCCAAGGGCAGCTATGAGGCTAAAGAGGTCAGAAAGGGCGTTCTTGAAGCTGTTCACAGCCTGGATGAAGGCGAAGAAGAAGAGCAGCTGATCGGGATTTTTAACACGACCGGCAAGAAGCAGGCGATTCCGACCAAGTTGCCGGAGGGGAGCTACAAGAACCTTTATGATGGCAGCAGCGTCCAGGTTTACGAAGGAGTCATGCGGATCGGCGAGATTACCATTATTGAGAAATAAGAGCTGAGAAGGCGGTCTGAGGGAGACAGTTTTTTTGCGAGAATTGGCAAAAACTTTTTTGACAAAAGCAGATTGTTTGCTATAATGAAAGAGTTGATAAATTGCCAATTTAGCTCAGTTGGTAGAGCATCTCCCTCGTAAAGAGAAGGTCGTTGGTTCGATTCCAATAATTGGCACTCAGAGTATCAAAGAAGTCCGCTGCAAACGCAGCGGACTTTTTGTTGTTCTTAAAGAGGGATGCGGACTTACAGTTGGGCGAAGTAACGAATAGTGCGCACCATCTGTGAAGTGTATGAATTTTCGTTGTCGTACCAGCTGACGACTTGAACCAGGGTCTTGCCTTCAGGCATTGGGATAGTCTTGGTTTGGGTGGCATCAAAGATTGACCCGGCCCGGGAGTTGATGATATCTGAAGAAACGATTTCGTCAGTGTTGTAGGCAAAAGATTCAGTTTCACTGGCCTTCATCTTGGCATTGACTTCTTCAGCGGTGACTACGCCGTCGACTACGGCGTCCAGGATGGTGGAAGACCCGGTGGCTACTGGCACTCTTTGGGCTGCCCCAGTCAATTTGCCGTCCAGCTGAGGAATAACCAGGCCGATAGCCTTAGCGGCACCGGAAGATGCAGGTACGATGTTTTGCCCAGCAGCTCTTGACCGGCGCAAAACGCCCTTTCTCTGCGGCCCATCCAAGAGCATTTGGTCGCCGGTGTAGGCATGAATGGTGGTCATGACCCCGCCGGTGACTGGGGCCAGGTCATTCAAGGCTTGGGCCATCGGGGCCAGGCAGTTGGTGGTGCAGGACGCAGCAGAGATGATCTTGTCGTCAGCCGTCAGACTCTTGTGGTTGACGTTATAGACGATAGTTGGCAGATCCTTGCCAGCTGGAGCGGAAATGACGACCTTGCGGGCGCCGGCTTGCAGGTGGGCGCTGGCTTTTTCCTTGGAAGTGTAGAAGCCAGTGCATTCCAGCACAACGTCAACGTGCAATTCGCCCCAAGGTAAATTGCTGGCATCTTTTTCAGCATAGACTGAGATTTCCTGCCCGTTGACGAGAAGGGCATGGTCGTTATATGAAACGTCACCTGGGAACTGGCCGTGGGTAGTATCATATTTCAGCAGGTAGGCCAGCATTTCCGTGCTGGTCAAGTCGTTGATGGCTACTACTTCATAGCCTTCAGCTCCAAACATTTGCCGGAAGGCCAGACGGCCGATTCTGCCGAAACCATTGATGGCAACTTTTACTGACATATTTGTAATCCTCCTTGATTCTTATCCGAATTCCGGCTAGCCGCCGTTTGCTTCATAGTTCCGAGAAACGGCTTGATTGGCTGGCCTTTACGATTATCATTATACGAACGGCCGGGATGTTTTATAATAAAGGATATGAAAAAAGGAACTATACAATCTGTCAATTAAGGAGGAAGTCATGCCGCAAAAAGACCGCTACAAGGACCGGGTGCTGAATATTGAATTCAAACCGGTCGCCGCGCTGGAGACGCCCCGGGCTATGAGCCTGGCCTTGCTGACTCATGGCAAGGCGAAAATGAAGATCAATGGCCAATCGGCTACCGTCAAGGCCCCGGCCCTGCTTTTCTTAAATGAGGCCGATCGGGTGACGGCCAGCGGGGATTTCGCGGCCCAATCCTTCAGCTTTGACGAGGCTTTTTTGAAGACGGCTCCGTTCAGCCGTGAGCCGGACCAGGAATTCCATCTGGCGCTCAAGACCGGCCAGCGTCTGTTTGCCAAGGATGCCAGGCAGAAATACTGGGAGCTGCCAAATAAGATCTACGAGCAGATCCGGGAATGGTTCTTTATCATGGGGATGGAGGTGGCAGCCCAGAGCGATGAGTTGTGGTGCTGCAGGATCAAAAAGTACCTGATTCAGATCTTGAGCATGGCGGAGGATTTGAGCGCTTTGACCGCGGAAGACCCGGTCAGCCTGGCTTTGAGCTACATCTATTCGGCTTACTATGAAAAAATCAGCCTGGAGGATCTGACCAGACAAGCCTGCATCAACCGGGTGACTTTGAACCAGCTTTTTAAAGACCGCTTTGGCTGCACGGCCATGGAGTACCTAACCAGGTACCGGATGAAGATTGCCGCGCAGATGCTTACGCACACCGGAATGAAGGTAGCGGAAATTGCTGAGGCGGTCGGCTTTGACTATGATACCTATTTCATCAGGATTTTTACCGCTAAAAAGGGCCTGTCGCCGACTTCTTACCGCCAGCAGACCAGGCAGGCGGCTGAAAGAGTTTGAATGGCACGAATTGATTTTACCCTGGCATCTAGTGATGTTCTGCTTTTTGCTTAGAGCAGATATACTGTAATCATCAAATCAAGAGACGAAGCAGAAATTAAGAAAATAAGCCAAGAGAAAGCTAGGTAAATGAAGATGGAAAAGAAAGTTATTTTGATTACTGGTGCCAGCAGCGGGATGGGTTACGAAACTGCCAAGAAATTAGCTCAGCAGGGCAACAAGGTCTACGGGGCAGCCCGCCGGGTAGAAAAGATGGTGTCTTTGAAGGAATACGGGGTAACCCCAATTCACCTAGACGTGACTGATGAAAGCTCCTGCAGAGAAGCGATTGAAGAGATCATCAACCAGGAAGGCCGCATCGATGTTTTGGTCAACAACGCGGGTTACGGCAGCTATGGCGCGATCGAAGACGTGGACTTGACTGAAGCTAAAAGGCAGTTTGACGTCAACCTCTTTGGTCTGGCAGCTTTGACTAAGGCAGTTTTGCCATACATGCGGGCTCAGCATTTAGGAACCATCATCAACATTTCTTCCATGGGCGGCCGGATTGTTTCCTTCATGGGCGGCTGGTACCACGCGACTAAGTACGCGGTTGAAGCCTTCAGCGACGCCCTGCGGATGGAAACCAAGCAGTTTGGGATCAACGTTGTATTGATTGAGCCAGGCGGCATTAAGACCAACTGGGGCCATATCGCGGCTGATCACCTGGCAGAATCAGCCAAGGGCGGCGCTTATGAAGAGACTGCCAATAAGGTTGCGGCAGGGATGCACAAGCAGTACAGCGGCAACATGATGAGCAACCCAAAGGTTGTGACTCGGGCGATCAGCCGGGCAGTTAACGCTCGCCGGCCACGCCCTCGTTATTTGATTGGTTTTGGGGCCAAGCCATTGGTCTTCGCGCACGCTATTTTGCCAACCAGAGCTTTTGATTTCATTATAACTCACGCATCTTAATATTTGTGAATCCATAAGCAGGTAAGCTTATGGATTTTTATTTTTTACTTAGATTTTGCATGAAAATCATTAGTGTAACCGGTTAACAAAGAAATGAAAAGGCGGTAAAATAGACTTAAATAGGATAAGCATGTACTTAAGACATAGCTAACTCGTGGTGAATTAAATAATGATGACTATTTTATCTTAGGTATAGTAAGCTATTCTAAATTTGAAGAAAAAAGTTTAGTGAGAAATTATGACGAGAGAGAGGGATGCAGAAATTTTATGACTAAATGTGTGTACTTCTGTGTGGAAAATATAGGCTATAGAGTTGGCTAATTGCTCAATACAATTTGGATGAGTGATGGCAAGTGAACCTGTTGTGAGCTATTTCTAGAAAATGGCTAGTTTTGTCTAAGAGGTGTAAGCATGTTATCAAAGAACAATCGGCATCTTCAAGAACAACGAATGAGCGACTCCAAGCAGCGTTTTAGTATCAGAAAATACAGCTTTGGTGCCGCTTCAGTTTTGCTGGGCTTGTCTTTTTTGACTTATGCTTGGGGGAGTCCTGTATCAGCGGATACGACAGACCAGTCGGCAGTAACGGTTACTGAGACTAAGGTGACGAGCACGGATAAGGCAAGTAGTGCTCAGACGACTGCAGCTAGTGAAGCTACTGTTTCTACGGCGACTAGCGAAGCAAGCAGCAATGCGACTGGTGAAGCAGCAAGTACGGCCAGCGAAGCTGTAAACTCAACCGCGACTAGTGAGTCAGCAGCGGCAGAAACGACTCTAAGCAGTGAAACTGCAAGTAAGGAAACGGTGACTAGTGAAGCGGCTAAGGAGAGCACCGCAACTAGTGAAGCAAGTAAGACCAGCACTGCAACGAGTGAAGCTAGTGAAAAGGCAAGTACGGCTATCAGTGAAAGCACGACTCCAGCCACGGCCACCAGCGAAGAAAATAGTCAAGAGCAAACGGCCACTAGCGAAACAGCTGACGCTAATGCTTTGACTGCTTCTAAGGTGGCTAAGGCTTCAGCACTTAAGTCAGTAAAGTTGGCAGCGGCTACTACGGCTACGACTGACACCACAACTTCTACGGATGATGCGGCTTCTTCAAGCGGTGAGATTACTACTGAAGGCAAAGCAAAGGGGCTGACTGACAGCGATGTTGATCCAGCGATGAGTGATGCCCACGGGGCAAGTCTGTTACTTGACAACTCTGCAAAAAAGATTCCTAGTGGCTACAAGGCTGACCCAACTGAGGGACGTTACACTTTTGGGATTCTTAGCTTAGGGCCAATTAATCAATCTGGCTATACCAGCTATAACCAAACGTATAATGTCAATTACTACATCCGGGTATCAACGGCTGCTAAAGCTACCAATGGGGTATATGATGATACTGTTTATATTCAATTGGTTGACGCTGATCAAGACACAGTTCTTTGGGAAAGCTCAGCCAAGCCGGGTGATTTAAACAAGACCATTGATGCATTAAATTCTACAAACGGTAATCCGTTCCAATACTCATATGCAGAAAATGTTGTCAATGGTGTAACTACAAAGGCTATTAAATTTGATGCCAGCCCAATTGATGCTAATAATGGTCCAATGTACTCTACGGCTGTATATCAAGCAGACAGCGATAATCAAACTTCTGGGACCTCTATCAGTTTCAATTATCCGGATGCAAGTACTATTGAAACACGCTACATTGCAAAGGACGCTGCCGGTAACGAAACTGTATTAGCAACATACGATGAAACCGGTAGACCGGGTTCAATCTATACCGCGTCAGGTCTGCGTGATTTCGGTGGTTATGACTTGGTATCCGTCCCTTCTGAAACAACTAGCACTTTAAAGCGTAGCTATACAGTCGGTGATCTTTTAGTTCCAACTCCAAGAAAGTATTCAAATTACATTCAAATGGTTCGGACGAGTTTGATCACGAGTACTGACGGTAGTAGCATTATCAGTATTCGCATGGCTCTAAATGGTGCGAGCCTTGATGATATTAATAATCCTGACGTTTGGAAGGTTGTCTTTACTAGTGAAGAGCTGAAGCCTGGTGAATGGTCTACTACTGGTAATAATCTTGCAAATTATAATGGTTCTCACGAAAAGGGAGCATTTGCTATTCCAGACGAAGCGGTCAAGGCTGCTGGCTTTACCGATGAGCAAATGGTGGGCAAGTACGTATTTAACTGGTTATTGCTCAACATTAACCCAGAAGGTCAATCTCCAGTTGACTACTACTACGCTCCACAAGGCCAAGTACGAGTAAACTACGTAACTAGTGATGGTACGGCAATCCAAACGCCAGTCACTGCGTATAAGAATTCTGATACTGGCACGGCATATGATGTAACCGGCTCAACTTACAGACCAGCAACCATTACTGTGAACGGTAAGACTTATCGTTATGTTAAGAGTGACAAGTCTTTGGGGACTGCAGGAACGACTGACGTCAATGGCTATACTTACACTTTGACCCCATCAGACGCTACTGGTACGATCATTTCCAACACGGTTAACGACGTTTACTACGTATACGAACAGGTTAAATATCACACTGAAGCAGGTGATTCTAAGACAGTAACTCGGACGATCAAATACTATGACAGTGTGACTGGCAACCCGATTCCAGAGAACTTAGAGCCGACGGTTAAACAGAGCGTAACGTTGACTGGAAACAAGATCTACGATGACCAAAACAACTTCATTGGTTATGGTACCGTTTCAGCTGATGGTTCAAGTTACACGATTGAACAGAAAACCTGGACTCAACAGGACTCTGCAAATCTGTCAGACTACGGCTACACTGCACCAGACAGAGCTTCAATTGCTGCGGTAACGGTTGATCACAATACTACCGATGTGACGGAAAAGGTATACTATGGCCACCAGACTACGCCGGTAAAGCCAACGGATCCGAAGACTACTACTGACAAGATTAACCCTAAGGGTGATGTGACTTATCCAGATGGCGTGTCAAAGAATGACTTGAATGCTAGTGTAACTCGGACTATCAACTACGTTGACGAAGACGGCAACGCAGTTAACGGTTCGCCAGATGGTACTAGCTCATACGAACAAACTGCTGAATTCACTCGGACTGCTATCGTTGACAAGGTAACTGGCAAGATCCTTGGTTACGACACTAACAACGATGGCAAGGTCGACACTGAAAGTGCAGACCGTGCATGGATGCCAACCGAAAAGACTTTGGCGGCGGTTGATTCGAAGAAGCCTAGCGAAGTAGGCTACGACAATGTCGACAAGTCTACTGTTGAATCACTCGTAGTTACGCCAGATCAAGCTGTTACTCCTGTTACCGTAACTTACAGCAACAACCCTGTTTCAGGCACGATTAAGTACATTGACGATACTACCGGTAAAGAACTTGACAGCGACAATTTGAAGGCTGGTAAGATCGGTTCAGTCATCGACTACAAGACTGAAGACGAGATTAAGAGCTACGAAGCTCAAGGCTATGAACTTGTTTCAAACAATTTTACTGATGGTACGCAAACCTATGCTAAGACTGGCAACGACTTTGTTGTTCACTTGAAGCACGCAACTGAAGAAAAAACAACGTATAGGGATGCAACTCAAACTATCCACTACGTTGGTGCTGGTGATAAGACTCCAGCTGACAAGGTTCAAACTCAGAAGAATGCCTTTAGCAAGACTGACACGATCGATAAGGTAACTGGTGAAGTAATCAAGAGCACTGACTGGACTGGTACTAAAACTTTTGATACTGAAAACACTCCAGTGGTCCAAGGCTACCACGCAGACAAGAAGGATGCTGGTGGTTTGACCGCAACTGTCGATAACCCGGATGTAGAAGCAACCGTAACCTACACTCCAAACGGTAAGTTGATCCCAGTTGATGAAGAAGGTAAGCAAATCCCAGGTACTGACACGCCAACTTACACGACTGATCCAACTGACCCAACCAAGGTCTTGGATCCAACGGTTCCAGAGGTTAATGGCTACCAGCCAAAGAACAACAAGGTTGGCGATAAGGTAACTCCAGAAGATCCATCCAAGGACACTCAAGTACCTTATGTTCAAGTTGTAACTGGCACAATCAAGTACGTTGACGATATTACTGGCCAAACCTTGAGCAGCGAAGATCTTGAAAAGGGTACTGTAGGTTCAACTATCAACTACACTACTGCAGACAAGATCAAGAAATACGAAGCTAAGGGCTACGCGCTTGTTTCAAACAACTTTGCCGATGGTACTCAAACTTATGCTAAGACAGGCAATGACTTTGTCGTTCACTTGACTCACCAAACTGTTCCAGTAACGCCAGAAGATCCGAAGAACCCAGGCGAGCCGATCATCCCTGGCGGAGACGTAACTTACCCAGACGGCTTGACTGAAAAAGACTTGAGAAATACTGTTACCCGGACTATCGAGTACGTTGACGCTAAGGACAACCCAGTCAACGGTTCTCCAGATGGCAAGAGTTCATACGTACAAAGCGTAACGTTTGAGCGGACTGCAATCGTTGACAAGGTAACTGGCAAGACCCTTGGCTACGATACTGACAATGACGGTAAGGTTGATACTGACGATCCTAACCGCGCTTGGAAGCCACTTAGCGCAGATCTTGACGAAGTTAAGTCAACTGATCCAAAGACTCTTGGCTTTGACCATGTTGACAAGACCACTGTATCTAAGGAAACTGTAGTGCCAGGCCAAGCTGACTTGACTGAAAAGGTTGTCTACAGCAATAACCCGATGGTTGTATCTGGTACGATCAAGTACATTGACGATACGACAAAAGTCACTCTTGATGAAGATGCTCTGCCAAGCGGTGAGGTTGGCTCAAAGATCAACTACACTACTGCAAAGGAAATCGAATACTACGAAAACAAGGGCTACGAACTGGTTTCTAACGACTTCACAGACGGCAGCACAGTCTACGCTAAGGAAGGCAACAACTTTGAAGTTCACCTGAAGCACAAGACTCAGACCATCACGCCAAATGACCCGAACCCAGTAACTCCAGGTAACCCGATCAACCCTAATGACCCGAACAGTCCAGTTTATGGTGAAGAAACTGACCGGAAGAACCTGGTTAAGGACGCTACCCAAACCATTCACTACGTAGGTGCAGGTGACAAGACTCCAGCTGACAAAGTTCAAACTCAAAAGGAAGCCTTCACGCGGACAGTTACGATCGATAAGGTAACTGGCAAGGTAATCTCAACTAGCGAATGGGAAGGCAGCAAGACCTTCGGCTTTGAAGATACTCCGGTAGTTGAAGGCTACCACGCCGACAAGAAGAGTGAAGGTGGCTTGACTGCAACTCCGGATAATCCAGATGTTGAAGCAACTGTAACTTACACGCCAAATGGCAAGCTGATCCCAGTTGACGAAGAAGGTGTTCACATTAAGGACACTGATACGCCAACTTACAAGACTGATCCAAATGACCCAACCAAGGTTGTAGACCCAACTGTTCCAAAGGTTGACGGCTACGAGCCAAGAGACAACAAGGTTGGTGATAAGGTAACGCCGAAGGATCCAGCTGAGGATACTGAAGTTGTTTACGTCAAGACCCCGGAAACCAAGTACGGCTTGACTGAGAAGTTTGTCGATGTAGACGGTAATGAACTTTCACCAAGCGAATCCAAGGGCAGCGACTACAAGACTGGTGATACGTACGACGTAACCAAGGACGCCAAGGTAATTAATGGCTATGTTCTGGTTGATACGGATGAAACAACTGGTACCTTCGACAAGAGCGACAAGACTGCAACCTTTATCTACAAGAAGGTTGGTAAGATCATTCCAGTAGATAAGGATCATAACCCAATCCCAGGAGCTGATACGCCAAGCTACAAGAATGACCCAGATGATCCGACTAAGGTAACTCCAAACGAACCAACTCCAACGGTTCCAGGTTGGACTCCTGAGGTTCCAAACGTAACTCCAGAAGATCCAACCAAGGATAAGCCAGTTGTCTACACTCAAGATAAGTATGGCTTGACTGAGAAGTTCATCGATGTAGACGGCAACGAACTGTCACCAACTGAAAGCAAGGGTACTGAGTACAAGACTGGTGACAAGTACGACGTAACTAAGGATGCCAAGGTAATTACTGGCTACGTTCTGGTTGATACGGATGAAACGACTGGCACTTTCGACAAGAGTGACAAGACCGCTACCTTCATCTACAAAAAGGTTGGTAAGATCATTCCGGTAGATCCAAATAACAACCCAATTCCAGGTGCCGATACGCCAAGCTACAAGAACGACCCAGACGATCCGACTAAGGTGACTCCAAACGAACCAACTCCAGGCGTTCCAGGCTGGACGACTAATGTTCCAAACGTAACTCCGGATGACCCGACTAAGGATACTCCGGTTCCTTACACCAAGAACGAAACTCCAGAAACCAAGTACGGCCTGCTTGAAAAGTTTGTTGACGAAGAAGGCAATGAACTTGCAGAAAGCGTCGACAAGGGCAGCGACTACAAGACTGGCGATAAGTACGACGTAACTAAGGATGCTAAGGTAATCACTGGCTACGTATTAGTCAAGACGGAAGGGACGACTGGTACCTTCACGGATAGTGGCAAGCTTGCTGTCTTCACCTACAAGAAGGTCGGCAAGATCATTCCAGTAGATCCAAAGGGCAACCCAATTCCGGGCGCCGACACGCCAACTTACGAGAACGATCCAGATGATCCAACTAAGGTGACTCCAAACGAACCGACTCCATCTGTACCAGGCTACAAGACCGACGTTCCGAATGTAACTCCAGAAGATCCGACTAAGGACACTCCAGTTGTCTACACTCAGGATAAGTACGGCTTGACTGAGAAGTTTGTGGACGAAGAAGGCAATGAACTTTCACCAAGCGAATCCAAGGGTACTGAGTACAAGTCTGGCGACAAGTACGATGTAACCAAGGATGCCAAGGCAATCACTGGCTACGTATTGGTTAAGACGACTGATACGACTGGTACCTTCGAAAAGAGTGACAAGACTGCAGTCTTCACTTACAAGAAGCTTGGTAAGATTGTTCCAGTAGATCCAAAGGGTAACCCAATCCCAGGCGCAGACACTCCGACCTACAATAACGATCCAGAAGATCCAAGCAAGGTAGTTCCAAACGAACCAACTCCATCTGTACCTGGCTACAAGACCGATATTCCGAATGTAACGCCAGAAGATCCAACCAAGGATACTCCGGTTGTCTACACTCAGGATAAGTACGGCTTGACTGAGAAGTTCGTGGACGTAGATGGCAACGAACTTTCACCAAGCGAAAGCAAGGGGACTGAGTACAAGTCTGGTGACAAGTACGACGTAACCAAGGATGCCAAGGTAATCACTGGCTACGTATTGGTTAAGACGACTGATACGACTGGTACTTTCGAAAAGAGTGACAAGACTGCAGTCTTCACTTACAAGAAGCTTGGCAAGATCGTCCCAGTAGATCCAAATGGCAACCCAATCCCAGGCGCTGACACGCCAACTTACAAGAACGACCCAGATGATCCATCTAAGGTGGTTCCAAACGAGCCAACTCCAACTGTCCCAGGCTACAAGACTGATGTTCCTAATGTAACTCCAGAAGATCCGACTAAGGATACTCCGGTTCCTTACACGAAGAATGAAACTCCGGCAGCTAAGTACGGCTTGACTGAAAAGTTCGTTGACGAAAACGGCAATGATCTTGTACCTAGTGAAAGCAAGGGCACTGACTACAAGTCTGGCGACAAGTACGACGTGACTAAGGATGCCAAGGTAATCACTGGCTACGTATTGGTTAAGACGACCGACACGACTGGTACCTTCACTGATGGCAACAAGACTGCCGTCTTCACTTACAAGAAACTTGGTAAGATCGTTCCAGTAGATCCAAAGGGCAACCCAATCCCAGGCGCCGACACGCCAACTTACAAGAACGACCCAGATGACCCATCTAAGGTGGTTCCAAATGAGCCAACTCCATCTGTACCAGGCTACAAGACTGATGTTCCAAATGTAACTCCAGAAGATCCGACTAAGGACACTCCGGTTCCTTACACTAAGAACGAAACTCCAGCAGCTAAGTACGGCTTGACTGAGAAGTTCGTGGACGAAAACGGCAACGATCTTGTACCAAGCGAATCCAAGGGCACTGACTACAAGTCTGGTGACAAGTACGATGTAACTAAGGATGCTAAAGTGATTACTGGCTACGTATTGGTTAAGACGACCGATACGATTGGTACTTTTGGTGACAGCGACAAGACTGCAGTCTTCACCTACAAGAAGATCGGTAAGATTGTTCCAGTAGACAAGGACGGTAACCCAATTCCAGGTGCTGATACGCCAACTTACAAGAACGACCCAGATGACCCATCTAAGGTGGTTCCAAATGAGCCAACTCCATCTGTACCAGGCTACAAGACTGATGTTCCAAATGTAACTCCAGAAGATCCGACTAAGGATACTCCTGTTCCTTACACGAAGAACGAAACTCCAGCAGCTAAGTACGGCTTGACTGAGAAGTTTGTGGACGAAAACGGCAATGATCTTGAATCTAGCGTATCCAAGGGCACTGACTACAAGTCCGGTGACAAGTATGATGTAACTAAGGATGCCAAGGTAATCACTGGCTACGTATTGGTCAAGACGACTGACACGACTGGTACTTTTGGTGACAGCGACAAGACCGCCGTCTTCACCTACAAGAAGATCGGTAAGATTGTTCCAGTAGACAAGGACGGCAACCCAATTCCAGGTGCTGAAACTCCAAGCTACAAGAACGATCCAAGCGATCCATCCAAGGTGCTTCCAAATGAACCAACGCCAGATGTCTTAGGCTACACGACTGACGTTTCAAAGGTAACTCCGGAAGACCCAACCAAGGATACTCCTGTTCCTTACACTAAGAGCGTGACTCCGTCTAAGCCAAGCAAGAACAAGCCGGGCAAGAAGGGGGCTCCATCCGCGCCAACTGGTCCAAACAGTCCAACCCTGCCAGGCAAGAAGGGCAAGACCGCTCCAGCTACTCCGAACGCTACTGCCTTCTCAACTGGCTCAAGCAAGCAAACTGCTAGTCTGAAGCAAAACGCGCAAGCCAAACTGCCGCAGACCGGTGAAGCAACTGACAAGTCCCGTGCTCTGTCAGTCCTCGGCCTCGGCGTAATGGCCTTGACCGCTCTGCTCGGCCTCGCTATCGACAAGAAACGCAAGAATTAATCTCTTTCTTTAAAAAAGCTAACTGCTTTTCAAGACGTGATTCTGTTTTTTAACAGGTCACGTCTTTTTTCGTCTTTTTCCTGTTTTTTCGCAGGCTTAACATATTTAGGATTGACAAAAGAGCTTTAAAGCATAACTATGTAATTTAAGAAAGGCGGGGTGATAAAAATGACTGACTACAACAATGAATACGACAACGACTACCTGGAAGACCTGGAGATTGATCCTAGCGAAATCCTGAGCTACAGCATCTCTGAAAGACTTGCTGGCTTAAGCGGAGAGGAAAAAGCTGCCTTCTGGCGCTCCTTTTACCAGCAGGCCCGGCAGATGCACCGCTTCTTTATCGATAGCGCTGACCTCCGGGAAAACTTTGACGTCGACGTCATTTACAATCGCCGCAACCAAGACGCGGTCTACCAGGCGATCCCTGCTGGCTGCAGAAAAGATGGACCTTGCCTGCTTCTGCAGGGTGTCATTGATGACTATTCTTTCTCAGAAGACGACACTCTGGAAAGCCGCCAGTCCCTCTTTATCCCCGAGAACGAATCTGCCTTCGTCTACGAGCTGAACACTGACGCTGGCTTGATCGACCTCTTCGCCTTGACCTACCAGCAGAATAGCCACGCCCTGGAGGCCCTTGGCTTTAACTTGAAGCACCGCCAGCAGATTCACCATGCCGGCGAACTTGATTACTAGTTTTTAGGAGGAAAAATGAGCAAGGAAGCAAAACTTTTCCAGCACGGCACATTAGCTATGCTGGTCGCTGGCCTCTTTGACGGGACCATGTCTCTCGAAGAATTACTGAATCATGGCGATAGCGGAATCGGCACCTGCAGCGGCCTGGACGGTGAAATGGTCATCCTTGACGGCACAGCCTATACCATCCGCCGGGACGGGACCGTCGAAGCCCTGTCCGGCAACATCAAAACGCCCTTTGCCTGCGTCCACTTTGACCAGAAAACTCCTGGCCAAAAGGTAAGTGGCTTATCTTTGCCAGAACTTGAAGCCTATCTGAAAGGGCAGGGGATGAACAATATCTTCTATGCCGTTAAACTCACTGGCACTTTTGCCAAAATGAAGACCCGGACCGTCTTCAAGCAGGAAAAGCCATACCCAGGCTTAACTGAAGTTGCTGACCAGCAGGCCATCTTTGAAGGTAAAAACACGACTGGCACCTTAATCGGTTACTACGCTCCCGACCTCTACCAGGGGATTGCTTCCAGTGGTTTCCACCTCCACTATTTAAGTGGCGACCATGCCTTAGGCGGGCACGTTCTGGACCTAGAGCTGGCTGAAGGCGAGCTCAGCCTTACGCCTTTTAGTGACTTTAACCTCCACCTGCCAACTAGCAACGCCGACTTCATGCAGGCCGATTTTGACCTCGCCAGCTTGGGTGATCAGATCAAGCAGGCTGAACATTAAAGCGAAAGGATATCATGAAGAAAAAGCTCCAAGCCCTGGCCGCCAGAGTCAAAGTTGAACTCCCGGCCCTCTTTCTCGCCCTTAAAGACCGACGAACCTCCTGGCTGGCCAAGCTCCTTGCCTTCTTGACCGTGGCCTATGCCTTGTCACCCGTCGACCTAATCCCTGATTTTATCCCGGTAATTGGTTATTTAGACGATCTTTTAATCCTGCCTCTTCTGGCTGCTTTGACCATCAAGTTGATTACCGAGGACGTCTGGCAGGACTGTCTGGACAAGAGCCAGGGGATGTGGGAGAGCGGAAAACCGAAGAAATGGTACTATGCCTTGCCGATTATTATTTTCTGGTTATTCATCCTATTTTGGATTGGGAAAATGGTCTACCAGGGACTTAATAACTAAATGATTAACAAAGCTGCCGGCCTTAGCCGGCGGCTTTTCATTTTATATCCCTTACTGGCGCTCGTTATTTGTTTATCAGATTCGGAATGTACAAAATCCTTGTTGAAACAGTATTGAAAGAATGTAATAATTTTAGAAAAAAGAAATACGATACAAGTATATGAAAAAGACCCAGCCTTTAAATGGCAAAGAACATAATATTCACAATATAGAAAGCGCTTTAAATTGTTTTAGCAATCAAATGAAAGCAAAATAAGAATATGGTATCATTTATTTGTAAAACTACACACTTTATAAGCTGCTCGAATCGTTCGATTTTTCGACCAAAAAATAAGCGTGAAGCTAGATAGAATCTAGTTTTGGCAGAAAGAAAACGTTTTTTTGAGAAATGTCATTTTTTATACTGAAAAATACCAAAAAAGGCTTATAATGTAAGTAGGCGAAAAACGCTTACAGCGTTGACGCGAAAATGATTTGATGTCTTTATGAATAAATGGTGATGTTTTTATAGGAAGTGAGGTAAGAAATGGACGAGCTGGAGCAACATTTACAGAACTTTGCCGCTGGCAATGAATTTTATCTGCAAAATTATCTTGGCTGTCACGCGGCTGGAAATGGCTATGCCTTTCGCGTCTGGGCGCCTAAAGCACAGCAAGTCTGGCTGGTCGGCGATTTCAACAATTGGGAGAAAGACCTGCCCATGCGGCAAAACGCTTATGGAGTTTGGTCTATTGAAACTGACCGTGCCCAGCCTGGCCAGCTTTACAAATTCTTAGTCAAGCAAGCAGGCGGGGAAGAGGTCATGAAATTTGACCCGATGGCCTTGGAATATGAACACCGGCCAGGCAATGCTACCGTGGTAAGCAACTTGCCGGAAAAGCGGTGGACTGACGGGGCTTGGTTTGGCTGGCACAAGCGGTCAAACCACTTTGCCCGGCCAATCAACATCTATGAAGTGCATGCCAGCTCCTGGAAGCAGCATGAGGACGGCAGTCTTTATACCTTGCGCGACTTGCAAAAGGAATTGATTCCCTACGTTAAGGAACAGGGCTTTAACTACATTGAATTCTTGCCTTTGACTGCCCACCCGCTGGATGCTTCCTGGGGCTACCAGACCACCGGCTACTTTGCCTTGGAGCGGGCTTACGGAGAGCCGCGGGATCTGCAGGATTTCGTGGAAGCCTGCCACAAGGAAAACATCGGTGTTCTGGCTGACTGGGTGCCAGGCCACTTCTGCATTAACAACGATGCTTTGGCCTACTACGACGGGACACCTTGCTACGAATTTGAAGAAGGCTGGCGGGCCCAGAACAAGGGCTGGGGCGCCTTGAACTTTGACCTGGGCAAGCCGCAAGTGCAGTCCTTCCTCTTGTCAAGCGCCCTCTTCTGGCTGGAATACTACCATCTGGACGGGCTCAGAGTTGACGCGGTGTCCAACATGCTTTACCGCGACTATGACCGGGGACCGGGCGAGTGGAAGCCTGACCAGTACGGCGGCAACCGCAATATTGAAGGGATTGAGTTCCTGCACAAGTTCAACAAGACGATCAAGGGGATGCACCCGGAAAGAATCTTGATCGCGGAAGAAAGTTCTTCCCAAGTCAAGATCACCGGCCGGGTCGAAGACGGGGGTCTGGGCTTTGACTACAAGTGGAATATGGGCTGGATGAATGATGAGCTCCGCTTCTATTCCATGGACCCTTACTTCCGCAAAGACAATTTTGACTTGTCTACTTTCTCATTCATGTACCGGATGAGTGAGAACTTCATCTTGCCGCTGTCGCATGACGAAGTCGTCCACGGCAAGCGCAGCTTGATGAACAAGATGTTCGGTGCCCGGCCAGACCAGTTTGCTCAGCTGCGGAACTTGAACACCATGCTGATGACCTACCCGGGCAAGAAATTGCTCTTCATGGGCGGGGAATTCGGCCAGTATCTGGAATGGCGTTACCAAGAAGGCTTGGAGTGGTCTTCTTTAAGTGATGAATTAAACGCCAAGATGCTCAAGTTCAACCGGGAATTGAACCACTTTTACTTGAATGAACCGGCTTTGTGGCAATTGGAACAGGAAGACCGGTCAGTCCAAATCATTGACGCGGACAACCGCGACCAGTCCGTCCTTTCCTTCATCAGACAAGGAAAGGTGCGGCATGATTTCCTGATCGTTCTGCTCAACTTCACGCCGGTTCAGCGTGACAGCTTTAAAGTCGGCGTGCCTTACCCAGGGACCTATAAGGAGGTCCTCAACAGCTCACGCAGTGAATTTGGCGGCGACTGGACCGCGAAACCACAGGAAATGGCTACCACAGAGGAGAAATTCAAGGATTTCGACTACCAGATTTCTGTTGACCTGCCAGGCTTCAGTGCCATGATCATCAAGCCTGACCAGGTAACGATCAAGAGAAAGCGTTCGAAGAAACGTTGATGTAATGTGATAAAAGATTAAAGATAAAAGATTAAGTAGGGAAGGATTTTTTACCATGAGTACAAAAATGCTAGGTTTAATTTTAGCCGGGGGCAAGGGGACCCGGCTGGGCAAACTGACCGCCAATCAAGCTAAGCCGGCCGTGCCATTCGGCGGCCGCTACCGGATCATCGACTTTCCGCTGAGCAATTGCGCCAACTCCGGCGTGCGCAATGTCGGCATCATCACCCAATATGAACCACTGCGGCTGAACAACCACATCGGCAACGGTTCCAGCTGGGGGCTGGACGGCTTGAACTCCAGCGCCACTATCCTGCAGCCATACACGGACAACGGCGGCAGCAAGTGGTTTGAAGGGACCGCCCACGCCATCTACCAAAACATCGACTACATCGACAGCCAGGACCCAGAATACGTCTTGATCCTGTCCGGTGACCACATCTACAAGATGGACTACGCCGACATGCTGGAAGAACATGAAAAGAACCACGCTTCTTTGACTGTTGCTGTTATCGACGTGCCTTGGGAAGAAGCGCCGCGTTTCGGGATCATGAACACCGACTCCAGCGGCCGGATCATCGAATTCGAAGAAAAGCCAGCTGAGCCAAAGAGCAACCACGCTTCAATGGGGATCTACATCTTCAACTGGAAGCGGCTGCGCGACGTTTTGACCGCGGGCTTTGCGACTGCCGATGACATGGTCGACTTCGGCAAGGACGTCATCCCTTACTACCTGAAGAGCGACGAAAGAGTCTTCTCTTACCAGTTCTCAGGCTACTGGAAGGACGTCGGCACCATCGACTCTCTCTGGCAAGCCAACATGGAATTCCTGGACGGCTCTGACGGCCTGGCCCTGGACGACCGCAGCTGGCGGATCTACTCCAAGAACACCATTGACGCTCCGCAAATGATTACGGAAAACGCCGAAGTTACTGACTCCATGATCGTTGACGGCTGCTACATTGACGGGACGATCAAGCACTCAATCATCTCAGCCAACGTTGACGTCCAGCGCGGCAGCGAGATTGTTGACTCAGTCATCATGCCGGGCGCCAAGATCGGCAAGAACGTCAAGATCACCAAGGCTATCGTTGGTGAAGGCGCCGTGATCGGCAGCAATTCTGTCGTTGGTGAAGAAAATGGGGAAATTGCCGTAGTCGGCAACAAGGAAAAGATTGGAGTGTTACCAAATGAAAACAAGTAAGATGTGTGCAATCTTCAGCAACCAGCACGAATACAGCCAGCTGAAGCCGCTGACCGATGAAAGAGCCCTGTCAACTCTTTACTTTGCCGGCAAGTACCGCTTGATGGACTTTGCCCTCTCCAGCATCGTCAACGCCGATATCAACCACGTCTACACCTTGATCAGCCAGGAAAAGGTCCGTTCTTACCTGGACCACCTGGGCGGGGGCAAGGAATGGGGCTTGGACACGATCGGCTCTTACGAATACCTGGACTTCTACCAGAACTTGATGCGGCGGCGGTCAAGAGGGGAAAACTACTTTGATGACTTGATCCTCTTCCTTAAGACCTGCAAGATGCCATACACTGTTTTCATCGGCAATAAGATGGCGGCTAACTTTGACCTCAAGGCTATCCTCCACTTCCACCAATCAAACGAAAACCGGATTACCCCTGTTTTCAAGCGGGTTGACCAAAAAGACATTGCGCCAGATGACCACACCTTTGTCTTAAGTGATGACAATATCGTCATTGAACAAAGAGAAGCCATCGAATTGACTGGTGAAGGTCCGGTTAACCTGTCAGCTAATGTTTATGTCATGAACACTGACTGGCTGATTCACGAACTGGAAAAGGCCCAAAAGAGCGGGGCTTCCTATGACGTTGCGGAACGTCTGGCAGCCTTGACTGTTAAGGAAAAGGCCAACGCTTACGAATACACCGGCTACCTGCGCAACATCCACGACATTTCCAGCTACTACGAGGCCAACTTGGACATGCTGGAAAAGGACAAGCGCGACTCCCTGCTTTACGGCAATCAAAAGATCATCACCCGGATCAGAAACGAAGTCGGCACTTACTACGACAAGGAATCTGACGTCAAGAACACTTTGATTGCCACTGGTTGCACGGTCAAGGGTGAAGTCAAGAACAGCGTCGTTTCCAGAAGAGTAAACTTTGCTAAGGATTCTGTTGCCAAGAATTCCGTAATCATGGCCAACTGCAAGCTCAAGAGCGGATCTGACGTTGAATACGCCATCCTGGACAAGAATGTGGTGATTGAAAAGGGCGTGACCGTCAAGGGTAAGCCTGACAGCCCTGTTGTCATCAAGAAGGGCAGCGTCATCAGCAAGGACTTTGTACTGGATTAATCGGGAGGAAAAAACGTGAGAGTTTTATTTGTCGGGGCCGAATGTGCGCCCTTCTTTAAGACTGGCGGTTTAGGCGACGTCTTGGGCTCTTTGCCCAACCAATTGGCCAAGGACGGCGATGAAGTCGGCGTGGCTTTGCCTCTTTACCAGGACATGCCGCAGGAATACCGCGAAAAGCTGGAATACCAAGGCAACTTCTATGTTCCAGTTGGCTGGCGGAACCAATACTGCGGGATCTTCACCCTGGAAATGAACGGGGTCAAGTACTTCTTCATCGACAACGAATACTACTTCAAGCGGCCAGGCATCTACGGCTACTACGACGATGGCGAACGCTACGCCTTCTTCCAGCAGGCCGTGATCATGATGATGGAGCGCTTCAACTTCGTGCCGAACATCCTGCACTGCAACGACTACCACACTTCCTTCATTCCATTCCTGCTCAGAGAAAAGTGGGGCTTCGTGGACGCCTACCGCGGCATCAAGACTGTCTTGACCATCCACAACCTGGAATTCCAAGGCAAGTACGATGCCAAGACCCTGCCGAACTTCTTCGGCCTGGGCTATGAATGGTTTGACAACGGGACCGTCCGCTTCAACAATGACGTCAACTGGATGAAGACCGGGATCTTGTACGCCGACCGGGTAACCACGGTCAGCCCATCCTATGCTGAAGAAATCCAAACGCCAGAATTCGGCCAAGGCTTAGACGGCATCTTGCGGTCAGTCAACTTTAAGCTGGTCGGCATCTTGAACGGGATTGACTTTGAAAAGTACAACCCGGCTACTGACCCGGTCATCAAGGTCCGCTACGACGTCAACCACCTGAAGCACAAGCGCCGCGACAAGACTGACCTGCAAAAGCAGGTTGGCCTGCCGGTAGCGCCAACCACCCCGGTTATCGGGATGGTCAGCCGCCTCACTGCTCAAAAGGGCTGCCAGCTGCTTTTGGAAGAACTGGATAACATTCTCCAGTTTGACTTGCAAGTAGTTATCTTGGGCAGCGGGGACCAGTACTACGAACATGCCTTAAGCGACATTGCCAGCCGCTACCCGGACAAGTTCAAGCTGATCCTGGCCTTTGACGTCAACCTGGCGCAAAAGATCTACGCTGGGGCCGACTCCTTCTTGATGCCATCCGCCTTTGAACCATGCGGCTTGTCACAATTGATCAGCCTGCGCTACGGGACCTTGCCAATCGTTCACCAAATCGGCGGTTTGGCCGACACGGTCTGGGTTTACGACAAGACCAAGAACGAAGGCACCGGCTTTGGCTTCCGCGAATTCAGCGGCTACCAAATGGTTGAAGCCATCAAGAAGATGCTGGAACTTTACCATGAAAAGGACAAGTGGGCCAAGGCACAAAGAACTGCCATGCGGTCTGACTTCTCCTGGAAGAACTCAGCAAGCAAGTACCAATGGATGTACGGTGAATTACTGGGATAGTCGAAAATGATGAGGAAGATGAGCATGAAATCAAGTAAAGTATCAGTCGCAAACAGCAATTTGCGGGAGATTACTCCTGAAGAATTCAAGGAAAGATTAGCAAGCAAGCTGGACCGGCACTTTGAAGAAAGCGTGGAAGAAGCTTCTAAGGAAGACATCTTTGCTGCTTTGGCTTCAATGGTCCGTGACGGCTACTCCAGCAAGTGGCGCAGAACCCGGATCGCGGAAAGCGCCAATGGCCACAAGCAGACTTACTACTTCTCCATTGAATTTTTGCCAGGGACTCTTTTAAAGAGCAACCTTTTGAACCTGGGCTGGCTGGACACGGCTAAGGAAGCTTTGGCTGACTTAGGGATTGACCTGGATGATATCGCCGCTGTTGAACCAGACATGGCTCTGGGTAATGGGGGCTTGGGCCGGCTGGCTGCCGCCTTTATGGACTCTTTGGCTTCAACCGGCTATGCCGGCAACGGGAACGGCCTGCGCTACAAGTACGGCCTCTTTAAGCAAAAGTTTGTCAACGGCTACCAAAAGGAACTGCCAAATGACTGGCTGAAGCAGGGGGACTACTGGGAAGTGCGCCGGGAAAGCAAGTCTGTCCTGGTTAAGTTCGGCGGCCGCGTTAACATGGTTGATGACCACGGCTGGCTGACTCCGCAATACGAAGGCGCTACTGTCGTCCGGGCTGTGCCATATGACGTGGCCATGGTCGGCTACCACAACGGGGTGGCTAACACCCTTCGTCTGTGGGACGCGGAAATTGCCCCGGAAGACGAATTGAAGTACCCGTCAATCGCTGACCGGCGGAAGGTGGAAGACTTGACTTCCATCCTTTACCCGGATGACTCCAGCTATGATGGCCGCCTTTTGCGGCTGAAGCAGGAATACTTCTTTGTTTCCGCCGGCTTGCAGAGCATCTTGAACAACTTTGTGAAGGACTATGGCGAAGAAGGCCTGCCTGACTTGCCGAAGTACGTTGCCGTTCACATCAATGACACTCACCCGGCCATGTGCGTGGCTGAAATGATGCGCCTTTTGGTCGACAGATACCGGATGGACTGGGACAAGGCCTGGGAAATTACTGTCCAAGTGATGAGCTATACCAACCACACCATCATGGCTGAAGCCATGGAAAAGTGGGACGTAGGCATGTTCAGTCAGCTTTTGCCGCGGCTCTTTGACATCGTTAAGGAAATCGACCGCCGCTACGTGGCTGGCCTGGAAGGCAAGGTTTCCGGCGACGTGATTGAAAGAACCAGAATCGTCAAGAACGGGCAAGTCCACATGGCCCACCTGGCCATCATCGGTTCCCACTCAGTCAACGGGGTTGCTGCCCTGCACACCCAGCTATTGGAAACCGAAGTTTTGCGCGACTTCTACCAGCTCTACCCAGACCGCTTCAACAACAAGACCAACGGGATCACCCTGCGCCGCTGGATTCAAATCGCCAACCCGGATTTGGCCAAGCTTTTGGACAAGACCATTGGGACCGACTGGCGCTTTGACAGCAAGGAAATGCTGAAGTTTGAAAAGTTCTATCACGACACCGCAACCTTGACCAGCCTGCAGGAAATCAAGCTGGCCAACAAGAAGAAGCTGGCCAAGGTCATCAAGGCCAAGACCGGCATCGTGGTTGACCCTGAAGCCATCTTTGACGTTCAGGTCAAGCGTCTGCACGCCTACAAGCGGCAAACCTTGAAGCTGCTCCACGTTCTGAAGCTCTACCAAGACCTCAAGGCCGGCATCGACCATCCGAAGCGGGTAGTCATCTTTGGGGCCATCGCTGCCCCAAGCTATGTCTTTGCCAAGCAGGTCATCAAGGTGATCAACTCTGTAGCTGACCTGGTTAACAATGACCCAGACATCAAGGGCAAGCTGAAGGTTGTCTTCCTGGAAAACTACAATGTTTCCCTGGCTGAACAAATCATTCCGGCAGCTGACCTCAGTGAACAGATCTCAACGACCACCAAGGAAGCCAGCGGGACCAGCAACATGAAGCTGATGGCCAACGGGGCTTTGACGGTGGCGACTATGGACGGGGCCAACATCGAAATCAAGGACGCGGTCGGCAGCGACAACATTTTTGCCTTCGGCTTGGACAAGGATGAAGTTTACAACTACTACGCAAACCACTCCTACCACCCACGCGACCTTTACGAAAGCGACCCGGTCATGAAGAAGACGGTTGACGCCTTGATTGACGGGACTATTCCAGACTGCGTCAGCGAAGGCCGGGCCCTTTACGACGACTTCTTGAAGGACAACGAAGAATTCCTGGTTTTGGCCGACTTTGAAGCCTACTTGAAGGCCCAGAAGCTGGTTGAAAAGGTTTGGGCAAACAAGCGGCAATGGGCCCAGATGAGCCTGGTCAACATCGCTCACTCTGAACGCTTTGACGCTGACAAGACCATTGAACGCTATGCCAGTGAAATCTGGCACCTGGACAAGGTGGAATTTGACGCTGAAAAAGCGTAAGAGTGACTGATGAGAGCTATTTTTAATTCTTGGGACACCAAATACAAGCAGCCCTTTGGCGCCACGCAGGCCAATACCAGCGTCAAGTGGGCGGTTGAAGTCGATGAAGAGATCCAGGAGATTACCCTCTGGCTGACCAAAAACAATGAGTCGCCGGTAGCCTACCCCTTGACTTACAATGATGAAAGCAAGATGTATGAGACCAGCGTCAAGATCAGCAGCTCCGGGCTCTACTATTACTACTTCAATATCAAGCAAAATGACCAGTACTACTTCCTGCAAAGAAGCCAGGATGGTTTTGGCGAAAGCGAGATTACCCAGGATAGCCGGGACATCCGGACTTTCCAGCTGACCTGCTATGACCGGGCAGTCCCGCAGGCTCCCTGGTACACCCAGGGGGTGGTCTACCAGATTTTTCCTGACCGCTTCAACAACGGCAACCCGCATGGGGAGATCCAGGGCCGCAAGAAGGACAGTTTCATCTACGCGACCAAGGAAGACAGTCCTTACTACATTAAGGACGAGCATGGCGATATTGCCCGCTGGGACTTTTTTGGCGGCAACCTCGAAGGTATCCGGCAAAAGATTCCCTATTTAAAAGATTTGGGAGTGACGGCCATCTATTTGAACCCGATCTTCCAGTCTTCCAGCAACCACCGCTATGACACCCAGGATTTCATGAAGATCGACCCCATGCTGGGGACTGAAGAAGACTTTAAGAACCTGATCAAGGACCTGCACAAAAACAGAATTTCCTTGATCTTGGACGGGGTCTTCAACCATGTCGGGGCAGACAGCAAGTACTTCTTGAGCGCGGTCACAGACAAGACAGGGCCTTACTACTCCTGGTTCAACTTCATCAACTACCCGACCAAGTACCAGTCCTGGTGGGGGGTAACTACCCTGCCAGAAGTCAACAAGAACAATGCTGACTACCAGAACTTCATCTGCGGTCCCGATGGCGTTTTAGCCAAGTGGACCCGGATGCATGTCGATGGCTGGCGTTTGGACGTGGCTGACGAGCTTCCGATGCCGCTCTTGCGGGAAATCCGCGAGCGCCTGCAAAACGAAGACTGCCATGTCTTGATCGGGGAAGTCTGGGAAGACGCCTCCCACAAGTTCGTCAACAGTGAATTCCGGACCTACATGGCCGGGGACAACCTGACCGGGACCATGAACTATCCGGTCCGCAACTTTATCGTTTCGCTCTTGCAGGCCAATAACGAAACGGAAGAAGTGGCCGCCTTGAATGACCTGGAGAAGCTGGTTGAGAACTATCCTAAGGCCTTTCTGGAAAACTGCCTGAACAACATCGGCACCCACGACACGGCCAGAATTAAGACCGTCTTGGGGGGAGACGAGAAGCTGGTGGCCCTGGCCTTTGGCCTCTTGTTCGCCGTGCCTGGCGTTCCCTGCATCTATTACGGGGATGAAGCCGGCCTGGAAGGGGACAAGGACCCGGACAACCGCCGCTACTTCCCATGGGGCAAGGAAAGCGACTTTTTGGAAAAAGAAGTCAAGGAACTGGCCCACTGGCGGCGGGCAAACCGGGCTTTGGTCGACGGGAAAGTCGGCTATGTCAAGATTGCTTACGGCATCAACGCTTTAGTCCGCTTCAACCAAAGGAAACTGGTCATTTACTGCTACAATAAGACCGACCAGGATATGATCCTGGACGCGGGAGAATTTCAAACATATTGCCTGCCAGAGAAGATTGGAGAGCTGGTAAGTGATATACTGGATCAAGAAAGCATAGCTCAGAAGGCTTATCTGTTGAAGACATTTAAGCTGGACAGGAATGAAAAAGAATAAAAAGGAATATATAAATGGACGCAAAAGAAATTTTTGAACAATGGAAACAAGCTGCTTTGCCAGAAGATTTAGCTGAACAAATGGCTGAATTAGGTGGTGACGACAAGTGGGTCGAAGACGCCTTTGGCCAGGACATCAACTTCGGTACTGCCGGGATGCGGGGGCTCTTGGAACCAGGGACCAACCGGATCAACGTCTTCACGGTCGGCCGGGTAACTGAAGGCCTGGCCCGCCTGATCGACGAAAACGGCGAAGAAGCCAAGAAGCGCGGCGTGGTAATTTCTTTTGACTCACGCTACAACTCACGCGAACTGGCAACTCACGCTGCCCGCGTTTTGGGGGCTCACGGCATTCACGTCTACCTCTTTGACGACCTGCGTCCAACGCCGGAACTGTCCTTCGCTGTCCGCTACCTGCACACCTTTGCCGGGATCAACATCACTGCTTCCCACAACGCCAAGCAGTACAACGGCTACAAGGCTTACGGTGAAGATGGCGCCCAAATGGGGCCAGAAAACGCCGACCGCCTCTTTGCCTACGCCCAAAAGGTTGAAGACATCTTCAGCGTTAAGGCAGCTCCAGTCAAGAAGCTGCGTGCCGAAGGCACTTTGCAATTGATCGGTGAAGACGTCGACGAAGCCTACCTGGCTAAGCTGGAAACGGTCAATGTCAACAAGGACATGATCAAGGAAAACGCCGACAAGCTGAAGATCGTTTACACTCCTTTGCACGGGACGGGCAAGATGCTTTATGACCGCGCCTTCAGACGGGGCGGCTTCAGCAACGTCGTTCCAGTGCCAAGCCAAGCAATTGTGGACCCAGAATTCCCAACTTGCAAGAAGCCTAACCCGGAATTCCGTGACGTCTTCAACCCAGGCGTGGAACTGGCCAACGAAATCGGTGCTGACATGATCGTGGCTACTGACCCGGATGCTGACCGGATGGGGGCCTGCGTCAGAACCGACAAGGGCGACTTCCAAGTTTTGACTGGGAACCAAATCGCTACTTTGATGTCTTACTACCTTCTGCAAAACTTGAAGGACTCAGGCAAGCTGACTCCAGACTACGAAATCGTTACCTCGATCGTCTCCAGTGCCTTGCCATTCAAGATTGCCAAGGACTTCGGCATCAAGACCAAGTCTGTTTTGACTGGCTTCAAGTACATCGGTGAAGAAGTCGACCGGATGAACAAGGAAGGCGACGGCAAGTTCCTGATGGGCTTTGAAGAAAGCTACGGCTACCTCTTCCAAGCCTTCGCCCGTGACAAGGACGCCATGCAAGGGGCCTTGATGTTCGCTGAAGTTGCCAGCTACTACGCTTCCAAGGGCATGACTGTCTTTGACGGCCTGCAGGAAATCTGGAAGAAGTACGGCGTTGCCTACGAAATCACCCGGGCAATTGAAATGCCAGGGATTGGCGGGCAAAAGAAGATGGCTGAACTGATGAGCAAGCTGAGAGAAGAACGCCTCAGTGAAATCAACGGCGTCAAGGTAGTCAAGATCGAAGACTACCAAGAACAAGTTACGCTCGAAAACGGCGAAGAAACTCCATTGACTGGCTTCCCGAAGTCAAACGTCTTGAAGTACTTCTTGGATGACGAAACTTGGGTAGCCCTTCGCCCATCTGGTACTGAACCAGTAATCAAGGCTTACGTCGGCGTCAACAAGGCTGACATCGAAACTGCTGAAAAGGCAGCTGAAAGCTTCCAAGACGCCATCAGCGAATTGCTGAAGTAAAGCAGAGAAGTTAACAACAAAGAAAGAAGCACCGCTAACGCGATGCTTCTTTTTTGTGCTTGTATGCTGTTAAGAATTATAGGCTCTTACTTGTCCCCGAAGGTGACGCCCATGAGGCGGGCGTTGCTGACGGTCTTGCCATTCGGGTCAACGTACTTGAGCTTGCCGGCAGTGTCTTCTAGGGCGATAGAGTCGACTTCGCCTTGCTTCAAGACAACCAGGCGGCCAAAGGACCGGTTCATGATGAGGCGGGCGCCTTCAATCCCGAAGCGGGTTGAGATTTGCCGGTCGTAGGCATCTGGCCGGCCGCCCCGTTGAGCGTGGCCGATAACCGCCGTTCTGATTTCAGAGTCTGGCAGAACTTCTTGCAATTGGCCAGCGATTTCGTTAACCACGCTGATGCCGTTTCTAGCCGCTACCTTAGCCTTGTACTTCTTCTTAGGCAGGGCAGCGTCTTCCTTGGAAATTGCTCCTTCAGCGGCGGCAATAACCGTGAAGCCCTTGCCAGCCTTTTGCCGTTGCTTGATCTTCTTAGCTACGACATTGATGTCGTAAGGAATTTCCGGCAAAAGGATGATGTCGCTGCCGGCAGCCAGACCAGCAGCCAGGGTGATGTGGCCAACCTTGTGACCCATGACTTCTACGACGAAGACCCGGGAGTGGCTTTGGGCAGTAGTGTGGATGTCGTCCAGGTATCTGGTGGCAATGTCAATGGCGCTTTGGAAACCAAAGGTGTAGTCGGTGCCCCAAGTGTCGTTGTCGATGGTCTTTGGCAGACCGATCACGTTCAGGCCTTCTTGGGCCAGCATGTTGGCTGACTTAAGGGACCCGTTGCCGCCCAAAACAGCCAAAGCGTCCAGGTTGAGCTTCTTGTAGGTCTTCTTCATGGCAGCGACCTTGTCAAAGCCGTCAACGATAACCCGCATTTCCTTGAATGGTTGGCGGGAAGTGCCCAGAATCGTCCCGCCTTCGTTAATGATGCCGGAGAAGTCCCGCGGCTTCATCTTGACGTAGTCTTCATGCATCAAGCCGTAGTAGCCCCGCTTGAAACCAATGATTTCCACGTCGTCAACACAGTTGTAAAGGGTCTTGGCCAGGCCCCGCATGGTCGCGTTGAGCGCCTGGCAGTCGCCGCCGCTCGTTAAAATACCAACTCGTAAAGTCATGCTTAAATTCCTCCCCGTGCTAAACAGTTCTCTCTAATTTGGCTTAATTTAAATCTTAGTCATGTCCTTGCCAAGATGCAAGAAAAAATCTCATGTAAATTCAAAATAAGGCTTTCAATAAAAGGAAAAGCAGCCCAGGCAGGGCTGCTTCATGGTAGTAATAGTTTTTGATTAGTGAGCAGTTAAAGCAATCAAGTTGTCGCCGTGCTTTACGTCAGTTGCTTCAACCCGGTCTACTTCGTTGTATGAAGGGGTGTTGGTGATGACAACCATGACAGTGGTGTCGTAGCCGGCAGCCTTGACGGCATCCAGGTCAACTTCACCGATCTTTTCACCCTTTTCAATGTGCTGGCCTTGAGTGACCAGGGACTTAAAGTGCTGGCCGTTCAAGTTAACCGTGTCCAGACCGATGTGGATCAGGACTTCAGCCCCGTTGTCAGACTTAAGCCCGTAAGCGTGGCCAGTCTTGTAGGCAACGGAAACAGTACCGGTAACTGGAGCGTAGACATTGCCGTCGCTAGGAACGATGGCAGCCCCGTTACCCATGAGCTTTTGGGAGAAGACTTCGTCATTTACGGCTGACAGGTCTTCAGAAACGCCGTCTACAGGTGCCAGAACTACTTCGTCTTCCAGACCAGCAGTCTTGGCAGCTTCAACTTGTTGTTCAGCTGGAACTTCAGTTTCAGCGCTGACGCCGGATTCGCCTTCAACGCTGGCAACTTCTTCCTTTAAGTGGCCCTTGCCCCAGAAGAAAGTCAAGGCGAAGGCGATAGCGAAGGAAACAAGTTCACATACAACGTACATTGGGATGGTCTTTGGGTAGATGGACAAGAAGCCCAGGAAACCGGCAGAACCAAGGGATGCAGCTTCAACGTGCAGCAGACCTGCAAGGGCTGAAGCAACACCGGACCCGATCAAGGCGCAGAAGAACGGGAAGCGGTACTTCAAGTTAACCCCGAAGAGGGCTGGTTCGGTGATACCCAGGAGGGCAGAAACACCGGCTGATGAAGACAGACCCTTCATCTTTTCGTTCTTAGTCAAGAACCAGATAGCGAAGGTTGCGGCACCTTGAGCAACGTTGGCCATGGAAGCAACAACGAAGATGAAGTCGCCCGCGCCCTTGCCGGCAGCGAAGGCAGCCAGCAATTGAGTTTCGATGGCCGGGAAGCTTTGGTGCAAACCAGTCATAACGATAGCTGAGTAGCAAAGACCGAACAGACCCATGCCGACAAAGCCAGCAGTGTCGTACAGCCATACGAAGCCGTTGGTGATCCAGTCAGAAACGGTCTTCATCACTGGCCCGACGATGGTGAAGGTCAGGAAGCCAGTGATCATGATTGACAGAAGCGGGGTGAAGGTAAAGTCAACCGCGCTTGGCAGGACCTTGTGCAGGCGCTTCTCTAAGAAGGCTAAGATCCAGATGGCTGCCAGGACTGGAATAACTTGGTATTGGTAGTTGGTTTGTGCTACGTGCAGACCGAAGATGTTCCAGTAGTGGGTTGAGCCGGCCAGCTGTGGGGTGGTCATGATCAAGCCCATTGCCGCCCCGAGGAATTGGTTGGCCCCGAAACGCTTAGCGGCGGAAATACCGACCAGAACTGGCAGGAACATGAATGGGGCAGCTGACATAAGTTGGATCATGTCAGACAGGCCCTTGATGGCTGGGTTGATTTGCACCAGGGACTTAGGCCCGAACAGGCCAGGGCTGGTGAAGAAGTTGTTCAAGGCCATCAGCAAACCGCCCGCAACCAGGGCTGGGATGATTGGCACGAAGATGTCACTCAAGAGCTTGATGAAGGCCATAACTGGGTTGACCTTCTTGCCGCTGGCGGCGATCTTCTTCAAGTCGTCGGTAGAAACTTCAGACAGGCCGGTTTGCTTGATCAGTTCGCTGTAGACGTTGTCAACGTCACCAGGCCCGATGATGACTTGGTACTGGCCGTCAGTCTTGAAGGTACCCTTAACGTCAGGATCCTTGTCCAAGGCTGCTTGGTCGATCTTGGTATCGTCTTTTAAGACTAAACGCAGACGCGTTGCACAGTGGGCAGCTGCTACCAGGTTGTCTTCACCTACGGCAGCGATCACCCGCTTGGCAACTGCATTGTAATTCATTGCCACGAGAAACACTCTCCTTATCCTCTGAAAACGCTTTTCTCTAATTCACTTAACATGATAACGGTTTCTGACAAATATGTCAATCGTTTGACAGAAAATATTTTATAAAAGTTCTGTTAAGTGAAAAAGGCCTGTTAACCGTTTGACATGTTAGCGCTTCAACCATAAAATAGAAAGTGATAAAGTGCTGATTATTCAGAAGTTTTTTGCGTGACAATAATCTGGCAAATGAAGCTAAAAAATAAAAGAAGAGATTAGTGATTAGGCGGAGGTTGCTTAATATGGAATGGACAAGAGAAAAAAGATATCTTCCTTATGAGAAATGGGATGCCAAGACTTTGCTCAAATTGCAGAGCCAGGCAGCCCGGTCAGACTACCAGCTGCACTACCACATCCGGCCAACTTCAGGCCTTTTGAACGATCCTAACGGCTTTTCCTACTATAATGGCCGCTGGCAGGTCTTCTACCAGGCTTATCCGTTTGGGGCCGTGCACGGCTTGAAGTCCTGGGTCCACTTGACCAGTTCCGACCTGGTTCACTGGGAGAACTTGGGCGAAGCTGTTTACGCTGACAGTCCGCTGGACAGCCATGGGGCATATTCCGGCTCAGCCAGAGCAATTGGTGACAAGCTTTTTCTGATGTACACGGGCAATGTCCGCGACGAAAACTGGGTCCGCCACTCCTACCAGGTTGGGGCCTGGATGGATGAAGATGGAAAAGTAACCAAGCTGGAGACGCCTTTGATCAACGCGCCAGAGCATGTGACTGAACACTTCCGTGACCCGCAGATCTTGGAGCACGGCGGCAAGTATTATGCCATCCTTGGCGCCCAAGACAAGGAGACCAAGGCCGGCAAGATCAGTCTTTACAAGGCTGACGAATTAACTGGTCCATGGCAGGATTTGGGTTATGTTGACCTGCCGGACATGGGCTACATGGTTGAATGCCCGAACCTGGTCTTCGTTGACAGCAAGCCAGTCTTCATCTTCTGCCCGCAGGGCCTGGACAAGAACGTGACCGACTACCAGAATGTCTACCCAAACATGTACTGGGTTGGGGAAAGCTTCGACTTTGAGACCGGCCACTTTGAGACAAAGCAGAAGGCCCCAATCAACCTGGACGGGGGCTTTGACGTTTACGCTACCCAAGCCTTTAATGCCCCGGACGGCCACGCTTACGCGATCAGCTGGGTTGGCCTGCCGGACATGACTTACCCAAGCGACGATGAAGGCTGGGCTAATTGCTTAAGCCAGGTCAAGCGCTTGTCTTTAAAGCACGGCCGCTTGATCCAAAAGCCGGTCAAGGCCATGAAGAGCTTGAGAGAAGCTGAAGAAGACTTCACTGGCGATTTGGCCTTCGATGCAGGTGCGCAAAGCGAACTTAGACTGACGATCAAGAAGGGGCAGAAGGGTATGCTGGTCTTGGCCGCGGACAGCGAGGGCAAGAATGGCATCAAGCTGCGCTTTAAGACCGGCAAGCACGCCCGTTTAACCGTTGACCGGGGTGAATGCGGCAAGGCCGTCAACCCAGACTACGGGACTAGTCGGACGGTGAAGTTACCAGCCGGGGAAGACCTGGATCTGCGGATCTTTGTCGACCACTCCCTCTTTGAAATTTTTGTCAACGGCGGCGAAGAAGTCATCACGGGTAGATTTTTTGCTCAAAATGGACAAAGTTTTGTTAAGATGGATAGTGATGTTGACTACCAGGCCAAGACTTGGCGGTTAAAGGACATGTAGGATAACAGAAGAGGGGATGACGATGAGGCCAAAATTAACTGATGTGGCGGAAAAAGCTGGCTGCTCACCAACCACGGTGTCGCGGGTGATCAACAATTACGGCTACATCAGCCAGAAGACCAGGGACCGGGTCTACGCGGCCATGCGGGAGCTGAACTACCAGCCCAACACCCTGGCCCGGTCTTTGCAGGGCAAGCAGACCAAGATGATTGGGGTGATCATGCCCAGCATCACCAATCCCTTCTTCGCGGAACTGGTTGCGGCAATTGAGGACAAGCTGGAAGCGGACGGCTACAAGATGCTGCTCTGTGATGCCGGCCAGGACAGTGAGAAAGAACGGCGTTATCTGCGGATGCTGGAGGCCAACCAGGTCGACGGGATCATCGCGGGTTCGCACAACCTGGGCATTGAAGAATACCGGCGCTACGGCTTGCCGATCGTGTCTTTTGACCGGGACTTGTCCGACCAGGTGCCGATCGTGACTAGCGACAACTACCAGGGCGGCTGCCTGGCCACCCAGGCTCTCTTGGACGCGGGATGCGGCCATATTTACTTTGTCGGCAACCCGGTCAAGACGGGAAATCCGACTTCTCGCCGCTTTGATGGCTACGCGGATACGGTAGCCGCGGCGGGGTTGACGGTCCACACTGCCCGGTCAGCCTTTTACGAATTGCCAGCCGCCAAGGGCCGGGAACTCCGGGAACTCTTGACCAGCGGCCGGAAAATCGACGGGGTCTTTTGCTCAGACGACCTGACGGCGATCCTGCTCTTAAAAGAAGCTAAGAAGTTAGGAATCAAGGTGCCGGAGGACTTGAAAATAGTCGGCTTTGACGGGACCCAGCTGGTGCAGAATTATGTGCCAGAACTAGCCACGATCGTCCAGCCGATTCCGGATTTAGCCGGGACTTTGGTCAAGCTGCTTTACGAGCGGATCGCGGATCCGGAGAAGAAGCTGGCCCAAAACAGTTACCTGCTCCCGGTCAAGCTGCTCAGAAACCAGACTGTTTAAGCATCTCCTAAGAGGGATGCTTTTTCCTTTGTGCTGATCGTTTTTTTGCCTGTTATTTTTTATAAAAGCGCTTATAATAAAATTAGGAAGTAATTTTTGTCAATAGAAATAAGGTGACAAGCATGGAAAAGAAGAAACGCGTTTGCCTGTTCCTTCTGGCTTTTGGCTTGGTCGGCCTCTTGGTCTACGCGGTTGAGATTGCCTATGCTTTTATGAAGGACCGCAACAAGAAGATGGAATACAGCTTCGATGAAGAAGAGGCGGAAGACCCGCAAGAAATGGAAGCTGATTACAAGAATCAAGAGTAAAGTTGATAGAATTTAGCCTGGGTTTGCCAGGCTTTTTCTTTTTGGCAAAAGTAGGCTAAAATGGTTAAGAGACAATAAAAGTATTTTTAACGCGCATATTGAGTATTTCTGTTTTGGAGGAAAAATGAACAAGAACCGCTTGGAAGCATTCAGCGATGGCGTTTTGGCCATCATCATCACCATCATGGTCCTGGAAATGAAGGCCCCGGAAGAAGCAACTTTCCAGGCCCTAAAGCCGCTTGTCCCGCAGCTGACCATCTACCTGCTCAGCTTCTTTTATATGGCTATTTACTGGGTCAACCACCACAACATCACCCACGCTTTGCCGTCAGTCAACCACAAGGTAATCTGGACCAACATGGTCTGGCTCTTCATGTCGTCTTTGATTCCCTTAGCTACGGCTTGGGTGGGTAAAAATCCCCTGGCTGGGCCGCCCTTGTTCTTTTATGGCCTGGTTCTCTTTTTGACCTCGGTCAGTTTTATCCTCTTGCAGCACTTTGCCTGGCAGATTGCCTGCGACAGCCAGGACTTGCGGGTTAATATGGGGATCAAGGGCTACTTGACCCTGGCCGCGAATTTGGGGATCGCCCTGTCTGCTTTTGCTTGGCCGGTTTTATCCTGGGTCTTTATGGCTCTGGTCATGCTGATGTGGTTCTTGCCCGACCGGCGGGCCAAGGAATGGCGGGAAAAAAGCAAGAACAAGGAATAGAAAGAAATAAATAAGAACAGAGAAAAAATCCACAAGCTGAGCTTGTGGATTTTTCTTGTTATAAGGCTAATTCAAGCAGGTCAACCTTGGTGTCGCCGATGTCGTCGTAGTGGACCGTTTCCTGGCTGACGAAGCGGTAGCCGTTCTTTTCATAGAGGCGGCGGGCAGGGACGTTACCGGCCATGCTGTCTAAGCGGATCGCCTTGCAGCCAAGTTCTTTGGCGTGGTCCTTGATGAAGGTCAAAAGAATGCCAGACAGGCCTTGCCGGCGGAAAGCAGGGTGAACGCCATAAAGGTGGAGAACGGCGATTTCGTTATCTTCAGCTGGGGTAGGCCAGGCAAATTTGCTGTAAAGGGGGTCGCTTCCAACAGTTAAGATGCCGGCGGAAGCAATCTTGCCGTCTTTGAGTCCGATTACGGCCCGCTTTTGGTCGATGGCTTCTTTGATGTCCTGTTCAGCCGGGTAGATTCCCCAGTGCCAGTCGGCCCCGTACTGGTCCTCTTTTTGGTGGTCGCAGATATCCTGGTAGAACTGGCAGAGGGCGTCTAAATCGGCGCTGGTGGCCAAGCGGCAGTTTAATTCAGTCATATGTTTTTCTCCTTTAAAAGTGTACTTCTTACAACTTATTTTACTTAGAGCTTTGCTTTTCAATTAGCACTCTAAGAATATTTTAGCAAAAAAGTTCTCGGAGAAAGAAAAAAAGGAACTGGACAAACCAGTTCCTTTCGCTTAGTGCGGACGAGAAGACTTGAACTTCCACGACCAAAAGCGGTCACAAGATCCTTAGTCTTGCGCGTCTGCCAATTCCGCCACGCCCGCAAGCACATCTACTAGTATAGCAAAGGCAGGGAAAAGTGCAAGAGCTTTTTGCAAATAAAAATAATAAGTTTTTTGCGTTAGCCCCTTGCTTTTTCTCCTGGATCGGGTATACTAGTAATCGTGCCTTGCGAAAAGGCCAAGCAAAATAAATGGCCCGTTGGTCAAGTGGTTAAGACACCGCCCTTTCACGGCGGTAACATGGGTTCAAATCCCGTACGGGTCATATGGAGGATTAGCTCAGCTGGGAGAGCATCTGCCTTACAAGCAGAGGGTCACAGGTTCGAGCCCTGTATCCTCCATTTTTTATTTTCTTTTTATTTCTTATTTCCAATTACACGGCAAAAGCAGCTCAAGGAGTAAATCCTGAGCTGCTTTTCGTTTATCTTGTTGATTTTTAGCTAGTTTCTATATCTTTTTTAAAAAATCAGTCCAAATCCAGCTGCCGCTTGACTTCGTCTGCCATGTCGTCGGCCGGGATGACGATTTCCCGGGAGCTGTGGCCTAAGAAGGCTTCCATGGCCTTTGGAGCAGGGCCGGTCAAATCAGTCAGTTCCTTAAGAGCTGGCAGGCCTTTTTCCTTAACGTTTTGCCCGCTGATCGCGTGGTATACAGTTTCCGGGAACTTGTATGGACTGGCGGTAGAGAGGACGACGGTAGGCTGGTCGTCTTCTGCCTTAAAGCGCTTGGCGGCTAAAGAAGCGACAGCCGTGTGCGGGTCGATGACATAGCTGCTTTCTGCGTAAACCCGCTTGATTTCGCCTTCGATTTCTTCTGGAGTCGCGTAGTCAGCCCAGAAGCCAGACAATTTCTTTTGCATGTCTTCCGGCAATTGGTATTCGCCCTTAGTGTTCAGCTGCTCCATCAAGCCCTTGACCGTGTCTGGGTCCTGGCAGAGGTCAAAGAGCAGGCGCTCCAGGTTGCTGGAAACCAGAATGTCCATGGACGGAGAGTTGGTCACGTAGAAGTCCCGCTTTTTGTCATACTTGCCCGTCTTGAAAAAGTCGGTCAAGACATTATTCTTGTTGGAAGCGCAGATCAGGCGGCCAACTGGCAGGCCCAGTTTTTTAGCATAATAGCCGGCCAGAATATCGCCAAAGTTCCCAGTTGGCACGGAGAAGTTGACAGGATCGCCGAATGCAATCGCCCCTTGGTCCAGCAGCTGCTTGTAGGCGGCGAAGTAGTAGACGACTTGGGGCAAAAGGCGGCCGACATTCATGGAGTTGGCGCTGGAGAAGGTCAAGTCATGGTCAGCCAGCAACTTGTTCATGTCCTGGTCGTTAAAAATCTGCTTGACCCGGCTCTGAGCCTGGTCAAAGTTGCCTTCAACTGCTACAGCCACGGTGTTGTCGCTGTTTTCGCTCAGCATCTGCTTAAGCTGGATTGGAGCCACCCCTTGGTAAGGGTAAAAGACGATAACCCGGGTCTTGTCTAAGCTCTGGAAGCCCCGCATGGCGGCAGTCCCGGTATCCCCGGAAGTAGCGGTCAAAATAACGATTCCCCGCTGGTCGTCTGCGTTCTCCAAGGCCGTCTTCATCAAGCGGGGCAGGCACTGCAAGGCTACGTCCTTAAAGGCCAGAGTCGGACCGTGGAAGAGCTCCAGGTAGTAATTGCCGGCTTTCTTATCAGTCAGCGGGGCGATTCTCTCGTCATCCCATTGCTGGCCATAGGCGCCTTTAACGATCTCTGCCAGCTGCTCTTCGCTGTAGTCGGTCAAGAACAGAGCCAGGATCTTTTTAGCCATTTCCTGGTAAGGCAGGGCAAAAATTTCCTTCAATTCAGCGGCTGAGAATGGAGCCGGGAATTCTTTGGGCACGAAAAGGCCGCCGTCTGGGGCCAGACCTTGAACGATTGCCTGGGCGGCGGTAACTTCCTGCCCTTGGCTGCGAGTACTGCGGTAAATCATAAATCCTCCCTAAAAGTCAGATGCGCGAAATTTTTTCCTTTATGGCTAATTATAGCGGGGAAATCATTTTTCTAAAAGAGAAAACATGATAGAATGATTAAAAAGTCAGCAATTGCCAATTATTGAGGTGAAGAAGCGTGAAAATCAAAGTTCCAGCATCCAGCGCCAACCTGGGCCCGGGTTTCGACTCCATTGGAGTAGCCATCTCCTTGTACCTGACCATTGAAGTCTTGGGCGAAAGCGACCACTGGCAGGTAGACCATAACTTAGGGGACCTGCCGAGCGGGAAAGGCAACATGATCGTCCAAGCGGCTTTAAGCGTCAAGCCAGATTTAACTCCCCAGCACTTGCGGGTTGAGTCAGACATCCCCCTGGCTCATGGCCTGGGCTCTAGTTCCAGCGCAATCGTTGGCGGGATCGAGCTGGCTGACCAGCTGGGCCAGCTCCACTTGGCCCCGCATGAAAAAATCGAAATCGCGGCTCAACTGGAAGGGCACCCGGATAACGTGGCTCCGACCATCCTGGGCAGCCTGGTTGTCGGCTGCAAGGTCAACGGCC
Source organism: Lactobacillus sp. WILCCON 0149 (assembly GCF_057197965.1). Classification (NCBI taxonomy): domain Bacteria; kingdom Bacillati; phylum Bacillota; class Bacilli; order Lactobacillales; family Lactobacillaceae; genus Lactobacillus; species Lactobacillus sp. WILCCON 0149. The sequence goes on from NZ_JBUBHO010000001.1 coordinate 383,745, forward strand.
ACTTTACGGCTGTTAAGGCCCCGGTGCCGCCATTTGCCATGATCGCCTATATCCCGGCCTACAACTTGAAGACCAGCGATGCCCGGGCGGTTTTGCCCAAGGAACTTTCTTTTAAAGACGCGGTCCAGGCCAGCGCCGTGGCTAATACAGCGGTAGCGGCGCTTTTTGCCCAGGACTATGAAAAGGCCGGGGAGTTAATGGAGGCTGACCTCTTCCATGAGCGCTACAGAAGCCAGCTGGTACCGGAACTGGAGATCATCCGCAATGTAGGCCATGAGCACGGGGCGGTAGCGACCTACCTGTCTGGGGCGGGCCCGACCATCATGAGTCTGGTTGACCCCCAGCATATCAGCGACTTTGTCGACGCGGTCAGAGAGGCGGGCTTAAAGGATGAGATCCGCCGGCTGGAAGTCGCCCCGCGGGGTGCTTTTTGGCAAAAATAAGGTGGAAAGAGAAGTTTTTTAGGAGGGCTGGAGAGGAAAAGCAAGTTTTTGAGCAAAAATCTTGCCAAAAGGCTTGCATTCCTGGCGCATTTCTGTATAATAAATAAATGTCGGTTGACGAAAGTCAGCCGCAGCCCACTTGGGTCGTTAGCTCAGCTGGCAGAGCACCGGACTCTTAATCCGGGTGTCCAGGGTTCGATCCCCTGACGACCCATCGCGCTTCGGCGCCAATTAAATAACCCATTTGGGTCGTTAGCTCAGCTGGCAGAGCACCGGACTCTTAATCCGGGTGTCCAGGGTTCGATCCCCTGACGACCCATCGCGCTTAGGCGCTAATTAAATAAATCCATTTGGGTCGTTAGCTCAGCTGGCAGAGCACCGGACTCTTAATCCGGGTGTCCAGGGTTCGATCCCCTGACGACCCATCGCGCTTCGGCGCCAATTAAATAATCCATTTGGGTCGTTAGCTCAGCTGGCAGAGCACCGGACTCTTAATCCGGGTGTCCAGGGTTCGATCCCCTGACGACCCATACCAAGACATCACGCGTTTGCGTGGTGTCTTTTTTGCTTCCAGCGATATTTTTAGCGAGGAAATATTACAAATGTTACAAAAAGACTTTTTCCTGTAATCTCTTCTTAACTGGACCGTTACTTTTTTGCTATCGTTTTGAAATTTGGCCCTGTTAACATATAAACTGTCAAATGACACAAGAGCAGCAAGAAGGAATTTGCCAAAGGAGAAGTAACTTGGCAGACGAGAGCTTGCGACAAACAAAGGAGAATTTTTTTGAACATCAAATCTAACGTACTTAAATCAGTATTTGCTGCAGGCTTGGCTTTGACTGGCGTGGCAGCGATCAGCTTAGGCACGAACGGTCAAGCAGACGCGGCAACCATCGGTGACAGCGTAACGGTTGACTACATTGATGGGCAATCAATTGCAACTTGGTCAAACTACCACACTGCTACGGTTACCGGCTCCGTTAAGGACGGCAGCTCATGGCAGGTAGTTAAGACCGCCCGCGATGCTTCAGGTGAAAAGTGGTACAAGATCGGCAACCGCCAATGGATCTTGGCCAAGTACACCACTGAAGCATCAACTGCTTCAAACAGCACTTACAACGCGAATACTAGCAGCAGCACTAACACTGCAAACACTGCAAACAACACTAGCAGTTCAACTACTGCCACTACTGGCAACAGTTACCAGGCCAAGAGCACTAACAGCTCAACGGCTACTGGCTACACTACGAGCTACAGCTCATCAGCTAATAACTACGGCTACGGCTCAAGCTACAACTACAGCTACAGCGCAAACACTGGCTCAGCCAACACTTCCAGCTCTAGCGCAAGCACGACCAGTTCAAGCACTTCTGCTTCAACTTCAACTGCTTCCGCAAGCACTTCAAGCTCAACTTCTTCATCATCTGAAGAAGCGGCTAAGGCTTGGATCGCAAACAAGGAAAGCGGCGGCTCATACACTGCCTCAAACGGTAACTACTACGGCAAGTACCAATTGAGCTTGAGCTACTTGAACGGTGACACTTCTGCCGCCAACCAGGAAAAGGTTGCCAACAGCTACGTTCTGAGCCGCTACGGTTCATGGACTGCAGCCAAGGCCTTCTGGCAGGCTAACGGCTGGTACTAATAACGACTAGACACGTGCTATGCGAAAATGGTTCCTTTCGGGGAACCATTTTTCTTTGTTTCATTGCTTGTTTGCTGGTCATTTGCTTTTTTAAAGAGAAAAAAGCTGCCAAACAAGTTATAATAGAAGAAATAGGATAGAATTTGAATTGAGAAACAGAGGTTTAACGATGAAGAAATTTTTTGCAAGTACTGTAGCAGCCTTGGCAATGGGAGCAGTTTTTACCATTAGTCAAGTCAAGCCAGCTGAAGCCAGCAGCCGGCAGGCAGTTTTTACCCTGCCTAAGGGCTACACCAAGGCCAACTTGAAGAAGGCCTACAAGTACTCTACTTTGTCTTCGAGCCAGCAGAAGAAGTGGCTGAAAAACAAGAAGAACGTGGCTTGGCTGAAGAAGTGGCGGAAGATCAACGTCAAGGGGATGCAGGTCAATACTTTTGACCAAAGTGCTTTGCCAGAGAGCAGCAAGGACGACAAGACCATCGTCAAATTGACCAATGGCCACTTGACGACCAGCCAGTCCAAGACTCTGGCCGTCTACTCCTTGCGCTTGATCAACCAGGCTCGGGTAAAAATGGGCCTGAAGAAGTGGAAGTACAGCAAGGGAACCCAGAAGCTGGCCCTTGAAATTTCCAAGGAATACGTGGCAAACAAGAAGACGATCGCCACCGGCCATTATGTCCCGGGGATCGTCCGGGCCACCAAGCGGGTGGGCTTGAAATTGCCGGGCAACTACAACTATGTAGAAGATATGGCGGGCTTTAAGGATGGCCAGAAGCTCACCATGACGGCCATGAAGAAGGACATCTACTTCGGTTTAAAGACAATGATGTTCGGTTACCGCTACGCCAACCAGAGCAAGGTTACCCAGCTCAGCCAATACACTGAGTGGGAGCACGCCGGGGACTTGATGAACACCCAGGGCGGCAAGTACGACGGCGACTGGGACTACTACGGCTTCAACGTGTCCTACACCAACGGCACTTACTCCATGCACTACATCGGGGTGCCGTCTCACCTCAAGTGGGCCTACGGCGGCGCCTACTGGGGCAGCTTTAAGGCGTAAGCTGGAGAAAAATAAACAAAATACAGCAAAAGAAAGGCATGATTCCATTTGTTTGGGAATCATGCCTTTTTACTTTGTTTCTGTTTTCTGTCTCTTATTATTTGTTTTCAGCTGCAATCATGGCTAAGAACTTTTGCCAGCCAGCTTCACCCTTTTCGTCGTCTTTGTAGACCCCGGCATCGGCCAGAACCTGGTCAAAAACGTCCAGCAATTCCTGCTGCAGGATCTGGTCAACGTTTTGTTCATTAATGTCTAGGTGCTTTTCCTGCAATTTTTTGGCCCATGGCAGGTGAATTTCAGCGATTTGGTTATCCTGGCCAAGCAGGTATTTCTTGACTTCGCTCAGCTCACCCTTTAATCGTCCAGGCAAGATGGCCCGGCCCATGACTTCGATTAAGCCAATGTTTTCTTTCTTGATGTGCCACTTGTCCTGGTGAGGGTGGAAAATGCCCAGCGGGTAGTCACTGCTGGTGTTGTTGTCGCGCAAGACGAGTTCTAAGACGTATTCATCCCCGTCCTTATGGGCAATCGGAGTAACCGTATGATGATGAACGCCATCTTTTTCTGCCACAATCCCCAAGTCAGGATCGCTGTACTTTTGCCAGGATTTGATGATCTTAGTGCCTAATTCAATCAAGGCTTCAGTGTCCTGGCTGATCAAGCGGATGTCGCTCATTGGCCAGTCAACGATGCCGCCTTTTACCTGCGGGTAGCCGGCAAAAGTGAGCTCCTGCTTGACTGCGGCGTTCATCATTGGGAAGCGGTGGCCACCGCCCTGGTAGTGCTCGTGGGACAGAAGAGAGCCGCCGACGATTGGCAGGTCGGCGTTTGACCCAACCATGTAGTGGGGGAAGGTCTTGACGATTTCCAGCAGATTGATCAAGGTTTGCTGCTTGATGACCATTGGCTCATGGATCTGGTCCAAAAAGATGCAGTGTTCATTGAAGTAGGCGTAAGGGGAGTACTGCATCCCCCATTTCTCCCCGCCAATATTCATGCGGATGATCCGCAAATTGCTTCTGGCATTCTTACCGTAGTCGCCTAAGTAGCCCTCGTTTTCCAGGCAGAGGTCGCATTTCGGGTAGTCAGTATCTTTCTTTTTGGCCGCGGCGGCAATGGCCTTGGGATCCTTTTCCGGCTTGGAGAGGTTGATGGTGATTTCCAAGGGGTGGCCGTAAGAGCTATTGCCGGAGAAAACAATATTCTTGGCAATTGCGGTCTTTTTAACATAGTTGTTATGGGTGCAGAGGTCATAGAACCAGTCGGTAGCTGCCTTTGGGCTTTGGTCGTACTTGTTCCAGAAAAGTCTATTGGTCTCACTCGGGGCAGGAGTCAAAAAATCTGCCAGCTGGTCGGCCAAAATCTCCCGGCTGGTCACGTCGTTTGGAATCTTGCCCCTTTTAACGGCCAGGTCAACCAGCTGCAGCAGGCTGCTTTCGCCGGAAGCCTCTTCTTCGACGTCCCCATCACCAACCAAAGCTTGCAGGCGGTTGAAGAGGTAGACCCGGTCCATTTCTTGATAATCAGTATTAGCGATAATTTTTCGCACAAAGTTTTCAATCAGCATTTCGGCTTCTCGTCTCCTTATTTTTTACAGTTTATGAGTCCCATCAACGATCTTGGCTTCGTAAAAGCTAGCAGCGTAGCCGATGGTGTCTTGGTAGATCCTGCCAACGTTTTCCTTGAATTCTTCTGCCTTATCTTCTTTGACGATGGCGATAGCACTGCCGCCAAAGCCACCGCCGATCATTCTGGCGCAAAGGCAGCCATCTTGCTTCCAGACACTTTCCACCAAGGTGTCCAGTTCCTTGCCAGTAACTTCGTAGTCAAAGTGCAGGGAAACATGGGAGGCGTTGATCAAGCGGCCCAACCGGTTCAGATCCTTGTCTTGCATGGCTTTAGTGGCCTTGATGGTTCTTTGGTTTTCAAAAACGGCATGGCGGGCTCGCTTAAGCAGGGTCTCATCATTGATCAAGTAGGAGTATTCGTCAAAAGTTTTCTCATCAATATCGCCTAAGTGGTCAATGTTGAGCTTTTCCTGCAGCCTTCTGGTAGCTTCCTGGCATTCACGGACGCGGTCGTTATAGGCTGAGTCGGCCAGGGTATGCTTTTTATTGGTGGACATGATGATGATTTCGCAATCGCCCAAATCCAGCGGCAGGTAGTCGTATTTCAGAGTGGCACAGTCAAGGAAAATGGCATGGTCTTTCTTGGACATGTTGATGGCGAATTGGTCCATGATCCCGGAAGAGAGGCCGATAAATTCGTTTTCGGTCTTCTGGCCGAGCTGAGCGAGTTTGACCGGATCAATCTCCAGCCCGTATTCTTCAGTCAGCACGTGACCGATCAGCATTTCGATTGAGGCTGAAGATGACAGGCCGGCACCATATGGCAGGTTGCCCCAAACATAGAGGTTGAAGCCATGGTCAATTTCGCGGCTTTCGTCTTGAACGTAGGCGGTCATCCCCTTGAAGTAGTTGATCCACTTGTGGTCTGGATCTTTTTCTAATTCGCGGTCGCCAATTTCAAAGACGACCAGGTCATCGTTTATATTGCCAGAGCAGATGGCAATCTTCTTGTCCTCTCTTGGTCCGTAAGCGGCGTAGGTCCCTAAGCTGATGGCACAAGGGAAGACGTGGCCGCCGTTGTAGTCGGTGTGTTCACCGATGATGTTGATCCGGCCTGGTGAGAAAAAGAGGTCGGCTGCTTCTTGCTTGAAGATTTGCTCAAAATTACTTTTTAAAAATTTTGTGTTCATTTTTGTTACCTTTTGTCGCAATTTGTTTGTCATTAACATTCTAACCGCTTCCACGAAAATAAACAATGTTTTAGGAGAAAAAAAGGCAAAATGTAACTAGGAGATTAAACTCATTTTTGCATGATTTTTTGCTTTTATTCTGTCTCACTAATGACTGGTCTAAACTCTTTCGCCTTGGATGATAAATTTTTCCCTCAGACAAAGTTAATAATCTAATTTTTGTAAGCCTTTTCCAAAAAGATGGCAAAGAAAACGGGAAAGGGTCTTAACATTGGTCTAATTTTAAACTATAGTATTGGCCATAGAAAGAAATCAAAAAAAGAGCTAAAAAAACGAGGCAAAAACAGATGAAAGCAGCAAGCAGATTAGAAGCAGATTCAATTGGTAGTCTTGAAGTCCCTACAGCCGCCTACTACGGCGTTCAGGCTGAACGGGCCAGCCGGAATTTTGAAATCACTCACTTAAAGATGAGTCCGGTTTTCTTGAGCAACCTGGCTTTGATCAAAAAGGCAGCTGCCAGCGTAAATTCCGAAATTGGTCTACTCACTAAGTCGCAGGCTGACGCGATTAAAACTGCTTGCGATGAAGTGATTGCCGGCAAATTCGCGGGTGATTTCATCGTTGACCCAATCCAAGGCGGGGCCGGGACCAGCGCGAACATGAACATGAACGAAGTCATTGCCAACCGGGCCAACGAACTCTTAGGCGGCAAGCGGGGGACTTACGACCTGGTTCACCCGAACGACCAGGTCAACATGGCTCAGTCCACCAACGACACCATTCCAACTGCTGGCAAGATGACTACCATCCTGCTTAGCGAGAAGCTGGTCGCAAGCCTGGACAAACTGGAAGCTGCTTTGCGGATCAAGGCGGATGAATTCTCTGACGTGATCAAGATGGGCCGGACCCAGCTGCAAGACGCCGTGCCAATGACCTTGGGCGACAGTTTTGCCGGTTACGCTTCAATGGTAGCTCGTTTAAAGAAGCGCTTGGAAAAAGCCACCATGGAAATGCACGAGATCAACCTGGGGGCAACAGCGATCGGGACTGGGATTAACGCTTCTCAATACTATGAAGACCACATCGCTGGTGAATTGAGCAAGCTCTTTGGCTTTGAACTCAAGCAGGCGGATGACCTCTTTGATGCTACGGAAAACCTGGACTCCTTTGTGGAAGTTTCTGGTGCTCTTAAAGCTTGCGCCATCAGCCTGTCCAAGATGTCCAACGACCTCCGTCTCTTGTCCTCTGGTCCGCGCTGCGGTTTTGCCGAAATCAACCTGCCAGCCAAGCAAAACGGGTCGTCTATCATGCCAGGCAAAGTCAACCCGGTTATCCCGGAAGTTGTCAGCCAAGCAGCCTTCCTGGTCTGCGGGCACGACACCACCATCACCATGGCGGCTGAGGCGGGGCAGCTGGAATTGAACGCCTTTGAACCAGTCGTCTTCTACCAGCTTTTTGAATCATTTACTGCTTTGACCGGAGCAATCGACACTTTGGTAGGAAACTGCATTACGGGCATCACTGCCAACAAGGGCCGCTGCAAGCAGCTCAAGGAAGGCAGCGTCGGCATCGCCACCGTTCTTTGCCCATACCTGGGCTACCAGCTCTCAGCCAAGATCGCCAAGCGGGCCCTTAAGGAAAAGCGCAGCGTCCGCGAACTTGTTCTGGAAGGCCATTTGATGAGTGAAGAAAAGCTGGACGGCTTATTAGGCTAGAAGTAAAAAATAATAGCCAGCCAGGCAGAAATAAACAAAAAAGAACAAAATTTCACTGAAAGGGTTTACAAAAGCGGCGGATGGTGTTACTATTAAAACCGTCAGCAAGAAAATTATTCTGATTGTGGATTGTTACTATTAAATTAGGCAAAACCGCGCTTCAGACTCCGTAAAAGGAGCCTTGAGGCGCGGTTTTTCTTTGCCGGCAGTCCAGGATATAAAAACAAAGAGGTAAAAAATGTCGGAAGAAACTATCAGCAAAGAAGAAATTTCAATGACCGGTTTCGCGATCGTTGCTTATGCCGGCGACGCGCGGACAGCCCTGCTCAAGGCCATGGACGAAGCCAGCCAGGGCCATATTTCAAAGGCCAAAGACCTAGTAAAAGAAGCAGAAGCTTCGATCAACGATGCCCACAATGAACAGACCAAGCTGCTGAGTAAAGAAGCCGGCGGGCTGGATCTGGACGTTACTTTCATCATGGTTCATGGCCAAGATACTTTGATGACGACCATGCTTTTGAAGGACCAGATGAAGACCATCATCGACTTGTATGACCGGGTCAACCAACTGGAAGGCAAGACTACCGACTAAAATTTGGACAAAGCGATCTTGAAAAAGCGCTTGCATATAGTGTTCGGTTATGTTAGAATAACCATCGCACGCAAAAACTTATAACTGAATATGGATTGTTACTATTAAATTAGGCAAAACCGCACTTAGTTTCTCTTTTCGTTGCTGATTGATCAGAAGGACTATAGATGCGGTTTTTTTCTGCCCAAATGGGCGGAGAGCTGTTTTCAATGCTAGGCAACTGGAATGGAGATCTGCTGAGAAAGTTTAAGGAGGAAATGCTCTTGAAGATCGTACAGGTTTTGAACAATAATGTCGCGGTCGTTAATGGCCATGACGGAAGACCGGCAATTGTAATGGGCAATGGTTTGGCGTTTGGCAAGAAAAAAGGTGATGTGATCGAAAATAAGCGAGTAGTATCCACTTTTATGCTGCGTGATGAGCATACGGTCGATGATCTGACGACTCTGCTTGAGGACGTGCCGGCAGATTTTGTCGCGGTAAGCTATTCGCTGATCGAGCAGAGCCAGAAAAAATATGATTTCGCGGTGGAAAGCTACTTGTACGTGACCCTGACCCTCCACCTTTATTCAGCCTATCAGCGGCTTGAAGGAGGGCGCTACAGAGCCAACTACACCTTGCCGGATCTCTCTGACAAGTTTCCTAAAGCTTATAAGATTGCTGACGACTTTTTAACAGGCTTTAAGGAACGCTTGCGGGTCGATTTTCCGTTAAGTGAACGCAATAGTATCGCCTTGCATTTCATTAATGCCCACGGCGACCGGGTCTCTCAAGCCGCGCCGGTTGACAGTCTGGACGATCAGTTAGTGGATATTGTCACTGATATCCTTAGAAAAAACGGCATAGTCCGTAACAATGACAATATGGATGACTATGGGCGCCTTCTGACCCACGTCAAGTATTTTGCCTGCCGTTTGCGCAAGGATCGTCAAAAGCAGGAAGTCCAGATTTCTGCTATCAGTCTGGCCAGCATAGGCAATGATTTTCCAGAAGCGGAGCAGATTGTTGACAAAATTGCCAGCCGCATAGGTTATGAGCTGGATGTCAAAATTTCCAAATTGGAACGGCTCTACTTGGTAATCCACATTGCCAGACTCCTTAACAGAAAAAGTAAAAATAGTAAGGAAGAAAAAACATTTTAAAGGCTTAAGAAAAGAGGCGGAGGCCAGGAGAAAAGACAAAAATTATGTGCTGTGATTAATCGTGTGTAGTTAGTAAAAAAGTTTAAAGGAGAAAAAATGCCCGCTTTAGAAGCAAGAATGAACAAAATGAAGCCTGCTTTCGCGAAGTTTGCTGCCAACAAGTATGTGTCAGCGATTCGTGACGGCTTTATCGCGGCCATGCCAATCATTTTGTTCTCAAGTATTTTCAGTTTGATTGCTTATGTTCCAAATGCCTGGGGCTTTTACTGGCCAACGGCAGTCGCCAACGCTTTGGTTGTTCCATACAACTATTCCATGGGGCTTCTGTCCTTGTTCGTGACCGCGACCTGTGCCAAAAATTTGACGGACAGCTTGAACGTCAAGCTGCCAAAGACCACGCAGATCAACTCGATGTCAGTCATCATGGCGTCTGAAATCTGCTTCATCATTATTGCCATCGTAGTCAACCCAAAGACTGGCATTGACCTGTCTTACATGGGTACTCAAGGACTGGTTGCCTCATACCTGGTTGGATGCATCGTTCCAAACATCTACAAGTTCTGCATTACCCACAATGTCCGCATCACCATGCCGGACCAAGTTCCGCAAAACATTGCCCAGACTTTCACTGACATCTTCCCAATGCTTTTCTCAGTCATTATCTTCTGGGTCTTGAACTTGGTTTTGCAGACGGCCTTCCATGCCAACTTGTCACAATGCATCGTCAACCTGCTTTCACCGCTCTTCCACGCCAGTGACTCCTACCTTGGCCTGGCTTTAATCGCCGGCGCCATGGCCTTCTTCTGGTTTGTCGGCGTTCAAGGGCCATCTATCGTTGCTCCAGCCGTTTCTGCCATTGAAACTACCAACGTTGGCCTGAACACTTCCTTAATGCATGCCGGGATGCACGCCTCACACGTTTTGGCCGTCAACACCCAGGACTATGTCATGAACATGGGTGGTACCGGGTCAACCTTCGTTTTGGCCTTTATCTTCCTTTTGATGTCCAAGTCAGCTCAAAACAAGGCAGTCGGCAAGGCATCAGTAATTCCGGTAACTTTCTCAGTCAATGAACCAATTCTGTTTGGCGCGCCGGTTATCATGAATCCGACCTTCTTCCTGCCATTTGTTGTAACGCCAATGGTCAACGTTATGATGTTCAAGTTCTTCGTTGACGTTTTGAAGATGAACTCCTTCATTGCCACCCTGCCATGGACTGTTCCAGCCCCAATTGGTATCGTTGTCGGCACCGGCTTTGCACCTTTGTCCTTTGTCTACGTTTTGCTCGCCCTCGCGGTCGACGTCTTGATCTGGTACCCATTCTTCCGGGTATACGACAATGACATCCTTGCCCAGGAAGTAGCTGCTGAAAAGGCAGAAAAGGCTGAAAAAGAAGTTGCACCTGCAGCTCCAGCAGTTGCCGCAAGTTCAGTCAAGGAAGCGCCAAAGGCTGCTGCCAAGGACGTGTTGACTGAAGACACCAATGTCATGGTTATTTGTGCCGGTGGTGGTACCTCAGGCATCCTGGCCAAGGCTTTAAACAAGCTGGCCAAAGAAAAGGCTTTGCCGCTGCATGCTGTGGCCAGAGCATATGGCCAGCACATGGACGTAATTGACGACATGGATTTGATCATTCTTGCTCCGCAAATGGACTCCATGCGCGATAATCTGCGAGAAGTCGCCGACAAGGTCGGGGCTAAATTAGTGACGACTACTGGCCGGCAATATATCGAATTGACGCAAAAAAAGGACTTGGCCTTGAACTTCGTGGTCAACTCCCTTAAGGATTAAGAGGATAAAAATGACTGTTTACAAGTTACCAGAAGACTTTTATTTTGGCGGCGCCACGGCTGCCTACCAAGTAGAAGGAGCCACTAAAGAAGATGGCAAGGGGGACGTGATCTGGGACAAGTACCTGCGTGAGCAGGGAACGATCAACCCGGATCCAGCCGCTGATTTTTACCACAGATACCCAGTGGACCTGGACCTGTGCAAGAAGTTCCATATCAACGCTATTCGCGTCTCTATTGACTGGGCCCGGATTTTCCCAGCAGGGATCGGCCGGCTGGAAGAGCGCGGGGTCAAGTACTACCATGCTTTGTTTAAAAAGTGCCACGAAGACGGGGTAGAGCCATTCGTGACTCTGCACCACTTTGACACGCCGCAAGCTCTGGAAGACAAGGGCGGCTGGCTGTCTAGCGAGATGCTCGATGCCTTCCTTGCCTATGCCAAGTACTGCTTTAAGGAATTTCCAGAAGTGAAGTACTGGATCACCATCAATGAACCGACTTCCATGGCTGGCCAGCAGTATGTTTCGGGGACTTTCCCGCCAGCCCGGGTCAATGAATTTGCCAAGTGCTTCCAAGCTGAATACAACCAAAACCTGGTTCACGCCAGAATCGTGAACGCCTATAAGGAAGGCGGCTATCCTGGCAAAATCGGGGTGGTTCATGCCCTGCAGACCGTTTATCCGGCCAGCAGCAGCGCCGGCGACCGGCATGCCGCTGAACTCAAGGACGCCTTGGAAAACCGCTTCTATCTTGACGGGACTTTAGCCGGCAAGTACTCAGACAAGACCTTGAGTCTGGTCCGGGAAATCATTGAGGCCAATGGCCAGGAAATGATTGAGATCAAGGCAGAAGACGAGGAAGTTCTGGCTAAAGCTGCCAAGGAGCTGGACTTTGTGGGCGTAAATTACTACTTCAGCAAGTTCATGAAGGAGTACCATGGGGAAAACATCATGCACCACAACGGCAATGGCGAAAAGGGAACTGACGTCAACAAGATGAATGGGGTAGGTGAAGAAGTCCACCCTAAAGGGATGCCGGCAACTGACTGGGACTGGATCATTTACCCAAAGGGGATGTATGACCAGCTCAAGCGGGTGCATGACGACTATCCTGGCGTTAAGGAAATCTACATTACCGAAAACGGGATGGGCTACAAGGACAAGTTCCTGGGGCCAGACAAGACTATCGATGACGCGCCGCGTATCAAGTATCTGCAGGCGCACATTCTGGAAGTGGCTAAGGCGATCAGTAACGGAATCCCAGTTAAAGGCTATTTCGTCTGGTCTCTGCAAGACCAGTTCTCCTGGACCAATGGCTATTCCAAGCGCTATGGTCTCTTTTACGTCGACTTTGCCAGCCAGGCCCGGTATCCGAAGCAAAGTGCCTACTGGTACCGCGGTTTGGCTGACAGCAAGCAGATTTCTACCGATGAAGAGGTTAAAGGCTGGACTTATTAAGATCGGCTGTAAAGCTAGAAAAGGCCTAATTCTCACACTTCGTACGCATTTTATTGATTTCTACTATTCCATATTTTTTATATTTTCTTTCCAAAAACTTCCTAAGACCTTACTGGCAGTCATTTACAATCTCTGCTTACCAAACTTAAAAGGCGCTGAGCGTTTGCTCAGTGCCTTTTCTTGTTCTAAAAATATTTGAGAACTAATTACTGCTTAGCTTGCTTTCTTCTCTCTTCAAAAAAGATATGGTTGATCTTAAAGTGCCGCATTAAGAGGACCAAGGTTACGATTGCGCTAGCGGCGACAATGAAACATAACGGAGCTGGCAGGGCAGGGTTGACAGTTTTTAAAACTGGCAAGCGCAGGAGCCAGATAATAGCGCCGGCCATGACCAGACTCATGATTGACCAGAGCTGCAGGTGACTGTGCTTGATTCCCGCTTTGACCAGGTCTTTATAGCGGACAACGACCCAGCCCATAAAGAGGGCGAGGACTAAAATCGTCAGCCAGCCGATCTGTCTATTTGGATCAAGCTTTCCTTTTGCGATTGACTCATAGACGCCGGCCAGGATGCTGAACATGGCCAGAAAGGCCAGGCAGACGACAAAGAAGTATGGCCACTTGCTCTCTGCCTTGTTCTCTTCTTTCGGCTGCAGCAGTTGCCGGGCCAGGTCTGTTGGAGCCAGGTCAAAGAGTCGGCGGGCAGTTTGCCCTTCTTCCTGGGCGATGACGATTTTGGCCAAAAGGGGAGCAGTTAAATCTTCTGCCTCTGTTTGACCAAGTTTTCCTTCGGTTATAAGTGCCTGCTTGAGACTGGTCAGGTACTTTTGATTCTTCTTGGTTAGCTTTTCCGTTAACTGTTTAGCTGGCAGTCTCTTTAACTGTTCATATTTGTTCGTTTTTTCTGCCCGTTTACGTAAGCTGTCCTGCCGGGAATTAGCAGAAAGTAGATTTTTCGTACGTGCGTTCATAGCTGCTTTTCCTCCATTCTTGTGTTTGTTGCCAATAAATAATATAGCGCTTTCTCACGATTATGCCAAAAAAAATTGCCGATTTTTGTTGCTTTTTGTTCTGTTCTTTACATTTTCAGCTTGAAATAGCTGAAAATATGTCCATATATATCTATCCAAAGCGCTATTCCACAGTGCTTTTAACAGGCATAACGAAAAAACACAAAAAAACACAAAAAGCGCTTGCACAATTGAAAACGGTCAACTATAATAATCAGTGTAATCAAACAAAAGCAAACAAAAAGTGTTCAGAATAGTTCATTGATTGTCTGTGATTGAAAGGAGTGCTGTGATGTTGACAGCGACGAAAACTGACTTGTTTGCTGATGACGCGGTGTTCATCAGTGAGCAGCTTGACAAGGAAGCCGTGATTCGCGAAGTTTACCAAAAGTTGCTCGATCGGGGCTATGTAAAAGGAGACTTCATTGCGCATATCTTGGAGCGTGAAAAGCAATACCCAACCGGGATTGACACTTCGCCGATTTCCAAGGAACTGCCAAATGTTGCCATCCCACACACGGAAGGCGAGTTCGTGAACACGCGGATGATCGTGCCGATCGAACTGGTCCACCCGGTTAAGTTTCACAACATGATCGAACCGGACAAGGAATTGGATGTTAAGTTTCTGTTCATGATCTTGAACAACGATCCGGAAGGACAGGCAAACATCTTGGCACAAATCATGGATTTCTTGAATTCGACGCCAGTTGATCAATTGAAGAAGCTCTTCAATTCCAAATCCACAGACGAAATCTATGAATTTATGATCGGACATTTTTAGGAAACAAGGTTTTATAGGAGGCTTTTAACAATGGCTAGACAAATCAAGCTTTTGGCAGCATGTGGTGCCGGGGTTAACTCATCCCACCAAATTAAGGATGCAGTTGAAGCGGAAATGAAGAAGCGCGGGCACAATGTTAAGTGTGACGCGGTCATGATCAAGGATGTCAACGAAGACTTGCTGAAGGACTACGACGCTTACTTGACGATTGCTAAGACCGACCTGGCTTTCACTCCAAAGATCCCAGTCGTTGAAGCCGGTCCAATCCTTTACCGGATTCCAGCCATGGCTCAGCCGGTCTATGATGAAGTAGAAAAGATCTGCAAGAAGATCGAAGCGGAATAAAAAGGCAAAGAGTAAAAGAGTAAAAGATTTTTGTCGGGAGGACAAAAAGAAATGAATGCGATTATTTCCTTTGCGAACGCGGTTTTTAAACCGTTGATCGACATGGGCGCGCCAACCATCATGCTGGTGGTTTTGACGGTGATTGCCCTGTGTTTCAGAGTTAAATTCAGCAAGGCGCTTGAAGGTGGTATGAAGCTGGCCATCGCCTTGACAGCCATCAGCAACGTCATGTCAATGCTGACGACGGCCTTCCAAGTGCCAATGAAGCAATTCGTTGAACACACCGGGATCCACATGGATATCCTGGACATGGGCTGGGCACCTCTGGCTACCATCACCTGGGGTTCACCTTACACCCTGTACTACCTGCTGGTTTTGATCATCTTGAACGTGGTCATGCTGCTCTGGAACAAGACCAACACGCTTGACGTCGACATCTTCGACGTTTGGCACTCAGCCTTTGTCGGCCTCTTCTGTATGTACTGCGGGGCTCCGCTTTGGCTGTCAACCATCCTGGTTCTCTTCATCGGGACTTTGAAGATCATCAACTCTGACTTGATGAAGCCAACCTTCAACGACCTGTTGGACGCTCCAGACACTAACCCAATGACCACGACCCACATGAACTACATGATGAACCCAATCATCATGGTCTTCGACAAGCTCTTTGACAAGGTCTTCCCATGGCTGGACAAGTTCGACTTTGACTCAGCTAAGCTGAATGAAAAGATTGGCTTCTGGGGCAGCCGCTTTGCCATCGGTGTTTACCTTGGGGTCTTCGTTTCCCTGTTGGCTGGCACCAACTTCACTACTGAAGCCGGCTGGAAGAGCATGTTCACTCTGTCCTTCACTGCTGGTACCTGCATTGAATTATTCTCAGTCATTGGTTCTTGGTTCATTGCATCCGTTGAACCACTTTCCCAAGGTATCTCTACTTTCGCTACCAAGAAGTTCGAAGGCCGGACTTTCAACATTGGTTTGGACTGGCCATTCATCGCCGGCCGGTCAGAAATCTGGGCTGCATGTAACGTTTTGGCCCCAATCATGATGCTTGAAGCCATGGTTCTGCCAGGCAACAGACTGATGCCTTTAGGCGGGATCATCGGGATGGGGATCGCACCTGCTTTGCTGGTAGTTACCCGCGGCAAGATCATCCGCATGATCATCATCGGTGCCTTGGAACTGCCTGTCTTCCTGTGGGCTGGTACTTTGGTTGCTCCATTCGTCACTAACGTCGCTCACCAAGTTGGTGCTTCAATTCCTGCCCACACTTTGGTTTCCGACACGACTATGGAAGGGCCAGTTGAAAAGTTCCTGGGCTACCTGGTTGGTAACGCCTGGAGCAAGCAAGGGATGTTCATCGTCTACGCGCTTTTGGCTCTGGCTGCCTACCTGCTGCTCTTTATGTGGTACGCAAAGCAAATGAAGAAGCGCAACGCTGAATACGCTGCTGCTAAGGCAAAGAAGAATTAGTAAATAATTACTTGCTTGGAGGTTTTTGTTATGAAAAAGTCTGACTCACCAGTATCGGCTGCTGAAAAAGCTCGCCGTGACCGGGTCTTTATGTGGACTGTATTTGTGATCGTCATCAATGCCGTCAGCCTTTTGACCAAGCTGTGGGTCTTTCAAGCGGCGGCCATGATCGGTACGACCTATGCTCTTTACAAAATCGTTGTCTGGGACAACAAGAAGAACCGCTACAGCCGGAAATACTACAACTGGGCTGGACATGCTTTAGACAAAAAAGATTCAAGCAAGAAGTCCGTGTAATAAATGGAATAGTAAAAAGAAAAATAGAGGTAAAACTTAATGATTAAAATTACTGCGGATGTTGCACAGCACTTGGAAAAACTGTCAACTGCTGACGGCGTCATTTCCGCTTTGGCCATCGACCAAAGAGGGTCTTTGAAGAGAATGCTGGCTGAGGCTGCCAACAAGCCAGCCGATGAAGAAACCATCGTTGAATACAAGAAGGCAGTTTCAGAAGAACTGACCAAGTATGCCTCTGGTATTTTGACTGACCCTGAATATGGTCTGCCGGCAACCAAGGTTCGCGACAAGAATTGCGGCCTCCTGCTTTCATACGAAAAGACTGGCTACGACACCAGTGAACCAGGCAGAATGTGCGACTTGATCGAAAACCAATCTGGCCTGCGGATCAAGGAAGAAGGCGCTGACGCCATCAAGTTCCTGCTCTACTACGACCCAGACGAAGGCGAAGCTATCAACGACAAGAAGCATGCCTTTGTCGAACGGGTTGGTGCTGAAGCCAAGGCAGTTGGCCTGCCATTCTTCCTGGAACTGTTGACTTATGACGCCAACATTGCCGACAATCAAAGTCCGGAATTTGCCAAGGTCAAGGCCCACAAGGTAATCGAAGCTGAAAAGGAATTCTCCAAGCCGCGTTACGGCGTAACTGTCTTAAAGGTGGAAATTCCTTTCAACATCAAGTATGTCGAAGGCTTCAACGGTGACAACGAAGTCGTTTACAGCCAGGAAGAAGCTAAGAAATTGTTCAAGAAGCAGTCCGACGCTACTGACCTCCCATACATCTTCCTGTCTGCCGGCGTAACTTCAGAAGAATTCATCGCTGAAATCAAGCTGGCCGAAGAAGCCGGTGCCCAGTTCAACGGCGTTCTCTGCGGCCGGGCAACTTGGAAGCCATCCATCAAGATCTTCGCGGCTGAAGGCGAAGAAGCCGGCCGCAAGTGGATGCGGACCCAAGGCAAGGAAAATATCGAAAACTTGAACAAGGCTCTGACTGGTGCCAAGTCATGGCGTGACAAGCTGGAAGTTGAATAAGGTGACTCTCCCAAACTTACTTATTACAACTCCTCAATTACTCCCATATAGATTAGAACGTTGCGTTATTAATCCATGGAAAACTCTCTTCCTCTAACCATTGAGTAAATAGACACTTAACAAATTCACTTTCATCACATTAATCCGCGAATTCTCTAATAAATTCGCGGGTTTTCTTTTAAACTCCTTCATTGAAAAAATGAGCACACAACAGAAAGGAAAAGAAAAAATGATCCTAACCATCACCATGAATCCGTCAATCGACATCTCATACCCCCTGGACCATCTGCAGATCGATGACGTCAACCGGGTCAGCCAGGTCAGCAAGGTAGCCGGCGGGAAGGGGCTCAACGTCTCCAAGGTGATCAATCTGTTAAACCATGAAGTCCTGGCCACGGGGATTACCGGTGGCTACTTTGGACAATATATCGAAGACCAGCTCAAGAAATTGGAGCTTCCTTACAAGTTCTGGCACATCAACCAAGAGACCCGGAGCTGCATCGCTATTTTGCACGACGGAGGCAAGCAGACCGAAATTTTGGAAGCCGGCCCGACCTTGACAGAAGCTGACGGGGACCAGTTCCTGGACCACTTTAAGCAGCTTTTAAAGGATAGCAGCTTGGTAACCATCTCTGGTTCCTTGCCAGCGGGCCTTCCAGCTGACTACTATGCCAAGCTGATTGATCTGGCCCACCAAGCCGGTAAGAAGGTCCTCTTGGACAGTTCAGGCAAGAGCTTGGAAGCAGGCCTCTCTGCCAGCCCAGACTTGATCAAGCCAAACGAAACTGAGCTCCAGCAGCTCTTAGGGCAAAAAATCGATCTGGATGACCTGGACGCTCTTAAGGCAGCCTTGAGCCGGCCGGAATTGGCCAACATTGAATGGGTGGTTGTTTCCCTTGGAGCCCGGGGTGCCTTTGCCAAGCACGGCCAGGACTTCTATGAGGCCAGAATTCCTAAGATCAAGGTGGTCAGCCCAGTTGGGTCTGGCGACTCAACTTTGGCCGGGATGGCAGTTGCTATCGACCGGGGTGAAAAGGCAGAGGACGTCCTGCGCTGGGGGATGACGACGGGGATGCTGAACACCATGCAGGCCAAGACCGGCTGGATCGATCCAAGCCAATTTGACAAATACTACAAGCAAGTTACGGTCACTAAATATTAGGGGGCAAGCAAAATGGCTAAAGAATACGCGATCGCTAATGAGCAACTGAAAGTAAAGATTTCTTCTTTAGGCGCTGAACTGCAGAGCGTTAAGAGCAAGCAAGACGGCTATGAATACGTCTGGCAGGCAGATAGCCGCTATTGGGGCCGGCACGCCCCGCTGCTGTTTCCATTTATTGGCCGGTCAAATGATAATTCCTACCTGCTGGACGGCCAAAAATACGCGATGAAGCAGCATGGCTTTTTGCGCGATTATGAATTTAAGCTGGTCAGCTTGGAGAGTGACCAGATCGTCCTGCTCTTTGAGTCAAGTCCAGAAAGCAAGCAGGTCTATCCTTACGACTTTGCCTTCAAGGTCAAGTACCAGCTGCGGGGGAAAGAATTGCTAATCCGCTACCGGATCGACAACTTCAATGACAAGAAGATGTACTATTCTCTGGGCTTTCACCCGGCCTTCAACCTGGAAGGGGACTTGGCCGACTACCGCTTGGAATTTGCTCCAAAGCAAACCGAACTGACCTCTTTGCTGATTGATCCAGCTCCTTTTAGAAGTGGCAAGGAAGAAAAAGTTGCCCTTAAAGATGGCAACCTGCCTTTGAGCTGGCCGATGCTGGACAAGGGCTTGAAGATCTACAAGGCAGACGCGGTCAGCCGCGTTAAGCTGGCCAGCGGCCACCAGCACGCTGTTTCTTTGGATATCAGCGACTTCCCTTACCTGGCCGTCTGGAGTCCGGAAGAGAAGCAGGCGCCTTTTGTCTGCATTGAGCCTTTCCGCGGCCTGCCAGACCGCTATGGCCAGCCGGTTGAACTGAGCGAAAAGGATGGGGAGCAGTGGCTCTTCCCAGAGATGTACAACCAGATCACGACCACACTGACTTTCAATTGACCAGTTTGAATATTTTGATGATAGAACTGACAACTTTTTGTGCGAAATTATCAAAAAGTGTCAGTTTTTTTGTCTTGCTTGGTCTACAATTAAACAAGATAGTTTTGCATATTAGCGTAAAACTCAAAAGAAGTGCGCTAAAAGTGCAAAAAATTTTGTTTAAAAGTATTGAAAAAGGTGTTCACCGATGTTATATTATGTTTGTAAGCGAACACAAATTAACAAAGGTGATCAAGAGGTGGAGAAATGTTAAAAAGAGAACGTCTTGATCAAATAATGATCGCGGTTACCAAGCAAGGTTATGTTTCAGTTGCTGATCTGGCAAAGGCATTGAATGTCTCGGAAATGACCATTCGGCGGGACCTGGATGAATTGTCCAAGTCCGGCAAGGTCATCCGCCTGCACGGCGGGGTCCAGGCTATCTCATCCCAGACCCGGATCGAGCAGAATTTCCAGGAGAAAAGAGAAATCCACATCCAGGAGAAGCAGGAAATTGCCAAAGTGGCGGCAAGTCTGGTTAATGACAATGAAACCATCTATGTCGGCCCGGGAACCACGTTGGAATTTATGGTCGCTCGCTTAAATCAGGAAAATCTGCGAATCGTGACCAATTCGCTGCCGATTTTTGAAATGGCACGCAGCAATCCGCGCAACTACAAGCTGGTTTTGGTCGGCGGCTCCTACCGCCGGGTCAGCGGCAGCTTCTATGGCGCGCTTTCCAATAATGAGCTGGATTCGATGAATTACGACAAGGCCTTTGTTGGTGTCAATGGGATTAGTGATGCTGCCCTTTTGACGGCGGATATTGAAGAAGGACAAACGCAGAGCATTGGCCTTAACAATTCGCAAAAGCGGATTCTGGTGGCCGACATGTATAAGTTCAATCACCGGGACTTTTACCAGTTCTACAGCCTGTACGATATCGACGAATTGGTTACCAATGAACAGATTTCTCCTGACGTGTTGGAATATTATCGGCAATTTACATCGATACGAACGCGCATCGAGGAATAAACGAAAGGAAGCATAACAATGAAAGTTGTTATCGGCAGCGACAAAGACGGATTTAACTTGAAGGAATCAGTCAAGGACTACCTTCAAAAGCATGATTATGAAGTCCTGGATGTTACTCCAGAACCAGCGGAAGACTTTGTGGAATCAAGCCTGAAGGTGACCCACGAAGTTTTGGACAACGGTATCAAGAAGGCCGTAATGTTCGACCGCTACGGCGTAGGTTCAGCCATGGCCTCAAACAAGGTCAAGGGGATGGTAACCGCCGACGTTAACGAAGAACGGACCGCGCACATGACCGCGATGCACAACGGTGCCAAGGCAATTGCTTTGGGCAGCGGGGTAGTGGGGCCAGACCTGGCCAACACGATCGTGCAAAGATACTTGGATACTGAATACGCCGCAGGGCGTCACCAAGTTCGTTTGGACATGCTCGAAAAGATGATTTAGTTAACGGAGGCTTCAAAAAATGTTAGATAATGATCGTCCACAACCAGAATACGTTGATCCAAAAATTGACAAGCACACGGTTATCGCTTTAGGTAATGACCACATTGTTACTGCAACCAAGATGCTCATTTCCGACCACTTGAAGGATGAAGGCTACCAAGTCCTGGACATGGGGACTTACGACAACTCCCGGACCCACTACCCGATGTACGGCAAGCGGGTGGCAGAAGCTGTTGCTGACGGCCGGGCCGACCTGGGGATCGTTCTTTGCGGGACTGGGATCGGTATCTCAACTGCCGCTGACAAGAACGAAGGGATCCGGGCAGCCATGGTCGGTGACGTTACCCAAGCCATTTACGCCAGAGAAGAACTGAACGCCAATGTTTTGGGCTTCGGCGGCATCGTTTTGGGCCGGGACTTCATTTTTGACATTGTCGACGGCTACTTGAATGCTGAATACAAGCCAAGTGAAGAAAACAAGAAGCTGATCGATAAGATCGACCACATTGCCAAGCCAAATCCAGACCAAAAGGACAATGAACACTTCTTTGACGAAGAAAACAAGAAGTGGGCTCAAGGTGTCTACCATGACTAAACTGGAGGCCTTCCGCCAGGCCAATCCGGATTTGACCATTTTGGAAGCAAGTGATCCGGATTTTGCCCAATACGGAGTCAAGTATGACTATCCGCTGGATGAAATTGAGCAGGTGATGGCTCAAGTCGAAATGCCGGCTAAAGGGTCAAGCTACCTGCAAAAGATTCCGGCTTTGGAAAAGACGGAAACGATCCAGCGGATCGGCAGAGATGTGTTCGCGGGGATGCCGGTTGACGCCGGGGCCACGATCGGCCACACGGATGACTTTTCCGCTTTTGAATACCACCAGTGCTCAGAATTAAACATTATGCTTGATGATGTGCTGATGGTATTGGCCAAGCGGCAGACATTGGATCAAAGGGGAAAAATTGACCCGCAAAAAGACGGGCAGCTCTTCTACGTGCCAAAGGGCTCGATTGTTGAACTTTACAATACGACTCTTCATTACGCGCCGATCCAGATTACTAAAGCCGGCTACAAGGTGATCGTTGTCGTTCTGCACGGAACCAACCTGCCTTTGCCAGACGGCTTCAAGAGCGACAACCCGCGGGTAGTCAAGCAGGGCAAGTTCCAAGTAGTCCACCCGTCCCGGAAGGACAAGATCGCCCAAGGCTACCAAGTTGCCTTGACAGGTGACCTGCTCACTACCCGGCCGCTTGATCGATGAGCAGATAAATAGACAAATATACACTTGTAAAACCTAACTAAAAAGGCGTTGACAGTTTTTCTGTCAACGCCTTTTATTTTTATTTGACTTTAATTGCTTAAACTTGGATGGGCACTTCTGTGCTTTTCGCTGAGCCAGCACCAGCCACCAAAGAGGAGGGTCCAGCTGGCAGCCAGACTTGCCCCGAAGACATCAGCTGGAATAAAGAAGAGGCTGAAGAAGATGACCAGGAAGAAGGCGATGGTCAAAGGACTGGAGACCTTGTAGAAAGGCATCTTGAAGCCGTCAGCCATGAAGTCGCTGGATTCCCGGTACTTGCGGTGGGCCAGAAGGGCCAGAACATAAACCAGGATGTACATGTCACTCGTTGCCCCGGCTACCGTGCCGAAAACTTCAATAGCAGTGCTGGAGAAGCTCATGATTGGCGCGATCAGCATTAAGGCAACGGAGACCGCGATCCCCGCGGCTGGTACGCCGTTTGCTGAAATCTTGGCGAAGTGCTTTTTCAAAAATGACCCCTTAGGGGCTTCTTCAGCCAATTGAAAGAAGTGGCGGCCGGCGGAAAAGATGCCGGAGTTAAGAGAAGATGCTGCGGCAGTCAATACGACAAAGTTAAAGATCGAGGCTACGGCATTAAAGCCGGCAATCTTGAAGACTTGGACGAAAGGACTTGTCCCGCTGGTAATTTTTCCCCAAGGGATGACGCACATGATTACGGTTAAAGTAGCAATGTAGAAAAGAAGGATCCGGAGCAAGGTTTCGTTGACGGCCTTCTTGATGACTTTCTTCGGGTTCTTGGCTTCGCCGATGGTAATCGTCACGAACTCAATCCCGGCAAAGGAGAAGAAGACCATCGGGAAAGCCGTGAAGAAGGCGTACTTGCCTTTTGGCAAAAGGGAGAAGTTGCCGGTGAAGTTGCTGAGGCTGGCCTGGCCAACCGGTGTCTTGGCATTCGCGGCAACCATGATGATCCCGGTTACGACCAGGGAGATGATGGCGATGATTTTGATCATGGCAAACCAGAATTCAGTTTCGCCAAAAAGCTTTGCCGCCGTCAGATTAAGCAGGGTCAAGAGGCCTAAAACCGCTACTTCAATCAGCCAGGCGGGCAGGCCGGGCAGCCAGTACTGGACATAGGTTGAAACGGCCGTCAATTCCGCCATGCAAGCAAAAAGGATGCCAATCCAGTAGGTCCAGCCGGCAAAGCGGCCAGCTGCCTCGCCCAGGTATCTGCTGATGAAGGAGACGAAGGTGTGGCTGTTAGCGTCAAAATAGAACATCTCTCCTAATGCCCGCAAGAGGAAAAAGAAGAAGAGGCCCATGATGGCGTAGATAAAAATAACTGAGGGGCCAGTGGCAGAAATCGTGGTCCCGGCCCCCAAGAACAGGCCGGTCCCGATCGTGCCGCCAATGGCAATCATTTGCACGTGCCGGTTGGACAAGGAGCGGATGGTTCCGTCCGTGTTTTGAATGCTGCGGTCTTCCATAAAGCAAGTCCTTTCTGCTAAGCAAAAATTAAAATCAAATAAGAATTTATGGTTTTATAATATAAGCTTCAGCATTTTTTGTAAAGGAAAAATCGCTTAAGAAAGGGCAAAAAAAGTGGGGTGTCAAAACAAAATTAGTTTGATACCCCACTAAAGTTAAGAATATTTTGTTTTAACCAGGCTAAACTAAACAAAATTAAGTCAGCCCAGGAAATTGCCTTTTCAGCTTTTTCTTACAGATTTTCGTCCTTGGTCAATTCGTAGATGGCTTCCGCGTAGATGGCGATGGACAGGATCAAGTCGTCCAGCATCATGAATTCGTTGGCCGCGTGCATAACCATTGGGCCGTTTTCCGGCTGGGCCCCAAAGGCAACCCCGCGGTCAAAGAGGCGGCCGTAAGTCCCGCCGCCGATTACGACTTCGTGGCCCTTTTTGCCGGTCTGCTTTTCGTAGACCTTGAGCAGAGTCTGCACCATTGGGTCGCTGCCTGGCACGTAGTGCGGTTCTTCAAAGCCGTTATAAGTAACGTCCAGGATGCCGCTGAACTTGTCCATGACCTGCTTGATCATGGTGTCCGGGTCAGTCCCTTGTGGGTAGCGGACATTGTTCAAGAGGCTGGCCTTGCCGGCGTGTTCGTAGTCAAACATGGACGGGCTGCTGGCCAAGTCGCCCATCAAGTCGTCGTGGTGGAAGATGCCCAGCTTCTTGCCCTGGAAGTCTTCGTGTTCAACTTCAGCCAGGAAGTGAAGGAAGTTCTTGTCCCGGCCGGCAAAAGCGTACTGGTCTAAGAAGAGGGCCAGGAAGGTAGCTGAGTTCTTGCCGACTTGCGGAGCTGAAGCGTGGGCTCCTTGGCCGATCAATACGATGTCGGCTGAACCGTCATTAATTTCAAATGACCCGTCCAGCTCCTTGTCTGCCAAAAAGCTTTCGTAAGCCATTTTGACTGCTTCCAGGTCAGGACCGGAGATGGTTGCCCGGGTAACCTGCGGAGTCACATTAGTGGCAATCCCGGCCTTGAACTTGTCTAAGACATAGTCACCCTTAGCATTATCATTCTTGAAGCTGAATTCCAAAGTGAAGATCCCTTGTTCACCGTTGATGATCGGGTATTCAGCGTCTGGTGAGAAGACGATGTCTGGGGTCGGTTCGTGCTTCAAGTAGTAGTCGATCCCGACCCAGTTGGTTTCTTCGTTGGTCCCTAAGACGAAGTCGATCTTCTTCTTTGGCTTAAAGCCGGCTTCCTTGAGCAAAAGCATCCCGTAGTAGGCAGCCAAGCTTGGCCCCTTGTCGTCGGCGCTGCCCCGGCCATAGATCCGGCCTTCGTCGTCGATTTCCATCTTGAACGGGTCCCGATTCCAGCCTTCACCAGCTGGCACCACGTCCATGTGGCCGATGATACCCAGGCGCTTAGCGCCTTCACCGAAGTTGACCCGGCCGGCGTAGTTGGCGAAGTTTTCCGTGTCAAAGCCGTCCCGCTTGGCAAAGCTGAGGAACTTGGTCATGGCGTCAACCGGGCCCTTGCCAACTGGGTATTCTTCAGTGGCGTTTTCCAGGTCTTCGGAAGAGTCGATGGCGATCAATTCGCTCAAGTCCTTTAAGATTGCGTCCTTTTTGGCGGCCGCGAGTTCTTTGTAGTTTAATTCCATTATTTTCTCCTGTTTCAGCTGCTTTTATCAGATTAGTTACAAAAAGTAACCAAATGCTTAAGTAAAATTCTAACAATCTTCGCCAGCCCTGGCAAACAATTAGGCATGGACTTTGGCTGCGGTAAAAACGGGGCTGATTATTGTTGATTTGGCCATGGCTGCGGAAAAAACGGGGCTGATTTTGTTTGATTTGGCCATGGCTGCGGTAAAAACGGGGCTGATTATTGTTGATTTGGCCATGGCTGCGGTAAAAACGGGGCTGATTATTGTTGATTTGGCCATGGCTGCGGTAAAAATGGGGCTGATTATTGTTGATTTGGCCATGGCTACGGTAAAACCGGGGCTGATTTATTGTTGATTTAGCCATGGCTGCGGTAAAAACGGGGCTGATTTATTGTTGATTTGGCCATGGCTGCGGTAAAACCGGGGCTGATTTATTGTTGATTTGGCCATGGCTGCGGTAAAAACGGGGCTGATTTTGTTTGATTTGGCTTTGGCTGCGGTAAAACCGGGGCTGATTTTGTTTGATTTGGCTTTGGCTGCGGTAAAACCGGTGCTGATTTTGTTTGATTTGGCTTTGGCTGCGGTAAAAACGGGGCTGATTATTGTTGATTTGGCTTTGGCTGCGGTAAAACCGGGGCTGATTATTGTTGATTTGGCCATGGCTGCGGTAAAAATGGGGCTGATTATTGTTGATTTGGCCATGGCTACGGTAAAACCGGGGCTGATTTATTGTTTAGATCCCCGTTTATTACTGAACCAAACGATTTTTTCGAAAAACGATCCCCGTTTATTACTGAACCAAGCGATTTTTTCGAAAAATGATCCCCGTTTATTACTGAGCCAAGCGATTTTTTCGAAAAATGATCCCCGTTTATTACTGAACCAAGCGATTTTTTCGAAAACCGATCCCCGTTTATTACTGAACCAAACGATTTTTTCGAAAAAAGATCCCCGTTTATTACTGAACCAAACGATTTTTTCGAAAACCGATCCCCGTTTATTACTGAACCAAACGATTTTTTCGAAAACCGATCCCCGTTTATTACTGAACCAAGCGATTTTTTCGAAAAATGATTCCCGTTTATTACTGAGCCACGAGATTTTTTCGAAAAATGATCCCCGTTTATTACTGAAGCAAACGATTTTTGCATCAGTTAGGTACTTTTAGGGGCTGATTTGCGATGTAGTTAGTCATTTTTGAAAAAATGTTCCCCGCAAAGTCCCCAACTGCCGCTTCCAGCCCAAGCAAAAAAGCTGCCTTCCGGCAGCTTTAGCGGCGGTGTTTGGTTGCCGCGATATCAATGACTCTTTCAGTAAAGACCACCGGGATCGACTGGGGGTCGACCGGCAGGCCCTGGGCCAGGTTCTTGCCCGGCAGGACGATGACCTTCTTAAAGTACTTCTTCAAAGGCGTGTCCGGGTTCATGGTAACCAGGTAGCTGTGCTTGAAGTGGGAGATCGACTTGGGCAGGGGCGAGGAGCCAAAAAGCTTGGAGATCCCGGAGACTGAATAAAAGACCGCCGTGGAGTTCTCATCGCTTAAGGGGAAAAGGTGCTCGCCAGCCGCCAGGTTGTCCCCAAAGTAGGTCGACTTGCCCAAATCCCGCATCCCCATGCTGAGCAGCCTTGCCGGCAATTCAGAATAATAGATCCCGAAAATAAAGTTGGTCGAGCTGGTCGTCAGGACTTCCGCCAATTCTTCCGCGTCCTTCTCATTGCTCATCCAGACCCGGTTGATGGCGTCATGGTAGTCGTCCAGGTACTCACTACTTGAAACTGCCGCCTCCTGGCTCTCCTGCTTCTTAATGTAGGTCAGCAGCTGGAACTTGAATTCCTTAAAGCCGGAATAGCCCATCTTTTGGCAGAAGCGCTGAACTGAGGCCAGGGAAGTTCCCGCTTCTTCAGCCAGGTGGTTGATGGTCAGCGACTCAACATTGGTCAAGTCGGAGGTCATTCGCTTCATGATTTTCCGGTCGGATTTAGAGAGCTCCGAAGTCTCAACCGTGAAAAAATTGGTAATGTCCATTT
Source organism: Lactobacillus sp. WILCCON 0149 (assembly GCF_057197965.1). NCBI lineage: Bacteria > Bacillati > Bacillota > Bacilli > Lactobacillales > Lactobacillaceae > Lactobacillus > Lactobacillus sp. WILCCON 0149. The sequence continues at coordinate 411,225 of NZ_JBUBHO010000001.1, forward strand.
ATATCCCCACTTTTGATAATTTGTTTTAATTTTATCACAGTAGTGATAAAAATGGCTAGTTATCCAAAAAGAATATATTTTATTCTTCAGTCAAATCCTGGTAGGCCAGTTTGCCGACCGCGTTCTGGGCCAGGAGGATCTGCTCGCGCTCTTCCAGGCCTTCATAGTGGCTCATGAAGCAGATGTCATAGTAGTTTTCCCCGGCAAAAATCCGGGCCGCGTCATGTTCCGTGTCTTCCAGCTCCCCGGTCTTGCTGTAAGAGCAGCCTTCTGGCAGGTCCTGGAGGAGCTTGTTGACAGACTCCTGGTAAAAGAGGGCTTTTTGGCAGACCTGGCCAAAAGGAGACGGGTCAGCTAAGAGCCGCTCTAAGAGCTCCAGGGCAGTTTCAGCGGAAATGTAGTTTTCCCGGTCGGTCACTTCCATCAAGTACCGGCCCAGGTGAAGGTGGTCAAATTCTGTTTCAAACCAGGCAGCCATCTTGTCAAAGCCAATGAAGTCAATCAAAAAGTTGGTGGCCGTGTTGTCTGAGTCCGACAGCATCAAGTCCAGAATGTCCCGCAGCTGCCAGTCCCTTTGGGCCAGGTGGCAGAGCATCCCGCCGTCAACGATTTTGTCTTCCGGGACATGGGCCATCTGGCTTAGATCTTGCGGATGAGCCTGGTAGTAGCAGGCCACGGCCAGCTTGATCAAGCTGGCTGACTTGAATTCTTCCCCGGCTAAGGGGCTGGCGTAGAGGACGCCGGTTTTATTTTTGATTAACAGGGCAGTTTTCCCTGGCAAGGGAGCCAGGATGTCATCAATTTTTTTAAAATCCAGCATTTTATCTCACCACGATATTATCACCGACGCATTCGGCATAACTGTTTAAATCCGGGTCCTGGTCAACCATGAAGATGGCGTCCAGGTCAGCAAAAATCGTATTCGGGTTGGCCCGGTAAAAGGCGCAGGCCGCCGCTAAAGATTCGATTGACTCAATCATGCTGCCGACCATGGTTGCTACGCCCCGGCTTTCGGCCAAGTCGTTGATCTTCTGGGCTTCAGACAAGCCGCCCGTCTTCATCAGCTTGATGTTGATGTAGTCGCAGGCATTTTTTGCCAAAACTTTCTGGGCGTCTTGGTAGCTTTCTACAGATTCATCAGCCATGATCGGGTAAGGGGAGTGTCTGGTTAAGTAGGCCATGGAGTCCAGATCCCAGGCCGGGACCGGCTGCTCGATAAAGTCGATCAAAAGGCCCTGCTTGTGCCAGTACTGAGCCGCCTGCATAGTTTGCCGGACATCCCAGGCCTGGTTCATGTCTAAGCGCAAATGAACCATGGGACCAGCCGCGTAGGCCAGGTCTTCGACTAGCTTGATGTCCCGCTTTAAGTGGCCGGCCCCCAATTTCAGTTTAAGGGTCTTGAAGCCCTGGTCGACCATCTTCTGGGCGTCAGCGATCATCTGCTCAGCCTTGCCGATGCTGATGGTGTAGTCGGTCTCCACGCTGCCCCCCTTGCCGCCTAAGAGCTGGGAGAGGGTGAGGCCAAAAAGGTTGGCCCGGGTATTGTAGAGGGCGATTTCTACCGCTGCCTTGGCCGGGGCATTGTGGACGATGGAATTTTTTACCGTGGCCAAAAGTTCCTTCCAGTTGGTCAAGTTTTTGCCCAGGATCAAGGGCTTGATCGTTTCTTCAATAACGGCCCGGGCGCTGGACAGGCTGTCCCCGGTCACTTTTTCATTAGGGGTGCAGGTGCCGACCCCAGTTACCCCGTTAGCCAGGCGGACCGTCACCCGGACGGCGTTGACAGCGTCAACTCTGTGCAGGGCCGTGACGAAGGGCTGCTTTAAAGGAATCTGCTTTACGTCGACCTGCAGGTCTTCAATTGCCAATTGTTCAGCCATTTTTTCCTCCTTGTTTCTTTATTTTCCTTCTAACTAGTTTTGTCTGTTATTTTTCCTGTTTATCAAAAAGCAGTTCATAGGCCCGCCGCTCCGGGTCAACCGAGTCGCTGGTCACCGTGATGATGCCCTGGTAGACGAAGCCAAGCTTGTCGGCCAGGTGCTGGACGGCCTGGTTCTGCTTGCCCGTGTCCAGGCGGAAGCTCTTGATCCCGCTCTCTTGGCCAAAAGCAATCACTCTTTTCAGCAAAAGCTGGCTCAAGCCTTGTCCTCTGAAAGACTCTTTTACGGCAAAGCGGTGCAGGGCCCAGTAGGGGGCACTTCCCGCCCAAATCGGGACTTCATAGTTGGGGTCAAAGCTGGTTGCGGCCATATAAGCGGCGACCTGGCCATCTTTAAGTAAAACCCAGCCCTGCTTGTTTTCCAGGTCTTCTTCAATGCTGGCCCGGTTTGGATAGCCTTCCTGCCACTGGCTGGAATTTTGCGCTTTCAAAAGGGCCTTGGCATCTTTGATGATGGCGACAATGTCCTCTAAGTCCCGGCTTTCTGCCTTTCTGACCATTTTTTCTTCAGTCATCTTAAGCCTCGTTGATGTGCTCTCTTAAGTAGCTGTACTGCATGGCGTCTTCCAGCTTGCTGGTGTCCACGCCTAAAACTTGGGCCAGGGCGTAGGCAAAGGCCCAGGAAGTTGCCGGTCCCCGGCTGGTAACCAGCTTGTGGTCTTCGTCGATCACGGCCGGGGTGTCCACGTAGGTGCTGGCCGGGTTTTCCTCAGCAACTTGCTTTTTAAAGTCCGGGTGGCTGGTCCACTTGGCTTCTTTTAAAAAGCCATACTTGGACAAGGCGATCGGGGAGGCGCACATGGCGGCGTTCCACTTGCCGGCGGCGAAGCGCTGCTTCATCAAGGCCGCCAATTTCTCGCTTTCTCTTAAGTGCTTGGCATTCGGGGCCCCGCCCGGGAAGGCGACCAGGTCGTAGTCAAGCAAAGAGTCGTCCACTAATTTGTCACAAGTAAAGCGGATGTCGTGTCCGCCGGTGATGGTCAAATTGTCCAGGGCCACCATGTCGCAGGGGATGCCCAGCCGGCGCAGGACGTCGACTTGGCTCAAGCCTTCGACTTCTTCACATCCGTCTGAAAATACAATTGCTGCTGTTGGCATAGATTTGTTCTCCTTTTTTCTAATTCTAAAAGATAGTTTTTTAGCTATTGCTTTTAATTTTTTGTTAATGATTGGCTACTCTCTATTGTACAAAATTGCGGTCAGCTTGTCGCTGAAAGCGGGCTTTTTTAAGCAATTTGCAATTGTTCCAAGTAGCGGATAAAATAAAAGGCGGTGTTATCACTTACAAAATATAAGTTTGATGACTATGAAATAGAAAAGAGAAAAGAAATGGAATTCATCTACCTCATCATCTTAGGCATCCTGGCCGGCATCGTGGCGGCGGTGGCCAGCATGGCGTCACTCGTGTCTTACCCGGGCCTGCTTCTTCTTGGCCTCAGCCCCGTCACAGCCAACATGACCAATACGGCAGCCCTGGTCACGACCGGCTTTGGCTCCTTATCCTCCTGCTTAAAAGAGATGCGGGGGCACTGGGGGGAGCTCTGGCGCTATGCCTTTTTCCAATTGACCGGGGCCCTCATCGGCGGCTGGCTTTTGGTCCAGTTCCCGGGAAAAATCTTCCAAAAACTGGTGCCCTTCTTTGTGCTTTTTTCTGCGGCCATGCTGCTCTATAGCGGCCGGCAAAAGCAGGCAAAAAAAGCGACCAAGCTGGGAAGGGTCGGTGCCTACTTTGGCTTGTTTATAGCCGGGATTTACGCTGGCTACTTTGGGGCAGCTTCAGGCGTTTTGACCCTAATCTTTTTGACAGCTTTAAGCGATTCATCCTTTGTCGTCATCAATGCCATTAAGAGTCTGATCGGCTCTTTAGCCAATCTGGTGGCCCTGTCGCTTTTCGCCTTTAAGGGCGGGGTCGACTGGCCGGTAGCTTTTCCTTTGGCAATTGGCCTCTTTATCGGTGGCTATTTCGGGCAAAAAATGATTAAATATCTAAAGCCTGCCTGGGTCAGAGGAATCACGGCCTTCTTCTCGGTCCTTTTGGCCGCCTATTTGGGCTGGCAAGCTTGGAGCTAAGCTACCCAAGCCGGGCAAAGTAAGTTAGAATAGTTATGATTGATTTAAGGAGGCAGCGCATGAAAACTGAAGTTTATCTGGTCAGACATGGGGAAACGCTTTTCAACCGCCTGAACAAGGTACAGGGTTGGTGCGACACCCCCTTGACCATCAAAGGAATCGACGACTTAAAGAAGACGGCTGACGCCTTGTCGCAGATCCATTTTGACAACATGTACTCGTCAGACTTGAAGCGGGCGATCGACACCGTCCACTTGATGAAGGATGCCAACCAGGTGTCTGAGATTGGCAAGATCAAAAAGCTGCCGGAATTCAGAGAAGTTTTTTACGGCTCTTTTGAAGGTGGCAGCATCGACGACATCTGGCACAGCGTTTCTAAAGCTGCGGGCATCCCGGCAACGACTGACGTGAAAAAGATCATCGACACCATCGGCATCTACAAGTTCCGGGAAGTCACCAAGAAGGCTGACCCCCGCCATTTGGCTGAAAATACGGAAGAACTGGAAACCAGAATGAAGCGGGCCATCCAGGTCTTAAGAAAAGAAACCATGGGCGAAGGCCGGGTCCTGCTGGTGTCCCACGGGGACTTCATCAAGACCCTGGGGATCAAGTACTGGAAGGAAAGCGACGGCCTGCACGACATCACCTTCCCGGACAACGGCAGCGTCAGCCGGGGGATTTTGGACGAAGAAGGCAATTTTGAAATCGTGGACTACAACTGCAAGGCCGCGGATTTATGAACAAGGAGACAAATTAGACGATGAAGTGGGATACGCACACTTTTACGGTCGTTTTGCTGGTGATCGTGGGCCTGTGGGAATTTGCCCGGGGCTATAACGCCCAGCGGATGGGCAAGAAGGGCAACCTGCCAGCCCAGTCTTACTACCTGACCGGGGCCGGGATTCTGGCCGTGGCCATTTATTACGCGGTAAAGTTGTGGAGTTAATATGAACGTTCATTCCTGGTGGGTTCCCTATGCCGTTTTGCTTTTCGGCATCTGGGATTTAATTACCGGCATCACGCGCCTGCGCCGGCAGAAGCAGGGCGTCAAGCAGAAGGGGCTGGGGGGCAAGGCTTTTGTCATCTTGGGCATCCTCTTCATCATTACTGGAATCTGGGCTTTTTGGCTCTAGAAGGCAAAAATTATGGCAAAGTTGGCACTGCTGAGGCATGGGGAAAGCCAGGCCAATGCGGCAAACGTATATACAGGCTGGAACGACGTCCCCTTGACAGACAAGGGCCGGCGGCAGGCCTGGGCAGCGGGGGAGAAATTAAAAGAAGTCGGTAACTTTCACCCGACCTTGATTCATACTTCTCTTTTGTCACGGGCAATTGAGACGGCGAACATCGCGGCAGAAGCAGCGGGCTTTTTGTACCTGCCGCTTTCAAAGACCTGGCGGCTGAACGAACGCCACTACGGGGCATTGCGGGGGCTTGACAAGGACGTGTCCAGGAAGATTTTCGGCAAAGAGCAGGTTTTAGAGTGGCGGCGGGGCTTTGACGCGGTACCTCCTGCGCAAGGGTCGCCAAGCATTGACCGCCGCTATTGGGGAGTGGACCCCAAGCTTTTGCCAAGAGCTGAGAGCCTGCACCAGACCCAGCTCCGCCTTTTGCCTTATTATGAAGACGAGGTGGCCAGTCGCTTAATGGTCGGGCAAGACCAGCTGATCGTGGCCCATGGCTCCAGCCTGCGGGCGCTGATCAAATACTTAGAAGATATCAACAATGTGGATATCCTCAAATTGGAGGTGCCTAACGCCCAGGCTATCGTCTATGACTTTGACCAGGAGCTGAACATTGTGGATAAAATAATCACCAACTAACTGATAATTTAAACAGGCTTAGGCCTGTTTTTTCTTTTTCCTTCTTTTTTGCTAAAAAAGTCAGCGGTTATTGAAAAACTTGACATCGCTTTTGGGAGTGTTACACTTAGTCACAAGTTATCAGAAAACTTGTGAAAAGATTTTATAAACAGAAAGTGTGACAAGATGCCAGTAATGACAGCCCAAGAAGTGATGGATTTGATTCCTAACCGCTACCCGATCTGCTACATCGACCGGGTGGAGGAAATAGAAGCCGACAAGAGCATCAAAGCCGTAAAGAACGTGACGATCAACGAGCCCTTTTTTCAGGGACATTTCCCGGGAAATCCGGTGATGCCCGGAGTCTTGATCATTGAGACTTTGGCCCAGGCAGCTTCGATTTTGATCTTGAAGTCGCCGGCTTTTTACAAAAAGACCGCCTACCTTGGGGCGATCCACCAGGCCAAGTTCAGAAGGATGGTCCGGCCGGGGGATGTTTTGGAGATGGAAGTGAAGATGCTCAAGGTCCGGGCCAAGACCGGGAGCGTGGCGGCGGTGGCGAAAGTAAATGGGGACCTGGTCTGCCAGACGGAATTAGTCTTTATCGTGGGCGAGCGGGATGGCAAGGACATGCAGGCAAAAAGTTAGAAAAAGCGAAAAAATCTGGAGACTTTTGCCAGATTGCTAAATGTCGGGGGCAATCTATGGTAAAATCTATTTTGATATATTTAAAATAGATTTTTTAAAATGGAGCTAAGTATGCGCAAATTATTTCTTTTGAGAGGCGCGCCCGGCTCTGGCAAGTCTTCATTTATCGCCCGGCACCACTTATTGCCGTACGCGATCAGCGGGGATGCGATCCGCCTGCTTTTGGCGGACCTGACCGTTTACTATGACCAGAAGACTGACGTTCTGCACCAGGTTATTCCGCGGCATGTCACGGAACAGACCAAGCGGATGAAGGACAACTTGGTTGAGCACAAGATGTCCTATGGGGAAACCGTCATCGTGGACGGGACCCACATTGTCGCCAGCGAGATCGATCACTACAAGAAGTGGTGCGAGAAGTACCATTACGAGTGCTATGTGGTCGATTTGATGCAGAACCAGACTCTGGAAGGTTTGTTGAAGAGAAACCAGATCCGGATGCAGTATGACTGGGTGAAGCCGGAAGTCATCACGATGATGTACAATTCTTACAAGGCTCATCCGGAATTGCCCAAGTGGGTCAAGGGGATCAAGCCCAACCAGATGGAGCAGGCCCTGCAGCAGAGAGAGAACAATCTGGACCATTATTCACATGTGGTTGCCATCCCAGACGAGGTGGCGGAAGAAGATTTTCCACATGTGCACATTTCCAACTTCTACTTCTCTTTCAACGACAAGTTCAGTGAAAAGTACGGGACTTACCGGAATGTGGTGACGATCGGCAAGACCAAGGAAGAGGTGGTTGACGAGTTCCGCCTGCCGTACTTTGCCTTCAAGTTCCACCACAAGCACTTTTTGATTTCGGCTTACCCGATCAGAAACGAAATGCTGGACCCAGTCAAGAAGGTCAAGGGGACCTGGTCTTACACGACTGGCCTCTACAATGTGGCTGACTTTATCAGAGAATTTCCGGAGAACGAGAAATCACACGTTCACCAGTTTAATTTGAGCAAGCTGGACCGGACCAGACTTTTGCACATTTGGTAAAAGGCAAAGAAAAAGCTTTTCCTCAGGATTGTGGGGAAAAGCTTTTTTATGTGAAAAATTACTGCCAGGTCAAGGGAATTTGCCCGTGGGTCATGCGGACGGGGTCAGGCAGGGTGAAATCTGCCGGCTCCAAGGTAACCTTGTCGATAACTTGTGGAATAACAGGTTCGTTGACCTCGACTCCTTCATAAGGAAAGTCAGTCACGGGCCGGGTTTGGACCTGGCCCAGGCGCTCGATTTCATCAAAGCCGGAGACAACTCTGGCAAAGACAGGGTAGGTCCCGGTTAGTTGCGTCTGATCAGTCAAGGGAAAGAAGACTTCACAGCCGGCCAGGCCCAATTCGTCGTAGCCGCCCATGCAGGCCGTTCCGGCAGTGACGGGAACTGGCGTTAAGTCGGGATGCAGGTCAAACTCATTGGGCAGGAGGTACTTGGCCTCTTTTTTGCCAAAGGCATTGTAGCTTAAGTCGACCCATTTGCCGGGCACGATCCGCTGGATCGCGTGACCGTCATAAATATGGTGCTTGACGGCCCAGACGAAGCTGGCGCAGGTGTTGGGAGCGGCATCTGGCAAAAGGTCTAAGACGATCTTAGCCCCGTTTTTCAGCAAAAAAACTGCTTTAACCATATATCCTCCTTACTTGAAGTAGGCCCGGGTGTAGTCGGCCGTACCGGTGGTGTTCCAGAGAACCCCGCGCAGGCTGGAGTTGACCAGGTGGTCTTCAACTTCGGTGCACAGAGGGATGACCGGGTTATCCTTACTCAGCTGCTTTTGGGCATTCAAGAGGTTCTTGAAGTAGGCCTTTTGGGAAGTAGCGTTCTTGGACTTGGCCAGGCTGAGCTGTTGATTGAAGTTCTTGCTGGTGTACTTGCCGAAGTTGTGGGAATTGTTCAGCTCCTGGGTTTCCAGTTCGCTCATTGGGTCAGCGTAGTCGTTGAGCCAGTAGCTCAGCTGCAGGTCAAAGTCGCCCTTAACGGCCAGGTTGTAGGCAGACAAGAATGGGAGGGACTTGACTTCGATTTTGACGCCGGATAGCTTGCTTTCGATTTGTGATTGCAAAAATTCGGCCTGGTTCTTGTCAGTAGAAGTGTCGTAGCCGACCAAGGTCAAGGTTACGTTAGACTTGCCAAGTTCTTTCAAGCCTTCCTTCCAGAGCTTTTTCGCCTTGGCAACATTGTAGGTTTCCTTTGGCTTAGCGACAGTGGCGAAGTCCTTGTTAGTACCAGGGTATTTGGCAGCGCCTGGTGAAGAGTAAGTGTAGGAAGGCTTAGAGCCGTTGGCCATGACTTTTTCAGCCAGCTGCTTTCTGTTGATGACTAAGTAGAGGGCTTGGCGGAGCTTGTCATTGCTTAAGGCGCGGCCTTTGGCCTGGTTGGTGCGGATGAAGTAGTTGCCGGACCGGTCGACTTGCTTTAAGTGCTTGTCATTTTGCAGGCCCTGGGCGGTGGTGCCGCTGATTAACGCGTCATCCAGACTGCCCTGCTGGAAGAGCTGGTGGGCAGTATTGGCTTCTTTAACGACTTGGTACTTGATCTTGGATAATTTGACTTCAGATTTAGCGTAGTAGTTAGGGTTCTTGACCAAAGTCCAGGTGTTTGAGCCAGCCTTCCAGCTGCCAAGTTTGAAGGCACCGTTTGAGGCGAAGGTCTTCATGCTGGTTCCGTACTTTTTGCCGTATTTCTTGACAAGTTTGGTGTTTTGGGGCAAAAAGGAGGTCATGGTCAGCTTCTTGGTGAAGGTTGGGATTGGGTATTCCAGGTCAATGACCAGTTTGTGCTTGCCCACGGCTTTGACGCCTAAAGTTTCAGGCTTCTTTTTGCCATTTTGGATGGCGGTGGCATTCTTGATGCCTTGGTAGATGTAGCTGTAGCCGGACAGGGCGGTTGGGGCCACGCCTTTTCTCCAGGCGGTGACGAAGTCTTCAGCGGTCACGTCATCGCCGTTAGACCATTTGGCGGTCTTGAGGTAGAAGGTGTAGCGCTTGCCGCCATTGGACTTGACCGTCTTTTTGGCCAGGGCTGGGACAGGATTGTTGTTCTTGTCTGAGCGGAAGAGGCCGTCGTCCATCTGGTTTAAGACGTCCCAGATCGGCACCGTGGTGCTGGCGGATTGGTCAAAAGTGGCGATCGTGTCGCTCTCCATCAAGTTGAGCGTGGTCTTGGCCGTGGATGTGGTGGATGATTTGCCGCAGGCACTGAGCAGGAGCCCAGCCGCTAAAGCTGTGGCAAGCGGTAACTTTTTCCCCATGTTGATCTCCTCTGTTACACGATTCTAGTGGGTTGATACATTAAAATAACATTAAGAATTTTATAATCATAATTTAACAGCTGGGCGGGGAATTGTCAATTGGAAAATGGTTATGAAATGAGTTGGGATGAAATAGAAAATGCTTCCTCGTATGCTTTCAAAAATCCCGAAAAGCCAGCTTTCTTTTTAGCTAATGAAAAAAATCACAATTTGTCGTTGCGAGCGATTTTTTCAAGTGTTACGATCACGGGTGAGAAAAAGATTATTAAAAAGCAATAGAAAGAAGCAAGAAAATGAAGGCTGGAAAATACACGGTTGAGGCCCAAGGCCATAATGGCAAGTTTAAGCTGACGGTGACGGTTGACGGAGACCGGATCGAAGATGTCAAGGTTGCTGAAGGAGAAACGGCAGGCATCTCAGACGCGGCTTTAAAGCGGATCCCGGAAGCGATTGTTAAGGGACAAACTTTAAACGTTGACGTCGTCTCCGGGGCTTCCCTGACTAGCCGGGGGATCCTGGACGGGGTCGGCCAGGCGATTGAAATGGCTGGCGGGGATGCTGTAGAATTTAAAAAGCGGCCAAAGTACCAAGAAGCAGAAAGCGAAAGCGGGGAAGTCACGGTTGACGTGGCGGTTGTTGGTGCCGGCGGGGCTGGCTTTACCGCTGCTGTCCGCTCTTTGCAAAACGGCTTGAAGGTAGCCCTGCTTGAAAAGGCACCAACTGTCGGCGGCAACACCATGCGGTCAGGCGGCTTTTTGAACGCGGCTGACCCGGAATGGCAAAACAAGTTTCCAGCCCTGCCAGGGGAAAATGTCACCCTGGAGCAAATGATGGAAGTCAAGGAAGACGAAATCGCTCCGGAATACCGGGAAGACTTCAAAGAGATGCAAAAGCAGATCAAGGACTACCTGGACAGCGGAAAAGACTACCTCTTTGACTCCGTTCTCTTCCACCGCCTGCAAACTTACTTGGGCGGCAAGCGGGTTGACCTGAAGGGTAACGAAATCTACAGCGACTACTCTTTGGCTAAGACTTTGACTGACCATGCCCTGGAATCGGTTAAGTGGCTGGCTTCAGTTGGCGTTGACTTTAATATGTCAGCCGTAACCATGCCAGTTGGTGCCCTTTGGCGCCGGGCTCACAAGCCAGTGGAAAGCGATGGCTTTGGCTACATCAAGGCTTTGAAGAAGTACTACGATGAACATGGCGGGCAGACTTTTACCGATGCCAAGGTAACGGATCTTTTGCTTGAAGATGGCCGGGTAGTGGGCGTGAAGACTGACAAGCTGACTGTACACGCTAAGGCGGTAATTTTGACGGCGGGCGGCTATAGCGCCAACACCAAGATGCTGCAAAAGTACAACACTTACTGGGATGATATTCCAGACAACATGAAGACTACCAACGCCCCATACATTACTGGTGATGGGATCAACTTGGGCCTGGAAGCAGGGGCTGCCTTAGTCGGCATGGGCTTTACCCAGATGATGCCAGTTGCTGACCCGAAGACCGGTGAATACAACACTGGCCTGCAGGTTCCGCCAGCTGACTTTGTCATGGTCAACCAAAAGGGTGACCGTTTCGTCAACGAATACGCTGGCCGGGATACTTTAGCCAAGGCGGCAATTGCCAACGGTGGTCTCTTCTACTTGATTGCCGATGAAACGATCAAGAATTCTGCCTACAACACTGATGAAAACAAGATCAAGCAGGAAATCGCTAGCGGTCAGCTTTACAAGGCTGATACCTTGGAAGAATTGGCAGAACAGATCAAGGTTGACCCAGACCACTTACTGGCAAGCATCAAGAAGTACAACCAATACGTTGACCAGGGGGATGACCCTGAATTCCACAAGAGCGTCTTTGACCACCGGGTTGAAAATGGCCCATTCTACGCTACTCCGCGCCAGCCGGCCATGCACCACACCATGGGCGGCTTGAAGATTGACGCGGGTGCCCATGTTTTAAACGAAGCAGGTGAAAAGATTACCGGTCTTTACTGTGCTGGTGAAAATGCCGGCGGGGTTCACGCGGGCAACCGTTTAGGCGGCAACGCCCTAGCTGACGTCTTTACTTTTGGCCGGATCGCGGCAGACAGCGCCAAGAGTGAACTCGCGGTTGACACGGTTAGCGGGGCTTCTCACTAAGCTTTGTAATCTGATGAATTTCCATACACACCCAAAAAACGAGTTGCATCCCGCAACTCGTTTTTCGTATCTATTCAATTCTCTTAGAAGTCGAAAGCCAAAGCGCCCATTGGGTCCCATGGCAGAAGTTCGATTGGGTTCTTCTTGCCTTCGTCGTAAGCCTGCTTAACGTCTTCTGGCAGGTAAGCCTTGTTCAAAACAGCCTGGTAAACGAATTGGTCGAACCACTCGTCGCTCATGACGAAGTAGCCCTTGAAGCCTGGCTTGTCGCCCCATGAGTTTTCGATCTTCCACTTGGTTGGCTTGCCGTCAACCAGGTCAACGGCAGTGATAACCATGGCGTGGTTCATCATGCTTTCGCCTGAGTCCAGACGGTCAGCCTTGCTCATTGAGAAGTCGTAGTCAAAAAGCTGGTCTCTTTGGTAGATCTTGGTGTCCAAAAGCCCGGCTTCCCGGTCGCCGCCCTTGGAAACGTCTGAACCGAACCAAACGACTTCGCCTTGCTTCAATTGGTTGACGATCAAGTCCTTGAACTTGGACAGTTCCAGGTTGAGGTGGCGGACTTGCCTGCCGCCGACCACGTTGCCCAGGTATTCAACTGAGAAGACCTTGTTGTATGGCTTGTCAGCAGTAGGCCCGTTGATGACTGAGATGTAGTTTTCCAGGTCCCAGCCAATGTACTTCTTGAAGAAGTCTTGCGGGGTGATGTCCTTGTCGATGTGGTAGTTGCCATCATCGTCAGTGTATTCGAAGTTGAAGCTCTTTGGCGGCAAGCCCAAGGAAGTAGCCAGCATGCGGAAGATGGCGTCCAAAAGTTCAGCCTTGTGAGCTTCTACTTCTTCTTCGCTCTTGCCATCGCTCACCAAAGCCCGCAGTTCCAAACCGCCCTTGCGGAGCATGGTGTTCAAAGTGTCGTCCAAAGCGCGGGAGTTTTCTGAGTTGGCCGTTTCTGGGTAAACCTTCTTCGGCACGATCCCGTACTTTTCAATCAAGCCGCAGAGCATGTCCCATTGCCCGCCGTCTGATTGCGGAGTGGCAAAAAGGAAAGAGACCTTCCGGTCGCCCAGTGGCTTGTCAGCTGAGGAAATCACGTTTTCAAAGAAGAAGTTGGACTTTTCAAACTTGTCCCAGAAGAAGGTGTAGCTCTGTGACAATTCAAAGCCCTTCAGCTTGAATTCCTTTTGGATTGAGTGGCGCATGGTGTTCAAAGCACTGAACATCCAGCAGCGGCCTGACTGCTTTTGGTTGGTAACTGAACCAGTGTCGATTTCCACTGAGAAGGTCGGGTCCAGGTCAATCTTGCTTTGGGTGCTTTGGCTGGCCTTGAAGATCCCATTGGTTTGGGCAGCGTTGGCAGCTACCCCGTAAGCTGGGTGCTTGCTCAAGTTGCTGGTGAAGTTTTCGATCGTGTCAAAGCTGATTTCTTTTGACATCCTATTGCCTCCTGTTTTCTCTTTTTTCTTTTTAAAAAACTGTCTAAGCTCATTTTAGCCCATTAAAAATGTTCCGTCTATCAAAGCAGCTTAATTTGCAGGTCTGCCGGCCCAAATGTTCGTCAATTCCCCGTGCTTTTGGCAATAAGCGATCACTTGCGGGTCCAAAGGCCAAACTTTTAAGCCCGTCTCCTGGCAAATCTTTGCGACTTGCGCCATGACTTGGTCCAAAATTCCTTCCGGGGCTCCCGGCGCGATAAAAAGCTGGTTCATGACCCAAACCGGCCCGCTCTTTCGCTCAATCAAGAGGAGGGGACTTTTGGCAACTAACTGGCCGTCAGCCTTGATTTCAATGACTTTTTCTCTTTCGTCTGGCATAGCTTTTCCTTTCAAAGCGGCAAGTATTTTGTGATCCTTGCCTTTTCCTTTGCTGTCTTAACTAGTGTAAAATAGATGTCTAGATAATTAAAGGAGCAAAAACAATGAACAGAGTAAGAGGCTTTGAAGTAGTTAAGAAGTATGAAGGACAAGGCTTGACCCTGCCCCGGCGGCAGACTTTGGCCAGCGCCGGCTATGACATCGAAGCGGCCCGCGACATCACCATCCCCAGCATTTGGAGTCTGAACTTCGTCAGGATCTTCCGCTTGATCAGAAACGGCCACGACTTGATCGAAAGCGACCTTTTGCAGGCTGAAGAAGTCTTAAAGCCGATCTTAGTCCCAACTGGCATCAAGGCCTACATGCCAGAAGACGAAGTCTTGATCCTGGCCAACCGGTCCTCCAACACCTTCAAGCGCAACCTGTCCTTGCCAAACGGGATTGGCGTCATCGACAGCGACTACTACAACAACCCCAACAATGAAGGGGAGATCTTCGTCCAAGTCTTGAACTACGGCGTCCGGCCCCTCAAGATCAAAAAGGGTGAGCGGATCGCCCAAGGCATCTTTATCAAGTACCTTAAAACTGACGACGACCAGCCGATTGAAAGCCAGCGTTTAAGCGGCTTTGGCTCAACCGGCAAGAAGGGCGGGAAGTAATGGCCAGAGCTAGAACCCAGTACAAGTGCCGCTCTTGCGGCTACATCTCCGCTTCTTACCTGGGTCGTTGTCCTAACTGCGGGGCCTGGAACCAGTTTGAAAAAGAAAGCCAGGAGGTCCGCCAGACTTCAACTAAGGCTACCCCCAGCCGCTTGATGGCCAGCGTGGGGGCTAAAGAAGCAGTCAAAATGTCCACCATCAAGGCGGAAAAAGAAGAGCGGATTTTAACCAAGTCTTCAGAACTCAACCGGGTCTTGGGCGGCGGGATCGTACCTGGCTCTTTAGTCTTGATCGGCGGGGATCCCGGCATCGGCAAGTCCACTTTAATGCTGCAGATCATGAGCGAATTGGCGGAAAAATACAAGGTCCTCTACGTCTCCGGGGAAGAATCAGCCAGCCAGATCAAGCTGCGGGCTGACCGCCTGGGCCTGGGCCAAAGCCCCATGCTTCTCTACCCGGAAAGCAACATGGAACACATCCGTGACCAGATTGACGACGTCAAGCCAGATTTTGTCGTCATCGACTCTATCCAGACCATGAACGAACCAAGCCTGGACTCCATGGTGGGCTCAGCTTCCCAGGTCCGGGAAGTTACCGCTGAATTGATGAAGATCGCCAAGCTCGACCAAATCACCGTCTTCGTCATCGGCCACGTGACCAAGGAAGGGGCTATCGCCGGGCCAAAAATCCTGGAGCACATGGTTGACACCGTCCTTTATTTTGAAGGCGACGAGCACCATGCTTACCGGATCCTGCACTCAGTCAAGAACCGTTTTGGGGCGGCCAACGAAATCGGCATGTTCGAAATGAAGACTGAAGGCCTGGCGGAAGTGACCAACCCTTCCGCGGTTTTCCTGGATGAACGCCTGCCCGACTCAACTGGGTCAGCCGTGGTCGTTTCTTTAGAAGGCACCCGGCCGATCTTAGGCGAAATCCAAGCCCTGGTTACCCCAACCGCTTTTGGCTATGCCAAGCGGACGACTTCTGGGCTTGACTACAACCGGGTCTCCCTGCTTTTGGCCGTCTTGGAAAAAAGAGGCAACCTGATGCTGCAAAACCAGGACGCCTATTTGTCAGCCACTGGCGGCATCCGCTTAAACGAACCAGCCATCGACCTAGCCATTGCCATGGCTATTGCTTCCAGTTATTATGACAAGGAAATCTCAGCGACTGACTGCTTTGTCGGGGAAATCGGCTTAACCGGGGAAGTCCGCCGGGTCAACCAGATCCAGGCCCGGGTCAAGGAAGCCGGCAAGGTCGGCTTTAAGCGGATTTTTATCCCTAAGTACAATATGAGCCCAAGTCTTAAGGATCTGGGAATTGAGGTAATCCCGGTTTCCAGCGTCCGCCAGGCCCTCCACTACCTTTTCTCATAGAGAAAAGGGTGTGACTGCTAAAAAATATTCATTTCATCCAATGTTAAATAGCAACGTTTCTTACCAATTCTTGATATAATATCTATATCGAAAGATTGGGAGGAAGAAACGATGAGCGAATACATGTCCATATCAAAAGCAGCTGAGTATCTTAACGTTGCCAAGTCAACTCTCCGCAATTGGGAAGCTGAGGGATTGATTACACCGCTTAGAACTGCCTCCAATCAACGTCGCTACACTAAAGAAATGCTAGATGAAGTTCTGCAAGGAAATGTGAAGGCATCTAAGCCTAAGAAGCTGCTGACCATCGGCTATTGCCGGGTTTCTTCTGGTCATCAAAAAGAAGACCTCCAAAGGCAGAAGGACGTAGTGTCCAGATATTGCGAAGTCAATGGCTATCAGTTTAAGATCATTCAAGACGTTGGATCAGGTCTCAACTATAAGAAAAAAGGCCTGACAGTGCTGATCAACATGATCTGCAAGAAGCAGTGCGAGCGAGTCGTGGTAAATTACCAAGACCGGCTTGTCCGTTTTGGCTTTGAAATGATTGAGACAATCTGCCAGGCAAACGACGTAGACTTGGTTGTCATCAATCAGACAGATAACGTTGATCCAAATTCAGAACTTGTAGAAGATGTTTTATCTATAATCACTTTTTTCTCAGCTAAGCTGTATGGAAAGAGGTCGCATCAGAATGCAAGAGTCATCCAAGAAAGCAAAAAGCTCTTCAATCAAGCAGACAGTGACAAAGACTCAGCCCAAGACGATTAGAGTCTACTCCAAAAAGTTAAGCGATGAAGAATTTGCCAGAATGTCCGACTTCTTTGAAAGATACGGCAGGTGCCGGCATTTCTTTTTGAACCGCTACTGCGGTATCAAGTCGATGCTAGCGGTCAATAACTGGCAGACTCTGCGCAACCAAGTTCGCAAGTGGGACAAGCCGGTTAAAGGCGCAAAAGGAAAGCTAGAAACAGTCTACAACTTTCAGACCAAGCACTGGGTAGGCGCTCTCCGCGAGGCATGTGCCAACATAAAGAGCATGTGGTCGAATCTGGCTAACCGTTTGAAGAAGCTGATCCAAGGAAATGAAAATCTTTCTGCAGATCAGCGCCACCTTTTGTTCTTTATTTTGAAATTTAAAGGCGCATGGCAAGCTGTCCTTCTTTACAAGCCAATTGATTTGCCAGAAGAATACGCTGAAACCTTTACTGAAATAGAAGCTAAGATGACGGATAAGCAAATCAAACAGGCATACAGCTACTTACGCCGGATTACTTATCGCTACCACTACCGGGCACGGAAGTCGGGCAAGCTTGGCTCTAGCATGAAGTGTGACTTGAATTGGGCATTTGAGGGAAATACTTTTTCATTCAGTTCAGATGTACCTAGAAAGCAGTTTTCTGTAGAGATGACCAGTCCGTGGAGTTATCCACGCACCGGCGATATCACAGTGGTGCTAGACCGCATCAAGCAGCGTCTTGAAGTTCATAAGCTGATCAATAGCAAGCGCTACAGCAACGATTCAAAGAAGGCAATCGGCATTGACAAGGGGCTTGCCACCCTGCTTTCCTGCAGCAGCGGCAATGAATATGGTGAAAATTTCAGCAAGCTTGCCAATGCCATCGTTGACAAGTACGGCAAGCGAAACGCAAATCGGCAGCCTTATATGAGTCTGCGCTGGCAGCTCAATCAGCAGCTTGAGCAGCTGGAGAAAAAGGACAAGCCTTTGTCCAAGACAGCTTCGAGGAAGAAAAGAAAACTGCTTGGGAAGCTTAAGAATCTGGAGCAAAACAATATCGGAAGAAAGTCGTATGAAAAGAGTTACCGCTCAGCGCAAGAAACTGTCAGAAGCTTTATCAACTGTGCGATAAACAGGATGATTGAGACAGAGCATCCGGCAGTCATTGCCAAGGAAGACTTGACGTTCGTAAAAGAAAAAGGCGTCAAATCAGATAACAGCAGATTCGCAAGAAAAATGCGCAAGCGCTTGAATTCATGGACTAAGGGCCAACTGGATGAGCGCATTGAATACCTTTCAAGTAAGAATTCGATTGAAACTCATGATGTCAATCCGGCATATACTTCTCAGTATTGTCCGATCTGCGGGCAGCATTTTGAGGAAAGATACGGCAGTCATCATGAAATGACTAGATGCAAGAAATGCGGCGAGATGAATGCGAATATCGCCGCAGCAAAAAATATATTGAGTAGATTAACTGACGAAGAAATCACGCTTTACACGCCTTACAAGCGAGTTAAGGAGATTCTTGACAGTCGGATAAAAGAAGCATAAGCCAAGTAATACTACAAAGTTGAAGGCTCTAGCATGTAAGAGCAGTCAGCTTTAACGAACTCAGTTCGGGGTATTAAAATCGCGGCTTGACAGCTTCGAAAAGGTATCACGATATGCTTGCCTGCTTTTTGGCAGGCAAGATGCTTTTCCGACTGCCATGCTAAAAGTTTCCAGTGGGGCAGATAAAAAGCTATTGGATGACGCCATCTGGCGTTGTTTGACAGCCAACCGTACTCACTGACCTTAACTTCAAAAGGTTAAAAATCTGATTTTTTTCCAAGTTGAATCTACCCATAGATTTAACTAGAAAGGAATATCAGAAAAACTTACCAATATTGATGTGATTATCAAGATTTAGTAAGTTTTATGATTCGGTATGTAATCCTTTCATTCAATTTGCATTTTTTTCTTGCTAAAAAGCTGGCAAGAACTACAATGTAGTATATCGGTTGAAAACAGATGGAAAGGAAAAATATTAATGACAGTTCCAGTATTTTATTCAATCAGTGACGATTTCACCCCATACGCGGCCGTTTCCCTCCACTCTTTGGTCAAGCATGCTGACCCAAAGCGTGATTACACGGTAACTTTTTTGCACCAGGGCTTAAGCCAAGAACATGAAAAGGCCTTGGCTGCTTATAACAGAGACAATGTCCACGTTAAGTTCTACGAGATGTCTGACGAACTCCTGAAGCCAATCCAGGACCGGAAGGAAAATTACCTGCGGGGCGACTTCTTCACCATGTCTATTTTCTACCGGCTCTTTATCCCGGACCTCTTCCCGGAATATGACAAGGTAGTCTACATCGACAGTGACACGGTTTTGAATGACGACATCGCCAAGCTTTATGACCATGACTTGGGCACTAACCTCTTGGGTGCCTGCACCGACTCTTCCATCCAGTTTGTGGAGAAGATGCTTCGCTACATTAAGGAAGTTTTGACTCTGGATCCGAAGAAGTATATCAATTCGGGGATGCTGGTCATGAATGCCAAGGCCTTTAGGGAAGAAAACTTCGTTGACAAGTTCTTCAGCCTCTTGGGCCGCTACCACTTTGACTGCATCGCCCCGGACCAAGACTATTTAAATGAAATCTGCTCCGGCCGGATCAAGTACCTGGACGGCCGCTGGGATGCCATGCCAAACGAAAACACTGAGGCTCTGGCTAACCCTGGCCTGATCCACTACAACCTCTTCTTTAAGCCTTGGCACTTCAGCGGGATCCAGTATGAAGACTACTTCTGGACCAATGCTGAAGAGACCGTTTTTGCTGAAGAATTGAAGGCAGAACTGGCCAAGAC
Organism: Lactobacillus sp. WILCCON 0149; assembly: GCF_057197965.1. Classification (NCBI taxonomy): domain Bacteria; kingdom Bacillati; phylum Bacillota; class Bacilli; order Lactobacillales; family Lactobacillaceae; genus Lactobacillus; species Lactobacillus sp. WILCCON 0149. The sequence goes on from NZ_JBUBHO010000001.1 coordinate 430,567, forward strand.
GACTGATGAAGAAAGAGATGTTGAATACCACAAGCTTGACCACATGCTGGGCAAGCTGGATACGACCTTGCAGGATCCTAACAACTGGGCCCGGGTCAAGGAGAGAGAGCAAGTAACTTTATAATTCACAGAGAATGCCTTCTGAGTTTTAACTTGGAAGGCTTTTTTAGTCCCTTTGGACAATTTTTGGGAAAAATAAGCCGAAAAACGAGATTTTTAAAGCAAAAGTCGCTACAATTAAGTAGTCAAGAGTAAATAATAAAAGAGTTATGATGTTTGGGCGAAGAAAATGATTAAGACGAAAATCACAGATGCTTTTCATGCTTTTCAAAAAAAGATAATGGGAAATGGCCGCCCAAAGCCAGACCAAGTCATCAGCCTGCTCGATCTGGTCAAAGACGAGCTGGGCCTGGCCATGGTCTATGTCTGCGAAAACACGGCTGGTGGCAGCCAGTTTTTATATCAATATTGTTCTCATGGCGATAACTTTTCAGCCATGCACCACAACCTGCTGATCGCCGAAGGGCAGGAACGCGACACGACTTACGAACTTTTGCAGCAGGAGAACCCGGTAGTTTTGACGGGGGAATACTTCAGCAATAGATTTGCCATGGCAGCTGGCAATCTGGTCTACAGCTACTTCAGCGGGAGCATCTGTCAAGGCTTGGTCTGCTTTCAAAAGGAAAAGCAAGCTGGCCAAGTCTGGAATGAAGAGGAAAAGGAAACGCTGACGATTCTGGCCAAGCTGCTCTGGCCCTTAGTCGCTCAAGACCAGATTGCTGCCCAGGTTCGGGTCATCAGCGCTAATGCTGGCAATCTGTCAATGGTTTGGATCTATCCCAAGGTCAAGACGGCTATTTTTTCCAAAGACCTGCGGACCCGGTTTGGCCTCAGCAACTATTACCGAGCCAAGTCGATTGGGGATTTTTGCCAGAGTTTCGTGGCCTATAAAGACCAGGATAAAGTAGTGGCTGCTTACCAAAAGGCCCTGCAAGGCAAAGAAATGGAAGTTAGCTGCCATGCTTTCCAGCACAGTGATAAGCTGCACTTGACTATTGTGTCCAACCGCTATGACTTTGAAGGGCAGCCTGAACAATTAGTGGTTTTCATCAGAAGAGCCAACGAAGTTTCCAAGGACCGCCTGGAGCGAAGCAAGCGGCTGGAAGCCTACCGGGAATTCCAGCTGATCTACAGCCGGGACAATATTTTTGAACTTTTTCTCGATCTGACTCAAAATCAAGCCACCGTCTTCAAGGCTCCTTTGTCCTGGCAGTCTGTTCTGGAGCAAGGAGACAACTATGACCAGCTCCTGCACCTTTTCGCCAGTCAGCTGGTCTTGCCCAACAGCCAGCAACCGCTTTTAAATGCCTTGAACTGTGATAATCTGCGCCGGCAGTTGACCCAGCAGTCCAGCTTCTTTTTGACGGCTCATGTCCAAGTTGAAAACCAGCAGCGGCTTTTGGAATTTGAAGTCATCGAAGGCCGTTCTGGCAACCATCGGGTGCCGCAGAGCGCGATCGTGGTCGTCAAGGACGTGACTGACAAGCGGGTTTCCCGCTATGACTCCTTGACCGGCCTGCTCAACATGCATAACTTTCTTTTGGAAGTTGGTCAGAAGTGGCAGCCAGGTGGCCAGCTTTTGGTCATGAACGTGGAAAACTTCAAGTTCTACAACATGCGCCATGGCTTGGAACAAGGTGACCGCTGCTTGATCGAAATCGCGGAACTTTTGAAGGAGCTCTATCCAGGTGCTACATTAGCCCGCTTTAACGCGGACAACTTCTATGTTTATGATCCAGATCCTGGCGACTGGGAATTGCGGATTATCCGCCTGCATACCCGCTTAAAGCGGCTGCCTTTGGCCAACCAGCTGCGGATGCGGGTTGGGGTTTACCAATATTCTGACAAGGTGACCGCTTCTTTGGCCTGTGACCGGGCCAAGCTGGCCTGTGACCAGGCTAAAAAACAGCCCGAGCAGAGCTGGTGTCTGTATACTCCGGCCATGCAGGAAAGAGAAGAATTAAAGCAGTATTTGATTGACCACTTGGATGATGCCCTTAGAAATCACTACCTGCAGGTTTACTACCAGCCGGTCATCCGGACTTTGACTGGCCGGCTTTGCAGCGCGGAGGCCTTAGTCCGTTGGATTGACCCGGTCAAGGGCTTTTTGTCACCTGGGGATTTCATTCCTCTTTTTGAGGAGATGAACCTGTCTTACAAGGTTGACCGTTATGTCATCCAAGAAGTGACTAAAATGATTCGCGAGCATATGGATAAGGGCTGGCCGGTCATCCCGGTTTCAGTCAACCTTTCCCGGGCAGACTTCCAGATGATGGATCCACTGACGGAATTAAACCAGGCCATGCGCAAAAACAACTTGCGCCGGTCTCTGGTGCATGTGGAAATCACTGAAAGTGCCCTGTCTAAAGACGTGGATGGCTTAAAGCGGGCCATCCACAACTTCCGCCAGGCTGGCTACGAAGTCTGGATGGATGACTTTGGCAGCGGCTACTCTGCCTTGAACTATCTCAAGAATTTTGAATTCGATGAGATCAAGCTGGACATGATCTTTATGAAGGACTTTGATGAAGCCTCAAAAAAGATTGTGACTGCCTGTGTAAAGATGGCTAAAGATTTGGGCATTCACACCTTGGCAGAAGGCGTTGAGACCCAGCAGCAGCTGGACTTTTTGCGGTCAATTGGCTGTGAGCGGATCCAGGGCTATTACTACAGCAAGCCTTTGCCGCCTGATAAACTCTGCCAGTTGATTACCGAGAAGGGGATCGAGATCGAAAACTGGGGGCAGAGCAAGTTTTACCAGCAAGTTGGCTTGGTGGACCTGGTCAGCGACAAGCCGATCTGCCTGGTCTTGGACGATGGCAGCCAGTTCAGCATGCTTTATGCCAACGAAGAATTCCAGAAGGAGATCAAGCGGTCGCCTGCTCTTTTTGATCGGATTATCAACGACTGGAACAAACCGGATTCTGCAACTGCCAAACAGCTGCACGCCTTTGCCAAAAAGGTTGGCCAAGGCGGGGAAAGCTACTTTGACTTCAAGCAAATCGGCCAGTATCTCCGGCTAAGTGCCAAGCAAATCGCGAAACTCGAAAATTATCAGATGCTCTTGATCAACCCAAGCGACATCACGGTTCAATATCTGAAATAAGCAAGAAGCAGTCAAATTGGCTGCTTCTTTTTTACTTTCTGCCCGCGAAAAGTTGAAAAAACAAAAATTTTCAAAAAACTTTTTATTCATTTAACTCAGGAAAAGGCCAAAATCCGAACGATTTTTCCAGAAAAGCAATTTTCCCAAAAATGAAAGAGGATTTTAAAAAGAGAAGAGAAAAACAACTTTTACAACACCTCCTGGTGTTTGGCGAAAAAGACAATTAAAAGGCAAAAGTTGACGAAAAAGAAAAAACAAGGTAAAGTATTAAATGTCTTCAAGGCAAGCACGAAGCGCTTTCGTAAAGAAAGGCAATTGAAGGCAAAATAAAAAATATCAGAAAGCTGTTGACAAGAAGTCGGCAAGCGAGTAAGATATAAAACGTTGCGTCACTTGACGCAAGTTGGTACTTTGAAAACTGAACAAAGTTTCGCAGTGTGCGGGTCAAACTATGTTTGATCCAAACAAATAAGCGAAGTCAATTCGCAAGCAAATAATCTGGAGCAGATTAAAAAGGCTCAATTTTTAAATTGAGAGTTTGATCCTGGCTCAGGACGAACGCTGGCGGCGTGCCTAATACATGCAAGTCGAGCGAGCTGAATTCAAAGATTCCTTCGGGATGATTTGTTGGACGCTAGCGGCGGATGGGTGAGTAACACGTGGGCAATCTGCCCTAAAGACTGGGATACCACTTGGAAACAGGTGCTAATACCGGATAACAACATGAATCGCATGATTCAAGTTTGAAAGGCGGCGCAAGCTGTCACTTTAGGATGAGCCCGCGGCGCATTAGCTAGTTGGTGGGGTAAAGGCCTACCAAGGCAATGATGCGTAGCCGAGTTGAGAGACTGATCGGCCACATTGGGACTGAGACACGGCCCAAACTCCTACGGGAGGCAGCAGTAGGGAATCTTCCACAATGGACGCAAGTCTGATGGAGCAACGCCGCGTGAGTGAAGAAGGTTTTCGGATCGTAAAGCTCTGTTGTTGGTGAAGAAGGATAGAGGCAGTAACTGGTCTTTATTTGACGGTAATCAACCAGAAAGTCACGGCTAACTACGTGCCAGCAGCCGCGGTAATACGTAGGTGGCAAGCGTTGTCCGGATTTATTGGGCGTAAAGCGAGCGCAGGCGGAATGATAAGTCTGATGTGAAAGCCCACGGCTCAACCGTGGAACTGCATCGGAAACTGTCATTCTTGAGTGCAGAAGAGGAGAGTGGAACTCCATGTGTAGCGGTGGAATGCGTAGATATATGGAAGAACACCAGTGGCGAAGGCGGCTCTCTGGTCTGCAACTGACGCTGAGGCTCGAAAGCATGGGTAGCGAACAGGATTAGATACCCTGGTAGTCCATGCCGTAAACGATGAGCGCTAGGTGTTGGGGACTTTCCGGTTCTCAGTGCCGCAGCAAACGCATTAAGCGCTCCGCCTGGGGAGTACGACCGCAAGGTTGAAACTCAAAGGAATTGACGGGGGCCCGCACAAGCGGTGGAGCATGTGGTTTAATTCGAAGCAACGCGAAGAACCTTACCAGGTCTTGACATCCTGTGACAATTCTAGAGATAGAACTTTCCCTTCGGGGACGCAGTGACAGGTGGTGCATGGCTGTCGTCAGCTCGTGTCGTGAGATGTTGGGTTAAGTCCCGCAACGAGCGCAACCCTTGTCTTTAGTTGCCATCATTAAGTTGGGCACTCTAGAGAGACTGCCGGTGACAAACCGGAGGAAGGTGGGGATGACGTCAAGTCATCATGCCCCTTATGACCTGGGCTACACACGTGCTACAATGGGCAGTACAACGAGAAGCGAACCTGTGAAGGCAAGCGGATCTCTTAAAGCTGTTCTCAGTTCGGACTGCAGGCTGCAACTCGCCTGCACGAAGCTGGAATCGCTAGTAATCGCGGATCAGCACGCCGCGGTGAATACGTTCCCGGGCCTTGTACACACCGCCCGTCACACCATGGAAGTCTGCAATGCCCAAAGTCGGTGGGATAACCATTAGGAGTCAGCCGCCTAAGGCAGGGCAGATGACTGGGGTGAAGTCGTAACAAGGTAGCCGTAGGAGAACCTGCGGCTGGATCACCTCCTTTCTAAGGAAAACAGATGGATGGAGAGCAGAAATGCTAAGAGAAATCCATCAGTTACGGAAGCACACTGCAAAAGAAACTTTGTTCAGTTTTGAGAGTATCAACTCTCACTTGTACGTTGAAAACTGAATATCTTAATTCCAAGAAAAAACCGAGAATCATTGAGATCAATGAAAACATTGCAAAGCGACCGAGAGAGTTCGAAAGAACAAACTTGCAAGGTCAAGTGAAGAAGGGCGCACGGTGAATGCCTTGGCACTGGAAGCCGATGAAGGACGCGACTAACCGCGAAAGTCTTCGGGGAGCCGTAAGTAGGCTTTGATCCGGAGGTCTCCGAATGGGGGAACCCAGCATGTGCAGACATGCTATTCTTGTGTGAATACATAGCACAAGAAAGGAACACGCAGTGAACTGAAACATCTAAGTAGCTGCAGGAAGAGAAAGAAATATCGATTTCCCAAGTAGCGGCGAGCGAACAGGAAAGAGCCCAAACCGGCAGATTTATCTGCCGGGGTTGTAGGACTGAGACATGGCACTTCAGAGGATAGCAGAAGCGTTTGGGAAGACGCGCCAGAGAGGGTGAGAGCCCCGTAAGCGAAATCCAAAGAAGGCCTATCAGTATCCTGAGTAGGGCGGGACACGTGAAATCCCGTTTGAATCCGCGAGGACCATCTCGCAAGGCTAAATACTAACCAGTGACCGATAGTGAACCAGTACCGTGAGGGAAAGGTGAAAAGAACCCCGGGAGGGGAGTGAAAGAGAACCTGAAACCGTGTGCCTACAAGTAGTCAAAGCCCGTTAACGGGTAATGGCGTGCCTTTTGTAGAATGAACCGGCGAGTTGCGTTAGTCAGCAAGGTTAAGTCAGAAAAGACGGAGCCGCAGCGAAAGCGAGTCTGAAGAGGGCGAGCAGTTGGCTGACGCAGACCCGAAACCAAGTGACCTACCCATGACCAGGTTGAAGGCGCGGTAAAACGCGCTGGAGGACCGAACCCACGTAAGTTGAAAATTGCGGGGATGAGTTGTGGGTAGCGGTGAAATTCCAAACGAACTTGGAGATAGCTGGTTCTCTCCGAAATAGCTTTAGGGCTAGCCTCGCAAAGAGGATGCTGGAGGTAGAGCTCTGTTTGGACTAGGGGCCCGTCAAGGGTTACTGAATTCAGATAAACTGCGAATTCCAGACATTTATGTGCGGGAGTCAGACTGCGAGTGATAAGATCCGTAGTCGAAAGGGAAACAGCCCAGATCACCAGTTAAGGTCCCAAAATTCATGCTAAGTGGAAAAGGATGTGGAGTTGCGCAGACAACTAGGACGTTGGCTCAGAAGCAGCCATCATTCAAAGAGTGCGTAATAGCTCACTAGTCGAGTGACGCCGCGCCGAAAATTTACCGGGGCTAAGCATGATACCGAAACTGTGGATGTGCATTATGCACGTGGTAGGAGAGCGTTCTAGCGGCGGTGAAGCATGACCGAGAGGACATGTGGAGCTTCTAGAAGTGAGAATGCCGGTATGAGTAACGAAAGACAGGTGAGAATCCTGTCCGCCGCAAGACTAAGGTTTCCTGGGGCAGGCTCGTCCGCCCAGGGTAAGTCGGGACCTAAGGCGAGGCCGAGAGGCGTAGTCGATGGACAACAGGTTGAGATTCCTGTACTGCACCGAATCGTTATGAGCGATGGAGGGACGCAGGAGGCTAGCAGCGCGTGGTGCTGGATACCACGTTCAAGCGTCAAGTCTGAGAGCGAGTCAAATGCTTGCTCTCATAAGGACAAGGCGTGATGAGGAGCGAAATTAAAGTAGCGAAGGCTGCGACGTCACACTGCCGAGAAAAGCTTCTAGCCAGAGACGGTGCACCCGTACCGCAAACCGACACAGGTAGTCGAGGAGAGTATCCTCAGGTGAGCGAGAGAACTCTCGTTAAGGAACTCGGCAAAATGGCCCCGTAACTTCGGGAGAAGGGGCGCTGGTCGCAAGATCAGCCGCAGTGAAAAGGCCCAAGCAACTGTTTATCAAAAACACAGGCATCTGCAAAATCGTAAGATGAAGTATAGGTGCTGACACCTGCCCGGTGCTGGAAGGTTAAGAGGAGAGCTTAGCGCAAGCGAAGGTTTGAATTGAAGCCCCAGTAAACGGCGGCCGTAACTATAACGGTCCTAAGGTAGCGAAATTCCTTGTCGGGTAAGTTCCGACCTGCACGAAAGGTGTAATGATTTGGGCACTGTCTCAACGAGAGACTCGGTGAAATTATAATACCCGTGAAGATGCGGGTTACCCGCGACAGGACGGAAAGACCCCATGGAGCTTTACTGCAGTTTAATATTGGGTATCTGTCAAGCATGTACAGGATAGGTAGGAGCCGGAGAAGATAGGACGCCAGTCTTATCTGAGGCGCTGTTGGGATACTACCCTTGCTTGACGGATGCTCTAACTCAGGCCTGTGATCCAGGCCGAGGACAGTGTTTGACGGGCAGTTTGACTGGGGCGGTCGCCTCCTAAAGTGTAACGGAGGCGCCCAAAGGTTCCCTCAGAATGGTTGGAAATCATTCGCAGAGTGTAAAGGTAAAAGGGAGCTTGACTGCGAGAGAGACAACTCGAGCAGGTACGAAAGTAGGGCTTAGTGATCTGGTGGTACCGCATGGAAGGGCCATCACTCAACGGATAAAAGCTACCCTGGGGATAACAGGCTTATCTCCCCCAAGAGTTCACATCGACGGGGAGGTTTGGCACCTCGATGTCGGCTCGTCGCATCCTGGGGCTGAAGTCGGTCCCAAGGGTTGGGCTGTTCGCCCATTAAAGCGGCACGCGAGCTGGGTTCAGAACGTCGTGAGACAGTTCGGTCCCTATCCGTCGTGGGCGCAGGAAATTTGAGAGGAGCTGTCCTTAGTACGAGAGGACCGGGATGGACGCACCGCTGGTGTACCAGTTGTCTTGCCAAAGGCATCGCTGGGTAGCTATGTGCGGACGGGATAAGCGCTGAAAGCATCTAAGTGCGAAGCCCCCCTCAAGATGAGATTTCCCATTTCTTCAAGAAAGTAAGACACCTCAGAGACGATGAGGTAGATAGGCCGGGAGTGGAAGAAGCGTGAGCTTTGGAGCGGACCGGTACTAATCAGTCGAGGACTTGACCAAAAGAGCAAAGCAATGAAGGTTTTGACTTGGAAAGAGATATTCAGTTTTGAGCGTGCAAGCTCAAAGAGAGTGCGGTGGCAATGGCAAGAAGGATACACCTGTTCCCATGCCGAACACAGCAGTTAAGCTTCTTAACGCCGAAAGTAGTTGGTGGGAAACTGCCTGCGAGGATAGGAAGTTGCCGCGCTCGATCAGCCAGACTGTCTAGCCTGGCTTTTATCATGCGGAAGTAGTTCAGTGGTAGAACATCACCTTGCCATGGTGGGGGTCGCGGGTTCGAATCCCGTCTTCCGCTTAGCATCAAGAGATGCTTAATTGAATAAATGCACCCATAGCGCAACTGGATAGAGTGTCTGACTACGAATCAGAAGGTTGTAGGTTCAAGTCCTACTGGGTGCATTGGAGGATTAGCTCAGCTGGGAGAGCATCTGCCTTACAAGCAGAGGGTCACAGGTTCGAGCCCTGTATCCTCCATCTGGCCCGTTGGTCAAGTGGTTAAGACACCGCCCTTTCACGGCGGTAACATGGGTTCAAATCCCGTACGGGTCATTGCCGGAAGGCAGAACAGAATATTTGGTCCATTGGAGCAGTGGTCTATCTCGCCTCCCTGTCACGGAGGAGATCGCGGGTTCAAATCCCGCATGGACCGTCACTGAGAAGCAGGTAGATACCTGCTTCTTTTTTTGTTTTCGTATATTTTTTCTTTCTGTTATTATTCTTTTCTTTCTAAATTTCCTCGGCCGATTATTTTACTTTAGAAACAATCTGTTTTCTTTTTGACAATTGCTTGTCAATTCGTCTTTAGTGTACTAGAATAAATAGTACAGTAGAGACAGCTAGAAAGGAGCGAGCTAGTGGACTTTATTGACTATTTGGACAGCCGGCCGATTTACCAGCAGATCGCGGACAGATACAAGCAGCTGATTCTGACTGGAGTCATGTTGCCGGACGAGCAGCTGCCATCGGTGCGGAAGCTGGCCATGGAATTGTCGACTAACCCTAATACAGTGCAGAAGGCATACGCCGCGCTGGAACGGGAGGGATACGTATACAGCGTCAAGGGCCGGGGAAATTTCGTCCGGGCTAATGAAACGCTGAAGAGCAAGCAAAAAGAAGAGCTGAAAGGGAAAATGATTGATTTAATTAAGGAGATTCAAGCTGTGGGGCTGGATCCACAAGAATTGTTTGCTGAAGCCATGGAGGAGGCGGCAGAAGATGATCGAGATTGATGCTTTAAACAAGGATTATGGGCAGACTGAGGCCATCAAGAACCTTAACCTGACCATTGAAGAAGACCGGGTCTTTGGTTTGATCGGGACCAACGGGGCCGGCAAGAGTACTCTCTTGCGGATGATCGCTGGCATCTTGCGGCCAACTTCTGGCCACATCACTATTGATGGCCTGCCAGTTTATGACAATCCGGCTGCTAAGGAAAAGTTTTGCTTTATTCCAGATGACCCCTACTTCTTTCCAAATGCCACGGCTGAGTCTATGGCTAAGGACTACGCGGCAGTTTACCAGGACTTTGACCAAGAGCGTTTTGCCAGCTTGCTGGCCGACTTCCGCTTAGAGCCTGAGCGCCGCATACACGACTATTCTAAGGGCATGAAGCGGCAATTAGCTATCCTGTTAGGATTATGTGCTAACACTAAGTACCTGCTCTTAGACGAGGTTTTTGACGGCTTAGACCCGGTTATGCGGCAGAGCATGAAGAGTCTGTTTGCCGAAGACATGGACCGGCGGCAATTAACCCCGATCATTGCCTCTCACAACTTGCGGGAATTGGAAGATATTTGTGACCACATCGGTTTCCTGCACAGCGGCGGTCTGCTTTTATCAGAAGACCTGGCCGATATGAAGCTGGAAATCCAGAAATTGCAGTGCGTCTTTAAGGACGACCGGGACATGGAGGAAGTCCTGGGCAAGCTGAAGGTGGTTGACCACAGCAGCCGGGGCCGCCTGCACACTTTGGTAGTGCGGGGGAGCCGGAGTGAAGTCGAAGCAGTCTTTGACCATGTGCCGATGACCTTCTTCGAAATCCTGCCGTTGACCTTGGAAGAAATCTTTATTGCAGAAGCGGAGGCAGTTGGCTATGACACGCGCAAACTCATCCTTAAATAAACATGCTCTGCCGCAAAAAGAAATCCTGCGGCATCGGAAGGTTCCCGTAGCCTTGACTGTTTTGGTCATGGCCATGTTCTACATCGTTGGGACCATGCTTCTCTTGATTAGTGGTGAAGAACCATATGAAAGCCTGCAGAGTGCGGTTAGATACTACTTCAATTACCGAAATTCTGTAACGCCGATTATCACAGGACTTTTCGGCGTCTACTTCGGCTTTGAAGCCTTTCGCTATTTGCATGTACCGCGGCAAGTAGACTTCTATGAAAGTCAACCCATCAGTCGCAAGACCCGGTATATCGGAATCACGGTTAACAGCCTGCTTACTTTCAGCGTTATTTACCTTGCCTTTTTCTTGGTCGGTCTGACGATTTGCATGGCCGCTGGGGCCAACGTGATGACCAGTGCTGGAGTATGGCAGAGCTGTTTGAATAATTTACTGACCTTTTCAGCCTGGTACGGGATTGCCGTTTTGAGCATGATGGTCACGGGGAATACTTTTGTGGCTGGCTTAGCCACGATCTTTTTCTCCTGCTTTGAACTGGGTGTGCTCTTTCTGTATTCGACTTTCTTTAGCTCCATTGCTCATACTGCTGGTACTGATGACTATGGCTGGCAACCATACACCAATCCTTGGTCGCAGGCCTTTAACAGCAATCACTGGCTTGGGATAGGCTTAAACCTGCTTTGGACTGTTCTTTACCTGGGTCTGGCATACTGGGCCTACCAGAAGCGAGCCAATGAAAAAGCTGGCAGAGCTGTTACCTTTGCTTGGATTGAGCAGGCAGTAAAAATTATCTTGGTTATCTTCTTCGCAGCCTTTGGCGGGATTTTAGGCTACTTGATTTCTGGAAACAAATTTGTTTGCGGAATCTTGGGTGCTGTTATCATTGGCTTGCTGACCGCAAGCATCATGGAAGTTATCTTCAAGTTTGATCTGGCCGCATGGAAGAACCACTTTGGCCAGGGATTGCTGTTGACCGCGGCTGGCTTGGCAATTTTTGTCGGTATGCACTGGGGAGGTAAACAGTTCGACAACTGGTTGCCTGCAAGTGATCAAGTGGCCAGCGTAGCAATTGCTCCGGATGACCGAGCTTTTAGCGCCTACTATATTGGCCAGTCTGCCGATAGTACTAGCGCAAATGAATACGCGGCCAAGTACATGTATTTGCCGTCTTCAAACGAGCTCTTGCAACTTGCTAAAGCCGGCAGCAAGCAAAGCCAGAAGACGGATCACGATCAAGCAACGATAATCCAGCTGCGCTTCTTGTTCAGAATGAAGAATGGCCAGGTTAAAACCAGAGTTTATAATATGCGGGAAGAGGATCTGGATAAATACTTCGAGCAGATCAGTAAAACAAAGGCTTACAAGCGGGGCTACTTCCAGATCTACCATGACCAGATGATCATGGACAAGCTGGGCACCGTATCCATTGCCTATAAGAGCGGCAAGAAGACGGTTAAGCTGGAAGACGGCAAGCTTTACAGCGAATTCCGCAAGGCTTACAAGCAAGACTTGGCCAAATGGGATTACAAGCTGGCCAGCCGGCAGAAACCAGTCGGTAGGATCAAGATCGACTGGGCAGCGACAAAGTCAGATAGTGCTACGGTTGAATACCCGGTTTACGCCAACTACAGCCACACGATTGCTTTCTTGAAGAAAAACAAGCTATATGACGAAACGCCGTTAAAGAATTCTCAGTTGGGGGACTTGGACTACTATATTAACGAAGATTACTAAGCCGAAAATCAAGCCAATTTAACTTAAAAACTTTACTTTTTCAGCTATTTGTTCTATCATTAAAACAATTATGCACTAATATTATTTTAATTATTTAGGAGGACAGATGGCGAAAGAACACGAAAACGCGGACGGAACGGTCCGGTCTTTATCGAACCGGCACGTACAGATGATTGCCATCGGGGGCACGATCGGGACTGGTCTCTTCTTGGGGGCCGGCAGCACGATCTCTGCCACCGGGCCGTCAGTCATTTTGATTTATGCTTTTATGGGTGTCTTCTTCTTCTTCATGCTGCGGGCATTGGGAGAAATGTTTTACTCAGACCCCAACCACCATACCTTCGTTTCATTTATTACTAAATACCTGGGGCCAGCGGCGGGCAACTTTGCCGGCTGGTCCTACTGGATCGGCCTGCTCTTTGCCTGCATGGCTGAACTGACAGCAGTCGGGACTTACTTCCAGTACTGGTTCCCGCACGCGCCGCTTTGGCTGGTTGAGCTTATCTTTTTAGGAGCCTTGACCCTGCTGAACTTAACGGCAGCCCGCCTCTTTGGGGAAACTGAATTCTGGTTTGCCATGATCAAGATCATCGCTATTATTTCCATGATCTTGACCGGGATCTTCCTGGTGGCGGTCCACGCAAAAACGCCAGTTGGCTATGCTTCTTTAAGCAACTTGACCAAGAACTTCAAGCTGGCGCCAAATGGCACTTATGCCTTCTTTACGGCCTTCCCGATGGTCTTCTTCTCCTTTGCGGGGATTGAATTCGTGACCATTACGATCGGGGAAGCCGCGGACCCGCACCGGGTGATCAAGAAGGCAGTCAACGAGACCCTTTTGAGAATCTTGATCTTCTACATCGGTACTTTAACCGTGATCATGTGCGTGGTCCCTTGGCGGTCAGTGTCTGCCTCAAGCAGTCCGTTCGTCCAGGTCTTCCAGCTGGCTGGCTTCACCACGGCAGCTTCAGTTTTGAACTTCGTGGTTCTGACTAGCGCGGCCTCAGCCTTGAACTCAACCATCTTCTCAGCTGGCCGACACTTCTTCCAATTGGCAGAAGAAGCCCACCGGGGCAGCTGGCTGAAGAAGCATTTTGCCAAAATCTCCCCGAATGGAGTACCGGCAAAGGGAATCATGATCTCGGTTCTGTTCTCTTTGATCGCGCCGATCCTCAGCTTCTCAAACACGGCGATTGAAGCCTTCAGCATGGTCGCCGGGGCAACCAGTGACATCTTCATCCTGGTTTACGTCCTGGCCCTGCTGGCTCACCGTAAGTACCGCAAGTCCAGCGACTTTTTGCCGGACGGCTTCAAGATGCCTTTTTACCAGGTTACCAGTCCCTTGACGATTGCCTTCTTCCTGGTCATCTTCTTCAGCCTCTTCTTCGTCAAAGAAGATGTCTTCGGTGCCAGCCTGGCCACAGCCTGGGTCATCTTCTTCGGTGGCTTCTGTTACTTCCACCAGCGGCGGAAGGACAAGCAGGCCGGAAAGTAAAAATCATTGAACAGATTGTACAGTCATGACGCCAGTCATGGCTGTTTTTTGTTGATAATGTTAGCTTTTATGGTAAAAAGTAAGCGAAAACAAGGCTGGAAAGCTGGACAATTTTGTGAAATCCGAATGCTTTTCTTGACATAGCCTGGCAAAGAGAGTATCTTAAATAGATATTAAAAATTAAAAAACGATTGAAAGGCGGAAATTGGATGGCATATAATAAAATGTTGGTCCTGCAGACAGACTTTGGTTTAGTAGATGGGGCGGTCAGCGCCATGCATGGCGTGGCTCACACGGTCGCCAGTGACATCAATGTCTCTGACTTGACCCATGAAATTCCCCCTTACGACATTTGGAACGCCTCTTACCGGCTTTACCAAACCATCAAGTACTGGCCAGCAGATACGGTCTTCGTTTCTGTCGTTGACCCAGGCGTTGGCTCTGCTCGCCGGTCAATCGCCGTCAAGACCAAGTCCGGCCACTATGTCATTACCCCAGACAATGGGACTTTGACTCATATTTACAAGTATGAAGGGGTGGAAGCTGTCCGGGTGATTGATGAAAACAAGAACCGCTTGCCGCATTCCCAGGAAAGCAACACCTTCCATGGCCGGGATGTCTATGCTTATAACGGGGCTATGCTGGCCAGCGGGCAGGTGGCTTTTGAAGAATTGGGCGAAGAAACTCCAGTCGACAGTCTGGTGACTCTGCCGGTGATTGAACCCCGCCTGCAAGGCGACACGGCCGTCGGTACTATCGACGTTTTGGACGTCCGCTTTGGTTCCCTGTGGACCAACATTCCTCTGGAAATGGTTAAAAAGCTGTCTATCGACCGGGGCGATAGTCTTTTGGTTACCATCTTGCACCAGAACGTGGCCGTCTACCAGGAGCACATCCCATTTGTCCGGTCATTCGCGGAAGTCAACCTAGGCCAGCCGCTGGTTTACATCAACTCCCTGGTCAACATCGGGATTGCCCTCAACCAGGAATCCTTTGCCGCTGTTCACCACATCGGTACCGGGACCGACTGGCAGGTCAAGATCAGCAAGGTCAACAAGTAAAAAATAGGAATTGGAGAGAATTTTTATGAATAAGGATATGTGGAAGTTAAGCCCTAAGAATATTGCTGCCTTGGGGATCGGATCAGCCGTTTTCGTGATTGTCGGCCGTTTTGCCTCAATCCCAAGCGGCTTGCCAAACACCAACTTTGAACTGGTTTACGCCTTCCTGGCCATGATTGCCATGATTTACGGGCCAACGGTCGGCTTCGGGGTCGGTTTTATCGGCCACGTGCTTTTGGACCTCATCATGTACGGGCAGACTTGGTGGAACTGGAACTTCGCGGCAGGCTTTTTGGGCTTCTTGATTGGCCTCTACGCTTTGCGCGTTAACCTTGACCAAGGTGAATTCAGCACCAAGGAAATGGTCATCTTCAACGTCGTGCAGGTTGCGGCCAACGCTATCGTTTGGTTCCTCTTAGGGGCCGTGGGTGACATGGTCTTGAACAGCGAACCAGCTGCCAAGGTCTTTGCCCAGGCCGGCTTGACCACTTTGATGGATGGCTTGACCATCGCGGTTTTAGGCACCATCCTGCTTAAGCTTTACGCCGGCAGCCGGGTCAAGAAGGGCAGTTTGCACAAGGATTAAGGAATTAATATATGACAAGTCTGATTCAGTTTAGAGATTTTTCTTTTCAGTACGACAGCCAGCAGGAGCCAACCCTCCGCGACATCAATTTGACGATTGAGAAGGGGGAAAAAGTATTGCTGGCCGGGCCCTCAGGGTCTGGCAAGTCAACCCTGGGCAAGTGCTTGAATGGATTGATTCCCAACCTGGATAAAGGGACGATCACAGGCCAGTGTTTGATTGATGGCAAGGACATCAGTCAGACTGGCCTGTTTGACTTATCTTTTACCACTTCAACCATTCTCCAGGACACTGACGCCCAGTTTATCGGTTTGACGGTCGGGGAAGACATTGCCTTTTCCCTGGAAAACGACTGCGTGCCCCAGGACAAAATGAAGCAGGTGGTGGACCGCTGGGCCAAGGAGCTGGATCTGGGCGACTTGCTCAAGCAGTCTCCGCAAAGCCTGTCGGGCGGGCAAAAGCAGCGGGTGGCCCTGGCTGGGGTCTTAGTCGACGAATCGCCGATCCTGCTCTTTGACGAACCCTTGGCCAATTTGGACCCAGCATCGGGTTACAAGACCATGCGCCTCATCGACCAGATGCAGAAGAAGTTCGGGGCTACGGTCATCATTATTGAGCACCGCCTGGAAGAAGTCTTGGCTGAGGAAGTAGACCGGATCGTCTTAGTTGATGATGGCCGGATTTTAGCTGACCAGAAGCCAGATGACCTGCTCAAGGCTGACCGCTTAGAAGCTGTTGGGGTCAGAAATCCCCTGTACTTGGACGCCATGAAGACGGCCGGGATTGATTTGAATAAGATCGAGAAGCTGACTCCGCTGACTGCTTTGCCGGTTGATGGGGATGCCAAAGATAAGCTTTTGGCCTGGCAAAACAGCTACCAGTTGCCGGCAGAAAAGGCAGCTGGCAAAGAGCTCTTGACCTTGAAGAATGTCGGCTTTGCCTACAGTCCAGAACAAAAGTATCCCTTAAAAGACGTTAATGCCGTCATCAAGGAGGGGGACTTTGTCTCCATCGTTGGGCAAAACGGGGCGGGGAAGACCACTCTTTGCCGCTTGATCTGCGGCTTTTTGCAAAACACGGGCGAGATTGCCTGGAAAGGCGAGGACATGGCCGGCTTGTCAATCAAGGAGCGGGCGGACAAGATTGGCTACGTGATGCAGGATCCCAACCAGATGATCAGCCAGACCATGATCTTTGATGAAGTGGCCCTGGGTCTGCGCTTGCGGAAAGTGCCAGAAGACGAGGTCAAGGAAAGAGTGGCCAAGGTGCTCAAGATTTGCGGCCTCTACCCATTCAGAAACTGGCCGGTTTCCGCCCTCAGCTTTGGGCAAAAGAAGCGGGTGACGATTGCCGCTATTTTGGTTCTGGAACCGGACCTCTTGATCTTGGATGAGCCGACGGCTGGCCAGGACTGGAAGACCTACACGGAAATCATGTCCTTCTTGAAGGAATTGAATGAAGCCGGCAAGACGATCATGATCATCACCCACGATATGCACTTGATGATGGAATACACTGACCGGTCACTTGTTTTTGCCAAGGGACGCTTGATTGCCGACACCACGCCGGTTGATCTTCTGACTGATGAAAAGCTGGTCCAAGAGGCCAGCCTCCGCCAGGTCAGCCTCTTTGACCTGGCCCAGCACTACGGCCTGCCGGATCCAGAAGGCTTTGCCCGCAAGTTCGCGGCTTATGAACGGGAAAGATTGGGGGAAGACAGAAATGAATGATGCTGTTTTAGGCTACACGCCAGGGAAGACCTTTGTCCACCGCTTGAGCGCGACCACCAAGCTTTTATTCTTGATTATTACTTCGGTGGCCTGCATGGTGACTTATGACACCCGCTTTTTGCTAATCGTGTGCATCCTGTCTTTGGCCTTGTTCAAAGTTTCCCAGGTCAAGTGGCGTCAGGTGTCAGTCGTGGTCAACTTGATCATGATTTTCGCGGTCTTGAATTTAGTTTTGGTTTACGTCTTCCAGCCCAGCTACGGGGCTGACCTTTACGGCAGCAAGCACGTCTTGCTGGGCAGCGGCTTTTTTGCTTTAACGGCTGAGGAAACTTTTTATCTCTTCAACCTGATGCTCAAGTATATCTGCGCCGTACCGATCGCGATCTTGTTCCTGCTGACGACCAATCCCAGCCAGTTTGCTTCCAGTCTGAACCAGATCGGGATCAGCTACCGTTTCTCTTACGCCTTTTCCCTGGCCCTGCGCTATATTCCAGACATCCAGGAAAGCTACTGGGCGATCTCCCATGCCCAGCAGGCCCGGGGCAATGAGATTTCCAAGAAGGCCAAGCTGGCCGACCGGGCCAAGGGGACGGTCAACATCGTCATGCCTTTGATCCTGTCCAGTTTAGACCGGATCACGGTGATTTCCACGGCCATGGAGCTGCGCCGGTTCGGGTCCAAAAAGAAGCGGACCTGGTATACTTCCCAAAAGCTCAAAGCCAGCGACTGGCTGAGCTTGGGAGTGGCGGTTTTGCTGGTTCTCTTGATGCTTTACTTCTGGCACCTGAACCAGGGACGTTTTTACAACCCATTTAAGTAGCAGAGAATTTTAGGACTCATTTGAGTCCTATTTATTTTCTATTTCTCTATTTCTCTTCTTCTCTCTTCTTCTCTCTTCTCTTCTCTCTTCTCTTCTCTCTTCTTCTCTCTTCTTCTCTCTTCTTTTGCCAAAAAGCTGCTAAATTATAGGATTAAGTGAAAAAATTACTGAACTAAGAAAAGGTAAAGAGACTTTTACCTGTCCTTTTTAAGTGAAAAAAGGATAATGCAGGCATCCAAATTATAGAAATACTGTTAAAAATGGTGAAAAAACGCCTTTTAACTTTTGTGACAGAAATCGCTATCTTTTGCAAAAGTGGAAAAGGAGAATAAAATAATTTATTCACAAAATCAAAAGACAGGTACCGCTTACATCGTTAATAAGGCAAAATATAGGGGAAAATCAACTTCTTGTGTCATTAAAAAAGAGGGATTTTACCCTCTTTTCTTTTTTTAAAATGCTGTTATAGTAGTAATTGATAAATATATCACAAGAAATAAACGAGAAGCAGGAGACGATAAAATGCTTAAGCAAAGCGCTGTTAACGTGGAAAAAGCAGTTGAAACTGAAGACGAAATCTACCACAATGTTGATATTTTGGTTGATAAATCACATGAAGCCTTGGCCCAAATGGACGACTTCAGCCAGGAAGACGTGGACAAGCTTTGCCAAGTCATTGAAAAAGTTGGCGAAGACAATGCCCGCCGCCTGGCCCAAATGGCAGTTGACGAAACTGGCCGGGGCAAGGTTGAAGACAAGGTGACCAAGAACACCTACGCTTCCCAAACCATCTGGGAAAGCATGAAGGACATGAAGACGGTCGGAGTGATCGAAGAAGACAAGGCAGAAGGCTTGATGAAGATTGCTGAACCGATCGGGGTCATCGCCGGGGTAACGCCAGTCACCAACCCGACTTCCACGGTTATCTTCAAGGCCATGATCGCCATGAAGAGCAAGAACACCATCATCTTTGGCTTCCACCCGCAAGCCCAAAAGTGCTGCGTGGAAACGGCCAAGCTGATCAAGGAAGCCACGGTAGCTGCCGGGGCACCGGAAAACTGGATCCAATGGATTGAACACCCAAGCCTCACGGCCACGACTGCCCTCATGAACAACCCAAAGGTGCAGATGGTCCTGGCAACTGGTGGCCCGGGCATGGTCAAGGCAGCCTACTCAACCGGTAAGCCAGCCTTGGGCGTGGGCCCAGGCAATGGCCCGTCCTACATCGAAAAGACGGCTGACATCGAACAGTCAGTAAACGATATCGTCTTGTCCAAGACTTTTGACAACGGGATGATCTGTGCCTCAGAAAACTCCGTCGTTGTTGACAAGGAGATCTATGACCAAGTCAAGGAAGCCTTCTTAAAGCGCCACTGCTACTTCTTAAAGCCTGACGAAATCAAGCTCTTTGAAGAACACTTCATCGACCCGCGCCGGGGGACGGTAGCAGGCCCGATGGCCGGCAAGAGCGCGGTTAAGATTGCTGAAATGTGCGGGGTGACCGTGCCGGCTGACACCCAAGTCATCGTGGCTGAATACAAGGGCGTTGGCCCGAAGTACCCATTGTCAGCTGAAAAGCTGTCCCCGGTCTTCACCCTCTACAAGGCGGAAAACAGTGCCCAAGCCTTCAAGATCTGCACCGACCTCTTGAACTACGGCGGCCGGGGCCACACTGCCGGCATCCACACCCAAAACAGCAAGGTCATCCGCAAGTTTGCCTTCGCCATGTCTGCCTGCCGTATCCTGGTCAACAGCCCGGCTGCTCTCGGCGGGATCGGCGGGGTCTACAACAACATGATGCCATCCTTGACCCTGGGGACCGGTTCATACGGGGCCAACTCAGTTTCCCACAACATCACTGCCAAGGATCTCTTGAACATCAAGACCGTGGCCATGAGAAGAAAGCCAATCCTGTAACATAAGCTATTTCTGCCATTAAAATCAAGAATTATCAGTCATAAATCCGAAAAGGCCAAGCTATCCTCCGCTTGGCCTTTTTCTTTCCCAACATTATTAATTCCTTTTGTTTGCTCACATTTTTTCTTATTTTTTGTAAGGAACAAGCTTAAATAAATCTGAAAAAGTGATAGAATAGTAAACATAGTCACTAAACGAATAAGATGGAGGAAAAAACATGCAAAAATCATGGTCAGTCAAAAGAACCGCCGTCGTCGCCGTTTTGATGGCGATGAACGTTGCTTTGTCTTCATTCAGTATCCCTGTCCCGGGTGGCCACCTCTACTTCAATGACGTGGTCATCGTGGCGGCAGCCCTGTTGCTTTCGCCGTCAGAAGCCTTTGTAGTTGGCGGGGTGGGGGCCTTCCTGGGCGACTTCCTTTTCTACCCGGCGCCCATGTTTGTCAGCCTCTTCTCTCACGGCTTTGAAGCCTTGATCATCTCTTACTTCGCCCATAAGTTTGCCGGCGAGCAAAAGAAAGTCATCTTGGGTGTTCTTTTAGGCGCGGCTGTGATGGTGACTGGCTACACCCTGGGCCGGGCCTTCGTCTACGCCACTCCGGCAATTTCTTTGGTCAAGTTTCCCTTTGAATGCCTGCAGGCAGCCGTTGGGGCGACCTTGGGCTACAGCCTGGTCTTTAAGGCCGGCATTGAAAAGCAGTTCCAGCACCGGCTGCGGTAAAAATTGCCAAATATAGAACAGAACAAAAAGTAAAAGAAGAAAGAACGAAAAAATCCACCCGCGAGGGTGGATTTTTAATGTTCATTAAGCTAAATAAAAGCACTAAGCACTAATTGTAGATAGACGGTCCGCCATTAATCTGGTTGCGGCCGCTTTCCTTGCTCTTGTAAAGCATTTGGTCGGCTTCCTGGATCATCTTGTCTACTTCGTCTGCCGTCTGGGCCTGGCCGTAGACGTAGCCGGCAGAAATATGAATGTCGAATTTTAAATCCAAAATTTTGACCTGCTCCAAGAGCTTGCGCACTTTTTGATCATCCTCTCGCAAGAGCTGCTGGGACTCAAAGTCCTCGATGATCAAGAATTCATCGCCCCCATAGCGGTAGCAGTGGCCGATCCCATAGACGTGCAGGAGAGTTTCGGAGATCTTCTGCAAGACGGCGTCCCCGTAAAGGTGGCCGAATTTATCGTTAAAAGTCTTGAAGTAGTCGATGTCGATCATCATGACCACGATGTCTTTTTGAGTCAAATAGCCGAAGTCCCGGTCAAAGCTGCGCCGGTTCTTCAAAGTGGTCAAAGGATCGCGGGCGGCTTCAATCTGTAAGGCAGCCAGTTCGTCCATTCGGCTGGTAACGTCAACGGTAAAGCCAAGCAGGCCGCTGACCGCGTCTCCTTCGTAGACAGGCGAGAGGTAGTAGTGGAAGGTTCGGCGATTGCCATTGACATTGAGAGTCAAGTAGTCATCCAAGGCCATTCCGTCTTTTAACAGTTGGCTTTCCCGCTTTTGGTAGTCCAGTAGCTCCTTGTTCCATCTTCCGCTGCTCTTTTTGTGGAGGATGTCTTTGAGATTTAAGCCGAGATAGTCCAAAAAACGTTGGTTGGCGCCTAAATATTCCAGCCGCCGGTTTTTCCAGAAGAAGCCAACATTGCTGCTTTCCAGCAGGGCCAGGCGGATCTTTTCAGAATCCAGGTCTCCGTTTTGCCCGATCCAGTTCTGGTAGACTTGCTGCGGAGTCCGGTTCTTGACCTTGTAGCCATCTGTGAGAAAAGCGGCCAGGTTGTCGGTTTTGGAAATCAGCTGCAGGCGGATCTTGAACTGTTCTTGGTCAGTGATCCAGTCAAACTGGGCAATTTCATTGACCTGTCGGCATTGATCAACACCGGTCCAGAAGCGGCTGTAGTTGCCGGTAGCCGCGCTGTTGCAGGTTCTGATGAATGAATCTAAGTCCGCGTAGCCCAAGTGCTCGGTCCAGGAGCGGAAAGCGCTGTTACTGTAGACAAGATTAGCCTGCTGATTCTGGACGATGAAGATGGAGTTAGGGTGGGGATTTTCAAAATTATTGTCCAGTCTACTTTTGGTCTCCAGGTAGGGATCAAGGACGTTAATATGGCTTAAGCCGGTAAAGAGAGCCCGTTCTTCGACGTTTTCAAATTCCAGCTTGCTTTTCCCAATCTCTTCTTCTGGCAGTTCTTTAGCTAAGAGCCGGCCTTGCGTCAGCATGACGCCAAAAGAACGGATAAAGTTGAGCATGCCCTTGTCTTCAACGCCCTTGACGATGGGGACGATCTTGAGCAAGCGGGACATGTTGATGATCGAAGCCAGGATGATCTTGGCCCTTTGCCGGTTGCTGGTGAAGCTGCGGACGTCGACTTTGAGATAGTCGAAATTATATTCCAGCAGAGTCTCAGTTGACAAGTCGCTGTTTTCGCCGCCATAGCGGTCCAGGCAGATCTTGAAGCCCTTTTTTTGCAAATTAGCCGCGGCCGTTTTTAAGTGTTGGTGGTCAGCTGAAACCGGCTGGGCCATAAGGTCAAACTGGATCATCATATGGGGAATCTGGTATTTCTGGGTGATTTCGACAACCTGGTCGACAAAACTGTCGAGGTTGAAGTCGCTGGGCGACAGGTTGATCGAGATGGGAATGGTAGGCAGATTGTCGGCCCGCCTTTGACTCAGCAGGCGGCAGGCCTTATCCAGGACATGAAGATCAAGCTGGTAGACCAAGCCGCTTCTTTCCAAAACTGAGATAAAGCGGCTGGCTTTCAAAGTTGCTTTGCCTGGCTCCTGCCAGCGGGAGACGGCTTCCAAGCTGCAAACCTTTTGGGAATAGAGGTTGAAGATCGGCTGGTAGTAGACTTTCAGCCAATTCTGGCTGAGGGCTTCTTCAAAATGACCGATCAAATAGTCCTGCAGCTCAAAGTGCTTCTTGACTGAATTATTGTAGATCTGGTAAGCCTTCTGTCGGTCGTCGCCCATGTGGCGCAAGGCCAGGTAGGCCTTGTCGACCGCGCTGGTGGCTGATTCAGGCTCTTTAACCTGGTAAACGCCCGCTCTGAGCGTCGTGATTTTGTCAGCGGAAAAAGCGGCTGTCTTCTTTTGAATCTCCGGCAGTACCCGCTTGAGCTGGACCGGGGCCGTAATGGTCAAGAAAGAGTCATCAACATAGCGGAGGGTCAGTCCCTCAGGGAAGCAAGCTCGGATTATTTCCCCGCATTTCTTGACAAACTGGTTGCCCTGCAGAAAGCCGAAATGGTCATTGTATGAACGCAGGGAGATAATGTCGAAGTAGATTACGTCAACTTGGCCGGATCGGGCCAGGAGCTTACTTAAAAAGTCATCTCCAAACTTGCTGAAGTAGCTGGTGTTGGGCAAGCCGGTCAAGAGGTCGATGTCGGGAGACTCAAGCTGCTGGCGGGTTTGTTGGCTTTGGTCATTGCCCAGGTCAAAGTAGGTGACCAGCAAAAGAGTAGTTCCATCGCTAGTCTTGATCCGCTTGGAGTGGGCAAAAAGGGTATGGTACTCGCCCTTGATCGACAAGCGGTAGGTCAAGTGGCATTCCGGGTACTTGACGGCGGCAGCAGAAAAAGTCGCCAGGTGAGCAACGTCAGCCGGGTGAACCCGGCCAAAGCTGTGGTGGTTGAGGTATTCCAGCATGGACTGCCGGTCAGAACCCACCATCTTGCAATAGTCATCGGAAACCAGCAAAACGTGATATTCACCATCGATGACCTGGAGGACGATAAGCGGCAGAGGCGTTTTCTCGTATCTTACTCGTTCTTGATCACTGAACTGATAAAGCTTGTCTGCCATTGTGCCTTCCTCATGTCATGAAAAAATTAACGTGTCTTTTATAAAAATTATAGCACTGATTGAATTTTGCAAGAGCTGATGAAAGAACTTTCAAACAAGAGAACTACTTAAAAAAATATATCAACTTGCTTACTATTGTTTAGCTTCAACCCCGCTTCTTTTACTGTGGCTGACAGAGATGACGGTAACAAAAAGGCAGGCTAAGATGCCGACAGCCAGGTCCCCGCCAAAGGCCAGGCGGATGTCGATGTCTGATAAGACGCCGGTGATGATCGGGACTGTAAAGGAAGCAGCTGCCCCAAAGAAGTAGAAGATCCCGGTAGCCAGGCCCTTTTTATCAGGGAAGAATTCCATGAAGGCGTTAAGGCCGGTCTGCATGATCCCGCTGGCGGCCGTCAAGCCAAACATGAAGGAGGCAAATTCAGACAAAATTGCGGAGTGGCTGAATAAAAGCAAAAGGACCATCAAAGTGGCTAAGACGTTCATGATCAAGAGGATGGCGTAAGGGGAGACTTCCCGGCTGAGCAAGCCAAAGAGGATGAAGACCCCAATGATGGAACCGACGCTATATAAGGAAAGAAAGAGGTGGCTGGTGGAAGTGGAGAAGCCCTGCTTTTGCCCAAAAAGGGTAATCCACTGGGTGAACCAGATCATGAGGGCCATGGAGGCATAGCCGTAGAGGGCAAAGCAGGCCGTGGTCAGCCAGCTCTTTTGGCTCTTGGCGGAATTTTGCCCGCTTTCAGCCTCCTTTTGGCCAGGCTGCGGGAATTTTAGGGGCGCCAGGAGAATGGCGTTGACGATTAAGATTCCGGCCATGGCCATGAAGCTGTAGCCGTACCAGAGCTGGTGGCGGTGAAGGCTGGACACCAAAAGGGGCAGGATGAATTCGCCCAAGGAGGCGGCGGCCTTGATCAAGATGTTGCCCCGGCTGCCCTTTTGCCCCATTTCGGCAAAAGTCGTGTAGGTCCCGGCGTCCAGGGCGGAGTTGGCGATCCCGGCTAAGATGGCCAGGCCGTAAGCCAGGTAGACGTTTTTGGAGAAGGGGATGCCCAAGGCAAAAACAAGATAGCAGGTCATGCCTAGGTAGACGAAGAACTTCCGGCTGATTTTGTCGGCCAGGTAGCCGGTGATCAGGTAGGCCAAGAGGCGGCCGATCCCCACGCCGGAGATGACGAAGGAAACCAGCTTCAAGGGGACCGACCAGCTTTTACCCAGGGCGGTCATGTTCTGGGAGAGGATCAAGAGGCCGAAGCCGTGGGCCACGTAGTTGAGGTAGAGGCTGATGGACAGCCGCAATTTCTGCTTGTTCATAGGCGTTTCCTTTCTTGTAAAAGCGCTTTCTTTATTATATGAATTATTATATCATTTTAATTGATCTGTTTCTTAGAACAATTGATAGAAAAAATTGTCAGAAAAAAAGAAAAATTGCAGCAAAAAAACCGCGGAAAAGATTTCCGCGGCAATATTTTCTGAAAATCAAGTTTTAACTTCTGCGGGCTGGTCAGCCGTTTTTGACAAAGCTTATTGCTCATTTGTGTTATCCTTTCTAATAAGCCAGTGCTTATGATGCAAAATTTTTGTTTCCCCAAATCCAAAAATAGATCAATAGAATGAATTTTGGATTTGATAGAAATTATATAATGGTCAAACGGCTTTGCCTAGGAGATTAATTAAAAAACACTAGAAAAAGGAAAGAAATATGAAAATAAAGCGAGAACAGTTTTTTGGGAGTGAAAAAGCATGAAAGAAGAAAGAAAATTAACCTGGAAAGAGCATCTGAGCAGCTTAAGCTTCTACTTGGATGAAAAAGGCATTGACCTGGCCTATGTGGCTGATCCAGTGGACATTGCCTACCTTACTGGCTACAGCAGCTGGACGGAGGAGCGGGTCTTTGCCTTGCTGGTATCCAGAACAAGCCAGGCCCTTTTGCTGGCTCCAGCCATCAATGAAGGAGAAGTCAAGCAGACTGCTTGGGCGGACCAGGCCTGCTTTTACCAAGACGGGGAGAATCCTTGGGAGAAGGCCAAAGAAAAAATGGCCGCCTGGCCAAAAGAAGTTTGGGCATTAGAAGCGCGGACGGTGACCCTCAGTCACTACCGGGCGATTAAGGAAGTTTTCCCGGAAGCGAATTTGGAAGCAGACATCTCTTCCTGGCTGGCCAGACAGCGGATGATCAAGTCGCCGGCGGAAATTGAAAAGCTGCAGGCAGCTGGCAGACAGGCCGACCAGGCACTGGAATTGGCTTTTGCCCTGTTAAAAGAGGGGCAGGGGATGAGTGAAAGCGAGCTGGCCCTTGAACTGGACTACCAGCTGAAGAAAAAGGGGATGGGGAACTTAAGCTTCCCATTGATCGTCCAGGCCGGAGAAAGCGCGGCCAGCGTCAGCGGTCTGCCCAGCCAAAAGGGGGTTCAGGCCGGGGATATGGTAATTTTTGACTTGGGGATCATGAAAGGCGGCTATGCTTCAGATGTCAGCCGGACGGTGGCCCTGGGCGAAATCAGCCCGGCAAAGCGGGAAATCTATGAGACGGTCCGGTTAGCCCAGGAGACGGCGGCTAGGGCAGCCAGACCAGGAATGACGGCAGGTGAGCTGGACCAGGTGGCCCGCGGGGTTATCGAAGAAGCGGGCTACGGGCAGTACTTTACCCACCGCTTAGGTCACGGGATCGGAATGCAGGTTCATGAGCCGGTGAATCTGGAACCGGGAAGCAAGCAGAAGCTGGAAGCAGGGATGTGCTTTTCTATTGAGCCGGGGATCTATTTGCCGGGCGTCGGGGGCGTCAGAATTGAGGACTGCGGCTGGCTTGATGAAGACGGCTTCCACCCTTTTACCAAGACCAGTAAAGATTTGTTGCTTTTGTGAGGAAAAAAGGCCAAGCGATTTCTCGCTTGACCTTTTTGCTGCTCTTGCTTACTAGTCTTATCTTTTCTCATTAAGCAGCCGCCACTTGAGCCAGGCTGCCTGGCCAGCCCCATGGGCAAATTCACCTTTGACGATCAAATCTTCCAGCTGGTCGACGGAGACGATCTCCATCTTGATTTCTTCCAGAATCTCTCTTTTTGGCTGAGCTATTTTCTTGGCCCGGCAGGCAAAAAGGTTGATCTTCTCATTGGTTGAGCCAAAAGAAGGGTAGGTGAAGCCCAGCTCTGTCAACTGGCTGGCCTCATAGCCCGTTTCTTCCAGAAGCTCTCTTCTAGCTGCTTGACTGGGCTCTTCTCCCTCATCAATGCCGCCGCTTGGGAATTCATATTGCCAGCTGCCAACGGGATGCCGGTATTCCTTTAAGAGCAGGACGTGGTCATCATCAATGAAGGGGATGATGGAAATCCCGAAGCCGATCGTGACGTAGGAATATGGGGCTATTTGCCCGTCCTTGGCCACTTTTTCTTGAATAACCGTGAAGCGGTCAGCCTTGATAGTTTCTTTTTTGACTACTTTGTACATTTTTTGCCTGCCACCAATCTTTTCAAAAATCAGTTCAATTGTAGCAAGAAATAGAGCTAAAGTACAAAAATAGCAGACCAGACGGTCTGCTATTTTCAGTGATTCAGTTTGTTAGCTTCTAGGGACAGACACTAGTTAACAGAAGCGTACTTGAAGTCCCAGTGGTCGCGCAGGTTTACCAAGCCCTTGATGTTTGGACGGACGATCCAGGCACTGGTGCTTGAGTAAAGTGGTGAAATACCAACGTCCTTAAGCAGAACGCCTTCAGCCTTGGACAGGTCGCTCCAGCGTTCAGAGTCTGAGCCAGTAGTCTTTGAAGCTTCGATCAGCTTGTCATATTCCTTGTTGGACCACTTGCCGCCATTTTGAGCGTTGGTAGTAGTCATCAAGTCCAGGAAGGAAATCGGGTCGTTGAAGTCGGCACCCCAGGCAGTTACGACCATGTCGAAGTTGCCGGCGTCGGTTCTGGCCAGCCGGGTCTTGAATGGCAGGTTTTGCGTGGTGATGGAAACTTGCGGCAGAGTTTCTTGAATGTTTGATTGCATTGCTTCAGTTGACTTCTTGGCACCATCGGTGTCGTCTGACAAAAGCTTGAAGCTCAGCTTGGAAACGCCAAGTTCCTTCATACCCTGCTTAAGGTACTTTTGCGCTTCCTTCTTGTTGTAGTAAGTGTAAGCTTCATCGCTCTTGGAAATCAGGCTGGTGTAGTCCTTGCCGTTGACCGTGGTCAGCTTCTCTGGAGTAAAGGTGTGAGCTACAGTGTTGCTGCCGCCCAGAACCTTGGTCAGGCTTTCCCGGTTGATGGCCATGGAAAGAGCCTTGCGGATGTTGGCGTTTTGCAGGTACTTGTTCTTAGCCTGGTTGAATTGGATGTAGAAGGTAGTCCCGCGGGCATAAAGCTTGTAGCCCTTAACGCTCTTGAGCTGCTTGCTTTGTTCAGCGTCCAAGGAAACCGCGTCAAGCTTGTTTGACTGGTAGAGGTTGTAGGCAGTTGACGGGGTCTTTTGCACGCTGTAGTTGACCGCGTCAAGCTTAACGTTCTTCTTGTCCCAGTAGTATGGGTTCTTCTTGAGCTTCCAGGACAGGTTTGAGCCAGTCCAGCCGCTCATAACGTATGGCCCGTTGTAGACCATGTACTTGGAGGCAGTACCGTACTTGGAACCGTACTTCTTGACTGCCTTTTCGTTTTGCGGGAAGAAGCTGCCGAAGGCCATCAAGTTGTTGAAGTAAGGGATCCGCCGGTCCAGAGTTACAACCAGCTTGTACTTGCCAACGGCCTTGATCCCCAAAGTTTCCGGCTTCTTTTTGCCGTTTTGAATGTCCATGGCGTTCTTGATGCCTTCAAACAGGTAAGCGTATTGAGAAGCAGTCTTTGGGTCAACAGTTCTGCGCCATGAGTAGACGAAGTCTTGCGCGGTTACCGGGTCACCGTTTGACCACTTGTTGTCCTTACGGAGAGTAAAGGTGTAGGTTTTCCCGTCCTTGGACACCTTTTCGCTGGTAGCCATGGCCTTTTCCTGGCTGCCGTCAGACTTTGCCCGGTAAAGGCCTTCCATGGTGTTGATCAATTGGGTAAAGCTGGCTGAGTCAGTAGCCTTGGACAGGTCCATAGTAGGAATTTCAGCTGATTCTTCCCAGTTCAGTTCTTTTTTAGATGAAGAAGATGAAGAGTTGCCGCCGCAGGCCGTCAAGGCTAATGCAGCAGTCAAGATGCTGCCGGCAGCCAAAAAAGTCTTAGTCTTTTTCATGTTGTCCTCCTTGAAAAGTTTACATTATCAAACACTAATTGTAGTCTAACAGAAAATACACAAAAAGAAACGCTTTCTTGCGACTATGAGCTGAAAATGAGACAGGACTGAAGTCCTTGTTAAAGCAACTGTTGAGAAATTAAAAACAACTTTAAGTATTAGTTCATTTGGTAAAAAGCAGACTTTGTCTAACTTAAAAGCAGAACCTGCTGATTATTTAAAGGAAAAAAGGTAACTAAAAATTACTGGAAAGAACTAGGTCAACAATAAAGGGACAAAATTTAGCTTTTTTGCTGTTTCTGCCTTGACGAAAGGGCCAATCCGTTATACACTAACAGTGTATTAGATAACCAGTACAGCGAAGGGGTGTGCAAATGAAATTCAAAGACAACTTGCCGATCTACTTGCAGATTGAAGACTACATCTACTTGCAGATCGCCCAGGGTAAGCTCAAGGCTGGCGACAAGCTGCCTTCAGTCAGAGCCCTGGCACTTGAATTGACGGTCAACGCCAATACGGTTCAGCGGGCGCTGAGAGAGATGACGGCTCAAGGCTATATCTATAGCAAGCGTGGTGAAGGCAACTTCGTCACGACTGATGAAAGCCGCCTGGAGGAAATGAAGAGCAAACTGCTGAAGCAGGAGCTGGCTGCTTTTGTCAGCCGCATGGAGAAGCTCGGAGTCGAAAGGAAAAGCCTGACTGGACTATTGGCCAGCTACTTAGAAGACACAAGGGAGGAATAGCATGAAGGCTTTGGAGATTAAGGATTTAAGCTACCACAAGGGTTCAAAGACGATTTTGGAGAGAGTCAACTTGACTTTGGAGGCCGGACAGATCGTGGCCTTAGTCGGGGCCAACGGGGCCGGCAAGACCAGCTTGATGCGGGTGATCGCAGGCCTGGCCAAACAATACAAGGGCAGCGTGGAGGTTTGCGGCGAAGGCGATGAAGACCGCCGCAAGCAGTATATCGCCATGACCGACAGCCTGTCAGCTTTTCGCGACTTCCGCAAGATCAAGGAAGTGGCCAGCTTCTACCGGACGGTCTACCCGGACTTTGACGCTAAGCAGTTTGCCGATATCTTGGAATTCATGAACTTGAATGAAGAAGAAAGACTGGGCAACCTGTCCAAGGGGATGAAGGAGAAGCTGATCATCGCCCTGGTCTTCTCCCGCAAGGCCAAGCTCTATCTCTTAGATGAGCCTTTCAATGGGGTTGACGCCATGAGCCGGAAGAAGATCATCAAGTCCATGCTGCTCTGGAAGCCGGAAGACGCGACCCTGGTCATCAGCGACCATGTCTTGGACGAAATCGCGCCAGTGATCGACGAGGTCGTCTTGATCAAGAAGCATTCAGTCTTAGAGCAGCGCAGCGCTGATGAAATCCGGGCTGAGCACGAAAGCATCGAAGAATGGTATGAAGGATTTTACGAGGGGGAAGAGTAATGATTGGGTTTAAGCAGATTTTCGCGGCCATGTTCAAGGAAAAGAGCCGGACCACCTGGATCGCCTTGGGCATCGAAGCAGTTTTTATCCTCTTGATCAACTTGTATTTCGGGATCAGATATGGTTTCGGCAGTGATTCAAATGGTATCAGCGTCGGAATTTCCGCAACCGCGATTTTTTTCATGTGTGCCTGGTACTCAATCGACATTATCATGGCTGCCTATAAGGTCAACCGGTCTCAGACCTGGCGGCAAGTACCGGTAACGACCGGCAACTTCTTGACGGCCAACTTGCTGACGGGACTGGCAGATCTGATCATCTTTGGTTTGGGCAACATCTTGATCCTTGCCGTAACCTTGCTGCCTTTCCTTTTCGGCGGGAAGATGCAGATTGATGCTCAAGCAGCAGCGACTTTCCAGCCATACGTTTCCAGTATCATCAACTGGAGCCTTTACCTGATCCTCTTCACTTTGGTCAGCTATGTCGGCGGCATCTGCTTCTGGCTCTTTATTACTGAATCAGCCAGCGTTTTGGGCGACTTCCTGCCTTTGAAGGGCAGATGGAGCAAGTTTGCCAAGGCGGTCATCCTGCTTGCTCTGCTTGCTCTTCTTTCCTGGGGCAGCACCAGCATCTTGAGCGCGATCATCAACATGATCTCCAATTCTGGCTTTGACTTCAGCTTTGTCATCGACAATACAGGCTTCCACACTTCCCACACGGACTTGAGCCTGCCGGTGGTCAGCTGGCTCTACCTGCTGGCAGAAGTAGTCTACGTGGCCATCTTGTGGGCAGCGGAATACTTCGTCTTCAAGAAGGGCGTAGAAGCCAAGAAATAAGCAAATCAGATTAATTGACAAATGCCTGCCTTTGGCGGGCATTTTTTGCTTGCCGTTAGGGCCGTATTTGCCGGTAAAGATTGAATTTTTTCCTTATTGCTAGTAAACTTAATAAGTTGAAGAATAGTAAGAAAGAGGCATAATTTTGGCTAATAAGAAAATCCGCGTGAGATACGCTCCGTCACCAACTGGCCACTTGCACATTGGTAACGCGCGTACTGCTCTGTTTAACTATCTGTTTGCACGTCACAACAAGGGGACTTTGGTTCTGAGAATCGAAGACACTGACACCGCCAGAAACGTTGAAGGCGGGGCTGAATCTCAAATCGAGAACCTGCACTGGCTGGGGATCGACTGGGATGAAGGTCCGGACGTCGGCGGCGACTACGGCCCTTACAAGCAGTCCGAGAGAAAGGACATCTACCAAAAGTACATCGATCAGCTGCTTGAAGAAGGCAAGGCTTACTACTCCTTTGAAACTGAAGAAGAACTGGAAGCCCAGCGTGAAGAACAGCGGGCCATGGGGATTGCTCCTCACTATGTCTACGAATACGAAGGCATGACTGCTGACGAAATCAAGCAATCCCAAGACGAAGCCCGGGCCAAGGGTCTTAAGCCAGTTGTCCGCATTCACATTCCAGAAGGCGTGACTTACGAATGGGACGACATCGTTAAGGGCCACCTCAGCTTTGAATCCGACACTATCGGCGGTGACTTCGTCATCCAAAAGCGCGACGGGATGCCAACTTACAACTTTGCCGTCGTTATCGACGACCACTTGATGGAAATCAGCCACGTTCTTCGGGGCGATGACCACATCTCTAACACGCCAAAGCAGCTTTGCGTTTACGAAGCCTTGGGCTGGGAAGCCCCGGTCTTCGGCCACATGACTTTGATCATCAACTCAGCTACTGGCAAGAAGCTGTCCAAGCGTGACGAATCAGTTCTGCAGTTCATCGAACAATACAGAGAACTTGGTTTCCTGCCAGAAGCCATGTTCAACTTCATCACCTTGCTGGGCTGGTCACCGGTTGGCGAAAGCGAAATCTTCTCCAAGCGCGAATTCATCAAGCAGTTTGACCCGGCTCGTCTGTCCAAGTCACCAGCTGCCTTTGACCAAAAGAAGCTGGACTGGGTCAACAACCAGTACATGAAGACTGCTGACAGAGACGAACTCCTTGACTTGTCCTTGCACAACCTGCAAGAAGCTGGCCTGGTTGAAGCCAACCCGGCTCCAGGCAAGATGGAATGGGTAAGACAATTGGTCAACATGTACGCCAACCAAATGTCCTACACCAAGCAAATCGTCGACTTGAGCAAGATTTTCTTCACTGAAGCCGAATACCTGACCGACGAAGAAGTGGAAGAAATCAAGAAGGACGAAGCTCGTCCAGCTATTGAAGAATTCAAGAAGCAATTAGACAAGCTGGACAACTTCACGGCCAAGAAGATCATGGGCGCCATCATGTCCACCCGGAAGGAAACCGGCATCAAGGGCCGCAAGCTCTTCATGCCAATCCGGATCGCCACTACCCGGTCAATGGTTGGCCCTGGCATCGGCGAAGCCATGGAATTGATGGGCAAGGAAACGGTCATGAAGCACCTGGACCTGACTTTAAAGCAGCTTAGCGAAGCTGGTATCGAATAAAACAGCATATAAACGAAAAGACTTTTACCGTTTTGGTAAAAGCCTTTTTTCATGCAATCGATTAAATTGTCTGTTTTTTTACCACAGGCCCAAGCCCCGCTGCAAAAGCAGGCTGACGGCAGTGATTCCGGCCCAGCAGGAAGCGCCGAGCAGGAGGGGCTTGGCCCCGGACTTGACCAACTTGACGATGTTGGAGTTAAGGCCGATCGCGGCCATGGCCATGACGATCATGAACTTGCTCAGTTCCTTTAGTGGCGAAAAGATATTGGCGCTGACCCCATTGGCCAGGGCGAAAGTCGTGATTAAGGAAGCCAGGACAAAGTAGAGGATGAAGGCGGGGAAGGCCCGCTTCAAGCTAAAGCTGTTGCCCCTTTGCTCCTTTTTGGCGCTGAAATAGCCTAAGGCCAGGGTAATGGGGATGATGGCCAGGGTTCTGGTTAATTTGACGGTCACGGCCTTGTCCAGGGTCTGACTACCTAAATGGAACATGCTGTCCCAGGTTGCCGCCGCGGCAGTGACGGAAGAAGTGTCGTTGATGGCTGTTCCGGCGAAGATGCCGAAAGAGTTCCCGCTGGTCTGGTCAAAGCCCAGGAGCTTGCCAAAGATGGGGAAGAGGATAGCGGCCAGGACGTTGAAAAAGAAGATGACGGAGATGGCCTGGGCCACTTCATCGTCGTCAGCGTCGATGACCGGGGCGGTAGCGGCGATGGCGCTGCCCCCGCAGATGGATGAGCCGACCCCGATCAAGGTTGAGATCTTGCTGGGAATTTTTAAATACTTATGCAAAAGCCAGGCGAGCAAGAGAGAGGTTGAGATGGTGCAGATGATGATCGGCAGGGACTGGCTGCCAGTCTTGACCACCACCTGCAGGTCCATCCCGAAGCCCAAGAGGACCACGGCCGTCTGCAGGATGTACTTGGAAGTCCACTTGATCCCGTTACTTGCCTTTTGCTTGTCTTCCCAAAAAAGGGTGATGACCATCCCAAACAAGATGGCGAAAACCGCGCCCCCGATGACCGGGAAGGCCTTGCCCAAAAGCCAGGCGGGGATGGCGATAGCCAGACAGACCAGGATGCCGGGCAGGTTCTTTTTAATCCAATTCATTTTTTTGCCTCCAGATATTTTTTGAACATGCTTAAGTATAGAGGTAAAATAGTAGAAAATAAAATTATAGATTATTATCTGTCGATAAACTGCATTTATTGATAAAGGGGGCAAGCAATGCTGGATTTTCGCGTCAAAACATTTTTAACGGTCTGTGAGACCATGAACTTCACCCGGGCGGCCGACCGCCTGCACGTGACCCAGCCGGCGGTCTCCCAGCACATCCGCTTTCTGGAGAAGGAATACCAGGTCAAGCTCTTCAGCTATCAGGGCAAGAGGCTGACCTTGACGGCTGCAGGAGAAAAGCTGCGCCTGGCCATGCGGCAGATGCAGAGCGATGAGCGCCTGCTTAAGGCCGAAATCAAGCAGGCCGACTTGCCGCCGGTTCGCTTTGGGGTAACCATGACGATTGGGGAATACGCCTTAGCCAGGCCGCTAAGCCGCTTTTTGAAAGACCATCCCCAGACAAATGTGGAAGTCGTCTACGGCAATACCCAGTTTTTGACCAAGAAATTGGATGAGGGAGACCTGGACTTTGCCCTGGTCGAAGGCGACCCGGCCAGGGGCTATGCCAGCCTGCGCTACCAAAGCGAGGACTTTATCGCCGTCTGCTCGCCAGATTTGGCTTTTGCCAAGGAGCCAGACCAGATCGCCGACCTTTTTGACCAGCGGCTGCTAGTCAGAGAACCAGGCTCAGGGACCAGGAAGATCCTGGAGGACAGCTTAGGGGCCCAGGGGCGGGAATTGAGCGACTTTGAGCAGTATGTCCAAGTCGGCAATATGCAGATGATCACCCAGCTGCTTTTGGCCAACTGCGGGGTCTCTTTTTTGTACCAGACCGCGGTCAGTGACCTTTTAAAAGCAGGAAAGCTGCGGAAATTAAATTTGCGGGACTTCCAGATCCGCCACGACTTCACCTTTATTTGGGAAAAGAGCAGCCTTTACGCTGACCGCCACCGGCAGATTTGCGAGGAACTGAAGGCAAGCAGATAAGAAAATACTTTTACCAAAATAAGGTAAAAGTCTTTTTTCTCTACATTCACTTGGTTAACTCGTAAATAGCTTCAGCGTAGATAGCCAGGCTTTTTTCCAGTTCAGCCAGGCTGATGGATTCGTCGATGGCGTGTGCGGTGTCCAGGCTGCCTGGGAAGGCAGGTCCGTAGCCGACCCCGTTTTTAAAGAAGCGGCCGTAGTTGGCCCCGGCGGAGATGATGGTCTCACCGGCTTGGCCAGTCTGCTTTTCGTAAACGGAAAGGAGGGTCTTGACGAAGGGATCATTGCTGGCAACGAAGTGGGGCTTTTCAAAGTCTTGGTAAGGCTGGAAGCTCGTCTGGGAAAAAGTGCCGAACTTGTCGTTTAGCTGCTGGCACATTTTTTCCGGGCTGGCCCCCCGGCTATAGCGGATGTCGCTCTTGATGTAGGCTTCCTGGCCCTTTTGGTAGCGGAAGACGGCCGGGCAGTTGATGGACTTGCCCATCTCGGGATCAGTATTGGCGATCCCGATCTTTTTCCCGTAGTAGTCCTCCAGTTCAAGTTCGCCGGCAAAATTGAGGAAGTTTTTGGCTCGGCCGGCGAAAGGAAAGTTCCGTAAAAAGCTGGCCAGGAGGCAGGCCCCGTTTTTTCCTTCCCAAGGAACAGAGGCGTGAGCGCTGACGCCCTCTAAGGTTATCTTTAAGCCAGTGCCATTTTCACAAGTTGATTCTTTGCTTTCTCCAATCAAGCCATTTTTGTCCAAAAAGTCCGGGAAAGCTGCAGCAATTTTCTCAAGCTTCTCGCCAGAAACGATGGCGGTCGCGGCAGCTGGGATCATATTGGTAGCCTGGCCGGCAGAGAAGGATTCAAGGACTAAGCCAGTATCTGCTTTACTTTCCTCAGCAATAAAATCTGTCTTCAAAACAGCCAGACCAGCCTGGCCAGTTACGATGGGAAAAGAGGAGTCGGGGGAGAAGACCCAGTCAGGAGCCGGGCGCTTTTGCAGGTAATACTTCATCCCCACCCAGTCGGTTTCCTCGTCAGTGCCGATAATCAAGGTGATCTTCTTTTTCGGCTGAAAACCAGCTTCCTTTAAAGCCAGGAGGGCGTAGTAGGCGGCTAAGGCCGGACCCTTGTTGTCGCTTGCTCCCCGGCCATAGACTCTGCCATCTTTGACCCAGGGGGTAAAGGGATCCTGGCTCCAGCCTTCATCTGGCGGAACGACGTCGACGTGGACGGCCACGCCTAATTCCTGGTCGCCTTGGCCAAAAGTGACGACTCCGGCATAGTTGTCGATGTTTTCAATTTGAAAGCCGTCTCTGGCGGCAATGGCCAGGAACTTTTCCAAAGCCTTGACCGGACCCGGCCCCACTGGATATTCGGGAGTGGCCAGGTCCATGTTTCTGACAGAGTCGATGGCGATCAGATCTTTTAAGTCAGCTAGGAGGGCTGGCATTTTTTCACGGGCGAATTCTTGGTAGGGAAAAGTCATCTTTTGCTCCTTAGTAGTTAATTACTTGCTGATGTAGGCACCCTTGAAGTTGTAAGCCAGGCCTGCGCCTTTGAGGGTGATGTTCTTAACCTTTGGGTTGACCAAAGTCGCGGTGTTGCCGTAGTAAAGAGGAGTCACGCCCTGCTGGGTAAGGAGGATGCGTTCAGCCTTGACCAGTTCACTCCAGCGCTTCTTGGTTGAAGTCGTGGTCTTGGAAGTTTCCATAGCCTTGTTGTAGGCCGCGTTTTCCCAAGAGCCGTAGTTGTTGACGTTGGTCTTTTGGAACATTTCCAGGAAGGTGTTCGGGTCAGCGTAGTCACCGCTCCAGCCGTCCAGGATCACGTCAAAGTCGCCGGATTCTTCTCTGGCAAAGCGGGTCTTGAAGGGGATGTTGGTAACTTCGACCTTCATGCCCAGGGTGCTTTCCAGGGTACTTTGGATGAATTCCGTGGTCTTCTTGGCATCGTCAGTGTCATCACCTAAAAGCTTGATGGTGATCTGCTTTTTGCCCAGCTCTTGCAAGGCCTTCTTGTAGTAAGCCTTAGCCTGGGCCTTAGTCCCGGACTGGATAGCCTTGGTCTCTTTGGTTACGACTTCCTTGCTGAATTCCTTGCCGGTAACCGGGTCAGTGATCCCGCTTGGAGTTAAAGAAGTAGCAGCGATGTCAGCCAGGTTCAAGGTCTTGGCCAGGGACTTTTTGTTGATAGCAGCGGCGATAGCCCGGCGGAGGTTGACATTTTGCAAGTTCTTATCAGTCTTGAAGTTGTACATGAGGTACTGGGTCCG
Source organism: Lactobacillus sp. WILCCON 0149 (assembly GCF_057197965.1). Lineage (NCBI taxonomy): Bacteria > Bacillati > Bacillota > Bacilli > Lactobacillales > Lactobacillaceae > Lactobacillus > Lactobacillus sp. WILCCON 0149. Next base: position 467,698 of record NZ_JBUBHO010000001.1, read on the forward strand.
GTTGCTTTTCTTGATCTGCCAGCCCTTTTGTTTTTTCAGGCTCTTGCTTTGTGAAGCGGACAGGGTGGTCATGTCCAGTTTGCCGGCCTGGTAGAGGTTGTAGGAGGTGCTTTGGGACTTTTGCACGCTGAAGTTGATCTTGGTCAGCTTGACATTTTTCTTATCCCAGTAGTACTTGTTCTTGACCAGCTTCCAGGTCAGGTTGGACCCGGTCCAGCCCTTCATGACGAATGGACCGTCAGACAGGGTGTATTTAGCGGCCGTGCCGTATTTTTTGCCGGCTTTTTCAATGAACTTCTGGTTTTGCGGGGCGAAGGCAGATCCAGCCAAAAGCAATTGGAAGTAAGGGATCTTTCTTTCCAGGGTTACGACCAGCTTGTACTTGCCGACAGCCTTGATACCTAAGCTATTGACGGGCTTTTTGGAAGCGACGATGGCGTCAGCGTTCTTGACGCCGGAGTACTTGTTGGACTGGGTTGAGGCGGTCTTAGGGTTGACCTGCCGGCGCCAGGCGTAGACGAAGTCTTCGGCCGTCAAGTCTTCCCCGTTGGACCACTTGGCGTTTTTCCTAAGGTTGAAAGTCCAAGTGAGGCCGTCCTTGCTTTCCTTCCAGGACTTGGCGATGCCGGGCAGGACCTTGGAGTTGTTGCCCAGGCGGACCAGGCCTTCCATGGTGGCGTCCAGTTGCTCACCGCCGTAGACGTCATTGTTAAGAGCCGGGTCCATGGTGGAGATTTCCCCAGCGGAGAACCAGTTTAAGACCTGCTTGGTTTTAGAGCTGCTGGCGGAGCTGCTTGAGCAGGCGGAAAGCAGGCTGGCGGACAGGGCTAAAGTGATGATGGCTGATTTTTTCATGATCTTTTCCTCGGTGTTTTCTAAAAATTACTGATGCAGAACAATGTCGTTTTCTTTTTTAAAAAGCAGCGAGGGGATGTCGGCCACTTAAGGCAGACGGGGTATTTTTGAACATGTTTGACTCTTTCATGGCGGACTCCTTTACAAAATCATTTTTAAAGCTGGCAGAAAAAGAAAGATTAAAAAAGAAAGAGTAAGAAACGAAAAGAAAGAAAAAATCGCCCTCAAGGAATTGCTTCCTTGAAGACGATTGTTAGTCGTGGTCCCACTTCATTTCATCAGCTGTCTCACGGCAACTGACCTTACACTGCCGCTGACTAGTCGCCGGAAAGGGCAAAGAAGGCCAGTTTCCAGGAACACCCAGGGCAGCCGTGGTAACGCTCGCTAGCGGGAAGGCCTACTTTATTTCGGCCAACCAGTTCTTAGATGTGTTTCGCCAGGCGGCTTTTGCTCAATCGCACCAACTTGAGCTCTCTGGAAAAAGCCGGACCTGGTTACTCTTCTAATCGATACTTTTCTTAAATTGCTTTAATTTTTAATTAATGTAATCTTAAAACGGGAATAAGCGCCTGTCAAGCGTCTTTTTGAAAAAAGTTTTTAGTTCACCGGATAGTCCTTGAGCTTGGCGTTCAGTTTGGAGTAGATCCGGTCGACAAACCAGGGCTCGGTTGACTTTTCCAGGGCTTCGTCCAAGGCAAACCAGGCAACAGCCTTGTTTTCGTCTTCTTTAGGCCGGATGGGCAAATTGTCGTCTGCCTCTAAGAGGTAGGTGACGTTTAAGTGCAGGTGTGACGGGACGTACTTGCCCCTTTTCTCATGCCCGTCCACGGTCAAAATCTCAACAGAATAGATCTGCTTTGTGACTGGATCTGCTTTAACCCCACTTTCTTCTTCGACTTCTTTTAAAGCCACATGCAAAAGGTCATGATCGCCGTCGGCGTGCCCGCCCAGCCAGGCCCAGGAGTCGTAGATCCGGTGGTAGGCCATTAAGACTTTATCTCTTGCCGGGTTGACCACCCAGGCTGAAGCCGTAAAGTGCTCGGCCAAATTGGACCGCAAGAACAGTTCTTCCCCGGTCTCCAGCCGGTAGATCATCTCTTTGACGTCTGCTGCTTCTTGTTCGTTAAAGGGCTGGTAATTTTTTAAATCTGTCAGTAGGGTCATTTTTCTTCTCTCTATTTTTTCTATTTTTCTCTGTTTCCACAGATTTTACCACTGCCAGCCGGTATTTTGCCGCCAAGGGCCGTGATAGTTTGCTAAAATGTAGAGTGTTAAGTACTGAATTATTGCAGGTAAGGAAAAACTTGTAAAAGAAAGCAGGAAAATATCGTGAAGCTTTTCAACACTTTAACTAGGCAAAAAGAAGAATTCAAACCCCTGGTTGACGGCCAGGTCAGCATGTACGTCTGCGGGCCGACGGTCTACAACTACATCCACATCGGCAATGCCAGAAGCGCCATCGCTTTTGACACTATCCGCCGCTACTTTGAATACAAGGGCTACAAGGTCAACTACGTTTCCAACTTTACCGACGTCGATGACAAAATGATCAACGAAGCCCGGGCAGAAGGCACGACCGTGCCGGAATTAGCCGAACGCTACATCAAGGCCTTCCTGGAAGACACCCGGGCCTTGAACATCGAAGAAGCTACTCTTCACCCGCGGGCAACCCATGAAATCCCAGCCATCATCGACTTCATCCAGACCCTGATTGATAAAGGCTACGCATATGAAGCAGACGGGGACGTCTACTACCGGGCCAAAAAGTTCGCTGACTACGGCCGCCTCAGCGATCAGAACATCGACCAGCTGGAAGAAGGGGCCTCCCAGCACGTAAACGATGAAGAACAAGACCGCAAGGAAGACCCAATCGACTTTGCCCTCTGGAAGGGGCAGAAGGCGGCAGACGAAATTGCCTGGGACTCCCCATGGGGCAAGGGCCGGCCTGGCTGGCACATTGAATGCTCAGTCATGTCCACCAAGTACTTAGGCGACACCTTGGACATCCACGGGGGCGGGCAGGACCTGGAATTCCCCCACCACGAAAACGAAATTGCCCAAAGTGAAGCCAAGACGGGCAAGAAGTTCGTCAACTACTGGCTGCACAACGGCTTCGTGACCGTGGGCAAGGATGAGGAAAAAATGTCCAAGTCCCTGCACAACTTCGTGACCGTCCACGATATCTTAAAGACCGTTGACCCCCAGGTTCTCCGCTTCTTTATGGCCAGCGTCCAGTACAGAAGCCAGATCAACTACTCTGAAGAAAATCTGGCCCAAGCCGCCAACATTCTGGACCGCTTCAAGAACACCCTGGAAGGGATCAAGTACCGCCTGGCTGACGCAACTGAAAGCTTGCCAGACCCAGACCTGGCAAAGCTGCTTGCTGAAACCACGGCTAAGTTCGAAGCAGCCATGGACGATGACTTCAACGTGCAAAACGCCTTGACCGCCATCTACGAAGCCCTGCCAGCCGTCAACTCCAACGCTAACGCTGAAAAAGCCGACAAGGACAGTTTGCAGCTTTTTGCTGAAAAGTTAACCGCCTGGCTCAGCGTCTTTGGCCTGGATGTTGACAAGCTTCTGGCTAAGGAAGCCGGCGATGATGACGCCGTAATCGAAGAATTGGTGGCCCAGCGGACTGAGGCCAGAAAGAACAAGGACTGGGCCAAGAGTGATGAACTCCGCGACCAGCTTAAAGAAATGGGGGTAGTCCTCAAGGATACCCCGCAAGGAACCAGGTGGAGCCGTGAATAAAGTACAGAAGTTAACTGAGAAGGAAATCGATCCCAATACCTTGAGCGGGCAGACTCTTGCCTACTTAGGCGACGGGATCTATGAAGCCGCCATCCGCCGGCACTTGATCAAGGGCGGGATGCTGAAGCCGCAGAACTTGCAAAGAGCAGCGACTCACTATGTCTCAGCCAAGGCCCAGGCCGGCTTGATTGCAAAAATGCTGGACACCGGCTTTTTGACCGAAGAAGAAGAAAAGGCCTACCGGCGGGGCAGAAACGCCAAGACCCATACCAAGGCCAAAAACACCAGCCTGGCCACGTATGAGATGTCAACCGGCTTTGAAGCCGTTTTTGGCTACCTGGATTTGGCCGGAGAAGATGCCAGAGTCAAGGAATTGATTGCCTGGTGCATTGATGAGGTGGAAAATGAAGGGACAAGGGAATATGTCTTCAACTAACAAGGATTTTGTCTTCGGCCGCCATGCCGGAATCGACTTTTTGAAAACCCAGGACAGTGAAAAGATCAACAAGGTCTTCCTGGCTGAAGGGGTCCAGGAGGACTTTGCCAGAGAGGTCTACCGCTATGCCAAAAAGAAGCATTTGATCATCCAGCGGGTGCCGAAAAACAAGCTGGACAAGCTGACTGGCGGGGAAAACCACCAGGGCCTGGTTTTGGCTGTGGCCTCTTTTGAATACGCCGACTTTGACCAGCTCTTGGACAAACTGGACCAAGAAGATGCTCCTCTTTTGCTTATGCTGGACAATATTGAAGACCCGCACAACCTGGGCTCCATCCTCCGCAGCGCCGACGCGACCGGGGTCAGCGGAGTGATCATCCCTAAGCGCCGGGCCAGCGGTCTGACCAGCGTGGTCGCTAAGACCTCAACCGGGGCTATTGACCACGTCCCAGTTGCCCGGGTGAACAACCTGGTTCAAACCTGCCAGGCCTTGAAGGACCGGGGCTACTGGATCTTCGGGACGGCCATGGAAGGCGACGACTACCGGAAGTGGAATGCTAACGGTAAGACCGTTTTAGTCATCGGCAATGAAGGCAAGGGGATTTCCCCGCTTCTTCTTAAGCAAATGGACCAGACCCTGACCATCCCGATGATTGGCCACGTCCAATCCCTTAACGCTTCAGTGGCAACCGGGGTTTTGCTCTACCAGGCCTTTAACAGCCGCCACCCTTTGTAAGGCAAATCGTTTACAGTTTGCGAAAAGTGATAGAATCAAACAATGGTTCGATTCTGTCAAAGAAAAAAGTCCTTTATTCTGTGGGCAAACAGAATGAAAGGGCTTTTTATTATGGGATTGACAAAGGAAAGAGAGCGCCTGCTGATCAGCCGGATTCAAAAAGAGGATGATGACCAGGCCCTTAAAGAATTGTATTACAGCTGCCTGCCAGTGATCGGCGGCACCATCAAGCAGTATTTTGTGGAGCTATATGACAGCCAGGACTGGGAGCAAGAGGCCTTGATCCTCTGCTATAAGACGGCCAAGCGCTTTGATCTGACGCAAGAGAAGCCATTTGTCGGCTTTTACAAGGTCAGCCTGCACAACCGGGCCGTCAACTTGATCAGACGGGGCAAGCGGAAAAAGCGCCTATCCATTAGTGACCAGGTCTACTGGGAAGACGTAGCTGGCGAACTTGAGCAGGCTTCCTGCCTAATCGCGGATCCACCAGCGCCTGTTTTGGACTGGCAGGACCTGGTTGAGTCTTTGAGCATGCTGGAGCTAGAAGAATTGCTCCTGGAACTGGGCTATAAGCAGGCCGGGGAGATCAAGCGCCAGTACCAGGTAAGCGAGATGGGGCTCATGCGGGCCAAATACCGGGTGAAGGAAAAAATCAAGCTAAAATTGCGAGTGGGAGCGTAAACATTTTAGCCAATTCGGATTATAATATAGGTGTAGGATGAAAAAATTGTTTAGGAGGTAATCAAAATGTCAGAAATTGTAAAGACAGCTTTGCTGGACCGTTCAATGAAAGAAGTTTTTGACTGGAGTGACTCAGACACTCCTGTAAGAGATGCCCTCTGGGACTACTTCATGGAGTCAAACGGCCACAACACCGACAAGACTGAGGAAGCCATGCTTCCATTCATGAGCGACTCTGACGACAAGATCATCGCTTTTGTCAACGAACACCTTAAGAAATAATCTTTTCCCTACATTCCTGACCTCTTGTCTCCCATAAGGGAGGGGAAGGGGCGAAAAACGGCGGCTCTACGAGTCGCCGTTTTTTTCTGCTTTGAAATCGTCTTAGTTAAATAATTGTTTGACGCTGGCAACGATTTGCTCAGCCGTCAATTGGTTGTGAACCAGGATCTGGTCGTAGCTTTGGTCAACATCGGTGTATTCCCGCTTTTCGCCAAAATTCTTGACCAAAATCGGCCGGTCAGCCAGGTAGGAGGCTACCTTTTGCCCGAAGCCCCCGTCCAGGATGTTGTTTTCTAAAGTAACTACGGCCTGGTAGTGGCGGGCTAAGTGGTCCAGGCAGTCAGTATCCAAGATATTGGCTGACAAAGGATTGTAGAGGGCAGCGTCAAGTTCTTCAGCAACTTGGCTGCCTAATTCCTGCATGTCGCCCAAAGCCAGGATGGCAATTTTTTGCCCGGTCCGCCGCTTTTGGTAGTGGATGTGCCGGTAGCCTTCTAAAACGGCACCGCCGGCTGGAACTGGCCGGACCGGGAGCTTGATAGCTACGGGGCCGTCTTTTTGCTTTAGGGCCCAGTTGATCATGGCTGCTTCTTCAGTCAAGCTGGTCGGGGCCAGGTACTTCCAGTTGGGCAGGTTGCTGACCATGACCTGGTCAAAGACGCCCACGTGGGTCTTGGAGTTGGCCTGGATCCCGCCGCCAGCCACGATCATGACGACTGGCAAGTTGTTGGCGGCCACGTCATGGCTGAGCTGGTCAAAGGCTCGCTGCAGGAAGGTGGAGTTTTCAAAAAGGACCGGCCGGCCGCCGGCCTTGGCAAAGCCTGCCGCGAAGGCCACGGAATCCTGCTCGGCGATCCCGACGTCCAGGTAGTGGTCCGGGTAAGACTCTTTAAAGGAGTCCAGGCCAAAGACACCAGGGATAGCGGCCGTGACGGCCATGATGTTTTCCTGGCCGCCGTCAATAGCGCTGGCCACGGTCTTAACGGCAATTTCCGCTGGAGTCGGGCCAGCGGCCACGGTCTTTGGCGAATCATCGCTTAAATTGAAGGGCCGGACCCAGTGGTGCTTTTCTTCATCCTGGATGGCTGGTTCATAGCCCTTGCCCTTTAAAGTGTTGACGTGCAAGACCAGGGGATGGTCGACGTCACGGATTTCGCTGAAGGCATTAATCATGCTTTCCAGGTCATTGCCGTCAGCCACATAGCGGTAGTCAAAGCCGAAGGCCTTAAAAGGATTTTCTGGATCCTGTCCCTGGCTGTCTCTCAGCTTCTTCAGGGCCGTGGTCAAGCCGCCGACATTTTTGTCAATGGACCACTGGTTGTCATTGATGACGATGACCAGGTTGCCCTTTTCCATCGCGGCGTTGTTTAAGCCTTCGTAAGCCATCCCGCCGGTCAAGGAGCCGTCGCCGATGACGGCCATGATCCGCTCGCTGCCGCCTAAGAGGTCCCGAGCCTTGGCCATGCCGGTGGCTAAAGAGATGGAGGTAGAAGTGTGGCCAACGGCGTAGTAGTCGTAGGGACTTTCATCGGGGTTGGTGTAAGGAGTCACCTTGCCGTAAGCTTCCGGGTCCAGCCAGGCATAAGCCCGGCCGGTCAGCATCTTGTGGGGGTAGGTCTGGTGGGAGACGTCCCAGATGATCTTGTCTCCAGGGGCGTCAAAGACGTAGTGGTAGGCGATGGTCAGTTCCACGACCCCCAGGTCAGGACCCAGGTGGCCGCCGACTGCCGCGTCTTTTTCGATGATCAAGTGGCGGATTTCTGAAGCCAGCTGGTTCATTTCTTCCAGGTCCAGGACTTTGAGGTCAGCTGGAGACTTGATCTTGTTAAGCAGGTATTCGGGGTGTTGATTCATTTTTTCTCCTCATGGAATACAACAGTTGCATTTTCGATAGTACCATTATGACACAGGGACCACTTAAGATGTGAAAATAAAGCCCGGCAAAGTCGGTCATATATATAGTTGCTTTTAGGGCGGATTTTTGCTAAAATCAAATGAAGTTTGAAGGTGAATATTATGGCAGTAAAGAAAGCAGCTTTGGCCTGCAGCGTTTGTGGGTCACGGAACTACTCAATCACTGCAAACAACAACCGCACCAAGCGCTTGGAACTGAACAAGTTTTGCAAGCACTGCGGCAAGAAGACTTTGCACAAGGAAACGAGGTAGACAGGGATGATTAAGTTTTTTAAGAGCGTTGGTCAGGAAATGAAACTGGTTCATTGGCCAAGTGCTAAGGAAAACCGGCGCGACACGGTGAACGTGGTCGTAACCTCTCTGCTTTACGCGATTTTCTTGGGTGCCTTGGATTGGGCCTTTGCAAAATTGATTCAATTAGTTCTGTAAGAGCGACAAAGTATGTTATAATCATGCTAGTTTCTAGGAAAACCTCTTTAGCGAGGTTTTTTTGTTTGCCAAAAAGGAGATTAAAGAAATTATGGTAGAATCCGCCAAGAAGCAATGGTACGTCCTGCACACTTACTCTGGTTTTGAAGACAAGGTTAGATCCGACTTGCTGTCCCGGGCCCAGTCACTGGGGATGCAGGACTACATCTTCCGGGTTGTCGTTCCGCAAGAACCAAAGATCGAAGACGTGCACGGCAAGAAGGAAGAAGTTAACGAAAAGGTCTTCCCTGGCTACGTTTTGGTTGAAATGGTCATGACTGACGAAAGCTGGTTTGTTGTCCGGAACACTCCTAACGTTACTGGTTTCGTTGGCAGCCACGGCGGTGGTTCCAAGCCTTCCCCGCTTTACGAGGAAGAAGTCAGAGCCATCCTGCAGATGCAAGAAGGCGAAGCAACTGAAAAGGTTGACTACGACTACGAAGTTGGCGAAAACGTCATGATCACTGAAGGTGCTTTCAACGGCATGGTCGGCAAGATCGCTGAAATCCAGGACGACAAGCAAAAGCTCTTCTTGACCATCGACATGTTTGGCCACGCTACTACGGCTGAACTGGACTTTGACCAAGTCAAGAAGATGGAAGACTAAAGAAAAAAGTCTTGCATTCTGCCGTTTTTCAGAGTACTATATTAAACGTACTTTATTATTGTGGGAGGAGAGTGTGGAAACTCTCCATTTTAACCGCATCACGGAATCAAGGAGGTTTTGACCGTGGCAAAGAAAGTTATTAACGTTGTTAAGTTACAAATTCCAGCTGGCGCTGCAACCCCTGCACCTCCAGTAGGTCCTGCTTTGGGTCAAGCAGGTATCAACATTGTTGGCTTTACTAAGGACTTCAATGCTCGTACTGCTGACCAAAAGGGCATGATCATCCCTGTAGTCATCACTGTTTACGAAGACCGTTCATTCGACTTCGTAACTAAGACTCCTCCAGCACCAGTCTTGTTGAAGCAAGCTGCTGGCATTCAAAAGGCTTCAGGCGAACCTAACAAGAACAAGGTTGGTTCAGTAACCACTGCTCAAGTTAAGGAAATCGCTGAAACTAAGATGAAGGACCTTAACGCTGCCTCAATCGAAGCTGCTATGCGCATGGTTGAAGGTACTGCTAGAAGTATGGGTATCGAAGTAAAGGACTAATTTGTTAATTTTTACCAATTAACAAGTCAGGTGGGAGAGCAAAGAGAAAGCTCGTTTGACCACACATACAAGGAGGATTTTTCATGCCAAAGCATGGTAAGAAATACGTAGAAGCTGCCAAGAAGGTTGACAGCAACAAGTTGTACTCAGTAGAAGACGCTATCAAGCTGGTTAAGGAAACTTCATACGCTAACTTTGACGCTTCCGTAGAAGTATCTTACAACCTGAGCGTTGACCCTAAGCAAGCTGACCAACAAATCCGTGGCTCAATCGTTTTGCCAAACGGTACTGGTAAGTCTGTAAAGGTTATCGTATTTGCTGAAGGCCCACAAGCTGAAGCAGCCAAGGCTGCCGGTGCTGACGAAGTCGGCGCAGACGACCTGGTAGAAAAGGTTCAAAACGGTTACCTGGACTTCGACGTTGTCATCGCTACTCCAATGATGATGGCTAAGGTTGGTCGTTTGGGTCGTGTGCTTGGGCCTAAGGGCTTGATGCCAAACCCTAAGACTGGTACTGTTACTATGGACACTGCCAAGGCTGTTCAAAACGTTAAGGCTGGTCAAGTAGAATACCGTGTCGACCGTCAAGCTTCAATCCACGCTGCTATCGGCAAGGTTTCATTCACTGAAGAACAATTGACTGAAAACTTCCGCGCTTTGCAAAACGCTATTTTGCGTGCAAAGCCAGCTTCAGCTAAGGGTCAATACATCAAGAGCTGCGCAGTTGCCGCAACCTTTGGCCCTGGGATCAAGTTGGACCCAATCGCTTTGATGGCCTAATTATCCCTAAGTTAAGCTCCTCGCCTTTTGGCGGGGAGTTTTTCTTTGCCCTAATCTTGCTTTAAGAAAATTTTAGTGCTGGAAAAGGCTTTCTTTTAAGAAATCTTGCTATACTAGTAGGGGACAAATAGCCGAACTGAAAGAAGTGTATCAAGGTGGAAAAATTATTAACTCTTATCGTTCCCTGCTACAACTCAGCTGAATACTTAAATCGCTGCGTCGACTCCCTTTTGCCGGGCGGTGACCGGGTGCAGATCATCCTGGTTGACGATGGGTCAACTGATGAAACCGGCCGGATGCTAGATGACTACCAAGCTAAATACTTAAACCTGGACCTGGAAGTCGTCCACCAGGAAAATGCCGGCCACGGCGGGGCCATCAACCACGGCCTGCGCCTGGCCAAGGGCAAGTACGTCAAGATCGTCGACAGCGACGACTGGCTGGACCAGGAGGCCTATCAAGAGGTGCTGGATTACCTGGAACAGAATCCGGAAGTCGACCTCTTTTTGGCCAACTATGTCTACGATAAGCCAGCTGTTGGCCGCCAGCGGGTGATCAAGTTCCCGCATCTGCCGGTCGGGCGGACCTTCTCCTGGGATGAGGTCAAGCTGCGGATGGGCCAGTACTTCATGCTCCACTCCGTCATCTACAACCGGAAAGTCCTGGAGCGGGCCAAGGTAACCCTACCAACTAAGGTATCATATGATGATAACATCTTTGTCTTTGAGCCGATGGTAGAGGTGCAGACCATGCGCTACCTGCCGGTCAACCTCTACCACTACTTTATCGGCAGAGACGACCAGTCAGTCAATGAAAAGGTGATGCTGAAGAAGATTGACCAGCAGATCTTGATCAACAAGCAGCTGATCGTCTTCTACGCTTCCCAGGTCAACAAGCGGGCGCCTTATGCCAGATACATGAAGTACTTCTTAGAGGCCGTCACGGGCGTAACCAGCGTTATCTTGATCCGGGGCAAGAAGAAGGAGTATATTGCCAAAAAAGACGAGCTCTGGCAGTTCTTGAAGACTTATGACCTGGAGACCTACAAGTCCTTTAAACGCCGGCTGGTGGGCCATTTCGTCTCAAGGGACGTTCTGCCTATGCGGCAGATGGTCAGCGGGGCCTACTTGCTCCTGCAGCGGCTGTATTCCTTTAACTAGTCAAAAAACAAAGCATGTAAAACGAAGAAAAAGCTTTGGCAGTTTGTTTGCCAAAGCTTTTTTGATTTGATAATAGGATAAAAGATGTGGATAAGATAAAAGTGAAATGATTTGATGAAATAGGATATTGAGAAAAATGCTGCTACTTGCCAAAGATAGCCTGACTTGCGCTGATCTGACAGTCGGCGAATTCCCCGTGCTCGCTGAGGTCCAGGCCGACTTCTTCGTCACGGGCGGAGACCCGCATGTTGACGAAGCGTTTCAAGACCAGGGTAATCAAGCTGACCATCAAGAGAGTAAAGACGATGGTGAAGAGGGTGCCGGCTGCCTGCTTAGCTAAAAGTTCCCAGCTGCCGCCGTAGAAGAGACCGCTGGCTGAAATCCCCGGGTCAACTTTTTGACTGGCAAAGAGGCCGACAGTCAAAGAACCAACGATGCCGGAGACACCGTGGCAGCCAAAGGCATCCAGAGGATCGTCAAAGCTGAGCCGCCCCTTGACCTGGCTGATGAAGAAGTAGCTGGCCAGACTGCAGAGAATGCCGGTAAAGAGGGCACCGGCGCAGGTCTCATAGCCAGCCCCCGGCGTGATGCCGACTAACCCGCAGAGGGTACCGGTGCAGATCCCATCCAGGCTGGCCTTGCCGCTGAATGCTTCTTCCAGCAAAAGCCAGGTCATCATGGAAGCAGCGGCGGCAACCGTGCTGGTTAAGCAGGCCGTCAAAGCCGTTTGGTTCATGCCGAAGGCGCTGCCGGCGTTGAAGCCGTACCAGCCCAGCCAGAGGATGGCAGTCCCCAAAAGGACCCAAGGCAGGCTGTAAGGACGGGTCTGCTTTTGGTAGCGGGGCCCTAAGAAGATGGACAAGACCAAGGCGGTGATGCCGGCGTTGATGTGAACGACCGTGCCGCCGGCAAAGTCCAGGATCCCCCAGCCGGCCAAAAGCCCGCCATTGCCCCAGACCATGTGGACCAGGGGGTAGTAGACCAGGATGGACCAGAAGAAGACGAAGACCAAAAGGAAGTTGAACCGCATCCGGCCCACCGTGGCCCCGACGAAGAGGGCGGGGGTGATGATGGCAAACATCATTTCAAAAAGCAGGTAGCTGGCTGCTGTAATTCCCTGGTCTTTTAAAACAACCTTGGTCAAGTCGCTGCCGGAGAGGAAGATGTGCTGGACTTTGCCAAAAATCCCGGCTACGTTGCCGTTGAAGCAAAGCTCATAGCCAAAGGCCACGAATAAGACGATGGCTAAAGCACAGATGATGAAGACCGAGAGCATGGTGTTGACTACGTTTTTCTTGGAGACCAGGCCCCCGTAGAAAAAGGCCAGGCCCGGGGTCATCATCAAGACCAGGACGGCGGCGATAATTAAGAAGACGGTGTTTGCTGTGTTCATCCTTTTTTCCTTTCTGCTTCTATTTCTATACCAATTGCTTGCTAAGATTTATGCTCTTAGTTATACCATGAAGGTTCTTTTTGTAAAACTCTAGACCAATTTAGAAAGAGAAGAAATATACTGAAAAAAGTTGAAAAAGGGGCAAAAAAAGAGCCTGCTTTTTCAAAAGGCAGGCTGCAAGCGTTTGCTAGTTTATTTTGTTAAAAAATACTAAAAAACAGACTTAATTTTTATCATCAAAACCGGTCTCGTCCCGGCGCTTGACGTGGAAGTTCTTGTCGTTGGCTTGTTCAGGCACGATGAATGAGCAGAGCAAGAAGAGGATGAAGCCACCCCAGCCCAGGCCGTTAATGCCTAGCTTATAGCCAGTCAAGGTCAAAATGACGCCCAAGAGGAGCAGACACCAGGCGATCCAGGAGAGGATCTGCCAGTTCCTGCTCAGCTTCTTGTTTTCAGATTCGATGTCCAGGAAGCCGCGGACAATGAAGTAGGCGCTGATGATGAGGAATAAGACGTCTAAAGCGATGCTGGCGGCGGAATGGTCCTTGAACATGCTGAAGACAGCCAGGGTGCCGGAAATGCCGGCTAAGAAGAAGTAGAAAATGTCGATCAGTTTACTCTTCAAAATTGTACCTCCTAAAAGTCATTACAGTAGATTTTAGCAGATTTTTGCAAAAAGTGGCGAAAAAGGTTTGACAGATCTTGTTTCAAATGGTAATCTAGATAAAGTAAATTTCTAACCTAAGACGTGGGTGGCGTAAAGCCTCAATACAATCCCGCCGAGGCCAGAAGATAATGAAGATTATTAAACTCTCCATGTCTTTCTTGGCATGGAGTTTTTTAGGCCTTGTAGAATTTTACAAAATTTTATGGAGGTGAATAATTTTGAGTCAAGCTATTATCGCTGCTAAGGCTAAATTCGTTGAAGAATTTGCAGAAGAACTTAAGTCAGCTAAGTCCATCGTAGTTATCAACTACCTTGGTTTGACTGTTGACGAAGTTACTGCGTTCCGTGCAGAATTGCGTGAAAGCAACGCCAAGATGAAGGTTGTCAAGAACACTTACCTTCGTCGTGCTGCTGCTCAAGCCGGCTTGGAAGATTTGGCACCTGTATTCGTTGGCCCATCAGCTGTGATCTACACTGATGATGAAGACAACGTTACTGCACCTGCCCGGATCGCTGCTGACTACGCTAAGAAGTTCGACGTTGTTGAAATTAAGGGTGGTGCACTTGAAGGTCAAGTTGCTACCAAGGAACAAGTCGAAGAACTGGCTGCAATTCCAAATCGCGAAGGTCTGCTTTCAATGCTTCTTTCTGTATTGCAAGCACCTGTACGCAACTTTGCATACGTTGTTAAGGCTGTCGCTGAATCAAAGGAAGAATCAGCTGAATAGTCTGGTCATTTTAAACTAGATATTAAATTCCATATTTTCGGAGGATATTACAATGGCTTTGGATACTGCTAACATCATTGAACAATTGAAGGGTGCTTCAATTCTTGAATTGAACGACCTGGTACACGCTATCGAAGAAGAATTCGGCGTTACTGCTGCTGCTCCTGTAGCTGCTGCTGGTGCCGCTGGTGCTGCTGAAGAAGCTAAGTCAAGCTTCGATGTTGAATTGACTTCAGCAGGTACTGAAAAGGTTAAGGTTATCAAGATCGTTAAGGAAGTTACTGGCGCAAGCTTGCTGGACGCTAAGAAGACTGTTGACGGTGCTCCAGTTGTTCTTAAGGAAGGCTTGTCAGAAGACGAAGCTAACGAACTTAAGGCTAAGCTTGAAGAAGTTGGCGCAACTGTTACCCTTAAATAAAGAATGTATGTTTGCTAGGGCTTCTTAACGTCTGAATCGTTGATATATCAGCATTCTTTCTGCAAGTACTATTCTAGAAAACTCTAAAATAGTCAAAAATAGTGCAACGAAAACTGCAATATTTTTCCCCTGCAAATGTGAACACGATTGAGCTTATCCGTCCTGGATAGGCTTTTTCTTTTGCCCATATTGTGAATCTTTTAACTTTCAAACTTGCTAAAAACGAATTTGCGAGTAAATGGGCTTCAATTGACCAGGAAGCGGGTTGAACTTGGGACAAAGACCCCCGGGGGTACCTATTGCGCCCAGAACGCTTATTTTAGCCGTATAAGCCGTTCTATATCACTTAATGTATGCTCACACGCAAGCTGGCTTAAAACGGCTGTATTGGGCTTAAAATCGATTCTACAAAGGGCGCTTGCTTTGGACAGTCCTTCGATATCCACACGGGGAAAAACGTAGTTACAACTACGGTTGTAGGGTGTAACTCCAGTTACGTTCGTTCAGCTACAAGGGGACTTTCGGGCGCCTTTGTAACCTCCGTACTTAAAAAAGTACGCTGGCTATGGGTGCACCTCAAAGTGCAAACATCGGCCGGGGTGGCAACTTGCTAACGGTTTGTTATTGAGCTGGGCGTAGTTGTAACTACTCCCTCCATGCGTGTAAGGACAAAAATACTTAAGCATCCCCACAAGTGGGGACGGCAAAACTCCTTCCATACGTGTAAGGTTAAAAGCTTACGTCCGTAACTAGAGTTACGCTTGTAAAACTGCTTTGCCCACTTGTGGGCAAAGGGTGCCCTGGAATAGGGCCGCCTTTTGTCTTGGGGGTCTTCGATTCAGCGACACCTAGCCTGCACGGGGGTAACGATTCGTTCACCCCTTTAACCTCGACTACCGAAACGGTACCCCAGCAAAAGAAAAAGGCCAGTCCGGTAAGACTGACCTTCGAAGCAAGTTTTATTTTAATGGAGCGCCCCTTTGTTTCCGGCCTGCTAGCCCTCATGTCAACCACTGGGGCTTAGGTGGTAAGCTGGTAGGCCGGGTTATTTATCTTAGATTTTCCATACGCAAGCCTAAGCGTTTGGCCAGGTCCGCAAGCCAGGCAGACCAAATTCTGTTGGCTGTGGACTTGCTTACAAGCAGCTTGCCCTTGGTTATCAAGCTTTCAATCGTATCCACGGAATGCCGCTTGAAATAACATTCCTGGCAGATTATCCGGGCTTCCTCTGGGCCGTCAAGATAACAATCAGTGATTGCCTTATACTCTCTCTCAAGGGCTTGCAGTCGCCAATCAGCTTCTTCAGCTTCCAGCTTAGCCAGGGCCGCTGGGGCTCCGGTGTAGTCATGTGGGTGACCGCCCCCGAAGTTATCGTCAAGATTCTTTTGCCGGTGCTCAAAGGCAATTTCTAATTTTCTCTGCTTGATATAGTCTTCATATCGTGGGTAGTCGGCTAACAGTCCATAGATCAGCTGCTTAGTCGCCCGGTTCAGTTGCGAAGCCTTCAATAGTTGCCCACCTCATGTTATTGTGCAATGCAAGCCGCAAGATAATCCGCTTAGCCTTGGTCGGGCTGATATCCACATAGCGACAGTTCAGCATATTGACTGGCAGGGGTTGGCTAGCGTCCTTTAGCAGCTCAACCTCGTTCTGGTAGTAGTAGACCCGAATCTTTTCGGCCTTGTCCATATCAGCCAGCCGTTCCGTCAAACTCTGCTCAGCTTGATGAACCCCAGCCGTAACCAAGGCTGCTTCCTGTTCCTCACTTGTCCCACCAAGGTACATGCGGTTCACCTGCTTTCTTAAATTCGCTCACAATCTTAACTGCAATATCCGGCCGCCCTTCAATCAGCTTCTTATAGCGGCTAGGTTCCAAGTGGAGCCATGCGGCCAGTTCACTTGTGCTGATACGGCCATTCTGGTGCTCTCTAGTTATTAATCTCGTGGGATTCACCTTCATTCTTCTTCTCAGCGTCGATTAGGCCACTAAGCATGTAGGCCGTTACTCGGGCTTGTGCTTTGGTCAACCCGGTTTTGGCTAATTCATCGGCCATTACTTCCCGGCTCTTTCTCTGCCGTTTAAGGCTGGCTACAAGGCGCTTTTGACTTGCGGAGTAGGGTAAGCTTTCAATTACAGTGTCTTCAGCGTCTTCCTGGTCGTCTTCGTCCTGGTCTTGACCGTAGAGCGTTTCAATATGCCGTTCAAACTCCCGGCGGACCGTATCCAGCAGGGCCTTTAGGGTTTTGTCTTCAGCCAAAGCTTCGGCCTCAGTTACCCAGTCAGCGCCTTCAGTGATCGGGCAGAGCAGTTGCCATGCGTCCAGGTCCTTGTCGTAGCCAATCGGTTCAAGATCAGCAGCAGGGGCTAGCTTGATGACCACGACGGCTGTCTTGATGTACCGAATGACGGCCCGGACCCGGTAGGCAAGGGCAGCATAATTGTCGGTCTTCTCGCCCAGCTTGTAGGGCTTGGCGGTGAACCCAATGACGTGTTCTTCCTTGTCTACGTGGTCATAAGCAAGCAACTCTGCCAGTTCGGTTAGAAATTCAATCTTCTTCGCTTTTGGTGCTCTAATAAATTGTTCTGGTGTCATGCCTTAATCTTCCTGTTTAACTCGCTGGCGGTGGTCAGCTTTCTCTCAATAGTTTGCCCGGCGTATCTCTCTTGTGTTAACCACGCCTCTGGACCTGGTGCTGGCTGACTGCCTACGCTATAGTAGATCAAATTCATACTCTCATCGTAGTAAGCCATGCAGGGCAGGGCTGGTGCGTATTCGGCTCGGGTCTCGATGTCCCGGTCATATTTCTTGCGGTTTTTGATAAAGTCCAGGACAGCAAAGGCCCCGGCACTTGCAAAGGTCCATGCCGCTTCATCAACCTGGCCCGCTTTATATCTTTCAACCAAGCTGTCACATGGGTAAAAGTAAGTCCGGCGGCCGTCACTGCTGGTCATGGTTCTGCATGCCTTGAGTGTGATCGGCTTGCTTGCTCTAGCTGACCCGCCAATTAATGCGGCGTTGGTTTTCCAAGCGGCTGGCGTATTAGCCCAGTTCCAAGTGGCGGCCAGTGGCGCAATAGTTGCTCGCTTGCCCTGGTGGCCCTTAGCAACTATTGAAACGTTGCCGTTAGCGTCACGTGTGTGTAAGTCGTAATAGAACATTGGCTACCTCCTAGAAATGATTGTCTGGATTGTAAACCGGGTAATGTACTTCCAAACGGTCAGCTTCCCGTGCAAACTCTCCGACTGCTTGTGCTGGGCTGTAATCTCCACGGGTGAAAGATGAGTGCCGTTTGAACAGTCCGCTATGGTCAGTTGCTCCGGCCTTTTCGCTGTATCTGATTGCCCCGTTTTCGTCTCGGTAGATCAGCCAACGGGAATAGGGTTCAACCTCTGCCATGTTCTCCATGTAGCGGCTACGGGCCCGGAAATCGTTAGCAGTCTTAGGGTAATTCTTGCCGTCCAGCATAATTGCCAGATCATGCTTTTCTTCGGCTTCCTTTTCGGTCAGCAGGCGGGACTTGAAATAGTCGAAGACTTCTTCCTGGGTCAGTTGTTCCAAGTCTTCATAAGATTTGGCTTGAAAGTGATTGATGACGTTTTCCAAAGTAAATAAGTAATGCTGCATTGTCTATTCTCCTTTACAGAAAACATTGAGTTTGTGTTGTCTAATTCCGGCCAGAGCGCTTCTTAAAAGCAGGCGCTTAGCTTTCTCTGGTCTCATCTGAACTGCCACTAGGCCCAAGCTGGCGGCCGTGTCGTGGCCGATTGTGGGCTTGTCCAGGTCTTGAATGAACTTGACCTTCCCGGCCTTCATCAAAACTTCAACGGGCTTTTCTTGATCTAGCTTTTCCAACGCTTGAGCACGTTCTCTAAGCGGGGTGGTATAGTTCCATTCATACAAGGCTTTCATTTCATCTTGCATAGTTGACCACCTCCGGCACGTGCTTAAACATTTTGGCTTGCTCATGTGTTAGGCAAGCCGCTACCTTGACCGGGTTTAATACCTTGTCCGCTAGGCCGTATTCTAGGGCCTCAGAGCCTGTTAGCCAGGTTTCTTGGTCCATTAGCTTGGTAATGTCTTGACGGCTCACGCGGCCGCTAGAACGGTCCATGTAGATGTTTTTCATTGATTCAGCCAGTCGGTCAAGATCAGCTGCCAGCTTGCGAAGTTCCTTAGCATTGCCTTGTGCTGATGTCCACGGCGCTTGAATCATAAGCATTGCGTTAGCTGGAATGTAAATGCGGTCGCCTGCCATTGCTACCACACTGGCAACACTAGCGGCCAAGCCGTCAATGTAAACCGTGATATGGTTGGGGCTGGCCTTCAGCAGGTTATAGATAGCTAGCCCTTCGAAAACGTCTCCGCCACTGCTGTTAATATGCAGGTCAATTGGCCCGGCCGTCTTCTTCAGCAGGCCACGCAAGCGACTAGCTGACATGTCTGTGTTCTCTTCGATAATTGGGGTAATGTCTCCGTAAATATCGATTTCCATAGTCTTCATCTCCCTTTGTTTAAACTGTTTTTCCGAACAATAGATTTGAAGCGCAAATTTCAAGCACTTCATTGACTAGCCCAGAACTATTGCGGGCCATTAGCTTGCTGAGCTGGCTCTCACTCATGAAAAGATAGTCAGCAATATCTGCCAAATGTGGTTCTTTCAAATCTATACGCCTCCTTTTTGTTCGCTTCATAGATATAGTATAACACAAATTAAAATATAAAGGGGAACTAGCATTTCTAGCAGCTTTTATAATAAAAACGCTAGAAACGTTGATATAACAGGATTTATAAAGGGTATACGGAAAAGCTCCCAAAATAATTTTTAAAAATTTTTATGCCATGTGTTGACAAAGCCCGCTACAGTGGTATTCTTGGGGTGAATCGAATAAGAAAAAATCGGCGATAAATTTGCAATTTTTGAAATGACTTTGAATTTTTAAAGTAATTCAAAAACGAATTTATCGTCAAGTAATGCCTGGCGCCCGCTCCCCTTGGTAGAGAAAGCCCAAATTTTGGGGCCAGGGGGGTATCCTAGCCAGTTCCGTGGGCAAGAGTACCGGGCCAGGCTAAAACCGCTCAGCGGGCTTATATGGGCCTTCTAGGGCTATCACAGAACATGACATCAAAGCTGCATTGATTTGCGGCTTTTTTGTTTGCCTTGAGTTTTCAGCCGTCAATTCGACGGGCCAGACTTTTAGCCGGGGCTCTCCCTGGCAGACCTGGACCAGGTGGCAGTCGGGCAGGGCAGTGATAACCACACTGCACGAAGGCAACAGAAAAGCCGTCAATCCAGGGAACGGACTGACGGCTGAAAGGAATGTTTTCAGCAAAAGGAAGATTTCATGACAATTTATTCATTATGAACAGCGTAGCGAAGATGTTGTACTAATGTCCTTAGTACATGTCTATTATAACATATCTATCAAGATATAGCAAAACGGACACCTCTTCGGCGGTGTCCGTTTCTCAGTCTATTCAGTTGTCGCTGGCTTAACTGTGTTTGGCTGCTAGCCTACAAATTCAACTACGTAAATCTAATAATACATTTACGATGTGCGTTTTCATTAGCACTCTCTTATTATATCACAGTTCGCCAATGGTTGGCTTAGTAAACGTATTGTCGCTAGCGTTATATTGCCAGAGCATTGCCTTCATGCTTGCCTTCAGCTCTTCGGCGCTGATCGGTTGTTCATAGCTATGGGCCAGGACTTCCTGCAGCTGATCGGCGTCAACCACTTGCTGGTCTGGGAAGTTGTGATACAGAGCATTATCTAATGCACGCCACTTAAACAGCTCTTTGGTAGCGTCAGCGGCTTCCTCATCGTCAGCCCCAAGCATTGCCGGAATGCACTGCCAGTTCTTTTTAATCAAGTCCAGGTTCTGGTTTTCGTAACAAACATAATAGTACTCGTCTAAGGCCGCCTCTTGTGCCTTCAGTTCACAGTCAACGGCGGTGGCTAAACGGCCAATGGTTGACAAAACAGCGTCTACCATTTCTTGAAAAAGATAAATCAAGTCCTGGTTGCTTCTGGTTTTAGCCAGCTGGTAAATACTAAATTGTGGGGTGTTATCAATTGCTTCAATTCTTAACACTACTGCTGTCTGTTTTTCCCAGCGGTCCAGTAAGGGGGACCGAAGCCCTCTCTTTTCAGCAAGCTTGGCCTTTTCGGCTGCCAGGTCCAGACTGCCGCTAAAGACTTCCTCCGGGTCCACCTTGCGAATGTAGGCCGCTGGGGTGGACTTAGTCAGCACGTGCCAGATCATTTCCACAGTAGCCTGGGTAGCCTGGACTTGTCCAAAAATCCGTTGTTCTTCCTTGGTTGATTTGATTGCTTTAGTTAAAATTTCGTTAATTGTCATTTGTGTGTTCCTTTCGTTTGTGTCTTACTTGATTGCTGACTTGATGAAGTCGCCTGCCAGGCCACAAGCCTGGTCCAGCTTTTCAAAATCTTCTACTCCCAGCATTACCGGGAAGTACTCCCAGCATTTAGCAAATGCCGCTTTGTTCTTATTGGTGCAAATGTCGTTATACATAAGCAGTGCCTCGTCCCGTGCTTGGTCAGCCTTCTTTAATGCGCTGAAGACTTGCTGCATAACGGCACGGGTTCCGTTCGCTGCCATTCTTTGCGCTTCCAGCAGGCCCTGGTTCTTTTCTGTCTTAGGCACGTAATACAAGTTAGAACGAAGCTCGTTTTCAGTGCTTTCAAACCGCAAGACTACGGCCGCTTGTTTCTTCCAGTGGTCCTGCAATTCTGGCGGAATGCCCCAAGATTGGGCCAGTTCGTCCTTTTCGTCTTCCAGGTTCAGTTCGCCTGTATTTGCTTCATGCCCCGACGCCTCACGAATGAAAACGGGCTTGCGGTTTTCAGTGATTTGCTGCCAGATTTGTGCTTCCATTGTTTGGTAAGCCCTAAACTCATCAATGAGCTTATGCAGCTTGTCGTTAGCCGCTTGGGCTTCAGCAATTAAAGTGATTACGTCAAACTTGTTTTCTTCGCTATTTGTCATTTTTGTTTCTCCTTGTTTTATACCCTAACGGTTTTCTTCACTCTTTTAGTAGTAAACTTCCCGTTATTTATGCTTTCTTTTGCAATCAGTGCTGCCAGGTCCTCTTCGAATAAGTCACAAGCAGGGTAGTAATCGAAGTAGTCTACGAAGTTTGTTTTCCCGTAACGATTCTTCAAGCAGACAAGCTTAATCTTTCGTGGATTTTCAGCTTTTGCGTCTTGAATCTTTTCACGCTTTTCTTTTATCTTCCCCTTGGCCTCACTGTTGAACAAATCGTCGTCTAAGCATTGCAATTGCAGGCCCAGGACCACGTCAGCTGAATACTCAATCAATCCAGATTCTTTAAAGCTTTCAAAGCCAATAGGGACCATGTAGTTTGCACGGTTCAAAGAACTGATCGTAATCATCGTTAAGTTTTCATTGCTCTGAAGTTCCTTCAGTTTCTTGACTACATAATCAGTCTTCTGTTTGTCAGCCAGGCGAAGGTTCTCTGGTGCTTCCAGCAATTGCAGGTAGTCGATAAATACCACGGGTTTCTGCTTGTAGATTTCCATATAGGCCTTTACCGTTTTGCAAATCATTTCTACTTTAGTATCAGCAAACGAAGGCTTAACAATAAACATATGGTCCTTCACCTTATGCCTGTACTCTACAAATGCTTTTGCAACTTCGTCTTTCTGGCCTTCCTTGAAATTGTCGGTTCGAATCTGAATAGCACTGATCGCTTTATCCTTTCCATTGGTTAAAGCGGTAGTTCTGGAAATTGATTTGTTTGTCAATTCGAACTGGGTTTGTTCCAAACTGAAGTAAAGAATGTATTCGCCATTCTCCGCCATTTGATCGGCAATCTGGTGTACAAGGGTGGTCTTGCCCAGGGAACTAATTGCGCCCAGTACGTATAAGCCAGGGTAAAGTCCGCCAGTTTCTTCATCGTAAATTCCAAACCCAGTCCCCTTAGGCGGCAGTTTTGAAAACAGTTCATAGTCCTTCATCCAGCCGTTGCTAAGGTAGTTGGCCGCAATCTCCAGCTTTTCAACATTCTTTTTGCCTAAGCGGGCCTTTTCAGCCTCTGCATTGTTCTTTTTAACAAGTTCGGCCAGCTCGTCTGGTGCTTTCTGCAGCAGTTCGTTGATGTCATTACAGCCGTTAGCGCCAAAGTCAAACTCTCCGGGAACATACTTCATGTTATTTTCGTTCAAGTCCCAGGCTAAATCTTGACTAGCCTTTATCCCGGCTTCGTCATTATCGAAGCTGAGAATAAGCGGCGCCTCACAGTTGTGCGTCTTCAAGTATTTCATCAAGTTTGCTTTCCCGCTGGTGCCACCCAATGCAATTGCATGCCCGCCAGCCTGTTCAATGCTAATTGCGTTCAGCTGGCCTTCGCAAACAAAGACTGGTTCACTCTGCTGCAAGGCAGATTCGTTAAAGATTGGCTCGCTCCCCAGGTCCTCGCTTTTCGGCTTGTCATACTTGCCTAATTCGCCAGGGTTAATTCTCCGCTTAGTCCAGTAAGCTTTCCCAGGGTAGGGAATAGTTATAGCCTGCTGTTGAGCGTCCCAGCCCAGGTTGAACTTGTTGATTGTCTGCTCCGTAAACCCACGCTTCTTTAAATACGTTTGTGCCATTGTGGCGTCAACATCGCCATGCCAAAGCTGAATATTACGTTCAGCTTCTTCTACCTTTTCTTTCTTAGGCAGTGGCGGCGTGTTGCGTGTTGGCGCTGGTGCTGATGCGGACAATGTCGGCGCAAAAATTTCTTGTCCACTGCCGCTAGGAACTGGATCCCTTCCTATAATTTCAACCACCTTCTTTCTTTGGTCTTCCTTGTTGTCAATATGTTCTAAATCTCCTACAAGATCGAATACGTCCCCGTTTCTAGTGCAAGAAAAGCAGGTCCAATGTTGCCCGTCTGGTGTAACGCTAAAGGCCCCGGTTCCTTTGGAGTGCTCGCCACTGCCACAAAATGGGCAGACATACTTCCCAGGGCCTCCCTTCGGACTTGGTTCAATCTTGTAATATGCCATTACGTTCATCAAGTAACTTTTCAGAGCGCCATAGCGGTTAATTGTTTCTTGTGTATTAAAGAGCACCATTTGCTTTCTTCTTTCTCTATAGGCCACTAGGGGGAGCAGCAGCGTAAGCGTTGGCTGCTTCCCCGCTAACCGTAACTTACATAACTTACGTTACTTATTGCTTTTTTTGCCACCCCTGCTAAACCCTTGCGGCTGTAGTGGTCAAGGGCCTTTTGTTGGTGTTCCTATGTTAACAAACGTGAGACCCTATGTTAACAAACGTGAGACCCTATGTTAACAAACGTGAGACCCAGTGTTAACAGTTGTTAGACTGGAACAAGCGTTCGCCGGTCTGGCTAAAAACGAATTTCAATGGACTTAACGGGCTTTTTACCATGGACCAGGTAGCTGCTGATAAACGGCTTCCCGTCCGTGCAGACTATCGTTTTCCAGTAGTCCAGAATTTTCATGACCGTTTGCAAAGCTCTGGTCTTCGCAACTCTGGTGCTAGCTTTTTTTTCGCCCCTAGGGGCAATGCCCAACTCATCAAGCATGTTTTCCACGTTAATTCTGTTTGAAATAGCTTTCCGCTGCTGTGTCTTCGTTGGTCTCATAGCCAGGATACGGCGCTTCAAGTAGCTAACAAGCTCAATATTTCCAGTCGTGTGTCTGATCGGAACGTTTCCAGCAGTAACGGGAAGCGAACTATCGACCTGCTTCTTCGCCTTTGAATACCTCTCAAAAAGCAGAGAACTTAAAATGTTATAGGCGGTTACTTGCTTGCCGCCTGCTTCAATCGTCAGACTTTCAAACGATAAAATACTGCCAGTAAAGGTTGCCTTGTCTAGCTCCAGCCCGTAAGCTTTAGCTTCAGC
This sequence comes from Lactobacillus sp. WILCCON 0149, assembly GCF_057197965.1. Lineage (NCBI taxonomy): Bacteria > Bacillati > Bacillota > Bacilli > Lactobacillales > Lactobacillaceae > Lactobacillus > Lactobacillus sp. WILCCON 0149. Next base: position 492,022 of record NZ_JBUBHO010000001.1, read on the forward strand.
TGTTGCGTCAATCTTTACCACTCTGCAGAGCAGGCCATTCATAGACCGTTCAATCGATTCAGCCATAGCTTTAGGCGCCTTGCGCTTGCTTTGCGGCTGACCAATCATGTGGCGGTAAATCTGGTCAATTGTAACCGTTCGATTGTCTGCCTCCAGCAGAGTGTTGACGGTGTCTAAGACTTCCCGGTCAAAACCTGTCAGTGGCGTGGACCAATTAACGGCCTTTGCATTGTCGGGCAGGTCAATTGTCACGACCATGCTTTTATTGCGCTTGCCAGTGTCGACCTCGATGTTCGTGTTAGCCGCCAGGGCTTCACTGTGTTTGAAAAGCATGGTAGTAGCCTTGTCTGTTGCTAAGGCCAAATTTTTGGCCGTTTTGAATTGTTGCGTCATAGATGTTATGAACCTTTTCATTCGAAAATTGTGTCATTTGACAAAGCCCCTTTCTGTCAGCATCTTGCTTTAGTTCATTTTTTCAAATTGCAGTCAGTGTGTGCATAAAGCCGGACAGCACACACAAGCTGCTTAAATATCACTGTAAGCCAGGTTGTAGTCACGGGCCACGTACCGGAACACGGCCGGGCAGGCGTGGGTTAAAGCCAGCAGATCGTCTTTGCTCAGCCCGTCCAGCCAGGTGTTGACCTGGGCTTGCTTAGCGTCGAAGGCCGCTTGCAAGGCCCAATAATCGTCAATAGCGGCAATTGTCTGCTTACTGATTTCGTCAGAGATCACGGCAGCGCTGACGGCTTCCCACTGGCCAGCATAGACCAGGCCAGTGTCCAGGCTGTGGTAAAGAGTCCAGCCCGCCTTGTTCTGATCGGCTTCATCGGCCCAAGCTGTCTTCAGTTGCCCGGTACTTTCGTAGTACTTGACTTCCAGTTCAGCTTCATTGGCTTGTTCCTTCAGCTCGTTGGTTTCGGCTTCAGCCGTCTCCAGCTTAGCTTTTACAGCATTGAAATCATTTACAGCGTTGACTAATTCACTGTATTTTGATAAAATAAACATTGTAAGGTCCTCCATAAATGTGTTACGGCACAGTTTAGCCGGGCTTTATTAAGCGAGATTAATACACGCTATAGCCACTTACTAAAACCATGCCAGGGTAATAGAGCGGCTTTTTTTATTTCCCGCTAACATCATTAGTAATTTGGTGGTCAGCCAGCCATTGGGTGATCGGTTCCTTTCCGTACATCTTGGAGCCGTTCACGATTGCGACTGGGGCACCTGCTTTAACCCAGGCGTCCAGCGTAGTGGGGGCAACACCAAACCACTCAGCAGCCTTTTTCCGTCCGAGGAAGGGCTGTTTTTCTTTGTTTTCGAACTGAAGACTGTCCAAATAGCCTTCAACCACGTGCAGCAGGCTGTTGGTCAATTCCTGCTGCATTTCTTCACTTAACGTGATGTTCATGCTTTCCTTCCTTTCTAGGCAGTTGCCTTGCTGGATTCATGTTCCTTCATGAAGTGGTCAATTGAGCGCTTACTGTAGCGCTTGGACTTGCCTACGGTGATTTGTGGTAAGCCAGCGGCCAGCATTGCATAAAAGGCACGGTCGCTTTTAAGCCCTAAGTAAGCCATTGTCTGCTTCATGTTCATGTATTCAGATTCAGTTTTCATTTTTATTGTACTCCTTTCTTTTTAGTCTTGTGCCAATTTCCCTTGGCACAACTATATAGTATGACTAACTGGTGTAATTGTCAACTTCTTTTGACTATTTTTTTCGTCTTTATTTTTCTTTCTTAGTCTGTAGCTCATTTCTTCCTTTAATAGCGGCGAAAACTAACGTATAATTAGACTAGAAAGGAAGTGATTAAATGGGCAACCAAATCGGCAACAGATTGCGTGAATTGAGAAAAGGCCTTGGACTTACTCTGAATGAAGCGGCTAAATCAATGACTGAGCGTTTTCCAGGGCAAACCAAGATCATAGGGAACACACTTAGCAAATACGAAAAAGGCGAGCGCCAAACATCTGATGATACTCTACGAATGCTAGCTAACTTTTACGGCGTCAGTGTGGAATACCTGCAAGGGGAATCTGTAGATGATAGCGTAATACGTTTTCTAATGGGCTACTATAATGAAAAAGACCGTGACAGAATCTTTTGGCAGGCCCGGAGCTTTCCTTGGTCGCTGTGGGGCAGACTTGTAAAATACTTCATAGGAAACGGAATCGTTCCTTATAATCGCCCAAGTACAACGAGACTGCTTAGCGAAGATCAAGCAAGCAGCTTTGACTTTTGGAAAGAAAAGTTCAGCTGGCTTGTTTTTGACGGCGACGAAAACGGAAAGCAAACTATTATAGGCAACGTCCGCTACTTGAAAGACAGTTACGGCAAAGTATCGGAAAGTGCTTTTGCTACAATACTGGCAACGACTATAGCGGCAAACAATGAAGTCCAGGTTTATCCAGATGTCCACTACAAAGACAGTTCAAGTAATGAATGGGTGGTCAAAAACTCAGAGTTCATGGAGCGAATCATTAAACGGCAAAAATTCTTAAATGCCAATCTGGTGCCAAATGATAAGCCAGATTTCATAGACCCGTACGGGAAAGAGCACTATGACTGGTCGTTCACCTGGGAACTGGGCCTTGACGTCGTGGAAATTGATTAAAATCGTGTTGACACTTGCAGGGAAGAGACAATGACACAGCAGATAAAGAGATATAAAACTAAAAGCGGGAAGGCACAGTATAAGTTCAGCTTTTCAGCAGGCCAGGATACCACGGGCAAAAGCATAATGATTAGGCGGCAGGGGTTCAAGACAAAGCGGGAAGCACAAGCCGCTTACTCTAAAGTCTTAGATGATATTGCTAAGGGCAAATACAAGCCGCTTAGCGAAAAGCGGTGGAGATTTGGGGACTTCTACGAAGAGTTTTTCTTACCGCAATACAAAAGAGCTGTCCGGGGTTCAACGTATTCACTGTTTAGAATCCATATTGAAAAGCATATCCTGCCGCTGATCGGCGACGTGTATTTAGATAAATTAACGCCATATAGGTGCCAGCAGGTAGCCAATCAGCTGGCAGACAAAATGAAGAGCTATAAGGAAGTAATTGTTCATGCTAGCATGGTTGTTGATGAAGCTGTCAAGCTGGAAATGCTCACCAAAAACCCGTTTAAGAAAATCTCTTTGCCACGTCCTAGACAGCAGGAAGACAAGCCAGAAAACTTTTACACGAAGGCTGAGCTTGAAAAGTTTCTTGCCACTGCCGAAAAGGAAGAATCCTTGGAATACTTTGCCCTGGTCCAGCTGCTGGCTGATTCTGGAATGAGAAAAGGCGAAGCCCTGGCGCTGACCTGGTCAGATGTGGACCTCAAACAAGGCTGTGTATCAATCCGTAAGACTGTTTCCCACGACGCAAAAGGCAAGCTAACAGTCAACGACACGAAGACAGCAGCGGGTCGTCGTGTGGTCTACCTGCTGCCAAAAACAATTCAAGTCTTGACTGATTATAAAGAGCAGCAGGGAACTTATTTCGGCAGGGGTGACCAGGACAGATTGTTCAACGTAGCGGCCCCAACTGTAAACCGAGTAGTCAGCCGGGTGGCCAAAAAGGCAGGCCTTCATAATATCACTCCGCACGGTCTCCGGCACACTAACGCCAGCATGCTTGCTGACGCCAGACTTACGCCAGCACAGATTCAAAAGCGGCTGGGCCATAAAGATTACCAGATTACCCTTGAGACTTACACTCATGTTAGTGATGATAGTAACAAGGAAAGCACTAGCCAATTTGGTGACTGGCTAGGAAAAAGTAAGTAGAGATTGTACTGCAATATTTACTGCAACGTGTCAAATAGCAGGCCGTAAATGCTTATATATCAAGCTTGAAGAAGTTGGCGCAACTGTTACCCTTAAATAATTACGGCCCTCGGGCATTAATTATTAACGAAGAACGCGTTTGTGGACATCCACAGGCGCGTTTTTTGTTTGCATTATTTCATCCCTTTTTGCTTAAAAATTGTTTTTTCACAAAAAGATGCTTGCATTTTCCGTTCTAACTGATAGAATGAAAAATAACTTAAAACTTAATTTATACCTCAATAAAAGGAGCGTGACAAGCGATGAATCAGGAGAGAAACTACAGGCGACATGCAGGTTTAGGAATAATGGCAGTAGTGCTGGTTCATCGCGCGCCCTTGAACCAGTCTGGTTTGATTTGAGGCAAAAAATAAATGAAAAAGAGCAAAATTATCCTGGGCGGCCTGGCCGTCATGACGTCGACACTTTTGGCTGCCTGCGGGACGAGTTCCAGCAAGACCGCGGCCAATCAAAAGCTGAACTGGATGGAAGAGGCGGAACTGTCCACCATTGACGTGTCCAAGATCATGGACGACGTTTCTTTCAACCAGGTCAACCAAGTCATGGAGGGCCTTTACACCCTGGGCAACAATGCCAAGGTCAAAAACGCCCTGGCAACCAAGGCAACCGTTTCTAAAGACGGCAAGACCTGGACCTTCAATATCCGCAAGAATGCTAAATGGTCCAACGGCCAGGCCCTGACCGCCAAGGACTTTGTCTACTCCTGGAAGCGGACGGTTGACCCGAAGACCGCGTCAGAATACTCCTATCTTTTTTCCGGGATCAAAAACGCCGACGCGATCGTCGCCGGTAAGAAAAAAGCTTCCACCCTTGGCATCAAAGCCGTGGGCAAGTACAAGCTGGTCGTTAATTTAGAGCGGAAGATCCCATACTTTAAGCTCTTGATGGCCTTCCCGCTTTTCTTCCCGCAAAATGAACAAGCAGTCAAGAAGTACGGATCCAAGTACGGGACCGCTTCAAAAGACATGGTCTACAACGGCCCATTCGTTCACAAGGGCTGGTCTGGCTCCAACCTCTCTTGGAAGCTGGTCAAAAACAAGTACTACTGGGATAAGAAGAATGTCAAGCTGACCCAGATCAACTACTCTGTCCAAAAGTCCCCGTCAACAGCCTACAACCTCTACCAGGCAGGAAAATTGGACGGGACCATCTTGGACGCCCAGGCCTCCAAGCAATTGACCAAGTCCAAGGGCTACACGATCAGAAAAGTGGCCAACACCCAGTATCTCCAGTTCAACTTGAAGAAGTACAGCAAGTTTGCCAGCACCAACCTCCGCCGGGGGATTTCCATGGCCATCAACCGCTCCAGCCTGTCCAAGACTTTAGGGGCTACCTACAAGGCAGCGACGACCTTTACTTCCAGCGGCTTGACCACGGTTAATGGCGAGGATTTCACCAAGCTGGCAGAAAGCAGCGAAGCTAAAAAGTACACCAGCTACAACAAACAGCTGGCCAAGCAGTACTTTGAAAAGGGCTTGAAGGAAGAGGGCTTGAGCAAACTGTCCTTCACTCTGTTAGCTTCTGACGATGATACTTCCAAGAAACTGGCTGAATTTGTCCAAAGCCAGCTGGAAACTGCTTTTGGGAGCAAGATCAGCGTCAAGGTGCAGAGCATCCCTTCCAAGACTAAGCTCAACCGGGTCCTGGCCGGCAACTTTGAATGCACCCTGTCCGGCTGGATCGCCGACTACGCTGACCCGATTTCCTTCCTGGACTGTGAGACGACCGGTAACTCCTACAACTACGGTAAGTGGAGCAACAAGGAATACGACAAGCTGATCGCGGCATCTAAGACCAGCTCCGGGACAGCCCGCATGAAGCTTTTGGCCAAGGCTGAAAACGTCTTGATGGTCAACCAGGGGGTAACTCCGCTGACTCAAGCCAACAAGGCCTGGATGATCAAGAGCAAGGTCAAGGGCATTATCTACAACAGTGCCGGTGTCTGCTACAACTTCAAGTACGCCTACATCGCTAATTAAGCACATAGAAAAAGTGAGACCGCTTGGTCTCACTTTTTGTTTGGATTATTTTCTACCAGTCGAATTCTTCATAATAGATCTGCCCAGCAGGCAGGCCCGCTTCTTTTAAAAGCTTGATCCAGTGGTCGGCCATGACCTGGGGACCGCCGATTAGAACCTGGAGGCCTGAAAAATCTTCGGGCAGGGAATCCAAAATTTCCTCGTCTTTAAAGCGGCCTACCTGGCAGCGGCTCTGGAAGTTTTCCCGGCTGTTCCAGTAGTAGAACTTTTCCTCATAGATCAAGGATTCCTTGGTATGAGCATTGTAAAAAACTTTAGTGGGCAAGTCTGGATTGCCGTCAATCACCGACAAGAGGGGGACAACCCCGATTCCGCCAGCGATCAGCAAGAGCTGGTCCGGCTTGGCCTCGGCAATGGCTTCCTGGTAGCGGCCAAAGCTGGGACTGAGGCGGGCTTTGACTGGTGGCTTGAGCCCTTGCAATTGTCTGGTGAAGTCCCCGTCGCCTCTGATGGCCAGCACAACCTGCTTCTCTTCTTGCGGGAGGTTGACGAAGGAGAAGGGGTGGGGTTCTTCCATGCCTTTTTCTTCTGGAAAGGAGAGGAAAACGAAGTCGCCTGGTTCAAAGTCAACCAAATTCTGGTCAGTCTTTAAAGTCAGTTCCAGGACATTGTCAGCGATCAAGCGGCTGTCAAGGAGTTCGGCGTTGCTTTTTCCCCGGCTTTTGGCCAGGCTGATGAAATAGCTGGCAAAAACGAAGACAGTGGCAATCCAGATCCAGGCCATGAAGGGGGTAATGGCCCGGATATAAGGAATCAGCTGGATGTGGATAAAGACCAGCAAGACAGCCAGCAGGTTTAACCGGTGCAGGCAAATGGAAAGCTCGTGCTTGAAGACTTTTTCTTCCAGGACCTGCTTGATTTTTGCCAAAAATGGAATCCGCTTGGTCAGCCAGCCGGCCATGAAGACCATGGAATAAACCGCCAGGCCCAAGAAGAGGTAGAAGGCGATATTGCCAGTCTGCTTGATAAGGCCAGCTGAAGGTGACCCTTGCATATGCAGCCAGGCTAAAAGGATGGCGCCCAGGCTCATGATGCCATGGATCATGTAGACCTTTGGCAGGCCGATCAAGCGGTCAAGCCAGCGCGGGCGAGTAGAGAGGTAAATGGCCAATAGCAGCCAGACATAGGCGATGGTCCCGGCCATGATGGGCAGCTTTTGCGGATAATAGATGGCCGGCAGGCCGGCTTCCAGGGTCTGGATGAAGGGCAAAGGGAGGATAAAAATCGCCGCCGCCCATAAGACGCCCAAGGTGTAGTCATGCTTTTTGAACATATTGAAGTTCTCCTTCTGTAAACAGGGCCAGCTGGCCGTCTTTTCTGGCGTATAAGCCGCTGAGCCTTCTTTGGGCAATCTGCTCCTTAAAGGCGTCTTCGCCCATGGCCAGGCCGGCTGTCGCCCAGATGTCCGCGAAAGTTAAGTCTGGGGCAAGAACCGTGACCTGGCTGAGGTCGGCAGGTCCGGCTAATGTCACGTGCTGGCCGCGGTAGGCATAGCCCGAACTTGCCAAGGCCTGGCTGGCCAAATCATAAATGGCTAAAAGCAGGCGGGGCTGGGCCGGGTTCTCAATGCCGGTTTTCCAGCGGAAGTCCCCCTTGGTCCAGGCCTGCAGGTCCCCGCCGCCGTTGATGCAAAGGCCGGTGACTTCGGGAAAAGCCGCCAGGGGCATAAGGCAGGAGGCAAAGATTTTTTCCACTGCCCAGCCCTTGACCAGGCCGGTGGGGTTGAATTTGCCGGCAAAATAAGGGTCAAAGGCGCCAGCCGTTTCTTCTTTAGCTAAAAGGGCAGCCACGTAGACCTCTTGAAATTCAGTATTGGCCAAGAGGATGCTTTCATCGCCTTCAGCAAAGCGGCTGACTAAGGAGTCCGGCAAAAAGGCGGAAAAATCAGCTTCGATTCTTTTTAATTCTGCATGAATTTTGTTGCAGGAGTTTGTAAAAGCTTGGGTCAAGTCCGGGGATGCTTCTCCTTGAACAGCAACGGAAACAGTGAAAGGTATGGTCATGGCTTCCACTGTTTGGTTAAGGCAGGTTACAGTCATGATCGCCACTAGCTTTCTTTAGCCTGGGTGATGGCGTTTTGCAGGGACTGGGTGAAGCCCTCATAGGTGACGGTAGCCCCGGAAACCTGCTGGATGTCAGCGCTCTGGGCCGCGATGGCCTCTTTTTTATAGACAGGCAGGGCCTGGTCGTTGATTTGCTGGGAGTGGTCGTTGTCTGACGGGTACTTTAAGACATTGACCGTAGTGATTTTTCCCCCGCTGACCTTGATCTGGACTTGGACCTCGCCCCACTGGGTGCTGACGCTTTTACCGCTATAGGTGCCGTCTTTTAAGCCGCTGGACGTGGATGAACTTGAAGAAGATGAAGTTGATGAAGCAGAACTGGAAGCAGCAGTGCTTGTGCTGGATGAAGCAGTAGACGCGGTAGAATTGGCCTGGTCAGCTTTTAAAAATAAGAGATAGCCGTCGATGGCGATAGCGATGGTTGTTCCGACGGCGAGTACACTCGTGATAACTTTTCTGGCAGACATTGTAGTCCCTCCTTGCCATAAAATACTTTCCTTGATATTAATAAGATTCTATCCGGATAATTAGAAACAAATATGGCAAGAAATTGATCAAAATGCATGAACTTATTTAAAAAAGGCTAAAATTTACGCGCAACTTTCCCCTTTCTTTGAAAATGGTAGAATAGAGGCGAAAGAGTTTTTTATTGAAATAGAAGAAGGCATAAAAATGAAGATTGCAATGGCAAATGACCACGCCGGCACCCGCTTGAAGAACGAAATCAAGGCCTACCTCGAAGAAAATGGCTATGAAGTAGTTGACTTCGGGACTGATAATGAAGAATCCTGCGACCTGTCAGACTTCGTCTACCCAGCTAGCCTGGCTGTAGCCAAGGGCGAATGCGACCGGGGCATTTTCGTTGACGGGGTTGGCTATGGCAGCGCCTTGATCGCCAACAAGATCAACGGCATCTACGCCGCGGTCTGCCAGGATCCTTTCTGCGCCAAGCTTGCCCGCCAGCACACCGACTCCAACGTCCTTTGTTTAGGGGCTAAGATCATCGGTGATATGATGGCCGGCGAAATCGTCAAGACCTGGCTGACCACGGATCCTTTGATGGAAGAAAAGTACCGCCGGCGGGTGGACAAGGTCAAGGCCATCAACGACAAGCACTGCGTGCCAGTGAAATAGGAATATTACACTAAAACGTTTTTGTAATTTTGGTATTTTTTCTCAGCTATTTCAGAGAAAGGCTGTTGCGGCGGCAAAGTTTTGCTATAATTAAGCATATGATTAAGCTTCGGCATTTTGCTGGGCCTTTTAATAGAAAGATGAGGAAACAAGATGAACAAGACTGAACTTGTCTCAGTTGTAAGTGAAAAGACTGAATTCAGCAAGAAGGAATCTGCTCAAATCGTTGACGCTTTGTTTGCATCAATCGAAGAAGCACTTGCTAAGGGCGAAAAGGTACAATTGATCGGCTTTGGGACTTTTGAAGTTCGTGAACGCGCTGCTCGGAAGGGCCGCAACCCGCAAACTGGCGCTGAAATCGAAATTCCTGCAAGCAAGGTTCCAGCCTTCAAGCCAGGCAAGGCCTTGAAGGATGCCGTTAAGTAAATCTTGAACACTTCTAAATGACCATCGGTTGCTTCCGGTGGTCTTTTTTTGCGGGAAAAAATCCTGTAATTAAAACGTAACACTGCTTCCCTTGTTTTTAGAAAATATTAGGGCTAACATAATTTGTGGTTATATTTATGATGAGAAAGGGAAAAACAGTTTGAATTTTAAAGATCTTTTTTTGAAAAAATCAGCAAAAGCAGCCGGCAAATTGGCTTTAGCTGCCAGCCTCCTGCTTCCGGCTTTAGCGCCAGCTACGGTTCATGCGGAAGCAACTAAGAGCGACGTCAACCGGGTGATGCGGGACAATCACCTGGCCGGGTCAGTCCTTTTGGTCCAAAACGGCAGCGTTAAGACCGTCAACTATGGTTATGCCTGGTTTGGCCGGCGGATGAAGAACGGCGCTTACAATGTGACTTATCCAGCCGCCTCCTTGCAAAAGGTAGTGACTGGGGCCATGCTGGTGCAGATCATGAACGAAAAGAAGCACACCAAGCAAAGTTTCAGCCAGTACACCAAGATTTCCCGCTGGTATCCTAAGCTGAAAAATGCCCGCTATGTGACGGTCGGCAACCTGCTGACGCAAACGAGCGGCTACCGGGCGCCTGGCTCTGAAAGCAACCGGGGCCGGAACTTGTCTGAAAGCAAGGCCATCGACTGGGTGACCCAGAAGATCAATGGCAGCTGGCAATACAAGATCGGAAGCTTCAACTACAACAATGCCAACTACATTTTGTTGGTGGGCATCATCCGCAAACTGACCGGCCACACTTACGCCTACAACTTCAACCGCCGGATTGTCCGTCCCTTGGGCTTAGCCCACACCAGCCTCAGACACGACATTCCTTGGACCCGCAGCCAGGCGGTATCTTATGCTTACCTTTGGCAGAGAAAGTACCAAAGACCGGTTTCCCTGCCAAAGTCCGTGGCTTCTCAGATCCCAGGTGCCGGCAACATGTGCACCACGCCGGTTGAATATTACGAAATCATGCTGGCCCTGCAGAACGGGGCAATTTTGAACCAGAGTGACTTCAACTATCTGACTCACCTTAAGGCCAGAAAGACTACCTACAGCGGCGGCATGTACATGAAGCGTAGCAGCAAGCTCAAGTCCGCCTTTGGCTCAATTCGGGAGGAACACTACGGAACTTATGTCCAGCTGACGGCTGACAACAGAAACGGAATCATCATGTTCGTCAACGAGCGCAGCCAGACTGAGCAGCAGATCAAGGGCCTGGCCTTTGGCCTGCTGCAGAAGATCCAGCCGGGAACTTTCAGTTTGAATTAGTGAGCAATTTTTTAATTTTTTAAAAAAGTAATAACTTTCCTGCCTTTTTGCCGGAATGGCCGTATAATGTTCTTAATGTATCCAAGGGAGGAAAGATTGCTGTTGTTTAAAAAGGGAAGAAAGATCATCACTTCACTGCTGCTTGCCGGGATTTGCGCCGGTGCCTGCGTCGCCGCCTGGCCGGAGGAAACCGCGCCAGACCAGGTCACGGCAGCTGACATGCATGTTTTTGTCGAGAAGCTCTTCAAGAAGAAGCATGTGGCTGGCAGCGTGGCCGTGATCAAGAATGGACACGTCCAGGTTGTCAACTACGGACTGGCTGACGCTAAAAAGAAGATCAAAAATGGGGACCGCCAGGTCGTCTACCCGGCAGCTTCCATGCAAAAGGAAGTAACCGGCGCTATGGTCATGCAGCTGATGGAGGAAAAAAAGGGCAGTTCAAGTGCTTTTAGCCAAAACACGAAGATCTCCCGCTGGTACCCGGCTTTGAAGAACGCCAAGAAGATCAGCGTGGGCAATCTGCTTTCCCATACTTCAGGGTTGCAGATCCCAGATGTAGAAGTTGACCGCCATATCAACTACAGTGAAGACCAAGCTGTAAAATGGATCGTGACCCGGGCCAACCAATTGCCGCAAGACAAGGTGGGCAGCTACCACTACAGCGACGTCAACTACATTTTGCTGGCGGGCATTATCAAGAAGGTCAGCCATAAGTCATATGCCTGGAACTTTAAGAAGCGGGTAGTCCAGCGGCTGGGTCTGACGTCAACTTATGTAAGCAGCCAGCTGCCTAAGAATAAAAAGCTGGCCGTATCTTACAGATATCAGCATGGCAAGAACTACCAGCAGGCGGCAGTTTTGGAAAAGACCCGCCTGTCCCAGCTGGTTGGGGCCGGAAACATGCTGACGACGGCTGGCGACTACTATCTGATTCAAGAGGCTTTGGGGACGGGGCAATTCCTGTCACCAAGCGCCTTTCACCAGCTGACCCACCTCAAGAGCAAGATCAATCGCTACAGCGGCGGGGTCTACCTCAAGAAGGGGGAGAAGGTCAAGCTGGCCTACGGGGCTATCGGCAGCGCCCACTATGCTGCCTACTTCCAGCTGACGGCTGACAACAAGAACGGGATCATCCTGCTTCTGAACCAGCGCAGCTTTGGCGAAGACAAGGTCAAGGACGTTGGCTACCAGATCTTGAAAGAGATCATGTTTGATACTTTCTCTAAGACTTAAACAAAGTAAAAAATAGACAATAAAATTGCAAGATAAAAAGGCAGATCAAGCGATCTGCCTTTTTTGTCGTTAATTGATACATGTTAAAGAATTTTTGTAAAAAGGATCCTAAAGAGAATAATCGTCCTGCAGGGTCTGGACCCGGACCAGGGCGTCTTTGATCCGCTCTTCCGGCAATTCGCCGCTTTCTGCAGCTGCTTCTAAGATTGGCAAGTTTTCCAATCTGCCGCCTAAGAGAAGGTCGGCTCCGGCCTTTAAGGCCAAAAGCTCCGGGCAGCCGCTTTCATGTGCTGCCGCCATGGCTAAGTCGTCGGTGATGGCCACACCGGAATAGTGAAGCTCTTGCTTGAGCAGGCGGTAGATTTCCGGGGAAAGGGATGCAGGGCCAGCGCTATAGCAGGCAACTTCCAAGTGGGCCACCATGATGGTCGGCACGCCAGCCGTGATCGCTGCTTTAAAGGGCAAAAGGTCCAGCTGGGCCTCTTTAAGGCTTCTATGGTCTTTAGCCGGAGCCTGGTGGGTGTCGCCGGCATCCCCGTAGCCAGGGAAGTGCTTGGCGCAGGAGGCGATCCCCAGCTGCCGGTAAAGCTTGACAAAGGCCGCGATTGCCGGCCCGGTTTCTTCAGCTCCCAGCTGCAGGGTCCGGCTGTAGATAAAGCTGGCGGGATCAAGGGCAAGGTCAGCCACCGGAGCAAAGTTTAAGTTGATGCCTAAGTTTTTTAATTCCAGGGCGGTCTTTCTGCTTTCGGTTAAGAAAAAGTCGGCGCCCTTTTGCAAAAGCTCAGCCTGGCTGGGATAGGACCGGCTTGGGTAAAGAGCAGACAAGCGGCTGACCAAGCCGCCTTCCTGGTCAATGGCAAGCAGCAGACCCGGCCGGGCCTGCCGGTAGGCGGCCAGCCGCTCTTTGACGGCTTTTTCGCTTAGCCCTGCCAGGTCTTTGGCAAAAAGGAGAAGGCCGGCTGGCTGGTAATGGTCCAAAAGGCGGAGGTTTTCAGTAAAATCGCCAGTGCTGTCGATCAGGAAAAGACTGGCCAGTTTTTGATTGAGTGAGGACATGATGCACCTGCTTTCTAAGTTCAGTTAGGGTTAAAGCAAAATGAATTTTTCGCGAATTTTACAAAGTCTCTATAAATAATATTATTGGCTCTTTTTTACACACAAGCAAGGCAAAAGGGCTAAGAATGGCTTTTTTAACGTTTGCATTACAAGCGGCCAGTTTCCAGAAAAAAGCTGAACAAATTAATTGAAAACGGTATAATGATCTAAGATAGAATTTTAATGGAAAAAATTGGGAAGGACCTCTATGAAAAAGAGACGAATCAAGCATTTTAAGAGCAAGAAAATCGTAGCGGCCAATCTGGCCCTGTTAGCCACGGCAACTGGCTTGGCCTATGCCAACCCAGCCAAGGCTGACGTAACTGACAGCCAGGACCAACAGACGGCCAATGCCCAAGCGGCTCAAACTGAGCAAAAGCAAGCCGTCCAAAGTACTGACACCCAAGCAGCGCAAACAACTGACACTAAAACTGCTGATGCGACTGCTAACACTGCAGCAACTGATAGCAAGACTGCCGCAGATACTGCAAATACGGCAAAGACTGCTGCTACCACCACTGCAGATACTGCCAAGAAGACTACCGCAGCTACTACCACTACTAAGACGGCAGCTGCGGGCGCTGTGCAGACCAAGACCAGCGCGGTAACGGCGACTAAGGCGGCAACTACTACCACGGCTACGGCTACTAAGAGCGCCTTTAAGACGACCAACGGCAAGACTTCTTACTATGACGCCAATGGCCAGGTAGTCAAGAATCAGGTCTTCACGGTCAGTGGCAAGCAATACTACGCTGACGCTAATGGCCAGATTGCCAAGAGCACGACCAAGAAGGTTAACGGGATTACTGCTACTTTTGACAAGACTGGTGCTATCAGCAATGGCTTGGACTTTGGCCAATTGCTCCGCGACCAAATCGAATTTTCAGCCGCAAGCAAGCTGAAGAAGTCAGTCAAGTATGACTGGACTGAAACTAAGAACAAGTACCAGGAATCAGCTACCCATGAAATGGCCCAGCTCCTGGCCCAAGGTGACGTCAAGAACAACAATGACTTGATCGCTACTTTAATGGAAAACAACTCTTCCATGTCCGGCAAGGTCTTGGCCAGCTTGACCTTGAACATCGGCCAAAGCGGCGCTACCGCCAGCCAAGTAGCTGCAACCCTGGTTTCCAAGCTGGGCACGGCTGATGCTACTGGCAGCGTGATCGGGGCCGGCTACTACAACGGTGTAGCTGCTGCCTTGATCTACAAGGTTGAAGAAGTGAAGAAGGCGGCAGAAGCTGTCTCCAAGATTGACCCAAGCGTCAGCGCTGTTTACAGCGACGCTGGCAAGGTAACCAACCCGGTTACCACTAAGATGAGCGATGAAGACGCCAAGACTTTGACTGACGGCGTTTCATCAGCTCTGTTGACTGGCAAGGCTGGCACGGCCATCAGTCAAGAGGTCCTGCAAACTATCTTTGCCGGCCTGGCTGGGGATGCAACTGCCTTTGAAGGCAGCAGCCTGTACTATGACGCGAATGGCAAGGCCTACCACTACCAATACTGGCTCAGCGGCAAGGACAGCGCTGAGAAGCTGGCCAACTTCCTCAAGGCCAACGCTGGCGTTAAGTACGGTGATGCCTTGAAGGCTGTCTACACGGCTACTTTGATTGCCGGCGCGGGCACTAATACTGACGCAGTGGATGAAACGCCAACCAGCAAGAAGACGGCTGACGAAATTACCGCTGCCTACCAGACCGGGTCTGAAACCGGCCTTAAGTACGAAAGCGTCAAGGTGGAAAAAATCCCTGGCATGACTGATGACATGATCCGTGGGGTTGATATCTCAACTTACCAGTCTTTGGTCAACGCTGGCGTTAAGTTTTACGACTTTGAGGGCAAAGAAGCCAGCTTGATCAAGGTTCTGGCTGACGCCGGGGTCAACTGGGTCCGCCTGCGGATCTGGAACGACCCATACAATGCTGACGGCATGGGTTACGGCGGTGGTAACACTGATGAAGCCAGCGTGATCAAGATGGCCAGCGAAGCCAAGAAGTACGGGATGAAGGTTCTTTTGGACTTCCACTACTCCGACTTCTGGGTTGACCCGGCCAAGCAGATCCTGCCAAAGGCCTGGAAGGACCTGTCAGTCAATGCCTTAAACGAATCAATCAAGCTTTACACTGAAAAGGTCCTCACAGACCTGCGCGAAGCCGGTGCCAGTGCTGACATGGTGCAAGTCGGCAACGAAATCACCAACGGGGCCTTTGGCCTGTACACTGACCGTGACCACGGCGGCAACTGGGAAACTTTGTGGAAGAGCGCCAACGGTGACCAGGTAGCTGAATACCTGGCAACCGCGGCCAAGGCGGTCAGAAATGCTGCTCCTCAGGCTAAGATTGCCCTGCAGCTGGAAACGCCAAACATCTACAAGTACCGGACTATCATGACTGTCTTCAAGAAGCACGGGATCGACTACGACTATCTGGGGACTTCTTACTACCCATTCTGGTCAACCGGCAACGACAACGGCACTTACAAGGGCCAAAGCCTGGGCAAGGGTGCCAACACGCCGAACAACCTGCTGGCTGTTGAAAAGATGGCCAAGGAAGAATTCGGCAAGACGACGGTCATTCTGGAAACTGGCTGGCTGAACAACATGAATGACTCAGATGGTACTGGCAACTCAATCGGGCAAATGCCGACCATGCCAGATGGCGTTTCCTACACGGCTGATCCGCAAGGGCAAGTCAACGCGATGGCTGATATGTACAAGGCCATCATTGCTGGCGGCAGCGTTGGTGCCTTCTACTGGGAACCAGCCCAAATCGCGGTTAAGGCCGGCTGGAACAACTGGAACTACAACAAGGAAATGTCCAATGTCTACGGGACTGGCTGGGCTTCTAAGTACGCGATCGGCTATGCTCCTGAAAACGTAATGTACTACGAGGGCAAGGAAACTTGGGGTGGCTCAACTTGGGACAACGTGGCCCTCTTTGATGACCATGGCTACCCGCTCCAATCCTTGATGATGTACAAGGGCTTCCTGACTGGCTATGAATCAGCTGAAAACACTGCTTCCGCTGTTACGCCGAAACTGGCAGCTCTTTACGGGGCAGATCAATCAAGCCTTAAGGCCGAAAATCAGTTGCAGGTCGGCCAAGACTTGACTTTGACCAATTACCTGGATTCATCTGTTTCCAAGTACTTGAACGGGATCAAGGGGACCAAGATCAGCGAAACTTCTCTGAAGGCCCTCTACTCGGGCCTCACTGATGGTCTGAAGAGCGACCAGTTCAAGGACGCTGCCGGCAACAACTACCACTACGAATACTGGCTGCAAGGAGATACGTCTGCTGAAAAGCTGGCCAACTTCCTTAAGGCCAACGAAGGCGCAACTTACGGCAGCCCAATCACGGTCAACTACACGGCAACCTTGGTCAAGGACGAAAAGGTGATCGAAAAGGCAACTTCAACTGTTGAAGCAACTGCTACGACTGTTTGGGGCCTGGACAATGTCACCATCGACGGCCCAATGACTGTGGGGCAAAAGCTGTCAGCTGAAGACACTTCTTTGATCGAAAAGGCAGCTGCTCAATACCTGACTGGTGAAAAGGGGACGGAAATCTCTGCCGATAACTTTGCCAAAATTGCTGAAGCCGTAAATACTGGCATTGCTTCAAGCAAGGAATACCAAGTCAAGTTTACTGACGCAACCAGTGTCTACCACTACGTCTACTACCTTGATGGTAATGACTTAGCAGCTTTGAACAAGGGGGCTAAGTACGGCGATCCAATCAAGATCAACGTTTCTGCTTCCTTGAAGTGGGTCAAGAACCTGTAAGCCAAGCAATTTAACAAAGAATGCTCAACAATTTCTGTTGGGCATTTTTTGAGAGAACCGAAGAAACAGAAGAAAAGCAAGAAAAAGAAAATACAATTCAATTGCATTAAGAGGAATTTAAAGAGGAATAAGCTTATGAAGAAGAGACGGATTAAGCACTTCAAGTCTAATAAGAGTTTGACAGCTGCCGGCGTAGCCCTGCTGGCTACTGGCCTGGCTGTCGGCAGCGCTAGCAGCGTAAAGGCGGACACGGCCACTGATAAGAACGAGCAGACTGCTGTTGTTCAGGACCAACAGGCTGAAAGCCTTGCTGCAGCTAAGTCCACGGTTGAAAACAAGTCAACTGATACCACTGCTGCGACTAGTAATGCAGTAAGTGAAAACAAGACTACTGCTGCTACTACAACAACTACAGCGACTACGACAACTAATCCAACTAATACTGCTGCTAATACTGCTACAAACACTACAGCTAAGCCTGCTGCTACTGCTCCAGCAACTAACACGGCCAGCAAGGCAGTCCAGGCAACGGCTCAAAAGGCAGTTACGGCTACTGCTCAGCCAACCAAGAATGCCTTTAAGACGACTTCTGGCGTTACCAACTACTACGACGCTAATGGCCAGGTAGTTAAGAACCAGTTCATCAAGGTTAACGGCAAGCAATATTACGCTGACGCGACAGGCAAGATTGCCAAAAACACCAGCAAGACCTTAAATGGGATCAAGGTTTCCTTTGACAAGGATGGCTCTGTGAAAAATGGCATGGACCACGCCCAGCTTTTGCGGGATCAAACTGAATTCCTGACTGCAGTCAAGCTGAAGAATGGGGTCAAGTATGACTGGACTGAATCCAAGAACGGCTACCAGGAATCTGCTGTTCACGAAATGGCTCAGCTCCTGGCCCAGGGCGATGTCAAGGAAGACAAGACTGTCATCGCTTCCTTGATGGAAAAGAACAGTTCTATGCAGGGCAAGGTTCTGGCAACTTTGAAGACTGATGTCTCCAAGAACAATGAAACTGCTGCCCAGTTCGTCAGTGACTTGCTCAGACAGCTGGGGACGACCAGCGCCGCTGGCAGCGTGGTTGGGGCCGGCTACTACAACGGCACTTTGGCCGGCTTGATCTACAAGGTTGAAGCAGTAACCCAGCCTGCTCAAGCATCATCCACTCTTGCTCCATCCGTGACTAAGGTTTACGGCCAGGACAAGGTTAGCGTCAAGAACGGTTTAAAGGACGGCCAGGCCTTTACGGCTGACGAAAGCAAAAAGCTGCTTGCCAATATCTCTTCCTCACTTTTGTCTGGCCCGGTTGGAACTGAAATCAGCCAGGATGTTTTGACGGCAATTGAAGCAGGCCTGGGCGGCGACGATACGGCTTACGTTGGCACGACCGACTACAGCGATGAAGCTGGTAAGACCTACCACTATGCCTACTGGCTGGAAGGGGCAGACAGCGCCGCTAAATTAGCCAACTTCCTGGCTCTGAACAAGGGAGTTAAGTACGGAGACGCCATCAAGGCCAACTTCACCGCGACCCTGACTGAAGGGGCCGGCAATAACAATGAAGCAGTGGATGAAACGCCAACCAGCAAGAAGACGGCTGATGAAATTACCGCTGCCTACCAAAACGGGACTGAAACTGGCCTCAAGTACGAAAGCGTCAAGGTGGAAAAGATCCCAGGCATGACTGACGACATGGCCCGCGGGGTAGACGTGTCAACCTACCAGGCCATGCTTAAAGCCGGCGTGAAGTACTATGACTTTAACGGCAAAGAAGCTGACTTGTTCGATGTTTTGAAGGAAGCCGGGGTCAACTGGGTCCGCCTGCGTTTATGGAACAACCCTTACAACGCTGACGGCCAGGGCTACGGCGGCGGTAACACCGACGAAGAAAGCCTGATCAAGACTGCCTTGCAGGCTAAGAAGTACGGGATGAAGGTTCTCTTGGACTTCCACTATTCTGACTTCTGGGCTGACCCGGCCAAGCAGCTTCTGCCTAAGTCCTGGAAGAACCTGTCCAGTGCTGAATTGAATGAAGCTATTTCCCTTTACACCAAGAAGGTCTTGACCGATATGGAAAAGGCCGGGGTGGCTCCAGCCATGGTCCAGATCGGTAATGAAATCACCAAGGGGACCTTCGGCTATGATGCCGACCAATTGACCGGCGGCGACTGGAACAAGCTCTGGCAGAGCGACTACGGGACAACCGTTGCCCGCTACCTGGCTACCGCTGCTAAGGCGGTCAGAACTGCCAACAAGGACGCCAAGATCGCCGTTCAATTTGAATCACCAGACGTCAACCGCTACCGGATGATCATGACTGTCTTGAAGAACAACGGCGTTGACTATGACTACCTGGGGACTTCCTACTACCCATTCTGGGGCAGCTCCAACAACAACCCAGACAACCTGCTGAAGGTGCAGCAGATGGCCCAAAAGGAATTCGGCAAGCGGGTCGTCGTCATGGAAACCAGCTGGCTGAACAATGTTAATGACTCAGACGGTACTAACAACAACATCGGCTATGCGCCAAGCGACTACGCGGTTGGCCCGCAAGGTCAGGTCGATGAAGTAACTGCCCTCTACAAGTCCTTGGTTGCTGGCGGCGGTGTTGGTGCCTTCTACTGGGAACCAGCTCAAATCGCGGTCAGAGCTGGCTGGAACAGCTGGAACTACAACAAGCAGCTGGTTAACGTCTACGGGACTGGCTGGGCTTCCAAGTACGCCATCGGTTACGCTCCAGACAATGAAATGCACTACAATGGCAAGGAAACCTGGGGCGGGTCTACTTGGGACAACATGACTCTCTTTGATGACCATGGCTACCCACTTCAATCTCTGATGTTTTACAAGGGGATGCTGGAAGGTTACCAGTCAGCTGAAAATACGGCTTCTGCTGTTACGCCAAAATTGGCTGCTCTTTACGGGGCTGATCAATCAAGCCTTAAGACCGAAAACCAGTTGCAGGTGGGACAAGACTTAACTTTGACTAACTACCTGGATAAGACTGTTTCCAAGTACTTGAACGGGGTCAAGGGGACCAAGATCAGTGAAGCTTCTTTGAAGGAAATCTTCTCAGGCCTTACTGACAGCCTCAAGAGCGACCAGTTCAAGGACGCTGCCGGCAACAACTACCACTACGAATACTGGCTGCAAGGAAATACGTCTGCTGAAAAGCTGGCCAACTTCCTTAAGGCCAACGAAGGTGCAACTTACGGCAGCCCAATCACGGTCAACTACACGGCAACTTTGGTCAAGGACGAAAAAGTGATCGAAAAGGCAACTTCAACTGTTGAAGCAACTGCCACGACTGTTTGGGGCTTAGACAATGTTACTATTGACAGCCCGATGACTGTTGGGCAAAAGCTGTCAGCTGAAGATACTGCTTTGATCGAAAAGGCAGCTGCTCAATACCTGACTGGTGAAAAGGGGACGGAAATCTCTGCTGATAACTTTGCCAAAATTGCTGAAGCCGTAAATACTGGCATTGCTTCAAGCAAGGAATACCAAGTCAAGTTTACTGACGCAACCAGTGTCTATCACTATGTCTACTACCTTGATGGAGCGGACTTAGCAGCTTTGAACAAGGGTGTCAAGTACGGTGATCCAATCAAGATCAATGTTTCTGCTTCTTTGAAGTGGGTCAAGAACCTGTAAGAGCTAGTAAAAAGTAATATAAGCGCAAGAAAGCCCTGGCGATTGCCAGGGCTTTTTGCCATCGAGATGGAGGTTTGTGTGTTGTGAAAAAATAAGAAATTTAATGCAATGCTGGCTAAAGCGGTGTACCAGCGATTAGATAGAATTCAAATTCAAGGGAAAAAGGAAGTGTCACGATTGCTTAATTATGCCGCTGGTGGGCAGGTACTACTGCCAGTTGGCGGCGTGAGCGTCTGTAGCGGGTAAAGGCAAACAGGGCCAATGAAATCGTGAGTAATTGGGTAAACAGTTTCAGCATAGTTTTTGCCTCCTTTGCTTAGTCGCAAGTTCTTTTGAACTTGTACTGTAAGGATAACGGGCAAGCGTGGTCATTTGATGAACAGCTTGCTAAAAAAAGCTGTGGAAATGCTAAAGAAAAACTAAACGGCAGATCTTTATTGACCTGCCGTTTTTGTCTTTTTTTGCTAAGTTAGCTCTTACTGGAAGCTGGACTTGGTCACGTACTGGCCGACGCCGACGATGTAGTACTTCTTGCCCTTGATTGACACGGCGTTGCCGTAAGTCTGCTTTTGGCTGTATTTCTTCAATACATAATTCTTGTAGCGGACAGCCTTGCCCTTGGACTTCTTGTAGATATAAGCGTTCTTCTTCAAGGTCCGGGTAGTCCCGTCAACGTTTGAAGCAGAGATGAAGGAGTTGTAGCCGGTTTGGTAATACTTCTTATTCTTAATAGTCGTCCGGCCGAAGGTCAGGATTTTCTTGCCTTCAGCGACAGAAGAAGTTGTCTTCTTCAAGTCTTTGCTGTAAACGGCAGAGCTGTGCATGACCGTGATGTAGCGGCCGTCAGCTTTCAAAGCACTAATGTACTGGTCAGTGCCCAGCTTATAGTACTTTTCCCCGCCTAAGATGGCGTAGGCGTAAGCGTAGACCTTTTGGCCCTTCTTGTAGCTGACATCTGTCTTTTCCAGGCTCTGGGTGTAAACATCAGCCGCGTTTTTCAAAGTGATGTAGCGGCCGTCAACGTCGGATGACTGAACATACTTGTTAGCAGTCTTGGAGATCTTATAGTACTTGACGTTTC
The DNA here is from genome assembly GCF_057197965.1 of Lactobacillus sp. WILCCON 0149. Taxonomy (NCBI): domain Bacteria; kingdom Bacillati; phylum Bacillota; class Bacilli; order Lactobacillales; family Lactobacillaceae; genus Lactobacillus; species Lactobacillus sp. WILCCON 0149. The sequence continues at coordinate 513,649 of NZ_JBUBHO010000001.1, forward strand.
CCCGGGTCAAAGTCCCGTAAGTGGTGATGCTTGTGCCAGCCTTGATGGCCTTGTCCTTGGTCTTCGCGCCATTTCTGTCGTAAACCGCCGCGGTCCGCTTGACGACTTTTTTAACCGTAGCGGAAGTCTCAGTAACCGTCTCGAAGGCTGAGCCAGGCAGGTCGCCAAAAGTGATGTTGCAGTATGATGGATCGCCGTTGACGTTGATATTTGCGTTTTGCAGGCCGTTCTTGTAGGCAGAGCCGTCAAAGGTTAAGGTCTTCGTCTCACCAATCGCAACTTCATCATTGACCTGGACATAGTATTCGCCCTCGTCGTCAATATTATCTACGTCAATCGACACGGAAGCAATTTTATGGTTCTTGATCGTTACTGTGGCTGAAGGGAAAAAGTTGGAAGGAACATCAATGTTGTTGCCCAGGTTCTCTACAGTGACCATTACCGTGTAGCTGCCATCCTTGTATTCTGTGCTGGTCTTGGTCTTACTTGCTGCCTGGATTGGAGCTGCCTGTGGAATCACGGACAAGGTGGCCGTGGCCAGTGACAGGGCAGTCACGATGGATTTGCTTAGCTTTTTCATGCTTGAATCTTGTCTCCTAATTTATTGAACAATCTATTCTGGATATTAATTTATTATCGTCCTTCTCAAATTAAAAAACAATAAAAAAAGATTCTGCAAAAGCAGAACCTTTTTTAGTATATTCAATTTTAGCGGAAGTTGGACTTAACCACGTATTGGCCAACTGAGATGATGTAGTACTTCTTGCCCTTGATGGTTACGGCGCTGCCGTAAGTCTTGCGGTGGCTGTTCTTCTTCAAGACGTACTTCTTGTAGCGAACTGCCTTGCCCTTGGACTTCTTGTAGATGTAGGCATTCTTCTTCAAAGTCCGGGTCGTGCCGTCAACGTTGGAAGCAACGATGAACTTGTTTTGACCAACTTGGTAGTACTTCTTCTTGTTGCTCAAAGTCGTCCGGCCGAAGGTCAAGATCTTCTTGCCTTCACCATATGAAGAGCCAGTCTTCTTCAAGTCCTTGCTGTAAACAGCCGCACCGTGCTTGACAGTGATGTAGCGGCCGTCAGCGTTCAAAGCGCTGATGTACTTGTTAGTTCCAAGCTTGTAGTACTTTTCCCCGCCCAAGATAGCGTAGGCGTAAGCGTAAACCTTCTTGCCCTTCTTGTAGCTGGTCTTGGTCTTCTTCAAGTCCTTGGTGTAAACGGCAGCAGCGTTCTTTAAAGTAATGTAGCGGCCGTCAACGTTGGAAGCCTTGATATACTTGTTTCCAGTCTTGGAAACCTTGTAGTACTTAGTAGTGCCCCGGGTCAAAGTGCCGTAAGTAGTAATAGTCTTGCCGGCCTTGATTGACTTGTACTTGGTCTTAGCACCGTCACGGTTGTAAACGGCTGAGGTCTTTTGTACCTTCTTCTTGACCACTGCTGAGGTTTCAGTAACGGTTACAGTTGCTGAACTTGGCAAAGCGCTGAAGACAACGTCAGCGCTGAACTTGCTGCCGTTGACCGTGAAAGTGGCGGTCTTAGTGCTGGTTTGGTAAGCACCGGCCGCGAAGGTGTAAGTTACGCTGCCATCCTTGCCAGTGCTGGTCTTAGCCTTGGAACCGTTGATGGTCAGGTCGCTGTAGACCGGGCTGTCCTTGGCCAGGGTGAAGGACACTGAAGAAATCTTCTTGCTCTTGATCGTGACCTTAGCAGCGGCTGCCGTCAAAAAGCTGGCTTCAGTTGAATAAACCTTGCTGCCGCTGTCGTAGAAGCTGGCGGCTACAGTATAGCTGCCATTTACGTATTCCTTGCTGGTCTTGGTCTGAGTAGCTGCCTGGGCCGGAGCGGCTGCTTGCGGAATTACTGACAGGGTTGCGGTTGCCAGTGACAAGGCAGTCACGACAGACTTAGTTAATTTTCTCATTTTGCCTCCTAAGAATTCATGAAATATTCTTTGCACACTAGTTTATTATCGCCCTTATTTTATTAAAAAACAATAGAGCGCTTACCAAAAACTAGGTAAAAAGTGATATTAATTGAGCTGGCCGGTCAATGGTGCTAAAATCAAGCTAGAAAGTGAATATTAAGATAAGAATTCAGTGATTTGCTGTTTTACTTCTGAAAAGAGTAAGGGGGCGTGGCAATGACAAAGAGTCAAGCTAACAAGGCTTACCGCCGGGCACGCCGCAGCCGTCTGCTGGTTTGTCCGAGCGGCAAGCGGGCCTTTAAGACGAAGTTCGATGCCGATCTGTTTCTTTATAAAGAAGAAGTGACCGTTCACCTTCGCGAAATCAACCATGAACACTGGCGGCCGATGCCGATTCGGGCTTACCGGTGCCCTTATTGCAAGAATTATCACGTAACTTCAATGTCGCTGGAGCGCTATGAGCAGCTGCACGGCAAAGAACGGGAGCGGACCTGATGGCCCGCTTTTTTCTTGCTTTTTGCTAAAATATTGGTAAAAGACTGGAGGAAAAAATGAGCCAACTCAATTCATACTTTTACGATATCGAATCTTTGACCAATGCCTTTACCCTGTCTTGCTACCGGCCAGACGACCAGCGGGTCGACATTTATTATATAGTCGATGATCCTGCTTTAAATGACGAAGACAGCCTGGACTTTAAGAAGGCTGCTGCCCAGCGGATCCGGGAGAAGAACCAGAATTTTAAAGGAGAGATCTACTACTACAATCTCCGGACAAGCTCAGCTGCCGCTCGCCTGGCCCAGACCTTTGGCGTCTCAGATGCCCAGTATGTCAATGATCCCCAAGCCCCGTCCTCTTTTCCGGACCAGTTCCGCCCGGTCTGCGATACGGATGAGGGTTACCAGGAAGAAAAGGCGCCGTATTTAATGGGCTACAACTCCAGCAACTATGACTTGACCATGCTGGCTTATTACTTCACCAGAGCCTGGCAGCCTGGCGAAAACGGCAAGCGGGACAGATTTTCAGCCGTGACGGCCAGGGAGATGCGAGACTTTAACGATGAGCTCTTCAGCCGCTATATTGGCAACATGCGCCTGCGCCTCTGGCAGGATAAGACCATGGGCTTAGTTGCCAAAAATTTCCAAATGTCCGGCCGCCACATCGATGTGGCCCAGCTCAATGAGCGGCAAAGACGGGTTGGCCTCAAGCGGCTTTTGGGGATGTTGGGCTGGCAGATTCTGGAAAGTGACAAGTTAAAGCCTGGCCAGGACTACTTGACCAGTCCCGAAGAACTGGCAGATCTCATTGCCTACAATGTCTCTGACGTGGTCAACCTGAAGGAGCTTTTCTGCCATCCTTACTACCAAGGGCAGTTTATTTTGAAAAAGGGCCTCCTGGGTCAGTACCCGGACTTGATCTACCAAGAAGACGGAAGCAGCTACAAGCCTAAAATCGGCCCAGAATTTGTCAGAAAAGACCGCTTGACCATTGATTCTACTTCCGCCAACTTTGCCCGCCGGACTATTTGCCCATATGGCCGCTTAAAAGACGACCGGGCCGTTTCATTTTTGTACCCGGCTGCCAGCGTGGCGGCAATGACCGGGGAAAAGAAGAGGGATATCCTGGAAGAAAGCCGGGACTTTTTCTACAAGCTCTTTGAGGACGAAAACTTACGCAAGAAGTTTGATCGGGTCTATGACTACTACAAGCAGTTTGCTGGCAAGAACTTCAATCCTTCCAAGGAATACCAGGAAGATTACGGCGACCAGGCCCTGCCGGTCAGCGACTTAAGTGAGGTTGAAGACGAAGACACCAACCTTTTCTACTATCAAAAAGATGGTCAGCCGTCGACTTGCTACATTACTTTCTCTGTCGGCGGCCTGCATGGGTCAGAGTACAATAAAGAGCTTTATTTAAAGGACCATGCCCTTTGGGAGAAAAAGCAGGCTGACCTGGCTTATGTACAAAAGCTTTACCCGGATCCCCTGGACCTGCGTAAGGCCAGGGAAGTCACCCTGCCAGACGGCCGGGTGGAAAAGTACCAGACCTTCTTGACCACTAAGGCAACGATCAAGCTGATGGAGCAGACAGATCCGGCCGACCGGGGCCAGTTTTGGCGGGACTTCAGCCAAGATGAACCATCCGTTTTCAAAAAGCAGGGGGGCCGGGTCAGACTGGATGACCGCTACGCCTTTACTTCAAGCGACCTGACCAATCACGAAGACTTTACCTCCTACTATCCAAACATGCTCCGGCGCTTGAATGCTTTTTACAATGACCGCTTAGGTGAAGACCGGTATACGGCAATTTTTGAAAGAAAGCAGGAACTGGACAAAAAGCGGACCGATCCTCAATACAGCGACGAAGAGCGGCGGATGTTCAATATCGAAAGAGAAGGGACCAAGCTGATCTTAAACTCAGCTACCGGGGCCGCTGACCCTAGAGAAGGGCGGGTGCCGTCCTCCATTAGAATGAACAACCGAATCCGGTCCATGCGGATCATTGGCCAGCTCTTCACTTATATGATTGGCCAGGCCCAGACCTATGCCGGAGCCCGGATCGTGTCGACCAATACTGATGGCCTTTACTCAGTCTTAGATGCGGACTTAAACCGGAAGATTCTGGCTAAAGAAGCTGCTGAAATTGGGGTGGAGATTGTCCCGGAAGAACTCTACCTGGTCTCTAAAGACTCCAACAACCGCCTGGAAGCCAGCCCGGATTTGACCAAGGTTCTGTCAGCTTCAGGCAGCCTGGCCTGCCGGAAGGACACCAGCCCGACCAAGTCCCTGGCCCACCCGGCCATTATCGACTGGGCCCTCAGCCGCTATCTGCTGGAAAAAAGAACCGACCTGGCGGCGCCTTTTGACCGTGACCTTGGCCGGCAGATTCTGGAGGAAGCCAAGGAAGCCTTCCCAGACCCGGCCCACCGGCTCAGAATGTTTCAAAATGTCCTTTCAGCCAACCACAGCAAGGAGCGGGCCAACTGCATTTTCGGCCGGGGAGATGCCGGCCAGCTTTTAATCTTGCAGCGCTACAACCGGGTCTTTATCTACCAAGACGGCCTGCCTAAGACGGTCCACCTGTATTCCGCCGCGGCTAAAAAGCTGACCCCGGCCATGCTGAACAAGCGCAAGAGAAGCGGGGAAGCCGTAATTCAGCATGACCAAGAAGCCCTGGCCGTTCTTAAGGCTAACGGCCTGGGAAACTTGGCCAAGGGCCGGGAGGCTGCCGTCCAGAAGATTCCTAATTTGTCACCTGACTGGTCCATGCACGTGGAAAACCGGGCGATCAACCTGCTTGCAGCTGAAGAGCAGGAAGCAATTTTGAACTCGCTTGACTATGACAAGTACCTGGACCTGGTGGCCAGCGCTTATGAAAAGAACTGGCGGAATTTGACTGAATAAGGGCCAGTCTTATAAAATGGTTAGCGATGCTTTTTTAACAGATAAAAGAAACAGCAACTGACACAAAAAGTAGAATAGAAAGAAAAACTACAATACGGAGAGAATAAAAATGAGCAAAAATATCATGGATGAAGCGGGGATCCGCCGGGCTCTGACCAGAATGAGCTACGAAATTGTGGAAAGAAACCAGGGGACGGAAAACCTGGTTTTGATCGGGATCAAGACCAGGGGCTGGTACCTGGCCCAAAGAATCGGTGACCGCCTGGCCAAGATCGAAGACAGCCAGCTGCCAGTTCTGTCTTTGGACATCTCCGCCTACCGCGACGACCTCAGCCGGGAAGAAAAGGCCAAGGCTATCGCCAGCTTTGACACTTCCTTTGACTTGACCGGCAAGACGGTCATCCTGGTTGACGATGTCCTTTACACCGGCCGGACCATCCGGGCAGCCCTTGACGCGATTATGGACCAGGGCCGGCCTGCTAAGATCGCTCTGGCTGTCTTGATCGACCGGGGCCACCGGGAACTGCCGATCCGGCCGGACTTCATCGGCAAGAACATCCCGACGGCGGCCAGCGAGGACGTCCAGGTCCAGGTCAGTGAAATCGACGGCGAAGACGCCGTAAAGATCAGTGAGGCTTAAGATGGCTGAACAATATTTTACTGAAAATCCCACGGCCAGCCATGACGAACATCATGTCAACTACCACCTTAATGGCATTAATTTGAACTTGACCACGGATGCCGGCGTTTTTTCCAAAAACCGGGTCGACTACGGCAGCGGAGTCTTGATTGAACAGATGCTGGACCAGGATTTGCCAGGCGGCAATATCCTGGATGTCGGCTGCGGCTATGGCCCGATCGGCCTTTTTGCCGCTAAAAAGTGGCCAGACCGCCAAGTCGACATGGTTGACGTCAACGAGCGGGCCATGGATCTGGCCAGAAGAAACGCGGCGGCCAATGGGGCAGGCAACGTCAATATTTTTGCCTCAGACCGCTACCAAGAAGTTGCTGGCCAATATGCCATGATCGTGACCAACCCGCCGATTAGGGCCGGCAAAGCCATCTGGTCCAGCATCTTGTCAGAAGCCAAGGACCACCTGTTAGAAGGCGGGATTTTGCTGGTCGTCATCCAGAAAAAGCAGGGGGCACCGAGCGCGAAAAAGCTGATGGCAGCATCTTTTGGCAACTGCGAAATCTTGACCCGGGACAAGGGCTACTACATTTTAAAGAGCGTGAAGAAATAATGTATTCAAGCGAAGAGAAAAAGACCTATATGGAGGCAGCCTTTGCTGAAGCGGAAAAGGCCCGCTTGCAAGATGAGGTTCCCATTGGGGCCGTTGTCGTGGGCCCAGACGGGCAGATCATCGGCCGGGGCTACAACCGGCGGGAGCTGGATGAAGACGGGACGGCTCATGCCGAAATCCTGGCCATTAAGGAAGCCTGCCAAAAGCTTGACTCCTGGCGCCTGATCGACTGCAGCCTCTTTGTTACCCTGGAGCCTTGCGCCATGTGCGCCGGAGCCATTATCAACTCCCGGATCAAGGAAGTCTACTTCGCGGCCATGGACCCCAAAGCCGGCGCTGCCGGCAGCGTGGTTGACCTCTTCAGCGTGGAAAAATTCAACCACCATCCCAAGGTCATCCGGGGTCTTTACAAAGACCAGGGAGCCCAGCTTTTGAAAGATTTCTTCCGGGAAATCCGCCGCAAGCAAAAATTGGCAAAAAAAGCCCAGGAAAATTGCCAAAAGGATTAGTTTAGGTTACAATATTGGTTGGGCAATGTTCGACCTCCGAAGCGTGTCAGGACCGGAAGGTAGCAGCACTAAGGTCGCTTGGGCATGTGCCCTTTATTTAGCAATTAACAGGCTCTTAGCTCTTCGGGGCTAGGAGCTTTTTCATTACGGGGAGAATGTATGGCTTATCAAGCTTTGTATCGCAAATGGCGCCCGCGCACCTTTGATGATGTGGTTGGGCAGGAAGCCATTACCGATACCCTCAAGAATTCACTTATCCGGGGCAAGGTCTCGCATGCCTTTCTTTTCGCCGGCCCGCGGGGGACGGGGAAGACCTCATGCGCCAAGATTTTTGCCAAGGCCTTGAACTGTCTGAACCTGCAAGAGGGCGAGCCCTGCAACGAGTGCAGCAACTGCCTGGCCGCAGACAAGGGGGCAATGCCGGACATCATCGAAATGGACGCGGCCTCAAACAACAGCGTTGACGAAATCCGCGACCTTTTAGACAAGGTCCACTATGCCCCAACTGAAGGCAAGTACAAGGTTTACATCATCGACGAAGTCCACATGCTGTCGATTTCGGCCTTCAACGCCCTTTTGAAGACTTTGGAAGAGCCGCCGGCCAGCGTCGTCTTCATTTTGGCGACGACCGAACTGCAGAAGGTTCCGGCCACCATCATTTCCAGAACCCAGCGCTACAACTTCAAGCGCTTCTCTAACGAAGCCATGGTCAAGCGGATGGAATACATCCTGGGCCAGGAAGGGGTCGAATACGAGGACAAGGCCTTAAAGGTCATCGCCCAGGTCGCTGACGGGGGGATGCGGGACGCCTTGAGTATTTTGGACCAGCTTCTTTCTTTTGAAAAAAGCTCAGTCCGCTACGAAGACGCCCTGGAGGTCACCGGCTTTGCCGCCCAGGAGCAAATAGAAAAGCTCCTTTTGGCCCTCTTAAACGGGGACAGCCAGCAGGCCCTGGACTTGGCTAAGTCTGCCATTCAAGACGGAGCCAGTGCTCAGAACATCTTAAATGAAATCATCAGCCTGGCCGTCCAAGCCATGCTTTATGGCAAAACGGGGCAGGGGGAATTCCTGACGGAAGACTTTGCCCAGGAAATTGCCCAGCAAGGCCCAGACCGCTTCAGCCAGATTATTGACCAGGCTAACGATGCCCTGGGCAGCCTCCGCTTTACCAACCAGCAGCAGATTCCTTTGGAGGTCTTTTTAGTCCAGGCCAGCCAGAAGCGGCAAAATAGCCAGGCAGGTCAGCCAGCCGCAACGCCTTCAGCCAGTGACCCGGCCTTAGAGCGGCAGGTCAAGGTCTTGAAAGAACAAGTCCACCAGCTGACCCAGCAGGTCCAGCAGTTGAGTCAGCGGCCAAGCCAGGGCTTCAGCCCTCGCCATGTCTTCCAGCTCAACCAGCAGCTGTACACGCAAAAGGGCGGGGCAACTGAAGTGGCCCAGCAGGCAGCTGAAAGGCAGCAACAAGCTGAAAATCTGCAGGCCGAGATCACCAGCAGCAAGGAAGAGATCTACGCGGTCTTAAGCCAGGCCACCAAGCCCGGCTTAGCCGAGGCCCGCAACCTCTGGGACCGGGACTTGCCAAGCATGCTGGCCGAACCAGCCAAGACGGTCTTGGGCTTTTTGCAGCCGATCGCGGCCAGCGACCGGGCAGTTCTTTTGTCCAGCCAGTCACGGGCCTGGCAGCTGGCCACAAATCCGCAGGAATTTTTAGCAACGCTGAAAGCTGACCTGGAGCAATTGACCAAGGAGAGCTGGACCATCGCCATCGTTGATGAAAAAGCATGGCCGAAGATCCGCCAGGACTTCATCAAAGAACACGCTAGCCAGCTTCGGGCCAAGGCCCAGCCGGCCCCGGCAGAAGAAGCAGCTCCTGAGCCGCCTTTGCCGGACCAGGCTCCGCCGGAAGATGATGCGGTCGTAAGCAAGGCAGAAGAACTTTTTGGCTCTCTGGCCCAGATCAAGGACTAATATTCGCCAAAAAACTTTTTTCGCGTTAAAATTAAGCAGATAAAAACGAAACAAAAAGGAGATTTTTTTCATGAGCAAGAGACCAGCTTTCCCAGGAATGGGCGGCATGAACATGCAGCAGATGATGAAGCAAGCCAAGAAGCTGCAGGAACAAATGGCCCAGGAACAGGAAAACATCACGACCCAGGAATTCACCGGCAAGGCAGCTGATGACATGGTAGTCGCCACTTTTACCGGCGACCGGACTTTAAAGAGCTTGTCCATCAAGCCGGAAGCTATTGACCCGGATGACCCGGATATGCTGGAAGATCTGGTCATCGACGCCGTCAACAAGGGCTTGAAGCAGATCGACCAGGCAACCCAGCAGAGCCTGGGCAAGTACACGAAAGGCTTGATGTAATTTGCAATACCCACTGCCAATTGCCCGCTTGATCGATTCCTTCATGAAACTGCCGGGCATCGGTGAAAAGACGGCGACCCGCCTGGCCTTTTACGCCATGGACATGCCTAAAGAAGACGTGGACGAATTCGCTCAGTCTTTAGTTGACGTTAAGGAAAAACTGCGTCAGTGCTCAATCTGCGGCAACATCACCGAGCAGGACCCTTGCGCCATTTGCAGCAATCCTGCCCGGGACCGGTCAACCATCATGGTGGTTGAAGAAGCCAAGGACGTGATGGCCTTTGAAAACATGGGCGAATATGACGGCCTCTACCATGTCCTGCATGGGGTCTTGTCTCCGATGGACGGGATCGGGCCGGAGCAGATCAACATCAAGTCCTTGATCGTCCGCCTGCAGAAAAACGATGACGCCAAAGAAGTCATCCTGGCCCTTAATTCCACCCCTGAAGGGGAGTCAACGGCCATGTACATCTCCCGCTTGATCAAGCCGGCCGGCCTTAAGGTCACCCGCCTGGCCGCGGGGCTGGCGGTCGGCTCTGACATTGAGTACGCCAACTTGATCACTTTGAAGCGGGCAGTTCAAGGAAGAACGGAGCTATAGCATGAATAAGCACAGCGACAAAATCAAGCAAGCAGAAGATGAGAAGCTGATGGCTTTGGTGGAAAAGCTGCAGCAGGAAATCAGCCTCAGCAAGGGCCTGGACAACACGACCCTGGACATGTCTGACGACAATATCGTGGCGGACAAGATTTTAAGAGCTGAGTATGCCTTTTTATACGATGAGGCTCGCTACCGCCATGCTTCATATACCGGCGTCACCAACGCCATTTCCCAATAGAAGCGTATTAATCCCTCAATTTCGGGGGATTATTTTTTTGCAATTTTTACCTACTAGATTTAGTGGGAAGTTAACTCTGTAAATACTAGCCTTAGTTCTGTAAAATAGATAGTTAGGAGGCAAGAACAAATGCAAGGTTACTTTATCACTTTTGAAGGTCCCGACGGCGCCGGCAAAACGACAGTGATCAATGAAGTCGTCAAGGCCATCAAGGGCCAGTGCAAGCGGGAGATTTTGGTAACGCGGGAGCCAGGCGGGTCAAAAATTGCTGAAAAAATCCGCGACATCATCCTGGACCCGGCCAACACCGAAATGAACGCCAAGACCGAGGCCCTGCTCTACGCGGCCAGCCGGTCCCAGCACGTCAGCGAGATCATCAATCCCGCTTTAAAGCGGGGAGACCTGGTCATCTCCGACCGCTTCGTCGACTCTTCTTTGGCCTACCAGGGCCAGGGGCGGGGACTGGGGATTGATGAAGTAGCCCAGATCAACGCCTTTGCCACCGGCCACTTGGAGCCGGACCTGACCATCTTTTTGGATTTGGACCCGGCCCAGGGCCTGGCCAGAATCGCCAAGGCCCGGTCAGGCAGTGAAGACCGGCTGGAACAAGAGAAGCTGGACTTCCATGAAAAGGTCTACCAGGGCTACCAGAAAGTCAATCAAAAACAACCGGACCGGATAAAAGTGGTCGACGCGAGTCAAGATTTGCCGCAAGTCGTGGCCGCAAGTGTTAAACTGGTGAAAAGCAGATTTCCAGAATTGTTTTAGGGGGGATCAAGATGAAACTGATCATTGCCATTGTCCAGTCTGAAGACGCCAAGCGCCTGCAGGCAGCTTTTGTCGACAACAATGTCGGCGCCACTAAACTGGCGTCAACGGGCGGCTTTTTGCGTGAAGGCAACACCACCTTCTTGCTTGGGGTGGAAGATGAAGACGTTGAAGACGTTTTAAAGCTGATCGAAGAGCATTCCCAAACCAGAGAAGAAACGATCAACCCTGGCCTGCACCCAGGCATTTCCTTCGAGCAGCCGATTGAACCGGTCAACATCACGGTCGGCGGCGCGACGGTCTTCGTCTTGCCGGTTGACCAGTTCCTCCACTTTTAATGCTGGATTTAAAGCAAATTGGCGGGGCCGAATCCCGGCAGCTCAAGCAAGCCCAGGACCGGGGGCAGCTGTCGCATGCCTACCTGCTCTTGTCAAGCGATGAGGGGGAAGCCTTAAACACTGCCTACTGGCTGATCTGCTACGTGAACTGCACGGGCGAAGAGAAGCCGGACGGAACCTGCCCGGCTTGCCGGCGGATTCTGGAAGGCAACCACCCGGACGTCTTTTTGATCGATACAGAAGAAAACAAGCAGTCGATCGCGATTGATCAGATCCGGCCACTTAAGCAGGAATTAGCCAAAAGCCCCTTGGAAGGCGACCGGCGCTACTTCGTGATCAACCATGCCCAGAAGCTGACCCTGCCGGCCGCAAACGCCCTGCTCAATCTGCTGGAAGAGCCAGCTGCTCCGGTAGTCACTTTTTTGATTGCCAATAATGGCGGGCAGATTCTGCCGACGATCAAGTCCAGGACTCAGATCATCAATTTCAGCCAGCAGGCAGCTTCCAGCAAAGACAGGCTCCTTTTGGCCAATGGCATGAGCCAGGAAGAAGTTGACCAGGTTAAAAGCAGCCAGGAGATCGACCAGGCGGTCAAATACTTTTACCAGGAACTCCGCGAGCATGACTCTTTGGCCATCGTGTCTGCCCACCAGCTGGCGGGCTTGGTTAAAAAGCAGGGGACCAAGGCCTGGGAAAAGTATGTCTGGATTTTGCTCAAGAAATGGGGCGAAAAGGACCTGGCAAAGGGTGACTACCAGGAAGCGGCAGATTTTTTGGCGGACTTAATGCAGGTTGACCGGATGCGGCAGAGCAATGTCGGCTTTTTGAACAATTTGGACTATTTGGCCTTAAAGTGGCAGCAGTAAAGGCAGGTAAGGAAAGTGGACCCATATACTAAATTGCAGCAGCTGCAGCAGCAGATGGAACGCATGCTCAAGAGCATGGACTCCCTGCAGCAGGAGGTGCTGGAGAGCTTGAAGGAAAATACCGAGCTCAAGGTTGAAAACCAGCTTTTGCGCGAGAAGCTGGACAAATTGACGGTTAAAGAACACGAAGGCAAGAGCCAGAGCGGGATGGCCATGCTCAAGCAGATCTACCAGTCTGGCTACCATATTTGCAACATGTACTACGGGACCCACCGTGATCCCAGCGCGGACTGCATGTTTTGCCTAGATATTTTGGATAATTTTGGAAAGAAGTCGGTGCACAAATAATGCAAACGCAACACAGCTACGCGGATGACCAGCAGGGCAAGCTCTATTTGGTGCCTACGCCCATCGGCAACCTGGAAGACATTACGATCCGGGCCAAGCGGATTCTGGAAGAGGCTGACTACATTGCCGCTGAAGACACCAGAACCAGCGGCATCATGCTGGACCGGCTGGGCATTCACAACAAAATGGTGGCCTTTCACAAGTTCAACTCAAAAGAAAAGGCGCCTGAACTGGTCAAGTTGATGCAGGATGGGGCCACAATCGCCGAGATCAGCGATGCCGGCATGCCGGTGATTTCCGATCCCGGCTATATTTTGGTCCAGGAATGCATTAAAAACAATGTTCCAGTCGTTCCCCTGCCTGGCCCGTCGGCTTTTGCCACGGCCTTGATCGCTTCCGGTTTTGACGGGCAGCCTTTTACCTACTACGGCTTTTTGCCCCGCAAGGCCAGCCAGCAGCGGCCATTTTTAGAAGAAATCAATGCTTCAAGAGCTACCTCAATTTTTTATGAGGCACCTCACCGGCTCTTGAAGACTCTGGAACAGATGGCGGAAGTAATTCCTGGCAGCCGGCAGATCGTCTGCGCCAGAGAACTGACCAAGATTCATGAAGAATTCGTCCGCGGCAGCTTGGAAGAAGTCATCCAGCACTTTAAGGAAGTTGATCCCAGAGGTGAGTTCGTCGTTTTGGTGTCGCCAAATACGGAAGAAAAGACCCTGGACTGGACTGACCTGGTAGACATGGTCAAAGAACAGGTAGACCAGGGCGTTTCTAAAAAGGATGCCATCAAGCAGGTGGCCAAGAGCCAGGGAGTTTCTAAAAACGAGCTCTATGACCGCTACCACCAAGAGGGAGCAAAATGAGATATTACAAGGATTACCAGCTGGAATACGCTGACTGCGGGGAAAGCGGCCAGCTGAAATTGCCCAGAATGATCGACCTGATGATGGAAACGTCTGAAGGCCAGCTTGCGCCTACTTCAGGCGGGGCCAGCGCCATGAAGGAGAGGGGCTGGGGCTGGGTAGTCACCCAGTACGAATTTGAATTTACGGACCTGCCCCGGGCCGGGCAAAAGGTCAAGGTTTGGACTGAAGCGGTTGGCTACAACCGTTTTTTGTCCTATCGGGACTTCGGCATTGAGGACGAAGCAGGGAATGACCTGGTCATCGCCCACAGTCAGTGGATTTTGTTTGATTTACAGACCAGAAAGCTTTTGCCAAGCGATGAAAAAATTGCTGGGCAACTGGGAGCACCCCTTTTGGCCAAGATGCCCCGCTTCAAGAAACTGCGGCCAAAAGCCGCTTATTCAGACGAAAAGATCTACCGGGCCTACTACTATGACCTGGATTCCAACCACCACGTCAACAATGCCCACTACCTGGACTGGATCGTTGACAGTCTGCCGCGGGATTTTGTCAACAGCCATGAGCCGAAAAGCCTGGCCATCAAGTTTGAGAAGGAAATCAAATACGGCGATGAAGTTGCCTGCCAGGTTATGCAGGAAACAGAAGACAGCGCTGTCAAGACCTGTCACGCCATCACCCGGCAAGGTGAAGTTATGGCACTTTGTGAGGTAAACTGGCAAAAAATGTGTTTTAATAGAGACTGATTCAGTTGTTTTTGTTAAGCCATTTTTTAGGAGGACAGACTTGTGAAAAGTGAATCAAAAGTAAGCAGCAAGCTGGAGCTGCGGGAGCTGGTCTTGCTGGCCATGGTTATCGCCATCAAGGTGGTTTTAGAGCAGTTTAAGGTTGGGGATGCCACCTTGCAGGTGGGCCTTGGCTTTATCGGCAGCGTCATGCTGGGCTACTTGTTTGGGCCTTGGTGGGGCTTTGCCGGCGGTGCCTTGAGCGACTTGGTATCATCCGCGATTTTTGGCAACCTGGGCGGCTTCTTTATCGGTTATACCTTGACCGCTGCTTTGGGGCCGATGATCTACGGTTTCTTCTTGTACAAAAAGCCCGTTCAAGTTTGGCGGGTCATTGCATCCGTGATCTGCGTCACTGTGATCTGCAACATCGGTTTGAACACCCTTTGGGTCAGCATGATGTACGGGGCCAACTTCATGACAGCCTTGTCCAGCCGGATCCTCAAGGAAATGATCACCCCATGGATTCAAATGGTCGTGGTTTGGTTTGTCCTGGAAGCCTTGTCCCGGGTCAAGCTGAGTAGAAAGTTTTAGGAAATAAAAGTTAGAGAATGAAGATTTTAAGCATTTCGACGGCAACGAGCGATTTGAGCGTTGCCTTGAATGAAGATGACCAAGTGGTCAGCGAAAAGATCGAGGAAAACCAGCGCAACCACAGCGTTGACCTTGATCCAGACATCGCCAGCCTGCTGGAAGAAAACGGCCTGGCGCTAAAAGACATCGACCGTTTCGCGGTAGCGATCGGGCCTGGTTCATATACCGGCCTCAGAGTCGGCTTGACTACGGCTAAGATGTTTGCCAGCATTTTGAATAAAGAGCTGGTCGGGGTCTCAACCTTGCAGGCTCTTGCCCAGAACTTTGCCGGTGAAGATGCCTTGGTTGTGGCGGCATTGGACGCCAGAAACAAGAACTTTTTTGCCGGGGCCTACCGGGGCCGGGAAGCAGTGCTTGCTGACGGCCACTACCACTTAAGTGAACTCTTAAAGCAAGTAGCGGCTCTGCCTGACCAAAAGGTGATTTTTGTCGGCAGCGACTTTGACAAGTACCAGGAAGAAATCGCGGCAGGTCTGGCCGACAAGGACTTGCGCTTGGCTGAAGGGCAGGAAAACCTCCTGCATGCCAGTGCCATTGGCCGTTTGGCGGTAAATTCCCCGGTCCTTGATCCGGACCAGGCTGTGCCGAACTACCTGCGCCGGACGCAGGCTGAGTACGACTGGGCCAAGAAAACCGGCCAGGAATTTGAAGCAGACAGTGCATACGTAGAAGAAGTTTAGACTTATGGGACTATTCTTTAAAGCTGACCTGGTGCAGTTCGCCCCCCGGGCAATCAGCATCAGCGGCCATGAATACTGCTTAAAAAAAGCGGAGGCTGGCGAACTTGCCCGCCTCCTTTTGCTGGAAAAAGAAGTTTATGCCGGCCGCCTGCCCTGGGACGAGGAAGTTTTTGCTGAAGAGCTGCGCCGCCGGGATTCCCTCTACCTGCTTTTGCTTGAGGGGGAATTTTTGGCCGGGGCCATCGGCTGCCGCTTCAGTTTATCTAAGGCCCACATTACCTTTTTGGCGGTGGTGCCCAAAGAGCAAGGGCAGGGGATCGGGAGCTACCTGGTGCAGACAGTTATAGACCTGGCTAGGTCTGCCGACCTCAAGGCGGTTACTTTGGAAGTGCGGGTCGAAAACAAGAAGGCCCAGGAACTTTACCGCCGGCTTGGCTTTGAAGACAATTTTGTCCGCAAGAACTACTACAACAATGATGACCGTCCTGACAGCGACGGTTTGAACATGATCTGCCATCTAAGAAAGAAGAACTGACTGTGAAGGAAAAGAAAGACATTCGCATTTTAGCTTTTGAAAGCTCCTGTGACGAGACTTCGACTGCCGTGGTCAAAAACGGGTCAGAGATCGAAAGCCTGATTGTGGCTACCCAAATCAAGAGCCATGCCCGCTTCGGAGGGGTCGTGCCGGAAGTGGCCAGCCGCCATCATATCGAAGTGATTACCCAGATTACCCGGGAAGCCCTGGAAGAAGCCAAGGTCAGCTGGGAAGATTTGGACGCCATCGCTGTAACCCATGGCCCTGGCCTGGTCGGGGCACTTTTGATCGGGATCAACGCGGCCAAGGCGGCTTCCATGGCTACTGGCCTGCCGCTCATCGGGGTTGACCACATCATGGGCCACATTTCAGCTGCCCAGCTGGTTGAACCGATCGAATACCCGGCCCTGGCCCTGCAGGTTTCCGGTGGCCACACTGAAATTGTTTTGCTGAAAGACCCGACCCACTTTGAAATCGTGGGCGACACCCGCGACGACGCGGCCGGGGAAGCTTATGACAAGATCGGCCGGGTCCTGGGGGTCAACTACCCGGCCGGCAAGACGATCGACCAGTGGGCTCACCAGGGCAAGGACACTTTCGGCTTCCCTAGAGCCATGATTGATGAAGACAATTACGACTTCTCTTTCTCAGGCCTGAAGAGTGCCTTTATCAATACCTGCCACCATGCTGATCAATTGGGGCAGAAGCTGGATAAGTATGACCTGGCGGCCAGCTTCCAGGCGGCCGTGGTGGACGTTTTGGCTGAAAAGACCATGCGGGCTATCCGGCAGTACCAGCCGAAGACCTTTATCATGGGGGGCGGGGTTGCCGCCAACCTGGGCTTAAGAGAACGGATGAACAAGGAAATCGGGGCTTTGGAAAAGGCACCAAAAGTTGTCCTGCCGCCGCTTAAGCTCTGCGGGGACAACGCGGCTATGATCGGGGCTGCCGCTTACAACCAGTACCTGGCCGGCGACTTTGCCGACTTGACCTTGGACGCGGACCCGTCAATGGAACTGCCTTACGCCGAGGAATACAAGTAAAAAGCAAAATAAAATGCAGACAAAAAGCAAGTCCAGAAACGGACTTGCTTTTACTTTGTCTAAAATTAAAATTCTTCTAAAGCCAGGGAGGCATCTTCCCAGGCCTGGGTAACTTGGCTGATCTTTTCCTGGACAGCAGTCAAGTCTTCCTGCAAAGGCCCCAGCTTGCTGAAGTCGGCAGCGATAGCCGGGTCAGCCATGGCCTGCTGGATTTCTTGTTCCTTGGCCTCCAGCTTTTCCAGGTCTTTTTCTGCCTGGGCAACCTGCCGCTCCAGTTTCCGCTTTTCAGAGTCCCGCTTTTTCTGCTCCTGGTAGGAGAGCTTGTTTTCGCTGACTGCCTTGATGGTTGGCTTTTCTTCAGCAGCAGCTTCTTGGGCGGCGGCTTCTTCCTTGGCCTTTTCGTTCAAGTAGTAAGTGTAGTTGCCTTCATAGATCTTGGCGTGGCCGTCTTTAGCAACGACGATCTTGTTGGCTAGTTCGTTGATGAAGTAGCGGTCGTGGGAAACGAAGAGGAGGGTGCCGTCGTAATCGTCCAAAGCTTTTTCCAAAACTTCCTTGGCGTCCAGGTCCAAGTGGTTGGTTGGTTCGTCCATCAAAAGGAAGTTGTTGTGCTCCATGGACAAGACGGTTAGAGTCAAGCGGGCTCTTTGCCCCCCGGACAGCTGGCTGACCTGCTTGTCGATATCTTTGGCCGTGAACAAAAAGCTGGCCAGGATCGACCGGATGTCTTTTTCGTTCATGTCCTTGTGCCGGTCCCAAATGGTGTCGATCACGGTCTTAGAGTAGTCCAAGACCTGCAGTTCCTGGTCATAGTAGCCAATATCCAGGCTGGCCCCGTACTTGATTGAGCCAGCTTTAACCGGCAGCTGCTTCATGACGGTCTTTAAAAGGGTGGACTTGCCGATCCCGTTTTGCCCAATGATGGCCACCCGGTCGCCCTTGTTGATCTGGAAGGAGATGTCTTTAAGCATGGTCTTGTCTGGATAGCCAACGGCCAGGTCCTTCAAGATCAAGACTTCCTTGCCGGATGGCCGGGCGCTGTCAAACTTGATCCGGACTTTTGACTTGTGCTTTGGCGGGTCGACCAGTTCCATCTTCTCCAGGGCCTTGCGCCGGCTTTGGGCCTGCTTGGTAGTGGAGGCGCGGACGATGTTCTTTTGGATGAACTCTTCCTCGCGCTTGATTTCTTCCTGCTGCTTTTCATAAGCGGCTTCCTGTTGCTGGTCGCGGAGTTCTCTCTGGGCTAAGTACTGGCTGTAGTTGCCTTTAAAGACAGTCAGCTGGCCATGCTGGAGTTCAAAAATCTGCGTGGCCAGGTGGTCTAAGAAGTACTGGTCGTGGGAAACCGTCAGGATGGCACCTGGATAGTTCTTAAGGAAGGCTTCCAGCCAGTCCAAAGTATCCAGGTCCAGGTAGTTGGTCGGTTCGTCCAAAAGCAGGAGCGGGGGCTTCTTCAAAAGCAGCTTGACGAAGCTGAGCCGGGTCTTTTCCCCGCCGGACAGGCTGGCAATCTGCTTATTCCAGGTCGCTTCCGGGAAGTTGAAGCCGTTGAGCATGCTCTTGATTTCGGCTTGATAAGTGTAGCCGCCGGCTTGTTCAAAATTGTACTGGGCCTGGTCCAGGCGGCGGAGAAGCTCCTCGTCTTCCGGGTGGTCGGCGATGGCATACTGCAGCTTTTCCAGCTGCTGGCCCTGGTCGATCAAGGGCTGGAAGACCGTCAGCATCTCTTCCCAGATCGACTTTTCTTCGTCAAAGTCGTGCTCCTGGGCGATGTAGCCGAGTTCGATCCCCTTGTTGACGGTAAATTCGCCCTGGCTGGCCTCCTGGCGGCCGGTCATGATCTTTAAAAGGGTCGTTTTCCCGGCCCCGTTTGGTCCGACCAGACCGATCCGGGCATTGTTTTCAATTGAAAAGTTAACCTTGCTGAATATAGGAGCAGCCCCGAAGCGTTGCTCCAAATTGTGTCCTTGTGCTATTATCATATTTTTTCACCTTGAAACATTGTACCATGCAAAGGCCCGGCTGACGGCTCTGGCAATGATTTTCAGCAGATTTTTCCTTTCTTTCCCAGCTTTAAAAAGAGCCAGGCTCCTTCAATTGATTTGTGAAAAAAATCGATGAAAAGGATTTTATGGCAAATATTGTGAAAATATGACTTGCCAAAGGCTAGTAAAAACGGGTATCATAATAGATGATTGATTACAGATTCACATTCACAAATAACTAATCAGACGGAGGCATCTTTTATGAACAACAAATTTAGAATTCCCAAGGCTACTGCCAAAAGATTGCCGCTATATTACCGCTACTTGCTTCTTTTGAATGATGAAGGCAAAGACAAGGTTTCTTCAACTGAACTGGCTGAAGCCGTCCAAGTCGACAGCGCTTCAATCCGCCGGGACTTTTCCTACTTCGGCGCCCTGGGCAAGCGGGGCTACGGCTATGACGTCAAGAACCTGCTCAGCTTCTTTAAGAAGATCCTCAACCAGGACACTTTGACCAACGTTGCCCTGGTCGGAGTCGGCAACCTGGGCCACGCTCTTTTGAACTACAACTTCAAGCGCAGCAACAATATCAGAATTTCTTGCGCCTTTGACATCAACCCGGAAATCACTGGCAAGATCACCCAAGGGGTGCCGGTCTACTCAATGGATGAAATGAAGCAGCAGATCGCTGACCAGCAGATCCGGATCGCCATTTTGACCGTTCCCCAGGCTACGGCCCAGAAGACGGCTGATGAAATGATTGAAGCCGGGATCAAGGGGATCATGAACTTTACCCCGATCCGCCTGTCCGCCCCAAACGGGGTCCGGATCCAAAACGTCGACCTGGCTACCGAATTGCAGACCTTGATCTACTTCCTCGACTCTGACGAAATGATTAAAAAGCAGCTGGAAGAGCGGAAGAAGGCCATGGACAACACGAATAAATAAGGAAAACAGCACTTTTTAGCACTCTCGCCTAAAAAGTGCTATTTTTCTCTTGCCTTTTTTGGAAAAAGGGATTATTATCATAGTTGTAAGTTAGCACTTGATCAAGATGAGTGCTAAAGAATTTCTAAAGACAATTAATTTCAGGAGGGAATAACGTGTTACAACCAATTGGAGATCGCGTGATCGTTGAAGTTAAAGAAGCTGAAGAACAAACCGTTGGTGGCATCGTACTTGCTTCCAACGCTAAGGAAAAGCCAACGCAAGGCAAGGTTGTTGCCGTAGGCGGCGGCCTGTACGCTGAAGATGGCAGCAAGCTTCCTATGACCGTCCAAGAGGGCGATGAAGTTTTATACGATAAGTATTCTGGCACCAAGGTCAAGTACGAAGGCAAGGAATACTTAGTCCTTCATGAAAAAGACATTTTGGCAATCGTTAAGTAATTTAAGGAGTGCAAATTAAAAAATGGCAAAAGACATTAAGTTTTCAGAAGACGCAAGACGTTCACTTTTAAACGGGGTTGACAAGTTGGCCAACACGGTCAAGACGACTTTGGGGCCTAAGGGCAGAAACGTCGTTTTGGAACAAAGCTACGGCAACCCGACGATTACCAACGACGGCGTGACGATCGCCAAGGCAATTGAACTGGAAGACCACTACGAAAACATGGGGGCCAAGCTGGTGGCTGAAGCTGCTTCAAAGACCAACGACATCGCCGGTGACGGTACGACCACTGCCACTGTTTTGACCCAAGCTATCGTGCAAGAAGGCATGAAGAACGTGGTTGCCGGTGCCAACCCAGTTGGCATCCGCCGCGGGATCGAAAAGGCTACCCAAGCAGCCGTTGACCAATTGCACAAGAACAGCCACGAAGTTTCCAGCCGGGACCAAATCGCCCAAGTTGCTTCAATTTCAAGTGCTTCAAAGGAAATCGGCGACTTGATCGCTGAAGCCATGGAAAAGGTCGGCAACGACGGCGTCATCACTATTGAAGACTCCCGCGGGATTGAAACTGAACTGAGCGTGGTTGAAGGGATGCAATTCGACCGCGGCTACCTGTCCCAATACATGGTAACTGACAACGACAAGATGGAAGCTGACTTGGATAACCCATACATCTTGATTACTGACAAGAAGATTTCCAACATCCAAGACATCTTGCCAATGCTGCAAGAAATCGTGCAACAAGGCCGCGCTCTCTTGATCATCGCTGACGACGTGACTGGCGAAGCTTTGCCAACTCTTGTTTTGAACAAGATCCGCGGTACCTTCAACGTTGTTGCCGTTAAGGCTCCTGGCTTTGGTGACCGCCGCAAGGAACAACTGGCTGACATCGCTGCTTTGACTGGCGGTACGGTTATTTCTGAAGACCTGGGTCTGGAACTCAAGGACACCCAGCTCAGCCAATTGGGTCAAGCCCGCCGGGTAACCATCACCAAGGACTCAACTACTATCGTTGACGGCTCTGGTGACAAGGAAGCCATCCAAGAACGGGTTGACACCATCAGAAAGCAAATCGAAGACACCAGTTCAGACTTTGACAAGAAGAAGCTGCAAGAACGTCTGGCCAAGCTGGCTGGCGGCGTAGCCGTAATCCACGTCGGCGCTGCTACTGAAACTGAACTCAAGGAACGCCGCTACCGGGTAGAAGATGCCTTGAACGCTACCCGCGCAGCTGTTGACGAAGGCTACGTAGCTGGTGGTGGTACTGCCCTGGTCAACGTTGAAGAAGCCGTTAAGGCAACCAAGGGTGACACTGCTGATGAACAAACCGGGATCAACATCGTGGCCCGGGCCTTGACCGCTCCAGTTCGACAAATCGCTGAAAACGCCGGCAAAGAAGGCTCAGTCATTGTTGACCACCTGCGCAAGGCTGACCCGGAAGTCGGCTACAACGCTGCTGAAGACAAGTATGTCAACATGATCGACGAAGGGATCATCGACCCAACCAAGGTGACCCGGTCAGCTCTGCAAAACGCCGCTTCAATTGCTGGTCTTTTGCTGACCACTGAAGCAGTTGTGGCAGAAATTCCGGAAGACAAGCCTGAAGCAGCCCCTGCTCAACCAGGCATGATGTAAAATACTGAAATTTAACACACACAAGAATTACTGTAAGAAGGGTCCAGCTCAAAGCTGGGCTCTTTTTGCGTGCAAGACAGGGCAAGCAGGCCGGTGAAATGCTGTATAATTGAAAGCATACGATAAGCGAGGGAGTTTTTATGCCAAGAAAAGCCACGACTCCAATGATGGAGCAATATTACCAAATTAAAGACCAGTACCCGGATGCCTTTCTCTTCTACCGGGTGGGGGACTTTTATGAACTGTATGAAGATGATGCCGTCAAGGGTTCACAGATTTTGGAACTGACTTTGACCCACCGGTCAAACAAGTCGGAAAACCCGATTCCCATGGCCGGGGTGCCTCACATGGCGGTTGATTCTTACGTCAACACTTTAGTGGAAAAAGGCTACAAGGTGGCCATCTGCGAGCAATTGGAAGACCCGAAGAAGGCCAAGGGGATGGTCAAGCGGGGGATCATCCAGCTGGTTACCCCCGGCACTAAAATGGCCCAGGGGCCAGACGACAGCCAGGAGAGCAACTACTTGACCAGTGTCGTCGAAAAGGCAGGCGGCTACGGTCTGGCTTACAGCGACCTGTCGACCGGGGAGATTTTTGCCACCCACGTTAAGCACTACACGGAAGTGGTCAATGAACTCTTGTCTTTGCGAACCCGGGAAGTCGTTTTTGCTGGCAACCTTAGCGCCAGCGACCGGGACAGCTTGCAAAAGGCCAATATCACCGTGTCTGAGCCGGCTGAGCTGGAGGGAGAGCACGCGGAAATTTCCTACGTCCAGCAGAAACTGACTGATTCTTTGGAAAAAGCTGCCGTTCGCCAGCTGGTCGTCTATCTTTTGGCCACGCAGAAGCGGAGCCTGGCCCACCTGCAGGTGGCGGAAAGCTTTGAAATCGGCCAGTATTTGCAGATGGCCAACACCGTCCAGCGGAATCTGGAACTGACCCAGTCAGCCACGACTGGCAAGAAGCAGGGGTCACTCTTCTGGGTTTTGGACAAGACCACCACGGCCATGGGGGGCCGGCTTTTAAAGCAGTGGCTGAGCCGGCCGCTTTTGTCTTTAGACCGGATCACCCAGCGCCAGCAGATGGTTCAAGCCCTTTTGGACGACTACTTTACCAGGGAAAACATCGTTGACTCTTTAAAGGGAGTCTACGACCTGGAGCGGTTAAGCGGCCGGGTGGCTTTTGGCAATGTCAACCCCCGCGAGCTTTTGCAACTGGCGAAAAGCCTGGAGGCGGCCAAGCCGATCATCCAGGCCTTAGCCGAATCAGGCAATCCGGACCTGGAAAAATATGGGCAAGGCATTGATCCGCAGAGCGAACTTGCTGAAAGCATCACTAATTGCTTAGTTGACCAGCCGCCGATTTCCGCTAAAGATGGTGGCATTATCCGGGCCGGGGTCAGCGAGGACCTGGACAAGTACAGGGAAGCCATGAATGGCGGGAAAAAGTGGCTGGCCCAGATGGAAATGGAAGAGCGGCAAAGAACCGGGATCGACAATCTGAAGATCGGCTACAACCGGGTCTTTGGCTACTTCATCCAAGTAAGCAAGGGCAATGTCTCTAAAGTGCCCCAGGACCGCTACACCAGAAAGCAAACCCTGACCAATGCCGAGCGCTACATCACTCCGGAATTAAAAGAACACGAAAACTTGATCCTGGAAGCTGAGAGCCGGTCAACCGACCTGGAATACGAGCTCTTCAGCCAGCTGAGAGAGGCCGTCAAGGCCCATATCCCGGCCTTGCAGGAACTGGGCCGGAAGCTGGCCGCCCTGGACGTTTTCGTGGCCTTTGCTCAGGATGCTGAAGAGAAAAATTACTGCCGGCCAAGTTTTTCCAGCAAAAACGAAATTGCCGTTAAAAACGGCCGCCACCCGGTCGTTGAGGCAGTTTTGCCAGCGGGCTCCTACATCCCTAACGACCTGGTCATGGATGAAGACACCAGCATCTACCTCATTACTGGGCCAAACATGTCCGGGAAGAGTACCTATATGCGGCAGCTGGCCTTGATCGCCATCATGGCCCAGATTGGTTCCTTTGTGCCGGCCGACAGCGCCGTGCTGCCAATTTTTGACCAGGTCTTCACCCGGATCGGGGCAGCTGACGACCTCTATTCCGGCAAGTCCACCTTCATGGTGGAAATGAGCGAGGCCAATGATGCCCTCCAGCATGCCTCCAGCCGGTCCCTGGTCCTCTTTGATGAAATCGGCCGGGGGACGGCCACTTACGATGGGATGGCCCTGGCCGGGGCGATCATCAAGTACCTGCACGACAAGGTCGGCGCCAAGACCCTTTTTGCCACCCACTACCATGAACTGACTGAACTGGATGAAACCTTGCCGCACTTAAAGAACATCCACGTTGGGGCAACAGAAGAAAACGGCAAGCTGATCTTTTTGCACAAGATTCTGCCCGGACCAGCTGACCAGTCTTACGGGATCCACGTGGCCAAACTGGCCGGCCTGCCGCGGGCTGTTTTAAGAGAGGCCTCCAGCATGCTCAAGCGCCTGGAAGCAGAAGGGGCCCGGGAAATCAACCCAAGCAGCCAGCAGCTGGACCTCTTCAGCCCGGTGGAAGTGGTGGAAGAGAACCCGCTTAAGGAAGAGCAGGAGGAACTTTTGGACGAGATCAGCCAGGTCAACTTGAATGAAAAGACGCCGCTGGAAGTCATGCAGCTGGTAGCTGACTGGCAGCAGGCCTTGAAGGAAGAATAATGGCGAAAATTCATGAACTTTCAGAAAATCTGACCAACCAGATCGCGGCCGGGGAAGTTATTGAGCGGCCGGCCAGCGTGGTCAAGGAACTGGTCGAAAATGCGATTGATGCTCAGGCCAGCCGGATCAGGGTTGAAGTTCAGCATTCGGGCTTAAAGCAGATCTCTGTGCAAGACAATGGCAGCGGGATTGCCCCGGACCAGGTTGACCTGGCCTTTATGCGGCACGCGACCAGCAAGATTCAAGACGAACGCGACCTGTTCAATATCGCGACCTTGGGCTTTAGAGGGGAAGCCCTGGCTTCAATTGCCGCCGTGGCCCATGTGGAAATTTTGACTTCAACCGACGGGCAGACAGCGACCCGGGCAGCTTTTGCCGGTGGGGTGAAAAAGTTCCAGGAAGATGCCGGCAGCGCCAAGGGTACCAAGATCACGGTCGGGGACCTTTTTTACAACACTCCGGCCCGGCTGAAATATCTGAAGAGCCCTAAGACAGAACTCTTGAAGATTGTGGACATCGTCAACCGGATCGCCCTGGGCCACCCGGAAATCAGCCTGACCTTGGCCAGCGACGGGAAAGTCTTGCTCAGAACGCCCGGCAACGGCAACTTAAAGCAGGACGTGGCCAATATTTATGGCCGCAAAGTCGCTGAAAAAATGCTGACGGTGGAAAACGAGGACCCGGACTTTACCCTTTATGGCCTGGTGTCAGAAGCAGACCTGACCCGGTCATCCCGCAACTTTATCTCAATTCTGCTTAACGGCCGTTATATCAAGAACTACCAGCTCTCCAGTGCCCTTTTGGACGGCTATGGCAACAAATTAGGGGGCAAGTACCCGATCGCGGTTTTGGCGATTGAGGCAGATCCCCTTTTAGTCGACGTTAACGTTCACCCGACTAAAGAAGAAGTCCGCCTGTCCAAGGAAAAAGAGCTCAGTCGCTTGATCACCAGTGCCGTTACTGATGCCTTGCTGGATGAAGACGAGGCCAGCCCGCTTTTTCAGCTGACTCCTTTTAAAGACAAGACCCAGCTGGACCAATTGGAATTCAACTTAAAGCCAAACGTGGTCGACACCCGCCGGCCAGACGACTTCCAGCTGGAAGTCCCCCAAGTGGCTGAGCCGGAAAGCAAAACAGATAAAACTGATAAAGCAGATAAAAAAGAAACAAAGACAGAGACAAAAACAAAAGAAGCAGATAGCAAAGAAAAAACTTCTGCTCCGGAATACGTGGACTTAAACCAGGTCAGAGAAGACGACCAGTACGTCTTAACCAAGACCTGGGACCAGCATGTCAAAGAGCAGACGGCTCTTTCGCCTTTTGAGGGCGGGGAAGAAAAAGCCAGTCCCGTTATTTCAAAAGGCGACCAGCTTTTAAGGCAGCACCTGCCGGCCCTTAGGCTTTTGGGCCAGATGGGCGGATATCTTCTGGCTGAACACGGAGGCGACCTTTACCTCGTTGACCAGGTGGCGGCCAGAAGACGGCTGGAATACGACCAGATTTTAGCCAGTCTGGAAAAAGAAGAGAACTACCAGCAAGGCTTGCTTGAGCCTTTGGTCTTTGACTTCAGCGTCTATGACTACCAGAAATTAAAAGACCAGTTGCCTCTTTTGCGCCAGCTGGGCCTGGAGATGGAAGACTTTGGCCAAAATACCCTCTTGATGCACTCTTACCCAACTTGGCTGAAAGGCGAAGTCACCGTGCAGGTAAGGGAGCTCTTGGACCAGCTCTTGTCCAGCCGGGAAAGCGATGGAAAAAGTCTCTTGAAGCTGGTGGCGGCTAAGGCGGCAGAAAGCAATGTTTCCCGCCGGGTCAATTTAACCGGCGCTGAAGCGGCTGACTTGCTGCTCCGTTTGCAGACAGCCAGTGACCCTTACCGGGATGCCAGCGGGCAGGTTGCCGTCGTCCGCTTGAGCCAGAATGATTTAAGCAAGCTTTTTAAGAAAGGGAAGTGACAAAACTAGATGTACGAGTATTTTGAGGGCACCATTACCGTGGTTAACCCGGCCTATGTCGTCATTGAAGTGGCCGGAATCGGCTACCGGATCTTGACCCCGACCCCTTATGCCTACCGGGAAGGGGAAAAGGTCCGGATCTACGTTGAACAGGTTGTCCGGGAAAACGGAATGACCCTCTACGGCTTCAAGAGCCAGCAGGACAAGGGCCTCTTCAACAAGCTTAATGAAGTTTCCGGGATCGGCCCCAAGTCGGCTTTGGCCATCATGGCCGCCGAAGACAACGGAGCGCTGGCTTCAGCCATTGAAAGCGGCGAAGTTTCCTACCTGACCCGTTTTCCTGGGATCGGCAAGAAGACGGCTTCCCAGATCGTCCTGGACTTGCGGGGGAAGATGGGCAACTATGTGGCTGAAAACCTCTTTACCGAAGACGAGCCGGTCAAAAGTACTTCCCCGGCTTTGGAAGACGCCCTCCTGGCCCTTGGGGCTTTGGGCTACAGCCAAAAAGAAGTTGACCGGATCAAGCCCAAACTGGAGAAATTGCCGGAAATGTCCGCTGACGAATACATCAAGCGGGGCTTGGGCTTTTTGCTGAAGAAATAGGGGGTAAAGGAAGATGACGGAAGAACATTTGACCAGCCAGGAAGCCGCGGAAGGTGAAGAAGCGGTAGAACTTTCCTTACGGCCCCAGCTGCTCAGCCAGTATATCGGGCAAGGGCATGTCAAAAAGGACATGGAAGTCTACATCCAGGCTGCCCGCCAGCGTGACGAGGCCTTAGACCATGTCCTCCTTTACGGCCCGCCGGGTCTGGGTAAAACCACCCTGGCCTTTGTCATTGCCAATGAATTAGGCGTCAACTTAAAGAGTACCAGTGGTCCGGCCATCGAGCGGGCCGGGGATTTAGTAGCCCTGTTAACCGACCTTGAGCCCGGGGATGTCTTGTTTATCGATGAAATCCACCGCCTGGCCAAGCCGGTTGAAGAAGTCCTTTACTCAGCCATGGAAGACTTTTACATTGATATCGTGGTTGGGGAAGGGCAGACAACTCATGCCATCCACCTGCCTCTGCCGCCTTTTACCTTGATTGGGGCAACCACCCTGGCCGGGCAGTTGTCGGCGCCACTGCGCGACCGCTTCGGGATCGTTGAGCACATGCAGTACTACCAAGTTGAGGACTTGGAAAAAATCATCCTCCGCTCCAGCGAGGTCTTTCACACCAAGATTTCCCCGCAAGCCGCCCACGAACTGGCCCGCCGGTCCCGGGGAACGCCCCGGGTGGCCAACCGCCTTTTAAAGCGGGTGCGGGACTTTGCTGAAGTCAAGGGAGAAAAAGAAATTTCCCTGGAAACGACGGCCATGGCCTTAAAGCAGCTGCAAGTTGACAGCGCCGGGCTGGACCAAACTGACCGCAAGCTCTTGCGAACCATGATCTTAAGCTATGGGGGCGGCCCGGTCGGAATCAGGACCCTGGCTTCCAACATTGGGGAAGACCGGGAGACGATCGAATCCTTGTATGAGCCCTATCTTTTGCAAAATGGCTTTATCGTTATGACTCCAAGGGGCCGGGTGGTAACCCAGAAGGCCTACCAGCAGTTGAATTTGCCCCTGCCTGGTGAGGAAGAATAGCAAAAAAGACCAGTTTACAGTATAATGTTCGTTAAAGCCTTTTGGCATCTGCCAAAAAGCAGCAAATTGATTTTATGAGGTGGATAATTTGAATACTTTTGCATTAGCCGCAGCCAATGGCGGTGCTGGCAGCAGCATTTTCATGCTGGTTATGCTGGCCGTTTTGTTTGGTTTTACTTACTTTACCATGATCAAGCCGCAAAAGAAGCAGCAACAGCAGCGCCAGGAAATGATGAACCAGCTCAAGAAGGGCGACAGCGTGGAAATGGTTGACGGCCTGCGCGGCAAGATTGACTCAATCAACGACGCTGACAAGACCATCGTCTTGGACGCTGACGGCATTTACCTGACCTTCTCCAGACTGGCGGTCAGAACTGTTTTGAAGCAAGCTGACGCAAGTGAAGCAGCTGAAGAAGCAAAGCCAACAGAAGACAAGGCTGAAGCAACTGAAGAAGCAAAGCCTGAAGCTCCAGCAGAAGCTCCGTCCGAAGACAAAGACAGCCAAGAATAAACGAACAAAGCGTTCCTTCGGGGACGTTTTTGTTTTGCCTGCGCCAATTAATTGCTAAAATAGTTAGTAGTTGATTTTTTAGAGGTACTATAATGAACAATATTCCAACAGTAATGATCCTTTTCGGCGGCAGCGGCGACCTGGCCCACCGCAAGATCTATCCGGCCCTGTTCAATCTCTACCGCCGGAATGTCATTCACGACAACTTTGCCGTTATCGGCACTGCCCGGCGGCCCTGGTCACATGAATACCTGCGTGAGCAGGTGGCCCAGGCTGTCCATGAAAGCTGGGAAGAGGTCGATGAAGCACAGCTGACGGAATTTGCCAGCCACTTTTACTACCAGTCCCACGACGTAACCAACGTTGAACACTACGTGACTTTGAAGCAATTGGCCCAGGAACTGGACGAGCGCTATGAATGCGGCGGCAACCGCATCTTCTACATGGCTATGGCCCCAAGCTTCTTTGGGACGATTGCTGAACACATTGCCGACCAGCACTTGACCGGGACCGGCTTCAACCGCCTGGTGGTTGAAAAGCCATTTGGGACTGACCTGGCCAGCGCGGAAGTCTTGAACCAGCAGATCCGCGGCTCCTTTAATGAAGACCAGGTCTTCCGGATCGACCACTACCTGGGCAAGGAAATGGTGCAGAACATCCTGCCTCTGCGTTTTGGCAACTCCTTGATCAAGCGGATCTGGAATGCCGGCGCGGTTAAGAATGTCCAGGTTACCTTGGCTGAACGGCTGGGCGTTGAAGCCCGGGGCGGCTATTATGATAACTCAGGGGCCCTAAGGGACATGGTTCAGAACCACATTATGCAGATCATCACCCTTTTAGCCATGCCAGAGCCAAAAGACTTGTCTGACAAGGCCATCCACGCGGCTAAAGAAGAACTTCTGGAATCTTTAGTTATCCCTGATGAAAAAGCTGTCAGCGAGAACATCATCCGCGGCCAGTACCTGGGGACGGAAACCACTTTTGAATATGTCAAAGAGCCTAACGTGGCGGAAGACTCCAAGACTGAAACCTACGTGGCTGGCCGCCTGGAATTTACCAAGGGGCCTCTGGCTGGCGTCCCGGTTTACTTCAGAACTGGCAAGGAAATGCGGGAAAAGAAGACCCGGGTGGACGTAGTCTTTAAGGATGAAGCTGGCTTGTACGACGATAAGGCCAAGACCAACGTGCTGACCATTGAGATCGACCCGGTCAACCAGGTCTACTTCCGCTTAAACGGCAAGACTGTTGCTGGCGGTGACCTGCGTCTGGAAAGATTGCGCTACCGCTACAGCGAAGATGAACAAGCTGAAGTGCCAGATGGCTATGAGCGCTTGATTCACGATGTCTTCGTCAACGATTCCACCAACTTTACCAAGTGGGAAGAACTGAAGCAGTATTGGAAGTTCGTGGACGCGGTAGAAGCTGCCTGGCAAAAGGCAAACGCTGCCGGCGAAAAGCCAGTCAAGTACCGGCCCTACTGCATGGGACCGGACACCAGCAAGATTTTTGCTGATCCTGAGGACGGCTGGATCTACAAGTAATGGCCGACATTGACCTCTTGCCCAGGAACGATTTTTCCCGCCGGATTATCCACCTGGACATGGACGCCTTCTACGCTTCAGTTGAGATGCGGGACCGGCCGGAATTGGCGAATAAGGCAGTCGTGATTGCCCGGGATCCCAGGAAAACGGGTGGCCACGGCGTGATCGCTACCGCCAACTACCGGGCCAGAAAGTACGGGGTTGGGTCAGCCATGCCGGCCGCCCAAGCTGTCAAGCTGATTCCAGCTGAAGAATTGGTTTTCGTTGAGCCCGATTTTGCAAAATACCGCCGGGTTTCCGGGCAAGTGCATGACTTAATGCACGAACTGACCGACCAGATCGAAAGCGTGGCGCTGGATGAAGCATATATGGACGTGACCCAGAGCAAGATCCCCGGCAAAAGCGCCCTGGAATTGGCCAGCTACCTGCAAGAGCAGATTTTCCGCCAGCTGCATTTAACCTCATCTTTCGGGGTCAGCTACAATAAGTTTTTGGCCAAGATGGGGTCAGAATACGCCAAGCCTTTTGGCCGCACTTATATTGCCCCGGACCGGGCCCAGGCCTTTTTGGACAGGCAGGAAATCAAGAAATTCCCCGGCATCGGCAAGAAGACCCAGGAGCGGCTAAAAGAAGCCGGCGTTTTGACGGGCCGCGATATCAGAAATTACGGGCTCAGCCGCCTTTTAAAAGACTATAAGAAGTTTGGCTACTACATGGCCCTGCATGCCTACGGAATCGACTTAAGCCCCGTCCAGGCCTCCAGGCAGCGCAAGTCACTGGGCAAGGAGCGGACTTTTGAGCCGGTGATTTACGACCAAGACCAGGCTGAAGGCTACTTGAAGGATTTCAGCCAGACGGTGGCGGCTGAACTGAAGCAGAGAAATCTTTTGGCCCGGGTGGTCGTCTTAAAGGTCCGTGACCGCAATTTCAAGACCATCACCCGCCGGCAGAAGGTCCAGCCGACCAGTGACCCGGAAATTTTTTACCAGCTGGCTAAGGAGCTCCTGGCCAAGGAACCGGAATTTCTGGCTGAAGGCATCCGCCTCTTAGGCTTGTCAGCTGGCGAACTTGAAGAAACACATTTTCAGGAAATCAGTCTTTTTGCAGATGAATAGCTAAAAGGCTGATTTTTTGCTAAAATAAAATTTTGAACTCATAAGGCAGAAAGGACCCCGCGATGAACACTTTTGACGAAATTTTCAGTAAGATTAAGCAATATCCGACCATTATCCTCCACCGGCACACCAATCCCGACCCGGACGCTATCGGCTCCCAGGCTGCTTTAGCTAAGAGCCTGCGCCTGCAGTTCCCGGACAAGAAGATTCTCTGCACCGGGGAAAATGACGTCGGTGACCTGGACTGGATCAACACCATGGATGAAGTCAAGGATGAAGACTACCAAGGCGCCTTGGTGATCACGACCGACACGGCTAACACGCCGCGGATCTCTGACCAGCGCTACCGGATGGGGGATTACCTGATCAAGATTGACCACCACCCGGATGTTGACCCATATGCTGACATGTCTTACGTTGACTCAAAAGCCGCCGCTGCCTGCGAAATCATCGCTGACTTTATCGAAGCAGAAGGCCTGCCCCTTAACCGGGAAATCGCCCTGGCTCTTTACGCCGGCATCATCGGCGACACTGGCCGCTTCATGTACGACGCGACCAGCGCCCACACTTTTGAAGTAGTATCGCGCTTGATGAAGACCGGGATCGACATCTCCCAAATCGCCAGAAACGAAAGTGAAGTAACCTTCCAGCAGGCCAAGCTGCAGAGCCTGGCGCTGGAAAAAATGCAGCTGGACGACAGCGGCCTGGTTGCTATTGCCGTAATTACCCAGGCAGACTTAAAGGCACTGGGCGTTACCCAACCGCAAGCTTCAGTCACTGTGTCAACCCCGGGCCGGATCAAGGGGATCCTAACCTGGCTGGTCATCGTGGAAAAAGAAGACGGCACTTACCGGGTTCACTACCGGTCAAAGGGCCCTTACATCCACAAGCTGGCTGAAGCCCACGACGGGGGCGGCCACGAACTGGCCTCAGGGGCAACTGCCCACGACCAGGCGGAAATCGACCAGATTTTCCAGGAATTAGTTGAAGTAACCAAGAAATACAAGGAAGACCATGAATAACATTTTTTCTGACACGCGCTTAAGAAGCGAAATCCGCCAGGGCCTGGCCAAGATCGGCTTTACCAAACCGACTCCGGTCCAAGAAAAAGTCATCCCGGCCATGCTGAAAGAAGAGAGCGTGATCGTGCAAGCGGCCACGGGGAGCGGGAAGACTCACGCCTACTTGATTCCGATTTTAAACTCCATTGACGAAGACGCCCGCTATGTGCAAGCTATCGTCACGGCCCCAAGCCGGGAACTGGCTGACCAGCTCTACCGGGTAGCCCGCCAGCTAAGAGATGCCTCTGGCTTGAACATTTCCATTGCCCACCTGGCCGGGGGCAGCGACCGGGACCGGCAGATCGCCAGATTTGAGCAGAACAAGCCCCAGCTGGTTATCGCCACTCCGGGCCGGCTTTTGGACTTTGCTGACAAGAAGATCCTGCTTTTGGACCAGGTCAAGAACTTCGTCATCGACGAAGCTGACATGACCCTGGACCTGGGCTTCTTGGGCGACGTGGACAAGATTGCCGCCCGTCTGCCAAAGGACGTGGTCATGTCCGCCTTTTCAGCTACGATTCCGGTCAAGCTGACCAACTTTTTACGGAAGTACATGGCCAAGCCGGAAGAAATCGTGATCGACAACCCGGCCGTTATTGCCCCAACGATCAAGAACGACCTCTTGGACATCGGCAGCAAGGACAGAAAGAAGATCGTCTACAAGCTTTTGACCATGGGCCAGCCTTACTTGGCCTTGGTTTTTGCCAATACCAAGCAGATGGTCGACGAACTGGCTGACTACCTGGCCAAGCAAGGGCTCAAGGTGGCCAAGATCCATGGCGGCATTACCGAAAGGGAAAGAAAGCGGACCCTACGGGAAGTCCGGGCCGGCCAGTACCAGTACGTCGTAGCCAGTGACCTGGCTGCCCGGGGGATCGACCTGCCTGGCGTCAGCCTGGTCATCAACTACGAGATTCCCAAGGACCTGGAATTCATCATCCACCGGATCGGCCGGACTGGCCGGAACGGCCTGCCGGGCCACGCCGTGACTTTGGTCAGAGAAGAAGAGATGAACCGGGTCGGGGCCTTGGAGCACATGGGCGTCCACTTTGACTTCGTGGAAATCAAGGACGGGGCACTCGCTCCGCGGACCCACTACCGCCGCCGGGACAACCGGACTGCCTCAAACCGCCAGCTTGACCCCCACATGAAGGGCGTGGTCAAGAAGGTCAAGTCCAAGCGCAAGCCTGGCTACAAAAAGAAGATCAAGCAGGCTATCCAAGAAGATAACCGCAAGAAGCGGAAGATTGAAGCCCGGCATGAAATGCGCCACCAAAAGCGCCTCCGTAAGCGCAAGCGCGAACAAAACCGTTGACATTTTTTCTCTAAGTAGTAAAATTAGTGACGTTTAAGATATGTTTTCTGTCCAGCCGATTCAAAGAGAGAACCGGCAGCTGGGAAGGGTTTATCGCTGGCCAGAAAATGCTCCTTAAAGTGATCAATTTAAGATAATCAAGAGGTAACAAGCATTGTTGCAATCAAGGTGGTACCGCGTCTAGAGCGTCCTTGAATCAAGCAAACATGCTTGTTTTTTGTATTTTTAGGAGATTTTGATGAAAAAGTTAAACAGTTCAGAATTTCGGCAAATGTTCCTCGACTTTTTTGCTGAACACGGCCACATGGTCATGCAGTCAGCCAGCCTGATTCCAAAGGATGACCCGACTTTGCTCTGGATCAACTCCGGGGTGGCAACCATGAAGAAGTACTTCGACGGCTCAGTCGTGCCAAAGAACCGCCGGATTACCAGCTCACAAAAGTCAATCAGAACCAACGACATTGAAAACGTCGGCAAGACTGCCCGCCACCAAACCTTGTTTGAAATGCTGGGCAACTTCTCAGTTGGTGACTACTTCAAGGAAGAAGCTATTCCTTGGGCTTGGGAATTTTTGACCAGTCCTGACTGGCTGGACCTGGACAAGGACAAGCTTTACGTGACTGTTTACCCTAAGGATACCGAAGCTCACCGGATCTGGCATGAAGTAGTCGGCCTGCCGGAAAACCACATCGTGCAATTGGAAGACAACTTCTGGGACATCGGTGAAGGCCCATGTGGTCCTGACTCAGAAATCTTCTACGACCGCGGCCAGGAAAACAATGACGTGCCAGAAGATGACCCTGAAAACTACCCAGGTGGTGAAAACGCCCGTTACCTGGAAATCTGGAACATCGTCTTCTCAGAATTCAACCACCTGCCAGATGGCAGCTACGTTGAACAGCCACACAAGAACATCGATACCGGGATGGGTCTGGAACGTGTCCTTTCCATCCTGCAAGATGCACCGACCAACTTTGAAACCGACCTCTTCCTGCCAATCATCCACGCTACTGAAGAAATGAGCGCGGGCAAGAAGTACGGCGCAAACAAGGCTGACGACACTTCCTTCAAGATCATCGCTGACCACATCCGGGCCATTTCCTTTGCCATCGGTGACGGGGCTTTGCCAGGCAACAACGGCCGCGGCTACGTTTTGCGCCGGCTTTTGCGGCGGGCAGCCTTGAACGGCCGCAAGCTGGGCATCGATGGTGCCTTTCTTTACAAGCTGGTGCCAGTTGTCGGCGACATCATGAAGAGCCACTACCCAGAAGTCAGCGACCAGGCAGAATTTATCAGCAAGGTTGTCAAAAACGAAGAAGACCGCTTCGGCGCAACTTTGGAAGCCGGCTTGACTTTGCTGGATGACTTGATTGACAAGGCTGAAAACAGCGAAGACAAGACCATCTCCGGCAAGGATGCCTTCAAGATGTTCGACACTTACGGCTTCCCTTACGAATTGACGGTTGAAGCTGCTGAAGACAAGGGCCTCAAGGTTGACAAAGCAGGCTTTGACGCTGAGATGGAAGCACAAAAGGAACGTGCTCGCAAGGCCCGGGGCAACCTGCAATCCATGGGTTCACAAGACGAAACCTTGATGGAAATCAAGGACAAGAGCGTCTTTGAATACGGGGTCTACGAAGAAGAAAGCAAGCTGGTTGACATCATCGTTGACGACAAGCTGGTTGACAAGGCTGACGGCGAAAAGGCAACCTTGATCTTCGACAAGACGCCATTTTACGCTGAACGGGGCGGCCAGGTGGCTGACCACGGTGACATCTACGATGAAGAAGGCAACCTGGTTGCCCGGGTAGTTGACGTGCAGCACGCGCCTAACGACCAGAACCTGCACTTCGTTGACGTGATCTTGCCGCTTGAAAAGGGGCAGACCTATAAGCTGAAGATTGACCGCGCTCGCCGGGAAGGCCTGCGCCACTCACACTCAGCTACCCACCTTTTGCACGCTGCCCTGCGGCAAGTTTTGGGTGAACACACCCACCAGGCCGGGTCAGTCGTTGAACCAGACTACTTGAGATTCGACTTCACTTCCCTTGACCCAACCACGCCAAGAGAACTGAAGAACGTTGAAAAGATCGTCAACGAAAAGATCTGGGAAGCAATTCAGGTCAAGACCACGGAAACTGATCCGGAAACTGGTAAGAAGATGGGCGCTTTGGCCCTCTTTGACGGCAAGTACACCGATAAGGTCAGAGTCGTGCAAATGGATGACTTCTCCATCGAATTCTGCGGGGGTACCCACTGCGACAACACCTCCCAAATCGGCGTCTTCAAGATCATTTCTGAACAAGCCATCGGTGCCGGGGTCAGAAGAATTGAAGCCGTAACTTCCAAGCTGGCTTACGAATACTTAGCCGGCCGCTCAGACATCCTGGACCAGATCCAGGCTGAAGTTAAGGCTACTAAGGCAGATGGCATCCAAAGCAAGATTGCCAGCCTGCAAGAAGAACTCAGAAGTGCTGAAAAGCAAAATGCCGCTTACGAAGCACAAATCAACGCTTCCAAGGCCGGCAAGATCTTTGACCAAGTCAAGACGGTTGGCGACTTGACGGTTATCGCCACGATTGCTGACGTCAAGGGGATGAACGACTTGCGGGAAATCGCTGACCAATGGAAGAGCGAAGGCAAGTCTGACGTCTTGATCCTGGGCGCTAAGTCAGAAGACAAGGCCAACATGCTGATCAGCCTGGGCCAAAAGGCCCTGGACAAGGGCCTGAAGGCCGGCGACTTGATCAAGAGCGTGGCAGCCATCTTCGGCGGTGGCGGCGGCGGCCGGCCAAACATGGCCCAAGCCGGCGGCAAGAAGCCTGAAGGCCTGCAGGATGCCATTGACGCTGCAGTCAGCCAGCTGGACTAATTAGGCTAAATAATTGAGTTAAGGAAAATTTTTAAGTAGAATAGACAAAAGAGGGGGAATAACAATGAGTTCGCTTGATAAGACGATGCACTTTGATTTTAACCAGAATAAGGGAAAGAACATCCGCGACACTCTGGAAGACGTATACAAGGCCCTGGAAGAAAAGGGCTACAGCCCGATCAACCAAATCGTGGGTTACCTGCTTTCAGGCGACCCAGCGTACATCCCACGCCACAACGACGCCCGGAACTTGATCTTGAAGCACGAACGCGATGAAATCATCGAAGAACTGGTCAAGAGCTACCTGGGCAAGGACAAGTAATGCGCCTGCTGGGTTTGGACGTCGGCTCCAAGACCATCGGGGTGGCCGTCAGCGACCCTTTGGGCATCACCGCCCAGGCAGTGATGACGATTCCGATTGATGAAGACCGGCACAATTTCGGCATGCGGTCCTTAAAGAAGCTGGTCCGTGAGTATGACGCGGACGGCTTCGTCCTGGGCCTGCCCAAGAACATGGATGGAACGGCCGGCCGGTCGGTCAGCCGGAGCAAGGCCATGGGCGAGCGCCTGGAGCAGAAGTTCGGCTTGCCAGTCTACTATGACGATGAACG
Source organism: Lactobacillus sp. WILCCON 0149 (assembly GCF_057197965.1). Taxonomy (NCBI): domain Bacteria; kingdom Bacillati; phylum Bacillota; class Bacilli; order Lactobacillales; family Lactobacillaceae; genus Lactobacillus; species Lactobacillus sp. WILCCON 0149. The sequence continues at coordinate 551,084 of NZ_JBUBHO010000001.1, forward strand.
CTTGACGACCGTGGCCTCGGAGAGGATTTTGGTTGAAGAGGCGGGAATGCATGATCGCCGGCAGCGCAAGGAGGTCGTTGACCAAATGGCAGCTGTGTTGATTTTGCAGAACTATTTGGATTTACAGCGAAAGGAATAACTATGGCTTTTGAAGTTAGCGCCGAAGATCAAGACAGACAACTGACCTTGATCGATGAAGACGGCAACGAAGAATTATTTGAAGTATTGTTTACTTTCCATTCTGACGACAATGACAAGTCCTACATCCTGCTTTACCCGGCAGCTGTAGAAGATGACGACGAAATTGAAGTCCAGGCTTTCAGCTACGATGCCGACGAAGACGGCGACGTAACCAGCAGCGACCTGCACGAAATCACCTCTGACGCTGAATGGGACATGGTTCAAGGGGTGCTCAACACCTTCCTTGAAGATGACCGTTTGAGCGGCGACGATTCTGCAGAATAAGAAAGAAGCGGGTGCTTAGCCCGCTTTTTTTGTTAGGAAAAAATTTTTAGACAAAATTACTGAGATGATGAATCACAAAATTTTAGACATACTGGAATACCAGGAAATTACCAGCCGCCTGGCCGACCAGGCGATAACGGCCCCGGCTAAAAGCAAGGCCTTAAAGCTTCAGCCGGCCAGCGACCGGGAGACGGTCAGCCGGGCCTTAAGCGAAACCAAGGCCTTGGTTGATTTGGACCGGATCAAGGGCCAGCTGCCCTTGACCGACTTTCAAGATGTTGAGCCAAGCCTCAAGCGTTTAAAGGTCAAGGCCGACTTGAACGCCCTGGAATTAGGCAATATCCTGCTGATTTTCACCCTGGCCCAGGAAAGCAGCCGCTTTGTAGAAGACGCGGAAGAAAACGAAACTTTGGATTTGGCGGCAATTGATGCCTTGCTGGAGGGGCTGGAACTGCCGGATGACCTTTACCGGCGCCTGCGCACTTCTTTGACTTATGACGGGGAAGTCCTGGATACCGCTTCAGCTGACCTGGCCCGTCTGCGCCACGGCCGCTTGGCAACCGAAGCGGAAATCAAGGAAAAGATGACCGCCTACACAAAGGGCAAGAACGGCCAGTACCTGTCAGAACAGATCGTGACTATCCGGGATGACCGTTATGTCATTCCGGTTAAGCAGGAATACCGTAACAAGTTTGGCGGGGTGGTCCATGACCAAAGTGCCTCCGGCCAGACCTTGTTTGTCGAACCGGCCGCCATCCTGCCCTTGAACAACCGCCTGCAGAACCTGCTGGCTGAAGAGCGGCAGGAAGTTCGCCGGATTCTCCACGAATTATCTTTGGACGCCAGAGAAGAGATGGAGGCCATCAAGCGGGTGGCCGCGGCTTTAAGCGAATTGGACTTCCTCCAGGCCAAGGCAAAATTAGCCAAGCAAATGCGGGCCAGCCAGCCGCTTTTATCTGCTGACCAGTCCTTTAAGCTCCTGGGGGCGCGTCACCCCTTAATCGATCCAGACAAGGTTGTGGCCAACGATATCGCTTTGGGCCAGGACTTTGACACGATCTTGATCACCGGGCCCAACACGGGTGGTAAGACGATCACTTTGAAGACGGCAGGGCTGCTGCAGCTGATGGCTCAATCCGGCCTCTTTATTCCGGCTAATGAAGGTTCCAGCGTGGCCGTTTTTGACCAGATCTTTGCCGACATCGGGGACGAACAGTCAATCGAGCAGTCGCTGAGTACTTTTTCATCCCATATCAACGACATCGTGGCGATCATGAAGCGGGTCAGTGACCAAAGCCTGGTCTTGATCGACGAAATCGGGGCCGGGACCGATCCAGAAGAAGGGGCCAGCCTGGCAATCTCGATTTTGGACTTCTTCAGAAAGAAGGGGGCCAAGATCATCGTCACGACCCACTACCCGGAACTCAAGCTCTATGGCTACAACAGAGAGCGGACGACCAACGCCTCCATGGAATTTGACATCAAGACCCTGTCGCCAACCTACCGCCTGCAGATGGGGATCCCGGGCCACAGTAACGCCTTTGCCATTGCCCGCCGTTTGGGCATGCGGGAAGACGTGGTAGTTGGGGCTGAGAAGCTGATGAGCAGCGATGATTCTGACATCAACCACATGATCGACGAATTAAACAAGCAGACTAAACTGGCTACGGAAAACAAGCAGAAGCTGCAGGCCAGCCTGGACCGGGCCAAGCAGCTGGAAAAGAAGCTGCAGGATGCCTTGGACATCTACAACCAGCGGGTCCAAAAGCAGCTGGACTTTGCCCAGGACCGGGCCAACGAAATTGTGGCCAAGAAGCGCAAGAAGGCCGACAAGATTATTGCCGAGCTGGAAGAAGCCCGCAAGGAAGGGATGCAGGTCAAGACCAACCAGCTGATGGACGCCAAGGGCGAATTCAACCAGCTGGCCAAGCAGGAGGCCAACTTGGCCAAGAACAAGGTCTTGCAAAAGGAAAAGAAGCGCCACCATGTCCAGGTGGGTGACAAGGTCAAGGTTCTGTCTTACGGGCAGACCGGGACGGTCACCAAGAAGCTGGGCGAGCATGACTATGAGGTTTCCCTGGGCCGGATCAAGCTCAAGGTGACCGACAGAGACATCGACAAGCTGGCCGCCGGACAGAAGCAGCAGGCCCAAAGACGGGCTACTTCCGCCTCCCGGTCCAGCCGGGCCCACAGCTCACTGGATTTACGCGGGCAGCGCTATGAGGAAGCCATGGTTAATTTGGACCGGTACTTTGACACCATTCTTTTGTCCGGTCTTAGCACCGTCACCATCATCCACGGGATTGGGACCGGGGCTATCCGGCAGGGAGTCCAGCAGTACCTCAAGCGCAACAAGCACGTGAAGGCCTACAGCTACGCGCCAGCCAATGAAGGCGGGACTGGGGCCACGATCGTGACCTTAAAGTAGGCAAGTTACTTGCAAAAAGTAAGTAGATCTAGTAAACTTAAAACATCAAGTAGAAAATAATGTTTTTAAGATTAATGATTTGAGGTATTTACATGGTAGATGCAATTACTGACGCAACTTTTGAAGAAGAAACCAAGGATGGCGTAGCTCTGGTTGACTTTTGGGCAACTTGGTGCGGCCCTTGCCGGATGCAGTCACCAGTCATCGAAGCTTTGGCTGAAGAAAGACAAGACGTTCACTTCACCAAGATGGACGTAGACGACAACCCGGAAACGGCCAAGAACTTTGGCATCATGGCCATCCCAACCCTCTTGATCAAGAAGAACGGGCAAGTAGTTGACCGTTTGACTGGCTACACTCCAAAGGAAAAGCTGAACGAAATTCTTGACCAGTACGCTGACTAAGAAATAAAAAATCGAATAGAAACAAAAATACCAGAGCCGTTGGCTCTGGTATTTTTTATATATTCTTTTATCTAGCCCAATCTTCTGGCTTGCTAGAAGAAAGCAGTGATCTGGACGGTCTGCTTCTTGTCGTCAACGCTGATTTCAGCTTCAGCTGACCGGCCCCGGTTTTGTTCAACCGCTTCGGCGATCATCCCGCTCTCCAGGGAGAATTCCCGGCTGCCGGCAGCCAGGCGGTCGCTGATTGGCTGCCCGCTCAAGGAGAAGATGACTGAGGAGCGGCGCTCCTTGACGATGGTCAAATCGCCAAATTCAGCCATCTTGAAGAATTCGCTTAAGTCTTCAAATTCACTGAGGGCATATTTGCGGGTGATCCGCTTGCCGGCCCAGTAAAGAATCGCCGGCGTGTCCCCGCCTAAAATCGTTGGCAACAAGAAGTCGCGGTATAGTTGATTGACAAAGTATACGTGTTCGTTGTGTTCTGACATAATCCTCATCCTTATTCGCTGTTTTCATTCTACCCTAAATATTACAGGATGGTGAAATTTTTTAACAAGTTTTAGAAAAAGGCTAGGAAATCGCCGGAAAATAGAAAAAAGTTCTCCAGGACTGAAAAAGCGGTGAAAATAGCAGAAATTACTCTCTTTGTAAGTTCGAAAAGGCTTGAATAAGTGGTAAAATTTCAGTAGAGAGATTTTTTATTTTTTGAAATGATAGGAGCACTATATGACTCAAGTACTATTGTTTGCTACAGATAATCAAAACAAGGTTAAGGAATTGCAGGAAGCTTTCAAGAAGGCTGGTCTGGACATCGAGCTTAAGTCAAATGCAGATTTGGACAACCCGCCATACGTCAACGAAAAGGGCACGACTTTTGAAGCCAACGCTAAGCTGAAGGCCCACGCTTTGGCAGACTTCAGCAAGCTGCCAACTTTGGCTGACGATTCAGGCTTGCGGGTTAAGAAACTGAATGGCGCTCCTGGCGTTCACTCAGCCCGCTACGGCGGTGAAGCCCACAACGATGCTAGAAACAACGGCAAGCTTTTGGCAGCCTTGGGCGGGGTTCCGCAAGACCAGCGTCAAGCCAAGTTTGTCACTACCCTGGTCTTGACCATGCCAGGCCACGAAGACAAGGACCTGGTTGTAACTGGCACCTGCGAAGGTGAAGTGCTGGCAATTCCTCGCGGCAAGGATGGCTTCGGCTACGACCCGCTCTTCTACGTACCAAGCAAGGGCAAGACTTTCGCTGAAATGACCACTGAAGAAAAGAACGAAGTTTCCCACCGGGGCAAGGCAGTCAAGGCTTTGATCGAAGAACTGCCAGCCTGGTTCGCTCAATTCAACTAAGATCAAATAAAAAATGCTGGGCCGCGGCTCAGCATTTTTAGATCAAGCTTTTTTACTATTGTTGATGATGACTGGTTCCTGGCCAAATTTGATCTGGTTGACCCGTAAGTACTGCAGGTAGGTCTGCCAGTAGGCCTGACGGATTTTGCCTTCAAAGCCCGGCTTGACCTGGAAGTGGACCCGGTAGGTGATGGTCTGCCCCTGCTGGCTGACAACCCCAATTTGGGTTGGCCCGCTGACCAGCTTGTCGTGCCAGTCAAGCAGCTTTTCATCAGCTTGGTCCAGCAGGCTGGCCAGCAGCTTGAGGTCGGTGTCCGCATCCAGGTTCATGTCCAGGTTAAGGCCAATCCCGCCGTGAGTCAGGTTTCTGACGATGGAAATCTGCCGGTTGGGGATGAAGATCAAGGTACCATCGGTGGTGACGATCTGAGTGGTTCTGAGGCCCAGCTGGGTCACGGTCCCGGTTTCAGTGCCGATTTCGACATTGTCGCCGACGTCATACTGGCCTTCACTTAAGATAAAGAAGCCGTTGACCAGGTCACTCATGAAGCCCTGGGCGCCAAGGCCGATGGCCAAGGAGAAGATCCCGGCACTGGCAATCAAGGTGCCGACGGGGATGCCCAGGATGGTCAAGATGGAGTAGACATAGAAAAAGACCATGGTGTAGCGGAAGAGGCTGTTCACCAGGGCTGAGATGGTCTGGGACCTCTTTGACAGGACCAGCTTGTCGTTGTGCTTGTCCAGGTAGCGCTTGATGATTTTGCGGCCAAAATGGCTGACCAGGTAGAAGACCAGGGTGGAAATCAGCAGCTTCCAGAGGATGGTCACGCCGCTGGTAAAAAGCTTGTCGACGTCGATGGAGATGCCGGCAATTTTGAAATCAAGATTTTTCATTGAAAAAATGCTCCTTTCAGCTATGCTTAAAGGATAACAGAAAAGCGGGCAAAAACTTCGGAAAATCTTTCGATTGTGTCTAAATCGTTTTCATGCTAGACTTTTTTTAGAAAGGAAAGGAAGCAAGCTATGACAATTTCATTTGGCGCTTTAGCCGGTTTGATCGCGGCCATTGCCTTTTTGGTACTGGTCCTGTTCACGATTCCCATGTTGCTTAATGTTTCTAAGACTTTGAAAGAGGCTGAGAAGACAGTCCAATTGACCAATGATTCTTTGGCCAAATTGACTAACGACATGGATGACTTGATGAAGCAGACCGGCGGACTCTTGGAAAAGACCGACGCGCTTTTGCAAGACGTCAATGGCAAGATGGAAACTTTGCAGCCGGTCGTGCAGGCCGCAGCTGACCTGGGCCAAAGCGTCTCAGACATCAACGAATCATCCAAGAAGATGATCAACAAGGTTTCCAATGCCCACTTTACCCGGACGGGAATGATCACTTCCGTAATTACGTCGGCTTTTGCCAGACATTTCCGGCGGAAGGGTCAGGATTAAGAAAAGGAGAACAACCATGAGCAAATTTGGTAGCTTTTTATTAGGGGCCGTCTTTGGGGCTGCTGCTGGGGTTGCAGCTGCCAGCCTGATCTCAGACGACAAGATTGAAGAAGTCAAGGACAAGCTTAAGAGCAATCCAAACGTTGAAGACTTGAAGGAAAAGTACGACAACGGGACGGAAATCTTGAAGAATCAACTGGCTTCTTTCCCAAAGAACATTGAAGATGATTCTGAACTGAAGGACTTCGACGACATCGTAATCGATGATTCAGCTAACCAGCCTGGCGAACAAGACGCCAGCGACCTGGACAATGCTGAAAAGAGCGAAGAAGGGGAAGAGAAGCCGGAAGAACCAAGTGCACCGGCTGAACCAACCACGCCGACTAGTCCAGATCAAGAATAGTAAACGCGAATATAAAAAATGACGAGCCGCAAGACTCGTCATTTTTGTTTGTTTTTCATTCTTATTCCTTAACCGGCAGAACCTTCAATTCCTTGCTGGTGTGGGTGAATGGCTTGAAGCCTTCCTTGGTGAGGACCCCGCAGTCTTCGATCCGGACGCCGGCAAAGCCTGGGATGTAGATCCCTGGTTCAATGGAGAAGCACATGCCTTCTTCCAAAACGACGTCGTTGCCGTTAGCGATGGATGGGAATTCATGAACTTCCATCCCGATCCCGTGGCCCAAGCGGTGGATGAAGTATTCACCATAGCCAGCGTCAGTGATGATCTTGCGGGCTACCCCGTCAAGTTCGCTGGCCGTCATGCCTGGCTTAGCCGCGTCGATGGCTGCTTGCTGGGCAGTCCGGTTGACTTCGTAGATTTCCCGCATCTTGTCAGTCGGTTCCCCGTAAGCAACCGTCCGGCTGGAGTCAGAAGCGTAGCCTTCGTGCATGGTCCCTAAGTCAAAAAGCACCAGTTCGTTTGGCTTAACTTGGTTCATGCTTGGCCCTTGGTGGGGGTTAGCCGCGTTCTCGCCGGCTTGAACGATGGTGTCAAAGCTGGTCTGCATCACGCCCTTTTGCAGCTTCAATTGGTATTCAATCTGGCTGACTACTGCCCGTTCGGTAACCCCGTTTCTGAGGGCTTCAAAACCGATCTGGAAGGCAAAGTCGGCTTCTTCCCCGGCCTTGCGCATCTTAACCAGTTCGCTTTCTGTCTTAAAGAGGCGGATGTGGGCAATAAAGTCAGACAAGTCCTTGGAGAAGTCAGCGTCCGGGAATTGAGCGTGCAGGGCCTGGTAGTGGGCAACCGTCAAGCCGTTCTTTTCGACAGCCCAGTTTTGATAGTCCTTGGTCCGCTTCTTGATTTCGTCAGCGATCTTGCTCCATGGGTCTTCGCTGTCCAGGTAGCCGACCACGTCCCCGTCCCAAGCAGATGCCTTGGCTTCTTCATAGTTCAAAGCCGGGCAGAAGAGGAAGGGTTCAGCGTCCTTGAAGGCGAAAAGCTTGAAGATTCTTTCTTCAGGATCAGTAATGAAACCCGTGAAATAGTTGATGGTAGTCGGGCTGGAAACGTAGGCCACGTCCATCCCGTTTTCCTGCAGCCAGTTTTGTAATTTGTCTAAATTCATGGCAAAATTCTCCTTACTAATGAAATTAACCTCAGTATAGCACTAAAAAAACTGAAAAAATCTGAAAAAGTAGCTGTAAGCGATTGCACCAAAAGCGTTCTCATGGTATCATTAAATCAGTAATTAGTATTTAGATAGGTGGGGCTGTTATTATGCATAAGCAAGATGTAACCATTTACGATGTTGCTCGGGAAGCCAAGGTCTCAATGGCCACGGTTTCCCGGGTAGTCAACGGCAACAACAATGTCCGTAAGGAAACCCGTGACCGGGTCATGGAAGTTATCAAGCGTCTGCACTACCAACCAAACGCGGTAGCGCAGGGTCTGGCTTCAAAGCGGACCACAACGGTCGGCTTGATCGTGCCGGACTTGACCAACTTGTACTTCGCTGAATTGTCAAAGGGGATCGACGACATTGCCGTTTTGTACAAGTACAATATCATCATCTCCAGCGTGGAAAACCGCTTGATGAAGGAAGACGCCGTCATTCAAGGCTTGCTCAACAAGCAGGTTGACGGGGTCATTTACATGTCCAACAAGCTGTCTGAAGAAGCAGCTGAAGCCTTCAAGCGGACCGACACGCCAGTAGTTTTGGCCGGAACTGTTTCCGACAACCTGGAATTTCCGTCAGTCAACATCGACTACAAGAAGGCCGACACGGAAGCTTTGAACCTGCTCTTAAACGACGGCAAGAAGAAGCTGGCCTTGGTTGTAGGCGACAAGGAAGCGCCAATCAACCGGGACCACCGGATTCCGGCCTTTGAGAAGTTCGTGGCTGACAATGAACTGGAAGGCTGCGAGATTTTTGACAGCATCAAGGACTACTCCGACGGCTACAACCTTTACCCGGAACTGGCCAAGAAGGGGATCAACGGGGCCATCGTCACCAAGGACGTTTCCTCAGTTGGCCTGCTCAACTCAGCTTTGGACCGCGGGGCTAAGGTGCCGGAAGACTTTGAAATCGTTACGGCCAGCGCGACCCAAATCGCTTCAGTTGTCCGGCCAGCCTTGACCACGATCAAGCAGCCGCTCTACGACTTGGGTGCCGTGGCCATGAGAATGCTGACCAAGCTGATGAACGATGAAGGCCTGGAAGACAAGCACATCGTTTTGCCATACGAACTGATCAAGAAGCAAAGTACCTTGAACAAGTAAGATTTTTCTAAAGAGCCTGCCAAACGGCGGGCTCTTTTAGTTTCGTCCGGGCAAAGGCAACTGAACTTTGTGTTACAATCTTTTTATAAGAATGGGGGACACAAATGGATCACTTATACGAGCAATTTGACTTGATCGAAGAGATTACCAGAAATGACGGCAGCCAGTACTATGAAATTTCCAACATCGACCAAAATGGCTTCGCGGAACTGGCCGTCAACAATGGCTTAATCAAGAATGTGCGGATTCTGGTTATCAACATCCCGCGTACCAAGGCGCTGGAAACCTACGAGCAGTACATTAACAAGGCCTACCAGCTGCATACTTTGATGAATGAAGAAGACTGGGAGAACCCGCAATGGGTGGAATGGGACAAGCCCAAAGGTCCAGTTAGGGATGCTTATGAAATGGTTTTGAAAGCCAACAAGATCGGCTAGGAGGAAGATAATGGAAACTTTGCGGATTTTGCATACCAACGACCTGCACTCGCACTTTGAGCATTTTCCAAAAATCAGGCGTTATTTGCACCAGGTGCAAATAACGGCGACGGCCGACCAGGTATTGACCTTTGACGCCGGCGACTTTATGGACCGGTCCCATCCCTTGTCTGATGCTACAGAAGGCCAGGCCAACATCCGCTTGATGAACGACTTTCATTATGATGCCATTACGATCGGCAACAATGAGGGGATTTCCAACCCCCATGCCGTTTTGGAGCGGCTTTTTGACCACGCCAACTTCCCGGTCCTCTTGTCTAACCTCAGAGAAGAAGACGGCAGCTGGCCGGCCTGGGCCAATGACTACAAGATCATCAAGACCAAGAAGGGGACCCGCCTGGCACTAGTGGGCTTAACCGCCGCTTATCCGCTGACTTACGGGCCTAATCATTGGCAGATCAAGATGCTGGGCGAGACCATGGACCGGGTTTTGCCGGAAATTGCCGGCAAGTACGACTGCTTGATTCTGATCACCCACGTGGGCCTCAGAATGGACCAGTGGCTGGCCAAGCACTACCCGGAAATTGACCTGATCGTGGGCGGGCACAGCCACACCCTTTTGGAAAAAGGGGTCAAGGAAGGCCACACTTGGATCACCCAGACGGGCAAGTGGGGCAATTATGTGGGCGACATCAGCTTGGAAATCGGCGATGACCACAAGATCCTTTCGATTAAACCAACTACTGTGCCAGTGGCGGATTTGCCAAGTGAGGAAGGCGATGAAGCAGAAATTGCTGCCTTATATGATGAAGGGCAAAAGATGCTGCAGAGCCGGCAGGTGGCAGACTTGCCAGAGAAGTTCAAGGATGACAAAATGGCGGCTATTGACGTTTCCCTTGAAGCGATCGCTGACTTTGCCGGAACCGACCTGGCCATGCTCAGTACAGGCCTCTTTTTGACTCCGTTCAAGAGCGGCCTCATCAACCAGTTTGACCTCCAGCATGCCTTGCCGCACCCGATGCATGTCGTCCGGACCACCCTTTTAGGCCGGGACTTGTGGCGGCTGGTCATGGAAGTGGAAAAAAACCGGCATTTTTTGGAACATTACCCATTGATTGGGATGAGCTTCAGAGGAAAGATTTTTGGCGAGGTCTACTACAAGGGGATCAAGTATGACCGGATGACCAGGAACGTTTTCGTCAACGGGCAATTGCTGGATCCGGCAGAAGAGTACAAGATTGCCGTCTTGGACCACTATGTCTTGATTCCGTTTTTCCCGACTTTGGCCATCGTCGGTGAAAATGAATTCCTCTTCCCGCAGTTCTTAAGGGAAGTCGTAGGTGACTACTTAGGCCGCAAATATCCTGTAAAAAAAGAAGGTGAACTTATTGAGGAAAGAGCAGAAAGAAGCGAAAAAAGATAAAGAGAAGGAGAAAAAGCTGAAAGAAGCTAGGGGCAGGAAAGAGCAAAAAGAAGAAACAGCTGAAGCCAAGCCCCTCCACCCTTTGGCAGAAGTCGTGGTTGCCGGCGAAAAGGTCGTGATCAACCAGCGCGAATACCGCCTTTTGGTCAACCAGCGGGATGCCTTGGACCGGGAAGTCTTGAAGCAAAAGTACGATCCATACCTGGACCAATACGATTACCTGGTCGGGGATGTTTCCAGCGAGCACCTGCGCCTTAGGGGCTTTTACAATGACTATGTCAAGACCTCCATTGACCGGAAAAAGTCGACTATCGTTGACTACTTGACTGAATACTGCAACCCGGGCGCTCCTTACTTCATCTTGGAGTCCCTCCAGCCAAGCCGCAAGCCCCGGCCGACCCAGCGCCGGCGGCCAGCCAAAAAGCGGCCGAAGAACAAGGCGGCTTTTACCGAGAGAAAGGTCAAGGACGGCCGGCCCAAGAAGGGCAGCTATGCCGAAGGCCGCAAGAAGAACCGCCGGCACAAGGCATTTGTGATTAGAAAGAAGAAGCCGTGAAAGATTACCGCTTATTTTTGATTGATTTGGACGGGACGATTTACCGGGGCAAGGAGACTATTGAATCCGGCGTCCGCTTTGTCAAGCGCCTGGATGAGGCGGGCCTTGACTACTTATTTTTGACCAACAACACGACCAGGACGCCCCAGATGGTGGCTGACAAATTGGCCGGGCATGGGGTCAAGACGGATGTTTCCAAGATCTACACGCCCAGCATGGCCACGGCCAGCTATATTTTGGAAAAAGAGGCGAAAAGGCCGATCGGTGTCTATATCATTGGACAAATTGGCCTGTGGAAGGAAATCCTGGACCGGCCGGAATTCTTCTATGACGAGGAAAATCCTGACTACGTGATCGTGGGGATGGACACGGATTTGACTTACCACAAGCTCATGGTGGCCACCCGCTGCATTCACCGGGGGGCGGTCTTTATTGGCACCAATTCCGACCAGAACCTGCCGGTGGGCAAGGAACTGCGGCCAGGCAACGGCTCAATTTGCGCGGCTTTGGAAGTCGCCTCTGGGCAAAAGCCGCTTTTTATCGGCAAGCCGGAAGCCATCATCGTTAACCGCGCCTTGGACTTAGCCGGCGTAAAGGCGGAAGAAGCCTTGATCGTTGGGGACAACTATCCAACCGACATCATGGCCGGAATCAACAGCGGAGTCGACACCCTTTTGACCTTGACCGGGGTGACCCAAAAGGCGGACCTGGCCGGCCTCACGCCGCCGACTTATTTAGTGAATAATTTGGACGAATTTAGCCTATGAAAAATTTTTTGAGCAAACTGGGCCAGCCCCTTTTTCATTTTCTATTCGCGGTCTCCAGTGCCGTCGTCGGCGCGATCGTGGTCAGCTGGCCCCTGCTTTTGCTTTTTACCTTGCTGGAGAAGACTCACCAAACGGTCAACCTGACCGTGGGCCAGGTCATGAGCAATTACAACCAGCTCCTGCTTTACCTGGTCTGGCCCGGTCAGACCAAGCTCAAGATGAGCAACTTGCCAACTTCGGCTTCAGCGGCTTCCCACTTTGCCGATGTCAAGAATCTCTTTATTCTGGCCGAGCTGGTTTTCCTCTTATGTTTGGCCCTTAGCAGCTATTTTCGCAATTACAAGAAGCCAATTAAATTGACCCAGACCCAAGCTCTGCTCTTGATGCTGCTGCCGGTCGTGGTCATGCCTTTTGCCTTGACCGACTTTGACAGTTTCTTCCGGGTCTTCCATACTTTCTTTTTCCGCAATGACAACTGGCTTTTTGACCCGGCGACTGATCCAATCATCAACGTCTTGACGGAAGGTTTCTTTGCCTCCTGCTTTGCCGTTGGCGGAGCGATTTATGAGCTCTACCTGGCCCGGTATTTGCTGAAAAAGTAAGCTGGAAAGTATTTAAACAGAATATAGACCGAAAAAAATAAGGACCGTCAGGTCCTTATTTTTTGTCTGCTTTAATTGTCGAACTTTTGCTCGCGCCGCATGGTCATTCTCTTCTTCAAGGCCACAACCATGATTGGCACGACCGAAACCAGGATGATGCCGATCACGATCAAGGAGAAGTGGTCCTTGACGACTGGGAAGTTGCCGAAGAAGTAGCCGATGCTGGTAAAGAGGGCCGTCCAGAGCAGGCCGCCCAGGATGTTGTAAATGACGAAGGTCCGGTAGTGCATCTTGCTGCCCCCGGAAATGAAAGGCACGAAGGTCCGGATGAAGGGGATGAAACGGCCGATCACGATGGTGATGGAGCCATGTCGTTCAAAGAATTTCTCCGCAGCCAGCCGGTTGTTTTCGTTGATCAGCTTGTTGAACCAGCTGTGCTTGGCCCCGGAAGTGACTGACCACTTGCCAATTTCGTAGTTGATGCTGTCACCGATAATGGCGGCAGCCGCGGCAGTAACGTAGAGCAGCCAGACATTTAAGCCGTATTTTGGATTGGCGGCCATGGCGGCAGCCGCGAAGATCAAGGAGTCACCTGGCAGGAAGGGGAAGATGACCAGACCAGTTTCGATAAAGATGATGGCAAAAATGATCCAGTAGGTTCCCGCCCCAAATTGGTTGACAATGGTGACCAAGTGGTCATCGATGTGCAGGATAAAATCGATCAATGGCATGTATTAACCTCAGTTCTTATTTCTTAACTTTTCTTTTTACTTTTTCAGCTAAATACTAGTTGAGTGGATAGTCAGGCTCTTTTCCGGGAAGAGGTCTTGCATGATCGCGTTGACTGCAATCTGGGCTTCCCCAAAACCGATCCCGATAACTGGCACCCGGCCCGGGTAGCCGCAGGCATCGCCAATGGCATAGATGCCAGGCACGCTGGTTTGCATGGACCGGTCAACAGAAATGAGTCCTTGATCCAGGTCAACTCCCCACTTGCTGACGAAGCGGTTGTCGGCCCGGAAGCCGTAGGCGACCAGGATTTGATCAAAAGTTTCCTGAGCGACTTCATCTCCGCCGACCTTTTTCAAGGAAATTTGCAGCTGATCATTTTTAACCTGCATGCTCTTTGGCAGGTAAGGGGTCTTTAAGGTCACCTTTTGGTCAGCCTTCAAGTTTTCCACGCTGCTTTCCATGCCCCGGAACTGGTCGCGCCGGTGGACGAGGGTGACGTCAGCAATCTGGGAAAGCTCCTGGGCCCAGTCAAGGGCCGTGTCCCCGCCGCCGAAGATGCCGATCTTCTGGCCGGCAAACTGGTCAGGCTTTTTGAAAAAGTAATGGATGTGGTCTTCAGCCTCCGGGGTTGCCTTGAGTGGGAACTTTTTAGCCTTGAAGGCCCCGTTGCCAGTTGCCACGATAATGCTGCGGACCTGGTATTCGCTATCGATCACGAAGTCGTCAGTTTTCTCCAGCTGGCTGACCTTGTGGCCGGTGACCAGGTCCTGGTCGGTCAAGTTGCCTAAAAGGCGCTTGGTCAAGTCAGCGGCGGTGATTTCATCGAAGACAGGGATGTCCAGGATCTTCTTGAAGGGGTAGAGCATTTCCGGCTGGCCGCCCGGTTCGTTCAAGGATTCAAGGATAACCGTCTTTAAGCCATGCAGGCGGGCGAAGTAGGCCGCGAAGAGGCCGACTGGTCCAGCACCAATCACGGCAAGATCATATTGTTTGATAAGCGAGATCTCCTTTCGAAAATATACTAAAACAACTTTACCATAGAACGCCGGCAAAATTAATTAAGAAGCGAAACGAAAAAAGTAAAAAACTTGTTACAGAATTTTAAAGCTGAAAACGGCAAAAATCGAACTATTATTTCCTGAAAAAGCGAATTTTTCAGCTAAAGGCAGAAAAGAGAAATATAAGCAGAAAATTATCTGTCACAACACCGCCGGGTGCACCAATCATAAAACGAATGAAAAAGCAAATTTGACGAATCAAAAAAAGCTAGTATACTAATATTTGTTGCCGCGTGAGACAAGCAAGTCTCGCGGAGGCAAAAAGAAAATATCAAAAAACTTGTTGACAAGAATCAAACAAGCGAGTAAGATATAAAACGTTGCGTCACTTGACGCAAGTTGGTACTTTGAAAACTGAACAAAGTTTCGCAGTGTGCGGGTCAAACGTTGTTTGATCCAAACAAATAAGCGAAGTCAATTCGCAAGCAAATAATCTGGAGCAGATTAAAAAGGCTCAATTTTCAAATTGAGAGTTTGATCCTGGCTCAGGACGAACGCTGGCGGCGTGCCTAATACATGCAAGTCGAGCGAGCTGAATTCAAAGATTCCTTCGGGATGATTTGTTGGACGCTAGCGGCGGATGGGTGAGTAACACGTGGGCAATCTGCCCTAAAGACTGGGATACCACTTGGAAACAGGTGCTAATACCGGATAACAACATGAATCGCATGATTCAAGTTTGAAAGGCGGCGCAAGCTGTCACTTTAGGATGAGCCCGCGGCGCATTAGCTAGTTGGTGGGGTAAAGGCCTACCAAGGCAATGATGCGTAGCCGAGTTGAGAGACTGATCGGCCACATTGGGACTGAGACACGGCCCAAACTCCTACGGGAGGCAGCAGTAGGGAATCTTCCACAATGGACGCAAGTCTGATGGAGCAACGCCGCGTGAGTGAAGAAGGTTTTCGGATCGTAAAGCTCTGTTGTTGGTGAAGAAGGATAGAGGCAGTAACTGGTCTTTATTTGACGGTAATCAACCAGAAAGTCACGGCTAACTACGTGCCAGCAGCCGCGGTAATACGTAGGTGGCAAGCGTTGTCCGGATTTATTGGGCGTAAAGCGAGCGCAGGCGGAATGATAAGTCTGATGTGAAAGCCCACGGCTCAACCGTGGAACTGCATCGGAAACTGTCATTCTTGAGTGCAGAAGAGGAGAGTGGAACTCCATGTGTAGCGGTGGAATGCGTAGATATATGGAAGAACACCAGTGGCGAAGGCGGCTCTCTGGTCTGCAACTGACGCTGAGGCTCGAAAGCATGGGTAGCGAACAGGATTAGATACCCTGGTAGTCCATGCCGTAAACGATGAGCGCTAGGTGTTGGGGACTTTCCGGTTCTCAGTGCCGCAGCAAACGCATTAAGCGCTCCGCCTGGGGAGTACGACCGCAAGGTTGAAACTCAAAGGAATTGACGGGGGCCCGCACAAGCGGTGGAGCATGTGGTTTAATTCGAAGCAACGCGAAGAACCTTACCAGGTCTTGACATCCTGCGCAAAACTTAGAGATAAGTCTTTCCCTTCGGGGACACAGAGACAGGTGGTGCATGGCTGTCGTCAGCTCGTGTCGTGAGATGTTGGGTTAAGTCCCGCAACGAGCGCAACCCTTGTCTTTAGTTGCCATCATTAAGTTGGGCACTCTAAAGAGACTGCCGGTGACAAACCGGAGGAAGGTGGGGATGACGTCAAGTCATCATGCCCCTTATGACCTGGGCTACACACGTGCTACAATGGGCAGTACAACGAGAAGCGAACCCGCGAGGGCAAGCGGATCTCTTAAAGCTGTTCTCAGTTCGGACTGCAGGCTGCAACTCGCCTGCACGAAGCTGGAATCGCTAGTAATCGCGGATCAGCACGCCGCGGTGAATACGTTCCCGGGCCTTGTACACACCGCCCGTCACACCATGGAAGTCTGCAATGCCCAAAGTCGGTGGGATAACCTTTACGGAGTCAGCCGCCTAAGGCAGGGCAGATGACTGGGGTGAAGTCGTAACAAGGTAGCCGTAGGAGAACCTGCGGCTGGATCACCTCCTTTCTAAGGAAAGACACACAATCAGAGAGTGGGAACACTAATAGACGATTGTGAGTTACGGAAGCACACTGCAAAGAAACTTTGTTCAGTTTTGAGAGTACCAACAATAAGAACTTGGGCCTGTAGCTCAGCTGGTTAGAGCGCACGCTTGATAAGCGTGAGGTCGATGGTTCAAGTCCATCCAGGCCCATTGAAATGGAAAGAAAAGTCTTTACATTTCGGCCAAGATGGAGTAACATCTTAAAAGTTGATATTTACGGGGGCATAGCTCAGCTGGGAGAGCACCTGCTTTGCAAGCAGGAGGTCATCGGTTCGATCCCGTTTGCCTCCATTGGCCGCAAGGCCAAGTTTGTACGTTGAAAACTGAATATCTTAATTCCAAGAAAAAACCGAGAATCATTGAGATCAATGAAAACATTGCAAAGCGACCGAGAGAGTTCGAAAGAACAAACTTGCAAGGTCAAGTGAAGAAGGGCGCACGGTGAATGCCTTGGCACTGGAAGCCGATGAAGGACGCGACTAACCGCGAAAGTCTTCGGGGAGCCGTAAGTAGGCTTTGATCCGGAGGTCTCCGAATGGGGGAACCCAGCATGTGCAGACATGCTATTCTTGTGTGAATACATAGCACAAGAAAGGAACACGCAGTGAACTGAAACATCTAAGTAGCTGCAGGAAGAGAAAGAAATATCGATTTCCCAAGTAGCGGCGAGCGAACAGGAAAGAGCCCAAACCGGCAGATTTATCTGCCGGGGTTGTAGGACTGAGACATGGCACTTCAGAGGATAGCAGAAGCGTTTGGGAAGACGCGCCAGAGAGGGTGAGAGCCCCGTAAGCGAAATCCAAAGAAGGCCTATCAGTATCCTGAGTAGGGCGGGACACGTGAAATCCCGTTTGAATCCGCGAGGACCATCTCGCAAGGCTAAATACTAACCAGTGACCGATAGTGAACCAGTACCGTGAGGGAAAGGTGAAAAGAACCCCGGGAGGGGAGTGAAAGAGAACCTGAAACCGTGTGCCTACAAGTAGTCAAAGCCCGTTAACGGGTAATGGCGTGCCTTTTGTAGAATGAACCGGCGAGTTGCGTTAGTCAGCAAGGTTAAGTCAGAAAAGACGGAGCCGCAGCGAAAGCGAGTCTGAAGAGGGCGAGCAGTTGGCTGACGCAGACCCGAAACCAAGTGACCTACCCATGACCAGGTTGAAGGCGCGGTAAAACGCGCTGGAGGACCGAACCCACGTAAGTTGAAAATTGCGGGGATGAGTTGTGGGTAGCGGTGAAATTCCAAACGAACTTGGAGATAGCTGGTTCTCTCCGAAATAGCTTTAGGGCTAGCCTCGCAAAGAGGATGCTGGAGGTAGAGCTCTGTTTGGACTAGGGGCCCGTCAAGGGTTACTGAATTCAGATAAACTGCGAATTCCAGACATTTATGTGCGGGAGTCAGACTGCGAGTGATAAGATCCGTAGTCGAAAGGGAAACAGCCCAGATCACCAGTTAAGGTCCCAAAATTCATGCTAAGTGGAAAAGGATGTGGAGTTGCGCAGACAACTAGGACGTTGGCTCAGAAGCAGCCATCATTCAAAGAGTGCGTAATAGCTCACTAGTCGAGTGACGCCGCGCCGAAAATTTACCGGGGCTAAGCATGATACCGAAACTGTGGATGTGCATTATGCACGTGGTAGGAGAGCGTTCTAGCGGCGGTGAAGCATGACCGAGAGGACATGTGGAGCTTCTAGAAGTGAGAATGCCGGTATGAGTAACGAAAGACAGGTGAGAATCCTGTCCGCCGCAAGACTAAGGTTTCCTGGGGCAGGCTCGTCCGCCCAGGGTAAGTCGGGACCTAAGGCGAGGCCGAGAGGCGTAGTCGATGGACAACAGGTTGAGATTCCTGTACTGCACCGAATCGTTATGAGCGATGGAGGGACGCAGGAGGCTAGCAGCGCGTGGTGCTGGATACCACGTTCAAGCGTCAAGTCTGAGAGCGAGTCAAATGCTTGCTTTCATAAGGACAAGGCGTGATGAGGAGCGAAATTAAAGTAGCGAAGGCTGCGACGTCACACTGCCGAGAAAAGCTTCTAGCCAGAGACGGTGCACCCGTACCGCAAACCGACACAGGTAGTCGAGGAGAGTATCCTCAGGTGAGCGAGAGAACTCTCGTTAAGGAACTCGGCAAAATGGCCCCGTAACTTCGGGAGAAGGGGCGCTGGTCGCAAGATCAGCCGCAGTGAAAAGGCCCAAGCAACTGTTTATCAAAAACACAGGCATCTGCAAAATCGTAAGATGAAGTATAGGTGCTGACACCTGCCCGGTGCTGGAAGGTTAAGAGGAGAGCTTAGCGCAAGCGAAGGTTTGAATTGAAGCCCCAGTAAACGGCGGCCGTAACTATAACGGTCCTAAGGTAGCGAAATTCCTTGTCGGGTAAGTTCCGACCTGCACGAAAGGTGTAATGATTTGGGCACTGTCTCAACGAGAGACTCGGTGAAATTATAATACCCGTGAAGATGCGGGTTACCCGCGACAGGACGGAAAGACCCCATGGAGCTTTACTGCAGTTTAATATTGGGTATCTGTCAAGCATGTACAGGATAGGTAGGAGCCGGAGAAGATAGGACGCCAGTCTTATCTGAGGCGCTGTTGGGATACTACCCTTGCTTGACGGATGCTCTAACTCAGGCCTGTAATCCAGACCGAGGACAGTGTTTGACGGGCAGTTTGACTGGGGCGGTCGCCTCCTAAAGTGTAACGGAGGCGCCCAAAGGTTCCCTCAGAATGGTTGGAAATCATTCGCAGAGTGTAAAGGTAAAAGGGAGCTTGACTGCGAGAGATACAGCTCGAGCAGGTACGAAAGTAGGGCTTAGTGATCTGGTGGTACCGCATGGAAGGGCCATCACTCAACGGATAAAAGCTACCCTGGGGATAACAGGCTTATCTCCCCCAAGAGTTCACATCGACGGGGAGGTTTGGCACCTCGATGTCGGCTCGTCGCATCCTGGGGCTGAAGTCGGTCCCAAGGGTTGGGCTGTTCGCCCATTAAAGCGGCACGCGAGCTGGGTTCAGAACGTCGTGAGACAGTTCGGTCCCTATCCGTCGTGGGCGCAGGAAATTTGAGAGGAGCTGTCCTTAGTACGAGAGGACCGGGATGGACGCACCGCTGGTGTACCAGTTGTCTTGCCAAAGGCATCGCTGGGTAGCTATGTGCGGACGGGATAAGCGCTGAAAGCATCTAAGTGCGAAGCCCCCCTCAAGATGAGATTTCCCATTTCTTCAAGAAAGTAAGACACCTCAGAGACGATGAGGTAGATAGGCCGGGAGTGGAAGAAGCGTGAGCTTTGGAGCGGACCGGTACTAATCAGTCGAGGACTTGACCAAAAGAGCGAAGCAATGAAGGTTTTGACTTGGAAGAGATATTCAGTTTTGAGCGTGCAAGCTCAAGCAAGAGTGCGGTGGCAATGGCAAGAAGGATACACCTGTTCCCATGCCGAACACAGCAGTTAAGCTTCTTAACGCCGAAAGTAGTTGGTGGGAAACTGCCTGCGAGGATAGGAAGCTGCCGCGCTCAATATTCCGCCTTAGCTCAGTTGGTAGAGCGCTTGACTGTTAATCAGGATGTCGTCAGTTCGAGTCTGACAGGCGGAGTTTAATATGGAGTGTTGTCCGAGCGGCTGAAGGAGCATGATTGGAAATCATGTATACGGGTAAATACCTGTATCGAGGGTTCAAATCCCTCACACTCCGTTTTATGGCGGTGTAGCTCAGCTGGCTAGAGCGTCCGGTTCATACCCGGGAGGTCGAGGGTTCGATCCCCCCCGCCGCTATAAGCAATCCACGACTTGGTCGTGGATTTTTTGTTTTTATTTTTATCTGTCTTGCTATTTTTCTGAAAATTTTTTCGTAAAAAAGACTTGCATTGGCCGGGAATTGCTGTATACTAGTAAACGTGCTTACGAAACGGCCCGTTGGTCAAGTGGTTAAGACACCGCCCTTTCACGGCGGTAACATGAGTTCAAATCTCGTACGGGTCATATGGAGGATTAGCTCAGCTGGGAGAGCATCTGCCTTACAAGCAGAGGGTCACAGGTTCGAGCCCTGTATCCTCCATTGTTCAGAAGGTTACCGGACGGTAATCTTTTTTTTTACAAAAAACTGAACAAGTTAAAATATTATTTGTTACAAGTCCTGATAGGATTCACCAAATTGGTGAAGATGCCTTGTAACCGTGTAGCTAGTCTATAGGGGGACACACATAGATGGAAAAGCACTTATTTACGTCAGAATCAGTTTCAGAAGGACACCCGGACAAGGTCGCTGACCAGATCTCCGATGCCATCCTGGACGCGGTACTCGCGCAGGACCCGCAAGCCCACGTGGCCTGTGAGACTTCTGTAACTACCGGTTTGGTCTTGCTCTTCGGGGAAATCTCGACCACGGCTAATGTTGACTACCAGCAGGTCGCGCGAAAGACGATCCGTGAGATCGGCTATAATGACCCGGACCTGGGCTTTGACGCCGACAACTGCGCTGTATTGGTAGCACTGGACAAGCAGTCGCCTGACATCGCCGGCGGGGTTGATGAAGCCCTGGAAGTCCGGGGAGAAGACAATAGCGATGAACTCGACCAGATCGGGGCCGGTGACCAGGGGCTCATGTTTGGTTTCGCCATCAACGAAACGCCGGAACTGATGCCTTTGCCGATTTCCCTGGCCCACCGCTTGATGCGCAAGCTGGCTCAGCTGAGAAAGGACGGGACTTTCCCTTGGCTGCGGCCAGATGCCAAGGCCCAGGTCACGGTGGAATACGATGATGCCGGCAAGCCTAAGCGGGTGGACACGGTAGTTATTTCTACCCAGACCAGTCCTGACGTGACTAACGAAGAGATCCGGGTGGCCATGGTCCACGACGTGATCAAGGAAGTCATCCCTGACAAGTTCCTGGATGACAAGACCAAGTACCTGATCAACCCATCTGGTCGCTTTGTTATCGGGGGGCCAAAGGGCGACGCCGGTTTGACTGGCCGCAAGATCATCGTCGACACTTACGGCGGCTATGCCCGCCACGGCGGCGGTGCCTTCAGCGGCAAGGACGCCACCAAGGTCGACAGAAGCGCCTCATACGCTGCCCGCTATGTGGCCAAGAACATTGTAGCTGCTGGCCTGGCTGACCGCTGTGAAGTGCAATTGGCCTACGCCATTGGGGTAGCCCACCCGGTTTCCATCATGATTGATACTGCCGGGACCGGCAAGGTGAGCGACCAGCTTTTGACCGAAGCTGTCCGGGCCAACTTTGACCTGCGGCCAGCCGGGATCATCAAGATGCTGGACTTGCGCCGGCCAATCTACAAGCAGACGGCTGCTTACGGCCACTTTGGCCGCACTGACATCGACCTGCCTTGGGAAAAGACCGACAAGGCTGAAGCTCTCCGAGCTTTCGTCAACGGCCGCAAGTAATATTTTTACGACAACTGAATACACGTAAGACATAACGTAACATAAATTTCGTTGGAGAAAAGAATGAAGAAAACAAACGTGAAAATGGTCACGCTCGCTGTCTTTATCACCACTTTTATGTCCGCCATCGAAGGCACCATTGTTTCGACCGCGATGCCAACCATTATCGCCGATTTGGACGGGCTGGCAATCATGAGTTGGGTGGTGTCTGTCTTTCTGCTGATGACGGCAGTCTCAACGCCAATTTATGGGAAACTGGCTGATAGCGTAGGACGCAAGCCAGTTTTTTTATTTGGCATCGGACTTTTCGTGCTCGGCTCAGCCCTCTGCGGCTTTTCGCACTCAATGGTGGAATTGATCATCTTCCGCGTCCTGCAGGGACTTGGTTCAGGGGCCATTCAGACAGCAGGGGTGACGGTTTTAGCCGATATGTATGACATTGACAAGCGGGCCAAAATGCTGGGTCTGACCTCGGGTTTCTGGGGCCTGGCTTCAGTTATCGCTCCGCTTTTAGGCGGCTTTATCGTCCAGCACTTGTCTTGGCACTGGGTCTTTATGATCAACGTGCCAATCGGCTTGATCGCCTTTTTGCTGGTTGCTTGCTACCTGCATGAGGATATTGCTAAAAATAAATTACAGATCGACCTCAAGGGCAGCTTCAGCTTAGTCATCTTTTTGCTTTCCCTAATGCTCCTTTTGCAGGGGCTGGAAAAAGGCTTCAGCTGGACCTTGCTGGCTTTGGCGGCAATCATGCTGGTCAGCCTCTGCCTTTTTGTCAAGGTAGAAAAAACTGCCGCTGACCCGATCATTCCTTTCAGTATCTTGAAAGACAAGGAATTTTTGGCGGTCAACATCTTGCAGCTCCTGGTGTCCGGGGTCGTGATCGGCTTTGAATTCTATATTCCGACCTGGCTGCAGGGGATCAACGGGGTCAGCGCCTCAATCGCCGGCTTTGCCATTACGCCAAGCTCCCTTTTATGGGTCTGCGGGTCCTTCCTGGCCGGCGACCTTATGGGCCGGTGGGGGACGCAGAAGTTCTTTGACGCCTCACTCTTTCTTTTGCTTGGGGCTGACCTGGCCTTTATCTTGATTCCAACCTACACGCCATTTTGGGTCTTCTGCTTGATTGCCGTCTTCAACGGGATTGGCTTCGGCAGCATCGCCACGGCCAGCCAGGTCCGGGCCCAGATGGTGGTCGACAAGAGCCAGGTAGGGGTGGCAACTTCTTTTAACACCTTGATGAAGTATCTGGGTCAGACCGTGATGATGGTCTTTTACGGGATGACCTTCAACGCGGTCGTGGCCAGCGGGCTCAAAAAGCACCCTTCCTTGACCAGTGAGATGATGAACAAGATTGTCTCCCCAGCCCAGGCTAAAAGCCTGGATCCGGCCGTTTTGGCTCCTTTGCGGGAAATCCTGCACTCAGCCATGCGGGGGATCTACATCGTTTCTTTGATTGCCTTGCTTTTGTCTTTGGTCTTCAACCATATCTACCGGCAGAAGAAGGATTAGGCAAAATATGAATGCAAACAAAAATCTGCTCACGACTGGTGAGCAGATTTTTTGTTATTAAGGATTTAGTTTATTCTTTTTGTCCAAGGCCTTGAAAAAGAGCCAGCTGGCCAGGGAACTGAAGGCCAGGCCCTCACACCAGCCGCCTAAGACGTCGCTTGGCCAGTGAACGTGCAGGTACATTCTGGTAAAGCCAATCGACAGGGTGAAGAAGATGCAAAAGCCTATCAACCAGTATTTCAGCGGCTTCTTTTTTACCAGGACGACGATCAAGGCGATCAAGACCAAGGCCAAAGTCATAGAGCCGACTGAGTGGCCAGACGGGAAGGAGAAGCCGTCGGCGTGAACCGTTTTGTCCATCCGGGGCCGCTGGCGCTGAATGATGTTCTTGATAACCGAGTTGCAGTAATTAGCCGCGATCATGGTCAAGCTGGCGAAGACGGCGTGGATATAGTTCCGCCGGTAGATCAGGAAAAGGACCAGGATCACCGTAAAGACCGTGATGGTTAGCGTGTTGCCAAGCTGGGTCCAGTAAAAGGTCAGCTGCTTTTCGACTGGATTGTTGTTTCTGATGGCATTGTAGACTACCGTGTCAAAAGCCTTGATAAAGGGATTCTTGCTGGCGATCAGGTAGACCCAATAGGCAAAAAAGATGCTGAAGGCGCCGCCAAAAATTAAAAGCGGCTGATAATTAACTTTATTTTCTTTCGTATTCAATTGTTTTTAATTTTTCTCCTTGTAAAATTTTGGCCATGTGGTAAAGTATAATCGTTATAGAGAAAATAATAAAGGGCAGGGAGTAGTAGAAATTTTTCTTTCTTCAGAGAAGAGCCGGTGGCTGCGAGGCTTGAAAGAGAAATTTTGAACTCACCCGGACAATGCCAAAGTGTTGTTTCGCTTTAAGAAACATTTGAGTGTCACGCGAAAGCGTGGAACTTAGGTGGTACCGCGAAACAATTCGTCCTATGTTTGAACATAGGGCGTTTTTTGTTTTTAGGAAAGGATTTAGCAGATGTACAACCATAAAGTTGTCGAAAAGAAGTGGCAAAAGTACTGGCTGGAAAACAAGACTTTTAAGACTGGGACTGACCCAAAGAAGCCAAAGTACTACGTACTTGACATGTTCCCTTACCCATCAGGCAAGGGGCTGCACGTTGGTCACCCGGAAGGCTACACGGCTACTGACATCATGGCCAGAATGAAGCGGGCTCAAGGCTACAACGTCTTGCACCCAATGGGCTGGGATGCCTTCGGCCTGCCGGCTGAACAATACGCCCTGCAAACTGGTAACGACCCGGCTACTTTCACTGACCAAAACATTGCCCACTTCAAAAAGCAGCTGCAAGCTTTGGGCTTCTCCTATGACTGGGACCGGGAAATCAAGACCACTGACCCGAACTACTACAAGTGGACCCAGTGGATTTTTGAACAAATGTACAAGATGGGCCTGGCTTATGAAGCTGAAGTGCCAGTTAACTGGTCACCAGACCTGGGCACGGTCGTTGCCAACGAAGAAGTTATCGACGGCAAGACTGAACGGGGCGGCTACCCGGTTTACCGCCGCAAGATGCGGCAATGGATGCTGAAGATCACCGCTTACGCTGACCGTTTGCTGGATGACCTGGATGACTTGGACTGGCCAGAACCGATCAAGGAAATGCAAAGAAACTGGATCGGCCGCTCAGTTGGGGCTCAAGTAACCTTCAAGATCAAGGATTCAGACAAGAGCTTTGACATCTTCACCACCCGGCCAGACACCCTCTTTGGCTGCTCATACACGGTTTTGGCACCGGAAAACGACCTGGTCAAGGAAATCACTACGCCGGAACAAAAGGAAGCAGTTGATGCCTACATCAAGTCCATCGAATCCAAGTCTGACCTGGAAAGAACTGATTTGAACAAGGATAAGACCGGGGTCTTCACTGGTGCTTACGCCATCAACCCAGTCAACGGGGAAGAGGTGCCAGTCTGGATCTCTGACTACGTTCTGGCAACTTACGGGACCGGGGCAGTTATGGCTGTTCCAGCCCACGACGAAAGAGACTACGCTTTTGCCACTAAGTTCGACCTGCCAATCAAGGAAGTCGTTGAAGGCGGTGACATCAGCAAGGAAGCCTTTGCCGGCGACGGTGCCCACGTCAACTCAGAATTTTTGAACGGCCTCCGCAATGAAGAAGCCAAGGCCAAGATGGTCGACTGGCTGACTGAAAAGGGCGTCGGCGAAAAGAAGGTCAACTACAAGATGCGGGACTGGAACTTCTCCCGTCAGCGCTACTGGGGTGAACCAATCCCGGTTATCCACTGGGAAGATGGGGAAACCACTTTGGTGCCAGAAGACGAATTGCCGCTGCGCCTGCCTAAGGAAACCAACATCAAGCCTTCCGGCACTCCGGAAAGCCCGCTGGCTAACCTGACTGACTGGGTTAACGTTGTTGATGAAAACGGCCGGAAGGGCAAGCGGGAAACCAACACCATGCCGCAATGGGCTGGTTCAAGCTGGTACTTCCTCCGCTACATCGACCCGCACAACGACAAGGCTCTGGCAGACCCGGAACTCTTGAAGAAGTGGCTGCCGGTTGACCTCTACATCGGCGGGGCAGAACACGCGACCCTGCACCTGCTTTACGCTAGATTCTGGCACAAGGTCCTTTACGACCTGGGCGTCGTGCCAACCAAGGAACCATTCCAAAAGCTCTACAACCAGGGCTTGATCCTGAAGAACCATGAAAAGATGTCCAAGTCCCGCGGCAACGTGGTCAACCCAGACGATGTCGTTGACGAATACGGTGCAGACAGCCTGCGGACTTACGAAATGTTCATGGGGCCACTGAATGCTTCAATCGACTGGGACGACAACGGTCCTTCCGGTGTCAAGAAGTTCCTTGACCGGGTATGGCGGACTTTTGTCAACGACCTGGACCTGGACCCGATCCCGTCTGAAAAGATCAGTGACGAAAACGACGGCAAGCTGGACAAGATCTACAACGAAACGGTCAAGGTCGTTACGGAACACTTTGAAGAATTGCGCTTCAACACTGCCATTTCCCAAATGATGGTCTTCATGAACGCCTGCCAAAAGGTCGACAAGATTCCGCGGGAATACGCTGAAGGCTTCGTCAAGCTGATGGCGCCAGTTGCTCCGCACATGATGGAAGAAATCTGGCATGTCTTCGGCCACGACGAAAGCGTGCAGTTTGCTAGCTGGCCAACTTATGACGCAAGCAAGCTGGTTGAAAGCACGGTTGAAATGGCTGTTACGGTTAACGGCAAGAAGCGGGGCAACTTCCAAATCGCCAAGGATGCAAGCAGAGAAGAAGCCCAAGCTGCCGCAACCGCTCTGCCGCACGTCAAGGAATTTTTGGAAGGCAAGGAGATTAAGAAGGTCATTGTCGTGCCAAACAAGATCGTGAACATTGTTGCCAAATAATCTAAAATTTTCCTAAAAAATCAATTTATGGTATATTTCAAGCTGGATCAGGAATATGATAGTAGGTTGAAGTATAAGGATTAGGGAAGTTTTATGGCAAAAAACAAATCACAGACCAACTCCCAGGCCCAGCTTTTAAAGGGCTCGGCCTGGATGACTATTGGCTCTATCCTGTCGCGGATTCTTGGGGCGATCTATATCATCCCTTGGTATGCCTGGATGGGAAAGTTTGGCAACTTGGCCAACTCACTGACGGCGAAGAGCTACAACATCTATAGCCTGTTCATTATCATCTCCACCGCGGGCATTCCAGGGGCAATCGCCAAGCAGATTGCCAAATACAATGCCCTTAATGAATACGGGGTCGGCCGCAAGCTCTTTAGGCACGGCCTGGTCTTGATGGGAGCTTTCGGGATCATCTCAGCGGCCTGCATGTACTTTTTGGCCCTGCCGCTGTCTGGTTTTAACCCCCAGGAAGTTCCGGTGATCCGGAGCCTGTCCATCGCGGTTTTGATCATCCCGATCTTGAGCATTCTGCGGGGCTATTTCCAGGGCTTCAACGACATGATGCCAAGTGCCATGTCCCAGTTCGTGGAACAGCTGGCCCGGGTGATCTGGATGCTTTTGACGGCCTATGTGATCATGCGGGTCCAGCATGGCAATTATGTTGACGCGGTAACTCAGTCTAACCTGGCTGCCGCGATCGGGGCCGTGTTCGGTATTGGCCTGCTGGTGATTTTTTACCTCAAGCAGAAGCGGACGGTGGATCCCTTGATCGCCCAGTCCAACAACCAGGTGCAAGTTTCGACCAACAGCCTGCTCTTTGAAATCATCCAGCAGTCGATTCCCTTCATCATCATTGACTCTGGGATCAACATCTTCCAGCTGGTGGACCAGTATACCTTCCACCCGATGATTGCCAGCTTCATGCACGTGCCTTTTGATGAAGTAGAAAGCTGGTACGCCTTGTTCGGCTTGAACGCCAACAAGCTGATCATGATCGTGGTTTCCCTGTCAACGGCCATGGCAGTTACCGCCATTCCGCTTTTGTCAGGGGCCCATGCCAGAAGGGACTACCGGGATATTTCCCGCCAGATCGGCAATACCTTGGAACTTTTCCTGTTTGTCTTATTGCCGGCTTCACTGGGGATGGCCGCGATTTCAGATCCTCTGTACACGATCTTCTACGGCTATGACCGGCTGGGAGCCCATGTCTTGTACCTGTCCTCCTTTACGGCCATCAGCTTGGGGATGTTTACGGTCCTCATGGCCATCTTGCAGGGGCTGGACGAGAACATGTACGCGATCCGCTATTTGATTCTCGGCTTGGTCATCAAGTCAATCGTCCAGTATCCGATGATCCGTCTCTTCAAGGTCTATGGCCCGCTTCTGGCGACCAACCTGGGCCTTTTGGCGGTCATCGCCATGTCCCTCAAGCACCTCAGCGTGAAATACCGCTGGCGGGCTGACCGGACCATGCGGCGCTTTATCGGGATTGCCAGCTTCTCCTTAGTGATGTTCGCGGCAGTGTTTGCCACGGTCAAGCTGGGCGGGCTCTTCCTCAGTCCATACCGCCGTCTGTCAGCCATGCTGCTCAGTGCTCTTGCGGTTGGGGTAGGCGTAATAGTCTACGGGGCCTTGAGCCTTAAAACCGCCTTGGCTGAAAACATCTTGGGCAGCCGGGTGACCCGGATCATGCAAAAGTTCAGATAAGTTTGGATAAAAAGAATAAGAGTCATTGAAAGATCCTCCTTTTGGAGGGTCTTTTTTTCGTCTTTTTTTCGCCATTTTTGGAATTTTTTCATTCGCTTTTTTGCCCAGATCGTCTATTCATGGCAAAAATCTTGCGAAAAAAGTTGCAAAAGGTCTTGGTCTGACGGGGGATAGGCGGTCTTTTTGATAAAACTATTTTTTAGTTTGTGAATAAAAACAATTCGATGATTGCCAGTACTTTAACAGAAAAGTCTTTTGGAAAGATTGTTATTTTGACAAAGGAAACGGTTACAAGAAATTCCTCCAAAAAACTTGTAAGAAACTGTTGACATTTTTTCACAAAAGGGCAATAATCAATAGTGAAAAGTGAAAAGGCTTACAAGCCCTAGTGATATGAGGTGAAAACAATGGAAGTTAACGACAAGAAGGAATTGACTGAGGAAGAACGCCAAAATGCATACGTTCTTTGGTTTAACCAACTGCGCCGCGAAGACGTGGCCCTGGTTGGGGGCAAATCATCATCATTGGGTGAATTGACTTCAGGTACTGACGTGCCAGTGCCTTATGGCTTCGCGACTACTGCTCACGGCTACCGGCACTTCATGGAAGTCAATGGCTTGAACGAGAAGGTAAATGCCTTGCTGGCAACTTTGAAGGACCCAGAAGACTCAGAAGAACTGCACCGGGTCTGCAGCCAGATCAGAAAGATCATGCGCGAGGCACCAATGCCGGAAGACTTGGCCGAAGACATCGGCAACTCATATGACGAACTGGCCAAGATGACCGGGCAAAACGAACCATACGTTGCGGTTCGTTCAAGCGCTACGGCCGAAGACCTGCCAGACGCTTCATTTGCCGGGGAACAGGACACTTACCTTAACGTTAGAAGTCGCAAGGATGTTATCCGCAAGGTACAAGACTGCTACGCTTCCCTGTTCACGGACCGGGCAACCTACTACCGGATCAAGCAGAACTTCCCGCAAGAGAAGGTTGCTTTGTCAGCAGCTGTCCAAATGATGGCCTTCTCCAAGTCAGCTGGGGTTATGTTCACGGTTAACGTTGCCAACGGTGACGACACCAAGGTCATGATCGAAGGTTCATGGGGCCTGGGCGAATACATCGTTCAAGGGACGGTTACCCCGGACAACTTCGAAGTTGACAAGGAAAGCATGCAAATCGCAAGCAAGACCATCAACAACAAGAACATTGAATTGATCCGTCTGCCAGGCGGCGGGGTTGAACAAAGAGACGTCCCAGAAGACGTGGCCAAGACTCCATGCTTGACTGACGAAGAAGTCATCGAACTTGCCGGCTACGCTAAACAGATTGAAAAGCACTATGGCTGCTACATGGACATGGAATGGTCCAGAGACCAGGACGACAAGCTCTGGCTCGTTCAAGCCCGTCCGGAAACTGTTTGGTCACAAAGAAAGAAGGAGGGCGGCGCCAAGGAAGAAACTGACGTTAAGGCTCCAAGCTCCAACAAGGTTTTGGTCAAGGGTCTGCCAGCCAGCCCAGGCGTAGCTTCTGGTATCGTGCACGTAATTGACGACCCGAAGGACATCGGTGAATTCAAGGAAGGCGAAATCCTGGTTACCTTGATGACCTCACCAGACTGGGTACCAGCCATGAAGAAGGCGGCCGCTATTGTTACCAACAACGGTGGGATGACCTGCCACGCCGCTATTGTTTCCCGGGAAATGCAGATCCCATGTATCGTTGGTACCGCCAGCCGGGGGACTTTTGCAACCAGATTGCTGAAGACCGGCCAGGAAGTAACGGTTGACGCCAAGAACGGGGTTGTCTACCAAGGCGTAGCCGAGGAAGTCGTTAAGCCAAAGAAGGCTGAGACCGCGCCAATGGCTGCTGCTGAATACTTCCCGCCAACGGCAACCAGAGTCATGATGAACCTGGGTGACCCGGACCTGGCTGAAAAGTACTCAACTCTGCCAGCTGATGGTATCGGTTTGATGCGGGAAGAATTCTTGTGGACCACTTACATCCACCAGCACCCGCTTTACTTGATTGAAACCGGCCACCCAGAACGGGTTGTCAACGAACTGGCCAACGGGATCAGCAAGGTCTGCCGGGCCATGAACCCAAGACCAGTTGTCTTAAGATTCTCTGACTTCAAGTCCAGCGAATACCGGAACTTGAAGGGCGGGGAGAAGTACGAACCGCATGAACCAGCTGACCTGCTTGGCTGGCGCGGGGCAAGCCGCTACTACGACCCGAAGTACATTGAAGCCTTCAAGCTGGAACTGGAAGCAGTCAAGAAGGTTAGAAACGAATTCGGCCTCAAGAACTTGAACGTCATGATCCCATTCTGCAGAACTGTTGAAGAAGCAGAAAAGGTAACCAAGATCATGGCTGACGAAGGGCTTGAGCGCAGCCGTGACTTCAAGGTCTTCATGATGGCGGAAATTCCATCCAACATCATTTTGGCTGACAAGTTCAACAAGTTTGTTGACGGCTACTCAATCGGGTCAAACGACTTGACCATGCTGATCATGGGGACTGACCGGAACAACGACGCCGTTTCCGCCCTCTACGACGAACGCAACCTGGCTGTTAAGCGGGCAATCCGTCACTTGATCAAGACCGCCCACAAGGATGGCAAGACCGTTTCCATCTGCGGCCAGGCACCTTCAGAATACCCAGACTTCACTGAATTCTTGGTTAAGAGCGGGATTGACTACGTTTCCGTAAACCCGGACATGGTTAAGGAAACCAAGCTCAACGTGGCTCACTTTGAACAAAGAATCCTGCTGGATAAGGCTACTGGCCTGGGGATGCAGGACACTGAAGATTACGAATGGTAATTAGACTGATTTGATCATCAAGTCGCTCCTTATGGAGCGGCTTTTTTGTTGAATATTGCAAAAATCAAGCATTTCATGTCAATTTGACGTAAAATTGAAAATGAATTATCATAATTTTTTTAGCAAAAATCAGCACTTTAAGTTAAGAGGAAAGCAGATACATGGCACAACAATACTACTCAATGGATCAAATCGCAAAATTGGCACAGGTTTCCCAGCAGCAGGTCTACTACCTGATCAACATGAAGTTTAAGTTCAAACCGACCTTGACTGACCCGACCGGCAATAAATTTTATGACGAGCGAGCGGTGGGCCAGATCTTCCAAGAGCTGGGCAAGGTCCTGCCCAAGTCGGCAGCTTCGCCGGCAACCGACAACGGCCTTTTGGACATCAATGCCCTGGCAGAAACCACTGGCCTGGGCAAGAAGAAGCTGCGGATCTTTTTGCGGGAACACAAGGAATTGAAGCCAGACTTCGTTGATGAAAAGAACCACAACAAGAAGTACTGGGGACCAAACGCCATCCAGTACATCAACGACCACTTCGCAGCTGAAGAGGAAAAGGCTGAAGAAAAAGCAACAGACCAAAAGACTGAAGCTGAAGAAAAGAGCTCTGAGGCTGAAGTCAAAGAAGAAAAAGCTGCAGAAGCAGTAGAAGCAGCAAAGACTGAAGACAAGCCAGCAGAGGAAGAAAAGCAAGAACAAGAAAGCCAGGAAAAGCAAGTAGAGACTACTGATACAGCCGAAGAAGAAAAGGTTGCAGAAGAAGCAGAAGAAAAAGAAGACAAGCCAGCTGGTCCGCGCTTTATCAAGAAGGCACCGCGTCCGGCAACGGAAAAATTAGTTGAACACCCGCAAGTTGAATTGCCTTTTGCCTTTGACGATACCGAGGAAGCCGAAAACAAGGCTGAGGAGGCCGAAAAGCCTGCTACTAAGCCAGAGGCCGGGGAAGAAGCAAAGCCGGCCGAAAAGGCTGAAAAGAGCCATGAGCCGGCAAATGACCAGCAGTTTGTCGTCCGTAAACGTACTAGCGACGACAAGCGGGGCCGGGGCAATTACGGCAAGCGCAGAAACAACCAGAGAAATGGTTACCAAAACCAAAACCGGACCAACAATTACTCTAAGCGGCGGGAACTTTTTGCCGGCAAGATGAAGCTGGTTACGGAAAAGGGGACTTTCTACACTGACCAGTTTGCCAGCCTGGAAGAACTGGCAGAATTCGTCTTTTCATCTAAGGACAGCTTCATGAAGGTGGAGAAGTACAACCGGGGCGAATTTTCACCAGCTTACATCTCAACCAAGAGCATTATCGAATTTGAAGAAGCTTAAAAAAAGCGGATCGGATGATCCGCTTTTTGCATGCTTTCATTGATAAAATTTTGTCTAATATTCATAGAATCTTTCTTAAAGCTGTGAAAAGCAAGAGATTGTCCTGGCAATATCCAAGAAAATAAAATTAATATTTTCACAATGTTGACAGCGCTTACAAGAAGCCTATAATTATTAATGTAAGTAATTTTTTGAAGGTATTAAATGTAAGGAGATTCACTTATGGCAAAAATTAAGGGTGCTAACGCAGTTTTAGATGTTATGTACAAGTGGGGGATTGACCACCTCTATGGTTTCCCAGGCGGTTCATTCGACTCAACCATGAACGCGATCTATGAAATGCAAGACAAGATCAAGTTCATCGAAGTTCGTCACGAAGAAGCTGCTTCTCTGGCTGCCTCAGCAGAATACAAGCTTACTGGCAAGCTTGGCGTCTGCATGGGTTCAGCTGGCCCTGGTGCCATCCACTTGATGAACGGCTTGTACGACGCTAAGTACGACAAGACCCCAATGGTTGCCCTGGTAGCCAACGTTCCAACTCCTCGTCAAGACATCAACTTCTTCCAAGCCTTTGACGAAATGCCATGGTTCCGTGACGTTGCCGTTTGGGTACACCAAGCCAAGACCAAGGAAGCTTTGCCAGTCTTGATGGACACTGCTATCCGTCAAGCATACGCAAAGAAGGGTCCAGCTGTTTTGGTAATTCCTAAGGACTTCGGCTGGCAAGAAATCGAAGACAACTACCGCGTTTCCGCAAGCAACCACGTTGCTGACAACTACGCTGCTCCAACTGCTGAATCAATTGAAGCCGCAACTAAGTTGATCAAGGAAGCTAAGAACCCAGTTGTTTACTTCGGTTTGGGTGCTTCTGGTGCTGCCGACGAATTGAAGGAATTCTCTGACAAGTTCAAGATGCCAATGATGTCCTCATACCTGGGCAAGGGTATCGTTGAAGACAGCTTCAAGCCATACCTTGGCACGATCGGCCGTATCGGTGCCAAGGCTCCTAACGAAGTTCAAGGCCACACTGACCTGGTAGTATGGGTTGGTAACAACTCACCATTCTCAGTCTTGTGGTTCCCTAAGAACGCCAAGGTTATCCAAATCGACGTTGACCCAGAAAAGCAAGGCAAGCGTCACTCAGTTGACGTATCAATCCTGGCAGATGCCAAGAAGAGCTTGCGTGCTTTGATCGACGCAGGTGAAGCCCGTGAAGAATCACCACTTTACAAGGCTGCTTTGGCTGACCGTGAAGAATGGGACGCATGGACTGCTTCATTTGCTGACGACCACTTGAAGGACGAAGGCCGCGTACGCCAAGAACCAATCTGGGATGTCATCAACAAGGAAGCCGCAGACAACGCTGTCTTCGCTATTGACGTTGGTAACGTCAACATGGACCACGTACGTCTTTTGAACATGAACGGCAAGCAACGCTGGACTACTTCCGGTTTGCACGCAACTATGGGCTACGGTTCACCAGCTGCCATTGCAGCCGCAACTGCTATGCCAGACCGTGAAGTATGGCACTTGGCCGGTGACGGTGGCTTCGCTATGATGAGTGAAGAACTGCTGACTTTGGCTCGCTACAACATGCACGTATTGACTGTTGTCTTCACTAACGAGACTTTGGGCTACATCGAAGCAGAACAACGTGACGAATCAAACCAGCCTCTGTCAGGTGTTATCTTGCCAGACAACGACTGGGCAAAGGTTGCTGAAGGTATGAACATGAAGGCCTTCACTGTTCACGACAAGGCTGAATTCCAAGCAGCTGTAGAAGAATGGAAGAAGATGGACGGCCCAGCCTTCATCGACGTTAAGTACACTAAGCACATGGCTTACTCAACTGAACTTAACACTCTGGACGACCCAGAATTCGTGAAGTACTACCACGCAGAAGCTCTGCACCCATTCTCATACTTTGCTGAAAAGTTTGGTTTGGACATTGACGCGGCTTCAGGTGCATCTGGTCACTCAGAAGACAAGGCTGACGCTTTGCAAGTTCAAGCAACTACTAGTGCTTCATCTCCAGAAACCGCGCCAGACACTACTTCAGGTGCTTCTCACTAATAGTCTAAACGGCGAATAAGAGCAAAAGAAGATCTCCTTTTTTGAGGGAGATCTTCTTTTTTGTCTTTGCCTTCTATTCTTTTTTCTATATTTTCTCTTTTAGAAAATATTTACTCTTTCTTAGGAGCAGTTTTCCATTACTTTGCTAGGCTAAAAAGGCAGTAGAAGCAAAAAAAGAGCCGACCCTAAGGTCAGCTCTCAAAACTCCCATGCTGGACGTCCCAGCTATTCATTCATGCCCACTAAAGGAGTCGAACCTTCACTCTGTTGCCAGAACAGCGACCTGAACGCTGCGCGTCTGCCAATTCCGCCAAGTGGGCATCTCGTGCCTCAGCACATATTTAATAATAGCAAAAATTTGGTAAAATGGAAGTGCTAATTCAAAATTTTCGTAATTTTTTTTGAAAAGAGGAGCGATTTTGTTAAAAAAGATAAAAAAGGCGCTGCTGAGTCTGGCAGCCAGTGGATTTTTGCTGACCGGAATAAGTACTTGGCAGGCGGCGCCGGTTGCGGCGGCAACTGCCAACTATCAGCAGCAGGACCTGAATCTGGACGTCAAGGCCGCGATTGCCGTTGATGCCGACAGCGGGCAGATCCTTTATGCCAAGAATGCCACGACTCCGCGGCAGATTGCTTCCATGACCAAGCTGGTGACGGTTTACCTGACCCTGCAGGCCATTAAGCAAGGTAAGCTGTCCTGGACCAGCACGGCCAAGCCAACGGCCGCGATTGCCAAGGTCAGCCAGAACACCGAGTATTCCAACGTGCCTTTGACCAGTGGCCATGCCTACACGATCAAGGAGCTCTACCGGGCTACTCTGATCGAATCCGCCAACGGGGCAGCTATGA
Source organism: Lactobacillus sp. WILCCON 0149 (assembly GCF_057197965.1). Taxonomy (NCBI): domain Bacteria; kingdom Bacillati; phylum Bacillota; class Bacilli; order Lactobacillales; family Lactobacillaceae; genus Lactobacillus; species Lactobacillus sp. WILCCON 0149. Next base: position 586,663 of record NZ_JBUBHO010000001.1, read on the forward strand.
CCCTGGCCCAGGCTGTCAGCGGCGACCAGGTGACTTTTGTTAAAAAGATGCGTCAGCTTTTGACCAGCTGGGGGATCAAGGACGCCAAGATCTATAACGCCTGCGGCTTGGCCAACGGCAACCTTGGCTCAGCGGCTTACCCGGGCGTAGGCAAGAATGTTGAAAATGAGATGTCAGCCACTGACATGGCTATCGTCTGCCAGAAGCTCTTAAAGGACTTCCCGGAAGTCTTGCAGACGACTTCAATCACCAGCGCGACTTTTTCATCCGGCTCAACTCAAAGCCAGATGACCAACTGGAACTGGATGCTGAAGGGGCTCAGCAGCTACTACTCTGACCTGCCAGTTGACGGTTTGAAAACGGGGACTACTGACAAAGCAGGTGCCTGCTTTGCCGGGACAGTGAAGAAAAACGGCCACCGGATCATCACTGTAGTTTTGGGCGCCAAGCACGCAAACAGCCAGGACCCGTCCCGTTTCGTGCAAACGGCCAAATTGATGCACTATGTTTACCAGAACTACACGGCTGTTACCTTGAAGAAGGGGTCCAGCATCAGCGGGGCTAACACGGTCAAGGTGCCAGAAGGCAAGGAAACCAGCAGCAAAGTTGTTTTGGGCAAGACGGTGACCATCTGGGCCAAGCAGGGCAGCAAGCTGCAAACCTCTTTGTCCAAGACTGCAGTATCAGCACCTGTAAAGAAGGGGAGCAAGCTGGCCAGCTACAAGTTTTCAGCAACTAGCGGAAAATTGCCATCTCTTAGCGGTAAGACGGTGACCGCGCCAGCTGTAGCAACCAAGGACAATCAGGAGGCCAACTTCTTCGTCCGTCTGTGGCGGAGCATTTTTGGCAGCAAGTAAAAATGAAAAGCATTGATGAAGATTTAGCCCGGCAGGTGGTCCGCCCCCGACCGGCTGAAAGCCACAAGGGCAATTACGGCCGGGTCCTCCTGATTGGTGGAAATCGCCAGTACGGCGGAGCCATCAGCATGGCTGCTGAGGCCGCGGTTTGCTCGGGAGCGGGCCTAACGATGGTAGCGACTGACCCGGTCAATTTCGCCGCCCTCCACGCCCGCCTGCCAGAAGCAGCCGTGCTTGACTACAATTCAGATCTGGCTGAGCAAATTTCCAAGTCTGACGTAATTTTGTGCGGTCCGGGCCTGGGCTTGGATGAAAAAGCCTGGAAAATTCTGGAAGCAGTCTGCAAGCATGCAGGTTCTGGCCAGACTATTGTTTTTGACGCCAGCGCCTTGGATCTGCTCAGTCAAAGGCCAGACCTGCTCAAAAATCTCCAGGCTGGTTTAGTCGTTCTGACTCCCCACCAGATGGAATGGCAGAGGCTGAGCGGGATCAAGATTGCTGACCAGGAAGACCAGACCAATCAAGCGGCTCTTTCGCGTTTGTTTTCGGGCGAAATGAAAAATGTTATACTGGTCTTGAAGGCACATCGAACGCGAGTATATGGCTTTACAGGTGAAATCTACCGCAATTCAGCCGGCAACCCAGGGATGGCTACGGGCGGAATGGGCGATACTTTAGCCGGTATTATTGCCGCTTTTATTGGCCAGTTTGGCCCCAAGCTGACCAGTGTTTCAGCAGCGGTTTACTGCCATTCAAGGGCAGGAGACGACCTTTACCAGTCTTCCTACCTTGTCCGGCCAACGCAAATCTCTGCTTATATGCCGCGCTTGATGAAGCGCCTGAGCACCTGTTAGATATCGGAGGAAATTATGAAAAAGTCAAAGTATCTTACTCTGCTTTCAGTGGCCGCTTTGACCCTGCTGACCAGCGGAATCGGCAGCCAAGCTGTCTTGGCCGACACGGATACGGCGCAGACGACGGACACGACGACCAATACGTCAACTAATACGACTACGGATACGTCGGATGCATCTACTGCTTTAAACCAGCAGGAAGCCAAGGGGCAGAAGCTGACCACGACCGTCGGCACGCTGCCGGATGCTTCTGACGCCATCAGCAACAAGTCTGATTTAAAGAGCGTCCAGGGTTACAGCTGGAAGACCACGCCAGACGTGTCAACTGCCGGCAGCCAGAAGGCAACGGTAGTCATCACTTATACTGACGGGACGACCAGTGAAGTTGCAGTCGACTTAGTAGTAACCAGTTATGCCAGCCAGAACAGCCCGGTAGCCAAGACTGGCTTGACTGCCAAGGTTGGCCAGACTTTGTCGGCCAGCTCAGCTATCAGCAACCTTTCCAGTCTCAAGAACGTGGCCAGCGTGACCTGGAAGCAGGCGCCAAGCACCGCCAAGGCTGGCACGGTTAAAGGGATTGTTTTAGTAACCTACACTGATAAGTCGACCGATACGGTAGATGTCACGGTTAAAGTGTCTTCAGTCGTGACGACCAAGAAGTCGGTCAAGAAGAGCAAGAAGAAGCAATATGTAACCAAGACCCGGAAGATCATCTTGGACCGGCCGGGCAAGAACAAGACCATCACTCAAAAGGTTAAGCTTTCCAGAACGGTAACAACGACCACGACAACGACTAAAACCTATACAGATGACAAATTGACCAAGACTTCGACCAGCTCTAAGAAGAGCTATGGCAAGTGGTCAAAAGGGACCTGGAAGAGTTATAAGGTTCCTGCTATAAGCGGCTACAAGCGTAGCACGACTAAGGTTAAGGCCAAGACAGTGACTAGCAAGACCAAGAACGTTACAATCAAGGTTAGCTACAAGCAGGTTCTTCATAAGCCGGCCAACGCTCCTTACTATGACCCAGCAGACATGCGGGCCAAGACTGGGGACTACTACTTCAAGTCAAGTGAGAAGCGGGCTTACCCGAACCTGGCCAAGTACAAGAATGTCTGGATCCGGGTTTCCATTTTGGGCAACCGGGTCTACGTCATGAGCGGCAAGAAGGTCATCTACACCATGTACTCTTCAGCCGGCCGTTTTGAAATGACTAATGGCAAGTACCAAAGCGACACGCCGCGCGGCACCTTCTCGATCAAGGCAGCTTACGGCCCGTCCTTTGTTTCATCAGACGGCGTAGGGGCCCGTTACTACATGGCCTACTATGGCAGTGACTACTTGTTCCACAGCGTGCCGATCAACAACTACGGCTCTGGCGTCTACTACAAGGGCTACCACTATGGCTACGGCGGCGTCGGCAGCAATGCTCACTTGACTGTGCAGGGGACCAAGCCGGACTCCCACGGCTGCATCCGCTTGACCTTGAGCGACGCCCGCTGGCTGTATGGCCAACGGACTTCAGGCAAGCTGAAGGTGGGTACCAAGGTCGTTATCAAGTATAAGTAGGCCTTTAAGTAGAATTTCTGGTCAAAAGAGCAATATTGCTTGTTAATGTAAAAGTAAACAGGACTTTTTCACAAAGAGTGAAAGAGCCCTGTTTTTTTGTCTTGTATAGCTTTATAGCGACTAGTATTACGATATTACAAAAATGTGTAATAGCTGCGTATAGGAAACTATATCTGTAATACAATTCAATTATTTTCTCAAAATAAATTTAAGCCCTATATGATAACTAAAAACTAATTACTTTTTTGTGAAAAAACCTTGTCTAAGCAATACTAAAGGCTTATATTTAGTAACGATAGATACCAAAAGGCTTAATGGCCTCTAAGGAAAACAAGTTTGTGTATTAATCAAGTGTTATTCAAATTTATAACAATGCTCACAATGGTATAAGTGATGTTCTAAATTTGGAAAAGAAGACTATAAATTATTTTGGTGTAAGAAAAGATGATAAATGGGTGATTTGCAATGAAATGGGTTAAAAAGAAGAGCTGCTGGAAGCTTCTCCACTTGCTGACAGCGCTGATGCTCGCTTTAAGCCTGCTTCTGCCCTGCGGGGCCGGGATAGCGGAATATATCCAGGCTCCTTCTTCTGCGCTGGCCGCGGTAAAGAGCAGTGCGGACCTCGCTGAAGAAAAATGGATCGATGATCTGACAATTTCTACCGAGCAGAATGTCAATGGCCAGGAAAAATGGGTCAAGATTGACAGCGGCAGCAGCTTGGAAAACGGAGCAAACGTCCGGGTCAAAATTGATTACACGATTCCGCATGACTCTCTGGCGGACAAGGGCAAGGTAACCTACCAGTTCCCGGACGGCTTTAGGATTGACAAGCAGCAGACCGGTCATGTTTATGACAGCAATGATTCCAGCAAGATAATCGGTGACTACACAATTTCCACTTCTGGTAAGGTTGAGATCAGTTTCAATGAAAACTTTGACCCGGCTGCCAACCAGATCGGGACATTGCAGGTCAATGGGACTTTGGAAAATTCCAGCTCCTCCAGCGACAAGCCTCTGGTCTTTCCGGGTTCGGGCACCAGCATCACGGTGAAAAAGCAGGAGGAAGCTGACACAAAAGACGTTTCCGTTAAAAAGACCGGCCAGGTCTCTGGCGACCAAAAGCGGGTTGACTATACAGTCACCGTTTCAAGTGAAAACGGCAGCCCGGACAAAGTTGACGTCACTGACAAGCTGTCCTGGATCAATAACGCGACTGGCAAGTATGACGACAGCAGTTTCAAGATTGTCAAAGAAGATGCCAGCGGCAAGAAGACAGAGATGAGTCTGTCGGACTACAAGCCGCAGATTGACAGCGATACTTTTACAATCAAAAATCTTCCGCAGCTGGGCAAGGGTGAATCCTACAAGATTACTTACTCAGTTGGCATTACGCCTAAAGAAAATACCGACGGCTACGTCCAAGTCGGCAACAGCGTCAAGGCGACCTCCGGTAAAAAAGAAAGCTGGGGCGGCGACCAGGAGACGGTTTCCAAGTCTATGGTTTCCAAATCCGGCAGCTCCAGCAATGGCGAAATTGAATGGACGATCACCGTCAATGATGATCGCCGCGACATCAGTCACTACCAGCTCAGCGATGATCTGCCAAGCAAGCTGACCTTGGACGATGATATAACGATCACTGACGTAGACGACTACAGCCAGTCAGCCAGCCTTTTAAGCAAGCTGATCGTCAAGGGCAAAAAAGGTGACAGCCAGATTCAGCTGGACTTTTCAAAATTGCCGGATAGCTTGAAGAAGCACAGCTTCAAGATCGTCTACAAGACCAAGACAAATTCTTTAGCGGCAAACACTAAGGTGACCAATAAGGCTGACTTTAAAGGTGACGGCCACAGCTACAATTCAAGCGGTGAAGCTACCGTAACCAAGGAAAGCAAGACTTGTGACCTGAAGAAGCAATACGATAGCGAAGAAAAACTGAACGCTGACGAGCAGCGCTACAAGTGGCACTCTGACATGACCTTGACTGGTGAAAAGCTGTCTACCTTGACTTATGAGGATGACATCTATAACGCTTCAAGCTATACCAGCCATGATGAAGTTGTAACTGACCGGGGAAGCGGCACCCACTATGCTTTAGCCAGTGAGCTTTACCGGGAATTAACCGATAAGAGCCAGCAGAGCTTGACTGATGGCAGCAATACTTATGTTTTAGGCCAAGACTACAAGCTGGAACTTACCTGCTATGACAAAAACGGACAGGTGGTCAAGAACACTGATTCTTCAACACCGGTACAGAAGTTTAAGTTGCAGCTGACTGCTGTGAACGGCAGAACTTTGACGCCAACTAAGTACACCATTCACTATTCAACCCGCGCTAAAGTCAGTGAAGCCGTGGCTGGTGAAACCTGGACCTACTACAACCGGGGGGAACTGGTCAGCGTCAATGACAAAAAGCAGAACAAGGAAAGCTATGACCAGCATAGCTTCTCAGTTAAGAGCCACATCAGCAAGCAGGCCAGCTTAACCGGGGATGCCGGCAGCTACCAAAGCAAGCCGATCACCCAGGATATGGCCAAAGCCAGCGGCAAGATCTACTACAGTCTTTTGCTCAGTGTGGACAAGGATTCAAGCGGCAAGCTGGTTGTGACAGACACATTGCCGCAAGGCCTGACCTATGTTGAAGATTCGCTGAAGGCGGCCTTTTACTCAAATGACTGGTATACCTGGACCAAGCAAGACAACGGCTATGACTTGGAAAAAGACCAGAAGCCGCAAATCGCGGCAGAAAAGCTGGCTGATGGCCGGACCAAACTGACGATTACTCTGCCAGCAGGCTATGACAGCAGCAGTGAGCAAAAGATCCGCTTGACCTACCAGGCTTCTTATACGGATGACCGGACTTGGCAGGACATGAAGAATACTTCCAAGACCTATGTCAACACCGCGGGCTTTAAAGGTGATGAAGACAGCCAGAAGACAACCATCAAGCGGGATGTTCCCGTTTTGGCCAAGACTGGCAGCCAGGTCAAGGATGCAAGTGGCAGCTTGACCAATGAAGTTGCCTACCAGGTCAACATCAATCCGGCGGCTGATGACCTTAATCCAAACGGGGACACGGTTATTTTGACCGACCAGTTGTCCATGCCGGACGGGATGCAGGCTTACCTTAAATTGAAAGAAACCAAGCTTTACCAGTATGACCCAACTGCTAAGGACCACTTGGGCAAGGAATTAGATCCAAGCTTATACAGCTTGAACTATGACCCAGACAAGCAGCAATTAAAGCTGGAACTGCCAGACAAGCAGGCCTGCGTTCTGGTCTACCATTACAGTTTTGACAGTGGGGACAACATTGATCCGACTGTTTCCAACAGCGCTTCTCTGGCTGGCCATTACTCAGCAAATACTTCCAGCAAACTGACCAACAGCGACTCCTCCGCTTCCATCGCGGCTAAAAAGGTGACCGTCTACAAGGTCGACGCGGACAACAATGCCAAGACTTTGCCAGGAGCCCAGTTCAGCCTGGAAGAACAGGACAACGGCAGCTGGAAGAAGGTTTCATCAAACTTGACGACAGATAAAGAAGGGAAGGTTGTTGTTGCTGACTTAGACAACAACGCGGTCTACCGGATCAAGGAAACTAAGGCGCCAGAAGGCTACGGCCTCAACCAGAACTACTACTACCTGTCCTGGATGAACGGCAAGAAGAGCAAGAGCGAGATCTACAGCGGTCTTGCTGCAAATATCCAAAATGAAATTGGCGGGCAAAAGAACGTTCACTTCTTTGCCAGTGCCGGCGGCTCAATCTACGTGCCAGACAGCTACTGCCAATTGAAGGTAAGCAAGACCTGGCTGAACCATGACGGCACGGCCGGCCAGGCTGGAGTGCCGGAAATTACGGTTCACCTCTACCGGGCTGTCAAGAAGCTGGATGGGGTGAAGGTCAAGGTAACCGTTATAGATGGCTGGGGCAATACAAATAGCAGCTATGACTGGACAGTCGCCAAGGGCAGCACGGTCAGCCTGTCTTGGGAAAAGCAGGGAGCCATTGATAGTTCCGGCTTAGCCAGCGTCCTGGTTAACGGGATTGACCAGCAGCTGCAGTCTGGCAGCAAGGCTTTTGCTTCCAGTGCCCTTAATGAAGATACAAATATCGTCATTAAGGCCAACAGTTGGATCAATTCACCGGAAATCGACAAGACAGATCCGCAGCTGGCGATTGACCAGACTAGTAAGACCTTGGTTGACACGGTCAAGCTCTCCAGTGCCAACAACTGGCAATATGTCTGGAGTGACTTGCCGCAAGAAGATAAAGATGGAAACAGCTTAGTATATTTCGCAGAAGAGGAGGCGGTGCCAGGATACACCAGCAGCTACCGGAACAACAATGGGATCAAGAATGGGGAGATCACCATCTTGAACCAGGCGAAGAGTGAAAACTTTGCCTTGCCAAAAGCCGGCGCGACCGGTATCTGGGCCTACGCGGCGATCGGCGTCAGCGCGGCCTTGACAGCTAGCTGGACAGCCAGAAGGAAAAAGAAGTAAATCAGCAGAGTAACAAGAGAGAATCAGCATAAAGAGAAAAAAGAAAGAGTAAACAAAGAGGGTGTAACTGCTAAAAATTATTCATTTCATCCAATGTTAAATAGCAACGTTTCTTACCAATTCTTGATATAATATCTATATCGAAAGATTGGGAGGAAGAAACGATGAGCGAATACATGTCCATATCAAAAGCAGCTGAGTATCTTAACGTTGCCAAGTCAACTCTCCGCAATTGGGAAGCTGAGGGATTGATTACACCGCTTAGAACTGCCTCCAATCAACGTCGCTACACTAAAGAAATGCTAGATGAAGTTCTGCAAGGAAATGTGAAGGCATCTAAGCCTAAGAAGCTGCTGACCATCGGCTATTGCCGGGTTTCTTCTGGTCATCAAAAAGAAGACCTCCAAAGGCAGAAGGACGTAGTGTCCAGATATTGCGAAGTCAATGGCTATCAGTTTAAGATCATTCAAGACGTTGGATCAGGTCTCAACTATAAGAAAAAAGGCCTGACAGTGCTGATCAACATGATCTGCAAGAAGCAGTGCGAGCGAGTCGTGGTAAATTACCAAGACCGGCTTGTCCGTTTTGGCTTTGAAATGATTGAGACAATCTGCCAGGCAAACGACGTAGACTTGGTTGTCATCAATCAGACAGATAACGTTGATCCAAATTCAGAACTTGTAGAAGATGTTTTATCTATAATCACTTTTTTCTCAGCTAAGCTGTATGGAAAGAGGTCGCATCAGAATGCAAGAGTCATCCAAGAAAGCAAAAAGCTCTTCAATCAAGCAGACAGTGACAAAGACTCAGCCCAAGACGATTAGAGTCTACTCCAAAAAGTTAAGCGATGAAGAATTTGCCAGAATGTCCGACTTCTTTGAAAGATACGGCAGGTGCCGGCATTTCTTTTTGAACCGCTACTGCGGTATCAAGTCGATGCTAGCGGTCAATAACTGGCAGACTCTGCGCAACCAAGTTCGCAAGTGGGACAAGCCGGTTAAAGGCGCAAAAGGAAAGCTAGAAACAGTCTACAACTTTCAGACCAAGCACTGGGTAGGCGCTCTCCGCGAGGCATGTGCCAACATAAAGAGCATGTGGTCGAATCTGGCTAACCGTTTGAAGAAGCTGATCCAAGGAAATGAAAATCTTTCTGCAGATCAGCGCCACCTTTTGTTCTTTATTTTGAAATTTAAAGGCGCATGGCAAGCTGTCCTTCTTTACAAGCCAATTGATTTGCCAGAAGAATACGCTGAAACCTTTACTGAAATAGAAGCTAAGATGACGGATAAGCAAATCAAACAGGCATACAGCTACTTACGCCGGATTACTTATCGCTACCACTACCGGGCACGGAAGTCGGGCAAGCTTGGCTCTAGCATGAAGTGTGACTTGAATTGGGCATTTGAGGGAAATACTTTTTCATTCAGTTCAGATGTACCTAGAAAGCAGTTTTCTGTAGAGATGACCAGTCCGTGGAGTTATCCACGCACCGGCGATATCACAGTGGTGCTAGACCGCATCAAGCAGCGTCTTGAAGTTCATAAGCTGATCAATAGCAAGCGCTACAGCAACGATTCAAAGAAGGCAATCGGCATTGACAAGGGGCTTGCCACCCTGCTTTCCTGCAGCAGCGGCAATGAATATGGTGAAAATTTCAGCAAGCTTGCCAATGCCATCGTTGACAAGTACGGCAAGCGAAACGCAAATCGGCAGCCTTATATGAGTCTGCGCTGGCAGCTCAATCAGCAGCTTGAGCAGCTGGAGAAAAAGGACAAGCCTTTGTCCAAGACAGCTTCGAGGAAGAAAAGAAAACTGCTTGGGAAGCTTAAGAATCTGGAGCAAAACAATATCGGAAGAAAGTCGTATGAAAAGAGTTACCGCTCAGCGCAAGAAACTGTCAGAAGCTTTATCAACTGTGCGATAAACAGGATGATTGAGACAGAGCATCCGGCAGTCATTGCCAAGGAAGACTTGACGTTCGTAAAAGAAAAAGGCGTCAAATCAGATAACAGCAGATTCGCAAGAAAAATGCGCAAGCGCTTGAATTCATGGACTAAGGGCCAACTGGATGAGCGCATTGAATACCTTTCAAGTAAGAATTCGATTGAAACTCATGATGTCAATCCGGCATATACTTCTCAGTATTGTCCGATCTGCGGGCAGCATTTTGAGGAAAGATACGGCAGTCATCATGAAATGACTAGATGCAAGAAATGCGGCGAGATGAATGCGAATATCGCCGCAGCAAAAAATATATTGAGTAGATTAACTGACGAAGAAATCACGCTTTACACGCCTTACAAGCGAGTTAAGGAGATTCTTGACAGTCGGATAAAAGAAGCATAAGCCAAGTAATACTACAAAGTTGAAGGCTCTAGCATGTAAGAGCAGTCAGCTTTAACGAACTCAGTTCGGGGTATTAAAATCGCGGCTTGACAGCTTCGAAAAGGTATCACGATATGCTTGCCTGCTTTTTGGCAGGCAAGATGCTTTTCCGACTGCCATGCTAAAAGTTTCCAGTGGGGCAGATAAAAAGCTATTGGATGACGCCATCTGGCGTTGTTTGACAGCCAACCGTACTCACTGACCTTAACTTCAAAAGGTTAAAAATCTGATTTCTTTTGCCAAGTTGAATCTACCCGTAGATTTAACTAGAAAGGAATATCAGAAAAACTTACCAATACTGATGTGATTATCAAGATTTAGTAAGTTTTATGATTCGGTTAGGAAAACATGACTAGTAAAATGACGAGAAAGCTGAGCAGCCTGTTCAGCGCCCTGGTTTTGCTGTTCGGCCTGCTCGCTGCCATTCCGGCCAGCCTGCAGACTGTCCACGCGGCCAGTTCAATCAAGGTAACAATCAACGGTACTGATTCAAAGTACAATGGCTATCAGCTTTTGAAGGCTGAAGTCGGTTCTGACGATGCCGTAACTTACACTTTAAACAGCAAGTACAAGGACATCGTTTTAAAGGCCGCAAGTGACGCCAGCGGTAAAACCGTCAGCGACTTTGATGGCTTGAAGGATTTCATCAAGGCTCACTCCAAGTCAGACAACTCAACTGCGGGTGAAGACGCAACCTTGCGGAAGTTCGCTGACGCTGCCTACAAGGGGATCAGTTCAGCCAAGCTGGAAGCTGACCAGACCTTCAAGAGCGGGGAAAACACCCTGTCTACTGACAACGCCGGTTACTACCTGCTGGCTGACGCGACCGCGGACAATGCAAGTGACCCGCACAACTACTCAGCAACTCTGCTGACTGGCCTGGTTAACAAGGACGTGACTCTGAACGTTAAGTCCACCACTCCAACTGTTCACAAGAAGGTTCTGGAAGGCAACCCGGGTGCTACTAGCTCAAGAGACTATGTAGACGCTACTGACTACAACATTGGCGACACTGTTCCATTTATGGTTACTGGGACCATCTCCAGCCAAATCAAGTCATACGACAACTACACTTACTACTTTACTGACACCCTGCCAAAGGGCTTGACCTTGGACGAAAGCTCAATCGTTGTTCAAGCTGAAAACGTAACTTCTGGTTATGCTAAGGGGATCAACGCTACTGGCGCTACTAAATTGACCAAGGGTACCGACTACACTGTAACTACTACTAAGAACAACGACGGCAGCACCACTTTCAAGGTTGAATTGACTGACCTTAAGAAGCTGGTTGAAGCTGGCACGGTTAAGACTAGCGACACCATCGTCGTAACTTACAACACCAAGCTGAACGAAAACGCCGTAGTCGGTCAAGCTGGCAACGTCAACAATGTTAAGCTGACTTACTCCAACAACCCATACAGCAACGGTACTGGTACGACTACCAACAAGAATGCCAAGGTTTACACTTACGAACTGGTAGTCAACAAGACTGGTAACGGCAATAAGCCATTGACTGGAGCGGGCTTTACCCTGCAAAAGAAGGATGGCGACACTTACAAGACTATCGCTACTATCAACCCAGACAAGACTACTGACAACAGCAGCATTGTTGCCAAGATCGTTGACGGGACCAAGTTCCAATTCTCCGGTCTTGACCAGGGTGAATACAAGATCGTCGAAAGCACGGTGCCAAAGGGCTACAAGAAGGCTGACGACATCGAATTCAAGATTTCAGCAACTTTTGACAAGCAAAACTCTGCTGATGCTGCTTTGACTTCACTGTCTGTTAATAACTCTGCCTTGTCAGCTGACACGGCTTCAGGCGTCATCGAAACCACTGTGAACAACAAGTCCGACAGCGCCTTCGTTCTGCCAAGCACTGGTGGCATGGGCCGCTACATCTTCCTGGCAGCAGGTGCCCTGGTGGTTATTGCCGCTATCGCAGCTCCAAGCTTGAAGAAGAAGCGTGCAAACTAAGAGAAATACGCTGATCATTCGTTTAGTGGTCATTTTGGCCGGCTTTGCCATCTCCCTGTACCCAATCGTCAGCGACCACTTCAATACTCAAAACAGTGGCCGGAAGGCTGACGCCTACGCGAAGCTGGCGGCCAGGCAAAACAAGCGGCTGAAAGCCAACTTGTTTGCCAAGGCCAGAAAGTATAATAGGCGGCTAGCTCAAACGCCAGCCGCCTTTTATCATCCCAAAATTATCCCCGGCTACTGGCAAGACCTGGTGGTGCCATCAACAGACGTGATGGCTTATGTCGATATTCACAAGATCCGGGTCCATCTGCCGATTTATCATGGCACGGCCAAGGCAGTCCTGGGGGATGGGATCGGTCATATGGAAGGCACCAGCTTGCCGATTGGCGGTAAGTCGACCCACGCGGTTTTGGTCGGCCACCGGGGCCTGCCCAGCGCGACGCTATTTACGGACTTGGATGAGCTCAAACTGGGTGACCATTTTACAGTGACTGTTTTAGACCGGAAGATCAGCTATAAAGTCGACGCGATTCATGTCGTCAAGCCGGACAGCTCTAAATATTTGAAAGTTGTTAAAGGCAAGGACTATTGCACCTTGCTGACTTGCACTCCTTACGGGATCAATACCAAGCGGCTTTTGATCAGGGGAGTCAGGGTCAAGAATCCGGCAGAGAAGACCAAGGATGCCTTCCATTTGCCGCTTAAAAAAGTTGTATACTATAGTGTAGTAGCCTTGATGTTCCTCCTGGTTCTTATTTGGCTGGGCCAGCTGATAAAGGAACACAGGCAAGAAAGACATAAATAGAAGGAGGGTGGACAGCTTGCTTTCCAAGTCGAACAAAGTTGGCTTGTTAGTTGCCTTGCTCAGCTTGTTTTTAGCTTTTGCCGTGGTCAATCCTGTTCAAGCAGCTGATACTGGCTCATTGACAGTGCAGATGCGGGACCAGAAGACTGGCAAGGCGATTTCCGGCGGGAATTTAGTGGTTTATCAAGTTGCCAAGCTTGATTCAGCGAAAAAGTATCAATATACCAGTGACTTTGCCGAAATGAGCCAGGATATTGCGGGCATGTCGCAAAATGAGATTATGTCGGCGAATTTTGCCCGCAGTCTGGCTAATTATGTTGCTGACAAGCAGCTCAGCGCGCAGACAACTGAGATTTCATCCAGCGGGGATGCCTCAATCAACCTGGAGTCAAACGCGGTTTACCTGGTAGTGCAAACGACCAGCGCTGCTGGCTATGAGAAGATCAACCCCTTCTGCCTGGTCTTGCCATATACAATTGACGGGCAGACGGTTAATAATATCGTAGCTCAACCAAAGGACACCCAGAAGACGCCGTCTAATCCGGCCACACCTAATACGCCAAGTACGCCGTCTTCTTTAAGCTCAAGTAACCGAAAGGTTTCAAGCAAGCCGCAGTACCCAGGCACGCCAACGATTACGGCTAAGAAGAAGACCAGCAAGAGCAATGGCAAGACACCGACAGGCAGCACGGTCCCGACTTTGCCGCAAACTCCGCGCTTGCCGCAGACCGGGCAATTGAACTGGCCGATCCCACTCTTTGCTTTGGCGGGCCTCACCCTGTTTGTCTGGGGCTGGGCTGATCAGAAGAAAGGGTAAAAGATGAGAAAAAAGGGCAGAATCAAAATGGCGCTAGGAGCCATCTTTATCTTGCTGGCCGGCTTATTGCTGGCTCACAACCTAATTGAAGACTACCGCGCCGGCAGTTCTGCCAAGGCAATCGTCCGGACGCTCGAGCAGACGCCAAAGACTGAGAAATCAAGCAAGAGCACGATTAAAGTCAACGGAACAGCCTACAGTGGTTATCTCAATTTCCCGACTTTGAACTTAACCCTGCCGGTAGCTAGCAAGTGGCGCTTCAGCCAGCTGGAAGTATCTCCGGCGACTTATACGGGGACGGCAGAAGACCGGGACTGGACCGTGGCCGGGCACAATTTCGTGAACCACTTTGGCCGCTTGAACCAGCTGAAAGTCGGCGACAAGATTTATTTTGAAGCCGCAACTGGCCAGCGTTACGTCTACCAGGTTCAGAAAATGGAAGTCCTGCAGCCGACCGCCATCAGCAAGATGGTCCGCAGTAAGTACGACCTCAGCCTATTCACATGTACTTATGACGGCACGACCCGTTTTACAGTCAGATGTCATTTATTACAAATCAAATAAGATTTCACGCAGCAATCCTTTTTGGATTGCTTTTTCTTTAAATTTCGGGCAAACTGAAGTGGTTTGACTAGGTTTTTCATGTGATTTGTAAGATAATAAACTTAATCCTTTGTGAAATCGCTTTGCTGGCGGTTGCAGAGTTATAAAAAGAAGATTAGGAAAAGAGTGTAATTGATGAACAAGGCCCATAAACGTATCGGAATGCTGCTGATTGCCATAATCGCGTGCTTGATGATCATTCCAGTCTTTGAGCCCCTGCCGGAAGTCGGCGGCAAAAGCAAGGTCCAGGAGCATCCCCCTAAGAAGGAGCGGGTCGCCAAGAAAGAGAACAACAGACCCTACGCTGACCCAAGCGACATGCGTCCGATGACCGGCCGCTACTACCTGTACTCCAGCGAAACCAAGCGCAAGTACCCTGACCTTGCCAAGTATAAGAATGTCTGGATCCGCGTCTCTATCCTCGGGGCCCGGGCCTATGTCATGTCCGGCAAGAAAGTCATTTACACCATGTATGCTTCCCCGGGCGCGATCAAGAAAAACGGCGAAAGCCGGACCCCGGTCGGCAACTACCGGATCCAAGAAGAAGCTGGTGAGGTCTTTTACAACAGCAACGGGGTAGGGGCCCGCTACTATGTTTCCTACCACCAGCACGGGGTCTACCTTTTCCACTCAGTCCCGATCAACAATTTTGGCTCCGGGGTTAAAGTTGGCCAGTACAACTATGGCTACAAGGGCGGAGCTCACTTGACTACCCTGGGCAAGAAACCGGACAGTCATGGCTGCGTCCGTTTGTCGGTCAGCGATGCCAAGTGGCTCTATGAGCAAAGGCTGAGCGGCGGCCTGCCTGTTGGCAGCAAGGTTGTCCTCAAAATGCGCTAGGAATTCCGCATAGAGAAAGCGAACACAAATATTTTTGGTATAAAGCGCTTACAGGCAAGAATTTGTTTGCTCAAATATTCATTATTGGGTACAATAGAGTCGTAAGAAGCTTAGGAGGTATTTTTATGGCTTATTTCGTTAACGGTAATGACATTTTTAAGAAGGCTCGTAAGGAACACTACGCTGTTGGTGCCTACAACACTAACAACTTGGAATGGACCCGCGCTCTTCTTCGTGGTGCTGAAGAAACCAGAACTCCATTGTTGATTCAAGTTTCAACTGGTGCTGCTAAGTACATGGGTGGCTACAAGCTCGTTAAGGACTTGGTAGAAGACTCAATGGACTCAATGAACATCTCAGTTCCAGTTATCTTGAACTTGGACCACGGTGACTACGACTCAGCTGTTGAATGTATCAAGCTTGGTTACTCAAGCGTTATGTTCGACGGTCACGCATTGCCAACTGAAGAAAACTTGGCCAAGACCAAGGAAATCATCAAGCTGGCTCACGAACGCGGCATTTCTGTTGAAGCTGAAATCGGCAAGATCGGTGAAAACCAAGGTGCCGGCGAACTTGCTTCAGTAGAAGACGCTAAGGCCTTCGTAGCTGCTGGCGTTGACAAGCTTGCCTGCGGTATCGGTAACATCCACGGTGTTTACCCAGAAGGCTGGAGCGGCTTGAACTTCGACCGTCTTAAGGAAATCGCTGAAGCTGTTCCTGAAACTCCACTTGTATTGCACGGTGGTTCAGGTATTCCTCAAGACCAAATCGAAAAGGCAATTTCTTTGGGTATCTCAAAGATCAACATCAACACTGAATTCCAACTTGCATTCCAAGAAGCTACTCGCAAGTACATCGAAGAAGGCAAGGACCAAGACAAGAGCAAGAAGGGTTACGACCCACGTAAGCTGCTCTTGCCAGGTACTGAAGCTATCACTGACTCAATGAAGGAAATGATCAGCTGGATGGGTACTCCATCAATCGACGACAAGGAAGCTGACGCTTCATTCGACAGAAGCTCACTTAACGAAGAATAATCTGAATCTTCAGAATTTTCTTCATGTGAAAAGGCTCTGTAACAGCATTTGCTGCTACAGGGCCTTTTCTTTTGTTCTTATTAAATTTTTGCTGTCATTTGTCCAATCTAACTGTAACCTGGTCAAAGCTGTAGGGCTTGACAAAGGTCAGCTGCCAGCCGGTTAAAGCTAAGTCTTCGCCGGCAAAATTTGGGTTGTAGAGGGGATCACCCACGATCGGCCAGCCTGAGGCCGACAAGTGGACCCGGATCTGGTGGGTCCGGCCGGTTTCCAAAGTTACCAGCAGTTTAGCCTGCTTTTTCTCCTCGTCTTTTTCTAAGACCTGGAAGTGGCTGACCGCCTTTAAGCCGTCAGCTTTGACCTGCCTTTTTCTTTGATCAAACGGGTCTTGCCCGATCGGCAGGTCAATCGTGCCGCTATTAGGTATTGCTTTGTTTAAATCAACCGTGGCCAGGTAGTCTCGTCTTAAAGTCTTGCTGGTCAGCTGCCGGTTTAAGATCGGGACGACAGCGGGATTTTTAGCGACCAGCAAGAGCCCGCCCGTCAGCATGTCCAGCCGGTGGACGATATAGGGACTGTAGCCTAAGTAGCTGGCGCAGTCATTAAGGGCAGTCCCGTTTTCGCCTTGGTTGGGGTGGGTCTTTTGCCCCTTGGGCTTGTCAATGACTAAAACATTTTCGTCTTCATAGACGACTTTTGGCATTTTTCCACTGGCCGGGTAGTCCCCCTGGAGGGATTCCACCTGGTCTAAGTAGAGGTCAACTTTTTCATTGCCCTTGACCAGTTGGTTAAAGCTGCGGTATTGGCCATTGACTAAAACCTGCTTCTCAGTTCTTAGATAGTGCCGCCACTTGCGGGGAATCAAGAGCTGCCTTAGAAGGTCGCTGACAGAGACGGGAGGACGGTCTGCGGGATAGATTAAGCTGAAATGATAGATCATGACGGGATTTATTTTCTTTCTAAAAACCTTATTAGCGCAATTAAGAAATGGATAACTTGCTTCTCGGAAGATAGCCGCGGGCAGCTTTTATGTTAAAATCAAACTGTTTAGACTATGTTCTAACGAAGGAGCAGATATCAATGGAAAACAGGCGCAAAGCGCGTAAACAAATGAACGACTCCCAGCCCAAAAAGGGCTTGTGGGGATGGCTGAAAAGGATCAACTACCGCTTCCAACTGATAAGATGGTTGATTTTGATCGTTTTGAGCCTTTTTTTAGCTGTATCTTCTTATTATACCTTTAAAGTCAAAACAGCCAACCTGTCCAACCTCCAGGCGTCCCTGGCCAAGACCACGGTCATCTATGACCAGAATGGCAAAAAGGCCGGATCCGTGTCTTCAGGCAAGGGGACCTATGTCAGCTTGAGCAAGATTTCCCCCAATGTCCAAAAGGCCGTAGTCGCCACCGAAGACCGGACCTTCTGGACCAACATCGGGATCAGCCCGAAAGGCATTCTCCGGGCGGCGGTCAGCTATGTCATCCACGGCGGCAATATCGCCGGGGGCGGGTCGACCATCACCCAGCAGCTGGTCAAGAACTCCATTTTGACCCAGCAGCAGACCCTGTCCCGGAAGGTAGAAGAAATGTTCTACGCCATCCAGGTGACCAAGGTCTATTCTAAAAAACAGATTATGGCCATGTACCTCAACAATGCCTACTTTGGCAACGGGGTCTACGGGGTCCAGGACGCCAGCCGCAAGTACTTCGGCAAGAACGCCAGCCAATTGACGGTAGCTGAAGGGGCAACCTTGGCCGGCATTTTGCGGAACCCTTCCTACTACAACCCAATCGATTCCCTCTCGCACTCAGTTTCCAGAAGAAACCTCATCCTGCAGCTGATGGTCGACAACAAGTCCATCAGCCAGAAGACCGCCAACCAGGCCAAAAAAGAGGGGATGAACCTGGTCGACACTTACAAGGCCACCAGCGGCTACAAGTACCCTTACTACTTTGACGCCGTCATCTCTGAAGCCATCAGCAAGTATGGCCTCAGCGAAAACGAGATCATGAGCAAGGGGTTGAAGATCTACACGACCCTGGACCAAAACTACCAAAAGTCCATGCAGGCCAGCTTCAAGAATAAATACAACTTTCCGACCAACCCAGCCGGCACCTCCCGGGCCCAAGGAGCCAGCGTGGCCATGGACCCCAAAACCGGGGCAGTCAAGGCCCTGGTCGGCGGACGCGGCAAGCACGTCTTCAGAGGCTACAACCGGGCCACGCAGATGCAGCGCCAGCCCGGCAGTGCCATCAAGCCCCTGGCCGTCTACGCGCCGGCTTTGGAGAACGGCTACCACTATGACTCAGATCTCTCCAACAAACGGCAGAAGTTCGGCAAGAACGGCTATGAGCCGGTCAACGTCGACAACCAATATTCGACCACGATTCCAATGTACCAGGCCCTGGCCCAGTCCAAGAATGTCCCGGCTGTCTGGCTTTTAAACAAGATCGGGGTTTCCACCGGGGTCAGCTACTTGAAGAAGTTTGGCATTACCGTCTCAAAGAGCGACCAGAACCTGGCCCTGGCCTTGGGCGGGGTTTCCACCGGGGTCAGTCCCTTGCAGATGGCCCGGGCCTACTCGGCTTTTGCCAACAGCGGGAAGCTGCCGGACAGCTCTTACATGATTACCAAGATCACTGACGCCAGCGGTAACGTGATCGCGGAAAACAATAATACCGGGACCAGCCAGATCATTTCAGCTGACACGGCCAAGGAGATGACCCAGATGCTGCTCAGCGTCTTCACTTCCGGGACAGCCGTTAACGCCAAACCAGCCGGCTACTCAGTAGCCGGCAAGACCGGGTCTACTGAAGTATCTTTTGCATACGGGACCAAGGACCAGTGGATCGTCGGCTACACCCCGGACGTGGTCGTGGCTACCTGGGTCGGCTTTGACACAACCGACAAGAACCACTACATGCAGGGGATTTCTGAAACCGGGATCACCACCCTTTATAAGGACGAAATGACCAGGATTTTGCCTTACAGCAAGCAGACCAGCTTCACCGTCCAATCGGCCGATTCCATGGCCCAGAGCAACGGAACTTCCAGCTCTTCGTCAAGTTCATCGGGCTGGAGTCAGAAGCTGAAAGAATCGATCAGCGATGGCGTAAAGAATGCCGAATCAACGATTCAGTCATGGTACAATAAGATTACTGGAAAATAAGCAAACAGTATTTTTATGGAATAAAAAAGGAGAAAAGAAAAAATGGTCAACATTTACGACACTGCCAACCAATTAGCTAACGACTTGCGGGAAACCCAACAGTTTGTTGCTTTGAAGCAAGCCATGGACGCCGTTAAGGCAGATGCTGACAGCCTTGCCTTGTTCAAGGAACTGGACGCTGCCCAAATGGAAATCATGGAAGCTCAGCAAACTGGCAAGGAACTGACTGAAGAGCAGCAAGACCACTTCAAGAGCTTGAACGAACGGGTCGGCCAAAACACCACCTTGCAAAATATGCTCTTGGCAGAACAAGCAGTTTACACCCTGCTCAATGACGTACAAAAGAATATCGGCCAGCCCTTGTCTGAAGCATATGAGGATTTGAGAAAAGCCTAATCATGAAATTCATTCATTTAGCTGACGCGCACTTAGATAGCCCATTTCGTGGACTATCTTTTTTGCCAAACAGGGAATATGCTGAAATCCGCCAGTCAGCAGCCCAGTCCTTGACCCGGATCGTGGACCTGGCCTTAAAAGAAGAGGTCGACCTGGTTTTAATCGCCGGCGACACCTTTGACTCAAACAAGCCCTCTCCGGCCAGCCAGCTCTTTTTAGCCCGGCAGGTAAAGCGGCTGACTGACGCCCAGATCCAAGTGGTCATGATTTTCGGCAACCACGACTACATGACCCGGCAGGATCTTTTGGTCGAAAACAGCCCATACTTCTGCCTGTTGGGCGACCAGGAAAAAGTTGACCGGGAATTTTTCAAGACTAAAAATGGCTTCTCCTACAACGTGACCGGCTTTTCCTACAGCCAGAACCACATTGAAGAAGACATGCTGGGTCAGTTCCCGGAAAAAGAGGGCTATACAATTGGTCTTATGCACGCGGCCCAAAGAGCGGCTAGCGGGAATGTCTACGCTCCTTTCGATTTAAGCAAGATGAAGGAGCTGGGCTATGACTACTTTGCCCTAGGCCACATCCACGCCCGGCAAATTTTAAGTCAAAAGCCGCTGATCGTTTACCCCGGCAACATCCAAGGCCGGGATGTCGGCGAACTTGGAGAGAAGGGCTGCTACTTGGCTGAAGTCGATGAGACCAGCGGGCAGACCAGCTTGACTTTTGTCCAGACGGCTCCAATTACCTGGAAGCAGCTGACTTTAGAACTGGACCAGGCAATTGACAAAAGCAATTTGCATGCTAAAGCCCTGGAGCTTTTGCAAAAAAACAGTCAAGGCAAGACTTATTTCAGCTTGAAGATTTCGGGCTCAGAATATTTGACCAGTGAAGAGCTCGACCTTTGGCAGGACCAGGAGGCCTGGGCCGGCCTGTCCGCGGCTTTGGCGCCATCACAATTGGTTGACGTCCGTTTATCCATCCGGGGCCTGGTCAGCCTCAACAACAGCGACCGGGAAGCCCTGGCCGCTGCTGAAAAAGAAGTTCTGACCGACGAGAAAATCCAGCAGCTGGCCGCTTCTTGGGCCAAGAAGGACCCATATGCCCGCCGCCTTTTAGAAGACGAGGAATTCCGCGGCCAGGTCAGGGACTTGGTGGCTGTCAAGCTGGCCAGCCGCCTGCAGGCAATGACTGGGGGAGAAGAATGAGACTCAAGCAGATTCAAATCTACAATTTCGGCCAGTTCAGCCAGGAGACTTTTGACCTGCCAGAGGGCAATTTAGCGGCCTTCTTCGGGGGCAATGAAGCCGGCAAGAGTACGACCGTGGCCTTCATCAAGCAGATCCTTTTTGGCTTCAATTTGAAAAACACCAGCTCAGTCTTTTTTGAAGACTATGAACCCCTGACCAAGAGCTACCCGATGGGGGGCCAGTTGGTCTTTGCCAGCGGTGAAGGAGAATTCACCCTGGAGCGGACCTGGAGCAAGGGGGACAAGAGCAAGACCGGGGCAGTCAAGGTCCTCTTAAACGGCCAGGAATTCCCAGCCAGCGTCTTTTACGACCAGATTCAAAACATTGATGGGAGCTTTTACGCGGAAAGCTTTATCTTTAACGAAGACCTCCTCCGCCAGGTCAGCTCCTTGTCTGAAGGCGAAATCCTGGAGAACATCTACTATCTGGGGGCAGCCCAGAGCAGCCAGCTTTTGGCCATCCGAGCCGACTTTGACAAGGAAGCCAAAGACCTCTTCAAGCCAAGCGGGAAAAAGGCCCCGGTCAACCAGGACTTGCTCAAATTGGCTGAGCAAAGAGATAAGGTCGCTTCTGATGGCCAGGAATTCGACGCCTACCAGCAGCTGGAAGTCCAGCGGCTGGCTGAAGAAAAAGAAGCTAAAAAGCTGGAAAAAGAAGTCCAGGAAGTAAATGGCCAGTTAAGTAAGCTGGACAAGCAGCTGGAGCAGGTGAAAAACTACCAGACTTATTTAGGCCTTAAAAAGCAGGTCAGCCCGGTAGCTTTTGACCAGGAGCTCTACCAAAAGGCCCTGGACCTTAATGCCCAGATCAAGGCCCTCAAGGCTTCCATCAAGGAAGAAAAAGCAGCAGTTGACCCAGCCCTTTTGGCCAAAAGAAAGGACCAGGTCCGGGCCTGGCGGCAGGAACTGGGGCAAATCAGCCAGAGCCTGGAAATGCTCAAGCAGCAGGTCAAGCAGCTGGAAGAAAAGCAGGCCAGCCTCTTAGAACTGACCCCGCATTTAGACCAAGTGGCTGATTTATCCATGGACCAGTTCCAGCAGATGCAGGCTGACTGGGAAGAAAGCCAAAAAACTGAAGCCGCGCCTAAGACCCTGCCGCCATATGTCGGCTTGATCGTGGCCGTAATTGGTCTGGCTTTGATCGGGCAAAACCGGATTTTGGCAATATTGTTAATCCTTGCCGGCGCGGCTTTAGCGGCTTATGCCTACTTCAAAAAGCCTGCCAAGGGGCCAGACAAGGCTAGCGCCTTTAAGGAAAAGTACGGCATCGATGCCAGCGTTAAGGTCGACTCCTTGCTTGCCCCTTACCGGGACCTGGCCATCAACCGGCGGGACTTGGCAAATAGTCAAGCAGAACTCGCCAATAAAGAGGGGAAGGCCGCTGACCTGGCCCGGCAATTGGGCCTGCAAGGCAGCGATATTGCGGCTATCGGCCAGCAGCTGGGCCGCTTGGAAGAGCAGGTGGAAGCTGAGAGCGCGGCTCTACGGGCCAGCCAGGAGGTCAAGGCGGCCAACTTGAACTACCAAAAGCAGATTAGTGATTTAACTGAGCAGCTTTTGGCCATCTACCAGACTGCCGGGGTGGAAAACTTGGCAGGCTACCAGGCCCTGGCCAAAAAGCAACAGGAGCAAAAGGCCCTGGCCGCCCAGATTACCGCTTTAAAGAATAACTTGGGTGACCAGTTAGCGGCTTTTGAAGAAAATGGCCTGGATTCTGCAAAATTGCTGGGGCAAAAGCAAGAGCTGGAAAAAGAGCTGGCTGATAAGCAAAGAGCCGTCTCAGCCCGCCAACAGGAAATGGCCAACCTTTTGGCGGATGAAAAGCGCTACGCTTCTTCCAGCCAGGTAGCTGAAGACAAGCAGATGCTGGCTGAAATTGCCGACAGCTTCAGAAGAGACAGCCAGGACTACCTGGCCAGCCTGTTAGCCGGGGAAGTCATTGGCCGGACCCTGGATCTGGCCTCAAACGACCGCTTCCCGAAGATGCTGAAATTAGCCCAGGAATACCTGGAAATTCTGACTGGCGGCCGCTACCGGGAAATCCTTTTGCCAGCCAAATTGTCCAAGAAGACCCCGCTTAAGGTGGTCAGAAAAGACAAAAAGAAGATCCCTCTGGCCTACCTGTCCCGGGGGACTCAAGAGCAGCTCTATTTTGCCTTGAAACTGGCTTTTGTCATGCAGATCAAGGACAAGATCGACCTGCCGGTCTTGATCGACGATTCATTCGTCAACTTCGACGGCCCGCGGACCGGCTACATTGTGGACATGCTCAAGAAGATGAGCGAGGACAAGCAGATCCTGGTCTTTACGGCCAGAGAAGACTTGGCTGAAGCCGTCAGTGCTGCGCCAATCAGATATAAGAAGGGGGAGCAAAATGCTTAAACGTTTGCTCGATTACAATGAAGGGGAAGAATTTGATCTGGTCTTGATGGTCAAGAATTCCCAGCTGCGCCAAGACAAGAGGGGCAAGCACTACCTGCTCATGCAGCTGGCCGACTCTTCTGGCAGCATCCGGGCCAATTACTGGCAGGCCAAGGCAGAAGACGCCAGCCGCTTCAATGCCGGTACGGTGGTTGAGGCTTCAGGGATGATTGAGGACTACCACAACCATGACCAGATCAAGCTTTTCAGCATTCATCCGGTCAGCCCAGATGACCAGGTGGACTTAAGCCAATTGGTGGCCTCTGCTCCGGAAAAGCCAGCTGAGATGGAGAAGGAGATCAAGGGTTTTGTGGCTCAGATCGACAATAAGCACTGGCATGACCTGGTGGACTTCCTTTTGAAAAAGTGGTCCAGCCGCTTCTTCGCTTATCCGGCTGGCAAGTCTAACCACCACGCCTATAAGGGCGGCTTGGCCTTCCACACTTTGACCATGCTGAAAGACGCCAGAGGCTTAGCTGACAATTATCCTGCCGTCAACCGGTCGCTTCTTTATGCCGGCTGCATTCTGCACGACATGGGCAAGGTGCTGGAATTGTCGGGGCCTGTTGCGACTCAGTACACGGCAGAAGGCAACTTGGTTGGCCACCTGGTTTTGATCGACGAGCAGCTGATGCTGGCCGCCCAGGAACTGGGAATCGACCTGGCCAGTGAAGACCTGCTTTTACTGCGGCACATGGTCTTATCCCACCATGGCCGCTATGAGTACGGGTCACCAAAACTGCCGGCGCTTCTTGAAGCAGAGCTTTTGCACCGGATCGACGACCTGGACGCGGCGGTCAATGCCATCACGACTGAACTGTCCACGACCAAGCCGGGAGAATTTACCCCGCCGCTTTTGTCCCAGGACGGCCGCCGTTATTACCGGCCTAAGCAGGAAAGATAGGAAATATCCTTCTTTTTCTATTTTCCACTCTCGCTGTTTGACTTTTTTGCTTAAAAGCTTGACAGAATCAATGAGAGATGTTTTAATATTTTTAATCAAACAATCATTTAAAAGAGAGGATCTAACAATGAACTTGCTCAAGACAAACATGACTAGTTTCTTTTATGGCTATGCTTATTTCGACTAAAGCGTCCGCGGATACGGACGCGAGACGTTCGTATCTCAGCTAGCCAATGTTTGTTGAGCCTGCTAGATACAAATTCAATCTAGCATGGCTGAGGGCAAGGGCCCACTCTTTATAGAATTTGCAACCATCTGGATTGGAGACGTCTTCCAAAACAGGTGGTTTTTATTTTTTAGCTTAGAAAGAGTGGACAAGATGAGAATTGTATTAGTAGGCTTCATGGCATGCGGGAAAACGACGGTTGGCGATTTGCTGGCGAAAAAGTTAAACCAGCTGCAGATCGACTTAGACCAGGCCATTGTTGAAAGAGAGAGGATGACCATCCCGGAAATTTTTGCCAAATTCGGCGAAGACCACTTCCGCCTCTGCGAGCACCGGGCTTTAGTAGACAACATCAACCAAGACGCGGTGATCACGACCGGGGGCGGGACCCCGATGCGGGACGACAACGCCGCTTGCTTGATCAATTCCGGTGCTCCGGTAATCCTTTTGGACGCGGAGATCGAGACTATTGTTGACAGGATCGGCAATGACAAGAATCGCCCGCTTGCCAACAGCCTGGACGTAGAGGGCATGGCCAAGCTCAAGGCCAGCCGGCAGGAAAGATACGAGCAGGTGGCCAATTTGAAGATCCAGACCGACCACTTAAGCCCGGAAGAAATCTGCCAGCAGATCCTGGACTTCTGCCAGGCCTGGAATGAAGAAGGCAAGCTCATGACGGCTGTCCGTTAACTTTTGGCATGATTGTTGAAGAAAAAGCTAATAGCAAAAAAGAAAAAAGTAAAAAGAGAAAACATAGAAGATAAGGCATAAAAACAAAGGAGCTCACATGTACTACTTAACCGCGGGGGAATCCCATGGACCACAATTGACGGCGATTATTGAAGGCCTGCCGGCGGGCCTGAAGATCGACATTGCCGAAGTCAACGCTGCTTTAAGCCAGCGGCAGGGAGGCTTTGGCCGGGGCGACCGGCAAAAAATCGAAAAAGACCAGGTTGAATTCGTTGGCGGGGTCCGCCACCAGGTGACCCTGGGCGGGCCGGTAGCCTTGGTGGTCAAAAACCGGGACCACGGCAACTGGGGTGAGATCATGTCGCCGACTGCTGAAGAAACGGCGGAAAACTCCCAGCGGAAACTCGAGCACCCGCGGCCAGGCCACGCCGATTTGGTCGGCGGGATGAAGTACCGGCACCGGGATTTGCGCAATGTTTTGGAGCGGTCATCAGCCAGAGAAACCACCCTGCGGGTAGCCTTAGGCAATATCGCTCAGCAGTTTTTGCGGCAGCTGGATATCGACTTGGTGGCTTATGTGGCACAAGTCGGGCAAGTTGCGGCTGATTCAGAAAAGCCCCTGGACGTTAGTGAGATCCGGGAAAAGATTTTTCAAAATGACATGCACGTCATCGACCAGGACAAGGTGGAAGATTTGCATAAGCTGATTTCAGAGACCAAGGAAAAGGGCGACACCTTGGGCGGGATCATCCGCTTGGTGGCAACTGGCTTGCCGGCGGGGCTGGGCAGTTACGTAAGCTGGGATACGAAATTAGACGCCAAGCTGGCCGCGGCCGCTGTCGGCGTCAATGCCATGAAGGGGGT
The DNA here is from genome assembly GCF_057197965.1 of Lactobacillus sp. WILCCON 0149. Classification (NCBI taxonomy): domain Bacteria; kingdom Bacillati; phylum Bacillota; class Bacilli; order Lactobacillales; family Lactobacillaceae; genus Lactobacillus; species Lactobacillus sp. WILCCON 0149. The sequence continues at coordinate 612,837 of NZ_JBUBHO010000001.1, forward strand.
CAGCTTCGGGGACGGTTTTGAACTGGGGACCAAGTTCGGCAGCCAGGTCATGGACCAGATCGACTGGGAAAAGGGGACTGGCTTTACCCGCCTCAGCGACCACCTGGGCGGCTTTGAAGGAGGAATGACCAACGGGATGCCGCTAGTCATGAACGTAGCCATGAAGCCGATTCCGACCCTCTACCAGCCTTTGCAGACGGTGGACATCAATACCAAGGAAAAGCATCTGGCCAGCATTGAGCGGTCAGACACGACCTCAATCGTGGCGGCCTCCCTGGTTATCCAAAGCGTGATCGCTTTGGAACTGGCCAAGGCCATCTGCGAGCAGTTTGAATCCAGCAATTTGCAGCGCCTGCAGGAAGAATTGGCCCGCTACCGGCAGGAATGCCGGGAATACTAGTGCGGCTGCACACGTTAGGGCTGGAGGCAACCGACAGCTGGAAGGCGGCAGTTTTTTACCGGGAAAAAATGCAAGATAAAGCAGATATCGGAATCATCGGCCATGCTAGCTTTGAGGACATCTTGGCAAACCTGGCGGACTTATCTGGTGACTATCTCTTGATCCCGGCAGCTTTTCAGTCCCAGAAACTGGGCCTGGCCTGGGAAGTCAGCAGCTGTAAAAATATATAGTCAAAAATAACAATTAAAGACTACTAATGCTTATTTGTAGTCTTTTTCTATTCTAGGTCATGTTATCAATGTATTTGGACGAGCTGTTGTGATATAATACGGCTAGACGCGAACATAAGATCGTAAAAAGAAAGTCGCTTCCAAAAATGACCAGAAAAAAGAGAAGAACCCAAACTAAGACAGTCAGAGCTTATACTGTAAAGTTAACTGGTGACGAACTAAAAGAATTGGATGAGCTGTTCACTGCTTACGGCAAATGCAGAGACTTCCTTTATTCACAGTTGTGCGGCATCAATCACATGACTGATGTTGCTAACTGGTATGGCCCTAGAGATAAAATCCGCGAGCATGACGGTGAAATCAAGAAAGCCCGCAAAGCGGTCAAAGACTGGAAAAAGGCCTATAAGAAGAATAAAGCTCAAGGATTGAAATCTCCCGATTCAAGAACGGTCAGACTCTCAAAGCAAAAGCTTCTGAGCGAGCAGTTTGGAATTCAGGGCCGGCATGTAACAGAAGCGGTTAAAGATGTGTGCATGAATCTCAATTCCATGTGGTCAAATCTTGGCTTGAAACTGAAAAGGATGGTTCAAGCTAACGATGCACTGGCTAATGCTGAGCGCCATTATCTCAATTACGTCTTCACTTCTCCGTATTACTGGCAGCTCGTTCTGCAGAGACGTGAGAATGAAGCACAGCCAAATGAAGAAATGAGCCAGTATCCTGCACTAAGAGCCGCTTTATCCGAGAAGCAGCTTCGGCACTGTTTTGGATATATCAGACGTCTCACCAGAAAACATAAACCCTACCCTCATTCAACAGAAGCACGATGCATGCTCTGTGACGAAATGATGTGGAGAGTTGTTGAAAAAGATGGCTCAAGCTACCTAGAAATCATGACGGCAAAATGCAGAAAGAAAAAGCAGTTTAAGCTGACAGGACCATACTGCTATGCCAATAAGAAGAAACGTGGCGATATCCAGCTCATTCTTGATCGAGACAAGAAGCGGCTGGAAGTTCATCGTGCTATTAAAGCTGTTGCTCATGAGATCCGCAAGCCACGGAAGAAACTGGGTATGGATAAAGGATTGGCAACTCTCATCTCATGCAGCAGTGATCAAGAATATGGAGCAGATTTCAGCAAGCTGGTAGGCGCTGAAGTTGAGCGGTGCAATGACCGCAATACAAATCGCAATGAATACATCCAGTTAGCCAAGGAATTAAGAGAAGAAAAGTCTGCTTTGCAGGAAAAGTTAGCCAAGGATTATTCAGCTAAGACAAAGAAACGTATCAAACACCGCATTGGAAGTCTTGAGCGCCAAATTGCCCGTCTTGAAGAACACCATCTTGGCAGCAAGCTCTACCACCGCCAACATGAAAGAAAGAAGCGCAACATGGAGCGGGTGATGAACACAAGCATTAGACAGATGTTTGTGGCAGAAGATCCAGATGTTCTTGTCAAGGAAGATCTGACTTTTACTAAAGAGAAATTGCCTAAAGCATCAAACCGCTATGAAGCCAAACTGAGACGAAAGTTGTCGTCATGGACTAAAGGAAGACTGGATAAGCGTATCGAATATTTATGTATTGGTCTGGGAATTCAAACCATTGACGTTAATCCAGCATATACGTCTCAGTTCTGTCCAAGATGTGGTGCGCATTTCAGTGAAAGAAAAGGTGCACATCATGAAACAGCCGTCTGCCCAAACTGTGGAGAAATGAACGCAAATACAGCAGCAGCGGTAAATATTTTGCAAAGAGCGGATGATAAAGAAATAACGAAATATATGCCATACAAGAATGTTAAGTTGATTCTTGAAGACCGTTACGCAAACAAACAGTTGCTGATGGCATAGTCTATCAATCAAAGCGTCACAAGCGTGGGTTCGTCCCTGCTTCAAGTCGCGGACTGGGCGCTGCCCTGGAGCCTCGGCACTAGGGAAACTTAGGACATATTCCTGCCCGTTTTGTGAGACTGAGTCTTCGGGCTTTGTTAAGCAAAATATGGCGAACTCTTTGACTGTGCGTATGATAAAAGTATCAGAAGCTAAGGGAAACTTTAGTGGAGGTACATACAACTGAGCGCACAAGGCATTTCCCCGTGAAAAAGCCTAAAAAAATCCTCTAGCTTCAGCTAGAGGACAAGAATATGTTCATTAGTGTTCACTTGAATATTAATGGATATGTTTTTGAATTCGGGGGACATGCACTACCTCTACCAAAAGCAGCTGGGTTTAAAAGAAGCCTTTGTCATGAACTTGAACCCCATGCTGCTTCTGGAAAATTCCTATGTCCACAACCACTTGGCCTTTACCCATGCCGCCGTGGCCAAGCTGCTGCTCCAGTACGTGCCGGACGCGGAAGTCGTGACCTGTCCCAGCAAGTACCTGGCCTACCAGGAATACCGCCGGCGGGGGCAGTACGTTTTGACCAATGAGCAGAACGTGACCCTGCGGCCTTTTGAAAAAGTCCTCGCCCGGATCGAAATTCCCATGGTCTGGTGCGTCTACCAGATTAAGTAGTAAAATTTAGCAAAAATAAAAAGACAGAAAACAGAAAGAACAAAGCATGAAAGAATTAGCGATGGCCCCAAATGGCCTCTCTGGCCAGTTAACCGTTCCTGGCGACAAAAGCATTTCCCACCGGGCCGTGATGCTGGGAGCGTTAGCCAAAGGTGAGACAAGGATCAAGCACTTTTTGCCCGGCCAGGACTGCTTGACCACAGTCAAGGCCTTCCGAGACCTGGGGGTAAGAATTGACCGGGAAGGGGAAAAACTAGTCGTTTACGGGCAAGGCTTAAGGGGGCTCAATCCAGCGAATAAAGCTTTAGATATGGGCAATTCCGGCACGACGACTCGCCTTTTAATGGGGATTTTGGCCGGCAGCTTTTTTGCCAGCCAATTGATCGGGGATGCCTCTTTAAGCAAGCGGCCGATGAAGCGGGTCAGCCAGCCCTTGGCTAAGTTCGGGGCAGAGATTGCCTTGAGTCCGGCCGGGACCTTGCCGGCCACGGTCAAGGGGCAGAAGCTGCATGGGGCAGAAATCCAGCTGGAAGTCGCCAGCGCCCAGGTCAAAAGCGCGGCCATCTTCGCGGCGCTGGCAGCAGATAGCCCGTCAACCATCATTGAAAAGCTGCCAACTAGAAACCACACTGAAATCATGCTGCAGCAGTTTGGCGCTGATATAAGAACAGAGGCGGACAACTTGACCATCCATGTCCAGCCCGGCCAAGAATTGACCGGCCAGGAAGTAGAAGTGCCCGGCGACATGTCTTCAGCCGCTTTTTGGCTGACGGCCGGGGCCATCGTGCCAAATTCAAAAGTTACTTTAACCCGCGTCAACCTCAACCCGACCAGAACGGGGATCGTCAAGGTCTTAGAGCAGATGGGGGCAAAAATTGCCATCGAACAAGTGCCAAGCAAGGGAGAAGAATTGGGTAATCTAACGATTGAGACCAGCCAGCTGGTTCCAGTCAAGCTGACGGCGGAAGATATTCCGGCTGTCATCGATGAACTGCCCCTGGTGGCGCTCCTGGCGGCATGCGCTGACGGAACTAGCGAGATCCGGGGAGCAGAGGAGCTCAGAGTCAAGGAGACTGACCGGATCAAGACGGTCAGCCAGGAATTGGGCAAACTGGGCGTGGAAATCACTGAACTGCCGGATGGGATGATCATCAAGGGCCGGAAAAACTGGCAGGTCAAAGATGCTACCTTGGACAGCCACGGAGACCACCGGCTGGGGATGATGGCAGCCATCGCAGCTTTAAAGAGCAAGCAGGTACTTAAGCTGGCTAATGAAGGCAGCATCTCCGTGTCTTACCCGGGCTTTTTCAGTGACTTGGAGAAGCTGGTTAGGTAAGCAATAGGCATCAAGCAAAAGCTAAAACAGAAGGAAAAAAGCAATGACGACAGTGTTTATCAAGGGCCTGGGACTGATTGGCAGCTCCCTGGCCCGGGCAATCAGAGAGGGGCATCCAGACTACCGGATTTTGGCCTCTGACCCCGATCCTAAAACCCAGGAATACGCCTTAAGCCAGCAATTGGCCGATCAGATGCTGCCAGGCTTAGCAGGGGCAGAAGGGGCGGACTACATCATTTTGGCCGGCCCGGTTGACGCCATAAAGGCCGATATCAGGCAATTGAGCCAGATGGAGCTGAAAAAGGGAGTCCTGGTAACTGACGTCGGCTCAGTCAAGCAGGCAATTGTCGACCAAGCACAGGCTTTAAGCCAAAAAGGAATCGACTTTATTGCCGGCCACCCCATGGCCGGGTCGCACAAGACTGGGGCTTGGGCAGGTCGGGCCTTGCTCTTTGAGAATGCTTTTTACTTCTTGATTCCTGCAAGTCAAGCAGCAGAAAAGAGGCTGCTTGAATTAGAAGACCTGCTTAAAGCCACTAGAGTGAAATGGCTGCAGCTGACGGCAGAAGAACATGACAAGATTGTGGCGCAAATCAGCCACCTGCCGCACATCATCGCTGCCGGTCTGGTCAACCAGACTGAAGAGACTTTTGCTGGCCAGCCGCTGGGAACCAGGCTGGCTGCCGGGGGCTTTAAGTCCATCACCAGAATTGCTTCATCAGATCCGACCATGTGGAGCCAGATTCTTTTGAACAATTCAGAGGACATTTTAAAGCAGCTGGCTGAATTTCAAGCTGAGCTCAAGAAAGTGGCCAGGGAAATTGAAGCAGGAGATAAGGCTGCCCTTTACGACTTTTTCCAAAAGGCCAAAATCAGCCGGGACAAGCTGGGGCCAGACCAGGTCGGAGCAGCGCCAGGTCACTACGACCTCTTCGTCAATATTCCCGACCAAGTTGGCGCTTTAGCCGACGTGACCCGCCTGCTGGCAGAAGCCGGCATCAGCATCGTCAGCCTGCAGATTTTGGAAATCAGAGAAGAAATCGACGGGGTCCTGCAATTGACCTTTGCCAGAGAGGCAGACCGCCAGCAGGCCAAGGAAATCCTGGCCGCTTATGAGCTGAAAAAGTAGTAGCGAAGCAAACAAAAAAGACCCGATTCAAATGAATCGAGTCTTTTTTATCATCTAATCGTCAGCTCTCATTAGTTTGAGCTTGATGATGAGCTAGATGATGATGAAGTGCCAAGGTAGTTAGCCAGCAGGTTCTTGTCCTTGAGGTCCTTGTCCTTGATGTTGACGTTGGCCTTCTTCAGAACCTTGCTGATGATCTTGGTCATAGTGTTGGAGTCAGCTGCCCACTTAGCGTAGAGCTGCTTGTCGATGAACTTCTTGTTCTTAGTGTATGAGCCCTTTTCAGTGGTCTTCAAAACCTTGATGACTTCGTAGCCGGATGAAGTCTTAACTGGCGTGGTAGTGTATTCGCCTTCCTTAAGCTTCCAAACAGCTGACTTGAAAGTGCTGCTCAAGCTGGTGTCAGTTGAGTCGAAGGCTGACAGCTTGCCGGCCTTGTTCTTGGTAGCAGTGTCAGTTGAGTACTTCTTAGCCAGAGTAGCAAAGCTGGTGCCGCTCTTCAGCTTCTTGATGACAGTTTCAGCAGTTGACTTCTTGGCAACTACGATGTGCTGAACAGTGGTCTTGGTGTGGTAGCTCTTCCACCAGTTCTTTTCTTGCGTGGTGGTTGGCTTCTTCAAGTCCTTCAAAGCAGCAACTGAGTACAAGTTGGTAGCCAGGTTTTGCTTGAATGACTTGGTAGTCAAGCCGCTGTAGCTCAAAACAGTGCTGAAGCTTGAGCCGTATTGCTTCTTGTACTTGTTGTATTCGGCGTCGATCTTCTTTGAAGATACCTTGTCACCGTATTGGGCCTTCAGCGTGCGGTAGATGATCAGGCTGACCAAAGTTGATTGGCCGGCTGAAGTGTCCTTCATAGCTTCGTAGTATTCGTCCTGAGTGATCTTGCCACCCTTGTAGTTAACTACAGTAGCTGAGCTGCTTGAGCAAGCGGCAGTGGACAGACCGATAGCTGCGGCACCTGCCAAAACGGCGATTTTCTTCAAATGTTTTTTCATAAAATTAAATCTCCACATCCTTCATACGTACTGGTTACTAATATAACATATTTTTCCAGCTATAGAGTTCCTGGAGGCAAAGTTCATGAAAAAATCCGCCTTTCTTAGGAATTTCTTTACCTGCTCTTACCGCTTCCAGTTCCAAGGATCCTGGTGCCAAGCCAACAATTCCTTATATTGTTCTTCGCTGACCGTTTCGGCAATTTCCTGTTCAATCAGTTCCCGGTAGTTCAAAAGCGGGGCAAACTTGGTGTCGGCCTTCTTGAAGTTTTCGTCAGCGTCTGGCAAAAGGTAGGTGAAGATTGAGCTGACCCCGTCAACGTGAGCGCCGGTGTCCTTGACTGCTTGAACGGCAGATAAAACGCTGCCGCCAGTTGAAATGAGGTCGTCGATCAAAACGATGTGGTCGTCCATGGACAGGCGGCCTTCGATTTGCCGGCCCTGGCCGTGGTCCTTTGGCTTGGAGCGGACGTAAACCATTGGCAGGTTCAAGACTTGAGCAACCCAGGCTGCGTGCGGGATGCCGGCAGTAGCGACACCGCCGATGACCGTAACTTCCGGGAATTCCTTCTTGATCAAGGCTGCCAGGTTTTCAGCGATTGCTTGCCGCAGTTCCGGGAAGGAAATGGTCTGCCGCAGGTCAGTGTAGATCGGGGAGTGCATCCCGCTGGCGTAGACAAAGTCCTTGTCTGGAGAAATAGTCACAATCTTCTTGTCGATCAGCTGGCGGATAATTTCGTTATTTTGCATCGTTCTTGCTCCAATCCTTTAAAATCTCTTCATATGCTTTTTGCGGGTCAGCGGCTTGAGTGATTGGCCGGCCGACAACGATGGCGGTTGACCCGTTTTCTCTAGCCTGGGCTGGGGTGGCCACCCGGGCCTGGTCGTCTTTTTGGTAGCTCTTTGGCCGGATGCCCGGAGTGACGAACATAAAGTCGTCGCTGAATTCGCTCTTCATCGCCTTGACTTCCAGTGGTGAGCAGATGATCCCGTCAGCCCCGGCTTCCTGGGCCTGGTGGGCCAGGCTCTTTACTTCGTCAGCCAGGCTGAGTGAGCAGTGCTGTTCATTCTTCAAGACTTCTTCAGAGATTGAAGTCAGTTCAGTCACGGCCAAAAGCTTTGGCACCGGCTTGCCGGCCGGGGTGCCTTCGATCAAGCCTTCTTTAGCGGCCTGGATCATCTGCTTGCCGCCCAAGGCGTGGACAGTCGTGCAGTAGACGCCCAAGGCAGCCAGCTGGTGGGCCGTCCGCTTGACGGTGTTGGGAATGTCGTGCAGCTTGAGGTCAAGGAAGATCTGGTAGCCCTTGGCGGACAGATCACGGACGATTTCCGGCCCGTACTGGTAGAACATTTCCATCCCCAGCTTGACGTGCAGGCCCTGCTTGTCTTTCAGCTGGTTGAGGAACAGCCACATTTTCTCCTGATCATCATAGTCCAAAGCGATAAATAACGGTTTGTTCATTGCGACTCCTTAAAATAACAGCGTACGACCGCAAAAGAAAAGCCCGCCAGAGTCTACAGAGACCCCAGGCGGGCAGAATGCGTGCATACCAAAAAGATTGTGGTGCTTGTGGTCTCTCTGTACCAATTAAAGCTCAGTTAACAAAAGACTATCACGAACTTTTTGAAAAATCAAGGGTCAGGCCAGCTTGCCTTTTTTATTTTTTTGTAGGATAATTTTGGCGAATTGAAAAGTTAAAGAAGTCACATGAAGTCACACGGGAGGAAAAATGACCGCAGAAGTTAATTTGGCTGTTGAACTGCCAGGCTTGAAGCTGAAGAATCCGGTAATGCCGGCGAGTGGGACCTTTGCCTTTGGCGACTTGCCAGAGAATTTCGACTGGGATGAGATGGGGGCAATTGTCTTAAAGACTGCTACCCGCCATGCCCGGACTGGCAACCCGCAGCCGCAGATTGCCTTGCTAGAAGACGGGGTCATGAACGCTGTTGGCTTGACCAACCCGGGCGCTGAAGTCGTGGCTAGTGAAAAGATCCCGGCTTTAAGAGAAAAGCACCCGGACCTGCCGATCTTGGCCAGCGTTGGCGGGGAAAGCGTGGAAGACTACGTGGAAGTTGCTGAAATCCTGGCCGCGGCTAAGCCGGATGCTTTAGAGCTCAACTTGTCCTGCCCGAACGTGTCTGAAGGCGGGATGACTTTTGGCATCGTGCCGGAAATGGTGGAGAAGATCACCCGTCTGGTCAAGGAAAAAGTGGACCTGCCGGTATACGTGAAATTGACGCCAAACGTTACCAGCATTGTGGAAATTGCCCAGGCAGCGGAAAGAGGCGGGGCTGACGGTTTGACCTTGATCAACACCTTGCTGGGTCTGCACCTTGATTTAAAGACCCGGCGGCCGGTTTTAGGCAATGACTTTGGCGGCTTGTCTGGTCAAGCAGTTAAGCCGGTAGCTGTCCGCATGGTGGCCCAGGTCAAGCAGGCAACCAGTCTGCCAATTATCGGGGTCGGCGGGATCAACAGCCCGGAAGACGCGGCTGAATTCATCCTGGCTGGGGCCAGCGCTGTTCAGATCGGCAGCATGGCCTTCCATGACAAATTGGCCATCAAGCACGTGATTGACGGTCTGCCAACAGTTTTGGCCGACATGGGCGCAAGTGACGTTGCCAGCCTGGTTGGCCAGTGGCAGTCAAATAAGAGACAAGGCTGAATAAAGAGAATCGAGAACAAGCAAAAAGAAATACCGACGGCATTTCTTTTTCTACTCTAAGTCAAGTGTTATCAACGATTTTAGGCAATTTTATTTTGAAATAAGGGCCTAATCGGGAAATGGCTCCTGGAGAATCAAGTCAAATATCTGATTTAGGGCATGGTAAATACAGCCACCTTCTGTAATTTCGAAAAAGAGGCTGTTATAATATCTATTGGATCAATTTTTATGACAAAAGTCTTTGGTTATGTTTGGCTACGTCATAGCTATACAATTGATCATTCTTAATTAAAGCGAAGATCGTCCGTAATAATTTATGGATCGATGCGATAGCGGCCTTCTTGTGACTTGCAGTCTCAGAAGACCGTTTTCGTTTCTCGTAATAATCCGCAATATGGCAAGGATTTCCTGCTTTCTTAGCCGACTGAATTTGGTTTATGGCCAAGTACAGTACCTTTCTGCCAATAGCTGTCCCACGCTTTGAAATTGACAGGTGGGCCGTGAGCTTGCCAGATTCATAAACTTGAGGATCAACACCAACGAAGGCATTTAATTGGCTAGGATTGTTAAAACGTCTGATATCTCCAAGCTCACTTATGATTCTTAGAGCAGTGTTTTCGCCAATGCCTGGAATGCTTGTGAGGATCTCTAGATCCCGCTTAGGAGCCAGTTTAGCCATCTCCTGTAAAGCAGTCTGGCACTCTTCTTCAGCGCTCAGAATATTGTTAATAGCCATTTTGAGGCCACGAATATGGGCACTGTTCTTTTTGACAGCTGGACATGCGACTTTAGCCAACCGAATAAGACTTTGCTCTATGTCGTTAGCGCGCTTTTTACCAATACCAGATAAGCCTTTTAAGAAGTCGATGATATCGGCTTCTTTTGTTTCTAGTACGATATCTGGATGTGGGAATCTGAAAACAATACTCCAGTAGTTTTTCCCTCTCGGATTAGCCATTAAGTGCTCAATCTCTGGGAAAGTGAGCTGAATGGCTTTGTGCAGTCTATTCTTGTTGGTTATCAGATCGTGCGAAGCCTGCTCATAGATGCGGTTATTGGCCATCAATTCTTGATATTCTTCGCTTTGAACGTAGGCCAGCCGCTGCGGGTGCTCAGACTGCAACTTGGCAAGGTATAAGGCATCAAGCTTATCGGTCTTGTTCTGGTGCAGGTCATCCTTTGTCTTTCTTTTAGCTTCTAGCGGGTTCATCATGACATAGCGCAATTCGTGCATGTCCAAAAACGCCTGGAGTCTTCTTGAATAGACGCCAGTTGCTTCAAAGATAATCTGTGGGTTAGTAACCTGCTTAAGGTCACCCAGCAGCTGATTGAAGCCTACCATATCGTTGGAGATGGCATATTCATTAACTTTTTGGCCATTGACCATAATGCATACGTTAGACTTCCGACTGCTAACATCAATACCGAAAACAGTTTTCAATAAATCCATAAGAATAAACCTCCGCTTTACTTGGAGATGAGCCGCCTTCACCCAATTCAATCAGATCTAATTTTCTCAACAGGACTTTAACAGTCAACATACTTAGACGAGATTCACAATTGAATGGTGAAGCTGCCAGTTTTTTATACGACATCGAGTGTCCAAAGCGCTCACGGCATTGGCTTCATCTCCACTTTACATAGTAAAAGAAAAAGTGTTGAACGACTACTCCGTCGAGTAATCATCCAACACTAGATTAGTATGTTTTTTGTTCTGAAAATATAGTCTTAAAAATCTGTTTTTATGCTAATTTCCCAAGAAATACTGCTCAAAGGGCTATATCGCTTGATATACCAACCTATTGAGGAATTTCTTTGAGTTTGAGTTAGAACTCAACAAATAATGTATACACCGAAAACGACTGTGGTAATAAGCACTCTAAGCATTGAGTTGTAAAATCTTGAGAAACTGGAATTTTAATAACTCCTTTAAGAACGATGATATTGATACCTTTATAGAAGAAGTAAACTATAAGTATTTGACAAAAAATTCGAAGTAAACCCGCTTGACATCTTAACCAATAAGGTTAATAATGTTAATGGAATGGTAAATAGGGGGCTGCAGAAAAATGACGTTAATCACTATTTTTTCAATTGAGTAATCGAGGAGGTGATTTTATACTAAATCTATATAATTCATACTTTACAGGGATAGATGAATTTCCAATGTTGTGGAAGCAGAATGACAATTTGTTAAGACCTTTTCAAATAATTAGATTCTCGGACCGAAAGAATGCTTCATTGAATGACGCAATTTGCTTTTATGAATGGGATAATAAATTTGAAAGTAGTCTCAGTGATCAGAAGATAGATGATCTCATTTTTGACTTTAAAAAAGCAGGATCAATTATTCAGCCAGATTTTAGTATATTTGCTGATGCACCATTGATTTTACAGAAAATGGCAGTTTTTAATAAAAATCGAGTTGCTGTTGAACTGCAATCACAAGGAATTGAAGTAATTCCTAATTTACGTTGGGGAGATGAAAGATCGTTTGAATTTGCGTTCTCTGGTATTCCTAAACACCAAATTTGTGCTATAGGAACGTATGGCCAAATACGTGATAAAGAGAAGAGACTACTATTTGAAAGGGGATTAGAGTCTGCCTTAATTCATACGGAGCCTAAAGAAGTACTTATATATGGTCCAATGCCAGATGAAATTTTTGCACCGTATAAAAAAAGTGTTTCGTTTTTTCAATATGATAATTGGAGAGTGAATATGTTTGGGAAAGGAAGTATGTAATGGGGTCTGGGTACATTGGTTATACATATACAGAAGGTGCTAGTGAAAGACTAAAACCTGAGGACTTAATGGAAGAGTTAGAGAAAAGTAATGTCAAGTTCACAAAAGAGGATGTGATTTTAGTAACAAAGAATTATAACGGAAAATTGATTTGGTTGGAAAAAGGAAATGAAAGATCGGGCTTAATACATATCATGAGGAATCATAAGAATAATTTTAGAGATATCAGTGTCCCCAGCCTAATAAAGGAACTGACTCGCCAAAGACCTTATAAGCATTTTGAAAAGAATAATGGAAAAGAGCTCAGTGATGTGTATGTATATAAAAAGAATGGGAAGAAATATTTATTAGCCTATGGTAGCAATGGCTATATTGTTACTTTTTTCAGAATTACTGGAGGAAGATATGTATAAAGTTAAGGAAATTGATCAGTATGAATTTACTAGAAATATAGTTCTTGCATCGACCGATGGTACTGAAATTACAGTTTTTGATGATTCTGATTTACTCGGAAACAATGATTTTGATTTTATAAAAGTTGGTCAATCATATAACTTCAAGATAGGTATTTTAGGTGATATATGCAAAACAGGCAATGAATTTATTGTAGGTGAGAACCAAAAGATTGGAGAAGTAGTCTTTAGACGTTTATTAGATTCAAAAAATAACGTGTTTTATTTAGAACCGGATAACCAAGCAATTAGTGATGACGAAATAGGATCAAAAATAAAGGTTGATGTTGAGCGGTATGATATATTACAAGTAAACGAAACTATCCATGGTGGGTATGTTTAGAGAGGAAAATATTGTGGCAGCAACAGCATTAGGTAAATTTTTAAGGAGATTACGAGTTGATCGTGATGAACGCCTGTATGACATGGCAAATCGAGTAGGTGTAAGTTCAGCTTTTTTATCTGGTATTGAAAATGGTCGTAAAAAGCCGTCATCAACGTTGATACGTAATCTTATAACCGAGTACAATCTGAATACAAAACAACAGGCGGAATTGGAAGAAGCTTTGAGTATAAGTCAAGAAAGTATAGATATTTCTAATTTTTCGCCTCAAAAGCAGAGGGCGACCTTGATGTTTGCAAGAAAATTTGATGATTTGACAGATGAACAAATAGAAAAAATTCAACAAATTTTAAAGGGGGATGCTGATCATCATTAGCTATAGAACATTATTTGAAGCACAGCCAGAATCAAGACTCGCTTTACGAAAACTAGCTGATCTTGTTCGAAAAGAGATGGATATGTCCGATGAACTATATATTGATATAACGCGTGGTGCTAGTTGAAGAAGTTGAGTCCATATCTCTGTAGGATGTAGCTGATATTGTAAGTTAGTACGATTATCTCGACGGTTTGTTGGAAACCGTCTGTACTTCTTGCAAGAATATTTTCAATTCCGTAGTACTTTAGTACAGAGAACACACTCTCGATCGTTCGGCGAATTGCCATTAGCTCTCTTTTGTTATGCTGCTTAGCACCTTTCATATTTTTCCGGTAAGGTGTCCACAGTATATAGCCGTTTATCTTGAGAGTATCGTGCAGCTGCTTGCCTATATAGCCTTCATCGCCTAAAATAAAGTGCCCTTCGGGATGGGTAGTGAGAATCAGCTCTTCTGCTTCTTTTGCATCGTGTATTGATGCTTGTGTGATTACATAGCCAAGAACATAACCGTCTTGAGCTACGGCAAAGTGGCCTTTAAAGCCGTAATAGTAAAACTGTTTGGTTGAGTTATAGCCAATGTTGGCAATTCCTTCAAACACTTTAGCTCTGCGGTTTCTGATTGGCTGACACAAAGGCATGGGTAGACTGTCAATGATCATGTACTGATCAGACAGATCGACTCTTGAGTTTAGTTCGTTGACGATCTGAACAGTGATGCCAAGAAGCGCTCTAGCTCTGCGATTGAAACGAGATCTGGAGAGCCCACAAAGTCCCCAACAGCGAGCAAATCTGCGCTGAGAAGATATACCTTCCTCAGCTTGCCAGACAAGTAATGCAATAATTTCGTAGTCTGGAACCTTTACCAGACTGGCATTGCGACGGTGAGTTAACCGAGATGGAGCGTACTTGTAATAAAGTTTCTTGCAGATTTTCGACAAAGTTCGAAATTCCACTTGCAAACGGTGACTATAACGTTTAATCTGTAGTTGGTTCAACATTGTAAGGACTCCTTTCTTTTTTCCAACTAGAGTCTACAATGTTGGACCTTTTTTGTTAAGAAATTGAAACTATATTTCAACTAGCACCACGCGTATTGATATAACAAAAATATTAGAGCACCTAGATAGTTTGGATTCTCGTTACTCGTTTGAGATAGTAGAAGATGATGAGCTGGAGAATGGAGTGCAGGCACAGACAGATGTGATACAAAATAAAATTTTTATTAAAGCTTCAGTCTATGAAGGTGCAGTGCAAAATGTAGGAAGGGATCGAATGACAATTGCACATGAAATTTTACATTTATTATTGCATCAACCAAGCACTTTAACTCTTTATTGTCGGACAGACGATGATATTCCCTTATATAAAAATCCAGAATGGCAGGCAGAATGTTTTGCAGGGGAGCTGCTGATGCCTTATGAACAAATTAAGTCTATGGATGTAATGGAGATAGTAGATCAATGCAAAGTTTCAGAAAAGGCAGCTAAATATCAAAAGACACATATTTGATTACTCCTAGATGATGATATGAAACAGGCACGGGTTCGAAATTTAAGTAGAAATTTCCTAAGAAATACTACTCAAAGTGTTCTATTGATTGATATATCAGTCTTTTAAGGAATTTCTTTGAGTTTAAGTCACAACTCAAAAAATAAGGGGCTTAAACCTCGGAAAAGATTGTAATGATAGACTTTTTAAGTATTGAGTTGAAAAATCTTTGGGAACTAGTGTAGTGTCATACTGGCATTTAAAACATGTGCAATCAGAACTATAGCTGCTGATATAGAGACGCAAGCCTAGTATCCGTATCATCATTATTAAGATTTCTTCATGACAATACACTAGTGTAATGTCATACTGACATTTAAAACATGCGCAATCAGAACTATAACTGCTGAGATAGAGACGCATGCGTAGTATCCTTGCCAATATTATTAAGATATCATCATGACATTACACTGCATTAAGATGCACATAAAGAAAAAAGTGTTGAGTAATTACTTCATGGTAAGAGTAATCATTCAACACTTTTTTATCATGTTCTGATTAATTTTCGCTCTCGTTCAGGTCCTGGTTGAGCTCGCTGCTTAGTTTGTCAATCTTGGCCTGCAGGCGGGCGATTTCCTCGTCAGCTTCCTGCTTGAAGCGGTCGACGTCGGTATTGAGGTCGCTGACCATCTGCTCAGCTGCTGGCAGTTCACTGGCTAAGCGGCTGCTGGCTTCCTGGGCCCGGGAGAGGCCGTCTTGCAGCTCCTTGTGGCCTTCCTTGAAGTCTTCCGCGTCTTCTTTGAGATAGTCTCTGGTGCTCTTGCCGTTTTCATCTGGCAAAAAGGCAAAGACTGTCCCTGCTGCTGCCCCGAGCAAGAAGCCCAGGCCAAAGTGCTTGAAATTCCGCATTTTTCTACCCCCTCAGTTAAAACTGGGCCTTGATCCGGTCGCAGACTTCCTGGTACTTCTTTTCGTCGTACTGGTCGGCATTGTTTCTGGTGAAGAACTTGATGCCGTCGCCTTCCCAGCGGGGGATGAAGTGGATATGTGAGTGCATGACCACTTGCCCGGCAATTTCACCGTTGTTGCTGGTGATGTTCATGGCCTGGATCCGCGGATCAGAGGCCTTGATGGCCTTGGCGATTTCCGGCACGTATTGCAAAAAGCGGCTGGCGTCTTCAGCGCTGTAGTCAAAGAAGTTGGTCAAGTGCTTCTTTGGCACCATCAATACGTGGCCTTCGTTGACCTGGGAAATGTCCAAAAAGGCCTTTACGTCGTCATTTTCAAAAACGGTGTAGCTGGGAATTTCGCCGCGGATGATCTTACAGAATAAACAGTCGTCAATTAATTCAGCCTTAGTCATTGTGTTACCTCTGATCAATTTTAATGAGTTATTTTTTCAGTTTCTCTATGTCTCCATGCTATCATAAGAGGCAGATAAAAACATGAAGAAAGATAGGGAAAATATGACTCTAGAAATATCGCATTTGACCGGGGGCTACAGCGGCATCCCGGTAATCAAAGACGTCAATTTGACCATCGCTTCTGGTGAAGCGATCGGCCTAATTGGCTTGAACGGGGCCGGCAAGTCTACCACCATCAAGCACCTGCTGGGGCTTCTGCGGCCGCAAGCCGGCAAAATCACTTTAAATGGGATCAACTTGGCTGAAAAGCCAGCTGAATTCAAAAAGCTGGTGGCCTACATCCCAGAAACGCCAGTCATCTACCCGGAACTGACCTTGAAAGAGCACCTGGAACTGACCATCCTGGCCTACCAGCTGGATCCGGGCAAGGCCTGGGATAAAGCTAAAGAACTCTTGACCATGTTCCGCCTGGAAGATAAATTGGACTGGCTGCCGGTCCACTTTTCAAAAGGGATGCAGCAAAAAGTCATGATCGTGGCCGCCTTTTTGACTGACGCCCAGCTTTTAGTGATCGATGAGCCATTTACCGGCCTTGACCCCTTGGCCGTAGCCAACTTCATCGGCCTCATTAAAGAAGCACAAGAAGCTGGCAAGGAAATTCTGATGACCACCCACGTGTTAGCCGATGCCCAGCAGGCCATCAAGACCTACGCGATCTTAAACCAGGGCACGATCGAGTTCACCGGCAGCCTGGATGAGATCAGGAACCACTATGGCTTAAAGGCCAGCGACTCCTTTGACAAGCTCTACCAGCTCTTGTACCAGGAGCAGAAAAATGCGTGAGTTAGCTAAAAAGAGGCTGCAAAGTAACTTCCAGCAGTCAGCCAAGTATTTGGCCCTGGTTTTCAATGATTTCTTTGTCCTGGCTCTGATCTTCATCTTTGGAGCAGTCATGTTCTGGTATGCCCAGGTGATGAAGGTCCTGCCGGTCAAGGCCTGGTACTATCCCCTGGTATTATCCGCCTTGCTTTGGTTGGCCTACTTGCCGGGCAAACTGGTGACCCTTTTAGAGGCCGCTGACCGGCAATTTTTGCTGGCTACTGACGACCGGCTGGGCGAATATCTGGCTCCCATGCGCCGTTACAGCTTAGTCCTGCCGGCCCTGCTTTTGGCACTAGCTGGCGGGATCATGTATCCCTTCGCCAGTTTAAAAATGGGTCTCAGCAATCTGAATTACTTTAGCTTGATCTTGGCCCTCTTTTTCACCAAGGCCTTTGAGCAGGGGGCAGTCAGCCGCAGCCTGACTTTTGACCATAAGGTCAAGCAGGTATCTTGGCTGATTAGGCTAGTCCTTTTAGCCTTGCTTTTGGCGAATTTGTATTTCCTGCCAAATGCCCTGTACCTGCTTTTTGCTGCTGCTATTATTTCCGTCTTGGCCTTGCGGGCCTGGAAAAATTCCGCCTTTGACTGGCAGTACGCCATTGACTATGAAGCAAGACGGAAAGAGGCGGTTTACGCCGGCTTCGCCATGTTTACCGACGTCAAGGAAAGACAGGTCAACATCAAGCGGCGCAAGTACCTGGACTTTTTACTGCCGCCTTTTGGCAAGGAAAGCCCAAACAGCTTCTTGTACCGGCGGAGTCTTTTGCGGGACCCGGAATACTTGAACCTTTTAGCCCGGATGACGGCCTTTGCCCTTTTATTGACAGTCATGATCCAGGATCCGGTCTGGTCACTGCTTCTGTCCTCCCTGGTCATGTACCTGACCGTCTGGCAGCTTTTGCCTTTAGGGCAAAAATATGACCAGAACATCATGTACCGGGTCTACCCGATTGCCCAGAAAGACCGGGGGCAGGAACTCAGCCGGGTCTTAGCCTGGGCCTTGCTATTGCAGACGGGGCTGATTATAATTTTCTGGCTGGCCATTATGCCGGGCCAATTTGCCTGGAGCCTTTTGCTTTTAGTCTGGTGCGGCCTTTTGGCAAAAATCTACCTGCCGTACAAGACCCAGCAGCTGGCGAAAAAATCTCGCTATAAGAACAAGAAGCGGAGAAAATAGGGCAGAAGAGAAAAAAGTTAAAGCAAACGGTAAAATAAGAAATAGATAAAACAAAAGATTAGAAAGAACAGAGAGAAAGACATGCGTTTAAAGAACAAGCCTTGGGCAAATGAACTGGTAGAAGAGCACCCGGAAAGCGCCTTGGACCGGCCGGATCCAGCGGAAAAGATCGACTGGGCAGCCCGCTTTGGGAGCGATAAGCCAATCGAAATCGAAGTCGGCTCAGGCAAGGGGCAGTTTATTACCACTTTGGCCAAGCAGCACCCTGACCGCAACTTCGTGGCCATGGAAATCCAGAAGACGGCAGCCGGCATCATCTTGAAAAAGAAGCTGGATGAAGGTTTAGACAACCTGCAGATCCTCTGCGCCGACGCGGCCAACCTGGTGGCCTACTTCGGGGAAAATTCCACCAGCAAGATCTACCTCAACTTCAGCGATCCCTGGCCAAAGAGCCGGCATGAAAAGCGCCGCTTGACCTACAAGGACTTTTTGGCCAAGTACCAGGCAGTCTTGACAAGTGACGGGGTGATTGAATTCAAGACCGACAACTCCGGCCTTTTTGCCTACAGCGTCAAGAGCATGAACAATTACGGGATGCACTTTGACTTCGTGTCAGTTGACCTCCACCACGAAAAAGAAGAAATCGTGGAAAAGAACGTGGAAACTGAATACGAGCACAAGTTTGCCAGCAAGGGGCAGCCGATCTACTGCCTGCACGCGGGCTTTCTGGCCAAGTAGAAAATTTCCCTTTTCCGGGAAAATCGGGTAAAATAGCTAGTAAACGATTCTCTTATTAAAAGTAAGCAGGAGGAAAACATGGAAGAATATAAAGTAGTTGACCAAGCAAAGCTGGCTGACTTAGTCAAGAGCGGGCGGACCGTTGTCGAATTCTCCGCCGGCTGGTGTCCGGACTGCCGCTTTTTGGACCCGGCCATGCCGTCAATCGAAGCTGACTTCGCCGACAGCAAGTTCATCAAGATTGACCGCGATGGTTCTATCGACTTGTGCAAGGAAATGAACATTATGGGAATTCCTTCATTTGTTGTCTACCAAGATGGCCAAGAAATTGGTAGACTAGTTAATGGAGACCGCAAGACCAAGCAGGAAGTAGAAGCATTTTTGCGGTCGCTTGACTAGATAAGAGGGGACTTGAGATCAAATGATCACTAGTATTAACAAAGTAAGCTATCCCAACACTTTGATCGTCATCTTGGCGCAAGGCGATGGCGAAAGCAATTTCGAAGAAAAGGCCGACGTGACCCGGGTTACGGACGGCAAGGGCGAATTGACCGGCTTCAACTTCTTTAACGTTGACCAGGTACTGGACTACGACAAGCTGCCAAACGGCGAAGTCAAGCTGGATGAAGACCAAGTGGCTGCTTTAAACGAAAAGCTGGCCAGCGTTGGCTTTTCCGACAAGCTGACTGTTTCAAAGCCAACTCTGGTTTACGGCTACGTTAAGGAATGCGCTGCTCACCCGGATTCTGACCACTTGCACGTAACTCAGATCGATGTTGGCGACGGTCAAGACCACCAAATCGTCTGCGGTGCGCCAAACATCGCTCAAGGGCAAAAGGTTGTGGTGGCCTTGCCAGGCACTTTGATGCCAACTGGGGCCCAGATTTGGCCAGGCGCCTTGCGCGGGGTTGAATCAGACGGGATGATCTGCTCAGCCAGAGAACTGGGCTTGGCCCACGCTCCGCAAAGGCGGGGGATCATGGTTGTCCCAGACAGCTTCAAGATCGGTGACGAATTCGAACCGACCAAGTGTGACGAACTGCTGGCCAGCGGCGTCATCACCCTGTAATTGTTAAAAAACGACAAAAAAACAAAGAGCTTTGGGCTGATTATGGCCCGGAGCTCTTTTTTCTTAGCCTAATAATGATAAAATAAGGGTCGAACGTTTGAAACAAATGGAGCGAAAAAATGTTAGACAAGACTAAACAAATTTGGTTTATTGGGATCAAGGGGACCGGGATGGCTTCCTTGGCCTTGATTTTGCACGACCTGGGCTACAAGGTTGCCGGCAGCGACATCGACAAGTACACCTTCACCCAGGATCCGCTGGAAGCCGCTGGGATTGAAGTTGCTTCTTTCTCTAAGGACAACATCAAGGAAAGCGGCCAGGTGATCGTCAAGGGCAACGCCTTCAAGAGCGACAACATCGAAGTTGCCGCCTGCGAGGAAAAGGGCGTTAAGTGGCAAAGCTACCCGGACACGGTTGAAGAAATCGTTCAGCAGTACACCAGCATCGGCGTAGCTGGCTCACACGGCAAGACTTCAACCACCGGCCTTTTGGCAACGGTTTTGGGTGAAGCCGCTCCGACTTCCTTTTTGATCGGTGACGGGATGGGCAAGGGGGTCAAGGACTCCCGCTTCTTCGTCTACGAAGCTGACGAATACCGGCGGCACTTTTTGGCATATCACCCAGACTACCAGATCATGACCAATGTCGACTTTGACCACCCGGACTACTTCAAGGACAGAGATGACTATGCCTCAGCCTTCCAGACGGCGGCTGACCAGACCAAGAAGGGGCTTTTTGTCTGGGGCGATGACGAACGCCTGCAGAAGATCCAGCCAAAGACGGCCAAGAAGTACACTTACGGCTTGAAGGACAGTGACGACTTCCAGGCCTTTGACGTGGTCAAGACCACTGAAGGGGCCAAGTTCCATGTCCGGGCTCACGGGAAAGACTTGGGCGAATTCACCATCCACCTTTTCGGCGATCACAATGTGATGAACGCTACTGCCGTTATCGCTATTGCTTTTACTGAAGGCATCGACCTTGATGTAGTCAGAAAGGGCCTGGTCAAGTACACCGGGGCCAAGCGCCGCTTCAGCGAAAAGGACTTCGGTGACACGGTGGTTATCGATGACTACGCCCACCACCCAACTGAACTGCGGGCTACGATTCAAGCTGCCCGGCAGAAGTTCCCGGACCGGAAGCTGGTTACCATCTTCCAGCCGCACACTTACTCCAGAACCAAGGAATTCGAAGAAGAATACGTGGAAATTCTGAAGGGGGTCGACAAGGCCTTCTTGACGCCAATCTATGGATCAGCCAGAGAAAAGGCTGGCGACATCAAGAGTGAAGACATCACCAGCCAGATTCCAGGTGCTGAAGTCATCGACTTTGACAACTTGAAGGATCTTTTGGCCTACAAGGGCGACTGCATCGTCTTCATGGGTGCCGGCGACATTCCTAAATACGAAGTAGCATTTGAAGAAATGCTGGAAAAGTAATTGAGCAAGCAGTCCTTTAGGGGGCTGCTTTTTTGAAGGAGACAGCGATGACTGAAACGATTTTGCTGGTAGAAGATGAGCCGGGTCTGGCCCAGAGCTTGCAAAAAGAATTCCAGTTTGAAGGCTACCAAGTCCTCTTGGCCGGGGACGGGGAGCAGGCAGTCGCGGAGTTTGAAAAATTCCAGGCTGAGATCAACCTGGTCATTTTGGACTGGATGCTGCCGAAATTGGATGGCCTGGGCGTCTTGCGCCGGATCCGCCGGATCAGCGAGGTCCCGGTGATCATGCTGACGGCCCGGGACTACGCCGGCGACAAGGTGTCTGGTTTAAAGAGCGGGGCAGATGACTACGTGACTAAGCCATTTGACATTGAAGAGCTCCTGGCCCGGATGGAGGCAGTCTTGCGCCGGAGCCAGTCGGGCGGCCAGGAAGAATATTCTTTAAAGGGCCTCACCCTCAACTTGAAGAGCCGGGAAGTCATCAGAGAGGGGCAGATCATCCAGCTGACCCAGCGGGAATTTCTTTTGCTAAGCGAGTTCATGCGGCAAGCTGGCCAGGTTTTAACCAGAGACGAGCTCTTGGACGCGGTCTGGGGGGCAGACTTTGCAGGCCAGCCCAACACGGTCGATGTCTATGTCCGCCTGCTTAGGAAGAAGATTGACCAGAATTTTTCAGAAAAACTCCTCCACACCGTCCGGGGCGTGGGTTATATGTTGAAGTGATCATATGAAAAACAGTAATTCAGCCATCCTGCTCAGAAACCTTCTGGCTTTGACGACCATCTTGACCTTTCTTTTTGGCCTCTTGACCATGCTGGCTGTGGTTCAGCAGGAACTGGCTAACAGCAGCGCCAATACCAGGACCATCGTTCGCCGCTTGAAGGGGGCGGTGATCGACGACGACCAGGACTGGAGAAACTGGCAGGTCAACAATGGCTTGAGCAGCAGCCAGACTTATGTGCACGTGGAAAACCGCCGGTCTGATGCCAAGCGGAAAAATTACTATTCAGCCAATGCCAAGCCGCTGACTAAGACTCTTCAGCCCCTGCCGGTTTTTAGCGGGATCTATTATAAGGGGGATGCTCTCTACGCCTATGCTTCTGGTCACGCCCGGGGAATTTACTACCAGGTCTGGGTGGATTTGCACCAGCAAAAGCAGGTGGTGAAGAATGTCCTTTTAGCGATCCTGCTTGTCTGGGTCATTGTTTTGGCCATCAGCGTCTTGTTCGCGGTCTTTTTGTCTGACAAACTTACCCAGCCCTTGCTGGTCTTGAACCTGGCTGCCAAGCGGGCGGCTGATTCTGGCCGGGGGCAGTTGCCAGTGCCAGATAAGCCAACGGAAATCACTGAGCTGGCCGTCAGCTTCAATGAGCTCTTGGACCAGCTTTATGACCAAAATGAGCAGGAAAAGAACTTCGTCAACAACGCGGCCCATGAATTGCGGACCCCGATCGCGGCCATCCGCAGCAACGCCCAGCTGATCAAAAGGCGGGGAGGCGAGCACCCGGAGGTGATCCCAGAAGCCGTGGCCTTTATTGATGACGAATCCAAACATATGCAGAAGATGGTCGATGAACTCTTGATTTTGGCCCGGACTGACCACCGGCAGCTGGAGAAAAAGACCTTCAACTTAAAAGAAACCCTGCAGTCTGCTTTAAAAAGCGCGCAGTTGGCCCAGCCGGTCCAGCTGGACTGCCCGGATGAGCTTGTTTTGACCAGTGACCGGGACTGCCTGCTTGAAATTGTCTTGAACCTGTTGACCAATGCCGGCAAGTATTCGCCAGCTTCCAGCCTGGTTCTGGTTAATGCTGAAGAAAAAGAGGGCAGGGTGACGATCAGCGTGGCCGACCAAGGGCCGGGGATCAGCGCCAAGGACAAGGAGCACGTCTTTGACTACTTCTACAGAAGTGACGAGGTCCGGGGGCAGATCCAAGGAACGGGCCTGGGCTTGGCTATTGCCCGGAAGATGGCCGCCTTGCTGGGCGGGACTTTGGCCTTGGCCGACAACCAGCCGCATGGGAGCATCTTCAGTTTGACGATCAAGAAATAAAAAAATCCCGATTTTTTCGGGGGGGTAAAAAAGCCTGACGGCCTGCCAGAAATGGCGCCGTTAGGCCTTTTTATTTCTTTTCTGAAAAAACGTCAGAATTGCTTCATGAAAAGTCTGTATAAGGCAGGAAGGGATTTGTCTAAGATTAAAGCATGCTAAACAAATGGAGGTAAAAAATATGACTGCTTTAATCAACAACATGCTCGCCCAGACTGGGATGTGGAGCTACTTCATCGTTGCCGGCCTGCTGTTTATCGAAACCGGTCTGGTAATCATGCCTTTCCTGCCAGGTGACTCCCTGCTTTTCTTGTCGGGTGCCTTCCTGGCCAGCCAGTTTGCCAACCCGCTTCCGGCCCTTGCTCTGTTCATCGCCGCCGTAATTGCTGGTGACTGGGTCAACTTCTCCAGCGGCCGCCTTTTTGGGCAAAGCTGGCTGAAATCAGACTTCTTCAAGCGCTTCGTGAAGGAAAAGCACCTGCAGGAAAGCCACGACTTCTTCGCTAAGTACGGCCCTAGCGCCGTGACTATTGGGAGATTCGTGCCGATCATCCGGACTTTGATTCCTTTTACTGCCGGGATCAGCCAGATGAAGCGGGAAGTCTTTCTCATGTTCAACATCATCGGGGGCTTTTGCTGGGTACTCTGCATGACCTTAGCCGGCTACTGGCTGGGCAGCGTCAGCTTTGTCCGTCAGCACTTCTCCATCATCATGCTGGCCATTATCGTAATTTCTTTCCTGCCAGTTGTCTGGACTTTTGCCAAAAAGCAGCTGGCAAGTCAAAGCAGAAAAAAATAAAGCAATGATCAACAAGCAAATGGAAAAATGGCTGAAGGAGCTGGCTATCGTCTTAATCGTTGCTGCTTTGGCAGCTTACCTGGTTAGCGCCCAAGTCAGGGCGGGCCAGCTGATCATCGGCTCTGACAGCATCTTTCACTTCAACCGGATTTATGAGGCTAGCCAGCAGATAAAAACGGGCAACTATTCCTGGTTCATGTCTGTCTACGGCTTTCACCAAAGTGGCCGGATTGTCAACGCCTTTTACGGCCCCCTCTTCGCCTACCTGCTGGGCTTGATCTTGCTAGCGGCAGGCAGCTGGTACAGATTCCAGCTCTTGACCAGCTTTTTGGTCTACTTCTTTGCCTGCCTGGGCATGTACCGGGCAGGCCGGCGGGTAGGG
This sequence comes from Lactobacillus sp. WILCCON 0149, assembly GCF_057197965.1. Taxonomy (NCBI): domain Bacteria; kingdom Bacillati; phylum Bacillota; class Bacilli; order Lactobacillales; family Lactobacillaceae; genus Lactobacillus; species Lactobacillus sp. WILCCON 0149. The sequence goes on from NZ_JBUBHO010000001.1 coordinate 637,415, forward strand.
GGCAACCGCCTGGCCGCCCTGTGGAGCGGGGCCGTCTACCTGACTGTGGGCTGGCTGGCCCGCTGGGAGATGGGGAGCAATTTTTCCGCCATAACGGCGCTATTAGCGCCCTGGCTCATGATTGCCATCATTGACCTATTGGATTTAAAGCAAGAATTCCCGGTCAAGCGGCTGGTGATCCTGCTCTTTATCAGTTTAGAGAGCCATATGCTGACGGCTTTGCTTTTTTCGTCTGCCCTGCTGCCAGCAGCTGTCTACAGACTGGCGAAAGAGGGCAAGCTGGCCTGGATCAAGCTGATCAAGGCGGCAGGAATCTGCCTTCTTTTGACCATGAACTACTGGCTGCCCTTGGTCTATTTCGGCTTGACCAACCAGCTGCTTGCTCCAGGAAAAATGTCGCTGACAGGCAATGCCTTGCGTTTGTCGCAGAAGACAACGAGCAAGCTGACCGGCCTGGTCCTTAATTCAAGCACCAGAGACCAGCTCAGCCAGCTCATGTTTATCTTCTTTGCCTTGCAGATTTTGGCCTGCCTGCTTCTAGCCTTCGACCGGACATTTACCGGCCGCTTGAACCGGATCTTCACCCTGTCCGGGGCTGGGCTTTTGTATTTGAGCTCAGCTTTGGCTCCTTGGGATAAAATCGGCCAGGCCCTGCCATTTTTGGCCAGCTACTTGCAGTTCCCGGCCCGCCTGGCCAGTTTGGCCTATGCCTTCCTGCTTTTGGGGGCGGTCTTGACGATCAAGCAGCTGGAAGACCGGCATTTGGACTTGCAGCTGGGAGCCGTCCTTGCCGTAGCCTTATCCCTGCTCTTATTCTTTGACTTGCGTTATTTAAGAAATCAGATCTATACCAACGCGGTCAGAGGCTACATGCCTGGCGTTGCCCGGTCCAAGACGACCAGTATGGGCAGTGACAATGACAAGGATGACCGGCTTCTGGCCGGGCAAGCTGCTAAAAAAATGGACCCAGGTCTGTTTTTACAAAAAGCCCGCAAGACTGTGCCGGATTATTTGCCGGCTGGCGGGGGGGACTTTAAGCAGGTTGAAGCGGCTTACAGACAAGCAGTTCTTGGCCAGCATTTCTTTACGAAAAAGACTGCCGGGCAGACGGTTCAGCTCAACTGGACCAGTAGTAAAGACGGAGAAATCCGCCTGCCCCTGGTTCTGTACCGGCAGTCGAAGCTGACCGTAAACGGCCAGCAGGTCAAGGTGAAGCCAGGAGCCGGGGGCCTGGCGACTATTATGAGTTGGAAGGGAAAGAACACGGCCAGCCTGGCCCTAGAAATACCATTTTGGCTGCAGGCCAGCTTATGCCTGTCGCTTCTGGCTGACTTGCTGGCAGCCTTTTATCTGCTAGGCAATTGGCTGGGCAAAAGGCTGCAGGGCCTGGTCAACAAGGAATTGGAAATTTAGAAGGAAAGAGTAGTGAATAAATGCTAGATATTTTTAAAGCGGTAATTTTAGGTATTATCGAAGGGTTGAGCGAATTTTTGCCCATCTCTTCAACCGGCCACCTGTATTTGGCAGATTATGTTATCAAGCTGGGCCAACCGACCAGCTTTGTCAACATGTTCATGGTGGTCATCCAACTGGGCGCCATCATGAGCGTGGTGGTCCTTTATTTCAACAAATTGAATCCTTTTGCCAGAAGTAAGTCCGGCCCGGAAAAGCGGGCGACCTGGCTGCTCTGGTTTAAAGTGATTCTGGCGGTTTTGCCGGCGGTGGTTATTGGCCTGCCGCTGAATGACTGGCTGGACAAAAACATGACCAGCTGGCAGGTAATTTCCGCCACCCTGATCATTTACGGGATACTTTTCATCATTTTAGAAAACTTTTATGCCAAGCGGCAGCCAACGGTAACGAAGCTGAGTGACTTGAGCTGGCACTTTGCCTTCTTGATCGGCTGCTTTCAGGTTTTGTCACTGATTCCCGGCACCTCAAGATCAGGGGCCACTATTTTAGGGGCCATGCTGCTGGGCGCCAGCCGCTACGTGGCAACTGAATTTTCCTTCTTTTTGGCCATTCCAACCATGTTTGGGGCATCCTTGTTGAAGCTGGTCAAGTTCTTTAAAGCCGGGGGTGCCCTTGCCGGCAGCCAGCTGGCCATCCTTTTGACGGGGATGATCGTATCCTTCGTCGTTGCCTATTTGGCAATCAAGTTTTTGCTGAAGTACGTGCAGACCCACGACTTCAAGCCTTTTGGCTGGTACCGGATCATTTTAGGTCTGGTCGTCATTCTTTGCGGCTTCTTTATGTAGTGTATTAAGCCTATCGTGTATATCAAGTGTTTTAGTATTATGTATTAAGTGTTAGCTGTTGTATATTTGATTAAGTGTGTATTTTTTTCGGTATTTGCCTGGGGTGATGCCAGTGGATTCGGCAAAGGCCTTGGAAAAGCTGGACAAGTCCTGGTAGCCGAGTTCAGAAGCGATTTCTTCCAGCTTCTTGTTGGTTAAGCGGAGCTGATCTTCAGCCAGGTTGATCCGGATATTGCGGCGCAGGTGGACGAAGTCCATAGCAAAGAGCTTGCGGCAGAGGCGGGAAAAGTAATTCGCCTGGTAGCCGAAGTACTGGGCCGCTTCTTTTAAAGAGACCTGGCCATTCTGCTGGGTCAGGTAAGTCATAATAGCGCCAGATTGTGCGTCACGGTTAGCGTGGCGCACATTTTTTCTTGGAAAATTTGACCTGCTCTTGGAGATCTTCTGCCGGTGCTGGTGGAGCAGTTCGGTCAGAAGCAGGCCAGCCAGGCGCTGGACTTGGAAGTCGTCATATTCGTCCTTGTCTCTTTTTGCCAGAAGCTCAAGCAAATTGATATAGCCAGTGGTCATCCCGTCAGTCAGATTTTGAAAGACGATATAGGCATATTTGCCGGACTTGTCATTCATTAAGTCATGGATCAAGGCGTTATCGGCAACTAAGTACTGGTTAAGAGGGTCCGGGTAGGCCAAATCTATCTGGAGGAGGCGGAAAGAGGCAAAAGTACCAGCCCTGCTATTTTCAGCTAAAGGGGACAAGTGGACTTCTTTAAAACCAGTGGCGACGATGATGTCGAATTTTTTTAAAGAGAAGAGGCGCTTATCGGCTGACAATACGGCATCAGTCAAGCATTCCAGGAGGTCAATATGAAATGTATGGCTGCTTTTTCTAGCATAGGGGGAAGTAGTCGTGGTCAAGTCTTGTTCGCCAGCCAGGCGCTTTACGTTCAGCATAGCTAAGTCCTTTCACAATAAAGATATTTAAGCACAAATTTTAGGATAACTTAAGCGCTTAAATTGTAACACCTTTCCAAGTATGATGAAAAAGAAATCAAGAAGAAAAGCAATATTTTGAAAGGCAGGAAAAAAGCATGAGCAAAGAATACACGGTTGATTTGGTCGTAGCAGGTTGTGGCGGTACCGGGATGGCGGCAGCTGACGCGGGTGCAAGCCAGGGCCTTAAGACAATGGTTGTTGAAAAGCAGGCCCAGGCAGGCGGCAACACCAAGATCTCCAGCGGCTTTTTCGCCATTGACACCAAGGAGCAACGGGAAGCTGGTTTGAAGCTGTCAACGGAAGAAGCCATCCGGCAATTAAACGAGTACAACCACTACTTGAACAACGGGCCACTGACCCGGCGGATCGTGGAAAACGCCAAGCCGACTCTGGAAGAAATTGAGAGCCTTGGCATGGAGATCAAGCTGAACCCGACCAGCCAGACCACCCAGTTTGCCCACCTGGACAATCCATATGCCGGCGGTTCTTACCACATGTACCAAAACAAGCCTGAATCCTGGGCCAGAGTACAGAAGTCAGTTGAAGAAAAAGGCGTGGAATTTCTCTTTGGGACGACCATGCAGGACTTGCTGAAAAATGAAGCAGGGGAAATCTGCGGCTTGACGGCAGTTGACGAAAATGGTGAAGAAGTAATCGTTCATGCTAAGGCAGTCGTTGTGGCCACTGGCGGCTTTGGCGGCGACAAGCAGCGGGTAGCCAAGCTCATGCACACCGACCGGATGCGGGGCCTGGGCGTGCCAAACATGGGCGAAGGGATGACGGCTCTGGAAAAGGCAGGTGCCGTCAACATTGACTCTCATGCTCTGATCCACGCTTCTCAACTGGCCAAGTCCAAGGTAACCCAGAATACTTCTAAGAAGCACCTGGCGGGCTTTTCTGACAATCCTTTGACCCGGCTGCTTCTTACTCCTTTGATGTGGGTTGATCCAAATGGCCTCCGCTTTACCGATGAAAACACGGTTTACGATACGGTATTGTGGGCCAACGCGGCTTACAACGTAGGCGGGATGTACTACATCATCGTTGACACCAAGACCTTGAAGGAATACACCAAGGGAACCAAGCTGACTGTGTCTAAGGCAGGCCCTGGGGCAACCGACAAGCCAGGCGACTTCATTGAACTGGCAGAAGAAGCTGTAGCCAACGAAACGGCCTTTAAGGGCGAAAGCCTCAGCGACTTGGCAGAAAAGGCTGGTTTTGACGAAGATAATTTAGCCAAGGCTGTAGCTGACTACAATCAGGCAGTCAAGGACCAAGATGACAAGGCCTTTGCCAAGAGCAAGGAAAGCCTGGTCTACAGCGTTGAAGAAGGGCCATTTTATGCCTTTAAGGCCCAGGCAGCCTACCTGGGGACAGTTGGCGGGGTCAGAGTTGATGACCACCTGCGGGTCCTGGATGCCGACTTTAAGCCAATCAAGGGTCTGTATGCCGGCGGCGCCAACGCGGGCGGCTACTATGAAGGGCAGAGCTATCCGGCTTATGAAGGGCTGGCTTCTGGCTTTGCCTGGACTTCCGGCCGCCTGGCAGGTTTAGCCGCGGCAGAAGACTTAAAGAAATAGACAGGCGGTGATGATGATGACTGAAACAGTTACGGCAAAAGCTGATCAAGCTTATGTGTCCAAGACCAGAATCGGGGTTCTGGCGGTCAGTGCCATGGGGATGGCCGCTTTGGCGATTACGCCTTCTTACAACGCGATTGCCAAGTCTTTTGCCTTGAGCGCTACGGCGGTGCAGATGCTGACGTCACTGCCAAACTTGTTCATGATGCTGGCCGGCCTTTTGATGGGGAAGTTGACGGCTGGCAAGATCAAATTGAAGAATTTGACCATAGTGATGATCATTCTCTGCTGCGTGGGTGGGCTTTTGCCTCTGTTTTATCACGGCAGCTTCGCCTTCTTGCTGGTTTGCTCTTGTTTGGTAGGTTTGGGTCAAGGGGCCTGCACCAATTTGTCACAAGTCTTGATTGCCAGCATGCTGCCGGCAGCTGAGCGGCAGAGCACGATGGGCTTGACTACGACTTTCACCAATTTAGGGGGGATCATCTTTATCATGGGTGGCGGTTCCCTGGCCAGCAAGAGCGGCTGGGTGGCCAACTACTGGATCTATTTGTTCGCGGTACTGGTATTGATTACCGTCCTGGCCTTGGTTCCTTTGAACCCGCTTCCGGTTGATGACGGGCAGGCAGGAGCAAAGACCGGCAAGATCAAGCTGAACAAGTATGTTTTTGGCTGCGCCAGGTGGGCTTTTTGCACCATGCTCTTGAACAATGTTTTGAACAACAATATTTCTTTGTTTGTGGCTGAGGAGAAGCTGGGGTCAACCGCGCAGGCGGCACTTACGTCAACTATTTCCTTGATCGGGGGGATGCTGTGCGGCTTTATTGTCGGTAAGATTGGGAAGAAGTTCCCGCATTCGACCATTGCTTTAGCCTTCTTCCTGTACGGTCTGTCATATATTTTGATTGGCCTCTGCCACAATTTATTTGGGATTTTTGCCGGGAGTTTTGTTGTCGGAGCAGCGATGAGTATTGCCATGGGGCAGTTTGCCTACTTGATTTCAATCGTGGTTGACCCGGTCAGCACATCGATGGCGCTCGGGGTATACCAGGCGATCAACTCCATCGGCGGGGTGGTCAGTCCTTTTGTAGTCAATAGTTTGACGGCGGTATTCCACGTTAACGCATTTGTAGTGAGTGGAATTTTGGCTTTGCTTTTAGCAGCAGTTGCTTTAGGCAGCAAATTCCAGAAGAAGCTGCTGGCTTTTGCAGGGATGTAGCGGCTTTTTAGAAAAAAGCAAGAAAAAATTTGGATTTAGACCGAGAAATAAGGGATCTTCCGTGGGAAGATCCCTTATTTTATTAGCAAAAGGTTACGATATTATAGTTTCTCTATAGGGAGAAAAGTGGATTTTGGTGGCGCAAATAGCGGCACAGCAAGAGTGTAAACGGTTGCGTAAATAAGAGGTGGGGTAAGTAAATTAGTATAATCATAGTGTTAAAAAATGGTTTATGTTGTGTTATGATATTTAGCAGGTTATAAGACTATAGACTTAAATCAAACTTAGACTATAGCTTAGAAGAGAAATTCAAACAGAAAGAGGAAGAAATATGTTGTCCAAGAACAACCGGAAACTTCAAGAACGCAAGCTTGAACAAAAGCAGCGTTTTGGTTTTAGAAAATACAGTTTCGGTTTGGCATCAGCCTTAATTGGTGTGTCATTCATGCTGACTACTGGGGGTACTGTTTCAGCGGATACTACTACTCCAGCTGAAACTGCTGTAACTGCGGCTGCTACTACGAGCAGTGAAAATACGAGCACGTCAGGGGATGCAACTAGCACTACTGCCAGCTCAGAAAGTACTGATACTAAGAACTCAGAAGCAACTGATACTGCTTCAACGACTGCTACTACTGACAGTTCAAGTACTAGTGACAGCACTGCGACTACCAGCTCAGAAAGCACTGACTCAAGCGACAAGTCAACTGCAACTGACAGTTCAGATACTAAAACTGAAAGCACTACTTCAGAAACTAGTGACAGTAAAAGTGAATCCACTACTACTGATTCAGCAACTGACACGGCTAAGACTGCATCCACTGAATCTACGAACAGTGAAAATAAGACTGAAACTGCAACTAGTGACTCCAGTGCAGATCAGTCAGCTAGTTCAGCAACTTCTGACTCAACTTCAGAAGCAACTACCTCGTTAAAGGCTACTGCTACTGCAGCAACTACGGACGCTTCAACTACTACTGCAAGTACCTCCACTACTACTGATGATGCTGCGTCTGCAGAAGGCAAGCTTACTGACGAAGCTAAGGCCAAAGGCTTAACTGACAGCGATGTTTCCCCTGAGATGAGCGACGCTAATGGAGCAAGTCTTAAACAGGATAGTTCAAAGATTCCATCCGGCTACAAGGCTGATCCAACTGAAGGGCGTTACACTTTTGGGATTCTCAGCTTAGGGCCAATCGATACTAGTGGTCTTACCAGTTATAACCAAACGTATGGAACAAATTACTATATCCGGGTATCAACAGCAGCTCAAGCTACTAACGGAGTATATGACGACACTGTTTATATTCAATTGGTTGATGCAGATCAAGACACAGTTCTTTGGGAAAGCTCAGCCAAGCCGGGTGATTTAAACAAGACCATTGATGCATTAAATTCTACAAACGGTAATCCGTTCCAATACTCATATGCAGAAAATGTTGTCAATGGTGTAACTACAAAGGCTATTAAATTTGATGCCAGCCCAATTGATGCTAATAATGGTCCAATGTACTCTACGGCTGTATATCAAGCAGACAGCGATAATCAAACTTCTGGGACCTCTATCAGTTTCAATTATCCGGATGCAAGTACTATTGAAACACGCTACATTGCAAAGGACGCTGCCGGTAACGAAACTGTATTAGCAACATACGATGAAACCGGTAGACCGGGTTCAATCTATACCGCGTCAGGTCTGCGTGATTTCGTTGGTTATGACTTGGTATCCGTCCCTTCCGAAACAACTAGCACTTTAAAGCGTAGCTATACAGTCGGTGATCTTTTAGTTCCTACCCCAAGAAAGTATTCAAATTACATTCAAATGGTTCGGACGAGTTTGATCACGAGTACTGACGGTAGTAGCATTATCAGTATTCGCATGGCTCTAAATGGTGCGAGCCTTGATGATATTAATAATCCTGATGTTTGGAAGGTTGTCTTTACTAGTGAAGAGCTGAAGCCTGGTGAATGGTCTACTACTGGTAATAATCTTGCAAATTATAATGGTTCTCACGAAAAGGGAGCGTTCGTTATTACAGACGAGATAGCTAAGGCTGCTGGTTTTACCGATGAGCAAATGGTGGGCAAGTACGTATTTAACTGGTTATTGCTTAACATTAACCCAGAAGGTCAAAAGCCAGTTGACTACTACTACGCTCCACAAGGCCAAGTTCGCGTTAACTATGTAACCAGTGATGGCACTGTAATTCAATCACCAGTAACTGCTTACGAAAACTCAAGCAACAACACTACTTATGACGTATCTGGCTCAACTTACAAGCCAGAAACCATCACTGTTAACGGTAAGACTTACCGTTACGTTATGAGTGACAAGTCTAAGGGAACCGCTGGTACGACAGAAGTCAATGGTTACACTTACAACGTAACTCCATCTGACGAAACTGGTCGTATTAGTTCCAACACTGTTAATGACGTTTACTACGTTTACGAATTGGTAACTTACCACACTGAAGCTGAAACTAAGAACGTAACTCGGACGATCGAATACTACGACAGCGTAACTGGTGAACCAATTCCTTCTAACTTGGAATCAACGGTTACTCAAACCGCAACGCTGAACCGTAACAAGATCTACGATGACCAAAACAACTTTGTTGGCTACGGTACTATCTCAGCTGATAGCTCAAGTTACACGATTAACGATAGTTGGAATGTTGATGCACAAACTTGGACTCAACAGGACTCTGCAGATCTGTCAGAATATGGCTACACTGCACCAGATAGAGCTTCAGTTGCAGCGGTAACTGTTGACGGCAATACCACCGATGTAACGGAAAAGGTATACTACGGCCACCAAACCACGCCAGTAACTCCAACTGATCCAAAGACTCCAGGCAAACCAATCAATCCTAAGGGGGACGTAAACTACCCAGATGGCGTGTCAAAGGATGACTTGACTTCAACTGTTAAGCGGACCATCAACTACGTTGACGAAGACGGCAATGCGGTTAACGGTTCACCAGATGGCACTAGCTCATACGAACAAACTGCTGAATTCACTCGGACTGCAATCGTTGACAAGGTAACTGGCAAGATCCTTGGTTACGACACTAACAACGATGGCAAGGTTGACACTGAAAGTGCAGATCGTGCATGGCTTCCAACCGAAAAGACTTTGGAAGCAGTTAAGTCAGCAGACCCAAGCTCAGTAGGTTACGACAAGGTTGATATTTCAAACGTTTCATCACTGGTAGTAACTCCAGGCCAAGCTGATACTACTGTCACTGTAACTTACAGCAAGACGACTTACACTCTCAAGGACGAAGAAACTAAGACCGTTACTAGAACTATCAACTACGTTGACTCAGTAACTGGCGAAGCAATTCCTTCAGAACTTGAACCTTCAGTAACTCAAACTGCTAAGTTGACTCGTTCAGTAATTTACGACAACAAGGGCAACAAGATCGGTTACGGTACCGTATCAGAAGATGGCAAGAGCTACACTCTTGATGACAGCTGGAAGGTGGCAGATCAGACTTGGACTGAACAAAAGTCAGCAGACCTGTCAGACTACGGCTACACTGCTCCAGACAAGGAAACTGTAGCGGCTGAAACTGTTGACGGTTCAACTACTGACACTGTAGTGACTGTATACTACGGTCACCAGACTACTCCAGTAACTCCAACTGATCCAAAGACTCCAGGCAAACCAATCAATCCTAAGGGTGACGTAAACTACCCAGATGGCGTGTCAAAGGATGACTTGACTTCAACTGTTAAGCGGACCATCAACTACGTTGACGAAGACGGCAACGCAGTTAACGGTTCACCAGATGGCACTAGCTCATACGAACAAACTGCGGAATTCACTCGGACTGCAATCGTTGACAAGGTAACTGGCAAGATCCTTGGTTACGACACTAACAACGATGGCAAGGTCGACACTGAAAGTGCAGATCGTGCATGGCTTCCAACTTCTAAGACTTTGGAAGCAGTTAAGTCAGCAGATCCAAGTTCAGTAGGTTACGACAAGGTTGACATTTCAAACGTTTCATCACTGGTAGTTACTCCAGGCCAAGGCGACACCACTGTTACTGTAACTTACAGCAACAACCAAGTGTCAGGTACTATCAAGTACATCGATGACACTACTGGTGTAGAACTTGACAGCGACACTCTGCCAACTGGCAAGGTTGGTTCAACTATCAACTACACTACTGCTGATAAGATCAAGAGCTACGAAGATCAAGGCTATGAACTCGTTTCAAACGACTTCACTGATGGTAGCCAAGTGTACGAAAAGGATGGCAACGACTTTGTTGTTCACCTGAAGCACAAGACTCAAACCATCACTCCAAATGATCCGAACCCTGTAACTCCAGGCGAACCGATCAACCCTAACGACCCTAACAGCCCAGTTTACGGTGAAGAAACTGACCGGAAGAACCTGGTTAAGGATGCAAGTCAAACTATTCACTACGTAGGCGCAGGTGACAAGACTCCAGCTGACAACGTTGTGACTCAGAAGGATGCCTTCACTCGGACTGTTACTATCGATAAGGTAACTGGTAAGGTTCTGTCATACACTGACTGGACTGGCGAAAAGACCTTCAACACTGTCGACACTCCAGTAGTCGACGGCTACCACGCTGACAAGAAGACGGCAGGTGGTCTGACTGCAACTGTCGACAACCCAGACGTTGAAGAAACTGTAACTTACTCACCAAACGGTAAGATCGTTCCAGTTGACCCTAACGGTACTCCAATTCCAGGTGCAGACACGCCAACTTACCCAACGGACCCTAACGATCCAACTAAGGTAGTTCCGAACGAACCAATTCCAGATGTTCCAAACTACACTCCAGTAGATCCAAGCCCTGTCACTCCAGCAGATCCAGGCAAGGACACTCCAGTTGTCTACAACCAAGTGGTAACTGGTACTATCAAGTACGTTGACGACACTACTGGCAAGACTCTGAGCAGCGAAGATCTTGAGAAGGGTACTGTAGGCTCAACTATCAACTACACTACTGCTGACAAGATCAAGAGCTACGAAGACCAAGGCTACGAACTCGTATCAAATGACTTTACTGATGGCAAGCAGGTCTACGCTAAGGAAGGCAACGACTTCGTTGTTCACCTGAAGCACGCAACTGAAGAAACTACCAGCTACAAGGATGCAACCCAAACTATCCACTACGTAGGTGCGGGCGATGACACTCCAGCTGACAAGGTTCAAACTCAGAAGGATGCCTTCAGCAAGACTGACACGATCGACAAGGTAACTGGTGAAGTTGTCAAGACTACTGGCTGGACAGGTACTAAGACTTTTGGTACTGAAGACACTCCAGTAGTCGACGGCTACCATGCAGACAAGAAGGTAGCAGGTGGTCTGACTGCAACTGTTGACAACCCAGACGTTGAAGAAACTGTAACTTACTCACCAAACGGTAAGATCGTTCCAGTAGATCCAAACGGTACTCCAATTCCAGGTGCAGACACCCCAACTTACCCAACGGACCCTAACGATCCGACTAAGGTAGTTCCAAACGAACCAATTCCAGATGTTCCAGGCTACACTCCGGTAGATCCAAGTCCTGTAACTCCAGCAGATCCAGGCAAGGACACTCCAGTTGTCTACAACCAAGTCGTAACTGGTACTATCAAGTACGTTGACGACACTACTGGCAAGACTCTGAGCAGCGAAGATCTTGAGAAGGGTACTGTAGGCTCAACTATCAACTACACTACTGCTGACAAGATCAAGAGCTACGAAGACCAAGGCTACGAACTCGTATCAAATGACTTTACTGATGGCAAGCAGGTCTACGCTAAGGAAGGCAACGACTTCGTTGTTCACCTGAAGCACGCAACTGAAGAAACTACCAGCTACAAGGATGCAACCCAAACTATCCACTACGTAGGTGCGGGCGATGACACTCCAGCTGACAAGGTTCAAACTCAGAAGGATGCCTTCAGCAAGACTGATACGATCGATAAGGTAACTGGTGAAGTTGTCAAGACTACTGGCTGGACTGGTACTAAGACTTTTGGTACTGAAGACACTCCAGTAGTCGACGGCTACCATGCAGACAAGAAGGTAGCAGGTGGTTTGAAAGCAACTCCAGACAACCCTAACGTAGAAGAAACTGTAACTTACTCACCAAACGGCAAGCTTGTTCCAGTTGACCCTAACGGTACTCCAATCCCAGGTGCAGACACGCCAACTTACCCAACGGACCCTAACGATCCAACTAAGGTAGTTCCAAACGAACCAATTCCAGAAGTTCCAGGCTACACCCCAGTGGACCCAAGTCCTGTAACTCCATCTAACCCAGGTGAAGATACTCCAGTACCTTACAACCAAGTGGTAACTGGTACTATCAAGTACGTTGACGACACTACTGGCAAGACTCTGAGCAGCGAAGATCTTGAGAAGGGGACTGTAGGCTCAAAGATTAACTACACTACTGAAGGCAAGATCAAGAGCTACGAAGACCAAGGCTACGAACTCGTATCAAACGACTTCACTGACGGCAGCCAGGTTTACGCTAAGGAAGGCAACGACTTCGTTGTTCACCTGAAGCACGCAACTGAAGAAACTACCAGCTACAAGGATGCAACCCAAACTATCCACTACGTAGGTGCGGGCGATGACACTCCAGCTGACAAGGTTCAAACTCAGAAGGATGCCTTCAGCAAGACTGACACGATCGACAAGGTAACTGGTGAAGTTGTCAAGACTACTGGCTGGACAGGTACTAAGACTTTTGGTACTGAAGACACTCCAGTAGTCGACGGCTACCATGCAGACAAGAAGGTAGCAGGTGGTCTGACTGCAACTGTTGACAACCCAGACGTTGAAGAAACTGTAACTTACTCACCAAACGGTAAGATCGTTCCAGTAGATCCAAACGGTACTCCAATTCCAGGTGCAGACACCCCAACTTACCCAACGGACCCTAATGATCCAACTAAGGTAGTTCCGAACGAACCAATTCCAGATGTTCCAGGCTACACCCCAGTAGACCCAAGTCCTGTAACTCCAGCACAGCCAGGCAAGGACACTCCAGTACCTTACACTAAGAACGAAACTCCAGAAGTTAAGTACGGTCTGACTGAGAAGTTTGTTGACGAAGACGGCAACGAACTGCTGCCAAGCGTGAACAAGGGTACTGACTACAAGACTGGTGACTCCTACGACGTAACTAAGGATGCTAAGGTTGTAGAAGGCTACGTACTGGTTAAGACTACTGACACGACTGGTACTTTCACTGACAGTGACAAGACTGCTGTCTTCACTTACAAGAAGGTCGGCAAGATTGTTCCAGTTGACCCTAACGGCAACGAAATTCCAGGCGCGGACACTCCAAGCTACAAGAACGATCCAGACGACCCAAGCAAGGTGGTTCCAAACGAACCAACTCCAGAAGTACCAAGCTGGACCACTGACGTTCCAAACGTAACTCCGGAAGACCCAACTAAGGACACTCCAGTTCCTTACACTAAGAAGACCACTCCGGAAACTCCTTCAACCCCAGAAACTCCAGCAGCTAAGTACGGCCTGACTGAAAAGTTTGTTGACGAAGACGGCAACGAACTGCTGCCAAGCGTGAACAAGGGCACTGACTACAAGTCAGGCGACAGCTACGACGTGACTAGCGACGCCAAGGTAATCACTGGCTACGTTCTGGTTAAGACTACTGACACGACTGGCACTTTCAGTGACAGCGATAAGACCGCAGTCTTCACTTACAAGAAGGTCGGCAAGATTGTTCCAGTTGACCCTAACGGCAACGAAATCCCAGGCGCGGACACTCCAAGCTACAAGAACGACCCAGACGACCCAAGCAAGGTGGTTCCAAACGAACCAACTCCAGAAGTACCAGGCTGGACTACCGACGTTCCAAACGTGACTCCGGAAGATCCGACTAAGGATACTCCAGTTCCTTACACTAAGAAGACCACTCCGGAAACTCCTTCAACTCCAGAAACTCCAGCAGCTAAGTACGGCCTGACTGAGAAGTTTGTTGACGAAGATGGCAACGAACTGCAGCCAAGCGTAAACAAGGGTACTGACTACAAGACTGGTGATTCTTACGACGTAACTAAGGACGCTAAGGTTGTAGAAGGCTACGTACTGGTTAAGACTACTGACACGACTGGTACTTTCACTGACGGCAACAAGACTGCTGTCTTCACTTACAAGAAGATCGGCAAGATCATCCCTGTAGACGAAAACGGTACTCCAATCCCAGGTGCCGACACGCCAAGCTACAAGAATGACCCAACTGATCCAACTAAGGTTCTGCCAAATGAACCAACCCCAGAAGTTCCTGGCTGGACTACTGACGTTCCAAACGTGACTCCGGAAGATCCGACTAAGGATACTCCAGTACCTTACACTAAGAAGACCACTCCGGAAACTCCTTCAACTCCAGAAACTCCAACTACTCCGGACAAGCCAGAGGTTCCGAGTCAACCACAAAAGCCTGCAATCCCATCAGGCCAAAACAACCCGACTCCGGTAAACCCAACTACTACTCCGGCAAGTCCAAAGCAAACCACACTTACTGGCAAGCAGACTCCTAACCAAGGCAAGACTGCAACTGCCAGCCAGCTGCCGCAAACCGGCGCCGATGAAGAAAAGGCCAGCCTGCTTAGTGCCTTAGGTCTGGGCCTGGTAACCCTGACTTCACTCTTCGGCCTCCTGGGCGGCAAGAAGCGCAAGCATTAATCCATAACATAAATTCAGCTTAATTAAATTTCTCTTCTAAGCACGCGAGCAGCGCCAAGGTCCCCCAGCCTTGGCGCTGTTTCTTTTTTAAAATGCTAGACATCTAACAAAAGACCGACTATAATAATCGCTAGATGTCTAACAAAAGGAGGACACAGGTGGAAGAACCAATCCGTAAATGGATCAAACGGGCGGCCAAAAGCATCGACCAGCATTCCGGCCCATTTGCCAGAAAGGAGCGCTTGACGCGTGAACAGATGGCAGTGCTGGATTTTCTAAGCCAGCAAGCAGGCCAAACAGCTAACCAGCATGCTTTGGACGAGGAATTTGCCATCCAGCGCTCGACCACGACCATCATGCTGCAGCGCCTGGAAAAGCGGGGCTTAATTAGGCGCCTGCCAGATCCCAATGATAAAAGGCAAAAACTGGTGCAGCTGACGAGTGAAGCTAATGAGCTCATCCCGCAGATCCGTGAAGAAATCAAAGACGATGATCTTGAACTCCTCCAGCAGTTCAGCAAGGAAGAATTAGCTACCGTCAGAAAGCTTTTAAAATACATTGCAGAAGAGGGGTAACAGTTTACACATGAATTCAAAAATTCCTAAAAAAGTCTACGCGGCCATTGTGGCAACAGGACTGATGTCCTTTAGCGGCGTCCTGGTGGAAACGGCAATGAACGTTGCCTTTCCAACCTTGATGAAACAGTTTGGCCTGGCCACTAATACAGTTCAGTGGATGACCTCGATTTACCTCTTGGTCATCTCCGTTATCGTGCCGCTTTCTGCTGTTTTGAAAAGTTCTTTTAAGACCAAGCAGCTCTTTGTTTCAGCCAACTTGCTCTTTTTCTTTGGCCTCTTGCTGGACGCCTTAGCGCCAAATTTCGCGATTCTGCTCCTGGGCCGGGCCATTCAAGGTCTGGGCACCGGGATTGCCTTGCCTTTGATGTTCAATATCATCCTTGAGCAGGTGCCAGCTGAAAAAATTGGCATCATGATGGGCTTTGGCAACTTGATCACGGGTGTTGCTCCTGCTCTTGGGCCAACTTTCGGTGGTTTGATCATCAACACTTTGGGCTGGCGCTATGTCTTCTTTTTCTTAATGCCTTTGATCATCTTGTCTCTCTTTTTAGGCCTTTACGGCATCCAGCAGAAGTCCAAGATCGTCAAGATCAAGCCGGACTTCTTGAGCATTATATTTATCGCTGTCCTTTTTGCCGGCGTCATTTATGGCTTCAGCAACCTTTCCTCTGGCAAATTGCTGACCAACCTGTTCCCAATCTTTATCGGTCTCTGCTCTTTGGGCTTTTTGCTGGGCCGGTCGAAAAAATTGGATCAGCCAATCCTGCACTTTGAAATCCTCAAGAACAAGTCCTTCAGCGTGCACTTGCTGGGCTTCCTCTTAATGCAGCTCTGTTCTCTGGGCAATGCCTTTCTTTTGCCCAACTATGTCCAGCTGGTCAATGGGGGAACGGCAACTCTGGCCGGCCTGGTCACCATGCCAGCTGGCATCATCGGAGCGGCCATGAGCGTGGTCGGCGGCCGTCTCTACGACGCTAAAGGGGCCAGAATGCCAATGATGACTGGTGTCAGCATGATGGCAGTTGAACTAATTGCTTTTGCCTGCTTGTCCCAGCACATGTCCAATCTTGTAATCTCCCTGGTCTACATCATCTATATGGCCGGGATGGGCATGACCGTCGGCTCAATCATGACTAACGGCCTGGCCAGCTTGAAGCCGAGCCAGTCAGCCCAGGGTAATGCCTTCTTGAACACCATCCAGCAATTTGCCGGCGCTATCGGGACTTCTTTGACTTCAGCCATCGTGGCCTTAAGCCAATCCCAGTACGGGTCAAAAGGCGCTCTCCCGACGGCAATCGGCACCCAGCACGCCTTTATTTTCCTGGCTGCGATCGTGATCTTCCTTTGGCTCATGTTCTACAAGAACGTGAAAACAGAAGGCGGGTCTAAATAATTAACGAACTAGCAAAAACTGTTAAAATACTAGATAGGTATTTTGACAGTTTTTATTTTGCAAGGAATGACAATGAACAAGAAGAAGTTACTTTTAATCGATGGCAATTCCGTGGCCTTCCGGGCCTTTTTCGCCATGTACCAGCAATTAGACAAGTTTAAAAATCCAGAAGGCCTCCACACCAACGCCCTTTATGCCTTTAAAAACATGCTGGACGTGGTCTTGAAGCAGGAAGATCCAAGCCATATTCTGGTGGCCTTTGACGCTGGTAAGACCACCTTCAGAACCGCCATGTACAAAGACTATAAGGGCGGCCGGGACAAGACCCCGGCAGAACTTTCTGAGCAGCTGCCTTACCTGCGCGAGATGCTCAAGGACATGGGGATCAAGAGCTACGAACTGGTCAACTACGAAGCCGACGACATTATTGGTACCATGGCTAAAAAAGGGGCCGAAGCCGGCTATGAAGTGGCCGTTGTTTCCGGAGACAAGGACTTGACCCAATTGGCAAGCGACCACGTGACCGTCTACGTGACCAAGTCCGGGGTAACCAAGCTGGAAGCTTTTACCCCAGACCATATGAAAGAAGTCAATGGGGTGACGCCGACCGAATTCATCGATATGAAGGCTTTGATGGGTGACCCGTCTGACAACTACCCAGGCGTGGCCAAGGTTGGCCCGAAGACTGCTTCTAAGCTTATCCAAGAATACGGCAGCGTGGAAAATCTGTATGACCACGTTGACGAAATGAAGAAGTCCAAGTTGAAGGAAAACCTGATCGCCGGCAAGGACAATGCCCTTTTGGGTAAAAAATTAGCCACCATCAACTGCGACAGTCCAGTAGAAGTGACCCTTGCTGATCTTGAATATCAAGGCAGCAATATCGACGACCTCCGCCGCTTCTATGAAAAGATGAACTTCCGTCGCTTTTTGGCTGACTTAGCCCAAAAAGGGGAATTGACTGAAAGCAAGACGGAAGTCAAAAAGCAGGACTACATCGTTCTCACTGCTGACAATTTAGACCAGCTGCCAAAGGCTGCTGAAGTCACTTTCTACCTGGCCATGTTTGGCGACAACTACCACCTGGCCGACTTCGCCGGCTTTGCCTTGAGAATTGGCGAGGAAACTTTCGTCAGCCGGGAAGTTACCTTGTTGCAGGAAAGCCCCTTGAAGGAAATGCTGGAAGATCCTGCCGTCCAAAAGAATGTCTTTGACTTGAAGCGGACCACTTACGGCCTCTACCGGCTGGGGATCAAGGCTGAATCTTTGACCTTTGACCTGCTTTTAGCTTCTTACCTGGTTGACAATGAGAAAAATTCCAACGACCTGGGTGAACTGGTCCAAGGCTACGACTACTATGATTTAAAGACCGACCTGGAAGTCTACGGGAAGGGGAAGAATGCTACGATTCCAGCAGATGATTCAGTCTTTTTCAACCACCTGGCCGGCAAGACCGCGGCTATCGCGGCTTTAAAGGACAGTCTTTTAAGCAAGCTGAAAGAGCACGAGCAAGACGACCTCTACGACTCGATCGAATTGCCAACGGCTCGCGTTTTGGCCAAGATGGAAATGAACGGGATCAAGGTCCAGCCTTCTCGCTTAAAGGAACTGGAAAACGACTTTGCTGTCCGTTTAAAGGACCTGGAAGAAAAAATCTACAAGGAAGCCGGGGAAGAATTCAACTTGAATTCACCAAAGCAGCTGGGCGTCATCCTTTTCGAAAAACTGGGCCTGCCAGTCATCAAGAAGACCAAGACCGGCTACTCCACTTCAGTTGAAGTCTTGAACCAATTAAAAGAACAAAGCCCAGTCGTCAGCGACATCCTGGAATACCGGCAGATTTCTAAGATCCAGTCTACCTACGTCAAGGGCCTCTTAGACGTCATCGATGAGCGTGACGGCCGCATCCACACCCGCTACCTGCAGACTCTGACGGCAACTGGCCGCCTGTCTTCAGTTGACCCTAACCTGCAAAACATCCCAACCAGAACGGAAGAAGGCAAGCAGATCAGAAAGGCCTTTGTCCCATCAAGTCCGGATGGCTATATCTATTCCTGCGACTATTCCCAAATCGAGCTCCGGGTCCTGGCCCATGTTTCAGAAGACCCGAACATGCAGGAAGCCTTCAAGACCGGCTACGACATTCACGCCCACACGGCCATGAAGATCTTCCACTTAAAGAGCGTTGACGAAGTAACGCCGCTCCAAAGACGGCGGGCCAAGGCTGTCAACTTCGGGATCGTCTACGGGATCTCTGACTACGGCCTTTCCAAGAACCTGGACATCTCCCGCAAGCAGGCCAAGGAATTCATCGACGAATACTTTGACCAGTACCCAGGCATCCAGGCCTACATGGACCGGGCCGTTAAAGACGCCAGAGAAAAGGGCTACGCGGAAACCATCATGCACCGCCGCCGCTATCTGCCAGATATCCACGCCAAGAACTTCAATGTCCGCTCTTTCGCGGAAAGAACAGCCATCAACTCCCCAATCCAAGGGTCAGCTGCCGACATCATGAAGATTGCCATGATCAACATGCAAAAGAAGCTGGATGAACTAGGGTTAAAAACCAAGATGGTTGTCCAGGTCCACGACGAATTGATTTTTGACGTGCCAGCGGATGAATTAGAAACGATCCAGAAGATTGTCCCGTTAGTCATGCAGTCAGCCGTTAAGTTGGACGTGCCTTTGGTCGCTGACGCCGGCTGGGGCCATGACTGGTATGAAGCAAAGTAGGAGGTAAAAAATGCCAGAAATGCCTGAAGTTGAAACGGTCCGCCGGACCCTGCGGCCCTTGGTCGTGGGCAAGACGATCGACCATGTCGATATTTGGTATGACAAGGTCATCACCGGCGACCCGGAAGCTTTTAAAAAGGAGTTAAAGGGCAAGACCTTTACGGCTGTTGACCGCTATGCCAAATTCCTGCTCTTCCGTTTAGGCGACTTGACTGTCGTTTCCCATTTGCGGATGGAAGGCAAGTACCACTTAACGACCTGGGATGCACCAGTAGACAAGCATGAGCACATGCAGTTTGCCTTTACTGACGGAAGTGCTCTCCGCTACGCGGATGTCCGCAAATTTGGCCGCATGCAGCTGGTGGAAACTGGAACTGAATTCCAGATTACGGGCTTGAAGAATTTAGGCCTTGAAGCAAATACGCCAGAATTTACCCTGGACTATTTTGCAAAAGGCTTGAAGAAGAGGAGCCAGGGAATCAAGACCCTGCTCATGGGCCAGACCCTGGTGGCAGGCCTGGGCAACATTTATGTTGATGAAGTCCTCTGGCAAAGCCAGATCAATCCTTTGATCCCAGCCAACGAATTAACTGAGGACCAGGTCAAGCGGCTCTATACAGCCATCAATGAAACCATCGAAGAAGCTACTAAATACGGCGGCACGACCGTCCACAGCTTCTTAAACGCTGACGGAGAAGCCGGCCACTATCAAGAAAGGCTCAAGGTCTACGGCAAGGAAGGGCAGCCATGCCCGCGCTGCGGTGAAAACTTTGTCAAGATCAAGATAAGCGGGCGGGGAACCACCTACTGCCTGCATTGTCAAAAGAGGTAAAGGAGCAGATGACTTTTTATCTGGGACTGACCGGCGGGATTGCCACAGGCAAGTCGACCGCCAGCCGGATATTAAAAGATATGGGCTGCCAGGTTATCGACAGCGACGCCATTGCCCACCAGCAGGCCGAAGTTGGCCAGGTCTCCTGGCAAAAGATCTTAGAAGAATTTGGGCCGGACTTCTTCAATGAAGATAAGACTTTAAACCGGAAGAAGCTGGGCCAGTATGTCTTTGCCAATCCTGAGGCTTTGAAAAGATTGTCGGAAATTACCCAGGGCGAGGTCTTAAAAGAAGTTCAAAAGCGGATGAAGAACAGTCAGGCATCTGTCTGCGTCATCGACGTGCCCCTGCTCTTTGAAGCTGGCTGGCAGGATTACTTTGACGCGGTTCTCTTGATCGCGGCGCCGGAAGAAGTAGAACTAGAGCGTTTGATGGCGCGGGACGATTTAAGCCAAGCAGAAGCCAAAAGGCGGATGAATGCCCAGCTGCCATTGGCGGAAAAACGCCTGTTGGCTAGCTATGTGCTTGAAAATACTGGTACAATAGAAGAACTAAGAGAGAAATTGAGCAATCTGCTGAAAACTATCGCGTGAAAGGAGCTTCACTATGCTTTGTCCAAATTGCCATCAAAACGCCTCCCGGGTTATTGATTCCCGGCCGACTGACGAAGGGCGGACCATCCGCCGGCGGCGAGAATGCGAAAACTGCGGCTACCGCTTTACGACTTTTGAACGGGTGGAACAGTCACCACTTTTGGTGATCAAGAACGACGGCACCAGAGAGGCTTTCAGCCGGGAAAAGATCCTGAACGGGGTGGCGGCTGCCTGCCAGAAGCGGCCGGTAACCAGCGAGCAGCTCAACAAGCTGGTCGACAATGTTGAAAACCGGATCCGGGCTAAAGGAGTCAGCGAGATCTACTCCAAGGAAATCGGGGAATTAGTCATGGACCAATTAGCCGACATCGACGACGTGGCCTACATCCGCTTTGCCTCCATCTACCGCCAGTTCACTGATATGTCCAGCTTCATGAAGACCATGGAGGACATGATGGACCGGCACAGCAAGGCCAAGTAGTCCATGTACGAGAATTCCAATCCGCGTCTTCGCTACGTCGTTTTAAATGAGCTGCCAGGCCAATCCGGCCAGGTGCAGGTCTTGATCAAGCTCTACCAGCCCTTGATCGGGGCTTTAGGGGTTGCCCTTTACCAGACCTTGGTCCAGGACTTTGATCCTTACCGGTCTTTGTCTGCTTCAAGTGCCCTGTACAGCCTGCAAGAAGACCTGGACTGCAGCCTCCGCCAGCTCTGGCAGGCCCTGCATAAACTGGAAGCCGTGGGGCTCTTGAAGACCTATGTTAGCCACAATCTCCGCTTGGGGGATATTTTGGCTTTTAAGCTGCGTGCCGTGCCGGATGCCAGTGAATTTTTCAACACTTCGCTGTTAGCCAGCCTCTTAAAGGAAAAAGTTGGCGGTGTCCGCTTCAGCCAGCTTTCCCGGGAATTTGCCAAGCAGGCCCAGGTCAAGGAGCGGCAGCTGGACAATCTAGAAGAAGTTTCCGCTTCATTTTTTGAAGTCTTCCGCCTGCCGGAAAATGAGGCCATCAATCCTTCAGAAGATGTCCAAAAGGCAGCTGAGGAAAATGCCAGCCAAAAGACTGAAGATGCCCAGGTCAATTTAAAGCAGATCGACTGGCAGTACTTGAAAGACCGCTTCGCGACTTACCAGATCCCGGAAAGAGAGATCGACCGGCAAAAAGACGAAATCCGGTCCATCATGGAGCTTTACGGCTTAAGCGAGGAAGAGTTTATCAACGAAACCCTGCCGACCCTGCATGGCAGCTACCAGCTGGATGCCGCGGCAATCAGAAAGAGCCTCAACTACAACTACAAGGCTGACCACCGCCGCAAGCAGGTAATCAAGCGCCAGGAAGAAAAGCAGGACCGGCCAAGCGTGGACCAGCAGGATCAGGAGCTTTTAGACCTGGTTACCTCTAAGACGCCGATTAATTTTTTGGATGACATGAAGCTGGAGAAGGGCGGCTTTACCACGGCCAGAGAGCGGCAGATCGTCAACAACCTGGACAGACAGATTCACTTGAACCATGGCTTGATCAATGTTCTGGTCTACACCTGCCTCAACTACCAGCCAGTTTTGACCCAGGATTTGGCCAACAGGATCGCCAACGACTGGCTGCAAAAGGGAATCACGACCCCGGAAGCCGCCATCAAGCATCTGCGCGATGGAAAGAAGCAGGCCCAGGCAGGGCAAAAGAAGAACTACTCAGCGGGCAACCGGCGGCTTGAAAAGGGGACTGACTGGAACAAGAAGCAGTTTGTCCAGCCGGTCAATATTTCAGATGAAGACTTGCGGAAGATGCTGCAGGGGCCGGACAAGAAAGACAAGTAAGGGTGATTAGATGAGAGCAATTGGCGACATGTTGAGTGAAGCTGCTAAGGCCGCGGCAGCCAAGAACGGGCAGGATTTTTCGGCGGAATCATTTGAAAAGATGAAAAAGCAGGTTTTCGCTGACCCTGACGTCCGGGCTTTTCTTACTGCCCACCAGGACCAGCTGACCAAGGAGAGCGTGGACGCCAGCTTTGCCAGCCTCTATGAATACTGCCAGCAAAAAGACGGCCACGACAAGGTGATCAGCGGTTATTTGCCTGAGCTTTTCATGGAGGGGCCCTTGATCGGGATCCGCTACCAGGCCAGCCAGGCTAAGCAGCGCCGGGACAAAGAAGAAGCGGCCAAGCGGCGGATTGAGCTGATTGACTTGCCGGAGAAATTGCGCCGGGTCAAGTTAGAAGACTTGGACGTGGCAGTTGAGCGCAAGCAGGCCTTGTTTGAAGTAGGGGCCTTTTTGCAGGCTTACCAGAGCAATCCCCACGCCAAGGGTCTCTATTTAAGCGGGGACTTTGGGGTCGGGAAGACCTACATTTTAGCGGGCCTGGCCAACCGGGTAGCGGAAATGGGGGCTAAGGTGATCTTTTTGCACATGCCGACCTTTATCGCGGGCCTGTCCAGCCACTTTGGCGACAACAGCCTGCAGGCTGAAATTCAGCGCCTGGCGGCTTGCGATGTCTTGATTTTGGACGACATTGGCGCAGAGACCCTCAGTCCCTGGTCAAGAGATGACGTTTTGGGCGTGATTCTCCAGGCCCGGATGGACAATGACCTGCCGACCTTCTTCAGCTCCAACTTTGACATGGATACGCTTGAGAGCCACTTTAGCGCGACCAAGAATGCAGATGACCCGGTCAAGGCGGCCCGGCTGATGCAAAGAGTACGCTATTTGGCTAAAGAAGTGGTTGTTTCTGGGAACAACCGCCGCCTGCAGTAATTTTTTGAAAAAAGTGGCAAAAAAGCCTTGTCTTATTTGGGCAAGGGGGTATAATCGAAAAGTAAATAGAAGACATGATTCCTCCCGCTTCAGAGAGAGGGGCCCCGTTCTGAAAGCCCCCATTTGGGAGGAACCCCACCTTCTATGACCCCAAAAGATAAATGACAAGGTTGGACGCCGTTATCAGTCCAATAAGAGAGGCCGCTTTAGGCCTGAATTTTGGGTGGAACCACGATGATTAATCGTCCCGAGCATGTATTTGTGCTCGGGACTTTTTTGTTTTTGGAGGATTTAAACCAATGAGTTTTGCTTTGACTCTGCCAGATGGCTCAAAGAAAGAATTTGACGCAGCTGTTTCCGTTGCTGACCTTGCTTCCAGCATCTCAACTTCCCTGGCTAAGAACGCCGTTGCCGGCAAGGTTGACGGGGAAATCAAGCCCCTTGACTTCCAGCTGGACGCTGACCACGAAGTTGCCATTTTGACCAACAAGGATGCTGAAGGCTTGAGCGTCTTGCGGGCAACTGTTGCCTTTGTTTTGGAAGCTCTGGTTAAGGACAAGTACCCGGAAATCAAGCTGGGCCAAGCTGAAATTTCAGAAGACGGCTTCTTCATCGAAACTGACAAGGAAGACCAAATCAAGGTTACTGAATTGCCAGACTTGGAAAAGGCCCTGCAAAAGGCCATCAAGAACGGCGAAGCCATTGAACACGTTCAAGTAGCTAAGAGCGAACTGGCTGAAGCCTTCAAGGACGACCCATACAAGAGCGAACTTTTGGCTAAGGAAGGCGACTTAGTTGACGCCTACAAGCTTGGCGACTTCGTTGACTTTGGTTTTAGCGCCCTTTTGCCAAACACTGGCAAGATCAAGAAGTTCAAGCTTTTGTCAGTAGCTGGTGCCTACTGGAAGGGCAAGAGCTCAAACCCAATGCTGCAAAGAATCTTCGGGACTGCCTTCTTCAAGGAAGCTGACCTGGAAGCTGACCTCAAGCGGCGGGCAGAAATCAAGGAAAGAGACCACCGGACTATCGGCCGGGACCTGGACCTCTTCTTCGTTGACCCTAAGGTTGGGGCAGGTCTGCCATACTGGATGCCAAAGGGTGCTACTATCCGCCGGATCATTGAACGCTACATCGTGGACAAGGAAGTCGCAGCCGGCTACCAACACGTTTACACTCCAGTTTTGATGAACCTGGACGCCTACAAGACTTCCGGCCACTGGGCTCACTACCGGGAAGACATGTTCCCGCCAATGGACATGGGTGAAGGCGAAATGCTGGAATTGCGGCCAATGAACTGCCCATCCCACATCCAAATCTACAAGCACCACATCCGCTCATACCGGGAACTGCCAATCCGGATTGCTGAACTGGGTATGATGCACCGGTACGAAAAGTCAGGTGCCTTGTCAGGTCTGCAACGTGTCCGGGAAATGACTCTGAACGACGGTCACACTTTTGTAGCTCTGGACCAAGTGCAAGAAGAATTTGCCAGAACTTTGCAAATCATCATGGACGTCTACCACGACTTCGACATCAACGACTACTACTTCCGTCTTTCATACCGGGATCCAAAGAACACTGACAAGTACTTTGCCAACGATGAAATGTGGGAAAGAAGCCAAAGCATGCTGAAGGCAGCCATGGATGACATGGGCCTGGACTACGTTGAAGCTGAAGGTGAAGCTGCCTTCTACGGTCCAAAGCTGGACATCCAAACCAAGACTGCTTTGGGCAACGACGAAACCATGTCAACCATCCAACTGGACTTCATGCTGCCAGAACGCTTCGAACTGTCATACGTCGGCGCTGATGGTGAAGAACACCGCCCGGTTATGATCCACCGCGGGATCGTTGGCACTATGGAACGGTTTATCGCTTACTTGACTGAAATCTACAAGGGTGCCTTCCCAACTTGGCTGGCTCCTGTTCAAGCTGAAATCATTCCAGTTAACCTGGACGCTCACTCAGACTACGCTAAGAAGGTTCGCGATGAACTGGTAGCCAAGGGCTTCAGAGCTGAAATCGACTTCAGAAACGAAAAGCTGGGCTACAAGATCCGTGAATCACAAACCCAAAAGGTACCTTACACTCTGGTGCTTGGGGATGATGAAATGAACGCCGGCACGGTTAATGTCCGTCCTTACGGGACTGAAGAACAAAACTCCGAAAGACTGGCTGAATTCATGGACAAGCTGAGCAAGGACGTTGCAAACTACTCCCGCGAAGATTAATTCTTTCCTTATAAAATTGAACCCTTTCTGACATAAAAAACATCCTGTCTCAACTCTGAGGCGGGATGTTTTTGCGTATGTGCTTCTTTTTTGGGCTTACATCATGTCGAAGCTGATTAAGTGGCAGTCGACTTGTTGGGCAAGCTGGCGGCATTTATCAGTAAAGCCGGTCTTGGAGAACAGGTAGTAATTTTTCTTAGGAGTAGGGAAGAGGCTGCTCCGGTAGATGAGGGTTTCGAGGATATCAGCGGAGATCGGTTCGCTTTTCCACTTGCATTCGCCAAAGTAGCCGTTCAGCTTTTGGTCATCGAAACCGACTATGTCCATTTCAACTTGTTTCTTTTCCTTAGGATCAGGCCCCCACCAGTTGCCTAAGTTGACAAAAGGCTCTGGCACCAGGTCTGGATCAAACAGCTTGGACCAGAGGTATTCTTGGGAGAGTTTCTCAAATTCTGGTCCCATGAAGTGGGGGAGCTGCTTTATGATGTAGTCTAAAATTGGCTCGGTAATCCCCCGTTCGATAAAGCTGACCCGTTTGCCGACGAAAGTATACCAGAAGCGGAACATGCCATCCTTAATGGCATAGATGGTCTTCCGGCTTCTGGCTTTATCAATTTCTGTAACCGGCACCCGTTTTTCGATAATGCCCAGGTCGATCAAATTGTCCAGGTAAGGGCTAAGGGCGCCGCTGGCAATACCAGTTTTAGTTGAGATCTCTGACTGCCGGCTGGCCCCGGCCGCGATGGCGCTGATGATGGAGCTGTAGCTTGCTGGTTTGCGGAGTTCTTGATTGAGCAGACTCATGGGTTCGGCATAGAGCATGGCGCTGGTTGTCAGAAAGTTGTCCTTGATATTGTCTCTAAGGGATTTTTCTGGAGACATCAGTGACAGGTAGAGGGGAATTCCGCCGGTGATGGCATTGAGTTCAAAAACTTCTTCCTTATTTAACTGCGGGAAAAATTCTTCGGCATCATGCAGGCTGAAGGGCTTCAGCTTAAACTGGGCAGTTCTGCGGCCATAAAGTGGACTCTTGTAGCCAAGCACTTGCTTTTCCATGAAGGACATGGAGCTGCCGCAGAGAATAAGAAAAAGTTTGTTCTGTTTGAAATAGTGGTCGATGTAGGATTGCAGCATTGAGCTGATTGGCGGATAAGCTTTCGCCAAGTAAGGAAATTCATCAATGACTAAGATCAAGCGGTCATTTTTCTCAGAGAGATGAACGAGATATTTGAAGGCCTGCTCAAAGGAGGAAAAATTCGGCCCATCCAGATAGCTGGGATCTTCGTAGGCGTGAATCGCGTCAGAAAAACGAGATAAACTATCCTGGAATTTTTCTTCAAGGCCAGTAAAATAGATAGCCCGCTTGCCTTTTAGAAATTGGTTGATCAAGCTGGTTTTCCCGATACGATATCTACCATAGATGACCGCAAATTGAAAGCTGTCTTCTTGATAGAGCTTATTCAAAGCTGAAAGCTCTTGCTTTCTGCCGATAAACATTGGAATCACCTCGTTATCAATACTATGTTTTACAACATCATACTTTACAAGTTTACGATATACAAGTTTACGATATTGTTAATTGCGGGATGTTTTTTGTATATACAAGGACACATTTTAGATGAATGATTGATAAAAGCGAATGGAGAATTTCCTTGATCAATATGGTTATAAATGATAATTTCAAAAGAAAGCGAATTAAAGAGATGAGAAAAGAGAAGGATGAAGGCAATATGAAGCAGATTGTTGTGAAAGTTCTTGCGAATACGTTGATTCTGTTCATTTTGACTTATGTCGTTGATCTTTTGACCCACCACAATAGCAACTACTGGAACATTATTCCGATATCACTGGCAGGCTTAGGCAGTTATGAGCTTTTGCGGAGTGATTCGGTCTCTGACAGAGTCAAAAAGATTATCAATTGGATCACAATTGCTGCTGGAGTTATATTGGTGGCAATTCTTATATACATCAGTTTGATGGAATAGATTAATATTGTCTAGAATGCATCCTGTCTCAACATTGAGGCGGGATGTTTTTTGCGTATACAAGGATAGAATTGTGCGAATTATTGATAAAAAAGAATAGAAAAATTATTGATTGGTTTGTAGGCTGGTGCTAGAATGAAAAGCAAGTTGTAAATGAATATACACTGGTAAAAAAATTAGAATTTTAAGGATGGATATGATTTCAAAAATTAAGAACACCTTGTTCGCGGCAATTGTCGTTGTCCTCTCCTGGCTCTTGCTCAGCCTGGTGCAGGACTATGACTTGCAGAGCATTCCAAATCTGCACCAAGTCGTGTCGATTACGTCGTGGGACAAGAAAAAGTCGAAGAAAGAGATCTACCAGCTCTTGGCTAAAGATGCCAAATCAGCTGGGATCGACCTGGTTAAGCTGCGCTTGCTCGACCAGGATGGTAAAAATACGAAGCTGGTCTACAATTTTAATTCCAGCAGCAAGACACAATATTCCTGGCGAAAGAGCAGCCAGGTCAAACGCCTAAGCAAGAGCAAATTGATGCTTGAGGATGTTTTAGGTAACTACTATACCAATGCCACAACTGCCCAGTTTGCCTCTTTAGCCTCTGACTTAAGCGAGGCAGGCTTGCAGGTGACGGTCTACAAATCTTCCTTTAAAGATGAACTCTTAAACAATACGGTTTATCAAGACGGACTCCTGGTCTTTTCTAGCTTGCTGGGGATGCTCTTGATCATCATGATTCTGGATAAGTCCTTCCGTTACAAAGAGTACGCGATCTTGCAGGTCAATGGTCTAAGCTCTGGGAAAATCTTCCGCCGCGACTTCGCTAAAGAAATTCTTCCTTTTATACTGACGATTCTCCTGCCCTTAATAGCCTTTAGCCTCCTGACCATTAGATCATTAAACGGCCAGGGCAGCCTCTTTTACATTAAGGCGATCTGCCTGCTTCTCTTGGCATTATCCATAACTTACTGGATCTTTGACTTCATCTCCTATGTCAGCCTTGCTTTGATCAAGCCTTACGCGGCCATCAAGGGCCAATTTGCTGGCAAGGGTTTCTTATACTTAGGCTACGTTTTAAAAATCGCCATTGTACTCCTGCTTGGTGTAAATCTGGCCAGCTTAGGGCAAAAATACTCCGCCTACCAGCAAGACAAACAGATCATGCAGATCTGGCAAAAGAAGCCAGCCAGCTACATCGCCAACCTTGGCCAAGTTGACCAGGGCAATGAAAAGCGGGTGAAGGTGGTCGACCGGAAGGTACACCGCCTGGTGGCCAGCGACAAGCAGGCCATCCTTGCCAAAAATGCCCAGCAGTTCCAGCCGGCTTCGTCCAGCACCGACATCCAAAACGGCAATGTCCTGGTTGTCAACCCAGCTTTCTTAAATGCAAGTTCAGTCAAAGATGAGCAGGGGAAAAAGGTAACGGCAAATGACGCAAATACCGTCTACATCTTGCTCCCGAAAGACCGGGCTTACCAAAAAGCATCCTTTGAAAAGAAGGTAAGATCCTGGATCAAGTTCCAGCAGACTTTGCCCAATGTCTATGGAAAAACTAAGCAAATCAAATATAAGTTAGTCTACATCCAAAGCCAGCAGGTCTTTAATTATACGGCTGGTCAGGATATTGCCAATTCGGTTTCAACTGATCCGATTATCTTGGCAATTGACACAAAACTATTGTCTGACGACTTCTTTACGGCCAGTTTGACACAAGGACAAGTAGTCTTTCCAAACCTGGCCAAGCTGCAGAAGGGGATCAAAGAAACTGGCTTGACCAGCTACGTCAACGGCATCACCAATGTCAAGAGTACGGCTGCCAGCCTTTATGCCCAGCTCTTGACAGAACTGTCGATTATTGGCGTCATTGCGGTCTTGTCTTTGACACAGATGTTCTTCATGGTCAGCTATGTCAGTGCCAGCTTCTTTGAGAGCAAAAAGCGGCGGCTGACTGTCTACCAGGTCTTTGGCTTAAGTAACCGCAAGCTGGTCAGTCAGTTTGCCCTGGCAAATGCCTTGACCGATTTGGCCTTGCTGACCATTGTGCTTGCCCGGCAGGGGCAGGCCGGCATTTTCTGGCTTGGCCTGCTCTTAGCAGCCTTGGAAGTCGCTGCTATCGCTTTGAGTGCTAAGCAGGCGGAAAGCAATATGCTGCGGGGCTTAAACCGCGGAAACTGAGGATAGATTATGATAAAAGCAGAAAAACTAAGCAAAACTTTTGGCGATAAAGTCATCTTGAAAGAAAGCAGCTTCCAGCTGGAAAGCGGCAAGAGCTATGCCATTGTCGGCCGCAGCGGGGCAGGGAAGAGTACCTTGCTGAACATGCTGAGCGGCTTGGAAAAAGCTACCAGCGGCCGTGTTTTGATCGATGACCTTGAGGTCAATAAGCAAAACATCAAACGTCTTCGCCGGGAAAAATTCGGCTACGTCTTTCAAAATTTTGCCTTGATTGACAACGAAAGCATTGAGAGCAACCTGGCCATCGGTTTAGCTGACGCCAAGGGCAGCCGGAAGGAAAAGCAAAAGCTGATGCGGCAAGTGCTTGACCATTTGGACGTTAAGGCTGACTTGTCCCAGACTGCCTACAGCTTAAGCGGCGGGGAGCAGCAACGGGTGGCTTTGGCCCGGATCCTGCTCAAAAAGCCGCAGATCATCTTTGCTGATGAGCCAACCGGGTCCCTGGACGCGGGAAACGGCCAGCTGGTCCTGGACTCACTTTTAGCTGACTTTGGGCCAGACGCTACTTTATTGATTGCCACGCACTCACCAGCTGTCTGGGAGCAGTGTGACTACATTATTGAACTTGCCAAGCAAGAAATTCAGATTCACAAGAATTAAATGGAGATATAGATATGAAAAAACTGACTAAAATTTTAACTGTTATCGTTGCCCTTGCTGCCGGTGTCGCAGCCTTCTTCATGCTGGTTCACAACTCAGTGACCGACCGGCTCAATCCTTTTATCAAGGCTGAAACCAGCTATGCTAAAGTTGCAACTGGGACCCAGAACTACACTAATGTGACCATCTATAATGAAAAGGGTCAAAAGGAAAATTACCAGCTGGCCAGCGTAGGGGGCTATGACCCAGCTAAGGGCTACCTTACCATCAAGCATAAGGGCCAGTACGTTTCCTACGTCGAATACATCAGTGCTGCTAAGTACAAGCAGATTACTGGCTGAAAGTGAAATTGGCCCTTGACGGGCAATCTTAGACCTAGTACAATAGTAGAAGTTGAGAACAAGAAGAAGCCCCCGCTTCTCGCCTAAGTTATTTAACCTCTGGGCAAATCGATATTTTCTGTTGATTTTAAAGGCGGGTGCAATATGCCCGCTTTTTTCTTGTCCTCGAAATTAACATGGAGGTGAACAGTTATACCACAGAAACAAAACAACATGATCCTTAACGAAAGCATCCGCGCTCGTGAAGTTCGGCTGATCAACGCTGATGGTGAACAAGTTGGGGTCGTGTCAAGAAATGAAGCTCTGCGCCAAGCGAGCGATGCTGGCCTCGATCTGGCTTTGATTTCACCAAACGCCAAGCCACCTGTAGCAAAGATTCTTGATTATGGTAAATACCGGTTCGAACAGCAGAAGAAGCTGAAGGAATCACGCAAGAATTCCAAGCAGGTCAGCGTTAAGGAAATCCGTTTGAGCCCGACGATTGAAGGCAATGACTTCGAAACCAAGTTGAAGCATGCACGCAAGTTCTTAGAAAAAGAAGGCGCCAAGGTTCGTGTTTCGATTCGTTTCAGAGGCCGCGCGATCACGCACAAGGAATTAGGACAACAAGTGCTGGAAAAGATGGCCGAAGAAACTTCGGATATTGCTGTTGTAACCAGCCGGCCAAAGATGGAAGGCCGTCAAATGTTTTTAATGCTCAGTCCTAAGAGTGATAAAGACAAGAACAAAAAATAGTTAATTGGAGGAATTTTACCATGCCAAAGATGAAAACCCACCGCGCTTCAGCTAAGCGTTTTAAGAGAACTGGTAACGGCGGTTTGAAGCGCCACCACGCCTTCACTGGCCACCGTTTCCACGGTAAGACCAAGAAGCAACGTCGTCATTTGAGAAAAGCCGCTATGGTTTCACGCAGCGACTTGAAGCGCATCAAGCAAATGCTTTCCCAAATGCGTTAATTTACTATTTTTTAATACACTAACGATATTAGGAGGATTTTCAGATGCCAAGAGTTAAAGGTGGTACCGTTACACGCGCACGTCGTAAGAAGGTTTTGAAGCTTGCCAAGGGTTACCGTGGTTCAAAGCACGTTCAATTTAAGGCTGCAAGCACTCAATTGTTCGTTTCATACAAGTACGCATTCCGCGACCGTAAGAAGCGCAAGAGCGAATTCAGAAGACTGTGGATCGCCCGGATCAACGCAGCTGCTCGTCAAAACGGCTTGTCATACTCAAAGATGATGCACGGCTTGAAGCTGGCTGGTGTTGACATGAACCGTAAGATGTTGGCTGACATCGCCTACAACGACGAAAAGACTTTTGCCGCTTTAGCAGAAACTGCTAAGAAGGCTTTGGCTTAATTCTTTGGAAGAAACGCATCTAGCTTGGCTAGGTGCGCTTTTTCTTTGTTAAATGCCGGCTTTCAGATATAATTAAGGAAGATGAAATTTAAGGAGGAAAACTCAGACATGAGTGAAGAAATTCGCTGCATCGGCTGCGGCGCCGCCCTGCAGAGCCAGGACGCCAAAGCCCCCGGCTATCTGCCTGCCAGTGCCCTGGCCAAGGTAGAAAATGGTGAAAGAGAAGAAGTTTACTGCCAGCGCTGCTTCCGCTTGCGCCACTACAACGAGATCATGCCGGTTTCTTTGGACAATGACGACTTCTTGGCCCTCTTGAACACTTTGGGTGAAAAGAAGGCCCTGATTGTCAACGTGGTGGACCTGTTTGACTTCTCCAACTCGCTGATTTCTTCTTTGAAGCGCTTTGTCGGCAATAACGACTTTATCCTGGTCGGCAACAAATTGGACCTCTTCCCGAAGAATTCCAAGGAAAGCAAGATCAAGGACTGGATGCGGCAGGAAGCCAACCGGATGGGCCTGTACCCCAAGGACATCTTCTTGATCTCCGCAGCCAAGAAGAAGAACCTGGACACTCTGATTGAATACTTGAACAAGCACAGCCAGGACCAGGATGTCTACTTCGTCGGCACGACCAATGTCGGCAAGTCGACCTTGATCAACGCCATTATCGATGAAATGGGTGACGTTAAGGACTTGATCACTACTTCTCGCTTCCCGGGGACCACTTTGGACCAGATCGAGATTCCTTTGGACAACGGTCACTTCTTAGTCGACACGCCAGGGATCTTGACCGACAAGCAACTGGCCAGCCGGCTGGACCCGAAAGACCTGGACCTGGCTTCGCCAAAGAAGCCGCTTAAGCCGGCCACTTACCAGCTTTTGCCAGGCAATACCATCTTCTTGGCAGGCCTGGGCAGAATCGACTACCTGAAGGGGCCGTCAACCAGCTTTACCATCTACGCTGCCCGGGGCATGTACATCCACCGGACCAAGACGGAGAAGGCTGACGAATTTTACCAAAAGCACGTCGGTGAATTATTGTCTCCGCCAGGGCCAAATAGCGACCTGCCGCCGCTTAAAGGGCAGGAGTACAGCATCAAGTACCGCAGCGACGTATTGTTTGCCGGGGTAGGCTTCATCACCGTGCCGGAAGGCTGCGTGATCAAGGCCTACACGCCGGGCGGAATTGGCTTAGGAACCAGAAGAGCTTTGATTTAGAGGTTTAAGTATGGATTCATTGGTAGATTTCAGTAAAGAAACACAAGTAAAAGTGCAGACGGCTGAAAGCCAGAGAAAAGGCAAGCAGATCGGCATCATGGGCGGCACCTTCAACCCGGTGCACATGGCCCATTTGGTTGCCGCTGAGCAGGCCATGACCAAGCTGCACCTGGATGAAGTCTGGTTCATTCCAGACAATATTCCCCCGCATAAGGACGCTCCCTTAAACGTGTCTGCCCGCGACCGGGCCACTATGCTGGATTTAGCTACCCGGGACAATCCTCGTTTCAGGGTCAAGCTGCTGGAACTTTTCAGAGGCGGCGTTTCTTACACGATTGATACCATGCGCTATTTGACCAAGAAGGCGCCGGAGAATACCTACTACTTGATCATGGGCAGCGACCAGGTCAACAGCTTCCACAAGTGGAAGAACGCTGATGAACTGGCCAAATTGGCCACCTTGGTCGGCATCCGCCGGCCTGGCTACCCGCAAGATCCCCAATATTCCATGATCTGGGTTGACGCTCCGGACATCCGGCTCAGCTCAACCGCTATCCGCCGGGCTGTTTCAACAGGGACCTCAATCCGCTACCTGGTACCGGACAAGGTCCGCGAATATATTGAAGAAAAGGGGCTTTACCGTGACTGATCCATTTTTTAAGGAAACATATTCTCCCTTGTCCAGCAGTGAATTAGTGGCCAAGGAAAAGAGCATGATGGATGAGAAGCGCTTTGCCCACTGCGTCCGCGTCAGTGAAACTGCCCGGACCCTGGCCAAGTTGAACGGCTATGACGAAGACAAGGCAGCCTTGGCCGGTTTTGTTCACGACTACGCCAAGCAGATTCCAGTCGAAGAATACATCAAGATCATCAAGGAAGAGGGCTTTGACCAGGATCTTTTGAACTGGAACCGGGCTATCTGGCACGGGATCGTGGGCAGCTGGTTCATCAAGCGCGACCTCGGCATTACTGACCAGGAAATTTTGACCGCTGTCTACCGGCACACTACCGGGGACGTGGAAATGACCACCCTGGACCAGATCGTCTTTGTGGCTGACTATATCGAACCTGGCCGGACCTTTGCCGGCGTTGAAGAGGCCAGAAAGACCAGCTACGCGGATTTAGCTTCCGGGGTTGGCTATGAACTGGCCCACACTCTGGCCTTTTTGATTGAAAAGAGAAGCAAGATCTACCCAAGGACTTTGGCTGCCTACAATGTCTGGGCAGCTGAGTAAAAATAGATAAAATTAAAAGTAAGAAAACATTAGGAGAAAAATTTGAAGAGCGAAGAATTACTTGACTTAGTTTTAAACGCAATCAGCGAACGGCACGGGGAAGACACCGAAGCCTACGACATGCGCGGCATCAGCATCCTGGCTGACTACTTCGTGGCCACCAGCGCCACTTCCAGCCGTCAGCTGCACGCCATTGCCAACAGCATCATCGAAGCCTGCCACGAAGCTGGCTTTTACGACTACCGAGTTGAAGGCAACCATGACTCAGAATGGCTCCTGGTTGACTTGGGCGACGTCGTGGTCAACATCTTTTCAGAAGATGCCCGGGCCTTCTACAACCTGGAAAAGCTCTGGGCTGACGGCAAGCGCGTGGAACTTGAGGAAGACTAGGCAATGAGCGTTGTCGGGATTGTTGCTGAATATAACCCTTTCCACAGCGGTCATGAATTCTTGATGACCCAGGCCCGCTTGATCGCCGGCGATGACCCCATTATCGCGGTCATGTCCGGCAATTACGTCCAGCGTGGGGAAATGGCCATTCTGGACAAGTGGTCGAGGGCCCGCAGCGCCATTGAGGCCGGGGCTGACCTGGTTTTTGAATTGCCATTTTCCTATGCAGTCCAAGCAGCTGACATGTTCGCTACCGGCGGGGTTGACCTTTTGACCCGCTTGGGGGCCAAGAACCTGGTCTTTGGGGTTGAAGACGCCAACTTGAACTTTGAATATTTCGGCGACCGGATCTCCAAAATCCCCCGGCAAAGGCAGGAATTCGCTGACTACAGCCAGACTTATTCCACCCAGTACAACCAGATGGTGGCCCGGGAAGTCGGCCATGAAGTCAGCGAACCCAACGCGATTTTGGGCCTGGCCTATGCCGTGGCCAATGCCAATCTGGGCTCACCGTTAAAGCTCAGCCCGGTTAACCGGGTAGGGGCTGGCCATGACGATATCCTGCAAAGAGAAGCAGCCGTTCAAAGCGCCAGCGCGATCCGCAACCTCCTTTTAAACGGGGCAGAGCGGGAGGAATTGGAGCAGTGGCTGCCGAAAGGGGAAATCGCTGCTTTTGACCAGGAAAAGATCCTGCCCAACTGGGAACTGCTCTTCCCATTTTTGAAATACCGGCTGGAATCAGCTTCAATCAAGGAATTGCAGCAGATCTACCAGATGAGCGAAGGCCTGGAATACAAGTTCAAGGCGGAAATCCACCTGGCTGAAAACTTCGCTGATTTCCTCCGCCGGGTCAAGTCCAAGCGCTACACCTATTCAAGGTTAAGAAGATTAAGTCTCTACACCTTGCTGAACGTGACTGAAGCAGATGTCTTAAACAGCTACGACCATGTTTCCACCATGCTTTTGGCCTACAGCAAGCGGGGGCGGAAGTATTTGAAGCAGCAGCGGAAAGACTTCGCGGTTGACATCGTTTCCAAGGTGGATCGCAAGAATGCCCAAGAAGGGACCCTGGGCCTGCAGGTCAGGGTTGACCGCTTATTTGAACAGATTGTTGGCGCTGACCAGAACTTTGGCCGGCGGCCACTCGAGGTAAATTAATGCTAGAACTTTCATTTTTCCAAATCAAGAACAGCCGGGAGCCTTTGACCCAGATCTCAGCTGATTTGACTTTTGCTGACGGCTTTTACGAGCGGGCCAAGGACCTGGTCTACGAGGTCAAGAGCGCCCACGTGGAAGGGCAGCTCTTTTATGACGAACCCTTCGTGACTGGCAATTTCCAAGTGGAAGCCGACCTACTGGTTCCGTCCTCCCGCAGCCTGGAAGCTGTGCCTTTAAAGCAGAAATTCAGCTTTGTGGAAAATTATTCCGACCATGAACCGACCCAGGAAGAAAAAGAACTGGGCTTGATGATCATTCCGCTGGACGATGACCGCATTGACGTGCAGACGGCCGTGGAAGACAACATGCTCTTGAATATTCCAAGCACGGTTTTGACCAAGGAGGAAGCTGAAGAAGATCTTTACCCGGAAGGCCAGGGCTGGGAAGTCATGTCTGAACAGGACTTTGCCGGCCAGAAGAAGGACCAGGTCAACCCGGCCTTCGCCCAGCTGCAGGGCCTTTTGGACAAGATGCAGGCTGAAGAAGACAAGAATAAAGCAGAAGACGAAGAAAAATAAAAACGAAAACAATCTTCAGTAAAACAGGTCTTTTCCCAGAGAAAATTCATCTGGCAAGGGACTTGTTTTTCTATGGGACTTGTTAAAAAGCTGATTTTGGGCTATCCTAGAATTATTAAAATATACTTTAAGATTATACTTGGATTCAGCAGACCCAAAAATTAATCAGTAGGACGTGAGGGGATAAAAACATGCCGAAAATTTTAATTGTTGAAGACGAAAAGAACCTGGCTCGTTTCGTCGAACTCGAACTCCAGCACGAAGGCTATGAGACCGTAGTGGAAAACAACGGCCGCAAGGCTTTGGACCGTGCTTTGAGTGAAGACTTCGACGCGATCTTGCTGGACTTGATGCTGCCAGACTTGAATGGTTTGGAAATTGCCCGCCGTGTACGGCAGAGCAAGACCACGCCGATCATCATGATGACTGCCCGCGACTCCGTAATTGACCGGGTATCAGGCTTGGACCATGGGGCTGACGACTACATCGTCAAGCCATTTGCCATTGAAGAACTGCTGGCTCGCCTGCGTGCTGTCTTGCGCCGGGTCAAGATCGAAAAGGATGCTTCAAAGGACAAGCTGCCGCGGCAAAAGGTGGTCAAGTTCAAGGACTTGACCATCGAAACCGCCAACCGGATCGTTCACCGGGGCGACGGCAAGACTGTTGACTTGACCAAGCGGGAATACAACCTGCTCATGACCTTGATCGAAAACAAGAACAATGTTGTTGGCAGAGACCAGCTCTTGAACAAGATCTGGGGGCCGGAATCAAACATCGAAACCAATGTTGTCGAAGTTTACGTCCGTTACCTCCGCAACAAGATCGATATCCCTGGCCAGCCATCTTACATCAAGACGGTGCGCGGAACCGGCTACATGGTAAGAGACGAGGACGACAATGCATAAGCAAAGCGCCAGCGGCAAGAAGGAGACCAGGCACGTTTCACTGATCGTGAGATGGGTCAGCATCGTCGCCATGACGATCACGGTCTCCTTTCTTGTTTTCTCAGCTGTCGTCTACAATACGGTCAAGCAGGAAGCCCTAAGCCAGCAGAAAGATACTTCCAATGAAGTCGTCAACATCCTCCGCAAGCGCTTGGTAGGCATCGACGATGAGCTGGAAATCACCAACGTGGTCCAGCAATTGTCGCCCAATACCAGACGGATCTTGAAGGGCGGGCCGGCTTTGTCAGAAAATGACAGCAACAACAGCAGCGTTTTTGGCGACACGGTCTTAAGTACCGTGACCAACCCTGACGTGACCGTGGCGATCTACAATCTCCGCAATGAGATCGTCTTTCATAACGGCGACAGCGCTCCTAAATTGGTCAAATTCACCAGTGAAAGCAAGAGCGTGGTCAAGGAAGACAAGAAGGGGCAAAGCTCCCTGTATGTCTACCGGAAGGTCAGAAACCGGACGACTCATAAATTGACCGGCTATATTGTCGTCAAGAACCAGATGACCGGCTACAACCGCTTGATTACCCGGACTCTGCGGGCTATGCTCTGGCTCTCAATTCTGGGGGTCAGTCTGGCCATCGTCGTTTCCTACTTGGTTGTCCGCAGCGTTGTCAGACCAATCAAGAAGATGTCCAAGGTGGCCAGGGAAGTTAACGCTGACCCCAACAGCACGGCCAGAATTCCCGAGCTGCACAGAAACGACGAACTGGAAGAACTGGCCCTGTCTTTCAATATGATGCTGGACCGGATGCAAAAGTATATCGAACAGCAGAAGCAGTTCGTCTCTGACGTCTCCCACGAATTGAGGACGCCTGTGGCGGTCATTGAGGGCCATCTGAGCATGCTTAAGCGCTGGGGCAAGGATGATCCCCAGGTCCTGGAAGAATCCATTGACGCCTCGATTTCGGAGGCTGAGCGGATGAAGCACTTGATCCAGGAAATGCTGGATCTGACCCGGGCTGAGCAGATCAGCGTCCACTACCCGAATGCCATTGCTGAGCCGATGGAAGTTTTGACTCGGGTAGTCGGGGACATGGGCATGGTTCACCCGGACTTCAAGATTTCTTTGGAAGTTGAGGACCTGGACCCGGATACCAAGATTCAGATTTACCAGGGGCACCTGGAGCAGATCCTGATCATCTTGATCGACAACGGGATCAAGTACTCAACTGACCGCAAGGAAATCTCTGTGGCTGCCGGCCAGTCCGGCCAGGAAATGCAGATCGTGGTCCAAGACTACGGCGAAGGGATTTCCGATGAGGATAAGAAGAAGATCTTCAACCGCTTCTACCGGGTCGACAAGGCCAGAACCCGGGAAAAGGGCGGCAACGGCCTGGGCCTGTCGATTGCCCAGAAGCTGGTGGAATCCTACCACGGCACGATTGACGTTGAATCAGTCTTAGGCCAGGGGAGCCAGTTCAGAATCACCTTCCCGGTCTTGACTGACGAAGAAGTCAAGCAGTTAGAAAGCCGGCAGCAAAAGCAGGCTGGAACTGAAAATCCGAAAAAAGATCCGACAATTTAACATTCAGAACAAAATAAAAGCCGCTGTTCAGCGGCTTTTATTTTTTCTGTTTTGTTGATTATTTTCTTTGCTTTTTATTTGTTTTTTCTTTGGAAGATTACTTCCGCTTCTGCTTGCCCTGGTTGCGCTTGCGCAGGTCGCCGGACTTCGGCTGGCTGGCGTTTGGCTTCTTTTCAGCGGCTGGCTTCAAGATCTGGTCGATCTTGGCTTGAGTAACGACTTCCACGATTGGGCTGTCTTCCAGTTCCTTGGAAACCCGCTTCTTGGCCCGCGGCTGCACGATGAAGGTGGTGATCAGCTGCTGGATGACCATGACCAGGTTGCCGACTGCCCAGTAAAGAGCCAGGGCGCCGGAGAAGGACATGGAGAAGAAGAAAGTCATGATCGGGTTCATCAGCATGGTGGCCTGCATGGTCTTCTTTTGTTCTTCAGGGATGCCGATCATGGCCACGTAGCTTTGAATCAAGGCAAAAACAGTGGCAATGATGGCCAAGACCATGGACTTGCTGGACAGGGAGATGCCGAAGAAGGTGGACTTGGCCAGGGTGCTTGAGTAAGCCACGGCCTGGTAGATCCCGATCATGATCGGCATTTGAATCAAGAGGGGCAGGCAGCCCATTCCGCCAGTCATGGAGACATTGTTCTTAGAGTAGATCTCTCTTTGCAGACCACTCAAGGCCAGCTGCTGGTCAGGAGTCATGCCCGGGGTCTTCATGGCCTTTTGCAAAAGCTGCATCTGTGGCTGCAGGCGATGCATTTTTTCTTGCTGCATGGTTGCCTTGTGCTGCTGGTTGATCATCAGCGGCATCAAGATCACTCTGACGACCAAAGTGATGATGACGATAGCCCAGCCGGCCCCGCTGGCCCCGCCAATGGCGTGGGCGATGTTGACGGTGATATGCTGCAAAGGCAGGCCGATCCACTCATAGATCCAGTAGTAAGGACCACTGGTTGGTGCCTTCAAGCTGCCGTTCTTGCTGGTCTGGCTGGCGCAGGCCGTAAGAAAAAGCGGCAAGAGCGCCAGCAGACTGACTGGTAACAAACGTTTTTTGATTTTTTTCATTGATTAGTTTCTCTCCAAATTTTTAGGATCTGACTAATATAATACATGAAAAGAATGCATTTGTTCCATTTCAGGCAGAACTTTTGTGTCCAAACGGTAAATTTTCGCGTAAGGAGCGGCGTCTGGCAGCGCAGCTTTAAACTTGACCAGGTCAGTTGGCGTACCTTGAATGACGATGGTGACCGTCCCGTCGGGGTTGTTCTTGGCGGTGCCGGCCAGGCCCATCTTCTGGGCCAGCATCTGCACGCACCAGCGGAAGCCTACCCCTTGGACGACCCCATGTGCTAATAGTTCCCATGTTTGCATTTTGCTTACCTTCTTTATTTTTTGCAAAAAATCATTAAAATAGTATTTCTAAGGAGTATTTTATCATGCAAGAAAGAACATCTGTCAACAATCCGCAAATTAAGGCCATCGGCAAGCTGAACCAGAAGAAATACCGCGAAGAAAGCGGCTATTACCTGATCGAAGGCTTCCACCTGGTCGAAGAAGCTTTAAAAGCAAGAGTCAAGTACCGGGAAATTCTGGCTACTGAAGAGGCACTCAGCCGCTTGGAGCAATTGGACCTGGCTTATGATGAAGACAAGCTGATCAAGATCAGCCAAAGCGTGGCCAGCCACCTCAGCAGCACCAAGAATTCCCAGGACATCTTCATGACCGTCAAGATCAACCAACCAGAGAATTTTGATTTCAGCTACGGCAAGTGGGTCCTTTTAGATGACCTGGCTGACCCGGGCAATGTCGGCACCATCATCC
This sequence comes from Lactobacillus sp. WILCCON 0149, assembly GCF_057197965.1. NCBI lineage: Bacteria > Bacillati > Bacillota > Bacilli > Lactobacillales > Lactobacillaceae > Lactobacillus > Lactobacillus sp. WILCCON 0149. The sequence goes on from NZ_JBUBHO010000001.1 coordinate 678,668, forward strand.
GGACCGCTGACGCGGCCGGCTTTGACGGGGTGATCCTGTCAAACAAGACGGTTGACCTCTACAATCCCAAGGTGCAGCGGTCCATGCAGGGGAGCCAGTTCCACTTGAACTTGATCAAGGCTGACCTGGCAGAAGCCATTGCCAGCTTGAAGGCAGCGGATATTCCGGTTTATGCCAGTCTCTTGGACCCTTCTGCTAAACAATTGGGCGATTTTGCCCCAGTTGCCCAGGTTGCCTTGATCATTGGCAATGAGGCCCATGGGGTAAGTCCGGAAATCGCGGCACTGGCTGATGAGAAGCTTTACATCCCGATCAAGGGCCGGGCTGAGTCCTTGAACGCCGCTGTTGCCGCCGGGATCATGATCTATCATTTCAGCTAAAAAACGTTTCGCTTGTTTTTCGTAAGTAAAGTATGCTTAAATAGATAACATGGAAACTAATTTGAGGAGGATTCTCTATGACAGAATTAGCCGAACAGGACGCGCCATGCTGTAAAAATGCTGAAAACTACGAAATGTGCGCCCGCTTCGTCAAGGCCTTTGAAATCATCGGCAAGAAGTGGAACGGCTTGATTATCAGCTCCTTGTGCGACACTAAGGCCATGCGCTTCAGAGACCTGGCCCACGCGGTTGGTGCCTGCTCAGACCGGGTTTTGGTTGAACGCTTGCGGGAGCTGGAAGCTGACGGAATTGTCAAGCGGTCCAAGGATGAAGAAAAGAAGATCGTCCTTTACACTTTGACGCCAAAAGGAGCCGAATTAAAGCCCGTCTTTAACCAGGTGCACATCTGGGCGGACAAGTGGGCGTAAAAAATGACTTGCATTTAAGCCAGTTTTAGCCTATGATTTTAATTAATTACTAAGAACAAGACTAGTAACAAGACTGATCTTTGACAGGGAGGTTTCTTGGCAACTGAAAGGAAACCAAAGAGCAGCTTGCGAATTTCATCTTGCGAGTAGGATCTAATCAATTCCGGCTGCCACCGTTATCGGTATAGAGCGCAGGCCTTTTTAGGCCTGAACTAGGGTGGTACCGCGAAGCTTCGTCCCTTTTGGGGGCGGAGCTTTTTTTGTTGAAAGGAATAAGTAAATGGATTTATTTGATCGATTGAAGGCTCTGCGTGAGCAGGGGCTTGCTGAAATCAAGGAAGCAGAAAGCGAAAAGAGCCTGAATGACGTCCGGGTCAAGCTGGTCGGCAAGAAGGGTGAACTGACGGAAATCCTTCACCAGATGAAGGACGTTGCTCCGGAAAAGCGGCGGGAAGTTGGCCAGAAGGTCAACGAACTCCGGGACCTCTTCAATGAAAACCTGGCCAGTGCCAAGGATGAATTGATCGAAAAGGCCATTGAGGCCCGCCTGGAAGCTGAAAAGATCGACGTGACCCTGCCAGGGCGCAGAAAGCACGTCGGCTCCAAGCACCCGATCAGAATCATTCAAGACGACCTGGAACGCTTCTTCATCGGCATGGGCTACCAAGTCGTTCAGGGGCCGGAAATCGAAAGCGAACACTACAACTTTGAAATGCTGAACCTGCCTAAGGACCACCCGGCCCGGGACATGCAGGCTACTTTCTACGTTGACGCTGACCACCTGCTGCGGAGCCAGACTTCACCAGTCCAAGCCCGGACTATGGAAAAGCATGACTTTGACAAGGGGGACCTCAAGATGATCTCCCCAGGCAAGGTTTACAGAAGAGACGATGACGACGCCACCCACTCCCACCAGTTCATGCAGATGGAAGGGCTGGTTGTCGGCAAGAACATCTCCTTGAGCGACCTTAAGGGGACCTTGGAACTGGTTGCCAAGCACGAATTCGGCCAGGACCGGGAAACCCGCCTGCGGCCAAGCTACTTCCCGTTTACCGAACCTTCAGTTGAAATGGATGTTTCCTGCTTTGAATGCGGGGGCAAGGGCTGCGCGATCTGCAAGAACACTGGCTGGATCGAAGTTCTGGGTGCCGGGATCGTTCACCCGAATGTTCTCTCCGCTGCCGGGATTGACCCAACTGTCTACTCCGGCTTTGCCTTTGGCCTGGGCCTGGACCGGTTCGCCATCTTGAAGTATGGCATTGACGACATCCGCGACTTTTACAGTGACGACGTGCGCTTCTTGCAACAATTCCGTCAGGAGGAAGATTAATGTTAGTTTCTTACAATTGGTTGAAAGATTTCTTGAACATGGACGGCGTAGATCCTTACGCCTTGGCTGAAAAACTGACCCGGTCCGGGGTCGAAATCGCCTCAACGGTTCACCCGGAAGACGGCTTGAGCAAGCTGGTCGTGGGCCACATTTTGACCTGCGAAAAGATCGAAGGGACCCACTTAAACAAGACCACGGTTGACGTCGGTGAAGACGAAGCCCGCCAGATCGTCTGCGGGGCGCCTAACGTGGCAGCTGGCCAGGACGTGATCGTGGCGCTGCCAGGTGCGCATTTGCCAGGCGGGATCAAGATCAAGAAGGGCAAGCTGCGCGGGGTTGAATCCAATGGGATGATCTGCGGCCTGCAGGAACTTGGCTTCAGCGACTCAGTTGTTCCGCCGAAGTACGCTGACGGCATCTGGGTCTTCCATGATCCGGACCTTAAGCCTGGTGACTCTGTCTTTGAAGCTTTGGGGATGGACGACTACGTTTTGGACTTCGACATTACGCCAAACCGGGCCGACACTTCCTCAATGGAAGGGGCAGCTTACGAAGTCGGTGCCTTGATCGACCAGAAGCCAAAGATCGAAGACGTTGTCCTCAAAGAAGACGGGGCAGACTGGACTGGCGACTTTACTGCCGTTGCCGATGAAAAGATCGCTCCGAAGTACTACTTGAGAAAGCTGACCGGGGTCAAGATTGCTGAAAGTCCCCTTTGGCTGCAGGCCCGCTTGTGGAATGCCGGTATCCGCCCAATCAACAACGTGGTCGACGCTACCAACTATGTCATGCTTTTGACTGGCCAGCCAATGCACGCTTACGACGCCAAGCTTTTTGACAAGACCAAGAAGATCGAGGTCCGCCTGGCCAAGGAAGGCGAAAAGCTGCAGCTCTTGAATGAAAAAGAAATCGACCTGGACCCGCAGGACATCGTGATCACTGATGGTGAACAAGCAGTCGGCCTGGCCGGCGTGATGGGCGGCTTGAACAGTGAAGTTACTGAAGAAACCACTGACGTGATCTTGGAAGCTGCTGTCTTTGACCCAGCTTTGACCAGAAAGGCGGCTCTGCGGCATGACAACCGGACTGACGCTTCAGCTCTCTTTGAAAAGGGGATCAACTGGGACAACACCCAAAAGGCCCTGGACGCCTGCGCGCTTATCTTGCGGGCTAATGCCGGCGCTACTGTCTTAGCTGGTGAAATCAAGGCCAGCGACCAGGACAAGCAGCCAGTTGTCATTACTACTACTGCATCCCGGACCAACAAGATCCTGGGCACTGACCTGCCTATGGACGAAATCGTCAAGATCCTGGGCAAGCTGAACTTCCCAGTTGAAGTAAAGGGCGACGAATACACGGTAACTGTGCCAAACCGCCGCTGGGACATCTTCATTGACTCTGACATCTTTGAAGAAGTTGGCCGGATTTACGGCTATGACAACATCAAGTCCACCCACCCGGCTACTGGTGAACTGACTGGCGGCTACGCTGCTGATGAAGTCAAGGTCCGTCACCTGCGTCAATTGCTTGAAGGGCAGGGCCTTAGTGAAACGATCAACTACTCTTTGACTTCTGAAGAAATGGCCACGACTTTTGTCAAAAAGGCCCTGGCTCCAGTCAAGGTCAACTGGCCGCTGAACTCAGCCAGAACCACCATGCGGCAAAACTTGATCTGCGGCCTTTTGGACACGGTTGCCTACAACTTTGCCCGCAAGCAGACTGAACTGCAGCTCTTTGAAAACGGCCGCGTCTACGACATGGAAGGCGGCGACTACCACGAACACGAACACCTGGCAGCCGCTTACGTCGGCCTGGCCGGGGAAAGCAACTGGCAGCACAAGGACGAAGTAGTTGACTTCTACTATGTCAAGGGACAGCTGGAAGACGTATTTGAAATGATCGGCGTCAAGGACGTGGAATACCGGGCAGAGTCAATCAAGGGGATGCACCCGACCAGAACGGCTGGCATCTACGTAAATGATGAATACATCGGTTTGATCGGCCAAATCGCCCCAGTTTTGACCATGACTGACAAGAACTTCGCCGGCAAGGAAATCTACGTTTACGAACTGAACCTGGATGCCTTGCTGCCTTTGATGGCTAAGGGCGTCAAGTCCAAGCCGGCTCCGAAGTACCCAGCCGTTCAGCGGGACCTGTCCATCCTGGTTGACGAAGACGTCACTAACGCCCAAGTTGAAAGCTGCATCAAGGAAAATGCCGGCAAGTACCTGGTCAGCGTTGAAGTCATCGACGTCTACCAAGGCGCCCGCCTGCCAAACGGCAAGAAGAGCCTGGCCTACCGCTTGACCTTCTTAAACGAAGCAGAAACCTTGACTGACGCGGTTGTAACTAAGGCAACTGACAATGTGCAAGCCGCTTTGGAAGAAAAATTAGCAGCAAACATCCGTTAATGGTTGACTTTCGTGGAATTAAACTCTAATATTTAACATTGCATAATGCGTTAAATAAAGGAGAATCAAAATGCCTGAAAAAACCTATGAAATGACTGCCGAAGGCAAGAAGCAGCTGGAAGAAGAACTGCAAAACCTGAAGTTCGTCAAGCGGCCGCAAATCGTTGAACGTTTGAAGATTGCCCGTTCTTACGGGGACTTGTCTGAAAACTCAGAATACGATGCAGCCAAGGATGAACAAATGCGGCTGGAAGAAAGAATCGATGCCGTCAGCGAACAATTGAAGTACGCTGTCGTTGTCGACACTGATGCCGTTGACCCCGACGAAGTAAGTATCGGCAAGACCGTTACGGTTACTGAAGTCGGCGAAGATGAACCGGAAACTTACGAAATCGTGGGGAGCAGCCAGTCTGACCCATTCCACGGCAAGGTTTCCAACGAATCTCCGATCGGCAAGGCCCTGCTTGGCCACAAGAAGGGTGAAACGGTCAAGATCAACGTTGACTCAGCCAACGTCAGCTACGATGTCGTAATCAACGACGTTAAGACGAGCGACTAAAAAGGCGCTGTCCACACGGACAGCACCTTTTTTTGTACTCTATTTTACTGTTTTAAATTCTCTGCTTCTTTTTCAAGAGCAGGTAGACAGCTAAAGTTATCAGGCTGATCAAGCTGCCGGCAAGGAGGCTGACCGGCAAATAGATCAAGGTCAGCTTGTGCTTGCCCCCCTTTAAGTTAAAGGCCAGGAGGCTGGAAGCATATTTGCTGGTCTTGACCCGCTTGCCATTGTCATAGACCAGCCAGTTCTTGGAATAAGGAATGGTCGTGATCCAGAGCTTCTTTTGGCTCTTGAAGGCCTGGCTGGAAATTTTCAAGCCAGTCTGCTTTAACTTAAGTTCTGGCTCTTTCAGCTGCTTGATCCCGGCCTTGAAGGCGGAATTGTTGAAGTGCCAGAAGAGAAGACCAGTTAAGTCCAGGGTCGAATTGGTCAAGTTGAAAGTGACCTTGATCCTGGTCTTTTTGTTTCCGCTGGCAACGTTGACCAGGCGGATCTGCCCGTCCCGGCTCTCGTAGTTGTAGAAGATGTCGTTGACGCTCAAGCTGGCGGTCTTGAAGTCAAAGCCATCTGGGAGCTGCAGGTAGTATGAGTCATCGTTTTTTGGCGTCAAGATGAAGGTGACGGAAGCCGGCTTGGCTGAGTTAGCTTTTTTAAAGACCAGAGGGTTGGACTGGTTGACCTTTAAGTTGGTCAGCTTGATCTGGCTCTTGACCTTGCTGAAAAGCTGGCCGGACAGGCCCAGGCTTTCCCAGAGCTTCTGCTGGTTGTAAACTGGGTCATTGTCCAGGAACTTGACCTGCTTCTGCTGGCTTTGGCTGGCAAAAATGAGTGGCAGGGCCTGCTTGTTTTCCAAAATGCTAAGCTGCTTGAACTGCTTTTTCGGATAATAGCTGTTTAGATCTGCCCGGTGGTTCAAATTGTCATATGGCATCCGCTGGGCAGCTGAGACGCCGTCATAAGAATAATTCGGCTCCAGGTAGTATTTGACCCCCAGGAAGGCATCAGTCAAGAGCGTCCCGCCCTGGTTGGTGTAAGAGTTGCTGTTGTGGACATAGCCCAAGCGGCTGAGCAGGTTGGAAGTGCTAGAGTTGCTGATGGAGTTGAAGGTCGTCACCCCGTAGTAATTGCCGGTGAAGGGGTCGTCATCAGACCGGCTGAAACTCTTTTCCGTTCTGTAGAGGCTGGAATCGGTCTTGGCCAGGTAGCTGGTCGCCTGGTTGACGTTGGCTTCAAACTTGGCATAGTTCTTGTTTTCCTGGTAGGAAATCGCGTTTAATGAAAAAATCAAGTTGACCGTGACTTCAGAAACTACCAAAAGCAGGGCATAGTGGCCGGCCAGGTAGTGCTGGCCATAGATAAAGAGAATAAAGAGCAGGCCGGCCAATAGAAAGAGGCCGGTCGCGATCTGCCCGTCTTGCCGGATAAATTCCAGCTTGTCAGGATCGATGGCCAGGTAAATGGAGACGCTGGCTCCTAAAAGGGCCGCCAGGATTTTCTGCTTGAGGTTGAAGACGGGCTCCCTGTCCATATTTTCCAGGGCCAGGTTCAAGGCATAGAAGGAGACCAGGAAGCTGAAGCGGGCCGGGTACCAGACCGGGAACTGGCCCAAGTGCCAGATCAAAACCAGGGGGGTAAAGGACAAAGACAAGACCAGGAAGGCCAAAAGCAGGCCTCGGGTCAATTTTTCCCGCTTGCTGAACTTGGCATTAAAGATAAAGAGCAGGGCCAAAAGGGCAAAGCAGGAGGAGATGAAGATGTTGGGCAGACCGTCCGACATTTCATGGAAGCTGTAGGCCCCGTCGATTAATTTGGCAACCAGCTGATAGGGCGGGAACTGGAAGTTCAGCTTCCAGCTGATATCGGCATCGGTTTTGCCGGCTAAAAGCTCCAAAAAAGTCGGCCAGAGGCTGACCCCGGCCAGGCAGGAGCCAAAGAAGCTGGCCTTGAAGTAGGTCCAAAAGCGGACTTTCCGCTCACTATTTGTGGCCAGACCCACCAGCAGGTAGAGCAAGCCAAAAAGCAGGGTCATGTAGCCGGTATAGAAGTTGGTCAGCCAGAGCAGGAAGGTGACCAGGACCAGGTGATTTTTCTCCCCGGCCAAAAGGCGGTCAATGGCTTCTTGCAGCCAGGGCAAAAGGACCAGGCTGTCCAGCCACATCAAGTTTAGGTTGTTGGCAACGACAAAGCCGCAGAGGGCAAAGGCCAGGCTGGCAGCCAGAACGTATTCCTTGGCCAGCTTGTACTTCTTTCCCCAGACCAGGTAGCTGGACAGGCCGATGGCCCCGATCTTGCAGGAGATGACCAAAAGGATCCCTTGAGGCAGGAACTTTTGCGGGAAAAAGAGCAAGAGCAGGTTGAAGGGACTGAGCAGATAATAGCTGTCCGTCCCCAGCATCGAGCCCCCCAGGCCGCTGGCAAAGCTGTAGATCAATTTGCTTGGGTCCTTAAAGAGCTTTTGCTGGTAGTAGGCCAGGAAGTCAACATACTGCTGGCCCAGGTCAACGGTCAGGATATTGCCTTTCTTAGAGATGAAGTAGCCGGCGAAGATAAGGGCCGGCAGGGCGAAGGCCAGGCAGGCATAGAGCTGCTTAAGGCCGAATTTTTGGAAAAAACGTTTTATTTTGGATATGTACATTAAGAATTAGCTAACTCCTCTTCTGAATGATAGAATTGCGCAGGTCTTTTTGCTAAAATTACTTGTTAGTGAGGATGGTTTTATCGTGAGTTATTTTAGAAAGAATAGCGGAACTGGCAACAGTAGTCAAACCGCAAACACCCCTCTCAGAATGAAGATTCTGGTCGGGGTCATCGTAATTTTGTTCGCGGCCTTAATTGGCCAATTAGCATACTTGCAGCTCTTTTACGGTTCGCGCTTTTCCGCGGAGGTCAATGCCACCGACGAAAACACCATGACCAAGTCTGTTCCCCGGGGGGTCATGTACGACTCCCAGGGCCGGATCCTGGTCGGCAACAAGGCTGAAAACGCGATTACTTACATGCGCAGCCTGTCAGCGACTTCCAAAGAGATGTACAAGGTTGCTAATACCCTTAGTAATTATATAAAAATTACCGACGAAAAGCCGACAAAAAGACAAATTGCTGATTACTACCTGGCTGATGAAAGCCGGGCCAAGAAGGTTTTGGCTGCTTTGCCGAAGTCCCAGAAGAAGTCTAGTCTGTCAACTTCAGAGATCAACGACAATGAAGTGGCTTATGTTGAAAATACCCTTAAGCCAAGCTTGACCAGCAAGCAAAAGACGGCGGCCCTCTTGTACAACAAGATGTCGGGGGCCACGACTTTGTCGACGATCAACTTGAAGAGCAGTGGGCTCAGCAACAAGGAAATCGCCCAGGTCGGCGAGCACCTGTCCTCCATGCCGGGGGTCGGGATCGGTACCGACTGGAACCGTTACTACCCGAACGGGTCTTCAATCAAGAGTATCATTGGGTCAGTCTCCACGACCAAGACCGGTTTGCCGAGCGACAACCTGCAATACTACCTGGTCAACGGCTATTCCAGAAACGACCGGGTTGGGACTTCCTACCTGGAAAAGGAATATGAAGCCCTCTTGAAGGGGACCAAGGCCAGCTACAAGGTTACCAGCAACTCCAGCAACGAGATCACCAAGACCAAGCAGGTTTACAAGGGCCAGTCTGGGGCCAGCTTGAAGTTGACGATTGACGCCAAGTACCAGGCAGCCGTAACCAAGGCCCTCAAGCAGCAGTTTAACTCAGCCTTGAGCGCTGGGGCAGCCAGCTTGTCCAGCGGTGCCTACGCGATTGCCATGAACCCGAATACCGGGGCTATCCTGGCCATGTCCGGGATCAGCTATGACCCGTCAACTAGCAAGATTACCGACAACGCCCTGGGCAACATCAACCAGTCCTTCGTTATGGGGTCTGTTGTCAAGGGGGCCCAGGTGGCTGGGGGCTTGATCAACAAGGTCATCACTCCAACCAACAACACCCTGCCGGACACGGCCATCTATCTGCCGGGTTCTCCGGTCAAGAAGTCCGTTTACCCGACCGGGACCTTCAGCTCCTTGACGGCGGCCAGCGCCCTGGAAGTATCTTCCAACATCTACATGATGCAGCTGACCCTGCGCTGGGTGAAGGCCAGCTATGTGGCCAAGCAGTACATTCACATGCCGCAGACAGCCTTTGAGACCTTGAGAAACAACTTTGCCATGTTTGGCTTGGGGCAAAAGACCGGGGTTGACCTGCCGGGTGAAAGCTCGGGTATCCAGGGGGCGTCAACTGACTCCAACGGGATTATCCTGTCCGGGTCAGTGCTTGACGAATCCTACGGGAACTACGACGCATACACCCCAATTCAGCTGGTTCAGTACATTTCAACGATTGCCAACGGGGGCTACCGGATGCAGCCATACGTTGTCCAGTCTATCGGCCGCACCAGCAGCGACGGCAAGCACTTCTATGCTTACTACAACAAGAAGCCGACTGTCCAGTTCAAGATCCCTTGGACAACTGATGAATTAGCCGTCATCAAGCAGGGGCTCTACCAGGTTGTCCATGGGTCAAATGCCTGGGGGACGGCCCATGCTTTGAAGAACGTCAAACCGTCGATTTCGGCCAAGACCGGTACGGCCCAGACTTTCTACTACAACACCAAGACCAAGAAGTCGACAGACACTGAACTGATCAACGAAACCATGGTCGGCTGGGCTTCTTCCAACAATCCGCAGATTGCCTTCGCGATTGTTTTTGCCGGCATCGATCCGGACAAGGAAGGCAGCTACAACAAGAACATGGCCAAGGCGATGGTGACGACTTACTACAAGATGCATAAAGGGAAGTTTTCAAGTACAAATTAACAGTTAATTTACTGAGATAACTTGCTCTTTGCCCTTGAAAATGTTATGATTGTACAGTCAGATATTAATTGTAGGTGGTGAAAATAATGGCAGACAACATCATTTTAGAATGCACCGAATGTGGCGACAGAAGTTACTTATCTAAGAAGAACAAGCGTAAGCATCCGGAACGTTTGACCTTGAAGAAGTATTGCCCAGTTGAAAGACAGGTAACTCTTCACCGCGAGACTAAGTAATAAAAGATAGCAGGTCGAAAGGCCTGCTTTTTTTATTTTGCAGGAAGAGAGGGCGTGACTGCTTTGATGGACAAGAAAACTTTCCGCTCCTGGCAAAGGAAGCGGCTGGCGGATTTTGCCAAGAGCCCGGCTAAAAAACGGCAAGACCAGGAATTGACGGCGCTGGCCCTAAAGCACCCAATGCTCCAGCAGGCCAAAAAAATCGGACTAACCCTGCCAATGCCGCTGGAAGTGGATATAAGGGGCTTGATTAAAGAGCTGCGGAAAGAAGGCAAGGAGCTCTATTTGGCCAAGTGCCATCCTGGCTGGCAGCTGGACTTTTTAAAATGGGACGAAGCTGCTCCCTTAATGCAGACCAAGTTTGGGGTCTGGGAGCTGGCTGAAGAAAATGAAGTTGATAATAATTTGGACCTGCTTTTTGTCCCTGGCCTGGCCTTTAGTCCGGCGGGCAAGAGCCGGATCGGTTTTGGCGGGGGCTACTATGACCGCTTTTTAGCCAAGAATCCGGTCAAGACCCTGGCCCTGGTCAATTCAGTCATGTACTTCAAGACTCCTGCCTGGCCAATGGAAGACCATGACCAGGCGATGGATGATTTGATAATTGTAAAGGAGGCCGGCGATGAATAATCTGCGGCGTAATTATATGACAACCGCTCTGGTTGTGATCCTCTTTGCCGTTTTCCTGGTGGAAACCTTTATGGGCGGCTCTGAGAGTACTTCCGTTCTGCTGAAAATGGGGGCCATGTTTAACCCGGCCGTAGTGATGGAAGGACAGTGGTGGCGCCTTTTTACCGCCCAGTTCCTCCACATCGGGATCATGCACATCGCCTCCAACGCGATCATGATCTACTATATCGGCCAGTATGCTGAGCCGGTTTTCGGCCACTGGCGCTTTTTGCTGATCTATCTGCTGTCAGGGGTTGGCGGCAGCCTCTTGACCCTGGCTTTTGGCAATGACCAGGCGATCAGCGCCGGGGCGTCAACTGCCCTGTTCGGTCTTCTTGGAGCCATGACCTGCGCGGGATTCAAGGACAAAGACAATGCGCTCTTGTCCTTCTTGGGCCGGCAGGCTTTAGCCTTAGCAGTCATCAACCTGGTCTTGGACGTCTTCATGCCTGACGTGGACATCCTGGGCCACCTGGGCGGCTTAATCACCGGGGCCCTACTGGCCATTATTTTGGGTGATGCAACTTACCGGGGCTATGGCAAGGGCGGCCGGCTGTTGGCGGCAGCTGCTTTGATTGTCTATGTGGTTTTGACTTTGCGTTTAGGAATGGCAGTGACGGTGTAAAATGACTGTTTTGAAAAATCTTTACGATGTCCAGCAGCTTTTGAAAAAATACGGCATCCTGGTCCACTTGGGCAAAAGAAAGTGGGATATCGAACTAATGGCGATTGAGCTGGACAACTTGTATAAGGCAGGCGTTTTAGAGAAAAAACTCTATTTAAACGCCAAGCTGGTCTTAAAGCATGAACACGAATACGAAGAGCGGCTTGAGCGGGAAAAAAGGCTGGACTAGCTAGCCCCAGGCTGAATTTAGCGTTATTATAAGATAAGACTTGCAAGAAGGAGCTTTTTTTCACATGACCAATTTTTTAATCGTTCTTGACGTCATCTTAGGCGTCATCCTGCTGGGCTTTCTGGGCTTCTGGGCTTACAACCGGATCCAGGCCAAGCGCCTGGGCGGGGAACTGACCAACGAGGAATTCAAGGCCGGGATGCGGAAGGCGCAGATCATCGACGTCCGCGAAGCCGATGAGTTCAAGCATGAACATATTGACGGGGCAAGAAACATCCCTTACACCATGTTCAAGTACCAATACACCGAACTGCGGCCAGACCTGCCGGTCTACCTCTATTCGGACTCTTTGACCATGACCCTGCGCTGCGCCAGCATCCTGCGCAAGCACAATTTTGCCAAGGTCTTTTATCTCAAAGACGGCTTCTCCCAATGGGACGGCCGCAAGAAGGCAGCCAAGAACTAAGCTGAAAGCTTGCTGAGAAAATTTCTCAAGCAGGCTTTTTTGGTTTATGATGATAGAAGAGAAAATTGCAGGAGGAATTTATGCAGAAAGTAGTGGCTATCGTCGGGCCGACTGCCGTGGGCAAGACCAGCCTGGCCATCGAGCTGGCCAAGAAATTGGACGGGGAAATCGTCTCTGGCGACTCCATGCAGATCTACAAAGAAGTAGCCATCGGCACGGCCAAGGCCAGCCCGGAAGAGCAGGCAGAAGTCAAACACTACCTGGTGGATGCCCATTCGGTCTTTGAAGACTTTTCCGTTAAAAATTTCGTCGATGAGGCCCGGTCAGCTATCGGCGAGATCGCGGGGAAAGGCAAATTGCCCATCATCGCGGGCGGTACCGGCTTTTACGTCAATGCCTTGTTAAACGACATGCAGCTGGGCGACAAGGAAGAAGAAGCAGCTAGCGTGGACCCGGAATGGGAGGATTTTTTAGCAGCTAACGGCCCCCAGGCCTTGTGGGATGAATTAAACAGGAAAGACCCCGAAGCAGCCAAAAAGATTCCTGTGGCTAACAGCCGAAGAAGCCTTAGGGCACTTAGCGTGATTAGCCGGACGGGCGGGCTTTTTTCCAAGCAGCAGGCAGAAATCAAGCCCCGCTATGACTACTTGATCATCGGCTTAAACAGTGACCGGGATGCCATCTACCAGCGGATCAACCAGCGAGTGGATTTGATGATGGAGGCCGGGCTTTTAGAAGAGGCCTGCTTTGTCTACGACAACCGGGCAGGTGAGCACCAGGTCCTGCAGGCCATCGGCTATAAGGAATTTTTCCCTTATTTTGCAGGCGAGGCCAGCCTGGAAAGCTGCGTGACCGCCCTTAAGACGGCTTCAAGGCGCTATGCCAAGCGGCAATTGACCTACTTTAGAAACAAGCTGCCGGTTGAGTGGTATGACCCCTTGACCGACCCAAACTGCGCCAATAGAATTGCTGTCAGAATAGAAGAATGGATGAAGGAAGAAAAATGAAAAAATTACCAGAAGAATTAAAGGCAATCCTGGCCGAAGTTGACCAGGAAATCGCACCCCGCCTGCGGGAAATCGACGACCAGGTGGTCTATAACCAGGAGAAGGTTTTGAGGGCCTTTGTTGACCACCAGGTGGCTGAAGCTGACCTGAAGGGGACCAACGGCTACGGGGACGATGACATTGGCAGAGAGAAGCTGGAAGCTATCTACGCCCAGGTTTTTCACACTGAAGACGCCCTGGTCCGGCCTCAGTTCGTTTCCGGCACCCACACTTTAGCCGTGGCATTAGATGGGAACCTTTTGCCTGGCGAAACTTTGACCTACTTGACCGGGATGCCGTATGACACCATGCAGCAGGTAATCGGCTTGGCCCCGAAGAAGCGGGGGACCTTGATCCAAAAAGGGATCAACTTCTCTTACGTGCCTTTAAACAGTGAAGGCGGGGTCGACTATGAGGAAGCTGAGAAGGTCCTTAAGCGCGACCAGCCCCATATCGTGGTCATCCAGCGGTCTCGTGGCTATGATACCCGGCAGAGCTACACGGTTGACCAGATTAAGAAAATGACCGCTTTTGTCAAACAGGTCAGCCCGGAGAGCTTAGTCTTCGTCGACAACTGCTATGGGGAATTTTCCGAAAAGCATGAGCCGACCGAATACGGGGTAGACTTCATGGCTGGCTCCTTGATCAAAAACGCTGGCGGCGGGATCGCCCAGACTGGCGGCTATATCGTCGGCAAAGAAGAACTGGTTGAAAACGCGGCTATCCGCTTGACGGCGCCAGGGATTGGCAAGGAAGAAGGGGCCACCTTGACCAACATGCACGAATTCTATGAAGGCTTTTTCTTGGCTCCGCACACGACTGGTGAAGCCATCAAAGGGATGATCTTCTCAGCAGCCCTTTTGGAAAAGATGGGCTGTGAAGTAACGCCTAAGTGGGATGAGCCGCGGACTGACCTCATTCAGACGATTATCTTCAACGATCAGGAAAAGATGATCAATTTCACCAAAGAAGTACAGAAAAATTCGCCAATTGACTCCTTCGTTGAGCCGATCCCAAGCGACATGCCAGGTTACGAAGATAAAGTCATCATGGCCGCCGGCAATTTCGTCTCTGGTTCGACCATGGAATTCTCTGCAGATGGCCCTATCCGGCCGCCTTATGCCCTCTACATGCAAGGTGGTCTAACTTATGCTCACGATAGAATAGCGGTTACAAATGCCGTAAATCATTTGTTTTTTAAGTAAAAGTAACAAAAGACTTTTTTTATTAAAAAAGTCTTTAGACCAATTTGACCTCAGGCGGTCAGAGTGGTATCTTTAAAGCATCGATTAGCACAGAGCCAATTGATTAGTTGATCGTAAATTTATTCTTGATTTTTAAAGGTGAGAACATGAGCAAGGTATTTACTGAAGAAGAAATCCGTAAAGATGTAGAAGAGAAGAACGTTCGCTTTTTGCGTCTGGCCTTCACTGACATTAACGGCACGCTGAAGAACTTGGAAGTTCCAGTCAGCCAATTGGACGACGTTTTGGGCAACCAAACCCGCTTTGACGGTTCATCAATCGACGGCTTCGTTCGTCTGGAAGAAAGTGACATGGTTCTGTACCCAGACCTGTCAACTTGGTCAGTTCTGCCATGGACGACTGTTGAAGAAGGCACCATCGGCCGCCTGGTCTGCTCAGTCCACAACGTAGACGGCACTCCATTTGAAGGTGACCCACGCAACAACTTGAAGAAGGTTGTTGCTGAAATGAAGGAAATGGGCTTCTCCGACTTCGAAATCGGTTTTGAAGCTGAATTCTTCCTCTTCAAGGAAGGCAAGAACGGGGAAGAAACTACTGAAGTTTCTGACCACAGCTCATACTTCGACATGGCTTCTGAAGACGAAGGCGCCAAGTGCCGCCGGGAAATCGTTGAAACTTTGGAAAAGCTGGGCTTCCGCGTAGAAGCTGCCCACCACGAAGTTGGCGACGGCCAGCAAGAAATCGACTTCCGCTTCGACAACGCTTTGGCAACTGCCGACAAGCTGCAAACTTTCAAGATGGTTGTCAAGACTATCGCCCGCAAGTACCACCTGTACGCAAGCTTCATGGCTAAGCCAGTTGAAGGTTTGGCCGGCAACGGGATGCACACCAACATGTCCCTCTTCAAGGACGGCAAGAACGCCTTCTACGACAAGGATGGCCAATACCACCTGTCAACTACTGCCTTGACTTTCTTGAACGGGATTTTGGAACACGCCCGCGCTATTACCTGCGTGGCTAACCCAACTGTCAACTCATACAAGCGGCTGATCCCAGGCTTTGAAGCTCCAGTTTACATCTCATGGGCAAGCCGGAACCGGTCACCAATGGTCCGGATTCCTAACGCCAACGAAGTCGGCACCCGTCTGGAAATGCGGTCAGCTGACCCAACTGCCAACCCATACCTGCTTCTGTCAGCCTGCCTGAAGGCTGGTTTGACCGGGATCAAGGAAGGCAAGCTGCCAATGGCACCTGTAACTTCCAACCTGTTCGAAATGACTGACGACGAACGCAAGGAACTGGGCATCAAGCCATTGCCATCAACCTTGCACAACGCCATCAAGGCATTTAAGGAAGACGAAGTCATCAAGTCTGCCTTCAGCGAACACATTGTTGACAGCTTCCTGGAAATGAAGGAAACTGAATGGGCTCTGTACACTCAATCAGTTTCAGAATGGGAAGTAAAGCGCTACTTCAACTACTAAAATTCAGAATACGATATTTATCATTGACTAATCAGAAAGTCTGCCTTTTGGGCAGGCTTTTTTTCTTATGAAGAAATCAGACTTAATTATCTTAAGCAAGGCAGGCTTTTGCTAGCGCTTTATTGCTGAATTATAGAAAAAAGGCAAAGAGATTTTTGCCAGCCTTAGCGAAGAAGGGCGAAATATGGTAAAATCTAATTTGTTTTTAAGCAAAAATCATTATAATTGATTAAGACTAAAGAAGGTTATATAGTGAGCAGCAAGAGCGCAAGTGTTTCCCCGGCCAAAGCCGGGCGGATGGAGCAGGAAAAGGGCAAGTCAATTTATTCCAAAGATGTCATCTTGGTTATGACTGCCTCCTTCCTGTTTTTGTTCGGGACCATGTTCAACAATCCTTTGATCAACGGCTATGCTGAAAGCCTGGGGGCCAGCAGCATTTTAGCCGGGGTGATCGTGGGGATCATGAGCTTCGCGGCCATGTTTCTCCGGCCAATTGCCGGCAACTTGACTGACAAGTTCTCCAAGTACCAGCTGTCTTTTATTGGCGGGGTGCTGATTCTTATCGGGATCGTGGGTTATATTGTTTCGCCTAACGGGGAGCTCTTGCTCTTATTCAGAATCATCAACGGGACTGGCTTCGTTCTTTGTACCGTCTGCATGACCACCTGGATCGCCTTCTTGGTTCCCCGTCAGCACGTCGGGGCGGCTATGGGCTTGTACGGGCTGATGAATGCTTTGGCCATGTCCATTGCCCCGGCTATTTCAATCAACCTCTACAAAGTGATTGGCTACCGGGAAACCATGATGCTGCCAGCCGCGGCAACTTTGATCATGATCATCATCATCCAGTTCGTCGGCAACCGGGCTGTCCCAAGTCCCCGGCAAAAAGAAAAGAAGCAGTTCAAGCTGATTTCCGTCAACGCTTTGCCGGTAGCACTTTTGACGACCTGCTTCGGCATCCCTTACTTCGTCACCCAGGCTGACATCGTGACTTACGTGGCCAAGATGCATATGCCAGTGGCGGTAGGGAGCTACTTCTTCATTTACGCCATTGTCCTGCTTTTGATCCGGACTTTCCTCAAGAATTACTTTGACACGGTCCGCTTTGGGGTCTGGTTCTGGCTGAGCCTGGTGGCTACGGCCATCTACCTGGTCCTTTTAGCCTACATGAACAGCAACTGGATGATGGCCCTGGGGGCAGCCGGGATGGCAATCGGCTACGGCTTGATCTACTCCGTCCTGCAGTCAACGGCCCTGCTTTTGTCACCGGCCAATGAACAGGGCTTGGGCAGCTCCACCTTTTACCTGGGTCTGGACATCGCCATGGCCTTTGGGCCAATGCTGGCTGGGGTCGTGGCCAAGGCTCTGCCGGGCCGCTGGTTCTATTTAATCCAGCTGATCGTGGTACCGCTGGCTTTGATCGTTTACCTGGTTTGGCGCAAGCGCCTCAACGGGGCAATTGATAAGCATTAAGTGTAAATATTTGAAAATATCAAAAGCCAGCCGTCAGGCTGGTTTTTCTTTTACCCGATAATTGGCTATAATGAAAGATAGCGTAAATTTTTTGGAAGGAAGACAGCGATAATGGAAATCGAGAAATTGAAGGCAGACTACGTGAATTGGGTGGCCGGGCAGACGGTTTTTAACCCTTGGTCAGACACGGTTGTCCAAGTGGAAAACGAATTGGTCGATGCATATGGCCGCAAGCCTTTTGTCCTGGTTGAAAAAAATGGAGACGAGTACACGGTGACCGATGACGGGAGCCTCATGTACAAGTACAACCCCATGGAAGAAAACGAGGACTTGAACGAGTACGCGGCCGGGATGGTCATGGATGCCGGTTTTGACTTTGACGAAGATCATGCCGTGATTGAGCAGACGGTCAGTGAAGAAACCCTGCCTGGCGCTATCAATGCCTTGATGCAGCTGGAAATCATGATTTCCTTTATTGCATAAAAGTAAGGAGGAAGAAGAAAAAAGCATGGATTCTTTAGATGAAACCGGCAAGCGGAAATATATTTCCTGGCCGGTGATCGCCCTGATGGACTTCGTGACCGTGATTGGTTTCGATGATATCATCTACAACTTTCAAAACCAGGGCCTGGCTGTCGTCAGTGACTGGATTTTGCTCTTGGTCTTGTTCGTCATTCCTTATGAAATGATGGTCGGCCACCTGGGCAGCGTTTTTGCCAAAGAAGGGGGCGGCCTGTCCTCCTGGATCCGGCACACTTCCGGTGACCGGATGGGCTATATTACGGCTTGGTGCTACTGGGTGGTATCCTTGCCTTACCTGGTTGACGTGGCTAACTCAACCGTTATTTCATTTGCCTGGCTCTTTAAGGGGCGGGCGCTGGATGATAAGGAAATGTCCAACTGGGTCTTTGCCTTGTTCACGGCTTTGATCTTCGTGGTTTTCATCTTCTTCCAGCACAAGTTTGCCAACTCCCTGCAATGGCTGTCCATTATCGGGGGCGGGGCCATGTTTGTGATGACGATTCTTTTTGTCATTATGACCTTTGCCTACCTGGGCGAGGGGCGGCCGGTAGCGACCCAGCCCTTCCACTTCAAGAACTTCCTGCCGACCTTTGACATGAAGTTCATGATGTCCCTGGGCCTCTTGATTTTTGCCATGAACGGCAGCGAATTCGTCGCCCCTTATGTCAATGAAATGAAAAATGGTCCCCGGGACTTCCCGAAAGCCATGTACATGCTGGCCGCGATGACTGGCTTTTTGACCATCTTCGGTTCCTTCAGTTTAGGCGTTTTCTTTAACGCCCACAAATTGCCGGATGACTTGAAGATGAATGGGTCCTATTACGCCTTTCAGGCCATGGGGGAAAAGTTTGGCATGGGCAACTTCTTCTTGTATGCCTTTATCATCACCCAGGCTTTATACATGCTGGCCCAGCTGGCGGTACTGGTCGACGGCGGTGCCCGGATTTTCCTGTCTGACACGGCCAAGCAGTACCTGCCAAAGCAATTAACCAAGGTGGACAAGAACGGCCTGCCAATCAACGGCTACTGGTTGACGACCTTCATTTGCTCAGTTTTGCTCTTCTTGAGCTCAACTCTGCCAACGGTCAACGATATCTTCAACCAGCTTTTGAACTTGAACGGGATCGTATCACCTTATGTGACTGGCCTGCTTTTCTGGGCCTTCATCAAGGTGCGGACGCATGAAGAAGACTACCCGTCAGCTTACGTCTACATCAAGAACCGGAAGTTTGCCATCTTTGTTGGCTGGTGGTGCTTGATCGTGACCTTGACCGGGGCCACCTTCGGGATTGTGCCGATCGACGCCAAGTTCGGGACGGCTAAGTGGACCCACATGCTGATCTTGAACATCGTTGAACCCCTCTTCATGATCGGCTTGGGCGTAATTTTGCCGCTCATTGCCAAGTGGCAGAGAAAGCGCGACGGAGAAGAAGCGTAGTAAACTATTTTATGTTTTTAGGCAAAAGAAAAAGAGAAGCGATGTGCTTCTCTTTTTTGCTTGCAATTAATATTATCTATTCATTTATTTTGTAACTGCCTATTCAAGCAATTTTGCTTCCTTGAGCAATTCTTCCAGCCAAGTGCCTTGGACCTTCTTCAGTGCCCCCTTGACCGCGATCTTAGGCAGCGGCAGGTCCATCTGGTCGATTGGCTTCTTGTCGTTTAAGTAGTAGGTTGCCTTCAAAAGCTCCCGGATGTCGTAGACTGAGTCAAAGACTTCCGGTACCCCGCGGTCAACGTTAAGCAGGGTGTAGACAGCTTCCATGGCGGTCCGGACTGAGTATTCAGTGGTGAAGACCGTGTCTCTGGTCGGAGATTCAGCGAAGTTGCCGATGAAGGCCAGGTTGACTGAACCAGCTGGTACGACTGCCGGCCGGTCGCCCTTCTTCCGCATTTGGAAGTAAGCGGTGATGTAAGGCATGTAAACTGGAACAGTGTTGACATAGTCATCGCCGGCGTACTTCTTGATCAAATCGTCTGGCACGCCCAGGTGGTAGAGGAGTTCTTCAGTAATTTCTTCACCAGTGCAGTCTACGACCCGCTTCTTGATGTAATTGCCTGGCGTGTCTGAGTAAAGGGCGTAGATCCACACAACGGTTTCGTTTTCCTTCTGGTCCTTGAAGTGCGGCTGACGGTGAATAGTGAAGGAGAGCATCCAGTTGGAGTCAGTGACAGTGATGATCCCGCCGGTGTTGACCCGGTGCTGGTGGATGTCCCGCTTGGTCAAACGTTCGAAGTATGGCTCCAGAGTAGCATCTTTCATGGTCATGGTCGCGGAAACGAACCAAGCTCTTTCAGGGATGTTTTCGCAGAAAACTTCCGGGTGGCCAAAGGCTTCGTCTTGCTCAGCCAGGTTCTGCCATAATTTCCAGGAGCCGCCCAGCTTGTGGGTGATTGGCGCTGGAGTGTGGTGGGTGCCGTAGGTTGAGCTTTCAACGATTGACCCGTTGGTAACGTAAACCAGGTCGTCCGGGGTCAAGTCGATTTCCTGGTGTTCCCCGTCTCTGGTAAGGATCAGCTTCTTGGCCAGCTTTTCACCATTGCTGGTATCAACTACGACGTTCTCTACTTGCGTGTTGTAGCAGATATCAACGTCATGGCTTTCCAGGTAGGCCAAAAGCGGCTTGGTCATAGATTCATACTGGTTGTACTTGTTGAACTTCAAGGCTGACAGGTCCGGCAAGCCGTCGATGTGGTGGATGAAACGCATCGCGTAGCGGCGCATTTCAATGACTGAGTGCCACTTTTCAAAGGCAAACATGGTTGCCCAGTAAGCCCAGAAGTTGGTCTCAAAGAATTCATCAGAGAAGAAATCTTCAATTGAGATTCCTTCCAGCTTGTCTTCCGGAGTCATGACCAGCTTGACGATTTCCCCGGCGCACTTGCCCAGGCCGTACTGGCCATCAGTTGGCACCCGGTCGCCTCTGTGGTGGATCAGGCGGCAGTTGGATGAGTTAGGGTCATCCTTGTCCAGCCAGGCGTATTCGTCCAGGTAGGAAGCACCAGGAATTTCCAAAGATGGAATTGACCGGTACATGTCCCAAAGACATTCAAAGTGATTTTCCATTTCCCGGCCGCCCCGGATGATGTAGCCGTATTCCGGCCGCTTGATCCCGTCCAGGGACCCTCCGGCCAGGGCTTCTTCTTCAAGCAAGTGAATCTTCTTGCCATCCATGTGCCCGTCGCGGATCATGAAAACGCAGGCAGCTAAGCCAGCCAGGCCGCCCCCGATGACATAAGCGCTCTTCTTGTCAGCGTCTTTTGGCTTTCTAGCGTCAGTAAATGCTTCGTAATTACCGTTTGAATAATACATCTCATTCACCTCATGTACTTGCTAACTGTTTTCTGATATTTTTTCCTTTTTCACCTTGCATTCTAGCATTTATCAAAAACGCTTTCAAATAAATTTTTCCTTAAAGAACTGGGTACAGGTATAGAAAATGGCGATTGGATAAGAAAAATTAAGTTGAAGCAGAAGGGCGAGAAAAAGCTTTCAAGTTGCCGGGGAAATTTGTTATCATGGAATGATGCAGATTAAGGATTGGAGAGGATATTGTATATGAAGCGGTTGAAAAGCCTGGCTTTTATCTATGCAAGTATATTTAGTTTGCTGATTGGTTTAGGAGCAGGGATTTTTTTGACAATTTCCAGCGAATTGATTTCCCTTTTCTGGTCTAAGCGAATCTTGGCCCATCCGGGTCTCTTGCTGCTCCAGTGCCTCTTGTTTGGCCTGGTGATTGGCCTATTGCAGCTGAAGGTGGGGGCCTATCCCAAGACGATCAAGCAAATCCTGGCTGAATTCCAGGAAACCGGGAAGGTAACAGGAGCCAGCTGGCGGACCTGGGTCAACGGGACGGTTATTCTGGCTGGCGGGGCCAGCGTGGGGCCGGAAGCTTCCATGACAGGGATTATTGCCCGCCAGTCAAGCGCCATGGGCCAGCAGTTAACCAACTACTTGACTGACCCGGACCTGCCCCAAGCGTCTTTTAAAGAACAGTTTTTAGCCTTGTTCAGACCTTTTTCTCCGGCAGAAGGGCCTTTAAAAGATGTTTTTGCCAAGAAGTGGCGGCAGAAGGTCAGCTATACTATCTGGACCTGCCTGGGCATTTGCAGCTTTGCCATGTGGCTGAAGGCTTTCCCGGAAGCCAAGGTCTTCCAGATTGGCTTGGCAAAGGTGGCCTGGACCTGGCAGGGAATCCTGCTGACTCCAGTGGCTTTTGCCTTGGGTCTGGCCTTTGGCAACTTCTTTTTGAAACTTGAAGAAATCGGGGCAAAATTGGGTGAGACGATACCAAATTACCTGCTCAAAGGGATGCTGGGCGGCCTCTTGCTGGGCATCGGTGGCCTTTTATCCAGCTACCTGCTCTGGTCCGGGGCCTTTACCATGTGGGACCTGGTTGACCAGGCGGCCAAATTAGGGCCGGCCTTTTTAATCAGCTTAGCCTTTGGCAAGTGCCTCTTGACCAACTTTGGCTTTGGTCTGGGCTGGAGAGGGGGAACCATCTTCCCGGCAATTTTTTGTTCAGTTGCTTTAGGGATGGGCCTGGCCTTGCTTTTGCCCTGGTCCCAAAATCTCCTGGTGGCTGTTTTGACCGCGGCCAGCGTGAGCGTGATTGTCGGCAAACCTAAGCTGGTAGCCCTTTTGCTGGTCTTCTTGTTCAGCCTTCGTCTGGCTCCGGTCATTATCCTGGTTTGCCTGTTGTGTGAGAAAATTCTCCAGAGCAAGCGACTATTTCCCCGGAAATAATTCCTTTGCAAGCCAGGCTTGCTTGTTTAAAGGCCAAAATTCTCCTAAGCTAAGAGTTGAAAGCAAAACAGAAAGAGGATGACTGATGAAATTTAGTGAACAGATCAAGAAACTCCGCCGGGACCAAGGCTTGACCCAGGAAGAATTAGCGGCCAAGGTCCATGTGACCCGGCAGGCAGTATCCAATTGGGAAAATGACAAGAATTTGCCCGATCTTGAAACTTTAATCGTCATCAGCCAGACCTTTCAGCTTTCTTTGGACGAACTGATTTTAGGAGGAACTGAAATGACTGACAAATTAATCAATGACGCAAGTGAAACCAAGCGGGCCAAGTTCAACTTCTGGTCGGCCTTGATCGGCGGAGGATTGATGCTAGTCGGCTTTATCTGCTTTTTGATCAAGGCCAATTCGGTAGAGTACGTGGACAAGCAAGGCTTTTTGCACGAAAACTTCTATCTTCTGCCGATTGGCTACCTCTTCTTGTTTTCCGGTTTGCTGGTGATTTTCGTCAGCGGGGTCAGCTACTTGTGCAAGTTGCATAAGCTGAGAAATAGTCAAAATTAATTTTGCCCAAAAGGATTGACAGACCCTGGCAAAAGTTTTAAGATTATGACAAATAGATTAACGGTTGCTGAGAAAAGATGAGTAACTGTTGGCAGCCTTCTACAGAGAACCGGGTTAGCTGAGAGCCGGCGAGGGCAAAGGCAGTGAAGATGGTCTTGGAGCATAAACAAATGGTGAGCTTAGGCAAGCCATTTGCGGGTAGCGCCCGGTATAGCGTTGGGCTTTCATTAGGAAGCTTTTGAGGGTTTGGCCGCGAGGCCAGACTGAAGAAGAGTGGTAACACGCTAGGCGCGTCTCTTGACTGACTGAGTCAGTTGGGGGCGCGCTTTTTTAGTGCCCGGCAATCGTGTTTTATCGTTTTCTGTTGTTTTAGTATCTGTTTTGATACTTGATTTGAATTGATTTTATTTTTGCTAGAGGGGAATTAGTTATGACTAAATTATCCGCACCATACCGTTACGACATTGTTGGCTCCTTCTTGCGGCCGCAGGAATTAAAGGATGCCCGGGCTAAGTTTAAGGCCGGGGAGTTGAGCAAGGAAGAACTGACCAAGGTGGAAGACAAGTGGATCAGCGACTTGGTTGAAAAGGAAAAGGCAGTGGGTCTGAAAGCCGTAACTGATGGTGAATTCCGCCGCAGCTGGTGGCACCTGGACTTCTTGTGGGGCCTTAAAGGCGTAATCAAGTACGACTACCAGCAAAGCTACAAGTTCCATGGGGCCAAGACCCGGACTGACAATGCGGAACTGGGCGGCAAGGTAGCTTACAACCCTGACCATCCATTCTTCGACCACTTCCTCTTTACCAAAAAGGCAGCTGGTGACGCGGTAGCCAAGCAGACCATCCCTTCACCAACCATGCTCTTCAGAGACAACCGGTCTGACAACTGGCCAGAATTCTATGCCAGCTGGGAAGACTATCTGGCTGACTTGGGCAAGGCCTACAATGAAACCATCAAGCACTTCTACGAACTTGGCTGCCGCTACCTGCAAATTGACGACACTACTTGGGCCTTTTTGATCAGCAAGCTCAATGAAAGCCAGGACAATCCAGAAGAACACGCCAAGTACGTCCACTTGGCGGAAAGCGCAGTGACGGTCATCAATGCGGCTTTGGAAGGCCTGCCGGAAGACTTGACGGTCACTACCCACATCTGCCGGGGCAACTTCAAGTCAACCTTCCTTTTCTCCGGTGGTTATGAACCAGTTGCTCCTTACCTGGCCCAATTGAACTATGACGGCTTTTTCCTGGAATACGACTCAGACAGATCAGGCGACCTGGCTCCAATCAAGCAGGTCTGGAACGGCCGGGAAAATGTCAAGATCGTCCTGGGCCTGGTAACTTCCAAGTTCGGGAAGCTGGAAGACAAGGACGCGGTTATCGCCCGCTTGAAGGAAGCCAGCGGTTACGTGCCATTGGAAAACCTCTGCCTCAGCCCGCAATGCGGTTTTGCGTCAACTGAAGAAGGGAATACCTTGACTGAAGAAGAAGAATGGAACAAGCTGAAGTTCATCAAGGAAGTCGCTGACGAAGTTTGGGGCGAATAAGAGTAAACTGACTAAGTAAGACAGACAAAAACTCCTGTGCAGGCTAATGCACAGGAGTTTATTTTTGCTTATCATGTTTTGGATTAGCTAGAACTTTTCACCGACTTCAGCTGATTCAACGTTTTCAAGGGGCTGGCCGTTTTCGTCAAAATAGCTGTCTAAGTCCCTACACCAGATGATGGCGATGGTGTTTTTCCCGCAGTGAACGCCAACGACTGGACCGATGATTGTCCGATAGAACTTGTCCTTTGGAAAAGTCTTACAGTAGTCGTCTAGCCATTCTTTGCCGCGCTCAGGGCTAGCCGCATCCAAAATCGCAGCCTGGATTGGGTAGTCCTTGTTTTCAGTCAGATCGCGGAAGTCCTCTTGGATATGCTTGTAGGCCCGTTTGTAATGGCGTTCCTTGGCGATGGCGGAGATATGGCCAGTTTTTTGCACGTCCATGGTTAGGATAGGCGTAATGTGCAAGAGAGTACCGATGAAACTGGCGGCGTTTGACAAGCGGCCGGTCCGTTTAAGGTGGGCCAGGTTGTCGACCAAGAAACGGACGCCAATGGTCTTGCGCAAGTCTTCCAGGTCTTTCATGATGAGGTCAACGCTCGCGCCGGCATTAGCCAAGCGAGCAGCCAAAATCGCGCAGTCAGCCAGACCCGCGCAGGTAATGCGGCAGTCAAATGGATGGATCTTGATTCTGTCTTCTTCTGCGGCATAGTTGACCAGAGTGCTGTAAGAGCTGGAGAGTCCGCTAGACAGGGGCAAGACAATTACGTCGGTGTAGCCCTCTTTTACGTAGCGGTCAACGAATTCCATGATCTGGCCCAAAGCTGGCTGGGAAGTGGTTGGCAGGGTCTCGCTAGAGGAAATTTTTTCATAGAATTCTTCATAGCCGATGTCAACTAAGTCGTAATAGGTTTTTCCGTCCCAAATCAAGGGGATTGGCACCACGTCAATGTGGTATTTCTCTTGTTGTTCCTTGCTCAAGTAAGCAGAACTGTCAGTCAGAACAGCAATTTTCATGTTATTTTTCCTCCCAAATTTAATAGAGATGCTTTTACGTTAATTTTAGTTAAAATAGGATGAATGAGCAAGTTTGGCAGATTATTGCTGCAGGCAGGCTGGCAGAGTCTGGTAAATCGTCCGCGCCATTTCCTCCGGGCTCTCCTGGCAGCCGTTTTCGACCCAGTAGCGCAGAATCATGGTGAAGGCTGACTGAAAGGCGATCAGCACGTAGACGTCTTCATCTTTCATACCGTTTTTTTCGCAAAGCGGATCGATCACCAGGCTGAAAAGCTGTTCCTGCTCGGTCCTTAGGGGGAAGGTCGTTCTGGTTTTCAAAATGGCAACGTAGAAGTCCCGGTGCTTCTTGATGAAGTTGAGGAAGGGCACGAAGGACGGCTCGCTCAAGGGCACGGAGTGCGGATAGTCAGCCATCAAATCCTGGCGCAGCTTGCTTTCGGTCTTGTCCAGCATGTCTGGCAGGTCCAGGTAGTGGGCGTAAAAAGTCGACCGGTTGATGCCAGCCTGTTTGACGATGGCGCTGACGGTGATTTTGGGCTTTTTTGGATCGTTGAGCAGGGTGAGGAGGGCCTTTTCCATCAAGTCCTGGCTGCGGCGGAACTGCTGGTTGTTTTTTGTATTCATGAAAAAAATCCTTTACTAGATCTCCAAAGTTCCAACACTTATTGGAAAATTGCTGATTGTCAAAACTATCATAAGCAAATAAACTTGATAAGTAAAGGAGTGATCAATTATGAAAACAATGAAAGCAGCAATTTATTACGGACAAAAACATGTTGAAGTCAAGGAACTGCCAGTTGATGAATGCGGCAGCGACGACATTCTGGTGCAGAACATCTACTCCAGCATCTGCGGCACGGACGTGGCTGTTTACCAGCACGGCCCGAACACCGGTCACAAGGTAACACCGGGCGGAGAGTTTGGCCATGAGACGGTTTCCCGGGTGGTCAAGGTCGGGGAGAACGTCAAGGACGTGCAGGTGGGCGACCGGATTTACCCGTACCCGCTTTTGGCCAAGAACGATATTTCAAGAGCAGGTACCTTGGGTGGCTTTTCCCAGTACATGCTCTTGCCAAAAGCCAAGCTGAACCGGTCCTTCTACAAGGTCCCGTCAGCCATCAGCGACCGGCTGGCAGCCTTGACTGAACCATTCACGGTCGGCACCAGAGCAGCCCGGCGAGGCAACCCGCAGGCCGGAGAACACGGCATCGTCTTCGGTGCCGGCACGATCGGCATTGCCGCGGCAGTTGCCTTGAAACATTTTGGCATGGAAAAGGTCATGATCTGTGACCTGGCGGACTTCCGTTTAAACATTGCCAAGGAACTTGGCTTTGAGGTCTGCAACCCAGGCAAGGAAGACTGGCGGGAAAAGGCACAGGCCTACTTTGGCCAGGACCGGTCACTGAAAGGAGAAGTGGCTGACATCGATGAGTGGGTTGACGCGGCCGGCGCAACCAGCATCCTGGACGACTTCTTTGACTTTGGCAAAATCTCCAGCCGTTTCGTGGCTGTAGCCGTCAACAACAAGCCCCGGCAGGTAGACTTGCTGCACATGACCTATGCCCAGCAGAGCCTAATCGGCTCCGGCGGCTACTTCCCGGAAGACGTCAAGGACGTTTTTGCTATCATGTCCAGCGGCAAGTGGCCTTTGGAGAAAATTATCACCCAGGAGTATCCTTTGGACCAGATCGTGACCGGATTAGAAACGGCCAGTGACCCGACCAGGGCCTTGAACGTCATTATTAAGCCAAACTAAAACAGCTTTTCAAAAAGCCCTTGCTACCGGAAAATGGCAGGATTATAGTTAACGTAGAAGTATTTTTTGTAAAAATTAACTATTGACTATACATGCACGAATGGAGGCCGACAGTATGGAAGACATCTTTTTCACCGTGGCAGGATGCAACCACTATTATGGCACGGAAGTTTTCAAGCCTGGGATGCGGGTGACCTTGTACAAGGAACCTGACAACAAGTATGACAAAGAAGCCATTCGGGTTGAAGCCAGGGCTCTCGGCAAGATTGGCTACGTGGCCAACAGCCCTTACACGGTCTTGGGCGAAAGCCGCAGCGCCGGCCGCCTGTACGACTTGATCGACGACGGAGCGACAGGCCGGGTGCTCTACGTCCTGCCGCAAGGGCTGGTCTGCGAGCTGGAAGAGACCGGTTTTGAAAAAGTTAAAAAGATTTATAAAAAACGCAGACAATATTAATTTGCCGTGAAAAGTCCTGCTTGAGACAGCAATGTTGCTTTCAAGCAGGATTTTAATTTTTAAAAGAAAAAGCATTTCAGCAAATTCCGAACAATATGTCAGAGTCGTCCAATTTGTGTCAATCGCTAAAAAGCTTTTTGCAAAAAATATCCTTTAAAAAAGCAGAAATGGTGCTAGAATAGTAACAATTATTTTCTTACAGGGGTAAAAGACACCATGAAAAAACTAATTGACCTCCACCTGCACTTAGATGGCTCCGTGCCTTACCAAACCGTCCGTGAACTGCTGGCTAAAGAAGGCAAAAGCCTGCCAGAAGCCGACTTGCGAAAAAGACTTTCAGTCAGCCCGGACTGCCGGAACCTGGACGAATACCTGGAAAAGTTTGACTTTCCCTTGTCCTTGATGCAGACGGCAGAAAACCTCCGCTTGATTGTCAGAGAACTCTTGGAAGAATTGCGCGGCCAGGGCCTGGTTTACGTGGAAATCCGCTTTGCCCCCCAGCGGCACACGGAAACTTTGACCCAGGTAGAAGCTGTTCAAGCAGTTCTTGACGGCAGAGACGATTTTTACGCCTGGCAAAAGGAGCAGGAAGGTGACGACCTGCACGCCAACTTCCTGCTTTGCTTGATGCGGCTGGTTGGCCAGGATGAAGCCAACCGGGAAACGGTGAAAGTAGCTAAAGACTTCTTTGGTAAGGGGGTAGCCGGCTTGGACTTGGCGGGCCCGGAAAATGAAGAAGTAGCCAACCGCAAGTATGCGCCCTTTTTCCAGCAGGCCAAAGAATGGGGGATTCCTTACACCATCCATGCCGGCGAAGCGATGGGGCCAGAATCGATGAGAGAAGCTCTGGCTCTAGGAACTAAGCGAATCGGTCACGGCATCCGCTGCCAAGAAGATCCAAGCCTGGTTAAGCAGTTAGCTGCAGACGGCATTACTCTTGAATGCTGCGCCAGCTCAAACTTAAACACCAAGGTTTTTGACCGGATTGCGGAATATCCCCTCCGCTCCATGCTGGGGCAGAATTTGCGGGTGACCTTGAATACCGACAACATGACCGTTTCAGCCACCAACCTGCCACATGAATACCAGCTCATGGAAGAGCAGGGCTTGACTAAATCCGAAGAAAAGCAGCTCTACTTGAACTCGGTTAGAGCAGCTTTTGCCAGCCAGGAGGAAAAAGACCGGCTGCTGTCCTTGCTGGAAGAATAAGCCGATACCGATAAATGCAAATAGAAGGCAAACGAAAACTGCATCCCCAGGGATGCAGTCTTTTTTGATTAGTTGTTGATGTTAAGCAAGGTGTTAAGTACTAAATTAGATGATTCTGTTGTTTTGCTTCAGTTGTTTTGATTCTTTGATTCTATTGTTTATTTTTGTATCTATTTTACTGGTACAGAGCAGTTGACAGGTAGCGTTCCCCATTGTCCGGCGCTACAGTGACCACCTTCTTGCCGGCACCCAGCTTTTTAGCCAGTTCGATAGCCCCGTGGATGTTTGCCCCGGCAGAGATCCCTGGCAAAAAGCCTTCCAGGCGGGCAACTTCTCTGGCCGTTGCAAAGGCTTCCTCGCTGGAAACTTCGACAATCCCGTCGTAGATGGACTGGTCCAGAGTCTTAGGAATGAAGCCGGCAGAGATACCTTGGATCTTGTGCGGCCCCTTCTTGCCTTCCTTCAAAAGCGGGGATTCCGCAGGCTCCAGGGCGTAGACCTTGACGTCGCCGGCCTTCTTCAAGGCCCGGCCAATCCCGGTCAAGGTGCCGCCAGTACCAACTCCGGCCACGAAAGCGTCTGGCAGGTCGCCTGCGAAAGCGTTGACGATTTCCTGACCAGTAGTCAGTTCGTGGATTGCCGGGTTGGCTGGGTTTTCAAACTGCATTGGCATGAAGTAGCCCTTTTCCTTGACCAGCTTTTCGGCCAAGGCGATAGAACCCGGCATCCCGTCCTTGCCTGGAGTGAGGAGCAGCTCAGCCCCGTAGGCCCGCATGATCTTCTTTCTTTCCTCGCTCATGGTTTCCGGCATGGCGATGATCAAGTGGTAGCCCTTGGCACTGGCCACAGCTGACAGGCCGATCCCGGTGTTGCCGGAAGTTGGTTCGACGATAGTGTCGCCAGGCTTAAGCTTGCCTTCCTTTTCTGCTTTTTCAATCATGGCCAGGGCGATCCGGTCCTTGACAGAACCGGCTGGGTTGAAGAATTCCAGCTTGACGTAGACGTCGGCTGCTCCTTCTGGCACGACCCGGTTTAACTTAACGATTGGGGTGTGGCCGATAGTTTCCAAAATGTTGCCGTAAATGCGGTCAGTTGACATAGTTTTTTCCTCCTGAAAATTATTCATAAAAATTATCTGATGCTTTGCAGCCAATTTTTAAAAAAGTGCTGCTGGGTGGACTCCCAGGTGAACTGGGGCAGGGACATGGCGGCTTCATCCGCGAAATACCGCTGCGGTTTCGCTAGGTTCCGGTCATCACCTCCTCTAGCGGATAATTCCCGCTGGTATTCCTTGCTAAAAGCCTGGGGGCCGTACTCCAGGTGGCTGAAGAGAAAGGCCTGCTGGCCAGGTCCGGTGACCAGGGTCAGATGGCCGTCTGGAGTAGTGGCATTGATGGTCAAGGCTTTTTCTTGCTCAATCTCGCTCCTGTTCATCTCGGCATAGCGGGCGTGCGGGGCACGGAAACCCGTGACCAGGCCATCTAACAGGGGGGCGGGAGCCAGGATCTCCTGGGGGTAGATGCCGAAAATCTTCTCCGGCAGGGGATGCTTGCCGATCCCGTAGAAATAGTAGAGAGCCGCCATGGCGCCCCAACAGACATAAAGCTGGGGAATCTTTTTAGCCTTTAAAAAGGCAAAGAGCCGGGTTAGTTCTTCCCAATAGTCGACCTCGGTGAAAGGAATTTGCTCGATCGGAGCACCGGTGACGATAAAGCCGTCCAGCTTTGCAACTTTTGCCAGATCTAAGGGCTCTGCCGGCCAGTTTTCGGGCAAGGGCCGGTTTAGATAGTGGCTTTGGGGGTAAAAGTAAGTGATGTCAGTTTCCGGGCTGGCCTCTTTGATGACATAGCTGAACCTCTTTTGAGTATCGATTTTGTCATGCATCAAGTTGAGAATGCCGATTTTCTTGTTCATCTTGTTTGTCAGTCCTTTTTGAAAAAATAGCAGTCAATAGTTAATAAAAGCAGGGAAATCAGGGAAAACAAAAAGACGCGTGAGCTGAGCTCTACGCGTCTTAAACAACCAAAGTTATTTGGATATTTTTGGAATTCTGGTCTGCTTCTAGCTTTCCAGTCCAAGCCAAATAGTGGATTGCTTAAGACACAATCCACAACAACAAGCAGTCATGTTTACGTTGAACAGATTCTTGTTGAACATTTGGCTTACCTCCTAAATTAGTTACTGCAAGTATAACTGGTATTTTTTCTTTTGACAAGAAAAATTAGAAAAAAGTTACAGAAAACTAATTTTCTTTATTTTTTCCGCCCTGCAGGCGGAAATTCCGCCAGATAGCCAGGAGGGTTACTAGGGCCAGGCAGCTGAAGAGGATGAAGTCATATCTGCCGCCCTGGTAGCTTCTTTGGGCCAAGGTCCCTTGCCCGTTTTTCTGGGCCAGGGAGATCAAGGCCGTGGCCAGGCTGACGCCGACTGAACCTGCAAACTGCTGGATCATGTTGAAAGAGGAATTGACGTCAGCTACGTTTTTTCGCTCAACTAGAGTTGAAGCATTGGAGATGGTGTTGGCAAAGCTCAAGTTGAAGCCGGACCGGATCACGATATGGCAGACAACGATCAAGACCGGGGTTAAAAGGGGCTGCAGGACTAAGAGCAGGCAGTTGCCCAAGAGAAAGAGGCAGCCGCCAAGGGTCAGCGGAAACTTGAAGCCCCGCTTGTCGGCCATTTTTCCGGCAAAAGGCGAGATGATCGCGCCGACGCAGGACCCTGGCAAAAGAACCAGGCCGCTGATCAAGCTGCTGGCTGCCAAAGCGTACTGGGCATAGATGGGAACGGCGACAGACAGGCCGATGTTGACCAGCTGCAGGCAGAAGTAGGTTAAAGCGGCCAGGCAGACAGTTTTTTCTTTAAAAATTGCCAGGTTGAGCAGGTGGCTGCCTCCGCGCTTGTTGACAAAAAGGAAGAAGGCAAAGAGGATTGCTCCGGCCAAAAGCAGGATCCAGGCCAGATTGCTGGTCCCGATTAAAGACAGGGCATAGATGATGGCAAAAAGGGCCAGACCCAGCAAGAGCAGGGAAGGAGCGTCAAATTTTCCCTTTTGCCGGGCAACTTGGTTGCGGATGTAGACCTGGCCGCCGATTAAGCTGACTAAGGCCAGGGGCAAAAGCAGCCAGAAGATCATCCGCCAGCTGGCCATGGTCAAGACCAAGCCCCCATAAGTTGGCCCCAAGGCCGGGGCAAAGGAGATGATCATGCCGGCAAAACCGGTCATGAGGCCTAGTTTTTCTTTAGGGACCTGGGTGAAAATCAGCTGGAACATGATCGGGGTGGAAAAGCCGGTAGCGATCCCTTGAATGATCCGGCCGGCCAGCATTAGCGGGAAACTGGAAGTTAAGGCGCAGATGACGCAGCCGCAAATGAAGGCCAGGGCGGCTCCTAAATGCAGCCAGCGGGCCGGGACCTGCTTGAGCAGGTAGGCGGTGGTCCCCATGACGATGGTGACCGTCAAGAGATAGGCGGTAGTGATCCACTGGACGGTTGCCAGGGGCTGGTGGAACTGTTTGACTAAAAGCGGGTAGGCGACGTTCATGGAGGTTTCATTCAGAATGCCGATGAAGGTCATGAGCCCAGCGCTGAAAATAGCGAGGTTGACTTTGCTTGATTTTTCCATAAAAACCTTTCTAAGAGCACAAAAAGGCTGTCAGCGGTAGCTCCGCGACAGCCTATAAAAATATTTTCGATAAAGCTATTCTAGCATAATTCGTAATTTTTTGCCCAGGCAATTATTTCCGGTAGAGCAAAAGGGCAGTTCCGGCTAAGTCGACCGTGTAGTCTTCGCTCTCCAGTGGCCGCTTGGTCATGCCTTGGTCGGTTGAGTAGATGATGAGGCCCAATTTAGCGCCAGCAGGCAGAGTGTAGTAAGTCGGCTGCAGTTCAAATTCCAGGTCGACGAACTGGCCGGCTTCCAGCTTGCTTGGCTGTTTCATGTCCTGGTAGTTCTGCAGGTTCATGTGGGCCTTGGTGATCAGCTTGGCCTTAGTGGCCTTGTCAGGGACGAATTCCTGCAAGGAGTCTGCCCCGAAGCGGAAGCCGAAGGGCTGGTTTCCTCTGGCAAAAATCTTTGGCGTTGGCGTCAGCCGCTGCCGGGTTCCCAGGTCAACCAGGGCAACGGACAATTGGCCGACAGTCTTGCTTGCCGCCACCCGGACCCGGACCTTTGGCCGGCCGACCAGGGTAGTCGGGTGGAGGAATTCCTCGCTTTCAAAGCGGAGGCTGGCCTTGGCCCATTTTTCCTCCCCGCTGATAAACTGGTATTCCCAGTCAGTCTCGCTGATGCCGGCCTTCTTGAATTCTGTCCCGCCTAGGTCGGTGAAGGTCAGCTGGCCCTGGCCATTTTCAACCGTTGACAGGTCGCCGTCAGCCGTTGGTGAATAGAGGCTGGCCTGGCCCAGGTCGGTGGCCCAGTCGTTTTCTTCATGCCACTTGTCGGCTTCCAGGTTGTCCTGGATCATGACCTTTGGCCATTGTTCATAAGCCCCGTTTTCCACTTCTAAAAGCTCGTGGACGAACCAGAGGTTCATGAGGTCGGTGAAGTCGATGGAAACCAGGTTGTTCATGTTGTAGTGCGGACCCTGGTGGAGGAAGAGGCGGGATTCAACTGGCAACTGCTTGACCTTTTGCCAGATCTTGTAGACGTTCTTTGGCTTGACGTTCCAGTCATTTAAGCCGTGAACGGAGATCCAGGAGCACTTGATGCCATCAGCGTGGTGGCGGTAGTTTCTGGCTTCCCAGAAGTCAGAGTATTGGCCAGTTGCCCGGTCCTGGCCAGCAAAAAGTTCTGCCTGTTCTGCTTCATAAGCCTTTTTGGCGGTGAAATTGCCCCCATCCCAGAGGTTGGATTGGCAGACTTCGGCCAGCTTGTCCATGTCTTCGCCCTGGCATTCGCCTGGCGCGACAACCAGGCCGTGTTCCCGGTAGTAGTCATACCAGGAGGAAATAGCGGCTTCAGAAACCACCGTCTTCAGCCCCTTGACCCCGGTTGTCGCGATAGCAATCTGCAAAGTGCCCAGGTAAGAGCGGCCAGTCATGCCGACATTGCCGCTGCACCAGCTGGCCTTGGTTTCAAAGCGGCGGGTCCGGTCGGTATAGGCTACCCGGTCCCCAGTCAGCCATTCGATGACTTCTTTTTGGGAGATGGTTTCTTCCGGTGACCCGGTGATCCGGATCCCGTCCCCGTGCCGGTTGCCGATGGCCCCGGAGAAGACGGAGGCAAAGCCCCGGGCCAGGAGGTATTCGTTTAAGCCATATGAAGACTGGCCGGTTGCCAGTTCTGTCGCTGGCACGTCCTGGTCGCTTGGGGCAGGACTTTTAACTAAGGGCTTGGCCACGTACTTAGGATTGGTCCAAGTGGTCGCGTCAGTCAGGTTCTCGTCAACATTGTGGTTAGTCTTGACATTGTCGATGATCCCGCCAAAGTATGGTGAAGCCGTGTAAAGGGCTGGAACTTTCAGCTGGTCCTGGCTTTCAACAGGCCGGAAGACCGTGACTGGCAAAAGGTCGCCTTCCCCGTCTCCATCCGTGTCCAGGTCGCTTTGCACGTAAACGACTTCGCGGATGACCTGGCTGGTGTCAAAAACTGGCAGGGACTTGCCATTAAAGAACATAAACTTGCCTTCTCCCCAGAACTGGGTGAAGTAGCCCTTGCCGGCCATGACGTCTAAAATGATCTGCCCGTTTTTGCTCCGGGTGTTGAGCAGGCGGTAGAAGGCAAAAATCAAGTCTTCCTTATTGGTCAAATCTTTAAAGGCTGGCAGGGCATGCTTTTTCCCGCAAGAAAGAGGATCAGTCAGACTGTAGTCGTAGTTTGGGTGGTAGCCTAACAGCTGCAGGGCAACATTGGCAAACTGGCTGGCGGTGATGGCAGTTGGCGTGTTCAAGAGAAAGGCGGCCAGGTCAGTTTGGTCATCCACGGCAAATTCCGCCAATTTAGCGTCCTTAGCCTGGCGGGTCGTGGCTTCAGCCAGGACATTGCCGGTTAAGACGGCCAGGAGCTCACTAAAGGAAAGGGAAGAGTAGTTTTCCGGCAAAAAGTTGATCGCCAGCAGCTCCTCAGCAGCCTTTTCCGGACTGGTTTCAACGTAGGCATATTGATTGTATTTCATGCTTTACCTCATCTTTATAACTTTGTATCTTTACATCTATGGGTTATGGAATCTTTTTTGCTTTATCCAGTTTTTTAGCTGTTTTTTAAGCAAGTTCTCAAGTTAATGCAAGCAAACCGCTTCCTTTTTGTCAAGGGAAAAATGGTCAAGAAAAAAAGCAACTTTTTTCCAAAATATGTTTGACAATTTATCCCTGGTCTAATATACTTAATTTGTTGCGTCGGAGCATAACGGTTCGGTAGCTCAGCTGGATAGAGCAACGGTCTTCTAAACCGTGGGTCGTGAGTTCGAATCTCACCCGAATCATGATTGCAACCAGAGAAATCACTGAGGCTTGCCTCGGTGATTTTTTTGTTATATTCGCATAAAATTTGCCAAGCTGGCAAAAGTAAACTATAATGGAATAAATAATAAACATTTGTTCGAGCAATCCTGGCCGCTTGGCCGGGGCCTTTTTATTTGCTCACGATTTTTTTACACAAGGCAGGAAATGTAATGACGACGGTAATTTTAGCAGAGAAGCCCAGCCAGGCTAGGGCATACGCGGCAGCTTTTGCCCAGAGCCAGAAGGGGGAGGGGCAGATTAAGGTGGCTGACCCTATTTTGCCGGCAGGTACGGTGATCACCTATGGCTTTGGCCACCTGGTGGAAATGGCCCTGCCGGAAGCCTATGACGCCAGCTACAAGCGCTGGTCTTTAAAGAAGCTGCCGATTTTTCCGGACCAGTACAAGTACCTGGTCCCCCGGGACAAGAAGAAGCAGTTCAATATTGTCGCTAATTTGCTCAAGCGGGCAGATACGATCGTGATTGCCACTGACAGTGACCGGGAAGGGGAAAATATTGCCTGGTCCATCATGCGGCAGGCAGGGATCGACTTGAAACAAAAGCGCCTCTTCCGCCTCTGGATCAACTCTTTGGAAAAAGCCGCGATCAGGGAAGGCTTCCAGAACTTGCGGCCAGGCTGGGACTACTACTACCGCTATAAGGAAGCCCAGACCCGGCAGATCAGCGACTGGCTGGTCGGGATGAACGGCAGTCCCTTATTTACCTTGCTTTTAAGAAAGCAGGGGATCAAGGGGACCTATTCAATCGGCCGGGTGCAGACGCCGACTTTGTATATGGTCTACAAGCGCGACCAGGAGATTGCCAATTTTAAGCCAGAGAAGTACTGGCTGCTTACGGCCGATTTTTGGCAGGGAAGAAAGAAATTTACCGGCCGCTTGCTGCCGGAAACGAAATTCAAGAGTCCGGCGGAACTGGAGCAGTTTTTGCTGGCTAAAGGCGGGAGCCTGGGCAAGCAGACTGGTCGGGTGGCCAAGGTGGAGAAAGAGCAAAAGAGCCTGGCCAGCCCCCGCCTTTTCTCCTTGTCCAGCCTGCAGACGGAAGCCAACCGCCGCTATCATGCTTCAGCCAGCCAGGTTTTGCAGGCAGTGCAGAATTTGTATGAAAACAAGTTTTTAAGCTACCCGCGGACTGACTGCAACTATATTACGGACAACGAGTATGCTTATCTGGCCCAGAACCTGGACCGCTACCAAGGGCTTTTGCCAAATTCTGCAGAAGTCAAAGAGCAAATGAAACCCTTAAAGGCGGAGAAGCGCTATGTCGACTCCAGCAAGGTCCAGGAGCACCACGCCATCATCATGACCAAGACCGTGCCCAGCCAGATGCAGTTAGGGAAAATGTCCAAGCTGGAAGGGCGGATCTATGATTTGGTTCTGCGGCGGACTTTGGAAATGTTTTTAAAGGCCTACGTCTATGAGAAGACAACGGCTTTGATTGATGTTGGCCAATTGACTTTTAAAGCCAGCGGTAACGTCACTGTGAACCTGGGCTGGAAGATCCTGGAAGGGCCAGTCAAAGACGCCCAGCTGCCTCCTCTGGAAGCTGGCCAGGAACTGACGGCTAAATTGAAGGAGCAGGAAGAAGAGACCAAGCCCCCGGCCAAATTTACGGAAGGGAGCTTGATCACGGCCATGAAGACAGCGGGCAAGACCCTGGACGATGAAGAAGCCCAGGCCATTTTAAAGGATGTTGAAGGGATCGGGACGGAAGCCACCCGGGCCAGCACCATTGAAATTTTGAAGAAGCGGGGCTACATGCAGAGCCGGCAAAACAAGCTGTCGGTCACCCCGGAAGGGACTATTCTTTGCAAGGCGGCCGAAGCAGAGCCGCTTTTAGTCAGCGCGCAGATGACGGCTCAGTGGGAAAAGGCCTTAAAGCAAGTTGGGGCTAAAGAACGGAGCCAGGATAACTTTTTAGGGCAGATCAAGAAATTTATTTCGAAGATGATCATGGAAGTGCCAGGCAAGATCCAGGTCGACCAAGGCTTGCAGGAAGAAGCCCAGACCCGGCAGGCCAAAGCCGCGGCAATCGGGCCTTGTCCGGTCTGCAAGAAAGGCGAAATTACTGACAAAGGCAAGTTTTACGGCTGCAGTAATTACCGGGGCGGCTGCCACTTTACCCTGCCCAAGAAATTTGCCGGCAAGAACATGGGCAAGCGGATCGTCAAGACCTTGATCAGCAAGGGCAAGACCGACAAGCTGGACGGCTTTGTCTCTAAAAAGAGCGGGCAGCGGTATTCAGCCAAGCTGCAGCTGGAAGGGGACAAACTCTCTTTGGCTTTTGACTGATTTTTAGCAAGAAAGCAATATTTTTTAAAATGAGTTAACAATTTCGTTACAAATGAAATAGGGCTCGAAAACTGTGGTAAAGTATGAAAAGGCATTTATTGATAAAAGTGTAAATTATCTGGGTGCTTTTTGTTAATAATAGAATTATGAGTTTTGTATCTTTAGATAATGAAGGGTGTGATTGCTAAAAATTATTCATTTTATCCAATGCTAAATAGCAATGTTTCTTACCAGTTCTTGATATAATATCTATATCGAAAGATTGGAAGGAAGAAACGATGAGCGAATACATGTCCATATCAAAAGCAGCTGAGTATCTTAACGTTGCCAAGTCAACTCTCCGCAATTGGGAAGCTGAGGGACTGATTACACCGCTTAGAACTGCCGCCAATCAACGTCGCTACACTAAAGAAATGCTAGATGAAGTTCTGCAAGGAAATGTGAAGGCATCTAAGCCTAAGAAGCCACTGACCATCGGCTATTGCCGGATTTCTTCTGGTCATCAAAAAGAAGACCTCCAAAGGCAGAAGGATGTAGTGTCTAGATATTGCGAAGTCAATGGCTATCAGTTTAAGATCATTCAAGACGTTGGATCAGGTCTCAACTATAAGAAAAAGGGCCTAACCGAGCTGATCAACATGATCTGCAAGAAACAGTGTGAACGAGTCGTGGTAAATTACCAAGACCGACTTGTTCGTTTTGGCTTTGAAATGATTGAGACGATCTGCCAGGCAAACGACGTAGAGCTAGTTGTCATCAATCAGACAGACAACGTTGATCCAAATTCAGAACTTGTAGAAGACGTTTTATCTATAATCACTGTTTTCTCAGCTAAGCTGTATGGAAAGAGGTCGCATCAGAATGCAAGAGTCATCCAAGAAAGCAAAAAGCTCTTCAATCAAGCAGACAGTGACAAAGACTCAGCCCAAGACGATTAGAGTCTACTCCAAAAAGTTAAGCGATGAAGAATTTGCCAGAATGTCCGACTTCTTTGAAAGATACGGCAGGTGCCGGCATTTCTTTTTGAACCGCTACTGTGGCATCAAGTCGATGCTTGCGGTTAATAACTGGCAGACTCTGCGTAACCAAGTTCGCAAATGGGACAAGCCGGTTAAGGGATCAAAAGGAAAGCTGGAAACAGTCTATAGCTTTCAAACCAAGCACTGGGTAGGCGCTCTCCGTGAAGCATGCGCCAACATAAAAAGCATGTGGTCGAATCTGGCTAACCGCTTGAAGAAAGTGATCCAAGGAAATGAAAATCTTTCTGCAGATCAGCGCCACCTTTTGTTCTTTATCTTGAAATTTAAAAGTGCATGGCAAGCCGTTCTTCTTCACAAGCCAATTGAGCTGCCAGAAGAATATGCCGAAGCTTTAACTGAAATAGAAGCTAAGCTGACGGATAAGCAAATCAAGCAAGCATACAGCTACTTACGCCGGATTACGTATCGCTATCACTACCGGGCACGCAAGTCGGGCAAGCTTGGCTCTAGCATGAAGTGTGACTTGAATTGGGCATTTGAAGGAAATACTTTTTCATTCAGTTCAGATGTGCCCAGAAAGCAGTTTTCTGTGGAGATGACCAGTCCGTGGAGTTATCCACGTACCGGCGATATCACAGTGGTGCTTGACCGCGTCAAGCAGCGCCTCGAAGTTCATAAGCTGATCACTAGCAAACGCTATAGCAACGATTCAAAGAAGGCGATCGGCATTGACAAGGGGCTTGCCACCTTGCTTTCCTGCAGCAGCGGCAATGAATATGGTGAAAATTTCAGCAATCTTGCCAATGCCATCGTTGACAAGTACGGCAAGCGAAACGCAAATCGGCAGCCATATATGAGTTTGCGCTGGCAGCTCAATCAACAGCTTGAGCAACTGGAAAAGGCAAACAAACCTTTGTCTAAGACTGCTTTGAGGAAGAAAAGAAAACTGCTTGGCAAGCTTAAGAATCTGGAGCAGAACAATATCGGCAGAAAGTCGTATGGCAAGAGCTACCGCTCAGCGCAAGAAAATGTCAGAAGCTTTATCAACTGTGCGATAAACAGGATGATTGAGACAGAGCATCCAGCAGTCATTGCCAAGGAAGACTTGACGTTCGTAAAAGAAAAAGGCGTCAAATCAGATAACAGCAGATTCGCAAAAAAGATGCGCAAGCGCTTGAATTCATGGACTAAGGGCCAGTTGGATGAACGCATTGAATATCTTTCAAGCAAGAACTCGATTGAAACTCATGATGTCAATCCGGCATATACT
The DNA here is from genome assembly GCF_057197965.1 of Lactobacillus sp. WILCCON 0149. Taxonomy (NCBI): domain Bacteria; kingdom Bacillati; phylum Bacillota; class Bacilli; order Lactobacillales; family Lactobacillaceae; genus Lactobacillus; species Lactobacillus sp. WILCCON 0149. Next base: position 718,860 of record NZ_JBUBHO010000001.1, read on the forward strand.
TCTCAGTACTGTCCGATCTGCGGGCAGCATTTTGAAGAAAGATACGGCAGTCATCATGAACTGACTAAATGCAAGAAATGCGGCGAGATGAATGCGAATATCGCCGCAGCAAAAAATATATTGAGTAGATTAACTGACGAAGAAATCACGCTTTACACGCCTTATAAGCGAGTTAAGGAGATTCTTGACAGTCGGATAAAAGAAGCATAAGCCTAGTAATACCACAAAGTTGAAGGCTCTAGCATGTAAGAGCAGTCAGCTTTAACGAACTCAGTTCGGGGTATTAAAATCGCGGCTTGACTGCTTCGAGAAGGCATCACGATATGCTTGCCTGCTTTTTTGCGGGCAAGATGCCTTCAAGACTGCCATGCTAAAAGTTTTCAGTGGGGCAGATAAAAAGCTATTGGATGACGCCATCCGGCGTTGTTTGACAGCCAACCGTACTCACTGACCTTAACTTCAAAAGGTTAAAAATCTGATTTCTTTTGCCAAGTTGAATCTACCCATAGATTTAACTAGAAAGGAATATCAGAAAAACTTACCAATACTGATGTGATTATCAAGATTTAGTAAGTTTTATGATTCGGGAAGAGTTTGATGAGACGTTTTGCCCTGGGCATGATGACCAGCGCGGCTTTGATGGTCGGTCTGGCTAGTCAGGTGCAAGCAAGCAGCAGTAAAGACTACAGTAAGAGCACGAAGACCGATCTTGTGACCAAGATCATGGGGGATAAGAGCTACCAGGTCTATTCCTCGCTCAAACTGGAAGAGGTAACTAAGAAGGTCAAGACAAAGACCAAGGAAAAGAAGAAGTACACGGTTAAGAAGAAGGTCGCCTATAAGAAGAAGGGAAAGACCAAGTACAAGACAGTCAAGCAGGTCAAGTACAAGTGGGTGACCAAGACTGATTACAAGAACGTAAAGAAGAAGGAGTGGAAGTTTGGCAAGAAATTGACGGCTTCTTCTGACTTCAGATATTCTCATGTCCAGTCCAAGTCCTACAAGGTCAAAGGCGGCAAGCGCTACTACTACATCTACGTTGATGGCCGGCCAGTCGGCTACGTGAATGAGAAGGCTTTTGCCCTTTCTAAGGCTAATGTGGTCTCTAAGGTCAGCCTGGTCAACAACCCGTCTGACTCGGTTGGCTTTAATGCTGAAGACGCGATTAACTATGTAACTGACAAGCACGGCAGCCTGGTTGACAATGATTCAGTTGAGATCAGTTGCAAGTCTGCTAAATTGAATATTTCTGATACTGGCTATGTTTCCAGCAAGAAGGCCGGGACAGCAGTTTTGACCTTCAAGTATGGCAAGGCAAAGGCAACCAGCAAGCTGACGGTGCGGGGGGATGCAAAAGAAGGGATCAGTTCCGCCAATGTAACGCCGGTTAAAACTGACTTGCCAGAGATCAAGACCTGGTCAGCCAGTGACGGGGCCAGCATATCCTCGTCTTCAACTATTACTTCTGAAGACGCGGTTTCCAGTGCCCACAAATACTGGGCGACCAACATGTCTGGCAACACCAAAGGCGCGGATATTGAAACCATCTTCTATCATCCAGCAGTTTTGAGCGCGCCAGGTTCAAGCAACCTGGAGGCCAAGGTATCCAGTGCCGTTCAAGGGATTGATTTTTATGATAATGACCTGGTGACCAGCAACCTTGACTTAGGCCAGGCAGACAACCGGGAAGCCAGAGGCCACATGGTTTACTACAACATGCGGGGAGTCAGAAAGTACAACTGGCAGCTGATTCCAAGCAAGATGCTGAGCTTCAACACTTGGCTGAGCTACATCAAGAACGTCAAGGTCAGCCCATACATGAAGCTGGGCCATGGCCAGTCAGTCGGCAGCACCAAGAAGTACGTTTACGTTTTGGCCAACTGGAACCGGTCCAACAACTGGTCTAACTCCCAGGAACTGATCCGGGTCAAGAAGTCAACCATGGAAATTGACAAGATCTGGACTTTCAAGGTTTGGAACGGGTCAGCCAAGTACCCGCGGATTTTCCTTAACGCGGACGTGATTGACGACAATACCTTGATTGCTCTCTTCCACAATGCTTCTAAGCACCGCTATGAATACTGGAAGATTTCCAGAACTGGCGACAGCTTCAAGGCCAAGGAAGTTGGGGCAACCGGCAGCGACCTCATCAGCAATTCCGCTGAAGTTCAGGGCTTTGTCTGGGACAGTGCATATGACGTTTACTACATTGCCTTTAACGACTACCTCTTTAAGATCGGGGCAGGCTTAGATGGCGGAACGGATGCCGGTAAGCTTTTGAATTACTACAAGTTTGACACAGGCCGGGAGTTTGAAGGTTTGGGCAGCTACAAGGGTGAGCTCTACGTCAACTTGAACCATCCGACGGAAACTTTGAAAGTGGATCATATTACAAAATAGTTGAGTTTAATGATTGTGAGTATAAGAGGAATGAATTTGAAGAAGGTACTGGCCTTTTCAGCCGCAATTATGGCAGTTGCTTGTTTCTTTGAAGCTGGTCAGCCAGTTGCGGCCGCGAGTGAACAGCTGTCGACCAAGGTGATCGACGGGAAGAAAAACTACGGGATCTATTCCAGCTTAAGTCAGGTAAAAGTCAAGACTGGCAAGGGCAAGAAGAAAAAGACCAAGCTGGTCTGGAAGTTTGGCAAGAAAATGGCCAGCAGCAAGGAATTCAAGCTGGCTCACGTCCAGTCCAAATCTTACAAGCTCGTCCGGGGCAGACGGTATTACTATGTCTATGTTGATGGGCGGGGAGTCGGCTATGTCAGCGAGCGGGCTTTTGCCAGAAGCAAGATGTCTTTGGTTAAGAGTGTCAGCCTGGTCAATAATAAATTGGATACCAACGGCTTTGTGACGACTGATGCCATCAACTACGTGACAGACAAGCACGGCAGCGTAGTTGACGTTAACTCTGTGAAGCGGTCAGCTGACCGGATTTCTGAGAAAAAGCCAGGCCGCTACGTAGTAACTTACCGCTACGGCAAGGCCAGCGGGAAGGTCACGGTAACGGTTAGAAGCGATGCCAAAGAGGGCATTTCTAAGGCCGATGCCAAGTTGGGCAAGGGCGGCAATGTTGGCAAGACCTGGTTTCCAAGCCAGCTGGCTTTTAGAGGCAACTACAATGCCCAAGTCGCTCCGCACACTTACGTGGGGACTGACAAGCATGGCAAGAAGACGGCCAAATTGACTACCAAGTTTTATGAGCCAAATTCATTTAGCCTGCTGGAAGGCAGCCAGGAAACCAATGTCCGGGGCAATGTCCAGGGTTTGGATGTATATGGCCAGGACATGGTCACGACCAATTATTATGGCGGGCCTGAATCGTCTATGGACGGAGCCCGGGGCCACATGGTGCTTTACCACTTAAACCAGGTGCCAAAGTATGCCCTGCAGTATATTCCAACCAATACCTTGAATTACCAGCTTTGGAAGAATTACGTCAAGAGCATCAAGATCAGTCCCTACATCAAACTCGGCCATGGTCAGTCTGTTGGGTCTACGTCACGCTACATCTATGAACTGGCTAACTGGAACCATACCAAGAAACTGCGGTCAAACGAGCTTTTGCAAGTCGATAAGAAAGACATGCAGATCAAGCGGATCTGGACTTTTGCCGTAAGCAATGGCGAGCGGAAAAACAACCGCTACTTCTTAAACGCGGACGTGATTGACGACAATACCATGCTGGCCTTGTTCCATAGCAAGTCCAAGCACCGCTTTGAAATTTGGAAGATCACCCGGACAGGTAGCAGCTTCAAGGTTAAGGAAGCAGCCGCCACTAATGGTGACTTGATTTCCAACTCCAGCCAGGTGCAGGGTTTTACTTATAACGTTGCTCACAAGTGCTATTACATTGCCTTTAACGATTACCTGTTCAAGATCGATGCCAAAGGCAACCTGGTCAACTACTACCACTTCAATGCCAAACGGGAAGTAGAGGGTCTGGCTTCTTACAAATCGAAGATCTATATAGCCATGAACAAGCGGGCAGAAGTTTTCGACTCGAACATGGCGAAATAAGTCGGTCGGTTAATGAATAAATTTCTTTGTTAATAAGCGCTAAGCAGAAACATCTGCCTAGCGCTTTTTTAATCTGAAAATAATAGGCTAAAGACTATAAATAGTGGATTTTCCACCAAGAAATCTGTTCAACATTAGCAAAAAGTGAAGAAAATGATGGACTTTTTTTAGAAAGATGGTAAATTTAAGAGGTGTATTTAATCAGAAAAAATAAATATTTAGGGAGACAAATCAACTATTGGAGAAGACATGAAGAAATACAAATATATTTTTTACTACGTTAGCATCTTGTATACGATCGGGACCTCGCTATGGAGCGGAACGATCTACCTATTTATGCGGCACAATGGCTACAGCTACAGCCAGATCAATCTATTCTTAGAGATTTTCTGGCTGGTCACCTTCTTTGCCGAAATACCTTCTGGCTACATTGCTGACAAATTCGGATATCTGAAAACCATAATGGCCAGCGGGATCTTCAGAGCTGTAGGTTTGATAATTTTGGCACTCAGCCCCATGAACTTATTGTGGTTGACGGTCAGCGGGGTCTCGACCGCTTTGGGGGATTCCTTGCAATCGGGCACCATGACTTCCTGGATTGCCAACAAGGCCGTTGAGCATGGTGAAAAAGACCAGCTGGGCGCTATTTTCTCTGGCTACAGTATTATCGGCACGCCCTTGACCATGGCTGCCACCTTCGTTGGGGCTAATATTTTAGGCAATATCCGCCTGGACCTGCCTTTGCTTATCGGGGCAGCCTTTTTGCTCGCGACCAGTTTGACCATCATCCCACTCTTAAAATATGACAGCCAAAACCTGGCTGAGGCGGAAGAAGGGATGCCGAAGCTGAACCTGGTTGCCGATGTAAAATTTACGGTCAAGCAAGAACAGAAGACTTTTGCCTGGATCTTGCTTCTGCTTCCCGTGGCAATTATTTCAGCCGGCCCGCTTGACCAGTGGCAGATGTACTTTCAAAGAGGCAAGACCGTCAATTCTGGGACGATTTCTATCTTGATGAGTTTGTCCGGGATGCTGGCGATTTCCCTTTACAACCGCTATGTGTCCAAAAAGCCGCTGTCTAATAGAGGACAGACCCGCTTGATTGTTGTCAGCACGGTTATGATGGCTGCTACTTTGCTTGGCGTGGTTGGGTTGAAAAACTGGTATTATGGGTCTCTCGTCTTGTTCATGCTCCATACCATGTTTGGCAGTTTAGAAAATATGCTGGGCGGGATTGTTTTGCAAACGACGATCCAAACAGAGAACCGCCGGGCGACTATTATGTCTGTTGCCAATGCCTTGGACGCGGGCGCCGAAGTCGTGGTTTTGGCAATTAACGGCTTTTTGTCAGACCACTATGGCATCGGCTTTGCCTGGGTTAGTCTGGCTGCTGTCGGTTTGCTGATCTTTTTGCTAGCAATTTTTGGCATGCAGAGTAAAAAGTTGGAAGTTGAGGAAATTTAAATGGAGATTACAGGATTTTTCAAGGATGGCCGTCTACAGGTCATTCCCCGCAAGCAAAGGGCGAAAGATGCCTTGTTTGATGCTTTGATTGACCGATTTGAATTTGGCCGGGATTATACTGAAAAGGAAGTCAATGAAGTTTTGGCGGCAGTCTATGATGACTACGCTATTTTGCGCCGCTACTTGGTTGACACGGGCCGCTTGGAGCGGGACCCTTATGGCCATCATTACTGGCGGGCAGAAAAGGAAGATTGATTTTATGGCATTAAGACCACCTCTGGTGGTCTTTTTTCTTACGACTTTTTAACTAAAAACGAATGTTAATAAGAAACTCTTGGTAAATAGTTCATCTTTCTCTTTAAAAAAGTTTAGTTTTCTGTTATCCTAAGGGAAAGCAGACAGGAGGAATAATCGTGACTAGTAGAATCAGTGTTGTAATGGGCTCCAAGTCAGACTGGGGCTATATGCAGGAAGCTTGCAAGCTGCTCGACAAGTTCGGGGTTGACTACGACAAGCAGGTTATTTCAGCACACAGAATGCCGGAAGAAATGTTCGCTTTTGCCCAAAAGGCGGCCGAGAACGGCACTAAGGTGATCATCGCTGGTGCTGGCGGGGCTGCCCACCTGCCAGGCATGATTGCCGCCAACACTCCCTTGCCGGTAATTGGCTGCCCGGCCAAGACCAGCGCTTTAGGCGGGATGGACTCCCTTCTTTCCATCGTCCAAATGCCAGCCGGCATCCCTGTAGCGACGACCGCCATCGGCCCGGCCGGCGCCAAAAACGCGGCTCTTTTAGCCATGCAGATCTTAGGCATCGAAGACAAAGAACTCCAGCAAAAGATCGTGGACTACCGCAAGGAAATGCACGATCAAGCTAAAGAAAGCAGTGCAGACCTTGTCTATTAAAATCAAGCCCGGCCAAACTATCGGCATTATTGGCGGGGGACAATTAGGGCAAATGCTGGCTTTTGATGCCAAGGCCAGCGGAATGAAGGTCATCATCCTGGACCCAACTCCGGCTTGCCCGGCTGGCCAAGCCGCTGACGACCAGATCGTGGCTGAATACAGTGATATCGATGCTATCCATGAACTGGCCCGGCGAAGCGACGTCTTGACCTACGAATTTGAAAACGTGGACCTGGATGCCCTGGAAAGCGTCAAGGACCAAGTCTTTATCCCGCAGGGGACCAAGCTCCTTTACACGACCAACAACCGGATCCGGGAAAAGACTTTTATCCAAAGTGCCGGCTGTGAAGTGGCCAAGTTCAGAGCAGTCAAGAACCGGGCTGACCTGGACGCTGCTGTCAGCAGCCTCGGCCTGCCAGCTGTTTTAAAGACCTGTGAAGGCGGCTATGACGGCAAGGGCCAGGTCGTTTTGAAAGAAAATGCCGACTTGGACAAGACTGCTGACGTTTTAGCCTGCGGTGACTGCATCTTGGAAAAATTCGTCGACTTCCGCATGGAAGCCTCTGTCATGGTCGGCCGCAACTGCGATGGCCAAGTCACGGTCTTCCCGGTCAGCGAAAATATAAACCAGGGCGAAATCCTGCATGAAAGCATCGTGCCAGCCCGGATCTCACCGGACTTGGCCAAAGAGGCCCAGAACGCTGCTGTCAAGATCGCTGAAGCCATCGACTTGCGCGGGATCTTAGGCGTAGAAATGTTCGTCACTAAGGACGACAAAATCGTCATCAACGAACTAGCTCCCCGCCCGCACAATTCCGGTCACTACTCGATTGAAGCCTGCAACTTTTCCCAGTTTGCTGTCCACAACCGGGCAATTTGCAACTGGCCATTGCCAAAAATTAAGCTGCTCAGCCCGGTCGTCATGGTCAATGTTTTGGGTCAGCACGTGGCCGGAACCGAAAAGCTGATTGCTGAAAAGCCGCAGTGGTCCTTCCATGACTATGGCAAGGGCGAAGTCCGCAGAGACCGGAAGATGGGGCACGTGACGATCTTGACCGACGATGTCGACAAGACCCTGGCTGAGATTGCCGCGACCAAAGTTTGGGATGTATAATTAATAAGCAGATTATTGTTGATTTTTTAAAGGTGGAAAATAAATGATTGAACGCTATACCCGACCAGAAATGGGTGCCATTTGGACTGATGAAAAGAAGTATGAATGCTGGCTGGCAGTAGAAATCGCTGCTGACGAAGCTTGGTCCAAACTTGGCCACATTCCGGCAGAAGACGTGGAAAAGATCAAGAAAAACGCCAAGTTCAGCGTTGACCGCATCAACGAAATTGAAGCCGTGACCCACCACGACGTCATCGCCTTCACCCGGACCGTTTCTGAATCATTGGGGCCGGAAAAGAAGTGGGTGCACTACGGCTTGACCAGTACTGACGTGGTTGACACTGCCCAGGGCTACCAATTAAAGCAGGCTAACGACATCCTCCGCAAGGACATCCAGGACTTCATCGACATCCTGGCTAAGCGCGCCCTTGAATTCAAGGACACGGTTTGCATGGGCCGCACCCACGGCATTCACGCTGAACCAACTACTTTTGGCTTGAAGTTTGCCCGCTGGTACTCAGAAATGAAGCGGAACCAAGAACGCTTTGAACACGCTGCCCGCGGGGTGGAAGCCGGCAAGATCTCCGGTGCCGTCGGCACTTTCGCTGAGGTTGACCCGGAAGTTGAAGCATATGTCTGCAAGAAGCTGGGTTTGCGCGCTCAGGAAATTTCAACCCAGGTCCTGCCACGTGACCTGCACGCAGAATACATTGCCGCCATCGCCCTGGTCGCAACTTCTTTGGAAAACATCGCTACTGAAATCCGTTCTTTGCAAAGAACGGAAATCCATGAAGTTGAAGAACACTTCGCCAAGGGGCAAAAGGGTTCTTCTGCTATGCCGCACAAGCGCAACCCGATCGGTTCAGAAAACATCTGCGGGATGGCCAGAGTTCTCCGTGGCAATGTCGTAACTGCCTACGAAGACGTAACCCTCTGGCACGAAAGAGACATTTCCCACTCAGGTGCTGAACGGGTAATCCTGCCAGACAGCACCATTGGTCTTGACTACATGCTCAACCGGATGGGCAAGATCCTGGCCAACCTGGACGTCTTCCCGGAAACCATGAAGAAGAACATGGACAAGACTTTGGGCTTGATCTACTCCGGCCGTGTTCTGCTCAAGCTGGTTGAAAGCGGTATGAGCCGGGAAGCTGCCTACGACTTGATCCAGCCATATACGGCCAAGTGCTGGGCTGAACAAGTTCCATTCCGCCCTCTGCTTGAAGCAGACCCAACCATTCAAAAGCAACTGACTAAGGCTGATCTTGATGATGCCTTCGACTACCACTGGCACCTGCGCCACGTCGACGATATCTACAAGCGGCTGGGTTTGGAATAAGTGTAAAAAGACAATAATTTTTAGTGCGATCCGCAATATAAAAAGAATAGAGAAATTTAGATAATCAAAAGCGACTCATAAAATGAGCCGCTTTTTTGTTCGGCTTTTCTCTGATATCTCTTTTATTTTAAGATTATGTCCAAAAAGAATGAGATTGTTTCCGTTTGTAAGCGGAACATTAGCTAAAAATGTTCGCTAATCTCTTGACCAAACTTTTTTAAGTTGTTATCCTTAGTTCAAGAAAGAAATTACGAATAGTAATTCCTGTTTACATTATTATAGTTCGTGTTAATCGGAGGGTAAAAAATGGCAGAATTGCTTTATCAGGGTAAGACTAAGGAAATGTGGACCACTGACGATCCAGAAGTGCTCCGCGCTGTTTACAAGGATGACGCTACCGCGTTGGACGGCTTGAAGCACGACGTCTTCCAAAACAAGGGCGAACTTGACGCGGAAATTTCCAGTCTGGTTTTCGAATATTTGATGAAGCATGGGGTTAAGACGCACTTTATCAAGCGTCTGTCTAAAAACGAACAATTGGTCAAGAAGGTCAAGATGATTGACCTGGAAGTCGTTACCCGGAACATCGCGGCTGGATCATTCTGCAAGCGTTATGGCTTGAAAGAAGAAGGTGAGAAGCTGGACACCCCAGTTGAAGAACTCTTCATGAAGAGCGACGCCCTGCACGACCCGCTGATGAACGAATCAGACGCCATTGCCTTCCACCTGCTGACTCATGAAGAACATGAACAGATCTGGGAAATCTCCCGCCAGGTCAACCAGCTTTTGACCAAGCTGTTTGCCGAAGCAGGCATGCTGCTGGTTGACTTCAAGGTTGAATTCGGGACCCTGCCAAACGGCGAAGTTGTCCTGGCTGACGAATTCTCACCAGACAACTGCCGCCTGTGGGACATGGAAACCAAGGACCACATGGACAAGGATGTTTACCGCCGGCAAATCGGCAACCTGATCGATGTTTACGAAAGAGTTTTGGCCCGTTTGAAGGATGCTTTGGCCAAGGAGGATTAAGCAAATGACTACTGTACGGATTTACGTTACTTACAAGCAATCAGTTTTCGACCCGCAAGGTGAAGCCATCACCAACTCAATTCACTCTTTGGGCCACGATGAAGTCAAGGCAGTCAAGGTCGGCAAGTTCTTCGACGTAACTATTGAAGAAAAGGACAAGCCTGTAGCTGAAACTGTTAAGGAAATCTCTGAAGAGCTGCTGGTTAACTTCAATATGGAAACCTACAGCTACAAGATCTTGGAGGAAAAATAATGAAGTTTGCGGTAATCCAATTCCCGGGCTCAAACTGCGACATCGACCTCTACGAAGCCCTGCACACGGTTTGCGGCGCTGACGTGGCCTACGTTCCTTCAAAGGAAAGCAGCCTGGACGGCTTTGATGCTGTCATGCTGCCAGGGGGCTTTTCATACGGGGACTACTTGAGAGCCGGTGCTATTGCCCGCTTTACCAACATCATGCCAGCCATTGTCGAAATGGCCAAGGCTGGCAAGCCAGTTTTCGGGACCTGCAACGGTTTCCAGATCTTGACTGAAGCTGGCCTTTTGCCAGGGGCCTTGAAGAGAAATGACTCTTTGAAGTTTGTCTGCAAGACGGTTGAACTGGAAGTAGTCAACAACGACACCATTTTTACTTCCGAATACCAAAAGGGCGAGAAGATCAACCTGCCGATTGCGCACGCTGACGGCTCCTTCTACGCCGACCCGGAAACCTTGCAGAAGATTGAAGACAATGGCCAGGTCGTTTTCCGCTACTCAAAGGAAAACCCGAACGGCTCTTTGAACAATATTGCCGGGATCACCAACGAAAGAGGCAATGTCTTAGGGATGATGCCTCACCCGGAACGGGCAGTCGAAGCCCTCTTGGGCAACACCGACGGCTTGCGCCTGTTTAAGTCAATTTTGGACCACGCGGAGGTAAAAGCGTAATGATGCAGGAAATGACTCCAGAAGAAATCAAAGAAAAGAAGCCTTATCTCGATTGGAGCTTGTCTGAAGAAGAATACGACTACATCTGTGACAAGCTTTTGCACCGCTTGCCAAACTACACTGAAACCGGCCTTTTCTCAGCCATGTGGAGCGAACACTGCTCATACAAGAAGTCTAAGCCTGTTCTCCGTCTCTTCCCGACCAAGGGCCCGCGCATTTTGCAAGGGCCTGGTGAAGGGGCAGGGGTAGTTGACATTGGCGACGGCCAAGCAGTTGTTTTCAAGGCTGAAAGCCACAACCACCCAACTGCCGTTGAACCTTACCAAGGGGCAGCTACTGGCGTCGGCGGGATTCTCCGTGACGTCTTCAGCATGGGGGCGCGGCCAGTTGCAACTTTGGACTCTCTGCACTTTGGTGAATTAGATGACGCCCACACCCGCTGGCTCTTAAACGAAACTGTAGCCGGTATCGGCGGCTACGGCAACTGCATGGGCATTCCAACTGTCGGCGGTGAACTCACTTTTGACGACATCTACAAGGGCAACCCAGTCATGAACGCCATGAGCGTCGGCCTGTTGGACGTCAAGGACATGCAAAAGGGCCTGGCACAAGGTGAAGGCAACGCCGTGATGTACGTCGGGGCTAAGACAGGCCGTGACGGGATCCACGGGGCAACCTTTGCTTCTCACTCATTTGACTCAGAACACGAAAGCCAACGTTCAGCCGTTCAAGTCGGCGACCCGTTTATGGAAAAGCTGCTGCTTGAAGCCTGCCTAGAATTGACCCAAAAGCACGCTGACTGGCTGGTCGGCATCCAGGACATGGGGGCAGCCGGGATCGTTTCCTCAAGTTCAGAAATGGCTTCAGAAGGCAAGTCCGGCATGGAACTGAACCTGGACCAGGTACCGCAAAGAGAAAGCGGGATGTCTGCTTACGAAATCATGCTGAGCGAATCCCAGGAAAGAATGCTGCTTTGCGTTAAGAAGGGCCACGAAGAAGACGTTAAGAAGATTTTTGACTTCTACGACCTTGACGCCGTTGTTATCGGCCGGATTACCAGCGGCCACAACTACGTTTTGCGCCACCACGGCGAAGTAGTCTGCGACATCCCGGTAACCAGCCTGACTGAAGACGTTTTGGAAGAGCCAAGCGAAGAAAAGCAGCCGCAGCACATGATCGATGACGCGGCTAAGCCTGCCTGGGAACCAGAGATTACTGATTTGGCCAAGACTTTCAAGCAGATGCTGGCCCAGCCAACCATCGCTTCTAAGGAAATGTTCACCCAGACTTACGACTCCATGGTTAGAACCAGTACGGTTGTAGGGCCTGGTGAAGATAGCGGCGTTTTGCGGGTCCGCGGCACCCACAAGGGGATTGCCATGACCACTGACGGCAATGGCCGTTTCATCTACCTGGATCCGGAAATCGGGGGCAAGCGGGCCGTTGTTGAAGCTGCAAGCAACATCATCGCCAGCGGGGCAGAACCTCTGGCCATCACTGACTGCTTGAACTTCGGGAACCCGAACGAACCAGAAGTCTTCTGGGAACTTCACCACTCAGTCATGGGGATTGCCAAGGCCTGCGAAGTTCTGGAAACTCCAGTTGTTTCCGGGAACGTTTCCCTGTACAACGAAACTGACGACAAGTCCATCTACCCAACGCCAATGGTCGGCATGGTCGGTCTGGTCAAGAACCTGGACCACCTGGTCAGAGACAGCTTCCAGGAAGAGGGCGACGACCTTTACCTGGTTGGCCAAACCGGGGCAGACTACGCCGGTTCAGAACTGCAAAAGATGCTGACTGGGGAAATCTCCGGCTCTTTGAACGATTTGGACTTGGACCACATTAAGGGCTACCAAAAGCGGCTCTTGGCCCAAATGGAAGCCGGCCACGTAGCCAGTGCCCACGACTTAAGCGAAGGCGGCCTGGCGGTCAGCCTGGCTGAAAGCAGCTTTGGCCACGGCATCGGGGCAGAAGTTGCCTGCGACTTGACCAGTGCTGAACTTTTCAGCGAAACTCCAGGCCGCTTCCTGGTCAGCGTGCCAAGCGAATACTCAGCTGAATTCGCTGCTGCTTTGGCCGGCGACGCGGTCAAGCTCGGCCAAACTGCTGGCGACAGCTTGAAGCTGACTTTGAAGGACCAAGCAGCTGACTTACCGGTAGCTGAATTGAAGCAAATTTGGGAGGAAGCCCTGCCATGCCTTATGAAATCAAAGGATTAAACGAAGAATGCGGCGTTTTCGGGATCTACAACGTTCCTGACGCGGCTAACGTGACCTACTTCGGTCTCCATGCCCTCCAGCACCGGGGCCAGCAGGGGGCCGGGATCGTGGCCAGTGACGGGCAGAAGCTCCGTCAGTTCCGGGACCGCGGTCTCTTGTCAGAAGTTTTCTCCAACCCAGCTGACCTGGACTTTTTGAAGGGGAACATGGCTATCGGCCACGTCCGTTACGGTACTGCCGGTTCAGATTCCCTGGCCAATGTCCAGCCCTTCCTTTTCCACTTCCAGGACGGGGAAATCGCTCTTTGCCACAATGGGAACTTGACCAACGCCCAGACTTTGAAAAAGCGCCTGGAAGATTCCGGGTCAGTCTTCCAGTCAAGCTCGGATACGGAAGTCTTGATCCACTTGATTCGGCGCAAGGTTCGCATGCCGTTTATTGAAGCCTTGAAGGCCAGCTTGAACGAGGTCAAGGGGGGCTTTGCCTTCCTCTTGATGACTAATGACACCCTTTATGCAGCCCTTGACCCTAACGGCTTCCGACCGCTGGTTTTAGGCCAGATGGACAATGGCAGCTATGTCGTGGCCAGCGAATCCTGCGCCCTTGACGCGGTACACGCCAAGCTGGTCCGGGACGTGCAGCCAGGTGAGCTTATTATCATCAACAAAGACGGGATCAAGATCGACCACTATACGACTGAAACCCAGCTGGCCGTCTGCTCAATGGAATACATCTACTTTGCCCGGCCGGACTCCATCATCCACGGGGTCAACATCCACACCGCCAGAAAGCGGATGGGGATGCTGCTGGCCAAAGAACAGCCAGCTCCAGAAGATGCCGACATGGTCATTGGTGTTCCAAACTCCTCACTCTCAGCAGCGACTGGTTATGCTGAAGCAGCTGGATTGCCTTATGAAATGGGTTTGATCAAGAACCAGTACATTGCCCGGACCTTCATCCAGCCAACCCAGGCTCTGCGTGAGCAGGGGGTTAAAATGAAGCTGGCTCCGGTCCGCGGGGTGGTCAGCGGCAAGAATATCGTGGTCGTTGACGACTCAATCGTCCGCGGGACGACTTCCCGGCAGATCGTGCAGATGCTGAAAGAAGCCGGCGCCAAGTCGGTGCACATGCGGATTGCTTCTCCGCCTTTCAAGTACCCGCACTTCTACGGGATCGACATTTCTGAAAGAAAAGACTTGATGGCGGCCAAATACAGCGTCAGCGACATGTGCAAGCTGATCGGGGCTGACAGCCTGGGCTTTTTAAGCATTCCAAGCCTGATCAAGGCGGTTGACATGCCAGATGCCGGCGACGCGCCAAATGGTGGTTTAACTGTAGCCTACTTTGACGGCAAGTACCCGACTCCTTTGTACGACTACGAAAACCAAATCAAGGAACCACTGGACGTTGAACCGGTCGAAGAAATTTTAAAGAAGCAAAACAGAGGTGAATGATCGTGAATCGCTATAAGGATGCAGGCGTTGACGTCAATGCCGGCTATGAATTGGTACGGCGGATCAAGGGGGCGGTAGCCTCAACCAAGCGGCCGGGTTACGTTGGCAATATCGGCGGCTTTGGCGGCCTGTTTGACCTTGATTCCCTAGGCTATGACCACCCGGTCCTGGTTTCCGGGACTGATGGTGTCGGTACCAAGCTGATGATTGCCCAAAAGATGGACAAAAATGACACTGTCGGTATTGACGTCGTAGCCATGTGCGTCAACGATGTCCTGGCTCAAGGGGCAGAACCGCTTTTCTTCCTGGACTACATCGCCTGCGGGCACAACGATCCAGCCCTCCTGGCTTCAGTTGTCCAAGGCGTGGCTGAAGGCTGCAAGCAGGCAGGCGCCAGCTTGATCGGCGGGGAAACCGCGGAAATGCCAGACATGTACGCGCCAGATGAATATGACCTGGCCGGCTTTACGGTTGGGGTAGCGGAAAAAGACCGCCTTTTGTCAGTTGACACTCCGCAAGCTGGGGACGTTCTCTTGGGCCTGGCTTCAAGCGGGGTTCACTCCAACGGCTTTTCACTGGTCCGCAAGATTCTCTTTAAGGACCATGACGTCAAGCTGACTGACACGCCAGCTGAATTAAAGGGCAAGAGCGTGGGTGAAAGCCTGCTGGCTCCGACCAGAATCTATATCAAGTCTGTCCTGCCTTTGATCAAGCAAGGCCTGGTCCACGGCGTGGCCCACATTACGGGGGGCGGCCTCATTGAAAACGTGCCGCGGATGTTTAATGACGGCCTGGTGGCAGAAATTACCGCTGGCAGCTGGGAAGTTCCAGATGTCTTCAACTACCTCAAGCAAGTTGGCAATTTGTCAGATGATGACTGCTGGCAGACCTTCAACATGGGCCTGGGGATGATTCTGGCAGTTCCAGCTGACAAGAAGGAAGAGGCCAAGCGGCTGCTTTTGGAAAGCGGCGAAAAGGTCTTTGAAGTTGGCCGCTTGAGCCAGAGAACTGACGGCGAAAAGATCATTATCAAATAGGTGGCAGCGATGAAAGTAGCAATTTTTGCATCCGGCAACGGAACCAACTATGAAGTTCTGGCCGAATATTTTCAAAAGGGCGACCTGCCCGGCGAACTTGCCCTGCTCTTTTGTGACCACCCGGACGCTCCGGTGATCAAGCGGGCAGAAAAATTCCACACCCCGGTAGTGACCTTTACGGTCAAGTCCTGCGGCGGCAAGCAAAAGTACGAAGAAAAGATCCTCCAGGTTCTGCAGGATTACCAGATCGACTTTATTGCCCTGGCTGGCTACATGCGGGTAATCGGGCCAACGATTTTGAACGAATATGAAGGCAGAATCGTCAACCTCCACCCGGCATATTTGCCGGCTTACCCCGGCCTGCACTCAATTGAACGGGCCTTTGCCGACCACCCGGCTGAAACTGGGGTAACGGTTCACTATATCGACTCTGGCCTGGACTCTGGTCCGGCTATTGCTCAAAAGCACGTGCCCATTTACGATGACGACACGGTTGATACTCTGGAAGCAAGAATTCACGAATGTGAACACCACCTGTATCCGGAAGCCTTAAGAAAAGCTTTGCTGAAATTTGAAGAGGAGAACAAATAAATGAAGCGTGCACTTGTAAGTGTTTCAGACAAGACCAACCTGGTTCCTTTTGTCAAGGGCCTGGTAGCCAATGATTACGAAATCGTGTCAACTGGTGGTACCAAGCGCGTTTTGGACGAAGCCGGCATCCCAACCATTTCAGTTGAGGACGTGACTGGCTTCCCGGAAATCCTTGACGGCCGGGTTAAGACCTTGAACCCCTACATCCACGGCGGCCTCCTGGCCCGGCGGGAATTGCCTGAGCACGTGGCAACCTTGAAGGAACACAAGATTACGCCAATCGACCTGGTTTGCGTTAACCTTTACCCATTCAAGCAAACCATTGAAAAGCCTGACGTGACCCTGGCCGAGGCCATTGAAAACATTGATATCGGCGGCCCAAGCATGGTGCGGTCAGCTTCTAAGAACTACCGTGACGTAACTATTGTCGTTGACCAGGCCGACTATGACCAGGTTTTGGCTGAAATTGAAAAAGACGGCTCTACCAGCTTGGAAACCCGGGCTAAGTTGGCGGCCAAGGCCTTCCGCCTGACTGCTTCATACGATGCCTTGATCTCCCAATACTTGACTGAAAAGGCCGGCGAAACTGCCCCGGAAAAGCTGACTTTGACTTACGATTTAAAGGAAGCCATGCGCTATGGGGAAAACAGCCACCAAAAGGCCTGGCTCTACGAAGATGCCCTGCCAAAGGCCTT
The DNA here is from genome assembly GCF_057197965.1 of Lactobacillus sp. WILCCON 0149. Lineage (NCBI taxonomy): Bacteria > Bacillati > Bacillota > Bacilli > Lactobacillales > Lactobacillaceae > Lactobacillus > Lactobacillus sp. WILCCON 0149. The sequence continues at coordinate 735,657 of NZ_JBUBHO010000001.1, forward strand.
CTCAGTTCTGCAGGCTGAACAATTAAACGGCAAGCAGCTGTCCTACAACAACATCAAAGACGCTGATGAAGCCTTGAGATGTGTCCGCGAATTCAGCAAGCCGACTGTCGTAGCCATGAAGCACATGAACCCATGCGGGATCGGCCAAGGGGAAAGTTTGGAAGAAGCCTGGGACCGGGCATACGAAGCTGACCCTGTATCAATTTTTGGCGGGGTAATTGCCTTGAACCGGAAGGTTGACCTGGCAACTGCTGAAAAGATGCACAAGATCTTCCTGGAAATCATCATCGCGCCAGACTATGATGAAGATGCGTTGGCAGCTCTGAAGACCAAGAAGAAGAACCTGCGGATTCTCAAGCTGGACTTCAGCAAGAAGGATGAAGCAACCCGCAAGGAAACTGTTTCCGTCATGGGCGGTTTGCTGGTGCAAGACCAGGACGTTCTGGACGAAGACTTCGCTGACTGGGAATGCGTAACTGAAGCTAAGCCAACGCAAGAACAGCTGGAAACTCTCCTCTTTGCCTGGAAGGCCGTCAAGCACACCAAGTCCAACGCCATCGTCGTGGCCAACAACGAACGGACTCTGGGCGTTGGCGCCGGCCAGCCAAACCGGATCGACTCTGAAAAGATTGCCATCGACCACGCGGCAGAAGCCTTGGATGACCGGTCAGTCATTGCTAGCGACGCCTTCTTCCCATTCAGTGACTGCGTTGAATACGCCGGCAAGCACGGCATCAAGGCAATCGTGCAGCCAGGCGGGTCTGTCCGTGACCAGGAATCCATCGACATGGCCAACAAGTATGGCATTGCCATGGTCTTCACCGGCGTTCGTCACTTTAGACACTAAAAGGGCTGATAAAAATGAAAGACAAGCTGAAAATTTTGGTAGTCGGGTCTGGTGGCCGGGAATTCGCCGTCGCCCGCGCTTTGAAGAAGAGCCCGCACGTTGCTGAAGTCTTCTGTGCTCCGGGCAACTCCGGCATGGCCGCGATCGGCGTTAAAGCCACTGGCATTCCAGAAGATGATTTCAAGGCCTTGAAGGACTTTGCTATTAAGGAAGATATTGCCTGGACCTTTGTCGGGCCAGAAGATGCCTTAGTAGCCGGGATCGTTGACTACTTCCACGCTTTTGACTTAAAAATCTTCGGGCCAAATGCCAGAGCAGCCCAGTTGGAAGGTTCAAAAGACTATGCTCTGCAGTTCATGGAAAAATACCAGGTGCCGCACCCGCGCTACGAAACCTTCCAAACAGCAGAAAAGGCCATCGCTGCCTTGCCAGACTTTGGCCTGCCAGTCGTTTTGAAAGAAGACGGCCTGGCTGGCGGGAAAGGCGTGGTTATTGCTGAAGACCAGGAAACGGCAGAAAGTACTTTGACGGAAATGTTTGCCAAGGGTCAAAAGCAGGTTGTTCTTGAAGAATTCCTGACTGGCCCTGAATACTCCGTCTTTGCCGTCATGCAAGGTGGCAAGTACCGTCTCCTGCCCTTGGCTCAAGACCACAAGCGGGCCTATGACGGCGATAAGGGGCCAAACACTGGCGGGATGGGGTCATACAGCCCGGTTCCGCAATTGAGCCAGGCTGAATACCAAGAAATCGTTGACCAGTTGGTTGAGCCAACGGCCAAGGGCCTTCTTGCAGGCGGCTATGACTACCACGGCGTTTTGTACCTGGGCCTCATGATGACCAAGCAGGGGCCGAAGATGATCGAATACAACGTCCGTCTGGGCGACCCGGAAACGGAAGTTGTATTGCCACGCTTGAAGAGCGACTTTGCTGAACTGGTTGATGCCAACGTGAATGACGAGGAAATGCCAGCCGTTGAAGAAAAGGATGAGGCAGTCCTTGGCGTCATTTTGGCCGCTGAAGGCTATCCGAAAAAGCCACTTAAGGGGCAAAAACTAGGCCAATTGCCAGCAGAAGAGGGTATTTACGTTGACTATGCCAACGTAACCGGCCCAGCTGACGATTTGGCTGGCAGCGGCGGCCGGATCTTGATGGTCCGGGCAGAAGCTGCTGACTTAAAAGAAGCGCAAGAGCACGTTTATGCCTACTTGGCCAAGCTGGATATCCCGCAGACTTTCTACCGGCGCGATATCGGCTACCGGGCAACCGGCAAGAAGTTTTAAAGCTAGAAAAAGGAGCCATTGGCTCCTTTTTCTGTTGCCTAAAAACAAAAATTAAACAAAAATGATAAATGAGCTTGACATTAAGACGAAAGTTAAATAAAATAAAAGCAACTTAAAATTAAAAGGAGCTGAGAATTATGAAATATCAAATGTGTCAACAAATGAATAATGCCATGCTGTTCTCAGCTGCCGTCATTACTCTCTTGCAAATTATGTAGAGCTCTGTGTGAGCTCTTCTTCGTCTGCATTTGTGAGTGAGCTCAATGATCCGGATTAAGAGTCTTCACTCACGAGATGAGTGAAGACCTTTTTAATTTAGGTTTAAGTGATAATCAAGAATCAGAAGTCTAATATATTTGATTGAAATGGGGAAACCGTCATGAAATTTAAGAAAGCTTTCGGCTTAGCCGCCGCAACCATGATGTCCGCCGCAGCCCTGACCGGTTGTGCAACCGCCAAGACCAGCTCAACTGCCGGCAACAAGTCCAGTGACAACACGATCAGAATCGGGGTCAACCTGGAACTTTCCGGTTCAGTTGCCAGCTACGGCCAGCAAGAAAAGAAGGGGGTTGCTTTAGCTGCTCAAGAAATCAACAAGAAGGGTGTCAAGATCGGCGGCAAAACTTATAAGGTTAAGCTGTATATCAGCGATAACAAGTCATCCACTTCAACTGCCGCTTCTGTAGCTGCCCAAATGGCCAACAGCGACAAGATCGTTGCCCAAGTCGGCCCGGCAGCTACGGCTTACGCTACTGCTTCAATCGCCAACCTGACCAAAGCGGGCGTGCCAATGGTTGGTCCATCAGCAACCGCTGCTGAATTCACTCAAACCAAGAGCGGGCAGACGCAAAAGTACGCTTTCCGTGCTTGCTTCATCGACCCGTTCCAAGGCAAGAAGGCTGCTGACTTCATGTACAACACTTTAAAGAAGAAGAGCGTGGCCATCATGGCTGACAACTCAACCGACTACGGTACTGGTCTGACCAAGTCCTTCACCAAGGAATTCAAGAAGCTTGGCGGCAAGATCGTCACTACTCAATACTTCCAGTCAGGTGACAAGGACTTCAACTCAACCCTGACTACCATCAAGGGTAAAAAGCCAGAAGCAATCTACCTGCCAGGCTACTACACTGAAATCGGTCTGGTCCTCAAGCAGGCCCGGGAAATGGGCTTAAACGTTCCAGTTGTTGGTGCTGACGGCATGGGCTCACCAAAGCTTGCCCAAATCGCCGGCAACAAGAACGCAACCAACGTTTACTACACTACCCACTTCTCAACCAAGTCCAAGGAACCAGAAGTTGTTAAGTTCCTGAAGGCTTACAAGGCTAAGTACGGTGAAGAACCGGCAACCTTCAGCTCCCTGGCTTACGACTCAGTTTACATGATCGTCGACGCTGCCAAGAACGAAGGCGAAGTATCTTCAAGCGCTATCCAAAAGGGCCTGGCAAACCTGAAGAACTTCAAGGGCGTAACTGGGAACATCACTATGGACTCCAAGCACAACCCGCAAAAGTCAGTCGTTGTTGAACAAATGACCAACGGCAAGGTATCAAAGGCTTACACGGTTAAGTAATTAATTTTTGGATTTGATAATTTAGCCGGTAATGCCACAGGCAAGTCAAGGAGGTTTTAAACTTGCAAACATTTTTCCAGCAATTGATAAATGGGCTCTCCCTCGGCAGCATTTATGCTTTGCTGGCTTTGGGATACATGATCGTTTACGGGATCTCAAAGCTGCTTAACTTCGCTCACGGGGACGTCTACATGCTAGGTGCTTACTGGGGTTACTACACGATCAACTACCTGCACTTTGGCTTTATCACCGCCTTGATCACGGCTATGATTGTCTGTGGCTTGGCCGGCGTGATTATTGAAGCAGTTGCCTACCGGCCGCTGAGAAACGCGCCCCGAGTTGCTGCTTTGATTACGGCCATTGGTGTTTCATTCTTCCTTGAAAACGGGATGTCCTACCTGGTAACTTCAGACACGCGGAATTTCCCGCAGGTCATCAAGCGGAAGACTTTTGACCTGGGCGGGGTAACGATTTCCAACATTCAGCTGATCATCCTGGTTACTACTTTAGTTTTGATGCTGGGTTTGATGTACATCATCAACTACACCAAGACCGGGCGGGCCATGCGGTCAGTTTCAACTGACTACGACGCAGCCAGCTTGATGGGGATTAACATCAACCATACTGTTTCTATTACTTTCGCCCTGGGCAGCGCCCTGGCCGGGGCAGCCGGCGTTTTGATCGGCTTGTACTACAACTCAATTGACCCACTGATGGGGATGACGCCAGGGATCAAGGCCTTTGTTGCCGCCGTGCTCGGCGGGATCGGGTCCATCCCAGGGGCAGCTGTCGGCGGCTTCTTGATTGGCCTTCTGGAAACGGCCGTCCAGGCCATGGGCTTCTCAGCCTTCAGAGACGCAGCCGTCTACATCGTTTTGATTGTTATCCTGCTTGTCCTGCCAGGCGGTCTGTTTGGCAAGAAGCAAGTTGAAAAGGTTTAGGAGGAAGAAGTCAGATGAAGAAAAACTGGAAATACAATCTTTGCTGGCTGATCCTCATGGTGGCAGGTTTTTACCTGATCAACACCTTGATGCTGACCGGCGTGATCAATACCTTCATTGAAAACATGCTGGTAACGATTGGGATCAACATCATTCTGGCGGTCGGGTTGAACCTGGTCATCGGCTTTTCTGGTCAATTCTCATTGGGTCACGCGGGCTTCATGGCCCTGGGGGCATACGCCACCGGGATCATGACCCAGACGATGAATTCGGCAGGTGGCTTTTACCTGTCGATTCTGGTCGGGGTGGTTCTCGCGATTGTTGTTGCCCTCTTGGTCGGCATTCCGACCCTGCGCCTGCACGGTGACTACTTCGCCATTGCGACGATGGGGGCAGCGGAAATTATCAGAATCGTGATCAACAACATGAAGATCACCAACGGGGCAGCTGGTCTGTTTAACATTCCCCAGTTCGCGACCTGGGACGTGGTTTACATCTTTGTCTGCTTGACCACGATCGTGACTGTCAACTTTATTCACAGCCGGGACGGCCGGGCGGTTATTTCCATCCGGGAAAACGAAATCGCGGCTGAAGCCATGGGGGTCAACACGACTAAGTGGAAATTGTCAGCCTTCGTTTTAGGGGCAGCAACAGCTGCTATTGCCGGTTCCCTGTACGCTTCATACCTGCAGACAATCGTTCCGTCCAGCTTCGGGATCATGGAATCAATCAACATTTTGATCTTCGTGGTTCTTGGTGGTCTGGGCAGCATCACCGGGACCTTCGTGGCCACTACCCTCTTGGGTGTTTTGGACGCGGCTCTGCAAAGCCTGGGCGTTTTGCGGATGGTCTTCTACGCGGTCGCTTTGATCATCATCATGATCTTCAAGCCAGGCGGTCTGTTTGGCAAGTGGGAATTCTCTTTCAAGCGCCTTTTGACTAAAAAGCAAGACGGCGACATGAAAGAAGCCGGAAAAGAAAGCAAGTAGTGAGGAGGAACTGAAATGACAGAAGCTTTAAGCGCGGACCACATCACCAAAGTCTTTGGCGGTTTGACCGCGGTCGACGATGTTTCTCTGCACGTGGGCGAAAAAGAACTGGTTGCCTTGATCGGTCCTAACGGTGCCGGGAAGACCACCTTCTTCAACTGCCTGACCGGGGTGGCGCCAGCCACCACTGGTACGGTCAAAATCGGTGGCCAGGAAGTGAAGAAAAATACCAAGGCCTACAAGGTGGCGCAGATGGGTATTTCCAGAACCTTCCAGAACATCCGTCTCTTCAGCCAGTTGTCCGTTTTGGAAAACGTGCTGATTGCCTTGACCAACCATTACAAGGAAAACTTCTTGACGGCGGTTCTTCGGCTTCCAGCTTACTATAAGACGGAAGATGCCATGGAAGAGCGGGCCAAGGAATTGCTGAAGGATTTTGACCTGCAGGATGTCATGTACTTCCCTGCTGGCAGTCTCCCATATGGGACCCAGCGGAAGGTTGAAATTGTCCGGGCCCTGGCAACTGACCCAAAGATCATCTGCTTGGATGAACCAGCTGCCGGGATGAACCCGGAAGAAACGGCTGACTTGACCAGACTGATCAAGCGCCTGCAAACTGAATACGGGATTGCCGTCCTCTTGATCGAGCACGACATGTCCCTGGTCATGAACCTGGCGGAAAGAATCTATGTTTTGGCCGAAGGCAAGCTGCTGGCCACGGGGACGCCAAGTGAAATTCAAAACAACGAAGCCGTAATTAACGCATACCTCGGAGGTGGAGCAGATGCCTAAAGAAATTTTGAAAGTCGACCACCTCTCAGTCAATTACGGGGCAATCAAGGCCGTCCGCGACGTCAGCTTTGACATCAAGGAAGGTGAGATCGTGACTTTGATCGGGGCCAACGGGGCCGGCAAGTCGACCATTTTGAAGACGATCTCTGGTCTTTTGAAGCCGGCTGACGGCGACATTGTCTTTTTGGGCCAGTCCTTGTCCAAATTGACCGCGCCAAAGATCGTAGCTGCCGGAATTTCCCAGGTCCCAGAAGGCCGGCGGATTTTCGCCGGGATGACGGTTAAGGAAAACCTGCAGTTGGGCGCCTACCTCAGAAAGGATAAAGACGGGGTAGAAAAGGACATGGAAGCCATGTTCAAACGTTTCCCAATCTTGAAGGAACGGCTAAAGCAGGATGCCGCCACTCTTTCTGGTGGGGAACAGCAGATGTTGGCCATGGCCCGGGCCTTGATGGCGCGGCCAAAGCTGCTCTTGCTGGATGAACCCTCCATGGGTTTGGCGCCAATCTACATTCAAGAAATTTTTGACATTATTAAAAGCATCAACAAGGAAGGCATGACTGTCCTCTTGATCGAGCAGAATGCTCGGCAAGCCCTCAGCATTGCCAACCGGGGCTACGTTTTGGCTTCAGGTGAAGTCAAGATGACCGGCAGTGGGCAGGACCTGCTCAGCGACCCGGCCGTGCAAAAAGCCTACCTTGGTGGTTAAAAAATGACCTCTGAAATTAGGATCCTAATTTCGGAGGTTATTTTTTTCTTCAATTTTCGTTTCTAGGAAAAGCCGGCTCCTTCGGGTATAATTAAGCTTAGATTAAAGAAAATTCTGATAATGAGATTAGGCTTAATACAAAAAGGAGGAAAAAGATGGCGGGATTTAACACGCGGCTGGTTCACCAGCCAAGGCAAGACGACAATCAAACAGGAGCCGTGGCCGTGCCGGTTTACAAGGCAACAACTTTTGCCTACCCAAAGATCGGGGCGGCAGTAAAGTATGACTATTCCCGGTCGGGCAATCCAACCAGAAATGCCGTTGAAGAGCAACTGGCCAGCTTAGAGGGCGGTGACCGGGCCTTTGTTTTTGCCAGCGGGATGGCAGCGATTCACGCGGCTTTGGCGATTTTTGAAGCAGGGGACCATATCGTCATCGGTGATCAGATCTATGGGGGCACCTTCCGGATTGTCTACCAGTACTTCAAAGACCGGGGCTTGGATTTCACGGCGGTTGACACCAGGGATTTGGCGGCAGTGGAAAAAGCGATCCAGCCTAATACCAAGGCAATCTACTTTGAACCGGTGACCAACCCGCTCTTGCAGGTGACCCCGGTTGAGGGAATTGCCAAATTGGCTCATGAGCACGGCATTCTGGCCATTACCGACAACACTTTCCTCAGTCCTTATCTTTTGCGGCCGCTTGAATACGGTGCTGACCTGGTCGTGCACAGCGCGACCAAGTACCTGGCCGGACACTCCGACGTTAGTGCCGGGGCCGTGATTGCCAAGGGAGCAGAGCTGGCAAAGCGGGTTTACTTTGTGCAAAATGCCATTGGCGGGATTTTGTCGCCGGAAGATTCCAATGAGCTGGCCCGGGGAATCAAGACCTTGTCACTGCGCTTAGACCGGCAGATGGAAAATGTCCTGGCCATTATTGCCTTTTTGAAAAAGCAAGCCGGAATCGACAAGATCTACTATCCAGGTGATCCAGACTTAGCTGGTTATGAGGAGCTGAGTAAAGAAGCCACAGGGGCTGGCGGTGTCTTCTCCTGTGAACTGGACGACGAAGTTTATGACCCGGTAGTTTTTGTCAATAGTTTGCGGCTTTTCAACCTGGCTGTAAGTTTGGGCGCGGTTGAGAGCCTGGTCGAACTGCCAAGCAAGATGAGCCACGCTGAACTGTCAGAAGAAGAGCAGCTGGCTGCCGGAATCAAGCCAGGACTGATCCGCTTTGCCGTGGGCATTGAGGACGCGGCTGACTTGATCGCTGACATTGACCAGGCCCTGGAAAAGGCTAAAAGATAACGGATTTTAGGAAATGGAGAAAAAAGATGACAGAAAAAGATACCCGGTCTTTTGAGACCATCGTGGCGGAAGCTGGCAGCATTAAAGACGGAGCTAATCCGGTTGCCCAGCCCCTATACTTGTCGGCCTGCTACCGGCATCCGGACTTGGACCAGGCGGTCAACTTTGACCGCTTGCAGGGCTTCACTTATTCCCGGGTGGAGACCCCCAATCGGAAAACAGTGGAAGAAACCCTGGCCAAACTGGAAGAAGGATGCCAAGGCTTTGCGGTAGCCAGCGGAATGGCAGCTGTTCAGCTGGTCTTAAGCGTTTTGAAGACCGGGGATGAAGTAGTCAGCTTAGACGACCTTTACGGGGGCGACTTCCGCTACTTCCGCCATCTGGCAGACCACTTCCAGATCAAGTTCAAGCTCTGGAACGGGGAAGCAGTGGACTCATTAAAGGAACTTTTGAGTCCAAAGACCAAGCTGGTCTGGCTGGAAACTCCGTCAAACCCGATGATGAAGAGCGTGGACATCCAGGCCGTGGCAGATGCCGTTCATGACTACAATCCAGACATCCTGGTGGCTGTTGACAACACTTTTTACACGCCATATTACCAAAAGCCCTTGACCCAAGGGGCAGACGTGGTTATTCACTCAGCTACCAAGTACCTGGGGGGCCACAACGACATCTTAGGCGGGATCGTGGTGGTCAAGGATCCGGTCTTGGCCGACTTTTACTTCCAATACACGATCACGGTTGGCGATACCATGTCGGCTTTTGACAGCTGGCTTTTGACCAGAAGCTTGAAGACTCTTCCTTTGAGAATGCAGCAGCACACGGCCAGCGCGAAAAAAATTGTTTCCTTCTTGGAGCAGGCGCCGCACGTGGAAAAAGTCCTCTACCCGGGCAAGGCGGGGATGATCTCCTTTTATTTGGACAGCGACAAAGAAGTCGACCGAGTTCTGAGGAGCGTCAAGCTGATTACTTTCGCGGAAAGCCTGGGCGGGGCAGAAAGCCTCTTGACCATTCCTTACTACCAGACTCATGATGACGTTGAAGAAGACCAGCGCCTGCGGCTGGGGATTACGCCGCGGCTTTTGCGGCTCTCAGTTGGCCTGGAAAACGCGGATGACTTGATTGCTGACCTGACCCAAGCCTTAGGGGAATAAAAGAAATAAAAAACAAGTTCCGGAAGTCGGAACTTGTTTTTGCTATTTCCAGGTCTGCTCATAGACCTCTTCTTTAAAGCCGCAGGTTAAGTGCTGGTCATCAACGACCAGGGGGCGCTTGATCAGCTTGCCGTCTTTAGACAAGAGGTCAGCTGCTTCTTCCAGAGTCATGTCCGGCAACTTGTCTTTCAGGCCCATTTGCCGGTAGTGCTGGCCGCTGGTATTGAAAAAGTAGCGCAGGCCGCGGTCTTGGTACTTGGTCAGCCAGGACAAGAGCAGGTCTTTTTCAGGCGGAGTCTCCACCAGGTCCTGGAAGTCATAGCTGATGCCGTTGTCGTCAAACCACTTCTGGGCTTTGCGGGAAGTGGAGCAGCGCTTGTATCCATAGAATTTTGGCATATTTTTCCCTCGATTTCTTCCTTACAAATTATCTCTTTTGAGTTTAACGCAAAAAATCTGGCAAAAACAGGAATTTGCCTGGCAAAAGACTTGAGCAAGGCGGGCAAAGCGTGCTATACTAACAGAGTTGCAATTTGAGTGATACCTCGATTCTGCAACCGCGCAGATAAGGTTGACAAGCCTGCTTTGGGCAGCACCTTTGATGGCGAGTCTAAGTAATTTTATACGGAGGTGTACTAATGTACGCAGTTATTAAGACCGGTGGCAAGCAATACAAGGTTGCCGAAGGCGAAAGTATCTTCGTTGAAAAGCTTGACGTACAAGCTGGCGAAGAAGTTGTTTTTGACCAAGTTATCCTGGTAGCTAATGGTGACGACGTTAAGGTTGGTACTCCATTAGTTGAAGGTGCTAAGGTAGTTGCCAGTGTTGACAAGCAAGGCAAGGAAAAGAAGGTTGTAACTTTCAAGTACAAGCCAAAGAAGCACTCACATTCTAAGTACGGTCACCGTCAACCTTACACCAAGGTTACTGTTAAGAGCATCGAAGCTTAGTAAGAGGTGAACACTATGATGATGAACATTCTTTCAAACGCAAAGTTACTCGCCCACCACAAGGGTGGTGGTTCAACTGCCAACGGTCGTAACTCAGCTGGTCGTCGTTTGGGCGCAAAGCGTGCCGACGGTCAAGAAGTACACGCTGGCTCAATCATCTACCGTCAACGTGGTACTAAGATCCACCCAGGCAAGAACGTTGGCCGCGGTGGCGACGACACTTTGTTCGCATTGACTAACGGTGTTGTTAAGTTCGAACGTCTTGGCAAGTACAAGAAGCAAGTTTCTGTTTTGCCAGTAGAAGACGCTGAATAATCAAGCCGGCAAAGGAGCAGACAGCCCAGCTGCCTGCTTTTTTCTTGCCCTTTTTCAAGGGAAAGCATGTTTAAGCCCTTGATCTTTTGTATAATAAAAGCATCATGAACAAAAGCTTAAAAGCTGCAGAAAAGGATGGTGCTTATGAGCAAAAACAATGAATTGTTAAGTCTGCTGACCAGACGGATCAAGGAAACTGCTGACTTGATCAAGGACAAAGACGCGGATGCTTTGCTGGTTTTCAACCGGGCAAACTACCGCTACTTGACCAACTTTACAGGTGAAGAAGCCCAGCTGATCATTACCAAAAACGGCGACCGGGTACTTCTGTCAGACTCCCGTTTTGCCCCGCAAATCGAAGCCCAGGCTGTGGGTGAATTGAAGGTGGTCATGAAGCATGGACGCGAAGCTGCTGAAATCGCGGCAGAAGTCAAGAAACTGGGGGTCAAGAAGCTCTTAGTCGAAGCAGAATTCGTTTCTGCTTATGAATATGACGCGATCAAGGCCCAGCTGCCAGATGTTGAGATGGTCATGGCTGCTGAAATCGTGGAACGGGTCCGCAATGTCAAGGATGACCTGGAACTGGCTACTCTCAAGAAGGCGGTTGAAATTTCGGAAAGAGCATTTGAAGAAGTTCTGCCAATGCTCAAGCCGGGTGCCAAAGAAAGAGACGTGGGCGCCAAGCTCGACTACCTCTTCAAGTTATACGGCGGCGACGGCCCGGGCTATGACTCAATCATCGCTTCCGGTCCGCGGTCTTCCTGGGCTCACGGGGTGGCCAGCGACCGCTTGATGCAAGAGCATGAACTGGTCGTAATTGACGCGGCCGCCTCATACAACGGCTACACCGCCGACATTACCAGAACTTACGCTTTGGGCAGCGTGGAAGACGAACTGGAAAAGATCTACAAGATCGTTTTGGAAGCCCAAAAGCGGGGGATTGCTGCCGCCGTTGTCGGGGCAACTGGCAAGGATGTTGACCAGGCAGCCCGCGGCTACATCAATGACGCTGGTTACGGGCAATACTTCGGTCACGGGATTGGCCACGGGATCGGCCTGGAAATCCACGAAATGTGCCAGCCGGAATTTTTGTTCAGCCAGACGACCCTGGAAAATGGAATCGTGCACACGGTTGAACCAGGCATCTACCTGCCGCAAGGCGGGGTTCGGATCGAAGATGATATTTTGGTTAACGGCGACATGCCGGAAGTTTTGTCAACTTTGCCAAAGGACGAACTCATTCACCTGTAAGATTATTTTTATGGTAAAATTTAGTGTTTATTGGTACAATTTAAGATGTAGAAATGGGGGATTTACCAGATGACAATGATTTCTGTTAACGAATTCAAGAACGGCCTCACGATCGAATACAACAACGACCTGTGGCGTATCGTTGAATTCCAGCACGTAAAGCCAGGTAAGGGTAGTGCCTTCGTTCGTTCAAAGCTGAAGAGCTTGCGGACCGGCGCTGTTCAAGAATACACCTTCCGTTCAACTGCCAAGGTTGAAACGGCCGACATTCAAACCCGGCAAATGCAATACCTTTACAACGACGGTTCAAGCTATGTCTTCATGGACACGGCAACTTACGAGCAATTGGAAGTGCCGAACGCCCAGATTGACCAGGAAGCCAAGTACCTGAAGGAAAACATGATTGTGAACATTATTTCCCACAATGGTGAAACCTTGGGTCTGGACCTGCCAAACACGGTTGACCTGGAAGTCGTTGAAACCGAACCAGGCATCCGCGGCGATACCTCATCAGGTGGTGGTAAGCCAGCTACGATGGAAACCGGTTTGGTTGTCACCGTGCCATTCTTTATTAACGTTGGTGACGTGCTGACGATCAACACTAGTGACGGTTCATACGTATCACGTTCTAAGTAGTAGTTTTCGAGGTGGAAAAATGGCTGATAATTCAACAATCGTTTTAAGCGGCAATGATGAGGGCGATCAAATCAAGATCGACCTGCAGGTACTCGAAGTCATTCTGGGCATTTCTGCTCAGAAGGTCGACGGCGTTGCCGGGATGCGCGGTGGCTTGAAGTCAGGCTTGAGCCGTGTCTTTGGCCGCGAGGATCGGGGCAAGGGAGTTGCCGTCTCTGTTGATGAAGACGGCGAACTGACGGCTGACGTTTACGTATATCTCAAGTACGGCGTCAACGTGCCAGCTGTTGCGGGCAAGATTCAAGAAGCTTTGAAGCAGCAGCTGACTCAGATGACGGATATGAATTTGAAGTCAATTGATGTTCATGTCGTTGGTCTCGTCTTCCCTGAAGATGAAAAGAACTTTGAAGATGCTGATCAACCATTATTCCCCGATCAAGAAGAAGATAAGTAATGAATCAACACGATAGTCGAAGAATTGCACTGCAAGCCATTTATCTGTACAACCAGGATCCCAGCTTGACGGCCAGTGAATTGGAAGATAATGTCAAGTCTGCTTTGGACTTGGATACTTTGCCGGCCTACAGCAAGGAACTGGTCAGCGGCGTGATCGACAAGCAGGCTGAACTGCGTGACAAGCTTTCCGCTAACTTGAAGCAAGGCTGGCGCTTGGAGCGGTTGAGCAAGACCAGCTTGGCGATTTTGGAAGTAGCCCTGTACGAAATGCTGTACAGCCCGGTTATTGAAGACCGGTCAGCCATCAACGAGGCTTTGAATTTGTGTGACGAGTTTGATGACCCGAAGTCAAAGGCCTTCATCAATGGCATATTGGCAAACTTTGTGCAAGAATAATCTTTAAGCCGGCGTTTTGCCGGCTTTTTTTCTTAAGGAGGCAATTTTGGGAGAAATTTTGGACGGGAAGAAGCTGGCCCGGGAATTAGGCGAAAAGTTAGGCAGCGAAGTGGCTTCCTTAAAAGAACACGGAGTCAGCCCTAAACTCTGCGTAATCAATATTGGTGATGACCCGGCCAGCAAGGTCTATGTCGCCTCCAAGAAACGGAAGGCTGAGAAACTGGGGATCAAGCAGCTGGTCTACCAATTGCCGGCTGATGAAAGTGAAGAAGATGTATTAAAGCTGATCGACAGCTTGAATGCCGACCCGGAAGTTTCCAGCTTGATGGTCCAATTGCCGGTTCCCCCGCAGATCAATGCTGACCGGGTAATCGAAAGAATCGATCCAGAGAAGGACGTTGACTGCTTGACTCCGGCTAATATCGGCCGCCTTTGGCAGGGCAAGCACTTTGTTGAACCAGCCACGGCTGCCGGCATTATTGCCCTCTTAGACCACTACCAAATTGACTTGACTGGCAAAAACGCCGTGATCGTCGGCCGGTCAAATATTGTTGGCAAACCTCTGGCCGCCTTGATGCTGGAAAGAAATGCTTCTGTTTCAATCCTGCACTCCCGCAGCCGGAACCTGGCTGACTTGACTAAGCGGGCCGATATCTTGGTCTGCGCGGTTGGCAAGGCGGAAATGATCAAGGCTGACATGGTCAAAGAAGGTGCCGTGGTGATCGATGTGGGCATCAACCGGGTAGACGGCCGCCTGGTCGGCGACGTTGATTTTGATTCCGTTAAAGAAAAGGCCAGCTGGATCACGCCAGTGCCCGGCGGGGTTGGTCCATTGACGGTAGAGTTTTTAATGGAAGAAGTCATTAAATTGACAAGGAGACAGCATGGACTCGATTAAGGGGACTGAAGAAAAGTACTTGACTGTCAGTGAATTAAATTGGTATGTCAAGCAGAAGTTTGACCGAGATCCCTACCTTCATCAAATTTTTCTCCAAGGGGAATTGTCGAATTTCCGCTTCCGCAGAGGTGGTCACCAGTACTTTTCTTTAAAAGACGACAAGTCTAAAATCAATGTGGTAATGTTCCGCGGTGATTTTGAGAAAGTCAAGTTTGAGCCTGAAGAAGGGATGAAGGTCTACGTGACCGGCCGCCTGTCAACTTATGAGGCCCAGGGCAGCTACCAGTTTTATGCCAAAAGCATGGAACCAGCCGGCTTGGGGGCCTTGTTTGAGCGCTTCAAGCAGCTGCAGGAGAAACTGGCTAAAGAAGGCCTTTTTGCCCAAGAGCACAAGCGGCCTCTGCCCCTTTTTCCAGATAAGATCGCGGTTGTGACTTCAGCCTCTGGGGCAGTCATCCACGACATCATGGTAACGGCTAACCGCCGCTTCCCGCACGCTGAAATCGACCTTTTCCCGGCCCAGGTGCAGGGAGAGGGCGCGGCCGGCAGCCTGGTTTCCGCCATGCAGCAGATTCAAGTCCGGGCAGATGAATATGACGTGCTCATTATCGGCCGGGGTGGCGGGTCGTTAGAAGACCTGTGGCCTTTTAACGAAGAAGAAGTGGTCCGGCAGGTTTACGCCATGAAAATGCCGGTGATTTCCTCAGTTGGCCACGAAACAGACACGACTCTTTGCGACCTGGCCGCCGATTGCCGGGCAGCTACGCCAACAGCAGCCGCTGAAATGGCGACGCCGGATCTGACCCGGGTCCTGGCTGAGATCGGCCAGCTGCAGACCAGGCTTTTGACTGATATCCGGGCCGTTATTCAGGTCCGGGCCCAGGCTTTGGCCCAGCTGGAAAATTCTTTTATCATGAAAGAACCCCAGCGCCTCTATGAGCAGAAAATGCAGCAGGTCGACCAATTGTCCCAGCAGCTGAACCGGATGATGGAAGTTATTGTCAAAGACCAAAGCCAAAAGCTCAGCCTTTTGACCCAGCGCCTTCAGCACCAGGCTCCAGACCGGCGGATCAAGCAGCTCAAGCAGGAAAATAATTACCTGGCCAAGAGCCTGGAGCTGGGGATCAAGCGGATTCTGGAGCAAAAGCAGGCCGCCTGCCGGCAGGCCGTCCAGCAGCTGGACGACTATAGTCCTTTAAAGACCCTGGCCCGGGGCTACAGCTACACGACTGACGCAAGCGGCACCGTGGTCAAGTCAGTTCAGCAATTGTCGCCAGGCGACCAGGTTCGCCTGCACTTAAAGGATGGCCAGGCGATCGGCCGGATTGAAGAAATTAAGGAAGAAAAAAATGACTGAAAAGAACAATTTTGAAAGTCAGCTCAAGGAGCTGCAGGAAATCGTTGGTCAGCTGGAAAATGGCCAGTTGTCATTAGAAGAATCATTGGCCCAGTTCCAAACTGGGGTCAAGCTGAGCCGGGAATTGAAGCAGGAATTGACCAAGGCGGAGAACACCGTGGCCAAGTTGATTGAATCAGATGGCAGCGAGAAGGAACTTGACCCAACTGATGCCTCAGCGCCAAAGGAATAAGATCATGACAACTTTTAAAGAATTTCAAGCTAAGTACACGCCGATAGTCAATGATTTTTTAAAGGGGCAACTGCCAAAGGAAAGCGATGACCCCCGCTTTGCCGAAATCATGGCTTATTCAGTCATGGCCGGGGGTAAGCGCCTGCGGCCCCTGCTTTTTTTGGCAACTTTGGACGCCTTGGGCATTGAAATCACGGAAAAAGAAATCCAGGCAGCCTGCGGCATTGAACTGATCCATACCTATTCTTTGATCCACGATGACCTGCCGGCCATGGACAATGATGACTATCGGCGGGGGAAATTGACCAGCCACAAGAAGTGGGGCGAGGCTGAAGCTATCTTGGCTGGGGATGCCCTCCAGCCCTTAGGCATCCAGTGGATCGCCCAGGCTGAACACAACTGGAAGCTGGTCGAGATCATCACTGAAGCAGTGGGTCCTAAGGGGATGGTGGCTGGCCAGTACCTGGACATCGACACCACCAACACTGAAGACAGCAGCGAAGAAGTAATTGACCATATGGAATGGCTGAAGACCGGCTGCTTGATTTTGGCCAGCGTCCAGATGGCCACGGCTTTAGCCGCTTGCCCAGACCAGCAGGCCCAAAAGTACCTGGCCTTTGCCAAGCACTTTGGTCGCTCTTACCAGCTCTATGATGACCTGGTAGATATCGTTGAAAGCCAGGAAGAAGCGGGCAAGGCGACCCATAAGGATCAAGAAGTTGGCAAGAACAACAGCTTGACCATGCTGGGGGCTGAAGCAACTAGACAGGAGCTCAAGCAGCTGATTGAAATGGGCAAGGCTGATCTGGCCGGGGAAAAGGCAGAAGTTTTGCTGGGCTTTTTGGATTTGTATCAGAAGGTGCTTTAATGGCAAGTAAAGAACGCGCGGACGTATTATTGGCCGCCAAGGGAATTTTTAACTCCAGAACCCAGGCGCAAAGAGCCATCATGGCGGGGCTGGTGACTGACCATAACCACCAGCGGATCGACAAGGCCGGGGAGAAGTTTCCGGTTGATGAAGAATTTTTCATTAAAAAAGACAAGCTCAAGTATGTTTCCCGGGGCGGCTTCAAATTAGAAAAAGCGGTCAAGGTCTGGAATATTGACTTAAAAGACAAGATCTGCCTGGATATTGGGGCTTCAACAGGGGGCTTTACCGACGTGGCCTTGCAAAACGGGGCCAAGCTGGTCTATGCCTTGGACGTGGGCTACAACCAACTGGCCTGGCAGCTTCGGGATGACCCCCGGGTGGTGGTGATGGAGCGACAGAACTTCCGCTACTCGGTTCCAGCCGACTTTACCGAAGGCCTGCCGGACTTTGCCATGACGGACGTGTCCTTTATTTCCCTGGACTTGATCATGCCGCCAATGTATGAAATCTTGAAAGACCAAGGGGATGCCGTCTGCTTGATCAAGCCCCAGTTTGAGGCAGGTCCGGAAAATGTCGGCAAGCACGGGATTGTCCGTGACCACGCGGTTCACCAAGCCGTGATTGAACACACCATGGTCAAGGCCCTGGAAATCGGCTTTTCCATTTTGGGCGTTGACTATTCGCCAATCAAGGGCGGCAAGGGGAATATTGAATTTTTGATTCACTTGAAAAAGGACCAGGCAAATCCAGGGCAGAATCTCTGGTCCGGCTCAGTCAGCGAGCTGGTTGACCGGGCTGCCCAGGGGCTGTAGAAAGGATGCTGTGGGACGCTTATGCTTGTGGAATTGGATATCCAAAATTTTGCCATCATTAAGAGTCTGAAAATCAAGTTTCAGCCGCAAATGACCGTCTTGATCGGGGAAACCGGGGCCGGCAAGTCCATCTTGATCGATGCACTCTCCCTTTTGCTAGGCCACCGGGCCCAAAAAGAAATGGTCAGATCTGGCCAGAGCAAGGCAGTAGTGACCGGCCTTTTTACCCTGCAAGACGATGAAATGCGGGAAGTTGAGCAGATTGCGGCTGATTACGGCCTGCCGATGGACGGCGATGACTTGATCATCAGCCGGGAGATCTCCAGCAAGGGCCGCAACGTCATCCGGATCAACGGGCAACTGACCACCATCACTGCTTTGGCAAAAATCGGCGAGTACCTCGTCGACATCCATGGCCAAAATGACCAGCAGATGCTGATGGACCAAAGCCGGCAGATTGACCTGGTTGATGAATACGCGGGCAAGGACTTTAAGCCCCTTTTAGCCAAGTACCAAGCTGAATACCAGTCCTGGCTGGCCCTCAACCAGCGCCTGGAGCACTTGCGCCGCGACAGCCGGGAACTGGCCCAGCGCCAGGACATTCTTCAGTTCCAGGTCGAAGAACTCACCCAGGCAGATCTGACGGATGAACATGAAGACCAGGATTTGGAAGATGAGTTCAACAAGCTGAACAACTACCAAAAGATTGCCGAATCCGCCAACTTCATGATCCAGCTTTTTGACGACGACGAGCACGGCTTGACCAGCCTGCTGGGGGATGCCCAGGGGACGGCAGAAGACTTAGCTGACCTGGACAAGGACTTCAAGAACGTGGCCCAGTCCATTACTGACGGGGTATATTCGCTGAGCGATGCCCGTTCAGAACTTGGCGACATCATGGACAGCCTGGAATTTGACGAAGAGCGCTATCAGTATGTGCAAAACCGCCTGGACCTCTTAAACAACTTGAAGAAGAAGTATGGTCCAAGCCTGGCTGACGTCTTTAATTTTTATGAAAAAGTCTCCCAGGAACTCAGCCAGTTTGAAACTGGCGGCCTTGACGAGGAAGAACTGGTCAAGCAGATTGCAGCCGTTGAGGAAAAAATGTCAGTCCTGGCTAGCGACCTCCACCAGGCCAGAGAAGCTACAGCCTTGAAGCTGGAAGAAGCAATCAAGCATGAACTGGCCGATCTGTACATGGACAAGGCCCGCTTCTCCATCCGCTTTGCTAAGACCGACATTTTCACGGTCAAGGGGACGGACGACCTGGCCTTCTACATCGCGCCAAACCCAGGCGAAGAATTGATGCCTTTGGTTAAGATCGTTTCTGGCGGGGAACAGTCCCGGCTGATTTTGGCCTTGAAGGCTATCTTCTCCCGGGTTGAACCGGTCGGCACCATGGTCTTTGACGAAATTGACACCGGGGTTTCCGGCCGAGTGGCAGCGGCTATCGGCAAGAAGATGCACGCAATTGCCGGCCAAAAGCAGGTTATTGCCATCACTCACTCTCCGCAGGTAGCGGCCAGTGCCGATCACCGCTTTGCTATCGCCAAGACCGTTGCAGAAGGCGAGACCTTTACTCAGGTCAAGGAGCTTGATGAAGACAGCAGCGTCAAGATGATCGCCCAGATGATGGCCGGTGCCAATGTCAGTGAGGCAGCTGAGCAAAACGCTGCTGACTTGATTGCCAGCCAGCAACAAGATTAAAAAACAGCTAGAAGAAATAAGCAAAAAATTACTCTCTTGCCAAAAGGCAAGAGAGTTTTTTGCATGCTAATGGGAAGAAAACATAATTTTCACTTTATCCGCAGGTAAAAATTATTGACAATGGATAATCTCTATTTTAATATGATTTTAAAGAAGTTTCCAGAAAAAGTGATGTGTTTCTGGAAACAGTGTAAAATCTGCAAGAAAGAGAGGACGAAAAAATGAGATCCATAAAAAATAAAGCGCCGCTGGCTTTGGCGGCCCTGTCAATGGTTATGCTGACTGCCTGCGGTAAATCCAGCAGTCAAGGCAGCAAGAAGCAGGAATTCTCTTGGTCAGCTTCAGCTGAAATTTCGACCATCGACATGTCCAAGGCCAGCGATACCGTCAGCTTCGACCAGCTCAGAAACACGATGGAAGGCTTGTACCGGACTGGCAAGAACGGCAAGCTGATGCCAGGCTTAGCCACCAGCAGCACCGTTTCCAAGGACGGCAAGACCTATACTTTTACCCTGCGCAAGTCCAAGTGGAGCGACGGCAGTCCGGTTACAGCCAAGGACTTTGTCTATTCCTGGCGAAGAACGGTCGACCCCAAGACGGCTTCAGAATATGCCTACTTGTTTGAAGGCATCAAAAATGCCACGGCAATTACTGCCGGCAAGAAGCCTTTATCCAGCCTGGGTATTAAGGCAGAAGGCGACTACAAGCTGGTCGTGACTTTGGACCGGCGGATTCCATACTTCAAGAATTTGATGGCCTTCGCCCTCTTCTTCCCGCAGGCGGAAAAGGCTGTCAAGAAGTACGGGTCAAACTACGGGACAGCTTCAAAGTACATGCTTTATAACGGCCCGTATGTTCAAAAGGGCTGGACGGGTTCCAACCTCTCCTGGAAGATGGTCAAGAACAAGTACTACTGGGACAAGAAGAATGTCAAAATCCAGCAGATTGACTGGAGCGTGCAGAAGACGCCGTCAACTGCCTACAACCTCTACCAGTCAAACAAGCTGGACGCCCTCAGCCTGGACTCTTCCCAGACCAAGCAACTGTCTAAAAAGCCTGGCTTCCAGCTGATTAACAACGGTGGGACGGCCTATCTGCAATACAACCTGCAAGAAGACAAGAACCTGGCCAACGTCAACATCCGCCGGGCAATCTCTATGGCGATTGACCGCTCTGGTCTCTGCAGCACTTTAGGCGGCAACAACCAGCCAGCCAAGACCTTTACGGCCAAGGGCGTAATGTATGTCGGTGACAGTGAATACACCAGCGGCGTTGCCAAGAGCTCAGAAGCTTACAACAAGTACAGCAAAACTGAAGCCAAGAAGCTCTTTAATAAGGGCCTGGCAGAACTGGGCAAGTCATCCATCACGATTTCCATCATGGCTGATGACACTGATTCCGGCAAGAAGACGGTTGAAGCCCTGCAGAGCGAATTAACTCAGACTCTGGGCAAGATCAAGGTTGAAACCACGACCGTGCCGTTTAAGACCCGGATGGCCCGCCGGGAAGAAGGGAAGTTCGACGTCATGGTTTCCACCTGGATCGCCGACTTCAACGACGCTATTTCCTTCCTGGACCTCCTGACCAGCAACAACAGCAGAAACTACGGCAAGTGGTCTAACAGCGAATACGACCGCTTGATCGCTGATTCCAAGACGACCGGCGACAGCAGCCAGCGGGTGAGCGACTTGCAAAAAGCTGAAGCCATCTTACTTGAGGATGAAGGGATCACCCCAATCTACTACATCTCAACTGCTTACTTGATCAGACCGGAAATCAAGAACGTCTATAACGACAACCTGGGCGGTTGGCAGTTCAAGTACGCCAGCGTAAAGTAACGAAAGATAAACAAGAACATAAGTGCAAAAAGAGTCTGGAGAAAACAGACCCTTTTTTGCTTTAAGGCAGCTCAACTGTTAAAATGTCATTAATGTCAAGCAGGTAAAAAATCTTGTTGTCGGCGTCACGGAAAACGAAGCGGCTGGGTGAAATCCGCTTAGTGATCTTGCCGACCCGCCAGCTGCCATCATTCAAGGTGACCAGAAGATACTGCCTTTTCAAGAAGGCCAGCTGCAGCTTGGCTAAGTTAACGGCCAGGCTGTCGCCGCGGAGGGTGAGCCGGTCTTCGTCATAGGCAAAGAGATAATGAAAGGCCTTCTTGAGGGGCTGGGCGGCTTGTCTGGCAAAAGTTTGAAATTGGGACATGATGAAGACTCCTTTAAGTAAATAATTTTCGAACGCCTGTTTGTAAACATATTATACGAACGAATATTCGAAAAAGCAAGCCCCTTTTTTAAAAAAGCTTTTTTCGGCCTTAAGACTTGATCAGAAGGCGCTTATGGTCCAAAATAGAATTACTAGTCAAAAAAAGGAGCTATCATGGCAGATAAAGGATTACTGTTGGTTTTGTCCGGCCCGTCCGGGGTTGGCAAGGGAACCGTCAAAAGCGCAATTGTTGAACACAAGGTCTTTCCCTTCGAATACTCAGTCTCAATGACTACCCGCAAGCCCCGTGAAGGCGAAGTGAACGGGAAAGACTACTACTTCGTGACCAGAGAAGAATTCAAGCAGGCCATCGCTGACAATCAGCTGCTGGAATACAACGAATACGTTGGCAACCTTTACGGCACCCCTTTGGGTCCGGTCAAGGAAATGCTGGCTGCCGGCAAGGATGTTCTGCTGGAAATCGATGTCAACGGGGCCAGAACGGTTCGCCAACAAATGCCAGATGGCGTCTTTATTTTCTTGACGCCGCCTGACCTGCACACCTTAAGAGACCGGCTGGAACACCGGGGCACTGAATCCGAAGACGTGATTCGGGGCAGAATTGCCCAAGCGCGCAAGGAAATTCTGGTGATGCAGGACTATGACTACGCGGTAGTCAACGACACTGTTGCTAACGCCGTCAACCACATTAAAGCAATCGTTGACGCTGAACACGTCAGCGTCAAGCGCGTGATCGACGATTATCGGAAAATGGTTAAGGAGGACTAAGATGAGAATTACCTATCCATCAATTGACAAGCTGCTAGATGAAATCGATTCAAGATACTCACTGTCAGTTCTGGCTGCCAAGCGGGCTCACGAATTGGAAGCCGGCAAGCCGGGCGCTTTGGACAACTACCACAACTTGAAGCCAGTCGGCCAAGCATTGGAAGAAATTGCTGCCGGCAAGGTAACGATTGACGTTGAACCTCACGGTGAAGCCGAAGAATAATCCTTGAAGAGGAGCGGACCTGAAGCCCGCTCCTTTTTTAGCGTTAAGAAAGGGGTGAAAGACTTGATCGCAGAAGTTATCGTCGATGTGGCCGCCCATCAGACCGACCGCGTTTTTGAATACCATATCCCTGATGGCCTGGAAGCTGAAGTTGGCAGCCGGGTGGTAGTACCTTTTGGCCGCCGCAAGGTCCAGGGCTTTGTCGTTGCCGTGAAAAAAAGCAGTGACTTTACCGGCCAATTAAAGGACCTGCTTTTAGTGGTCGATGAAATGCCACCTTTGACTCCCGAGCTGGTTGCCTTGTCCAGCGACTTAGCCCAGCAGATTTTTGCCTACCGGATCAGCATCTTGAAAACCATGCTGCCGGGCGTCATGCGGGCCAATTACCGGAAAATCCTCCTGCCAAACAGCCAGCGGGCAGAGCAGCTGCCCCTTTTTGCCGGGGATCCGGTAGATTTGGCTAAGCTGGAAGAGCCGCGCTTGATCAAGCTGGTCAAGCAGCTCCTTGACAAGGGGGATGCCAGGATTGAATACCTGGTTGAAAACAAGGCTAAAAAGAAGCTGGTTTCGGTCTACTATCCTCTGTTAACTGCTCTTGATTACCAGGAGATTTTTGCAAAAAGCAGGAAGACGGCCAGCCAGCAAAGGAAATTGCTGGTCGATTTGGCCGAGAACATGGCTGACTATCCAAAAAGCCGGGAGCAGTTGACCGGCCTGGGCATCAGTTCAGCTACTTTGAAAACGGCTGTCAGCAAAAAATGGCTGCAGGAAAAAGAGCAGGAAAAATACCGGCGGCCAACCAAGCCGGTTGCGCCCAGCCGCCCCCTGGACTTAAATGACGAGCAGGCCGCGGCCTTAAGCCGGGTCAGCCAGGACATCAAGGGCCGGGTCAGCCAGACCTTTCTTTTGGAAGGGGTGACCGGTTCCGGGAAAACCGAAGTCTACCTGCAGGCGATCAGCCAGACTTTAACCTTGGGCAGGACAGCCTTGATGCTGGTGCCGGAAATTTCCCTGACCCCCCAGATGGTCAAGCAGGTTCAGGCCCGCTTTGGCCAGCAGGTGGCGGTTTTGCACTCGGCCTTGTCGGAAGGGGAGCGCTATGATGAATGGCGCAGGATCCGCCGGGGCCAGGCCCAGGTGGTCGTGGGTGCCAGAAGCGCGGTTTTTGCCCCTTTGGACAATCTGGGCTTGATTATTATCGATGAGGAGCATGAAGGCTCCTATAAGCAGGACAATAATCCCCGCTACCATGCTCGGGACGTGGCGATTTGGCGGTCCCGCTACCACCACTGCCCCTTGATTTTGGGCAGCGCGACTCCGTCTTTGGCCAGCCGGGCCCGGGCCCAAAAGGGCGTCTACCAGCTTTTGCGCTTAAAAAAGCGGGCCAAGAGCCAGCCCCTGCCGCGAGTCGACTTGCTTGACTTAAAGCACGTGCAGTTTGCCGGCAGCCAGTTTGACATCTCTTGTCCTTTGGCTGAGGCGATTCAAAAGCGGCTGGAGAAAAAAGAGCAGGTGATTCTGCTTTTAAACCGGCGGGGCTTTGCCAACTTCATGCTCTGCCGCAATTGCGGCTTTGTTTTGAAGTGCCCCAACTGCGACTTGTCCTTGACCATGCACAAGGATACTTGGACCATGCAATGCCACTACTGCGGCTACCAAGAAGCTGTTCCGGAAATTTGCCCAAACTGCCGGGACCGGCAGATCCGCTTTTTAGGAACGGGGACGCAGAAGGTGCAAGAAGAGCTGGCTGAGCTTTTTCCTCAAGCCAAAATTCTCCGCATGGACGTCGACACGACCCGGAGAAAGGGCAGCTATGACAAGATTTTGACCAGTTTTGGCC
This sequence comes from Lactobacillus sp. WILCCON 0149, assembly GCF_057197965.1. Taxonomy (NCBI): domain Bacteria; kingdom Bacillati; phylum Bacillota; class Bacilli; order Lactobacillales; family Lactobacillaceae; genus Lactobacillus; species Lactobacillus sp. WILCCON 0149. Next base: position 760,187 of record NZ_JBUBHO010000001.1, read on the forward strand.
AGGGAGAAGCCGATATCTTGCTGGGCACGCAGATGATTGCCAAGGGACTGGACTTCCCCAACGTGACTTTGGTTGGGGTGATCAATGCCGACACCGGCTTGTGGCTGCCCGACTACAATGCTTCTGAGCGGACTTTTGAATTGCTCACGCAAGTTGCTGGCCGGGCCGGGCGGGCTGATAAGGAAGGGCAGGTCATGATCCAGACTTATAATCCGGACCACTATGCCATCCGCCTGGCCCAAAAGCAGGACTATGAGCTTTTTTATGCCAAAGAAATGCAGGTCCGCCATGCCGGCGACTACCCGCCTTACTTTTACACGGTCTTAATCTCCGTTTCGGCCAAAAATGAGCAAAACGCGGCTAGGGAGGCTTTTAAAATCAAGCACCAATTGCAAAGAGAGTTGCGGGCGCCAACCATTATCCTTGGTCCGGCTCCGGCAACAATCAGCCGCTTAAAGAGCCAGTATTATTACCAAATACTGGTAAAATATAAAAGAGAAAAACACTTAAATGAGCTCTTGCACCAGATCCAGGACCAGGCCCAGGAAGTGAAAAAGTACGGCCTGACTGTTGAGATCGATTCAGAGCCAGAGAGAATTATGTAAAGGAACAATAAACGTGAATTCAGTAATCTTTTTAGGGACGCCGCAATTCGGCGCTACAGTTTTGGAAGGCCTGATCAAGGCCGGTTATAATATTTTGGCCGTGGTAACCCAGCCAGACAAGAAGGTTGGCCGCAAGCAGAAGGTTGTCTTTTCTCCGGTTAAGGAAGTGGCTTTGGCCAACAACTTGCCCCTTTATCAGCCAGTCCGTCTGTCTAAGTCAGCTGAACTTGATGAATTGCTGCAGCTTGAAGCAGATTTCATCATCACTGCTGCCTTTGGCCAGTTTTTGCCGACAAAATTTCTAAAGTCAGCTAAAATCGCGGCCGTCAACGTGCACGGGTCCCTTTTGCCGAAATACCGGGGCGGGGCACCGATCCAGTATGCAGTCAGAAACGGGGATGCCGAAACCGGGGTGACCATCATGGAAATGGTCAAAGAAATGGACGCCGGCGACATGTACGCCCAGGCCAGCCTGCCGATCAGACCAGATGAAACCAGCGGGGAAGTTTTCGCGGAACTGGCTCCTCTTGGCCGGGACCTGCTTTTGGAAACTCTGCCAAAGATTGCTAGTGGCGAAATTGTCAAAAAGCCGCAAGATCCAAGCCAGGTAGTCTTTTCTCCAACCATCAGCAAGGCTGAGGAGAGAATTTCCTTGAAATTGACGGCCAAGGAGGCCAAGGACTTGATCCGGGCCCTCAACCCGGACCCCGGCGCCTACCTGGTCATCAAGGGCCAGCGCTTAAAGGTTTGGAAGGCGGAAGTAGCTGATGACAATACCAGTCTGCCAGCTGGCCACCTCTTGACCAACCAGGGCCGCTTTGCCATCAGCTTTGCCGGCAACACGGTCTTGAACCTGCTTGAAGTCCAGCCAAATGGCAAGAAGGCCATGGCCATCAAGGACTTTTTGAACGGGCAGGGGAAGAAGTTTGCAGCAGGAGAAAAGATCGTAGATGAAGACTAACGCCCGCACCGTGGCCCTGGACACCTTGATGAAGGTTATCAACCAGGGCTCATATTCAAACATCAGCTTAAACCACGCTCTGAAAGCGGCGAAGCTGCCGGCCGAAGAGAGCCGGCTGGCTACCAACTTGGTCTATGGAACCATCCAATACCAGCTTTACCTGGAATACCAGCTTAAGGACCTGGTCAAGGCCCGGCTGAGAGAGCCGTATATCAAGCCACTATTATTGATGTCGGCCTACCAGATCTTCTTTTTGGACAAGGTACCGGACCGGGCAGTCTTAGACGAAGCCAACAAGCTGGCCAAGGCTTATGGCCGGCCTAAGTCCAGCGGCTACCGCCTGGTCAACGGGATCTTGCGCTCGCTATTGCGGCGGGGGGAAGTCCTGCCGGAAAAAGACGCGCCAGACTATCTCAGCGTGAAGTGCAGCATGCCCCTTTGGCTGAGTGACTATTTCGTGGCCAACTGGGGCAAGAGCCGGGCGGAAAAAATCATGGCCAGCTTCAACAGCAAGGCCAAAAACGAAATCCGGATTTCTGCTTTGGCTGATGAAAAAAGAGTCGTCCGGGACCTGGACCGGGCACATTTTGCTCCTAAGGAGTCGCCTTTGGCCAGCCGCAGCTATGCCTTAAGCCGGGGCGGAATCGTTTTGACCGACTTTTTCAAAGATGGTGAAGTTACGGTGCAAGACGAAGCAGCCAGCCTGGTAGCGGAAGCCTTTGACTTTAAGGGAAACGAACAGGCCCTTGATGCCTGCAGCGCCCCGGGCGGCAAGACCATCCAAATAGCTGAACAAGTGCCAGAAGGACAAGTTACGGCCCTGGATATCCATGAAAAGAAATTGCGCCTGGTCAAGGAAAATGCCGCCAGAATGCGGGTTGCTGATCGGGTCAAGGTCAAAGCTTTGGACGCGCGGAAGGCAAGGGAGTATTTTTCCGGGCAAGAATTTGATAAGATATTGATAGACGCACCATGTTCCGGTCTGGGACTGCTGCGCCGCAAGCCGGAAATCCGCTATACGAAAACGGCGGAAGACATCAGCCATTTGGCTGAGATCCAACTGGATATTTTGAATGAAGTAGCCGGCTTGCTGAAAAAGGGCGGGGAGTTAGTCTACTCCACCTGCTCAATCTCTGTAGAAGAAAACGAAGAAAACGTGCGGAAATTTTTAGCCGCGCATCCAGATTTTGCATTGAAACCATTTGAAACGGCAAAGATCTCGGCTCCCAAAGGGATGCTGAAGATCCTGCCCGACAGCTACAACAGTGATGGATTTTTCATTGCCAAGTTTACGACAAGGGGTTAGTACTTGTGATTAAAACGGCATTTGCTTCAAGCATTGGTAGAGTTAGAGAGAGCAATCAAGACTTCGTGCAGATTTTTCAAAATCGCGTTGGGGTAACCATGGCCATCGTCTGCGATGGGATGGGAGGTCACCAGGGCGGCGACGTGGCATCCACGATGGCGGTCAGCCACCTGGGCCACAACTTCGCCAATACCGACCTGCACGACAAGAATCTGGCCAGAAAGTGGCTGGACGTCCAGCTGCGCTCAGAAAACGAAACGATTCTGAAGGCCGCAGACCGCTTCCCTGATTTGAATGGGATGGGGACGACGATTGTCCTGGCAATTTTCTTTGACCAGGAAGTCTTGATTGCCCACCTGGGCGACTCCCGGGCCTACAGCTACTCTGAAGGGAATTTCCGCCAAATCACCGAAGACCACTCCTTAGTCAACGAACTGGTCAAGATGGGGCAGATCACCAAAGAACAGGCGAAGACCCACCCTCAGAAAAATATCATCACTCAAGCCTTAGGCGTTTCAAGCACTATTGATCCGGAATATAATGAACTTGAAATGAAGACTGACGACGTGTTCCTTCTCTGTACTGACGGCTTGACCAATTCCCTATCGGATCCTTTGATTCAACAGGTTTTGGCAACCAAGGGCCTAAACCTGCAGGAGAGGTGCAACAAGTTGGTCAATGAAGCCAATCGTCTGGGCGGCGGCGACAATATTACCGTCTGCCTGGCCGTAAATGAGGAGGATGGCGCGAGTGATCAATAAAGGTTATTTGCTCGGAGACCGCTACCGGATCGTCGACACCCTGGGTGAAGGCGGGATGGCTAACGTCTACCTGGCTGATGACATAATTTTAAAGAGACAGGTCGCCGTTAAAATTATTCGCCTTGACTTGCAGAAGGACTCCCAAGTTCTGGCCCGCTTTCAAAGAGAAGCTCTGGCCACCAGTGAACTGAGCCACCCAAATATTGTTTCTGTTTTTGACGTAGGGACCGACCATGGCCTGCCATATATGGTCATGGAATACGTGAAGGGACCCGACTTAAAGGACTATATCCGGGAAAACAGCCCGATTCCCCTGCCGCAGGTCATCAAAATCATGGACCAGATTTTGTCAGCGATGGAACTGGCCCACAAGCACAACGTGATTCACCGCGACTTGAAGCCGCAGAATATTTTGATGGATGAAAAAGGCAACATCAAAATTGCCGACTTCGGTATCGCGGTTGCCTTGAATCAAAGCGCGATCACCCAGACCAATTCGGTCCTGGGTTCGGTGCACTACATGTCTCCTGAACAGACCCGGGGCGGGATGGTCACCAAACAGTCTGACATCTATTCTTTGGGGATCATCCTGTATGAGGCCTTGACCGGCCATGTGCCTTTTAACGGAGAAACGCCGGTAGCGATTGCCCTCAAGCATGCGGAAGACGATATTCCGTCCCTCAGAAAGCAAAACAAGGCCATTCCCCAGGCCTTGGAAAACGTCGTTTTAAAGGCGACGGCCAAGGATCCGCGGGACCGGTATGCTTCCGTGGCTGAAATGAAGGCTGATCTGGACACCAGTCTGGATCCGAGCCGGGCAGGTGAAGCCATTTACCGGCCAAGCCACGGCAACAATGATGAAACCAAGATCCTGCCAGCCTTGAACGGCAAGGTCATGCAGGCTGAGAAGGCCAAAGAAGGCAAGGCTGAAGAGCCAAAGAAGCGGTCTTTATGGGCCAATATCAAGAAATATAAGTGGTGGTGGATCGGGTCATTATTCCCGGTCTTTGCCATTCTGCTTTTTATGTTTTTGGCAGTTGGCCACAACAATGTCCGGGTGCCTGACGTCGTGAACATGACGGAAAAGGCAGCCAAGACCTCTTTGAAGAGTGCCGGTCTGGCGGTAGGGGCTGTGAAGCGGACCTACTCCAGCGAGGTCAAGAAGGGCAAGGTGATTTCGACCACGCCGGAGGCCAACAGCCCCGTTGACAAGGGGCGGAAGGTCAGCCTGCTGGTCTCCAAGGGGCCAAACTTGACCAAGGTACCAGATGTAGAGGGCCTTTATTTGTCGACCGCCAAAAAGAAACTGAAGAAACTGGGCTTCAAGGTCAAGAGCCGGGAGGCACCGTCTAATGAGTACCTGCCAGGTTTGATCATCTCCCAGAGCGTCAAGGCTGGCCGTAAGGTAGATGCTTCTAAGACAACGATCACTTTGGTGGTGGCCGTGGCTTTGGAAGACCAGCCCAAGCCCTCCAGCTCCTCCAGCAGCAAGACCACTTTTAAACTGGAAGATTTGACGGGCAAGAGCTTGGAGAATGCCCAGTCTTACGCTAAGAGCAAGAAGTTGAACCTCAAGGTTGTGAAGGATTACTCTGACAGCGTGGACAGCGGCGACGTGATTTCAACAGATCCGGCAGCCGGCAGTGAAGTCGCTGAAGGGGACAGCTTGACGGTTACGGTTTCTAAGGGTGCAGAAAAGAAAGAGGTCAAGAAGACCTACACGGTTGACTACCAGGCTAAGGAGAGTTCATCAAGCTCTAGTGAATCAAGTGACGAATCCAGTGAGTCCAGCTCCAGCTCTTCCTCTAACCAGGGCAACCATGTCCGGATTTATATCCAAGATGATGACCACAGTCTTGGCAATATTTACCGGGACCAGTACATCACCAAGGATACGGACTTCACGATCACTTTTTCTGTTACTAAGGGTGACGGCAAGATCAAGATTGTGCGTGATGACCAAACCGTTGTTGATGAGACGGTTTCAGCAGATGACAGTGAAAGCGGGAATTAAATGGCAGAAATAGTACAAGGGACGGTTGTTTCTCTGATAGCCGGCTACTACGACGTGCAGACGCCGGCAGGAGTCGTGCGGACCAGGGCCCGGGGCGTTTTCCGCAAGAACCGGGAGAAGCCCCAGGTCGGCGACAGCGTGCAGGTCAAGCTGGATGAACAGGGCTTGGCTTATTTGGTGAAAATTCTGCCCCGGAAGAACCGGATTGGCCGGCCGGCAGTTGCTAATGTCGACCACGTGCTTTTGGTCATTTCGGCAGTGGAACCGGATTTCTCCACCGCTCTTTTGGACCGCTTCCTGGTCTTTTTTGCCTGGCAGGGGGTAGAGGTAACGATCTACCTGTCAAAGAGCGACCTGCTGGAAAAGGAAAAACTGGCAGAAGTAGAAAGCCAGCTGGCATACTATCAAAAGATTGGCTACCGGGTTTATCTGGACAGGGAAAATCTGGCAAGCGACTTGCCAAAGCAGATCATGGAAAGCGAGATCTGGACTCTGGCTGGCCAGTCAGGGGCCGGGAAGTCGACCCTGCTGAACTTTATCAAGGAAGACGCGGGGCAGGCGACGGGCGCGATCTCGACCAGCTTGAACCGAGGAAAACATACAACTAGAACGGTTACCCTTTTTAAATTAGGGGAAGGCTTTTTGGCGGATACCCCAGGCTTTTCGGCAATTGATCTGACGCCGATCAAGCTGAATGAACTGTGTACGTATTTCAAGGAATTTAAAGCCTTGAGTCCGGGATGCAAGTTCCGGGGCTGCCAACACCTGCATGAGCCGAAGTGCGCGGTCAAAGACCAGCTGGCTTTAGGTGAAATCGCGGCTTTCCGTTATGACGATTATCTGGCCATGCGGACGGAAATTGAGGAAGGCCGGATGCCGGAGTATTTGAAGTGATGAGATAAGACAGGATAGGGTGTTTTGTGATGGATGCTGCAGTATTGCTTGGCGGGCCAAAGGAAGAATGGCCGGCTGATTTGAAAGATCAGCTGAAGCAGGCGCAAGAAAGTGGCGACCTTTTGATCGGGGTTGACCGGGGCGCGCTTCTTTTGCTGGAATTAGGCTTTAAGCCGGATTTGGCGATCGGGGACTTTGACTCACTGAAGGCTGATGAACTGGCCTGGGTAGAAGGGACGGTTGCGGATATCCGCTATTCAGTGCCAAAGAAGGACTGGACCGATTCTGAGCTGATGCTGGGAATTGCTTTTGGCGATTATAAGATTGACCAGCTGAAGGTTTACGGGGCTACTGGCGGCAGGCTGGACCACGCGGCGATTAATGCTTTTGGCATTTTGAATCCCGACCTGCGTAAGTATGCCAACCAGTTGACCTTGATTGACAAGCAAAATATGATTTTTTACCGGCAAGCTGGCAGCTATGAAATTCAGAAGCAGGACTATACCTACTTTGGGGTAAGTTGCTTAATGCCGGTAGAAGATTTGACGATTGAGGGAGCCTTGTATGACCTGGCGCCTTATAGTGGCGACTACCTGCGTTCCTTCACGTCTAATGAGTTTTTGCCGGATAAGGATAGCTGCCGGTTATCCTTGAAGAAAGGCTTAGTAGCGGTCGTTTATTCTAAAGACTTGAACCGTTATGAGCAAGCTTGATTTGCACAAGCTAATATAATTAAGATAATAAAAAAAGTCTCGCTGAAAAGCGGGACTTTTTTGCTTACCACCCTTTTTTAAAAAATTAGATTTCAATATTTACATTCTAATTTTTCAGTAGTATTATTTTAAGCATATTTAACGATCTTACTAAAATATTTACGAGGAGGAGAAAAATGACGTTAAAATATGCCAGCAAGTGGAAACTGCTGGTCTTTGCGGTCTTCGCTGCCGCCAAGGCAATGCAGGCGGTTTTTATCGCTTATGTCTTTCAGAAATTTATTAATTTTGCCGGAAATCCCAAGGGGAGTTTATTACAATTAACTGTTAAAGCAGTTGTGGGTATTGTCCTTTTTGCTTGCCTGGCCCTAATCTACCAAATTATGCAGGCAAATATCATCAAGGATGTCAACTTGAAAATCAAGGAGCAGGCAACAGAATATCTCTTGTATTCTGATAATGCTGATCCAAAACTTGACTTGTCCTTTATGACCAATGACTTGAAGCAGGTCGAAAGTCACCGGGTGGAAGCTGAGCTGGATATTGTTTTTAATGGTTTGCAGTTTATTGCGGCATTTGCGGCGGCTCTGCTGTCTTCCTGGGCTCTGTCCTTGATCTTCCTGGTCGCATCCCTGGCACCTGGTCTACTGCAAAATATTTTCGGGCCAAAAATCGAAGCTGCTTCTTCTGCCTGGGAAGAGGAGAACAGCAAATATACTGAGGCAATGACGGATACCATCAATTTTGCTACTTTTGCCAGACTTTATGACGCTGAAGACAGCATTTTTTCCAGAATGCTCCACTACAGCCAGAAAATGGAAGCGGCCCTGGCCAAGATGAAGCGGACAGAAATGGTGACGGGTGAAGTCATCACGGTTTTCGCCTATGTCTGCAGCATGATCATTCCTTTTAGCCTGGGCATCTACTTTGTAACCCAAGGGCAGATCACTTTGGGGACCTTTATGATGATCTCCCAGCTGGCCAACAACTTTATCAATCCGATTGTCGGCATCTTTTCATCTGTCAATGACATTAAAACCAGCAATCCGATCTGGAAAAAGTATACTGCCGTGGCAGGTTTTACAGCAAAAGAAAGTGCTGCAGACCGGGATGAGTTTAAGGAGCTTTCTTTAGACGATGCAAGTGTGCAAAGAGGGGACCGGAAGCTTTTGAATGATCTTGATTTAACTGTTAAAAATGGTGAAAAAGTATTGCTGGAAGCACCATCTGGCTGGGGGAAGTCAACTTTGCTTAACGTCCTTGTTGGCCGGATCGAGCTGGCAGATGGGGACTACGAGATCAACGGAAAAGACGCGAATGGCGATTGGAGCAGGGATCACGAGTACTTCTCCTTTGTCCAGCAGAAGCCCTATATTCTCGATGATACTATCGAATACAACATTTCCTTAGGCAGAGAAGTCAGCCGGGAAGACCTGCTGGCAGTTTGTCAAAAAGCTGGTTTAACCAGCCTGGTTGAAGAAAAGGGCTTGGATTATCAAGTTGGCAAAGAAGGTAAAAATCTCTCCGGCGGCCAGGGCCAGCGGCTGGAAATTGCCAGAGCTCTCTTGGCCAAGCGGCCGGTTCTTCTGGCCGATGAAGCTACTTCAGCATTGGATCCCCGCCTCTCCAAGCAGATTCACCAGACAATTCTGCAGAATTTCCCTGGCACCGTAATTGAAGTAGCCCACAAGATTTCAGATGAAGAAATAGCCATGTTTGACCGGGTGGTCAATTTGGCGGAGAAGTAAAAAACAGGCAGCTATTCAAGCTGCCTGTTTTTGCTGATGATTTTAGAGAAAAATAAAACCCGGCAGATCATTGATCTGACGGGCTCGTTTCGTCACTAGACACGGGTAACTTTACCAGACTTCAAAGTCTTGGTTGAAACCCAAACGCGCTTAGGCTTGCCGTTTACAAGAATGCGAACTTTTTGAAGGTTTGGCTTCCAAGAACGACGTGATGAGTTCAAAGCGTGTGAACGCGTGTTACCAAAAGTGGTCTTCTTACCGGTTACGAAATCTTTTGCCATGCTGCTAAACCCCCTTTACATGTCATGTCATACTATTAGACTTTACCATAAAGTTTGAGCTTTTTCAATTGTTATTTTGAAAAGTATTTTCCAGAAAATAAAGTCGTTAGGGTTAGCTTTTTATCTCGTTATGATAAAATAAGGGTGTATATTGGAAATAAGACGGAGGATAAACATGGCTGTTAAAATCAAGACAAAGTATGGTTTGATTGATATTTCAAACGGTGTAATTGCAACTGTTGTTGGTGGTGCAGCTACGTCTAACTATGGCGTTGTCGGTATGGCATCCAAGAATGCCATCAGAGACGGAGTCGACAGCATTTTAAGCCGGGCAAACTACAAGCGCGGCGTCGTTGTTAAGTCTGACGAAAATCAAGTAACTGTTGATGTCTATATTATTGTTGGCTACGGCTTGAAAATTTCTGAAGTAAGTCGTAATGTACAAGACAGTGTCAAATATAACTTAAGAAGCCAGCTGGGGATCGACACCAAGGCGGTCAACGTCGTTGTCCAAGGTGTAAAGGTTCTCGACGACTAGATAAGTGGAGGATTCAATATTGGTTTTAAGTGAAATTAGCAGTAAAGAATTTAGAGACATGGTGCGGATTGCCTCTCACCGGATGAGCAAGAACGTGCAATTCGTCAATGATCTAAATGTTTTCCCAGTTCCTGACGGCGACACTGGCACGAATATGAATCTCACGATGGAAAGCGGTGCTAAGGCCGTTTCCGAAAACGCAAGCAGCAGTGTCGGCGACTTGACTGAAAGCCTGGCCAAGGGGATGCTGATGGGCGCGCGCGGCAACAGTGGGGTTATCACTTCCCAGCTCTTCCGCGGCTTCTACAAGGCAACCCAGGGCAAGACCACTTTGAACGCCCAGGAATTGGCAAATGCCTTTAGCAATGGTGTAGCTACTGCCTACAAGGCTGTGATGAAGCCGGTTGAAGGGACCATCTTGACTGTGGCCCGGGTCGGCGCTCAAGCAGGTGCTAACAAGGCTAATGAAACCGATGATGTAGAAGAAGTAATGAAGGCCGTGGTTGAAGGCGCTAAGGAAGCTCTGAAGAGCACTCCTGACCTGCTGCCAGTTCTTAAGCAAGTCGGCGTGGTTGACTCCGGTGGTCAAGGTCTGGTCTTCATCTATGAAGGCTTCTTAGAAGGTCTCTTGGGCGAAAACTTCGATGACAAGTACGTTCCAGATGCCGACGACATGAACTCCTTGATCAACGCGACTCACCACCAGGCTGTGCAAGGGCAATTGGCAACTTCAGACATCGCCAACGGCTACTGTACTGAAATCATGGTTGACCTTAAGGCTGACGTGCCAAACAAGAAGCCATTTGACCTGGAAGAATTCAGAAGCTATCTGTCAGAATTGGGTGACTCCCTCTTGGCAGTTTCTGACGGGGAAATCGCCAAGGTTCACGTGCACACTGAATACCCAGGCAAGGTCTTCCTTTACGGGTCACAATTTGGTCAATTGGGCAAGATCAAGATCGACAACATGCGGATTCAGCACGAAACGATCGTTGACAACGAACAAGAACAACAAGAGAGCGTTGACTTTGCAGTGATCGCGGTTGCTTCCGGCAACGGTGTCCGCAAGCTCTTTGAAAGCGAAGGGGTCAACCGAATCATCTCCGGCGGGCAAACCATGAACCCTTCAACCCAAGACATCATTGATGCCATCACCAAGTCCGGTGCTAAACAAGCGATTATCCTGCCAAACAACGGCAACATCATCATGTCCGCTAAGCAGGCAGCTGAAGTTGCTGAAATTCCGGTCGGCATCGTGCCATCCAAGACTATCCAGCAAGGTTTGACCGCTATGCTGGCCTTCAACCCGGAAGCCAGCGTTGACGCGAACGTTGAAGCCATGAGTGATGAACTCGGTTCAGTCAAGTCTGGTGAAGTAACCCGGGCAACCCGTGACACTGAAATCAACGGGGTTGAAATCCACAAGGGCAACTTCATTGGTATCGTAGACGGCACGATCATGGTTGATGACGCTGACCCAATCAGCGCAACTGTAGCCATGACGGAAAAGATGCTGGACGAAGACTCTGAAATCGTGACTGTAATGTACGGCAGCGACGCTACTGAAGAAGAAGCCCAAGCAGTTGTTGACCGCCTGGAAGCAGCTCATGAAGATGATGACTGCGAATTCGAAATTCACGACGGTGGCCAGCCAGTTTATAACTTCTTGATTTCTGTAGAATAATGACTTTAAACGAAGCTATTTTCAGACCGGTGACGGCCTTGAAGGGGGTAGGAGCCAAGACGGCAGAGGCTTTGCGGTCGCTAGGCATTTACAGCATCTACGACTTGCTCTTCTACTTTCCCTACCGCTATGACGAACTGGAGAACCTTCCGCTGGACCAGCTGGAAGACGGACAGAAGGTCATGCTGAAAGGAATTGTGGCAACCAACCCCTACCAGAATTACTTTGGCTACCACAAGAGCCGGGTCAGCTTCAAACTGCGAATTGATCATGATATTATCATGGTCAATTTTTTTAACCAGCCATGGCTGACCAAGCAGCTGAGCGTGGGCCAGGAAATTGCCGTCTATGGTAAATATGAGCTCAGAAAGCAGAGCCTGTCAGCCTATAAGCTCATCGCCAGCAAGCATGAAGATGACGGAATGGCACCCATTTATTCGGTCAACCGGCAGATCAAGCAAAAGAAGCTGCAGACCATGATAGACCTGGCGATCGCCGAAAGCATGGACGAGATGGGCAATGCCGTGCCGGAGGACTTGCGGCAGCATTACCGGCTTATGGATGACCAGGATCTGGTTATCGCCATGCACCACCCTAAAGACTTGGCTCAAGCTAAAGAGGCCCGCAGAAGCGCGGTATTCCGGGAATTCTTCCTCTTTCAGATGCAGCTGGCCTTGATGTCCAGCCAGAATAAGAGTCACAGCGGCTATACCAAGCACTATGACCTGGAAGAAATTGGCAAGCTGACCAAGTCCCTGCCTTTTGACCTGTCGCCTGACCAGAAAAAGGTCATCAATGAGATTTTTGCCGACATGTTTGTTGACCGGCAGATGCAGCGCCTTCTTCAAGGGGACGTTGGGTCCGGGAAAACTGTGGTTGCGGTGTTTGCCATCTATGGAGCAGTAACGGCTGGCTACCAAGCAGCTTTGATGGTGCCAACGGAAATTTTAGCCAACCAGCACTACCAAAAGATTTCCGCCATGCTGGAAGATTTTGGTGTCCGGGTGGCCCTTTTAACCGGGTCAACCAAGACCATGGAGCGGCGGGAAATTTATAGGGAACTGGCTGATGGCAGCATCAACGTGGTGATCGGTACCCATGCTTTGATCCAAGAGCAAGTGGCTTTTAAGAAGCTGGGCTTGGTGATCATTGATGAGCAGCACCGCTTTGGCGTTGCCCAGCGTCTGGCCTTGATCAACAAGGGCGACCGGCCGGATATCCTGGCCATGACGGCCACCCCGATTCCGCGGTCATTGGCCTTGACTGTCTATGGCGATACCGCCTTGTCAGAAATCAGACACCTGCCTGCCGGCCGTAAGCCGATCAAATCCTATTGGAAGACCAGCAGCCAGCTGGATGAGGTATATTCCCTGATGCGCCAGCAACTGGCCGAAGGCTTCCAGATCTACGCGGTTACGCCCTTGATCAGCGAATCGGAAACAATCGACCTAGAGAACGCTGAAGCATTACATGAAAGGCTGGCTGGCGAATTTCCAGACCAGGAAGTTGTTCTTTTGCATGGCAAAATGGCGGCAGCTGACAAAGAAAGCATCATGGACCGCTTTGCGGCTGGAGAGATAAATATCCTGGTTACAACCAGCGTGATCGAAGTCGGAGTAGACGTGGCCAATGCCAACTTGATGGTGATCTTTGATGCTGACCGCTTTGGTTTAAGCCAGCTCCACCAGCTGCGCGGGCGGATCGGCCGGGGGCAGACGCAAAGCTACTGCGTCTTTTTGGCTGACCCCAAGACTGAAGCCGGCAAGAAGAGGATGAAGATCGTGGCTGAAACCAACGATGGCTTCAAGCTCGCGGAAGAAGACCTCAAGATGCGGGGCGAGGGTGACCTCTTTGGCAAGGCCCAGTCAGGCCTGCCGGAATTTAGGACAGGCAGCGTTGTCAGCGACTACCAGGTCATGGTGGTGGCCAGAGACGAGGCCAAGCGGATCGTCCAGGCTGATCCAGACTTGAAAGCAGAAAAGTTGGCAGACCTGCAAGCTGTGATAAAATATAAGAAAATCGTACAAGCGAGAGCTTAGTCCAAATAGAAAAAGAGATTATTGATGAGAAAAATCGCGATTGACGCCATGGGCGGGGAAAATGCCCCTGAGGCGATTGTAGAAGCAGTTTTGAAGGCCAAGCCAGAATTGCCGGAAGACAAGTTCATTTTCTTTGGCGATGAAGGCAAGCTGAAGCAGCTGCTGCCAGCAGGCGATGACCAGATCGAAATAGTAGCCACCACGGAAGTGATCCTGGATGAAGATGAGCCAGTCAAGGCCATGCGGACCAAGAAGGACTCTTCCATGGTCGTAGCAGCTAACTGGGTCAAGGAAGGTAAGGCAGACGCCCTTTTGTCACTGGGCAATACCGGGGCTCTGTTAACTTGCGGGATCTTTATTGTCGGCCGGATCAAGGGCGTTGCCCGGCCAGGCCTCATGCCGACCATGCCGGTTGAATCTTCAGATGACGGCTTCAACATCATTGACGTTGGAGCTAACGCCACTAGCAAGCCGGAATACCTGCTGCAATGGGCTGAGATGGCATCCTACTATGCTGAAAAGGTCCGCGGCGTATCCAAGCCGAGAGTAGCTCTTTTGAATAACGGGGCAGAATTTGACAAGGGTGACGACCTGCACAAGGAAGTCTACCAGCTCTTGAAGGACAGTTCCTTGAACTTCACTGGCAACATTGAAGGCCATGAGCTCTTGCAAGGGAAGGCAGACGTTGTCGTTACGGACGGCTTTACTGGCAACGCGGTCTTAAAGAGCATCGAAGGGACAGCCGGTGTCATCATCCACATGCTGAAAGACGGTTTGATGAACAATGGGGTTAAGGCCAAGCTGGGTGCCCTTTTAGCCAAAGATGCCTTGAAGTCTGTCGCCAGCCGTTTTGACACGGCCAAGTACGGCGGGGCTGTTTTGCTCGGTTTGAACTCACCAGTAGTTAAGCAGCACGGCCGGTCTGACGCCCGGGCCGTCTACTACGCGGTTAAGCAGATCGACAAGATTTTAGCTGAAGACTTGATTAGTATTTTTAAGAAAGAATTTAGCAAATAAGGATAAGCAAAAAAGAATACCCTGCTAAATAGGAAGATTAGAAATTATAGGAGAAAGAATAATGACTGAAGCAGAAATTTTTGACAAGATTGCCACTTTGATCGCGGACAACTTCCAGCTGGACAAGGACAAGATCACCATGGATACTGACTTTACCAAGGATCTGGACGCGGACTCAATCGACCTGGTGGAATTCATCATGCAGCTGGAAGATGAATTCGGCGCTGAAATCCCTGACGAAGACGCTGCAAAGATCACCACTGTTGCTGATGCGGTAGCCTACATCAAGAGCCACCAAGGTTAAGTGGATTGAAAGCAAATTGAAAGTGAATTGAAAACAACTAATATTTAATTAGCATTTGCCAAAGAAGAATCTGTGGCAAATGCTTTTTTTGTGCGCATTTTCCGGAAAAGGCAGAAAAATATGATAAAAATCGAACGATAATTTAACAATTATGATATGAATTGGCGGAAATGATGAAGAAATAAGTAAAAAACACTAGAAAAATGTTAAAAATCTATTGAAAAAGATTTGAGAAAAGTTAAAATCTACTAGTGTAATATTTATTTACTAACTAATAATTATTTTGAAGGAGAAAAAAGTTGGACAATCAGCAAAACGTTTTACTAGACGTCGAACAGCTTCATACCGGCTACCGCCTGCAAGGCGAGTTCTATGACGCGGCTGATGGCATCGATTTTACTCTCAAGCGCAACGAGGTTTTAGCTATTGTTGGCGAAAGCGGCTGCGGCAAGAGTACGATTGCCTCCAGCATCGTTGGCCTCTATGACCGGAAAAACACCCGGGTTCAAGGAGAAATTAAGTACAAGAACCTGAACTTGGTGAATTTGAGTGAGGATTTGTTTAACCAAGTTCGCGGCAACAATATTGGCATGATTTTCCAGGACCCGATGGCCAGCTTGAACCCCTTGATGAAAGTCGGGGACCAGGTAGCGGAAGCCTTGCTTTACCACACGGACCTAAATAAAGAGCAGCGCCGCGGCCGGGTGATTGAACTCTTCAAGCAAGTCGGGATGCCGAAGCCGGAAGCTATGTATGACATGTACCCGCATGAACTGTCCGGTGGTTTGCGGCAAAGAGTGGTTATTGCGATGGCCATTGCCTGCAAGCCTGAGATCATTATTGCTGACGAACCAACGACTGCTTTGGACGTGACTATTCAAGCCCAGATCCTGGATTTGCTTAAAGAGATCCAGAAAGAATCCGGCTCAGGCATCATCTTGATCACTCACGACTTGGGCGTCGTGGCAGAAACGGCTGATGAAGTTGCCGTGATGTATGCCGGGCAAATTGTAGAAAAAGCTGATGTGAAAACTTTGTTTACTCATCCTTTGCACCCTTACACCCGATCACTGCTAAACTCCATGCCGCAGTCAGATGATGACAAAGATGATTTGCACGTGATCCAGGGCACGGTTCCGTCACTGAAAAACATGCCGCGGACCGGTGACCGTTTCGCCGCGAGAATTCCATGGATTCCAGCTGACGCTCATGAAGCAGATCCACAGCTGCACGAAGTAGAGCCAAATCACTTTGTCCGCTGCACCTGCTGGAAGACTTTCCACTTTCAAGATGAAGGATAGGTAGCAAGTATGGCAGAAGAAATTATTCAAGTTAAAGATCTGAAGGTCCATTACCCAATCCGGTCGGGCTTTTGGAACAGAATTACTGATTATGTCCGGGCTGTTGATGGGGTTTCTTTTTCAATCAAAGAAGGGGAAACTTACGGCTTGATTGGTGAATCAGGTTCCGGCAAGTCCACGACTGGCAAGGCAATCGTTGGCGTGGAAAAGGTGACCAGCGGGCAGATTCTCTACAAAGGCAAGGACATCACCAAGGAATCAGTCCGCCGGAAGATGAACTACAACAAAGACGTGCAGATGATCTTCCAGGACTCCATGTCCAGTCTTAACCCCCGCAAGCGGATTGAGGACATTATTGCTGAACCGATCCGGAATTTTGAAAATCTGACGACTGACCAGGAACGTGACCGGGTTCAGGAATTGCTGGACATCGTAGGGATGCCAAGTGACGCGATCTACAAGTTCCCCCATGAATTTTCTGGTGGCCAGCGGCAGAGAATCGGGATTGCCCGCGCCGTTGCTACTAACCCGAAGCTGATCGTGGCCGATGAACCAACGAGTGCCTTGGACTTGTCAGTTCAAGCCCAGGTTTTGAACTTCATGAAGCACATTCAGCAGCAGTACAACATTGCCTTCTTGTTTATTTCCCATGACCTTGGCGTGGTCAAGCACATGTCCGAAAACCTGGCGATCATGCACCGGGGCCGTTTAGTGGAAGTGGGCAGCCAGGAAGAGATCTACAAGAATCCGATGCATATTTACACCAAGCGCCTTTTGTCAGCCATTCCGAAGGTTGACGTTGAGCACCGGGCTGAACACGCGGCCAGACGGCGGGAAATAGAAAAGGAATTTTTGCAGGACCAGGCAAACTGGTATGATGCAGATGGCCGGGTCTACCCATTGACCGAGGTTGCACCTAACCACCAGGTTGCCTTGCCGAAAGAACAGCTTAAGGGAGGAGAATAGCAAATGTGGAAAACAGTCTTAAGACGGGTTTTGATTATGATCCCGCAGCTGATCTTGCTCAGTATTATTGTCTTTATGCTGGCGAAAATGATGCCTGGGGACCCCTTTACCGGCTTGATCAACCCTAACTCAAGCCCAAAGGAAATCGCCCGCTTAAAGCAGGCTTATGGCTTGAATGACCCAGTGCCGGTTCAATATATGCGCTGGATTAAGAATTTGCTTCATGGTGATTTAGGGCAAAGCTATATCCAGCACGTACCGGTTGCGTCTTTGATTGCTGACCGGGCTCAGAACACTTTCTGGCTCTCGCTCTTGTCAACTGTCTTGCTCTACGGCATTGCCATCCCAATGGGGATCAGCGCCGGCAAGCATGAAGGCGAATGGCAGGACCGAGCAATCTCAGTTTTCAATTATGTGACTTATGCTATCCCTGGCTTTGTCTTTTACCTGCTGGGTCTCTGGCTCTTCGGCTTTACTCTGGGCTGGTTCCCGATCAGCGGGACGGTTTCCGCTAATGCCAGCGGCTTTTGGGGAATTTTCTTCAGCCGCCTGCAGCACATGATTTTACCGGCAATTCTTTATGCGATCATCGCAACGACTGGGACGGTGCAATACCTGCGGACCGGGATCATTGACAACAAGGTGGAAGACTATGTTAAGACTGCCCGCAGCAAGGGCGTGCCGGAAAAAGTCGTCTTCAACAAGCATATCTTGCGGAACTCTTTCTTGCCGATCGCTGCCTTTATGGGTAACACCATCACCGGTCTGCTAGGCGGGTCAATGATCATTGAAACGGTCTTCTCCTTCCCAGGGATGGGTAAGCTCTTCCTTGATTCGATCAGTCAGCGTGACTATACGACTCTGACGGCTTTGATCATGATTTACGGGACCTTGACTCTGCTGGGCAACCTCTTGTCTGACATTATCATGAGTCTGGTTGACCCGAGAATTCGCGTGAAGTAGAGGTGAAATGATGGCTTTATTTACTGTAGGCAAAAAGAAGCAAGATGACAGAGCCCAAATTCCGCCATCCGCTTTGAAGATTGCTTTTAGAGAAATTTTTAAAAGCAAGGCCGCGACTGTGGCCTTTTGCACCATCGTCGTTATTTTGCTGCTTACCTTTGGCGGTTCTTTGTTCTTGAACAGCAGCCAGGTTACTGAAATGCACATTTTGGAATCTTACGCTGGCTGGGGACAAAATGGCCACCTGCTGGGAACCGATGACGGTGGCCGGGACATTCTGAATCTGTTGATCATGGGTGGGCGCAATTCCATCATGATTGGTCTCCTGGTCACTTTGTTCTGTGAACTGGTTGGCCTGGTAGTTGGTCTGGTTGCCGGTTACTATGGCGGCACTATTGACTCCATCATCATGCGGATTGTCGACTTTGTGCAGATTTTGCCGCAAATGCCAATTTTGATCGTTTTGGTAACGGTTTTGCCAAACTATAATTCCATGACTTTGGTTTTGCTGATTTCGATGTTCGGCTGGACGGTTGAAGCAAGATACTACCGGTCCTTTATTTTGTCACAGAGAGAAAGAGACTATGTTCTGGCTTCCAAGACTTCAGGCTCCTCAAACACCAAGATCATGTTCCGGGAAATTCTGCCAAATATTGCATCAATGATCATCATCGATGTCGTTTTGAGCGTTTCCGGCAACATCGGGATTGAAACTGTCCTGTCCTTCATCGGCTACGGTTTGCCGACCAAGATTCCATCTTTGGGGACCTTGATTGGTTTTGCCAATGACCCGGTCAACATCATCGACCGGCCATGGCTGTGGCTGCCGGCAACTGTCTTGCTTTTGGTAATCTGCTTGAGTATCAACTACGTCGGCCAAGCTTTGCAAAAGGCTGGCGACGCCCGGCAAAGAGAAAACTAAAATAATTAGTATTAAATTAAATTTGTCATTGACTTTTAAAATGAAAATGCTAAAGTAAAAGGCATGAAAGATAAATTTTGTGAATTGCTATCTTGATAACTATTCATATGCTGTGTATTTTGTCTTTTGAATATATTGTGTGGAGGTAAATTAAATTATGAAGAGACGAATGCTCGGAACATTAGGAGTATTCCTGGCTGGTGCAGCTTTGCTGGCTGGCTGCGGCAAGAGTGGCTCAACTGACAGTAACAGCGGGGCTAAAGACGCGAAGAAGTTTCCGGAAGCTACGGCAACCGGCGTGGCTAAGAAGGGCGGCAGCCTTAGCATCGCTGAAGAATCTGACACGCCAGTCAAGGGTGTCTTCTTGAACGAAGTTTCAGACAGCCAATATGACCAAGACTTTATGGCTTTTGGGAATGAAGGTCTGTTTGCAACCGATGATCAATACAAGATCAACAACAAGGGGGCCGCAACCTTTAAGATGGACCGGAAGGCCAAGACGGTAACGATCGAGGTCAAGAAGGGGGTCAAGTGGTCTGACGGCAAGCAGGTAACTGCCAAGGATGTTGAATATTCCTACGAAATCATCGCTAACAAGGCCAGCCAGTCATCCCGCTACACCAGTTCTTTGGCAGATATCGTCGGTTTGGCAGAATACCACGAAGGCAAGTCCAAGAAGATCTCCGGGATCGAAATGCCTGACGGTGAAAGCGGACGCAAGGTGGTTCTGCACTTTAAGGAAATGAAGCCAGGCATGACCCAGTCCGGTAACGGCTTCTTCTGGGAATACGCTGCACCGTACCATTACCTAAAGGATGTCCCATTCAGCAAGCTGCAGTCCAGCGACAAGGTCCGGAAGAACCCGCTTTTCTTTGGTGCATACAAGCTCTCCAAGCTGGTCCGTGGCCAATCCGCAACTTGGGTAAGAAACCCTTACTACTACCGTGGCCAAGC
This sequence comes from Lactobacillus sp. WILCCON 0149, assembly GCF_057197965.1. Classification (NCBI taxonomy): domain Bacteria; kingdom Bacillati; phylum Bacillota; class Bacilli; order Lactobacillales; family Lactobacillaceae; genus Lactobacillus; species Lactobacillus sp. WILCCON 0149. The sequence continues at coordinate 780,158 of NZ_JBUBHO010000001.1, forward strand.
CAAGTTAAACAAGATCACTATCTCAGTAATCTCTCCAAACTCAGCTTCCCAGTCAATCAAGTCCAAGAAGTTTGACTTGATTGAAGTTGTCAACTCCCAATGGAAGGAAGTTAAGGGGACCAAGGGCTACAACTTTGTTGCCCAAATTCCATTGTCATACTCTTACATGGGCTTCAAGGTCGGCAAGTGGGACAAGAAGACTGGCTCAGTCAAGATGAACAAGAACTCAAAGATGAGCAACCGCTATCTCCGCCAAGCCATGGGTTACGCTATGAATGTTGATGAAGTAACCAAGCACTACACCCAGGGCCTGTCCTTCAGAGTCAAGACTTTGGTTCCAGAATCCTTTGGCGACTTCTCAGACAAGAGCGTGAAGGGCTTCCCACTTAACTTGAAGAAGGCTAATGCTTTGCTGGACAAGGCCGGCTACAAGAAGAAGAAGGGTGAAACTTACCGCCGGGATCCAAATGGCAAGAAACTGACCATCCACCTGGCTGCCATGAGTGGATCTCCAAACCAGGAAGCAATCGTCCAAAACTACATCCAGCAATGGAAGAAGATTGGTCTGCACGTAACTTTGACCACTGGCCGTTTGATCGAGTTCAACTCCTTCTATGACAAGGTACAAAACGATGACCCGTCAGTCGACGTCTTCATGGCCGCATGGTCACTGTCTAGTGAACCTACCCAAGATGACCTTTACAGTGCCAAGGCTCCATACAACTTCACCCGCTTCGCAACCAGCGAAAACACCAAGCTGTTGAAGGAAATGGGCAGTGACAAAGCCTTTAACCACAGCTACCGGGTACAAAAGTTCCACGAATGGCAACAATACATGCAAAAGGAAGCCTTTGTAATTCCTTTGACCAACTCATACACGATTACCGCGGTCAACAGCAAGCTGGTCAACTACTCAACCAAGCCATCTAAGACGGCAACCCTGTGGTACGAAACTGGCTTTAAGAAGTAAAAAATAATATCTAATTACGCAAAAGAGGAGGTTTTCCCTCCTCTTTTTTTCTGTTCTCTCGCTTCGGCCCGGTCTTGCTCCTTTTGTTATGGTAAACTAAGTATTGTAGCAATTAGCAAAAAGGACTCTTGATTGATGAAGAAAATAACAAAATTAGCAATTTGCTTTTTGGCGGCTCTAAGCCTGGCAGCTTGCGCGCAAAAGACCAGCAAAAGCAAGCAGGACAATAACAGCGGGGCTGAAGATGCCATGCAGTTCCCTGTGGCCACCAGCTTTGCCAAGACTAAAAAAGGCGGCAGCATCAAGGTTGCCTTGGAAACTGATACCCCTTTTACGGGGATTTTTTCTGATGAACTGGCAGATTCGACAACCGACGCCACTTTGGCCCAGTTCGGCTCTGAATCTTTGTTTGACACGGACAACAGCTACAACATCACTGACAGCGGGGCAGCAACTTTCAGCCTGGACCGGCAGGCCAAGCAGATCACCATCAAGATTAAAAAAGGGGTCAAGTGGTCTGACGGTAAGCAGGTCGTGGCAAAAGACGTGGAATATGCCTACGAGGTAATTGCCAACAAGGCCACTAACAGCTCCCACTACACTTCTTCTTTGCAAGATGTGGTGGGCCTAAAGAAATACCATGACGGGAAAGCCAAGACAATCAGCGGGATTGAAATGCCGGACGGGGAAAACGGCCGCAAGGTTGTAATTCACTTTAAGGAAATGCACCCGGGGATGTTGAAGTCGGGCAACGGCTATTTCTGGGAATCAGCCCTGCCATATCACTACCTTAAAGATGTGCCTTTCAGCAAGCTGAGAACCTGCATCGAAATCCGCAAAAAGCCCGTCTATTTTGGTCCATACAAGGTCCAGAGCATTGAACAGGGGCAGAAGGTGGTTTGGACCCGCAATGAATACTACTGGCGGGGGACGCCAAGCTTAAGCAAGATCACCATCTCCATTATTTCCCCGAAGTCAGTCGCCACGGCCATCAGTGAAAAAACTTACGACATCATCGAAGTGGTCAACTCCCAGTGGAAGCAGATCAAGAGCACCAAAAACTACCGCTTTGTCGCCACGATTCCCTTGAGCTACAACTACCTGGGCTTCAAGCTGGGCAAGTGGGACGAGAAGACCAACTCAGTCAAGATGAACAAGAATTCCAAGATGGCCAACAAGTCTCTCAGACAGGCGATTGGCTATGCAATGAACGTTACCCAGATCGAGCGCAAGTACACTTCTGGCTTGACCTTCCGCATCAAGAGCCTGATCCCGTCACAATTTGGCGACTACTATGACGACAAGAGCAAGGGTTATCCATATAACCCAGCTAAGGCTAAAAAGCTTTTGGACAAGGCAGGCTACAAGCTCAGGTCTGGTGAAAAATACCGGCGGGACCCACAGGGGCATAAGCTGGTAATCCACCTGGCTGCCATGACTGGTGACTCCAGCCAAAGCAAGATCATCAAGAACTATATTAAGAAGTGGAAGGAAATTGGCTTAAACGTCAAGCTGACCACCGGTCACTTGCTGGAGTTCAATACTTTTTACAACCTGCTCTTCCAAGACGATAACCAGGTCGACATGTTTATTGCCGGCTGGACATTAAACAATGAGCCTTCCCAAAATGGCATCTACGGTGCCGGCACCCAGTACAACCTGGAGCGCTTTGCCACCAAGACCAATACCCAGCTTTTGGAAGCAATGGACTCAGACGAAGCCTTTAATATCAGTTACCGGATCAAGGTCTTCAAAGAGTGGCAAAGATACATGCAAGAGCAAGCCTTTGTAATTCCTTTGACCAGTTCCTACAAGATTACAGCCATCAACAAGAAGCTGGTCAACTACTCCTATGAACCGGCAGAAATGAACAACAGCCATCCTTTATGGTATAAAATCGGCTATAAAAAATAATCTGCGACTCTGTTTTGTCCATTTGCCGGACAAGGCAGAGTTTTTTCTTGGAATTAGGTAAAAAAGGCGCTCTGATGGCGGGCTTTTGATATAATTTTTAGTGTTATGAAAGGATGAATAGTTCATGGTCTCAACTAAATTTATTAAAATGCTGGATGAAAAATACGGGATCCGCTTCAAGGATGCCCGCCTGCTAGAGGAAGCCTTTACCCATTCCTCCTATGTCAATGAAAATCCAGGCAAAACTTTGGGGAATTACGAAAAGTTGGAATTTCTGGGGGACGCGGTTTTGGAATTTACGGTCTCTGACTACCTCTACCGCCACTTCCAGCACTTAAATGAAGGGGAACTGACCAGACTGAGATCAAATATCGTCCGCACTGAAGGCTTTTCGAAAGTGGCACTGGACTGCGGCTTTAAAGAAGAAATCAACCTGGGCGTCGGCGAGGAAAAAGCTGGCGGCCGCAACCGCAAGGCCCTTTTGGAAGATGTCTTTGAAGCCTTCAACGGCGCCTTGTTCTTGGACCAGGGGATTGAAGTGGTTGAAAAGTTTCTTAGCCAGACCGTCTATCCTTTAATCGCGGCTGGCTACTTTACCCCGTCACGTGACTTTAAGACGGACCTGCAGGAGCTTTTGCAGCAAAACGGCAGCGTGACCATCGAATACCGGGTGTTGAATGAGAGCCAGCAGCCGCCCCACTTTGAAGTTGAAGTCCTGGTCGACGGCAAGAAGCTGGCAAACGGGGAAGGACGCAACAAGAAGAAGGCTGAGCAGGACGCGGCCAGCCACGCCTTGGAGCACTTGAATGGAGGAAAATAGTGCCTTTAACTAGTTTGATTTTGGAAGGCTTCAAGTCTTTTGCTGACAAGACGGTGATCGACTTTACCAAGGGGATTACCGGCATTGTCGGTCCTAATGGGTCGGGCAAGAGCAACATCACGGAAGCCATTCGCTGGGTCATGGGGGAAGGCAGCGCTAAATCCCTGCGTGGCCGCAACATGAAAGATGTTATTTTTGCCGGGAGTCAGTTCCGCAAGCCCTTGAACCGGGCCGAAGTAACCATGGTTTTTGATAACCGGGACAAGGAACTGGACTTTCCAGCTGACCAGGTTTCAATCACCAGAAGAATTTTAAAATCTGGCGACAATGAATACTTGATCAACCAGCAGCCTGTCCGCCTGCGGGACGTTCGGGCCCTCTTTCTGGACTCCGGCATTTCGCAAAACAGCCTGGCCATCATTTCCCAGGGGCGGGTGGACCAGATCCTCAATTCCCAGGCCCGGGAAAGACGGGGGATTTTCGAAGAAGCAGCCGGGGTGCTCCACTTTAAGCAGCAAAAGCAGCAGGCCCAGGGGCAGCTGGAAACAACCAATGACAACTTGATCCGGATCAACGACCTGGTCAATGAGCTGGAGAAGCGGTTGGAGCCTCTGCATGAACAGAGCTCTTTGGCCCAGGAATACCAATTCCAAAAAGCCGGGCTAGATGAGGACTTGAAGACCCTGCTGGCCTTTGAAATCGCTGACTTAGACCAGGAAGAAAAGGAAGTTTCCAAAAAACTGGCCCAGAGCCAAGAACTTTTAAGCCGGCTGGACGCGGAAGTCAAGCAGTCCCAGGCCAAGCTGGCGGCTAAAAGAGAAGAATTCCAGCTGGAAAGCCAGAAGCGGGACCAGCTGCAGACTGAAGTCTTGAAATTGACCAACCGGCTCTCTGAGATCAACACTTCCTTGCAGGTTTCCCAGCAGTCCCGGCAGTTTGACCAGGCAACCAGGCTGGAATACCAAAGACAGCTGGCTGATTTAAAGGAAAATCTGGCGGCTACGGACGCGGAAATTGCCAAATTGGCTGACCAGGAAGCTGAATATGCCGGGCAATTGGACCAGCTGAAAGAAAAAAGACAGAAGCTGGCCGATCAGCTGAAAGAAGACCCGGCCAGCCTCAAATTGAAAGTAGAAGACCTGCGCTCAGAGTACATTCAGACCTTGCAGGACCAGACCAGCGCCAACAACCAGCTGGTCTACCTGGAAGGGGAAATCAAGCGGGCCAAGGAGAGCAAGGACCAGCGCTATGAAGATGCCTCAAGTCAATTGGCCAAGAGCCAGGAAGAACTGGAAGGCTTGCGGTCTAAGGGGCAAAAGCTGCGGGCAGAAAATGACCAGCTGCAGGCGGAATTAAAGGAAGCTAGCGACCAATTAGGGCATTTAGCTGCCGACCAGCAGGTCGCGCAAAAGCAGCTGCAGGCGGATTTGACTAACCTCCAGCGCCTGACTGCCCGCCGGGATGCCTTAGTCAACATCCAAAAGCGGCATGACGGCTACTATGCCGGGGTCAAGCAGGTCTTAAACCAGCCTGACCGTTTCCCAGGCATCATCGGGGCAGTTGGGGAACTTTTGACCTTCCCGGCTGACCTGGAAGCAGCCATGACGACCGCCCTTGGCGGCAGCGTTCAAAGTCTGGTGGCCAAGGACCGTTTGGCGGCTAAAGATGCCATCCAGCAGCTGAAGGTCAGAAGACTGGGCCGGGCAACTTTTTTGCCCCTGGATGCATTAAGATACCGGGCAATTCCAGCTTCAACCCGGCAGGCTCTGGAACGCTTTGCCGGCTTCCAAGGCCTGGCCAGCGAATTGGTTGAGGCTAAAGGCGAAACTGATATTTCAGAAGCTATCCAGTACCTGCTGGGCAGCATCATTATCGTCGACAATATGGACACGGCCCTGGCCGTTTCAAGACAGATCGGTCACTACCGGGTCGTTACCCTGGACGGGGATGTCATCAGTCCTGGCGGGGCCATGACTGGCGGGGCCCGCAACCAGCGGAGCAATTCTCCCTTGCAGACAACGGCTGAAATCAACAAAACGACAGCCATGCTGGAGGAATTAGAAGGGCAGTTCCATATTAAAGAAGAAAAGCTGGCCAGCTTAGACAAGCAAGTCAAAGACAAGCAGGAGAACCGGGAGCAAATCAGCCGGGACCTGCAGAGCCTGCAGCAGGACTTGAGCGCGGCAGTCTTGACCTTCCAAAACCAGGAAAAAGAAGTCAAGCGCCTGGAAAGCGCCGTGAAGCTTTACCAGGCCCAGCAGGCTGAACAAGCAGCCTACCTGGCAGATTTGCAAGACAAAGAGGCAGCTCAAAAGACTAAGAAAGAAGAACTGGCCGCTTTGGCTGACCAGCAAAAACGCGACTTGGCCAGTTTGCAAGAAACCATTCAGAACTACACTGATGTAAACCAGGGCGTGCAGGAAAAACTGGCAGAGCTTGACCCGCAATTGGCGGTTTTGGCCAACAAGCAGGAAAACCTGCAGGCCAGAAAAGCTGAGCGCGGCCGGCAAAAGGCGGGCAGCCAGAAGCAGATCGCGCAGCTGGAAGAAAAACTGGCTGCTTTGGACAGTTCCAGTCAAATGTCAGCCAGCAAGAAAGAGGAGCTGGGCCTTGAGAAAGACCGGCTCCTGGCTGAGCAAAAAGACAAGCAGGCTGACCTGGATTCAGCCAGCCAGCTTTTGGGGCAGTTAAACGGGCAGATCAACCAGTTGGAAGCAGTTGCGACCAGAAACTATGACTTAAGAAAAGACGCGGCTAGTGAACAAGAGGAGTTTTCAGTCAAATTGGCCACGGTTAAAGGCGAGCTCAAGCAGCACCTGGACAGTTTAAGAGAAGACTACTCCTTGACTTATGAAGCCGCGCTTTCCCAGGCCAAGCTGGAAAATACGGAAGAAAACCAGGAAAGCTTGCGCCGCAGCGTCAAGCTGCACCGGATGTCGTTGGAAGATATTGGCCCGGTCAACTTGGGGGCGATTGACGAATATAAGGAAGTCAAGGAACGCTATGACTTCTTGAACGGGCAGCAAAACGACCTGCTTGAAGCAAGAAGCAACCTGCAGCAGTCGATGGATGAACTGGACCAGGAAGTGAAGGACCGCTTCAGTCAGACCTTCCAGCAGATTTCGGCTTCCTTCAGCCGCCTTTTCCCGGTGGTCTTTGGCGGCGGCAATGCCCGCTTGGCCTTGACGGATCCGGACGATTTGCTGGAGAGCGGGGTGGAAATCATCGCCCAGCCACCTGGCAAGAAATTGCAGCGTTTAAGCCTTTTGTCCGGCGGGGAGCGGTCGCTGACGGCGATCACCTTGCTTTTTGCCATGCTGGAAGTCAACCCAGTGCCTTTCTGCGTGCTGGATGAAGTGGAAGCGGCCCTGGACGATGCCAATGTCGCCCGCTTTGCCCATTTCCTGCGCCAGTATGACAGCCAGACACAATTTATCGTGATTACGCACCGGCGGGGGACCATGGAACAAGCTGACCAGCTCTACGGGGTGGTCATGCAGGAATCTGGGGTTTCCCAGATTTTGTCGGTCTCCTTGAAAGATTTAAAAGATGAGGTATAACCGTGGGATTATTTGATCGAATCAAAAAGAGCCTGTTTGGCCAAAAAGACGAAGAAAAGCCAGAAGAAGTCAAGGCTGACCAGGAAGAAGCCGCAAAAGAAAGTGCTGAAGCGGAAAATGAGTCAGTAGCAGAAAAGGCTGAAGAAGCAGTAGCAGAAGAAACTACTGAAGAGACCAGTGAAGAAACTACCGAAGAAAAAAGTGTAGAAGAAACTAAAACTTATGAAGAAACTGTTGAAGAAGAAACTAAATCTTCTGCTGAAGAAGAAACAGAAACTACAGAAACAGCAGAAGAAACAGTTGAAGAAAAGACCACTGAACCCGCAGAAGAAACAGTTGAAGAAGAAAAGACTGAAGCTGAAGAGGAGACAACTGAACCTGCAGAAGAAAGTACAGAAGAAAAAACTACTGAGCTTTATGAAAAGGGACTGGAGAAGTCCAACAAGGGTTTTGGTGCCCGCCTCAACGCCTTTTTGGCCAAGTTCAGAACGGTTGACGAAGACTTCTTCGACGACTTGGAGGAATTGCTGATTGAATCTGACGTGGGCTATGAAACCAGTGAAGAACTGACTGACCAACTCAGAGAAGAAGCCAAGCTGCAAAAGGCAAAGAGCCGGGATGACTTGAAGCGGGTCATCGTCCAAAAGCTGGTGGAAGTCTACGACGAAAATGCCAACAGCGAAAATGAAAAGCTGGCTTACGATCCTAACGCCAAGCCAAATGTCTACCTCTTCGTTGGTGTTAACGGGGCGGGCAAGACTACTACGGTCGGCAAATTGGCCAAGCGTTTCCATGACCAGGGCAAGAAGGTCCTTTTGGTCGCTGCCGATACTTTCAGAGCCGGCGCGGTTGAGCAGCTGGTTGAATGGGGCAAGCGGACCGGGGTTCCAGTCGTAACTGGCCCGGACAAGGCTGACCCGGCTGCCGTGGTTTACGACGGCTTAGAGCGGGCGATTGCTGAAGAGGCTGACTACCTCCTGGTTGACACGGCCGGCCGTTTGCAAAACAAGGTCAACTTGATGAACGAATTGGAAAAAATCCAGCGGACCATCAAGAAGCGCCTGCCCGACCAGCCGGCTGAAACTCTCCTGGTTTTGGACGGGTCAACTGGGCAAAATGCTCTCCTGCAGGCCAAGGACTTTGACAAGACGACCAAACTGACTGGCTTAGTCTTGACCAAGCTGGACGGGTCTTCCAAGGGTGGGGTGGTCCTGTCCATCCGCCACGAAATGAAGCTGCCTGTTAAATTGGTTGGCCTGGGCGAAAAGGCTGAAGACCTGGCCGACTTTGACGCGGCCAACTATGCCGTTGGCCTCTTCCACGATCTGCTGTAATTTTTTCAAAGAAGCTAAGTTAGAATTAGAGGATTAAAAAGAAAAATGAAAGACGATGCATGTACTTCAATTTTAGTCGGCAAAAAAGCTGCCATGGATGGCAATAACTTGATTGCCCGCAATGACGACACCTTTTCTCCTTTAAACCAGCAAAAGTTTGTCGTTAACCCGGCAGTTCACGGGGAAAAGGGCCGCAAGATCAAGTCCTGGCTGAACAAGTTCACGATGGACTTGCCGGAAGACGCCTACCGCTATCCAGCCGTGCCTAATGTCGACTACAAGAAGTACGGCTACTATGAAGAAAGCGGCATCAACGAAAAGAACGTGGCCATGTCAGCTACTGAGTCAACTTACGGCAATGAACGCACTCTGGCCTTTGACCCCTTGGTGGTTGATGGTTTGGACGAAGATTGCATGGTCAATGTCGTCTTGCCTTACATCGATTCAGCCAGAGGCGGGGTCAAGCGCCTGGGCGACTTGATCGCCAAGTACGGGTCAGCTGCCGGCAACTCAGTTCTTTTTTCCGACAAGGATGAAATCTGGTACATGGAAATCGTGACCGGCCACCACTGGGTCGCCCAAAGAATCCCGGACGATGCCTACGCCATCGCCGCCAACCGGGTCTCCATCCAGGAAGTTGACTTTTCTAAGCCGGATGACTTCATGTGGAGTGCAGGAATCCAGGACTTTGTTGCCAAAAACAAGCTTAACCCCGACCTGGAAGGCTGGAACTTCCGTCATATCTTTGGCACTTTCACCGAGCAAGACCGCCACTACAATACTTCCCGTGTCTGGTACGGGCAAAAGATCTTGAACCCAAGCATTGACCAGGACCCGGAAGACCCTGACCTGCCATTTATCCGCCGGGCAGAAAAGAAGATTAGCAAGGAAGACATCGAATATATCCTGGGTTCTCACTACCAGGACACGGTCTACGACCCATTTGCCGTCAAGGGCAGTGATGAAGAACACCACCGCTACCGGCCAATCGGCCTCAACCGGACGCAAAACGCCCACATCCTGGAAGTTAGAGATGACCAAGCAGATGGCGTGGCTGGAATCATGTGGCTCTGCATTGGTGGGCCGACTTTCACCCCCTTTGTGCCTTTCTTTACCAACATGAATGATACTGACCCGTCTTATAACGATACTTCCCTGGAATACCGGCAGTCAGATGCCTGGTGGTTCTACAAGTCTTTAGCGGCTCTGGTGGAAAGTCACTATTCTCACTTCGTTCAAATGGACGCCAAGTACTTGACTGAACTGAACCGCTACTTCCGCTGCCGGGTGGCTGAAGTGACTGACCAGGTCCAAGGCTTATCCGGCGAAGAACTGACCGCCTTTTTGACCAAGGCCAACCAGGAAACGGTAGCCTACTGCCGCCAGGAAAGCGAGAAGTTCTGGGGCGAGCTCTTTAAGGAGGCCATCAAGCTGTCCAAGCTGACTTTCAATATGGATAAAAATCTTTAAAAAGTACTGCACTTGCAGTGCTTTTTGCTATACTGGTAACCAGGTGAAAAAGATGGATGAATTAAGCAAAAACGAAACTCTGGGTGACCTGTACGCCATGTACGGTGCCTTGCTCACCCAGGGCCAGCAGGATTATTTTGAAGATTATTACTATAACGACCTGTCTTTAGGGGAAATTGCCGACAACCGGCATGTTTCAAGACAAGCGGTCTATGACAATTTACGGCGCAGCGCCAAGTCTTTGGAAAAATACGAAGACAAGCTGCAGCTCCTGGCCAGTTACAGCCAGTTGGAAGACGGCATCAGCCAGGCCTTAGCCAGCTTGCAGGCAGGCGACCAGGAAGCAGCCAAAATGCAGCTGGAAGACTTGCTGCAGGTAATTAGAGGAGAATAAGATGGCATTTGAAAATTTAAGCGAACGTTTGCAGAAGGCCCTGCGCAACTTGACCGGGAAAGGGAAGATCTCTGAAGAAGACATCAACGCTGCCTCCCGGGAAATCCGCCTGGCCCTGCTTGAAGCCGACGTCAACTTCAAGGTGGTCAAGGACTTCATCAAGACCATCAAGAAGCGGGCCCTGGGCCAGGAAGTGCAGGAATCACTGACTCCAGGCCAGCAGGTCATCAAGATCGTCAACGAAGAATTGACCAAGATGATGGGGGAAGAAGCGGTCGGCTTGAACAAGTCCCCGCATATCCCAACCGTTATCATGATGGTCGGTCTGCAAGGTACTGGTAAGACCACCACGGTCGGCAAACTGGCCAACCGCTTGATGAAGGAAGAAAAGGCCCGGCCGTTTTTGATCGCCGGCGACATCTACCGGCCAGCCGCCATTGACCAGCTCAAGCAGATCGGGGCGGACTTGAACGTGCCGGTTTTCAGCGAGCCGGATGAAAAGAACGTGGCCAAGATCGTGGAAGACGGTCTGGCCGAAGCAGCCGTCCACAGAAACGACTACGTGATCATCGACACGGCCGGCCGGCTGGAAATCGATGAACCGTTGATGAAGGAACTGGAAGAAGTCAAGGCAGTCAGCCACCCGGACAACATCCTTTTGGTAGTTGACGCCATGACTGGGCAAGCTGCTGCTGACGTGGCCAAGACTTTTAACGAACGCCTGGACGTCACTGGGGTTGTCTTGACCAAGCTGGATGGTGACACCCGGGGCGGGGCAGCCTTATCCATCAGAGCTATTACCGGCAAGCCGATCCTCTTCACCGGGCAAGGGGAAAAGCTGACTGACCTGGAAGTCTTCCACCCGGATCGGATGGCTTCAAGAATCCTGGGCATGGGGGATATGCTGACCTTGATTGAAAAGGCCCAGCAGGACTACGATGCCAAGCAGGCAGAAAAAGTTGCCCAGAAGATGCGGGAAAACAGCTTCGACTTCAACGACTTCATTGACCAGCTGGAACAAGTGCAGAAGATGGGGCCGCTGGATGAAATCATGAAGATGATTCCGGGCATGGCCAACAACCCGCAGCTGAAGAACTTCTCAATCGATGAGAAGCAGATCGCCCACACCAAGGCGATCGTCTACTCTATGACTCCAGCAGAAAGAGAAGACGAAAGCCTGCTCAACCCGAGCCGGCGCCGGCGGATCGCGGCCGGTTCCGGCGTGCCGATCGTGGAAGTCAACCGGATGATCAAGGAGTTCAAGACCGCCAAGGACATGATGTCCAAGGTGACCAAGGGCAATTTCAAGGACCTGGAGAAATTGCCTGGCATGAACAGCCCGATGGCCAAGATGGCCATGCGGCGGATGGGGAAGAGCTTCAAGAAGAAGAAGGCCAAGAAAATGAAGAAAGTCAAGCGCTTCCACTCATAATTTTTAAAAAAGAGCAGGCTGTTAAGTAAAAATACTTTACAGACTGCTCTTTGGGTGTTATAGTATAACTATTGAAATTTAGGAGGACTAATTAATGTCAGTTAAGATTCGTATGCGCCGTATGGGTGCTAAGAGAAAGCCATTTTACCGGATTGTTGTAGCAGATTCACGTGCACCTCGTGACGGCCGCTTCATCGAAGAAGTTGGTTACTACAACCCAGTTTCACAACCAAAGGAATTGAAGCTTGACGAAGACAAGATCTTTGAATGGTTGAAGAAGGGTGCACAACCTTCAGACACTGTTCGTTCACTTCTTTCAGGCGCTGGCTTGATGGCTAAGTTGCACGACGAAAAGTACAACAAATAATTGGAAAAGGTTTGGGGCACTAGCTTCAAACTTTTTTTATTTGAAAAGGAAAAAACAAACAATATGAATTACTACAATGTTGGCAAAATCATCGCGACCCACGGCTTGAAGGGTGAAGTCAAGGTCGCTTTGACCACCGACTTTCCGGAAGACCGTTTTAGGACTGGGTCACGTCTCTACCTGGGCGATGGCAGCCGGGAAGTGACGGTCGCTGCTGGCCGGCCCTTTAAGCAGTTCTGGCTGGTAACTTTTGAGGAAATCACTGATATCGACCAGGCTGAAAAGCTGAAGGGAACGGAAATCTTGATCAGCGAAGAAGACCAGGGGGAACTGCCTGATGGGGTCTACTACTACCGGGACCTCTTGGGCTGCAAGGTGCTGGACGATAAAAGCGGGGAAGAAATCGGCGAATTGACTGATATCGAAGCTCCAGGCGCCAATGACATCTGGGAAGTAACTGACGAAAACGGCAAGAGCTTCTGGCTCCCATACATCCCGCAAGTCGTTAAGAGCGTGGATATTGCTAAAAAAGAAGTCCGGGTTGAATTAATGGAGGGCTTGAGATAGTGAACATCAACGTATTGACCCTTTTCCCTGAAATGTTTACCCCCTTGCAGGTATCCTTGCTGGGCCGGGGGCAGGAAGATGGCAAGTGGAAGTTGAACCTGGTTAACTTCCGCGATTTTTCAGACCGGCCGCACAAATCCGTCGATGACACTCCTTATGGGGGCGGGGCCGGGATGGTTTTGCAGGTGATGCCAATCAAGAAGGCCTTAGATTCGCTTGAAAACAAGGGCAAGGTCATCATTACGGCTCCTCAGGGGAAGACTTTCAACGAGCAGATGGCTCAAGAGTGGTCCAAGGAAGAAAATCTGACCTTTATCTGCGGGCACTTTGAAGGCTTTGACCAGCGGGTTTATGACCTGGCTGACGAAACTGTCTCCATCGGCGACTACGTTTTGACTGGCGGGGAGCTGCCAACCATGAGCATGATCGACGCCACTGTCCGCCTTTTGCCAGGAATCTTGGGCAATGCCTTGTCACCAGTTGAAGAATCCTTCTCAGACGGCCTGTTGGAATATCCGCAATACACCCGGCCAGCTGATTTTGAGGGGCAAGAGGTGCCAGATGTCCTCCTTTCAGGCAACCACGGCAAGATTGACGAATGGCGGCACTACCAGGCCTTGAAGGCCACTAAATTGCACCGGCCGGACCTGCTGGAGAAGCGGAATTTGACGCCAGAAGAGGTCAGAATGCTGCGGCAGATCAGAGCAGACGAGCAGGCAGAAGACTAACTAAGGAATAGGTGATTAGATGACGCTGCAATGGAGAAAGCTTTTTTCCAACCGGATCCTGGACCGGGGAAGGGACTACTGGAAAAGGGACTGGGTCTACGCGCCCAGCTACAGCGAATTGCCGGCTGGCATTCACTGCCGGGTTGGCAAGCCAGGGAACAGCTATGATGTAACGATCGACTTCTCTGACGACTGGAGCGAGATCAAATGGATGGACTGCGACTGCCCCTACGCTGCTGAAGGCTACAACTGCAAGCACGAGGCAGCTTGTTTGTACGCCACGGAGCTTTTTATCGAAGGGATGCAGGCCATCCAGGAACCCTTGACCAGTGATTTGACAATTGACGAGCGCAAAAAGCGTCAGAAAGAGATAATTGACAAAGTATATGGAATGGGCCAGAAATACGTCAATTATATTTTTGACGCTGGCAAGATCCTTGAATCTGTCGACTTTGACCCGGTCCTTTGGGAGCGGATCAATAAAAATCCTGCCTTGGCCAATTTGGGATTTGTCAAGGTGAGTGAAGATGGTGAGCAGCTTCTGACCGCTAAGTCATTCGGCCAGTTTTCTCCCCGTACAGGTCAAGACGAAGAAGCCGAGGTCAAGGTCAGCCCGGATAAAGTGATCGAGCTGAAATGCACTTATGACGAATGCCAGCAGGACCAGATCACTGGACCTTGCCGGCATGAAATTGCCCTTTTGCAGAAGCTGGTCTATATAATCATGCGGGAAAACCCGGGTGAAGTAACTGACTATCAGGCAGACCAGGCCCTGACCAGGGCAGAGATGCTGGAAGAATTTGACCAAGATGCCTTAGAGGACGTTAAGCTTTTGGCCCAGCTGGAAAGCGAGCTTGGCGGATCTTTTTTAGTCAAGTTTAAAGTCGGCAAAAAGCGGCTCTATGTGGTGAAAAACATCGAGACCTTCGTAAATGACGTTATAAACTGGCGGCCAATTTCCCTGGGGAAAGAAGAAGTTTTGCTGTCACCGGATTCTTTTGACCCGGCCAGCCAGCGCCTGTTCAGCTTTTTGGCCACGATCGCGGCCGATGGTGCCGATATATACGGGGAGACAAAAAGAAGCATTGAGATTGCTTCTGGCCGGATTGACAGCTTTTTCGCGGCAGTTGAAGGCAGCGAAGTTGAAAACTTGGACAATAAGCAGCTTGTCCCAGCCAAGCGGGGCGAACTGGAAAAAGCTGAGCTTGAGATCGACGAGTACCAAGGCCGGGGGATCAGCATTACCGGGACTTGCCCGCCGGTTCTCCGGGGGATCCGGGCCAGCTACCAGCTGACCGATGAGGCATTTGTAGCTAGCAAGCTTGGTAATACCCTCTACGCCCTTTTTGGCAATAAAGAAGACATTGACGCAACTTTTGACTTAAACCAGCTGAGCCAATTCAAGGCCACTGTCCTGCCCCTTTTGAAAAAATACAGCAACTTGACCATTAGCCCGGCTGCCCAGCAGCTTTTAGAAGAAGCAGGAGGACTGGAAAAGAGCCAGCTGCGCCTGGATGTAGAGGGCGATGAAGTAGTTGGCCAGGCCCGAGTCTTTTACCAGGGTAAATCGCTTCGCTTGGGCGAAAGCGGGGAGCGGGCAGTTAAGCGGGACTGGTACAAGGAAAAGAAGCTGGCTGAGCTTTTAGAGAAATTTTTTGACCTGGAAGACGGCGACTGCTGCTTGGACAAGGGGGATGACGACGCGGTATACCAGCTTTTGCAAGGGATGCCGAAGTTGCTTTCCGCCTTTGATGAAGTTGAAGTCACCCCGGCTTTTAAAAAGCTCAAGTTTAAAGACAAGCTGAATCTGGCTTTTGGCCTTTCCTTAAGTGACGGGCTTCTGCACCTGGATCTGAAAAGCGACCTCACGCCAGAAGAATTGGCGGAAGTTCTCAGCCAGTACAAGGACCGGAAGAAGTACATCCGCTTGAAAAACGGCAACTTTGTTAACCCGGCCAGCCAGGACTTGGCAAAGCTGGCTCTTTTGGCCCAAAATCTGGATTTAAGCGCCAAGGATTTTGGCAAAGAGCAACTGGAAATGCCGGCCTACCGGGCCCTTTACGTCGACCAGCTCTTAAAAGAGCAGGAGATGGGCGAAATTGAAAGAGACGACCACTTCCAGCAATTGATCAACGACTTTGACCAGAAAGAAGCGCCGCTAAAATTGCCAGAAAGTCTGGACAAGATCCTCCGGCCCTATCAAAAGACCGGGACGGCTTGGATGAACCGGCTGGCCCAGCATGGCTTTGGCGGGATTCTTGCGGATGAAATGGGCCTGGGCAAGACCCTGCAGGTGATCAGCCTCCTGGCCAGTCAAAAGGACAAGCCAAGCCTAGTCGTGGCTCCGGCCTCTTTGGTCCTTAACTGGGAAGCGGAGTTTAAAAAGTTTGCCCCGGAAATGAAGACCCTGGCTTTAGCCGGCTCTAAGAAAGAGCGCAGCGAGCAACTGGCTGATTTGAATGATGTCGACGTTGTGATCACTTCTTATGACCTGCTTAAGCGCGATATTGCCAACTATGAGCCGCATACTTTTGTCTATGAAGTAATCGATGAGGCGCAGATGATCAAAAATCCGCGCACAGCCGCGGCTAAGGCGGTTTCTGTTGTCAAGGCCAAACACCGCTTTGCCCTGACCGGGACACCGATTGAAAACCGCTTGAGCGAGCTTTGGAGTATTTTTAACTTCGTCATGCCGGGCTTTTTAAAGAGTTACCGGGAATTCAAGAAGGATTTTGAAAGCCCGATCGTTAAGGAAGATGACCAGGACTGCCTAACCCGGCTCAGCCAGATGGTTGGTCCCTTCATCCTCCGCCGCTTGAAAAAAGACGTCCTCAAGGACCTGCCAGACAAGCTGGAGGAAGTTCGCTACGTCGGCATGGGAAAAGAGCAGAGAAAGCTTTATGACGCTGAAATTGCCCGCTTGAAAAAGAAAGTCATGGCTGAGGACGATGAGGGCATCAAGCGCGAGCAGATTCAGATTCTGGCGGCATTGACCAGAATCAGGGAAATCTGCTGCGACCCAGGCCTGCTCTATGAAGACTACAAGGGTGAATCTGAAAAGCGCCTGGCCTGCGTGGATTTGATCAAGAGCGCGATTGACGGGGGCCACAAGGTCCTGCTTTTCTCCCAGTTTACCAGCATGCTGGACCTGCTGGAAGAAAGCCTTAAAGCAGAGGAAATCGGCTTTTTACGGATCGATGGCCAGACTCCTAAGGCCAGACGGCTGACTTTAGTCAACGTCTTCAACCATAAAGACAGTCCGGCTAAGGTCTTCTTGATTTCCCTTAAAGCCGGAGGGACGGGCCTTAACTTGACCGGGGCGGATACCGTCATTCACTATGACCCATGGTGGAACGTGGCGGCCCAGAACCAGGCGACTGACCGGGCCCACCGGATCGGCCAGGAAAAGAAGGTAACGGTCTACAAGCTGATTGCCAAGGATACGGTTGAGGAAGCTATTTTGGACTTGCAGGAAGCCAAGAGCCAGCTGGCCCAAGGTATTTTGACGGCAGAATCTGTTTCCAGCGCCAGCCTGCAAAAGGAAGACTTGCTCAAGATTTTGGACTAAAGAAGCTTGCTTTGCCTGGCCAAAGATGGTATTCTATTAGACGTGGTATTTTGCCAATAAAGATTAGGGGTGTTCCGCTGGCCCAGAGAGGTTGATGAATGCCGTAGAAGGAGAAACAATAATGGATCCATTAATTCAAGAATTGACTAAAGAACAACTTCGTGACGACATGCCTGAATTCCGTGCCGGGGACACTGTTCGTGTTCACGTACGTGTTGTTGAAGGTACTCACGAACGTATCCAGATCTTCGAAGGTGTCGTAATCAAGAAGAAGGGGACTGGCATCGGTGCTACTTACACTGTTCGTAAGATCGCTTCCGGCGTTGGCGTTGAACGGACTTTCCCAGTTAACACTCCACGTGTTGCCAAGGTTGAAGTTACCCGTCACGGCCGCGTACGTCGTGCTAAGCTTTACTACCTGCGGACTCGTAGCGGTAAGGCTGCTCGTATCGCAGAACGTCGTCGTTAATTCTGACAACGAATCTGAAACTGCTTTGCATTTTGCAAGGCAGTTTTATTTTTGCGCGTTTTGGAACTAACGTTCGAAAAATCGTGCTATAATTATGATAAAAACAGCAAGGAGGGGCAGGCATGCGCTTGGCGGAAGTAGCCGACTACATTCAAAGCAAATATGGAATTGAGGCCAGCTATGTCGACCTGGCTGGGCAAACCCTGGCCGCGGTCACGGTCCCAGGAGCAAACGAAAGCTTCGCCCTGCTTCTTAAGAAGGACGGCCGCGAAACGGTTGAACTGAAATGCGGGTCATTGGCTAAGTTTTTGGCTGCCCAGCCGGCTTTTGGGCCGGCCATCTTTATGCAGGATCCGGCCTGGATCAGCGTTGATTTAGCAAATCCCGATTTAAACGACCGCTTCTTTTACAAGACCCTGGATTCTGCCTACCAGAGTTCCCGGCCGCTGGAAGCGGTGAAAAGTACTGTAGAAGAAAAGAGCCAAGAGCATGAAATCTACCTGCTAGACGATGAGGGAGAAGACTTCCAAGAAGAAGTGATCCCAAAGCGGCCAGCCTTTTTCAAAGACAGCGACTTTGACCGTCTGCTGGCTGAGAAGGGCAAGCCCGTGGTTCCGGAAGGGATCAAGCAGATGCAGGAAAGTTACGACTATCTGGCTGTTCCCCGGCGGGAGAGCAATTTTTACCGGCAGGGGATGCTGATGGCCAATTATGAAGATGACTTTGGTAAAATGGTCCCAATTAACAAGCAGCGGCCAGTCTACCATGATCTGAATGTTGACCAGTTGCGGTCCTATTTTTCCTGGCGGACCAAGTTCCGGCAGGGCAAGTACAAGCCTGTTTCTAGCGCCTATATTTACCTTCTGGCCAGTGAATTGGTCTGTCAGATTGGGGTTAAGGATAAAGCCGACGGTCTGCGCCAACTGCGCCTGCTTTTTGCCAAGTGCGCGGAGCAAAAAGATATTTCCACCAGTTGGCAGCAAAAGCACATTCTGCAGAATTACCTGGTCTATTATGATTTTCCGCTTGATGAAGTCCGGCCAGCCTTTGAAGACGAGCTGATGCGGGGGGAAGTTTATCATAATCTCCTGTCTGCTGAAGCAAGCGGGCAGGAACTCTACCAAGCCATCTGCTGCTTGTCTTCATATTTGCCCAAGAACAATCCCTTGCTGAAAAAAGAGCCGGAGAAGTTTTATGAACTTTTGGGCCAGGTTTGGCAACAGGTCCGCTTGAACCCTTACCAGCTGCTCAAGCTTTTGGTGGGGGGAAAGACCATTTTTCCGGTAGAAATGTTTGCTGACACGGTCTTCTTCAGCCTTGATCCGGTAAAAGAGGCTGAGCTTGTTTTAGGCCCTGGCCTGGTCTACCGCTGCCAAGGCGGGCAGTGGAGTAATGAAGTCTACTGGCCTTCCAGCCGGCAGAGGCAGCTTTTGGCCAATTTCATGCATGAATTTGACCGCTTAAGCCGGCAGGCTTTTAAACAGGGGCGGGCCCTAAAAGAAAAAGACCTGCCCCCGGCTTTTAAACAGGCAATCGTGCAAGGAATTGCCGACTATCAGGAAATTCTGGCTGAAAGAACCCGGCCAAAGGTTAAAATCAACCTGGCCAGCTTGGACCAGATCCGGGCCGATGCCGCTGAAACCAAGGAAAGCCTGCTGACTGAGGAAGAGCGGCAGCTGGAGGCGGAAGAAGCTGAGATAAGTAAGCAAGTAACTGATTCTTCTGCTGCAGAAGAAAAGCTGACAAAGGACATCGATGAAGCGGCTGCCAGCGACCTGGGCTTAAACGATACTGAGCAAAAGCTCTTGCTGGCCATATATAATGATCAGCCCTACCAGGACTTTTTGCGTCAGCAGCACCTGCTTTTAAGCGTAGTCGTGGACCAAATTAATGAAAAGATTTTTGACGAAATCGGCGATGCCGTAATCGACTGCGATGGCCAAAAGGCGGAAATCGTGGAGGATTACCGAAGCGACCTCGCTGACTTATTAGGAATTGAGGAGAAATAGTGGAGCAAAAGAAACGGATTCCCAAGCGGATTGCCCAAACAGTTATCAGTTCACTTAAAGGCGGGGTAGTGCCTCGGATCGGCCTGCCCTATATTACAGTGGGCCGGAAGGCGGAAATCGCGGCCCTTTTACATGACGTCGACTTAGTCAAAGAAGGCGGGGCTTCCTTCCGCTTCGTCGTGGGCCGGTACGGGTCGGGCAAGAGCTTTTTGCTGCAGACCATCCGCAATTATGTGATGGACAGGAATTTCATCGTCTTAGACGCTGACCTGTCCCCGGAACGCCGCCTGCAGGGCAGCAAGGGGCAAGGTTTAGCTACCTACCGGGAACTGATCCAGAACCTGGCAACTAAAACCCGGCCGGAAGGCGGGGCCTTAACTTTAGTTTTGGACCGCTGGATCAACAATGTCCAAACGGCAGTAGCCAGCGAAATTTCTTTTGATGACCCCGGCTTTCAGACCGCTGTTGACCAGAAGATCGTCAGCCAGATTTCTTCTTTGAGTGAAATGGTGCATGGCTATGACTTCGCCCAGCTTTTAGAGCGCTACTACCATGCTTACCTGGCTGGTGACGAAGAGACCAAAGGAAAGGTAGTTAAATGGTTCAGAGGGGAATACCGGCTGAAAACCGAGGCCAAGCAGGACCTGGGCGTCAACATTATTATTTCTGACGAAGACTGGTACGAGTACTTGAAGCTTTTTGCCGTCTTCTTCCGCCAGGCTGGCTACAGCGGCATGTTCATCATGGTCGATGAATTAGTCAACCTCTACAAGATTCCCAACGCCATCTCTCGCCAGTACAACTATGAAAAGCTGCTCAGCATGTATAATGATGCCATGCAGGGCAAGGCCAAGTACCTGGGCATTATTATGGGGGCCACGCCGCAAGCGATCGAAGACCGGCGGCGGGGGGTTTACTCTTATGAAGCCCTCAGGTCCCGTCTGGCTGAAGGCAAGTTTGCCAAAGAAGGGCAGCGGGACCTGTATGCCCCAGTTATCCGCCTGGAGCCCTTGACCGCTGAGGAAATGCTGGTTTTAACTGAAAAGCTGGCTGACATGCATGCCAGCCTTTACGGCTATGAACGGACGATCAGCGAAAAGGATCTGGCTGATTTCATCAAGATTGAATATGGCAGAGTCGGCACGAGCAGCATGATCACCCCAAGAGAAATTATCCGGGACTTTATTGAGCTGCTGGACATTGTCTTGCAGAATCCTGGCCAGACCGTGCAGAGCCTCTTAACAGACGGGGATTTTGCTTATACTGAGCCAGACGCCGTGTCAGATGAAAAGACCAGCGATTTTGCTGAATTTACGATTTAAGATTTGCTTAGGGAAGTTTGTTTATGGATACTTTTTCCCGCTATGCTCCCTTCATCCAGGACTATATTTATTCCCGGGGCTGGGAGACCTTGCGGCCCCTGCAGACGGCAGCGGCCCAGGTGATTTTTGATACGGATGACAATCTGCTTTTGTCGGCTTCGACTGCTTCGGGGAAAACCGAAGCAGCCTTTTTTCCCATCTTGACAGATTTGGCGGAAAATCCGGCTGACTCCATTGCCTGCCTCTATATCGCCCCTTTAAAGGCCTTGATCAATGACCAGTATGACCGGTTAAAAGACATCTGCGAAGGCAGTGACGTCCCGGTTTGGCGCTATCATGGGGATGTTTCGTCTTCTCAAAAGCGGAAAATGTTCAAAAGGCCCCAGGGGGTTTTGCAGATAACGCCGGAGTCTTTAGAGAGCCTCATGATCAACAAGCACGCGGATATTCCCCGCTTATTTGGCGACTTGCGCTATGTCGTCATCGACGAGCTGCATTCATTTTTAAGAAGCGACCGTGGCGGGCAGACCTTTTGCCTCTTAGAGCGTCTAAACCGGCTGGCGGCCGTTAAGCCGCGCAGGATTGGCCTGTCAGCTACTATCGGGGATCCAGGGGCGGCTGGACAGTTCTTAGGGGCAGGATCAGGCCATAAGACCAGGATCCCTAAGGTTAAAAGCCAGCCCCAACGCTGGCGCTTGTCAATGGAGCACTTTTATAATAGCGGTGAGCAGGCAGGCGAGCATTCTGCCCTGCCGGCCCAAGCCGTTTTAGCTAAGGCCAGCGACCAGGCTCCAGAATTAGCTGATCCGGGTCTGGCCTATATTTTTAACCATACCCGTGGCAAAAAGTGCCTGGTTTTTACCAACAGCCGGGAAGAATGTGAAGCTGTTTGCCAAGTTTTGCGGCAGTATTGCGAATATAAGCACGAACCAGACCGCTTCATGATCCACCACGGCAACCTGTCCGCGGCTCTCAGGCAAGGGGCGGAGGACATCATGAAGGATGAAGACGCCAACGTTACGACCTGTGCGACGGCTACGCTCGAACTGGGCATTGACGTCGGCCAGCTAGAGCGGGCCTTTCAAATTGAAGCGCCCTTTACGGTTTCCGGCTTTTTGCAGCGGATGGGGCGGACCGGCCGGCGGGGCAACCCGGCAGAAATGTGGTTTGTCATGCGCGAAGAGCAGGCCGAAAGCCGGGCCATGCTGCCGGTCTTGATTCCTTGGTCACTTCTGCAGGGGATTGCCCTGGTTGAGCTGTATTTACAAGAGCGTTGGGTTGAACCGCCAAGAGACCACCAATTGCCTTACAGCCTCCTTTACCACCAGACCATGTCCACTTTGATGGCCGGCGGGGAGATGAGCCCGGCAGAACTGGCCTCCCGGGTCTTGACCCTGTCCTACTTCCGCTGGGTCAGCCAGGATGACTATAAAGTTTTGCTCCGCCATCTGATCAAGACCGACCAGATCCAGCTGACGGAAAATGGCGGTTTGATCGTTGGCCTGGCTGGCGAGCGGGTTACCAACAATTTCAAGTTTTACGCCGTTTTCCAAGAAAATGAGGAATACAGCGTTCACGCTGAGTCTGAAGAACTGGGGACGATCGTCAAGCCGCCGCCCTTGGGGGAAAAAATCGCCATTGCCGGCCATGTCTGGGTGGTTGAAGAAATCGACCGCCGCCGGCGGCAGGTCTATGTCCACCAGGTCAAGGGCCGGATTCCGGCTTACTTTGGGGATGTAGCGGGCGACATCCATCCCAAAGTCCTCCAGCAGATGAGGAAGATTCTGGCAGAGGAGCGTCAGTATCCTTACTTGATGAAAAACGCGGCTGCCCGTTTGAGCGAAACCAGGGCAATGGCGCAAGCGGCCGGCCTGCCAGGTAAGCAGCTGGTCAATTTGGGAGCTAAAACCTACTGCCTGTTCCCTTGGACGGGTTCTTATGCCTTCCTGGCTTTGGAGCGCTTCTTGCGCCTTAAGTGCGCAAGCCGCTTAGGGCTGAAGAATTTTGACTCAGTCCGGCCCTACTACATCCAGTTCAGCATGGATGTCAGTGAAGGAGACTTTTACCAGATTCTGGCTGAAGAAGCCGCGAAAGACTTTGACCCCTTGGACCTGCTCTATCCTAAGGAAGTGCCAGTTTTTGACAAGTATGACGAATACCTGCCAGATGACCTGGTCAGAAAAGAATTTGCCTATAGCGTCCTGGATTTGGCTGAAATGCGGCGGGCAATCGGAGAGATTACGAGACAAGAGGGCTGAAAAAGATGTACAATAATGTCTAATAATCAAATCTCGATTTTTTAGAAAGGAAATTTATGTCAGTAAGCAAGCGTCCGATTTCCAGTTTTCAAGAATTAGAAACAGCCGCTGATGACAGCGATGAGATACATTTTAAGTTAAACGGCCAGCAGTGGCTTTTAGTTGATGATGGCAATCCTTTGACTCCAGAAAGCAAGACCTTGATCAACTGCGACTTGCCGGAAGAGCAGCAGTTTTTTGCCAATACAGAGGAATTTCTGGCCTGTGAGATTGGGGGGCAATCTTTAGCCGCCTGCTGGCCCCAGATGAGCGAGGTGGCCATTTGGAGCGTGCAATTTGAGAGCTTGGAGGAGTTTGTCCAGGCAATCAAAGATGGCTGCGACATTCAGTTCTCTCTGGCAGGCCGCCAATACAGTCTGGGCCAGTCCAGTGAGCGGAAGGTTTACCGGCAGCTGACCTGGCGCTTGGAAAAAGGCGGGCAGGTGAAGGTAAAAAAATTTGCTGACCTGGACCAGCTCTTAGCCTTTGAAATTGCTGGCAAAAGCTTGGGCAAGCAATGGTCAGCCATGAAAAATGTCGACTACGGTTGATTTTAATTTAAATTTTTTCGAGGATAAAAACTCCAGGAAAAGGCTTTACTTTTCTGAAATCATAATTTTTCAAGCTTTTCACTGGGTCTAACTTAATAAAATAAGAAAAATAGACTTTTAATATAAACAAAAGAAACTTCCTTGATTATCGGGTATAATGTTAAATAGATCCTATATGATAGAAAGATGAAAAACATGAAGAGACAGCCGCAAATAATTAAGAGAATCATCCAGGCCTTGGCTTTGAGCCTGCTGCTTTTGCTGGCGACCAGCCTGACTGCTTGTTCCAGCAAGCAGGAGAGCAGCTATGCCCGGGCCAAGCAGTCCAAGCAGATTACCTGGGGGGTCCGGCCGGATACGAAGCTGTTCGGTTTGACCAACATCAAAACCGGCAAGATCGAAGGTTTTGAAATCGACCTGGCCACGGCCATTACTAAGCAGATCTTAGGCCCTAAAGGCAAGGCTGTCTTCCGGCCGATCACGGAAAAGACCCGGATCACGCTTTTGCACAACGGCTCCCTTGATGCCGTCATCTCAACTATGACCATCACCAAGGAGCGGATGAAGGTGATTGACTTCTCAGACGTTTACTTTAACGCCAACGAATCGATGATCGTCAAGAAGTCCAGCAAGATCAGAACGATTGCTGACCTTAACAAGAAAGGCGTTGTCGTCATTGCCATCAAGGGGACCGACGTGGCCAATCAGGTGGCCAAGCTGGCACCAAAGGCCAGCGTCAAGCAGTTTGACGATTATGGTTCAGCCTTCAATGCCTTAAAGGCAGGGCAAGGGGACGTCATGATCGACGACAACGGGATTCTGGCCGGCTTGATTGCTGACACGCCGGAATTCACCTTGACCAAGGCCAGTTTGGCTGAGGAGCCTTACGGTATCGGGGTTGAAAAAGGGCAAACCGAAATGCGCCAGGCCATTAATAAGGCCTTGAAGAAGCTGCGGGCCAGCGGTAAATATGACCAGCTGGTTAAGAAGTGGTTTGGTAAGGTCTCCGGCTTTGACGTCAAGCAGGCAGAAAGCCAGAAGGTCAAGATTCAATAAAGAATCAGAATAAGACAGAAAGCAAAAAAGCTAGGAGCGTCAGCTCCTAGCTTTTTTGCTAGCACGTAAAATTTTTGATTTTTATTTTTAGTCTTAAAGAATGGCGCCGACAACGATGAGGCAGAGGCCTGCAAGCGTAGCGACCAGTTCTTTGCCTTGCTTGCGTTCACCTAGCAGGGTCATCCCGCCGATAGTGGAGATGATGACGCTCAGCTGCCCGTAGATAAAGGCGTTAGTCACCCCATTGACTTGCGCGGAGATGATGTAGGCGTAAGCGGCAATACCGAAGCTGATCCCGGCGAAGAGGTCAAGGTAGCTGGCCTTTTCCTTGAAGGCAGCCTTGTTGCCGCTGAAGGCCAGGTAGAGCACTGAACCCAGCAGGATCCCCAGGGTTTGCGGCAGGAACATTGATTCAGCATCAGCCGTAATAGTCTTAGGGAAGGCGGAGTAGGCCAGGTAGCCGACCGTGGTCAAGACCAGGAAAAGAATATCCTTGTTGGTAGTCTTCTGGCTGAAGTCGTCGCCTTTTTCCGTGTAGGCGGTCAAGACAACGCCGACCATGATAATGGCCAGGGCGATGATCCCGAAGATGAAGTCGTTGCTGGTCTTCCATTCACCGAAGATCAAAGCCCCGATGATGGTGTTGCCGACCAGCTGCAGGCCAGTTGAGATCGGCATGGTCTTGCTGACCCCGATCCGGGTAAAGGAAATGAACTGGCCGATTTGGCCGATGGTCCATAAAGCACCGGACAGCAGTGACAGGAAGAAGACCGGCATGGACATGGCCGGATGCTGAATTAAAGTCACGATAATGCCAACGATAGTGGCACCCATGCCGACGCCGAAGATTTGGTTGGCCGGCTTGCTGTTAGGAACCTTGTTGACGATCCATGGCATAACCCCCCAGCCAATGGCTGGCAGTAAAGCAATGATGATATTCATTAATTGAAAACCCCTTTAACTAATAATTTGTCGAATAGTTACTAGGTTAACGGAGTTTTAGGAAAATAGCAATAGAAAACGCTATGAAAATGTCAACCGTTTTCAGAAAACGGTTAAAATAAAAAGATGATTTGCATAAAACAAAGCACCTTTTTCAAAAAATATTAGTCAATATCAGTCAATATTGGTCACTTACCGGCAATAATGAATTAATCAATATTTGTTCTGTAAAGGCCAACAACCTTGCCTAAAATCTGCACATGGTCCAAGATAATTGGATCCATGGCATCATTCTCCGGCTGCAAGCGGTAGTGGAGGTCTTCTTTGTAGAAGCGCTTGACTGTTGCTTCACCGTCATCGGTCATGGCGACCACGATTTCCCCGTTTTGGGCCGTGGTCTGCTTGCGGACAATGACGTAGTCACCGTTCAAGATACCGGCATTGATCATTGAAGTGCCGTGCACCCGGAGCATGAAGAGCTCACCAGCGTCACTGGCCAAGTTCGGCGGAAGCGGGAAGTAGTCTTCCACGTCCTGGACAGCCAGAATCGGCTGTCCGGCGGTAACAACGCCGATCACAGGGATGTCTTTAGGCTTGATACCCAAGGCGTCCAGGCCGGCATGGGTGATTTCCAAAGCCCGGGGCTTGGTGGCGTCCTTGATGAGGTAGCCCTTGCGCTCCAGTCTGGTCAAGTGGCCGTGGACGGTGGAGGTTGAGGACAGGCCAACAGCAGCGCAGATTTCCCGGACCGTCGGCGGGAAGCCGCGGTTTTCAACGGTATCATAGATGTATTGCAGAATTTCTAATTGTTTCGAGTCATGAGTTGCCATATTTTTTACCTTCGTCAAAAATCTTATTGTCGGTTATTATTTATTTTAGCAAATATTCGGAGAGTTTGCAAACAGGCGTTCTAGGCTTAAAACTTTTTTTATTTTTACAAAGCGAGTACACTATTCATATCACGAGAAAGGTGGCTATGTTTATGGCAGAATCAGATCAAGTAAGACAAAGAATCAATGAATTGTACAAGAAGAAGCAGGAAAGCGGCTTGACGGAAGCAGAAGAAGCCGAACGCAAAGAACTGCACAAGAAGTTTATCGCTAATTTCCGGGCGGGCTTCAGGCAGCAGCTGGACAGTCTGGTGATCGTCGATGACAAAGGCAAGGACGTCACCCCAGAGAAAGCCAAGCAGATTCAGAAGGAAAAGGGCCTCAGATAGGAATTTTTTCTTTAAAAATGGTCTGAAGTTTTGTAAGATAGTATTTGTGTGACTAACGAATACTATCCGCTGAGGCGGATAACAAATTAAGACCAATGGAGGTTTAGCGATAATGAATTTAGGTTTGGCGATTTTCTTGATTATTTTGGCAGCTCTTCTGGGTGCGGTTGCCGGCTTTTACGGTGCCCGGACTTACATGAAGAACTACTTTAAGAAGAATCCCCCAATTACCCGGGAAATGGTTGAAACCATGATGTCACAAATGGGCCAGAAGCCTTCAGCCAAGAAGGTCAACCAAGTGATGAACATGATCAAGCACCAGTCAGCCAAGAACTAGGTTTAAGAGGCAAAGAGCGCTAGGGGAGTCCGGGCGCTCTTTTTTTGCGGGCTAGGGGAATTAGAAAAAAAGGTGAAAATGATAGAATTAGGATAAAAAGAAGAAGCAAAGAAAAGAGGGAGGAAAAAATGGATACTTTCAGCAAGCTGGGCTGGTTCTTTAAAGCCCACCGCAAGCGCTATGCCCTGGGGATCACGGCTCTCATCTTGACCTCGGCAGCCAACTTGGTTCCGCCGCGGATCCTGGGCATGATGGCTGATCAGCTGGACACGGGAAAAATCAGCTGGCAGCAGTTTTTTGGATTTGTTTTGGCAATTTTGCTGGCGGCTTTGGCTCTGTACGTTTGCCGCTATTTCTGGCGCAAGCAGATTTACGGCGGGGCGGCAATTTTGGAAAAGGAATTGCGGGGCCGGCTCTTTTGGCATTTTCTGCAGATGGACCGGACCTTCTTTCAGCGCTACCGGACCGGGGACTTGATGGCCCGGGCGACCAATGACGTCCAGGCCGTCCAGAACGTGGCCGGTGACGGAATCTTGACCTTGATCGACTCGATTTTTACCGGGGGGACCACCTTGCTGGCCATGATGATCCTGGTAGACTGGCGCTTGACCCTGGCTGCCATGCTGCCTTTGCCGCTTTTGGCCTTCTGTGCCCGCTACTTGGGCGACCGCCTGCACGATGCATATATGGATTCGCAGGCGGCATTTTCGCGCTTGAACAACAAGACCCAGGAATCCTTGTCTGGGATTAAGGTCTTGAAGACTTTTGGCCAGGGAAAAGAGGACGCTGAAGCTTTTAACAAGATGACCTATGAAACGGTTGACATCAATAAAAAGGTCTTCCGGATCGACTCACTTTATGACCCGATGATTACCGTGATCATCGGCATCACCTACATTATCACCATTATTTACGGGGGCCGGCTGGTGCTCAGCAAGACGATCAGCCTGGGTCAGCTGATTTCCTTTGTTTCTTACATCGGGTCCATGGTCTGGCCAATGTTTGCCATCGGCTACCTGTTTAACGTTCTTGAGCGGGGGAGTGCCAGCTACGACCGGATCATGACCCTGCTCAATGAAAAATCTTTGATCGTGGACTCTGATTCTATGGACAAGGAGCAGAAGCTGACCGGAGACTTGCGTTACCACGTGACCAGTTTTGCCTATCCGGATGAACCAGACAAGAATGCCTTAGGAGCCGTTGACTTTGACCTGAAAAACGGGCAGACGATCGGCCTGGTAGGCCGGGTCGGGTCAGGCAAGACGACCATTATCCAGCTTTTGATGCGGGAATTTGACAACTATAAGGGCCGGATTACTTTTGCCGGCCACGACATCCGACAGATCCCCCTGGACGTCTACTTGAAGGAAATTTCCTATGTTCCGCAAAACAACTTCCTGTTCTCCATGTCGGTAAGGGACAATATTGCCTTTGCCAAGCCGGATGCCAGCCAGGAAGAGGTTGAAGCAGCAGCTAAAAAGAGCGCCCTTCACGACGATATCCTGGCCTTCCCAGATGGCTACCAGACCATGATCGGGGAAAACGGGGTTTCCCTATCCGGCGGGCAAAAGCAGCGGATGTCGATTGCCAGAGCGCTTCTGCATGACAGCGAAATCTTGATCTTGGACGATGCCTTGTCAGCGGTTGATGCCAAAACGGAGAAGGCAATTCTGACTAAGCTCCGCCAAGAGCGGGAGAAGAAAATTACCGTCATCGCTGCCCACCGCTTAAGCAGTGTGATGGATGCCGACTTGATCCTCGTTATGCAAGACGGACAGGTGGCAGAAAGAGGAACGCATGAAGAATTGCTGGCCAAGGGCGGCTGGTATGCCCGCATGTGGCAGCGGCAGGAACTGGCCCAGAAAGTAGGTGAAGATGACGATGAATAATGAAGACTTCCAATCAGTCTGGCAGCAGCCGATTTCAACCAAAGAGCAGGGGCAGATTTTAAAGCGGCTCTGGACTTTTGTCTGGCTTTACAAGGCGGAATTATTGACTGCCGTCTTAGGGATGGTGGCTGTTTCCGCTATCAATATGCTCCTGCCGACCTGGCTGCAGTATTACATGGACCATTATCTAAAAAGCGGCCAGGTTGATTTCAGCACGGTCTATTATGTCGCCTTGATCTATGGCATTGGCGTGGTATTTAAGGCGGTCTTCCAGTTTACCTATGAATATCTTTATGCCTTAGCCGGAGAAAAGGCCTTGGAAAAGGTCCGCCGGGTCCTTTACGCAAAAATCCATACCCTGGGGATGCGGTATTTTGACCAGACTCCTGCCGGGTCGATTTTATCCCGGGTAACCAACGACACGATGACCTTGGGCAACTTTATGCAGGTTTTCTCTGCCTTTTTGTTAGGGATCGTGTCCATGGTAACTGCCTTGATTGCCATGTATATGGCTGATCCGGTGGCCGCGGCAATCGTGACGGCCTTTATTCCACTTATCGTTGGGGCAATCTGGCTTTACAACCGGGTCAACTCCAAGACCTATCACGAATACCGGGCCCGCAACTCCTTGATCAACACCAAGCTGGAAGAAAGCATTGCCGGCATAAACGTAATTCAGCAGTTCCGCCAGGAAAAGCGGGTTGATGAAGACTTTGAAAAAATCAACAGCCAGCAGATGCAGACCCGCTTCAAGCTGATCAGAACCAATGGCTTGCTCTTGTCGCCATTTACGACCCTGCTTTATTCTCTGGCCCTAACCTGCGTTTTGGTTTGGTTCGGCTATCCCCTCCGGGCAACTTTTGTCCCGGCCGGGATGATCTATGCTTTTGCCAACTACGTGCAGAACTTTTTTAACCCCTTGTCAGACATGATGAATTCTTTAACTTTCTTCACCGACGGGATCGTGGCCGGCAAGCGGATCTTCAAGATTTTGGACCAGGAAGAATATGAACCTGAGCAAAAGGAAAAGGCGGACGCTAAGATTACAGAAGGGAAAATCGAGTTCAAGCACGTGTCGTTTTCTTATGACGGCAAGCACGATGTTCTCCACGACGTTTCCTTCACCCTAAATCCAGGTGAGACTTTGGGGATTGTTGGCCATACTGGGTCAGGCAAGAGCTCGATCATCAATGTGATGATGCGGTTTTACGAGTTCCACGATGGCCAGATCCTTTTGGACGGAACCGACATCCGGGACTTTTCCAAGGCGGAACTGCGGCAAAAAATAGGACTGGTTCTGCAGGAACCCTTCATGTTCTACGGGGACGTGGCTTCTAACATCCGCTTGTATAATGACAAGATCACGGATGAGCAGATCGAAGAAGCGGCCAAAACCGTCCAGGCTGACCGCTTTATCGAAAAATTGCCCGGGAAATACCAGGCCAAGGTCATCGAAGGAGGGTCGGAATTCTCCAGCGGGGAAAGACAACTGATTTCCTTTGCCCGGACCCTGGTAACCAATCCCAAGATTTTGATTTTGGATGAAGCTACCGCCAACGTGGACACGGAGACAGAAAGCTTGATTCAAATGGGCCTTAAAAAGCTGCGCCAGGGCCGGACCACCCTGGCTATTGCTCACCGCCTGTCGACGATTGCTGACGCTGACCAGATCATTGTTCTGGACAAGGGGAGAATCGTCGAACATGGCAAGCATGAGGAATTGCTGGCACAGAAGGGCTACTACTATGACCTTTACACCCTCCAGCAAAACCGGGAAAAGTAAAATTGAATTAAATTAAGCTAAAAGCAAAATAAGAGCGCGCCCAGTGGACGCGCTCTTTTATTCTAATCCGGCAAGCTGGAGATTTTTGACGAAGGGGAGTTTTTTCAAATCGCCCAAAAGGGTATTAAGGTCACCCTCAAGGCCTGCCAAGTCCAAGGACATTAAAACGCTGGCGTGACTGGCCAAAGGAATGGCCTGGGAAATGGTCAAGACCGAGGCCTGGTGGTCAGTCACGCAGGTCAAAACCGCGGATAGGGCCCCGGGCTGGTCGGCTAAGAGCAGGGATAAGACCGCCTGCTGGCCCCGGGAAGGGTCTTTAGCTCTGAAAACATAGTCTTTATAGCGGTAATAAGTGTTGCGGGAGATGCCGACGCGTTCAGTTGCCTCGGTAACGGTGGCTGCCTCCCGGCTGTCCAGCATTTCCCTGGCCGCTAGGACCTTTTCCAGATAGTCGGGCAGGATCTTTTTATGTACGTAAAAATAGTCGGCCATGGCCAATCCTCCTTTGACATATTGCTTTAATTTTTGTTTAATAATAAGTGACTTTCCCCTTGTCAGGCCTTGCGGATAATGATACTATGTTTTTAATTCAAAAACAAGTGTCCCTGTATTAGAAACAACGGAGGCGGGTATGCAAATTGCGATCTTAGGCCGCGGAGTGGTTGGCGGCGGTATTGTCAAGCTGGTTGAAGAGGCGGAAAGTCCGCTTTTGCAGAATGTGAAAATTAAGAAGATCCTGGTGCACCGGGATGAGCAGATCTTAGATGACCAGCACACGACGGACTTTGAGGAAATCGTGGATGACACGGAAATTTCAGTGGTTTGCGAGTGTATCGGAGGCCTTGAGCCGGCCCACAGCTATGTTAAACGGGCCTTGGAAGCGGGCAAGCACGTGGTGACGGCCAATAAGAAGATGCTGGCGGTTTTCGCGGGTGAACTCTTTGCCTTAGCCAGGCAAAAAGGCCTGGTTTTGGCCTATGAGGCCAGCGTTGGCGGCGGGATTCCTTGGATTGCTAACATCAAGCGGATTCAGCGTCTGGAGCCGGTCACGGCCTTCCAGGGAATTTTTAACGGGACCAGCAACTACATCCTTTCCCAAATGGAAGAAAAGGACCTGGACTTTGCCACCTGCTTAAAAGACGCCCAGGACCTGGGCTACGCGGAAAAAGACCCCAGCGACGACATCGACGGCGGGGATGTTTGTTACAAGGTCTGCCTGTCAGCCTTGACCGCTTTTGGCAAGATTGCCGATCCAGGCCAGGTTGAGCAATGGGGGATCCGGCATTTGACCAAGGAAGACTTCGCCTGGGCTAAGGCAAACGGCCGGACCATCAAATTGCTGGGCCGGGGCAGGCAAGCAGGAGAGAAGCTGTCCTTGCAGGTTTTGCCGGTCATGCTGAAAAAGACCAGTCTTTTGGCTGGAGTGGGCCTTAACTTCAATGCCTTAGAAACTGATTCCGCCAGCCTGGGCCCGGCAACTTTTGTTGGTCAGGGGGCTGGATCCTTGCCGACCGCCCACGCGGCTGTCCAGGACCTCTTGGATCTGGCTGAAGGGAAAAAGGAAATCGTGCAAAGCAGTCAGCCGGCCCAGCTGCTTGATGAAGAAGAGCAGACTTTTTACCTGCGGACTGACCGGGCTGGCTTTTTCCAGGATGTAGCGGCTGAAAGAATCAATGAAAAGGCGCTTTTGACGAAAAAAATGACCTTGACGGCCTTGTCCCGCCTGGTCAAAGAAAGCGGAGACTCGGCGGCCTTTTTGGCGGGAGTGGCAGATGAGTAAAGCAGTCAAATTCGGCGGCTCTTCAGTCGCTAACAGCGAACAATTTAAAAAGGTCAAGCAGATTATTCTGGCTGACCCGGACCGCAAGTACGTGGTGACCAGCGCCTGCGGCAAGAGCGGAAAGGAGGACCACAAGGTTACCGACCTCCTCTACCTCTGCGCCGCCCACATTACCTATGACGTCAGCTATGAGTCGATTTTCCAGACCATCGTGGACAAGTACATGGAAATCAAGCGCAGCCTGGGCCTCAAAATTGACCTGGGCAGAGAATTTGCCAAGATCCGGCAGAATATGGCTCAGAACTTGAACCTGGACTACCTGGTTTCCCGGGGCGAGTACTTGACCGGCCTTTGCCTGGCTGAATACTTGGACGCGGACTTCGTTGACGCCAGCCGGGTGATCCGTTTTCATTATGACGGATCAATCGACCTAAAAAAGTGCCAGGAACTGCTAAAGGCCCAGGTTGACCCGGGCCGGCGGGTGGTGATCCCTGGTTTTTACGGTTCTTTGCCAAATGGGGTCATCAAGGTCATGAGCCGGGGCGGGTCAGATATTACCGGGTCAATCGTGGCTAATGCCTTTGACGTTGACGTCTATGAAAACTGGACCGACGTTTCCGGCTTTTACGTGGCGGACCCGCGCATTATCAAGGACCCGGTCCAGATTCCGCGGATTACCTACTCTGAATTGCGGCAGATGAGCTATATGGGGGCCAATGTCCTGCATGACGACGCGGTTTTCCCGGTCCGGCAGAAAAACATCCCGATCAACGTCCGCAACACCAACTACCCGGAAAATCCCGGCACCATGATCATGAATGACTGCAGCGAACTTGATGCGCAAGAGCCGCCTCATGTCATCACCGGGATTACGGGCAAGCAGGACTTTACGGTCATCACCATGGTCAAGTCGCATGTTTCAGCCGAGGCGGGCTTTTTGCGCAAGGTTCTGTCCGTTTTTGAAAAATTCCAGATCTCGATTGAAAGCGTCCCGGTTACGGTCGATACTTTTTCAATCGTGGTCCAGACCAAGAAGATCGAGCGCTACCTTTATGAAATCGTGGCGGAATTAAAGCATGAGCTGCGCCTTGACGACATTCAGGTCGAAAGCCAGCAGGCCATGTTGGCCGTGGTTGGCCGGGCCATGAGGCAGATGCCAGGGATGTCGGGCAAGATTTTGTCAACACTGGGTGACCAGCAGATCAACATCCGCACCATCAACCAGGCCTGCGATGAGCAAAGCATCGTCATCGGGGTTAACAACCAGGACCTGGTTCCGGCAATCAAGGCGATTTATCAGCAGTTTATTAGTGAAGAAAGAGTGGAACGATAAATGAAGATTGGTATTTTAGGTGCTACAGGGGCCGTTGGCCGGCAGATGCTGGAATGCATTGAAGAAAGAAAGCTGCCGGTTGAAGAGCTGCGCGTTTTTGCTTCCGAGCGCTCTAAGGGCAAAAAGCTGTCCTTTGCTGGCCGGGAATTGACCCTGGAAGTAGTCAGCCAGGAAAGACTGAACGGTCTTGACTACGTTTTGGGGGCAGTTTCCAACAGTCTGTCCAAGGAATACCGGCCCTTGGTTGAAAAGAGCGGGGCAGTCTACATCGACAACAGCTCAGCCTTTCGGCAAGAAGATGGCGTGCCTTTGGTAGTTCCTGAAATCAATGGCCCGGATGCTTTAGAGCACCGCGGTGTCATCGCCAATCCAAACTGTTCAACCGCAATCACCTTGATGGCTCTGGCGCCAATTGCCAAGTTGTCCCCGATCAAGACCATCAACGCCTGCACCTACCAGGCCGTTTCCGGCGCCGGCATGGGCGGGATCAGCGAACTTAAGGATGAAGTAACGGCTTTGACCAAGGGCGAGAGCGTGGAAGCCAAGGTCTTCCCGGCCCAAATTGCCTTCAATGTCATCGCCGATATTGGCAGTCCTTTGGAAAACGGCTATACGACTGAAGAAATGAAGATGCAGAATGAAGGAAGAAAGATCCTGCACTTGCCAGAGCTCCTGGTTACCTGCACCTGCGTCCGGGTTCCGGTCTACCGGTCCCACTCAATTGCCGTGACGGTCGTTACTGAAGAGCCAGTGTCAGTTGAAGATGCTGAAAAAGCCATCGCTGCTTTTGACGGAGACCTCCTGGTTACCGACCACACCCCGACTCCGCTGGAAAACTCCGACAAGGACATCGTGCAAGTTGGCCGCCTGCGCCGGGACTTGACCAACCCTAACGGCCTTACTCTCTGGTGCACCGGCGACCAGATCCGGAAGGGCGCGGCAACCAACGCCGTCCAGATCATGGAATACCTGGAAAATAACAAGTAAGTAGCAGCAGTAGAAAAAGCATAAAGAAAAAGGATTGAGCACTCCAGCTCAATCCTTTTCTTGTTCTTTTGTCATAATTAATTATTTGGCTTCATAGTGGAAATTCGGGTCCAGTTCCTGGTCGATCTTTTGCCAGGCTTCTTCCAGCTGCTGGTTGTAGGCAGCTTCAGTTTCAGGGGTCAATTTGGTCTTGCGGTCGATAACGATCGGGTCGCCGAAATTGATTTCCATGCCTTTTCTTTTTAATACCCCTTTAAAAGTAAGCGGACCTTGGTAGACAGCCGGGACCAGGGGCCGGCCGGACATTCTGGCGATAACCAGGGCACCGGATTTAAGGGAGGCTGAGTGCCGAGTGCCGGAAGGAAACATGATCAAAGACAGGCCTTCAGACTTTAAGCCCTTGACCGGGATCTTGATGACAGAAGGACCCGGGTGCTCACGGTTGACCGGGAAGGCGTGGGCATTGTTTAAGATCCAGCGGAGGACAGGATTTTTAAAAAGCTCCTGCTTGGTCATGAACATAAATTCCGTGGGGCTGGCGGCCAGGGCAAACAGGATCGGCTCCCACCAGTTCCGGTGCGGGGCAACCAAAATATAGGTGCCTTCCGGCAGTCTTTCCTTGTGGTGGACATGCAGGTGGCCGTTTAAGACCCAGACGATGAAGCGGACGATCGGTCTGAAAATACGATAAAGCATAAAAGAACCTCCAAATGATGTAGAATAAATTATAACACATCTAAGAATAAGGGACGGGCTTCAGAATTACATGATTGAACTTAAGGAAAACGAACGCATCGATTACATGCTGGGCGAGCAGCTGAAAATTATCCAGGACGGGCAGTCTTTTGCCTTCTCCCTGGATACCCTGCTTCTGGCTTACTGGGCCAAAGAAGCCATCAAAAACCGGTCCAAGGTCGTTGAACTCTGCAGCGGCAACGCGGCAGCCAGCCTCTACATGGCCGCTTTTAACAAGGCCCATTACGACGATGTTGAACTGCAAGAGGACATCGTTTCCAAGGCCAGGCGGTCGGTTGAATTAAACAACATGCAGGACCGGATCACGGTTCACCAGGGAAATGTCAAAGACGCGGGCAGCTTTTTGCGAAAAGACAGCTATGACGTCGTCGTGGTCAACCCGCCATATTTCAAGGCTCCAGCCGGTCACAAGCTGAACCCGGACAGATCTAAAGCTATTGCCCGTCATGAACTGGAGATCAACTTGGAGGAAATTATCGCCGTCTCAGCAGGCCTGTTGAAAATGAAGGGGAAGATGTTCATGGTTCACCGGCCGGAACGCTTGGGTGAGATCATCAATTACGGCTTTAAACATGACTTAGTCGTCAAGACTGTCCAGCCCTTTGTCTCCAGAAGAGGGCAAGACGCTAATTTAGTCATTGTCGAGGCAGTCAGAAGCGGGAAGGGTGACGGGCTGGTTTTGCGCGACGCGATCGAAGTCCATGAAGCTGATGGGAGCAACACTCCGGCAATTAAAGAGATTTTAGAGGCCAAATTGCCGGAGGAAAAACATTACTTTTATGTTCTCCTGTGCAGCGATGGCAGCTTTTACGGCGGCTACACCAACGATTTAAAGAAAAGGCTGCAGGCTCATAATTCCGGCAAAGGGGCCAAGTATACCAAGAACCGGCGGCCGGTTGAAATGATCTATCATGAAGAGTACGCCGACAAGTCAAAAGCCATGCAGCGGGAATATTGGTTCAAGCACCATGACCGGACCTGGAAGGAAAAATTTCTCAAAGAGCATGGGGTTAATTTTTAGGCGGAAAAGCTTGCGTTTAAAGGGAAAATCGAGTATGATAGACAAGCGTGCGGTTGCACGCTAGAAAACACATCAAGAGCGATCGGCATTCAGGTGCCTAAAGACAAACGGTTGAATGCTGAAATGAACGCTTGAGAGGAAATAACCTAGGAGGAATTTATTTATGTCAGTTGTATCTATGAAGCAATTGCTTGAAGCTGGTGTACACTTTGGTCACCAAACCAGAAGATGGGACCCGAAGATGAAGCCATACATCTTCACTCAAAGAAACGGGATCTACATCATCGACTTGCAAAAGACCATCAAGATGCTTGACGACGCCTACAACTACGTTAAGGCTGTTGCTCAAGACGACGGTGTTTTCCTGTTCGTTGGTACCAAGAAGCAAGCTCAAGAAGCAATCGCTGAAGAAGCTACCCGCGCAGGCCAATACTACGTCAACCAACGTTGGTTGGGTGGTACTTTGACCAACTGGACTACTATCCAAAGCCGGGTTAAGCGTCTGAAGGACTTGAAGAAGAT
The DNA here is from genome assembly GCF_057197965.1 of Lactobacillus sp. WILCCON 0149. NCBI lineage: Bacteria > Bacillati > Bacillota > Bacilli > Lactobacillales > Lactobacillaceae > Lactobacillus > Lactobacillus sp. WILCCON 0149. Next base: position 817,555 of record NZ_JBUBHO010000001.1, read on the forward strand.
GGCTGAAGACGGCACCTTCGACGTACTGCCAAAGAAGGAAGTTGCTTTGCTGACCAAGGAAATGGACAAGCTGCAAAAGTTCCTGGGCGGTATCGAAGACATGCCACGGATTCCTGACGTAATGTTCGTCGTTGACCCTAAGAAGGAAAAGATCGCCGTTCACGAAGCCAACAAGCTTGGCATCCCAGTTGTAGCCATGGTTGACACCAACACTGACCCAACTCCGATCGACGTAATCATCCCTTCAAACGACGACGCTATCCGTGCTATCCGCTTGATTGCCGGTGCTATGGCTGACGCCGTAATCGAAGGCAAGCAAGGTGCAGATAACGCCGACGTTGAAAAGGAATTGTCTGAAAGTGCTGAAGAAAACTCTGCTGAAGAAGTAGACGACGCTGAATAATTTGTCGTAAACTATCTTTGGAAGAATTCTGTTATTTAGTTTGACCTGGAGGACTTTTTTAAATGGCAAACATTACTGCTAAGCAAGTCAAGGAATTGCGTGAAACTACTGGTGCCGGCGTCATGGACGCCAAGAAGGCCCTGGTTGAAGCCGAAGGCGACATGCAAAGAGCTATCGAAATCATCCACGAAAAGGGTGAAGCAAAGGCTGCCAAGAAGGCTAACCGGATCGCTGCTGAAGGTTTGACTGGCGTTTACGTTGACGGCAACGTTGCTGCTATCGTTGAAGTTAACGCTGAAACTGACTTCGTTGCTCAAAACGAACAGTTCAAGACTTTGGTCAACGAAACTGCTGAAACTATTGCCAAGGGCAAGCCTGCCAACAACGAAGAAGCTATGGCATTGACCATGCCTTCAGGCGAAAGCCTTGAAGAAGCATACGTAAATGCTACTGCTACTATCGGTGAAAAGATTTCCTTCCGCCGTTTCGCTGTTCTTGAAAAGACTGATGACCAACACTTTGGCGCTTACCAACACAACGGCGGCCACATCGGCGTCTTGACTGTTGTTGAAGGCGGCGACGAAGCTCTGGCTAAGCACATTGCAATGCACATTGCCGCAATGAGCCCAAAGGTTCTGTCATACAAGGAACTTGACCCAGCTTTCGTTCGTGAAGAACTGGCTCAGCTCAACCACAAGATTGACCAAGACAACGAATCACGTGCCATGGTCAACAAGCCGGCTTTGCCACACCTTAAGTATGGTTCAAAGGCTCAATTGACTGACGAAGTCATTGCTCAAGCTGAAGAAGACATCAAGGCAGAACTGAAGGCTGAAAACAAGCCAGAAAAGATCTGGGACAAGATCATCCCAGGCAAGATGGCCCGCTTCATGCTGGACAACACCAAGGTTGACCAAGAAAACACCTTGCTCGCCCAACTTTACGTTATGGACGACAGCAAGACTGTTGAACAATACCTTGACTCAGTCAACGCTTCCGTAGTAAGCTTTGTTCGTTTCGAAGTCGGCGAAGGCATCGAAAAGAAGCAAGAAGACTTTGCTGCTGAAGTTGCTGCACAAATGAAGAACTAATTTCTTCTAGCAAGAAAAAGGATGGGGAAACCCATCCTTTTTTTGTGGGCAAATTAACTTTTGCAAATTTAAGCTGGTGAAATAGCGTAAATAGGAGAGACAGTTTTCTGTTTTATGGTAAAATAGTTAGAGCTAATTAGGAGGGCATTATGAGTCAAGTTAAATATCATCGTATCATTTTGAAAATTTCCGGCGAAGCTTTGGCCGGGGAAAAGGGAACTGGCATTGACCCAACTGTGATCAAGAAATTGGCACATGAAATCAAGCTGGTTCATGACATGGGCGTGCAGATCGGCGTCGTTTGCGGCGGCGGCAACATGTGGCGTGGTGAAACCGGGGCCAAGCTGGGCATGGAAAGAGCCCAAGCTGACTACATGGGCATGCTGGCCACGATCATGAATGGTCTGGCCCTGCAAGATGGTCTGGAAACTGCTGGCGTGCCAACCAGACTGCAAACTTCAATCTCCATGCGGCAAGTTGCTGAACCTTACATCCGCCGGGTGGCAATCAGCCATATGGAAAAGAACCGGGTCGTTATCTTCGGCGGCGGCACTGGCAACCCATACTTCTCAACTGACACCACGGCCGCTTTGCGGGCAGCGGAAATCAACGCTGACGTGATCTTGATGGCCAAGAACGGGGTTGACGGGGTCTACACGGCTGACCCGAATCTGGATCCAAGCGCCAAGAAGTTTGCTGAACTGACCCAGCTGGACATGATCTCCAAGGGCCTGCAAGTCATGGACAGAACGGCCAGCTCCTTGTCCATGGATACCCATATTCCATTGATTGTCTTCAACGTCAACACTCCAGGCAACATCAAGCGGGTGGTTGAAGGTGAAAACATCGGGACCATTATCAGAGGTGACAAATAATGAACAACGAAACGATTGCTAAAGCCAAGAGCAATATGAACAAGTCCATCGAAGTCTACCAGAGCAATCTGGCGACTGTCCGGGCCGGGGTTGCCAACGCTTCCCTTTTGGACCGGGTGATGGTTGAATATTACGGGGTACCGACTCCGCTGGTCCAAATGGCCGGGATTACCATTCCAGAACCACGGGTTTTGATGATTACCCCTTACGACAAGACTTCTTTGAATGATATTGAACACGCCATTTTGGCCTCTGACCTGGGCCTCACTCCGGCCAATGACGGTAACGTTATCCGCCTGGTTATCCCGCAACTGACTGGGGAACGGCGGCAGGAAATTGCCAAGGAAGTTGGCAAGCTGGCTGAAGAAGCCAAGATTGCTGTCCGCAATGTCCGCCAGGAAGCCATGAAGGCTTTGAAGAAGCAAGAAAAAGACGGCGAAATCACTGAAGACGAAGAACGGCGCCTGGAAAAGGAAGTCCAGAAGGTCACTGACGAATCAACCAAGAAGATTGACCAAATGGCTGACAACAAGCGCAAGGAAATCACTCAGGGTTAATTATGGATAAGAATAAGCAGCTGAATCATTTGGCGATCATCATGGACGGCAATGGCCGCTGGGCGAAGAAGCGACACATGCCGCGCTTCATGGGCCACAAGGCCGGGATGGATAACGTTGAAAAGATTGCGCTCGCGGCAGATGAGTTGGGAATTAAAGTCCTGACTCTTTATGCTTTTTCGACGGAAAACTGGGCCCGGCCCAAGGATGAAGTCAATTATTTGATGAACCTGCCGGTCAAGTTTTTTGACAAGTTCATGCCCCGCCTGCAGGCCCACAATGTGAAGGTCAACATCATGGGCTATCTGGATGCCTTGCCGGACTCAACCAGAGAAGTTGTTGAGCGGGCCATGGCAGAAACGGCTGAAAACACTGGCCTGGTATTGAATTTTGCCTTCAATTACGGGTCAAGAAAAGAAATCGTTTCAGCCGTGCAGGCTTTGGCCAAAGAAGCCGCCGAAGGAAAAATTCAGCCTGGCGAAATTACTGAAGACATGGTATCCGCTAAGCTGATGACCGCCAAGTTCGCTCCGTACTCTGACCCGGACCTTTTGATCAGAACCTCTGGCGAGCAGAGAATCAGCAATTTCCTGCTCTGGCAGATTGCGTATTCAGAGCTTGCCTTTACGGACAAGGCCTGGCCGGACTTCGATGAAAACGACTTGGCCGAAATGGTTAAGATTTACCAGCACCGGGACCGGCGCTTTGGTAAATTAGATGAAACAGATAGTTAGGTAATATGAAACAAAGAGTAATTACAGCAGTTGTTGCTTTATTGATTTTTATCCCGGTTTTGATTGCCGGGGGCATGTGGATTGATTGGCTGGCTGCCTTTCTGGCCGCTGTCGGCATCAGTGAAGTCTTCTTGATGAAGAAGCAGATTCTGGTCTCAGTTGACTTTACCCTGGCAGCCCTGGCCACCTTGACCTGGACCGTGCCCAACTCCTTCTTCGGCTTTTTGCCAAAAAACTGGAGCAAGTGGGGCGTATTCTATGCCTTGGTAATGCTGCTCTTGACCTGGACGGTTTTGTCCAAGAACAAGACGACTTTTGATGACATCGGCGTGTACGTTCTGTCAAGTTTGTACATCGGGACTGGTTTCCATTACCTGGCAGCAATCAGAAACAGCGATCCGGCCCACGGCTTGTGGCGGCTGCTGTTTGCCTTCGTGATCGTCTGGACGACTGACACGGCTGCTTACATGGTTGGCCGCAAGTTCGGCAAGCACAAGCTCTGGCCAGTGATCAGCCCGAACAAGACCTGGGAAGGGTCAATCGGTGCCGTGATCATCGCGGTTATCGTTACCGCGATTTACGTCAACCTGGCTCCAGTTGGCGGCGACAAGACCAGCTTGATCATTGCTTCCTTCTTCCTGTCAATCGTCGGCCAGATGGGCGACCTGGTTGAATCAGCCTACAAGCGCTTCTACGGCGTCAAGGACTCCGGCAAGATCTTGCCGGGCCACGGCGGGATCCTGGACCGGTTTGACAGTACGCTTTTTGTTTTGCCAATCGTTGCCCTGATCTTTGGAATTTAGGAGGTAGCCGTGAAAAGTATTCTAGCCTTTATTATTGTTTTTGGCCTGGTGGTCTTTGTTCACGAATTTGGACACTTTTTCGTGGCGAAAAAGGCCGGTATTTTGGTGCGCGAATTTTCAATCGGCATGGGGCCAAAACTGGTTCAGTGGCGGCCCGGACAAACCACTTACACCATCCGCTGGCTGCCTTTAGGCGGCTATGTCCGCCTGGCCGGCCCCGATGAACAGAGTGAAATCGATCCTGGGACGGCTGTTGTCTTGGAACTGAATGAGGCTGGAATTGTCACGCGAATCGATGCTTCAGAATCGGACCTGCCGATTGAAGGCCGCCCCTTGCGGGTGACCAAGGCAGACCTGGTTGATGACTTGACGATTGAAGGATATGAAAACGGGGATGAGAGCCAGCTGGTGACCTACAAGGTCGACCATGACGCGACCATGATCGATGAAACGGGCACTGAGCTGCAGATTGCCCCCCGGGACGTGCAGCTGCCGGCGGCCAAGCCTTGGAAGAAGCTGGCAACCTCTTTTGCCGGACCTTTCATGAATATCGTTTTGGGCTTTGTGGTCTTGATGATTTACAGTTTTGCCTCAGTTGGCCCGGCAACGACGACTGTCGGTCAGGTAGCGGCAAACTCCCCAGCTCAGCACGTTTTGCAAAAGGGTGACCAGATCGTGGCCATCAATGGCCAGAAGATAAGTACTTTTGACCAGGTCAGCCAGGCAATCTCTTCTTCCAAGGGCAAGACCATGACTGTCAAGGTCAAGCGGAAGGGGAGCGAAAAGTCAGTCAAGCTGACGCCAAAGTACTCAAAGAAGACTAAGTCTTACCTGGTTGGTATCGTTGCCCAGGCCGACAATTCATTTTCCGCCAAGCTGAAGCGGGGCTGGGATTTGAGCTGGCAGGTGACGGGGATGATCTTCCAGGCCCTGGGCAACTTATTCAAGCACTTCAGCTTAAACAAATTGTCCGGTCCAGTCGGGATCTACTCGGAAACCTCTAAGGCAACTTCCATGGGTCTGACCTACATGTTGGCCTTTGTCGGCATGCTGTCCATCAACCTGGGGATCGTTAACTTGATTCCGATTCCCGGCCTGGATGGGGGCAAGCTTTTGCTGGAACTTATCGAGCTCCTGCGGGGCAAGCCAATTCCAGAGGAGCATGAAACAGTCGTTGACTTGATCGGGGTGGTCTTCTTGCTGATTTTGATCATCGCGGTAACGGGTAACGATATCTACCGCTACTTTATCAAATAGTCCTTAAAATAATAAATGTTTAGGAGAATTTAGTTAATTATGCGTCAATCAATCTTTTTCATGCCGACGCTGAAGGAAACTCCAGCCGACGCGGTTGCAAAGAGCCACCAAGTAATGCTGCGGGGCGGCTACATCCGGCAGGTTACGGCTGGTGTCTACTCATACCTGCCGCTGGGCTACAAGGTCTTGCGCAAGACTGAAAAGATCATTGAAGAAGAAATGGCCAATGCTGGCGTGGTTGAAATGATCATGCCGCACATGCTGCCAGCTTCAATGTGGGAAGAATCAGGCCGTTTGCCGAAGTACGGTCCGGAAATGTTCCGTTTGAAGGACCGGCATGGCCGGGAAATGTTGCTAGGGCCGACCCACGAAGAAACTTTTACTGAAGTTGTGGCTAAGAGCCTTAAGTCATACAAGCAGATGCCTTTGCATCTTTACCAGATTCAAACCAAGTTCCGGGATGAAAACCGGCCACGTTTCGGTCTTCTCCGGGGCAGAGAGTTCGTCATGCTTGACGGCTACAGCTTCGCGGCCAGCCGGGAGCAGCTGGACAAGCAGTTTGAAGATGAAAAGGCAGCTTACCTCAAGATCTTCAAGCGCACGGGCGTTGAAGTGCGGCCCGTTATTGCTGACTCCGGGACCATGGGCGGCAAGAACTCCACTGAATTCCAGGCACCTGCCGCTGTTGGCGAAGACACTATTGCCACCAACGCTTCCGGCACTTACGCCGCCAACTTGGAAATGGCGGTCAGTGTTGACACCTTCAAGCAAGAGCCTGAAGAACTGAAGGCAATGGAAAAGGTTGCTACTCCAGGCTGCGATACAATTGACAAGCTGGCTGAATTCTTGCAAGTGCCAGCAACCAGAATCGTCAAGAGCATCCTCTACATCGTTGATGAAAAGAAGAAGGTTCTGGTTTTGATCCGGGCTGACAAGGAAGTCAACGAAGTCAAGCTGACCCACCTCTTGGACTGTGACAGCTTGCGGGTTGCTGAAACTAGCGACTTGGAAGAACTGACCGGGGCTGGCAAGGGCGGCGTTGGCCCGGTAAACGCTGACTGGGCTGACGAAATCGTGGCTGACGAAACCGTTAAGGGCCTTTACAACGTGGTTGTTGGCGCGGGCGAAAGCGATGCCCAATTCATCAATGCCAACCTGGACCGGGACTTCAAGGCTGACCGCTTTGCTGACCTCCGGGTTGCCAATGAAGGCGAACCAGACCCGGTTGACCATGAACCACTGCAGTTTACTACCTCAATTGAAGTTGGTCACATCTTCAAGCTGGGGACCTACTACACGGAAACCATGGGGGCCAAGTTCCTGGACCAAAACGGCAAGTCCCAGCCAGTTATCATGGGCTCATATGGGATCGGGGTTACCCGTCTGCTTTCAGCCGTTGTTGAACAGCACGCGACTGAAAACGGGGTTGCCTGGCCAAAGGAAATCGCGCCATTCGGTATTCACATCATCCAGATGAAGATGAAGGATGAAATTCAAAGCAAGCTGGCCGAAGACCTGGAAGCCAAGTTTGCCAAGTATGACGTCCTTTATGACGACCGTAATGAACGTCCAGGCGTTAAGTTCAACGATGCTGACCTGGTTGGCGCGCCAATCAGAATTACTGTTGGCCGCGACGCTGCTGACGGGATCGTTGAAGTCAAGCGCCCAGGCGACGAGCAAGCACAAAAGCTGGCCGTTACCGATCTGGAAGACTTTATTGCCAGCGAATTAGATTAGGATTGAACTCTCGTGACTGATAAAAACCAACTTTTTCTCAAATTGTTAAAACAGGTCGGCTTCCCGGCAGGGGCAGCTGACGAAGCGGTTTTACAGGCAGGGGAGATAAAAAACGTGGATGTCTACAGAAAAGAACGTAGATGGGATATCCACGTTTTTTTTACTACTCCACTGCGTTTTGAAAGCTACAACGCCTTGAACCAGGCGATTAAGCATGAATTTAACGACTTTGTCGACACCCGTCTGTTCGTTGAAACAGCAGACGGCCAGCAGCAGTACCTGCCAGACTACTGGCACTACGCGGTTGAAAATTCAGAAGTCTTGTCCGCCAATCCAGCTGCTCAGAATTTCCTGGTCGGGCAAACGCCCCATGAGGATAGCGGCCGCTGGATCATTCCGATTAACGGGCAGCTTTTTGACAAAATGCTGGAGCAGCGGCTTTTGGACAGTTTCTCTTTAGAACTGCGCGACTATGGCTTCTTTAACGTCAAGCTTTTAACAGAAGTTGACGAACAGGGCGGGCAAAGTGACTTTGAAAGCCTGGCCCAGCTGGTGGAAGCCCATGAAAAAAACATGCAGGAAGCCTTCCAGCAGGCCCCGGCCAAGCCAAAGCCAGCTCCCCGGCCTAGCTACCAGGGCCGGCGGGGCAAGAAGGCCAGTTTTGGCCCAGGCGCCATCAGTGACAATGCTGAAATCACTCAGTTAAAAGACCTGTCAGAAGATCAACGCAGCGCCGTTGTCGAAGGCCATGTCTTCAAGGCGGAAATGCAGGAACTACGGTCGGGATCCTTTATTTTTAATGGGGAAATGACTGACTATACCGGTTCTGTCTCCTTTAAGAAATTCGTCCGTGATTCCGACAAGGAAGAAATCGAATACCTAAAGGGAATCAAGCCTGGTGTTTGGATCCGCATGCAGGGCAGCCTTAAAGATGACCAATATGCCCATGACTTGATCTTCAACATCTACAGCATGGAATTAACCGAGCACATGGGCCGGCAGGAAGCTTACCAGGGTGAAGAAAAGCACGTGGAGCTGCATGTCCACACCAACATGAGCCAGCTGGACGCGACTGCTGACGTGGCAGACATCATCAAGACAGCCAAGAAGTTCGGCCAGCCCGCCATTGCGATCACTGACCATGCCGACTTGCAGGCCCTGCCAAATGCTTTTGAAGCGGGCAAAAAGAACGGGATGAAGGTCATCATGGGCCTGGAAGCCAACATGGTCGAAGACCACGGTCTGCTGGTTTTAAACCCGGCACATATGCGGTATGAAGACCAGGAATTCGTTATTTTCGACGTTGAAACGACGGGTTTGTCTTCGGTTTACGACACGATCATTGAAATTGGGGCCGTCAAGATGAAGAATGGGGAAGTGATTGAACGCTTTGATAAATTTATCAATCCCCACCACCCTCTGTCTGAAACCACGATCAATTTGACCTCGATCACCGATGAAATGGTCCAAGCAGCTGATAACGAAGATATTGTGATCAAGCAGTTTATGGACTTTTATGGCAATGATCCGCTCTGCGGGCACAATGTCCAGTTCGACGTGGGCTTTGTCAACGCTGCCTTGAAGCGTTGCGGCTATCCAGAAATCAGCCAGCCAGTTGTCGACACTTTGGAAGTTTCCCGCCTGTTGCACCCGGAACAATCCCGCCACACCTTGGACTCGCTTTGCCGCAAGTACAATGTGGTCCTGGAACACCACCACCGGGCCAACCAGGACGCCGAGGCAACCGGCTACTTGATGTTCAAGCTTTTAGATGCCTTTAATGACAAGTACCAGGAAGACGATCTGGGCAAGATGAACGATTACAGCAACGGTGAAGGCTACAAGCGGGCCCGGCCAACCCATATTACGGTCCTGGCCCAGAATCAAAAGCCTGGCCTGCGGAATTTGTATGAACTGGTTTCCTTGGCCGGAATCAAGTACAACTTCAAGGGGCTGAGAACTCCCAAGTCAGAACTTCGCCGCTTGCACGCCGGCCTTTTGTACGGGTCTGCCTGCAGCCAGGGGGAAGTCTTCATTGCCATGATGCAGAAGGGCTATGAAGAGGCTAAAAAGAAGGCGGAATTCTACGACTTTTTGGAAATCCAGCCTCCGTCAAACTATTCCAGCCTGATCGCGGATGGCTTGATCGCCGACGAAAGCCAGCTGGAAGAAATTTTGACCAACATCTATAAGCTGGGCAAGGAGCTGAATAAACCAGTCGTAGCAACCAGTGATGCTCACTATATCGACAAGCATGAAGCCATCTACCGGGACGTTTTGCTGGCCGCCCAAAGGGGCAACCCGAACCGGAACAAGCAGCACCCGGACCTGCACTTCTATACTACCCAGGAGATGCTGGATGAATTCAGTTTCATGGGTGAAGAAGTTGCTAAAGAAGTGGTCATCAGCAACCCAAACAAGATCAATGCCATGATCGATGAAGGGGTGCAGCCAGTCCAAGACGAGAGCTTCCCGCCAAAGATTCCGCATACTGCTGAGCGGGTACGCAAGCTGACCTATGACAAAGCTCATGAACTTTATGGTGACCCCTTGCCGGACAATATCCAGGCCCGGCTTGACCGGGAGCTTGATGCCATTATCGGTAACGGCTACGGGGTCGTTTACCTGATTTCCCAGATGCTGGTAGCCAAGTCAGTTAAAGACGGCTACCTGGTTGGTTCCCGGGGCTCTGTCGGTTCCAGTCTGGTCGCAACTATGATGGGAATCACGGAAATCAACCCGATGCCGCCCCATTACCGTTGCCCGAAGTGCAAGAAGTCAGAATTTTTTGAAAATGGCGAATATGCCTCAGGCTTTGACTTGCCGGATAAAAAATGTCCTGACTGCCAGGTCATGATGGTTAAAGACGGACAGAACATCCCATTTGAAACCTTCCTCGGCTTCCACGGCGACAAGGTGCCCGACATCGACTTGAACTTCTCCGGTGACTACCAGCCAGTTGCCCACAACTTCATCAGAGTTATGTTTGGGCCAAACCACTCCTTTAAAGCCGGTACGGTTGGTACCCTGGCTGATAAAAAAGCGATCGGCTATGCCAAGCACTACCAGGATGAGCACCCGGAAATCAAGATGAACAACGCGGAAGTCGACCGCCTGGCTATTGGGGTTACCGGGGTCAAGGCCACGACTGGCCAGCACCCGGCCGGGATCGTCGTTTTGCCGGATGACAAGGATATCTATGAACTGACTCCTTTGCAGTATCCATCAGATGACATTTCCAAGGAGTGGAAGACGACCCACTTCGACTTCCACCAGATCCACGACAACCTCTTGAAGTTCGACATCCTGGGCCACCAGGACCCGACCATGATCAGAATGCTGCAGGACTTGTCCGGGATTGATCCTTTGACTATTCCAACCGATGACCCCAAGGTCATGTCCCTCTTCTCCAGCCCGGAAGCTTTGGGGGTTACTCCAGAGCAGATCAATTCCAAGACCGGGACCCTGGGTCTGCCGGAATTCGGGACGCCTTTTGTCCGGGGGATGCTGGAAGAAACCAAGCCGTCAACTTTTGCCGAGCTCCTGCAGATTTCCGGCCTGTCCCACGGGACGGACGTCTGGCTGGGCAATGCTGAAGAGCTGATCAATAACGGCACTTGCAAGTTAAAGAGCGTGATCGGCTGCCGTGACAACATCATGACTGACTTGATCCACTGGGGAGTCAAGGAAGAAGTCGCCTTTTCAACCATGGAAACTGTCCGGAAGGGGAAGGGGATTTCTGATGAGAATATGGCCGTCTTAAAGGAAAACAAGAACATTCCAGACTGGTACATTCCGTCTTGTTTGAAGATCAAGTACATGTTCCCGAAGGCCCACGCGGCCGCCTATATCTTGATGGCCCTGCGGGTAGCCTGGTTCAAGGTCTACTATCCGGAGATCTACTATGCCGCCTACTTCTCAGTCAGAGCCGACAAGGTTGACCTGGAAGCCATGAGCCGAGGTAAAAATACAGTTGTCGCCTTGATCAACCGGATCAAGGAAAAGGGGACCGCGGCCACCAAGCTGGAAAAGGACCTGCAGACCTATATGGAACTGGTTAACGAAGCAATTGAGCGGGGGATCAATTTCAAGATGGTTGACATCAACGAGTCTGAAGCCACGACTTACAAGATCGTTGACAAGCACACCATCCTGGCTCCTTTTAACGCGGTTGACGGCTTAGGTGACTCCGCGGCCAAGCAGATCGTGGCTGCCCGCAGTGAAGCCCCGTTTTTGTCAAAGGAAGACTTGCAGGTACGAGGCAAGGTCTCCCAGAAGATCATGGACTTCTTTGAAAACAACAATGTCTTAGAAGGGATGCCTGACCAAAACCAACTTTCCCTCTTCTAAGAGCTTCCTATTTACAAGTGGGAAAAATTTTGTTATAATCTTTTTCAGATCGAATATGGTAAATTCGAGTGAGCAGCAATGCTCACTCTTTTTATTACGGAGGAAAATTTTGCCAAAAAACTTAACACCTATCCAAGAAGCAATCGAACCGGTCATTAGCGGTCATGACTGTGAACTTGTTGATTTGGAATATGTCAAGGAAAAGAGTCAAGACTATCTGCGAATCTACGTGGACAAGCAGCCAAACGGGATTGACATCGAAACGATTGCGGAGCTGAGTGAGTTGGTTGGAGAAAAATTGGACTCAATGCAGCCAGATCCGCTGCCAGACCCGTACATCTTGGAATTGTCCTCACCGGGCCTGGAAAGACCGATCAAGAAGGAGCAGGACTGGGAAAAGGCCAAGGGCCAGTACATCCACGTCGGCCTCTACCAAAAGTTGGAAGGCGAGAAGGTCTTTGAAGGTCATTTGCTTGACCTGGACGACCAGGAGATTAAACTGGAAATCAAGATCAAGACCCGGCGCAAGCAGCTGACTATTCCGCGCAAGCAGATCGCCAGCGCCCGTTTTGCAATCGAATTTTAGAAAGAGTGATCCAAAACTTATGTCAAAAGAAATGCTGGAAGCCTTTGACGTCTTGGAAAAGACCAAGGGCATCAAACAAGACGTTATCGTTGAAGCCATGAAGGCCGCTTTGGCCGCTGCCTACAAGAAAAACTACGGCCAGGCTGAAAATGTTGAAATCGACTTTAATGAAAAGAAGGGCGATTTCAAGGTCATGGCTTTGAAGACGGTAGTTGACGAAGTGCAAGACGACCGGGTGGAAGTCAGCTTGAAGGATGCCTTGGCCATCAACCGGGCTTACGAAGTTGGCGACACGATCAAGTTTGAAGTTACCCCAAAGAACTTCGGCCGGACCGCGGCGGCTACGGCCAAGCAGGTCGTAATGCAGCGCCTGCGTGAAGCTGAAAATGCCCACATCGTCAATGAATACTCTCAATATGAAGATGAGCTGGTTACCGGGACGGTTGAAAGAACTGACAACCGCTTCGTTTACGTCAACATCGGCAATGTTGAAGCGGTCATGGACATCAAGCGCGACACTATTCCAGGTGAACACTATAACCCACAAGACCGGGTCCGTGTCTTGGTAACTAAAGTCGGTGCTGACGGCAAGGGGGCCCAGATCCGGGTATCCCGGACTGCCCCTGACGTAGTCAAGCGGCTTTTTGAACAAGAAGTACCTGAAATCTTTGATGGCACGGTGGAAATCATGTCCATTGCCCGGGAAGCCGGCGAAAGAACCAAGATTGCCGTTAAGTCCAACGACCCGAACATTGATCCAGTCGGTACCTGTGTCGGCCCGCGCGGCAGCCGGGTGCAGAACGTGGTCAATGAACTGGGCGGGGAAAACATCGACATCGTTCAGTATGAAGAAGACCCATCTGACTACATCGCCAATGCCTTGAACCCAGCTGAAGTTATCGCTGTTCAGTTCGAAGACGAAGACGATGAAAAGAAGGCCTTCGTGATCGTGCCGGACTACCAGCTTTCCCTGGCCATCGGCAAGAAGGGGCAAAACGTCCGCCTGGCTGCCCGCTTGACTGGCTACAAGATCGACATCCGGCCAGAGTCAGAAGTCGAATTTGTTGACGAAAGCGAAGTAGAAGACGAAACTGAAGTAGCAGAAGATCAAGACCTGGGTCAAGCAGAAGCTGCAGATGAACAAGCAGAGACTGAAGCTGACGAAAGTGCAGAAGCTGAAGAAGCGGAAGACCTGGATCTTGACGAAGAAGAATAGGTGATTTCCTTGAAAAAGAGAAAAATCCCCATGCGGAAGGACTTGTTGACCGATACGATGCAGCCGAAGAAGGATCTGGTCAGAATCGTCGTTGACAAGGAAAAGAATGTTTCTGTTGATCCAAGTGGCAAGAAGCCAGGCCGCGGTGCTTATGTGTCCTTAGAGCCAGAAAAGATCGCTGCTGCCCGTAAGTCAAAGGTGCTGGAACGCAGTTTGGGCGTGAAGGTCGCCGATGAATTTTACGACGAGCTCTTCGCTTACGTGGACCACCAGAAGGCAAGAAAAGAATTATTTGGTGATCAAAAATAATTAACAATCGAGAGAAAGCCTTAAATTTGCTTGGTTTGGCAACCCGGGCCGGAAAGACGGTTTCGGGCACGGACATCGTTTTGGCCAAATTGAAGAAGGGCAAGCTTAAGTGCGTTATCATCGCGAATGATTTAGCAGAAAACAGCCGGAGCGAGATCGAAGCTGCCTTGAAGGCCCACCCAACTCCATTGCTGGACGTCTTCACGGAAGCTGAACTCAGCCAGGCTGTAGGTAAGAAACGCAAAGTTTTGGCATTAACAGATCGTGGTTTTGCGAAAGCCTTGCTGGATAAGATTAAAGAAGGAGTGTGATCTAATGACCAAGAAACAAGAAAACGAAACTTCAAAGGAATTGGGCATGGATAACAAGAAAACCAGCGGCAAGTCTGGTAAATTAAAGATTTCAGTCAGTGCTATTCGCAAGGGCGAAAAGAAGACTGAAGGCAAGAGACCAAATTCCCGCCGCCGGGCAAACAACCACTCTAACGACCACAGCAAGCGCCGCCGGCCAGCAGCCCAAGATTTGCTGAAGGATCTCAAGCAAAAGCAGCGAGCTGATGAAGTCCGCCTGGACCAGGAAAGCAAGGCTGCCAAGCAGGAATACAAGAAGTCTTTAAGCAAGGCTGCTGCCAGCGAAAGCAAGCCGGTTGTGAGGAAGGTCGAAAGTGCCGACAAGGCAGCTGAAACTGCAACTGAAGCACCAAAGGTCCGCGGGCCAAAGATCTTGAAGCCATCCCCAGCTCGCCTTAAGCAAAACCAGGCAAGCAGTGAAAAGCCCGCTGCCAAGTCTTCATCTTCTCGCCGGCCAAGTTCCCGGCCAAGCTTTACTGAAGCGCCAATGCCTGAAAACAAGGATAACCGCCGCAGAAACAGCGGCAAGCCTGGCCGCAAGGGGCAAAATGCCTATGCTGACCAAGGCCGTGGCGCAAACAGCGACCGCAGCGAACGGCGCAAGCGCAAGAACAAGAAGCACCAAAACGCGCCACAAGTCAAGAAGCAGGTTACCCAAAGAAAGGATCGTCCGCTTCCAGAAAGCTTTGAATACGAAGTCGGCATGAACGCGCAAGACCTGGGCAAGATCCTCCACCGGGAACCAGCTGAAATCGTGAAGAAGCTCTTCATGCTGGGGATCATGACCAACCAGAACCAGTCTCTGGACAAGGATACGATCGAACTCCTGGCTGCTGACTACGGTATTGAAGCCGTGGAAAAGGTCCACGAAGACATTTCCGACATCGACAACATTTTTGCCCAGGAAATGGAAGAGTCCAAGAACTCTGAAAACCAGGTTGTCCGTCCGCCAGTCGTAACCATCATGGGTCACGTCGACCACGGTAAGACTACCTTGCTGGACCGCCTGCGCCACACCCGGGTTTCTGAACACGAAGCCGGCGGGATCACCCAGAACATCGGTGCCTACCAGGTCCGGATCAACGACCGTTTGATCACCTTCCTGGACACCCCAGGTCACGCGGCCTTCTCAAGCATGCGGGCCCGCGGGGCGGAAATCACCGACATCGTCGTTTTGATCGTTGCCGCTGACGACGGGGTTATGCCGCAGACCATCGAAGCCATCGACCACGCCAAGAGCGCGGGCGTGCCAATTATTGTGGCCATCAACAAGATGGACCGGCCAGGCGCCAACCCTGCCCACGTTACTGAACAGCTGATGCAGTATGAACTGATTCCAGAAAACTATGGTGGTTCAACCATCTTCGTCAACATCTCAGCTAAGACCGGGATGGGGATTGACGAACTTTTGGAAAACATCATCTTGGAAGCCGACATGCTGGAACTGAAGGCTGACCCGAAGCAAAAGGCGATCGGTACGGTTGTCGAAGCTCGTTTGTCCCGGGGCAAGGGTCCAGTTGCCGACGTCTTGATCCAGCAGGGTACCCTGCGGATTGGTGATCCAATCGTTGTCGGTGACACCTTCGGCCGTGTCCGGACCATGACCAACGACAAGGGCCACCAGGTCAAGAAGGCTACGCCATCAATGCCTGTTGAAATTACTGGTTTGAATGACGTGCCGGAATCAGCCGACAAGCTGGTTGTCTTTGATGATGAAAAGACTGCCCGCGCGGTTGGTGAAGCCCGGGCCCAGCAGTCCCTGCAAAAGCAGCGTGAAAACGTTCAGCACGTTACTCTGGACAACCTCTTTGACACGATGAAGCGGGAAAGCATGAAGTCTGTCGACATCGTTTTGAAGGCTGACGTGCAAGGGTCTGCTGAAGCCTTGGCCCAATCCTTCCAAAAGATCGACGTTGAAGGCGTCCGGGTCAACATCATCCACTCCGGCGTCGGGGCCATCAATGAAAGTGACGTTACCCTGGCCAGCGCTTCAAACGCCTTGATTATCGGTTTTAATGTCCGGCCAACGGCTACGGCCAAGAGCCAGGCTGCTCAAGAAGGCGTCGACATCCGCCTTTACAGCATCATCTACAAGGCTATCGATGACGTTAAGGCCGCTATGCAAGGGATGCTGGAACCAACTTACGAAGAAAAGGTTATTGGTAACCTTACTGTCCGCGAAACCTGGAAGGTATCCAAGATCGGGACCATCGCTGGTGCCTTTGTCGACAACGGCTACGTTACTAGAGAATCAGGCATCCGGGTTATCAGAGACGGCGTGGTCAAGTACGACGGCAAGGTTGCCTCACTGCGCCGGTTCAAGGATGACGTCAAAGAAGTCAAGGCAGGCTTTGACTGTGGTTTGACCATTGAAAACTTCAACGACATCAAGGAAGGCGACGAACTGGAAGCCTACGAAATGCAGGAAGTTAAGCCAGGTTAACAGGAGGCTGAAATGAAGCACAGAAAAGGACGGGTTGAAGGAGAAATCCTGCGGGAACTGACCAAGATCATCCGCAAGAACATCCGCGATCCCCGGGTCAGCGACGTGACTTTTACCGCCGTGGAGTGCAGCAATGACTTTTCATACGCGACTGTCTACTACAGTCTGCTGACTGAAGATGAACAGGCGCAAAAAGAAGCGGAAGCCGGCTTGGAAAAGGCTAAGGGAACCATGCGGCACTTGCTCGGCCAGAGCTTGACCATGTACAAGGTTCCAGAATTGATTTTCAAGCGGGACCAGTCCGTGATCTACGGCAGCAAGATCGACCGTTTGCTTGCTGACTTGAAGAAGCAGGAACAAGATCGCCAAAACTAGCAAAAAGCGCCTTCGGGCGCTTTTTTGCGTATAAAGAAGAGGAGAAAAAGATGTTCAACGGAATTATCGTAATCGATAAGGCAGCGGGCATGACCAGCGGGGACGTGGTTTATAAGCTGCGTCGGCTCTTAAAGCAAAAGAAGATCGGCCATGCCGGAACCCTGGACCCGGAAGTCACCGGCGTTTTGCCTATTGCTCTGGGTCAGGCAACAAAATTGATTGAGCTGATGCATGAGCGGCCAAAAGCTTATGTTGGTGAAGGGATGCTGGGCCTGGCAACTGATTCTTACGACCTGGAAGGGAAGGTTTTGGCGGAGAAAGCCCTGACTGAGCCGGTCAGTGACCAGGCCATCAAAGAGGCCATGCAGTCTTTGACTGGGGAAATCGTCCAGCAGCCGCCAATTTATTCCGCGGTCAGAGTCAATGGCAAGCGGCTCTACGAATATGCCAGAGAAGGGATTCCGGTTGAGCGGCCCAAGCGGTCTGTCCAGGTTTTTCGCTATGACTTGACGCGGCCAAGCCAGTTTGACCCAGAAAAAGGCCGGCAGACTTTTTCTTATGAAGTTGAATGTTCTAAGGGGACCTATGTCCGCAGCCTGGTCAACGACCTGGGCGATAAATTGGGCTTGCCGGCAGTGATGACCAAATTGCGGCGGACGGCCAGTTCTGGCTACAAACTGCAGGACGCGGTCACTTTGGAAGAACTGGCGGAGAATTTGGACCATGCTGAAGATTATATTCAGCCAATCGACAGCTTTTTTGCTGACTACCCGCAATTTGAATTAGACGATGCCTTATGGCAGCAGGTGAAAAACGGGGCCTGGATCAAACTCCCTCTTGATGCAGGCAAGGTCGCTTTGCGGTATAATGAAAAGGTTAAAGCGATTTACCGGGCCAAGGGACAAGGTCTCTACTGCCCGGACCTAATGCTTTTAAGTAATGAGTAATTGAGGGATTAAGTTTGAAAGTAATAAATCTAAGCTATCCGTTCAAGAAAGAACTGACGGCCGGCAAGGTTGTCCTGGCCCTGGGCTTTTTTGACGGAGTTCATATCGGCCACCAGAAGTTGATCAAGGAAGCCCGGATAATTGCAGATGAGAAGGATCTGCCATTGATGGTGCTGACCTTTGACCGCCATCCCAAGGAGGTCTATGCCGGGGTCAAGAACTTTGAGTACTTGAATACTCCGGAGGAAAAGGCCTACGAAATGTCCAAGATCGGGGTCGACTACCTGGTGATTCTCAAGTTCACTCCGGAATTCAGCCACCTGGCTCCCCAGGCCTTCGTTGATGAGATCATCATGGGCCTTAAAGCTGATACGGTTGTTGCCGGCTTTGACTACAGCTATGGCCCGAAGGACGTGGCCAACATGGAAAATCTGCCGGTCTTTGCCAAGGGCCGCTTTGACATCAAGGTGGTGCCAAAGCAGATTTTTGCCGGGGAAAAAATTGGCTCAACCGAAATCCGTAAGGCTATTAAAAGCGGCAATCTCCGCTTGGCTACAGAATTGTTGGGTCACCCGTATCTAACTAGCGGCAAAGTCGTCCACGGCTTCAGAAACGGCCACAAGCTAGGCTTTCCAACCGCGAATCTGGAATTGGCCTGGCCAAAAGTGTTGCCGAAAATCGGCGTCTACGCGACCATGACCCAGGTGGGGGACAGCTGGTACCAGTCGATGACCAGCGTCGGCTACAATGTCACTTTCAATGATGAGAAGAAGATTTACATCGAATCCAACATCTTTGATTTTGACCAGGACATCTATGGCGAGCGGATTACCATTGCCTGGTACAAGTACCTGCGCGGGGAAGAAAAGTTTGCCGACATGGAAGCTTTAAGCAAGCAGCTGAAGCTGGACCAGGTCGCCAGTGAAAACTATTTTAGCTCCTTGATTGGACAGTAAAAAAACGGTCTTTGAAAAGAGACCGTTTTTTTGCGGGATTTTTTTAGCATTCTCCTTGACTAACTGCTAATTTCTTGTTAATCTATACCATGTTAGCACATGAAAGATGTGAGTGCTAAAAGTGAGGGCGATGTTATGTTGACCGAACGTCAAGAACTTATTCTCAAGACAATTATTCAGGACTTCACCAAGACGCATGAGCCGGTCGGCTCAAAGACAGTCATGAATCAATTGCCGATTAAAGTGTCCAGCGCAACTATCCGCAATGAGATGGCGGTCCTGGAAGAGCATGGCTTGATTGAAAAGACCCACTCCTCCAGCGGCCGGGTGCCATCGACTGAGGGTTACCGCTACTACCTGGACAATTTGGTGCAGCCGCTGCAGCTGCCGGAAGAAATTTACAATCAAATTGGCTACCAGTTTGACCAGCCGTTCAACCAAGTGGACGAGATCGTCAAGGAAGCTGCCAAGATCCTGTCGGACTTGACTGACTACACGGCCTTCGCTGAAGGCCCGGAAGTCAAGAATGTCAGCATTACGGGCTTCAGAATCGTGCCCCTGGCACCCCGGCAGGTCATGGCAATTCTGGTAACCAGCGATGGCAGTGTCAAGAACCAGCTTTACACTTTGCCGCGGCACATCTCAGGGGATGAAATTGAACAAGCTGTCCGCTTGATCAACGACCAGCTGGTCGGCAAGAATTTAAGCGAAATCAACAAGCAGACCTTTGAGCAATTGTCCAGCTCTAATATCGTCGGTAAGAATGCTCCGGAATTTCTGGAGCTTCTGGAAGCCGTCATTAAAGACGCGGCAAGTGAGCAGCTGTACGTTGACGGTCAGCTGAACCTGCTCAATAATACAGAAAACAGCGATTTAAAAGACATCAAGTCGCTTTATGAACTGATCAATTCCAGCTCTTTAGCTGATGAACTGATCGATCTGAGTGACAGTCCCGGCCATTATCCAGTTCATGTCCGCTTAGGGACGGAATTGCAAAACGACCTGCTGAAGGATTTCAGCCTGGTGACGGCTGAATACAGCGTCGGCCGCTATGGCCGGGGAACGATCGCCCTGCTGGGGCCGAGAAATATGCCTTACTCGGAAATGATTGGCTTGATGGAATACTTCCGCCAGGAACTGGCCCGCAAGTTGTTAGATTACTATGGCAGATTTAAATAAGGAGGTTTGTCGTGAGCAAAGAAGAATTTCCAAGTGAGAAGGATTTGCCGCAAGAAGACCAGGAAAAGCAAGCCAAGCCAGCTGAAGCTGACAAGGCAGGCGTAAATGAAGACAAAAAGGTAAGTGGCGACAAGGAAAAGGCAGCCAAGGCAGCTGATTCAGAACTGGACCAGCTCAAGGCTGAAGTTGCCGCTTTGACCCAGAAGAACAAGGACCTGGAAGACAAGTACTTAAGAAGCGAGGCTGAGATTCAAAATGCCCAGCGCCGCTACAGCAAGGAAAGAGCCAACCTGGTCAAGTATGAGTCCCAGCGCTTGGGCAAGGATATCCTGGCCAGCGTGGACAACTTGGAAAGAGCCCTCCAGGTCAAGGCCGACGACGAGGCTTCCAGCCAGCTGAAGAAGGGGATCGAAATGACCCTGGAAGGCCTGGTCAGAGCCTTGAAGGATAACGGCATTGAAGAAATCAAGGCTGACGGTGAAAAGTTTGATCCGACATTGCACCAGGCGGTCCAAAGCGTACCGGCTGAAAATGATGATCAAAAAGACCATGTCGTCCAGGTCCTGCAAAAGGGCTACGTCTACAAGGACCGGACCCTGCGGCCAGCCATGGTTGTGGTTGCCCAGTAAGGCAATTTTTTAACAAAGCAATAAACAAGCAAAAATAATACAAAGGAGATAAAAGACAATGTCTAAAGTTATTGGGATTGACTTAGGTACCACCAACTCAGCAGTTGCGGTTTTGGAAGGCAAGGAACCAAAGATTATTACCAACCCGGAAGGCGCCAGAACTACCCCTTCAGTAGTTGCCTTCAAGGACGGCGAAATTCAAGTCGGTGAAGTTGCCAAGCGGCAAGCCATCACCAACCCGAATACTATTGTTTCCATCAAGCGGCACATGGGCGAAAGTGACTACAAGGTCAAGGTTGGCGACAAGGCTTACACCCCACAGGAAATTTCAGCCATGATCTTGCAATACATCAAGAAGTTCTCAGAAGACTACCTTGGTGAACCTGTAACTGACGCGGTTATTACTGTTCCAGCCTACTTCAACGACGCACAACGGCAAGCAACTAAGGATGCCGGCAAGATCGCGGGCTTGAACGTGCAACGGATCATCAACGAACCAACTGCTTCAGCTTTGGCCTACGGCTTGGACAAGGATGAAGACGACGAAACTGTTTTGGTTTACGACCTTGGTGGTGGTACTTTCGACGTTTCCGTTTTGCAATTGGGCGATGGCGTCTTCCAAGTTCTGTCAACCAACGGTGACACTCACCTGGGTGGGGACGACTTCGACAACAAGATCATCGACTGGCTGGTTGACGGCTTCAAGCAAGAAAACGGCGTTGACCTGTCCAAGGACAAGATGGCAATGCAGCGTTTGAAGGACGCGGCTGAAAAGGCCAAGAAGGACTTGTCAGGCGTATCTTCAACCCACATTTCTCTTCCATTCATCTCCGCTGGTGAAGCAGGTCCTCTGCACCTGGAAGCAGACCTTACCCGGGCTAAGTTCAACGAACTGACTGATGACTTAGTGCAAAGAACCAAGATCCCATTTGACAACGCCCTGCGTGACGCTGGCCTGTCAGTTGGCGACATCGACAAGGTCATCTTGAACGGTGGTTCAACCCGTATTCCAGCTGTCCAAGAAGCCGTAAAGAAGTGGGCTGGCAAGGAACCAGACCACTCAATCAACCCAGACGAAGCCGTTGCTTTGGGTGCCGCAATCCAAGGCGGGGTTATCTCCGGTGACGTTAAGGACATCGTTTTGCTTGACGTTACTCCGCTTTCCCTGGGTATTGAAACCATGGGCGGGGTCTTCACCAAGCTGATCGACAGAAACACCACGATCCCAACTTCCAAGAGCCAGATTTTCTCAACTGCCGCTGACAACCAGCCAGCCGTTGACATCCACGTTCTGCAAGGTGAACGGCCAATGGCAGCTGACAACAAGACTTTGGGCCGCTTCGAACTGACTGACATTCCAGCTGCTCCACGTGGCGTGCCACAAATCCAAGTTACCTTCGACATCGACAAGAACGGTATCGTTAATGTTTCTGCCAAGGACATGGGGACTGGCAAGGAACAAAAGATCACCATCCAATCAGCTTCAGGTCTGTCAGACGAAGAAATCGAGAGAATGAAGAAGGAAGCTGAAGAACACGCTGACGAAGACGCGAAGAAGAAGGAAGAAGTCGACCTCAGAAACGAAGTTGACGGCTTGATCTTCCAAACCGAAAAGACTTTGAAGGAAGTTGACGGCAAGCTCGCAGACAGCGACGTTCAACCAGTCAAGGATGCCCTGGAAGACTTGAAGAAGGCTCAAAAGGACAACAACCTGGACGAAATGAAGGAAAAGAAGGACGCTTTGAGCAAGGTTGCCCAAGACCTGGCTGTCAAGCTCTACCAGCAAAACGCCCAAAACCAGCAAGGCCAAGGCGGTCAAGCAGGCCCAACTGACAATGGCTCAAATGGCGCAAGCGGCGACACTGTTGACGGCGACTTCACCAAGGTAGACCCAGACAAGTAAAGCGACTATAATTAAACAAAAGGAGAAGAACTGCTTGATGTAGTTCTTTTCTTTTGTTAGTAAAAGGAGCAGTAATAAACAGATGGCAGCAAACCGTGACTATTATGACGTCTTAGGCGTGAGCCGGGATGCCAGTGACGCAGAAATCAGCAAGGCCTACCGGAAGTTGGCCAAGAAATATCACCCGGACTTGAACCACGAAGCAGGGGCAGAAGAAAAGTACAAGGAAGTCAATGAAGCTTACGAAGTGCTTCATGACCCGCAAAAGCGGCAGCAGTATGACCAATTTGGCCAGGCTGGCATGAACGGCCAGGGCGGCTTTGGCGGCCAGTACGGTGGTCAGGGCTTTGGCGGAGCTGATTTTAGTGACTTTGGTGACATCTTCAACAGCTTCTTTGGTGGCGGCGCCCGCCAGCAGGTAGACCCGACCGCTCCGCAGCGGGGGGCTGATTTAGACTACACGATGACGATCGACTTTATGGACGCCATCAAGGGCAAGACCAGTGAAATCAGCTACAGCCGGTCAACCACCTGTGAAGTCTGCCATGGTTCTGGGGCTGAAAAGGGGACCCACCCAATCACCTGCGACAAGTGCGGCGGCAGCGGCATGATGACTATTACGCAAAGAAGCGTTTTGGGCATGATCCAGCGGCAGACGACCTGTGACAAGTGCGCGGGCAGTGGGGTCATCATTCAGCATCCATGCCAAAACTGCCACGGCAAGGGGGTCAAGACCCAGAAGCAGACCCTGCAGGTCAAGGTGCCAGCGGGCATCGACAACGGCCAGCAGATCCGCCTGGCCGGCCAAGGCGAAGCCGGCAAGAACGGCGGCCCTTACGGGGACCTCTACATCGTCTTCCGGGTGCGGCCAAGCAAGGACTTCACCAGACGTGGCCAGACCATCTATACGACCGTGCCGATTTCCTTTGCCCAGGCAACCTTGGGTGACGAAATCAACGTCAAGACGGTTTACGGCGACACGAAACTGAAGATTCCGGCCGGCACCCAGCCGAACCAGAAGTTTACTTTAAAGGACAAGGGTGTTCCGAGCCTGCGCGGCGGCAGTACTGGCGACCAGGTAACCACGGTTGAAATCGTGATTCCGAAGTCCATCAATGAGGCCCAGCGCAAGGCCTTGCTGGAATTCGTCAAGGCCAGCGGCGGCTCCATTGCTCCGCAGGAAAAAGGCTTCTTTGAACGCTTGAAGGAGAAGCTGAGCTAATTTTTTAAAGCAATTTAAGGAGGCAGTCTGAGAGGACTGCCTTTTTGATGACTGGGAAAAGACAAACGGGCCAATTTCGGGTATAATTGTTTAGTACTTTAGTAAGGATGCGAGAAAATATATGGACTTAGAAAAATTAAAAGACTACCAAAAGCACATCCGCAATTTTTCAATCGTGGCCCACGTTGACCACGGCAAATCAACGATTGCCGACCGGATTTTGGAACTGACGGACACGGTTTCCAAGCGGCAACTGAAAAATCAAATGCTGGATGACATGCCCCTTGAACGCCAGCGGGGGATCACCATCAAGATGAACTCGGTGCAGGTCAAGTACCACGCCAATGACGGGGAAGACTACATTTTCCACTTGATTGACACCCCAGGTCACGTCGACTTCTCCTATGAAGTTTCCCGGTCCCTGGCCGCCTGTGAAGGGGCTGTCCTGGTCGTTGACGCTTCCCAGGGTGTCCAGGCCCAGACCCTGTCAAACACTTACCTGGCTCTGGAAAACGACTTGGAAATCCTGCCTGTTTTAAACAAGATCGACCTGCCTAGTGCCGACCCGGACATGGCAAAGGGCGAAATCGCTGACATGCTGGGCTTAGACGCCAGCGACGCCGTAGAAGTTTCCGGCAAGACCGGGGCAGGGATTCCGGAACTTTTGGAAAGAATCGTGACCGACATCCCAGCTCCGACCGGGGACTTGACCAAGCCCCTCAAGGCCTTGATCTTTGACTCCAAGTACGATGACTACCGGGGGGTGGTCATGTCAGTTAGAATCGAAGAAGGTACGGTCAAGCCGGGTGACGAAATCATGATCATGAACACCGGCAAGAAGTACGAAGTAACTGAAGTGGGCGTCTCCAGCCCCCACCCGGTTAAAGAAGACATCTTGATCGCCGGGGACGTTGGCTACATCACCGCCAACATCAAGTCCGTCCGGGAAACCCGGGTCGGGGACACGATCACCAGCGCTGAAAATCCAACGGCAGAAGCCCTGCCAGGCTACCGGCAGATCCCGCCAATGGTTTACTCTGGTATGTACCCAACTGACAACCGGGATTATGATGACTTGAAGGAAGCCCTGCAGAAGTTGCAGCTTAACGATGCTTCTTTGGAATTTGAGCCGGAAACTTCCCAGGCCCTGGGCTTTGGCTTCCGCTGCGGCTTTTTGGGCCTTTTGCACATGGACGTCGTTCAAGAGCGGCTGGAGCAGGAATTTGACCTGGACCTGATCATGACTGCCCCGTCAGTTGACTACCACGCTATCATGCCAAACGGGGAGGTCAAGTTAATCGACAACCCGGCTGACCTGCCAGATGCAGGTGAATACAAGGAGCTGCAGGAGCCTTACGTCAAGGCGGAAATCATGGTGCCAAATGATTTCGTCGGGGCTGTAATGCAGCTGTGCGAAGGCAAGCGGGGCGAGTTCCAGACTATGGACTACCTGGACAAGTACCGGGTCAACGTGATCTACGAAATGCCCCTGGCTGAAATCATTTACGATTTCTTTGACCAGCTCAAGTCCTCAACCAAGGGCTACGCTTCCTTGGATTATGAAATTATCGGCTACAAGGCCACCAACCTGGTCAAGATCGACATCCTCTTGAACAAGGAACCGATCGACGCCTTGAGCTTTATCGCCCACCGCGAAGAAGCCCGGGACCGGGCTGTCCAAATGTGCAGTCTTTTGAAGAAGTTGATCCCGCGGCAAAACTTCCAAGTCGACATCCAAGGGGCAATCGGGTCCAAGATCATTTCCCGGGCCACGATCAAGCCTTACCGAAAAGACGTTACCTGGAAGATCCACACCGGTGACCCGGACCGGCGGGCCAAGCTTTTGGAGAAGCAGAAGCGGGGCAAGAAGCGGATGAAGTCAGTTGGCCGGGTGGAAGTCCCACAAGATGCCTTCATGGCAGTTTTACGGATGAATGACGATGACATCAAAGGTAAATAAAAATAGAAAAGACCACCCAGTCCGGCGGATTATTCTGCGCGTAGTTGCCGTAATCCTCTTTTTGCTGGGCCTGGCTTTGGTCTTTAACCAGCAGATCAGCGCGTTTTTTGTCAAGCAGAACCAGACAGCCGCTTTAAAGGGCCTGACCCGGGACCAGATCGTGCAGAACCAGAAGAAGAAGGGGATGTACGACTTCAAGAAGGTCAAGTCAATCGACTTTGCCCAGACGACCCGCAGCCGGGTTAAGAATACGGCTGGCGCTATTGGGGCAATTTCCATCCCCAGCGTCAAGCTCTACCTGCCGATCATGAAGGGGCTGTCGGATTCGGCCATGTCAACTGGGGGCGGCACCATGCGGGCTGACCAGAAGATGGGGAAGGGAAACTACCCTTTGGCTGGCCACTATATGACCGATAAAGGCGCCCTTTTTTCACCCCTTGAGCGGGTGAAGCTGGGCAGTATGGTCTACTTGACTGACTTAAAGAAGGTTTACGTTTACAAGATCTACTACAAGAAGGTGGTTGATCCCAGCGCTGTCTGGCTGGTTGCCAACACCAAGAAAAAGATCGTGACCTTGATCACCTGTGCTGATGGCGGGACTAACCGCTGGTCTTTAAGAGGCAAACTGACGGCGATCAAACCTGCCAGCAAGCAGAATTTGGAGATGTTTAAACTTCGATGAAATGGCAAGAAAGAACAGCTGCTCCTTTGGCAAGCAGCTTGGTTGAGGAATTCCAACTTAGCCCGTTAACGGCTAAGTTGTTTTCTTTGCGGGGAATTGACAGCGAAGAAAAAATCGACTACTGGCTCCGCGCCACTGAAAATGACCTGGCTGACCCTTTTTTGATGCATGACATGGACAAGGCTGTGGGCCGGATCAACCAAGCCTTAGATGAGGGCGAAAAGATTACCATTTACGGTGACTATGATGCTGACGGGATTACCGCTACGGCGATTATGACAGAAATGCTGTCAATCATGGGGGCTGACGTCCATTATTTCATTCCTGACCGCTTTAAAGACGGCTACGGGCCAAGTCTGGACCGCTACAAGGAAATTGTGGCCGATGGGACCAAATTGATCATCACCGTTGACAACGGGGTAACCGGGATTGAAGAAGTTGCTTATGCCCAGTCCCAGGGCGTTGACGTGATCGTTACCGACCACCACACCTTCAAAGACGAGATGCCAGATGCCTATGCCCTGGTGCACTGCAATTACCCGGGCCAGGCTTATCCTTTTGACGACTATTGCGGGGCCGGGGTGGCTTATACCATCGCCCGGGCTGTCTTAGAAGACACGGCCAGCGAATTTTTGGAATTGGCCATGATCGGGACTATTGGGGACATGGTCAAGGTCTCCGGTGAAGGGCATATTATCGTCAAGCGGGGCCTGGAGATGCTGAATGAAAGCTCCCGGCCAGGCTTAAGAGCCCTCATTCACAATGCCGGCCTTACTCCGGGGATGATCGATGAAGAAGACGTTGGCTTCAGCATTGCCCCGCGGCTAAACGCCTGCGGGCGCCTGGCAGATGCCAGCCTGGCCGTAAGGCTGCTTTTGGCGGAAAGTCCGGGTGAGGCCCAGGAATTGGCTGACCAGATCGAAAAACTGAACAATGAGCGAAAAGAGTTGACCCAAGCGACCATGCAGGCGGCAGAAGCCCAAATCAAGACCCGGGGCTATCAGAAAGACGCGACTCTGACTCTTTACGATCCTGCCTGGCATGAAGGGGTCATGGGGCTGGTAGCCAACAAGGTGGTTGAAAAATACCACAAGCCGACCTTGATGCTGACGAAAAACGAAGCCGGCATAGTCAAGGGCTCTGGCCGGTCCAGTGAAGGCTTTAACCTTTTCAACGCCTTAAAGCCTTTTGAAGGCAAGTCCATTACCCAGTTTGGCGGCCACGACTTTGCCTGCGGCCTGTCGACGACAGAAGAAAAATTGAATCAGCTGCGCCAGGACTTTAACCATAGCTTTAAGGCAGGGGAGAAGGCTCCGGAAAAGGTCCAGGAATATGATGGCACGATCAGTCCTTTGGACGTTGATTTGACCAGCGTTTATGACCTGGCCCAGGCTGGGCCTTTTGGCACGGACAACCCTCAGCCGGTCTTTTTGCTTGACAAGCCGCAGATCTCTGGCTTCCGCCCCATGCGGAAGGGCTGCAGTTTCCAGGTGGGCCCGGTCAGGGCGGTTGATTTTGACCATGGCTTAAACCAAACCATTTTGCCTTACCTGCAGCAGATGCTGGTCAAGCTTGCTTCTAACACCTTTAAAGGCAAGACGAATGTCCAGTTCCGGATCGTTGACCTGCATTACGGACAGTCCCTGTATGCTCAGCCGGCCCGGGTCGTTGACTTCCGCGGCCAGGAGACCTTGCTCGGCTTTGCTGACAAGTATCTCTTGTTTGATGAGAAAAATCTCACCCAGGCCATGAACCATTTTGGCATCAGCAAGGAGCAGATTTCCCTGGCCAAGGACAATGAAGACCTTAGCCAGCAGATCGTGTCTGTTCTTGACGTGCCAGCCAATGAAGCCCAACTCAATTTTGTCCTGGCAAAACAATACCGGCAGCTTTACCTCCGCTTCCAGCTGGATCAGCTGCCAGGGCAGGCTCTGCCCAGCCGGGGAAATTTTGGCCTGGTCTGGCAGTACTTTTTGGCCCACCCAGGGCTAAAGCCGAATGATTACATGCAGGCTGCCAGCCAGCTGGGGATGGATCCGGACAGCATAATGTTTATTTTGAGGGTGTTTTTTACCCTTGATTTTGTTAAAATGGAAGAGGACAGATTGCTCCCTAAGCCGAGTCCGGCAAAGAAGTCTTTGGACGATTCAGCCTACTACCGGTCAGTGAAAGCAGAATATGCCTTCGTTAACAAATTACGAACAATCTCTTCGAATGAATTAATTCGCTATGCCAATGGTCTAGCAAATGGAGGATTACAAAATGTCAATTGATTTTAAGAAGTACATTGCCAGCATCAAGGACTTCCCGAATGAAGGGATCATCTTCCGGGACATCACTCCGATCCTGCAAGACGGCGAAGCCTTCGCGGCAGCTACTCACGAAATTGCTGAATACGCCAAGAGCCGGCAAGCTGACGTGATCGTCGGACCAGAAGCCCGGGGCTTTTTGGTCGGGACTCCGGTAGCAATCGAACTGGGTATCGGCTTCGTGCCAGCCCGTAAGCCCCACAAATTGCCACGTGAAGTCGAAGCCGCGGCTTACGACCTGGAATATGGCTCAAACGTGCTGGAAATGCACAAGGATGCTATTAAGCCTGGCCAAAGAGTAGTCATCTGCGACGACTTGATGGCTACGGCCGGCACCTTGCACGCTACTAAGGAATTGATTGAACGCTTGGGCGGGAAGGTTGTTGGGGCAGCCTTCTACATCGAACTGACTGACCTTAAGGGCAGAGAAAAGTTCCCTGATGTGGACATCTTCTCCCTGGTTCAATACAGCGGGTCTTAAGCGCTGAAAAAGAAGAGACAATTAGAAAAACGG
Organism: Lactobacillus sp. WILCCON 0149; assembly: GCF_057197965.1. Taxonomy (NCBI): domain Bacteria; kingdom Bacillati; phylum Bacillota; class Bacilli; order Lactobacillales; family Lactobacillaceae; genus Lactobacillus; species Lactobacillus sp. WILCCON 0149. The sequence continues at coordinate 846,942 of NZ_JBUBHO010000001.1, forward strand.
CTTTTACGAAAAGGTAAAAGCCGTTTTTATTTGTATTAAAAATTAAAAGTAAACTACTGCAGCTGGTCCAGGTGGTCCAGGTGCTCGGTCATCGCGTCGATGATCTGCACGATATCCTGGTCGTTGATGGAATAGTAGACAAAAGTGCCTTCTTTGCGCTTTTGCACGAAATCATACTGCTTCAAAATGCCCAGCTGCTTGGAAATCACTGGCTGTGAAACGCCCAGGTGGTCAACTATCGCGGAAACCGGGCTTTCGCCATGAGTTCTCAAGTAAAAGAGAATGTGAATCCGCAGGCTGTTGCCCAAGACCTTGAAGAGGCGGGCCGCCTGGTCGATCAGTTCTTCATGTGTCATGAGGGCCTCCTTTCCAGTTATCCCCCTTGATTATATATCATTTTTGGTATATAGTGTAGGTATGATGAAACATACCAAAAACGATATATATTCTAGATTGCGCAGGTACAAATCATGAAAGACCAATCTTCTAAAAGATATTTGTGGGTAACGATTTTCAATGTTGTCATCACCGCCGCGGAAATTGTCGGCGGGATCGTCTCCGGTTCCCTGGCCCTTTTGTCAGATGCCTTGCATAACTTAAGTGACGTCATCTCAATTATTGTGGCATTTGCGGCCAATTTGATTGCGAAAAAGAGCAAGGATCAGCATAAGACTTTTGGCTACAAGCGGGCTGAAACTCTGGCTGCTTACACCAACGGCCTCTTCTTGCTGGCCATCAGCATCTATCTCTTTATCTCAGCCATCCAGCGCTTCAGCAAGCCTGAGCCGATTGAAGGGGGAGTCATGTTCATCGTCTCCCTGGTTGGCTTAGCCGGCAACTTGATCTCCATGCTGATTTTAGGCAAGGGGAGCAAGGAAAACTTGAATGCCCGGGCTCTTTTTTTGAACATGATGTCGGACACCTTATCCAGCGTTGCCGTCGTTGTGGGCTCACTCTTGATCTACTACCAGAACTGGACCCTGGTGGACCCGATTTTGACTATGGCCGCGGCAATTTTCCTCTTGAAAGAGGCTTTTGAAGTCACCAGAGACTCAGCAAATGTTCTGATGGAAACTAACCCTAACCTGGACCTGGATGCCATCGAAAAGGCGGTTTTGGCCTTTAAGGAAGTAAGACAGCTCCACCACCTGCATGTTTGGCGCTATTGCGACGACACCATCATGCTGGACGCCCACATTGTCGTTGACTCTGGTCTTACCGCCAAGCATATTGAGGAGCTTGATGAAGAGCTTGCTGCTTGCTTGAAAGAAAAATTCGGCATTAACCACGTCACCCTGCAGGCAGAATGCAGCCGGGGGTTGGATGAGGACCTTTTGTCAACCAACAAGGAAAATTAAGAAATAATGAGCTAGCTTTAGAAAATGAGGAAATAGGGGCAAAAAGCTTGATTTCAGCAGGTGTTTTGCCTTAGGAGAATTAAAGTTAGCGAAAAATAGCAAGAAAATGAAAATAATTTTAAAAGGCCCTTGCCAACTTTCAGAAAGAGTATTATAGTTACTTCTATAAAAACTAGTGATTGAATTTTTAGGAGGTAATATCATGGCTAAAAAAGATCTCGATTGGGCAAATATCGGCTTTGGCTATCATCAAACCGACAAGCGATACGTGGACTATTTCCACGACGGCGCCTGGGAAGGCGGCAAGCTGATCGATGACCCAAACGTTGTTTTAAATGAATGTGCTGAAACCCTGCAATACGCCCAACAGGTTTTTGAAGGGATGAAGGCCTACACCTGGAAGGATGGCTCTGTTGTTGTTTTCCGGCCAGACCAAAACGCGGAACGGATGTACAACTCCGCTAAGCGGATCGAAATGGAGCCTTATCCAAAGGATAAGTTTGTTGATGCCATCGACCAAGTAGTCAAGGCTAATGTTGACTGGGTACCACCATACGGCTCAGGCGCGACTCTTTACCTGCGTCCATACGAAATCGGCACGACCCCAATCATCGGCGTTGCTCCAGCAACTGACTACATGTTCAGAATCTTTACGACTCCTGTTGGCCCATACTACAAGGGCGGGGCTACTCCAGTTGCCGTACAAGTTGCGCAATACGACCGTGCCGCACCTCGCGGGACTGGTCACGTTAAGGCCGCTTTGAACTATGCCATGAGTTTGAAGGCGACTGTTACTGCCCACCAGGCTGGTTTTGCTGAAAACATGTACCTGGACCCAGCTACTCAAACCTACATTGAAGAAACGGGTGGCTCAAACATTATCTTCATCGACCAAAACAACCACTTGGTCGTTCCTAAGTCAAATTCAATTTTGCCATCAATCACTAGACGCTCCATTGTATACTTGGCTGAACACTACCTCAACTTGACGGTTGAAGAAAGACAAGTCCGCTTCGACGAAGTTCCATCCTTCAAGGAATGTGCTTTGGTCGGGACGGCTGCCGTATTGTCACCAGTTGGCCGCATCGTCAACGGCGACCAGGTCATCGACCTGCCATCAGGTATGGACAAGCCAGGCAAGTTCATGGAAGAGCTTTACAACACTTTGACTGGCATCCAAAATGGGGAAGTCGAAGCCCCAGAAGGCTGGATCCACCACGTGATGTAAAATCATCAATAAAAATATGATAAAAAATAGCAGTTTTGCAACTGCTATTTTTTTTATTGCTTTGGCCAGGGGGAGAAACTGTTATAATAAAAGCTAGTCAAACTAGCGAGGTGGAATGATGAACAAATTTTGGAACCACATTGATCAAAAGTATTTTAAGATTGCCCTCTACTGTCTGGGCACGGTCTTTGCCGGTCTCTTCATCCTGCTTTTGGCCTATGAGTCAACTGGCTTCTGGGTCAGGGTAGGCAAGATCCTGGCGGCGATTGCCCAGCCTCTGACCTATGGCCTGGTTTTAACCTATCTCTTGATGCCTTTGACCAACTTCTTTGACCGGAAGTTTTCTAAAGGCAGCAGCCGGGGAGCAGTGGCGACGGCCAGCCGGTCAGCCGCGGTGGCCTTGACCCTGCTCTTGCTTTTACTGGTTATTTTGCTGGCCACGACAGCGGTTTTCGTAACTTTTTCCAAGCAGCTGAGCCATTTCAGCCTGGACAGCCTGCAAAGTCTTTATGACCAGCTGAAGGCCCAGTACAGCAGCTTTATCAACGAAATCATGGCTTACCTGCAAAAGCAGGGCCTGTCGACCAGCGGCATGGTTTCCTACCTGCAAAAAGGGGTGGGCCGGGTAACTGGCTTTTTGAGCGACTTCTTCTTCGGGGTGATTTTTGCCATCTACTTCCTCTACGACGGCCAGCGGATCGCGGCTTACTGGAAGAGAAACCTGGGCACCCTCTTAAATAGAAAAGTCATCAATGGCATCAAGGTCTTCCTGGCTGACGCTGACCGGGTCTTCTCTGGCTATATCAGAGGGCAGATCGTCGACGCTTTTATCGTTGGCCTCTTGGTCAGCCTGGCCATGCTGATCGCCAAAGTCCCATATGGTCTTTTGATTGGCCTGGTGACCGGGCTGGGGAACCTGATTCCTTACTTTGGCCCGATTTTGGGCTATGGGATGGTAATTTTAGCCTGCACCCTCAGCCAGAACATGACGGCCCTGATCGTGGGGATGATCATTCTCCTCTTGATCCAGGCGATTGACGGCAATATCCTCAACCCCAAGCTTTTGTCTTCAGCCATCCATATCCACCCCCTGTACGTTATCGCCTGCGTGATTGCCGGCGGGGCCATGGGCGGCTTTGTCGGGATGCTGATTGCCGTCCCAATGGGGGCCTTGCTGAAAACTGAATTCGAGCGCTTGATTGCCTACCGGCAAAAGCAGCTGGACAAAAGCAAGCAGGTAAGGGAAGATTAATCAGCAAGCAGTAAATAGTATAAGAACAAAGTAAAAGGACTCGCGAAAGCGGGTCCTTTTTGGTCAGATTAAACAGTAATAAGTATCAAGCATTTAGTATTTAGTAGTTAGTTAAATTTGCCTTACTGGCCATTAGCCAGCTGGACCTTTTTCAGGCCTGCTGCCTGCCGAACCAGGTCGCTGATTCTCTGCCGCTCTGCCAGGCTAATGTGCTGGTAGGAGACTCCATCTTGGTTAAAACCGGTTCCGTGGGTGTAGTCGGTTTCCAGCTGGTCGCCGCTGGCCCGGTAAGACTTGGCCATCTGGGTCAAGTCACTGAAAGTCAAATCAGTTCTGACCTGGCTGGAGACAGAATTAAGGAAGGCAGGCTTTAAGAGGCTCTGGACATCGGCTCCGCTCTTAATAATGGCGGTCAAAACCTGTCTTTGCCGTTTTTGCCGGCCGTAGTCGCCTTCTGGGTCGTCATAGCGCATCCGGCAGTATTCCAGGGCCTTGTCCCCGTCCATGTGGGTCGTCACGCCCTTTTTGTAGCTGTAGCCTTCGTAGTCAAAGCTCATGAGGGGAGTGATGTCGACTCCGCCCAGCTGGTCGATGATTGACTTCATCCCGCCCATGTTGATCAAGGCATAAGTATTGACTGGAATCTTGAAATACCGGTCTAAGGTCTGGCTGAGCAGCTTAACCCCGCCATAAGTATAGGCGGCATTGATTTTAGAAGGGGAGTATTGCGGATATTGGGGGAAGTTGACCTGGAAGTCCCGCTCGATGCTGACGATGGTTGACTTCTTGGTCTGGGGGTTGAGGACTAAGACCATGATGGAGTCGGTCCGTCCCTTGTAGTTTCGGCCCAAGGCCCCGGTGTCAGTCCCCATCAAGAGTACGACCAGGGGCCTGTTTTTCTTTAAAACTTCCTCCTTGCTGCCATTTTCAGCCGCCTTTAAGCCGCTTTTTTGGTAGGACCGGCTTACGGCTCTTTCCACATTGAAGTAGCTGTAGGCCAGCATGCCGGATAAGATGACCAGCAACAGAATTGCCAGACTCATGATGATTCTAAAAATTCGCTTACGCATTAAATTCTTCTTTCCCTGTAAAGTTAATTGGCAAAAAATTAGCAAACACACATTTATTTGTTACTTGTTCTTCATGACCGGCTGGTAGACCAGATCGATCAAGACGGCGGCCAGGAAGGCCACGGCCAGTGAGGTTAAGAGCTCCTTGATCCCGATGGCCGGCATGGCGATCCCGCAAAGAGCCAACAGGCAGGTCAAAAGAACATCGGCGATCTGGACACTGGCTACCGGCTTAGATGGGGCAGACTGCCAGAAGAAGCGCTTGGTCCGGGTGATTAGGACGATCATCATGGCGCTCATAACCAAGAAAACGTAGACCATGGTGCCAACTTGATCATGATTTACCCCGGCCTTTGTTAAGGCAGACACGAATGCAAAGCCAATGACGGTCCAGGCAGCGGCCAAGGAAAAAGCGATTTTAGCCAGCTTGCCCATGTCCCAGTTTTCCGGCTTATAAGTGATGTGGGTATTGTCGGTCCCAATCATCATGGTGACCATGTTGTTCATGATCGTGTAGATGACCATGGCATTCAAAGCCATCGGCAGATAGCCGAAAATAAGGTAAGAGAAGGTCAAGAGCATGGTCAGTTCCGCAGTTCTAGCCAGTTTGGTCAAAGACCAGGTGGTCATCCGCTGGTAAACCCGGTGGCCGGCATCCAGGATCTTGACGATTGGAGCCAGGCCGTCGTCCAAAAGGACCATCTTGCTGCTCTTTTTAGCCACGTCAGCGGCATTTGACACGGCGATGCCGACTTCAGCCTGCTTGAGGGCAGGGGAGTCGTTGACCCCGTCCCCGGTCATGCCGACGATGTAGCCGGCCTTTTGGAAGTATTTCACCATAGCCAGCTTGTCTTCCGGCAAAACATCAGCAATCCCGGCCAAATCTTCAGCCTTTACTCCCTCTTTAAAGTCGCTGATGGAGATGACTTTGCCAGTCAAGCCGACTTCTTCAGCCACGCTGGCGGCGGTTTTCTGATTGTCCCCGGTCAGCATGATCGGCTTGATCCCCCGCTTGACCAGTTCGGCCAAGGCAGCCTTTGAATCAGCTCTGACCTTGTCTTTAGTGATAAAAATCCCTGCCAAACGGTCATCGAGCAAAATCCCAACTGACCGGCCCAGGCTGAGGTCGACAGTCGCCAATTTTCCAGAAACAGCCGGATCAATCTTGCTGAGCTGCTTGACTGAACCCAGCTTGACGTCGTGGCCGCCAGCTTGCCCCTCAGAATAGCCCTGGCTGGAAGTGAAGGGGGTAAAAGTTTCTGCTTCTTTAACTCGAATCTTTTTCTCTTGCAGATAGTCCATTAAAGCCAGGTCGATTACGCTTTGGTTGCGCTGGTCGATGGCCAGGCTGGTCAAGGCCAGGACTTCTTCATTTGAGAGCTTTGAAAAATTCGCAAAAGAGGCAACGGCTGTCTTATTTTCAGTAATGGTTCCGGTCTTGTCCAGCAAGAGCAGGTTCAAGTTTGCCGCGTCTTGAATCCCGGTCAGGTCACTGGTCAAAACGCCCTCTTTAGACAGGCGGGTAGCCTCAAAGGAGTTGGAGAGGGCAAAAGTTGACGGCATGGCTACCGGAATAGAAGCGATGAACATCATGGCCAGGAAGGGCAGCATTTCCAGGACGTTTTCGCCCCGGATCACGGCCGCGATCAAGAGGATAACCGTCAAGACTCCGTCCAAAAGGCAGAGGTAGTAGATGATCTTGGTCAAAAGCTGTTGCAGGTGGCCAGGTGCCGCGGACGTGTTGATCAAATTGATGGTCTGTCCGCTTCTTGAATTGGTCCCGGTCGCGCTGACCCTGCCCAGGGCTTCACCATCCATGACGGTCGTGCCCGCAAAGGCAGTGGAGCCAGCTTTTTTGTGAACATTCTTGGCTTCCCCGGTGATTGAGGATTCATCCAAGGTCAAGTCCCCGTCCAAAAGGTCAATGTCGGCAGCTAAAATGTCCCCTCTTTGCAGGTTGACAATATCGCCAACTACCAGATACTTGGAGTCGATCTTTTGCCAGCGGCCGTCTCTTAAAACGGCGACTACGGGGGTCAGCTGCTGGGAAATCGAGCTCAAGACCTTGCGGGACTTCTTCTTCTGCGTGGCTCCGTTGTAGGCGGCAAAGAGCAGCATGAGCAAGACGAAGAGGGACTGGATCCACTTGCCCAGGGCACATTCAAGCAGCAGGGCTGCTTCCAGAATCCAGGCACTGAGATTCCAGAGCTTGCCGGCAAATTCCTTCCAGAAGCTGAATTCCGGTTCCGGGACTTGGTTGAGCCCGTCTTTTTTAAGGCGCAGGTCAGCTTCGGCCTGCGTCAAGCCTTTTTCATTCATTCTAAACATCTCCTTGTAATTATTCTTCAGTCGTGACGTGTTACGTATAGAAGTTATTTTTCTCACTGTTTATTGTAGCCCCTGGGTTGATATAAATAAAATACTGATTTATGATGTAAGATATCTAAAAAGTTGATATCTGTTAACTGGAGAAAGCAAAGAATAAGAATGATGAAATAGAAAAGAGAGGAAAAATGAATTTCAAGCAGCTTAATTACTTTCTGGTCGTAGCTGAAGAAGGGCAGATTACTTCAGCTGCCAAGCGGCTCTTTGTCGGCCAGCCGGCCCTCAGCTACCAGTTAAAGCAATTAGAAGAAGAATTGGGGGCAAAACTTTTTGTCCGCCAGCCCTACGGAATCGAACTGACTGAAGCTGGCAAGAAGCTGCGGGATTATGCTAGCCAAATATTGACCTTAGCCAAAAATGCCCAGACCGAAATTACTGAGCTGGACCAAGGAAGTCGGGGGAGAGTCAAACTCGGTTCCGTCTCTTCTTCAATCGGTGAACTCCCTTCAGCCCAATTGACGGCTTTTGCCCGCCAGCACCCCGGCGTCTCCTTTGATATCTACGAAGACAATACCTTCGGGATCCTGGACAAGCTGCAGGGCAATCTGCTGGACTTGGCCATTGTCCGCACCCCCTACAACCGGGTCAACTTGAATTTTGTCGACATCAGTGATGAGCCGATGACCGCGGTTACCTGCCAGAATTTTTTCCCAGGCAAAGAAAAAGTAGGCCTAAAAGACCTGGCCGGCCAGCCCCTGGTCATCTACCGCCGCTTTGAGGACATGTTCAAGGAAGCTTTCGCGGAAAAAGGCTTGACCCCAAATTTCGTGGTTACGTGCGATGATTCCAGAACCGCCATCCGCTGGAGTGACTCCGGCCTGGGGCTTGCCTTGGTGCCAGAATCAATTGCCAAAACTTACGCCAAAGGCCGCCTTTACCCGGTTGACCTGGCCAAATGGCGGACCCGCCTGCAGCTGGTCTGGCGTAAAGACCGGGTAGTCACCCCGCTTATGCGGCAGATAATCTCCCTCTATGATTAATTTGCAAGCTGGTATGACAATAAAGTATTATGAAAAACGGATTTTTACATTATAATAGATAAGGATAGTCTTTTTCGTTATTTGCTGGAGTTGGCTGAAAAAACAAATGCATCATGAAAGAGGGAATGCTAAATGTTGGAAAAGACCTTTTATAAGACCCTGCTGAGTCACTCCTTCAACATTCCAGTCAAGGTCAATTACTGGGATGGCAAGTCCGACCTGTACGGCGATGGTGATCCGGAAGTAACCATTACTTTTCATGAAAAGCTTCCGGTCAAGGAGATCACCAGCAACGCCTCCCTTGCTTTGGGTGAAGCTTACATGGACAAGAAGATCGAGGTCGACGGCAGCCTGCAGAAACTGCTCGCGGCGGCTTATGAAAGTTCTGAAAGTTTTATGCGGTCGGCCAAGTTCCGCCGCTTTTTGCCTAAACAAAGCCACTCAGAAAAGCAGTCAGCCAGTGATATTCAGAGCCACTATGACGTCGGCAACGACTTTTACAAGCTCTGGCTGGACGACAGTCTGACTTATTCCTGCGCCTATTTCACAGATGGCAATAAAGATGACCTAAAAGCTGCCCAGTTGGCCAAGGTCCACCATATTTTAGACAAGCTGCATCCAGATAAGGGCAAGACTCTCTTGGACATTGGCTGCGGCTGGGGCACCTTGATGCTTACGGCAGCCAAGGAATACGGTTTAAAAGTCACCGGCGTTACCTTGAGTGAAGAACAATACCGGCTGGTAAAAGAAAAAATTTCCGAGCAAGGTCTGGAAGACGTGGCTGAGGTCAAGTTGACCGACTACCGGGAACTGGGTGACCAGGAATGGGATTACATCACCTCTGTAGGGATGTTTGAACATGTCGGCAAGGAAAACATGGGCCTTTACTTTAAAGATGTCGCTCGCTACCTTAAGAAAGACGGGGTGGCCTTGATTCACGGGATTACCCGTCAGCAGGGCGGAGCGACCAACGCCTGGATCAACAAGTATATTTTTCCGGGCGGCTATGTGCCAGGCCTGGAAGAAATGGTTGGCCACATCGTGGAAAACGGCTTGCAACTGGCAGATATCGAAATGCTGCGCCGCCACTACCAGCGGACTTTGGAAATCTGGGACCAGAATTTCAACCTGCACAGAAGCAAAATCCAAGAGGAATTCGGGGAACGCTTTACCCGGATGTGGGACCTTTACCTGCAAGCTTGTGCCGCTTCTTTTGAATCAGGCAATATCGATGTCATGCAGTTTCTTTTGACCAAGGGCCCTTCTGGCAAAAATCTGCCAATGACCCGGGACTACATGACTGGTCATAGAGCTTAAAAATGCAAAGCAAAAACTGGAAGCCGAATCAACGGTTTCCAGTTTTTTTATGCCCGACTTGAAGTCAGGTTCATCCGCCGTTCAAAGTAGTTGAGCAGACGGGTCAGAATAAAGGTAACCACGAAGTAGATGCACATGGTGATAAAAAGTGGCATAACCCCGCGGTAGGTCGCGGTTTGAACCAGGCCGGTCTCGTACATCAATTCCCCAACCCCGATGACGGAAACCAGGGAGCTGTCCTTGGTCAAAGTGATAAATTCATTGCCCAGGGCTGGCCAGATGTTCTTCAAGGCCTGAGGGAAGACCACGTAGCGGTAGGTCTTGGCCTGGCTGAGGCCCAGGGACCGGGCAGCTTCCGTTTGCCCCTTGTCCACGGAATTGATCCCGGACCGGATGTCTTCAGCCACGTAGGCCCCGGAGTTAAGGCCGATGGCGATGATCCCGGCAGCCAGGGCCGGCATATTTTTGATCAGCATCCCTACCCCGAAGTAGACGAACATGATCTGAACCATCTGCGGGGTGCCCCGGAGAAATTCGATGTAGCAAACGGCGATGGCGTGCAGAAGCTTGTTTTTAGACAGGCGCATCAAGGCAAAGATGACACCCAGGATTAAACCAATCGTGATGGAGCAAATCGTAATGATCATGGTGTAGCCCAGGCCTGTAGCAAAGTAGCTGGCGTATTTGCTCATGGAGTTGTTCGTCTTGCTTGAGGCCTGCTTCATGGCCTTGGCAGCGGCGGGGATGTATTTCTTGTTAAAAAGGTCCTGCTTTTGGCAGTTGTTGATGGTCTTGTTGATGGCCTTGACCAGGTCGCCTTGCCCCTTGGCTATACCGACAGCGTTGCCCATCTGAGCCTGGCTGAGGCTGGACTTGACCAAGGAAAGGGAAGTGTCGTTAGTGGCGTAAGTCTTGGCGTTCAGTTCACCCAATAAAACCGCGTCAACCTTGCCGGACTTAAGGGCCATGAGCAGGTTGCTGATCTTGGCCAGGCCCTTAAGCTTGATTCCGCTCTTAGCAGCGTTTTTCTTCAAAGAAGTGTATTGAAGCGACCCAGTTTGGGCACCAACCGTCTTGCCCTTGAAGGAAGAAGTGCTGGTGTATTTGGCCTTGTTGGTCTTATTGATGACAAAGTAGTCGGACTTTTCAGCGTAGTAGATCTTGGAGAAGTCGATGCTCTTCTTCCGTTCTGCCGTTGGCGTCATCCCGGAAATGATGACGTCGATCTTGCCGGTTTCCAGGGCAACCAGGAGGGAGTCAAAGTCCATGTTCTTGATTTCCAGCTTGACTCCCAGGTCCTTGGCGATTTGCTTGGCCAATTCCACGTCGACGCCGACGTACTTGTTTTTGCCGTTGACGTTCTTGGTAAATTCCAGTGGTGGGTAGTCAGCTGACATGCCGACGACCAATTTGCCGGACTTTTTGATCTTCTTCATGACCGTCCCACTGGCCACTTTCTTGCTGCTTGCGGCATCAACAGCTGGAACTGCCGCGGTAAAGAGACCGGCCAAGAGCAGGAGGGCGGTCATAATTTTAAAAAGTTTCTTCATCTTGCTTCTCATCCTTTGCTAGCTACGCTTCCAAAATCTTTGCCAAAAAGTCCTTGGCCCGGTCACTTTGCGGGTGGTCGAAGACCTGATCTGGACTGCCTTTTTCCAAGAGGTAGCCGTCGGCCATGAACCAGACTTCATCAGCGACTTTTCTTGCAAAGCCCATTTCGTGGGTGACGACGACCATGGTCATCCCGGTTTGGGCCAAATCCTGCATGGTCTTTAAGACTTCCCCGACCATTTCCGGGTCTAAGGCACTGGTTGGTTCGTCAAAAAGCATCATGTCCGGCTGCATGGCTAAAGCCCGGGCAATGGCGACACGCTGCTGCTGGCCGCCGGACAGGCTGGCCGGAGAGTGGTCGGCAAAGTCATCCAGACCAACTTTTGTCAGGAGCTCATGGGCTAATTTATCAGCTTCCTGGTCGCTCATTCCCTTGACCTTCATCGGGGCCAGCTTGACATTTTCGATGACGGACATGTTGGGGAAGAGGTTGAAACTTTGGAAGACCATGCCCATCTTCTGCCGCAATTGGTCCAGCTCTTCTTCTTTAAGGTCGGTCAGTTCGGTGCCTTCAAAAATGACCTGGCCGCTGGTCGGCTTTTCCAACAGGTTCAGACAGCGCAAAAAAGTACTCTTGCCTGAACCGGATGGACCAATAACCGTGATGACTTTTCCTTTTTCGATGACGGCATTGATGTCCTTGAGAACTTCCTTGTCGCCGTAATTCTTCTTCAGATGCTTAACTTCGATGATCTTGTTCATGTTTAATCCTTCGTCTAAAAGGACACAAGCAATGAAGAGCTGACAAGCGGCAAAGTTCTGGGCAAGAGTACTTAAAAATGTTCAAGTTGACAGTAATGAAATACTGGAGCCAATGAGCGACTTATGACTGTGACAGCTTTTCATTGCCAGTCCTTGCCTTGCAATGAAACAGCTTCAGTCACCATCATGGATGGTGCTATGTTCGGTGGTGGTAAGTCCTCGTCCTCATTTTGATTTGCTCCTTTTTGAAAAAATAAAAAGTAAAGTAAAGATAAACTTGTAATTAAATCTCTTATTGGTTTTTAATTTTAGCGCAAACAGAAGGCGGATGCAAGGGCAAATGACAACTTTCATGAAAAATGTTGTAAAAATAAGTAAAACAAGCAGATATCCGTATACAGCTAGGAAAAGCAGCTTTTTCCGGCAAATTGCTAAGATATTTAGAAATAACGGCCTTCCTGATTGTTTTTTTCAAGCTGCCTTGCTATGATAGGGGGCACGTAAGGAGGGACTTTTTTGCAAAAAAGAACAGATAAAGGGTCCGGCAGAAGGACAGGATTTCTCCAAAAAATAATCGGTATCTTGATTGCTATGGTATTTTTGGCCGGCGGGATCATGATCGGCCAGCACTTGCCCAGGAAAAGCCGGGACCAGGTAACGGTAGCCACGGTTTCCGCCAAGTTAAAGGCCATCGGGGAACTGGCGACTGAGCAGTACACCTATACCGGCATTTACAAACTGTCTAACGGGCAGATCCCTTTTATCACCAAGAAGGGATTTACCATGGTCTATACGGCGAATTTCAAGGCCGGAGTCAAGGTCAAGGACATCAAGGTGCAAGTTAATAAAGAGCAGGTAACCGTGACTCTGCCACAGAGCCAGCTGCTGGACAAGAAGATCGACCCGTCTTCAATCAAGTTCTATGACCAAAGCTACGCCCTTTTTAACTGGAACCAAAAAGAAGACATTACTAAGGCTGAGCAGGCGGCTTTAAAGAAGGCAACAGGCGCAGCCAAAAAGTCCGGCCTCTTATCCCGGTCGCAAAAGAATGCCAAGAAACTGATCAAGCAGCTGCTCCAGGGGACCCTGGACGGAAGGAAATTGGTCATCAAGACGGCTGAATAAAGAAAAAAGTAAAAAATAAATAAAATACGGCATAAAAATACGCTCAAATCAGACTGATCTGAGCGTATTATTTTTTGTCAACTGTTATTCTGCAGGACTGTGGTCAACATGGGTGTGGGAGTATTGGTAACGCCACAGCCAGCAATATAGCCAAGGGGATGCCAGGAAGCCAAAGGGAATTGCCAATACAATCACGAAGACAAGTCCCCGCCATAATATGCCTAAGGCAGTCCCGTCATAAATCAAGCGGTCATTGTTAATGATCTGGTGCTTGGTCTGCCAGCGAAGAATCATATTGTGAGTCCATGGGTAGGCCAGGCCAAAAGTCACTACTAAGAACAGGAATTGGACGATGTTGTAGCCAATGTACTGGAAGGTGTTACCGTCAAAGCGGGAATCTTCTGCGCCATTTTCACCTTCATAGTAGGTGTGGTTCATGTTCCATTTTTGCAGGCCAACAGGGATGAAGAAGGCAAAAAGCCCGCAAGTGATAATTGTCAAGAATTCCCACAGAATCCAGTGGCCCAAAAGAGAAGCACCAGTCCCATTAAAAGTTACCCGCTTGCCGTCAACCACCATGTGCTTGGTTCTCCAGCGCTGAATAGCGCAGTTGAGCCAAGGCGCGGCGAAGCCGCAGGTAATGATGGTCAAAAGGGTATAGAGCAGATAAGTGCCAAACAAGGCAGCACCAGTCCCGTCAAAGTAGGAGACAGGGCCTGCTTGACCATTCTTGGCTTTCTCTATTTCTTCCTTTTCAGCTTTTTCTTCAGCTTCATGCTTGGCCCGGTAGGTCTGGTAAAAGTCCTGGTAGGCGGCCAGGTCCCGGCTGATGATTGGTTCAACGGCAATGCCTAAGTTCTGCAGCAGGACACGGGAGCAGGTATCGATTCCCCAGACAACGGCCACCCAGCCTAAGATCTTGAAGGTATGTATCAAGGCAGGATTGTAAAAATTATATGAATATGACTGGTTGATCCCCAGACAGCCCAGGAAGGATAAAACTGAAGCCGCGCCAGTAATCCAGCCCCAGACCGTCCGCTTGCTCTCGTCTTTATACAAAACATAGCCAACTGCTACAACGCCTAGGCCAGACCCGACCAGGAAGATGGCTCTGACCAAAAAAGTAGCAACCATGAAAACTGCGTAAAAGACATCATTTAAAGGCAGCAGGTACTGGTCATAGATCCAGCCAGACAGGCGGCCCAGCAGCCACAAAGCCACTGTCATGAAGAGGGGGAAGAGGAGGGCGACGCTGGCAAATTTTTCCAGATTGTCAGGGGTTAGGTAGTCCCGCCAGTTTTCCCAGAAATCTCCTGTCTTTTCGCCAGTCGTCTTTAAACCGGAAGTGATGTCTTTAGCGGCATCATCAATGCCCTGGCCAATTTGCTCGCCCATCTGGTCAATGCTGTTGTCAACCTGGCTTATCACTGATTGATCTTTTGGAGCTGTATCTTTGGCTGGAGCCTTTGCAACTTCTGCCTTAGCATCTGACTCAACTTTTTCAACTGGTGCCCCGCACTTTATGCAAAAGTTGGCACCCTCGGGCAATTTAGTCCCGCAGTGTATGCAATACATTATTCCTCCTAAAATAGATAAAAGCTAAGAAAATTTACAGATTTCTGCCCACGCCAAAACAGACCGCGATAAGGAGAAGGGTAAGCAGAAAGAGAGTTTCCCCCAGCTTGAAATCTTCTTCTCCCTTGAGAACGTAACGGCCTGCCTTATAGAGCAGGTAGATGGCAAAAATCGGCAGCAGGGTCAAGGAGAGGGGATTATACTGCCAAGCCCTGGCAAAATTTCCCTCCAAAATAGCAAGAGCCGCCCGGGTCATCCCGCAGCCAGGGCATAAATAGCCCGTCATTGCCCGAAAAAGACAGGGCAGGCCGTGGCCAGTCAAGTGGTAGCTGGCCAGCAGGGCCGAAGCCGCGGCAATTATGATACTCCCATTGCTGATGACTTCTTTAGCCCGCTGTTTAACACTGCCGTTTTCTATACTCATCTGATTAATACTTTTCTTAGGCATTCTTATCTTTATACAAAATTACAAATTATCATTACTAGTATAAAGAGCAGGGGATTAACTGTCAATTCAACTGGCGGAATTTGGGCACAAAAAAAGATCCGCTTATGCGGATCTTTCTTGAGCTAATCTTTTAATGATTAGTCTTGAGCTGGGAAGAAGTCGAGACGTTCGCCGTCACCGAGTTGTTCTTCGATTCTCAACAATTGGTTGTACTTTTCAACACGTTCTGAACGAGCTGGGGCACCAGTCTTCAGTTGGCCGCCGTTAGTAGCAACAGCGAAGTCAGCGATGAAGGTGTCACCAGTTTCACCTGAACGGTGAGAAATCATGGTGTTGTAGCCGTGCTTACGTGAAATCCGGATGGTTTCCAAAGTTTCAGTTACAGTACCGATTTGGTTCAGCTTGATCAATGAAGCGTTACCTGCGCCTTCCTTGATGGCCTTTTCCAGCAAGCGTGGGTTAGTGCAGATAAAGTCGTCAAGAACGATTTGCAGACGGTCCTTGTGGCTTTGAGTGAACTTAACCATGCCTTCAGTGTCGTTTTCGTCGTATGGGTCTTCCATTGAGATCAATTCTGGGAATTCTGCGAGCAGCTTGTCGTAGTATTCTGCCAATTGGTCACCGTCAAGAACCTTGCCTTCCAGGTGGTACTTGCCGTCTTCCTTGTTGTAGTAGTATGAAGCGGCACAGTCACAAGCGATGGCAATGTCTTCGCCAGGAACGTAACCAGCACGTTCGATAGCTTCGTGCAAAGCCTTCAAAGCTTCTTCTGAGTCCTTCATGTTAGGAGCGAAACCACCTTCGTCACCCAAGCCAGTTTCGTAACCCTTTTCTTCCAAAACCTTCTTCAAGGTGTGGTAAGTGTTAACGATCTTTTCGAAGCCGTCACGGAATGAAGTCTTCTTAACTGGAGTGATCATGAATTCTTGGATGTCGATGCCGTTGTCAGCGTGTTCACCACCGTTGATAACGTTGTGGAAAGTTTGAGGCATTGACAAGTCAGTACCGCCAAGGTAACGGTAAAGAGGTTGGTGGGTAGCCTTAGCAGCTGCTACAGCAGTAGCCATTGAAGTACCCAAGATAGCGTTAGCGCCCAACTTACCCTTGTTTGGAGTACCGTCAAGTTCGATCATAGCCTTGTCGATAGCTGGTTGGTTGAATGGGTCTGCACCTTGCAGTTCGTTGTTGATGGCAGTGTTAACGTTGTTAACAGCCTTCATAACACCCTTGCCGCCCAAACGTGAGCCACCGTCACGCAATTCAACAGCTTCGTTTTCACCAGTTGAAGCACCAGATGGAACTTCAGCGCGGCCAACTACGCCGTTTGACAGAGTAACTTCAACTTCAACAGTTGGGTTACCACGTGAGTCAAAGATTTCTCTAGCATGAACGTTTTCAATAACAACCTTGGTCATTAAAAAATCCTCCTTAAAATACGCTGTTGAAGGAATCCTTCGACAGCAAGAGCATTCGCTCTGTAATTATTTACAAGTTCATTATAGTATAAGCTTGTGAATCCGTAAACAGCTGATTTGTTGAAAACGGATACAATAACCAACTTTTTACAAATTTTACTTTTTGCCAAGAATTTTGCCAGCTTTTTTATCTTGAAAGCGGTTAGTGAAAAAATCCCCCAGTACGGCAAAAACTGTTAAAATAGATTTAGAAACAGGTAAGGCAGAAGAAGCTGCCGGAAAAAAGTAGAATCGGGATAATATTATGGAAAACGTGAGACTGATAGTTGATTCAAGCGCCAATACTTTGAGCGATCCAAGCCGCGGCCTTGAGGTCGTGCCATTGACTTTGACCATCGGCCAGGAAAATTGGCTCGATGACGAGCAGCTGAACATGGCTGCTTTTTTAGGCAAGATGGAAGCCAGCCAGGAAGCAGGCAAGACTGCCGCTCCAAGCATCCAGCGCTGGCTGGACAGTCTGGAAGGCTGCGAGAAGGCAGTGATTGTGACGATCACCAGCGGTTTGTCGGGGACGTACTCTTCAGCCTTGCAGGCCAGAGACATCTATTTAGAAACCCACCCGCATGCCCAGATCGTCGTGGTTGACTCCCGGTCAGCGGGGCCTGAATTGGAAGTGATTCTGGAAGGAATCGAAGAAATTCTTAAAGATGACAAGCTGCGTTTTGCTGACTTGGAAGCAAGAATTGCCGACTACCGGACCCAGACCCACCTGGTTTTCGTCCTTCAGTCGCTGAGAAATCTGTCTTTAAATGGCCGGGTTTCCCCAGCTGTAGCAAAGATTGCTGGGATGCTGAAGATCAATTTGATTGGGACGGCCAGCGTTGACGGTGACCTGCAGCCTGTAACCAAGGCTAGAGGGATGAAGAAGGCCTTGCGGGAACTGGTCAAGCAGATGAAAGAAGAGAAGTACCAGGGCGGCCGGGTAGTGATTGACCACTGCGAAAATGAGGCCGATGCTGAAAAGCTGAAGGAAATGCTTTTGGCTGAATTCCCTGATGCTGAGATTTCCATCCGGCCGATGCGGGGCCTGTGCTCTTTCTACGCGGAAAGAGGGGGGCTCATGGTCGGCTTTCACAATTAAAAGCAAGAATAAAAAGTCCAGAGTTCTGTTAAATTAGAACTCTGGACTTTTTGTCTCTATTATTCTTATCGTCTGTTGTTATTGGTACTATTATTTTTACTTTAAAAAGAGAGCGGCATAGATTGTCTGCACGACTGTAAAACAGAAAACTGACAGAGCAACCGCCCCGATCACGTCAGAAGGGTAGTGGGCCCGGAGATTGAGGCGGGAAATGACGACAAAGAGCCAGTAGATGATGAGAAATACGGCGAAATACTGGTCAAACAGCCGGCGCAAAAGAGCGTAGAGAATGAGGCACATGGTTGTCGCCCCTAAGACGTGGCCGCTGGGGAAGCTGTAGCCCTCTTCTTCTGACAGGTGGGCATGAGGGCGGCTGCGCTTGACCAAATGCTTGATGATCACACCCGCCGCGTCGGTCACCCCCAGGGTGGCCAGGACCCAAAGGCCCAGGCGGTAGTTGCCTTCATTTAAGAGGAGGCCGGCGATCAAGACATCCCAGACAATGACCAGTTTTGGCTCGTTGATGAAGGCAATGATCTTCCAAAAAATATTCTTCTGTGTCCGCACCAGTTTCTTGTGCAGCTTCTTGTCCAGGCGGTTGAAGGCCGGAGAGTAGAGAATGTTGAGAATCAAGACCAGCAGGACCAGCCCTGAGATTGTCAATGAAATAAGGTCGATTCGCAAATTTTCATTTTCTTTCTAACAAAATTTGACTTGTCCAGTTAAAAATACAACTGGACTTTTACGGAAAATATTCTACACGTCAGCGGCTGGAAAATCAACCATCAAAGGGAAGCGCATACAAAGCTGATAAAAGTTGACCAAGTTTAATGAAACCGCTTGCTTCACAAGAGCCTTTTTGTTAAATTAGACCAGGAGAAAATAACAGTTTGTAAGTGATAAACCGTGTTAGGAGCACATTTAGGGAAAAATGAGAACTAAAAAGAGAATATGTGACATGAATGTGGCGATGATTGACCGGCAGAATCTGCCGGTCTTGCTGGCGGAAGGGAAAATCGCGGCCCGGGCGGAAGAAGACTACCAGATAAACCAAAATACGGCCGCGGCCTATGACTTCCAGATGGACCAGCTCTTAGGCAAGTATAAGACAATCGTTTATGATGCTGAATCCGGCTGGGTCTTGCTGAAAAAGAAAACTTGCCGCCGCCTGGTTCATGAACTGAGAAAGAAGGAACCTGCTCATGAACTGACCATCAAAAAGCAGCTCTGCCGGCAGCTTGGGATGTCCGACCAGTACGTGCAGTCCTTTGGCTCGCATGCTTATTTTTCTTTCTTCATCATGCGCCACAAGCCGCTTGACTTGGTGGGCCTGCACCAAATGAAGCGGTTTGAATGCCTGGACAATTGCGGCCTGTTTTTAACTTTAGACCGGCAATACTGCTTCAAGCTGGACATGCCCAGACAGTCAGGCCGGGGCCAGCAGATCCTGCAGGACTGCATCACCCACAATGCCGCCTTTTTGCACGTGGCAGCTGCCCGGGCAGCCAGCTGGGGATGCCAGTTAAAGCCTGTTACCCGCAAGTCACTTTTGAATGACCATGCTTATATCAGAGAAAGCCGGCTGGCAGAAATCAAGGCCATGGACCCCCGGCAGATCCTGGAAGAAGCAGAGGACCACTACTTGAACTACTGCTCTGAAGAATTTTTGAAGGAATTCCGGGCCTGGAACTGGGGCAAGCAGGACATGCGGCAATTGATCAACTACTGCAATAAGTCCTTTAACGAAATCAAATAGGATAAGGCAGAAAAGTGGTAATGAAAAATGCTCATCAAACGATGAGCATTTTTTGCATATGATTATAATTTTAGCCCAGGTTTTGTGCCTTGAGCCAGTTCATCAAGTCCAAAACGTGTTCGTTGAGGACATCCTTGCAAGTAAAGAGGGTCAAGTCTGAGCTGACCTTGACGTCAAGCGGAACCCGCTTTAGGCCGTTAGTTTCGCAATTGTCATCGTCAAGCGGGCCAGCGTATGGCTGGATGGCCAGGCCTTGCTGGGTGTAGACCATCATGGTTTGGGCCACGACGTTGTTGGCGAAGAAGATCCGGCTTTGCTTGCAGTTCTTTTCGATCCGGTCCTGCATCAAGGTAATCAGCGGTGATGAACATGAAAGGTCCAGGAAGACCAGGTCCATGCCATCCAAGTCCTTTTCTGAGAGCAGGTCCTTTTCAGCCAGTGGGTTGTCGCTTGGCACCAGGGTGCACCACTTTAATTTGCCGATCGTGTAGGAGGTGAAGTCCGGGTATTTCGGCATGGCTTCCGGGGTAGACAAAACCAGGTCCAGTTCATGGGAAGCCAACTTTTCAAACAAAACCGGGCTGCTTTCAACGAAGAACTCAATGTTGACGGTATCCCGGCTTCTGCGGAACTGGCGAATGAGGCCAGGAAGGATCTGCTGCTCGGCCAAAATCCCAATCAAGCCGACCTTCAAGGTGATTTGCCCTTCTGACATGGCGATCCGCTTAGCCTTGGAAACAGCGGTCCGGTAGTCGTTAAGCTCGCTCTTGATGCTGTTGTATAAAGACCGGCCAGCCGGGGTCAGCAGCATCTTGCGGCGGGAGCGGCTGAACAGTTGGTAGCCCAGTTGCTTCTCGATTGAGGATATAGCCAGGGAAACCGCTGGCTGGGACATGTTCATGTTTTGTGCAGTCTTGGTAAAGCTCTGCGTCTGCGCGGCGTTTACAAAGATCTCTAGGTGTTCGATTCTCACGGGTTTACTAAGCTCCTCATAATAAAAAGATTGAAATGTCAGATAGATATATGCTACGCGTATCAAACAGTTCTGATATAATAATATATCAATTCCACAAGAAATAAAAACACTTGTTATTAAAAAACTCGAAACTTTTAAAAAAAGCAATTTTTCTCTAACGATTTCTAATTTTTGCGGCTAAAAAGCGCTGCCAAGAAATAGAAATAGAGCTATTTGCGATAAAAAGTGATTTTACTTGATATTATGACTAAACTTTATTGCTAATCAAAGAAAAAATCAAGTGGAAAAGCTGGAAAAATGAGAGACTTAGAAATAATTTTAGAAAAATCCCATTGTCGATTTTAATAAGAATAAAGTATGATAGAATCTTGAAGTATCAAAGAATTTAAGGAAGTGGCATATGAAATACGTCTTTAGCTATCTCAAAGACTTTAAAAAAGAGAGTATTCTGGCTCCGCTCTTTAAGCTGCTGGAGGCTCTTTTTGACCTGTTCGTCCCCCTGGTCGTGGCCAGAATCATCGACTATGGGATTAAAGAAGGAAACCGGGCTTATGTTTTCCAGCAGACCGGTCTTTTGGTAATATTGGCAATTTTGGGCATCAGCGCCAGCATTACGGCCCAGTGGTTCGCGGCAAAGGCCAGTGTCGGCATTGCCAGCCAGCTGCGGCAGGCGACTTTTGACAAGGTCGAAAACTTCAGTTTTGCCAACCTGGACCAGCTGCCGCCCAGCACCTTGATCACCCGCTTAACTAGCGATATCAACCAGGTACAGACCGGCTTTAACATGGCCCTGCGGCTGCTTTTAAGAAGTCCCTTTATCGTTTTCGGGTCAATGATCGCGGCTTTTACGGTCAACTTTAAAGCAGCTTTGATCTTTGCCGTGGCGATCCCGCTTTTGGCCTTGGTCGTTTTTGGCATTATGCTGATCAGCATCCCCCTTTACCGGAAGGTACAAAAGCGGCTGGATGAAATTACCCGCCTAAGCAATGAAAACCTGGCCGGGGTCCGGGTTATCCGGGCCTTTAGAAAAGAAAGATCAGCCGTGGCCAAATTTGATGAAAAGGTCTCAGCCATGACCAAGCTGAACGAGTTTGTCGGCCGTCTGTCAGCTGCTATGAACCCGGTAACCTATGTCATGATCAACATCGCGGCTATCGTCTTGATTCAAGTTGGCGCTGTTCAGGTAAATACCGGCTCCATGGCGCAGGGGCAAGTAGTGGCTCTTTACAACTATCTGGCCCAGATGATCGTGGAACTGATCAAGCTGGCCAGCCTGATTATCACTATCAACCGGGCCTGGGCCTGCGGGGACCGGGTTGGCCAGGTCCTGGCCACGGAAAATGGCTTGACCTATCCAGAAGAAGGGCCTAAGGTCAAAAACAGTCAGGTCGACTTTAAGAACGTATCCTTCACATACCCGGAAGCTGCCGCGCCAGCCGTCGCCGGCTTGACTTTTACAATTAAGCCAGCTTCAACCGTCGGCATTATCGGAGGTACGGGCAGCGGGAAGAGCACCCTCTTGCAGCTGCTCACCCGTTTTTATGACTGCGGGGAAGGGGAAATTAAGCTGGGCGGTACTTCTTTAAAAGATTTGACCAAAGAGGAACTGCTGAACCAGTACGCGCTTGTGCCGCAAAAGGCCCAGCTTTTTGCCGGCAGCATCCGGGACAACTTGCTCATGGGCAATCCTAAAGCCAGTGACGATGATCTGTGGCAGGCTTTGGAATTAGCCCAGGCTAAGGAGGTCGTCTTGGCTAAGCCCGGCCAGCTGGACTTTAAACTGGAGCAGGAAGGACGCAACCTGTCCGGCGGGCAAAAACAGCGCTTAACGATCGCCCGGGCCCTGGTCAAGCAGGCTCCCTTATTGATCCTGGATGACAGCGACAGCGCCCTGGACCTGGCGACGGGAGCGCGCCTGCGGCAGGCTCTGGCCAGCTTAAAGGACGTGACCAAAATCCTGGTTTCCCAGCGGGCTTCCAGCATCATGCAGGCTGATCAGATTCTGGTCTTGGATGATGGCAACCTGGTGGCCAGCGGCAAGCATGAAGAGCTTCTGGCCAATTGCCGGGTTTACCAGGAAATCTACTATTCCCAGTTCCCTGAGGAGAAGCATAATCAGAACAAGGAGGAAACGCTGTGAAAAAGCAAGACAAAAAAATGGACAGCTGGCAGGCAATGAAGCAGCTGCTGCCAATCATCGGCCGCTACCGGCTCCTCTTGGTCATCAGCATCATATTAGCGGCAGTTTCCGTCATCCTCCAGCTTTATGTGCCGATCATTTTTGGCCGGGCCATTGACCAAATCGTTGGCCGGGGCAGAGTTGACTTTTCGGCTATTGGCCAGGACCTGGTCCAGATCTTGCTTTTGGTTCTGGTCTCAGCAGCTGCTACCTGGGTAATGGGCCTTATCAACAATAAACTGACTTACCGGACCGTCCAGGACATCCGGGAAAAGGCCATTCGGCAGCTGCAGCTTTTGCCTTTGTCATATTTAGACCAGCACCCAAGCGGGGACATCGTCTCCAGAATCATCGCGGACACTGACCAGCTCTCAGATGGTCTTCTCTTGGGCTTTTCCCAGCTTTTTACCGGGATGATCACCATTGTGGCCACCTTGGTCTTCATGTTCAGCCAGTCAGTGGAAATTACCCTCTTAGTTTTGGTCCTGACTCCTTTGAGCTTCATCGTGGCCCGCTTTATTGCCAGCCGGTCTTACCAGATGTTCAGAAAGCAGAGTCAGACCAGAGGCGAGCAGACCAGCTTGATTGAGGAAATGGTCAATGGGGTTAAGGTTGTCAAGGCTTTTGGCTATGAAAAAACTGCCTCAAGCCGCTTCGCTGAAATCAACCACCGCCTGCAAGAATACAGCCAACAGGCGACCTTTTATTCCAGTTTGACCAACCCGGCAACCCGCTTCATCAATTCCCTAATCTATGCCCTGGTTGCCTTGGTGGGCGCCTTTGCCATCATGGGCGGGCGCTTGACCGTCGGGGGCCTTAGCGTTTTGCTTAACTACTCCAACCAGTACATGAAGCCTTTTAACGACATCAGCTCAGTCATTACAGAGCTGCAAAATGCTGCAGCCTGTGCCGGTCGGGTCTTTGAACTGATCAATGAAGAGGCGGAAGTTGACCCGGTTGACTTAAATAAATCCGATGAAAATCTGGGTGAGGTCAAAACGGCTTCAGTTGTCTTTGATCACGTGAACTTCTCCTACCAAAAAGACAAGCCTTTGATCCGCGACTTCAACTTGACTGCCAAGCCGGGGATGCGGGTTGCCCTGGTCGGACCGACCGGCTGCGGGAAGACGACCACTATTAACCTCCTCATGCGTTTTTATGATGTTGATTCTGGCGGAATCTATTTAGGCGATACCAACATCAAGGATATGTCCCGCCATGCCTTAAGACGCAATTTTGGCATGGTCTTGCAGGATACCTGGCTGGAAGAGGGGACTGTCCGGGACAATCTGGCTTACGGCAAGGAAGATGCCACGGATGAGGAAATTATCGAGGCAGCTAAAGAAGCCCACAGCTGGGGCTTTATCCGCCGCCTGCCGCAAGGGCTTGATACGCCTCTTTCCGCTGACAGCCTCAGTGCCGGGCAAAAGCAGCTGCTCTGCATCACCAGAGTCATGCTGCTTGATCCGCCAATGCTGATTTTGGATGAAGCGACCAGCTCCATCGACACCCGGACGGAAATGCTGATTCAAGCAGCCTTTGACAAGTTGATGCAGGGCCGGACCAGCTTTGTTGTCGCCCACCGTTTGTCTACAATCGTTAATGCTGACTTGATCTTAGTCATGAAGGACGGGCAGATTATTGAACGCGGCAAACACGATGACCTGTTGGCCAAGGGCGGCTTTTACAGTCAGCTCTACTACAGCCAGTTTGCCAAATTGGCATAATAATGAAAAAAACCGCTCTCGGGATTGAGAGCGGTTTTTTTCTACTCTAAGTCAAGTGTTATCGTGTTTTTTCTTTTACAAAAAATTGTTAAACAATTATGATTTCCTAAAAAAGTATTGAGGAATTTAGTATAATAGCTTGTGAACATATCTTATTACGTAAATTGCTTAGATAGAAGCTGGTAAAATGATTGAGAAAGATAATCTGACAAATTTCTTGCGAAAGTCTTTTACTTATATTCGAGAGCCCTTTATGGTTTTGGAAGTCAAAGACAGACAAATGGAAATTGTCTATGCCAATAAAAAGCTGCTGGACCTGTTTGCCTGCGAAGACTTGCCTCAGTTTGCAATATTTGCCCAGGAAAAATTGCTGCCGCCTTTGAAAGAACAAGAGCCGGATCACGCGGGAGCTGTGCTTGACAGTGACAATGCGGTGATAGAGCACCTTAGCGTTGAGGATCGCGTGGGTCAAGAGCATTTGCTCAATATGGAAATCCGCAAGGCAGAAGCCGCTAGTTTTGATCTGCGTCTGTGCTACATCACTCCGATCAACATCAACCGGGACCTTTTGACTGGCTTGCTGGATTTGCGTTCTTTCCAGGAAGTTGGCCAGACCCGGACAAAAGAAATGATCAAGCAAGGCAAGCACGTTTCCCTTATTTCTTTTGACCTGGTGGGGATGAAGGACTACAACAACCAGTATGGCTTTAAACAAGGCGATGACCTGCTTCGTTTTGTCGCTGACTGCATCAAGGAGAGCTTTGGCAACCAGGCCTGCACCCGGTCGGGGGAAGACCGCTTTTATGCCTACTGCGAGGAATATGGCCTGGAAGACAGGCTGAAGGAATTGGTCGACCGGATCAGAAGCCGGCGGGAAGTCCGGGTTGGAGTGGCCAACCTGGATCTGGCCAAGAGCGATTTTGACAGTGCCTGCAACCAGGCCCGGGTGGCTTGCGAATCTTTGGAAGACCCTTATAAATCTGGAATCGTCTACTATGATGAAAAACTGGACCAAAGACACCGCCTGCAGGAATACATCTTAAACCACATTGATGAGGCCCTGGAGAAAGGCTGGGTTCAGGTTTACTTCCAGCCTGTCATCCGGACTTTGACAGACAAAGTCTGCAATTTGGAGGCTTTGAGCCGGTGGATTGACCCTAAATATGGGATGATCTCTCCAGGTGTCTTCGTGCCTGTTTTGGAAGGGGCTAACCTGTCCTACAAGCTGGACTTGTTCGTCTTGAACTACGTGGCTAAAATGCTGGCCGACCGTTTTCAAAATGGCCAGGATGTGGTTCCAGTTTCGATTAACATTTCCCGGTCTGACTTTACTGTGATTGATCCGGTGCAAGAAATTTCCCAAGTGGCAGATCATTACCAGATCAATCATCAGCTGCTCTGCATCGAAATCACTGAAACTGCCGTAATGCAAAGCCAGCACGACATTGTTGAGGCGATTGACCGCTTCCACCAGCTGAATTTTGAAGTCTGGATGGACGACTTCGGCAGTGGCTATTCCTCCTTGAATGCCTTAAAGGATTTTGACTTTAACGAAATTAAGATCGATATGGCCTTTATGCGCGATTTTAATGACCGGTCTAAAAAGATCGTCTCTAAAGCCGTGGCCATGGCCAAGTCTTTGAAAATCCATACTTTGACGGAAGGGGTGGAAACTGAAGAGCAGGTTGCTTTCTTAAAGAGCATTGGCTGCGAGCGCATCCAAGGCTTTTACTACGGAAAACCTCAACCAATCAAGGAGCTGGAAGCCAGTCTGGCCTTCAAGAAGCTTTCCTTTGAGAATTCAGAAGAAGCCAAGATGTACAGCAAGCTGGGCCTTATTGACGTGATGGTGCCCCAGCCAATCACGCTCTGCGCTTATGATGGCCAGGAGTGCCGGATCTTTTTTGAAAACCAGGCTTTTAAGGAGCTCCTGGGCAAGAATAAGATTGACCAAGACTGGTTGATGAAGATTGCAGAAATGGCAGTCGTCCAGCATCAGAAGGTTGCCAAAACCTTTATCTATGACAACCGCTATTCCCAGATATCTCTTTTGCCAGTTGTTGAAGGTCGCAATGTCTGCCTGATGGAAATGCGCATTGATGGGACGATTGGCGAGGTTGGCGACCGGGAATTTGCCTTGAATTCTTCTTTAAAGAACATTTTGCCAATTTACAACCGGATCTACTTGCTTGATTTTGCCAAAGACAGCTGGGACGTAATCGCCAGCGATTTGCCGGGGGAAAAGACGGGGATTCAGCGCAACGGCATTCAGAGCTTCCGCTATGATTATGGCTTAAGATGCGTGATGCATGATGACCTGGCCAAATGGCGCAACCTGCTGGATTATCAAAGTTTGCAGGACCGGCTGGACAATCTGGACAACAAATGGTTCACGACCAGCTTGCGTACTCAAATTAAAAACGGCGACTATGCCTGGGCCGATTATACGGTGATCAGCTACCAGAACCAGCAATACATCCTCTTGGTCAAGATCGACACCCAAATTGAAGAAAGCCAACGTGAAGGTTTGCTGAAAAACATCATGAAAAATCAGCACCAAAGCTTGGATAATGCTTTTGGCGACGTGGAAAACCAGGTCTGGAAGACGATTATCAAAGAAAGTAATCTGAAAATCTTCTGGAAGGACGCGCAAAGACGCTTTGTTGGCGTCAGCCAGGCTTTCTTGGACTTCTACGGCTTCAAGAGCCAAAGTGAGCTACTGGGCAAGACGGATGATCAAATCGGCTGGCACGTCAACAATAAGCCTTTCAGAGACGATGAGTTGGAGGTCCTGCAGACGGGCCAGCCTGCCGTAAATGCCAAAACCACGGCGATAGTCAAAGGTGCTCTTCATCAAATCGTTGCTTCGAAGTTTCCAGTTTTTGAAGACGGCAAGGTGATCGGTCTGGTCGGCTACTTTGACGACGTCAACTTGAAAAAGACCGAAAGCCACAAGCCACTGGAGAGCAGGGGCTTTGACTACCTGGCCAACTTCCTCGATGCCTCCAGCCTGGTGCCAGAACTAGCCCAGTTTGATACGGCTTGGAAGCACGATAAGCAGAGTTATACCGTCTGCTGGTTGGAAATCAGCAATTATAGCAACTTGCAGATGAAATATGGTCAACGTTTTTGCCAGCTTTTGATTGAAAAGTGTGCCAAGCTGATCAGCCAGCAGGCAAGCAAGAGTGCTATTTTGGCCCGGGTTAAGGATGCGTCTTTCATCATCATCAGCAACTTCTTGGCCAAAGAAGAAATGCAGACAGAAGTCGATCAGCTGCTCAAAGAATTAAAAGGAGTCTGGAATATCGGTGGCTTTGATTGCAAGTTGAAGCCAATTGCCGGCCTGGCCCAAGCCAGTGAAGTTGCTAATGGCCAGGAGGCAATCAACCTGGCCAACCGCCGCAGCCAAAGCCAGACGGTCAATCCAGTCGATTTCCAGGTCTTTGACGAATACTTGGACCTTCCTTTGCCAATGGTGGTCAACAAGCCACTGCTTAGCGCCCACGGCGACAAAGTAATTGATACTATCAACATCTTTACCAATGAGCGCTATTGTGAGCTAGTTGGCGTCAATAAGGGGCAGCTGTTTGGTGAACGTTATCTTGATTATGTCTCCGGTGAAGAAGAGTGGATGACAAGCAGCTTGAAGGCCTTAAAGGGCTATGCCGTAAGCGGCCAGTGCTATTGCCGGGCCCTGCGCAGCTGGGTCAGCTACTACAGCAAGGCGTCAACCGTGCCAAACTGCGTGGTGACAGTCTTTGCTGTTGATGATAGAGACAGTGCAGAAATCAAGCGGATCGTGGCAACTGATGCTGAGTTCTTTGAAGCTAACCAGCAGCTTCTGGATGACCGCAAGTACTTCAGAGCAATCCAGAATGCTTTGCAGGAAATTGGTGACGTGACTCAGGCTTCGCACGCGGTGCTTTTGGAAATCGGAACTGACAGCTTCTCAATTAACTACGAATGGACAGCTCCTTATGCCCAGCCGGTTGAAGACAGGCTCGAGAACATCAGCAACCGCTTCTTGAAGCCTTTCAGCGACTTGCTGCAAAGGAAGGATTATCTGCTGATTCCTGATGTCAAGGAATTTGCCCAGAAGCAGGCTGATTTCAGTGAACAGGAAGAATTTTTGGATAAGTACGCTATTGACCAGCTGCTGCTTGTGCCCGTGAAGAATGAGCTTGGCAAAACGATAGCTTACTTAATGCTCAGCAATGCTTATGTCAAGGGCCAGATCGAACCGGTTCGCTTGCTCAAGCATTTGGCTCCAGTATTTGCCAAAAAGCTGCGGACAGCAGCAGAGCGGATTGGAAAAGACGATTAATGTATGAAAAAAGGAGTCACATGCGTGACTCCTTTTACTTTCTGATAAATAAGCTGGATTGTTTGGTCTTGTAACTGAAGCCTTCGCCAAGAGCTTCGTTGACGTCAAAGAAAGTGATGAAGGCTTTGGGGTCTTCTTGCTTGACGATTTTCTTTAATTCCGGGATTTCCCTTGGCGACAGGACCAGGTAGATCATGTGGCGGGGATCGCTTGAATATCCGCCTTCAGCATTGATGTAGGTAAAGCCGCGTTCCAGTTTCAAGTCGATCAGTTTGGCGATGTTCTTGTAGTTTTGGGAAATGATGAAGACCCCCTTGGCCCGGGTCCCGCCTTCAGTTACCAAGGCCATGACCTTGGAGAGAATAAAGCAAGACACCATTGTGTAGCCAACGTGGAAAAAGTCCAGGTAGGACAAAGAGCAGGCCAGGGCTAAAAAGTCCAAAGCCAGAAGGCCCTTGCTGGGGGTGATAGCATATTTTTCCTGCAAAACCCGGGCGATAATATCACTGCCCCCAGTCGTGCCGTTAAAGCGGAAGACCAGGCCTAATCCCAGTCCCGACAAGCATCCGGCCGTGACCGTGGCCAGGAAGGGGTCGTGATGGAGGGGAACTTGGTCTATAATAGACTGCAGGGTCCACGCGCTCAAGAAGAAAGACAGGCAGAGGGTTCCCCAGACGGTATAAATCATGGCCCGCCTGCCCATATACTTAAAGCCTAAAAAGATCAAGGGAATGTTGATGATGAAGGTGCTGATACCAGGGTTGATGCCCCAGAAGTGGCGGATAATCAAGGTGAAACCCGATAGCCCCCCGTCAGCCAGCTTGTTGGGAATCGACACCATGTCCACGCTGAAGGCGTAGATGGCTGAGCCCAGGGCAATCATCAGGATATCGATCGTGTCACTAGTGGTCCATTTGAATTTTGGCTTGTTCATTTCGATACTCCTTTCTTTTATAATTCCCCATGCGTAATCAATTTTAGCAAAAAACAGTCAAGGTGGAGAAGAAGATGACTAATACTCGTATAACGGAAGTTTTTACCCAGGCCATGCCGGTCCTGGAAAAGTTGGAAGAAGCTGGTTTTGAAGCCTATTTCGTCGGCGGCTGCGTCCGCGACCTGCTCTTAGAGCGGCCGATTCATGACGTGGACATCGCGACCAGTGCCTATCCGGAAGAGGTCAAGGAGACTTTTGCCAAAAGCATTGACACTGGCATCCAGCACGGAACCGTGACCGTCCTTTATGGAGGCTCCAGCTACGAAATCACGACTTTTAGAACCGAATCCGGCTACCAGGACTTCCGCCGGCCGGACAAGGTCACCTTCGTGCAGAACCTGGATGAGGACCTAAAGCGGCGGGACTTTACCATCAATGCTTTGGCCATGAACCGGCAAGGGGAGATTATTGATCTTTTTGACGGTCTGGGCGACTTAAAGCGCCACGTTATCAAGGCGGTCGGAGTGGCGGAAGAACGCTTCCACGAGGATGCCTTGCGGATGATGCGGGCAGTCCGTTTCATGAGCCAGCTTTCGTTCAGCCTGGAAGAAAAGACCAGGCAGGCAATTATTGACAACCACGAGCTTTTAAGCAAGATTTCCGTGGAAAGAATCAGAGAAGAATTTGTCAAACTGGCTCTGGGCAAGGACAGCCGCCGGGCCTTCCAGGACTTTTTGGCAACAGGCTTAAGTGAAGAATGCCCGGGCCTGGCGGGGAAAAAAGACCAGCTCTCCGTCTTCACTGATCTTAAGGCGGGCCCAGACGACGAAGCAGTTTTTTGGAGTTTGATCGCCGTTTTAATCAACCTGCCGGCTGATCAGATCTCAGCTTTCATGCGGGCCTGGAAGAACTCCAACGCCATGAATCAGCGGACCAGGCAGATCGTGGCCGCTTTTGACCTCTTGTGCCAGGGAGAAGTGAGCGACTTTGACCTCTTTGAAATTGGCCTGGAGAACCTCAAAGCGGCTTTAAAGCTGGCCAGCCTTCTGGGTCAGCCTCTGCCTACCCAGGTCCTCTTGGACCGGTATAACCGCCTGCCAATCAAAACAGCCGGGGAGTTGGCCATTGATGGCCAGTGGCTAATTAAAGAAGGCGTTAAGCCTTCACCGGAATTGGGCCAGCTCTTGCGTAAGGCTCTTGAGGGAGTAGTCAGCGGCCAGGTGGAAAACAACCCAGAAGCAATCGCGGAATTTTTGGCAATCTAAAAGGCGCTGGTGACCAGCGCCTTTTTTAGACATAAAACAAGACTGAAAAGAAGATCAAGATGGAGCCCAGCAGAACGAAGAAGTGCCAGATGACGTGACTGTATGGCAATCCCCGCATGGAAAAGAAGAGGCAGCCGAAGGTATAAGCAATGCCTCCCCAGACTAAGAGCCAAAAGCCGGTTGGCCCCAGGCTGTAATAAAGCTGGCTGCCGGCCAGGATCACCATCCAGCCCATGGCGATATAAAGGATGGTGTCGCCGATCACATGCTTGCCCTGGTTAAAGATATAATAGAGGATCCCAAAGACCGTCAAGGCCCAGATAATGCCGAACATGACCCAGCCTTTTGCCCCGCCGATGGTGACCAGGGTATAAGGGGTATAAGAGCCGGCGATAGCGATAAAGATCGAGGAGTGGTCAAAGATCTGGAAGACCTTGTTTGCCTTGGTAAAGACCAGGCTGTGGTAGAGGGTTGAGAAGAGGTAAAGCAGAATCATGCAGGAGCCATAGATGGCAAATGTGGTCACTCTTAGGGCGCTGTGGGTGTGGGCGGCCCGGATTACTAAAACGACCAGGCCAGCGATTGAGAGGCCAAAGCCAATCCCGTGCACGACGGCTGAGAGCACATTGTCAATGATGTAATAAGATTTGGGCCGGTCTTCAGCCGGCTGCCAAGGATTAAAAGCCATATAAAGTCCCTTTCAGTTTTGATCAATTAATTATAATTTTTAGCCGAAAATTTGCTATACTAAACTCTGTATTAAGTCTAATTCTATCACAACAGAGAAGCTGATAGGATAATTTGGAAATTGAGGTCAGTTAAATTGTCTAAGATCAAGATCATGACGGATTCCTCAGTACAGCTGAGTCCGGAAGAAATTGAAAAATACGGTATTACGGTAGTGCCCCTGTCGGTGACGATCGACGGACATACCTACACGGATGGCGTTGACATTACCCGGGCCAACTTTATCCAAAAAATGGATGAGGCGGAAAAACTGCCCAAGACCAGTCAGCCCCCGGTCGGTTTGTTCGTGGAAAGAATGGAAGAATTGACGGCTGACGGCAGTGAGGTTTTGGGAATTTTCATGGCCAAGACCCTGTCCGGGACGGTTGACTCCGCCCGCCAGGCAGCGGAAATGGTGGCTGGCAAGATCACGGTCATCGACTGCGGCTACACTGACCGCTCGCAAGGCTACTACTGCATTGAGGCGGCCAAGGACGCGGAAGCGGGCAAGGAAATGGATGAGATCCTGGCCCACCTGGACCAGATCGGCAAGAACATGTACCTGGAAATGATGGTGCCCAACCTGCAGAACATTCTGGCTGGCGGCCGCTTAGGCAAGTGGGCCGGCCGGGTGGTTTCAGCCTTGAACTTCCATGTCGGCCTGACCATGAAGGAAGGCAGCTTGAACGTTCCTTACCGGGGCCGGGGCAAGAAGTTCATCAAGAAATTCGACGACATGCTGGTCGATCAATTAAAAGAACTGGGCGACAAAGTCAAGTACGTCGGCATCTCTTACGTCGACACCAGAGACAAGATGGAAGAACTTGCCCAGCGCTTCAAGGAAGTTAACCCGGGCCTTGAAATCCTGGTCCAGGAAACCAGCCCGATCATCATCACCCACGCTGGCCATGAGGCCTACGCGGTCATGTTTTACACGGAGTAATATATGGCATACCGACAAAGTTTTTACCAGTTTCTGATGACTCTGCGCGATCCGGATTCAAATAGCGACCTGGCTCAGTTTGCCAATAATGCCCAGTTTGACTCGACCTTCCCCAGACAGGAACAGGACCGGACCAAATTGTCAGAATACTTGGAAGAAAATGCCGCCTACCTGCCCAGCATGACGATTTTTGACGATGCTTACCAGGCTTACGAAGAGAAAATGCAGTATTAGTAGTATTTTTAGGATTCAATGAAAAGCACGAAAGGGAGCCCAGGCTTCCTTTTCTGCTGTTATTGGGAGGAAAAATGACTAAAATTCAATGGTATCCAGGCCACATGAACAAGGCCAGGAATCAACTGGAAGAAAAATTAAACTTGATTGACGTTGTTGTCGAAGTTTTGGACGCGCGGATTCCCAGCGCTTCCAGAAACCCGATGATCAGTGACCTGGTTGGCGACAAGCCCCACTTGATTATTTTGAACAAGGCCGACCTGGCTGACCCGGTGATGACCAAGCTCTGGCAAAAGAAATTGCAGGGGCCGCGCACCTTGGTCATGGCCATGGACGCCCAGCACAACACCAACATGCAGGCTCTGATTACTCTGATCAAGAAGGCAGCCAGTGAAAAGGTTAAGAAGCTGGAAGAGAGAGGGGCCTCCAACCCGATCATCCGCATCTGCTTAGTTGGCGTGCCAAACTGCGGCAAGTCCACCATCATCAACCGACTAGTGGGCCGCAACGTCGCTATCACCGGGGACCGGCCAGGGGTAACCAAGGGCCAGGCCTGGCTGAAGACCCCTTACGGCATTCAGATTCTGGACACGCCAGGGATTCTCTGGCCGAAATTTGAAGACCAGGACGTGGGCTATAAGCTGGCTGCTTTTGGGGCGATCAAGGACACGATTTTCCACGCTGACGACGTGGCTCTTTTCGTCATCAAGCAACTGCGCCAGTACTACCCGGCCTACCTGGCCAAGTTTGCCAACTGCACTAAGGACAAGCTGGAAAATATTGGGGATACCGACCTGCTTTTGGCCATGACCCAAAACAACGGGATGCGGGATGACTATG
This sequence comes from Lactobacillus sp. WILCCON 0149, assembly GCF_057197965.1. Lineage (NCBI taxonomy): Bacteria > Bacillati > Bacillota > Bacilli > Lactobacillales > Lactobacillaceae > Lactobacillus > Lactobacillus sp. WILCCON 0149. Next base: position 880,453 of record NZ_JBUBHO010000001.1, read on the forward strand.
ACCGCTTCTCTCTCTTTATGCTGCAGCGGTTAAGAAAGGGCAAGCTGGGCCGGATCAGCCTGGACCGGCCAAGTGCGAATAATGAAAATTAATGAAATTAAAGACCTGCTGCAAGCAGATTCAGTCGCGCCTGCCATCTTGGCGGAGTTAGCCAAAGATGACCGCAAAGGAGTCCAGAAGCTGCTGGAGAGCTACCAGCGCCGGCAGGAAAAGCTGGCTAAGCAGAAAGAGGCCTTTTTGGCCCGCTTTTCCTATGAAAAAGACTTTTGGGCAAATGGGCAGCTGGTGGCCGGGGTCGATGAAGTCGGCCGTGGCCCCTTGGCTGGTCCGGTAGTGGCTGCAGCCGTGGTCTTGCCGGAAGATTTTTCCTTATTGGAAGTCAATGACTCAAAGAAGCTGAGCCCGCAAAAGCGCCTGGCCCTTTATCCCAAGATCCTGGAGCAGGCGATTGCCGTGGGCGTCGGGGTCATGGACAACAAGGTGATCGACCAGATCAATATTTACGAGGCTGACCGCCAGGCCATGAAGCAGGCCGTGGAAGCTTTGAGCACAAGGCCAGATGCTCTTTTGGTCGACGCCATGAATGTCCCGGTGGACTTGCCGCAAGTAGAATTGATCAAGGGGGATGCCAAGTCCAACTCAATTGCCGCGGCGTCAATCGTGGCCAAGGTCTTCAGAGACTCCTTGATGGACGATTACGCTCGTCTTTATCCAGACTATGCCTTTGACCATAATGCCGGCTATGGAACCAAGGATCACCTGGAAGCATTAAGAAAATACGGTCCAACCCCGATTCACCGCCTGACCTTCAGTCCGGTGAGTGAGATGGTGGGACTTAAAAAGGCTGACTAAGTCAGTCTTTTTCTTTTGGGCAAAAAAGCCGAAAATTTTGCAGAGATAAAGGAAAAAATGGCCTTTTTGGCGTAATAGTAAGTGGAGGGAAAAAGATGAACAAAACCGAATTCTTACTGCGCCTAAAGCTGCAAAAGGGCCTCAGCTATCTGAAGATATTGCAGGTCATGCAGCAGATGCCCCCGGATGAGGACGTGGACCATGAATGGCTGAACTGCCTGGAACTACCAGATGAAATCCTCTACCGGGTGGAGGGGGCCTTTTTAAGCGATCGCTACGAAAGTGCCATTGAAAACTTACAAAAGAATTTCAAAATAATCAGTTTCTTTGACGATGCTTATCCGGTACGTCTAAGAGAAATTTATCGGCCGCCGATTCTGCTTTTTGCTAAAGGGGACTTGTCTTTGCTGGAAAAAGAGGTGACGGTGATCGTGGGTTCAAGAACGCCCAGCCCGTATTCCGGCAGGGTGATTGAGAACCTCATGCCTGTTTTGCTGAAGAAAAAGCAGGTGATTGCCAGTGGCCTGGCTAAAGGCGTTGATGCCATAGCCCACCAGAATGCCTTGAATTTTGGCGGCAAGACCATCGCGGTCGTGGCTAACGGACTAAATTATTTTTACCCCCGGGAAAATACTATCCTGCAGCAGCAAATCGCTTCCCGGGGCCTCCTGCTTAGCGAATACCTGCCCGACACGCCGCCAAGGCCCTTCCGCTTTCCAGAGCGCAACCGGATTTTGGCCGGGATTTGCAAGAACGTGATCGTGACCGAAGCCAAAGCCCATTCAGGATCTTTAATTACGGCAAATCTGGCCCTGCAGGAAAACAGAAATGTCTTTGCTGTTCCAGGCGCCATCACCAGCCCCTTGTCGGCGGGCACCAATCAGCTGATTTCAGCCGGGGCGACCCCGGTCATCGACAAGGAAATCGACCTGTGAAAGATTAAATTCAAGTAAAAATTGCCTGTCTGCTCCCTTAAGTTAATTTTCTTTTGGTTGACAATTCCGGAAATTATTTCTATATTGAAGAAGATTTAATTTCAATTTTAGTGAAAGGGGCATTTGATGCCTGCTACAGCAAAAGAAGACAAGAGCAAGAGCAGTAAAAAGACCACGGCTGCCAAGAAGAGCAGCCCGAAGCGGAAAAAGAGCAAGGTGAAAAAAGACCTGGTCATCGTGGAATCTCCAGCCAAGGCCCACACTATTGAGAAGTACCTGGGCCGGAAGTATCACGTGATCGCCTCTAAAGGACACATCCGGGACTTGCCAAAGTCCCAGATGGGGGTCGACATTGACCATGACTACCAGCCAAAATACATCTCCATCCGGGGCAAGGGTGACACCATCAAGGAACTGAAGTCTGAAGCCAAGAAGGCCAATAAAGTCTACCTGGCTTCCGACCCTGACCGGGAAGGGGAAGCTATTGCCTGGCACGTGGCCCATGTTTTAGGTTTGGACGAAAAAGAAGCCAACCGGGTAACCTTCAACGAAGTTACCAAGGACGCGGTCAAGGATGCCTTTAACCACGCCCGGACCATCGACATGGACACGGTTAACGCCCAGCAAGCCCGCCGGGTCCTGGACCGTTTAGTCGGCTACTCTTTATCGCCGATTCTCTGGTCCAAGGTCAAGAAGGGCCTGTCAGCCGGACGCGTTCAGTCAGTTGCCTTGAAGCTAGTCATCGACCGGGAAAAGGAGATCAAGGCCTTTAAGCCAGTTGAATACTGGACGATTGAGGCCGAATTCGCCAAGGGCAAGGACAAATTCCAAGCGTCCTTTTACGGCGAAGACGGCAAGAAGACGGAATTGCCTAATAACGAGGCCGTCCAGAAGCTGCTGGCCAAGTTTGACAAGAAGCAGCCATTTACGGTCAGCAAGGTAGTCAAAAGAGAAGTCCGCCGGCAGCCAGCCGCGCCTTTTACGACTTCCACCATGCAGCAGGAAGCCAACCGGCGCTTGAATTTCCGGACCTCAAAGACCATGAACATTGCCCAGCACCTGTATGAAGGGATCTCCCTGGGCAAGGAAGGCACGGTCGGTTTGATCACCTACATGAGAACTGACTCCAAGCGGATCTCACCGGTTGCCCGCCAGGAAGCAGCCAAGTTTATCGACGAGGAATACGGCAGCGACTTCGCGGTTAAGAAAGAGCGCCATTTCAAGAACCAAGGTGACGCCCAAGACGCCCACGAAGCCGTCCGGCCGACCAGAGTCTACCGGACGCCGAAGTCCCTGGAAAAGGTTTTGACCAAGGATGAACTCCGCCTCTATACCCTGATTTGGAGCCGCTTTGTGGCCAGTGAAATGACTCCAGCCGTCTTTGACACTGTCCGCTACGACTTGACCCAAAACGGGGTGACCTTCAGAGCCAGCGGGTCAGTCATGAAGTTCGCCGGCTACACTAAGGTCTACGACAACAGAAGCGAAAAGAACGTGGCCTTGCCGGCACTTGAAGAAGGTGACGAGGTCAAGCTGACCAAGTCAGACAACAAGCAGCACTTTACCCAGCCACCGGCCCGCTATACTGAAGCCAGCCTGGTCCGGGCTCTGGAAGAAAACGGGGTTGGGCGGCCGTCAACTTACGCGCCGACCATCCAGAACATCCAGTCCCGGAACTATGTCAAGCTGGAAGGGCGGGCGATCGTGCCAACTGAACTGGGCGAGATCGTTGACGGCCTGGTTGAACAGTTCTTCCCGGACATCACCAGTGTTGACTACACGGCCAAGCTGGAAGATGAACTCGACGAAGTCGAAGAAGGCAAGAAGGACTGGGTCAGCGTGGTTGACCAGTACTACAAGCCATTCTCCAAGGAACTGGAGAAGGCGGACAGCGAGATCCAGAAGATCCAGATCAAGGACCAGCCAGCTGGCTTTGACTGCGAGATCTGCGGGGCGCCGATGCTGGTCAAGATGGGCCGCTATGGCAAGTTCTACGGTTGCTCCCGCTTCCCGGACTGCCGCCACACCCAGACCATCGTCAAGAAGGTCGGCGTTACCTGCCCGAAGTGCGGGAAAGGGGAAGTATTGGAGAAGAAGTCCAAGCGGGGCCGGAAATTCTATGGCTGCTCCCGCTATCCAGACTGCGACTTTGTCTCCTGGGACAAGCCGATCAGCCGGGTTTGCCCGAACGACGGCCACTTCCTGGTTGAAAAGAAGCGCAAGGACGGCATTGTCGTTCTCTGCCCGAACGGCGACTACAAGGAAGAACCTAGAGAAGAACAAGGCGAAGAAGCCGAATAAGCAGAACAAGCCAATAGATAAGCAGAAATGTCACCAATTCCTTGGTGGCATTTTTATATAGAGCGTGCGAATAGGCAGGGAAGAGCTTTTTCGGTAAAATAGCAAGTAGATAATTTTTAAGCGAAGGATTGAAACAAATGACAGAAAAAGTTACGGTAATCGGCGCCGGTCTGGCCGGCAGCGAAGCAGCTTGGCAGCTGGCTAAAAGAGGGATTAAGGTCGACTTGTATGAAATGCGGCCAAAGAAAATGACCCCGGCCCATGAAAGCGGCAATTTCGCGGAATTGGTTTGCACCAACTCCATGCGGTCCAACCAGCTCTCAAACGCTGTTGGCCTTTTGAAAGAAGAAATGCGGCAGATGGACTCCCTGATCATGCAAGCCGCTGATGCCTGCCAGGTTCCAGCTGGCGGGGCCCTGGCAGTTGACCGGGAGCTTTTCTCCAAATACGTGACTGACAAACTGACCAGCCTGCCGGAAGTGACTATTCATGATGAAGAAATCACCGACCTGCCAACTGAAGGCATCACTATTATCGCGACTGGACCATTGACCAGCGATGCTTTGGCTGAAAAGATCCAGGACTTTGAAGGCACAGACAGCCTCCACTTCTTTGACGCGGCAGCCCCAATCATCGCGGCTGACTCCATCGACATGGACATCGTCTACAAGAAGAGCCGGTATGACCGGGGCGAAGCCGCCTACCTCAACTGTCCGATGACCAAGGAAGAATACGACCGCTTTGCTAACGCCCTGGTTCACGCGGAAACGGCAGAAATGCACGGCTTTGAGAACAGTGAAGTCTTTGAAGGCTGCATGCCAATTGAAGTCATGGCTGCCCGGGGGGCCAAGACCATGCTCTTTGGTCCTTTAAAGCCTGTTGGTCTGGAGAACCCGAAGGACGGCAAGACCCCTTACGCGGTCGTCCAGCTCCGCCAAGACAATGCCGCTGCCTCCATGTACAACATCGTGGGCTTCCAGACCCACCTCAAGTATGGGGAACAAAAGCGGGTCTTCCAAATGATTCCGGGCTTGGAAAATGCCCGCTTCGTTCGTTATGGCAAGATGCACCGGAATACTTACATGGCCAGCCCGGAAGTGTTGAAGGCCAGCTACGAAGCTAAAAAGCAGCCGGGCCTCTTCTTTGCTGGCCAGATGACCGGGGTGGAAGGCTACGTGGAAAGTGCCGGCAGCGGCCTGGTGGCCGGAATCAACGCGGCCAGAGAAGCATTGGGCAAGGACACGGTTGAATTCCCGGTAACGACGGCTCTTGGCTCAATGGCCCACTACATTACGACCACTGATGCCAAGCACTTCCAGCCGATGAACGCCAGCTTTGCCTTGATCCCGGGTCTGGAAGGCAAGAAGATCAGAAACAAGCGCGAGCGCCACGAAAAGATCAGCGAGCGGGGCCTGGCAGACCTGGCCGCCTTTAAGGCAGAGAAGCTGGCTGACTAATGACCCTTGAAGAGCAGTTTCTTTCTTACTTGAAAAATGAGCGCTCTTACAGCCCTAAAACCATTCTGGCCTACCAAAAGGACCTGGCAGCGGCTGAAAAATTCTGGCAGGAAAATGGGGGCTTTCCCGGCTGGGATAAAATTTCCCGCCGGGACCTGGAAATTTACCTGCAGGCGCTTGGGCAAAAGCTGGCTTCCAGCACCTTGTCCCGGAAATTGTCCAGTCTTAAATCTTTTTACCGCTTTTTGACCAAGCGGGGCCTGGTTAAGGCTGACCCGACCGTGGTTATTCAGCTTAGGCGGGGGGAGAAAAAGCTGCCTGAATTTTTCTACCAGGATGAAGTTGGCCAAGTCATCAAGACGTTAAATGATGGCAAACCGTTAACAGTCCGCAACCGGGCAATCCTGGCTCTTTTTTACGCGACCGGGATGCGGCTGAGCGAGCTGACGGATTTGAAAATCAGCCAGCTTGACCTGGAAAACGGCATGATTTTAGTGCACGGCAAGGGCAACAAGGACCGTTATGTCTTTTTTGACCAGGAGAGCAAAAAGTACCTGGAAGATTATCTGCGAGCTGCCCGGCCAAGTTTATTGAAAAATGAGGCAGATACTGGGGCAGTTTTTTTAAATAGCCGCGGCAAGCCAATCTCAAGCCGGGGGGTAGCCAAAGTCGTCCAGCAAATCTTCCAAAAAGCCGGCCTAACGGCCGGCGCCCATCCCCATGAACTTCGCCATAGCTTCGCGACCGCCATGCTCAACAACGGGGCGGATTTAAGGAGCGTGCAGGAGCTTTTGGGCCATAAGGACTTGTCAACGACTCAGATTTACACCCACGTCAGCATGCAGCAGCTGACGGCAGAATATCGCCAGCATTTTCCCCGAAAATGAGGAAAAGTGTTATTATGAAAATAGCTGGAAAGCGTCAATCATTTTGGCTTTTCAGCAAGAATTTTAAATGACGAAAACAAGAAAACAAACAGAAAAGCCAAAAAACGGAGGAAAAAATGACAACGATTTGTTCAGTGAAGTACAATGGCCAGACGGCCATTGCCGGTGACGGCCAGGTGACCCTGGGCAAGAGCATTATTGCCAAGACAACGGCCAAGAAGATCCGCCGTATTTACCATGACCAAGTAGTGATCGGCTTTGCCGGCGGGGTGGCGGATGCCGTCAGCCTGCAAGAAATGCTGGAAGGGAAGCTGGAAAGCTACAGCGGCGACTTGCGCCGGGCAGCGGTGGAAATGGCCCAGTCCTGGAGAAAAGACCCGGCCTTGCAGAAATTGGAAGCCATGGTAATTGCTTTTAACGACCAGGATCTGCTCTTGATCTCCGGCAACGGGGAAGTACTTGAACCAGACGAAAGCGTAGTGGCGATCGGCTCTGGCGGCTACTATGCTCAGGCGGCAGCCGTGGGGATGCTGCGGCACGCCAGCGGGATGACGGCCAGTGAAATCGCCAAGGAGGCGGTCAACATTGCTGCTGACATCGATGTCTTCACCGACCACGAAATTGTTACGGATGAAATCGAGGAAAAATAGGCATGAGAGAGAAAACGCCAAAGCAGATCGTTGAGCTGCTGGACAAGTACATTGTCGGGCAAACTGAAGCCAAGAAGTCAGTGGCTATTGCCCTGTACAACCGCTACCGCCGGGCCCAGCTGCCAGAAAACGTGCAAAAGGACATTACGCCAAAGAATATCTTGATGGCTGGGCCAACTGGGGTCGGCAAGACTGAAATTGCCCGCCGCCTGGCGGACATCGTCGATGCTCCTTTCGTCAAGGTTGAAGCTACCAAGTTCACTGAAGTCGGCTACGTGGGCCGGGATGTGGAATCGATGGTCCGGGAGCTGGCCAATGAAGCTGTCCGGATCGTGGAAAAAGAAGAGTTCGCCAAGGTTGAAGGCCAGGCCATCCGCCAGGCCAACAAGACCCTGGTCCGCCTGCTGGTGCCGGGCGTGAAGAGAAACAACCGGCAAAACCAGATGCAGCAGATGCAGGAAATGATGCAGAGCCTGCTGGCTGGCGGCGGGATGCCGGAAGAAACTGAAGAAGTCACTGACGAAATCAGAAACCAAAGACTCAGCGTGGCTGAAAAGCTGGACCGGGGGCTCCTGGAAAACGAAGAAGTCACCATCGAAGTCGAACAAGCGCCTAAGGCCAACCCAATGGGCGACATGATGGGGCAGATGGGGATGGACATGTCCAGCATGCTGGGCGACATGCTCCCTAAGCGGAAGGTCAAGCGGACCCTGCCGGTCAGCCAGGCCAGAAAGCTTTTGGTCCAAGAAGAAGAACATAAGCTGGTCAACTATGATGACATCTACCAAAAGGCCATGGACCGGGCCGGCCAAAGCGGGATCATCTTCATCGACGAAATTGACAAGATTACCGCGGCTGACAAGCGCAACTCCGCCGGCGTCTCAAGAGAAGGGGTTCAAAGAGACATCCTGCCGATCGTTGAAGGTTCAACCGTAAGCACCAAGTACGGTCCCCTGTCAACCGACCACATCCTCTTCATCGCGGCCGGGGCCTTTGCCGAAAGCAAGCCGAGCGACCTCATTCCAGAACTGCAGGGCCGTTTCCCAATCAGAGTTGAGCTGAATGCCTTGACCAAGGACGACTTCGTCAGAATCTTGAAGGACCCGCAAAATTCCCTCTTGAAGCAGTACATTGCCTTGCTGAAGGCTGACGGGGTGGACCTGGTCTTTACGGCAGAAGCAGTCGACAAGATTGCCGAAATCGCCTTTGAGGTCAACCAAGGGACTGATAACATTGGTGCCCGCCGTCTGGCCACTATCTTGGAGAAGCTGCTGGAAGAAGTTCTCTATGAAGGGCCGGACATGGAAATGGGGCAAATTACCATCACCCAGGCATATGTTGAACAGAAGTTAAGTGATATCGTCAAGAATAAGGACTTGACCAAGTTCATCCTGTGATAAGTGTAAAAATGCAATTGAGTTTAGAAAAAAAGAAAAAATAAGAGTATTAAGGGGCAAATAATGGATTATACTATCGAAAATGAAATTCTTAAGGTTACGGTGTCAAGTCACGGGGCAGAACTCCAGAGCGTCATTGGCAAGCATATTGGCAATGAATACATCTGGCAGGCTGACTCGGAAGTCTGGGGCCGGCATGCTCCAGTCTTGTTCCCAATCGTGGGCAAGCTGAAAAACGATGAGTACAGCTATCAAGGTAAGAGCTACCACATGACCCAGCATGGTTTTGCCCGTGACATGGAATTTGCCCTGGAAGAGCAAAGCAAGGAAAAGCTGACCTTCCTTTTGACGGACACGGAAGAAACCAGAGCCGTCTATCCCTTCAAGTTTGAATTCCGGGTCAGCTACGAGCTTTTGAACAACATGATCAAGGAAAGCTTCCACGTCACCAACAAGGGTGAAGGGGACATGATCTTTGGCGTCGGCGGCCACCCAGGCTTTGCCCTGCCAGTTGAAGATGGGGTCAAGAAGGATGACTTTTACCTGCAGGTCAACCCGGCAAAGCCGCGGGCAATGGTGCCGCTGGAAAACGGCCTGCTCAACTGGGAAAAGCGGTCCCTAGCGCCAACTGAAAGCATGATCACCATTACTGACGACCTGTTCAAAAATGACGCCATGGTGCTGGTGATGCGGCACCCGGACAACAAGTTCTCCATCAAGACGGAAACCAGCCGCTTCCATATCAATGTCAGAACTGACTCCGCACCATACGTGGGTGTTTGGTCCCAGTATCCAAAGACCGGCAATTACGTCTGCATCGAACCTTGGTGGGGGATTGCTGACCTCACTGATACCGACGGGAACCTGGAAAACAAGAAGGGGATGAACCGCTTGGCCAGTGGGGAAGACTTTGAAGCCAGCTTCCGCATGTCCTTCCACAGCAAGGTCCGGAGCGAATAAAATAGAGAAAAGCAAAAGTGATTTTTTGCATGAGCTGCCTGAAGCGGGCAGCTTTTTTTATACCCAAAAAGGTCAAAAATATTCTGAAAGCGGGAACAAAAATCAAACGATTTGGACTATAATTAGGGCATAAAGTATGTGTTTGTAAGAAATAGTTGAATTGTGTTTTGGAGGAATAAAAAATGAAGAAGCTGTACAGCGCCCTCGCGGCAGCCGCTTTGACTCCCCTTTGCCTTTTAACGGGCCAGGTAAGTCAGGCCAGTCAGGCAAGCGAATATAATCCGGAGGTCAGAAACTTGCAGGTACGGGAAGGCAACTACCGGATTGCCCGGGACCTGGTCAAGAATGCCAACAAACTGCCAGCCAACACAGTTTATGAATTCGTGCCCGAGCCCAATTTCGCCAAGGCGGGGACCTATCAGACCAGGATCCGCCTGCTTTACCCGGACAACTCAATGGAGACCAGCCAGCAAGTGACCGTCAGCGTTTATGACCATGCTTGGAAGGCTAAGAAGACGGTCAAGAAGCATAAAAAGGTTAATAAGAAGAAGGCCAAAAAGCGGGTAAAGGATGCCAAGCGCTACCAGGCTAAGGTGACGGGGAAGACGACTGCTTTTGGCCAGGCTTTTAAGTCAAAGCGCCTGGTCACCAACCGGGCAAAATTGCCGAAGAAGACCAGCTTCCGCTTCGCCAGAGTGCCAAACTTCAAGCGGGCCGGGACTTACTACACGGCCGTATTAGTCACCTATCCAGACAAGAGCCAAGAATATACCCGGCAAGTCAAGGTGACGGTCAAGCGGCAGACGGACAAGAGCAAGTACCAGCCGAAGATCAAGGGCAAGACCGTCGCTTATGGGGCAAAATTGACTGCTAAGTCCTTAATTAAAAACGCCAAGTCCTTGCCTAAGAAGAGCAAGTACCGGCTCTCGCAAAAGATCAACACTAAGCAAGCAGGGACTTACTTGGTCGCTGTCAAAGTGACTTACCCGGACAAGAGCTGGGAAGTGACGCCTTTTGTTAAAGTCAAAGTCAAGCGGCAGACAGACAAGGCCCACTACCAGGTCAAAATCCGCTCAGGAGTGGTAAAGGCCGGGCAGAAATTGACTCCGGCTCAGCTGGTAACAAACCTTTCCAGTCTGCCAAAGAAGAGCAAGTTTGCCTTCACTGCCCAGCCAAATTGGCAAAAGGCTGGCAGCTACCGGACCAAGATCCAGGTAACTTATCCGGACAAGAGCAAGGAGACCAGTGCCTTTTTGACGGTAACTGTTAAAGATCCAGCTGATTCCACCCGCTACACGCCGGTCCTTTTGGCTGCCCAGACGCAAGCGGGCACGCCAATCGCGGCTTCCAGCTTGATCGCCAACTTTGCTTCTTTGCCTAACGGCAGCCAGGCCAGTTTCGTAACGGCGCCAGATTTTGCCAAAGCAGGCAGCTATAAGACCCAGATCAAGGTGACTTACCCGGACAAGTCGACCTGGACCAGTTCTGAATTCATTATTGAAGTTGCTGCTCCGGCCGCAAGCACACAGAAAAACTGATATTTTTAAGAATATTTTTCAAAATCAAGACTTTTCCGGTCTTGATTTTTTGTTTTTTTAACCTGCCTTTTACAGGAACTTTTGTTATAATAGCGGTTAGTAAGCGGTTACAAAGGAAAGCGTAAAAGATCAAGAAAACATGGGGAAAACAATGAGGAAAATCAAATGTGAGCTTTGCGGACAAAGAGATTTATTAAAAGAGGGCGACCGTTTTGTCTGCCAGTCTTGCGGGGCAGCCTATTCAGCCAGTGAACTGCGCCGGCAATTTGACTTGAAAGACCGGGCAGAAATTTACGCTGAAGCCAAGCAGGCCTACCGGGCTAAACGCTTTAAGCAGGCCAGGCAGCTTTACCTGGCCCTGGCAGATGAAGGGGACCAGCAGGCAGCTTTTTACGCTGCCCTTGCTGGCAGCCAGCTCGATTCCGCGGCTGATTTTGCCCCACTTTTGGGTCAGCTGCGGGCGGCTTTGGCAGCCAGCCGGAAAAGTGGGGGAGAAAGCTACTTTGCTTTTGCCAGCCGGGCTCTGGGTGAAGTGATCGTGTTTGCCCTGGCACTTGAAGAAGAATACGAAGAAGATTTCCAAAAGCAGGCTCAGCGCTTGGAACTGAGCTCTAGGCAGACTTTAGAGAAGGCCCACCGAAAGATGCAGGAAGAAGCAGGCCGGGCCTGGCTCTTGATGAGCCGGGCAGCCCACCTTTGCGTTGGGGAAAGCGATGATTTGGCAGCAGCCAATTCATACTTCTGGGAACTGGTCGATGCCATTATCGATGACTTGAGCATTAATCAGAAGCGGGGCACGATTGTCATCGGCAACGTAAATGAAGAGAGAGCATATTTTGCTGGCTTGAAGGCCGAGGAAAAGGCCAAAAAGCTGGTCAATAGTTAACTTTTTAAAGTGATCGCGGGAGAAAGCAAATTTTTTGTAAAAAAAGGCTTGCCAAGAATTAAAAAGTTAAGTATCATATAATTTGACCGGGGGATGCGAGGAGCCGTCCCTTGGTTGAAGTTTGAGATTGCGTTATAGCCAAGTGGTAAGGCAACGGTTTTTGGTACCGTCATGCGCTGGTTCGAATCCAGCTAACGCAATTGTAAGGAAGACACCTAGCCGGGTGTCTTTTTTGTTTTTCTGCTGTACTAAATCAACTGCCTTGACCGGATTCGGCAGGAAGGATAAACTTATTACTTAAGTTGATTAGATTTTTTAGAAAAAAAGATGAGGTAAGACCGTGAACGGATTAATCAAAGCAAGCGATGTCAATCAAGCCGGCCATTTGCAAATTGCCGGGGTAGATGCCCTGGAACTGGCGGCCAAGTACCAGACGCCCCTGCAGGTGTTTGACGTGGGCAGAATCCGGCAGGCAATTCGGGCCTTCAAGCGAGTCTTTGAAGAAGAAGGAGTAGACTACGAAGTCAGCTATGCCTCAAAGGCTTTTTCCTGTCTGGCTATCTACCAGGTGATCAATGAAGAAGGCGGCCATACCGACGTCGTTTCCGGCGGGGAACTCTGGACGGCCATGAAGGCGGGCTTTCCCATGGATAAGGTGAGCTTCCACGGCAACAACAAGAGCCGGTCAGAACTGGAATTAGCCGTTGATCAGGGAGTCGGGGTAATTATTGTCGACAACTTCCATGAAATCGACTTGCTCAGCCAGGTTCTGGAAGAAAAAGACGCAAGCAGCAAGGTCATGCTCCGGGTTACTCCCGGCATCAGCGCCCACACCAACGAATACATCCAGACCGGCCAGGTTGACTCCAAGTTTGGCTTTGACATGGAAAGCGGCCAGGCCGACCGGGCTTTAGAACTTGTCTTGGCCAATCCCCGGATGAAGATGGTGGGCATCCACGCCCATATCGGCTCGCAGATTTTTGACGTCCGTGGCTTCGTGGGCTGCGCTGACAAGCTCTGCCGGCTGGCCACGGCCTGGAAAGAAAAGTATGGCTATGAGGCTGACATCTTGAACGTGGGTGGCGGCTTCGGCATCCACTACACCGACCAGGATCAGCCGCTGCCAGCTGAAGAATTTGTCCGGGCCATCGTCAAGGAAGTCAAGAGCAAGTGCCAGGAGAGCGGCTTGAAATTGCCAGCCATCTGGATTGAACCAGGCCGGTCAATCGTCGGCCCTGCCGGCTGGAGCCTCTACACGGTCGGCTCAAGAAAGGACCTGCCGGGTTACCCAAGCTATGTTGCCCTTGACGGGGGGATGGGGGACAATATCCGGCCAGCTCTTTACCAAGCCGAATATTCAGCTGTTGTCGCTGACCGCCCCCAGGCAGAAGATGAAGAAAGGGTCAACCTGGTTGGCAAGTACTGCGAAAGCGGGGATATTTTGATCAAGTCCTGTCCTTTGCCAAAAACCGAACCTGGCGACCTAGTTGCCCTGTTAAGCACAGGTGCCTATGGCTACTCCATGGCGTCAAATTACAACCGCAATCCCCGTCCAGCCGTGGTTTTCGCTGAAGACGGAGTTGACCAGCTGGTGATCAAGCGGGAAAGCTACGACGACTTGATTGCCAATGACTTAAAATACCAAAAATAATCCTGGCATATTTTTAACAAAATAAACTTTTAGCCGGCGCAGAATTAAGAAAATGATTTTTCATTTGAGAAAAAATAGACAAAGTTAGCATTATCTGCCGCTTTGCTTAACAAACTATGCTAAAATAGGCTTAAATGTTAAGTTGCTGTTCTTTTTGATTTGAATGAAGAGGTTTTTCGAATGCCAAAATTAGCGCAAGATTTACTGCCGATTATCAACCACAAGCTTGATGCTGTGGTTCCTTCAGATATCCGCCGTTTTGACAAGTACGTTTCCCAGTTTGACGACGTCGTTAAACTGACCCTGGGTGAACCGGACTTGAATACCCCGGAACACATCAAGCAGGCAGCCATCCGGGACATTGAAAACAATGACAGCCACTACGGCCCGCAGTCTGGTAAGCCGGAACTGCTCAAGGCCATCAGCAAGTACGTTAAGGGCTTAACCGGCGTTGAATATGACCCGGAAAGTGAAATCACGGTGACAGTCGGGGCAACTGAAGCCTTGACCTGTACCTTGTCGGCTCTGTTGAATGACGGCGACAAGGTGATCGTGCCAACTCCAGTCTGGTCAATGTATATGCAGCTGGTCTGCTTGACCGGGGCTACGCCAGTTGAAGTTGACACCTCAGACACCGGCTTTGTCTTGACTCCAGAGAAGCTGGAAGAAGTTATTGAACGGGAAGGCAAGGGGGTCAAGGCGATTATGCTGAACGACCCGACCAACCCAACCGGGGTAACCTACCCTAAGGAAGTCATTGAAGGTCTGGCTGAAGTGATCAAGAAGCACCACATGTACGCCATCAGTGACGAAATCTACTCAGAATTGATCTACGGGGATGCCAAGCACTACTCCTTGTCTACTTATATCCCAGAGAGAACTATCTTTATTTCCGGTCTGTCCAAGTCCCACGCCATGACTGGCTGGCGGCTGGGCTACATCTGCGGGCCAGCTGAAATTATGGCCAGCGTGCGGAAGATGAATGACTTCATGATCACGGTCGTGACCAACAACGTGCAAGCTGCGGCTATTGAAGCCTTGACCAACGGCCTAGATGACCCGAAGGAATTCAGAGACATTTACCAGCGCCGGGTAAACTTCATGGAAAAGGGCTTGAAGAAGCTGGGCTTTGACATGGCCTTGCCGCGCGGCGCCTTCTACATCTTCGCCAAGATTCCTGAAAAGTACCAGGGTGACGACGTTGGCTTTGCCAAGGCTTTGGCCAAAGACGCCAGAGTCGGCGTGATCCCGGGCAGCTACTTTGGTGCTGGCGGGGCAGGCTACGTCCGGATGTCATACGCTTCCAGCGATGAAGCCCTGCAAGAGGCTCTTAAGCGGATTACCAAGTTTGTGGAAGCAGAATAATAAATTTTATTAGATTATTAAAGTACGGTTATCTTCGCAGAAGCCGTGCTTTTTTCTTTAGCGGCCAAAAAGTGGCGGAAATTACCATAAGGGCTGGCCCTATGTTATTATTTAAATAGTAAGCAATGCCGTGCTTGCGTGACCTATTTTCAAAAGAAAAGACAATATGAAATGATTTTTTCTATAGGATAAAAGAAATAACGTGCCGGGCATGCTCCGAAATCTAGTGAAATGTAGTGATGATAATTATGGGTAAAAAGGCCTCTTTAAAAGATTTGGGAATAAGCACGATTCTGACCAAAGCATGGTGGTCCGTGCTTTATTTAGGGATCTTTGTTTTTGGCAAGCATATTCCCCTGCCTTTTGCCAAAATGCAGACCGGCCAGCCAAATGTTTTGCTCGTGGCAACGGGGGGCGACAGCAGTCAGGCCAGCCTCTTTTCTTTAGGGATCAGTCCTTGGATGTCAGCCATGATCATCACTGGGATGCTGGCTCAGCTCCGTCTGCCGATGATGTCTAAGATGACCGAGAAGAAGATGGACATCTGGCAAAAGACCTTGACCTTTTTCTTGACCGTGATTCAAGCAACGGTAATGCTGCGGGAGTTCCAACTGACCAGCAGCAGCTTTGGCACCCGTCTGGCTGCCGGCCTTTTCCTTATGACAGGCAGCTTTCTGTTGATCTGGCTGAGCGTCGAAAATGACAAAAATGGCCTGGGCGGAATCAGCTTGATCCTGATGGCCAACATGTTCTTTACATTAATGAAGTCTTTCGCCAATGGCCTCATCCCGGGCCTCAGCGCCCAAAGCGCCAACATTGTCCGGGCCCTGGCTCTCTTTGTCATCCTCCTTTTGGGAGTAATTACAGTTATCTTGACCAATGCTGAGCGCCGGGTGCCGGTAACCAAGCTCTTGATCAGCGCAGAATTTGGCTCAGAGTCCTACCTGCCGATCAGAATCCTGCCAGCTGGCTCCATGCCGGCCATGTTTGCCACGACCATGTTTGTCTTGCCAAAATATCTCTTGCAGTTTTTCTACAATTTGTCTTCTTGGAAACTGTTCAAGCAGTTAGCCAATGCCTTTGACTTAAGCCAGGTCAGCGGCCTTATTCTTTACTGCTTGATCCTGGTGGGACTGACTTACGGCTTTTCATATATCTCAATTGACCCGGTCCAGCAGGCTGACGACATGCAGAAGTCAGGTGACTATGTCCCTGGCTGCCGGCCGGGCAAGGAGACGGAAAAATACCTCCGCCACTTGATCAATATTTTTTCTTTCGTCAGTTCGATCTATTTCGTGGTCTTCACTGGCCTGCCGCTGGGCCTCACCTTGCTTGACGCAAAATTGTCCAGCTTGGTCATGCTGCCCAACTACGTCATTATCTTAGCTGGCTTTGGGGCAGCGATTGCTGAGCAGATTGAAGTCCTGCAAATCAGAGGCCAGTACCGGGGCCTGCTTTAGGAGAAGGGAGGAAAAAGGATGTATTATTTCGTGCCATCGTGGTACAGACGCGACCGGACCTGGCTCAGCTACGGGCAGATCTGGTTTTTGAACAGCGGACTTATTCACTTTGACTTTGACGACAGCATCAACCAGATCCGGATGTTCAAAGATGAGGGGCAGCCGGTCAGAATTCTGACTTTGGGTTACCTGCCCAGCATTGGCAACTTCCTCTTCCGGCACAACATCTTGGACGCGGAAAGTGACAATATTTTTGACCTGATGCAGGGGATTCCGGCCGACCAGGTGGTCAGAAACGTCAACTACCTGGACTTCAACTGGCCCAAGGACTGCAGCTTCGTCTACAATGCCTTCAACATCTTGGTTTACCGGGAAGATGAGCTCTACGCCCGGATCCGGATGGGGGTCACCGGTAACTTGATCCAGATCGAATTTGTCCGCCAGGGCTACAAGTACCGGACCATGTTCTTTGACTGGCGGGGCTTTTTGTCCAGCATCCTCAACTACGACAATGAAGGCCGCTTTGAGAGCCGGGTCTTTTTAAATCCGGAAGGCGAGGAAGTCTTCCGCAACAACAAAGATGACTCAGTGACCATTTTTTCCGCGGCCCAGGACCGCTTTAAAAAGAGCCACTACGACTCGATCACGGACATGATCAGCGAGTATTTGGACAAGTATTTCGCTGAAAATCTAGAGCCCGACGACTCCTTTATCATCGCTGCCAGCCGCCGGCACGACCAGTTCCTTTTGGAAAAATTAAAAGACTACAAGACAGTAATTTCTTATTATGGCCACCGGACAAATTTTGATGACCCCCATGTTTTTGAAACAGCCAAAATGGCCAGCATGGTCATCGCCGATTCCGACTATACGGTCAATTTGATGAAGGAAAATGGAGTTGAGCACGTCGTCCAGCTGCCTCCCCTTGATACGGACTTGACTATGGGGGAAAGCGACAGGGAACGCCTGCTCAAGGTCATGTTCATGACGGGCGGCTTGTCTGAAGAAGTGATCAAGCTGGCTTTAAAGGAGCTTTTTGACGTGATGGAAAGCAATAAGCTGGTTGAGATCAACTTCGCTGACTACGCCGGCTTTGACCAGTTTGGCATCTTGGACCGCTTGATCAAAGATGAAATGGCCAAAAGAGACTGCAAGTACCGCTACTGCTTTTTAAGAGCCAACCAGTCCCTGCCTAAGGAAATGGAAGCAGATGACGATGATGAAGAAAACCGGGTCCGCCGGATCAACTATGTCACCATTCACTCTGACACGGACTTGATCAAGATTCTCAAGCCTATGCGGCTCATTGTTGACCTGTCAGCCAGACCGGAAATTTTCCTGCAGGTGGTCGGCATCAGCACTGGCATCCCCCAGATCAATCTGGTTAAGTCCGATTATGTCGATGACGGCAAAAACGGCCTCCGGATTGGGCAGATTTCGGATCTTGCCGGGGCCCTGCACTACTATTTAGACGGACTCAGCAATTGGAACCGGGCCAAGATGTACTCAGTCGGCAAGATCAACAACTACACGGCCGCCAAGATCGTGAAGGAACTGTCAGATGCGGTAGGAGGGAAGGGTTAATGGATTATTTTTTGCTTTATGGGGTAAAAGAATACCTGCCGCCCGTGCCTGATCGGGAAAACGCCAAATGGTTTCGGGCAGGCTACGGGGAAATGGATGACTTGATCAAAGAGCTGAAAGCAGACAAAAAGCTGGGCTTCAGGGGTTTTCAAGGGGCCTGGCTGATCGACCTGCCAGAAGATGAGGATATACCCGCCCTGGCCAAAAATCTAGACGCCTACACGATCATGGTGGATGATGACTTGAAAGATGAAGAACTGACTGAAAAAGCCGCCTTCTTTTTTAAGTCCAAGCAGGTCCGCTTCGTGCACTTTGCCAGCAATAACCAGGCCTTTGACTGGATCGAAAGCCGTCTGTTTGGCGGCCAGGTCGGCAGCAAATTGGATGTCTCCAGCATGGAAGTCAACCCCCTCTTCAAGGGCAGAGTAGAGTTTAATGGCTTTGAAAATGTCCGCCTCAGCGGGAACTTCGGTGACGAATTCTGGCCGGTGATCAACTGGCGGTGGGGGATGTACTGCGACAAGGACCGGACCCTGGAGCTTTGGCCCCAGTTTTTCAAGGATGCCAGCGTGGACATCCGCCTGGCCGTTTATGAGAATAACCCCGGCATTGCTGACAATGTCCGCCGCCGGGTCGTGTTCACGGAAGCTGACATGAAAAAGTGGCTCCTTTTTGAAGGAACCAACCCCGGCTCAATCTTAAACGTCAGCTTAGAAGCCAGAGGCGAAGGCAACTTGACCATGGGCAACATCCACTACCGCTGGTCCAGACGGGGCCTGGGAGCCTTTATCGCGGGCGGGGAAGACCTGGTCGACGGCAAGCGCGATCCCTTGATCACCTACTTTAACCCTGGTGACCTTAAGCCGCCACTAAATATCTACTTTTCCGGCTACCGGACGGCGGAAGGCTTTGAAGGTTTTTACATGATGCGGTCCATGAAGGCGCCCTTTATGCTGGTTGGCGACCCCCGTCTGGAAGGCGGAGCCTTTTACCTGGGCAGCCAGGAACTGCAAGAGAAGCTTGTGGCCAGAATCCAGGAAAAACTGGACTGGCTGGGCTTTGACCACCATCAAGTAACTATGTCCGGCCTGTCGATGGGGACCTTTGGGGCCCTTTATTACGGCTCAAAGATTGAGCCAGGAGCTATCGTGGTCGGCAAGCCACTGGCCAGCCTGGGCAAGATGGCCCAGATGGAAAGAGACTACCGCTATGGGATTTTCCCGACGGCTTTAGACGTTTTAAACGCTGGTTCTCCAGATGACAACTGGCGGGGAGACTTTGACGAAAGAGCTAAGGCTTTGGATGACATGTTCTGGACGGCTTTTGACAAGGCCGATTTTTCTAAAACTACCCTGGCTATTGCTTATATGGAGGACGACGACTACGACCCCCATGCCTACCGGGACATTATGCGCAGCTTCAGCCGGCGCAAGCAGGACAGCAAGATCATTGCCAAGGGCTTTCCCGGCCACCACAATGACGCAACCGGCCCCTTGGTCAAATGGTTCAGAACCCAGTATGGGGCAATTTTGAAGGATGAATACGGGCGATAGAGATGCAGAGCATTTATTGGAATGAAAATTGCAGTCCTTTTTGGCGGGGGATCTCCGGCCGGGACCAGCAGAAATACCGGAGCGGCTTTGCTTATACGGGCAGCACGGTCAAAGCGACTGGCCACGCCTATATGTATGGCTCCAAGATCATCCGCCGGGCCAGAGACGACGTCTTCTTTTATAACGGAGCTCTGCCGGCTGGCTCGGTCATCTATAAGTGGGACATGGTCTACAGCTACAGCACCGCCCACGCCATCCCGTCACTTCCGCTTTTGATCAATGGTCGCAAGTACCTCTTCCGGATTCTGGCCGAGGCTGACCAGGAAGCGGGCTTTTACCTGCGCCTGGTGGCTTTTGACCGGGAAGACCACATGGTTAAGCTGCAGATCATTCATGGCCAAGAGGGAATTTTTGCCTTTCCGAAAGAGGCCAACTACTATACGATCGAACTGGTTGGGGCGGGCTGCCACCAGCTGGTCTTCCACCGGATTGACGTGGAAGAGATTACTGATGAGACGGACATCAGCCAGATCGACTGGGAAAAAATGCATGAAGAAAACGAGCACCGGCGGCTCTTGGCGGCCCAGGTAGTCGACCGGTACTTGCGCAGAAGGGAGTAAGGCCATGGCCGCGATTGGAAGTCTGTTTTCAGCGGATTACTGGGATCTGAGGAAGATCCGCCAGGTCTTAAAGAAAGTCAACCGGCTTAAAGAGCCCATGCGGCAATTGACTGATGACCAGCTCAAGGGAAAGACTGCTGAATTTAAAAAGCGGATAAAGCAAGGGGCCAGCGTGGACAGTTTATTGGTTGAAGCTTACGCTGTCGTCCGGGAAGCCGACTGGCGGGTTTTGGGGATGTTTCCCCATGACAGCCAGGTGATGGGCGCGATCGGTCTTAACTACGGCAATATTGTCGAAATGAAGACCGGGGAAGGCAAGACCCTGGTCGCCACCATGCCTCTTTACCTTAATGCCTTAAGCGGAGACGGGGCGATTTTGGTGACGACCAATGAATACCTGGCCAACCGGGACGGGGAAGAAATGTCCCAGGTCTACCGCTGGCTGGGCCTTACCTATGCTACGGGTTTCAGCTTGGAAGGCGAGAAGCTGAAGGTCAAGCAGAAGAAAAAGATCTACAATTCTGACATCGTTTATTCAACCAGCGGGGCCCTGGGCTTTGACTATCTTTTGGACAACATGGCCCAGGAAAAAGACGAAAAGTACATGCGGCCTTTTAACTACTGCATTGTCGACGAAGCCGACTCAGTTTTGCTGGACATGGCCATTACTCCCCTGGTCATTGCCGGCTTGCCCAAGGTCAAGTCCAACTATATCGGAGTAGCTGACGAATTCATCTACTTTTTGTCAGAAGATGATTATGAATTCAATGAAGAGCATAACAATGTCTGGCTGACTGAAGCTGGGGTCAAGAAGGCAGAAGAATTTTTCAGCCTGCCCAATCTCTATGACGGCGAGCATACGGAATTGGTCCGTTGCATCAACCTGGCC
This sequence comes from Lactobacillus sp. WILCCON 0149, assembly GCF_057197965.1. Classification (NCBI taxonomy): domain Bacteria; kingdom Bacillati; phylum Bacillota; class Bacilli; order Lactobacillales; family Lactobacillaceae; genus Lactobacillus; species Lactobacillus sp. WILCCON 0149. The sequence continues at coordinate 901,438 of NZ_JBUBHO010000001.1, forward strand.
TTAAAGGCCCACTGCCTCTTTGAAAAAGAAGAAGCATACGTGGTCGGCGCTGACGGTGAGGTTGCCCTCTTGGACAAAGAAAACGGGCGGATCCTGGAAGGGATGAAGCTGCAGGCTGGCCAGCACCAGGCGATTGAGATGAAAGAGCAGCTTGATTTGTCAGATGACCAGCAGGCCATGGCTTCAATTACTTACCAAAGTCTCTTCAGAATGTTTAAAAAGCTTTCCGGCATGACCGGGACTGGCTATTCTGCCCGGGATGAATTTTTCAAGATTTACGGGACCAAGGTGGTCCGGATTCCGACCAACCGGCCGGTCATCCGCAAGGACCTGCCAGACCGGATCTATCCAGATCTGCCAAGCAAGCTTTTAGCCTCACTGGAAGAGGTCAAGCGCCTGCATGCCTTGGGGCGGCCGGTTTTGATCATTACCGAATCGATTGCCGTTTCTGAAATCTATTCAGAACTATTGCTGAGAGAGCAGATTCCCCACAATGTCTTGAATGCCAAAAACGCGGCCAAGGAAGCCACCATCGTCAAAGAAGGCGGTCAGGTCGGGGCCGTTACGGTGGCCACGACCATGGCTGGTCGGGGGACCGACATTAAGCTGGGGCCGGGTGTGGCTGAACTGGGCGGCTTAGCCGTCTTAGGGGTGGCCAAGATGAGCTCCAGAAGAATTGACGACCAGCTGCGCGGCCGGGCCGGCCGGCAGGGCGACCCGGGAACAAGTGAATTTTTCGTTTCCTTGGAAGACGATGTGGTCATCAAGTACGGTCCCTTGTGGCTGGACCGCTACCGGCAAAAGTACCATTCAGAAGACTTGAACCTGACTCAGGTCCATGAACTAAAGAACTGGCGGATCAGGGAGGCGCTTAATTCTGCGCAAGTCAGAAGTGACGAAAGCGACTATGATATCCGCAAGCAGCAATTGTCCATGGGAGCCAGTGACGAGATCCAGCGTGAGCAGGTATATGAGACCCGGAACCAGATTATTTTTTCTGATGGGCTCAATTACGATTTAGAAGGCTGGATGAAGCAGCTTTTCAGTGATTTTGTCCGCCAGCATCCGCGTTTGGAGAAAAGGGAACTGCGCCGTTTTATCTTGGACAATCTATCTTACGGTTTTGACGATGACTTAAGCCAGCTGGATTTGAATAATTCAAAGGCGGTTGTTGCCTACTTGCTGGCTGTAGCTGAACAAGAACTAAAGCGCAAGGAAGAATACTTTGACGATGAAGCGGAGAAAAAGCGCTTCTACAATCTGGCCGCCTTAAAGGCCATCGATGTCTGCTGGATCAAGCAGGTTGACAACCTGCAGCAATTGCGGCAGATGGTGGCTATGCGGACATCGGCGCAAAGGGACCCGATGAATGAGTACCACCACGCGGCTTTAAGCTCATATAAGAAGATGTGCCGGGAGATCAAGCGGCTGACCATTCGCAATGTGTTGATGAGCAGCATCACGATTGACAAGTTCGGAAAAAAGGATGTTTACTATGTCTGAGATTGATAAGCAGGAAAAGCAGAGAAGCGATGAGCAAAAGGATCTCTTGACGGCTCATATGAACAGCCAGCTCAAGGGAGCAAGGAACCAGTACGTCAAGCCCGCCAAGCCGAAAAAGACCATCTACCGGACTTTCGGTTTGGTAATCACGGCGGCGATCATCATCAGTATTTTGCTGGCGATTTTTAAAATGATCTAGGTAATTAACATGACAGTTTACAGCATCAACAAGGGAATCGGCTGGGCTTCCAGCGGGGTCGAATACGCCCAGGCCTACCGGGGACAGGTTTTCCGCAAATTGGGCGTGAAGGCCAAGTTTATTTTTACTGATTGGATCAGCTATGAAAATATTGCCCACTTGACTAGAAATCTGGGCTTCAAGGACCGGGAGATCATCTGGCTGTATACCTTTTTTACCGACTTTGAAGTCAGGGCGGGCAGCTTCACTCTGGACGACTTGGAAAAAGTCCTGCCACCGATTCTTGAGCGCAAGCCAATGAACAAGGCGGTCCGCTACATTTTCGCCAATGACTTCTGGGCCACGGCATATTTGAAGGATTTGACTTCGGGCATAGTTGACCGGGTTGAATACGTGTCCGGGGCTAACCTGGTCAGAAAGGACTATTACAGCTATGGCCGCTACTGCAGCGAGTTTTATGCTCCGGAAAACAACCGGGCCAAGCTCTACCAGCGCCGTTTTTACAATGAAGATGGGACGGCAGTTTATGATGAAATCATTGATGGTGACCAGGAAATCTTCAAGTTCAAGGATGACATTCTTTACTCTAAACATGAGCTCTTGATTAAGATGCTGCGGGAATTAAATTTTTCCAAAAAAGATATCATCTTGATCGACCGGGCTGAAGACCAGGGCCAGGAAATCCTGGAGAACCGGGGCAAGGCCCGGGTAGGGACGATTGTCCACGCCGACCACTTCAGTGAAGCAGAAACCAATGACGACACCATCCTTTGGAACAATTACTATGAGTATGAGTTCCAGCATGCTGACCAGATCGATTTTTACGTAACGGCGACAGACCTGCAAAAAGAGCTGATGGAAGAGCAGTTTTTAAAGTATAAGGGCAAAAAGCCCCAGATCTACGCGATTCCAGTGGGCAGCTTGAAAGAATTGAAAAAGCCGGATTTTGCCAGCCGTCAGCCTTTCAGTCTGGTGACGGCCTCCCGTTTGGCCAGTGAAAAGCATCTGGACTGGGCTATTCGGGCGGTGGCCAAAGCCAAGAAGGCCTTGCCGGAACTGACTTTGGACATTTACGGGTCGGGCTCGGAGCGGGCCATGCTGGAAGAAGTGATCAAGGAAGTCGGAGCTGAGGACTATATCCATTTAAAAGGACACCAGCAGATGGATGATATTTACCAGCACTACCAGGCCTATTTGACCTGCTCAACCAGTGAGGGCTTTGGCCTCACCTTGATGGAGGCAGTAGGGTCGGGTCTGGCTATGGTCGGCTTTGACGTCCGCTACGGCAACCCGACCTTTATCGCTGATGGGGAAAACGGCCTGCTTTTGCCATATGACCGGCTGGCAACCGTGCCAGAGCATGTCAGCGAAATGTCCCGGGCGATCGTTAAGCTGTTCTCATCAGATTTAGCCGCCATGTCAGAAAAGTCCTATGAGATCGCTGGCAAGTACAGGGACAAGCAAGTTGCCAAGTTATGGAAAAAGGCCATAGAAAGTGAGCTGCACCGTGATTAATCTTTTCTATGAATACAATGAAAAAAGCCAGGACCTGGAAAGGTCGTTGAAACTGGCTGGCTATCAGCAGCCGAGCGTGGTGATAATGGACAACGGCTTTTTGCCAGAGGGAGTCGAATCACCCCTTAAGTACTTATTAGGCCTGGCTGGGTCTGATTTTAAAGGCCGGCCACGCTACTTTAACGAGATTGACCTGCCGGAATTCTGGGAGATCAAAGCCGACTCGCAAAGCGGGGAAGTGCTGGATCATGGGCAGAAGCGGGCCAACATCCGCTACTGGAAAAACAACCGCCGCCGGCAGGTCAGCCAGGTTGAATGGCTGGATATGGCTGGCCGGATCCGGGTAATTGACCACTACAATCAGTGGGGCTGGAAGTACGCGATAACGAGCTGCGATAACAGCGGCCGGCAGGCAATGACCAGCTATTTTGCCTCTAACGGCCAGGAAGTCTTGATCCAGAACCATCTAACCGGGGATTATACTTATAATCTGCCAGATGGGGGCATCTACAACTTTAAGAACATCAACCAGCTGACGGCATACTATCTGGAAGAAGCTGACTTTGACCTGGATGAAGTGATCTTTAATTCTCTGGGCAACTGCCTCTTTACCTTGATACAGTTGAAGAAAAAGCCATCCCGCAATCTGCTTTTCTGGCAGGAAATCAGCCAAGGAAATGTGCCGGAAAACATGCTGTATCTTCTGGAAGACAACCTGCCAGGCGGCCGGGTGATTATCCAAGACAGGGCAGAATATGAAAAGATCACCGGTCAGCTTGACCGGCAAATTGCCGAGAAAGTCAAGTATCTGGGGACGGTCTACCCGTTCAAGCGGGAGAACCAGGCCAGAAAACGGGCCTTGATTTTGACCAATTCCGACCAGATCGAGTGTCTCAAGCAGCTGGTTGAAGCTTTGCCGGACTGGCACTTTGACATTGCTGCCGTGACAGAAATGTCCGGCCGGTTGATGAATTTTGGCCATTACGAGAACGTGGCCCTGTACCCAGTTGCCAGGAATAAAGATGTTGCCCGCCTGCTGGAAGAAGATGACCTCTACTTGGACATCAATTATGCCAATGAAATTCTGCAAGCTGGCCGGCAAGCCTTTGAAAACCGGTTGTTGCTGCTTGCTTTTAGAGATACTCTGCATTCGCCAGAATACGTGGCAGCGGAGAATATTTTCGCGGCCGGGGATGCGGCAGGGATGATAGACGCTATTAAAGTTTTGGCAGATCCTCAAGAATATGCCCGCCTGCTTAGCTTGCAAGAAGACCATGCTGGGTCTGAAAAAGCAGAGCATTTCCGGGAACTTTTGGCAAAGAGCCTGCAATAAGAAATTTTTTAAGTCCGCTTTCAAGAGCGGGCTTTTTTGATAGCGCTAAAAAGGTTGAAATAATAGCATTTTTGCAAACATCTATGACTATTTGTTCTAGCGGTCGTGTTATAATTAAAAAATAAAGGCCCATTTTAACTTTTTAGCCGGACGGGCGGATTTATAGACAAGCTAGCTAGCGATAATAGGCGTCTGCCCGGCTTTTTTACACGATAGGGCAGAAGAAATAATAATACTTTAAATATAGTGAAATGTACATGATTAGCTTATATCTTGCGTAAGAAGTTATAAGCAACTGTTTAAATGCGAGCATTGGGAGTTGATGAAAGATGTCGAAATCCAAGAAAAACAAGAAAGAAAAGAGAGAGGTCCAATTCTCTGCCAAGGCCAAGGAAGCTATCAAGAAAGAGGAGAAGGACAGCAAGCGCAAGCTGAATAAGGAGAACGCGGTCAATGCCAATACTCGCGCGGCGTTAAAGGGAATCACTGCTTTAGGCGCCTTTGCCGGCGGGACGGCAGCGGCCAACGCCTTGATTGACAACAAGGCATTTGGGATTACTTCCCAAGTTGAGGCGGCGGTTGACGCGACCAAGGACACGGCCAGCTTGAACTCTGTTGAAGTGAGTTCTAATGAGAATGTCAATGAGTCTTCTCAGTCAGACACTTTGAGTCAAAGCCAGAGCCAGTCAAAGCAGCAGTCATACGCGGATTCAAGCACAGCTAGCCAGACCCAGAGCGAATCACAGACGACCTCTCAAACTGAATCACAGACTAATTCACAATCTGAATCAGCCAGCGAGTCAGAAAGCTTGTCTGTAAAAGACAGCCAGGAACAAAGCAGCAGCGTCAGTGAAAGTCAATCGGCAAGCTCAAGCCAGTCAGAATCTACTAGCCAAGCTGCCAGCAAGTCTGCATCTGAATCTAATTCAAAGTCAGAAACTGTATCTGCAAAGTCAGAAACTGTATCTGAATCCAAGGCAGAGTCTGAATCCGAATCAAAGTCAGAAACTGTATCTGAATCCAAGACAGAGTCTGAATCCGAATCAAAGTCGGAAGCAGAATCCGAATCAAAGTCAGAAACGACCTCAGAATCAAAGTCGGAAGCAGAATCTGAGTCAAAGTCAGAAACTAAGTCATCATCTGAAACGCAATCTGAGTCAAAGAGTGAAGGCAGCCAAAGCGAAAGCCAGACGGCCAAGGCTAAGATCAATCTCTTTGCTGTTCCGGCAAATCAGGCAAACACGACCAGCATAACTTTGTCAGAAAGCCAGGACAGCCAGCAGACCAGTACGGAAGCTTCAGCCTCCCAGTCACTGTCTGAAAGCTTAGAGCAGCAAGCTTCTATTGACCAGTCCCAATCAGCCAGTGCTTCAGAAGAAGCCAGTCTGTCAGCTTCAGCCAGCGAGTCAGCCGCGGTTGTTGAATATAACAGCAACCTGCAGGTGGCCCAGGCAGAAGCAAGTAAAACCCAGCTGCAGACCTTGTCAACGACTAAGTACTTTGGAAGCAATGTTGACAGCGGCAAGTATAACGAACAAAACGGCAACACAAACGCAAATATTATTTACGGCAATTACGGCTACTCCTACTACACAGGCGGCTACAGCGGCACTGGCACTAACATGAGCCAGACTACGGTTGGCTTTGATGCTTCTACTGGCAAGACTACCTACTTAATTGAAGTTAACCCAACAGGGACCGCTGAAGGTACGCAAAATGTGACGATCTCCGGCTTGAGCAGCAATGCAACTGTTAAGCTTTACAAGACCAGTTCTAGCTATTTGAGCTCACAAGACGTTAACACGGTTATTGACCAACTGGATGACCAGGACAATTTCAGTCAAGTAAGTGTAAATGCTGACGTTTCAAACGGTCAAACCAGCTTTAGCGTGGATACTGACAGAACGACCGGCTACTGGATCTTCACTAATACTGAAACTGGCTACTACTCATACGTAGCTGTAGTTGAAGATACGACCGATCTGACAGCAGGCAGTCAAGTGGCGACAACTGTCCAGCAGGGTTCACAGACCGCTGGAGTTACGACTAGTTTTGATGCAAGTCAATACCAAGCTGACAGTCAGTCCCTGTCAACAGAAGCATCTGGCTCAATTGAAGAAAGCCTGTCGACTTCTGTGTCAGAACATGAGTCTCAGTCTAAGTCAGTTAGCGCGGTTGCTTCTGAGAGCGAGTCTTTGAGCAAGAGTCTGTCTGAAAGCGAAAGCCAAGCGGCCAGCCAGTCAGTTTCTGCTGCGGAATCAGAAAGTACGGCCAACAGCCTGTCAGAGTCTGTCCGCTTGAGCACTTCGGCTTCTGAAAGCGAGTATTTAAGCAAGAGCCTGTCTGAAAGCAAAAGTCAGTCAGTATCAACTAGTCTTTCAGAAAGTGAACTGGCGGAAAAAGATGCTGAAGCCAGCTTGAGCCTGCAGGACAGGGATGCATCACTTTTGGCAAGCAAGGAAGACGCGGAAGATGCTTCAGAAAGCGCCAGCGCGTCAACCAGCACCAGTTTGTCAGAATCAGCAGATGCATCACAGTCAGCCAGCGCGGCAGAATCTCTGTCTAAAGAAGAAGCCAGCGAATCAGAAAGAGTTTCAGCAAGCACTTCCGCGGTTGCGTCCGCATCAGCTTCTGTTTCAGAATCACTCTCAGAATCAGTCAGAGAATCTGAAAGCACCAGCAGATCAAGAGCTGAAAATTACTCCCTGAGTGTTGCGGACTCCATGAGCACTTTAGCCAGCCAGACGGCAGCCAACAAGGGCTTCTTGCTGTACGAAATTAAGAATACGACTCTCGGCAGCGGCTTCTACAGCGCGAAAACTCTGTCAGACCTTAAAGGGTACATGAACTTGTCAACTGGGGTTATTACCTGGGAAGTAACATACCAGCCGAAAGTTCAGTCGGGAGAAGACGCATACTTTGGTTTCTTCGTAAACAGCATGTCTGGCTTGGAAAAGGCTGATAATATTACTGTATACTCAGTCGCTACTGGCGCGGTAGTTGCAGCATACAGCTCAAGCAGCAGTAACAACACTCTTTACAACGTCAACAACACTTTTAGTAGAAATGACGGCAAGGGCAAGCAGGCGCTGGGCTTTAACGTTAACAGTTCCCAAGTCGACGAAAGCAAATTCTATGGTCGTTACTACGGGGATGCTTATACGACTAGCAATAAGATTGATACGTCAAGTGGCGTGGTGGTTACTTTCACTACTAAGATCCCAACTGATAATTTGAGCGACTTTGCGTCAATTGTTAACAACGTCCTCGTTGAAGTTCAAGCAGACGAAAGTGCAACTTCATCTGTTGTCCACGCTACTGGTGCTGAACAAAATTCAGGTCAAAAGAACCTGGGTGCCATCATGGCGGGTTACAAGAACTCCTACGTTAAGGAGGGGTTTGACAACTCCAACAGTGAGGCTCAGTCTCAGTCGGTTAGCCGGTCAACATCTGAATCACAAAGCAAGTCAGAAGAAGCTGAACGCAGTAAGTCAGCTTCAACTAAGCAAAGTGAAGAAGACAGCCGCAGTGACAGCCGGTCCAAGTCATTGGATGAAAGCTCATCAGAATCTGCTTCTAGAAGTGAGTCAGCATCAAAGTCTGCAGAAGAATCTGCTTCAATCAGCGAATCTAAGAGTACGAGCAGATCACTTTCCAGAAGTGAATCCAGTTCTAAGAGAGATTCTGTCTCCAACTCTATTTCAGAGAGCAAGTCTTTGTCGACTTCATTGAGTGATTCTATCTCTAACTCAGAATCTGAAAGCATCAGTGAAGAAGCAAGCAAGAGCGAATCTATCAGTGCAAGCGAATCAGCAAGCTTGAGCAAGAGTGAATACGAGTCAATCAGCAGCTCACAGTCTGAAAGCCAGTCAAGAAGCCTTGCGTCAGAATCTGACAGTCAAAAGGCAGAGAGCGACTCAATTTCAGCATCACAAAGCTTAAGCCAGCAGATTTCGGAAAGTGAAAGTGCATCAAAGAGTGCTTCTGAGGCTAGTGAATCAGCATCCAAGTCACTTAGTGAATCTAAGTCAACTAGCGTGAGCGAATCGGTTTCTAGCTCTCAAAAGTTAAGTGAATCAGTTTCAGCATCAAAGAGCGCGAGTGAGTCAGAATCTGCTTCTGTCAGCCAGAGTCGGTCTAACTCAGTTAGCCAAAGCAAGTCTGCAAGCCAAAGTGTTTCAGCTTCTAAGTCAGCTAGCTTGAGTGAATCTGCAAGCCAGTCAAGAAGCAAGTCTGAATCAATTAGCACAAGCAGATCCGTCAGTGCTTCTGTCAGCCAGTCTAAGAGCAAGTCTGAATCTGAATCAGCAAGTACGTCACTGAGTGAAGAAATTTCTAAGGTTAAGTCTGAATACGAGTCTGACTCAACTAAGATTTCGGAGCGGTTGAGTACGATTGAATCAGCCAGTTTGTCAACTGCAATTTCTAAGAGCACGATCAGCAGCAAAGAAGCTTCTGAGAAGCTCTCAGAAATGGAAAGCCAATCAACTTCGTACTCTGAAAAGATCAGTAAGTCAATTAGCGCGTCTAAGAGTCAGAGTGAATCTGCAAGCAAGTCTACTTCAGAATCGAAGTCATTGAGCGAATCTGCCTCAAAGAGCTTGAGCGAGTCCGAATCAACGAGCAAAGCAGCATCAGAAAGTGCGAGTGAGTCCGCAAGTACTTCAGCGTCAACCAGCGCTAGTGATTCCGCAAGTACTTCAACCTCAACCAGTGCTAGTGAGTCTGCAAGTACTTCAACCTCAACCAGTGCTAGTGAGTCTGCAAGTGCTTCAACTTCAACGAGCGCAAGTGAGTCTGCAAGTACTTCAAGTTCAACCAGTGCTAGTGATTCCGCAAGTACTTCGGTGTCAGAGAGTGCGAGTGATTCCGCAAGTACTTCAGCGTCAACCAGCGCTAGTGAGTCTGCAAGTACTTCAACCTCAACCAGTGCTAGTGAGTCTACTTCAACCTCAACCAGCGCGAGTGCTACTTCAAGTCAACCAGTGCGAGTGATTCCGCAAGTACTTCAAGTCAACCAGTGCTTGATTCAAGTACTTCAACGAACCAGTGCAGTGAGTCTGCAAGTACTTCAAGTTCAACCAGTGCTAGTGATTCCGCAAGTACTTCAACCAGCGCAGAGTCAGAGTACTTCAAGTCAACCAGTGCTAGTGAGTCCGCAAGTACTTCAGCGTCAACCAGTGCTAGTGAGTCTGCAAGTACTTCAACCTCAACCAGCGCGAGTGAGTCCGCAAGTACTTCAAGTCAACCAGCGCTAGTGATTCCGCAAGTACTTCAACCAGTGCGAGTGATTCAACCAGTGCTAGTGAGTCCGCAAGTACTTCAGCGTCAAGTGCTAGTGAGTCTACTTCAACCTCAACCAGCGCTAGTGAGTCCGCAAGTACTTCAGCGTCAACCAGCGCGAGTGATTCCGCAAGTACTTCAACCTCAACCAGCGCGAGTGATTCCGCAAGTACTTCAGCGTCAACCAGCGCTAGTGATTCCGCAAGTACTTCAAGTTCAACCAGTGCTAGTGAGTCTGCAAGTACTTCAAGTTCAACCAGTGCAACCAGTGCTAGTGATTCCGCAAGTACTTCGGTCAACCAGTGAGTCAACTTCAGCGTCAACCAGTGCTAGTGAGTCTGCAAGTACTTCAACCTCAACCAGTGCTAGTGAGTCTGCAAGTGCTTCAACTTCAACGAGCGCAAGTGAGTCTGCAAGTACTTCAAGTTCAACCAGTGCTAGTGAGTCCGCAAGTACTTCAGCGTCAACCAGTGCTAGTGAGTCTGCAAGTGCTTCAACCTCAACCAGCGCAAGTGAGTCCACAAGTACTTCAAGTTCAACCAGTGCTAGTGATTCCGCAAGTACTTCGGCGTCAGAGAGTGCGAGTGAGTCTGCAAGTACTTCAAGTTCAACCAGTGCTAGTGAGTCTGCAAGTACTTCAGCGTCAACCAGCGCGAGTGATTCCGCAAGTACTTCAAGTCAACCAGCGCGAGTGATTCCGCAAGTACTTCAACCTCAACCAGTGCGAGTGAGTCCGCAAGTACTTCAAGTCAACCAGCGCTAGTGATTCCGCAAGTACTTCAAGTTCAACCAGTGCTAGTGATTGCAAGTACTTCAACCTCAACCAGTGCTAGTGAGTCTGCAAGTACTTCAACCTCAACCAGTGCTAGTGAGTCCGCAAGTACTTCAGCGTCAACCAGCGCGAGTGAGTCCGCAAGTACTTCAAGTTCAACCAGTGCTAGTGAGTCTGCAAGTACTTCAACCTCAACCAGTGCTAGTGAGTCTGCAAGTACTTCAACTTCAACGAGCGCAAGTGAGTCTGCAAGTACTTCAAGTTCAACCAGTGCTAGTGATTCCGCAAGTACTTCGGCGTCAGAGAGTGCGAGTGATTCCGCAAGTACTTCAGCGTCAACCAGCGCGAGTGAGTCCGCAAGTACTTCGGCGTCAGAGAGTGCGAGTGATTCCGCAAGTACTTCAGCGTCAACCAGCGCGAGTGATTCCGCAAGTACTTCGGCGTCAGAGAGTGCGAGTGATTCCGCAAGTACTTCAGCGTCAACCAGCGTGAGTGAGTCCGCAAGTACTTCAACCTCAACCAGTGCTAGTGAGTCTGCAAGTACTTCAACCTCAACCAGTGCGAGTGAGTCTGCAAGTGCTTCAACTTCAACGAGCGCAAGTGAGTCTGCAAGTGCTTCAACTTCAACCAGTGCTAGTGATTCCGCAAGTACTTCAATCTCAACCAGTGCATCAGAATCCACTTCCTCAAGTGAGTCTGGCTCAACGAGCGTAAGCAACTCCGAATCCACTTCCTCAAGTGAGTCTGGCTCAACGAGCGTAAGCAACTCCGAATCCACTTCCTCAAGTGAATCTAACTCAACAAGCGTAAGTGGCTCCGAATCCACTTCCTCAAGTGAGTCTGGCTCAACAAGCGCAAGTGGTTCCGAATCGACTTCAACCAGCGAGTCTGGTTCAACAAGCGCATCTGGCTCAACTAGTGCAAGTGGTTCCGAATCGACTTCAACCAGTGAGTCTGGTTCAACTAGTGCAAGCGGCTCAGAATCCACTTCCACAAGTGAGTCTGGTTCAACTAGTGCAAGTGGCTCAGAATCCACTTCCTCAAGTGAATCTGGTTCAACGAGCGCAAGCAGCTCCGAATCAACTTCAACAAGCGCATCTGGCTCAACGAGCACTAGCGGTTCAGAATCCGCTTCAACGAGCGCAAGTGGTTCAGAATCCACTTCCTCAAGTGAGTCTGGCTCAACGAGCGTAAGTGGCTCCGAATCAGCTTCAACAAGCGCATCTGGCTCAACGAGCGCAAGTGATTCAGAATCCACTTCCACGAGTGGGTCTGGTTCAACTAGTGCAAGCAACTCCGAATCCACTTCCACGAGTGAGTCTAGTTCAACTAGCGTAAGTGGTTCCGAATCAGCTTCCTCAAGTGCATCTGGTTCAACGAGCACCAGTGGCTCCGAATCAGCTTCAACAAGCGCATCCGGCTCAACGAGCGCAAGTGGTTCAGAATCAACTTCCACGAGTGAGTCTGGTTCAACTAGTGCAAGTGGCTCCGAATCCGCTTCAACGAGCGTAAGTGGCTCCGAATCCACTTCCACGAGTGAGTCTGGTTCAACAAGTGCAAGTGGTTCAGAATCCACTTCCTCAAGTGAGTCTGGTTCAACAAGTGCAAGTGGTTCAGAATCTACTTCCTCAAGTGAGTCTGGCTCAACTAGCGTAAGTGGCTCCGAATCAGCTTCCTCAAGTGCATCTGGTTCAACGAGCACCAGTGGCTCCGAATCAGCTTCAACAAGCGCATCTGGCTCAACGAGCGCAAGTGGTTCCGAATCAGCTTCCTCAAGTGCATCTGGTTCAACGAGCACCAGTGGCTCCGAATCAGCTTCAACAAGCGCATCTGGCTCAACGAGCGCAAGTGGTTCAGAATCCACTTCCTCAAGTGCATCTGGCTCAACTAGTGCAAGTGGCTCAGAATCCACTTCCTCAAGTGAATCAAGTTCAACTAGTGCAAGTGGTTCAGAATCCACTTCAACCAGTGAGTCTGGTTCAACAAGCGCAAGCGGCTCAGAATCCACTTCAACAAGTGAATCTGGTTCAACGAGCGCAAGCGGTTCAGAATCAGCTTCAACAAGCGCATCTGGCTCAACGAGCACAAGCGGTTCAGAATCAGCTTCAACAAGCGCATCTGGCTCAACTAGTGCAAGCGGCTCAGAGTCCACTTCAACAAGCGCATCTGGCTCAACAAGTGCAAGTGGTTCCGAATCGACTTCAACCAGTGAGTCTGGTTCAACTAGTGCAAGCAGCTTAGAATCCACTTCAACAAGTGAATCAGGTTCAACGAGCGTAAGTGGCTCTGAATCTACTTCAACCAGTGCATCTAGCTCAACAAGCGCGAGTGGCTCAGAATCGACTTCAACAAGTGAGTCTGGTTCAACTAGCGTAAGCGGCTCCGAATCCACTTCCTCAAGTGAATCTGGTTCAACTAGCGTAAGCAGCTCTGAATCAACTTCTTCAAGTGAAAGCACGAGTTCCTCAACTGCTTCCGTAAGCACCAGCACAAGTGAATCACTTAGCGTAAGTGAATCGGAAAGCATTAGCCAATCTCAGAGCGTAAGCAGTTCTACGAGTGAAAGCCAATCAACGAGCGAATCCCTGAGCACCTCTGCAAGTCAGAGTGCAGCCCAGATTCCTAACACTGGCAACACTCCAATCGTTCCAACGATCCCGGCTACTAACACGCCAACCACGCCAACTGCTCCAGCAACGCCGACCGCAACTGCAACGACTAATGTTGCAACTCCTGCAGCTACCGCAACGACTGCCGGTACGACGACCGTCCAAGGCACTGCGGCTACGACTAACGGTACTACCAACGCTGGTAACACAACTAATGCAGGTAATACCACCAACACTCCAGCTCAAAACTCCACGAGCACTAGCGTTGGTTCTATCGCTGCTGACAGTTCCGAAGGCTCAGTAACTGCTTCCGTTGGCAACTCTGAAAGCGCCAATGCTGAATACCAGGCTTCTGTGAGCGCGTCAATTTCTCAATCAGAGCTTGAGAAACTGCAAATGTCCGCTTCCGAACTGGCAAGTATGAGTGACCCGACCTCCGCTGAACAAAGTGTTGTAACTTCTGTCTCAGCTAGCGCGTCTGTCTCAACTTCAGAATCAACATTTAACTCAAGTGTGGCAAGCTCCCAGAGCAACAGCCAAATTAACTTGAATCGGTAATTTCTATAATCAATAATTGATTTGAAAGCGTCTAAACTCTTATAGGGCTTAGGCGTTTTTTTATATAAAAAGTTGTGGGAAAAGCCCCAATAATTTATGAAAAAGCTGTATCATAAATAAGGATGTTCATTGCTTTGTCTTCTAATAGGCGGGGCAAGGCCAGTTGCCACAGGTTGCTGATCCTGTTACGACGGAAAGGAAAGCAGAAAATGAAGCTATTTGATTTGAATCGCTTGTCACGAAATTACGGCTTTTTGGTAAAAATTGGTACGGCGATTCTTTACTCAGTCATGGTTGCCGTAGCCTTGAACTTCTTCTGGCATCCCGGCCACATCTATTCTTCCGGGATCACGGGTTTCGCGCAGATCGTCAACACTGTGACCAGCCGCTACATGCCATTTACCATCCCAACAGAAGTGATGTACTTTGCCTTGAACGTACCCCTCTTTATCCTAGCTTGGTTCAAGATCGGCCGTGAGTTTACCGGCTATACCATCTTCGCGGTTGCCATGTCCACGATCATGATGCGCTTTATCCAGCCAACTCATTTGAGCCTTGACCCAATCCTCTGCGCCATCTTCGGGGCAGCTGTCAACGGGATCGGGACGGGTATGGCCTTAAAGAGCGGGATCTCTACGGGTGGCTTGGACATCTTGGGTATCGTTGTCAGGAAGAAAACTGGCATGAACTATGGCAAGTTCAATATCTTGGTCAACTTGATCATCGTTTTGATCGCTGGCTTTCTCTTTGACTGGTCCAGAGCCCTTTATACGGCCTTGAACATTTTTATCAACGGCCGCTTCATTGACTCGGTTTACACCCAGCACAACAAGCTGCAGGTAATGATCGTTACTGAACATCCCAATGACATTATTGAAGGGATTCAAGAAAAAATGCACCGCGGGATCACCATCTTCCATGACGTGGAAGGGGCCTACGGGCACACTGAAAAGACCGTCCTTTTAACCATTATCGACACTTACGACCTCTACGACATCCGAACCACGGTAGAAAAATGTGACCCCTTTGCCTTCATGAGCGTGACTGAAGTGCAGAAAGTTTATGGCAGATTTAGAGAACAAGAAGTTGTTTAGCTATTGAAAAATATTAAAAAGCAAATTATACTTGTGTTATACAGAATAAGTGAGGTGGTGAAATAGATGCCAGATGGAAGGGACAACGGCCGCTATCAACCTAAATATATTGGCTTGGATTTGGCGACTGAGATCGCCACTACTTACGCTAAACAGCACGGACACCACAATGTCAAGCTGCTGATGACCAAGACAAGCCCTGACAAACGATCAGAGTATTTTTACGTCTTCAGCGTAACTGACAGCATGAGCGAGAACGGCAAGAAGGAATATTTCATTTTAGTTGATCCAGTTTCTGGAGAAGTCTTCAGAGTGGATGAAAGTCCGCTGAGATAAAAGAAAAACGCGCGCTTACGTTTCCTGTAAGCAGCGCGTTTTTTTACGCAAATATTTGATTAATCTTCTTCGTAGCCCAGGTGGTTCATAATCAAAGCCGCGGTTTCTTCGATTGACCGTTCAGCCACGTTGATTACGAAGCAGCCCAGCTTCTTGTACAAAGCCATGGCACTGTCCAGTTCGGCATTGATTGAGTCCATGTTGGAGTATGCCGTGTCCGGATCCATCCCGTAGCTGATCATTCTTTGCCGGCGGATGCGGTTGAGCACTTGCGGGTCGTTAGTCAAGCCGATGATCTTCTTCGGGTCGATCTGATAGATTTCCTTTGGAATGTGGGTTTGCGGCACCAGCGGCAAGTTGGCAACTTTCAGCCCCTTGTTAGCCAAAAGCAGGGAAAGGGGAGTCTTGGAAGTCCGGGAGACCCCTAAGAGAACAACGTCAGCTTCCAAAAAGCCCCGCGGGTCCTTGCCGTCGTCGTACATAACCGCGAATTCCATGGCGGAAATCCGGTTGAAGTACTTGTTGGTCAGTTGGTGGTTGGCCCCAACCACGCCGCTTGGCTTCATATGGGTCGTCTGGCTGATGGCCTCAATGATCGGGGACAGGATGTCGATGTATTTAGCCTTGTGTTCCCGGGCAAACTTGATGATTGGCAATTGCAGCTTCTCATCAATCATGCTGTAGACAATGACCAGGTTAGGGTATTGCTCAATTTCTTCCAGGGTAGCGGCCAGCTTCTTTTCATTGGTCATGAAAGGATAGCGGCGGTAGTTAACTTCCGCGTCAGGGAATTGAACGGCTGCCGCTTGGGCGTTGTTGAAGGCCGTTTCCCCGGCTGAGTCGGAAATAATGATAATGTTGATTTCCATCTTTTCTGTCTTTTCCGTTTGCTTGTTTTCTGCTTTATTTTCAGTCATATAGATCACCTCATCAATTATATTATACCGGATAATGCGCTTTCTGGATCTTTGCCGAAAAAACTTTTCAAAAAATCTGCCCAGGCTATTGACGATTAGTCGATTTTTGCTATAATTTAGATAAATGTTTATGGCAGCAATGCCAAGAAATGGAAGGAGGGATCACACATGGCTAAGACTATCGTTCACGAAAACGAGTCTATTGATGATGCTCTTCGTCGTTTCAAGCGTTCCGTTTCTAGAAGTGGTACTTTGCAAGAATACCGCAAGCGTGAATTCTACGAAAAGCCAAGCGTTCGCAGAAAGTTAAAATCTGAGGCCGCTCGCAAGCGTAGACATTATTAATCGACTGAAGCTCTCGTGAAAACGGGAGCTTTTTTCTTGCTTGATTTTCCGTGTTCTCTTTTGGCCTAAATCGTGTATCATTGGTTTAGAAGAGTATAGTCTGGCGGGCAGAGATGTGCTTGCCCGCTGGTTTGAAAATGAAGGAGTTCTTTTATTGGAAAAGAAGTTTTTGCCCCACAGCAGCGAAAATATCCAGAAGCTGGTGGGCGTCAATGACAGCAATTTGAAGCTGATCGAAGAAGGCTATGAGGTCACTGTTACCGACCTGGGCGGCCAGATCAAGGTCGCTGGTCCAGAAGAGCAGGTAGAGACCGTTTTGCGGGTCTTGAAGGCCCTGGATGGGGTAGCCAGCAACGGGATCAACTTAACCCCGGCGGATGTGGTCAGTGCCATGAAAATGGCTGACCGGGGGACAACTGAATACTTTGGCGACCTCTATAAGCAGATCTTGATCAGAGACGCCAAGGGCCGGCCAGTCCGGGTCAAGAACATGACCCAGAAAAGTTACGTTGAAGCCATCAACAAGAGTGACGTGGTCTTTGGCATTGGACCCGCCGGGACCGGGAAAACCTTCCTGGCTGTAGTCTGCGCGGTTGCTGCCTTTAAGCGGGGGGAAGTTTCCAAGATCATCCTGACCCGGCCAGCAGTTGAAGCTGGGGAATCCCTGGGCTTTTTGCCAGGGGACCTTAAGGAGAAAGTTGACCCTTACCTGCGGCCAATCTATGACTCCCTTTACGCCATCTTAGGGCAGGGACCAACTGACCGCTTGATGGAGCGGGGCGTTATCGAAATCGCTCCTTTGGCTTACATGAGAGGGCGGACCTTGGAAGAAGCCTTTGTCATCTTAGACGAAGCGCAAAACACGACTGATGCCCAAATGAAGATGTTCTTAACCCGGCTGGGCTTTAACTCCAAGATGGTGGTTAACGGGGACATGACCCAGATCGACCTGCCTGGCAAGGCTCACAGCGGTTTGATCACGGCCCGCAATATCCTGCAGGGGATCGACCAGATCAAGTTCGTGGAATTCAGCGCGGCTGACGTTGTCCGGCACCCGGTCGTGGCAAAGATTATCAAGGCATATGAAGAGGAAGGTAAATAATGCAGGGAATTGACGTAAGCTACAGCGATGAAGTCGGCTTTTTGACTAAGGGAGACCGGGACTGGGAAGACTGGATCATGCAGCTGCTCCTCATGGCGAAAAAGGAAATCGGCAAGGACAATGCCCAGGAAATGAGCATCAACTTTGTTGACGAAGACCGGTCGCAAGCCATCAACCGTGATTACCGGGACAAAGACCGGCCAACCGACGTGATCTCTTTTGCCATTGAAGACGGCGACGACGGCCTGGACCTGGCCATGTTCACCCAGGACCCGGACTTCACTGAAGATATCGGCGACCTGTTCATGTGCCCGAGCGTAATCGAGCGCCACAGCAAGGAATACGGCACCGGCTTTGACCGGGAGTTCGGCTACACGATCGTGCATGGCTATCTGCACTTGAATGGCTATGACCACATTGAGCCGGATGAAGCCAAGGAAATGTTTGGCATCCAGGGCAAGGTCTTGGAAGACTATGGCCTGCCCCTGTACCCGGACCAATTAGACGAAGGAAGAGGGAAGTAGCATGAACGAGTTAGAGGAAAAGCTTTTCTCACTGGCTAAGGATCATTTGGCCGACGCCTATAGTCCTTATTCACACTTCCACGTGGCCAGCGCTTTGGCAACGGAATCGGGGGAGATTTTTACCGGGGTCAATATCGAAAATTCTTCTTTTGGCTTGACCAACTGCGCTGAACGGACGGCGATCTTCTCCTGGGTCAACGCTGGCCGACCGGGCAAGATCAAGTGCCTCTTGATCATCGGCAACACTGACCGGCCAATTTCACCTTGCGGGGCCTGCCGGCAGGTAATGAGCGAGTTCATGGATCCGGATACGGAAGTAATTCTGACCGACAGCCAGGGTGACTTTGAGCGCTTTACAGTCGAGCAATTGATACCATACCACTTCACAGAAAAGGACATTCAAGATGGGGCAAACAAGTAAACACAAGTCAGGTTTCGTAGCACTGGTCGGCCGGCCAAATGTCGGCAAGTCAACCTTGATGAACCGCTTAATCGGGCAGAAGGTGGCGATTACTTCAGCCAAGCCGCAAACCACCAGAAACAAGATTTCCGGCATTTACACTGAAGATGACATGCAAGTTGTCTTCGTTGACACGCCAGGGATTTTCAAGAGCCATTCCGACCTGGACGAATATATGGACAAGGCCAGCCTGTCTTCTTTAAAGGACGTTGACTTAGTCATGTTCATGGTTGACGCTAAAAAGGCCGGCAAGGGCGAGGAATATGTGGCCGGCCTTTTAAAGGATTTGGATATTCCGGTATTTTTGGTCATCAACAAGATCGACCAGGTGCACCCAAATGACCTTTTGCCAATCATCGACTCTTACCAGGCCGTGGGCAAGTTCGCGGAATTTTTGCCAATTTCAGCCCGGCAGGGCAACGGGGTCGACGACTTGCTCAAGACCTTGAAGGACTACCTGCCAGAAGGGCCGCAATACTACGCTTCAGATGAAGTGACTGACCGGCCGGAATACTTCGTGGTGGCCGAAATGATCAGAGAGCAGATTCTCCGTTTGACTGACCAGGAAGTTCCCCACTCAACTGCCGTTTGGGTCGACCAGATGAACCAGCGGATCAATGGCAAATTGCAGATTGACGCGACGATTTTTGTGGAAAAAGACGGGCAAAAGCGGATCATCATCGGCCAAAGAGGGGCCATGATCAAGCAGATTGGGATGCGGTCCAGAAAAGAAATCGAAAACTTGCTGGGCGAGAAGGTCAACTTGAAGCTTTGGGTCAAGGTGCGGCGCAACTGGCGGCAGGATCCGGCCTTCCTCAAGTCCATCGGCTATGACAAGAAGGACCTTTAATGGCCGCTGACCTGCTCGACGTTCACGGCCTGCTGTTTAAAAGGCAGCAGTATAAAGAAGCTGACCTCTTGGCCAAGCTTTGGACCAAGGAACTGGGAATCGTCACGGTCATCGCCAAAGGCGGAATGCGGCCCAAGTCCCAGCTGGCCGCGGCTGCCTTGCCTTTTACGGAAGGGACTTTCGGGATCTTGACCCGCTACAAGGGGATCAGCCAGCTGCGGACTTATAAGAAGCTGAGCCAGCATGATGAGCTTTTCACCGACCTGGACAAGAATGCCTACCTGTCCTATCTTTTTGACTTGGCTGACCATGCCTTCAGTGAGTACCAAAAATTAGGCGGCTACTATGACTTATTGCTGGTGGCTTTTGACCGGATCGTGGCTGGCCAGGATCCGGAAATCATTTGCCAGATCGTTCAGCTGCAGCTTCTGCAAGCCTTCGGGGTAGCTCCTCAGCTAGGGGCCTGCGTTATCTGCGGCAAGGAAAAAGGAATTTTTGACTATTCTATTGCCGCCGGAGGTGTGGTCTGCAGCGACCATTTCCGCTCTGTCAGCCGCCTGCACCTGTCGGCAAAGGCCACGGCCTTGCTCAGAACCTTGGGCCTTTTGCCAATCACCCGTTTAGGCAACATCCAGATCAGCGAAGATTTGAAAAAGGAAAGCCGGCGGGCTATAGCCCAAATATACCAGGCAACCGTTGATTTGAACCTGCCCAGCCTTCGCTTTTTAAATGAGGTCCGGGGCAGCTGATTTTCCTAAAAAAACATGAAAAGAAAAGGAATTTGTGGTAAAATAGCCTGTATATTGGTAATGATGAGGAAATAGAAAAGTACCGCGGCAGCGAGTATCGGTTGGTGGAAGGATACAGCGGGAAAAGGCCCCTCTAGCCAAGCTAATTAAGAGCAGGAGGCAAATAGGCTTCCTGAATTAGGGTGGAACCGCGAATACTTTTTTCGTCCCTATGCAAAAGTGAAATTGCATAGGCTTTTTTTATGGCCTTGCATAGGAGGTAACTATGGCACAAAAATTAGATATTCAGACCATGATCTTCAAGCTTGAACAGTTCTGGGCTTCAAAAGGCTGCATGATCATGCCGTCATATGATGAAAACAAGGGTGCGGGGACGATGAGCCCTTACACCTTCTTGCGGGCAGTCGGGCCAGAACCTTGGAAGGCCTGCTACGTTGAACCTTCCCGCCGGCCTGCTGACGGGCGTTACGGGGACAACCCGAACCGGCTCTTCCAGCACCACCAGTTCCAAGTCGTTTTAAAGCCGGCTCCGCTGGAAATCCAGCAATACTACCTGGATTCATTGAAGGTTCTGGGCATTGAACCATTGGAACACGACATCCGTTTCGTTGAAGACAACTGGGAAAACCCATCCATGGGCTGTGCCGGTGTCGGTTGGGAAGTCTGGCTGGACGGGATGGAAGTTTCCCAATTTACTTACTTCCAAACTGTCGGCGAACTGGACGTCAAGCCTACCATGGGTGAAATCACCTACGGGGTTGAACGTCTGGCTTCCTACATCCAGGACGTCAACTCAGTCTTTGACCTGGAATGGGGCGACGGCGTCCTTTACCGGGACATCTTCAAGGAACCTGAATACGAACACTCCAAGTACGCTTTCGAAGAAAGCGACCAGAAGCAATTGCTGGAATTCTTCGACACTTACGAAAGAATTGCCAAGCGCCTTTTGGGCCAAAACCTGGTTCACCCGGCTTACGACTACATCTTGAAGTGTTCCCACACCTTCAACCTGCTGGACGCCCGCGGGGCAGTTTCAGTAACTGAACGGGCAGGCTACCTGCACCGGATCCGCAACATGGCTCACGAAGTAGCGGTTAAGTTTGTGGAAGAACGTGAAAAGCGCGGCTTCCCATTGTTGAAGAGTGCACAAGCAAAGGCGGAGGCAAGCAATGACTAAAGACTTTTTATTTGAAATCGGCGTTGAAGAAATGCCAGCCCACGTGGTCAGCAAATCAGTCAAGCAGCTGGCTGACAGAACTGGCAAGTTCTTGAAGGAAAACGGCCTGGGCTTTAAGGAAATTCAAACTTATTCCACTCCCCGCCGCCTGACTGTCCTGGTCAAGGACCTGGATGAAAAGCAGGCTGACGTGGATGAAGTTAAGAAGGGGCCGGCCAAGAAGATCGCCCAAGACGCTGACGGCAACTGGACCAAGGCCGCTGTCGGCTTTGCCCGCGGCCAGGGGATGAGTGCCGATGACATCTACTTTGAAGAACTCAAGGGCGTTGAATATGCCTACGTCCACGTGCAAAAGGCCGGCAAGGAAGCCAAGGAAATCCTTTTGGGCCTGGACGAAGTAATCAAGGCCATGACTTTCCCGACCAAGATGCGCTGGGACTCCCAGGACTTTGAATTTGTTCGCCCGATCCACTGGCTGGTTGCCCTTTACGGCAGCGAAGTAGTGCCAGTTCAGTTCCTGGACATCACTGCCGGCCGCAAGACTGCCGGTCACCGTTTCCTGGGCGACAGCGTGGTTTTGGCCAACGCTGACGACTACGTGGAAGCTCTCCGGGACCAATATGTCATCGTTGACGCTGACGAACGCAAGGACATGATCGTTTCCCAGATCAACGACCTGGTAAGCAGCCACAACTGGCAGATCAAGCTGGATGCCAGCCTCTTGGAAGAAGTCAACAACCTGGTTGAATACCCGACTGTTTTTGCCGGCTCATTTGACCAAAAGTACCTGGAAATCCCGGATGAAGTCTTGATCACTTCCATGAAGGACAACCAGCGCTACTTTGAAGTCTACGACCAGGACGGCAAGCTGATCAACCACTTCATCTCAGTCAGAAACGGGAACAAGGACCACCTGGAAAACGTCATTTCCGGTAACGAAAAGGTTTTGGTTGCCCGGCTTGACGACGCGGTATTCTTCTACGACGAAGACCGCAAGTACCCGCTCAGCCACTTTGTTGACCGGATGGACAGCGTTTCCTTCCACGACAAGATCGGTTCTATGGCGGAAAAGATGACCCGGGTCCGGATCATCGGCGACTACCTGGCTAAGCGTTTCGGCTTGTCAAGTGAAGAAGTGGCTGACTTTGACCGGGTAAGCGGCTTGTACAAGTTTGACCTGGTAACCCAAATGGTCGGCGAATTCGCTGAACTGCAAGGGGTTATGGGGATGCACTATGCCCGTCTGGCTGGCGAAAACGAAAACGTTTCTGTCGCCATCAAGGAACACTACATGCCAACCACGGCGGAAGGCGATCTGCCAAAGACCAAGGTCGGCGCCCTTTTATCAGTTGCTGACAAGCTGGACACCATCATCGCCTTCTTTGGTGCCGGGATGATTCCTTCATCATCAAACGACCCATACGCTTTGCGCCGTTATGCTTACGGGATTGTCCGGATTCTCTTGAATGAAAACTGGTCCCTGCCATTTGACCAGGTTATTCCGGAAATCGTTGAACTTTTGTCTGGCAAGACTCCGGCCAAGCTGCCGCAAGGGGCTGAAGCAGACAAGCAACTTGCTGACTTCATCCGTGACCGGATCAAGCAGTTCCTGCAAAAGAACAACTACCAATACGACGTTATCGACGCCGTTCTGGCCTCAAGCGAACAAGACCCAAGCCAGATCCTGGCCGCAGCCAAGGTTTTGCAGCAGCACCACGACGACGAAGCCTTCAAGCCAGTCGTTGAAAGTCTGACTAGAATTGCTAACATCTTGAAGAAGGCTAAGTTTACCGAGGCTAGTCCGGTTGACCCGAGCTTATTTGAAGACAGAAGCGAACAAGACCTTTATAATGGAGTTGAAGCTTTGGCAAATGTCAAGGACCATGCGGAACTTTATGAAGCCTTCGTTGCTCTGCAAGGGGTAATCGACCGCTACTTCGACGTCAACATGATCATGGCCAAGGACGAAGCAGTCAAGAACAACCGCTTGAGCCAGTTGGCAGCTGTCAATGACCTGGCCAAGCGCTTGGGTGACTTGAGCAAGTTGGTTATCAAGTAAATTTTTGAATAAAGGGTGAGGCAAATTGGCTGGAAGAATTTCGGAAGATTTTATCAATGAAGTTCGGGGCAGCGTAAACATTGTTGACGTGATCAGCCAGTATGTATCACTGGAGAAGAGAGGCAAAGACTATGTAGGTCTTTGCCCTTTTCATCAAGAAAAGACCCCTTCTTTCAGCGTCAACCCGGACAAGCAGTTCTTCTACTGCTTTGGCTGTCACAAGGGCGGTAATGTCTACAAGTTCATCATGGAAAAGGAGGAAGTAACTTTTCCAGAAAGCGTTGAAAGAGTAGCGGAATTCGCCAATATCCCCATGCCCCAGGAATACCAGGAGCAGCCGGTCAAGCTGAACCCCTTGATGCAGATGCATAAGGACGCGGCGGACTTTTACCAACAGGTTCTCATGACCACCAAGATCGGTGAAAGGGGCCTGGAATATGCCAGACAGCGGGGTCTGGACGATGACCTGCTCAAGCACTTCAAGATCGGCTATGCCCCAGGCAAGTCGGACCTGCTTTTGACTTACTTAAGAGGCGAAGGCTATACGGAGGACCAGCTGGAAGAAAGCGGCCTCTTTGTCAAGAGCCAGGACGGCCGCCTTTTTGACCGCTTCAGAGACCGCTTGATGTTTCCAATGAGCGATGAAAGCGGCCACCCAGTAGCTTTTTCAGGCAGAAGAATCAGCGATGACCCGGAAGAGCCCAAGTACTTGAACAGTCCGGAAACCAGCATCTTCAACAAATCCGACCTCCTTTTCCACTTCTCTGAAGCCAAGAAGCATGCCAGAAAAGAAGGGCACTTGGTCTTGTTTGAAGGGCATATGGACGTGATTTCCGCCTACAAGGCCGGGATTAAGACAGGGATTGCCTCCATGGGGACCAGTTTGACCCAGCAGCAGGTCTACATGATCCGCCGGATCACCAAGCAAGTCGTCATCAACTACGACGGCGACGATCCGGGCCAGCACGCTACTGAGCGGGCAGTGGGCCTCTTCAAGCAAGCTGGCAACTTTGACCTAGGGATCGTGATCTTGCCAGACAAGCTTGACCCGGATGAATACGTCAAGCAGTACGGAGCTGACAGCTACCAGGCCGCAATCAAAGGTGCCATTTCAACCACCGACTTTTTCCTGCAGCGCTTGAAGAAGAAGTACAACTTAAACAACGAGCGCGAACAGGTGGCATATTTAAGCGAGGCAGTCGCCGAGATCGCTGCCCTGCCCAATCCGGTTGAACAAGACTTGTATGTCAGCCGCTTAGCTAAGGAAACCGGCGTTTCGCTGGATGCTTTGAAGGTTAACCTGTCAAGGGCCCGCCGCAAGCAGCGCCGGGTTGTCCAGCACACAAATAACGAAGTCCTGCCAGAGCCAGCCCCCTTGGCGCCAGCAGAAGCTCCCCAGCCGGTTACCCGGTCGTTAAAAGCACAGCAGCGCCTGCTTTATGCCTACATCTATTCAGATGAGGCCCGCGACTACTTGCTTATCAATGGCTTTGTTTTTCCCAACCCGGAATACGAGCGCCTGGCCAAACTTTGGCTCAATTACATTGAAACTCATGAAAATGTTTCATTAAGCGGCTTTTTAGATTTTATTCCTGAAGAACTTCAGAGTATAATTGTTAGTACTGACATGACCGAGCTGCCGGGAGAAATTACCCTGGAAGAGCTCGAAGCGCAGGTACGGGTACTCAACCTGTGCAAGATAGATGATGAGATCGACCGCCACATGCAGGCGATTGCAGACGCGCGTCGGCGAAACGACCAAACGGAAATTTTGCTGGAAACACAGGCAATTTTGCAGCTAAGACAGCTGAAGCTGCAAGAAGAGGAGGCAGTTAGTGACAAAAGAAAAGCAAGCCAAGGCTAATGAAATGTCCCTGGAAAAGGCGGTTAAGCTGGTTGTTGAAGGAGTAAAGGCCAGCCACCAGATCACGGAAGCTGCATTCACCGATCGCTTGATCAAGCCTTATAAGCTGGAAGGCAAGGCAGTCGACCAGCTGGTCCAGGAATTTGAAGATAATGGGATCAGCATCGTTGATGAGGCCGGCAAGCCTTCCAAGCTGGCCTTAACCAAGCAGAAAAATGTTGAAAAGGCCGAACTGAACAATATGGCGGCCCCGACCGGGATGAAGATGAATGACCCGGTCAGAATGTACCTAAAGGAAATCGGCCGGGTCAACCTTTTGACCAGTGAGGAAGAGGTGGCCCTGGCCAAGCGGATTGAAGCCGGCGATGAGGAAGCCAAGCAGGAACTTGCCGAAGCCAACCTGCGTCTGGTGGTTTCCATCGCCAAGCGTTATGTCGGCCGGGGGATGAACTTTTTGGACTTGATCCAGGAAGGGAATATGGGCCTCATGAAGGCGGTCGACAAGTTCGACTACCGGCTGGGCTACAAGTTCTCAACTTACGCGACCTGGTGGATCCGGCAGGCCATCACCCGCGCGATTGCTGACCAGGCGCGGACGATCAGAATCCCGGTCCACATGGTGGAAACCATCAATAAACTGATCCGAATCCAGCGCCAGCTGCTCCAGGATCTGGGCAGAGACCCGGAACCGGAAGAAATCGGAGCAGAAATGGACCTGCCGGTCAAGAAGGTCAGAGAGATCTTGAAGATTTCCCAGGAACCGGTTTCTTTAGAGACGCCAATTGGGGAAGAGGACGACTCCCACTTGGGCGACTTTATCGAAGACAAGGACGCGATGAGTCCTGAACAGCACGCGGCCAACGAGATGCTGAAAGAGCAGTTGGCTGAAGTTTTGGACACCTTGAGCGACCGGGAAGAAGAAGTCCTGCGCCTGCGCTTTGGCTTGGACGATGGCAAGACCAGGACTTTGGAAGAAGTCGGCCAGCATTTTGAAGTGACCCGGGAACGGATCCGGCAAATTGAGGCCAAGGCCCTCAGAAAGCTCCGCCACCCGAGCCGGAGCAGCCAATTGCGGGATTTCTTAGATTAATGTGCAGCAAGGTGCTGCGTGTGATAGAGTGAAGGCAATCAAATGACAGACAAAGCAAAGCAGACAGGAAAGGCAGACCAGGTATCTCTGGCTGATGCCGTTAAGTTAGTTGTTAAGGATGTCAAGAAGAGCAAGCAAATTTCTGAAAAGGAATTTACCGACCGCTTGCTGAAGCCTTACCAAATCGAAGGCCGGGCGGTCGATCAGCTGGTGCAGGAATTTGAAGACAACGGGATCAGCATTGTCGATGACAAGGGCGAACCGTCCAAATTGGCCCTGGCCAAGCAGAAAAATGTTGAAAAGGCGGAGCTTGAGCACTTGTCAGCTCCAGGCAGCCGGATGAATGACCCGGTCCGCCAGTACTTAAAGCGGATCGGCCGGGTCAGCCTGCTCAGCGGGGATGAAGAAGTCCAGCTGGCCAAGCGGATTGAAGCCGGCGATCAGGAAGCCAAGGATGAACTGACCAATGCCAACCTGCGTTTGGTGGTTTCCATCGCCAAGCGCTATGTTGGCCGGGGAATGAGCTTTTTGGACTTGATCCAGGAAGGGAATATGGGCCTCATGAAGGCGGTCGACAAGTTCGACTACCGGCTGGGCTTCAAGTTCTCGACCTACGCGACCTGGTGGATCCGGCAGGCCATTACCCGCGCGATTGCAGACCAGGCGCGGACGATCAGAATTCCGGTGCACATGGTGGAAACCATCAATAAGTTGATCCGGATCCAGCGCCAGCTTCTCCAGGACTTGGGCAGAGACCCGGAACCGGAAGAAATTGCCGCGGAAATGGATTTGCCGGTCAAGAAGGTCCGGGAAATCCTCAAGGTGGCGCAAGAGCCAGTTTCGCTTGAGACGCCGATTGGGGAAGAGGACGACTCCCACTTAGGCGACTTTATTGAAGACAAGGACGCGACCAGTCCAGAGCAGCACGCGGCAAGTGAATTGCTGAAAGACCAGCTGGCTGAAGTACTTGACACTTTGACTGACAGGGAGGAGAATGTATTGCGTCTGCGTTTTGGCCTGGACGACGGCAATCCCCGGACTTTGGAAGAAGTCGGCCGGGTCTTTGGGGTGACCCGGGAGCGGATCCGGCAGATCGAGGCCAAGGCCTTGCGCAAGCTGCGGCACCCTAGCCGGAGCAACCAGTTGCGTGACTTTTTAGAGTAGTAAATTTTTAGCAGAATAAGAACAGGGCGGATTGAATGGCAAAAGAAAATGCTTCTAACGTAAATGATTTTCCACTGGAAAAAGCAGTTAAAATGGTGATTACCGGTTTAAAGAAGACCAAGCAGATCAGCGAAAATGATCTGAAAGCACGGCTCTTGGTGCCGTATGGTCTGAACGATGCCGAAACTGCCAAGCTGGTAGAAGAGTTTGCGGACAATGGGATTAGTATCGTTGATGACCAGGGTGAACCGTCTGCTCTGGCCCTCAAGGCTGAAGAAGAAGCTGAAAAGAAAGAACAAAAAGAACTGGTCGCTTCCAGCGACAATGACCGGGTTTATGACTCGGTCCGGATGTATTTGAAGGAAATCGGCAAGGTCCCGCTGTTAAGCCGGGACGAAGAAGTAGAAGTAGCCAAGCGGATTGAAAACGGGGATGAGTCAGCCAAGGATGAACTGGCCGCCGCCAACCTCCGTCTGGTGGTCTCCATCGCCAAGCGCTATGCCAAGCACAACGGGAAGATGGGGATCCTGGACTTGATCCAGGAAGGCAATATCGGTTTGATGAAGGCAGTCGACAAGTTCGACTACTCCAAGGGCTTTAAGTTTTCAACTTATGCAACTTGGTGGATCCGGCAGGCCATTACCCGGGCTTTGGCTGACCAGGACCGGATGATCAGAATTCCGGTCCACGTGGTGGAAAGCATCAACAAGATGAACCGGATCCAGCGGACCCTGCAGCAGGATTTGGACCGGGATGCCAAACCGGAAGAACTGGCCGCGGAAATGAATGAGCCTTTGCAAAAGGTGCAGGAAATCATCACGGTGGCCAAGAACCAGGAAACCGACTCTTTGGACAAGCCAGTCGGTGAAGAAGGGGATTCACAGTTAGGGGATCTTTTAGAAGACAATAAAGCGATCAACCCGGAAGAATATACCGCTTTTGAAATGCTGAAGGATCAACTGTCCGGCATGATGGGTGAATTCTTGACTGACCGGGAAGCTAAGGTTTTGAAATTGCGCTTTGGCCTGGAAAATGACGAACCGCATACCTTGGAAGAAGTTGGCCGCAGCCTGGGCGTTACCCGGGAACGGGTCCGGCAGATTGAAGCCAAGGCCGTCAAGAAGCTGAAGCACCACTCAGACCTGCTTCAGGACTACTTCTCAGCAGAATAATATATTTGACTAAGAACATGTTTCCAGTTATTGGAAGCATGTTTTTTTGCTTCGTATTCCAGGCCCGAATAGATAGAAATTAAATGCGAATTGTTGCCTGGCGGCGAGTTTGCTAAATTAAAAGCAAGCTATTAAGATTTTTAGGAGGTAGAAAAATGCCAACAGGCGCGATTGTCGATGCCTTGTCCGTTTTGATTGGCGGACTTTTGGGCGCATTTGGTGGCCACTTGTTAAGTGACGAATTTAAACGGGATTTGAACTTGATCTTCGGGATCTGTTCGATGGGTATGGGGGTCATGGCAATTGCCCCGATGAAGAACATGCCCGCGGTTATTTTTGCCTTGATTCTGGGGACAGTGATTGGCCTCGCTTGTCACTTGGGCCAGCTCTTCAACAAGGGGGCCATGCTCATGCAGGCTCCGATCAGCAAGCACTTTCCAGCTGAAAAGCTGGGTTTGACTCATGATGAGTTCGTCAATCAACTGGTTACCAGCATTGTTCTCTTTTGTGCCAGCGGGACTGGGATCTATGGGAGCCTGACGGCAGGGATGACGGGTGACAACTCGATTCTGTTCTCTAAAGCGATTCTCGATCTCTTTACGGCGGCTATCTTCGCCTGCAATTTGGGCTATGTGGTCAGCCTGGTCGCGATTCCGCAATTCTTGGTCTTGTTCTTGCTTTTCGTTTTGGCCCAATTCATTCTGCCTTTAACCAACAACACGATGATTATTGACTTTAAGGCCTGCGGGGGCTTTTTGATGCTGGCAACCGGTTTTAGAATGGCCAAATTGAAAAACTTCCCGATTGCGGATATGATACCGGCTATGATTCTGGTAATGCCGTTTTCCTGGTTCTGGGTCAACGTAGTCTTAAAGGCCCTGGGAGCTTAATAACGATAAAAAATGGACGGTTTAGCCGGCCATTTTTTGCTTTTGACAGAAAAGTTGAAAAGGCAGATAATCTTTCATAAAGCAAAACAGTGAACAGAATGGAGAAGAGCGTGTTAGACAAAATTCAAGCCTTTGTATCTCTGGCCGCCAGCTTGAGCTTTTCACAGACAGCTGATGAATTGTATACCAGCCAAAGTACAGTCTCCAAGCATATCGCGGCTCTGGAGAAAGAGATCGGGATGAAGCTGTTTGAAAGAAGCAGCCGCCGGGTCCGCTTAACCAAAGAAGGCGAGTACCTGCTCCCCTATGCCCAGCGCCTTTTAGCTGACAGCCGGCAGTTTGACCAGGCAGTAGCTGATTGCCGGCAAGAGCAGACTAAGACCCTGGACCTGTACGCGATCCCTACCATGACCAATTATGATTTCTTCAAAGCCGTAACAGCCTTTATGGGCCGGCATCCAGAGCTTGACCTGCTTTTTCATGAAGGTGAGTCTCAAGACTTGGCGCAAAAGCTCCGCCGGCCCCAGGACCTGCTTTTTTTGCGCAAGTGGGATGAAAAACTGGATCCGCGTTATGACTATCTCTTTTTTGAAGACGATGAACTGGCCCTCTTTGTTTCAAGCAAGTCCCCCCTGGCTCAAAAGAAGCGGGTAAAATTGTCAGATCTGGCTGGAGCCCGTTTTTTGACTTTAGGTGAACGGACCTATTTTGAAAAGAAAATTGTCGCTGCCTGCCAAAAAGCTGGTTATGAGCCGAATTTCGTCTACCAGGGCGAGCGGATTGAGGCTATTTTGGAAATGGTCCGCCAGCAGCTCGGTATTGCCCTTTTGATGAAAAAGTCTGTTTCTGCCAGCCAGCTTGCTGGTCTCAAGTGCCTGGATTTGACAGAAAAGATCGAAAGCCAGCTCTGCTTGGTCCGGCTGAAAGGGCGGCACAACCAAGCCCAAGAGCTTTTTTGGCAAGAGATGAAGAATTCCAGTCTGGAATAGATCGCTAGCGACTTAGAATTGCAAGTCCGGCTCCCGAAATCTACAATGACAGTAATGACAGACAAATTTGCAATTAAGGAGCGCGAAAAAATGACTGAAAAAATTACTGATCCTTGGGACCTGCGCAAGGTCCTGCGGGAAATCGCCGACGACCCGGAAAATTATCATGAAACAAACGTAGCAATTGACCCGGACGCGGAAATTTCCGGCGTCTACCGCTACATTGGGGCTGGCGGTACTGTTGAACGGCCGACCAAGGAAGGCCCGGCCATGATGTTCAACAACTTGAAGGGCTTTGACAATACGAGAGTCTTGATCGGCCTCATGGCCTCAAGAAGACGGGTTGGCAAGATCCTCCACCATGACTGGCAGACCCTGGGCCGCTTCTTAAAGGACGCGGTTGAAAACCCGGTACACCCAATTACCGTGCCCAAGGAAGAGGCCCCAGTCCAAGAAGTAGTTCACCTGGCAACTGATCCGGACTTTGACCTCAGAAAATTGGTGCCAGCCCCAACCAATACTGAATATGATGCTGGACCCTACATCACCTGCGGCCTGGTCAAGGGGTCAATGCCAGACAAGTCAATGACTGACGTTACCATTCACCGGATCTGCATTGAAGGCAAGGATACGATGGGGATGTACATCATGCCTGGTGGCCGCCACATTGGACACTTCCAAAAGGAATTCGAAAAACTGGGCAAGCCGATGCCAATTACCATCAATATTGGCTTGGATCCGGCCGTAACCATTGGGGCAACTTTTGAACCGCCAACAACCCCGCTGGGCTATGATGAACTCGATGTTGCAGGTGCTCTGCGCCAGGAACCGGTCCAGCTGGTCGATGGGGTGGCAGTTGACGAACAAGCCTTAGCCCGCGCCGAATACGTCATTGAAGCTGAAATCATGCCAAATGAGACCATCGTTGAAGACATCAACACTCATACCGGCCACGCCATGCCGGAATTCCCTGGCTACAACGGGGATGCCAACCCAGCCGTCAACCTGGTTAAGGTCAAGGCCGTAACCTGCCGCAGGGACAGACCAATCATGCAAAGCGTGATCGGGTCAAGCGAAGAACACGTGTCAATGGCCGGGATTCCGACTGAAGCCTCCATTCTGGAACTGGTCGACAAGGCCATCCCAGGCAAGGTGGTCAATGTATACAACCCGCCAGCCGGTGGCGGCAAGCTGATGACCATCATGCAGATTCACAAGGAAAATGAGGCTGATGAAGGGATCCAGCGGCAGGCAGCCATCCTGGCCTTCTCCGCCTTTAAGGAGCTGAAGACGGTCTGGCTGGTCGATGAAGACGTGGATATTTTTGACATGAATGACGTCGTTTGGACCATGAATACGCGCTTTCAAGGGGACATGGACATCATGGTCCTGTCAGGGATGCGGAACCACCCGCTTGACCCGTCAGAGCGGCCGGAATACGATCCTAAGTCCATCCGCTTCAGAGGGATGAGTTCAAAGACGGTGATCGACGGAACCGTGCCATTTGATATGAAGGACCAGTTTGAACGGGCCCACTTCAAGGAAGTGCCGGACTGGAAAAAGTACTTGGACTAAAGAAAGACTGAAGAGATGAAGAGAATCGTTATTGCCATGACTGGGGCCAGCGGGTCAATTTACGGGATCGACCTGTTGAAAAAGCTTAAAACCATGCCGGAAGTCGAGACCTGGCTGGTCATGAGCGACTGGGCCAGAAAAAACATTGAAATTGAGACTGACTATACCGTAAAACAGGTAGAAGACCTGGCTGACCATCTGGCTGACAACGGCAACCTTGGCGCGGCGATCTCTTCAGGCTCTTTCCAAGTCGACGGGATGGTGGTAGCGCCGGCCAGCATGAAGACAGTAGCTGGGATTGCCTTTGGCTTTGACCAGGACTTGATCATGCGGGCCAGCGGAGTCATGATTAAAGAGCAGAGGAAGCTCATTCTGATGCCGCGGGAAACTCCCTTGTCAGCCATTCACTTGGAAAACCTCCTAAAATTGGCCAGACTGGGCGTCCAAATCATGCCTCCGATTCCCTCATTTTATGGCCGACCGGAAACGATCCAGGACCTGCTGGATCAGACCAACATGCGGGTCTTGGACAATCTGGGCATTGCCAGCAATTTTGCCAAAAGATGGGGGGAAGGGCAATGAATCAGAAGCAGATTTTTACCGTCAAAGAAGCCGGCTATGAAATCCAGGCAGAAGTGACCTTGGCTAATAAAGACCTCCTGGTCAACCTGCTAGGCGGGGACCTGCCGCATTTAGGCGGAGTCTTAACCTATGACGCGTCCAGCCAGGAAGTTGAGGAAGTCAAGCTTTTCAGCCATGATGGCCGCTACCACAAGGATATCCTCCTGGCTCAAGTCTTTTTTGAAAAAATCAAAGACCACTTGCCCGGCAGCATTACAATCTCGGCCGGTGTCCATGTCGACGGGATCAGCCAAGAGCAGATCGCGGCGTCTAAGGCAATGACGGAAGAGCTGGCAAGGCAATGTACTGCCTGGCTCAAGGAGCAGAAGGGCTTCAAAGAACCGGTCTACAGCAGCCACTTCAAGTAGAAAAAGTAAAAAAACAGAGATAAACAGAAAAAAGCCAGCAAGATCACAAGCAGATCTTGCTGGCTTTTCGCGTTTTTGTCTAGGGTTTGGTATGGCAATAATAATTAAAGAAGATTAGTCAAGGTCTTCCCCGTTGGACTCGATGACCTTCTTGTACCAGTAGTAGGAGTCCTTTGGGGTTCTGCTGAGGTCGCCAACGCCTTCGTCGTTCTTGTTGACGTAGATGAAGCCGTAGCGCTTGTCCATTTGGCCAGTCCCGGCAGAAACCAGGTCGATTGGCCCCCATGGCAGGTAGCCCATCAGGTCAACGCCGTCGATGGCCACAGCCTTTTCCATTTCGCTGATGTGCTTCTTGAGGTAGTCAACCCGGTATGGGTCGTGAATCTTGCCGTCTTCGACCTTGTCGTAGGCACCCAAGCCGTTTTCAACGATGAAGAGCGGCAGGTGGTAGCGGTCAGTCAAGTGGTTCAAGGCAAGGCGGAGGCCGACTGGGTCAATTTCCCAGCCCCAGTCGCTTCTTTTCAGAGTTGGGTTAACGGCCACAGCCTTTTCCAGGTCGCTCAGTTCATCGGCTGAGACCTTTTCGCTGGAGACAGTAGTTGATTGGTAGTAAGAGAAGGCGACGTAGTCAACAGTCCCTTCCTTAAGGACAACCCGGTCTTCGTCAGTGATGTCTGGCCGGTAGCCATGCTTTTCAATGTAGGCTTCAACTGCCTTCGGGTATTCGCCAAAGACTTGGACGTCAGAGAAGAAATCCCGGTGCTGCTCGAACTTGTCGGCCAAAAGGGCGTCTTCTGAGCTTGGAGTCAGTGGGCGGACTGGTGAGTAGTTGATCATCAAGCCGATCTTGAAGTCAGGGTTGATCTTGTGGCCGATCTTGACTGCCAGGGCGCTGGCCACAAATTCATAGTGAGCAGCTTGATACATGGCAGCTTCTTTTTCTTCGTCGGTCATGCCGTCCTTAAAGAGGATGCCGGAGTTGGTTGCCATCAAGAAGTCATTGTTGAAGGCACTCTGGTTGTCGATTTCGTTAAAGGTCATCCAGTACTTGACCTTGTCCTTGTAGCGCTTGAAGCAGACTTCAGCGAAGCGGACGAAGAAGTCGATGGTCTTGCGGTTGGTGAAGCCGCCGTAGTTCTTGGCCAGGTTGAATGGCATTTCAAAGTGGCTCAAAGTGATGACTGGTTCAATGCCGTACTTGTGCATTTCGTCAAACAGGTCATCGTAGAACTTCAAGCCTTCTTCGCTTGGTTCAGCGTCATCACCATTAGGGAAGATTCTAGTCCAGGCAATGGAGGTTCTGAAAGCCTTGAAGCCCATCCCGGCCAGGAGCTTGATGTCTTCTTTATAGTGATGGTAGAAATCGATGGCTGAGTGGTTCGGGTAGTTCTTCCCTGGCAAGACACCGTCAGTGATCTCCCGAGGTTTAGTAGCTGAACCGACCGTCATGACGTCAGCAACGGACACGCCCTTGCCGCCAACGTCCCAGGCACCTTCCAATTGGTGGGCGGCTACCGCGCCGCCCCATAAAAATCCTTCTGGCATTTTAGCAGAATACATTGAGCAAAACCTCCATTACTAATTTCACTTTTTCGCTATTTTCATTACTCGAGTGCTTACTTACAAGTTTTCATATCTTGGTAAGTAACCGCTTTCGACTCTGATTATAGATTGTATTCACGGTTATTGCAAGTTGCGAAAAGAAAAAATATTGCACTTTTTCTTCTTAGAGAAAGAAAACTGAAAG
The DNA here is from genome assembly GCF_057197965.1 of Lactobacillus sp. WILCCON 0149. Lineage (NCBI taxonomy): Bacteria > Bacillati > Bacillota > Bacilli > Lactobacillales > Lactobacillaceae > Lactobacillus > Lactobacillus sp. WILCCON 0149. The sequence goes on from NZ_JBUBHO010000001.1 coordinate 936,303, forward strand.
ATGTGAAAGCAAGAAACTAAAGTTGAAAGCGTCATAACAGGCTTATTGCTTTGCCAAAAACTTACTTCTTAAGTCCAAAATAAGAGTCTTAAGTCGATAAAAACATGTTCTTTTATTTTTTTCTAAAAAAATAAAATAGCGATTCAAGGCTGATATTACGCGGATTTTAGCCTGTTTTTACTCAGCAGGCAGAAGAAAAATGTAATGAAAGCCATTTACTTTCAGCTGAAAACGGTATACACTGTAAGCGTAAACAAACAACACAAAAAAAGTCTAGGAGGAAATAATTATGGCTACTAAAACCATTATGTTGAACTGTGCGGCTGGTATGAGCACCAGCTTACTCGTTAAGAAGATGCAAGAAGCTGCCAAGGCTCAAGGCAAGGACTACGAAATCTTTGCTTGCCCGGCGTCTGAAGCCGACACCAAGCTGTCCACCATGGACATCAGCTGCGTTTTGCTTGGGCCGCAAGTTGGCTACATGAAGGGCGACTTTGAAAAGAAGCTGGACGGCACTGGCATTCCAATGGGCGTTATCCCAATGCAAGACTACGGGATGATGAACGGCAAGAAAGTTTTGGAATTTGCTGACAGCTTGATGGCTGAATAGGATGATATAAATGCTTTTGGCAGAAGGGGAGAGCTGCTAAGGGCATGTGATGATGAGTAGAAGTAGAAATTAGGTAATTTGAAAAATGGCTGAATTAAACGATACTTCAGAAACTTTAAAGCAAGCAGCAGAAAACCAGCAAAGCCGGGAAGAAGAAACTTTGATGGCTGCCATGGGCTTGATTGCCAACGGCGGTAACGCCAAGAGCTTGGCCTTTGAAGCAATCCGCCTGGCTAAGGTTGGCAAGATCAAGGAAGCAAGAGAGAAGCTGGAAGAAGCAGACAAGTCTCTGCTTGACGCCCACAACTCACAAACGGACATGTTGACTAAGGAAGCCCAAGGCCAGCACACCCACGTGACTCTTTTGGTTGTCCACTCACAAGACCATTTGATGAATGCCATCACCTTCCGTGACTTGGCGGGAGAAATGGTTGACTTGTACGAAAAGCTTTACGCAAGCGGTGCTCTGAAGACCGAAGCATAAGCGCAAGGGAGGAGAGCAAGCATGTCTGCAAAAATCAAGAAGCAAAAGCAAAAAAAGAAGCAAGACCAGACATATGTGGACAAACGGCATGATGACCGGGTGCGCTACGCGTACTTTGCCCGCTACATGATGGTTCGCTACTTCGTCATTGCTTTCTTTTTCGCCAATTTCTTCTGGCTGCTGGTTAGCTATTCAGCCAATACCCAGCCGGGGATGATTTTGTCTGCTGTAGCTACCGTTTGGTGCATGGTCAGCGTGATTGAGCAGCTGGGCAAGCTGCACAACAAGCAGGCAGATGTGCCAAAAACTCGGCACTACCTCATTTTCCAACTTGGCCTCAATTTGGTGATGAGCATATGCTTGTTTACTCCTTTGAAGAGTTTGATCTATCCTTTCGCAAGCAGTAAGAGTTCTGTTCAAGCCTTGCTCTGCATTTTGTTGATCGGGATGGCCGCTGCGGCAGCTGTCTTGGTACGGATCCATAATATTTGTCTGGGGAGAGACAAATATTTGCCGCTGATCCGCAATGCGGAAAAGAGCCGGGCTTTGGATCAGCAGTAGGTCCTTATTGCAATTCAAAGAGGATTATCGAAAGTTAATGAAGAGAAAAAATAGGGGAGAATATCATGGCTGAAGCACAAAGCTCATTCAGAGATAAACTCGCGACTGGCATTGGGAAGTTTGCTGGTTCACGGTTTGTTAGATCAATTATCGATTCAGGTTATGCGGTAATTCCATTCACTATCGTCGGGGCGATTTTCTTGATCCTGACTGTTCTGCCGCAGGCCTTTCCAATTCCAGGATTTGCTGCCTTGTACGCAAATACGCTCGGCAAGTTCTCAAACATGTTCACGGTTGTTTACAACGCCAACATGGGTATCCTGTCACTGATCTTTGGTGGGCAGTTTACTTACTCATACGCTAAGATCTACCAACAAGAAGAAAAGATCAACATTGTGCCACTTAACGCCTTGTTCATGATGCTGATGGCAATGTTCATCACTGTGCCGCAAATGGTCTTCAAGAACGGTTCAATTCAATTCGTTCAATCACTGAAGGCTGACAACATCATCGGTGGTGGTATCCAAGTTTCAACTTCAGGTGTTACCAGAATTGGTACGACTGGTCTGTTCACGGCGATCGTGATCGGCTGGCTGACTGTACAGATCTACCGCTTTACGGTTAAGCACAACTGGCAAATCAAGATGCCAGATGTCGTTCCAGCTGGTGTTTCCAACTCATTCAGTTCATTGATTCCTGGCTTCTGCGTTGCATTTGTAGTTGCTACTATTAACTTGATCCTTGTTCTGATGGGCACTGACATCTTCAAGGTTATGTACGTGCCATTCTCATTTGTCGGCAACATTGCCGGTACTTGGTGGGGGTTCTTGATTATCGTCTTCTTCATCCACTTCCTGTGGTGGTTCGGTATCCACGGTGCCAACATCATGAATTCATTCTACACTCCAATCGCTTTGGCCAACCTGGCTGCCAACGTTAAGGGTGCTCACAACTTCTTTGCTGGTGACCCAATGAACGCCTTCATCATCCTCGGTGGTTCAGGTTCAACCCTGCTGATCGCATGGTGGATGGCTGGCCGCGCTAAGTCAACCCAGCTGCGGGAAATCGGTAAGGTTGAAGCTGTTCCAGCATTGTTCAACATCAACGAACCATTCCTGTTCGGTTTGCCAGTAGTTTACAACGTTAACTTGTTTGTCCCATTCATCGGCGCGCCAATGGCTACTGCCATCGTTGCTTACATCTTCCACGCAATCGGTTTCATGCCTGACATCAAGGTGCAACAACCATGGCCAACTCCAATCGGCCTTGGTGGTTACCTGGCTACCTTGTCATGGAGAGGTGCTGTTGTAGCGATCGTCTGCGCGCTCGTAGCCTTCGTAATTTGGTATCCATTCATGAAGCGCTTTGACCTTAAGACTTACAAGAAGGAACAAGAAGAAGCTAAGCAAAACGCTAATGCTTAATTAGCAATAGATTAGCAAAAAGCTGCCTTAGGGCAGCTTTTTTCATTGCTTTATAATGTTACAAAAGTATAGAAAAAATCCTTCAAAAGCCTTCTATTTGTGCTACAATCTAGGAAACGTTTAAAGAAAACGAGGTAATTGAAATGGAAAACAAAATGTTGGTTGTAACGACGGAATCCATCCCTGGCCGCAAGTACGAAGTGATCGGTGAAGTGTTTGGCGTAACCACTCAGTCAAAGAACTTTGCCTCTGACTTTGGGGCTGGCCTTAAAAGCATGATCGGCGGGGAAATCAAGGCCTACACCAAGATGCTGACGACTTCAAGAGAAGTGGCCCTGGACCGGCTCAGAGAAGAAGCAAAGAATGTTGGTGCTGATGCCGTGGTCATGATGCGCTTTGACTCAAGTTCAATCGCTGGTGATATGCAGTCAGTCGTAGCTTACGGGACGGCTGTTAAGTTTGTAGATTAAGAAGTTTGACAGCAATAAAAATACTGGAATCAGTCGATTCCAGTATTTTTTATTTTGCGGTAATTATTACAGCAGCTAACCAGGTCAAATTCAAGATTGCCATGCTGCTTTTGCCTGCGATTTTCCTGGCCTTAAGCATGCTGATGTTTGCCAAAAAGGTGATTTTGTCAGATCAAAAGCATGCGGAAATCGTTGCTGAATTAGAGAAAACTTGGGGTAAGCAGTTTGAAAATGATGGTGCGGAAACTAAAACAGATTCAGCCAAAGATGTAAAGCAATATTTGACAACGCCAGTAGCAGGTGAATTATTACCACTTAAAGACAGCAGTGATCCAAACTTTGCCAGTGGCAAGATGGGCCGTTGCTTTGCTATCAAACCTAATGACGGCCGAGTTTACGCTCCGTTTGACGGGGAAGTTGCGGCCAGCTTCGCAACTCGGCACGCGATCGGTCTTAAGAGCGCTGATGGTTTGACGATCTTGATCCATATTGGGATTGACACGGCCAAGCTGAACGGCACTGGCTTTGTACAGTATGTTGTCCAAGGGCAAAAGGTCCAGAAAGGCCAAGAACTTATTGAATTCTGGGACCCAACCATCAAACAGCACGGCTTAGATGATACTGTGCTGGTCACCGTCTTAAACTCAAAAGACTTTGAAAAGCTGGCAGTTACTGAAGAATATGGCAAGACAGTCAAAGCCGGTGATCCGATCATGAAAATCAAATAAGTGGCAGCAAGAAGGAGAAAAAATGTCAGAACTGATTGAATATGATGCAAAAGAGCAGGTCTTTCACCTGCACAACCAATCTATTTCTTATCTATTTTCAGTTGTTAAGGGCGGCACATTAAGCCATCTGTACTTTGGTAAACGGGTTAAGGGCTACCATGGCGAGTTAACCTACCCGGCGGTGGATCGCGGCTTCTCCGGCAACCTCCCAGGGGATTTGGACCGGACATTTTCCCGGGATACCTTGCCGAAAGAATATAGTACTGCTGGTGAGATGGACTACCACTCACCGGCAACAGTTGTCCGTCAGTCTAATGGGTCTAATGCCCTGTTCTTACACTATACTGGTTATGAAATCGCGCAGGGCAAGCCCAAGCTTCAGGGACTTCCAGCAGCTTACGTCGAAAAGGAAGACGAGGCTGAAACTTTAACGATCAAACTTACCGATGACCTAACGGGACTGAAATACCATCTGCTTTATACTATTTATCGCGACCGGAATGTGATTGCCCACAGCGTTCAGGTATGCAATAAAGGCGAAGAGAATGTCTACCTGGAAAAAGTTGCTTCCATGCAGATAGATCTGGTTGGCCAGGATTTGGAAGTCATTACTTTGCCTGGCGCGCATGCTAATGAACGCCATCCACAAAGATGTGGCTTGGTGCAAGGCCGGCACGTGTTTGAATCACGCCGGGGCTCATCGGGCCATCAAATGAATCCCTTTGTGGCTTTGGTTGAGCCAAAGACTGATGAGTTTAGCGGTGAAGCCTGGGGACTTGCTCTGGTATATTCCGGCAACCATGAATTCGAATTGGAAAAAGACCAGTTGAATCAGCTTCACGTTGCCGTAGGCATCAATGAGTATAATTTTGCCTGGAAACTGTTGCCGGGTGAAATCTTCCAAACGCCAGAAGTGCTGATGGTCTATTCAGCTCATGGTTTGAACGAGATGAGCCAGACTTATCATAGTTTGATCTTAGACCGGGTTATTCGGAGCAAGTTCAAGTATCAAGAGCGACCGATTTTGGTCAACAACTGGGAAGCGACTTACTTTGACTTTGATGAAGACAAGCTGAAGCCAATTGTTGATGAAGCTAAAAAACTCGGTATTGAAATGTTTGTTCTGGATGACGGCTGGTTCGGTCACCGTGATGACGACAACAGTTCACTTGGCGATTGGCAGGTTTATAAGAAGAAGTTCCCGCGGGGGTTGAAGCATTTTGCCGATTACGTTCATGCTCAGGGTTTGAAGTTTGGTTTATGGTTTGAACCAGAAATGATTTCTTATGATTCAAACTTGTACAAGCAGCATCCCGATTATCTGATGCAGGTTCCTGGCCGAAAACCAAGTCCATCGCGGAACCAATATGTGCTTGATCTGGGCAGAAAAGAAGTTCGCGACAATGTTTTTGACCAGATGACCAAGATTTTGGACGATGGCGATATTGACTACATCAAATGGGACATGAACCGCCACTTGTCAGATATCTACCAGGCAGGCTTGCCGGCTGATCAACAAGGCGAAGCATATCATCGCTATGTTTTGGGTCTATATGACCTGGCAGAGCGGCTGGTTGACCGCTATCCAGACATTCTGCTGGAAGGTTGTTCAGGTGGTGGTGGCCGCTTTGACATTGGCATGGCCTACTATTGTCCGCAAATCTGGGCTAGCGACAACAGCGACGCGATTGCTCGCTTGGTTATCCAGTACGGGACCAGCCTTGTTTACCCGCAATCAATGATGACCTCACACGTTTCTGTTTCTCCAAATGAGCAAAATGGCAGAATTACACCTTTTGGTACCCGCGGAGCAGTGGCGATGTGTGGTGACTTAGGCTATGAACTTGATTTGACGAAGATGTCGGAGGAAGACAAGGAAGCAGTCAAGGAGCAAGTTGCGGTTTACAAGCAGACTCGGAAATTGACACAATTTGGCAAGTTCTATACTTTGAAGGCGCCGCTAAACGGCAATCAAGCAGCATGGATGACTGTCAGTGATGATCAAAATGAAGCACTCGTGACGACTGTTAATATTATGTCTTACGCGCAGCCATGCTTGACCAAGACAAAACTCGTTGGATTAAATCCGGATCAGAAGTATCAAGATTTGGAGACTGGGAAAGTATACGGCGGGGACGAATTAATGAACATGGGTTTCTATGATCCGGCAGTTCCCCACCAAGACTTCTCATCAAAAATTTATCACTTTAAGGCGATTGTGGATTAATTGCATTATTGCCATGAACTTCTCAAAAACAAATAAGTTAGGTACAGCGAAAAAGCAGTTTCCTTCGGGAAGCTGCTTTTTGTCTGCATAAAGATGTATCAATAAAATAGACAGCAAATTATCATAGAAAACAGAAGATCCGGTTGTCAAAAGGCTTTTTTAGGATAATAATGGTTCATATAGAATAAAAGACTTATGAATATTGGATGTGTTGTGCGTAATGAAAAAGAGATGGTGGATCAAGCTGCTGGTGGTGCTATTTGTGTTCTTCACTAGCGCGGTGGTCATTGGTATTAATGTCTACAGGACCGGGCAAAACCTTGCCCAGCGCTACCAGGCACGGACAGAACTGAACGCTCAGCTGGCAAGTGACTATTTTGAAAAGGAGCTGGAAGAGGGGCAAAACGTTACTGAAAACATTGAATCAGGTACTGTTGGCAATGAAGGCAATACGGCCGTCTTTACCAAAACAGCCAAGTATATGCTGAAGAGATATGACGGTATCTATTCTTTGCAGCTGATCCACAAGGGGCAGAGCCAACGGGTTTACCAGGACAAGGCCAGTGAAAGAGGAAAATCCAGCCTCCTGGCTGATCCCCAGGTCAAGGCGGCTTTTAACTATTGCCGGCAAAAGAAAATCAATGGCATTGTTGGCCCAATCAAGACTGGGGAGGGCCGGGATTCGCTTGCGGTTTGCCAGCCGGTTTTCATCAAGGGCAAGTTCTGGGGTTATTCAGTTGCCTTGATTAAGAAAAAGGATCTGTTTGAATCAACCTTTAAGAAGTTGGACAAACTGGGCTATTATCACTGCTTGTCTAAAACACATATAGTGAATGACAGCTATTATGTCTTAGACTCAAACATGAAAACTGTAGGCCCACGTTCAGCAGTTTCTTTCCGCTTGGGGGGATGCACGTGGAAGCTGGAGGCAGTCAGAAAAGATGCCGGGCAGATGCCGCGGGAAATCAAATCCAGCCTCCTGACAGGCATTTTGACGGTGGTGATCAACACCGCTTTGGCGGCCATCCTGGTCAATTATTTTGAAAGAGGCCGGAAACTGACCAAAATAGTTGACACTGACTATTTGACTGGTTTGATGAGCCGGCAGGCCTTTGATCGGGAAGTCGGCAAGTACTTGCTGAACAATACAGGTAAGCCGGTAATTGGCGCCTTGATCGATATCGATGATTTCAAGTACATCAATGACCTCTATGGCCATGAGGCAGGTGACGCGGCTCTTAAATCCTTTGCCCGGGTTTTGGAGAAAAATTTCAGTCAACTCGGCCTGGTTGGCAGAAATGGCGGTGATGAGTTCGCGGTCTTTTTGGAGCAGACGACGCTGACAGAAGGGCGGATGATTTTCAATAAGCTTTTTAAGCAAAAACTGACCTTCAACTACCAAGGAAAAGATTATCCCTACTCGATTTCCCTGGGCTTTGCCGCATATCCTGACCAAAGCCAATCTAGAGAAGAGCTGATGTACAAGGCTGATGTGGCTCTGTATGCCGTCAAGATGACCGGGAAAGGGGCAATGGCTGGCTATCACCCAGATATGATGAAAGAAGGGCGGGCGCAATTGGGCTTCAACCTGCGGGATCTAGCAGTCAACCTGCCTGGCGCCTTCTTTATCTACCGGGAAGACGACGAGCGGATCCTTTTTGCCAATAATGAGCTCCTCAGGATCATGGAGTGCTCAAGCAGGGAAGAGTTTATCGAATATGTAGGCCAGAAGGTTAAGGGCTTGATTGCTCCAGAGGACTATGACCAAGCTGTTAAGACCTGCAAGGAGCAAGTAGGTGACGGCGATGAAGGTTTGGCTAAACTTGACTACCATGTCATCACCAAAGAGAGCCATAAGCGGATCTACATGCATGCCGTGGCCCACATGGTCAAAAATGACTACTTTGGCAAGATTTATTACGTCATTATCGGCCCGCGGCCAGTGCAAAAATGACAAAAATAGCAAGTGAAAACGCGTCCTATTAAGCAAGGGCGCGTTTATTTATTGTCTGAAGTTTTTGGAGTTCTTTTGCCTGATCTCGCTGGCACTTTCCTGGTAGCATTCAACCAGTGCCCGGTTCATGGACCTGAGACCACTAAAGCCGCACTGCTCAGCGATCGTTTCCAATGTGCCTGGATCGGTTAGAAGCAGTTTCCTGGCCGCGCGGGCTCGCAGATTCCGCAGAAAGGCGGCAACGGTGATCCCCATGTTCTTCTTGAAAAAGCGGGCCAGGTATTCCTTAGAGATATGGGCGTGAGCCGCGATCTCGCTTAAACCGATTGGAGTTTGATACTGGTCGTAGATATAGTCCAGTATCTCCTGCATCCTTTGGGTGATAAAGAGCTTCTTTCCCAGCTCCAGCTGGCGGGGAATCGTGAAGTCTTCCAGCAAGATTTCCAGCACTTCCAGGCTTAAAGCGCAAACCTTGATTTCCCGCAAATCATCTTCCGGTCTTGACCAGGAGTCGTAGATGGCCCCCAGCTTCTTTTGCAGGAGCTGGTAAGCAGCCTGCTGCATTTTTGAAAAAGTTCCTGGATCATTGATCGCAAATTCCAATTCGCTAATTTTCGGGAAAAGACCAGAGACGAAGTTGTAGGGATAGATCATGGACAGGGCCTGGCCATCTTGGTTAGTCTCAATGCTGTGAACGGACTGAGAGTTAACCACGATAATCCGGCCAGGAGAGGTCTGGTAGGTCTGGGCGTCAATCTGGAACTGGTCGATTGACCCGGCCACCGTGTAGCTTATTTCGATTCCTTGATGCCAGTGAGGCGGGATTTCGCTAGGCGTTTCACCATCTGGCAAGGGAAAAGTCATCAGCCAGATAGGCAGGTTGCCGGTTGGCTTGACCAGTTCGTGTTCCAGTTCAGCCATGCTGTTACTTCTTTAAATACGTTCTGAAGAAGTTAAGTTCATCCAGGTTGCATTGCTTGGCGATGTCGTCTCTTTGGTTGCAGTGGAAGACGTGGCCGCGCGGGTTGTCGTTGTCGCCATAAATGTGCAATTCATGCGGGATTTCCTTGGCCAAAAGGTAGCCGTCCAAGCGGACAGCAGAATCGTGCAAAAAGTCCTGGTTGGCGGTCATGATGAAAAGTGGCGGCAAGTTTTGGGTCAAGTACTTCTCCGTGTCCAGCATCTCTTCTTTTCCCTTGACTGCTTCCGGGGTAAAGTAGGCGCCAGGTGCTCCATTGGTAAAGCCAGGCGTCAGCATGAAGTAGGCCCCGCAGTTAAGCGCAGCTGCTCTAATTGTCAATTTAGGCAATTCGTAGCCAAAAAGTTGGCGGAACTTATCGTTAGTCAAGATGGCCAGGTACTGCTCTTCCATCTGCCCGCCGGCTGAGTCGCCGACCAGGAAGACATTGTCAGTGTCCAGGTCGTATTCAGCTCCATGTTCAGCTACCCAGTGCATGACGCGGTTGACGTCATCCAGCTCGCTTGGGAACTGGACGTCTGGAGCCAGACGGTAGTTGAAGTTGACAAAGGCAAAGCCTTCCTTAGCCAGGCCCATTCCGTAGAACTGGTAGGTTTCTTTAGTCCCATAGACCCAGCCGCCGCCATGGATGCTGATGATGACTGGCACTTTGCCAGTCCGGTCTTTAGGCAGGTAGATGTCTAGCAGGTTCCACTTTGGGTCTGGCCCGTAGCTGATGTCATTGATTCTTTCTACCTCTGGAATTTCGGTTGGCAGGCCTTCGTCACGTTTGTCGTCGCTGGCCTTGAATTCACTGCGCAGCTTAATAACTGCTTCTGCTAATTCTTCTTTAGTCATGATATTCTCCTTTCACTTGTAAGCGTTTAACTAGATTATAGTCATTATCCCAGGAATTGGCTAGGGCAAAAAGTTGACCGCAAAGAGGCGGAAATTGATCTATATAAAAAATAGTGAGATCAACAAGCGCCGGATTTCTGACAAGTTATGACATTGAAACCGCTTGCTCAGAAAGCTATCATAGTTAGCAAACAAGCAGGAGGTTTAGAAAATGTCTGAGAAGAAAAATGTTAAAGACAAGGCGATTTTTAAAGTTTCGCTCTTGTCCATATCTTTGTTTTTGATGATGGCTCCGCAGATTGCTTCGGCTCTGCCCTTGATGTACAAGGCTTTTCCAGGGGTAAGCAAGGCCGGGGTTGAATCTTTAGCCACGGTGCCGAACTTTGGGATTATCTTGGGGTTAGTAGTCAGTCCGGTATTGATTCGCTTTATAGGGGAGAAGGCAACGATTATTTTTGGACTGCTTTTGACTCTCTTGGCTGGGACTTTCCCGATGTATGCAAGTCAATATGGGCCGATCTTGATTTCCAGATTTTTGATCGGGCTGGGAATTGGTCTATTTAATTCCCTGGCCGTTAGTCTGATTCCGCAGTTCTATAATGGCGATGAAGAAGAGCTGGCGACCATGATCGGCTACCAGAACGTGATGGGGAGCGTCGGAGCGGCAATTTCATCCTTCTTGATCAGCTACTTGGTTACGATCAGCTGGCATGCCGCTTTCGCGATCTACTTCCTGGTCATCCCATCCTTGATTCTCTTTGCCCTTTTTGTTCCTTTGCAAAAAAAGCAGGCAGATGTAGCAAGTAAGCAAAAGAAGGCCAAGCAGCGGATCAATGGCAAGGTTTGCTTGATTGCGGCATTGATGTTCTTGATCTTCCTTTTCTACATGCCAATGTCCTACAAGCTGCCGACTCTGATTGTTGAAGAGCACCTGGGCTCTTCCAGTACTCCGGCGCTGGTTGCCGGGATTTCAACCTTGATCTCGATTCCGATTGGGGCCAGCTTTGGTTTCTTCTTTAAGAAGCTGCATGACAAGATTTTCCCAGTTGGTTTCGCGATTGTTACCCTGGGCTTCTTGGTTACGACTTTTGCCAGCAGCCTGGTCATGCTGTTTATCGGCGTGATCGTCTTGGGCTTTGGCTTCGGCATGGGCGTGCCTTACATGTACAACTGGCTGGACTGGGCGGCGCCAGAAGGCAGCGTCAACCTGGCTACGACCATCGTTTTGGTCTTAGTCAACCTTGGCTGCTCGGTTTCACCGACGGTGGTTGACTACTTAAGCGGCCTCATGGGCAGCAGCAGCTCCCGGACAGCTATGCTGGTCAGCACCATCTTCTTTGCCTTGATCACGGTCTACGCCTTTATCCACTATCTCAAGGTGCACAAAGTTGCCGTCAAGGCAGAGCAATAAGAATAGCAATAGATAAAGCTGGTTTCGACCAGCTTTTTTCTTGGTAAAAAATATATAAAACTAAGCTGAATCTAATCCTTTAACTTTGCTATAATGAAATCACCTTAAAAAGCAAAGCAGGAGGAAAAAGAAAAAATGGAAGCAGTCAAAGCAGAAGATTTGTATCAGGTTGTCAGCCTGGGCAACTTGCAGGCTAAGGGCAAAAGGGCAATACTCGCCAGAAACCAGGCCAAGGCCGATGGGGAAGGCTACTGGAACTGGCTGGATGTCTTTGAAAATGGCGAGCTCAAGCGCTTGACGACTTTAGGGCAAGAGAAGAGCTATGCCTTAGTAGAAAAGGCGGTCTACTACACTTTTCAAGAAGGCAAAGGAGGTAGCTTGCTTTATAAGCAAGAACTGGACCAGGCCAGTCCAGCAAAAGTTGCTGAGTTCAAAGAAGCTGGCTACCAGGTAATCAATTCAGTAAAAGACCGCTACCTACTTTTAAGCAGACGGGCGGACCTGGCTGAAGGGAAATCGACTGACTACCAAGTCCTGGATGAATTGCCTTATTACTTCAATGGCCAGGGTTACATCAACAAGCTCCGCGACCGCCTTTATGTCTGGGACTTAGAAGAAGAAAAGCTGACTGAACTTTTCAAAGCTGAGCCAGACTTTACGGTTATGGAGACCTTTGTAGTTGGTGAAAAAGTCTACGTGGTGGGGGTCAGCTACCAGACCCGGCGGCCCTTTGACGGGGCGGTCTATGAAGTTGACCCAAGAACAGGAGAAGCCAAGCTCCTTTTAGCAGCCGGCAAGGCGGAAGTTTCAGCAATTTTTGCCTTAAAAGAGCAAGTCTACTGCTTCGCCAACACCCATAAAAAGACCGGCTTAAACGAAAATCCGGAATTCTACCGGTTAACTGAGGATGGTCTGGAATTGGCCGCCTACTGGGACAATTCCGGCCAGAGCGCTATTGCCGGGGACTGCTCCGTCATTGCCGGCAATGCATTTGATGTCTTTGGCGACAAGTTCTACTTTGTAACGACAATTGTTGACCATGATGAAATCTATGTTTTTGACGGAAAAGAAGTCAAGCCCTTTTTCGCCACTGACGGGATCATCAAGGGCTTCCGCATGACAGGGAAAGACGAATTTTTCCTGGAAGCGGCATTTGCCAACGAACTTTTGGAATTCTACCAGGTGAAAAATGGCCAGGTAGAAAAATTATCCAACTATAATGACCAACTATTAGCTGGCAAATACGTAGCCAAGGTCAACCAAGTGGAATATGAATCAGTAGAAGACGGAAGGCAGCACGGCTGGGTGCTCTTGCCAAAGGACTACCAGGCAGGGAAAAAGTACCCGGCAATCCTGGACGTTCACGGCGGACCCCGTGCTACTTACAGCAAGGCCTTCTTCCATGAAATGCAGGTTTGGGCCGGGAGTGGCTATTTCGTCTTCTTCTGCAACATCCACGGGTCAAACGGGCAGGGGAACCAGTACGGCGACCTGCGGGGCCGCTACGGGACGGTTGACTACGAGGACTTGATGAAGTTTACTGACGCGGTGCTTGCTGCTTATCCAGACATTGACCAAAGCCGTTTAGGCATCACTGGTGGCTCTTACGGCGGCTTTATGACCAACTGGGTGATCGGCCACACCGACCGTTTCCAAGCGGCAGCTTCCCAGCGGTCTATCTCTAACTGGCTGAGTTTTGAGCACATGTCTGATATTGCCCCGGAATTCTGCGTTGACCAGGTGGGGACGAGTGAAGATGATGATCCGGAAAAGGTTTGGCTGCACTCACCTCTCAAGTACGTGAAAAACGTGAAGACGCCGACTCTGTTTTTGAATTCAGATGAGGACTACCGTTGCCCGGTCGAAGAAGGGATGCAGATGTTCCATGCGCTTCTGTCCCACGGCACGGAAAGCCGGATGGTGGTCTTCCACGGAGAGAACCACGAACTGTCCAGAAGCGGGCGACCAAAGAACCGCTTAAGCCGGTTAAATGAAATCCAGAACTGGTTTGACGGGCACTTGTGATAATGAAAAACTCCCTGAAGCAATATGCGGTAAATGCATAACAGACCATCAAGAATAAGCATTGTACATATTATTTCCACCTTCCTATAATTAACATAGAATTGAAATTGAGGAGGAAAAAACATGTACGACAAGCTGATGACTTTAAGTAATGGAGTGCAGATTCCCCAGATGGCTCTGGGTACTTGGTTTATTGCTGATGACAAGGCAGCAGAAGCAGTCCGGGAAGCGGTGAAGATCGGCTACCGGCATTTTGACACGGCCCAGGCCTACGGCAATGAGCGTGGGGTCGGCGAAGGGGTCCGGACGGCAGGGATTCCAAGAGAAGAAATTTTTGTTACCTCAAAGGTTGCTGCGGAAAACAAATCCTATGAATCAGCCGCGGCCTCAATTGATGAGAGCCTGGAAAAGCTGGGCCTGGACTATATCGACTTGATGATCATTCACAGCCCGCAGCCATGGAAAGAAGTCAACCAGTCAGACAACAGATACTTCGCGGAAAACCGGGAAGTCTGGCGGGCGCTGACCGATGCCTACAAGGCAGGGAAGGTCAAGGCGATCGGTGTTTCCAACTTCCTGAAAGAAGACATCGACAACATTTACGACTGGGCAGAAGTCAAGCCGATGGTCAACCAGGTGCTCTGCCACATTTCAAACAGCCCGCTTGAGCTGATCGACTACTGCCAGAAGAAGGGGATCGTTGTTGAAGCATATTCCCCGATGGGTCACGGCGAAATCATGAAGCAGCCAGAACTGGTCGAAATGGCCAAGAAGTACGGCGTAACTGTTCCCCAGCTTTGCAACCGCTATGACATCCAGCTGGGCACGGTCGTTTTGCCGAAGACGGCAAATCCTGAACATATGAAGACCAACGCGGATGTGGACTTTGTGATCTCAGACGAGGATATGGAGACTTTGAAAAATGTCGAAGTGATCAAGGATTACGGAGACAGCGGCGTCTTCCCAGTCTACGGCGGAAAGATGTAGCAATAGTTTTTGAATATAATCTGCCCTGCAATGTCAGACAACGTTTTTGCTGCTTGCAGGGCATTTTTATGCTTACTGTTTGGCCAAAAGAATACATCCAGGTAGAATAGAAATTGGCAAATAAACAAATTGGAGAGATGAAAAGAATGAAGACAAGAAGCAAGCATTTGGCAAAAATTATCCCGCTTATGCTGACCGGTTTGCTTTTGCTGACGGCATGCCAAAGACAGCTGACTAAGACGGAGAAGAAAGCTCAGGCAAAGGAAACGGTGACCTTCTTCTTCCATGGCTACGGATCCAGCATCAACGCGGAAAAACATATGGCTGAAGCGGCCAGACAGGCGGGCAAGACCAATGAAGTTTTGGAAGCTACGGTCAACGAAAACGGGTCAGTCAAAATCAAGGGCAAGTTCGCTAAGAAGCCCAAGAATCCAGTCGTTTTAGTCGGTTTTGCCGACAACCAAAATCCCGACTACCATAAGGACGGCTGGTATGCCTACAAGGCAGTCAAAACGGCCCAGAAGAAGCTGGGCTTTTCCAAGATGAACCTGGTTGGCCACTCCATGGGCAACATGGCCATCAGCTACATGATCATGGATTATTCTGCTAAGAAGAATTTCCCAAAGATCAAGAAGCAGGTTGACATCGCCGGCCACTTCAACGGGATAATTGGCTTTGACAAAAATTCAAACTCAAGTCTGGATGCATCCGGCAAGCCGAAGAAGATGAATTCGACCTATCAAGAACTGACGCGGCTCCGGCAGGTCTATCCAAAGGGAATTGACGTCCTTAACATTTACGGTGATACTGGTAAAAAGTCAGACGGCCGGGTCTACAACAATTCCTCTAAGTCGCTCAAGTACCTTTTAGTCAAGGCCAAGAGTTACAAGGAATTGAAGATCACTGGCAAGGGCGGCCAGCACAGCCGCCTCCATGAAAACAGCAAAGTCGACAAGGCCTTGCAGGACTTTTTGTGGGAATAACGCTTTTTAAAGGCAGGTTGGTATAATCTAATCAAACAGGAGGCCAGTTTATGAAACAGCAGCTTTTGCGACTTGATGGAACATTTGCAAACGATTTTTGGCGGCTGAGAAAAGAGCTGTTTACGGAACTAGGTGAAGTCACAACAGACAGCGATCTTTCCGCCTTGGAAGAAGCAACTAAGCAGTACTATCTGACCCATATTGACAGGGACTTGATCAGCTGGGGGATGCTGGAAGACGGAAAACTGGCGGCAACTGGTTCGCTTTGCCTTTTTAGCCGGATTCCCTACGCGGAGAACCTAACCGGACAGGAAGGCTATATCTTGAACATCTACACTTCACCTAAGTCCAGAAAGCAGGGCTACGCCAAGCAAATTGTCGATGAAATAATCGACTATGCCCGTAGAACCGGAATCAAACGCCTTTGGCTGAATGCCAGTGAAGACGGCGAGAGCGCATACGAAAAGAAGGGCTTCAGTAAAAAGAATAACGAGATGGAGCTGTTTTTGTAGAAAAATAAGGCCAGGCGCTATGGTAAGTGCCTGGCCTTTGTGCTATGCTTCCGGTCTATGTTAATCCTCTGAACGCTTCTTCCTGCTTACATTCAGTGTATTTTTTGTCCCAATCTGGATCACGGAATGGATTTAAACTCTCTGGAACAAAAACGATTATTCCATCTCTTCCCTGGTAGACGCTGTACTCTTCAGCATCAGCTACGATATTCTTCGGAATAGGGAGAACTTTCGAGTCGCCAACTTGTCTTATTTTTGCTCTGTTTTCTGTCATTTGGGGTCTCCTTTCAATTCCATTGCTTACACAAAGTATATACCGGAAAAGACAATCAAGCCAAAAGATTCCGAGCGGCAAAACATGTCCTTTAGGAAATATCTACCCAAAACCTTTCAAGCAAACTGCTTGGAAGGATTTTTTGTGGGAAAAACAAGATCCGTGTAGCAGGTTGGCCCGAAAAAGTCAAATTCAATAAGTAAGAAATAATGTGAATTGCTGCCAGAATCTAAATATTTCGCGAGAGACCGGGACTTTTCTTAAAGGCTAATTAAATAAGTTGGGTATTTTATTATACTTTCATACCGATATTGCAATCAGATTTGATGATTATTATAATATGCATTAGAAAGAATAGGATTATTACTTATAAGAGATGAGAGAGGACCGAACCATGAACATCAAAAAGATTGTTAAGTTGGCTATCCTGCCAGCATCACTGATTGCTTTATCACAGACCAGCCTGCCAAGCGTTATTGCCGACGCCTTGACTCCAGCTTCTACTGGCAGTACGGCAGCCGTAGCGCAAACCGCCAAAAGCGCTGATGTGGCCAGCATCGCTGCTCTTGCCGCAAAGGCAGAAGGCGGAAGCGGCGCGCTTGGTGAAGGCTGGGTAGTAGTTCCAGGCATCCCGGCTAAGCCAGGTATTCCAGCTAAGCCAGGCGTACCGGGCAAGCCAGGTGTTCCAGGCAAAGCAGGCATCCCGGGCTACGGGTCTCTTGCTTCAACTGCTGCAACGGCAGCCACAGCCGCAACCGCGGCGACTGCCGGCACTGCTGCAACGGCTGCAACGGCAGCTACTGCTCCTACGGCAGTCAAGGTCAAATAGCCCCCAGTCATTCAAAGGGGGTGGTGATTTATCAGTCAGACGATTTTTGAAATATCACTAACGGGCGTAATCATTTATGTCCTCTGGGTCTTCTTGCTCCTGGCCGCGGGGCAAAACGGCAAGTCAATTGAGCTTGATCCCTTATTAACCAAGGGCTACCAGTTGGTCTTGCTGGTCCCGGCCATGAATGAAGAAGGCATCATCGAACAAACCATGCGCCTGTTTTTAAGGGAAACGGCGAATTTACCCAATGTAAAAATGGTCATCATCGATGACGCGTCCAGTGACGACACAGCCTTCTTGGTCAAAAGCTTTAGCAAGCAGGCTGGCGGGAAAATCCAGCTTCTGCAAAGGCAGCTGCCCCAGGCCCAGACAGGCAAGGGCAATGCTCTTAACTGGGCCTACCAGCAAGTCGTTATGGACAATAGCGACCCGGACCATTTGATCTGCGGCGTTTTGGACGCGGATGCCTATATGGCAGAAGAAAGCTACCTCAAGGTCATCCAGTATTTTGCCCAAGATGAAAAACTGGACCTGCTCCAGACCCGGGTGGGGATGCTGGAGACCAGAAATTGGCTGCAGATCATGCAGGACATTGAGTTCACGGTCATCAACGACTGGATTCAGAACACCAGAAACCGCTTAGGCAACGCGGCGGCATCGGGCAATGGCCAGTTTATCCGGGTATCTTCGGTGACGGCCCAGCGGCCATGGGGCAACGCCTTGCTGGAGGATTTTGAGTTCAGTACCCGCTTTTTGCTAGAGGGGAAGAAGACTTTGTATGCCGGGGATGCGGTGGTTTACCAAGAAGCCATCGATAAGCCCCGTCCCTTTATCAAGCAGCGGGCCAGATGGACGCAAGGAGGGCTTGACTGCCTCTTTGGCTACTGGCCGAGAGTTTTAAAGAGTCACCGGATCAACCTGCCAGCTAAAGCTGAGATGTCATTTTACATGCTGATACCTTTTGTCACCTTGGTTACGGGGATCGCCAGCTTGATCGTTTTTGTCTTTACTTTAAGCAATTTGGATGACTACTGGCGGCTCTTAGCGGTGATTGTGGCAGTCAACATGATTTTCAACATGTATATCATTGTCCAGTACCAGCGGGCCAGCCAGACAAAGCAATATGGGCTTTTGATCTGGACCGTGCTAACTTTTGCTTTTTATAATTACTTGCTTTACCCGGCGATCGTGATCGCTTTTTATAAAAAAATCAGCGGGCGGACCAACTGGGTTAAGACGACACATGGAATTAAGAGAAAAATCGGGAGGAAAGTCTCATGAAAAAATGGAAGTCAACTTTAATGGTGGCAAGCGCCACCTTAGGGATGTTCTTTGCCTTTGGCAACAGCAGCGTTAAGGCTGATGACGTAAACGACACGGCTAACACGACTGCCGTGCAAACGCAAACTGTTCAGACCGCGCAAACCACGCAAACTACTCAAACTGCTACCGAACAGACAACTGGCAGCAGTTCAGAAACTGCTACTACGACTAGTCAAGCAACTGAAGCCACTACGGCAGATACGGCAAGCCAGGCTACTGAAGCAACAACTGCCACTGTTGCAGACACGGCAAGCAAGGCAGAAACCGCGGCAACTTCAGAAAAGTTGGCAACTGACTTAGCGGACACGGCTGCAACTGCTGGCACTGCCGAAACTGCAGCAACCGCTCCAACTGCGGGCACTGCTGAAACTGCGGCAACTGCACCGACTGCTGGTACTGCTGGCAATGCAGCTACTGCTCCAACTGCTGGCACTGCTGAAACTGCAGCTACTGCTCCAACTGCTGGCACTGCCGGTACTGCCGGTACTGCTGGCACTGCCGGTACTGCCGGTACTGCTGGCACTGCCGGTACTGCTGGCACTGCTGGCACTGCTGGCACTGCTGGCACTGCTGGCACTGCCGAAACTGCTCCAACTGCGCCAACCGCACCGACTGCCCCAACTGCTCCAACTGCACCGACCTCACCTACAGCACCTACTGCCCCAACTGCTCCAACTGCCCCAACTGCCCCAACTGCTCCAACTGCTCCAACTGCACCTACTGCCCCAACTGCTCCAACAGCTCCAACCGCGCCTACAGCACCGACCGCACCTACGGCTCCAACTGCCCCAACTGCGCCGACTGAACCAACTAAGCCAACCACTCCAACTTGCCAAAGCTACGTTGTCGTTGTAATTGTCCGGGTTCACTACTACAGTTACCGCAGCTACAGCTGTCGTCCATTCTTTGCAATGAACCATTGCTTCCGCAGCTGCGCTTGGATGCCATTCTTTTTCTAAGCCGGCAGCTCTGACTTAAATACATTTTTTTCTCCAATACAAATCAACTCTCTCTATTTGCTTAGAGAGAGTTTTTTGATGCAATATTATTTTTTCATTTTCTGGATATATTGATTGTAAAAGCCATGGTTGGTCCAGCCATAGGGGTTATCCGTGTTCTTGAGAACTTTTTCCGGCAAATTGACCAGCAGAATTGATAACACGACAAGAATGATGATCCCGCCGGCAATGTCAGCCAGCTTGAGCCTGTTTTTGATAAAGCAAACCGTATAGGCAATCCCTAAAGGCAGCCAGCAGGCAAGGGCAGTGACCAGTCCAGGCGCGTAAAAGCCGGTGTTAATCCCCATCTGGGCAAAAATTTCCATTGAGTGCCGGGCAAGATAGAGGTGAATGAAGCATTCAAAGTAGGAAAAAATCATAACTCCAAAGCTCATCTTGCGGCCATATTTGCTAGCTTCCACCAGGATAAACCAGAGCAGAGCCCCGCCGAAGTTCGTGATCAAGTCAGTGAGCTTGTTCATGGGATAGAGGCCGCGCAAAGCCGGAGATGAATTGATGTTATAGATATAATACGCGTGGTGCTAGTTGAAATATAGTTTCAATTTCTTAACAAAAAAGGTCCAACATTGTAGACTCTAGTTGGAAAAAAGAAAGGAGTCCTTACAATGTTGAACCAACTACAGATTAAACGTTATAGTCACCGTTTGCAAGTGGAATTTCGAACTTTGTCGAAAATCTGCAAGAAACTTTATTACAAGTACGCTCCATCTCGGTTAACTCACCGTCGCAATGCCAGTCTGGTAAAGGTTCCAGACTAC
The DNA here is from genome assembly GCF_057197965.1 of Lactobacillus sp. WILCCON 0149. Classification (NCBI taxonomy): domain Bacteria; kingdom Bacillati; phylum Bacillota; class Bacilli; order Lactobacillales; family Lactobacillaceae; genus Lactobacillus; species Lactobacillus sp. WILCCON 0149. The sequence goes on from NZ_JBUBHO010000001.1 coordinate 956,701, forward strand.
GAAATTATTGCATTACTTGTCTGGCAAGCTGAGGAAGGTATATCTTCTCAGCGCAGATTTGCTCGCTGTTGGGGACTTTGTGGGCTCTCCAGATCTCGTTTCAATCGCAGAGCTAGAGCGCTTCTTGGCATCACTGTTCAGATCGTCAACGAACTAAACTCAAGAGTCGATCTGTCTGATCAGTACATGATCATTGACAGTCTACCCATGCCTTTGTGTCAGCCAATCAGAAACCGCAGAGCTAAAGTGTTTGAAGGAATTGCCAACATTGGCTATAACTCAACCAAACAGTTTTACTATTACGGCTTTAAAGGCCACTTTGCCGTAGCTCAAGACGGTTATGTTCTTGGCTATGTAATCACACAAGCATCAATACACGATGCAAAAGAAGCAGAAGAGCTGATTCTCACTACCCATCCCGAAGGGCACTTTATTTTAGGCGATGAAGGCTATATAGGCAAGCAGCTGCACGATACTCTCAAGATAAACGGCTATATACTGTGGACACCTTACCGGAAAAATATGAAAGGTGCTAAGCAGCATAACAAAAGAGAGCTAATGGCAATTCGCCGAACGATCGAGAGTGTGTTCTCTGTACTAAAGTACTACGGAATTGAAAATATTCTTGCAAGAAGTACAGACGGTTTCCAACAAACCGTCGAGATAATCGTACTAACTTACAATATCAGCTACATCCTACAGAGATATGGACTCAACTTCTTCAACTAGCACCACGCGTAGATATAATGAAATCCGCCAGGGATCACCCATTCTTCCCAAACGTGCAAGGTTAGGGTGATTACGGTGAAGGCCCCAAGTTTCCGCCAGCTGTCCCATTTCTTCCATTGAGTGATCAGCTGTACGGTTAAAATGATGCTCATGATGATCATGCAGTAGAGCCACCCCCAGGATACAAAGTAAAGCCATGTCTGCCACATTTGTCTCTTCCTCCTTAGTTTGTTTCGCTACATTTGTTGCGTTTAATCGTATGATGTGCTAGGATTCGCTTTGATACAAGCTTTTTAAAAAAATCCGCTTCACGGCGATGGAAATTTGTAGCGGATCTCAGCAGGAGGAGAAAATGTACCATATCAGCAATGACTCGCGGACAAAAAGGTCGGCTGAAAAGGCCTGGCTGGCGGTGAAGAAGTGTCTTGAGCAGAAAAGTTTTGCGGATATAACTGTGATGGACCTTGCTAAACAGGCAGGCATGGCGCGGACGACATTTTACCGGTCTTTTGACAATACGGCGGACGTGCTTGTCTGGAAGTGTGACGAGAGCTTTCGCGAAGTGATGGATAGTTACCAGCCAGAGAAATTTGGCGGTGAACTGGACTTAGCCCGGCACTTTTTTGCCTATTGGGCAGACCATTATGAAATCCTTGAGCTCTTGCTGAAAATTGGCAGGCAGGACATCATTTACAGCTGCCATATGAAGAACGCGGAGCTTTTGGCCAGGCGATATGGAGAATTGCCGGCTTTGCCAGAGGCGCATAAGAATTACTTTATGGCGGTCAGGACAGGCTTCATGATCAGTATCTTGACTGCCTGGATCAAGGGAGGAAGAAAAGAAAGCGCGGGCGAGCTGCTGGCGATTATGGAAGAACAGATTGTTTTGCTGGGAAAAGGGATGGGGAAGGGAATTGCCGATGTGCGAGACTAGAGATAAGGAGAAGAACATGACTGACGTAACAGAACTGACTTATGGCCGGACCAAGACCTTCTTGATCAATGGCAAGCTGCTGATCGATACGGACTGGGCTGGGACTTTGCCTGCTTTTTTAAACTGCATTAAAGGGCAGGGAATATCCTTAGAAGGCATCGAGTATCTGCTGGTGACGCATTATCACCCGGACCATATGGGGATCGCGGCGGACTTGATGGCACAAGGCGTTAAGCTCTTGGTGATGGATGTACAGAAGGATTTCATTCACCGGCCAGACGCAATTTTTGCCAAAGAGAAGAAGACCAGGTTTACTCCGATACCAGATGAGCAGGCCATTTATTTGAAGTGCAAGGATAGCAGGGATTTTTTGAAAAAGCTGGGGATTGAAGGAGAGATTATCGCGACGCCTGGGCATTCTGATGACAGTATCAGCTTGATCCTGGATGAGGAAAAAGCTGCCTTTATTGGCGATATTCCGCCGCTTGAGCAGATTGAGTATTACCAGGATCCAGTCTTGAAAAAGAGCGTGGAGACGATTTTAGCGCGGAGAGTGATAACCCTCTACCATAGCCATTGGCCAGAGGAAGAAATTATGGATTAGAGAAAGCGGTGACATACTAGGGTATAATTAAAGCAGTACGTTTTGGAGAAGTGAAAAAGGGGGACTAAAAATGCTGCTGTATTCGACCATGCTTGATGTAAACGATACGCTGACTAAGGAAAAATTCATCCAGTTAGTGATCAAGTGGAACCAGGAGAGCCAGTACGAGGAGAATGTGATTCCAGGGCTAGCCTGGGACGGGCAGATGAATGTCAGGTACGGGGATGACCAGCATTGGCTGGAGATCGAGGAGTACAGAAACGGGAATACTGTCGCTATCCGCTATCAAAAGGTTGAGGAAAACGGCCGGATCTGGAACAGCGATTATGTCATGAATTTTGCCGCGGGCAAGATGCACATCCAGCTGGACCGGAGCTTCACGGGGGATGCAAATGACCTGGACCAGGAATTTTCCACCCCGCACTTTTTGACCTTTTTAATTGAGGAAGGACATCTGCAAGCTGATGGAGACCTGCCAGTTACTAGAGAGCCGATTTATGTTGGCAAAAATAACTTTGATCTGCTGGCGAAAGTGATTAAAGGCGAGTCGTCCTACCAGCTGCCGGTGGTGTATGTGTCAAAGACCAAGCAGGGCCAATATCCAGTTGACGTGAATTTGTTGGCCAGCAAGCTCAAGGGCGTGGCACATGTGCTGGTTCAAGAGAGTCCGAACTATGACGAAACAAGCAAAGAGCTGAATGAGCATTATGGGACAGTAGGAGTCTACTATCCAAACAAGGCCGTTCAGCCGAAGAGTTTTTGGTATAAGGATACCACGGCGCAGAGGAAAAATATGCTGGATAGCATAATATACGCGGTGATGACCTACTGCAACTGCCAGCAGGTAGACGGGACATATACTTGGGATGGCGTGCTTAACGCGATTTCCAAGGACCGGCTGGAGAGTCAGCAAGAAGAGCGGGAGCAGGCTGAAACGGAGAAAGAACAGGTCTACTCTGAATTTGATGATGAGCTGAAAACTTTGCAGGAGCGGATTGACAGCTTGACCCAAGAGAATGAGGCTCTGCGGGCTGAAAACGCGGGCTTGCACAGCAAGTTTGGTGAGATGGACAAGCGGCCGGTTTTGGTCATGGGGGATGAAGAGGATCTCTATCCAGGCGAGATCAAGGAACTGGTGCTGTCAGTTTTGGCTGATGAGCTGGAGCGCCGGGTTGCGAAGCCTAGCAGAAGAAGCGATGTTTTTTCGGACCTGATCGAGAAAAATGACTATCAAGGCGTCTACCGGAAAAAGAAGGCTGAGATTCAAAGGATGTTGAAGAATTACACTATCATGGATGCCAAGACCCGGAAGGCTCTGCAGGATTTCGGCTTTAGGATTGAGGAGGACGGCAAGCACTACCGGCTGACCTATTTCGGTGACGCCCGCTACAACACCACGGTGGCCAAGACGCCGAGCGATGCCCGCGCCGGAAAGAATATCGCGCACTTTATTGAGCAGACGATGATGTAGGGGGCAAGGAAATGTGACTCTCTCTAATGCTTTAGGGAGAGTTTTTTGGTATGTAATATCAAGAAAATATGGCTTTAGTCAAAAAATTGCATCTGATTTGTATTCTTGATGAGATATATCATCACGGTGTCTTTTAAATGAAAGCTGTAACATCTATAATATATTTGTTAAGCTAGTAAAAATCAAAATTGGAGAAAAAGATGGATGTTCAAGAAAATCGTGGCAATGTTACCAAACTGTTAACTTTTTTGAAAGGGATGAATTCGTTAAAGAGGTCAGTTGTTACAGACGTGAGTAAGCAACCTTGGTCTTATAATTTATCTGATTTACCACAAGATACAGAATACGTAAAAGTTGAGTTTCATGATGAGCAATTAGAGAACGATGAAGCAACTTCAGAGGATTATCTTGTAAAAATACAGAAACCGGTATTTGAAAAGTGCCCAGAACCGAATGAGAGTTTTAAGGAATGGCTTAAGGTGGGTTGGGATGACTATTTAAAGCAAGCAGAACACCTCGACAATATCAAGCGAGAAAATGACGCTAATGAAAGTGCCCCCTACTCAGTGGATGATGAATCACAATTATATGAAGCTTTCGAAGATGATGAACAACGTGTAACTGCTTATAACAGTTGGCTAAAAGAACGTGAAATTTGGCAATCTCGACAGAAGCCTCTTGAAAAAGTTAATGCGCTATTCCTAGATTTCTTTGATCTTTATCAAGACTTGGCACAAAATTCAGAAGTACATGAATTAATGATTGCCAATGGATTATTGACCTTAAAAGATGACCCAAACATTAATCATCCGATCTTGTTACAGAAAGTCAAAATTGAATTTGATGATCGTAAAAACACGATTTCTGTTGTAGATGGTAACAGCAATAGTCAGTTGTATGATCTGTTATTCTCTAAAATTAATAATGCCTCATCTGAAGCATTTCAAAAATTGCAACAAAAATTGGATGAAACATCAATTCACCCACTTAATCGAAAAGAAGTAATTGAATTCTTAGAGATCGCTGCTCATAGCCTAAGTCCAAAGGGCAAGTTCCTCAAGGAAAACGAGGAAATACTTCAAAATTCTCAAGATGAGTTGTTTATCAGATTTAAGCCAATGCTTATCTTGCAGAACAAGCAAGATGGACTTCCAAAGTTTATTGATAGAACGATCACAGATATTGAAGAAGGGAGCGACATCCCGAGTACATTATTAGATCTGACAGGTAAGCAAGCTACTCGACCCTTAAAGCCGGCACAAGAATTGTCGGTAGAACAAGAACTAGCAGAAGTCGGTGGGGAAGATCCAACCATCCTTCTCGCGAAGCCAGCTAACAAAGAACAACTGCAAATAGCTCGAGAAATTCAACATTCAGACAAGGTCTTGGTTCAAGGACCGCCAGGTACTGGTAAGACGCATACGATTGCCAACTTAATTGGTAATTTTTTAGCTCAAGGGCAGAGTATTTTAGTTTCAAGTTACAGTTCAAAAGCTTTGAGCGTCTTAAAAGACAAGCTTCCAAAAGAGCTACAAAGTCTGTGTGTTGCAGTTTTTGATGATTCAAATAAAGATATGGAGCGTTCCATTGACGGTATCTCGGAGCATATGTCTAATGAGAGTTCAGAAGGATTGAGAGCGAAAGCTAAGGAACAAGCTAATGTTCGAGATGCAATTATTTCTAAATTATCAGAGACACGGCAAAGAATTTACGAGATCAAATATAAGGAGTACAAGCCATTAATTTTCAACGGAAGTAGCATGTCTCCGGCAGATGCTGCTAAATTTGTCAGTGAAAACGCAGAAAAACTGGATTATATTCCAGGCAAAATCAAGCTCGATACGCCTTTGCCATTAAGTTATGAGGAGCTATCCGAGCTTTACAAAACAAATACTTCTGTAAGTTCTAATGAAGAAAAGGAATTGACTGAAGAGGTACCGGATCCAGAAACAATCGCCTCTCCAAAGGAACTTTCAGATTGCTTGGCTGCTGTACAAAGTATACGAGATAAAATTTCTAATTGTATTTCTGATGTTGAAGCAGAATATAATGAAGAAAATCAAGTAGCTATTTACGATGGAACTCGTATTTCACTGCAATCACATCAACAATATATCGAGCCAACGGAGAAGTTGCAAGACTTTCTTTCAAAAGAAAGAATTACGGTTCAATGGGAATTTAATGCCGTAGTAGATGGTAAAAATGGTGAAAGTAGTGGGTTGACTAAACGCTGGGAAATGCTTTGTGATCAAATTACGGCCACTGCAGAGTTGTCCAATGAGCTGGCTACAAAACTCTTTGGTAAGGAGATAACTATAGATCAAACTTACAACTCCGTTGATTTACCTTCGGTAATCGAAAAAATGAGAGATAAATATCTTGAAAAAGGTAAAATCGGAAAACTAGCTAGACTTGTTAATAAGCAATTTGATGCAGTAGAGAGCATGGTAAAAATCAATGGCCAGCCAATGAAGAATGCTGAAGACTGTGATTTGGTCTTAGGTTATCTGAATTTGCAGGAATTGCGGACAACTTGCACCAATTACTGGCAAGATTTGATTCGTGAGCCTAGCTTTGACTCCTTAAATGATGGACGATCCCCAGAACTGCAAGCTTTGCAATATGTTAGCCAGATCAAGAAGCGGCTGAATTGGTATGATACTGATTTTGCTCAACTGAAAAAGTTATTGCAGCAGGCTGGGTTTAAAACCGAGAGCATATTTGATTTTTCCTATGATCAATCCAATTCAGATATTATTTCAGAGATCTTTGAAAAAATTGAAGGAGAATTGCCATTTCTATGTCAACTACAATTGTTGTGTATTGAATATCAAAAGAAAGTTGGCAAATATAAAGAATTAACCGCAAAGATTAATGAACTGGGAATAGCAGATATTTGTCGAAAACTGCAGAGTGATTGGAAAGAAAAAGATACTAGTCAATATTCAAAAGATTATCAAGAACTTCAGCGCCTTTATAGCCTTTATGCTGTACAAGCTACTAGGAAGAAATATTTGGAGAAGCTCTCTGCAGCAGCACCTGTCTGGGCAGAAAAAATCAAATACCGTGAGGATAAATTCGGTTTAGACAAGGTACCTGAAAATATTGAAGAGGCTTGGGAGTGGAAGCAGTATAATCAAAAGCTTGCCGAAATCACTGCAGAGCCATTCGAGAAGCTTCAAAGAAAGAACAGTGAACTCAGTAAGGAATATCGTAAGATTACGGCTCAGCTAGCAGAAACTGAAGCTTGGCGTCACCTGTTGGAAAAAACTGAATGCAATCCTGATCTGCAGAAGAATCTGCAGAGTTGGAAGTTACTCACTAAAAAGATTGGTAAAGGCAAAGGTAAGAATGCGGCGATGTATCGCAATCAAGCACAACAGCTGATGATCAAGTGTCAAGAAGCGGTCCCGGCTTGGATCATGAACCTCAGCAATGTAACCAACAATATGGTTCCTGGCAAGAACAAGTTTGATGTCTTGATAATTGATGAAGCCAGTCAAGCTGATTTGTCAGCCTTGCCAGTTCTGTATTTGGCTAAAAAAGTCATTATTGTCGGGGATGATAAACAGGTTAGTCCAACTGGAAGTTTTACAAAATTAGATGAATTAAATTCGTTAGCTGCAAGTACCATTAAGGATGTATTACCTAATTGGGCTTTGTTTTCAGCAAATACATCCTTGTATGATATCGCTGCAACTATCTGCCAACCTTTGATGCTTCGTGAGCATTTCCGTTGTGTACCAGAAATTATCGGTTTTTCAAACCGCTTGAGCTATGACGGCAAAATCAAGCCACTTCGTGACAGTAGTAGCAGTGACTTATTGCCTGCTATGGTCAATTACCGTGTTGATGGTCATCGAGATGGTAGACACAAAACTAATGAAGTTGAAGCGAACACGATTGTCTCTCTTATACAAGCCATGCTTTGTGTCAAACAGTATAAAGACAAGACAATAGGCGTAATCTCTTTGATCGGTAAAGATCAAGCCAAGCTGATTCAAAATAAACTAGTAAGCAAGCTGAATTTGACTGAATACCAAAGACACCAAATTTTATGTGGTACTTCAGCGGAATTTCAAGGCGATGAGAGAGATGTTGTATTTCTTTCCATGATTGACAGCAATGAGAAGGAAGTCGGACCCATCAGAAAAATGGGAGCTCCTGATTCTCAGCCTGGGAAGGACTTGAGAAGGAGATATAACGTTGCGGTAAGCCGTGCGAAAGACCAACTATGGGTAGTCAACTCCTTAGATTACGCGAATGACCTGCAAGAAGGGGATGTGAGAAAGGAACTGCTTGAGTATGCTTCTAATCCACATGCATTCATGATCGAAAATGAAAAGATAGAAAGAGAAGCAGAATCGCCGTTTGAAGAAGAAGTCGCAAAAGCGCTAGCTGCAAGGGGCTATAAGCTTGTTCAGCAATGGCCAGTTGGAGCATATCGGATCGATATGGTTGCGATTGATGGCAATAGAAAAGTTGCTATTGAATGTGATGGTGAACGTTGGCACAGTAGCGAGGAACAGATCCGGAATGATATGGAAAGGCAGACCATTTTGGAACGCCTTGGCTGGCATTTTGTCCGTCTTCGCGGTAGTGAGTACTATGGAGACGCAGAAGCCGCAATTGACCGCGTATGTAGAGATCTCAGTCAATTTGGAATCAACCCAAATCATGAACAATTTGAGCCACAAAGTAATACAAAGCTACTTGACGAGCTTAAACGCATAGCTGCAGGTAATTTTTTTCTATCAGAAGGTGAACAAAATTCCTTTAAGTTATTTACAGATAAGAATTTTGCAGATATTAAAGGGACAAGTGCTGTGGCGTCAGACAAACTAGTGTTAAGCTCACCTAAAAATGAAGAAAGCCCATATTTGGATACAGGTAAAGATAATTCAGTTTCTCTTGATAAGGAGCTTTTTGGAGAAGAAAACGAGAAATTGTTACCTCAGATTGGTGAACAGTTGAATATGAACCAGCCAGAAGCAGAATATGAACAGGAATCTGGTACGGTAGTAAGTATTGATTCTAGTGTGGTGGAAGCAGAGAAGAACGCTCTTAAACTTGAAAAGCTAGTTTTTGAATTTAATAAACTGAAGCCTGGTTATTACGATCTGTTACTACTATTCTATTCTAATCCGTCTTTGATGGAAGATTTGAGTATAACTACAAAGCAAGAGCTGCTTGATTTGTGCAAGAAGATAAATCTTCCAGAGAAAGTACATGAGAATTTAACTTTATTGACTGGGACACGTTTTAGAATCGGCTCAGTAGATGAAAAGGATTGGCTTAAAGGACTACTCAAAAAATTTGTTGGCGAAAACATTATTTCAGCAAGTAACAAGATTTCAGAAGAAACAGGTTTTTCATCGCTTAGCATTCGTAAAAAAATTGAGCGGTTACTTCCTAATTGGGTGAACAGTAACAAAATTGTAATTGATCCATATAAGCCAGTTTATTCAAATACTACCTATACTGATCCTGAGACGGAAAAAATTAATCACGAAAAGTTTTTGATGTTATCTAAGGCGAAAGATACAAATTCAAATAAAGAAAAAGATGATTTTGAGTATGTAATTTCTATATTTCAACAGTTGAGACCTGGACTATACGGCCTTGGATACGTATATAATGAATTGAAGTGTTCACAACGGAAAAATTTAGGGTTAGATTCTGTTAAATCTCTTTTAGATTTGTGCAAGAATCGTCATGTTGAAAACTGGATTTCTGAAAAGTTAACCTTTGAAGAAGGAATGCATTTCAGAATTGGCACTGTAAATGATAAAGACTGGCTAGTTAAGGTATTAAAACAATGTACTGGCCAACATAAGTATGCAACCTTTATTAGAATTTCAATTCAAACTGGCCTTTCGACTGGTGAAGTTGAAGAATTAATAATGAAAAATGTACCAACATGGGTGAATAAAGAAGGAATTATCGAAGAGCCTGTAATTATAGAAAATGACCTTGTAGAAAAGGAAGAAAGTTCTGAATCTAGAAATGCATCAAAAAAACACCCTACAGATGGATCAGTATTAAAAGCATCAAATCCTGTGTATGGGTTAAAAGAGCCTGCTCGCCAAGGGTTTAATTCTGCATTTGAATCTTTTGCCAGGAATAATATGTATCAGCCTAAAAAAATAAATGTGAGTCTATTAAACAGTTACAATGAGTATTGTCAAGAGATAAGCAGATTGGATGCTAAAGAAAATAGCTTGGCTAATTTTAGGACAAAGGTATTGTATTCCGATATGGTGATTCAATCTGATAAAGATTCATATAGGTTTTACAGACTAACTTGGGCGTCACGCTATAAGGAGCAATTGGTATCTGTGATAAGTAAGTTGCCAAACGGCAGACATGATCTGAACGACATTGTCAAGCAAAATGGTCAACTGTTTGAAGAAATGAATATTTTGACTGGCTTCGAATTAGCAGAGATATGTATAAAACTAAATATTAAAAAATATATAAATTTCGAGCTGAGTTTTTCTCTGACCTCTTCACAAACATTAATTAAATATAATCCAAAGTACCCTGTAAGTGGTGATTCACCAATTCCTACCGAAAAGAACAAATCCGTAGTGAATAGCGAAATTGTTGCTTTTCAAGATACTTCACGTGGTATAAGGGAATTTGCAGCTAAACGGTAAGCACCCAATAGCGCGGTATCTATCAACCCCCGGGCAATAGTCATATACTGTTCTTAACAATTGAATACGGAGGAACACGATATTATGACTGAACATCCAATCGTACCGCTCGAGCTGCCGAAGGGCAAACCCAGACCTAGGAATAAGCTTCCAAAGAACAGGCTCGTTCTCAATCTGAAGTCCAATGGAGTTGAGCTGTCATTTTACAGTGATGCCACTAACGAGCTTATGCTCGAAGTCGTGGACAGGTTCTTGAGCCATGATTAATCTGGCTGAATTAGGTCGAGTGTTCATTGTTTGCGGTAAGACCGACATGCGCCGGGGAATTGATTCGCTTGCTTACATAGTTAAGAAGAGCTTCCATCTCGATCCCTTCTCTGGAAGTGTCTTTCTCTTCTGCGGCAGCCGAAGAGATCGCTTCAAAGCACTTTATTGGGACGGCCAGGGATTCTGGCTGCTCTATAAACGCTTTGAGAACGGGAAGCTGGCCTGGCCAAACAATGAAGACGAAGTTCGAGAGTTGTCTGATGAACAAGTCATGCGCTTGATGCAAGGCTTTACCATTGATCCTAAAATTAATACCGCAAGAGCTCGTGAATTCTATTGATTTCACGAGCTTTTCTGGTATTCTTATGATTATGAATCAAGGAGGGACAGCGATCATGACCGAAAAAGAAACTTTAGCTTTAATTGAAACGCTTAAAGCTAATATCGAAGCGCTCAAAGCAAATAACGAAGAATTGCTCAAGCAGGTTGCCCTTCTTACTGAACAAGTTGCTTATTTGACTAATAAGCTTTACGGCAAGTCTTCCGAAAAGAGAGCTGTCAACCCAGATCAACTGAGCCTTTTCGAGGAAGACAATGCCTCTCAAGATGACGAGGACTTACCCTCGCGTTACCGAAACTATTACCTATAAGAGACGCAAGCAAGTCGGCAGAAAGCAAGATATCTTAGATTCTCTGCCGGGCGAGGAAGTTCATCATCGTTTGGATGATCTTACCTGTCCAGACTGCCAGCACGAGCTGAAAGAGATCGGCAGCTTCTGTGCTAGAAAAGAGCTGCTCTATATTCCAGCCCAGGTTAAACGAATCGATCACATCCAGCACTCTTACAAGTGCCAGCACTGCAGTGATGAGGCACCAGCTGACAAGATTATCAAAGCACCTGTACCCAAGGCACCATTAACCAACAGTCTTGGCTCAGCTTCTTTGATCGCTGATACGATCTATCAGAAGTATGTCCTCAAGGTTCCTGCCTACCGGCAAGAGAAAGACTTGCGGCGCATGGGCCTTCCGCTTGATCACAAGACGGTTTCGAATTGGCATATCAAAGTCTGCGAGTACTACCTCTCCAGCCTTTACGAGCTCTTGAGAAAAGAGCTGCTAAAGCTGGATGTCATTCACGCAGATGAGACGCCATATCGAGTCTTAGACAGCGAAAGAGCTAAAGACTACGTCTGGACCTTCTTATCAGGCAAGCATGCCGAGAAGCCGATTGTCCTGTATCACCATGGATCACGAAAAGGTGCCGAAGCGTGGGATTTCCTCACAGGCTTCAGCGGATACCTTCATTGTGATCAATATCCTGGCTATTTACGATTAAGCCAACAGGATGTGACTCTTGTAGGCTGTATGGCTCATGCAAGACGCAAATTCCATGATTCCTTGCCTAAAGACAAGGCTAGAGAATCAGACGCAACTTCAGTGGCTAATCAAGGGATCCACTACTGTAATCAAATGTTTAGCCTGGAGCACGCTTGGGAAGATCTTTCCGCTGAAGAGAGATACGAGAAGCGTCAGTCTGAATTAAAGCCTCTGCTAGAGAAGTTTTCCGACTGGTGCTCCAAGAAATCAATCTCCGTGTTGCCTTCCGGCAAGCTGGGGACGGCCTTCCAGTATTGCATAAAGCACATGGACAAGTTCATGAACGTTCTAAAAGATGGTCGCCTTGAACTGTCCAACAACAGAGCAGAACGAGCAGTCAAAGAGATCGTCATGGGACGCAAGAACTGGCTCTTTTCACAGAGCAGTTCCGGCGCCAAGTCCATGGCTATCATTATGAGCATACTCGAAACTGCCAAGCAAAATGGCTTGGATCAATTCAAATATATCAACTATCTTCTAGACAAGCTGCCCAATGAGCTGTCATTATTAGACGATCAACGTCTGGAAGCCTATTTACCATGGGCTGAGAATGTTCAGCTCCACTGCAAGTAAAGTCCCATAAACTGATTAATCCCATCTTAGCATTGCTAGGATGGGATTTTAATATACTCTGCTATTGGGTGCTTACGCTAAACGTATTTATAAAACGCCACTAACCCAAGAACTCTTTGAAGAATACAAACAATTTTGTGATAAGAGGTCGTTGGTAGCTTGTCACGGGTTACTTGAATTTCAAAATGCCTTAATAAAGGATAGCCAGATCGTTATTTCTAAAGACGATCTGTACAAATTTATCGATCCAGCAAAAATCAGAAAAACAGAATCTCTGTCTAGACTGCTACATGAGCTTAGATGGTATCATCCAGGTCCAATTAATCTTGAGCGTATTTATGATGCGCTACCACGTTTGATGAATGACTTGGATTTAAGTGATGAGTTTGAATTATACACTTTCTGTGAAAAGCAAGGAATTGCCAATAAATACCGTGAAGAAAGTGATACTCGGTTGACTTTTATTGAAGAGCCATATATATTATTGAGCTATGTCAAATTAGATGACTGGTATAAAGATGTTTTTGAAAACAATATTGGTTCAAATGTTGGTCAATTGTTTTCTTCAATAAGTAGAAGTACTGGGGTCTCGAAAGATTTCCTACTTAAGTATGCAAATATGTACTGTTCAAATCAGATACAAAGCGGTGTTATTCAGCGATAATCTATCAATTTTTCTGTAACTTGTAAAAGCTCCTTTCCAACCATGGGAAGAAGCTTTTATTGTAGCGTAGAATTTTTTCACTCCCAAAATAAAGTTAAATTAGTAAGAAACACACTATAAAAAAGAGTATAATTATATACAAATGATTATAGGTTGAGTAAGCAGTCAAATCAAGGAAATGGGGGGTTAAGCCAATCATGCAAGGAAAAGAAATACTTACTAAAATACAGCCTTATATAAAAGATAATGAGGTATTAAAGACTGATTTTCAAAAAGAATTTGGTCAGTTCACGATAAGTGAACAGAAAACACTTATTGATGTTTTGAGTAAAATCAATATAAATGTTGTTGATTTCTATAGTCAGCAAGGAAATATGGAATCTGGAAAATGGTTCTTTCCAAGTGGTAGAGACTTGCAGAAAGTTGCTGCGGCCAATCCAGCAATTGAAAGTTTTAGAGATAATAGTCTTTCATCGATGACTCGAGAGGTCTGTCAAAATTCTTTAGATGCTGTTATTGATAATACTAAACCTGTCACAGTGAAGTTTAAGGAATTTGATATCATTGCAGAAGATCTTCCAGGTTACCATACGTTGAAAGAACATATTATTCCTGCCGCAAAACGTGAGTGGTTAGAAGATAAAAAAACCCAGCAATTAATTCACTCGATGGAAAAGTGCTTGAATAGTGAGAAAATCAAAGTCCTAAAGATAAGTGACTTCAACACTACTGGTTTAAAGCATGGCAATTGGGAGTCTCTTGTTGAACAGGTAGGATCTTCCTTCAAAAGTGACGAAGGCTCTGCAGGATCATTTGGGATTGGTAAAGCAGCTCCCTTTGCTGTAAGTCAATTGTGGATGGTTTTTTACAGTACCAAAGTAGGTAATATCAAGAAATCAATTGGCGTTATGCAGTTTGTATCGTTTGAAAAGGGAGCTGAGGTTACACAAGGACCTGGCTATTTTAGTGTTGATGGACAAAGTAAGAAGCCGTTTTCTGATGAAGTACCGTTTGATTCTGAGAAACGTACAGAGGATGGTACTGATATTTATATCATAGGTGTACCTTCCAACTGGGAAAAAGGTGTAGAGCTATCTCTTTTTGAAAACTTTTTGGTCTCAATGACGGATACGCAAGAAATCCCTCAAAAACTAAGAGTTTACCTTAATGACGAACCTATTGACGCTAAAAAAATCAAAAAAATGTATTTACGTAGGCTCAACGCACATAAACAGAAAAAAGATAAGCCGAATAGCGTTAGCTATTACGAAGTCCTACATGACGATAAAAGAATTATGTGCCATTTAAATGGTTTACAGGAATTTGGAATTGCTCCAGAGGAAACTCTCTTATATATTTCGGCAAATATTGAGCATCCAAACCGTCGTGTACTGATGTCGCGCAAATCAGGGATGAAGATTTATGATCAGAAGGGCTTTAGTAGAACTATCAAGTTTTCTGCTGTTTTTTGTGCATTAGGGGATCGTATTAACAGTATATTGAAGCAGGTTGAGAATGTATCACATGACAAATGGTCTCCGGAAAGATATTCAGATCCACAGTATGCGAACAGATTCTTGCGAGCGTTACGAAAGAGTATAAAAGATGCAGTAATTAAAAACTGTAGTCCAAAAATCGAAAAAGTAGTTGATGCATTTGGTGTAGCAGATTTCTTACCAGATACAAAAAATGGAAATGAACTAAGAGACAGCGATGAACTTTTAAAAGTGCACCCTCAAGTAGATTTTAAAGAGAATTCAACGATTAGCCATGTACATCCAGTTCGTCATCAAGAGGTAGACAATGAAAAAATAGCAAATTCACTGAGGATGACCGAGAATGGATTGTCTAAAGGAAATGGCAACCAGGGAGGCTCTAGTCGATTTAATAGTGATAATGGTGGAATAGGGACACTGAAAGATGGTAAGAATGATGGGCTTGGAAAGGAAGGACAAGGAAATAATAAGCCTTCTGAAGAAAGTGATGAACAAATCCATTATCTTGAGTCGGTTAGCCGTAAAACCGTAACCACGTATGCTTATCACCTAATTGAAAGGGATGCTAGTCTTGGTATGTACGACTTGATGTTGAAGCCGAATCAAACTATTAACGATGTGAAGATAGTGATTAGTGTGGTTGGCGATTCAGGTAATAAATCAAACATCAGTATCCACAGGGCAACAATCAATTCTATTCAATTAAGAGTTAATCGTAATCATATTTTTATTGCAACTGTACAACAAGGCATATGGACGAAAATTAGAGTCCAATTTAAAGAACCGGGCAGATTGAAGATGGAGGTGGACACATATGCGGCTCGTTGATAGTCTATATCCTTATCCTGTTCTTTCTATAGATGATGATGATGATTATTTGCCAGATAGAGCGTACTTTGATGTTAATTACAAATTGGAACAAGCAACCTCTACACATAATGCAGTATTAAGAATAAAATTTGATCTGAAGAATGACTCCTTTGAAGAGTTGTTAAAAAAAGGAAGGGCAGCGTTCTACGTTCAAGTTGAGTGTCGGCGAACAATGTATAGAAAAATGACAAAATTGGCACTGGAAAGAAGTGAATTTTCGTTAGAAATTAATCCTGATTACATGCGCCAACGTGTAGACATCACACCGTTATTCTTAGTTACTGAAGATTTGATTGGATATAAGAATTCTGCTGTAAATCCAGATCTGTATGGCACTGATTACGTTTTTCCAGATTTATCAGTTGGTGATCCATTAGCAATAGCATTTACTAAGAGTTTAGATATCGAAGATACGAATAACTTCACTAAGCTTTCTTCGATAATTAAGGTTACGGAGAATAGTCAAGATGATGTAACTTCTGTAGATCTCGATCAAGACATTATTCTAATTAAGATGCCAAGTAAACAGTATAAATTCTATGTGGAAAGTCAGAGCTATGGTTTTGGAGAAACAATGCTTAATGGAGTTATTCTTCCCGCATTAATTTATGTTTTGGATACAATTGTCAATGGAGATACAGTTGATGACACATCACAATGGTATCAAGTAATTGAATCAAAATGTGAAAAATTAGGGCATAATCTAGAGTCGGTGGCCGATAATAAGGATATTTCAACAATCGAGTTGGCTCAGTTGATCCTAAATGATCCAATGGACAAGATGATGAATGAATTGAAAGGGGTGTTGGGAAATAATGACTAATGTTAGAGCCAAAATCTGCACATCTCAGTTTTTGCAGACATTTAAAGAAAAGTTTGATAGTAAATACTATCAAATGTATAAAAACAGAGATCGTCAAGCTGTTGAAAGATTGTTCGATTCTCCGGCAGTATTTGAGAGCAACCGTATTTCTTTTAACTATTCACCGTTGGTTGTTAGAGGTAACGAAGGTTTTGGAATTCGTAATGCCAAAAATGTATATACAACTTTTCCCAACCTTACGTTAACTCAAGCCTCCACGGAGGAGTTTTGGTTTACTATGTTGAATACCTTCTATCTAGATTATATTTTTGAAAGCCTAGAGATTAGAGATACACCGGAGTATTTGAAAAATATGATGTTCATGGGGACGACTAGAGCGTTTTTTAGTCAGCACCTCTCACGTGCTTGGTGGATTGGATATCGAACATATGATGAAGAACACATTTCAAACCCATGGTGGTTGCTTGATTTTTTAGGAAAAGGGGATATACACGGTAAAGCATTCTCACTATTCACAAGTACCTTTACGAATAATAAGAAAATAGGTTTAGGTATTATTGAAGGAATTCTACTTTCACAAGATCATTTTAAAAATGTACAGTATACTTATGCATTTGTAGATAAATATTTTAATGCTTTAGGTGGCGTTAAAATACTCGATATACTGACTAGAGAACAGGTAAGAGATATCACGGTCAAGTTATTAGATGATGTTTGGAAAGGGCAGTACCCAATAAATAGCAAAGATAGAGAGCATATTCTGGAATCTGAATAAAAGATGGGCCAAAAGGACGCATTTGTCAAAAAATTTTAGAATCTGTAGCAAGATAATCTGGTTTTGGTGCGTTGAAAGTCTAATAAGCTAGATGACTGCTACAATGAAGAACGTTAGGATTGTAAGAAGCATACTCGCCTACGTATAGTTTAGTCTCCCAAAATCAATGGTGATGTTCGGGGGACTTTTTGTAATTTAAGCTAACAACAGTGTCAATAACTTGGGATAATGTCCCGTAAAATTTAAATTATTAGCGGGGAATTTTCCCCGCTATTTTTATGTGAATCTGTGATACTTGTGCGCTTTTTCCTGCTGCTCAATGAACGAAGCCCGCTTCCAAGGATGGGACATCGGTGGAATATACTTTTTCCGCGGTTTCTTCTTCTTGGTCTCAAAGTCGAGATCCGGAGAGACCTTGGCATTCTTCGGAATCTCGGTTAAAGCATACACTTTCTCGTCAACGGTGACCAACAACTGGCCATCTAACGCTTGGATAACCAGGCATTTAGTGCCTTTGGCAAAGCAAATAAGCTTGTTTGAGGCATCTGTGGCTTGATAATAGTGATTCTTGTAGGAGATAGCCGAGCCGCTGTCAAACGTGCGTGGAGATAGTACTGCCAGCGTGTAGTTGATCTTCTCGCCATCAGGGCTGTCGTCGAAAGCTGATTCAAATTTGCCTACATCTTGTCCAAACTTCTCGTTGAATTTTGGCACAAAAACCTCCCGGAGATACTTGTTGGCATCTTCGATTGTAGTAATATTGTGAAGCCTCAGTTCGGGCTTCAAACGGCTCTGTACGGTCTGATTCGCCCGTTCTACCATGCCTTTGGCCTGTGAGACGCTAGTGGTTACGATATCTGTTCCGAGGGTCTTGCAGGCATAACCAAATTGCGTAAGTACATCTTTGTGCTCTGCCTTGGTCTTAGCCGTCTCGTAGTTGAAAACAGTCCGATTATCGGTCTTGAATCTAAGAGGGATACCGTAATCCACGAGAATCTGCTCATAGACGTGGTAGTATGCATTCAGAGTCTCCTGCCAGTCGAAGTAGGCGCCGACCAGGTTACCTGTGGCGTTGTCTATGGCTAGGTGCAGGTGAGCCTTCTTATCGCCAAACCAGAGCAGGGAAGAGGCATCCATTTGAATTTCCTCACCGAAGTACTTACAGCGCTCGTGGCGAGGATGTGCGTCTTCCAAGGCTACCTGGTGGTCGATAACCTCTTCGGAAACTTTGGTTGTCTGCTTTGGGTGATCCCGGTACCACTTCTTTTTGGCCATTTTCCGCTTAGTTTGCCTCCAAGGCTTTGGCGAAAGGATGTAATTGTCCTTAAGCAGGTTATAGACCTTGGTGTAAGAAACAGAGATGTGCTCGATTTCTTCAAGTAGCTCAACGAAGTGAGTCAAGTTGCAGTCTTGATATTTGGTGCGATATAGAGTTACAATTTGTTTGTTAATTTCTGTGGTGAGACAATTAACAGGTAAGCGACCGGCGTTCCCATGAACAAAGGCCGCTTTTCCTTTGCTTCGATACTGGTTGATTCTTCTGTTCAGCTGTCTGACAGAGATCCCCAAGATAAGGGCAGCTCTTTTCTTGTTTCCGCCATGATCAACCAGCTCTTTGATGATTCTGTATTGTTCTTCGTACTTCATAGTTAACCTAACTTTCTTCATTGTCCGTAACCTCCGATATATGGAGATTATCTCAGACATTTACCTTTTTGGGACATTTTTCTCTGTTAATACTTAAGACATTATCACTTGTTAAACACAGACTTTTTGTAATTTAAGCTAACAACAGTTGAAAAGTAAAACTAGAAGTAGTATAGTTAAATTGTAAGCACCCAATAGCAGAGTATATTAAAATCCCATCCTAGCAATGCTAAGATGGGATTAATCAGTTTATGGGACTTTACTTGCAGTGGAGCTGAACATTCTCAGCCCATGGTAAATAGGCTTCCAGACGTTGATTGTCTAATAATGACAGCTCATTGGGCAGCTTGTCTAGAAGATAGTTGATATATTTGAATTGATCCAAGCCATTTTGCTTGGCAGTTTCGAGTATGCTCATAATGATAGCCATGGACTTGGCGCCGGAACTGCTCTGTGAAAAGAGCCAGTTCTTGCGTCCCATGACGATCTCTTTGACTGCTCGTTCTGCTCTGTTGTTGGACAGTTCAAGGCGACCATCTTTTAGAACGTTCATGAACTTGTCCATGTGCTTTATGCAATACTGGAAGGCCGTCCCCAGCTTGCCGGAAGGCAACACGGAGATTGATTTCTTGGAGCACCAGTCGGAAAACTTCTCTAGCAGAGGCTTTAATTCGGACTGACGCTTCTCGTATCTCTCTTCAACGGAAAGGTCTTCCCAGGCACGCTCCAGGCTAAACATTTGGTTACAGTAGTGGATCCCTTGATTAGCCACTGAAGTTGCGTCTGATTCTCTAGCCTTGTCTTTAGGCAAGGAATCATTGAATTTACGTCTTGCATGAGCCATACAGCCTACAAGAGTCACATCCTGTTGGCTTAATCGTAAATAGCCAGGATATTGATCACAATGAAGGTATCCGCTGAAGCCTGTGAGGAAATCCCACGCTTCGGCGCCTTTTCGTGATCCATGGTGATACAGAACAATCGGCTTCTCGGCATGCTTGCCTGACAGAAATGTCCAGACGTAGTCTTTGGCTCTTTCGCTGTCTAAGACTCGATATGGCGTCTCATCTGCGTGAATGACATCCAGCTTTAGCAGCTCTTTTCTCAAGAGCTCGTAAAGGCTGGAGAGGTAGTACTCGCAGACTTTGACATGCCAATTCGAAACTGTCTTGTGATCAAGCGGAAGGCCCATACGCCGCAAGTCTTTCTCTTGCCGGTAGGCAGGAACCTTGAGGACATACTTCTGATAGATCGTATCAGCGATCAAAGAAGCTGATCCAAGACTGTTGGTTAACGGTGCCTTGGGTACAGGTGCTTTGATAATCTTGTCGGTTGGCGCCTCATCACTGCAGTGCTGGCACTTGTAAGAGTGTTGGATGTGATCGATTCTCTTAACTTGGGCTGGAATGTACAGCAGCTCTTGTCTAGCACAGAAGCTGCCGATCTCTTTCAGCTCGTGCTGGCAGTCTGGACAGGTAAGATCATCCAAACGATGATGAACTTCCTCGCCCGGCAGAGAATCTAAGATATCTTGCTTTCTGCCGACTTGCTTGCGTCTCTTATAGGTAATAGTTTCGGTAACGCGAGGGTAAGTCCTCGTCATCTTGAGAGGCGTTGTCTTCCTCAAAAAGGCTCAGCTGATCTGGGTTGACAGCTCTCTTCTCGGAGGACTTGCCATAAAGCTTATTAGTCAAATAAGCAACTTGTTCAGTAAGAAGGGCAACCTGCTTGAGCAATTCTTCGTTATTTGCTTTGAGCGCTTCGATATTAGCTTTAAGCGTTTCAATTAAAGCTAAAGTTTCTTTTTCGGTCATGATCGCTGTCCCTCCTTGATTCATAATCATAAGAATACCAGAAAAGCTCGTGAAATCAATAGAATTCACGAGCTCTTGCGGTATTAATTTTAGGATCAATGGTAAAGCCTTGCATCAAGCGCATGACTTGTTCATCAGACAACTCTCGAACTTCGTCTTCATTGTTTGGCCAGGCCAGCTTCCCGTTCTCAAAGCGTTTATAGAGCAGCCAGAATCCCTGGCCGTCCCAATAAAGTGCTTTGAAGCGATCTCTTCGGCTGCCGCAGAAGAGAAAGACACTTCCAGAGAAGGGATCGAGATGGAAGCTCTTCTTAACTATGTAAGCAAGCGAATCGATTCCCCGGCGCATGTCGGTCTTACCGCAAACAATGAACACTCGACCTAATTCAGCCAGATTAATCATGGCTCAAGAACCTGTCCACGACTTCGAGCATAAGCTCGTTAGTGGCATCACTGTAAAATGACAGCTCAACTCCATTGGACTTCAGATTGAGAACGAGCCTGTTCTTTGGAAGCTTATTCCTAGGTCTGGGTTTGCCCTTCGGCAGCTCGAGCGGTACGATTGGATGTTCAGTCATAATATCGTGTTCCTCCGTATTCAATTGTTAAGAACAGTATATGACTATTGAACCAGGGTTAATAGATACCGCGCTATTGGGTGCTTACGTTAAATTGTTCGAAAGTGTAATTATCCTTTACAACAATCTAAAAGTGCTTCTTTGAAAGTAGATGAAGGCTTTTTATGCTTTCTAGAAATCGTAATTAAACAATACAACAGGAAGAAGAGAGAAATTGTGATGGAAACGAAGGAACTGAAAGAGATTGCCGAATTATCTTTCGGTAAAAACAGTAGCAGAATGACCAAGGAAGAGCAGGAAAACATCTACAATGTAGATTCGCTTAGACAAGATCTAAATTATCTAGGTGAGATTAAACCGTCAAAGCAGGTTGGTGCTACAGCCGTCTTTAATGAAGGGGATTTAGCCTTACGACTCATTAATCCTCAAGCTGCTGTGGTATCGCCAGCTACTGCAGGTTCAATCCTTTCCTTGAACTTTGCAAAAATCGTTCCTAATCGGACAAAGGTGGATGAATGGTATCTTTGCTACTATTTAAACGAAGCAAAAGATGTTCAAAAGCAAATCGAACTGTCAGTGCAAGGTCAAGTCTCAACGATTAAGCGCTTGGGAGCAAAGTTCTTGCGCGAGCTTAAAATTGTCTTGCCTAATCTGGAAAAGCAAAAGGAATTAGGTCAGATTTATCGCAATTGGTTGATCTATCGACATCAAACTGAAGAAGCACTTGTACAGCAAGAACAGTTAGTTTTCAACGCAATTGCTAAGGAGTGCACCAATGATTAGCAAAGAAAAAATTGATCAAATCAGCAAAGATATAATACTGAGAAGTGGATTCGCCTTTGAAAATGGCAGTACTGTATTTGAACTGCTGGCTTACAAAATCCTGTCTGATCGGCAAAGAGCAATTAAGCCAGTAGACGAAAATGAATCAAAAGATAAAATTGGCTACTACATTGAACCTGACTATTTGTTTGAGAAGGTTGCTCAAAGAGATCGCACAAATTCAGTAAATTGGTATGAAGCATTTCAGAAGTTCTCAGTTGCCAACCCACTGCTTTCCGATGTGTTTATCTCAGAATATTCGCATTTTGGTGAAATCAAAGATAAGTCATTAGAAGACTACCTTACGACTTGTGATTTCACGGGATTTTCTGTAACTGAATCAAGTTTCTTATTTGATGAACTGCTGGAAAATTGTTATTCAGATCGAAGAATGATGTATTCAGGTGATGCTCCTAAACAGATGAGAGAATTAATTGCTGAGATTTTGAACAGTGAGGTAAAGACGGAGAAGGTGTCAATATTTGACCCTGTAGCAATGTCTGGATCGCTTTTGCTATCTCTGAAAGATAAGGTCAAAAGTGAAGTGGAACTATATGGCGAAGAATTTTCGTCAGATACATTTCGCTTGTCAAAAATGAATATGCTGATTCATGGGATAGACACTCAAATAATTCATGATAACTTCGTTAGGGGAGATTTTCTGAAAGACGAAGAGCTTGGCGCAAACAGTAAATTTGACATGATTCCAATGATACCGCCATTTTCAAGACATTGGGATGCAAATCCAGAATTTTTGAACGATCCTTGCTTCTCTGAGGTTGGAGTATTACCTCCTAAGTCTAAAGCTGACTACGCGTATGTGTTGAGAGGATTACAACATCTGAGTGAAGATGGAACTATGGCTGTAATGTTGCCAACTGGCGCACTGTTTAGATCAGCGGCTGAAGGTGAAATTCGAAAATACCTTTTAGAAAAGCAAAATATACATGCAGTAATTTCACTGCCACAAGGTGCCCGTAATTTCACTGCTATCTATACCGTGCTACTTATCTTCAAGAAAAAGAAGACAGACAAGATATTATTTATTGATGCACGTCGAGATGGAGTAAAGAACGCTACTCGCTTAAAACAGAATTTCCTTACTGAGGAAGGATTTGGTAAGATACTGCATACTTACCGCAACCGAGAAGAAGTAGATCGTTATTCAAGATTGGTCAGCTTAGATGAAATTCGTGAGAACGACTATAATTTGAACATTCCACGTTATATCGACACGTTTTCTGAGAAAAAGATCGATGTTGAAGCAACGATGTCATCCATATCAGCGAAGCAGAAGGTAATTGAACAGAGCAAAAAGGAAATGATCGAGCTGCTGAATAAGCTTGACACTCCAGAAGCCCGCCAGGCCATCAAAGCCGTAAGTATCTCTGAATAATTGCGAAAAAGTCGGTATAATTAAGCTAGCAATAATTCGATAATAGATATGTGTGGTTGAAATAAGACGAGGGATTACAATGAGCAACTTTAGTTATAGCGGGCAAGATTATCAAAGATACGCAGACTTAGCCATGTCTGCCGAAAAAATGATTTTTGATAGCCCAGAAGCCAGCCTAGTGTCTTTTGGCATCTTTGCTGAGCAGCTGACTCAAGAAATCTTTAAACTTGATGGTCTGGTGGACTGGAATTTGAATCAAAAAGACCGTATCGATAAAATGCGGCGCTCTGCCAACGATTATCCTGACAGTGTGACTTATTACTTAGACGACATTCGCCGGCGGCGGAACAAGGCTGCTCACGACAATAGCTATCGCCCAACTAAAGAGGCGGCCTTAAAGGTTGATAAAGAAGCGTACGTCATCTGGACCTGGTTCTTAGAGACTTTCACCCAAGCTGAAATTTCAGACTACGTAGATCCAGTTGACAGCCATAAGGCCGTGGTTGATGAATCTGAAAAAATCAAGCAGCTAGAAGCTGAGATTGCAAAATTGCGCCAGCAAACTCCTGTCCAACCAGTCTCAGTAGAGACCAGACAGAAGCGGCATGAGATCAACCTTGATTTTGCTAAACGGCATAAACTGACTGAGGATGAAACCAGAGAGTTAATCGACCAGCAGCTGAGGGATGCCGGTTGGGAAGTTGACTCAAAGAAGCTGAACAATTGGACTAATCATACTGTGCCCGAAAGCGGCCAGAATGTCGCCATCGCTGAATGGAAGTTTAAAAACGGTGAAAGAGCTGACTACGTTCTGTTTATGAACAAAAAGGCCGTTGGTATTATTGAAGCCAAAAAGTATGACCAAGCCGTACAAGGTGCTTTAGACCAAGCCAGGGACTACTTGCAGGATGCCAAAGCAGAAGCAGACTCTGATCCATATAAGGTTTCAGAGGCAGATTTTATCTTTAGCACCAATGGTCGCCCTTATCTTGAACAATTTAAGGAGGAGTCTGGCATCTGGTTCTGGGATGCCCGCAATCCTGACCACCCCGACCGGGCTCTGGAATCTTGGTTAACTCCAGCTGACTTGAAAATGAAGATGGATGCCGAAGTCGAGAAGACCGCGGATGAAAGCTTAGCCGAGGACACGAATTATCCAGATTTTGCGGCTCGTGACTACCAGATTGCAGCAATTCAGTCGATTGAAGAAGCCATTCGTGATCATAAATCAAAAATCTTGTTGGCCATGGCCACTGGTACGGGTAAAACCAGAACCGCAATTAGTCTGATGTACCGTCTCCTTAAACATAAGCGAGCCCGCCGGATTCTTTACCTGGTTGACCGGCAGTCCTTGGCTGACCAAACAGCAATTGCCCTTAAAGATGACAAAATCAATGGCCAATCAGTTAGCGATATTTACAGCGTTGCTGAATACTCGCAAAAGGTTCCGCAATCAACAGACAAAATCCATATATCAACTGTCCAAGGGATGGTCAACCGGCTCTTTAATACGGAAGATGGAGAAAGAGAAATCTCTCCTGGTACTTATGACTTCGTGATTGTCGATGAAGCTCACCGGGGCTACTTTGAAGACAAGGAAATGTCTGATGAGGAAGTCAAGTTCTATGACCAAAGTGACTATGTCAGCCAATATCGGCGGGTTGTCGATTATTTTGACGCAGTTGCAATCGGTATGACGGCAACCCCAGCCTTGCAGACAGTTCAGATTTTTGGTCAGCCTGTTTACACCTACAGCTATCGGCAAGCAGTTTTGGATGGTTACTTGATGGACCACAATGCTCCGCACGTTATCAAAACCAAGCTCTTAGAAGAAGGAATACACCTGAAGAAGGGGGATCATGCGAGTGTTTATAACTATGACAAGCAAACCCTTGAACAGGTAGAATTGCCAGATGACCTGGACTTTGACGTTGATTCCTTTAACAGAAAGGTTGTTAACGAGAGTTTTAACCGAATTGTCTGCCAGGAATTGGTCAAGCAGCTTGATCCAACTGATCGGGACTTAGGCAAAACCTTGATCTTCGCAACTAGGGATGATCATGCTGATATGATTGTCCGTTTGCTGAAAGAAGAGTTTGCTAAAGCTGGTCGTCCAGTAGGAGCAAACGTGATTATGAAGATTACGGGGCAAGACCGGCACCGTGAAGACCACATTCGTGAATTTAAGAACGAAGAATTTCCTAACATCGTTGTCACAGTCGACTTGCTGACGACAGGGATCGATGTGCCCTCAATTGCCAACCTTGTTTTCTTGCGGCGGGTGAAGTCCAGAATCCTCTTTGAACAGATGCTGGGCCGGGCAACCAGAAAGTATGAAGGTATTGATGCCTTCAACATTTATGACGCGGTTGGCCAGTTTGAAAGCATGGCTAAGTACACTGACATGGGCCAAGTGGTTAAGGAAAAGTATGTCCACAGAAGCATCATGGATATGTACAAAATGATCGAAAAATCCGAGGATGAAGACGACTACCGTGAGTATCGGACTCAGCTGGTAGCTAAGGTGCAGCGTAAGCTTCAACGAATGGACGACAAGCAGAAAGAAAAATTGGCTAAAGCTGGCCAATTCAAGGAAGACTTGACTGCTTGGACACGTAAGCTAGAAAATATGCCAAAAGAAGAGCTTTTAGGCACGAAAAATAAACTCGAATTAATTGAAGAATTTCGGTTAAAGGAGAATAAAGCTGTGATCTCAAATGAAGAAGACAAGCTGATTTCAAGTGAACAGGTTTTTGGCGATAAATTGGAAGAGCCAGACGACTACTTGGAAAGCTTCAATGCTTTTATAAAGAACAACATCAATGAAGTAGCAGGCCTGCAGCTGTTGATCAACAGACCAAGAGACTTGACTTTGAATGATCTTAACCAGATCTGCGAAACTCTGGAAGCTAGAGGCTACCGCGAGCAAGACTTGCAGACGGCTTGGAAGAAGACAAACAAGGAAGCAACGGCTGCTAACATCATCAGCTTTATCCGCAAGGCGGCGATTGGTACGCCTCTTCAATCAGAAGATGAATTGATCAAGCGGGCCATGGACAAGGTTTATGGAATGGCTGATTGGACTGTTCCGCAAAAGAAGTGGCTGCAAAGAATTGAAAAGCAGCTGAGAGAAAACAATATTTTAGGGCCAAACGCGCAAGAAGCATTTGATGAGAACGCGACCTTCAAAGCTAAGGGTGGCTATAAAATGATGCAGCGGGTATTTGACAATCATGCTGATGACATCGTAAATACGATTAACGACATAATGTTTGCCTAAAGAGTAAGAGAGGAAATACATGAATAATCAAGAAATCGTTCAGCGTTTATGGAATGAATGTAATGTTCTGCGGGATGATGGGGTTACCTATCTGGACTATCTGACGGAATTGACCTACATTCTGTTCTTAAAGATGAGCAAGGAACAAGGCCAGGAAGAGCAGATTCCGGAACAATACCGCTGGGATGAACTGGTCAAGCGGGACGGTGAAGATCTGCAGCAGTACTACAAGCAGATGTTGCTGGATTTGGGGGATGCAAGTAAGACCCCAAATAAGAAGCTGAACGTTATCTACGCTAACGCGACGACCAGCATCAAGGACCCAAAGAACTTGTACAAGATCATCCATGATATCGATGACCTGGACTGGTTTACGGCTAAGGAAGAAGGCTTAGGCGCGCTTTACGAAGGACTCTTGGAAAAGAACGCCAATGAAACCAAGTCAGGTGCAGGTCAATACTTTACTCCGCGTCCACTCATTAACATGATGGTTGAAATGGTTCAGCCTAAGGTTGGGGAAAGATTAAACGAAAACAAGACGCAAAATTGGATACAATTTAACGTTGCCTGTGCTTAGGGGTGTCGGTTTCGATTTAGGGGTGTCGGTTACATAACCGGCGTTTTTTTGTATATGGAGAATGTGAAATGTATAAGATTACGAATAAACAGTATGAGGAATATCAGCGGTATCTGTACGACAAAGAACATAGCCGGATCATTACACCGGATTTTGTCAGATTTCTGGTGCAGGCATGCAATTACGATCCGGAAGCTATTGGCAAACAGATTTTGGAATACTATGGCAAATATCAGGCGGAAGGGTATTACGAAATCAAGAAGTGACGAGTTGAAATTATTAATAGATATTGTTTGTGAGATCTTAGATGGTGTATAGATAAAAGCAAAAAATTATAATGCTATTTGTCAGGTATTTAATTTGTTGTTCATTGATTTATATGAAAAATGATTATTGTACGTGTGACAGTGTGGATCATTGATAAAAAATAAGCCATGACAAAGATTGAACTCTGCCATGGCTTATTTATTACTCTGTATTACTGTTAATCCGTGTCTTTTACAGAAAGAAGGAAAAGCGAATTTATTACGACAAACACAGACCCTGCATTGTGTACCAACGCTCCTACAATGGCATTAAGAATACCGGTTGCAGCGAGCACGGTAGCAAGAGCATTTATGGAAAGGGAAATGATAATGTTTGTTTGGATTTTCTTCAGCACCCTACGGGAGAGGTAGATCAGATAAGGAACACGGCTGATATCATCCTGTACCAGTACGACATCGGATGATTCGATGGCAATGTCTGAACCGATGCCGCCCATGGCAATGGCTGCGTCAGCAGTGCGTAGTGCAACAGCATCGTTGATCCCATCTCCGATCATGCAGACTTTGTGCCCGTCTTTCTGATATTCCTGAATGATCTTCTGCTTGTCCTCCGGAAGCAGTTCACTGCGAACATCAGACACCTTTACCTTATCAGCGATCACCTGAGCTGCTGCTTTATTGTCTCCTGTCAGCAGAACTGATCCGACATTCATATCGTTCAGCTTTTTAATTGTGGGCACCGCACTTTCCCGAAGTGTGTCAGACAGAGCGATGAGTCCGGCAGCTTCTCCGTCAACAGCAAGAAACACAACTGTCGCGCCGATACTCTGAAATTTGTTAGTGAGCTTCTCATCAATCTCAATATTGTTTTCTTTCAGAAAATCCGCTTTTCCGACAAGAAGAACTTTTCCATCATACTTGGCGGTGATCCCTTTTCCCGGAGTAACTTGATAATCGACAGCCTGTTCTTTGTTGTCAGCGGCAGCGCAGATCGCCTGACCAATCGGGTGCTCGGAACGCGCCTCTGCAACCGCAGCAAGATTTAATATTTCCTTTTCAGTGAATTCGGGAGAGAGAGATTTTACTTCTTCAATCCCCAGCTTTCCATAGGTGAGTGTTCCTGTCTTGTCAAAAGTAACGGTATCGATCGTACCAAAGCGCTGCAGCGCTTCTCCGGATTTGATGATCATGCCATATTTTGATGCGTTGCCAATCCCGGCCATGATCGCGGTTGGCGTCGCGAGGATAAAAGCACAGGGACATACAACCACCAATACCGTAACGGCCCGCAAAAATGCATCATAAGGATTCGATAAAACAGCCCAATTAATGAAAAATGTGAGAACAGCTGCAGTAAACGCGGCGATGACAAGCCATGCAGCCCATTTATCGGCAAGCGTAACGATCGGCGCTTTATTTTCGTCAGCCTGCTTTGCAAGGTCAATCATTTTCTGCAGGGAACTGTCTGCAACTACCGTGGAAGCTGTATATTCAAACACACCGGTTTTATTGACAGTTCCGCTTATGACCGTGTCTCCTTTTGTTTTATCAACTGGGATCGATTCTCCGGTCATAACAGACTGGTCAACAGCGGCGGTCCCGGAAGTGATAACTCCGTCCGTCGGTATTGTTTCTCCGGCAAGCACAATAATGGTATCTCCAACTTTTACATCTTCCACAGGAATCATTTCTTCTGCGTCTCCGTGGCGGACTCGTACCATTTTCGGCATCAACTGAATGAGTTTCTGAATACCCTTCTTTGCCTTAGCTGAAGTGTAATCTTCAAGGGCAGAGCCGATTTCCATAATGAATGCGACCTCACCGGCCGCAAAAAATTCTTTTGCAATTAGTGAACCCACCAGAGCCAGTGATACAAGAACATCAGCAGTAATATCGTGCTCTTTGATGAGAGCTTTCACCGCACCAATAATAATTGGAATGCCGCAGAGGATAATGGCAATCCAGGCAATATCAATTTTTCCGGGAAATGTAATCCATTTACCCAAACTTAAAATCAGGGCGATACCGGAGATAACAATCCTTAAAATACGAAACTTTGCCTCATCTTGAAACCATTCTTTAATACGATTCATGAATTTGCTCCTTGCTTTTTTGATATGGCACAGGTACAATATGTTTTATAAAGAACAAATTGTTCTGTATTTCAATATTAACTAAGGTAATATCAATTATCAAGAACCAGTTTCAGGTTTTCATCCCATATCGAACAAAAACAGAAATGTGTTTCGTAAAATACAGGGGGAGAAATAATAATGGATCGTAGACAGCGTAAAACCAGAAAAGCAATCTTTCAGGCATTCAGCAGTCTGCTGGCAAGAAAACGTTACAATCGGATTTCTGTGCAGGACATCATTGATGAGGCAGATGTGGGGAGAACGACTTTCTACGCACATTTCCAGACGAAGGAAGATCTCTTGAATCAGATGTGCGAAGATATTTTCAGCCATGTGTTTTCTTCTGTTGGAGAGAGGGAAGCTACACATGATTTTTCATCACAGCCCACGACGTTATCGAATGAACTGACACATCTGCTTTATCATTTGAAGGAACAAGGACAGGATCTTTCAAATCTTTTTTCCGGAGAAAGCGGAGATATATTTTTGAAGCATTTTAAGGAACAGCTAATGCAGGCTTTTGATGGGATGAAGGAATTGTTTCCGAAAAATGTTCCAAAAGAGTATGCGGAAGCTTTCTATGTGACCTCTTTTGCAGAATTGGTATCCATATGGATAAAGAAGGGATTTAAAGAAGCACCAGAAACAATTGGTAATTATTACTTTAAATTGATTCGTTCAAATGCTGGTATGTCAGAATATAGAGAAATGCCTGAATGTCAGATTTAATCATCCGGCAGTCAGGCTATTCTTTAGGCTTTGATCTCCTGTCCGTTCCGGAAGGTCACCCGGATATCGTCCTTGGCGTAGACGGTGAGATGGTCGACCAGCCCGTTGAAGGTGTCGAGGGAGAATTCCGTCAGGGCATCAGGCGTTTTCTCGAATGCCTTGAGGAAGTCTTCAACACTGGCCTTCCGGGACTGCGTTTCCTGTATTGTATCGCTTAGCTCGGCAATTTCATTTTTGAGCTTGTCGTACCGGACAGCGAGATCATCGTAGCGCTTCTGGTAGTCGGTCTGGTTGAGCGCGGTGCGGGCGTTTTCCGCAATGTTCTGCTGGACGGCGTCGGCGACGACTTGCGCCTCCTCGATCAGGCTGTCACGTTTTTGTTCCATTTCGTCGGTCTGGAAAAGTAGTCCCAGCATCTCCTTGCCGTTGGAGATGACTTCGGCTTTCGTTTTAAGGAGTTTATTCGCGGCTGACAGGAAGGCGGCCTTCACGTCGTCATCCGTCAGGGCTGGTGTGCTGCATTTCTCCCCGCCGTCGTACTTGTGGTTGCAGCGCCAGATCACTTTTCGGTATTTATCGTTCGAGTGCCAGACTTTTGAACCGTAGAAGGATCCGCACTCTCCACAGCGGATTCTGCTGGAAAACTGGTGCACACCACTGTGGTATTTTCGGCCTTTGCCGCGGTTTTCCATCTCGCGCTGAACCATATCGAAGGTCTCAGGAGGAATGATGGCCTCGTGGTCGCCTTCCACATAGTATTGCGGAATCTCGCCCTCATTGACCTTCGTCTTCTTCGTCAGGTAATCGACAGTGTAGGACTTCTGCAGCAGGGCGTCTCCCTTGTATTTCTCATTGGAGAGGATGGACTTGACGGTGCTGATGCTCCATTTGTCCTTGCCGCCTGGTGTCTTGATGCCGTCTGCGGTCAGTTGTTTGGCGATACCATTGTATGTCATACCCTGAAGGAACATCCGGTAGATCCGCTTCACGATTTCAGCTTCCTTCTTGTTTAGAATAAGCTCTCCGTCCGGACCGCGGTCGTATCCGAGGAACCGGTTGAATGGAACCGTCACCTTGCCGTCTGCGAATCGTTTTCTCTGGCCCCAGGTGCAGTTTTCCGAAATGCTGCGGGATTCCTCCTGCGCAAGGGAACTCATGATCGTGATGAGAAGCTCGCCCTTGCCGTCGAACGTCCAGATGTTTTCCTTCTCGAAGTAGCATTCGACGCCGTGATCCTTGAGCTTCCGGATCGTGGTCAGACTGTCGACCGTATTTCTGGCGAAGCGGCTGACAGACTTCGTGACGATGAGGTCGATCTTCCCGTTGAGCGCGTCCTCGATCATGTTCTGAAATCCGATCCTCTTTTTAATGCCGGTGCCACTGATTCCCTCGTCCGTGTAGACGTCAACGAACTCCCAGTCGTCACGGGACTTGATGTAGTTGGTGTAGTAGTCGATCTGCGCCTCGTAGCTCGTGAACTGGTCGTCATGGTCTGTTGAGACGCGGGCGTATCCGGCAACCTTGCGCTTCTTCTTCTCAGTAATAGGAGTGGAAGAAAAGCGCGTCCGTGATGCCGGGATTGTGGTTACTTTCTTTTGCTGTTCCAAAATTTCTCACTCCTGATTTTCTTCATCTTTTCACTCATTTCAGCTTTACGTTCCGGTGTCCATCGCTCCTGCATTAGTTTGCGCATATGCTCTCTGGCTTCTTCACTGCGTGGAGCGAATGTCCTCTCCGGAGGAACATAATGTGCCGTTTTTATTCGGCCATCCTTGAAATGAAATTCAAGAAGATCCGTATCCTTAACGTAAATAACCTCGATCTGTTTTTTGAACTGTTCTGAATCATATTCGGGAATCTCCATCGCATCCGCAATGAGCGGTTTTAGGACATCCTCTCGAAAGCCCACAGTAATACAGCCTTTGCTGTGTTCGGCGCAGCGCCAGTAGTGAAGTTTCGGCTTGTCATTGTTGGAGGCAGGTTGTGTGCAGCGACGGAAGTTGCAGCCACAGGCAGCGCATTTGATCTTTCCGGTTAGGCCAGTTGCCCCTCGGGCACCGGGGTTTGCACGTCGTTTCACTGACGTTTCCGCCCGATATTCCGGGGTCCAGCAATCTTGGTGGCCGGTGTTCGGGCAGGGTTTTGTAACAATCGTTCCATCCTTCAGGTAGAACCTCAACATATATCTTTTCGGAACTTCGATGTGGTCAACCCGTTCCAGAAAAACCTTTTCATCAAACTCACTGATGCCTAATACTTCAGCGCAGACTTTTTTCAAATTCTTGTGATTGATAGAACCGCCGACGGGACACCCCTCGCCGACCTTCTTTTTCTTTCGGCTGCCGCAAACCCAGAATTCTTGATAGTTGCCGTTTTTGGTTCTGTGCTCGTGCATATAGCTTAAGCCGCAGTAAGGGCATTTTAGTTTTCCTGTAAAGCAGCAGGTATTCAGGCTTTTATTTGCCAACGGCCCAAGTTTTCTGCACCGAGCCATTTCAGCCTGAACATAGTCGAATGTTTTCTTGTCAATAATAGCCGGGTGCGTATTCTCCACATAGTACTGTGGAAGTTCACCGTGGTTCTTACACCGACGTTTTTCAATCGGGTCTGAAATGAATTCTTTCTGAAAGAGCATGTTGCCAGTGTATGTGATGTTCGTGAGAACCAGTTTGATATTGGAATCAACCCATCGGCATCCTTGCCTTGTGGTGATTCCTTCTGCAGCAAATTCCCGTTCGGTTTCCAGCCTTGATTTTCCGTCAAGGAAGTTCTGGTAAATGCGCTGTACGATTGCAGCCTCCTCTGGGACGATGACCAGCTCATCGCCTTCCCAACGGTAACCATAAATTTGAAAATGGCCGCTGGCGTTTGGCATACCCGCCTGCATGCGCTTGCGGATTCCCCACTTCACATTGGTTGAGATGCTTTCGGATTCAGATTGTGCGAACGAGGCGAGCAGCGTCAGCATGACCTCGCCATCGCCGGACAGTGAATTGATGTGTTCTTTCTCGAACTGGACCTCGATGCCCAGCTCCTTGAGGTGCCGGACGGTTTTCAGAAGATCGACTGTGTTCCGGGCGAATCTCGATATGCTCTTGGTGAGGATGATGTCGATTTTCCCGGCCTCGCAGTCTTCAAGCATCCTCGAAAATTCCGGTCGCTTTGTCGTGCTGGTGCCGCTGATGCCTTCGTCGGCGTAGACGCCTGCATACTCCCATTCCGGATTCTTTTGGATCAGATCCGAGTAATAGCTTATCTGTGCGGAGAGGGAGTGGTGAAGCCGCTCGGTCTCCATGGATACGCGGGCGTATGCCGCCACCTTCTTCCTCGCCGGAAGAGCCTTGACTTTTGGCTCTATTTTTGTGATTTTCGGCATGGTATCACTCCTTTCGTCTTGTCCATATATCGCTCTGAAACAGACACATAGCAAGCGTTATGGGGATAATAATGTGCCGATTATCGGGCTGTATTTTTCACGCATTTTGGTATCAATAAACGCATATTCTTCTTCGGTGATAAGCCCATGATCCAACATCGCATGAAACATCTCCATACTTGCCTGATAGAGCTTTTCGCGTTCGAACTGTTCGTCATTCATGTCCGTCACCACCTTTGAACCTGTCTTGGATATAACAGGCGTGGGAGCAGTACTTACGGTGACGGTTTCCATAGGCTGTGAAGGTTTTTCCGCAGCAGGCACAGGTAAATGTATAGAACGCTTTTCTGTTGATGTCGTCAGGATGACTGTTCCACCATCTGAGACGGCAGGCATCGGAACAGAACTTTATTTCTTTACGTCCGGGGATCTGCGTGATCTTTTTTCCGCAACATAGGCAGTAGGTTTCACCCGGCTTCCCATCATTGAGATCAGCGAGCCTGCCGGAGAGATCGTTTCGTCTGCAATAGGCTGATACCTGGCTTTTGGTAAGCCCCAGCGCTCGAGCTATCGATGCATATCCATATCCTTCTTTGCGAAGGCGGCATATTTGTTCTTTTTGTTCTGTGTTCATGACAACACCTCCCGTCACTTTCCACTGGAGAAAGAGCGGCGGTTTGAGCGGAAACAAAAAAAGACCCGTAAGTATTCCGGTTAAGGAACACCCACGGGTGTGCAGAATAGGATATTCACTTCACGCGAAGCCTCCATCCGACATAGATGAGATTCACGTTTTTAATAAGCGAGCTGTTGAGTTTCTGAATAGCAGAGACGCTTGTGCCATACTTTTTCGCGATGGCCGAGAGTGTGTCACCACGTTTTACCGTGTAGTAGACGGCGGATGCCTTTTCGGATGCTCCGAGCTTCTCATTGACCTTCGCTTGCACGGCGTTGTAATTGTATCCGGCTGCGGTCAGGCGTTTCTTTCTGTCCGTGCCATTTCCCCATTTCCCGGCGATCACCTCGGAGGCAAGATCTTCCACGGACTTCTTCGCAGGCACTGCGGCAGTCTTGCCCGTCGTTGTGCCTTTCGCGTAACCGTTGAATCCTCCGCCTTTGATCATAGACGGGTAGTCCACATAGCTCAGATCCATGTCTACGTTTCCGCTGATGCCGTTCACACGTCCCGAGGAAGAATACTGCCAGATGCCGTACTTGCCAGAGTAGGTGCATTTCGACGCGTACTGCGCGACCCAGTGGGTGTAGGCGGAGAGCTTGGAATCGTCCATCCTTTCACGGAATCCGGAATAGGCGGAACCGTAGATTCCGACGAAGTATCCGGCGGCTTCCATCGTTTCGCAGAATGCGATCGCCGCTTCCGTGATACCCGATTTTG
Source organism: Lactobacillus sp. WILCCON 0149 (assembly GCF_057197965.1). NCBI lineage: Bacteria > Bacillati > Bacillota > Bacilli > Lactobacillales > Lactobacillaceae > Lactobacillus > Lactobacillus sp. WILCCON 0149. Next base: position 991,959 of record NZ_JBUBHO010000001.1, read on the forward strand.
CCGAGGCTGGCTGCGCCTCGTTGTCCATGAACACCGGATATTCGAGCTGCTTGCCTTTAAGAAGCCGGATGAACCTTTCGGCATCCGCTTTCCCGGCTGCGGCATTCACGCATTTCGGACCGACGAAATAGTAGGCTCCGACCGCGATGCCGTTTGCCTTCGCACCTTTGTAATTGGCTTCCCATTTGCTGTCCGTGTAAAAGCCGTCATCCGAGCCGCCCGCCTTGATGATTGCGAACTGAATGCCGGACGCTTTTACCTTCGCCCAGTCGATATTTCCCTGCCAGCGGCTTACGTCAATTCCTTTCATCGCCATGTTATTTCTCCTCCTTGTCGTTTCTGTCATGCAGCTGTTCCAATACGTTCTTCAGCTTCTCCGGGACCGGAAGACCGAGATGTGCGGCGTTTTCGGTAAGGGAGAGTCCTTCATTCGAGATGTAGAAAAAGATGATCGCCGTCCTCAGAACGCCCTCGTGACCGAGCACATGGATGTCGAGGATGTTGGCGATGCCGACCAGAATGAAGATCAGCACCTTGCGGCAGATTCCCCTGAAGCCGACTGCGCTCGAGAGCTTCCTGTCGGAAACGGCGCACAGCACACCGGTGATGTAGTCGCAGACCACGAAGATGATGAGCGCAACGAGCAGCCCGTCACAGCCTCCGAGGAAATAGCCGAGCCATCCGCCGACTCCGGCGAAGATGAGCTGAATGATTGACCAGAATTCTTTCATGTGTAACCTCCTTTGAAAAATGGCATAAAGAAAGGCCGCCTGCGTGATTGCAGGCAGCCATTGGAAACGGTTATCCGTATGTTGTTTATCCGGTTTGCTTAGGCAAAGCCTCCCAGAGTCTTAAGTCCTCCTGTCCAAGCGACCAGATCGCGATTCCGCGAAGTCCCCAGCGGTAGGCCGCCTGATTCGCCCAGTAGACGAGCGAGTCCACGTCCTGATAGTAGAGGATCGAGAATCCGTCCGCGTCGCCGAGAAACAGGCGGGACAGCCAGATGTTGATATCCCTTGGCGTGATGGTGACCATGTAATCCTTCCCGCATTCGAGACTGAGCTGCGCCGAGTGGTAGAACTCATAGTCCATCGAGATGGATTCGCTTCTCGTGTCGGGTTCCTCCATATCGGATGTCAGCGTGAACACCTGGAACTCATCGTCCCACGTGCAGTTTGTGCGGCTGATCCTGCCGTATTGCGTGACGGTGCCGCCCGGAAATGTGACGTCGAAGCGTTCATAAGGTTCATAGGTCCATGCGTCGCCCATGCGGAGAAGCTCACACACGGTACGGCTGTCGCTCTGGTATCCCGCCGAGCCGCCGGTGAATCCGCTGACGCTCGCGGTGAAACGAAGCGTGTAAGCCGCGCCGGAATAGACGCGCACCGTGTTTCCTCTGATCCGCATTTCGATGGTGTACATCATCGGATCAGTTCTCAGATCGGTTGACCTTGTCTGGCTGATGCTCTGGCCGTAGCTTCCGAGTTTCGTGCTCCCGTTCCAAAGCTCCACGGCCTGCGTATCGTAGTTCAGGCAGCAGAACAGGCTCCCGCAGAAGATCCCCGCACGGCCAGTGCTTCCGGAAGGAAACGCAAGACGCGCTCTGAGGTGAATGTCGCGGAAACCGTCGTAGTTCCATGCGAACTGTCCGTTTCCGTCAAGCTGGGAGTAGACGCGGCTCTCTGAGTTTTCGTCCTCCCGCCAGATCTTCCATGAGCCGGATACGGTTTTCCAGTAACCTGTTTCGAGCATTCCGTAGTCCCTGAAATCGGCGTACCAGATGAGCGCGGAATCCGGCTTTCTGCGGAGCACCTCGGTTGTGAGCTTGAATCCCTTGTCGGGCTGGCATTCGTTTCCGTCCACGTCGATGAACTTCCTCGGAGAGAGCGTAAAGGACGCGGAGCCTGCGGACGGTGCTTCCGTGAACGATGAGCAGACGCGGAATCCGTAGAACTGTACGCCCTTCACGTCGACTGACACCGTGATGGTATGCGCTCCGGCGGAAAGGGATATCCCGTCCGCGAGACTCGCCCAGAAGGTGCTTCTCCAGTACGGCCACCACAGGCGCGACTCCGTGAAACGCTTCTGCGTTCCGTCAATCGATACGTAGATGCCGTTCTTGTCCCAGAAGGGATAGCAGAGCCGTACCGCGATGTCATATGTCCCGGAGGATGAGATGGTGAAGCGGTATGTAGCGCTTCCTTCGTCGCCCATGACGGCTATGCCGTTTTCGCTGGATACGATGCCGGAATAGCTGTCCGGCGTTCCGTCGTGATCCACATAGACGGTGCCGAAGCCGGCTTTCTGCGTCTTGCCGTAGGCCGTGAGGTAGTGTCTGCGGTTATATGTCCCGTTCAGCTGCGGGTACTCATAGCTTGCGGCGTCCCGTCCCTCCATGAAGTCATAGACCTGCGGGAAGGCATAAGGGACCTTGTTGTAGTCGTCCCAGTAAGCGAGGATCGGGATGAAGGGCTGAGGCGGTTTGTCGTCTGTGAAGTTGTATTTTCCCGTCATCCAGTTTTTCGCCGCGTAGTATGTGTTGGAAATTCCGCGGTAAGTCTTGCCGAGATTCTCAGGCGTGTCGTAGATCTGCCAGTTCCATCCGTAGGCGGGAAGTCCCATGAACACTTTTTCCGGCGTCATGACGCGGGAGGCGTAGTCGTAGATGCCGTCAAGCCAGTCCTTCGGGGACACCGGTCCGGGAGCGGAACCCGCCCACGCCATGCCGTAGCTCATGATGGCAGCGGTATCGCAGTAATCGTTCAGATCCGCGTAAACGCACCAGTTTTCGCCGCCGACCGAGCCGTTCACCGAGCTCATGCCGGGGAGACAGATGTTGACTTTCTTTGTGCTGTCGTAAGTTTTGACCGCGTTCCAGATGTTCCGGAACATGGCGGAGGACTTTGCGTGGGTGGAATAGCCGCCGCCTCTCTCAAGGTCGATGTCGACGCCGTCACACCACGGGTATTTCTCCATGATCCGCACGAGTTCCGTCAGGAACTTGTCCTGCGCGCCGTCTGTGTTTTCCCTGAGGGCGGTGAACACGCCGGACGTCCCGTCGTTCCGGACGGTCAGAAGCCATGTGATGTGAGAGTATTTATTGACGTAGGTCAGCATGTCGCTGATCGCCACGCCGGATTCCGTGATGGTACCGGTCTTGTCTACTTTGAAAGAAAAAAGACCGACCTGTGACAGGCGGTCTCCGTAATTATCAAGCGCGGTGTACATTCTCACGTTTCCCATAAATGTCCAGACCATGCACTTGCGGCCTTTGAGTACATCAAGGCTCATATCAGATCACCGTCCTCCATCTCCTGAAATTCAACGTAGAGCCGTGCCGACTTCTTATCTTCGACCGTCACCGGATGCTTGCTGTCCCCGGCGGCTGAATACTGGAAAAAGCCGTCCTTTGAAGCGGTCGATCCGTTTTTCAGACACTCTCGTGAAGAAGCGAGAAGTTTCAGTTTGTCTCCGGCGGCTGCCGCTTCGGTGAAGGTCGCCTTATGCGCTCCGGCGCCTAAGGCAAGGGAGACGCTGCCGGCTTTCATGTTCTGTCTGGGCGTGATCTTCCAGTCGAGTCCTGCGGTGGTCTTACCGAGATTGAAGATGATGCAGGTCATGCTTCCGCGGACGATGCCGTTGTAGAATCGTTTGCCGGTGACTGCGTATTCATCGCCGGTTTCGTACTCCTTCTGAAGCGTTTCCGTGTTGACTGCATATCCGGAGAGGCGGTCGCCCTCCTGCAGCATGAGATCGGTGAACCAGACCGTTCCCGTGCAGTCGGTCACCTGTGGTTTCAGTGTGACTGAGACGATACGCTTCTTTTCCTTTTTCTCGATGGTCTCCGTGAATCGTGTGAATATCGGCATGATTACTCACCGTCCTCCGTCCATTTGATCTCGCTTACATGCCCGACCCATCCGGTCGCGATCGATCCACCCTGCAGGAGCATGTCAGTGATATGGATGGTTCCGGTGCAGTCGGTCACGCAGACCCGGACACGTATCTTTTTGACACGTCCGTTCTGCGGGGAGACCGCCTGCGCCACATGCGTAAAACTTGCCATGTCTTTCTCCCTTACATCAGATCGATAAACCGTGTCTCCGTCGTTCCGTCTTCATATTCGAAGGTGACCTCCACGCCGACCTGACCGTTTTCTCCTTTTTTCAGATCGTCCGATGCGATCTGGCAGGAGAAGGTGTAACTGTCCCGGTTCGCCGGAGTCACGGTCTGCGTCAGGCTTTTCGTGGTATTCAGCGCTCCGATGCATTTGAAGGAGGCGGTCCCCGAGACGCCGTTTTCCGCATCCACTTCGAATCCGGAGTTTTCCCAGTAAGACAGGCCGGAGTCGGCTCGTGAGTTCTTCAGATGGTTGAACGGCACAAGGTCCTGCATCTCCTGACTGTCGACGAGGTTCGCCCCGGCGAGCGTGTCGGCGGCGGCGTCCCACTGGGACGAGGAGTCTCCGAGTTCCCGGAGCGTGGTCGACAGTTCTAGGACGGTGTTCCATGGTTCACGCAGGTTGTATTCCCGCCGCACGATCCTTGTCTTGATGGAAAGGCCCAGTTCGTCGTCTTTCACGGTCACGATGTCGCCGAGCTTCCATGTTTCGTGTTCGTAACCTGTGAGGACGGAGAGATCCATCGCGTTCAGAACGTAGGAGATGCGAGGGGAGGCGTAATCCGCAAGACGCATCTCGGCATATTCCTTCATCTGGTAGGGGTTCGTGAAATTCGAGCAGTCGAGCGTGGATATGCGGATCTCGTCCGTGTATGTGGTGTCCTCGACGTATTCCTTCCCGTCGTTGATGGACGCAAATGTCATGCCGTCCTTGCCGTAGGCATAAAGGCGTGTGATGAGACTTTGCGTGTCGATGACGCGCTTGATGGACTTCATGTTCTTTTTATAGCAAAAGAGCGCGCCGGAGTCCGTGCCGCTGAAGGTCAGAAGGCTCACGGTCCGGTTCGCGTTGTCGAAGATAAGGTCGCCTCCGTGAAGATCCTGCACCTTCCGGAGAATCGCCAGAGCGTTTTTCTCCGTAGATGTCCAGGTGCGCTTCGTGCGGACGTTGACCGTTCCGAGCGTCCAGCCGGTGTCCTTAAGTGCGTAGGCCATCGGGACGTCGGCCGTATCCGCGTTGAAGGTCTGTTCCGTTTTCTTCACTGAGAATCCGAGATCATAGAACGCGGCTTCGGCATATACGGAGGTGACAGCGGCTCCTTGCTCGTTTTTCTCGTCCGTTATGGTGCGGATTCGGTAAATATCGTTTCCGACCGTTATCTGTTTCTCGTTTTCAAGATATTTTCGTTTGCCGTCCTTGAAAGGCAGATTGAACTCCAGCGTATCGATGCCGTTGATCTCTCCTGTGACGACGACGTTATAGGCGTTTTCGAGTATGGCTTCTTTGTTTCCTTCCTTATCGAGAACGATGAGGTCCTTATCGTCCGCCATGTCTGTCACCTCCATCTGCTGCGGGCTATTATCTTCAGCTTCTTGAATGATGATTCTCCCGGAACGGAAAGACTGATTCCTCTTAACGTCGGGGTCTTCGAGGTGTCCGTTGTCGTAAGGGTTATCCTGAAACGGATGTATTGCCCTGATCCGGACTGCACGCTGCCGTCATCCGCGAGTGACGCCCAGTCGCTCCAGGTCGTAAGGTCGTCCGATGTCGAAGTTTCTGCCGTGATTCCGGTCCCGTCCGGGGTTTCCGCGTCCACGGTGACAAGGCAGGTGCTTTCAATCCCGTAGGAGACAGCCGCCGTGGTGAGCGTCCCGGACGAAGGATATGCGCCGCTTGCCGCTTTCAGGGTCACGGCGTTCTCCGTTGTGAGCCCGTCCACGCCGGCATCGGAATCCGCGGCGTTTGCGGACAGGGATTCCTTGAGCCACAGGGATATGTCATCCGCGGTGAGGTCGGAATCGCAGTCGAGAAACCAGTCGTCGAAGCTGCCGGCGTACCAGTAGGAGTCGGAATGCATGCCCCAGATCAGATCCGCCGTGCAGGAGGCGTTGAGCGCCCCCGTGAAACTGAGGACGTCCGATTCCCAGACCGTGCCGGTGCTGCGATCGCCAAGAATGTACTGCGCCGTTTTGCCGTTTGGTCTGATGAGACAGGCGATGAAATACCAGCCGCCGTTTTCCAGAGTGAAAGACGGCGTCATGGATTTATCGAGGATCAGAGTCCCTGAAGAATCGTAGAGCATGATCCTCGGCTTCCCGGATAAAAGCGACAGGTAGAAAATCGGCTGCCCAGGGCCGTAGCGCGTGTTGAACAGCGGGCAGTATGTGTTCCCAACGGAGTAGGTGGTCGGCATGAACCATCCGCCGAAGGCGATCGTCTCGCCGAGCGTCTGGAAGATCGTGCCGTCGTTCGTGACCTTGAGATAGGTCTTCTCTGTAGACGGACTATTGATATTCATACGGAAGGACCGTCCGAGATGCCCTGAAGGGAGGCTTGCGGTCGTTCCGCTCCAGCCGCGGATCACGGCGTTCCGGCTTTTGCCGGAGGAGTCGGCAAGGCTCGTGGCGGAGTCCGGCTCGGATTCGTTGAACCGCCACAGGCCGTCCGCTCCCCATGAGGATGGCACCTGCCCGGTGAACGCGTCCTGCGTGCTTAATTCCTTCACGGCCCTTGTCGTGCTGCTGTCCGCGTCGATCACGAGCGTGTTCTCCCCGGCCTTGAGCTCCGGGAAGTTCAGGCTTCCGATGAGCGGCAGGCCGTTCCGGAGCGTGTTGCCGTCCTGGTCCGTGACCTTTGCCGTCATGAGCGCGGAGTCGATCACGAGGATCTCTTCTTTTCCGAGTTGTCCGCTGATTTCCAGTGATTTACCGTTTGTGGTCAGAACAGCGCTTTTTTCCTTCGTGAGACTGGCCTGAAGGAGATAGACCGGAAGGGAGTCCGCGTTTCCAAGTTCCCGGTTCAACGTGAAAGTGCCGGGTTCGGTGAATTCATAGGTTTCGTCTGCTTCCGCGTAGGCATACGGGTCCGGGCAGAAAAACGTGAGATCGAAAGTGCAGGAGTTGCGAACCGCCTTATCAAAAGAGAATCCTCCTTCGAGTCTCGCTTTGTACACGCGGTCCGGTTCCTTGTCGAGGATCAGATCGCGGAGCCCCTCGTCCGGATTCAGCCATGCGATGATTTCATCTTTTCGTGCGAGAAAGTCCGCGTCGGATTTGCCCGGCGGGATGAAGCAGGAAATCTCGATCTTCCTTTCGCCGATCGTCTCACCGAAGTCGAACACGCCCTCGCGTCCCGGAACGGTGATCGTATTATTGGTGAAATCCGGCATCCGGTATTCTTTGGTCATTCGTGTGGCAAGGCCGAAGCTCTGGGAAGTTCTGCCGTTGAATTTGAAGCCCATTCAGATCACCGTTCCTTTCGCCCGGCGGCTGCCCACAAGCAGGCTGTTGAGCTGCTGGGATATTTTCCGTATGTCGTCGTCGTTTCTTACGCTCATCGTCTCGATGTTGATGAGCGGACCGTTGTAGCTTGAGCCGGAGCTGTCATTTACCGCCTCGCGTATCATGCTCTTAAGAGAGTTCACGCCGACGACTGCCTCGTCACCGGCTTCTCCGCCTCCGAGGAGCGTGCCGTTCGACTGTCCGAAGATCGTCGCGTCTTTTAAGATCATGCCGCTCTCCATCGCCTTCTTGTACCAGGAGACGGAAAAGTGCGGGATGCTCGGCGGATTCAGGCTGAACTTGCCGCTTATCGAGAAATGCGGGAGTTTGATCTTCGGCAGGCTCCACTTGAAGTTGAAGACGCTCTTGAGCTTTCCGACGATTCCGGAGACGAAGCTCCAGATCCCGTTGAAAACAGAAGAGAACTTTCCCTTGATGCCGTTAAGGATTCCGGATATCGTGCTTTTGATCGCATTGAACGCGCCGGTGATGCCGCTCTTCATGGCGTTCACGACGGACATGACGGCCGACTTGATGCCGTTCCAGATCGAAGTTACGACCGATTTCACTCCGTTAAAGACGGTAGAGGTCGCGGTTTTGATCGCGTTCCACGCCGTGGTCACTGCGGTTCTGATTGCGTTTACCACGGTGGTGATGACGGTTTTAATCGCATTCCAGATGGTGGTCACAACAGTCCGGATGGCGGTGAGGACTGTGGTGATTACTGTCTTGTAAATATTGAAGTAGGTCGTCACCACAGTCTGGATCGCCGTGAATATGGTCGTGAAGAATGATTTGATACCGTTCCAGATGGTCCGGATCACGGTGCTGATGGCATTCATGACGGTTTCAACGACGGTCTTTATGCCATTCCAGGCACCGGAAAGGAACGTGCTGATTCCGTTCACGGCGGTGGTGAATACACTTGTGATCGCCGTCCAGATCGTCGTAAAGAAGTCTTTGATCGCGGTGAATACCGTGACAGCGACTTCCTTGATGTTGTTCCAGAGACCGATCCAGAAGTTCCGGAAACTCTCGCAGTTATTCCACAGATAGATGAATGCGGCAACGAGCAGTCCGATGGCGGTAATGATAAGGCCGATCGGATTGGCGGCCATCGCCGCGTTCAGCCCTGTGATAACGGTTTTCACGCCGGTGACAGCCGCCGTGATCTTCGGTATGACGGTGAGGATCGTCCCGACCGAGGTGATCAGCTTGCCGATGACGATGAGAACAGGTCCCACGGCTGCGGCAATAAGAGCTATCTTCACGATGGTTTCCTGCACGGGTCCGGGAATGCCGTTCCAGATGTCCGCGAACTTCTGAAGCGCGGCCGAGATGTCCTGCAGGACAGGCTTGAGAACAGTCGCGAGGCTGTTTCCGATGTCAGCGCCGACTTCCTTCAGAGAGTTCAATGTCATCTGGAACTGGTCGATCGGGTCGAGTGTCTCGTTGAACGTGTTTTCCACACTGCCGGAGAAATCGCCGAGCGTGCCGGACAGATCGTCAAGGTTGAGTTTCCCGCTCTGCACGGCGTTGTAGAATGCAGCGCCCGCCTTGCTTCCGAACAGGTCGTAGGCGGCCTGCAGCTTCTCGGTGTCCGACTTGTTGGAACTCATCGTGTCGGAGAAACCTTTCAGCGCCTCATCGAGGGACATGCCGTCGTCCGCCGCGTTCTTCATGGCTTTCTTAAGACCGGCCATCGCCGTTGAAGTGTCGAGACCGGACATTTCCACCATGCCCATGAATCCGGCGGCCTGCTGGGCGGTCAGTCCCATCTCCTTAAACTGTGCGGCGTTCTGCGACAGGTCGTTTGCCAGCGTGTCCATGGAGATCCCGGTCGCCTGTCCGGTGGCGTTCAATGCATCCAGAAGGTCGCCCGCGTCGTCCGTGGACTGCCCGAAGGCGTTCAGAACAGAGGAAACGTTATCGACGGAGGTGGATACGTCCGTGTCGTTCAGCTGCGCGAACTTGATGAACTTGCCCGACAGATCCTCAAGCGCCTGCCCGGTGAGACCGAATCTTGTGTTGACTTCGCCGACGGCCGCGCCTGCGGTTTCAAAGTCCGTCGGAATCTGCGTCGCGAGATTCTTGACGCTCTGCTGCATTTCTTCAAGCGCCTGCCCGGACGCACCGGTTTTCTGCGTCACGATGTCAAGTCCGGAGTCCACTTCGCCGAAAGCGACAAGAGAAGCCGCCCCGAGAGCGGTGATCGGCGCAGTCACGCCTTTGGAGAGGGATTCGCCGACGCCTGAGATCTTGCCGCCGACTTCCTGCATCTTGGAACCGGTCTGTTTTAGTGTGGCCGCAATACTGGAATCCGTATTCTTTGTCTGTTCCTCGAGGTTCTTCAGTTCCTGCTCGGTTGCGATGATCTCACGCTGCCATGCGTCGTACTGTTCCTGTGTGACGCTGCCGTTTTTAAGACCCGCGTCCATCTGATCCTGCACCGATTTCAGCTGTGTGAGCTTGTCCTTGTTTTCCGTCACCGCCTGAGAGAGCAGTTTCTGCTTCTGGGCGATGAGCTCGGAGTTGGTCGGATCGAGTTTCAGGAGCTTGTTTACGTCCTTGAGCTGGGACTGGGTGTTCCTGATTTCCTTGTTGACGCCGGACAGCGCTTTCGAGAGGCCGGTCGTATCGCCGCCGATCTCGACTGTGATGCCTTTGATTCTGTCAGCCATACGAAGCCTCCTTCCTTAGAATCTGTCCATCATTTCCTGCGTCGCGATTTCCGGGTAGTCCCAGTCGTCGTTCGACATCTCCGCGTACATGTCGTTTACGGTTCCGATCGTGAGAAGATCAAGTTCCGAGATCGAAAGTCCGATCTGTACGCAGCGCAGTAAAAAGAGTGGGGTTGTCATTTCCCGCTCTGTCGCATGGTGTTTTTTTTAGACTGGACCTGCTGTTCCGTATTGAGTCCCCACAGCTCGATGATCTGAGGGAGAATCTCGTAGATCGAGAACGTGGAGAACTCGTCCAGCCATTCCTCAGGAGTATCCGGAACGTCTTTGTCCGCATGCTTTGCCATGAGCCATGCGATGTTCTCGAAAAGTTCGAGACTGAACGTGTCCAGACTGGAATTTTCCGCGTCGTTTTCGTCGATGCTTTTCTGAAGCTTACTCAGGTCACGGTAAATATCCCTGTGGAACTTATTCCTGTAGAGCCTTGGAATGGCGGCTGACGCGCGGAACGTCACAGGCTTTTCGTCGATTTCGATTGTCTTTATCACTGCCATTGCCGATCACCTCATTCCGTCAGGCTGCTTGTGGACGAAGAACTCGTGGACGAGGACGCCGCCGCAGCCGTCGGTTCATAAACCTTGTCGTACCATGCGTCGTACACAGCGTCGGATGTATTCGTTCCGGTCTTTACCTTCACGAGTCCGGACGGCAGCGGCGAAACCGTGAGGGAGAGAGTCTCCGTCTGCACTTCGGTCGAGTCTTCCTTCGTGGAGCCGGAAACGGAAGGACGGGTCGCCGAGCAGTAGTACATGCAGTGGCGGATCTTCCTCTGGTCGCCGGAAAACTCGAAAAGGAGCGCGAAATGCTCCGGCTCCACGTCCTTGTTTTCGGCAATGACGCCGTTGGCGTCCTCCGTTTCGTGCATCACGTCCGTGAGAAAACTCTCCGGGATGAGGGCGAGCTCGAAGTCGCCGGAATATCCGTTGTTGTTCGAAACCATGTAATATACGGAATCGTCCGCATAGAACGGATCGTTTTCGCCCTCGGCATCGAGGGAAAGAGATACCGCGCCGGGCATGGCGACAGGCGTGCCGAATGTGACCGTGCCGTCCTCCGCGAGCGTCGCGATCGCGTAGTGGCAGTTCTTAAGGCCGAACTTGACCTTGTTTTTCTTGTTTGCCATATCTGTTAACCTCCTATGATTTGTGTTTGATACAGGACCTCATACATCTTTTCTTCCTCGATCCATACTTCCGATTTCTCGAAGGGGAGTTCGTGCGAGTTCAGGATGTTTTCGATCCCGGTTTCCGTATCCGGGTCTTTCTTATCCGTGTACAGTTCGATGTTGAGTTCGTCGATCTTCTGGAAGACCGTGTCGTCCGCGAACAGGTTGTCGCTGCCGGGAAAAAGAAAACAGAGAAAAGGCGGGTCCGGAGACTCGCCTTCTGCAAAATGATCGTAAGCGACAGGAATCCCCGTCTCTTCGAGCATCGATTTGATGTATTCGGGTGTCATGAAGTTTTATCCTTTCAGTTTTTCTTCGATCGCTTTCACAAGCGTTTCATTTCCGCGTTCCTCGGCTTTCGCTATATGAGGTCTCGCCGCGACTCTTCCTCCGCCGCGTTTGGCGTGGCCGTGTTCCAGAAGGTGGGCGATCTGGTAGCGGTTTCTCGAATGCACGACGAGATCGATGGATTCGGAATCCTCGTGAACGTTTTTCACGGACCACGACTTCTTGTACTTTCCGGTGTCGACCGGAGCGGTGTTCTGGATGTCCTTGCGGACGGACTTCGCCGTTTCCTTCACGGTGTCTTTCAGATCGTCCGCCGCGAGATCAGCATATTTTTCGAGTTCCGCCATGATGGCGGAATCCATGTCATCAATCGAAGTGTTTCTGCTCATGAGCCTTTCTCCAGTCTGCAGTTGAATTTGATCGAGTTTCGTTTGTAGCCCATCGGGTTCACGTAGGTGATGTTGTAGACATGTTCTTCCGCGAGAATCCGGTATTTCGTGGATTCGACCGCGGAAAGCTCAGAACACCACCGGCAGGTGAAGTCGAGGGATTCCTCGGGATTTACGACCTCGCCCGATGACTCCGATCCGCTCTGCGTTCCGATGGTGGCGTAGCACTTGAAGTAGTCCGTCCATGCGGCGGTGTGGTTCCCGTACTTGTCTACCGTGATCTCGTTCTTCTGAAAGGTCACGGGGACGCGGAGAGCTGCGATGTTCATCAGAACTCCTCCTTCCTGACGCCGAAGAGAAGTGCGCGGAGCGTGAGGTTCAGCTGACTGTGATCCGCTTCCTCCCGATGTTCGTAGAGATAGGCGACGGTATAGAGAACGGCGATCCGTATGCGGATCAAAACCTTTTCTTCATTCGCTTCCCATTCCTCGTCGGAAAAACGAGCTATGTCCTGTACGATTGCAGTCGCGGATTGAATGAGATTTTTAATCAGTTCGTCCTCGTCGGAGGAACTGACTCTTAAGTATGTCTTGGCTTCTTCAAGCGTCACTTCCATCTGATTACCTCCGTTAAAGAATCAGGGCATCCCCGAAAAAAGGAGATGCCCTTGAAATGTTAAGTGGGCGGATCAGGCGGATGCCTTGACGGAAAGACCGCGGACGGCTTCCGGCAGGATGAGCTTGCCGTCGACCCTTTCGGAGGCGAGGAAACCGATCTGCCCGTTCGCTGCGTACAGCTCGGACAGGCGCTTGAAGGAGCGGCCCTGACGGTCGGCGATCCAGTAGTAGGAGAAGTCTCCGAACAGGATCGGCACGTTTCCGGCTGCAAGCTCAGGCGCATAGATGCTCGTCTTGTACGGACGGTTAAGGATGGTGTCCGGCTGGCCCGCGACCACACTCGGCTGCCAGATGTAGTTTCCGTTGCTGTCCTTGATCTTGCGGAGCGCCTTGACGGTAGAGTCGTTCAGAATCCAGACCGCGCGGTTGCGGTACACGCTCCTCAGGGAATGGAACACGTCCATGATTTCATCGAAGGTGATGTTCGTGTTCGCAATTTCCGTAGTCGCGCCGTCTGTCGCCTTGACCTTGGTGAATACACCTTCAGGCTTTTTCTGTCCGTCGCCGACAAGGAACGCCTCCTCCTCGGCTGCCCCGATACGTCTCGCGAATTCGGTGGAGATGTAATTCTCCAGATCGAAGACGGAGTCGTTCATCAGCTCCTCGGAAACCTTGATGGCGGTTCCCAGCTTGTATGCGGAGAGGGTGATCTGGTCGAAGGTGTCATCGGATTCAGGGTACAGGCCGTTTTCCTCCATCCAGCTTGCGGTTCCGTGAGATGCGACGATCGGGATGGTGTGCGTGCCGCTGTCGGTCTGGATGACGTGAGCGAGGGAACGGAAGAAGTTCTCGTCGGTCAGCGCCTGCACCAGCTGTTTCTCGTATTCGTCCGGAACGAGGTAACCGCCGTTCGCGTCGGTTCCGATCTCGAGAACGTTCTTGACGTCGTACCAGTTGCGCTTGCGGATCGAATCCCAGAACGCTGTTTTGTACGCATTGGAAGCGATGCCCGGCTTGTCCTCCAGCTGCGTTTCTGCTCCCGGTTTCCCGGTGAGGGGAGCCGTGGTCGGCTGGGAGAGCATCCTGTCGATCTGCTCCTGTCGCTGCAGGCGTTCGATGTCGCGGGTGAGGTCGGTGACTTCTTTTTCCATCTTGTCGTAAGTGGCAGCGTCTTCCGCGGATACGTTGCCTCCGTTGTCGGAGTGTGTATAGAGAAACTGTTTTGCGGCGTTCCACGCCTTTGCGCGTTTCTCCATAAGTTCCATGATTTTGGTCATTTTAAGTTCCTCCATTTCATTCAGTGGCTGAGAAGCGAGAGCCGCTTCTCAAGGTCAGCAGCCTTGACGGCCGGTTTCGTATTTTTCTGCACAGGTGCGCGCTTCGGGATGAGCTTTGAAAGAAGCGAGTCAGTGACGGCTTTCCTTGAGAAAAGCATCTCGATTTCGGAACCGTCGTCAGTCTCTTTGTCATCGTCTCCGGAAGGCTCAGTGCCATCCGCAAACAGGATCTCGTCTGCGAATCCGAGCTTCTTTGCTTCTTTCGCGTTCATCCACGTTTCGGCGTCCATCAGCTTTGAGATCTTGGCTCTTGAAAGGCCGGACTTGATCTCGTAGGCGTTCATAATGCTTTCCTTGACCTCGGAAAGCATGTCGATCGCCTTCTGCATTTCCTCGCTGTCGCCGATCGCTATGGTCGCGGGATTGTGGACCATAAGCATGGCCACGGGACTCATGCAGACCTTCGTTCCGGCCATCGCGATGACGGATGCAGCGGATGCTGCGAGAGCGTCAATCTTGACGGTCACGTCGTACGGATAATCCATCAGCATGTTGTAGATCTGGGCAGCCGCGAAGACGTCGCCGCCCGGTGAATTGATCCAGAGCGTGATGTTGCCTTTTCCGGAATTCAGTTCATCCTTGAAGATCTGAGGTGTGATTTCGTCGCCGTACCAGGTCTCATCGGAAATTTCCCCGTCGAGGTAGAGCGTACGGTCTGAACCGAAGCTGTCCGGCGTTTCGTTTCGCACCCATCTCCAGAACTTTCTTGTCATAAGGGCGTCCTCCTTTCCCGGAGCCGGGTATCGGACTCCGATTGTTCCCGTGATTCTTTTGTCTGTCCTTCCTGTGTTTCACCTGATTCCTCCGTTTCCTTAGGTGCCGAGGCGGCGAAGATGCCAGCGTCCTCGAGTTTGGTCATGTTGCCGTTGATGAGGTACAGATCCCCGCCTTCATCCGCCGGGATGCGGTCGAGGTTCTCAAGCTCGCGGATGTCGTTTGCGCTCATCCAGCCGTTCTGGCGTGCGGTGGCGTAACCGTTCATGCGGCTTTGGTAATCGCCTCTGAGAAGGCCGTCTACGTTGAACTTGAAGAAGTATTCTTTCTTTTCCTCGGGGCGGAGGAGGGCGCGCCGCATGTACTGTTCCCAGCGGGAGACCCACGGGTCGAGCGTGTATTTCACGAATTCCAGCGACTGCTGTTCGATGTTGCTGAACGAGCTTTTCTCAAGGTCGCCGATCATGTGCGGCGGAATCCTGAATATCCTTGCGATCTCGTCAATCTGGAATTTGCGCGTCTCGAGGAACTGCGCCTGTTCCGGTGAAATGGAGATCGGCGTGTATTTCATGCCTTCCTCGAGGACAGCCACCTTGTTGGAATTGGCAGAGCCGCCGAAAGCGGAATTCCAGCTTTCCCTGACGCGCTCCGGGTCCTTCACCACGCCGGGGTGTTCCAAAATGCCTCCCGGCGTCGCGCCGTTTGCGAAAAACTTCGCGCCGTATTCCTCACAGGCGATTGCCATACCGATGCTGTTTTTTGCCATCGCGATCGGCGAGTAGCCGACAAGTCCGTCGAAGCCGAGCCCCGGAATGTGGAGCACGTCGTATGGCGTAAGCCGTACAAGACTTCCTTCCATCGTGTGCGCCTCGTCCTGCGAGGTCTGGTATTCGTAGAAAAGCTCGCCGTTTTCATCGCGGTCGACCCTCATCCGGTTCGGCATCAGCGGATAAAGCGCTACGACTTCTCCCTTGCCGTTTCGAATGATCTGCGCGTAGGCGTTGCCCCACAAAAGCAGGTGCGTCATGAGGGTCTCCCGGAAGACGAAACTCGTCATTTCCGGGTTAGGTTCGTCGTGCAGCAGTGTATAAAGCGGATGGTCGAGCGCCTTTTCTTTGCTGCCGTTTGCCGTGTAGCGGTACAAATGGAGAGGCAGTCCCGCGATCGCCTCGGAAAGAATCCGGACGCAGGAATAGACCGCCGTGATCTGCATGGCGGATCGTTCCGTCACGGATTTTCCTGATGTGGTTCCGCCGAAGAAGAAGCGGTAGCTGCTTCCTGTGGTGGAGTCTTTCGGCTTGTCACGGCTTTTGAAGATTCCTTTGAAAATGCTCATAAAATTTCCTCCGAACTGATAAGAGCCTCCCTGAGAAGGAGGCTCTGATAGTAAATCGTGTAAGTTTTATTCAGATGAACAGGATGCCGCGGCTGTCATAAACCGACTCGGTGTTGTCGTTCCCGCAGCGGATCGCACGGTCAAGAGCCATGATGGCAGCGATCGCGCCGTCGATCTTCTCCGTGGATTTCTCTTTATCGGCTTTGATGTTCCCCGCCGGGTCCGTTCGGATATAGATGTTGTCCATCATCCAGCGGAGCACCGGATGCCCGCCGTGGGCGATCCTTTTTTCCAGTACGAGCTTCATCAGTTCTTTGGTGGGCGGACTCATGTCCTTGAAGCCCTGACCGAACGGAACGACGGTGAAGCCCATGCCCTCTAAGTTCTGTACCATCTGGACGGCTCCCCAGCGGTCGAATGCGATCTCGCGGATGTTAAAGCGCTCGCCTAATCGTTCTATGAACTTCTCGATATAGCCGTAATGGATGACGTTTCCCTCCGTGGTCTGCAGCACGCCCTGTTTCTCCCAGAGATCGTAGGGAACGTGGTCGCGCCGGACTCTGAGGTCAAGCGTGTCCTCCGGTACCCAGAAATAAGGGAGGATTACATATTTGCCGTCTTCATCTTCAGGAGGGAAGACGAGAACGAAAGCGGTGATGTCTGTCGTGCTGGACAGGTCGAGACCGCCGTAGCAGACTTTTCCCTCGAGGTCGTCTTCGTTTACCGGAAAGGCACAGGCGTCCCACTTGTCCATCGGCATCCAGCGCACGGACTGTTTCACCCACTGGTTGAGGCGGAGCTGACGGAAGGCGTTCTCTTCACCGGGGTTTTGCTTTGCGGACTCGCAGGCAGCTTTGACCTTGTCGATTCCGACCGTGATGCCGAGACTCGGGTTCGCTCTCTTCCAGACTTCCGGGTCGGTCCAGTCCTCGGATTCGTCCGCTCCGAAGATGACCGGGTAGAACGTCGGGTCATGTTTTCTGCCGCTCATGATGTCGAGCGCCTTTTCGTGCTGCTCGTAGCAGATCGAATGCGTGTCGTTTCCGGCGGTGGTGATGAGGAAGAACAGCGGCTGCATCCTCGCGTCGCCGGAACCTTTCGTCATAACGTCGAACAGTTTCCGGTTCGGCTGCGTGTGCAGCTCATCGAAGATGACGCCGTGGGTATTGAATCCGTGTTTATTCGCGACATCCGCAGACAGCACCTGATAGAAGCTGTGCGTCGGCAGGTATTCGAGCCGCTTCTGCGATTCAAGGATCTTTACGCGCTTTGAGAGCGCCGGGCAGAAGCGGACCATGTCGACCGCGACGTCGAACACGATCTTGGCCTGATTCCGGTCGGCCGCGCAGCCGTATACTTCGGCGCGTTCCTCGTTATCTCCGCAGGTAAGAAGCAGTGCGATTGCAGCGGCAAGCTCCGATTTTCCCTGCTTCTTAGGGATTTCCACATAAGCGGTGTTGAACTGACGGTATCCGTTTTCTTTGATCACACCGAAGAGGTCGCGGACGATCTGCTCCTGCCAGTCGATGAGCTCGAACGGTTTTCCCGCCCAGGTTCCCTTGGTATGGCAGAGCTGCTCGATAAAGAGCACCGCGTAGTCCGCGAGCGCCTCGTCGTAGTGGGAGGTCGGTTCCATGAAACGCGTCGTCTTGTAATCTTTCAGTTTCCGCATGGCCAATGAGCGCCCGCCTCCTTTCAGGGCAAAAGAAAAGACCGCCGAAGCGATCTGCAAAAAAATCTATTTCAGTACGAGAGCAAGAGCCTTTGTCGGCTCTGCTTTCGGAATGTTCAAATTCATGTGTTTCTTAGTTGTACTGTTTCAGAAGAGCTGCGTAAGCGAGCTGGCTTGCTTCATCTTCCGGTTCGATGTCCCAGCCGCGGTCGTAGTTTAAGGTGACCTTGCCGTTTACCCGAAGCTCCATCTTCGAAATGCGTCCTCCGTCGATTCCGTATTCTTCGGAAGGCTCCTCGTAATGCTTTACCCAGTATTTAACGCTTGTTCCTTCGATCAGAAGTGTTCCTTTTTCCCACATGGTCTTGTCCTCCGTTCGCTTTGTTTTCCCTTTCGGTACGTACATATATCACTCTGAACGCCTGTAATAGCAAGTCATTTCAAGGAATATATGTGACAATCTTCCGGGAAGTTCCCGCGGGGTGGATTGTGTAACTGCGTCAATCGGTTATGCTTCCTTGATGGTCATCTTGAAGGCCGGGATCAGTGCGCGCTCCTTGCTACCAAAGTGGGTATAGCGTTCTTTGATCTTGACAATCCCGTCCAGTGTGCAGCCGAGTTCCTCAAAGCGGGCGATGGTTTCGATAAGGCTTGAAAAGGTGGAACTGATCGTGAATTCCTTGATGCCGAGCTTCCTGCAGTCGGCAAGGATCGTTTCGATGTCGTCGTCCCAGATGACCTCGGCGAAGTTCGGCAGGTCGTTTCCTGCTTCCTTGCTGTAAAGATATGCCTGTCCGAGCGTCCAGTGGCATCCGATGTCTTCCCATTTCATTCCCGGCTTTGCGTTTTCGATGGCTTCAACTGTGTACTTCATGTCTGTTTCCTCCTGATTCTCTGTGGTTTTCCCTTCCGGTGTGTCTATATATCACTCTGTCCGGCACAGATAGCAAGTCAATTTTTCAAGAGAAATTGATAACTTTCTGTGTCCGGAAAATCAGGATTCCCCGGTCATGATGAAGCGGACGTATTCGTCACGGTGCTCCTCGATGAAGAGGACCAGCTCGTAGTATCCGCGGTCAAACGCGAGCCGCTGCACGCAGGGCAGGTCGAACATGTTCGTAAGACCAGTGTCGCGGATTTCGAGGATCTGTTCCTTGATGGTTTCCGTCATGTCACTCACCGACCTTTCGCACGATGTCTTCGCCGTAGATTACGTTCAGGCCGCTGCCGTTGTCCCAGTGGATGAGCAGGCTGCAGGTATCGTCGATGCCGTAGACGGTTCCTTTTGTTCCGATGGGCGGGGCCTGCACATCATCCATCCGCACGAGCTCGACGCGGGTGCCGTTCGGGTAGGTTCTGCGGAGCAGTTCAAGCTGCTCCGGTCTGATCATCCTCATGCCTGCACCTCCTCATCCGAGTCCTTTTCCGGCGCGCCATTCTTCCAGCTGGAATTTCCGGAGAGGTTCCGCAGAAGGATCTTGCGGCTTCCCTTGTACTCGGAGCCGATGAATCCGAGGCGGAGCAGGAAGCAGCGGAAGGCGTATTTTTCGTTTGTGACCGGCGTCTCTTTGCTGCTGGTGCGCTTGAGTTCCTTCGAGAGCTTGCAGAGCAGGGAAATGAACTCAGTGTAGGCTTTTGCCTCGTCCGGTTCCGGCAGTTCCTTGAACCAAGGGAAGGCGATGCGGTCGTCCTTGATCTCGAATCGCAGGTCGTCCACGCCGAGCGCCTTTTTAATGAGGCTGCCTTTGGCTTCGAGGATGTTCGTCAGGTTTCCGACCGCTGCCTTGTCTGACGGAATCTCAACCGTAAGACCGGTTTCTTCGGACTCTGTCGTGCTTTCTTCTGCGTCTGCAGGTTCTTCCTCGATTTCGGGTTCCGCCGTTGCATCGGGTTCCTGTGTGAAGCCTGCCTCTGTGAGTGCTTCGGTGATCCGGCTGATGGTTTCCGGTGCAGTGCGCTCATCCCATTCAAGTGTGCCGTTCTTGGTGACGGTCAGATCTCCGATTTCAAAATTGCAGGTCGGCATGAATTTGTATTCCGCCTTGACTCCGGTAGTATCCGAAATAACCTTGACCAGTTCCTTGCGCCTTGCTCCTGTTACGTTGTAATTGATTCGCATTGTGTTTACCTCCGTTTTCGTTGTGGTTGTTTGCCTTTTGGCATGTCTATACATCACTCTTTCCGGGTGTAATAGCAAGCGAATCAGGGGTATTTCTCACGTAAAAAATTTTCCGATTATCCTTGGCTGAAACTGTGCTTAGTACACAAAGAAATCAGCCTGCGTCCGGAAGCTCGACTTCCTTCACAAGGTCAGAATACAGGAGCTTTTTGCCGTCCCGGACGACATACACATTTTCCGAATCACCGGTATCTTCCACATAGCGACGGAGGATAACCGAGGCATATTTCGGATCAAGCTCCATCGTCATGCAGGTGCGGTTCAGCTGCTCGCATGCCATGAGCGTGGAACCAGAGCCTCCGAAGGTGTCGAGGACGATTGCATTTTCCTGCGTAGAGTTCGAGATCGGATAGCCGAGCAGGTCGAGAGGCTTGCTTGTAGGATGATCTTTGTTGCGCTTTGGCTTGTCGAAATTCCAGATCGTCGTCTCGGAGCGTCCCGCGTACCACGGGTGTTTTCCGTTCTGAAGGAACCCATAGAGGACCGGCTCATGCTGCCACTGGTAGTCGGAGCGACCGAGCACGAGAGAGTTCTTCACCCAGATGCACACGCCTGCTAGATGGAATCCTGCATCGACGAACGCACGCCGGAATGTGAGCCCTTCCGTATCGGCGTGGAAACAGTAGGCCGCGCCGCCTTTCTCGAGGTGGTCTGCCATGTTCCTGAACGCGGAGAGCAGGAAGTTGTAGAACTCCTCGCCCTTGAGACTGTCGTTTTGGATGGTAAGCCCGTCCGACGCCTTGAAAGAAACGCCGTAAGGCGGGTCGGTCAGAACGAGGTTCGCTCGTTTGCCGCCCATAAGTGTAGTTACATCTTCTGGTTTAGTTGCGTCGCCGCACATCAGGCGGTGTCTTCCGACCGTCCAGATGTCGCCGGGTTCCACGAACGAGGCTTTTTCCAAAGCGGCAGTCAGGTCGAAGTCATCGTCCTCGATGGTATTGTTATCACTTCCGTTTAAGAGTTTCTCGAGCTCCTTGTCGTCAAAGCCAAGAAGTGACAGGTCGAATGATTGATCCTGCAGATCGGATAGTTCAACGGATAGCATCTCCTCGTCCCATCCGGCATTTAAGGCGAGCTGATTGTCGGCAAGGATGTATGCACGTTTCTGCGCCTCGGTCAATTCTTCTGCAAACACGCAGGGAACGGTCGTGTAGCCTTCCTCGCGGGCAGCCATGATCCTTCCGTGTCCGACGAGGATGTTGTAATCCTGATCGATGACCGCCGGAGATACGAATCCGAATTCGCGGAGGGACGCACGGAGCTGCGCGATCTGCTCCTTTGAGTGTGTTCTTGCATTTCTTGCGTAAGGCACCAGCTTGTCGATCGGCACCTGTTCCAGTCTTTTTGTGTTCATATCTTATAGTCCCTTCCTTGCGCGGAGCAGGCGTTCCATTACGTCGTCCTGCACATCCGCACCGTTGTAATCCGTCAGACAGTTTTCTTTCACAACCTGATAGATCTGATACCAGAGCTGGTTCGTCTGTTTCATGTAGTTCTGCGACATCGTGACGAACGGAGACGCGATGGGCTTTCCACTGGTCGGATGCTTCGAGAGCATCGAGTAGCGGGAGATCGCATGCTCGCACTGAATCCACCTCGCGACGCTCATTGCGTACTGGTCGATGAGCTGTCGGGAGACGAGCTTCTCGCAGCCAAGGCTCGCAAGCCACTCCCAGGTTTCCTTGAACACGTCCGCCGCACACAAATCGATGCCGCTTTGCTGTTTTTCGAGCATATAGTCGCGCGGGTCCGGCGCTTCGCGGCCCTCCATGTCCGGAGGTTCGGGAAGGTCCATGATCTGCAGTTTCCTGCCGCCGGGATTTCCCGCATCGATTTTTTCCTTGATTGCTTTGCTCGGGCGTCCCTGCCCGAAACGTTGACCGCCTCTGGCAGTTCCGTCTTTCGCCATATAAATTCACTCCTTCAAAGCCCGCTTGGGGCTATTCCTCGTTTGTTTTCGCTTTTTTCGCACAGAAGACCCCGCGCCGTTTTCCGCAGGCGAAGGCAACAGAGATTTTGACCGCCCCTACCTCGTCGTCGCAAAGATTTATCTGTCGCCGCGTTCCTTGTGGATCTTCTCGTGGCAGGAGCGACAAAGACTCATGAGGTTCGACTCGTCGTTCGTTCCGCCTTCGGAGAGAGGAACGATGTGGTGTACTTCCTCAACCGCAACATATCGTCCGTGCTTCAGGCACTCCTCGCAGAGGGGATGCTTGTGGACGTAACGCGTGCGGATGCGCTGCCACGCTCTGCCGTATCGTTTGCCGGTAGAGTAGCCACGCGTGAACTTCTCGTAGTGCTTTTCCATCAAAGCCTTGTGCTTGTCGCAGTACTGTTCACCGTCCTCGCAGAGGTTCGGACAGCCGGGATAGCGGCAGGGGCGTTTCGGTTTTCTTGGCATGGCTTGCCGCCTCCTTCCTGGCATAACATAAGAAAAGCCCCGAAAGGATTAACCTTCCGAGGCTCAATGCGGCTGTGCCGCTTTTCATTCTGTTTTTCTATTGTAGTTATATCACAGGCGGGTACTGCCATTCACTGCCAAACACTGCCAAAGGCTGTCAACTTTTATCCGGCACGGGGAAATGCTGCAGAGCGCTGCCATGGATGCGGAAGACCGTCCGTTCCGACACATTCATCAGGCTTTCGATTTCTTCCCATGTGCAGTTGTCGACGTACCGGTAGCGCAGCACCAGCTGTTCCTCCGGGTTAGTAATCGTATCAATGCGGCGGTTGATCTCATCTCGCAAGGATATGAGCTGCGCCACCTTTTTCTCAACGTCAGCCTGAATCTCTGCTACCTTTTCCAGACAGTGAACGAAGTTCGCGTCAGAGGGACGGTTCGGGTTATGTGGCATGCCGTCGAACCTCGAACCGGAAATGCTGGTGGACATTTCTCTCCAGTAGTCAATCTCACGGAGGCGGGCATTGATCAGCGCGTCTAAGTGCTTGGCTTGCATCAGGTATTGTTTTGGCGTCATGATTCCACCTCCTCTTGAAGTTTTCGGATTAACAACTCGCCATCGACCGAAGTCAGGCACGCATACCATTTAGAGTGGAAGAAGCGTTCCAGTTCATCCCTGTCTGCCTTCGCCGATTTGCTTTTCGGATTCAACCGTAGTGTTTTCAGAGCTTTTCTGTAGTCTTTGACTGCCTGCAGCACGATGGCGTTTGCGAGATTTTCATATGGGTCAGTCATCGCATCACCGCCTTCACCGCGTCGATCAGAGCTGACTGCGTTTTGTCTTTACGTCGCAGGGCGTTCAGAATCTGTCCGTCGATGGTGTCTGCAGTGACGATGTGCTGGATAACGACAGTCCGGCTTTTCTGTCCTTGTCGCCAGAGTCTCGCGTTCGTCTGTTGGTAAAGTTCAAGACTCCATGTGAGCCCGAACCAGACAATCGTGCTTCCGCCGTCTTGAAGATTCAGGCCATGTCCTGCGGAAGCAGGATGAATCAGTCCGACCGGGATCTGTCCTGCATTCCAGTCCGTGATATCCTTTGATGATTTGATTTCTCTTACGTCAAACCGTTTCCGGATTCTCTCAAGATCATGCCGGAACCAGTAGGCAATGAGAAGCGGCTTGCCGTTTGCGGCTTCGATGATGTCCTCCAAGGCATCAAGCTTCCGGTTATGGAACTCGATGATCTTCCCGTCATCCGAATAGACTGCACCGTTTGAGAGCTGTGCAAGCTTGCCGGTAAGCGTTGCGGCGTTCGCAGCGGTGATCTCGTCGCCGTGAAGCTGAAGCGCAAGTTCGCTTTTCAATTCTTCATATCGCTTGCGTTCGTCTTCGGAAAGCAGCACGTCATATTCTGTAGATATGAGCTCGGGCATCTTGAGATGGTCGGAGGACTTCATCGAAATCGTAATGTCGGATATCTGTTGGTAGATTGCATCCTCGGCACCGGGCAGTGGTTTGTAGGAGTAGATGATTTCGCCGTTTCTCTTGTCCGGCACGAAATAGTTCAGCCGGTACTGGCTGATGAATCGCCCGAGACGTTTTCCCTGATCGAGAAGCTTGAACTCCGCCCATAGATCCATGAGACCATTGGAAGAAGGGGTGCCGGTAAGACCGACGATCCTCTTAATGAAAGGCCGAACCTTCATTAATGCTTTGAATCGCTTGGATTTGTGATTCTTGAAGGATGAAAGCTCATCAACAATTACCATGTCGTAATCGAATGGGACGCCGGAGCTGTCAATCAGCCATCCGAGATTTTCTCGATTGACGATCGTGACGTCTGCGCCTTGAAGGAGAGCAGCTTTTCGTTCTCTGGCGGTTCCGACCGCGACTGCGTAGGTGAGTCCGGACAGATGCTTCCATTTTTTGATCTCTGCTGGCCAGGTGTCCCTCGCCACACGAAGTGGTGCGACCACCAGAACACGATGAACCAGAAAGCTGTCGAACAGAAGATCGAAGACAGCCGTCAGGCTGATCACGGTCTTTCCAAGACCCATGTCCAAGAGAACGGCAGCGATCGGATGCGTCTCGATGTAGTCGATGGCGTATTTCTGGTAGTCATGTGGTTTGAAGTTCATCCAGCATCCCTCCGATCTTGTCTACGTCATCAATCACATAGACCCGGTATCCCAGCTTCCGAAGGAGCCGGTGGCGTGACACTTGCAGCGATCTCGGCTTTTTACCGGGTGCCTTTAGTTCCGCGAATGCCATATGCCCGTCAGGTAATAAAATGAGACGGTCGGGCATACCTGCAAAACCCGGAGAGACGAACTTCGGCGCAATCCCACCCGCGCTTTTTATCATCACGACTAATTTGCGTTCTATTTCCTTTTCGTTCATGCATTTCTCCTTGAAAAACCTGAGGTGTGCAGGTCTCGATAGTCATTTCCTAAAACCTCTATATAAATTTTTATTTTTTCTCTATAGGGACTTTTGTATATAGACCTTCTCGACCTGCACACTTTTACTTTCAGTCCAGAAAATCCTGACCGGTTTTGAGCTTCAGGCCGTAAACGAGAATTCCGGATCTGGTCTTTTTACGCTTGAATCCTGCCTTCTCCAGATTCCCGTAGAAATCCGTCGTGCTTCTGGCGTACTCACCGGTCTGAAAGCAGACTGCGTGATATTGCTGATAAAGATCCCCGGATTTTTCCGTATATGACGGATCTACATCGCAATGCTCGTCAATGAACTGCCCGAGCCAGTCATTGTCCTCACGGTATTTGTCAACGGCGTCTCTGACCGCCTTCGGTTCCGGTATCTTGAATCCCTTTGCAATGGCAATTTCAGCACCTTCGATAATCCATGAAAGGATCGCCGGGCCCGCCTGCTCGAAAAGGTAGTCGGAGTAGTTCTTGATGTCGGATTTCCCGGTGATCTTTGCATTGAACGGAATCACGATGAGCCTGCGCCAGGTACCGTCATCATTGGCGGACACCTTCGGCAGGTAGTTCGTATAGAGGACGAGTGTATGCGAGGGATCAAAGTGGAACGGGTCCTTATATTTCTTTTCCGCCTCGATCGGATCGACGCTGCAGAGCTGCTTTACCATGCCGGTATTGAGCCTTTGACCTTCTTCAAGTTCCGACGCGATAATGAGACGCTTGCCTTTGAGCTCCGCCATTTCCGGTTTGACGTTCCTCTTGCAGTTCATGGTGAGTGCTTCGGCGGATATCTTGCCGGAGTAGTTACCGAGAACTCTGGCGATGGTGTTCCAGAAGGTGGATTTTCCGTTTGCACCGCCGCCGTAAGCGATGATCATCTGTTCCGCATAGACGCGTCCGACTGCCGCCATGCCGACGATCTGCTGCACATAGTCGATGAGCTCCATGTCGCCGCAGAAAAACAGGTCAAGATTCTCACGCCAGAGATTCTTTCCCGTATCACCGGGAGAGCAGGCTGTAATCTTGGTTATGAGATCATCGGGGTCATGCGGATGGCTGCCTGAGAGACCTTTCGTCAGGTCGTAGGTAGCGTCCGGCGTGTTGAGAAGCTCCGGATCGTAGTCGAGTTCCGAAACATCAAGCGCCAGCATCGGCTTTGCAGCATTCTGAGCATTGACGATGTTCTTGTAGTTGCGGTATTTCATGACGAACTTCTTATATGCGTCCGCGCCAAGCAGGGCATAGAGAAGTCCCATCTTGTTTTCTGGGACGGCATTGACAAGAGCCTTGCTTCTTGATTTGACGTCCGATTCTGAGACGCCGATGGCAGTCAAGTTTTCTTCCGCGATCCGGATCGCCTCCGTCGCGTCGAGCAGCTGGTCGTCCATGAAGTTTTCAACGACTCCCAGCGATTTCTGCTTGTCCTCATACCAGCGGTCTCCGCCGAAGGCGATGAAGTCCGTGGCGCTGGTGAAGCGAAGTTTATTCTTGCATTCCTTGGCGATCACCTTGGCCTCGCCGATGTCGGAGTAGTCTTCCGGCTTCAGGAAACTGGTGCCAAACGTATCCTCATACTCATCCGGAGGAACATATCCGTCGCTTCCTTCCACTTTGTTCTTGAAGAACTTCAAAGCGCTGTGCCAGATGGTACGCAGCTCCCTTGCGGGAAGTGGAGGTTCACATTTGGCGGCGCGTTCCAGATACGATTCATAGGCTTTGTCCGTGTTCCCGAATCGTTTCAGCACGCGGCCCGCGAAATGAGACATCGTGTTGTTGCGGCTCCCCTCAGGAATGGAGCCTCCGGTGTAATTCGGTTCCTCCGGTGCTTCCTCATCCGGCGCATCCGGCAGAATCTCATCAATCGTAAGAGTGCCTTCATGCCAGAACACGTCTTCCGGTTTTACCTTCACACCATACAGAAAACGAGCCGCGTCGAGCGCCTTGGAGTCAAAGAACGGAAATTGCCGGATACCGGACTTCTTAAGCGCTGTAAAGGCAGCGGCATCTGAGCAGGTGTTGATCGGTGCGAACAGATGAAAACGGGGACGAGCTGAGTAGCTGTCTTTTTGAAGCATGTTGTGGCGGCTGGGAGAAGCAGCGAATGACACGTCAGCAAGAGCACCTTTTGCCAGATTCTCCGGTGTCACCCAGTCGTCCGGGTTTTCTGAAAAATCGTTGTCACAGTCCCAGACGATGGCGTCGGCGGAGATAAAGTTGTCGTTCGAACGATAGCTGTTCTGATATGCCGCGGTCACATGATCGTGGGCGACGGCAGCCGCGAAATCTTCCGGACCATTGATAATCGCTTCATGCGGATAGAGGCAGTTGGCCTCATTTCCCGTATAGTCGGCGGTGTATAACGTGAATTTCATGTTTAATCGCAGACCTCCTTCGATTCGTCCTCGAGCACCTTCGTGATGAATTTGAGTGCCCGGATCATGGTTTCCAGCTCGCAGTCACCGCCGAGCGTGACTTCAAATCCTGCCGCGTCTCCATAGCGGTCGCGTAAAACATGAACGTCCATGTCTGTGCATGCCGCGTCGGAAATTCTGAAATAGGTTCTGCCGCCATGCCCGGTGTCGCCGCCCATGTAACCGGTGGTTCCGGCCTCCACATCGAGGATGTTGGCGCTTACGACTTCACGTTCATAGGTTGTGATTTCCGTCCCGTCATCCAGCACCTTGGTGTGTTCGTTAATTTCGTACATGCTTAAACCTCCTGACAATCTTCTGTAAAGTGGCGCAGATGGTAGCCTTTCCATCTGGCACGCTTGATTTCCGTTTCCATACCGGCAGAGATCCTGTCCCCGAACACCCAGACCTCGGCGCATTTGCTCATCAAGGCGTTTCCGAAGAACAACCCGAGTTCGCGTTCCGTATCGTCGTTGTCATCAAGGAACTGCGGAAACAGAAGATGCGGTGCAATCGGGATGAATCCCCGCTCCACGGCAAAGCGGCAGTAGCGTCTTGCGGCGTCTACGTTTTTCTCCACATCCCCGGAATACGGGGAGCAGATGTAGACGATTGGACAAAAGGCCCTGAGCGACCTGCGTTCCTCGTCCTCGATGTTCTTGAGGGCCTTGTAGCATGTCGGGTCCGGATAGCCTTCGCTGTTTCTGTAATCCATGCGGTTTACCTCCTTTCCGAGGCGTTTTTTCACCTCTACTTTCCACTGGAGAAGGGCAGCCGTTTTGAGCGGAAAAAACTCACCTCCGCTTTTCAATGGAGGTGAACAGAAAGAAGGTTATTGCTCGATGAGCGGAAGGTTTCCGTCCGCCTTCATCTGTTCGTAGATGAAGAGCCTCCCAGCCTGCGTCCAGTAGGTATGGACGGCGGTATGGATTTCGCCGTCGCTTCCAGTGAAGGTTGTGGTTTTTGTAGATGTGTAACCCTTGTCCGCGTACTGCTGATAGAGGAGCCAGATGCCGCTCGGCTGTCTGAACTGAATGCCTTTCTCATGCAGCCATTTGTTCATCCGTTTAGCGCTCCAGCCGTAGTCCTTTGCAATCACGGAGATGGCGACAAGATCCTTGCAGTTCAGGACAACGTCGTAATAGCTGACCTTCGGTTTCATCTCAGCAATCTGCTGCGTCTGCACAGCGACCGTGTTTTCAAGCTGCTGTCTTTTCTCGCGCTCCGCTTTGAGCTCCTGCAAAGCCGCGATGGCGATATCCGGGTTTGCCAGAATGTCGTCTATGGCATAAAGGCCGTGTTTGCGGATGGAAGGCAGGACCTCCGAGGTCACCCAGTGCTTGAAGCGTCTTGCCGTTGGCAGTTTGCTTCCGAGGATGAGAGAATACAGACCGGACTCGTTGATGACGATGGTTTCCTTCATCTGATTTCCGTCGAAAACCATCAACTTCTGCCGATCTTCCTCATCCACGTGACGGTTGATATCTCGACTACCGTTTTGGTACTCGAGGATGTCAGCGACGTCCTTGCCGACGAACCACGGCTCATTGCCGATCGTGACAGTACGGACAGTTCCGAACTCTGCGTTTGTGAATGTTGTTACTTCGTTTGTCATAAGATTTTCCTTTCCGGGCGAGCGGAAAGTTTTGAATGCTCACCCTTTCACTTTCCACTGGAGAAGGGCAGCCGTTTTGAGCGGAAAAAAATCACCTCCGCTTTTTTGGCGGAGGTGAGAGCTGTGTATTATGCTTCAATCTTTCTTATAGAATGGCGTGGTATAACCGTCAGCGCGAAGGATAAGCCCAGGGGTCCACGGCGGTGTGCGGCCCATCTGCTCGCAGATCGCGTCAAGGGAGACTGATGGGTCTGCTTCGATAATCAGCTCATCATGGACGTGCATGACGATCCGGCAGTTTCGAAGCGTCTTCATGGCATAGCACAGAATGTCGCGGGAAGTGGCCTGTACGATGTTTTCCACGAATTTCGGACCATAGGAGTCGAGACGCTCCCATTTCTTGGAAGGGCCGATGCCCTCATAGGTGATGCATTCGCTTCCGAACCTGTTTGTTCCGATCTTCGGCTTCACGTAAGCGAGTCTTCTGCCGGAGGGAAGCCTGATGAAAAGCATCCCGGAGCGGTATTCGATCTTCAGACCGTAAATAATGGAAGGAGCATGATAGCGAACAGCGTTCATGACCGCCCGGTCCACATCCCACCAGAACTGAACGATATGTGGATTGGTCTGCCGCCATGCGTCGACCAGAGGAGGAAGTTCGTCCTCGGAAAGGCCCATCTCAAGAGCACCCATCGCCTTGAGCGCCCCGACGGAGCCGCCGTAGCCGAGCGCGAGCTCCGCGATCTTGCCTTTCTGACGCAGGTGGCCGTTCACGCCGTGCTTCACGACCGGCACATGGAACATCTGGCTTGCTGACGCGCAATAAATGTCACCGCCTTCTTCGAACACCTTCTGCCGCCACTTCTCACCGGCATACCAGGCGATCACTCTTGCTTCGATCGCGGAGAAATCAGCGACGTAAAAGAGCATGCCGTCCTTCGGGATGAAGGCCGTGCGGATGAGCTGAGAGAGCGTGTCCGGGACATCCTCATAGAGCAGCTTGACGGCCTCGAAGTTTCCGGATTTTACCAGAGCACGCGCGGAGGCCAGGTCTTCCAGATGATTCTGCGGGAGGTTCTGCAATTGGATGAGCCTGCCTGCCCAGCGGCCTGTTCGGTTTGCACCGTAAAAGGCGAACATGCCTCTGGCCCGGCCGTCATTGCAGACGGCCCGCTGCATGGTCTGATATTTCTTTACGGATGACTTTGATAGCTGCTGGCGGAGCTCAAGGGCTTCCTTAAGTCTTGGCGGAACGGATTCGATGAGCTTGGCGACTTCCTTTTTCCCGAGGCTTTCCACTTCGACTCCCTGCAAAGCCAGCCACTGTTTCATCTGCTGCACGCTGTTCGGATTATCAAGCGATGTCAGTTCCTTCATGGCAGCGGTGAGTTCCGCACGGGAGCGGGTATCCATTTCGATCGCTTTTTCCACGAGATCCATATCCAGACGTACGCCGCGGTCGTTGATCTCCTGATCGATGTGGTATTCGTCCCATACGAAGTCCGGCACCGGGAACTTGGACAGGCGTTCCTTGATTCCCATTTCCGTTTCTACGTCCCGGATGTTATATCGCTTGAAGGCTTCCCATCTATTCAGAGCATCGCGGGGAAGGTTTCTGGTCCGGCCACCGTTCGATTTCGTTGGAGCACAGGGAACGCAGAAATATTTAATGAGGTCTTTTCCTTCGGTGAGCTTCTGTTTCTCCAGTCCGAGAACGGCACCGACGCCTTCAAGAGATCGCGGAAGTCCCATCGTGGAAGCCCAGATCATCGAGCATCGCCAGCTTTTCGGATTTAAGAAACGGGCACGTTCCATGGACAGAGGATGATCATCGAAAAACGGATCGAGACTGATTTCCATGTCACGAAGATACCTGGAGAGGCATACTCGTTCGAAGTTCGCGTTGTATGCCCATTTGACGACCTCGTCACTGACAAGCGCGTCGATGAGTTCCGGCGGAAGCCTTTCTCCCTGTGCGAGGTCGATCGTCTTGACTTCGCCGCCGTCAACGGCATATCCGAAAAGCAGAATCTCAAAGGTGGGTGATTCGGCGTACTTGTATACACCGCATTTACCAAGGCTGACGTCGCTATATGTTTCAATGTCGATGCTGAGTGTTTTCAATTTCTACCTC
Source organism: Lactobacillus sp. WILCCON 0149 (assembly GCF_057197965.1). Lineage (NCBI taxonomy): Bacteria > Bacillati > Bacillota > Bacilli > Lactobacillales > Lactobacillaceae > Lactobacillus > Lactobacillus sp. WILCCON 0149. Next base: position 1,022,803 of record NZ_JBUBHO010000001.1, read on the forward strand.
CAATCAAACAAGCGGTGGAGACCTCTCCCCACCGCCTGCCGTCTGTTTTACTTTGAGTTCAGCTCTTTCATCCGCGCTTCGTGGTATTCCTTGTCACGCTGTGCCTTTTCAAGCTCGAGCTTTTTCCTATCGGCTTCCCACTTCGCGTTTTCCTTGTCGCGCCTGCGGTCATCGACCGTATCAACAATCGAACGAACGATCCAGAAAATGGCGAGGATAATATACAGGGCCAGGGTCAAAGCGCAGAGAACATATGTCCAAGTCATGGTAGCCTCCTTCAGTTCAGGAAATCTTCATCGTCATCGGTTGCAAAATCGGACTCGGCACTTGCCTTGCCTCCGAGCGGCTCACCGTCGCGGATCTTCTGCAGGTTGTTAAGCCCGCAGGCGATGCCCTTGTTGCCGGAGCTGTTGAAGGCGTAGAAGGTGATGGAAGCACGCCCGTAAACGCCGCTGTACACCTCCGAGCGGGTGAGAATCGGATTCAGATCAGCATCCACGATGCCCGGCGCTGTTGTGGCGTTCGCATTGACGAAGTAAGCGTTTTTGTACGCCTCATCGTCCGGACGCTCTGCGTCGCCGTCACGGAGAGGGGTCTTGATCGCCGACAGGGCCGGCACGGTCTTTCCGTTTCCGCGGAGCTTTGCCTCGCCTTCCTTGTAGGCCGCCTCGATGGCCGCCTTGATCTTGGTAAGCGTTGCGGTATCGGACTTCGGAATGATGAGGCTGACGCTGTATTTAGGAGTCCCGCCGTTGATCGACTTCGGCTCCCAAACGTTTGCGTAGCTCCAGCGGGTGTTCGGTCCAGTGATGACCTTCATCGGGTTAGCGATTCTTTTACTCATGATCTTTTTCCTCCATAAAATCGTTTTTTGCTGTGTTCATGGCCGGGCGCTTGTCGCTGTCCGGCACGAGAGTAGGTTTGCCCTGTGGTTTCTCAATGTAGGCTGTAAGAAGCTCCTCAAAGCGGTTCTTTCCGAGCATTTTCTGCATAGCGGTGATACCAAGCAGCTTCTTCTCATACGGGTCGTACCCGGCATCAGCGACTGCCTTGGCGACGGATGTCTCGTCGGTGTACTTGCGGACGGATCGTCCCTCGACCAGCTTGAAGCCGTGCCATTCCTTTCCGGAAAGCGCCTTCTGGAGCGCGTATTCCTTGATGTCGGATGCCCATGAGACCAGTCCGTCCACCTTGGAAAGAATGACCTCGATCTCAGCGTCGGACAGTTCCGGTGGCAGCTTGAAATCATGCTGCGCGAGCTTCAGGTTCTCCTCGGCCCGGGCACGGCAGATATTCTTCGATTTGCAGAACCGGCACCAGTCGCCGCAGGAGAAATTTCCCTTGCCGTCCCATGCGAGATCCGCTGCGGGCTTCAGAACTTCTTCGGCCCAGGTGAGCAGATCGATTTTCGGAAGCTGCCACTCACTGATGTTCTGGCGTCTCGGCTGGTAGATATGCAGGGCGATGTCGTCGATATCGTAGATGCCATCGAAGAGAGACAAGGCTCCGAGCGCGTAACATTTGAGCTGCGGATTGTCCTCTGCTGAGACCTCGATTCCGGTCCCGTACTTGAGGTCTATGATGTGGAGCGTTCCGTCTGCGATGACAAGTGCATCTGCGGTGCCGAAGCCCTGTTTCACCCAATGGGAGAAATCAACGCGCTGTTCAACCATGACAGTCGGGTCTGCACAGGTTTCCTTTGCGGCCTGCACCTGTTCGAGTACGTAGCTGACGTATCCGTCGGTCGCCTCATCCATTTCCTCGTTATAGAAATCGAGGTTCTCTGTCGGATCGTCCGCAGGATAACCGAGCGCCTTGCGGAGTTTGTATTCGGCAAGAGCGTGTGCGCAGGTTCCTTCCAAGGCGTAGATGCTTCCGTTGTCTTCAAATCTCTCACTGAGCCTGACGGACGGCGGGCAGTGAAGCCATCTGTCGGCAGACGAGGCAGAGAGAACGGCGTGTGAATTAGCTGCCATTTCCGAGCACCTCCGCGTCCTTCATCAGGGCTTCATAATCTGCCGGATTGACCTTTGAGAGCTTGTCTGCACCGTACTTCTTAAGCAGATCTCGAACCTCGGCGGTATATCCGGCACGGGACCTGTCCGCCAGTACAGCACGGACATCTTCGAGCTTCAGTTCTTTCTTCGCCGCTTTCTGTACCGACGCTGATTTGACTGAAGGATCATTCTCGGTTCCAGAGAACTGCTGATAAAGCCAGTCGGCAGCGTTGTTAATAGCAGCGGCCGCATCTCTGAGTTCTTGGATGGTCTGATCCATTTCGGCCATTTTTGACATAGGTTTTTCCTCCTTCCTCGGGTTGTCTGTCGGCGGCAAGAATCGTCAGGTTTCTTGCCAGTCTTGCGGATACGCGGCTGATGGCATTCAGGAGTCTGATCTCCTCATTTGCCGTGTTCACCGATGCGCCTCCGCTGTCTGCGTAGTTGCGATACATGTTTTTCACCTCTCTTTCCGGGCTGGTTTCTTTGCCCTTCACCTTCCACTGGAGACGGGCAGGCAATTTGAGCGGAAGAAAAATAAAAAAATCTGCCACTGTCCTGAAATTGGGACAGTGGCAGACAGATAATGAATTAGTTGTTGCGGAAGTCTTTGAATTCGTCGCGGAATTTCTTCATCTCGTCGGCGAACGTTCTCTGCTTTCGACCGAGAAGCTCTGCGACTTTTCTGTCCGAGATGCCTTCCGGATGATCCAGCCAGATCTGGATGATGCGGTCGGCTTCCGGATCGATTTCATGAAGGCGCTTGATGAGACGCTCCAGCAGATCACGGTCTGCCGTGATTTCTTCCGGCGTAGGCTTTTCGTCCTGTACGTAATCGCCGCGTGTTCCTTCACCGTCCTGCAGCGGATCGTCAAGAGAGACTTCGTTCCTTGTGTGGAATTCACAGTCAAGACAGTTACCATCGCAGAGCCACCACTTGTCGCGAGGGCAGAAGCAGCGCCCCCAATACTGCTCACGCTTCCGAAGATTTGTGCGCCACTGATCGAATTCCTTGTACTGCTCTTCCGGCACTTCGTACCATGTGTGGGTGTTCTTGTCATAGATTCGTTTGCCTTTGTTGTCACTGTTTTTCATGCGCGATACCTCCGTTCGCTTCTCCCGAACCGGAGGCCGCATATAAAAGGAGCGTGGCAGGCCTGACGGAACGGGAATTAACTCGTTTCGTTCGGCCCACTCACGCTCGTAGAATGGGTGTTATTTACTTGTGACCGTTATGGCTGTTCGAGCCACCTCTGTGCACCGGGGTGAACGGCCATAACAGCAGGCGGTTTATCGACATGCCTGGGTCGGAGAGAATCAGTCGTCGTTGATCATCAGCTCAAGATTTCCGAACACTTCCTCGTAGTAGGAAGAGCTGAGATCGTCGAAGCAAGTGGCGTCGTACCTGGCGAATATGCCATCAGCTGCGGCAGCTCCGTAGATGGAGCAGACCTTATCTGCATCGTTTTCGATGTTGATGCGCCACATTTCTTTTTCATCTTTTGTCACTGTTTTTGCCTCCATTACTGAATGTGGCGTTCCTGCCCATCAGTTCGCCTTTGATAATTGAATTACGTTCTGAAGAATGGGCCACTGGTGATCAGTCAGTGCACTCCAGGACGCTTGAATAGCAGATAGGAAGTTAAAATTAATTTCGCGTTCACAAAATAAAGTAGAATTTCGCGTTCGTACATGATATAATTATTTTGACTTCCAATCTTTTGTGATTGATGTGTTACTTTGTAACTTTCAATCACTAATCTAATTTTATAAAATCGGCAAACTGGAAATCGTACGTTTGCCTACATCTGCCTACATAAATGCCTACATCTGGAAAGGAGGAAAGCACCGTGAGGTTCTTTGAGTTCGCAAAGCTCATGCATGACAACTATGAAGAGAAAGCAAAAGCTGGCGAATTCGTCGTCATACTGATTGACGCCATCCTTGACGATACTGCGCTGGAAAAGGACTCCCCAAATCCGCTTTACGGGCTCGGGAAATCGACACTGGAGGCCTATTACAGCGGTAGACGCCCTATTTCACAAAAGAAGGCCGCTCAGATTGTTCCGCGTCTGTCCGAAGAGACATTTGCTGGATTCGTCGAAACCTATTCAATGGACGCGCTGGATCACATAAGGGATAAGCTGTCGGAATACGGATTCGATGTGCCTTCATATGATGTAGGCAGAGCTCTGGCAAACATCCTCGCGCAGATGATCAAGCGTCGGTCTGAGGGCCTGTCAGACGACGTGGTCAAGCTCGATTACAAGCGATATGAATCTGGACAGCTGCTAAAAAATATCGCCCCCGCGTCGATAGAACGTAGAGGCGACAAGCTGCACATTGCAGGCGAGATAATAACGATTGACCGGGCACTTGTTCCGGACAATGTTGCGGAGCAGGAACTTGACTATATACGAGCGTTGTATGAGGTATTCGCCGAAAAGCTTCACCGAGAGACCTTTACTGGAGACGATCTGGATCTGCTTCCGAAAAGCATGAAGGCAAACTATAGGGAGCAGCGGAAAGCGTACTACAGTGCTGTCAGTATCGAACGCTCCGTGCGTGACGTGTTCGATGACGGAGAGGATGAATTCCAGAGACTGAAGGATGATGCTTGGGAAGGTATCAACACAACCTACTGGAAGGAATATCCGGATGGGTATGCAAGATTGAACGCTGTGCTGGAGAAGATCACGAGCACGTCGCTCGATGGTTCTGTGCTCAGCCAAATGCGGAACCTGATCGGAAATCTTGAGAAGAAGGGCATTTGTCATATTCTGGTGAATGACGGCGTGATCGAGTCGTGGGTGACCGTTGATGACTGACAAACTCTTCAACACGCCATTCGAGCTGTCCCTTCACATCCTGCTGCTCCTTGATTCCGTAGATGGCGGTTTCACCATCGAGCGGATCACAGATTATGATTTTATAGCAGTGTATGCACCAGACTTTGGATTTAAAGCGGAATCCTTAAACGGCGACAACGGATTCGCATTCAGTGAGCTGACAGCCAAGCGGAAACTCATGAAGGCAGCAATAAAGGGCCTGGTGCTTGATGGACTCGTGGCCGCTTCAGACAGCATGGAAGGGATCATCTATACGCTTTCCAGTGCTGGCCGTTCTATGAGCAAAAGCTTCCAGTCTGATTATGCAGCCAGGTATCGCAAGGTAATAAAGCAGGTTCACAGAAGATACTGGAACAAATCGGAAGTGGAATTGTCCGGCATCATCAACAAGCAGTCCACGAAAGAATTAAGAAGGAGGTAACGGCATGGCGGGATTCTATATAAAGAAAGTTATTGCAAAGAGTGTCCAAAAAGGCGATGCCAGCGTTACCTTCGGTAAAGGCCTGAATATCATTCAGGGTCGTTCAGATAGTGGGAAGACCTGCGTCACAAATTGCATTGACTTTATTTACGGCGGATCGACAAGTAAGCCATTCAAAGATTCAGCGAAGTATGACGGCGTCACGATGATTGTTGCTTCGAATGACAAGCCAGGAGAACTGGCTTTACATAGAGATGTCGGAAAGAATCAGGTCGATGTTACCAGCACAATAACAGGAATTGATAGTGGCACATACGATGTGACAAATCGTAAGAATGCGAAGAATCCTCCGCTGAACAGCATCTGGCTGCAGTTGATCGGGACGGAGCCGGAAGTCATGATTGTTACTAATTCCCGGTTTGAGACAAAACGGCTTACATGGAAGAACCTTCTCCGGATTTTTTATCTGGACGAAGGCCGGGTAGATGACATAGATTCCATCGTGGAGCCATCGCACCGGTACATGGAGAATACGCTTTTCCTTTCAGCTCTCCTGTATTTGATCACCGGAAGGACTTTTACAGAGACGGATGCACAAGAGAAGAAGGAAATAAAGAAAGCTCGACGGAAAGCTGTCAAAGATTATGTGAACCAGAAGATCCAGAATGCTGCGGAACGCAAGAAAAAATTGGAGGAAGACCTTCATATTTTTGATGGTATAGATGTAGAAGCACAGATTGCTGAAGCTACGTCCGCGCTCGAAGAAACACAGAAAGCAATAGATCAGGCTCTTGAAGAGAGCCAGAAGCTCCTTGCCTCTATTCTGGATGATGAGCAGCAGATTGCTGAATGCAATGTTCTGTTGAATCGGTACCAGAAACTGAGCGATCAGTACAAGGGCGATATTCAAAGGCTTTCTCTAATCGCGGAAGGAGAAGAGGCTTATCAGAGAGTTCAGCAACCGCTGATCTGCCCATATTGCGACAATCCGATCAAACCACGGAAGAGAAAGTCCTACATGGAGTCCGCACGGATAACTATGGAAAGGACAATGACTCAACTGACAGGCCTTGAAGAGACAGAAAAAGATGTGGACGATCAAAAAAGAGAAATACAAGAAGATTTAAAAAAGTTGCAGGAACGCCGGAATGCTTTGGAATCCAGAATCAAAAAAGAACTAAGACCAAGGGAATCCGAGCAAATGAATGTCGTGAATTCTTATAAGGCTTATCTGCAGATCACAACTGAGATCAGTGTGATCGAATCCTATGCGAATGATTTCGGGAGCGACTTGGATGCTATCGAAAACGAGCAGAAGGACGATAAAACAACGGAATATCATCCAAAAGAATACTTCAGCGATGACTTCGTTCCGACCATGTCCGAGTACGCGCAGTCAATCCTTGAGGAGTGTCATTATTCAGGTTTACTAAAGGCAACATTCAACTTCTCAAAATTTGACATCATGGTCAATGGTGAGGACAAGGGAACGAGCCATGGGAAGGGATACCGATCATATCTGAACACCGTAATGATTCTGATGCTCCGGAAGTATCTGGCTAATTTTGCCAAGTTTGATCCGCATACATTTATCATCGACACACCACTTCATGGCTTTGATGATGGTGTGAATGAAGACATGCCTGAAAGTATGCGGGCTGGACTTTACCGGTACTTCATGAATCATCAGGATGAAGGCCAGCTCATCATTATCGAGAATCTGGATCACATCCCGCATCTTGACTATGAAGCCAACGGCGCGACAGTCACGACGTTTGAAAAGGTCGACGAGCCTGGCAAGCGGTACGGTTTCCTTAATGACGTGAAATAACTAGCATGGATTTGTATATAGAAGGGTGAGAATACGGAGGCAGACATATGCATTTCAGCTATAACAAACTGTTTAAGCTATTGATCGACCGTAATATTAAGAAGAAAGAACTGCGGGAAATGAGCGGTGTTAGCGCCACTTCAATTGCCAAGCTTGGCAAAGGCGGCAATGTAAACACGGATGTTCTGCTTCGCATATGCGTAGCACTGAACTGTGATGTCGGAGACATTATGGATATTGTAAAGGACGATGGAACTCCGGTGATAGCTGAGAAAGAAACTGTAATGAGAGGTAATGAATAATGGCAGAAAAGACGAGCGCCAACATTGGCTTTGAAAAACAGATCTGGGATGCAGCATGTGTCCTTTGGGGACATATTCCTGCAGCAGAATATCGGAAGGTAATTATCGGATTGATCTTCCTGCGCTACATTTCAGCGGCTTTTGAGGCACAGTACAGGAAATTGGTTGCGGAAGGCGAAGGATTTGAAAATGATCCGGATGCTTATCTGATGGACAACATTTTCTTCGTACCGAAGGAGGCACGCTGGGAGACCATCGCGGCAGCAGCGCATACGCCGGAAATCGGGACAGTCATCGATACAGCAATGCGCGCTATCGAGAATGACAACAAGAGTCTAAAGAATGTTCTTCCGAAGAACTATGCCTCTCCGGATCTGGATAAGAAGGTCCTCGGCGATGTCGTCGATATCTTCACGAATAATATAGATATGTCCGACACGCGGGCCAGCGAGGATCTGCTCGGGCGCACATACGAATACTGCATTGCCCAGTTTGCGGAGAAAGAAGGCGTAGGTGGCGGAGAATTCTATACTCCCTCCAGCATCGTCAAAACGCTCGTCGCCATTTTGAAACCGGAGCCGAACTCCCGTGTATACGATTGCTGCTGTGGTAGTGGTGGAATGTTTGTACAGTCTGAGCGATTCGCGGAAGGACACAGCCATAACCGTGGCGTCATCTCGGTCTACGGACAGGAAGCAAACCCGGATACGTGGAAGATGGCAAAGATGAACATGGCTATCCGTGGAATCGACGCTGACCTCGGTCCTTACAATGCGGATACCTTCACGAATGATCTGCATAAGACATTAAAAGCGGACTATATTTTGGCAAATCCGCCCTTCAACTATCATCCGTGGGGACAGGAACTCTTGAAAGATGATAAGCGCTGGAAGTACGGTCTGCCTCCAGCAGGAAACGCTAACTACGCATGGATTCAGCATATGATTTTCCACCTTGCACCGAATGGCAAAATCGGACTGGTGTTGGCAAATGGTGCCCTTTCCACGCAGTCGTCTGGCGAGGGAGAAATCCGGAAGAACATCATCAATGATGACCTGATCGAAGGCATTGTCGCCATGCCGACGCAACTCTTCTACAGCGTCACGATTCCGGTTACACTCTGGTTCATCACGAAGAACAAGAAGCAGAAAGGTAAAACCGTATTCATCGATGCCCGCAAGATGGGTCACATGGTCGACCGGAAACACCGTGATTTCTCTGAGGAGGATATCCAGAAGCTGGCGGATACGTTCTCTGCTTTTCAGAATGGAACACTTGAGGACGTGAAGGGATTCTGCGCTGTCGCCACCACGCAGGACATCGCTAAGCAGGATTATATTCTTACGCCGGGGCGCTATGTCGGCATCGAAGAGCAGGAGGATGACGGCGAGCCATTCGAAGAAAAGATGGATCGCCTGACTTCTGAGCTTTCCGAGATGTTCAAGAAGTCCCATGAACTCGAAGATGAGATAAGAAAGAAGCTGGGGGCAATCGGGTATGAAATTTGACGAATCAGCTTTGTATCATATTGAATCCTCTCTTCCAGGCGAACGACATGCTTTGTTTGATCTTGCTACTTGGAAGAATGGACTCGCTTTTAAGAAAATAGATTTTTCTGAAACTGGACTGCCAGTAATTAAAATAGCTGAGCTTAATAATGGAATCAGCTCAAATACATCTTTTACAAACGGAAATTATGGTGAGGACGTTTCGTTACATTGGGATGATTTGCTGTTTTCATGGTCAGGAAATCCGCAGACCTCTATTGACGTTTTTAGATATCGCCTAAAGGAAGGTTGGCTTAATCAGCACATTTTTAAAGTAACAGCTAACGATGAACTTGTAGGGAAGGATTTCCTTTATTATGTGTTGAAATTTTTAAAACCAATATTTTCAGAGATTGCTTCAAATAAGCAAACAACAGGTTTAGGGCATGTAACGATAGCAGATTTAAAGCGCTTAAGTTTAATTGTCCCGAATAAGGAAGTACAGAATAGGATAGTTTCTATCCTGAAAGTCATTGATGACAAGATAGAGATTAACAATGAAATAAACAAGAATTTAGAGGAGCAAGCTCAATCACTCTACAGAGCATGGTTCGAGCAGTTTCTTCCATTTGATGGCAACATTCCCTCTGAATGGCATATTGGCACCCTCGGAGATATTGCTACGATTAAGACTAACAGTTTCAATCCGCGAAAGAATCCAGGAGTCATTCTTGAGCATTACAGCATACCATCTTATGATGAACAGCATTTTCCTGTCTTTGAGCCATCGGACAACGTGAAGAGCAATAAGTATATCCTTACAGACGATTCTGTTCTTGCCTCAAAACTGAATCCTGACACCAAACGCATATGGCGGCCTATGTGCTTGACAGATCATGCCGTTTGCTCAACCGAATTCATCGTGTTTGAGGCTAACAACAGTGCGCATAAAGATTTTCTGTTTTCAATAATTGACAGCCAATCTTTCTCCGACTGGATGTGTGCTCATACTACCGGCTCAACAAATAGTCGGCAGCGTACAACGCCATCAACAACTCTGGAATACACAGTACCTATAGCACCTGATGATGTGATAGACGAGTTTTGCGCATCTGTTACTCCCATGTATGATCTGATAAATCGAAACTTGCAAGAGAATCAAAAGCTGGCATCACTTCGTGATTCGCTGTTACCTAAGCTCATGTCCGGCGAGATCGATGTTTCCAGCCTCGACCTTTAAGCCGCATATAAATTCTTGTTTATAACTCCCACCAACGGCGGGAAGATAATAGCCCAACGGAACTGCCGTTGATGTCGTTCTCTGGAAAAACTATAGAAGGAGAAATGACATCATGAAAGAATCTATCAAACAGGAAGTGCTGCAGCGAATGCTGCCTCTTCTGGACAATGCACAGGCAAAGGCACTCGAGCAGACACTCGAAACTGTGCTTTGCAAGTATATGGAGGACAAGCCGGACAAGGACGAAGTCAGCAGTCAGGAATTGCTGCAGAAGTTTCTTGAAGCAAAGAGGATCGAAGGATGTTCAGAGAAGACGCTGACCTACTACCAGAACACAATTAACCGCATGCTGACGGAGACAAGCAAGGAAGTGACGCATGTTATGACTGAAGATTTAAGATCATATCTGACAGATTATCAGAAACAAAATAACCTCAGCCGTGTTACGATCGACAATGTGCGCCGGATTCTGTCCAGCTTCTTCTCATGGCTGGAGGACGAGGAATACCTGATCAAGAGCCCGATTCGCCGAATTCACAAGGTGAAGACGACAAGCAGTATCAAGGATACCTATTCGGATGAGGACTTGGAAAAGATGCGGGATAGCTGCGAAGAGAAACGCGACTTGGCTTTGATTGATATGCTGGCTTCAACGGGGATGCGCGTCGGCGAACTGGTACTGCTGAATCAGTCGGACATTGACTTTAACGAACGGGAATGCAAGGTGCTCGGTAAGGGCAACAAAGAGAGGATCGTCTACTTTGATGCCCGCACGAAGATACATTTGCAGGAATATATCGAGAGCCGAGATGATAACTGCGAAGCATTATTCGTCTCTCTGAAAGCCCCGCATACCCGACTGACAATCAGCGGTATTGAATCAAGGGTTCGAGAGATCGGGCAACGCTTGAACATAGAAAAGGCGCATCCGCATAAGTTTCGAAGGACGCTTGCAACAAAAGCAATTGATAAAGGGATGCCGATTGAGCAGTTGCAACAATTACTTGGTCATAAACGAATAGATACAACACTTCAGTATGCTATGGTCAAGCAAAGCAATGTAAAGTTGGCACATAAGAAATATATTGGGTAGGAAGTGAAATGATGAATAATTGGAGAACGTATACGGTTCAAGAATTAATAGACGAAGGAATGCTTGAGGAGCCTTTAGATGGTAATCATGGTGGCCTTCATCCGAAAGCCTCCGATTATGTATCTTCTGGAGTCCCTTTCATCATGGCAAAGGATTTGCAAAATGGCTCGATTGATTATCGCAATTGTGCATACATAACCGATGAAAAAGCAGCAACTTTGAAAAAGGGATTTGCCCATCCGGGGGATGTCCTCTTAACACATAAAGGCACGTTGGGCAGAACAGCTATTGTCCCGAATAAGTATCCTGTAACTATACTTACTCCACAAGTTACGTACTATAGAGTAAAAAAAGATATCAACAATAGGTATCTAAAATATTACTTTGATTCAAAACCGTTCCAACAAACCTTATCAAATTGGGCCGGATCAGGAAGTACTCGTGCATATTTGGGAATAACAGCTCAGCATAAATTGCCCATAGTTCTTCCGGATATTGAGACTCAGAATAAAATAGTTAATATTGTAGAACCTATTGATCAAAAGACTTTTGAAAATGAGAAGATAAACAAGAATTTAGCAGCTTAGCCTTTGAGCTTTTGGTACTGCTTCTTCCAGGCACGAGATGGTTTTCGACATGTTCCATCTTTGCTTACGAAGGCACAGATGTCAGACAAGCTGTTGTTTCCGCAAATATTAGAGTTATTCTGGCGGTACCCATAGGTTTGTGGTTTGGTATCCTGCTCGTTGAGTGGAGCGTTAAAGGGAATCTTTAGCCCTTTCTCATTCATAATGACACCTCCGAAACATCGATATGTCCAGTCATAAGCTGTGGAAGCAGTTCATCGCGCAAGGATGCCAGTTTCCGGTTCTCTATACGATTTGAGATTACGAGATCATATAGAGGCGCAAGAAGGCTGCCAATGCGTTCATAGTCAGAACGAGAGGGAATTAAGACTTCGGCTTTAGAAAGTTCTTCTCGTTTAATGTGTCCCATTGTTGTAGCCATATCTGCAGCGATGGCAGCAAATTTCTGAAGATGATGGTTAGTCCATGCGTAGTAGAACCATTTATCGTAGGTTTTGGATGTAACCTTAAAAAGATGCTGATTTAATCCGCATGTGCCACCACACCAAAGATCAACGAGGAGGCTGCCTGACCACGAGAAAATAACATCGCCATCGTGAACAATGTATTCTGGCTTGATAGAAGGAGAACACAATTCACTGTTGGCATCGCAGGAACCTTGCCGAAGTTCTTTGATCTTCAAGACTGGGAGACCTTGTTCTCCCTCGGCAGGACGATACTTTTGCATAGCCAGACCATTGAGGTAATCAGCGATACCAAGAAGAGAGCTCTTTGTCCAGTTGGCAGGAATGTCATCCAAGGAAAGAAATTCCTGATCGAAAATGGTCTGTGCTTGATCAAGTAAATTCTTGTTTATCGGAGAACAAGGACTCCACTGGAGTATAAAGAATATAGTAATTGTAATAAAGGAGTTGATTTTATGTCAGGTTTTTACACCGAAGCAGACTATGAAAATACGATCATAGAGCTGTTCGAGAATATGGGCTGGCGACATGTCTACGGTCCGGATCTGGATCGGGATTATCATGATCCACTTTATGAGGAAGAACTGGATGACGCCGTCCGCCGGATCAATCCGGATATGCCGGAAAACGCCATTCATGAAGCCCTCTTCAAACTGAAGAACTTTGAAAACGCAGACCTCGTACAGAAGAACGCCGTCTTCACGGATTACATTCAGCATGGGGTCGAAGTGCGCTATCTCGACGGTAAAGAAGAACGTTCCGGGCTCGTTTATCTGGTTGACTATAAGACTCCTGACAACAACTCCTTTGTCATTGCCAATCAGTGGACCTTTATTGAGAACAGCAACAAGCGCCCGGACGTCCTTCTCTTCTTGAACGGTTTGCCAGTTGTACTGATGGAGCTCAAATCTCCTTCACGGGAGGAGACGGATGCCTCGGAAGCCTATACACAGATCCGAAATTACATGCATGAGATTCCGTCCATGTTCATTTATAACTGCATCTGCGTCATGAGCGACCATCTGACGAGCAAGGCTGGAACGATCACTTCCGGCGAAGATCGGTTCATGGAGTGGAAAACGAAGGATGGGAGCTATGAGAACACGCAGTATGCGCAGTTTGATACATTCTTCGAGGGCATGTTCCAAAAGGAGCGGCTGCTCGATATCATCAAGAACTTCATCTGCTTTTCTAATGAAGGCCTGAAGCAGTTCAAGATTCTCGCCGGATATCATCAGTATTTCGCCGTGCGAAAGGCTATCGAGTCCACAAAGAAAGGCATGGCGACCGATGGCAGAGGCGGTGTGTTCTGGCATACACAAGGCAGTGGCAAATCCCTGTCGATGGTTTTCTATGCTCATTTGCTGCAGGAGGCGCTGAACTCTCCGACTATCGTTGTCATCACTGACCGTAATGATCTAGATGATCAGCTTTACGGACAGTTTGCCAAGTGCAAGGATTTTCTGAGGCAGGACCCGATTCACGCGCAAAGCCGGCAGAATCTGAAAGAATTGCTCGACGGCAGGAAAGCTAACGGCATCATCTTCACCACGATGCAGAAATTTGAAGAATCCCACGAGCCGCTGTCTGAACGGCATAACATCATCGTCATGGCAGACGAGGCGCACCGTGGGCAGTATGGTTTAAAGGAGAAGATAGACTCCAAGACTGGTGAGATCAAAATAGGAACCGCTCGGGTAATCCGTAACAGTTTGCCGCATGCAACCTACATCGGATTCACAGGAACGCCGATTGCCCTCAAGGACAGAAACACGCGTGAGGTTTTCGGTGATTATATCGACATCTATGATATGACGCAAGCAGTGGAGGACGGCGCAACTCGCCCGGTCTACTATGAAAGTCGTGTAATCAAATTAAAGCTTGACGAAGATACGCTTGCCTTGATCGATAAAGAATATGACATCATGGCAGAAAACGCTGATCCGGATGTCATCGAGCGAAGTAAGAAAGAACTCGGCCAGATGGAGGCTATTCTCGGGAATGATAAGACCATCGAATCTCTCGTAAATGACATCCTTGATCATTACGAGAATTACCGTGAGAACCTGCTGACCGGCAAAGCAATGATTGTCGCTTATTCACGTCCGATTGCTATGAAGATTTACAAACGGATTCTGGAGCTGCGTCCGGCGTGGACGGACAAGGTCAAAGTCGTGATGACGAGCTCCAACAAAGATCCGGAAGAATGGGCGCAAGTCATCGGCAATAAGCGGCACAAAGATGAGCTCGCCGCAGAGTTCAAGGATAACAGCAGCCCTTTCAAAATTGCCATCGTTGTAGATATGTGGCTGACAGGATTTGACGTACCTTCGCTTGCCACGATGTATATCTACAAGCCGATGAAGGGCTATAACCTGATGCAGGCCATTGCTCGCGTGAACAGAGTCTTTCAGGACAAGGAAGGCGGCCTGATTGTCGACTACGTCGGGATTGCTTCGGCTCTGAAGGAAGCAATGAACGATTACACGGCGCGTGACCGCAAGAACTACGGTGACACCGATGTCGCGAAAGTTGCATATCCGAAATTTCAGGAAAAGTTGTCTGTATGCCGTGATCTGTTCTATGGTTACGATTATTCGGATTTCTTGCACGGTAGCAATTTTGCACGCTCTAAGGCAATCAGCGGAGCAGTGAACTTTATCGTTGCCGTTGATAAAGAAGATGACCGGGATACATTCCTGAAGGAATCCCTAATGTTGAAACAAGCGCTTTCTCTCTGCTCTTCTCTTGCAAGAGAGGATGAACGACTTGAAGCAGCATTCTTCGAATCTGTCCGCGTACTGGTGAACAGGCTTACAAATCAAGGTGAAGGAAAGAGAATATCCCTGCCAGAAATGAACGCCCGTATCAATAATCTCTTGAAGGCGAGTATCCACAGCGACGGCGTAATCAACCTGTTTCAGGATGTGAATGGCGAGTTTTCTCTCTTTGATACAAAGTTCCTTGAAGAAGTCGCAAACATGAAGGAGAAGAATCTTGCCGTTGAGCTTTTGAAGAAGCTGATTGCGGAGCAAGTCGTCGTATTCAAACGTACGAATGTCGTCAAGTCTGAAAAGTTCAGCGAGATCATGCAGCAGGCTATGAACCGCTACTTGAACGGGATGCTGACGAACGAGCAGGTTATTGAGGAACTCCTGAATCTAGCAAAGCAAATACAGGCGGCGCAGAAAGAAGGCGAACAGCTTGGACTGACAGCGGACGAGCTAGCTTTCTACGATGCCCTTACAAAACCGCAGGCAATCAAAGATTTCTACGAAAATGAGGAACTCATAGCTATCACGAAGGAGCTGGCAGATACTCTTCGAAAGAACCGTACCATCGATTGGCAGAAGCGAGATTCAGCCCGTGCCAAAATGCGTATGCTAATCAAACGACTTCTAAGGAAGCACAAGTACCCGCCGGAAGGCATGGATGACGCTGTCCAGACAGTGATGACACAGTGCGAGCTCTGGGCAGACAATAACGACATGGAAGACCGCGTAACGTCTTATTCTAACCGGTTGAATCAATATGTGAATGAGACTGATAGCTATGTAGCAGAGCAAAAGTCGGGATATGACAAACAATAAAGAAAGGTAAATATGGACGCAACGAAGGGAAATATCTACACGATTTTAAATGGCAACAAACAATTTCTTATTCCTGTTTATCAGCGATATTACAGTTGGGAGGTTAGTCAGTGTGAGCGCTTATGGAATGACATCGTTGATATGCAGAAAAAAGGTAAAGAAGGCCATTTTGTAGGCTCAATTGTAAATATTGCAGAGCAAGCCATGCCTACCGGAGTTCAGAAATATATGATTATTGACGGCCAGCAGAGAATCACCACTATGACCCTTTTGCTTATTGCTCTCCGCGATTATGCTCTTGCACATACTGATGACAAGACCATCAACGCAAATCGGATCGATAATATGTTGCTCAAGAACGAATACGAGGAAGACAATGAACGGTACAAGTTACTCTTGACGGAAACTGATCGAGAAATTCTGATTGACCTTGTAGAAAAAAAGCCGATTTCAACTGATGTCACATCAAGACTTTTAACAAATTATAAGTTCTTTGCTGACCAGATTGAAAAGAAAGAACTCCTTCCTGCTGAGATATATGAATCTGTTGGAAAATTACAGATCGTAAACATTACTCTTGATCGAACAAAGGATGACGCACAAGCAATATTTGAAAGCTTGAACTCAACTGGTAAAGAATTGTCTGAATCCGATTTGATTCGAAATTACGTTTTGATGGGATTGGAGCCAAAAGAGCAAAAGTCTGTTTATGAACATTATTGGAGACCGATGGAGCTTCTCTTTGAATATGAGAAGCAAGATCAGGTAATGGATCGATTCTTCCGGGACTATCTGACTATGAAACTTGGCAGAATCCCAAAGCAAGACCATGTATACGAAGAATTCAAGGCATATCATCTGAACTGCGAATTTTCAACTATTGAAGAACTGTGTCAAGATCTTCTTGCATATTCAAAATACTATACCGACATGGTCTTCCGCCGTAGCAGCAACAAAACATTGAAAACGCTTTATTCAGATATTAGTGAACTTCGGATGGAGGTTGCTTACCCATTTTTGCTTAAAGTGCATAATGATCAAGCTGAAGGAATCATCACGGAAGACCAACTCGCAGAAATCCTTGAAATGTGTATCAGTTACGTATTCAGAAGGAATATCTGCGAGATTCCAACGAACTCTTTGAATAAGACCTTTGCGACTATGAAAAATGAGATAAGGCTGGATGATTACATGCATTCCATCAAGGCGTTTTTCATTCTTCGTGACGATTATAAAGTGTTTCCTGATGACGAAAGATTTGCCGCTGCTTTTAAGACTAGAGATGTTTATCATATGCGCCAGCGGAATTACCTGCTCAGCCATCTGGAAAATTATGAAAATAAATCTCCAATCATCATTGAAAATTACACGATAGAACATATCATGCCTCAAAATCCGAAGCCGGATGATGATTGGAAGCACAACCTTGGACCGAACTGGAAAGAAGTGCAGAAGAAGTATCTTCACACAATCGGGAATTTGACTCTCACAGCATACAATTCTGAAATGAGTGATAATCCGTTCATGGAAAAAATGGATATGGAAGGTGGCTTTAAAGAAAGTGCACTCAGGCTGAATTCCTATGTCGTGAAGCAAACCACATGGAATGAATCTACAATTGAGGAGAGAGCTTCAATACTTGCTGAAAAGCCAAAAAGATATGGGCTTATCCACAATTAACACCAGCAGAACTTGCCCCATATCAGGTTGAAGAGAAGCCTGTTCAGAAATATGGCCTTGATACCTACGGTATAAATGTTTTCACAAAGACTTTGTTCGAAATGCTCGACAAGCGCATTATAAATCTTTCGCCGGATGTGAAACGCGAATTCAAGAAGCTTTACATTGCATATAAGCTGGATACTAATTTTGTTGATGTTGTAGTACAAAAGCAGCGACTCAGGATTTCTCTGAATATGAAGTTCTCGGAAATTTACGATCCAAACAATATGTGCCGTGATATTACGGGGCTTGGACGCTGGGGCAACGGCGATGTAGAACTTTACTTTGAACATACATCTGACATTGACAAAGTAATGGAACTTGTGGAACAGTCCTACCGTTTGCAGGCAGATGAGGACTAAACCATTTAACGATAACCATACAATTTAACGATTACAGAGAGGGGTGTCGCTTTTGACCACAGTTCATGCAAATGTACATCGATGCTGGGCCGAAAGTGCGCCTTTTTCTGCTGCGCAAAAACGGAGAAAAGCCCGGAAATTAAGCGGCTTCCGGGCTATAAGTACATATGGGCATTGTATCAAAGATAGAGTCTTAATAGACCCGGCTGCTGGGACTTTTGGCTTTATGGTTGCTGCCAACGACTACTTGCGTGAGCAAACTGATGACTACTTTGACCTCTCAGCTAAAGAACAGGAATTTGAAAAGCACGAAGCTTTTTCCGGGATGGAATTAGTGCAAGACACCCATAGATTGGCTCTGATGAACGAATATCTTCATGATATGGATGGCCGTTTGGAATTGGGCGACTCCTTGTCTGCTGCTGGTAAGTGGATGAAGGACTTTGATGTCGTTCTGACCAACCCGCCTTTTGGTACGAAAAAGGGCGGTGAAGGGGCAACTCGTGACGACTTGACTTATTCAACGTCTAACAAGCAGTTGAACTTCTTGGAAATCATCTATAACTCACTTAACCGGAGTGGTCATGCCCGTGCAGCCGTCGTTGTGCCGGACAACGTGCTTTTTGCGGATGGCGTGGGTGAAAAAATCCGGCTTGACTTGATGAATAAGTGCAACCTGCATACGATTCTGCGCTTACCGACGGGGATTTTTTACGCGCAAGGCGTGCAAACCAATGTACTGTTCTTTGATAGAGGGACGACGGATCAAGATAACACCAAGGAAGTTTGGGTCTACGACATGCGCCATAACATGCGGAGCTTTGGTAAGCGCAATCCTTTGAATAAGAAGGACTTTGAAGGATTTGAAAAAGCCTACTGCGTTGATGATCGAAGCAAGCGGGTGGAAGACTATGACGCGGAAAAGAACCCGAATGGCCGCTGGAGAAAGTTCAGCATCGATGAAATCAAAGCACGTCCTAATACCAGCTTAGACATCTCTTGGATTGGCGACGAGGAAGACAAAGAGGATCGTCCATTAAGCGAATTGCTAAGCGATATGGTGGAGAAGTCGCAAAATATTGCTGACGCGGTTAGTGCTTTGCAGAAGGCCTTAGAAGGGGTAAGCGATGAAGACTAATCTGAATGTTGATACGCAAGCGCTTAGAGAGAAGATTCTTGATCTAGCCATGCGGGGGAAGCTGGTTGAGCAGGATGCTGGGGATGAGCCGGCTGGTGTACTGCTAGAGAAGATTCGGGCTGAAAAAGCTGAATTGGTGAAAGAAGGGAAAATTAAGAAGAGCAAGAAACTTTCCGAGATCACTGACGAGGAGAAGCCGTTTGATATTCCAGGTAGCTGGGAATGGGTAAGACTGGGGGATATATGCACGAAGCTAGTAGATGGGGATCATAATCCTCCAAAAGGTGAAAAAATAAAAACGGAATACATAATGGCATCGTCTAGAAATATAAACCGAGATACATTGGTAGATCTTGATGCTGTCAGATATTTAGATAAAGACACGTTTTATAAAGAAAATGAACGAACAATGCTTCAAAAAGGCGATATATTATTTACATCTGTCGGCTCACTAGGACGAAGTTGTATATATGAAGGAGATTTAAATATTTGTTTTCAAAGAAGTGTATCTGTTTTGACAACACAAATCTTTAATCAATACCTTAAATACTTTTTTGATTCGCCCTTTTATCAGAAAACAGTAACCAAACATGCAACAGGCACTGCTCAGAAGGGATTCTATTTAAAGCAAATGGCTGTTTCTTTGATAGCTGTCCCTCCACTGGTAGAGCAGAAGCGGATCGCAGATAAGGTGTCAGAGCTGTTCAAGCAAGTTGATGCCATTGAAAAGAACGTTGCTGAATATCAAGATCTTGAACAAGCAATGAGATCTAAGCTTCTTGACTTGGCAATGCGCGGTAAACTTGTTGAACAGGATCCATCTGATGAACCTGCTAGTGAGTTGCTGAAGCAGATTCAAGCTGAGAAGGCTGAGTTGGTGAAGGAAGGAAAAATTAAAAAGAGCAAGAAACTTCCCGAGATCTCCGATGATGAGAAGCCGTTTGATATTCCAGATAACTGGGAATGGGTGAGATTGGGGGATATAGTAACTGTAGCGGGTGGAAAACGAATTCCAGCTGGACGAAAATTGACTACCGAAAATACTGGTCACGTATACATCAGAGTATCTGATATGAAAAACGGCACCATAGATATAAATAACTTGATGTACATATCAGAAGACATTTTTTCGCTAATTTCTAAGTATATTATAAGCACAAATGATATTTATATTACTGTAGCTGGGACAATCGGTAAAGTTGGAATTATTCCAGAAGAACTGGATGGCGCAAATTTAACAGAAAATGCCGATAGATTAATTTTTAGAAACTTGAGCCAAATGTGGTTAAAAGATTCATTGGAGTCGATGCTTATTCGAAGACAGATTGAGGCGGCGACAACCAAAGTTGGTCAGCCAAAGCTAGCAATTAGGAGGATTCAAGATCTCATTCTACCTCTTCCTCCACTGGCAGAGCAGAAGCGGATTGCGGAAAGGCTGTCACAGTTGTTCAAGCAATTAGAAACTATCAAGCAAAATTTGACTACTGTTTCCTAGAAATTGTTAAGGGGATTCTTCCATGCCGCAACTGAGATTGCAGTCAAATGACTTTATTATCTATTTCTGGCTAAATAAAAATGACTTGAACTCGGAATGGATTGATTCTTCAATTGAAGTTATTTATAACGAGAGTCAAGTCTTCTCAGTCAAACCATTATGGTACAACGATGAGCCGGAGACACTACTAAGTGAGGTTGAAGCTTTTCTTCAAGGTAGAGCAGGAGATGAGCAATTTTCTTTAATAGATGATCCAACAGTCGAAATTTCATTTGATCATGAGGATCAACTATTGATCCTTCGACTATACTATAGTTTTGACTTAGCAGATCACTTAACGATCTACTTAGAATACGATCAAGCGACCTACGTGCGCGAATATCTAAAGCTCTTGCTTCATAAGACAGAAAAGAGTTCGCAAGCTGTTCAAGAATTGTATGATGCTGGCATTTTTCAAGGAGACTGAAGGCCTGCCGTAAAGAACTAGCCAAACCACCAAATGACTCCGGTACAACACCGGAGTCATTTTTCTTGCAACCGCACTTCATCCCTCCCGCCGCATCTTCCTGTACTCGCTCGGCGTCAGCCCGGTGGCCATTTTAAAGGCCCGGTAATAGGTACTGACGCTAGGGTAGCCGACGATCTCACTGATCTCCTCGATACTCTTGGTCGTCAGCTCCAGGAGCGACTTGCTGATCGACACCCGGGTCTCCGTCTTCAGCTGGCTGAAAGTCTGGTCAAAAAGCTGCCGGATCAAGCGGGACAGATACTTAGGCTGGTAACCGAAGTGGGCAGCCATTTTTTCCAAAGTCACGTCTTGAATATTAGCCACCAGATAGTTCATGATCATCCCCGTTCTGGTCATCGGATTAGCATAGTGGACATTGCTGCTGGGAAAGCGCGATGAATCCAGCCGGACTCTGGCGTGATAGTGCCTAGAAAGCTCTGTCAGAAAGCCCGCGCAGGCCAGAGACAGCTCATAATCCACGAAATAGCTGTCTTCACCTGCCTCAGCAATCTTCTGGCAGAAGTTCAGCCCCTCATGACAAATCATGTTGTCCAGGCCGGTATAGTGCACGTAGCTCTCTGCCTGGTCCAAGTCCTTAAAGACGTCGTGCACCAGCCCGTTATTGGCCATGGTGAGCATGTCGAGCACCGCCTGCCGCTTAAAGTCCAGACTGACCAGTCTTATTCTGAAGTCATCTTTGTTGAAAAAAGCCAGCCGGGGAAACTTCCTTGAGATCACGATATCATAGGCAGCCAGCTGACAGGGCAAGTTGTTTAAGACCGCGTAACAAGGAGAGAGGACTTCAACTAACTCCAAGTGAAAGTCTGAGCTATTTTCTTCGCTATCTTTCTCAATAAACGAATCATGGCTAATCTCAATACTGTCAATGACTTCCAGCTCTTTAAACATTTTCTTGCTCCCTTAAATAGTTACTTTTTGCTAATGATTTAGATACCTTGCTTAATTACTATTATACTTTCTTCACGATACAATGTAAGCGGTTAAAGAAAATGAGTAAGGAAAGCAAGGAGAACTACCATGTCATATCAAGACGGAAAGTACCAAACTGAAGCAGAAGGCCTGCACGGCCCGGTTAAAGTCGCTACCACCATTACTGGCGGGAAGATCAGTGCTATCGAGGTCCTGGTCGGGGCTGGTGAATACCAGTCTAAGGCTAACGACGTCATTGCCAACGAAATCATCGCCGCCCAGTCAACGGATGTCGATGCTGTTTCTGGCGCCACGGTCTCTTCTAACGCCATCATGACCGCTGTTAAAAAGGCCCTGCAGGAAGCCAGCGGGGAGAGCCAGGACAAGACTAGCGAAGAATTGACCACTGACCTGGCGATTATCGCTGCAGGCCCGGCCGGCTTGGCTGCGGCAGTCTCTGCTGCTGAACAAGGCGTCAAGGTTGCAGTTTTTGAAAAGGAAAAAATCACCGGCGGGACCGCCAACATGGGCATGGGGCCACTGGGGATCAACACTAAGATCCAAAAGGCCAACTTCAATGAAATCTCAGTTGCCGAAGCCTTGAAGAACCAGATGGAATACACTCACTACCGGGCTAACGGCCGCCTGGTTGCCCGCTACTTCAAGCAGTCTGCCTCAACCATCGACTGGCTGGAAAAGATGGGGGTCAAGTTCGCCGGGGCTTTCCGTTACTTTAAGGAATCCAACGCTACCTGGCACATCGTTGACCCAGGCGACGGCAAGATCGGGCCAGGCTGTGCCTCAGCCATGAACAAGGCCTTGACCAAGCGGGCTGAAGAATTGGGCGTCAAGTTCTACTTGGAGACGCCAGTCAAGCGCCTTTTGACCGAAGACGGCAAGGTGACCGGCCTCGTTGCAGAAAGCGAAAATGCAGCATATACTGTTCACGCCAAAGCGGTTGTCGTTGCAACCGGCGGCTACGGGTCAAATGCTGAGATGCTGAAAGACCGCTTGGGCATCAATCTGGACAAGGATTTCTTCACCTTCAACGTGCCTGGCATCAATGGCGAAGGCTTGAAGATGATGTGGGATGCCGGTGCCCAAAAGTACGGTGATACGGTTGAAATGATCTACATCCTGCCGCACAACCTGGAATACATGGTCGCTGACGGCGTCCTGCGTCAGCCAAACTTGATGATCAACCAGAAGGGTGACCGTTTTATGGATGAAGGGATGCTGGGCAATACTACTTTTTCCGGCAACGCCATGTTCCTGCAGCTAGGCCACTATGCCTACGTCATCATGGACCGGGCGATTTTGCAAAAGTACCAGGAAGACGGCCCAGACATTATGGACATTGTCCACCCGGCTGCCGGCTTTAAGATGCTGGATCCGGTGATCAAGAAGGCAGAAGAAAACGGCTATGAAGCCATCATTACGGCTGACAGCGTCGGCGAATTGGCTGAAAAGCTGGACATCCCAGCTGCTAAACTGCAAAAAACGATCGACGACTACAACAGCTATTGTGACCATGGCCAGGACAGCGAATTTTTCAAGAATCCTGACTACCTCCACAAATTGACTGGGGAAGGCGGCTTCCTGGTTGGCAAGTTCTACAGCGGGGCCTATGGCACGGTTGGCGGCGTCAAGATTGACGAAAACTGCCAAGTCCTGGATGACGAAGACCAGGTTATTCCAGGCCTCTACAGCGCGGGATCGGACGCTAACACCATCTACGCTGACAGCTACAACTTTACCCTGCCGGGCAACACTATGGGCTTTGCCGTAAACTCTGGCCGTATTGCCGGCTTGGAAGCGGCTAAATTCATTGAGGAATAATTTTTTGCAAAATCCAACAGATGTGCTGAAACTGTGCTTTTCTTTTTCTGAATAAGCTGGAATGGTGGAACTTCTCTGATGAGCAAATCGAAGAAGCCATCCCGTTTTTGACCAACCTTGACCTGGATCAGTCCAAGGCTGGGCTCTTGAAGATCAAAAATGAAGCAGGTACTAATGGACTTCAAAGTTAATTGTTAAATTCCAAAGATTTTACAGACGGTTGGCAGATTTTCCTGCCAGCTGCCATTTTTTGCACGGCTTCTTAAAAGCGTTAGTTTAACGCTGTGTTAAAAAAGATGCTATAGTTACTTTTACTGTTGTTGATCTGTTGATGGATGAAGATGTTGGGGAGGAATAGCCAAAAATCAGCAGTATCGATCTGGCAAACTGTAAGAATTGCATCTGCCGTTTTTGGAAGAAAAGTCGCAGCGTTTATGGTAGAATTTCGTATACAAGATCACAAATTGGCTTAGTATTGAAAGCCGCAAGGCAAGGAGGAAACGATGATGGACGATGAAATGTGGGAAGCAGTAAAAGACTGTGACCCTTCCTATGATGGCAAGTTTTATTATGCCGTGAAGACTACCAAAATCTTTTGCCGGCCTTCTTGCAAATCAAAAGTTCCCAAAAGGGCAAATGTTGAATATTTTACTACGCGGGAAGCAGCAAAAGCAGCTGGCTACCGTCCCTGCAAGCGTTGCCGGCCTGACTTGCCTGATTATGATCCGGACCGTGAGCTGGCTGAAGCAAGCAAGGCCGTGGTTGATCACTATTTCAGCGACCAGGAACAGCTGAATAATAAAATTAAAGAGCTTGGCGCAAGCAAAAAGCACTTGTCTCAGCTCTTTAAGCAATACTATGAGATGCCAGCTAGGGATTATCTGGTTCAAGTGCGCACTGATGCCGCCAAACAGGCCTTGCAGGCTGGGGCCAGCGTTCTCGATGCTGCCAGTGCCGCTGGGTATGAAAATATATCAACTTTTTACGCGCATTTTCGCCGGCAGACCGGAATGCCGCCGGCAAAGTACCGGCAGATTTTTGCCAACAATATCAGCCGGGCCGTGATGGACACGCCAATTGGTCCGCTTAGGATTATTGCCTCGCAAGACGCCATTCTCTGCAGTGAACCAGCAGGCGTGCAGCAAAAGCTGGCTGGCAGGGATGCAGACAAAATTCCGGCTGACCGGATCATCCCCGGCGACCCTTCTGGCGACTTGGTCCAGGCCTGCAAGGCGGAACTGACAGAATATTTTGCCGGCCAAAGGCAAGACTTTGACCTGCCTTTAAATCCGGAAGGAACGGATTTTCAGAAAAAAGTCTGGGAGCAGCTGCGGCAGATTCCCTATGGCGAAACCAGAACCTACAGGGAACTGGCAGAGATGACGGGAAGCAGGCAGGCCTCACGGGCCGTGGGCATGGCCAACCACTGCAATCCAATCTTGATTTTGATTCCCTGCCACCGGGTCATTGGGGCTGACGGAAGCCTGACTGGATACGCGGCGGGCCTTGAAGCTAAGCGTTATCTATTAGACCTGGAAAAGGGCGGGGCAAAAAAGTGAGCAAACTAAAAGACGACTGATTAATTTCAGTCGTCTTTTTGATTGCTGTCTATTTGATAAATGACTTCAAGTAGTGGTAAGGGTGCTTGCTTTCTTCCGCCTTCAGCTTTTTCTTCTTAGCCGCCAGCTTCTCGTTGTAGCTGCTTGCCTTGGCATTGTAGCTGGTCGCCTTGGCGTTGTATTCCTTGACATCTGCTTGCAGCTTCAAGCTGTCAGTAATCACCTTCATCGGGTTCAGCCAGGTGCCGTTGTCCCGCCAGTAGTTCTTGTAAGGGTGACCATGCTTGCTGATGTAGTCAGCGCTAGTCTTGGTGATCCCCAAGTGCAGGTGGGAGTCAGTCAGCCGGCCAAGCTTATCGCCCAGCTTGACCGGCTGACCTGCCTTAACCGTGATGTCGGACCGGTTGGCAAAACCTTCTTGGTAGACCTCGACATAGCCGTCTGGAGAAACGACCCAGATGTACCAGCCAAGACCCGTGCAGTAGGCAACTTTCTTAACCGTCCCCGGGTGAATGGCCAAAACCGGTGCCTTGTTGCCGACCTCACTCCAGCCAAAGTCCCAGCCGTCATGGAAGTAGGACTTCTTCGGGTAGACCCGCCGGCATACGTCGGTCTTCCCGTAGCGCTGGCCAGACAGGTACTTGATCTTCTTGGTGTAGCACTTGGCGAAAGGATAGCCCCAGATGTCCTTTTCAGCCACCGTCTTCTTGGCCTTCAAGGCCTTGGGCTGGGTCGCCACCAGCTTGACATCCTTTTCCACCGGGTAGTTCTTGATGTAGAGACCCGCGAAAGCAAAGAGGGCGGCAAAAAGTGCCACCGTCACGACCCCGCCCCAGATCCGCTTGCTCTTTTTCTTATTATTTTTCTTTTTCTTGCTCATTAATACAAATAATCCTTCTTGTCCAACAATACATGCTCATCAATGTCACTTTTTAAAAAGACTTCCAGGTCCCGGTCAAAGTTGTAGGCTAACTGCCGCTTAGGCAAGTCGCTGATCTTGACCCATTCCAGTTTGCCTTCCCTTGAAGCGTGGAGGCTTCCTGAGAACTGATCTGCCCGGTAGAAGAAGACCAGGTAGCGCCGGTCCAGCTTGTCAAAAAACTGCTTGAAGCCAACCAAGCGGGGACTGACGATGTCTAAGTTGGTTTCTTCTTTGACCTCGCGAATGACTGAATCATGAAAAGACTCATGCTTTTCGATGTGACCGCCCGGGAAAGCCAGACCTGGCCAAACCGGGTCCTCCCGGTCAATGGTCAAGACCCGGTCCTGGTCCACGATCATACACATATTAGTTAAAGTAGTCGGCTCTGTCCGATCCATTTCCATTTCCCTTTCTCTTTGCCTCCTGTCATCCAAAATGCTGACAAAACTACTCCCAATTATAGCACAGAGATTATTTTTTTGCAGAAACCGCTTTTTGCCAGCTGACTTATGATAAAATCTACTTTTGGATAAAGGAGCGCTTTACTAATGAATTTAAGACTTAACAGACTTGCCGAAATGGTTGATCCAGATAGCCGCTTGGCCGATATCGGCACCGACCACGCCTACCTGCCGATCCTCCTGGTAGAGAGCGGCAAGATCAGCCACGCTATCGCCAGTGACGTTGCCGCTGGCCCTTTGGAGAACGCGGAAACGGACATCGCGGCCGCCGGCCTTTCTGACCAGATTGAAACCCGCCTGGGTTCAGGCCTGGAAACCATCAAGGAGAGCGACCAAATCGACACGGTCGTCATCGCCGGCATGGGCGGCAAATTGATGGTCAACCTGCTCTCTGAAGCTGCCTCCCGGGGCGTCTACTACCCAACTTTGGTCCTTGAAGCCAATATCGGGGAAAATACCGTCCGCCGCTGGTTGATGGAGAACAAGTACGAGATCGTCGCTGAAGACATCGTCTATGAAGCAGGCCACATCTATGAACTGATCAAGGCCAAACTGACTGACCAGGTTCACCAATTGACTGTCCGCGAGCAGGAATTTGGTCCCTTGCTCTTAAAGAACAAGACTGATGTTTTTTATAAAAAGTGGCAGGGGCAGGAAGCCTACTACCAAAAGCTCTTGGCTAACCTCAACAAGGCCCGGGAAAAGGACCTGACCCGAATCAAGGAAGTCGAAGACTTGCTGGCCATGATCAAGCAGGAATTAGGTGAGGAAAATGACTAAAGTAAAAGACGTTGTTGCTAAACTGAATGAAGCTTTCCCGGAAAGCATCGCCAGCGCCGGTGACCCGGTCGGCCTGCAGATCGGCAGCGTGGAAGCCCCGGTCCACAAGATCCTGGTGACTTTAGACGTCCGGCCAAATGTGGTTGATGAAGCTATCAAGCGGGGAGCTGACCTCATCGTCAGCCACCATCCCTTGATCTTCCGGCCGGTTAACAACCTGGACTACAGCGACCCGCAAAAGGCGATGTACGCCAAGATTATCGCTAGCGGCATCACCGTTTACTCCATCCATACTAACTCTGACAAGGCTCAGGACGGGTCAAGCGACTGGCAGGCTGAAGAGCTTGGCCTGGTCGATGTAACCGGCTTTGCCCCGGATGATGACGGCATCGCTATTGGCCGGAAGGGCCGCCTGCCTAAGGCCATGAAGGCCATTGATTTTGCCCACTACGTCAAGGAAAAGATGGGGGTGGACATGGTGCGCCTAATCTGCGCTGACCAAGATAAAATGGTGGAAAGCGTCGCTTTTGTCTGCGGGGACGGGAACAAGTTCTGGAAGCAGGCATTACGAGATCATTGTGACGCCTACATTACCGGCGACGTCTACTACCACACTGGCCATGACATGATCTCTTCGGGCCTGGTAGTAGTTGACCCGGGCCACTACACGGAGAAGCTCTTCAAGTATGAAGCTGCCAAGCGCCTTAGAGCCTGGCAGAAGGAAGAGGGTTGGGAGCTAGAGTGCATGATCAGCGCTGAATCAACCGATCCCTTCCAGAATATTTTTGACTAAGTGAAATATTTTTGTTTATGTAAAGGTAAAAGGAGAAAAAATGGAATACCCAACTTTGCTGCCAAGATTTTTGAAGTACGTCAAGATCAACTCCCGCTCAGACGAGCACTCTGACCGCTTCCCATCCACCCAAAGAGAAGTGGACTACCAAATGGTCATCATGAAGGAACTGGAAGAATTGGGCTTAAGTGACGTTCACTACAACGAAAAGGCCGGTACGGTCATCGCTACTCTTCCTTCCAACGTTGACTGGGACGTGCCGGTCATGGGCTTTTTGGCCCACTGCGACACGGCTGACTTCAACTCAGAAAACGTCAAGCCACAGATTACTGAAAACTACGACGGGGAAAGCAAGATCCAATTGGGCGACAGCGAGTTCTACCTGGATCCGGCCGTTTTCCCGAACTTGAAGAAGTACAAGGGACAGACTATTATTTCTGCTTCTGGTGACACCTTGCTCGGCGGGGACGACAAGTGCGGGGATGCCGAACTGGTAACCTTTGCTGAATACCTCCTGGCTCACCCGGAAATCAAGCACGGGGAAATCCGCCTGGGCTTCACGCCAGACGAAGAAATCGGCACTGGTGCTCAACACTTTGACGTGGATGACTTCAACGCTGCCTTTGCCTTCACGGTTGACGGGGAAGGCCCGGGCAAGCTGGACTGGGGGACCTTCTCAGCAGCTCAGTTTGAATTGGACATCCAAGGCGTTAACGTCCACCCAGCTGTAGCCAAGGGGCAGATGATCAACGCCATCCAAGTCGGGATCGACTTCCAAAACTCCCTGCCGCAAGACGAAGTGCCGGAAAAGACTGAAGGCGAAGAAGGCTTCTACCACTTGATGGACTTCTCTGGTACGGTTGACAACGCCCACCTGGCCTACATCATCCGCGACTTTAAGCGTGACGGCTTGGAAGCCCGGAAGAACCTGGTCAAGGAAAAGGTGGCTGAACTCAACGCCAAGTACGGGGAAAGAATCAAGCTGAAGATGTGGGACCAGTACTACAACATGGCTGATGAACTGGCCAAGCACATGGAAATCATTGATCTGGCCCGGGATGCCTACAGAGCCTGCGGCTTGACCGAAATCAACGAAGAACCAGTCAGAGGGGGCACGGACGGGTCTCAACTGACTTACATGGGTCTGCCTTGCCCGAACCTCTTTGCCGGGGAAGAAAACATGCACGGCCGCTACGAATACACGGTTCTGGAATCAATGTGGAAGGCTGTTGACGTCATGATCAAGATGGCTGAACTGCAAGCTGACCGGAACAAGTAAGAGAAAGAAGAAAAGAATAACCGAAGGATAGGAGCTGCTCTAGGGCGGCTCTTATTTTTTGCCTGTGAATAACTTGGCCATAGATAGGGTAAAAAGATACCGTGAAACAAAAATCGGAGAAAAAGGCTTACAGAGCTGAAAAAGAAAATGCCGTAATAGCAGGCTTTAAAGCCTGCGATAGCGGGTTAAAGTTAAATGATAAAAATGGCAGCTGTTAAGAAAATAATAGCTGCTATCCTTGATATAACAAGCTTTTTGTCCTTTTACACTTTACGTAAAATGTAAAATAGTTAGCGTGAAACAATGAAGGGATAAAAAGAAATGAGTGAGTAAAGAAAAAGGGCAAAATAAAACCGGGCCGTTTGGCCCGGTTGATTACATTTGGCTCTGGAGATAGTCCAGCATCTGGTTGATTTCATCGCTGGTAAAGTTGCCCCGCCCTTGCTTCATGGCGTGCACCTTTTCCACTGAGAGGTGACTGGCAAAGGCCAGGTTAGTGTCGCTCACAGCGTGCTTGCTTTGAAATTCGATAATTGCATCCGAAAGTTCTTCTGGTTTCATTGATCTTCACTCCTTAATAACTTTATTTTACCATTTTTTTAAAAGCTAGTGAGGGAGCTTCAGATTTTTTTAGTAAAAGTTGGTGCTGATCTGGGTAACTGGCCAGTAGCGAAGGACTACCTTGCTTAAGATTGAGCTTCTGGAAACCGCGCCGAAGCGGCGTGAGTCGTTAGACACGTCCCGGTGGTCACCCATGACCCAGTACTGGTTCTTCTTCAGCTTGACCTTGAAGTTATTAGTATAAGTTACCCCAGCTAAGTGGTCGGCTTTTTGATATTTATTGTTTAAATACGGCTGGGCCGTCTTCTTGCCGTTGATGTAGAGGACGTCGTTTTTAGACTGGACCGTGTCACCAGGCAGGCCAATCAGGCGCTTGATGTACATGGCTCCTGGCTGGTTAGGCGCCTTGATGATGACAACATCGTTTCTCTTTGGCGTAAAGCGGCGGACGGCAATCAAGCGGTCACCATCTTCAAAGGTCGGCTGCATGGATGGGCCGGATACCACTTCATTGGCTAAGAAGAAGGAGAAGACTACATAGTAGACTGAGACGAAGACCAGGAACATGACCAAGACGTCCCGGAAAAACTTGCCCCAGCTCTCTTCTTCAGCTGCTTGCTTATTCTTTTTACTTGTCATTTTCTGTATTTTTTGCTCTCTCTGTCACACTCTGATAATTAGATCCCTTTGCTTGCTTCTTAATAGAATTGCTTCTTAATAGAAGTTGGTACTGATCTGGGTAACTGGCCAGTAGCGCAGAACTACCTTGCTCAAGATCTTGCTCCGCTTGACTGGGCCAAAGTAGCGGGAGTCCTTGGAAACGTCCCGGTGGTCACCCATGACCCAGTACTGGTTCTTTTTCAGTTTGATCTTAAAGTTGGTCGTGTAGTTGGTCCCGGCTAAGCGGTCGGCTTTCTTGTACTTGTTGTTAAGGTATGGCTGGGCAGTTTTCTTGCCGTTGATGTAGAGGACATCGTTCTTTGACTGAACCGTGTCACCTGGCAGGCCGATCACCCGCTTGATGTACATAGCGTTGGCCTGGTCTGGCGCCTTGATGATGACAACGTCGTTTCTCTTAGGAGTAAAGCGGCGGACAGCGATCAAGCGGTCACCGTCTTCAAAGGTCGGCTGCATGGATGGGCCGGATACCACTTCATTGGCTAAGAAGAAGGAGAAGATCACATAATAGATTGAGACAAAGACCAGGAACATGACCAGGACGTCCCGGAAAAATTTGCCCCAGCTTTCTTCTTCAGCTGCTTGCGTATTCTTTTTCTTCATTGGATTAAAAATCTCCTTTACTGACTATTAACTTATTATAGCCTATTTTTTTGCAGGGGCGGCGTCTGGGCCGGCCTTTTTTAGCATCTCTTCAGAAAATGGAATGAGATTGCACTGGGCCGCGTTGTACTGGTAGTAGGCCAGGCGCTTTGGCGGGCAGCGGAAAATCTCCAGAAGCTCCTTGTCAGAATATTTCTGCTGGCTGATCATGGAATAGACATAGGAGAGGCGGAGATTGGTCAAAGTGATCGGCATGGGGGAGAGGAGGTCCTTGTCGGCCTTGACCAGCTGCATGATATTGTTGGTACTGGCGTATGCTTCACCGGACCTGGAGGCGAAAATATAAGGATCTGGGTCCTTCTCAAATGAGAGTGTTCCAGTCAGGTAGTCAGACATCTCAGCCAAATTGTCCTTTACGTCGCTATAGCGAATTCCAAGGAGCTCCTTGGCCTGGTAGCCCAGGGCAAAAAGCTGCAGCAGCCACAGAGTCAGCGGCTGCTTGACATAGGGGATAAGGGCAGGCAAATGATCCTGCCAGCCGATCACGTAGGTCTTCCGCCGCTCAAAAGAGTAGCCTTTGAGGTCCAGGAGCCGGTAGGTTGGGGTGATTCCGGCCAGGGCCAGGTAGTAGAAGTACTTTTTGATGTAGGAGAGGTACTTGTTGACGGTCGTGACCTGCAGATTTTCTTTAGTCGACAACTGCTGCAGGTAGTCGCGGACGTTGCTGGCCGTGATTTCATTGACATCACTGGATGGAAAATTTACTTCAGCATAGGTAAAGAAGTGGTCCAAACAGTAATCGGCATTCTCAATTGACTTGGGGCTGAGCCTTTGCGGGCCCCGGCACCAATTTTCAAAGCCTTCTTGGTGGGGATACATAAGCTGCTCCTTTCTTTTTAACATTTTACTGTCGTTTAAATGTCCTAATTGTTACTACAATAATTATAACACACTAGCGCGGCTTCGCCGCGCCCAATAAAATCATGTCAGCAAAAGGTCGAGTCTACTTTATTAAGATTGCCCTGTTCGATTGACTTCCCAGCAAAAAAGCCGGTAAAATTGAAGCAAATTAGTTCAAAAGATGAAAAAAGATAGAACAAGGGGATAGTTTATATGGACAAGCATTTAAAGAAAACTGGGATGGCCGTCGCTTTATTATTAGCGACGCTCGGTCTATCGGGTTACCAGCAGCAAAAAGTAGAAGCCGCGTCAAGCAAGCGGGCTCTGCGGCCCACTTTTTATATCCATGGCTATAGCTCTAGCATCAAGGCGGAGGAATTTTTGGCCAAAGAAGCTGTTAAGTCAGGTGCCTGCAAGCAAGTCATCAAGGCTGAAGTTGACACCCGTGGTCACGTCAGATTAAGTGAGAAACTGTCCAGAAAGGCAAAGAACCCATTGGTCCTGGTTGGCTTTAAAGACAATCGCAATCTCAACTACAACCGCGATGCCTGGTATGCCTACCAAGCAATCAGAGCAGTCAAAAGAAGCCAGAATTTCAAGCAGATGAACTTGATTGGCCACTCAATGGGGAACGCGACGATCAGCTACATGCTGATCAACTACGGACAAAAGAAGTCCTTCCCAAAGCTTAAGCGGATGGTCAGCATTGCCGGCCACTACAATGGAGTGCGCGGACAGGGACTGAAAACATCAAAAGACAGAAAGAATGGCCGCCCATATAAATTGAGCAGCAATTACCGCCATTTACTGGTCTTGCGTAAGATTTTCCCTAAGGCCCGGGTTCTGAATATCTACGGGGATTTGGAAGACGGCAGCCACTCAGATGGTCGGATCAACAATTCTTCAACCCTGTCCATGCGCTACTTGGTTAAAGCTAGAGCAAAAAGCTACCGGGAAAAGAAATTTACCGGCCCAATGGCTCAGCACAGCCGCTTGCGGGAGAACCCAAAGGTCTTGAAGACAGTGGTTAAGTTTCTTTGGCCAAATAAGTAAGAATGCAGAGTTGAAATCGTATTTTTAGGTAACTAAGATGAAAGAACAAATTCTAGATTTCTGCCAGTTGTTCTACGCTGTGTTCAGCATGATTGTTTACGGCAACTTGTGGCTGAACCCGGGCAATTTTCTTTTCCGCGTTCTCTTCACCTTGATGTTTGCCTATTCAGCCTATCTGCTGGTCCTCTCTAGCAAAAAGATTTGGCAAAAAATTCAAAATAAGAAATGACCTGTGATTAATCTCCAGTGCTAAACTGAAACTGTAGCTTAATAGAAAACAGGTGAAAAAATGACGACAGAAAAAGAAAAGATGCTGGCAGGCCAGGTCTACAATCCTGGCCAAGACGAAGGCTTGATGGCAGAACTGGCCGCCTGCAAGGCCAAGTGTCTCCGCTACAACCAATTGACGGCTGGAGCTGAAAGAAGGGAGCTCTTAAAGGAAATCCTTGGTCAAACTGGTGAAAACTGCCACATCGAACCAAACTTCTGGTGCGACTATGGCTGGAATATCAAAGTTGGCGAAAACTTCTACGCCAACCACAACTTGACTGTCCTGGATGCCGGCGGGGTGACTTTTGGCGACAATGTCTTCATCGGCCCTGACTGCGGCTTCTACACTTCCGGCCACCCGCTTGACGTGGAAAGAAGAAAGGCCGGCCTGGAATATGCCTATCCGATTACCGTCGGGAGCAATGTCTGGATCGGCGGGGGAGTCCGGGTGGTGCCTGGCGTCTCTATCGGCGACAACTCTGTTATCGGGGCTGGCAGCGTCGTGGTTAAAGATATCCCGGCCAACTGCGTGGCTGCCGGCAACCCTTGCCGGGTTATCCGGGAAATCACTGAAGATGACGCAAGCAGTGACCTCAACTGGAAGAAGTAAGAGATAAGAATAATCGGTAAAAACTAAATTCAGGCAGTACAAGTAAATAGCAGCAAATGACTCTTTGTAAACAGCAAAGAGTCATTTTTTGTTTACTAAAAATATTTTTGGTAAAATGGCTTGATTTGTTTAGTAAACAAGTCTATACTGTAAGCGTAAACAAGTTAAAGATCCAAAGGAGAAAATCATGAAGAAAAAGCTTGTCTCACGCTTGTCGTACGCGGCCGGTGCCTTTGGCAACGACGTCTTCTACGCGACTCTGTCAACCTACTTTATCGTTTTCGTCACCACCCACCTCTTTAATGCCGGTGACCACAAGATGATCTTTATCATCACCAACTTGATCGCGGCTATCCGGATCGGTGAAGTCCTGATCGACCCCTTGATCGGGAACGCAATCGACCGGACTGAAAGCCGGTGGGGAAAGTTCAAGCCCTGGGTTGTGGGCGGGGGGATCATCAGCTCCCTGGCCCTCCTGGCCCTCTTTACCGACTTTGGCGGACTCAACCAAAGCAATCCTGCTGTTTACTTAGTAATCTTCGGTATTGTTTACTTAATCATGGACGTCTTTTACTCTTTTAAGGACACTGGCTTCTGGGCCATGATCCCGGCCTTGTCCCTGGATTCCCGGGAAAGAGAGAAGACCTCTACTTTCGCCAGAGTCGGCTCTACTATTGGGGCTAACCTAGTCGGGGTGGTCATCACTCCAATCGTCCTCTTCTTTTCGGCTAGCAAGGCCAACCCCAACGGGGACAAGCAGGGCTGGTTCTTCTTTGCCTTGATTGTTGCCACAATCGGGATTCTGACCTCAATTGCCGTTGGCCTGGGCACGCATGAAGTTAAATCAGCTCTGCGGGAAAGCAAGGAGAAGACGACTTTGAAGCAGGTCTTCAAGGTCCTGGGGCAGAACGACCAGCTCCTCTGGCTGGCCTTTGCCTACTGGTTCTACGGCTTGGGCGTCAACACCTTGAACGCTCTTCAGCTTTACTACTTCTCATACATCTTGGGCGATGCCCATGGCTACAGCCTCTTGTACACCATCAACACCTTCGTCGGCCTGGTTTCTGTTTCCTTCTTCCCATCACTGGCCAAGAAGTTCAACAGAAAGCGCCTCTTCTACGCCTGCATCGCGGTCATGCTTTTAGGGATCGGCATCTTCTCAGTTGCCAGTGGTTCCCTGGCCTTGTCTCTGGTTGGCGCTGAACTCTTCTTTATTCCGCAGCCTCTGGCCTTCCTGGTCGTTTTGATGATCATTTCTGACGCCGTTGAATACGGGCAGCTGAAGACAGGCCACAGAGACGAAGCCTTGACCCTGTCTGTCCGGCCTCTAGTCGACAAGTTAGGCGGGGCACTGTCCAACTGGTTCGTTTCCTTGATCGCCGTTACTGCCGGCATGACTACTGGGGCAACTGCCTCAACCATTACCGCTCATGGCCAGACAGTTTTCAAGCTTGCCATGTTTGCCTTCCCGGCTGCCATGCTCTTGATCGCAGTTTTGATTTTTGCTAAGAAGGTCCTCTTGACCGAAGAAAAGCACGCAGAAATTGTTGACCAGCTGGAAGCCCAGTTCAGCCAAAGCCATGCTCAAAAGCCAGCACAAGCTGAAAGCTTCACCCTGGCTAGTCCCTTGTCCGGTCAGTTGATGAACCTGGACATGGTAAACGACCCGGTCTTTTCAAAGAAAAAATTAGGCGACGGTTTTGCCCTGGTGCCAGAAGACGGAAAAGTCTACGCGCCATTTGCCGGTACTGTCCGCCAGCTGGCTAAAACCCGGCATTCCATTGTTTTAGAAAATGAACACGGGGTCTTGGTCTTGATCCATATTGGCCTGGGTACGGTCAAATTGAACGGGACCGGCTTCGTCAGCTACGTTGAAGAGGGCAGCCAGGTAGAAGCCGGCCAGGAAATCCTGGAATTCTGGGATCCGGTCATCAAGCAGGCCAAGCTGGATGACACGGTTGTCGTGACCATCATCAACAGTGAAACTTTCGCAAATAGCCAGCTGCTCTTGCCAATTGGCCACAGTGTCAAGGCTCTGGACGATGTATTTAAGTTAGAAGGGAAGAAATAGATAATGAACAATAAGCAAGCAAAAAGAGTTGACCAGGCAGACCTGGCCTGGCTGACTGACCCGGAAGTCTATGAAGTCAATGCAATTCCTCCGCACTCAGACCATGAGTCTTTCCAAAGCCTGGAAGAACTGGAAAGCGGAAAATCCGGTTTAGTTCAGTCCCTGGATGGGGCCTGGCTGATCGACTACGCTGAAAACGGCCAGGGACCAGTCAACTTCTATGAAGAAGGCTTCGACGACAGCAATTTTAAATCTGTCAAAGTACCAGGCAACCTGGAATTGCAAGGCTTTGGCCAGCCGCAGTATGTTAACATCCAATACCCATGGGATGGCAGTGAGGAGATCTTCCCGCCCCAAGTTCCAAGCAAAAATCCTCTTGCTTCTTATGTCAAATACTTTGACCTGGATGAAGCCTTCTGGGACAAGGAAGTCAGCTTGAAGTTCGATGGGGCGGCAACAGCCATCTATGTCTGGTTGAACGGCCACTTCGTTGGCTACGGGGAAGACTCCTTTACCCCTAGCGAATTTATGGTCACCAAGTTCCTCAAGAAGGAAAATAACCGCCTGGCTGTAGCTCTTTACAAGTATTCTTCCGCTTCCTGGCTGGAAGACCAGGACTTCTGGCGCCTGTCTGGAATTTTTAGATCAGTTACCCTCGAGGCTAAACCAATTCTGCACTTGCAAGATTTGAAACTGACTGCCAGCTTGACAAATGACTACCAAAAGGGGAGTTTGCAGGTCGAAGCTGATATTGCCTACCGGCTGCCAAATGCCAGCTTTAAGCTGGAACTGCGGGACAGCAGAGCGGACCTGGTGGCTGAAAAAGTTGGTCCGATCAGAAGCGGAAAGCTGGAATTTACCTTAACTGATTTGCCGGTCAAGCCTTGGAGCGCAGAAGAGCCAAACCTTTACCAGGTCCGCTTGTCCCTTTATCAACTAGGCAGTTTGCTGGAAGTCAGCCGGCAGGATATTGGCTTCCGCAACTTTGAATTAAAAGATGGGATCATGTACCTTAATGGCCAGCGGATCATCTTCAAGGGAGTCAACCGGCACGAGTTCGACAGCAAGTTGGGCCGGGCCATCACTAAAGAAGACATGGTCTGGGACATCAAGACCATGAAGCAAAACAACATCAATGCCGTCCGCTGTTCTCACTACCCGAACCAGTCTCTCTTTTACCGTTTGTGCGATAAATACGGTCTTTACGTTATCGATGAGGCCAACTTGGAAAGCCATGGCACCTGGGAAAAGGTCGGCCACGAAGATCCAAGTTTCAACGTGCCGGGTGACGACCAGCGCTGGCTGGGAGCCAGCCTGTCCCGGGTGAAGAATATGATTGCCAGAGACAAGAACCATGCTTCAATCTTGATCTGGTCTTTAGGCAACGAATCATACGCCGGCACCGTCTTTGCCCAAATGGCTGATTATGTCAGAAAGGCTGATCCGACCCGGGTCCAGCACTATGAAGGGGTAACCCACAACCGGAAGTTTGATGACGCGACCCAGATCGAAAGCCGCATGTATGCACCAGCCAAGGTGATTGAAGAATACCTGACAAAGAAGCCAGCCAAGCCGTTTATTTCAGTTGAATACGCCCATGCCATGGGCAATTCAGTTGGCGACTTGGCTGCCTACACGGCCCTGGAAAAGTACCCGCACTACCAGGGTGGCTTTATTTGGGACTGGATCGACCAAGGCCTGGAGAAAGACGGGCACCTTCTGTACGGGGGCGACTTCGATGACCGGCCGACTGATTATGAATTCTGCGGGGACGGCCTGGTCTTTGCTGACCGGACTCAGTCGCCGAAACTGGCCAACGTCAAGGCTCTCTATGCCAACCTTAAGTTAGAAGTAAAGGATGGGCAACTCTTCCTCAAAAACGACAATTTATTTACCAACAGCTCAGCCTATTACTTCTTGACTAGCCTCTTAGTTGACGGCAAATTGACCTACCAGAGCCGGCCTCTGACCTTTGGCCTGGAGCCAGGTGAGTCTGGCACCTTCGCTTTGCCTTGGCCGGAAGTTGAAGATGAAAAAGGGGAGATCGTCTACCAAGTAACGGCCCACTTAAAAGAAGATCTGCCTTGGGCACCAGAGGGCTTCACGGTAGCTGAAGCAGAAGAAGTTGTCAAAAAGCTGCCAAGCTTTGCTCCGCAAGGGCGGCCGGAATTAGTTGATTCTGACTTCAACCTGGGCCTCAAGGGGAAAGACTTTAAGATCCTCTTCTCTAAGGCCAAAGGCTGGCCGGTTTCTATCAAGTATGCCGGCCGGGAATACTTGAAGCGGCTGCCAGAATTTGCCTTCTGGCGGGCACTGACTGACAACGACCGGGGAGCTGGCTACGGCTATGACCTCGCCAAGTGGGAAAATGCCGGCAAGTATGCCCGCTTGAAAGAGATTGGCTACGAGATCAAGGAAAACTCTGTTTTAGTTAAGACATCCTTCTCACTTCCAGTTGCCTTAAAGGGCGACTTGACTGTGACATACGAAGTAGACGGCCAGGGCAAGATTGCTGTCACCGCAGACTTCCCGGGAGCAGAAGAAGCAGGTCTATTGCCAGCTTTCGGCTTGAACTTCGCCCTGCCAAAAGAACTTCACGATTACCGCTACTATGGCCTGGGGCCTGAGGAAAGCTATGCCGACCGCTTGGAAGGTAATTATCTTGGCATTTACCAGGGAACAGTTAAAAAGAACTTCACTCCGTATCTGCGCCCGCAAGAAGCCGGCAACCGGAGCCAGGTCCGCTGGTACCAGCTCTTTGATGAGAAGGGCGGCTTGGAATTTGCTGCTAACGGGGCAGATTTAAACCTGTCTGCTTTACCATATTCTGCAGCTCAAATTGAAGCAGCTGACCATGCCTTTGAACTGACCAACAACTACACCTGGGTCAGAGCTTTAGCGTCCCAGATGGGGGTCGGCGGGGATGACTCATGGGGGCAAAAGGTTCACCCAGAGTTCTGCCTGGATGCCCGGCAAGCCCGCCAGCTCCGTTTGCTGATTCAGCCCCTTTTTACTGAATGACATGCTACAATTAACTTAACAGCATGAAATTTTAGTAAAAGCAAAGCGAGTGAAGAAGATGGCAACGATCAGAGAAGTGGCCAAGGCAGCCGGCGTATCGCCAGCAACGGTTTCCCGGGTCTTGAACTATGACCAGACCTTGTCGGTCAATGAGGCAACGCGGCAGAAGATATTTGAGACCGCTGAAGCCATGCACTACCATAAGAGCCGGAAGACCAGAAAGAGCAAGCAAAAGCGCCTGGCTATCTGCCTCTGGTGTGATCAGGAGCAGGAGATCAAGGACCTTTATTACTACTCAATCAGAAGCAGCGCGGAAGCTGAAGCCAAGAAGCAGGGCTTGCAGAGCCAAGTCGTTTACGTGGGCGATCCTTTGCCCGATCCGGCTGCTTTAAGCGGGATCATCATGATCGGTTACCAGCAGTATCCAGCCAGCCGCTTAAGAGAAGTCCAAAAGACAGGCCTGCCCCTGGTCTTTGTCGATACGGACACCTTGAAACTAGGCTATTGCTCAGTTGTTGCCGATTTTGACCAGGCCATGCAGGAGGCTTTAGAGGTCTTCTGGCGGCAGGGCAAGGAGCGGATCGCTCTCTTAGATGGTGACTTGGACAGTAATTTTGACAAAAATAACTTGATCGACTTCCGCTTCCGCGACTATAAGAAGAGCCTCAAAGCCCGGGGGCAATATGACCCGGACCTGGTTTACGTAGGAAACTTCACCCCTCAGTCTGGCTATGAAGCCATTAAAGAAGCCCTTAAGTCTGGATCTTTCCCTGAAGCCTTGATCGCTGCCAATGATGCTATGGCTATCGGGGCCTTGAAGGCTTTTAAAGAGGCCGGGATCAAAGTGCCAGAAGAGGTTAGTCTGATTTCCTTTAATGACACAACTGCCGCCGAATTTGCCAACCCTGCCTTGACCAGTGTGCATGTTGAAACCCAGCAGATGGGCCGGGCCAGCGTCAAGGTCATGAAAGACCTGCTGGAAGATGATGAGGCAGGTATTTATAAGGTCACTTTCCCAACTAAACTCGTTTACCGGGAGTCCTGCCCAAGAGAATAGGGCATAATGACAGCAAAGAAATAGCTTGGAGATCAATTTTCTCCAAGCTATTTTTCGTATATATTATGGCTGCATTCTGTTGATCATTCTTGGGAATGGAATAGCTTCACGAACGTGGTCCAGCTTGCAGATCCAGGCGATAACCCG
The DNA here is from genome assembly GCF_057197965.1 of Lactobacillus sp. WILCCON 0149. Lineage (NCBI taxonomy): Bacteria > Bacillati > Bacillota > Bacilli > Lactobacillales > Lactobacillaceae > Lactobacillus > Lactobacillus sp. WILCCON 0149. The sequence continues at coordinate 1,063,423 of NZ_JBUBHO010000001.1, forward strand.
TTCAAAGCCCATCCCGAAGCCTGAGTGCGGCACGCTGCCGTACTTTCTCAAGTCCAGGTACCAGGAGTAGTCATCCAGGTTGAGGCCTGCTTCTTCTATTTGCGCCTTCAAGGTGTCGTAGTCAGCTTCACGTTCTGACCCGCCCATAATTTCCCCGTAGCCTTCTGGCGCTTCCACGTCGGCACAGAGGTAAGTCAATGGGTTTTCCGGGTTCTTCTTCATGTAGAATGGCTTGATTGCTACCGGGTAGTTGACGATGAAGAATGGCCGGTCGAATTGTTCTGACAGGAAGGCTTCGTCTGGCGCGCCGAAGTCGTCGCCCCACTTGAAGTCCTTGCCGGCTTCTTGCAGCATCTTGACCGCGTCATCGTAGGACAGGCGGGTGTAGTTGCCCTCTGCGGCTGGGCGCAGCTTGTCAAGGTCCCGGCCCAGGATACTTAATTCGTATTCACAGTGCTCCAGGACTTGGCCAACTACGTAAGACAGGAAGCGCTCTTGCAGGTCCAGGGATTCATCTTGGTGCATCCAGGCCATTTCCGGTTCCATCATCCAGAATTCAGTCAAGTGCCGGCGGGTCTTGGAAGCTTCTGCCCGGAAGGTTGGCCCAAAGGTAAAGATCTTGCCGAAGGCTTCTGCCCCGACTTCCCCGTAGAGCTGGCCGGATTGTGACAGGTAAGCATCGTGGTCGAAGTAGTCAATGTGGAAGAGTTCCGTGGTCCCTTCTGGTGCTGAGTGCATCAACAAGGGAGCATCAAACTTCACGAAGCCTTCGTTTTCAAAGAAGTCGACCGTGGCCTTGAAGATCCGGTTTCTGATCTGCATGATGGCAAATGGCCGCCGGCTTCTCAGCCAGAGGTGACGGTGGTCCAAAAGGAAGTCGATCCCGTGTTCCTTGTTGGTGATCGGGTAGCCTTCGTTGTTGGAAACAACTTCCAGGTCGCTGATCTGGATTTCGTAGCCAAAGTGGGACCGGGCGTCTTCATGGATGGTCCCAGTGATGTAGAAGGAAGCTTCCTGGCGCAGGCCCTTAGCTGCTTCAAAAACTTCCTCGCTGACATTGTTCTTGCGGACAACGCCTTGGAAGAAAGCCGTACCGTCTCTTAATTGCAGGAAGACGATCTTCCCGCTGGACCGCTTGTCAGTCAGCCAGACATGCATTCTGACTTCTTCGTCAACGTGCTTGGCTGATTCTCTGATTGAAATCAATTCTGTCATGTTTATCTCTTTACCTCGGTATCTCGTTTGTATAGTTTGTTGTTTTTGTGTTGATTCTTTTACAGAAGCTGGATCTTGGCTGCCTGGCACTTTTCTACGATATCGTCAGGCCAGATGCTGGCTTGGACTTCACCGATGTGGGCCTTGCCCAAGAGCAGCATGCAGAGTCTTGACTGGCCGATCCCCCCGCCGATTGAGTAAGGGAGGTCACCCTTTAACAGGGCTTGGTGGAAAGGCAGGGCCAGTCGGTCTTCAGCACCGGCAAGCTTCAATTGCTCTTTCAAGCGGTCTTCATCAACCCGGATGCCCATGCTGGAGACTTCAAAGGCCCGCTGGAGGGGTTCATACCAGAAGAGCAGGTCACCGTTTAAAGTCCAGTCATCGTAGTCTGGTGCCCGCAGATCATGCGGCTTCTTGGAAAGTGGGAGGGCGCCGCCGATGTGTTCCAAAAAGACTGCTCCCTTTTCCTGGCAGATCTTGTCTTCCCGCTCGCTTGGAGTCAAGGATGGCCAGCGGGCTTCCAGTTCTTCGCTGGTTACGAAGCTGATTTCTTCTGGCAGGTGGTAGGCGGCTTGCGGGTAGAGGGCACGGACGTGGTATTCCATCCCCTTGATGGTTTCGAAAATCCGCTGAACCGTTTGGCGGAGGGTTGCTTCAGTCCGTTCGCTCTTGTCGATGACCTTTTCCCAGTCCCATTGGTCAACGTAAACTGAGTGGAGGTTGTCCAAGACTTCCTCGTCTTTTCTAATGGCGTTCATGTTGGTGAAGAGACCTTCGCCGCGCTTGAAGCCGTATTGCTTGAGGGCCCAGCGCTTCCACTTGGCCAGGGAGTGGACGATCTGCAATTCGCCTTCATCCCCGTCATGCAAGGTAAAGGAAACGGGCTTTTCCCAGCCAGAGAGGTTGTCGTTTAAGCCGGAAGACTTTTTGACAAACATGGGAGCGGAAATTCTTTCCAGATTCATCGCGGTCCCAAATTCAGTCTGGAAGGTTTCCCGGATGTAGCGGATTGCCTTTTCCGTTTCGCGGATGGTCATTTTCGGATCGTAATCACTTGGAATAACTAATTTAGCCATATCTTTTGCCTCTGCTAAAAATCTAATACTTGTCAAAGGGCATAAAAAGAGCCTTTCATCCCCAAAAACTACAGGGACGAAAGGCTTCTTTCCGCGGTACCACCCACCTTGTTCTAAACGAACCACTTCGAGCACCAACATGCTCTAGCAGGGTAACGTCCTGCAGGCGGCACGGCTTACTGCGACTTCAGCCGGCGATCTGGAAAAAGTGTTATTCAAAAAGCCAGGGTCTGTTGCCTTTCCACCAGCCGGCAACTCTCTAAAAGATTGTGCTTTCCTACTCGTCTTCTTCATCTTTGCGTTATTTGATTAAGTAAAATTCTAATACGGATTTAATTTTTGTCAAGATCAAAGGCAAAAAAATTATTTTTTAAAGAGCAAGCCCTTTTTCTTGAGCAAGTAGACAGCGGCGGCAATGACCACGAAGGTGAGCAAAATGATCATGCTGAGGCCTTCAAATTCCTGGACGACTTGCTGGTAGGCGCTGCCGGCAAAGCGGCCAGCGTAGATCAAGACCGTGTTCCAAATTGCCGTGCCCAGGATGGTGTAGAAGCTGAAGCTGATCAGCGAGAACCGGCTCATCCCGGCAGGCAGGGAAATCAGGCTGCGGACGACGGGAATAAAGCGACCGAAGAAGGTGGCTGTGCGGCCATGGGCATTGAAATAGGATTCGGTCTTGGCAATTTTTTCTGGGGAAAGGCCGAAGCGGCGGCCTAGTTTGCTGGCGGCAAAACGGGAAAGGCGGTCTTGATCAAAGAAGCTGCCGATCCAGTAAAGGACGATCGCGCCGATGAAGGCACCGATTGTGGAGGCAACGATCGCGCCAGGGATGGACAGGTTGGCCGACAGGGTCAGGAAACCCGTAAAAGTCAGGATCAATTCTGAAGGGATTGGGGGAAAAATATTTTCAGCTGCAATCAACAAGGCAACGGCGACATAGCCATAGTTTTGAATCAGCTGCATGATTGTCTCGTTCATGAGTTGTTCTACCTCTAATCTATTCTATCTGTACTTTCGTAAATCCAGAATAGCAGAATAAGAGACGGAAAAGTTGATTTGCCTGGCATTTTTAAGAGATAATTTGGAATTGCTTTACAAGCATTTAACTTTACTTTTTTAAGCACACAACAGAATTTGTTGAATTTCTTTAGCCTGTTGCTTAAGAAAAGCAAGAAAAGAAATTAAACAATTTTTATACACAATTTTGGGAGATTGTCTGTTATAATCGTTTCAACGCATTAAGGAATTGCCTTATGGAAATAAAGAAAAGAAGCTTACAAGGCTTTTTCTATGGCTAAAGGCGAATCTTGATGCCGGGAAAATTAAATATCATTCGTACTATACTATGTCATTAAATTTATTCAAGGAGAGGTAAATATGACTAACGTAACTATCGAACAAGCAGTTAAGGGCTATGTTGTATTCTCAGCTAAGGAAGGCAAGCTCTTCCGTGAAGGCCGCAGCTACCTGGCAGGCAAGACCTACCACAACCGCTACCTGGCTATCTACGAAAAGCTGGAAGACGCTGTTGTCAACGCCAGCCAATACCCAAGCCAAGAAGGCATCACCATTTACGAAGTAAGTGGCTGGGGTCAAGTAACTGACTTTGGCAAGAGCAAGGTTACTGAATGGCTGAAGCTGGACCAAATCGTAGCTAAGAAGGAATGGGTTGCTCTCTTGGGCAAGCACACTAACTCAAACTACGCAAGCCTGCGGATCCTGGCAGCCAAGCTGAGCGAAGACGCAGCTGTATTGAAGAAGCTCGCCCAAGACAAGAACCAGCAAGTTCGCAGCGCTGTAGCTAAGAACGTCAACACTCCAGCTTTGGTTCTGGCTAAGTTGGGCGTGGCTGCTGAAGTTAATGCTATGGCTATCTAAAGGCTGACAATTTTTACAAAGAAATAAACGAGGCGCGTTCTCTGGATATCAGAGGCGTGCTTTTTGCATTCAAGGAGAAAAAGCATTGAAATTCGACCAAGCAAGAGCAGAAGATTTAGGCAGAATCGTGGAAATCGAAAGAGCTGGTTTCAATGAGGCAGAAGCCGGAAGTCCCGCTCAGTACAAAGAGAGAATTCAGAAATTTACCGGGAGCTTTTTGGTAGCCAGAAATTTGAAAGATGAAGTTATTGGCTTCATTACCGGCCCAGTCGTTGCTAGCAAGTACGACTACATTGAAGATTGGATGTATGAGAAAGAAACGGAAAGTCTGCCAGGACTTGGTGGTAACCAAATGGTTTTGACTATTGCTGTTCACCCGGATTACCGGGGGCAGGGGATCGGGAGCCAGCTTTTGGCCAGATTCGCGGAAACTGCTAAGGAAATGAAGCGGGGGCGGATCGCCTTGACCTGCCTGGAAGACCGGGTACCATTTTACGAAAAGAATGGCTACGTCAACCATGGGCAAGCTGAGTCAGAGCATGCCGGGGAAATCTGGTACAACATGATTAAAGAGATTGAAGGCTAATGTGCCAAAGCGGCAGGGCAATTCCATCAAGTGAGGCGGCTTAAAGGAAAACGAGCTGCCGATGTGGATCGCTGAAATGGATTTTAAGATCGCGCCGGAAATCCTGGCCTGCCCGAAAGAATTGGTAATCGACGGGATGCAAAGGCTGAAGCAGGGCGTACTTAACCTAAATAACTAAATGGTGAAATGCTGGTAGAACGGGGATTGAAAGACAAAGCCTGTAGCTTGCGAGACAAACTGTGTTGAACGTATAATAATAGGCAAAATAAAGGTTAATGAATGAGGGTAGAAAAATGACTTATAGTGTTTTTAAGGTTGTGAATTGGTTGCGGGTAAAAAACAACGCTGAGTTACGTTTGGACCCAAATGCTGAAGAATTAACACAGATGAAAGCCATGAAGCTCTTATACTATATTCAAGCTGCTAGTTTGGTAGTGACGGGCAAGCGGATGTTTGATAACGATATTGTTGCATGGAAGTATGGTCCTGTTGTGCAGGAAGTTCATGATCGTTACAAAGGCCAAAGAGAAATTGTTGGCGACATTTCGAAAGATCCACAGGCAGTAGAAGACTATAAAGAATTGCAGAACGACCAACAAACTGCTGATATCTTAAACAGTATCTACGACATTTATGGGCATAGTTCAGCGTATGATCTGATGCTTCAAACACATAACGAGAAACCGTGGCAAGACACTCCGCAAAGCCATGTGATCAGCGACGAAAAGATAAAATCGTTTTACAGTAAGGTGTTCGTTGTCGATGATTAAAAGCAACTTTCGGACACGCAAGTCTAATGGCTCAAGAATCAGAAGAACGTATAAGACATATTTTGCCTTTAATTTTTCTTTTCTCACAAGAGATAAACAATACAATCTCGATAAAAACAACTATAATATCAACAAGAGTGTCCGAGCGAAGTTGTTGGAGAAAATAGAAAAGCTTTCAATTGAAGAAATATCAGTTGTCTTAGGCTGGCCAAAAGAGCAAGGCCTCGAACAACTTCCTGATAATGTTGTTTCTTTAAGCATTAACCCATTTTTTTCAAGCTCCGGACGTTTAGAAGATTGTGGTGACGTCTACTGGGTATTTCGGTTAAATGACAAAGGTCGAGTAATTGGTAAAATCAATAGCAACATTTTCTATATTTTAGCAATCGACACAAAGTTCAATTTATATAAGCACTAGCCCCTAGGCTCTGGATGATAATATATCGTTCGGAGTCTTATTTTTAACCTAGCAAGCAATATAAGTAAAAAGCTCTGTAATTATCTATTGCGCGAAAGCCATCCAATTAGTATCCTTTAATTAGCTTTATGAAAAGAATTGAGGATGGAATATGCTTTATCAGCAAATCGAGCAAAACAAACGCAATACCTGGATCGTGTTGGGCGGCTTTACAGTCTTGCTATTGGCTATTTCCGTCCTTTTGACGGTTTACTTGACCATCTGGGCCGGTGTGATCTTTTTGGCCGCGGGAATCATTTACATGGTCTATATCTACTTTTATTCGACCAGACACTTGATGCGGATCACCCATGCGGTGGAAATCACCCAAGACAATGTCCCTCAATTATACGAAATGGTGGAGGAGATGAGCTTGGCCGCCGGCATCCCCATGCCAAAAGTCTATATCATCCCAAGCAATATCCCTAACGCCTTCGCGACCGGCCGTGACCCAGAGCATGCCAGCTTAGCCGTTACTTCTGGTTTGTTAAAAATTATGAACCATGATGAACTCCTAGGCGTGATCGGTCACGAGATATCTCATATCCGTAACTATGACTTGCGGGTAACGACGATTACCTCAGCTCTGTCCAGCTTTATCTACCTGGCGGCGATCTACCTCCTGGCTCTTGGCTGGACCTTGTTTAAAATGGATGGCGGGGTCATCACCAAGTGCATTTGCTGGTTCTTTGGTTCGATTGCTTTAGCAGTCGGCGCCGGCCTTTTCATCGTTGCCCTGCCAATCGCCAAATTGCTAAACTTGTCCATGTCCCGGCAGCGGGAATACCTGGCTGACATCGGCTCAGTCGATTTGACCAGAAATCCAAAATACATCGTTGGTGCCTTGAAAAAGCTGGAAGCCATTGAGCAGCAATACCAGCAGCAAAAGGAAAACCCAATGGTTTCAGCCTTGGCCTTTAACAGTTTCCAGGTCAAGCACTGGTGGACCAACTTGATCTCTGACCACCCAACTTTAGACCGGCGGATCGACCGCTTGGAACATACGGCAGATTTGCCTGAATAAGGCAAAAAAGGATGCAACTCACTAGAGCTGCATCCTTTTCTTTATTTCTTATAGTTCTCTGCCAAAAAGTCTTTCATATCCTGCGGGGCATGGCCAGTGATCCGGCAGAAGTCGTCAGTAACGCCGTCCATCAAGCCCATGGCTGCCGCCTTATACATGGAGGCCAGTTCATCCCCGTCGCCTTCAGAGCGGTAGATATCCGCGAATTCCTCCAGGCTGACCGGTTGGTAGCCGATCTTTTCTCCGGTAACCTCAGTCATGATCCGGCTTAATTCAACCATGTTGTAGTTCTTTTCCTGGGTCAGAAGGTAAATCTGCCCCTTGTCTCTAAGATATGGCCGGACAGCAACGTTGGCAATAGCTTCCGCGCTGTCTTTCCTTGAGATAAAACTCATCGCTTGGTCGCCAACCGGGTAGATTACGTCGCCTCTTTCAATCAATTCTGGCAGGTAAGGGACCAGGGGGTCAGCGTAAAGGGAATTTTTGACCACGGCATAGGACAACTTACTAGAAGCCAGCCGCGCCGGCAGGTAGGCGTAGTAGCCTGCCATCTGGAAGGGGTTGTTGGCCTGGTCAGCCATGAAGCTGACGTCAACCAGGTGCTTGACTCCGGCTTCCTTCATTGCTGCCAGGGAATTCTCGAATTCCTCGATCCGCTTGCCCACGTTATAAGTAATGCTGGGAATATAAATCAAGACATCTGTTCCGGTAAAAGCCTCGACCATTGATGGAACATCGTAGTAGTCGCTATGCATGACTTCATAGCCAGCTTTTGCAAAATCTTCCGCCTTCTGGGGGCTGCGAACAGCCAGGCGGATGTTCTTGATATCAGTTAATTTGCTTAAAGCTTTAACAACTTCTCTGCCTAAGTGGCCAGTTGCGCCAGTAATTGTATACTTCATTTCTTTTCCTCGCATTATCTGTTCATTCTTTTGCTTTACAGTTTTCTGCCTGCTTTTTAGCAGTTTCCTTGACCAAAATCGTGTCGATCACGTCCTGCAGGCTGATCTTGCCTAAAATTGCCTCCGCCGCGGTTTCCGCGTGGGAGAAGTAGTCAGTCAAGGTTGGCTGAATGTTGCCACCGACGATGCATTTTGGATTGGTCTCATGGTCGATGGCGAAAAGGGGACTGCTTCCTTCAGTTGCCAGATAGATCTCCAGCAGGCTGATGTTCTTTGGTTCTCTTAAGAGCTCCGGATCTGCTGACCCGTGGGTCGTTTTGATAAAACCGGCATCCCTCAAGTTGGACATTAACCGTCTCACCACCACGGGTGATGTTTTTAACGAGCCAGCGATATTGTTGCTGGAGAGGGTAATCTTTCCCTTATAGATCACCAGAAAGGCCAGCAGGTGGATGCTGTCACTGAAACGGGTCGATACTTTCATCTTTCTGCTCCTTGCACATGTAACTTTTCTAATTACTAATATAGAGCAGAGATGCGTAAAAAGCAAGTCCTTTTTAACTTGCACTTTAAGCAGTATTTTAGCTGATTTTTGCAAAAGCAAGGTGGGAACAACTTAGCTCTTTCATTATAAGCTCTAAATTTCAAGGATGTTCGGGCAATAAAAACAGAATGCTTCCAAAGAAAAAGCAAAAAACTTGTATCTTTTGACTTTACAACTTTTGCTAAAGGTAATATGATTAGACAAGAAACTTTTAGAGTTACATGAATCAAGAAAAGTAAATCATGATCACAGAGGAAATTTACTAAGGAGAAAGAAATGATTGAATACCGCAACGTCGGGATGGCTTATGGAGACAACGTCATCTTGGAAAAGATCAACTTAACCATCAATGACGGCGAACTTTTCGTTTTAGTCGGCCCCAGCGGGAGCGGGAAAACGACTTTGCTCAGAATGATCAACCGCTTGACTGAACCCACCCATGGAGACCTTTACATGGACGGCAAGCGGGTCAAGGACCACGACCTGCGCCAGCTCCGCCTGCATATAGGCTATGTCCTGCAAACCAGCAGCCTCTTTCCCAACTTGACAGTTGGCGACAACATCACCATCCAGCTGGAAGAAGCCGGGGTCAAAAAAGCTGACCGCCGTAAGCGGGCCTTAACTTTACTAGACCAAGTTGGCCTTGAAGGCAACAAGTACATCTCCCGGCTTCCGCGGGAGCTCTCCGGCGGCCAGCAGCAACGCGTCGCTATTGCCCGGGCCATGGCCAGCCAGCCAAAATTGATCTTGATGGACGAATCCTTTAGCGCCCTAGACCCCGTCCTGCGCCGCCAGCAGCAAGAGCTCCTGCTTAAGCTCCACCGGCAAAATAAAACTACAGTAGTCTTCGTCACCCACGACATGCAGGAAGCCCTGCATTTAGGCGACCGGATTGGGGTCGTCAAGGACGGGCACTTGCTCCAAGTCGGCAGCCCGGAAGACATCGTCCAGCGGCCGGCCAACTCTTTTGTGGCTGACTTCTTCAAGAGCGCCCGGCCGCGGCTGGGTACTATGGCTGAGCTTTTGGCCAGTCCTTACGTAGAGAAAATTACAGGAGATGGCTTGCCGCAAGTCGAAAAAGTCGAAGAGATCGCTGAATTGCCGGAAACTGATGGCTATCTGCAATTTGCCTACCAGGGGGAAAATTATCAGATTAAGGCGAGCGACCTGCTTCGCTACTTCGGAAAATTGGGGGACTAAAGAATGAACGAATTGATTAATACCATATCCACCCACCAGGGGCAAATCATGCAGTCTTTGGGCGAGCACTTGCTCTTATCTATTGAAGCCCTCTTAATTTCTTGCTTGATTGCCATTCCCTTGGGGATGCTCCTGGCCCACAGCAAAAGAGCAGGGGAAGTAGTCTTCCAAATCACCAGCATCATCCAGACCATCCCAAGCCTGGCCCTGCTTGGCCTCTTGATTCCCCTGGTCGGGATCGGGACGACTCCAGCCTTGATCGCCTTGACGGCTTACGGGATCATGCCCATCTACCAGAACACTTACTCGGCCTTGAGAAATATCGACCCCAACCTGGAAGAAGCGGCCGACGCCTTTGGCCTTAGCAAAAGACGCAAATTGTTCAGATTAGAAGTTCCCATGGCCCTGCCCATGATTCTTTCCGGCGTCAGCATTTCCTTAGTCATGATCATCGGGACGGCCACCCTGGCTGCCATGATCGGGGCCGGCGGGCTTGGTACCTACATCATGATCGGGATCCAGCAGAACAACAACACTTATCTCTTGATTGGTGCCGGTCTGTCTGCCATCTTGACTCTGGCCATGTCCGGCCTGCTCAAGTTCATGTCTTCCTCTAAAAAGCATTTCCAGATCACGGCGGCTGTTTTGGCGATTTTTGCCATCGGCCTTGGAATCAGCCAGGCACCGAAGCTTTTTGCTCCAAAGCAAGAAGAAATCGTCATTGCCGGCAAGCTGGGCAGTGAACCCGATATCTTGATCAATATGTATAAGGACTTGATTGAAAAGGACAATCCCAATGTCAAGGTGACCGTCAAGAACAACTTCGGCGGGACCAGCTTCTTGTTCAATGCTTTAAAGACGGAAAAGATCGACATCTATCCGGAATTTACCGGGACTGTCTTGCAAGGTCTGGTCAAGGAAAAAGTTGCCACTCCCCATGACCCGGTTAAGGCTTACAAGCTGTCTAAAAAACTTTTGCAAAAGGAATACCAGATGACCTTTTTGCCGCCAATGAAGTACCAGAACGGCTACGACCTGGCAGTTAAGAAGTCCTTTGCCAAGAAATACAACTTAAAAACCTTGAGCGATTTGACCAAATTGGATTCTACTCTGACTGCTGCCTTTGACCCGGACTTTGCCAGCCAGCAGGACGGCTACCTGGGCTTAAAGCAGGAATACGGCCTGAACTTGAAGGTCAAGACCATGGAATCAGCCCTCCGCTACAAGGCCATTGCCAGCGGCAAGGTCGAGGTCGTTGACGGCTACACGACCGACCCGCAGATCAAGCAGTATGATTTAGTCGCCTTAAAGGACGACAAGAGCTTTTTCCCGCCATACCAAGGAGCGCCTTTGATGAAGAGCTCTTTTGCTAAAAAGCATCCCGGCGTGGTAAAAAGCTTGAACAGATTAGCTGGCAAGATCACTGAATCTGAAATGCAGGAAATGAACTACAAGGTGACCGTCAAGCACGAAAGCGCCAGCAAGGTGGCCCGCCAGTACCTTAAAGGTCATGGTCTGCTCTAATCTAAAAATTGGTAGGTACTTTTTCTGCAAAAGGGCTTGAAAATGGTTAGAAAAGCATTAGAATGTAAATGTGATTAGATCCAAGAAAGGAGTTGCTCTCTTGACAGAACACTATTTAAACTATGTCAATGGCGAATGGCGGGACTCTGCTGACGCTATTGAAATTTTTGAACCAGCAACTGGCAAGTCCCTGGGCACTGTTCCAGCCATGTCCCACGAAGATGTGGACTACGTAATGGACAGCGCCAAGAAGGCACTTCCTGCCTGGCGGGCTCTTTCATACGTTGAACGGGCCGCATACCTGCAAAAGGCAGCTGACATCCTCTACCGGGACGCTGAAAAGATCGGTTCTACCTTGTCCAAGGAAATCGCCAAGGGCCTCAAGTCCTCAATCGGCGAAGTCACCCGGACGGCTGAAATCGTTGAATATACGGCCAAGGTCGGCGTAACTTTGGACGGGGAAGTCATGGAAGGCGGCAACTTTGAAGCAGCAAGCAAGAACAAGATTGCTGTTGTCCGCCGGGAACCAGTTGGCCTGGTTTTGGCAATTTCCCCATTCAACTACCCGGTCAATCTGGCCGGCTCCAAGATCGCTCCAGCCTTGATGGGCGGGAACGTGGTGGCCTTCAAGCCGCCGACACAAGGGTCAATTTCCGGTCTGCTTTTGGCCAAGGCCTTCGCGGAAGCTGGCCTGCCAGCCGGCGTCTTCAACACCATTACTGGCCGGGGCCGGGTAATCGGCGACTACATCGTTGAACACCCAGCAGTCAACTTCATCAACTTCACTGGTTCCAGTGCTGTCGGCAAGAATATCGGCAAACTGGCCGGGATGCGGCCAATCATGCTGGAACTTGGAGGCAAGGACGCGGCTATCGTTTTGGAAGACGCTGACTTGGACTTGACGGCCAAGAACATCGTTGCCGGCGCCTTTGGCTACTCCGGTCAGCGGTGTACTGCCGTTAAGCGGGTTCTGGTCATGGATAGCGTGGCTGACGAATTGATCGAAAAGGTCAACGCCCTGGTCAAGGACTTGAAGGTTGGCATGCCAGAAGACAACGCTGACATCACTCCTTTGATCGACACCAAGTCTGCCGACTACGTGCAAGGTTTGATTGAAGAAGCTGAAGAAAAGGGCGCTAAGCCTCTGTTTGACTTCAAGCGCGAAGGCAACTTGATCTACCCAATGGTGATGGACCAAGTGACGACCGACATGCGTCTGGCCTGGGAAGAACCATTTGGGCCAGTATTGCCATTCATCCGCGTTAAGTCAGCTGATGAAGCTGTCAAGATCGCCAACGAATCAGAATACGGCCTGCAAAGCTCTGTCTTCTCACGGAACTTTGAAAAGGCCTTTGCCATCGCTGGCAAGTTGGAAGTGGGCACGGTCCACATCAATAACAAGACCCAAAGAGGTCCGGACAACTTCCCATTCCTGGGCGTAAAGAGCTCCGGGGCAGGCGTACAGGGGGTCAAGTACTCCATTCAAGCCATGACCCGGGTCAAGTCCGTCGTCTTCAACATCGAAGATTAATTTAAAAACAGTAAATTTGACTATCACATGTCTGCTAGAAGAAAGTCCGCTTTGGCGGGCTTTTTCTTTTTAAAAAAGTTCAAAAATCTTAATTCTTTTGTTAGCATTTTTTCAGAAAGAATGGTAAATTAAACAAAAGAATTTAGACAGGAGAACGCACTATGCCGATTACTTTAGACAAACAGTTAGCCGCCATTGACGTATTAAGGCAGGAGAATATTTTTGTCATGGACTCACAAAGAGCCATGACCCAGAACATCCGGCCCTTAAAGATACTGGTGGTAAACCTGATGCCTAAGAAGGCCAATACGGAAGTGCAATTGCTCCGCCACCTGGCCAACACGCCCTTGCAGCTGGAAGTTGAATTCCTCTACATGGCCAGCCACAAGTCAAAAAATACTTCTAACGAATACTTGCAGAACTACTACCGGACCTTTGCTGACATCAAGGAGAAGCGCTATGACGGGATGATCATCACCGGCGCCCCGGTTGAACAGCTGCCTTTTCAGGAGGTCGATTACTGGAGCGAGCTTTGTCAGCTGATGGAATGGTCCAAGACCCATGTCTACTCCAGCCTCCACCTTTGCTGGGGGGCGCAAGCGGCACTACATTACCATTTCGGGATCGACAAGCAGCCCCTGGAAAAGAAGCTGTCCGGCATTTATGAGCAGGAAGTAGTAGGGACTAGTCCGCTTCTTCGCGGCTTTGACGACTCCTACCGCTGTCCGCACTCCCGCTATACCACGATTTACCCAGACCAGTTAAAAGGCAGCAGCCTGCAGATTTTGGCAGAGGGAGCGGAAGTTGGCGTAGCGATCGCGGCAAGCAGAGACTTGCGGCAGATCTACAGCTTTGGCCATCTGGAATACTCCAGAGACACCTTGTCTGAGGAATACCATCGAGACGTTAAAGCTGGAATCAATCCGCTTTTGCCGGTTAACTACTTCCCAGCTGACGACCCGGATAAAAAGCCGCGCTTGACCTGGAGTTTGGCCGCCTCAACCTTCTTCAGCAACTGGATCAACTACGCCGTTTACCAGGAAACGCCATACGATTTGGCAGAACTGGACTAATATATATTTGGGCAAAAAGAAATCTGCCCCTGCCAGGGAGGCGGGGACAGATTTTTTGCTAGAAAATATTTCATGTTAGAAGCGGTAATTCCGCCGGTCGATTTGGAAGTACTTGTCGTTTTTGGACATCTTGTTCACCAAATGGAAGGAGATAAAGAAGAGGACGGCGATGAAGGCCAGGAAGATCCACTGGCCGTCAGCGGAATTAAGCGATGCTACATAGTCGTAGCTACCGTGCAGGGCGGCTGGAATGACGATCGCAAGGACGCGGAAGAACTTGGACCGGATGTTTTTGCCCAGGTAGGCATAGCCGCGGGCTAAGCCGTAGAAGATCCCCATGAAGACGCCAAAGCAGGCGTGGCCAGGGATGGCTGTTACGGCCCGGACTAAGGCAGTAGAGAAGCCGTAGATGGTGACGTAGGAGATGTTTTCCCAAAGGGCAAAGCCTAAAGCTACAAAGACACCGTAGACGACCCCGTCGTACTGGCAGTTGAATTCCTGACTGAACCAGGACCGGCGTTTTAAGAAGAAGTATTTAGACCCTTCTTCAGCGTAAGCGACGATTACGAAGTACATGATGACGTTGTAGAGCGGGTCTTTTTGGGAGACAAAAGAAGTTAAGACGCCGTTGGCAATCCACTCAAGGATGCCGGCGGTTACGGCCGACCAGATTCCCCCGGTGACCATTCTTCGCAGGATATAGGGACTTTCCGGCTCCAGCCGGTCAGATTGGTAGACCTTGATCATCAAAAAGATGGCCGGGATGACCGCGGCCAAGATAAGGAGCCAGTTGTAGATCAATACTGGTTCAAGGAAGAAGAAAAACATGTTGGACCCACTTTCTATTGTTTGTACACTTATCTAGTTTACTAGCAAGCGGGACTTTTTTTCAAGAAAGTGCTTAAAAAATAAAAGCGGACGGGAAATTAATTTTTTAGGGAAAGCCTGGCAAAAGTTTGGAAAATAAGGAAATCGCTGTCATTAGCATAAAATCAGCTTTCGCGTTTAAAATGGTGCTATAATATTCTTAAGCAAAAAAGCGCTTTACAGAAAGAAGGGCTGCTTAAAATGAGAAGCAAGGAAGAAAGCATGCTGATGGACACCATGATTGCCAATGGCGTCAGCAGCAAGATGACCGAGCAGGCAACTGGTCTTGCGGCTCCAAAGCCGGTGCAAAAGAAGAATGCAGCTAAGCTTGAGACGCGTGACATGCTGCTGGCCAACGGGGTTGACGAAGAAATGGCCGACCTGGCGGCAGATCTGTAAGTAATTGAATCGTTTAGACCTGGCAAAAAGCCGGGTCTTTTTTTGCAATCGTCCAGGCTACCTCAAACGCCAAGTAAATGATAAAATCAACTGGTGAGGAATACATATGACACAATTTATTGAAAAAATTTCTGCTTTAGCCAAAGAATTTGCTGATCCTGAATTAGACCGGCAAGTGAAAGAGATCAAAATGATCGACGAGTGCGTATCCAGCCAGCGGATGCTGCTTTTCGCGCCGGAAAGCCTGGGCATCAGTGATGAGCGTTTTGCTGAAATGACCTGGGACTTGTCTGAAAGCCAGATCAAGGACCTGCGGGCTTTAAACAACCTACTCAACAATGTCCGCCAGTACCTGTCCCTGGAATATGGGATCTGGTCTCTGCCCAACATGGAGACGGCTCAGCTGATCAGAGATGAATTAGGCGTTGAAACTGCCCTGGAAGTCATGGCCGGCAACGCATACTGGTCTAAAGCCTTAAGTGAGGCCGGAATCCAAGTCTGGGCTACGGACTCTTTAGAATGGTCTAAGAGCTCCCAGACCGGCAAGAAGCCTTTTTACCGGGTTGAAAACCTGCCGGCTGACCAGGCAATCATGAAGTACGCGGCTTGCGACTTGATTCTTTGCTCCTGGGCACCGAATTTCGGCAAGGCTGATCTGGAACTCATTGCCGCCAAGCAGCACTATGCTCCAGCGGCCCGGCTCTTGTTTATCGGGGAAAAAGGAGTCACCAACTCGCCGGGATTTTGGTCCAAAAAGCATTTTGTCAGATCAAGTGAACTCAGAAAGATCAACCGCAGTTTCAAATCATACGACTTCATCAAGGAAAAATTTTTTGAGGTGAGCTGATGAAAAGGCACAAACTTTTTGTTATCTTGTCCACCTTTTTCCTCTTTATCATGATCGGGATAGTCTGCTCTAACATGCAGTCCCAGCTGGCTGACCAAATTTTGCAGGCGCAGGGGATGAGCATGGAGGCCCGGATCGTCAAGCCCAAAAAGACGATGACGATTGCTTCCTTCCTTAAGTGGGTCAAGAAGGAATTCCCTAAGGAAAGCATCCAGATGCAGTTCAAGAGCAAGGAAGACAAGAACCAGGTTCTGGTCTGGTCGCAAAACCGTGACCTCAACTATTTCCCTGTTTCAAGCGGCCGCTTTTTCAGTGAAGACGACTTCAAGGGGCAGGTCACCATCGCGGCGGTCTCCCCATCTTCCGCGGCTTCCCAGATTAGGACTCAGGGCAATACTTACTTAATTGCCAATGGCCAGTACTACTCAGTTGTCGGCAGCCTTAAAGCTGTTCCATATCAGTCCAGCAAGGCCTACTACCTAACGACTGGAGTTAACCAGGAAACCGGGCAAAGCCGGATGAACCACTTTACCTTGTACGTTGACGCCAGCAGCCAGACGATTGGCAAGATCGCCAGCCACTTGAAGAGTGAGACCTACTGGCCGGACTTTGTCAAGCGGGGGAGGCAAAGACGGCTGACGCTGCTCATGCCGGAAGCTATCTTGATCCTCTTTTTGCTGGGAATCGGGGGCCTTTTGATGGGACTGATTGCCTGGCTGACCTGGAAAGAGGCGGACATGAGTCACGTAAAAGGGGATCTTTTGTCTAATCTCCTTTTGAACCGGAGCGGGCGCTTTATCGTCTTTATGGTGCTGGAAGGCTTTGCCTCCTACTTCCTTTTGGTATGGAAGGCCTACTATGGCAACCGGAGCATTTTGGCCCTGCTTTTGCTGGGAACAGTCGTGGTTGAACTGGCGGTTTATGTCGCGATGATAGTTTATCTGTACAGAAAGGGGAAAATGGCGGATGCTTGAGATTCCAGACCAGTTTAAAGAGAAATTTACCCGCCTGCTTGGCCAGGAAGAAGCAGGCAAGCTGCTTGAATCTTTAAAAGAGCCAAGCAAGAAGGCCTACCGGATCAATACATTAAAGACGGGTGCAGTCACTTATCCGCAAGAAGAGCCAGTACCCGGCATCCCTAACGCTTATTACGGTGAAGTTTCCGGCAAGGACCCGGAATGGACCGCTGGCCTTGTTTACTCGCAAGACCCGGCGGCCATGTTCCCGGCGCAAGCGATTCCGGTTAAGCCCGGCGACAAGGTCTTAGACTTGTGCGCGGCTCCCGGCGGGAAGAGTACGGCTTTAGCCCAGAAATTAGAAGGGCAGGGGCTGCTGGTAGCCAATGAAATCTCGCCTTCCCGGGCCAAAATTTTGCGGGAAAACCTGGAGCGGTGGGGCGTAGCTAACGCTGTCGTCACCAACTGCGATTCTTTTGCCTTGAGCAGTCGTTTTCCGGGCTTTTTTGACGCGATCTTAGTTGACGCGCCATGCAGCGGGGAAGGGATGTTCAGAAAGAGCGATGATGCCATCAAGTACTGGAGCCAGGAGAATGTCGACCTCTGTGCTGACCGGCAAAGGGAAATTTTGACTGAAGCGGTCAAGATGCTGAAGCCAGGTGGCTATTTGCTTTATTCGACTTGCACCTTTTCACCAGAAGAAGACGAGGAGATCGTCAGCTGGCTGATGGATGAATGCGGCTTTAAAGTTTTGCCAATAAAGGCTGATAAAGCAGCGGCCGGCAGACCGGAATGGGGCAACGGGGATGCTAGTTTAAAGCAGTGCGCCCGCTTTTGGCCGCAAGACGGAGTCGGTGAAGGCCAATTCGTGGCCAGTCTGCAAAAGGCTGCTGGCGAAGAAAGCTATGAAGCAGAAGCAGCAGAAGCTTTTTCTCCTGCCAGAAAAAACAAGGATAAGAAGAAAAAGGGCAAAGGCAAGAAGAGAGAAGATAAAAACAGCTTGGAGCGGCCGGGCAAGGAAGAATCCGGCTATATCAGTGAAGCCATTGCCGGCTTCAACTGGCCGGAAAGTTTAGCTTCCTGGCCTAGCCAGATGCTGAAGAGCCAGGATCACGTCTTTGTGCCGGCGCTTGCGCCCGATAGATTAAAGGGGATCAAGGTTTTGAACAACGGCCTGGAACTGGGAATCTTGAAGAAGAAGCGCTTTGAGCCAAGCCACCAGCTGGCGGAAGTTTTAGGGCAGGTTGACCAGGAAAGAGTGGTTGACCTGACTGAAGAAGAATATGACCACTACCTGCATGGGGAAAGCCTGCAAGTTAACTCCAGTTTGAAGGGCTTTGTCTTGGTTTCCTGCCGGGGGATGATTTTCAGCTTTGGGAAATTATCTGGCAAAGGGCAGCTGAAGAACTACTATCCTAAGGGCTTGCGGCAATAGAAGGTCAGCTTTACATAATTTTGCTTATGTGAAAAAAGGAGATGGCATAATGAAGGCAGCCTTGGTCGGGTGTTCAAATCCTTTAAAAGAAGCATATCTGCCAGTTGTTGACCAATTGGTTAAGATTTTGGAAGACCGGGGACTGGAAGTCGAAGTCAGTGAATTTTTGACCGATGACACTTTAATTGGCCGGGGAGAAAAGCGGGCCCGGGAACTGGAGGGCTTCTTCTTAGATCCGGAGATGGGACATATTTTTGACATCTCTGGCGGGGACTTGGCTAATACTGTTTTAGGACATTTGGATCTAGGCAAGATCAAAGGCAGCCAGGCTGTCTTTTACGGCTACAGCGATTTGACCACGATCTTGACAGCCCTGGCTAAAAACGGCAACAAGGCGGTCAACTTCCAGCTGCGCAACTGCCTGGTCAACAAGGATTTGCTGAAAAGCGGCTACTTTGACCGCTTGCTGGCTGGAAAAGAAGTAGCAAAAGAGCTCGGTGAGCTAGACGTAACTTTTGTCCGAGGCAGTAAAATGGCAGGTCCAGTCTACGGGGGCAACCTGCGCTGCCTGCTGAAGCTGGCAGGGACGCCCTACTGGCCGGATTTTACAGGCAGCATTTTGTTGCTGGAAGCTTACCGGGGCCGGCCAGAATTGGTGGCTAGTCTACTTGAACAGTGCCGGGAGACCGGGATTTTTGACCAGATCAGCGGTGTTTTGCTCGGCACCTTTAGTGAGCTGGACAGGTTAAAAGCAAGTCATTTGCCAGCAGAAATTCTCTTGGACCTGCTGCCGGCAAATGTTCCAATTGCCAGGACTGAATTTATTGGCCACCGACCAGATGCTAAGGCGATTAGGCTGGGGCAAGAGTGCATTTTCCAGGAAGCTGGCGTATAATAAAAGTATAAACCCGCCCGCTAAGTCCCGTAGAAATCGGGTGATTATGATGCTTAGCGAGAAGATTATTGACTTGTTGGTATGCTTTGTAGCATTCGTTGTATTTGCAATCGTCGTTTCTATCTATCCAGAGGAAATGTTTGCATTGTTGATTGCGACCGTTCTTTTGATCGGCATTTATGCCGTATGCAAGGAAGTGGTCAAGGACTGGTTGAAACACAACCATCGTTTCGGGGTTTAACGGGCGGAAAATAAGCGCGGACCCGGCAGGAGCCGGGACCGCGTTTTCTTTCTTGAGCGGAGAAGATTATGGAATACGAATACAGACTGGTTGACCGCGATTTGGCGGTTGACGGAGTAAAGAGGCTTTTGCCAGATATAGTTTGGAAGATCGCCAATACGGAACTGGTTGAAGGAATTGGCCTGCCGGAGGTCAAGATGATCTGCAAGGGCAAAACCACTGAAGGGATGACCGTCAAGGAAGTCATTACCGTGCACAATCTGAAGCTGGCTATGGAGTTCATGCTGGCCAACCTTGACCGGCCAGTTGACTTGGATCTGGTGAAGGAATACAACCGGATTATCGGGGGAAGCTTGTTTGAGGGGGCTGGAGAAATCAGAAGCTACCCGGTGAAGATTACGGGGACGGATTATAGGCCAGGGATGCCAGGTATTGGGAAGATTGAAGAAGCGTTGCGGCTGGCAAAGGAAATCGAACATCCCATCAAACAAGGCTTCTATTTGTTTGGCCATATTGCCAGAGAGCAGTGGTTCAATGATGGCAACAAGAGGACTGCCCAGTTGGTGGCCAACCATGTTTTTGTGCAAAATAACGCGGCCATGCTGGCGATTCCGGTTGAAGAGCGGGAAAACTTTTGGCACAAGCTGGTTGAATTCTATGAGACTGGCCAGCAAGATGACTTGAATGACTTCTTGTACCAGACCTCGGTTGGGATCATGCCGGGCGGTTTGACTATGGACAAGACCCGGGAAATTGAGGAAAGAAACAGAAAATGGCTGGGACTGGAGTAAAGAAGATAGAGAAAATAAGGTTAGGCTAGTACTGTTGTTAGTACTAGCCTTTTTTGGGCTGTATCGCCAAAATTGCTTTCTTACTTTATAATGGTAAATAGCTAATTAGAGGTAAGGGAAAATGAAGAGTAATTTTGACTTTTTAAACGGCGATGAGCCTGACTTCAAGAAATATTATGTCAATGCAGTGCGGGCTGAAATGCTGTATGCCAGAGGACTTTATTCTGAAGAGGTAGTCAACGTCAGAAAGATTGCTGAGCAGCTTGCAAGGGATATCATGGATCTGGAGTACTTGCAGGTCGATGAGCGGTCAACATTTAACGATAACTTGAGCAGACTCAAGCGTGGCGCTTACGTAACCGACCGGGCGATCAATGTTTTCTACGAGGTTAAGCGAAGCGGGAACGTTCAAGCACACGTCCTTGAAGAAACTGCTACTAAAGACACTGGTTTAACTGAACTGAAGAATATCTGGTTCTTGCTGGCTGAGTTTGCTAACAAGTATTATGACGTTCATGTTGATACTCATAGCAAGTTTAATGAGCCAGAACTGGAAACAAACTACACATCTTCTGAGAGAAGATTGATTTACATTCAAACTGCTGACAATTCAAGTGGCAATTGGCCGGCTTATATTGGGGCAAGAAAAGTTGGTAAGGCATCTATTGAAGAGGACTTTAACAACGATTTAAGACCTAACAGCGATTATCTGCGTGACCGGGCTGATAAGCGAATTAAGCAGTATATGAGAACTGGTGGTGTACCATACGTTGTTGAATGGGCTGAATTGGGCTACTCACCAGTAACCAAGAGATGGTTTGGGGATGAGGCAGTTCATGAGGTCTTAGAGCGGTCAGGGATCAAGCATGCTGAAGGGCTAGAAGGCGATGAGTGGTATAAGGTTGATCTTGAAACTGCCAAAAAGGCGATTCAGGCGGTCAAAGATGGCAAGAGTGCCATTGAGCTTGATAACAAAACTCCTAAGCAGCAGAAGCCAATTGAAGTTAAGATCACTCTTAGACCAGAGCAGAGGGATGCGATTGACAAGACCAAGGCCGCATACAAGCACTACAACCGTATGCTTTGGAACGCAAAGATGCGCTTTGGTAAGACCATCACTGCCTTAAGCTTAGTAAAAGAATCTAAGTACAAGAAGGTCCTCATTATGACCCACCGGCCAGTGGTTAACGAGGGTTGGTTTGACGACTTTAACAAGATCGGCATGACCAAGGCTGGCTATCTCTACGGTTCTAGAAACCGGGGCCACAGATCAGTTGAGGAGCTGGAAAACTTAGGCAAGCCATACGTTTACTTTGCTTCCATTCAAGACCTGCGGGGTTCAACGGAAATCGGTGGCAAGGTCAGTGACAAGAACCATGATGTTTTCTCAGTTGCCTGGGACTTGGTCATTGTCGATGAAGCCCATGAAGGGACGCAGACTGACTTAGCACAGAACGTACTTGATGCCGTGTTAAGCAATAAGCGGACTACCAAGCTTTTGGAACTGTCTGGTACTCCGTTCAACCTGCTATCAGACTATGACGAAGAGCAGATCTTCACTTGGGACTACACCATGGAGCAGGAAGCTAAGCTGGCCTGGTCAGAAGAGCACCCGAATGAAGTCAACCCATACGCTACCCTGCCAAAGGTTTCCATGTACACCTTTGAAATGAGCGATCACTTTAAAGACATCAACTTTACCGGGGATGGCTTAGGGAGATACTCATTTAACTTCAAGGAATTCTTCCGGACGGATGAGAATGGCAAGTTTGTGCATGAGAAGAATGTCCGCCAGTTCTTAAAGAACATTACTTCACCTGGTCCAACCAACTATCCATTTGCCAACCGGACTTTCCGGAACAACTTGCGGCATACTTTATGGATTCTGCCGGGGATTAAGGAATGTAACGCCTTAGAAGACTTGCTCAATGAACCTGGCACGGTCTTCCATGAAGAAGGCTACAAAGTAATTAACGTGGTTCGCGGAGATAAGACGGCGGATGAAGAAGCCAGTCAAAGCGATGTAGAGCGCGTTAACCGGGCAATGGATCCAGATCCAGCAAGGACTAAGACGATTACCTTAACAGTGCGGAAGATGACCACTGGGGTAACAATTAAGCCTTGGACTGGCGTTTTGTTCTTATCCAACACCAACAGTGCCATGCAATATCTGCAGGCTGCCTTCAGAGCGCAGACTCCATATGCGTCAGAAACCTTCGGTCAGAAGACCAATTGCTACATTTTCGACTTTGCACCGGACCGGGCTTTGACAGTTATGGCCGAAGCAAGCAGCTTGTCGACAGGTGCTGGCAAGCTGAATAGCGGTGAACAGGAAGAGCGGATGACCAAGTTGCTTAACTTCTTGCCAATTATTGGTGAGAAGGGCAACAAGATGCAGGTTTACAACGTAAACACCTTGCTGACCAAGCTTAAAAAGGCATACGCGGAAAGAGCGGTCCGGTCTGGTTTTGATGACAATTCCATCTATTCAGACAAGCTCTTGAACATTGAGAGTCAAGATATTCTTGATAAGTTCAACAAGCTGAAGGCAATTGTTGGGACAACCAAGAAAGAAAAGCAAGAGACAAAGATTGACATCAACAATCAAGGCTTGACCGACAAAGAGTCAGAGACTGCAAGAAAGGCCAAGAAGAAAAAGCCGAAAGAGCGGACAAAAGAGGAGCAAGAAGCAATCGACAAGGTTAATGCTCTTAAGCGCCAGCGGCGGGCTTTGATTTCGATTTTGCGCGGTATTTCAATTAGAATACCGATGATGATCTACGGGATGGACATTGACTTTGATGAAGACGTGTCAATTCAGCAATTTATGAACCGGGTTGACGACGTATCCTGGCAGGAATTTATGCCTGCTGGCGTGACAAAAGAAATGTTCAAGCAGTTTATTCCGTATTACGACGCGGAGATCTTTGTAGAAGCTGGTAAGATTATCAGAAGACGCGTTAAAGAGCTGGATAAAGCTGATCCACTTGACCGGGTGGAGAAGATCGCGGATATTTTTGGGACTTTTAGAAATCCTGACAAGGAAACCGTGCTTACGCCATGGCGCGTGGTTAACATGCATTTGGGTAAGACGATTGGCGGACTTGTTTATTATGACGACGATTACGAGACTCAATACGTTGATGGTAAATCTGCGATGCATTGGGTATCATCTGAAGATACAGAGCGGGTTTATCATGAGAATACCCGTATTTTAGAGATCAACGCCAAGACTGGGCTTTATCCGTTGTTCGCTGCTGCATCCCTGTACTGGAAGGAATTCCAAAAGATGAATGATCAGATGGCTGGTAAGTTTAGTTTGATCGACGAGCAGTTCATTTGGCAAAAGATTCTGCGAGAAAACATCTTTGTCGTGGCTAAGACACCAATGGCAAAGGAAATCGCGACCCGGACTCTGAGAGGGTATAATTCGGATTGGGATGTTAACGCGGAATACGTCGAAAATATTATTAAGGACGCTAAGACCGACGTTGATGCTGAAGCTAGAAAGATTGAGAGGCTATTTGGAAACATGAAATTCGACGTCGTGATCGGTAATCCGCCATATCAAGATTCTGCAACAGGTGATAATGATAACTATGCTGCACCGATTTATAGCGACTTTATGGATCTCTCATATAAGCTATCTGATTTGGTTACGCTGATCACTCCGGCCAGATTCTTATTTAATGCGGGTGGTACGTCAAAGCAATGGAATAAGAAGATTTTGAATGATCCTCATTTCAAAGTTGTTTTGTATGAAGCAAACAGCAGCAACATCTTCCCACATACTGATATAAAAGGTGGAGTTGCTGTCTCTTTGAGAGATACGCATCAAGAATTTGAGCCTATTGAAATTTTTACTGCATTCCCAGAACTAAATGGCATTCTAAAAAAAGTTCTCCCCAAAATTAGCGGATCTCTATCAGAAATAATATCTGGGCGTGGCGTATATAAGTTGTCCGATAAAGCTTTGGCAGATTACCCTCAGATAGAACAGTTACAATCCAAGGGGCACAAAAAAGATGTTGGTTCAGGTGCCTTCAGAGTTCTAAAAGATGTAGTTTTCTTTAAAGAGAAACCAAGCGATGGGCACGATGATTATGTTAGATTTTTAGGTCTATCTAATAGAACGCGTGAATATTGGTGGGGGCGGAAACTATATCAAGATGTCCCAGACAGCTTTTATCACTATAAGGTTTTTGTACCAAAAGCAAATGGTAGTGGTTCGTTAGGTGAAACTTTAACAACACCCCTGATCGGGGAACCCCTGATCGGGGCAACTGAAACTTTTATTTCAATTGGTGATTTCTCGACTAAAATTGAAGCCGCAAATTGTTTGAGTTATATCAAGAGCAAGTTTGCTAGAGTAATGTTAGGTGTTCTGAAAACAACTCAAGATAATACTAGAGCAAAGTGGGAATACGTCCCTCTTCAAGACTTTACCCCTAACTCTGATATCGACTGGACAAAGTCAATCCCAGAGATTGATCAGCAACTTTACAAGAAATATAATCTCTCTGAGGACGAAATCAACTTTATCGAAACGAAAGTGCAGGCAATGGATTAATGACTGATGAACGATTGATCAAATCGGCAGATCGGGTCAAGGATGTCGGTGAAGTTTTTACACCAAAGCGCATAGTTGATCTGATGCTGGATCAACCGGAAATTAGTGCTAAGGTAAATGACCTAACTGCTACTTTTCTTGAACCATCAGCTGGTGAGGGAGCTTTTTTAACTGAAATTCTAACTCGTAAGATGCAGGTAGCACTTGAGGGCAGTACTTCAGTTGATAGCTATGAAGATAGAATTTTGCTGGCACTTTCATCTCTTTACGGCATTGAGTTGATGGAAGATAACTATAAAATGCTTCGGCACAACATGTACCAAACTTTTGTAGTCGACTACCTTCGGGGACTCAAGGCAAAGGGGCAACCAGAGCATGGTAAGCGTAAGGTCTTGAAAAGCGCTAAAACCATCATCTATGCCAATATGGTTCAAGGCAACACTCTGACCTATAAGAACGTTCAAGATCAGCCTATCATTTTCAGTGAATGGGCTTCATATAAGCAAGATGGCCGGATTTGGGTTAAGCGCACAACTCAGACCTTTGAGTCAATTGTTGAAGGCGAGCAGACAGATAATGGCTTAGTCGTACCAGAGGATTCACAGCTCGACTTATTTACTGATTTTGATCCAGATACCCATGAGGTAAAATCAAAGGATTCTTATCTCCAATATAAGCCTGTTCAAATTGTTGACGTCTACAAAGAAGAATTAGTTGATACAAACAAAGAATAAGCTAAAAATGCATCCCTAAGTATGATCTTTCATGCCAGGGATGCATTTTCTGTCTCTTCCTAAGCCTTTGCCTCATGCTAAAATAGACGTATTGAGAAGTACGTTTTAGAATTTTTACGGAGATGCCTATGTCTAAATTACAGCTAAGAGCTGCCCAAGTTGGGGATGCAGAAAGATTGCTTGAAATCTATGCCCCATATGTAGAGAAAACGGCGATCACTTTTGAAGATGAAGTGCCATCTGTTAGTGAATTCCAAGACCGGATCAAACGGACGCTAAAAAAGTATCCCTATCTTGTGGCGCTTAGAGATGGCAAAATCGTCGGTTATGCATACGCCAGTCCCTTTAAAGAGCGGGTTGCTTATGACCACAGCGTGGAATTGTCCATTTATGTCAATGCTAAT
Source organism: Lactobacillus sp. WILCCON 0149 (assembly GCF_057197965.1). Taxonomy (NCBI): domain Bacteria; kingdom Bacillati; phylum Bacillota; class Bacilli; order Lactobacillales; family Lactobacillaceae; genus Lactobacillus; species Lactobacillus sp. WILCCON 0149. Next base: position 1,089,342 of record NZ_JBUBHO010000001.1, read on the forward strand.
GTCCGTCACCAGCATGTTGGCAGATTCTTATATGACGCGATGGAAGATTGCTTAAAGAAGCAGGGCTTTTTAAACTTGAACGCCTGCATCGCTGCTCCGATTGGAGAAGATCCGTATTTAGACGACAACAGCATTCGTTTCCATGAGCACTTAGGCTACAAATTTGTAGGCCGTTTCCACCAGTGCGGCTATAAATTTGACCGCTGGTATGACATGGTCTGGATGGAAAAGATGCTGGGCGAGCACACCGTACCGGCTCCAGGGATTATCCCTTTTCCAGAGATGAATTTTTAGTCTAGATAAACACATGCTGGCCGCTAGAAGCAGCTAAGTCTGACTTGATAATGTCAACCAGTTCGTCCGGCTGCTCTTTTTTACCGTCTGAAACCCAGGCAATCAATAAAGCCACAAAGGCACCAATCCGCATATAGACGTGGTAATGGTAATTTGGGAGGGGCTTTTGGTATTGGTCTTTGAAATAGTCATGCAAGATCTCTGAGTTTTGGTAATGACTGCTGGCGATAATGTCAAACCGCTTTAGCTTGATCAAGACCTCCAAGATCTCAGCGTTGTCGTCTTTTAGCCAGAAGGCAAAGAAATAGTGCAAAAATTCATATTCTTCAGAGTCATGGCTTTCCTTTTCAACATAGGAAGTCATGACTTTTTTGTACATCTGGTCGCACTTCCAGGCCAAGATATCGATTGGCTGATCAAACAAGCGGTAAAAAGTTGCCCGGCTGACGGATGAAGCCCGCTGCAGGTCAGCAATTGATATTTCCGCAAGAGCCTCTTTTTTTAAGCATGCTGCCAGCCCCTGGTAGAGCAAGTCTGCTGACTTGTACATCCTCTTGTCCTTTTTGATGTGATACATTTTCCACCTCTACTGTCTTATAAGTTATGAGACTATTGTATCGTAATTTTGCCGGTGCTAGGATATAGAAAAATTGAAAGCGAGGCAGGGCAAATGAGAGAAATTGTTATTTCATACCGGGCAGGGGAGCAAGGTTTTGATTGGACTTTTGTGTTGCGGGAAGAAGCCAAGCGGGCCAGGAAATCTTTAGAGTTTTTGGGAATAAGTCCAAAGGGCGATTTGGCGGAGATGCGGCGGTTGCTTTTATCTCGGAAGCTGGAACTGGGTCATCAGAAAATTGAAGAATTGTGCAGGCGTGACGTGGCCAGATCAAAGCAGATGGAGAAAATCCTGCTTTTAGCCAGCCACGGGCCAGCCAAACCCTGCTGCCTGGAATTGAGAGCTCAAGGCATTTCTGCCAAAGAATTCGTGGAGTGGTTTGAAGCAGTAAACGCGGCCAATGATGAAAAGGCAATGCTAGCCGCACATCCCGACCACTATTTAATTGACACGTCCCCTTCCGGCAAGCAGCTGGTCTATGAGAGATATGGCGGCTCACCTTTTGTTTCCAGAGCTGTGATTGATTTTGCCAACAATGATGATGTTTTGAAAAAAGCTGACCCAGAATACCCTTGGCTGATCGCCGGGGCAGCCATAAATGATTCCGGCAAAGCAATTGGCGGTGCCTTACACCAATTTAAAGACATACCAGGAGGGATGGAGGGAAAGCTGCAGATCAATTTTCCTTCGATGATGCCCAAGAAAATTGTTGAAGGACATAAGATTCATCTGGCAATTGAATTCGGCAACTGGATTGAAGCGGCAGGAAGAAGCTTAGATTAGGCAAATTTGCGGTTGGCGTAAGCTGACCGCTTTTTTGCGGCGATTTTTGCCTGGGGGATGCCGAACTGGTTATAATATTTGTAGATTAAACATTTTGGATTGCTGGAGAAGAGCTAGTTTGAGGTGAAAAATGGACGAATTTAAAGAGAGATTCTTAGCTAATATGGACCGGCACCCAGGCCTTACTTGGGATGAAGTTTTTTTGTAAGCTGGATTCTGATAAGACAGCAGCGCTTGCCTGGATGGAAGAAAGCGGCGGCGAACCTGATGTTGTTGCTTTAGACAGCGGTTTAGCCATTGTTGACTGCGCTAAAGAAGAGCCAGCTGGTCGGCGGAGTGTTTGCTACGACAAAGAAGCCCGGCTTAAGAGAAAGAAGTTCCCGCCAGAAACTAGCGCTGAAGAGATGCTGGCAGAACATGGCTTGGCCTTGATGGATGAAGCAGATTATCGCCAGCTCCAGGCACTTGGCGATTTTGATATGAAGACCAGCTGCTGGATCAAGACGCCTGCTGAAATCAGGGAAAAAGGAGGAGCACTTTTTGCGGAAAAGCGCTACGGGGCGGTCTTTGTCTACCACAACGGGGCGGACTCTTACTACAAGGTCCGAGGCTTTAGGGCCAAGTTGGTCTTGTAGGAGATTTTTTCAGAAAGAAGTAGCAAGATGAATCCTAAACTGCATGACTACACGGTTTTTGACTTGGAAACTACCGGTAAAAAGGTCATCCAAATTGGTGCCTTAAAGGTCAGAGATGACCAGACCGTGGCGAAGTTCTCGACTTACGTTAATCCCATGGAGAAAATCAATGAATATGTCTCTCATCTGACTGGCATCAGCAATTATCAAACAGATGCTGCCCCATTGATTGATGAAGTTATGCCAGACTTTCTGGACTTTATCGGCGACGATACTTTGGTTGGCCACAATATACTTAGTTTTGACTGTCACATTTTGGCTGACAACGGATATCCGCTGGCTAATCCAAAACTGGATACCTTGCTTTTGGCCAATAGTTACAAAAAGAGGGGCCTGTTTCTAGATCCTCTCCCCAACGTCAGACTGTCGACTCTAAAGGAATACTACGGGATTAAGATCAACTCCCACATTGCGATTAGCGACTGTATCACCAACAATATCGTTTACCAGAAGCTCCGCGATGGCGATTTAGCTAAGGCCACGGAGATAATCGATTTTACCCCCAAGCAGGTTGACTCTCGCCTGGCTGGCCAGCGTTTTGTGATTACAGGTCAGTTTCGCCAGGCAACCAGATATGAGCTGACCAGCTTGATTCAAAGTCATGGCGGCAAGGTGACCGGTTCGGTGTCCGGCGTGACTGACTACTTGCTGAAGGGCGAGCTGGATCATGTTACTGGCAAGTGTAAAAAAGCTGCTGAGAAAGGCATGGCAGTGATCGGATATGAGGACTTAATGTCACTTTTACAGAAATGAAATAGAGCTTCCAGATTTTTTCTGGAGGCTCTATTTGCATCTTAATCTTAGGGAAACATATTTCTGATATTTGTTCAATTGTTAACTCGATATTAAAAACAATGGTATTGCTTGCTACAAATCGAATAAATCTGCGTGGCTCCCCGTATCAATTAGGGTTAATGTAAGTTGATCATTCTCGATTAAATAAATCAACAACCAATTTGGCTTTATATGACATTCACGAAATCCGATAAATTTTCCTTTTAATGAATGGTCTTGATATCTATCAGCAAGTTGCCCCCCTTGTCTCAAGACATCAACTACTTGATCTAAAAGTGAAACATCATAGCCCCTTTTTAGCATACGCTTATAGCTCTTTTTATAAGCTGACGTAAATTTAACGGAGTACATTAGTCACCTTCAAGCAATGCTGCTTTTAATTCTGCCATGGAATTGTATCCAGGAACGTTTGGGTCTTGTGAAATTTTTTTCGCTTCTTCCATTGCTGAAAGAGTAGAGGCACTATACTTTGGACGTTCAACTTCAAAAGGCAATCCATCATGCATAATGCATTGACGCAAAAAAATATTAACTGCACTGGACATATCTAGGCCAAGATCATCGAATAATTCATTTGCTTCTTTTTTTACTTCTTTGTCTATTCTGATTTGAGTTGCTACTGTAGTCGTCATAGAAATACCTCCTTTATGTTTTTAATTGTACGCCCGTAGGTTTACATTGTCAATCAAAAGATAAACAAGCGAAAATAGAAAGCGGATTATTATATTCTATTTGCATTTTAGGGGGCAATTTTTGCATCTTACCGGAAAAGCTGGGACAAGACCGGCAAAAAACGATACGATAATATTGCAAACGAGCCAAAGAGAAAGAAGGTGGCCAGCATGAAGGTTAAAGTTGAGCTGAATAAAGACCAGGATTTGCCCCTGGCAGTGATCTATACCGACAAAATGACTGAAGAGGTTGAGCGGGCAGTTGCTTTCCTGGAAAACAGCGCCAGCTCTGCTCCTTTAATCGCCCAGCAGGAAGACCGCCTGGTCATCATCAAGCCTAGTGACGTCATCCTTGTCCGGGTCGAAGGCGGGGATACGGTCATCTACACCGGAAAAGGCAAGTATTTTTCCAGAAAGCGCCTGTATGAGGTTTACCAGCAGCTGGGCCAGAACTTCATGCAGATTTCCAAGCAAGCCGTCGTCAACTTGATCTGCCTGGAAAGCGTTGAAGCATCTTTTAACGGGACCATGTTTCTGCGTTTAGAGCATGGTCTGTCTGATTACATTTCCCGCAAATACCTGCCCGCTTTTAAGCAGTATTTGGGGCTTTAGGAGGGGATAAAAATGTCTGCCCAGAAAAATATCCTGGTCAGTTCCTTGATCGGAATTGGCATCGCCGCCGTCTCGTCCTGCCTGGTCGGCCTGCTGCTCTTAGCAAATGGCGCAGGCAGCTTGACCATGACGGTTGCTGAATACACGCAGATGCTTGCCGGCATCGTCTTAGTCGGCCTCGGTTTTGGCCTGCCCAGCATCGTTTATCAAAACGACAAGCTGGCACCGGCCTACCAAATCTTGATCCACATGGGAACCGGCTGCCTGGTCATGACCCTGGTCAGCTTCTGGACTGGCTGGATCCCGGCTAAAGCTGGCTTTTGGCCAGCTTTCCTGACTATTGCTGGTGAAATCGCCGTAGCCTTTATCGTCTGGCTAATTTTTTACCAGCATGAAAAGAAGCTGGCTCAGAAGATGAACGATCGGATCAAGCAGCTGAAAAAGTAGCTATTAAGCAAGGTTGGAAGTGATTCCAGTCTTGTTTTTTCGTAGAAACAGGAAAGTTGAACTTGTAAAAAATAAGGAGTATCGTTTGTATATCTTTTAGATTCAATCTATAGAAATGTGAGCTAATGCAATGAAAAAATACGACTACATCATCATCGGCAGCGGCCCGGCGGCTAATCACCTGCTCTTCAAGTTAGCAAGAACTGACCGGACCGCCCTGGTCATTGAAAACAACTTGTGGGGCGGAACCTGCCCAAATACCGGCTGCCAGCCGAAGATTTTTCTGGAAGGCGCCGTCCGGCCGGTTTTGAACACTTATTATCTGACTGGCAAAGGAGTAAAAGAAGCCGCCAAGCTGGACTGGAAGACTTTGATCAAGCGCAAGAAAGAGATCTGGGCAGAATTTCGTCAAGAAGAGCGGGCCAGCATTGAAAATGACCAGGTAGACACTGTCTTTGGCAGCGGAGTGATCACTGGTCCGCATACGGTTGAGGCGGCTGGGGCGGAATATGAAGGCGAAAATATTGTCATCGCGACGGGGCTTCTTCCTCACCACTTGGAAGTGCCGGGCAGTGAGTATGCCATTACCAACGATGAATTTTTTGACTTGAATGAATTGCCGAAAAAGGCAGTCGTTATTGGGGGCGGCTATGTTGCCCTGGAGCTGGCCACGATCTTGCAGGCAGCTGGGAGTGAAGTCACGGTCTTGCAGCACTCTGACCGTTTGCTGCGGCCTTTTGACCAGGAATACGTTGAAAAATTGACGCAAATGATGGAAGAGCGCGGCATTGCGCTTCATTTGAACACGCCAGTTAAGGCAATAGGTAAAAATGCTGCTGGTTATGAAGTGACGGCAGAAAACGGACAAAAGTTTGCAGCTGACCTGGTGATCGACGCTTCTGGCCGGCGGGCTAACGTAGACGGCTTGGGCCTGGAAAAATTAGGGATCAAGTTTGATCCGGTCAAGGGCGTGGCAGTCAACGAGCACTTGCAGACTAATGTCCCGAGTATTTTTGCCGCTGGGGATGTCGCTGACAACGGGCAGATGAATCTGACGCCGGTTGCCTGGGTTGATTCCTACCACATTTATGATTTTGTCGAAAATGGTCTGACTGAAGGAGTTAAGTATCCTGCCGTAGCTACCAGCACCTTTACCTACCCGCAAGTCGCCCAGGTAGGCAAACGGGAAAGTGAAATGGCAGCTGGCGATACGGTCAAAAGAATGAAGCTGGGGTCGACTTTTGCCTCCATGGGTGAAGGCGATGAAGAGTCAGAATTAAAAGTCATCTTCAACAAGGCTGGCGAAGTGGTCGGTGCTTCAGAAATCAGCATCAATGCCGGGGATGACATCAATCTCTTCGCCCCGCTGATTGGCAAGAAGGATCCGGCAGAATTTGCCATGAACAATCTGGGCTTCGCCTTCCCGACTCTGGCCAACAAACTGGACGTTCTCTTCCGGTAAGTGTGACAGTAAGTAAAATTTGAAAAATTTTGAATTTAAGCAAAGGTTTATCCTTTGCTTTTTTCTTTGCCCGCGGATTGAAATTTGGCTGCTTTTACAGATTGATCTGCCTGTAAAAAGACCGTCAGACCGGGCTTTTTAGCTAATGACATGCGACTTTTTCCTTTGGTAAAAATCTGCTTTAATCAAAACTGAGCTTCGAACATTTGGTCGAATTGCTAAAAGTAAAGCAGTTAAGTGATGAATGTGAAAACAGAAAGGATAAAAGTGATGGCGCATTCAATTCAGCAAATCCGGGAGGGCTTAGAGAAAGCCGGCTATGTGGCTAATGACGAAATCACGACTGCCCTGTGGGCCAGCGTGAGCCGGGGCCGGCCCTTGCTTTTAGAAGGAGCTGCTGGGACTGGCAAGACCAGTCTGGCTAAGGCACTGGCAGATGGCTTAAGTCTGCCTTACCAGCGGCTGCAAATGTATGAAGGTTTGAGCGATGACAAGATTTTGTATGATTATGACTACCAAAAGCAGCTGCTGGTTATTGAGATGCTTAAGGCGCGTCTGATGGAAGAGTGCAAAGGAATGAATCTCAAGGAAGCTGAGCAGTACGCTCTTAATAAGCTTGATTTCTACGGGGATGACTTTCTCTTAGAGCGGCCAGTCTTAAAGGCAATTAGGTCGAAAAAGCAGACTGTCCTCTGCATCGATGAGCTTGACAAGGCAGATGAAGCAACTGAATACATGCTCTATGAGTTTTTAGAGAATTACTCTTTGTCCATCCCGCAATATGGAACAGTTACCTGCCAGCCAGATGAGCGGCCCATCGTCATCATTACTTCAAACGGCTATCGTGAGCTCTCTGGCCCCTTGCGTCGGAGGTGCAACTATCTTTACTTAAAGCGGAAGAAGGCGGCTGAGATGGCCAAAATTTTGGCTCTGAAGGCAAATGTTGACCGCAGCCTGGCTTTCGGCATTGCCCTGGTAGTTTCAAAGATGACTAATCTGCACTATCAGCCGTCACTTGCTGAAGCGATTGACTACGCGAGATTCCTCAGCCAGCAGGAAGACATCAGCAAAGAAACCGCCCTTTCGGCTTTAAGCATCTTGCTTAAGGATAATCGGGATTATGACAAGGGCAGGAACTTGCTCTTGAAGCACGGCGGGGAGATCTGGAGCAGAGGCAGTGATGATGAAGACGACAGCGGAAACGATTGAGCTGAAAAGCAGCTTTTTGCCAGACCTGCTAGCCTTTGGCGACTACCTGCTTAAGCTGGGCTACCAGCTGATGCCGAATTATGCGGAAGAGATTTTGGCATTACTGGCAGACAGCTTCTTTGACCAGCCCGATGTCAGCCTGTGGAATTACCAATTGCTGCTGAAGCCCTTAATGGTCAAAAGCCAGGCTGAAGCTCAGCACTTTCAAGAAGATTTAAGGAATTATTTGCAGCTGAAAAACAGCTTGCGGGATAAAGAAGAGGCCTTAGCCAGAAATCATGAGGAACTTGAGGGCGTCATGCGCAAGTTTGACCAGGAAGAGGCCAGTCTGGAGGAAGAAGGCAGACAATTGGCTCAAGAGAAGAATGGTTTGCCGGGAAGTTTTAAGATTCCAAAGACCTGGCTTAAGCGTTTAGATAAGCTGCAAGCCGAAAATGCTGCAGCCTTTAAAGCCTTGTTTGCGGATAGTCCTAAGCAGGAGTTATTTGCAAAGATGGCTAAGACTCTGGCAGACAAAGACCAGTCTGGCAAAAGAGAGATTTTTGGCCAGCGGGAAGATCTGCTGGCTGAGTTAGAAAAGGCGGCTGGCAAACTTACTGACCTGCCAGACCCCATGGCCGGCATGCAGCTCTTAGAAGAGCTGGGCAAGATCTTGAAAAGAATCGACCTCCAGGACAAACGGCTGAAAAGAGCAGGAATCAAGCAGGAGAAAAAGCAAGGCGATTTAGAGCAGAGCCGGCAAGATGCCGGGCAAGAAGCTGGCCGGCTGCAGATGAGGATTAACGAATTGCAGAGCAGGTTAACATCCCCAGGAAAGCGGGAGTGGAGCAAAGAAGCAAACCAGGGGATGAACTTCGTTGACAATACAGGCCTGTTAGCCAAGCCCTTTGCCAGCTTGTCCAAGCTTGAACGTGAACAGATCAGTGACTATGTCAATTTGTACGCTTATAAATTCAAGGCTCAAGTTGCTAAAAGACTGATTAGTCCTAGGAAAGGGAGGATTGATCTTGCGGCTAGCATCAAACTGGCCTGCAAAAGCGGCGGTGTCCCTCTTAAGCTGCAATACCAGCACCCCAAGAAGCGCCCTTGCAAGCTGGTGATCTTTTTAGACGTGTCGGGCTCCTGCATCAAAGCAGCTGAACCGCTCTTCTTATTCGCCTGCTGCTTAAGAGAGCTTTTCCCGACAGGCTGTGAGCTCTATGCCTTTGTTGACCACTTGGTGGATCTCTCAAGTGACTTAAAGGCGGGGATGGCCTATGGCGAACTTACAGAAGTATTGCGAAAGGTGCCGACCATTGGCGTCTACTCGGACTATGGCAAGCCGTTAAGAGAATACAAAGATAAACAGGGGCAGCTGAACAAGCGGACTATCATGCTCTGGATGGGGGATGCCAGAAACAACCATTTGCCTAGTGAGGAAAAGATCTTTAAAGACTTATGCCAGCGAGTGAAGAGATGCTACTGGCTTAATCCCGAAGCTAAAAGCAAATGGGATACCGGGGATTCAGTCATTGGCAGCTATGCTCCATATGTCGATGAATTGGCTGAGGTCACCAACCCGGCCTCTTTGATCAAATTTTTGTGTGAATTACAGAATTGAGGATGAAGATGAAAGAAGAAAGCAAAGTCTTAACTGAAAAAGAAGTTGACCAGCTGGTCAGTGATTTCTTTGAAAATTACGAAAGCTACTTTGACCGTCCCTTTTACTTGAAAGTGCTGGCGCAGCTTCTGGCTAAGCAGTATCTCCGGCCCAGCAGCTTAAAGGTTTGCCTGGCTTACCAATTATTGACTAAGGAGTGGCTGAAAGCTGAGCTGGCTGAGCAGACTTCCCATGAGAATAAAGACAAGCAACGCATTTACCTGGAGCCTGGTAAGCTGAAGAATTATTTGCCAAAAGAAGATTGGGATCTGGCTAGTGACTACCTGTTCCCAGGAGACAAGCAGGCTTACCTGGAACTGAGCGCTAACGGGGAAAAGCTCCTTTTACCGAGCAACAAGCGCCAGCAGCTTCAGCACTTTAAAACCAGCTTGGCTAATTGCCAGTCCTGGCAAAAGCTGCTTGACCATATCAAAGAAAATCATGCCGATCTGTCGCTTAATTGGCATTTCAAGAACCAGTCCAAGCTCGAAGTGACTTTGACGGGAAGAAAGGATCATGAGCATGCTTTTGCTTTAAAAGAGCCAGAGGCGATGGAAGAGGAGTATGACAAGTTTTTAGCCAATTCGAAGAAGAAAGAGGCAAATTACAAGAAAAAGATCAAAGAAAAGGTTGCTGCTTCTAAGCTGCGGGGGGACCTGTTAGCGCGGGCAATTGCCCAGCTTGCTTTGAGAAATGAGACGCGGATTACGCCTAACAACTGTCTGAAGATTCTGCGGGGACTGTCATATCCGGATTACGATGCCATCAACCATAGTGACTATGACAGACGTTTTCGCTTTCTGCCAAACAAGGCGATTCTGCAGGTAATTGACGCCATGCAAAAAGACGGACTGATCGCGGCCGAGGAACGCTTTTATTCTGACTATCATGTCTATTACCATGAATTGGTGCCAACTGATCTGACTGAGGAATTTCTGAATGCTGAAGCAGCTGAGGGATCAGATCTGGCTTTGCTGAAAGAGATCAATGAGTCTGCGGACAAGAGTGATCTTTCTGCTTTTAACGTTGTCAAATTAAGCCAGGAACTTTTGCAGCATCCAGCCTTGGTTTGCGTTGATCAGAGTTACCAGGCCTTTATCGACCAGCATGACTTGGCCAGAGAATACTTGAAAACCCGCCTGCAGCTGACGACCAGCAAGTTTACTAAGAAGTATCTCCGCCTGCTTTTAGAGGGGGATGCAGAAAAAAAATCCCCGGCCAAACTGTGAATGTTTGATTGGGGATGCTTGAGGATTAGTAATTTGTTCTAGTAATTTAGTGTTTAATTCTATTTTTTCGGGGGATGCTACTTGGCCAGCTGGTCAACGAAAGTCAGGTATGCTGCTTGCTCACCAGTTTCAACGGCCTTTACCTCACCCAGTTTAACCTGCCCGCTATGCAGCTGATCTTCTGGGATTTCAACGGTATGGGTTTCAGTCGCGTTGCCGATCAGTTCGATCCAGTAGCTGTGGTCCTTTTGGTGCAAGACGGTCTTGACCATGCCGCCAGGATTGTAGACAGAGATCTCTTTTTCAAAATGGCCCAGGTCCGGGTGCGTCAAGGCAAAGGCCAAAGAACTGGCCGACATCCCAGTCCCGCAGGCATTGGTAAAGCCAACGCCCCGTTCATAGGTTCTGACAAAAAGCTGGCTGTCGCCGCGGATAACGGTGTAGTTGATGTTGACCCCGTCTGAGAAGTAAGGATTATCGCCGTTCAAGTAGGCACCAAGCTCTCCTAAGACCGGGCTTTCCAGGTCTTCTTCTTTGATAAAAGCAATCAAATGGGGATTAGGCACGGCCAGAGCGCTAAAACGCCAGCCTGGAACCAATTCTGGAACCAGTGTGTCCAAAAGGCGATCGTGGCCCAGATTGTCAAAAGGCAAAGCCTCTTTGTTAAAGCGGACAGGGGAGATTTCTACCCCGAAAGCCGGCACGCCTGCCGCAAAGTCTTCGGCTTGCCGGACGGCCAGGTCTGCGTACATGGTTTCCACCTTAAACTGGCTTTCCCCGGTCTTTTCGTGCAGGTAGCGGGCAACAGTTCTAAGGCCGTTGCCGCACATTGAAGCTTCACTGCCGTCAGCATTGATTACCCGCATTTTGCCTAAAACGCCAGAGTGACTTGATTCTTCAACTGACAGGATGCCATCGGCTCCGCCAAGCAGGCCGCTCTTATGGCTAGTAAGGGTCTTGGTCAATTGCCGCAGTTCACTGTCAGTCAGCGGATTTTCCAGTTCAGTCTGGTCCAGAATGAAGAAGGAATTCTGTGACCCGTGGACTTTCAATAATTTAGTCATTTTATTCTCCTTGTGCTTCTTGCTTGAAAAAGTAGTCGTAAATCGCAGCTACTGCCTGGTCGGCATCTTTAGCTGCCGTACCCAGCATGATGGAAATTTCGGAAGCCCCTTGGTTGACCATCCGGAGAGAAATGCCTTCTCTAGATACTGGAGTGGCGATGTCCCGCATGACCCCGATCCGGTCCCGCATGCCTTCACCGACCAGCATGATGATCGCGTAGTCGCTGATCCATTCCAGGTGGTCTGGGTTGACTTCATTTTGAATTTCGTTGCAGACTTGATCGATGAGCTCATCGTTTAAGGCGTCCTTGTCAAAGATGATCGTCAGGTCGTCAATCCCAGTTGGCATGTGTTCGTAGGAAAGCTTGTGCTTGCTTAAGATCTGCAGAATGCGGAGGGTAAAGCCAACTTCCTTGTTGAGCAGGTACTTGTGCAGGTAAAGAGCACCAAAGTGCTTGCCGCTGGCGATCCCGGTAATGATGGTTTCCGGCTTGAAGCCTTTTTCCGGCACGATCATGGTTCCGCGCTTTTCCGGGTGCTGGGTGTTCTTGACGTTGATTGGAATCTGCCCTTGAATAGCCGGGATCAAGGCTTCATCGTGAAAGACAGAGAAGCCAGCGTAAGACAGTTCCCGCATTTCCCGGTAGGTCATCGTGTGAATCGGCTGAGGCTGGTCAACCACCTTAGGGTTAGCTGAGAAAATAGCGTCGACATCAGTAAAGTTTTCATATAGGTCGGCATGGAAGCCTCTGGCCAAAATAGCACCGGTAATGTCTGAACCGCCTCTTGAAAAAGTGGCGATGTGACCGGCCAGAGTATAGCCGTAAAAGCCTGGGAAAATCAGCTTTTCATCAGCATCATAGGCAAAGTTGTCCAAGAGCTGGTAGCTTTCTGGGTTGACAGAGGCGTTATTTGGACTCCCGGTGACGATGATCCCTGCTTCTTTAGGGTCGACGTAGCGGGCCTTTACTCCCTGGCTTTGCAGAATCTTGGCGATCAACTTGGCATTTAACCGTTCGCCGTGCGCCTTAAAGGCCGCTTGCAGGTAGTTCTTGTTTGGATATGGCTGCTTTGGCAAATCCAGCAGAATTTCTTTCAAGGGCAAGAGCTCTTCCGTTGGCAAGTTAAAGTATTCGCCAATTTCAACGTAGCGTTGGAAGATCCGGTCAGCAACTTCAAGTCCGTTTCTGCCATGATTGATTTCATGGGCATACTTGATCAAGAGGTCAGTGACCTTGATATCTTCGTCAAAGCGTTTGCCTGGGGCAGACGTAACGACAACTTGTCTTTCAGCTTCAGCGGTAATGATCTTTAAAGCATTTTCTACAGCAGGGCCGCTAGCCAGGGAACTGCCACCAAACTTAACTACTTTCATTTTGCTACTCTCTTTCATATTCAGTCTTTTAATCAGAATTTAAGTTTAATCAGAATGGACTTTACCATTTTTCTCCGGAAAATGCAAAAAAAGATTTCGATAATTCATGGCTAATCGCACCTATTCACTGCTATACCAATGAATCGGGCGGACTATGAATAAAAAATATGCAAATAAAAGATAAAAAAGCCGTTGACAAGATGAAGCTAGTATTATAAACTGATTACAAATTGAAGAGGCGCAACCGACAAGAGTAAAGCAAGAGAGCCCGCCAGGCGAAGAACTTGCAAGAAAGGGGAGGTTGCCGAAGCGTCCGCATTGGCAAGGCGGATTGGCTGGGCTATGGCTTAAGAGGCCATGGACTGTCGCAGGGAAGGTACCTGCGTTGCGCTTGCAATTTGACGTGAAATTTAATTTTGAATTTTTCGGGCTCCAGATTGTTAAGGCGATCTGGAGCTTTTTCTTTGCCTCTTCAAAGTAATCATCAACAGAAACAGAATAGTTTAGAAAGAGAAAGATACAATGGCAGAATTAGACGCACAAAGCATTATCAATTACATTGGTTCAGCACCAAAGAAGACCCCAGTCAAGGTTTACTTGAGAGGAGCAAATCTGGACCAGGTCACTTTCCCGGAAGGCACGGATCCTTTTGTCAGCGGTCAAGCTGGGGTAGTTTTCGGTGACTGGCAAGTTCTTAAGCCATTTTTGGCAGAACATGAAGCTGACTTTGAATCAGTCCGTGTGGAAAACACTGCCCGCAATTCCGCTGTTCCTTTGCTGGATCTCAAGGAAATCAATGCCCGGATTGAACCAGGCGCTATCATCCGTGACCAAGTCTTGATTGGTGACAATGCGGTTATCATGATGGGAGCCGTGATCAACATCGGCGCGGAAATCGGTGCCGGCTCCATGATCGACATGGGGGCAATCTTAGGCGGCCGGGCCATCGTTGGCAAGAATTGCCACATCGGTGCCGGTACGGTCTTAGCTGGTGTGGTTGAACCAGCTTCAGCCTTGCCAGTCCGCGTCGACGATGATGTTTTGATCGGTGCCAACGCAGTTGTTTTGGAAGGCGTTCACGTTGGTGAAGGCGCGGTTGTCGCAGCCGGTGCGGTCGTAACCAAGGACGTGGCTCCGCACACGGTTGTTGCCGGTGTTCCTGCCAAGGTAATCAAGGAAGTCGATGCCAAGACTGAAAGCAAGACTGGTCTGGAAGAAGACCTGCGCAAGCTGTAAAGAAAAAGAATCGATTAGTCCAAGCAAACAGAAGTTAGTCCACATTAAGGAAGTTTTTATATGGCAGTATTGACCGAAGCCGAGTTGCTTCAAATCCGGCGCCAGCTCCACCAGATCCCGGAATTGGCCTTAGAAGAATATCAAACCCACGCTTATCTCTTGGATGTGATCAAGCAGATGAAGCAAGACTACCTGGAAATCAAAGAGCCGGCTGAATTGCCAACCGCTCTCCTGGTTCTGGTCAAGGGGTCAAAGGCCAAACGGACCATTGGTTACCGGGCTGATATTGACGCTCTGCCGGTAACTGAGGCAACCGGCCTGCCATTTGCTTCCAGACATCCGGGCGTAATGCATGCCTGCGGACACGACATCCACATGACTGTGGCCTTGGGCATCCTTAGCTATTTTAGTGAGCATCAGCCAACTGACAACCTCCTTTTCTTCTTCCAGCCGGCTGAAGAGAGCGAGAGCGGCGGCATGAAGGCCTACCAGCTGGGACTTTTCACTGGCAAGTGGCATGTTGATGAATTCTACGGCCTGCACGACAATCCAAGCCTGCCAGCTGGAGCGATTGGCTGCCGGAATGGCACCTTGTTTGCCGGGACGACTGAAGTCAACATCGATATTCAAGGCAAAGGCGGGCACGCTGCCTTCCCGCAGCTGTCAAATGACGCGGTTGTCGCGGCAGCTGCCTTGATCATGCAGGTTCAGACTATCATTTCCAGAAATATCGACCCGATTCAAAGCGGAGTTATTACTTTGGGCAAGGTTACTGCCGGCAAGATCAGAAACGTAATCGCGGATTCAGCCAGAATTGAAGGCACGATCCGGGGCCTAACCCAGAGTATGATCGAACTGATCGACAAAAGACTGGCTGAAGTCTGCCAGGGAATTGAGCTGAGCTTTGGCGTCAAAGTCAAGCTGGAACTCAACCAAGGCGGCTACTGGCCGGTTGAAAACAACCCGGAATTGACGAGAAACTTCATTAATTACATGGAGCAGGCTGACGGAGTTGAATATGTCGAAACAGCACCAGCCATGACCGGGGAAGACTTCGGCTACCTCCTGGCCCAGATCCCGGGAACTATGTTCTGGCTGGGCGTTGAAGACGATTCACCCCTGCACTCAGCAACATTAAAACCGCAGGAAAGTTCAATCAGCCGCGGCATCGCGGCAATTACCGGCTTTTTGGAATACCGGATGACGGAAGACTAAATAGACAATAGAGGCAAAGACAATGAACCAAAACTTACAAAACGCGGACTTACTGACAGCAATCATTACGCCTTTTACGGAAGACGGAGAGATCGACTTTGCCAGCTTGACTGAATTAACCAATAATTTGATTAACCAAGGCTCTAACGGCTTTGTGATCGGGGGGACAACCGGGGAGACGCCTACTTTGACCAATGACGAAAAGATCGCCCTGTACACCCGCTTTGGCCAGATTGTAAACGGCCGGGTACCGGTCATCGCCGGCACTGGCAGCAACAACACGGCTGAAACCATTGCTTTTACTGAAGAAGTCGCCCAAATTCCAGGCATCGACTATGCTTTGGTCGTAGTTCCGCCATACAACAAGCCAAACCAGCGGTCAATGATTGCCCACTTTACAGCAGTAGCTGACCAGGTTCACATTCCAGTAGTCATCTATAACATCCCTGGCCGGACTGGGGTTAAAATGGAAGTGTCAACTATTTTACAGCTGGCCCAGCATCCCAATATTGCCGGTATCAAGCAGTGCGCCAGCCTGGAAGAAATCGAAGAGATCGTGTCCGGCCGGCCAGTAAACTTCGCCGTCTTTACTGGTGAAGATGCCCAGGCACTTACTGCCAGAGTCTTGGGTGCTGACGGGGTCATTTCAGTTGCCAGCCACCTGTATACGCCAAGAATGCGGGAGATGTACGATGAACTTTACGCGGGCAATTTTGCCTTGGCCGGCAGTCTGCAGCGCTGGCTGACCCCACGGATGAACGCTTTGTTCATGTTCCCATCCCCGTCCCCAGTTAAGGCAGCTTTATCAGCCATGGGCTACCAGGTAGGAGGCTTACGGTTGCCACTTGTAGCCTTGAATAATGAAGAAAAGGAAGAATTGGCAACTGCTTTGAAGCTGCCAAAGGATGCATTAGCTGGCCAGCTGACGCGTGAAATGTTAGAAGGAGAGTAAGATGCCAAGAATTTTATTGGCCGGTTTTGCCGGCTCAATGGGGCAGCAAGTCGTTAAATTAGTAGAAAGCCTGCCAGACTTTGAAATTACGGCTGGCCTGGCCCACCATTTAAAGAGCAGCGATCCAGCAGACTATGGCCTGCCAGCGGATGCTAAGCTCTACAGCAGTCTGGATGACATTCCGGCAGCTGCCGCCGACATTTGGGTTGACTTTACTGTTCCAGCCTCTGTCTATCAAAACGTACGTTATGCCTTGGAAAATGGCTACCGGCCAATCGTGGGGACGACTGGCTTGACTGACCAGCAAGAAGCAGAGCTGAAGCAATTAGCCAAGGAAAAGGGGACTGGCGGCTTGATCGCGCCAAACTTCGGCATGTCAGCTGTTTTATTGATGAAGTTTGCCCAGGAAGCGGCCAAGTACTTCCCAGACGTTGAAATCATCGAAATGCACCACGAAGACAAGAAAGATGCTCCATCAGGCACGGCTCTGGCAACCGCCAAGTTGATCGCTGAAGTCCGTGAGCCCCACCAAACTGCTCCAGACACGACTGAAAGCCTGCCAGGTGCAAGGGGCGGTGATTACCAAGGCATCAAGCTGCACGCGGTTCGTTTGCCCGGCTACGTTGCCCATGAACAGGTTCTTTTTGGCGGCAAGGGGGAAGCCTTGACCATCCGGCAGGACTCCTTTGACCGGTCATCCTTCATGAGCGGGGTCAAGGTTGCCTTGGAAAAGGCAGCTGACTTAGACCAGCTTTATGTCGGCCTGGAAAACATTTTGTAGAAAGTATCTTTTGTTTTTAGATAGAAAGACGATCATCATGCCAGAAACAGATCCTAACTTGCGGGATTTAGGCAACAAAAATCTTGCTAAAATCGCGCCTTCAGCCATCCGGGCTTTTGACGAAGAAATTTCCCAAATCCCGGGAATCATCAAGCTCACCTTGGGCGAACCAGACTTCGCAGTGCCAGACCATGTTAAAAGAGCCGCTATCAGAGGAATTGAAGCAGATGACTCCCACTATGGGCCATCAAAGGGGAAGCTGGCCTTGCGCCAAGCCATCAGCAAGTACCTCTTGTCAACCAGACAGGTTGACTACGACCCGGAGACTGAAATCATCGTAACTGACGGGGCTACTGAAGCAATTACGGCTACTCTGCTGGGACTTTTAAATCCCGGTGACAAGGTTTTAGTGCCAACACCAGTCTTTTCCCTTTACTTCACCAACATTGAAATGGCAGGCGGGGAAGTGGTGATGATCGATACTTCAGATACTGGCTTCAATTTGACGCCAGAACGGCTGGAAGCGGAGATTGAGGCGGCTGGTGACCAGGTTAAGGCAATCATGCTCAACTACCCATGCAACCCAACTGGGCGGACTTATTCAAAAGCTGAATTAACTGCTTTGGCGGAAGTGATTAAGAAGCACCACTTGTTGGCAATCTGTGATGAAATCTACAGTGAACTGACTTACGACCAAGAACACTTCTCCTTGGCAAGCTTGTTGCCTGGGCAGGTAATCTTGATCAGCGGCTTGTCTAAGTCACACGCCATGACTGGCTACCGGCTTGGCTATATCGCGGCTCCGGCAAGTTTATTGCCAAATGTCGCAAAGGCACACAGCTTCATGGTGACCTGCGTGGACAACATTGCCCAAGATGCGGCGATTGAAGCTTTGACAAATGGTCTTGAGGATCCAAAGGAATTTAAGGCTGCCTACCAACGCCGGCGGGACTTTATGGTTGAGAATCTGACCAAGCTCGGTTTTGAAATGGCCGTTCCGCAAGGGGCATTTTACATCTTTGCCAAGATTCCGGAGAAATTCGGCAGTGATGACTTTGCCTTTGCCAAAGATGTGGCCAGAAAGGCTCGAGTAGGTCTGATTCCAGGCAGCGTATTTGGCGAAGGATCAGCTGGCTATGTCCGCTTCTCTTATGCGGCAGCTGACGACAAGCTGGCAGAAGTAGTTAAGCGGCTTGGCGAATATGTGACTCAGCTCTAATATTTTTCCTAAGACAGCTCTTCGCTGTCTTTTTTGGTGCCGAATGATATAATTTAGAAAGAATCTAAAGAATCAATATGACAAGGAGCATTTAAATAATGTCTGAATACCCACAACTTAACCTTGACCAAGTCAAGGGCCCAAAGGCGACTATCAAGACCAACCACGGCGACATCGTCATCCAGCTTTTCCCAGAAGAAGCACCAATGACCGTTGAAAACTTCGTCCGCTTGGCACAAAAGGGCTACTACGACGGCGTAACCTTCCACCGGGTGATCAGCGACTTCATGATCCAAGGCGGGGACCCGGAAGGTACTGGTGCCGGCGGTCAAAGCATCTGGGGCCACAACTTTGAAGACGAATTCTCTAACGAACTCTTCAACCTGCGCGGGGCTTTATCAATGGCCAACGCTGGTCCAAACACCAACGGCTCACAATTCTTTATCGTGCAAAACAAAAACATGCCGAAGCGCTTCATTCAACAATTGCGCGATGCTCAATACCCAGAAGAAGTTGTCAAGGCTTACAAGCAAGGTGGCACGCCATGGCTTGACCACAGACACACTGTTTTTGGCCATGTAACTGACGGCATGGATGTTGTTGACGAAATTGCCAAGGTTGCCAAGGATGGCAACGACAAGCCACTTGAAGACGTGGTAATCACGACTGTTGAGATTGCTGACTAAGAGTAAGTAAGAAAGGTTTGCGTGAACAAGAGTGAAGTTAAAACGGCTTTGGCTCGTTAAGTTATTATTTGTACTGGCTTTTGCCATTATTTTGGCGCCAAAGGCAAAGACTACGGCAGCTTCAGATGCTGACAAACCGTTTTACAAGAATGCCATGGTCAACACTTATGTCTACGACGAAAAAGGCAAACGGACCAAGGACAAGAAGATCACGGCCGGCAAGGCCGTTGGTTGCTACAGCTTGATCAATTATGTCGATGACAAGCCGTATATCATGATCGGCCAGAACAAGTATGTGGCATATATGAACGTGATTGGCTTGGATTGCCAGCTGAACCACAACAGCTACATTTATTCCAGCAGCGGCAAACGGATGAAAAATTCCGGAGTTTTGCTGAAGAATGGCTCGGTAACTGTCTACGGCGGCAAGAAAAAGATCAATGGCAGCAAGTACTGGGCAATTGGTGTTGGCTTGTATGTCAAGGCAAGCAATATCGAAACGCCTAAAGGCGAAGTGACTAGCGATCCAACTACGCAGAACCAAACAACTGAACCGCAAACATCTTAAACTTGAGCACTGCAAATGCAGTGCTTTTTTGTTTGGAGGGGATACGATTTCGTTTTAATCTAATAGTTCGAATAATACATATTATGTAAAGCTGAATGGAAGAATCTGCGCGAGAGGACGCTGATTACCCGCAGATGGTCATTTTGCACGGTAGTATTTGATACTGCGCTCTGATATAATTCAGATAATCTTTTTGACAATTGCTTTTAGATTGGAGATGAAATCAATGTTTAGCTACAAGATCAACGATGAATTAGAGTTAGCCGTGCCAAGACTGACTGATGGCGAAGCCTTGTATGACTTGATTGACAGAAACCGGGACAATTTGTCCTACTACTTGCCTTGGGTTGATCACGTTCATGACGTGCAAGCTGAGACTGACGCTATAAAGCGTGGTTTAGTCAGGTTTGCTGAAGGCAAAGCCTTGGACCTGCACATTTGGTACCATGGCCGTTTAGCTGGTAAAGTCAGCTTAAATTCAATTGATGCGATGTATTCCGAGGCAGATATTGGCTACTTTTTGGGCAAAGAATTTAGAGGCCGCGGGATCATGACGCTGGCTACCCGGGCAATTATCGATATCGCCTTTGAGGAATATGGCCTGCACAGAATTCAGCTGCAGTGCGCTGTAGACAATCTGCCAAGCAATAATGTGGCTAAACGACTGGGGATGCGGTTTGAAGGCTGCCATAAGGGCCGGCTGATCCTCAGAGACGGCTACCATGACAGCAATGAGTACGCGGTGCTTGCTGAAGAATGGCCTGATTTGCAGGAAAAGTTCTGATCTGCCCTTGCTTAGAGTTCCAAGTTTTAGTGCTGATTTTACGTGTGTGTTAGTTTAAAACTATAATTTTAATGACAGAAGTTTGAAATGCTCTTTTGGCTCAAGGATTTGCTTTTTAGCAAGTTTACTGAGTTTTTGAGCATTTTTTCTTTTTGATTTTTGCTTTTGAGTTCTGTTTGATCAAGCTACACAAAATTTGCCGTGATTTCGGCAGATTCTCTAGCTAAGACCTGTCAGATGACCAAGTTCAAGGATTTTGGCTGAACGACCAGATGATACTTGGCAGCCTCCTTCTTTTCGCCATCCAGATTCATTGCTGCAGGCGTTGTTATTTCGCATTCTTTCACCTGCTTCACCACTACATCCTTGCAACTGATCAGGTCTTTTCGCAGAATTTTGTAGATATAATATGGCGCAAATAAGCGGTTCACTTTTGGCAAGATTACCATGTCAATCAGACCGTCGTTGATCTTTGATTTGGGTGAAATTTGGAAGCCCCCGCCGTAAAAACGCCCATTGCAGAAAGCACAGAGCGTGACTTGGTCGTTAAAAAGCAAGCCATTTTTGCCCATAACCTTTACTTTGGCAAACTTATAGCGGCTGATATTGCGCAGGATTGAAGCCACATATGCCGCGCTTTTAGGCGTTTTAACGTCATGTACTGTATTGGCGATCAAGGCGTCAAGTCCAAAGCAGCCAACATTGACGCAGTAACGTTCATCATTGACCAAAATCGTATCAATTGGAATCGCAGGCTGGTCTAAAGTCGCTTTGAGGATGGCTTCAGGACTCATATGACGGTGAATCGCGCGGGAAAAGTCATTGCCCGTCCCAAATGGCAGGCAAACGACCTCATGGTCTGTATGTACGAGATTTTGGATGACCTGGTTGAAAAAGCCGTCTCCGCCAACTGAGTAGAATCGGGTCTTTTCCGGGTAATTTTTGACGATTTCCTTCACGTGGTCCTTGTACTCACTAAAGTAGATCTCGTAGTCTCTCCCCTCCATCACCCTTTTGATGTTTTTGACGAGGGAATCACTTTTGGACTGATCTGAACTCGGCTTGATTAGAAAAACATGCTTCATGTATGATATCGACTTCCTTTTACAATAATTTAATGTAAGCACAATCTTGCTGATTTGTACAGAAGGCGTAGCAAAAAGGAGGCAGCAAACTGCCGCCTCCCCTGTTCCCTCCCCCGCTCGTTGGGGTGAGGTGATAGTATCTGTATGCTATTTAGTGGCATCTTTTCTAGCTTGGTGACATAATTGCACATGAAAGTGGCAAGGAGGTTTGAACATGTCCTACATCAAAAATTTTACGACGGAATACTCATTTGACGGCAAGACGTACAAGATTACTGCACCAGCACGCTTTGATGATGAAACAGATCAGCCAATTTACGATGCTGAACTTGATGAACGTGCAACTGAAATGGCTAGACAAGCTTATCGCGACGACATGGGGTTTGTGTCACCTGTCGATTTAAAGAGATTTCGGGATAAGTTTGGCCTCTCTCAGCGTGATCTGACGGAATTGACAGGACTTAGTGTGAAAACTGTTGCTTTGTATGAAGCTGGTGCCTTTCCATCAGAGGAAGACAATAAGATGCTAAAAGATTTGCTTTCTACAGGTACATTGCCAAGTCAAGATTCCCCAGAAGAATCAAAGAAATCTCCAAAGTTCACTGCGGGGCAACTAGCAAACTGGCTGCGAGTAGAGAACTACTTTTGTCATGAACAAGATACCGAGAAGCCAACTGAAGAAGCGTTTAAGGACTACAATTTAGTATCCCAGGATTCGGAGACTTGCCAATTGCTAAGAGCTGAAATTGAAGGGTAAGGCGGCTCTAATCATTATTTGTCGTTTGCTTCATCATCACTTGGTCAAGTTAGGCTTGCAGCTTGTTGGCACGCTCGTCAGCCTGCTTCTGCAATTCTTGAGCTTTCTCGGCTTCTGAAAGACCAGCCAAGCGTTGAGCTTCCTGTTCTTTCTTGGCCTGCTTGCTTGACCATTTCTTGAACTTCTCATCGATGATCCGATTGACATCTTCATCGGTGTACTTGAGTTCTTTCTTTGGTGAGTTTTCGCCAGCTTGCTTGTCTACTTGAGTGTCGGCTGATTCGGTAGGCTCAGCAGTTGGCATTGGTTCTTGCTTGTCCATTGTGGTTTTCTCCTTATCCATATCTTTTTAAGCGATAAATGCTTGCGCTCTTACAAATCCATAGCTTTTATCGACGTCCATGCCTGGTCGATTTTGGGTATAAAAAACATACTAATCTAGTGTTGGATGATTACTCGACGGAGTAGTCGTTCAACACTTTTTCTTTTACTATGTAAAGTGGAGATGAAGCCAATGCCGTGAGCGCTTTGGACACTCGATGTCGTATAAAAAACTGGCAGCTTCACCATTCAATTGAGAATCTCGTCTAAGTATGTTGACTGTTAAAGTCCTGTTGAGAAAATTAGATCTGATTGAATTGGGTGAAGGCAGCTCATCTCCAAGTAAAGCGGAGGTTTATTCTTATGGATTTATTGAAAACTGTTTTCGGTATTGATGTTAGCAGTCGGAAGTCTAACGTATGCATTATGGTCAATGGCCAAAAAGTTAATGAATATGCCATCTCCAACGATATGGTAGGCTTCAATCAGCTGCTGGGTGACCTTAAGCAGGTTACTAACCCACAGATTATCTTTGAAGCAACTGGCGTCTATTCAAGAAGACTCCAGGCGTTTTTGGACATGCACGAATTGCGCTATGTCATGATGAACCCGCTAGAAGCTAAAAGAAAGACAAAGGATGACCTGCACCAGAACAAGACCGATAAGCTTGATGCCTTATACCTTGCCAAGTTGCAGTCTGAGCACCCGCAGCGGCTGGCCTACGTTCAAAGCGAAGAATATCAAGAATTGATGGCCAATAACCGCATCTATGAGCAGGCTTCGCACGATCTGATAACCAACAAGAATAGACTGCACAAAGCCATTCAGCTCACTTTCCCAGAGATTGAGCACTTAATGGCTAATCCGAGAGGGAAAAACTACTGGAGTATTGTTTTCAGATTCCCACATCCAGATATCGTACTAGAAACAAAAGAAGCCGATATCATCGACTTCTTAAAAGGCTTATCTGGTATTGGTAAAAAGCGCGCTAACGACATAGAGCAAAGTCTTATTCGGTTGGCTAAAGTCGCATGTCCAGCTGTCAAAAAGAACAGTGCCCATATTCGTGGCCTCAAAATGGCTATTAACAATATTCTGAGCGCTGAAGAAGAGTGCCAGACTGCTTTACAGGAGATGGCTAAACTGGCTCCTAAGCGGGATCTAGAGATCCTCACAAGCATTCCAGGCATTGGCGAAAACACTGCTCTAAGAATCATAAGTGAGCTTGGAGATATCAGACGTTTTAACAATCCTAGCCAATTAAATGCCTTCGTTGGTGTTGATCCTCAAGTTTATGAATCTGGCAAGCTCACGGCCCACCTGTCAATTTCAAAGCGTGGGACAGCTATTGGCAGAAAGGTACTGTACTTGGCCATAAACCAAATTCAGTCGGCTAAGAAAGCAGGAAATCCTTGCCATATTGCGGATTATTACGAGAAACGAAAACGGTCTTCTGAGACTGCAAGTCACAAGAAGGCCGCTATCGCATCGATCCATAAATTATTACGGACGATCTTCGCTTTAATTAAGAATGATCAATTGTATAGCTATGACGTAGCCAAACATAACCAAAGACTTTTGTCATAAAAATTGATCCAATAGATATTATAACAGCCTCTTTTTCGAAATTACAGAAGGTGGCTGTATTTACCATGCCCTAAATCAGATATTTGACTTGATTCTCCAGGAGCCATTTCCCGATTAGGCCCTTATTTCAAAATAAAATTGCCTAAAATCGTTGATAACACTTGACTTAGAGTAGAAAAAGCACTCAATTGAGTGCCAATTTGATGTCAATTTGAATTAGTGAATCATCTGGAGCCAGTCTCTAGCTTCAGATAAGCTCTGAGATATTCAATGCCAAGACGGGTGATTCTCCAAGTTTCAGGGGTGTTCATTACACGTTGCTCTGGGAAAATTGTTCCTTGAAACCTTATCCCTTTAACAAATCCATCATCGTCCAGCATTTGCGTTATTTGATAAAACTGGAGCGGGCTGATTCGCAGCTTCGAAGCATTTAGCTCTTCAGCATCTGGATATCTGCTGTTTTCGTAGCAATCATTAAGATATTTCAGAATTTTGGTTGCAACTTTCTCGTAGCTTGCCATGGCTTCTACTCCGGTTGTCCCGCCAACTCAATGCTTTCAATCTTTGAAAAAGGAATTCCATCATCAGCATACCTGTCGCTTCCAGTTTTATTGTAGTAAATAGCATTTTCCAGCGCCATGGCTGTTTCGAAGTCATTGTCTACACTCGCAATATATAGGTTAACTACGCTTCCAGTCTTTAATTTGACGTTGACCCACTTTCCCATGTACTTGCTCGCCACAATCATTTCATCAGTATCACTATGTATTTTCATTTTTGTCCGCTCCGTAGTTTATCAATGCTTGGTGCAGGGACCGCATGATATCTGTAATTTGATGCAAGATGAACTTTCATACGGCTTGTCAGTGTTTCTTTGCCGCTTTTTGCATCAACATAAACCGCTATCGTCTCTCCACTGTCTATGAAAAAATATTTATTTTTTAAGTCGCTCGGCTTAGCCATTTTCTTTACGATTCTGTCAAGTTTGCTCTTACTAATAGTAAAATAGCTTGGCTTCTTTCCAAAATATTTGCTATTCGGGTCACGTGAAGCCTCTACACGGTCATTATACTCCTTCGTCCCCTTTAAATGAATGTTTTGGCGTCCGTCTTTCATAACCAAGTTGGAGGGATCAATTTCACCAACATCTTCTTGCTCTCCTCGGCTTTTGATTTCAGTTGCTAGCTCAGCGGCTCCATTATGAAAAGCTACAGAAAACTTCGGCATTTTTGTTGGCACCTTAGCACATCTGCAGTTTGGGTGCGAGTCAATCACCAGAGCTGGGGCTTTATCAATTGGGTAAGGGCCGGACTCCTTTAGGTCAGTGCATCTTGCGCAGGCGCCTGGTTCCGTCACCCTATTTATTGGCCTCTGGTGAGCCGTCTAATTTCTTCGCTAAACGACTCAATCCGGATAAGATTTTCGTCTTGAGTGACACCATCAGGAATCTTGCCATAAAACAGCACTTGCGACGGTGCGAGCCTTTCAATCATTTCTGCATAGCCTTCCCGAAACATCTCGAGTTCATCTTTGTTCTTGGTACATCCCAAGGCTGAGACAGCCACGACTTTATTAGTTGGTTCACCGTCAAACACCCAGCTGTAACTATCTTCATACATCCAGTTAACTGTTGGAATGACCTTCACGCCATGCTCTTCCAGATATGCCCCGATCCAGTGTTTACGGTAGTGATTCCAAATGGATTGAGCTAAAGGGAAGTCCAGATAAAGACTAAAATCTGGGCTCATGACATACTCAGCCTTTTGCAAAAGCGGTAGGTACTTGTCAACGTTTGTCCAAATGCGTTCAAACTTGTAATCATCGATGAAGAAATGGACCCCAAAAGGTTGCTTTGGCTTGCGACTAGCCAAGTCATTGAACCGAATCCACTTAACGTTGGTTACATGGTCAACACCATGGATTTGTGGGATATCAAATATCCCTACGCCTTTATATCGTGCCTTTTGAGCGTTTTGCCAGTTGCGTTGCTCACGGGTTCCAGACATTAGCATTCCTTTCTAATCTTTGCTTTAGTTCAGCTGCCATTACCATTCATACCGATATTTCTTCTTTTCTTTCTTCAGCTCAGCTTTAAGCTTAGCAATAGCTCGCTTGTTTTCTTCTATGGTCTTTTGCGCCAGTCTCTTGGCGTTCTCAGTGCTTCGCCTTACTTGCGCTGCTGACGTCTTGCCACCAGTAAGCACGTTACCGTTGTTCAAATTGCTTGCAATTGCACGGCCACTGCTCAGAGTTTGAGAAGTGTTGTAACCAATTGTCGCATTTTCACGTTCCAGCGAACCAATCTGCCTTTCCAGTTGTTTACCGCGCTCGGTTGGTACAGCATTTTTTACTGGAATTTTCATGCCAATGTTTTGCATCGATTTTTCCAAATTCTTGAATTCGGCTATTTGCTGCTTACCTGAGTCATACAGTTCTTTGTATCTATGCCTTAACTTGCTCTTTATTTGATACGGTTTCATGCCTTTAGCCAGCTCTTCATCTGCTTCAGCTTTGGTCATTACGCCAGTTCCACCACGCAAGACACTTGTTTTGGGGCCTGATCCTCTACCCATGTTCGCACCTCCTAATTTTCTGCATCAAAAAAGCGACTAGCTCTTGCTAATCGCTTACTGCACTAATATTAGAAATTTCCTCCAAAGGAATTGCTTTTGTGGCGTACTCGTCAGTTCCTTCGAAGTTGACGAGTAGACGAATATCATCAGATACATCAAACGAATCATCAACGTCAGCCAAATAGCATTTTATTTCTTGATTGTCATGAGTTGTTACAATGACCCATGACCAACAAAAATTATTTGAGATATCACGTGCCAAAGTATTATTTGTTATTTTCATTCTTGTGCCTCTCTTGTGATTGAGGTCGGGCTGGAATAGCATGAAATTCTGTTCGGTCTTTATTCATCAATACTTTAATTCTACTGGTAGTTTTATCTTCTTCACATTTGGTACGATAAACCCCTATTGGGCGGTGCAAATCCATAAAGAAAAAGTCATTTTTTAACTGTTCCGAAGTTGCGTTTTGTAAAACGAACTTTTCTAATTCCTCGATGGTTATGTTTGTGAAGTAGCTTGGATAATAGACGTACCTTTTGCCAGGAGTTTCAGCAACCTTTACTCGATTATTATACTCCAAGGTGCCCTGATAATGGATTTTTTGCCTACCGACTCTCATCTTAAGCTTAGGCAGCTCTTCGCTTGAGGTATTGATTCTTTTTAGAGGCTCAATTTCGTTAGAGTTTGTATTTGTATGACTGATAATGTTAACACTTGCAGCTCCCGCCACCAAACCAAGCCCTCTCAAATCAGCCTTATCGCTTGGCACCTTCGCGCATCTGCAGTTTGGGTGCGAGTCAATCACCAGAGCTGGTGCTTTGTCAATTGGGTATGGCCCAGATTCCTTTAAGCTGACACACTTGCTACATGCCCCAGGCTAGATGACCCAATTGACATACTCAACACCAGCCTCTTTGTAAGCAGCAGTATCGATTTCATCGATCATCTTAGCCGACTCGCTGCGAATTAGCCTATCGACCTTTGACTCGGCTTGTGCTATCCGGTCAGCAATGTTTGTACCTGGCGTTGGCTTGACTTGGCGTATCAGCTTTTGCCGCAACTCATCAAGCGACTTACCTGTCTGGTAGCACTTGGACAGCTCTGCTCTTACATCATCGATCAAGCGGTCGCCATCAATCCAAATGCTGTCACTGAGCACTTTTAGTATTAAATAGGTCGTGGCTGTGCAGGAAGCTTTTTTTCCTTTAGCCACATTGCCTGCTCTCTTTTGCGATCTTTTGACCGCTTTGTCTAGCCAAGCAATGATGCCAAGTCCTGCAATCGCAGTTTGCCTAAAATTGGTGTCCTCAGTTTACAGCTTGAGCATTCATACTTTACATAATCAAAAACGCGTGGTGCTAGTTGAAATATAGTTTCAATTTCTTAACAAAAAAGGTCCAACATTGTAGACTCTAGTTGGAAAAAAGAAAGGAGTCCTTACAATGTTGAACCAACTACAGATTAAACGTTATAGTCACCGTTTGCAAGTGGAATTTCGAACTTTGTCGAAAATCTGCAAGAAACTTTATTACAAGTACGCTCCATCTCGGTTAACTCACCGTCGCAATGCCAGTCTGGTAAAGGTTCCAGACTACGAAATTATTGCATTACTTGTCTGGCAAGCTGAGGAAGGTATATCTTCTCAGCGCAGATTTGCTCGCTGTTGGGGACTTTGTGGGCTCTCCAGATCTCGTTTCAATCGCAGAGCTAGAGCGCTTCTTGGCATCACTGTTCAGATCGTCAACGAACTAAACTCAAGAGTCGATCTGTCTGATCAGTACATGATCATTGACAGTCTACCCATGCCTTTGTGTCAGCCAATCAGAAACCGCAGAGCTAAAGTGTTTGAAGGAATTGCCAACATTGGCTATAACTCAACCAAACAGTTTTACTATTACGGCTTTAAAGGCCACTTTGCCGTAGCTCAAGACGGTTATGTTCTTGGCTATGTAATCACACAAGCATCAATACACGATGCAAAAGAAGCAGAAGAGCTGATTCTCACTACCCATCCCGAAGGGCACTTTATTTTAGGCGATGAAGGCTATATAGGCAAGCAGCTGCACGATACTCTCAAGATAAACGGCTATATACTGTGGACACCTTACCGGAAAAATATGAAAGGTGCTAAGCAGCATAACAAAAGAGAGCTAATGGCAATTCGCCGAACGATCGAGAGTGTGTTCTCTGTACTAAAGTACTACGGAATTGAAAATATTCTTGCAAGAAGTACAGACGGTTTCCAACAAACCGTCGAGATAATCGTACTAACTTACAATATCAGCTACATCCTACAGAGATATGGACTCAACTTCTTCAACTAGCACCACGCGTAATCAAAAATATGACTAGTATAACTAGCATCCCCCACCCCCATTTTCCTCGCAGAAAGGTGCTATAATGAACATGTAAATCTTAGAAATACATTACCCACAGGAGGAAAATCCCATGCGTAAAGCAATACCGATGCTAGATAGCAACTTGACTACAGCAGAATTTTTAGACTTGATCCCATCCGCCTTCCAATCTGTCGTCTTTGGCACGATTGCCAACGGCCGGCCTTATACTAACGTTGCAGATATTGAACTCTGCCATAATGGCAAGCTCTACTTCGCGACGACTTACCAAAAGAGTTTTTACCAGCGCCTGCACTCTCTTCCCTACGTCTCTATCACCGCGCTTAAAGGTGAAGAGACCATGTCCAGCGTTGGCTTTACCTTAAACGGGACGGTCAAAGAAGTCGACCTCTCCTACCTTGACAAGATCTATGATCAGCATCCCGAAATGCTGGAGATCAACAAGACGGACTCTGAACGCCGGGAACTGCTCCGGCCATTTGAAATCACCCCTACTGATGGCTTTGTCTACGACCTGCGGCAAACCCCAATTTTTCAAAAGGCCTTCACCTTTTAATTCCATGCAAAAAGCGACCGAAACTATATCATGTTTCGATCGCTTTTTTGCTGAAAAATCTATTAGTCTTGCTTAATCTCCTCTAAAACGATCCCCTGGTAAAGCTTGACAGTTACTAAGTAGTAAACCAGGTACAAGAGGAAGAAGGCCAGGAACGGAACCCAAATCTTGTAGTATGGGTCTGGCAAAAGAAGCGTGAAGAACTTCAAGCCAAAGAGCACGTCCAGGCTGCCAAGCACCGCCGGTGCTACAAACAGGATGGCAATTTCCTTTCTGATCGCCCCCTTCAAGACACTGTTTCTAGCCCCAAGCTTGTAAAGCATCTTGTAGCGCATTTTGTCACTGGCTGCTGCTGACAGGATCTTAAACATCAGAGTTGAAGCCAGCATCATCAAGAAGGACAAGCCGAGGAAGAGTCCCATGAATTCAAAGCCTGAGCACATTGCCGCGATCTGCTGGTACAAAACAGGTTTGGTGAATTCGAGATAACCGTAAGTCATGGAATCTTTCTTAAACTGCTTCATTTCTTGATCAGTAAGTTTGAGAAGAAGCTTGTTGTTTTTGGCAAAATCCTTAACCTTGTAGAAAGTGATGACCTTGGTTGTCAGCTTCTTTTTGGCAAAAGCTGCATCTGACAAGGCAACAAAGCCCTTTGAAGAATCTTCTGGAAACAGGCTGGCTGCTTGGGCAGAGTGCTGAACCGTAGCCGAAGTCTGCTTGCCAGTTAAAGTCATGGAATTTACCTTAACCGTGTGGTAGATCCGCCCTTCCTTGTCAATCGTCTTCTTCTTGTCTGAAGAAGCAGCGTTATATTCTTGGATCTTGAGCGGTGTCTGGTCAATTTCACTTTTCTTGACATAGAGGACGCCGTTTTTCTCATCAGCCTTGTAGCTGTAAGTAACTTTTTCCTCTGTACCGATTTTTTCAACCTTGTCAGCCAGCTTCTTCTGCTTGCCAACTAAGACAAAATCGTAGTACTGAACGTCAGTCATGGCATTCTTTAAATTGTTGAAGTTGATGCCGACTGTAATAGCGCCAAGGGCCAGGGCCAGCATAATTGAAATAGCTGACAGGATTCTGGTATAGCCATGCAGGCGGAACTTGAGTTGGCCCAAAGTGTATGGCCGCATCCCCTTGTAGAGGAAACCGTGTCTTTTCCGCAAAAAGTCGATCACTGTCACGAAGAAGGCGTCAAAGATGAAGTAACTGCCCAAAACGATAGTAACCAAAGCAATCGGAATTGCCTTCAGCTGCAAAGTAGTTACATTTCCCATTGCCCAGTAGCCGGTAGCCAAAAGAACTACACCAGCGATAGCCTGGATAGTCCGCAAGACTGGCCGACTCTTCAGCTTGCTTGGCTTTTGGTCTTCTTTTAAGAGATTGATCAAGGTAGTCTTGGTCAGCTTGACCGCGTTCCAAGAAGCGGCCAGGAAGAACAAGGCGACAAAGAAGAGCAAGGTCCAGAGAACTGCTGGCAGGTAAAGCGGGTTAAAGTGAGCCAAAGTCAGCCCTAGCTGCTTGACCATCAAAGCTGAAACCAGTTCAGTTAAGCCTACGCCTAAAACAATCCCGATCCCGGTTGCAAGAAGGCCAGTCACCAAAGTTTCAGCGAAGATCAGCTGGCCGATCTTGCCGCTTTTTGCCCCCAGCATCATGTACATGCCGTAGTCCCGCTTTCTCATGCTCAAGAGGAAGCTGTTGGCATAGGCCAGGTAGACCAGGGTCAAGATGGCCAGAAGGACGATACCGAAGGAAAAAATAAACTTGGTCGCTGCCATGGTCAGCTGGCCGGCAACGCTGGACTTCAAGAAAGATGGGTTAGCGGCCAGAGTCAAGAACATGTAGAAGATCATGCTGGCGGCACTAAGGCCGGAAAACAGGACCAGGTAGTCTTTTAGCCGGCTTTTTAGCCCGGTCATTGACAGTTTAAAAATCATGTTAATCCCTTTCTCTAATCAACTAATCGGCGTTTCCCTGAGCTGGCTGATCAGCTTCTTGTAAAAGTCCTGCCGCTTCATGTCACCGCGCTTGATCTCTTCATCAATCAAGCCGTCCCTGATAAAAAGAATCCGGTCAGCAAATGACGCTGAGAACGGGTCGTGGGTAACCATCAAGATTGAAACCTGGTCTTTCTCATTAAGCAATTCCATCGTGTCCAGCAAAGCTCTGGAAGACTTGGAGTCCAGAGCCCCTGTTGGCTCATCGGCCATCAAGATTGCCGGCTCATGAACCAAGGCTCTGGCAGCAGCAACTCTTTGCTTCTGCCCGCCGGAAATAGCGGCTGGGTACTTTTCCAAGACTTCGCTGATGTTGAGCTTAGCGGCAATCTTATCGACCTTGGAGTCAATTTCTGAGCTCTTTACCCCTTGCAAAGACAGTGGCAGAGCGATGTTTTCTCTAGCGGTTAGGTTGTCCAGAAGGTTAAAGTCTTGGAAGATAAAGCCAATTTCTTTAGCTCGGAAGTCAGCCATCTGGTTCTTCTTCAGCTTGGCAATGTCCTTCCCATTGATCGTAACCTCGCCGCTAGTCGGTTTATCCAAGGTAGACATGATGTTCAAAAGCGTCGTCTTACCAGAACCGGAAGTCCCCATAATGGCGACGAATTCACCCTTGCCCACGCTAAGCGAGACTCCTTTTAATGCCTGGTACTGCTTCTCCCCTTTTTTACCGTAAGTCTTCGTCACATTGTTGACTGTCATCACTTTTTCCATAGTTACCCCCTAAATCGTATCGGCGTATTACTGCTGTGATACACTAAATGATACTGGACTATTTTAGAATCGTCAATAGATTTTTGCGCTTTGTAAAAAAGCTGTAACAAAAAGCCACTAAAGCTTTTTAGTGCTTCAGTGGCCTTTTATTCTTCAGTTTTCCTGAGTTTTCGGGTCGATAAACAAAATTCTGACTCTGCAACGGATATGGTGCTGGTAGTCCATTTGGCAGATCTCGCTAAAAATCTGCAGTTTCTTGTTGCAGCGCATGGCTAGGGCGGTGTCCTGCTTATTCAATTTTCCCAGTTCATCCCCTTCCAGGGTGCAGACCGTAATCTGCTCGTAAGGCGGGTTTAGCTGCAAAGATAAGAGCTGTCCTACTTCTGCCTGCTCAAGGTGTTTTTGCCGGCTCTCTCCTACAATGTCTTCACCATCTGTTTCTAAGAGCCAGCTTTCGATGTGTGGAAGATTCGCCAGAACCGGTTCAGTCATTTTCTGGTAGATGGCTAAACCAAGCTGGATGACCTGTCTTTTTTCATCAATAGCCTTGATAAAGGCGAAAGTTTTTTGCTCACGGTTAGCTATAGCAGCTTTAACCAGGTTCGCGATGCGCGGGTTCGGCAAATAGCCCAGGATCTGTCCTTGGCAGGCAATCAGTACATTGTCGCCATCGTCTACAAAGTTGACTTCCATTTCTGGTTGGAGCAGGTACCACTCTGGCGTGCACTTACTGCCTCTCAGCTCGATAGTTTGGAAATACCGCATTCTGTAGTGGTTGTCGTCAAAATGTTCAGCTTGCCCCCGGGTGTATCTAAAGGCCCCGTACAGACGCTCATATTCGCGTTTAGCAGCTAAATCTTTTTGCCGACCATCATAGACGGACTTGCTGGCGATCTTTTGAGTCAGGTAATTGACGATCTGGACTACTTCGCCAGTCAGTTCCGGATCATAGGGGAAAAACAGAGGCTCGTTGGCGGGGATGCCCGGCCCTTCCTCATAGCCGAATTCCAGCAAGGGCTCAGCGACATATAGATTGCTGACGCTAGTAAGGCAAAAATTAGCCAGGTCAGCTGTATCACAAGGGATGATGAAGTTTGAGTCGTCTTTTAAGTCAGTAAACTTGATCGCCTTGCTGGTTATGGTCAATATTGCGTTTTCGTCTTTGATTTGCCAGCTTTCACCGGCTTCAATCCGGCTGACTGGGCTGTTATTTTGGCTCGTCATCCTGTTTACCTCAGTTAATCAAAGGGGTCTTAAGTGGTTACTGCAGTTCCTGTTTCAATTTAAGTATTTTGCTCTCGATTTCTTTAATCACCTGCATAAAAGTCTCATCATCTTGGCCAGTTGGATCTTCAAGTCCCCAGTCTACCCGCTTTTTTGCAGGCAAATAAGGGCAGCGGACGCCGCAGCCCATGGTGATTACGTAATCAACGCTAGGCAGATCAGCGAGGGTCTTAGGCTTTTGCCCATCGGCCAGCATATCGATGCCATAATGCTCTTTGATCAACCGAACCGCGTCGGGATTGATCTGATCTTTCAAGTCAGTGCCGGCTGAATAGGATTCAAAGACATCCCCGGCCAACTTTTTGCCTAAGGCTTCAGCGATTTGGCTCCGGCAGGAATTGTGGGTGCAGATAAAAGCTACTTTTGTTTTGGTCATGATATTCTCCTGTTATTTTTTCTCAAGCAGGCTCAGGCCGCTGATGGTAAGGTCACTAGAATCGTTGACGAAAGAGAAAGTTGGGATGCTGTCCATGCCTTCATCTAAGGCTTCCATCAAAATCATGGCAAAAAATTCAAACCAGCTATCCGTTGGCACATCATTTCTATCATCTTGTGGGGTCAGCCAGAATTTAGTCGCTGCTTTTCTTGTTTTGATATTAAGCGCCAGGCCTATTGCAGTGTTATAGAAGTCAAAAGTGGCTTTGAAAGAATGAACATCTGGATCATTGATCTCAATTCCTAATTCTTCGGGGATCTCAGTTTCCGTGATCATCATTCTGCCGGTGATCTTACCATATTTTTCTTCAAAATTTTGGATCGAACCACGTTTTTTAAGTTCAGCTTCTACCTCGTCAAACAAAGCTTCGTTCTCTAACATACCAGTTTCCTTTCCAGCAAGTTGTAACCGATTGCTTATGATCTCTATTATAAACTAAAAGCAGCATCCCCTGCACTAAATAAAGATGGGTGCTGCTTATGTAACTTAATTCAAATTTCTACTTAAAGCTCAACAAGAACATTGGCGACTGCCAAGTCGTGCCATCCGGGAAGGTAACATCGATAGTAACGTAGCTGCTAGATTGCTCATTGTAGCTGTAATCGTCACGAATTTCGTACTTGGTCCCCCTTGGCATATCAGCGGTGTTGCTAATGAAGTCTTGCGGCTTAAGCAACTGATAGGTATCCCCTTCAATATCCGTGCCTACTGGCAAAGTGATTGAAGAGCTCTTCAAAGCTGGATGATAGACCAGGTTATCTGGCTGACTGACTGTCAAGGTAAACTTCTGGCTAACTTGGTATGAATCATCAGGATACTCAACCAGGATATAGTAGTCATGACTGCCTGGCACCGTGGTATCGGGATCATCTGCTAAAGGGTTCCCATCCGCACGGCAAAAACGAAATTCTGTCGTATTCCTAGTCACTTCAGCAGGGTCATTAGGGAAGTAACCAACGGGGTTAGTCACAATGTCCTTTCTAATATCGATATAGTGCCCATAAGGTACGGTGGTATTCTTGACAGTCACATTGTACGCATCCGCTTGTGCAGACTTGACTACAAAGGATACCGGCCCCACCGTTTCTTTTGAACCATCTGGGTAGGTAACCAGAATATTAGTCTGATAGAAGCCGCCCTTCTTAGTGTTTACTGGCTTTACAAAAGTATAGTTCGTCTCACTTGGGAGATCCCAGGTATTGGTAATGTAAGAATACGCATCTTTTGAGAAGGAGTCTCCCCAATCAAGTGTTGTAGTCCAAGCTTTAACCTTTGGGCTGTACTTCTGTGCCATCGATAACGGCTTTTTGCTAGTCTTCTTTACTGTCTTTGAAGGTTTCTTAGTAGTCTTTTTGACTGTTTTTTTAGCGCTCTTCTTGGCAACCTTCTTCACAGTCTTCTTACCGCTTTTCTTCACTGCCTTCTTAGGCTTGGCTGTCTTTTTTACAGTCTTAGCTTTAGTGACTTTCTTCTTGCTTACCTTCTTAACGGCTTTCTTATTGGTCTTTTTGCTGGCCTTCTTCATTTTGGCTACAGATTTCTTCTTAGCCTTGTAAGCCTTAAACCACTTGGTCTTTTCTGGGGCAGTCACAAAGTAGAACTTCCGTCTGCCGGCTTTGTACTTGTTGCTCTTAATCACCCAACCACCGCCAGTGCTCATGAACCACTGTGACCGATAAATGATAGAGCCTTTCTTTACCTTGCCCGCAAGGTAAAAAAAATTTTCTCCTTGGCAAGTTCCCGTCTTAACGCGATAGACCTTCATAGTCTTAGTGACTACAACCTTCTTATTTGCAACTTTGGCATAGTCGTACCCATTAAGGTAGCCTGCCTGCACAGGCTGAACGGTCGTAGCGACCAAGGACAAACAGCCAACAAATGCTAGTATTTTCCTTTTCATGTTATTCACCTTTCCTAACTTAAACATCCAACTTGATCATATCCCTAAAATCCGTCCATGAAAAGGCTTTAATTAAAAAGCCGCATACATTCGTACACAGCTTTGCATATCTAAAATTATGTTAACTAACTTCTAAATTTCATTTTGTTTCCGGGTCATTACCAAAACTGCTAGTAAGTAGAAAACTAGCCCAGTAACTAATAGAACAACAACTGACACCCAGGCTGGCGCAGTATGGCCATCATATACGAAGACAATCCCAAACATTTCCTTGATCTCTTTTAATACACTTTTCGGCTGATTGGCGAAGTTGGCCTTAATTGCAGGCTTCATCAAAAGCTGCCGGTAAAGTACTGCTGAGTGAGCACATGGGAAATACTTTACCATCCATTGAACGTTGTCTGGCAAACTTCCAATTGGAATATATGCCCCAACCAAGAAACCGATTAAGGTCCCGACAATGGTGCTGGCTGCTGAGTAGGAGCTGTTGGTTTTCAAGAAAGAAATTATGAAGGAAGCAATCGCCGATGAAGCAAAGGCTGACAAGACAATTACACCAAATAACTTTAGTAAAATCTCTATATCCAACACTGCCCCGCCGGCCAGACCCAGGTAGAATTCCCCAAAAATCAAGGTAAAAATAGACATGATGATGCTGATGATGAAGCCAGTCACGATATAGCCACCAGCGACCTGTCTTCTGCTGACCGGGGATGAGTAAAAGTCCTTGATCGCCTTATTCTCCCAGTCGCTGATCATTACCCCATAAGCTCCCAAACTGGTCGTAATCGACGCCGAAGCCAGCATCCCCGCCAGCATCCAGGCCCGCATCAAGCGGTTTGGATGCGGCAGAAACTTTAAGCCACTGTTAATCGAATCGCCAATGAAGAAGATATACAGGGCAAAAATAATGATGACGCTCAGCATCGAGAAGAAAACCGAAGCCCTGTCTCTAAAGTAAATCTTGAGATTTCTTTTGACCATAGCGCTCATTCTCTTAACCTCCTCCCTGTGATGTTCAAGAAGACGTCATCCATCGTTCCGTGCAAGACTTCAAAGCTCTGCAGCTGGTCCCGCACCTCTTCTACGATATCGATGGCGTCCATGGTGTTCGCTAATTCAACCTCATAGTGGTCTGCTTCCTGCTTCCACTTAAGCGAAAGAGTCGTCAGTATGTTGTCTAA
The DNA here is from genome assembly GCF_057197965.1 of Lactobacillus sp. WILCCON 0149. Taxonomy (NCBI): domain Bacteria; kingdom Bacillati; phylum Bacillota; class Bacilli; order Lactobacillales; family Lactobacillaceae; genus Lactobacillus; species Lactobacillus sp. WILCCON 0149. The sequence goes on from NZ_JBUBHO010000001.1 coordinate 1,126,426, forward strand.
ACCTTGTCCTTGTTTTGGATACAGTTTCAAACGGTCGTAACTGTAGCGCTCCTTCAAGCTGATTGGACTGCCTTCGGCAACAATCTTTCCTTGATCTAGAATCACCACATAGTCAGCCGCGGCAGCTTCTGCCATATAGTGCGTCGTTAAAAAGATGGTCATTCTCTGCTCTTTTCTCAAACGCTGGATTGTCTCCCAGATATGCTGCCTGGTTTGCGGGTCAAGTCCAGTTGTTGGCTCGTCTAAAAAGAGAATCTTCGGCGTGTTTAACAGCGCTCTGGCGATATCTACCCGCCGCCTTTGCCCGCCGGACAATTTTCCGTATTGCCGCTTAAGCAGGTCTTTAATCTCAGTATATTCAGTTGCCCGGGCAACCGCAGCTTCCACTTTTGCCTTGCTGCGATAGTAAAAACCAGCTCGAAGTGTCAAGTTTTCAAGAACTGTTAGCCTTTTATCCAGCAGTCCCTCTTGAAAGACGATTCCGATCTTCTGCTTGATCGCTTGGGCCTGTGACTTCATGTCAAGACCGGTCAGCTTGATCTCACCGGAATCAAACTTGGTCAAAGTCGACAGGCAGTCGACCGTTGTTGACTTGCCGGCCCCATTTGGGCCTAGGAAGGCAAATAACTCGCCCTCACGGACTGCAAAAGAAATGTCATTGACAACCTTCAAGTCCCCATAGGACTTAGAAAGGTTCTTAACTTCAATAGCATTCTTCATCATTTTGCAACCCCTTTCTATTTATATTTCTAAAATAATTTTACATCTGCTAGGATTTTCTTGGGTAAAATCTAGGTAAGATGCCAAAATACGGGACTAAGTTGCGGAGGTACAAGAAAAGGCCACGCTGGTTAGGCGTGACCTTCTGAGTTGTGTTGTGTTAGAGTTGTGTATCTTAAAGGTTATTTCAGAATGAATTTTTCGAGTATTTAAAAGAAAATATCACTTGTTATGTATCGAGTAAGTGAGTTGAATTTAATTGATCTAGAAATATAGTCAATAAGCAAGAGAGAGTGAAGATTTAAACTATGTTGAAGTCTTAGAATTCTTCAAATACCTTGGTCATGTCGATTTGAGCACTGTTGATGTACTTCTCGTTGGTGAATTCACGGATGCCCTCCGCGCCCATTTCACGGCCAAAGCCTGAAGTCTTGATCCCGCCGAATGGGATGGCTGGGGATGCCATGGTTGGCTGGTTGATTGATACGGCACCTGATTCCATGGCTGCTGCCAAGCGGGCTGCGTTAGCTGGGTCTTCAGTGTAAACTGAGCTGCCCAAACCGAAGTCAGTACCGTTTGCCAGTTCGATTACTTCGTCTTCAGTCTTGTATGAGAACAGCATCAATACTGGCCCGAAGATTTCTTCGTTGAAGATTGGGTTGTCTGGAGTTACACCAGTCAAGATAGTTGGTTGTACCCAAGCGTCGCCTTCTGGCACCTTTGGACCTACTTCTTCTGCAGTTGCCCCGTTTTTTACTGCCTTGGCGATTTGTGCCTTGATCTTGTCGGCTGCCTTCTTTGAGCTGACTGGTGACAGAGTAGTGTTCGGGTCAAGCGGATCACCGGCTACCATGCCGTTGATTGCCTGTTCTACGCCGCCCTTGAAGGCGTCAAAGAGGCTTTCGTGGATGAACATCCGCTTGTCACCGGCACATACTTGGCCGGAGATAGTCATTCTGCCCATGATGGCGCCTTGAACTGCCTTGCCCAAGTCCGCGTCTGGGAGTACGACCATGGCGTCTGAGCCACCAAGTTCCATAACGCACTTCTTCAAGTTCTTGCCTGATTCAGCTGCGATTTGCCGGCCGACTGGAGTTGAGCCAGTCAGAGTTACGCCGCAGATCCGCTTGTCAGCGATCAATGCGTTTGATTGTTCATAGTCAATAAAGAGGTTGGTGAAGCAGCCTTCTGGGAAGCCGGCGTCACGGTAGAGCTTTTCCATTGCCAGTGCTGATTGCGGGCAGTTGCTTGCGTGCTTAAGAACAACTACGTTACCAGCCATCAATTGAGCGGCACTTGGACGGGTCATTTGGAAGAATGGCACGTTCCATGGTTCAACCATGTAGATGATGCCCAGTGGCTGGTAAATGCCGACAGCGTCACCGGCCATTTCATCAGTGGTCTTTACGTAGTGAGGCTTAAGCAGGTCCTTAGCGTTGTCTGCGTAGTATTCCATGATGTCTGCACAAAGGTTCATTTCCCAAGCAGCGATAGTAACCAGTTTGCCAGTTTCGGTTGCGTTGATGGCTGCAAGTTCATCTCTGCGTTCTCTTGCCAATTGTGCAGCCTTCTTCATCAAAGCTGCCCGTTCTTCAAAGGTAGTCTTTGACCATTCCTTGTAGGTTTCGTTGGCCTTAGCCAGCTTGCCTTCAAGTTCTTCGTTGGTCAAGTTGTCGAATTCTGCCAGTACTTCGCCGGTGTATGGGTTAGTAGTCTTGTAAGCCATGTTTGTTTTCTCCTGTTTCTATTTTCAGTTTGTTTCGGTTATCTATTTTTTGATCTCTTGATCATGCTTTTAGTTTACGAGCTTTAGGCTTCTTTCTGAACATCATATCCTGCCTAAAGCCAATCACTTCGTGCCAAGTTACATGTGATGCTTGGCCATTCTTTCTTCGAAAATGTCGTTGACGATCTTGCGCATCTGCTCTTGGGCATCAGCGCTAACTTCTGCTTTTTCAAATTCAGCGTAGATCTCCGGGAACTCCCTGGCGATCAGCTGACAGGTCTTGCCAGTCGCGTGATTTCTGACAAAAGAAGGAATTCTTTCCATATATTCTTACTTGACCAGGTCAATGATCCGCTTGTTTGCTTCGGTGTTTATTGCTATCATTTCCTTTCAATTGAGCTGTTGTATTTATAGCTTCAATTACTTCTTTGAGCTGCCGCGAACTTGCATGTTGTAGACATTGTTCATCAGCAACTTCTTTGGCATCATTGGTGACATTGGCAGGAAGATCTTCTGCATCCCTACCAAGCCAGAAGTCACGTTCAGTTCACCCTTGAGCATTCCTTCGTAGCCGTCCTTGGCAACTGGCATTGGGCTTTGCGCCTTGTCAAACAGAGCAGTGTCGCCCAGACCACCTGCGCTGACAAAACCAGTAGTCATCGCACCAGGCATCAGGCAAGTTACAGTTACGCCCGTGCCTTCCAATTCCCGCCAAAGTGCGTTTGAGAAGCTAGTCATGTAGGCCTTTGTTGCGTAGTACACTGCTTGCAGTGGCCCTGGCATTACGGCAGCGGTTGAAGATACGTTCAAGACCTTGCCGCTGCCCCGCTTGATCATATCCTTCAAGAAGAGCTTCAAGATTCTGGTTGGAGTTTCAACGTTGACGGCGATCATGGACATGTCCTGTTCCATGGTCCGTTCTCTGGCGAAGTCCCCTTGGCCACCGAAACCGGCATTGTTGATCAAGATGTCTGGCAGCACATTTTCTTTCTTAGTAAAGTCGTAAATGGTTTGAGCTGCTTCTGGCTTTGAAAGGTCAACTGCCAGAGTCAAAACATTGACGTCGTACTTCTTCTTGGTTTCTTCAGCTTGCTTGTCCAGTTTTGCCTGGCTGCGGCCAACCAGGATCAAGTCGCCGCCCTTTTCAGCGTGGATGTTGACGAAGCAAGTACCCAGACCGCCATATGAACCAGTGATTAATGCTACATTCTTCATGTTGTGCCTCCGTATTGCTTAGATGTTTTTCTTTCTTGCTTGATTTGTTGAGATAATCATACCAAGATCAATGGCGGCAAAATACATCATAAGATTCTATCTTGCAATCAGATCGCGCCAATTTACAACACAAAAAACGACCAATGGATATACCATTGATCGTCTGAAATTATTGGACTAATTTCGGTCTTCTGTTCGGTAGATATAGAGAGAAGCAACTGAAAGGAACAGTAGCAACAAACCTATCATCTTCAAGAGAACAGAATCATTTTCGCCAGTGCGTGGGAGCCGCTTCTGACTTGAGTTAGTCTTCTCACTAGAATTATTAGCATACTCCTTGGCTTTTTGGCTTGGCACATTAGGCTTAGTTGGTTGAGAAGGAATCCTGTTATTTGTTTTGGGTACTTCGATTTCAGCTTTCTTACCTGTGTCATTACCTGGACTTGGGAAAATCGGCAATGAAGGAACAAATGGTTTGTATGTGTTAATCAGTAAAATATTTTCTGGATCAGAGTAGTTAACGGTTTTCGTGTATCCTTGCAGTGTATCAAGTTCATCAACCGTATAACTGATTTTCTTGCCAGAATTAAAGACTGGCAAATCATTAATCACTTGAGACCAGTCATTTTCATCGCTAAGTTCAATTTCAGAGCCAAACTTCTGATCGTTGGCGTAGAGTTGAACTCTAATAGATTTCGGACGAATGCCATCTCTATCGTTCATGTCCTTCCAAACTTTGGTTATTCTTATTGAATGAGTAGTTGGAACATGTGTGTTAGTGATGTCATATCCGTCTACTTGGCTTTCATAGCCAGCAATATCGTCTTCTCTTACTGAGTAAACAATCTTCTTGCCAGCCTTATACTCTGGCAAGTTGTTGAAGCTGTACTGCCACTTGTCAGCTGCAGTAACCTTCTGACTCTTTACTTCCCTACCATCTACGAGAAGGTGGACAGTGATAGAGTCTGGACGAAGTCCATCTTGGTCATCATTGTCCTTCCAAGACTTTTGACCAGCTACAGTCGTGGTAGATGGCTTATGAGTGTTTGTCACATTGAAGCCATCAATTTCGCTGCTGTAGCCCTTAACCGCACCTTCCTTAATGGAGTAAGTAATCTTCTTACCGTCCTTGTATTCTGGCAGGTTGTCAAAGCTGTACTGCCACTTATCAGCCGCAGTAACCTTCTGACTCTTTACTTCCTTACCATCTGCGAGAAGGTTGACAGTAATAGAGTTTGGACGGATGCCATCTTGGTCGTTGTTGTCCTTCCAGGTCTTCTGACCAGCTACAGTCGTGGTAGATGGCTTGTGAGTGTTGGTCACGTTAAAGCCATCTACTTCGCTGTCGTATCCTTCGACCGCATCTTCCTTAATGGTGTAAGCGATCTTCTTGCCATCCTTGTATTCTGGCATGTCAGTGAAAATATACTGCCAATTAGTCAAGGCAGAAACTGTTTGCTTGGCAACTTCTTCGCCATCGGCCAAAAGATGAATTGTAACTGAACTTGGTCTTAATCCATCTTGGTTATTCTGGTCATTCCAAGTCTTAACCCCGGCAATCGAATTCTTGCCTGGCGCATGGCTGTTAATCAAGTCATAACCTTGAATTTGGCCAGTATAACCAGCTACTGGATCTTCCTTAATTGAGTACGCAATTTGCTTGCCATGATCAAATTTTGGAAGATTGCTGAAAGCATAGTGCCAATTGGTTGCTTCAGAAACAGTCTGTTGAGCGACTTCTTGACCATCGGCTAACAAATGAACCGTAATCGAAGCTGGGCGCAGACCGTCTTGATTATTTCCATCAACCCAAGTCTTCTGACCCAGTACAGCTGTGGTTTCCGGCTGGTGGGTATTAGTTATATCGTAACCATCGACTTTAGAATCGTATCCTTCGACCGCATCTTCCTTAATGGAGTAAGCAATCTTCTTACCGTCCTTGTATTCTGGCAAGTTGTCAAAGCTATACTGCCACTTGTCAGCTGCAGTAACCTTCTGACTCTTTACTTCCTTACCATCTGCGAGAAGGTGGATAGTGATAGAGTCTGGACGAAGTCCATCTTGGTCATCATTGTCCTTCCAAGACTTTTGACCAGCTACAGTCGTGGTAGATGGCTTATGAGTGTTTGTCACATTGAAGCCATCAATTTCGCTGCTGTAGCCCTTAACCGCACCTTCCTTAATGGTGTAAGCGATCTTCTTGCCATCCTTGTATTCTGGCAGGTTGTCAAAGCTGTACTGCCACTTGTCAGCCGCAGTAACCTTCTGACTCTTTACTTCCTTACCATCTGCGAGAAGGTGGACAGTAATAAAGTCGGGACGCAGACCATCTTGGTTGTTGTTGTCCTTCCAAGACTTCTGACCGGATACAGTCGTAGTAGACGGCTTGTGAGTGTTGGTCACGTTAAAGCCATCCACTTCGCTGTCGTATCCTTCGACCGCATCTTCCTTAATGAAGTAAGCGATCTTCTTGCCATCCTTATATTCTGGCAAGTTGTCGAAACTATACTGCCACTTGTCTGCTGCAGTAACCTTCTGACTCTTTACTTCCTTACCATCTGCAAGAAGGTGGATAGTGATAGAGTCTGGACGCAGACCATCTTGGTCGTCATTGTCTTTCCAAGACTTTTGACCAGTTACAGTCGTAGTAGACGACTTGTGAGTGTTAGTCACGTTGAAGCCATCAATTTCGCTGTCGTAGCCCTTAACCGCATCTTCCTTGATGGAGTAAGCGATCTTCTTGCCATCCTTGTATTCTGGCATGTCGCTAAAAGCGTACTGCCAATTAGTCAAGGCAGAAACTGTTTGCTTGGCAACTTCTTCGCCATCGGCCAAAAGATGAATTGTAACTGAACTTGGTCTTAATCCATCTTGGTTATTCTGGTCATTCCAAGTCTTAACCCCGGCAATCGAATTCTTGCCTGGCGCATGGCTGTTAATCAAGTCATAACCTTGAATTTGGCCAGTATAACCAGCTACTGGATCTTCCTTAATTGAGTACGCAATTTGCTTGCCATGATCAAATTTTGGAAGATTGCTGAAAGCATAGTGCCAATTGGTTGCTTCAGAAACAGTCTGTTGAGCGACTTCTTGACCATCGGCTAACAAATGAACCGTAATCGAAGCTGGGCGCAGACCGTCTTGATTATTTCCATCAACCCAAGTCTTCTGACCCAGTACAGCTGTGGTTTCCGGCTGGTGGGTATTAGTTATATCGTAACCATCGACTTTAGAATCGTATCCTTCGACCGCATCTTCCTTAATGGAGTAAGCAATCTTCTTACCGTCCTTGTATTCTGGCAAGTTGTCAAAGCTATACTGCCACTTGTCAGCTGCAGTAACCTTCTGACTCTTTACTTCCTTACCATCTGCGAGAAGGTGGATAGTGATAGAGTCTGGACGAAGTCCATCTTGGTCATCATTGTCCTTCCAAGACTTTTGACCAGCTACAGTCGTGGTAGATGGCTTATGAGTGTTTGTCACATTGAAGCCATCAATTTCGCTGCTGTAGCCCTTAACCGCACCTTCCTTAATGGTGTAAGCGATCTTCTTGCCATCCTTGTATTCTGGCAGGTTGTCAAAGCTGTACTGCCACTTGTCAGCCGCAGTAACCTTCTGACTCTTTACTTCCTTACCATCTGCGAGAAGGTGGACAGTAATAAAGTCGGGACGAAGTCCATCTTGGTCATCATTGTCCTTCCAAGACTTTTGACCAGCTACAGTCGTGGTAGATGGCTTATGAGTGTTTGTCACATTGAAGCCATCAATTTCGCTGCTGTAGCCCTTAACCGCACCTTCCTTAATGGTGTAAGCGATCTTCTTGCCATCCTTGTATTCTGGCAGGTTGTCAAAGCTGTACTGCCACTTGTCAGCCGCAGTAACCTTCTGACTCTTTACTTCCTTACCATCTGCGAGAAGGTGGACAGTAATAAAGTCGGGACGAAGTCCATCTTGGTCATCATTGTCCTTCCAAGACTTTTGACCAGCTACAGTCGTGGTAGATGGCTTATGAGTGTTTGTCACATTGAAGCCATCAATTTCGCTGCTGTAGCCCTTAACCGCACCTTCCTTAATGGTGTAAGCGATCTTCTTGCCATCCTTGTATTCTGGCATGTCAGTGAAAATATACTGCCAATTAGTCAAGGCAGAAACTGTTTGCTTGGCAACTTCTTCGCCATCGGCCAAAAGATGAATTGTAACTGAACTTGGTCTTAATCCATCTTGGTTATTCTGGTCATTCCAAGTCTTAACCCCGGCAATCGAATTCTTGCCTGGCGCATGGCTGTTAATCAAGTCATAACCTTGAATTTGGCCAGTATAACCAGCTACTGGATCTTCCTTAATTGAGTACGCAATTTGCTTGCCATGATCAAATTTTGGAAGATTGCTGAAAGCATAGTGCCAATTGGTTGCTTCAGAAACAGTCTGTTGAGCGACTTCTTGACCATCGGCTAACAAATGAACCGTAATCGAAGCTGGGCGCAGACCGTCTTGATTATTTCCATCAACCCAAGTCTTCTGACCCAGTACAGCTGTGGTTTCCGGCTGGTGGGTATTAGTTACATCGTAACCATCGACTTGTGAATCGTAGCCTTTGACTGCATCTTCCTTGATGGAGTAAGCGATCTTCTTGCCATCCTTATATTCTGGCAAGTTATCGAAACTATACTGCCACTTGTCTGCTGCAGTAACCTTCTGACTATTGATTTCCTCCCCATCCGCTAAAAGATGAACTGTGATCGAGTCAGGACGCAGACCATCTTGGTCGTCATTATCTTTCCAGCTCTTTTGTCCAGAAACTGTAACCTTTTTGGCTTGCTTATTAGTGATTGTAAAGTCATTTCCAGTGTTGGAGACACTGCTTTCGTACCCATCAGGCACGTTCACTTCTTTCACCGTATAAGCAATTTTATTGCCATGAACAGCTTTGACCAGTTTATCCCAGGTGTATTTCCAGCCATCTGCTGCTGTCAACGTCACCGGATCACCAGTTGGATAACCATCGGCATACAACTGGACTTTAATGCTTTCCGGCCGGTCGGATTTATCATCCCCAACCCAGTCTTTTTTTACGCTGACGCTGGTCCGATTGCTGCCATCCACCCCGCCGTCAGCGTTGACATTGGTTACCTGGAAATTGAAGTCTTTCCCTGCAACAGCTGAATCACCTGAAATCTGATACCAAGCTTGGCTGTTGTTAGTGAACTTCTTCTGATTGTAATCAATGATCGAAGTCTTGTAGTTGATCACAATGTTGTTTCTGGAGACATGACGTTCTGGCAAAACTACGTTGATATTCTGTCCATCAACCTTGATTTCTGAACCTGGATATGCAGCTTCAAACTTACTGATTGCATCATCCCCATAGAAAAAGTCATTATTCCGACCTGAAACTGTAATCTTAAAACTGCTTGTATCGAGCTTTTGTCCTGGCTGAATTTGGTCAAGAAGCTTGGTGTCACCAATGACTTGATCTTTAGTGTTGTTCACGCACAAGAACCAGCGAACGTGGTCAGTATCCGATGGAAGCATGTCACCAGTCTTGTAGTAAAACGGGTTTCCACCACTACCAGAATCGCCAGACTTTGGTTTCGTAATCTCAATGTCGTTATACTTGGACCCGCTGCTAATTCTAACCGTACCAATTGACTCAGATGTAGTGTTCGTTACGTTGCGTCCTAAGATTTCAAATGATGCCCAGCCATTAACGTTGTCAAGATCCTCGATATTCTTATTAAAAGAGACGACCGCACTGTTTTGTGTGATCTGTAAAGTACCGACGTTTACACCGTCAATGTAAAGATCTTTGTTAAGCTGATAACCTTCGGCAAAAACTGTACTGCTACCTGTCCATTTCACTGAGATCTGGTCGCCTTCTTGCATCTTGACAGCATGGTCATCAAAATTGAATTTCACTTCAATTCTTTCGCCATCATTCACATGTGATTTTGAAACCGTCAGACTGGTGATGTTTGAACTGACATCCCTGCCGGAAGACTTTTGCGACGGAGCACGTGCTTGGTTAGTTCTTAAACGGTCCGTATTACTTGACTGTGCCTGGCTGCTGCTTATGGAGTTTGCTTCTGAAGCAGCTTCAGTATTAGTGGAAGTCTCCTTTTCTTCCTCATCTCCTTCCGCTTCGGTAGATGATGTTGTTTCTGTTGTTGCCGCAATGGAGTTGGTTACATTAACGGACAAGTTTCCCAACAACATCAAGACAATCATCTGCCAGGCTAGGAATTTCCTAAGCCTTTTTACTTTTTTCCTTTTCCTCGTAAAAATACCTCCCATTTTTTCTATTCAAGGCACAAAAATCTGCATTGCAATCAGATTATATCTGTTAAGTTATAATAGTGCTCAAAAAAAGAGCTCGGTAGCCCTAAAAACAGCTATAACAAGTTAATCTAATTTGTAGATTGATAATACCTTGCGTAATATGTTAGCGCTATTTTTTGAAAAAGTCAAAGCCTTTTTAAAAATTAGAACGGACCAATTTTGCTTTAAATCAGATCTAATTTCATTACTATTTTTAGCAGAAAATAGTGTTAAAATATCAGAAATACTTAATTTAAGAGGTGCACAAAATGAATATACGGCGCGCACGGGATAAAGATGTCCCAGCAATTATGAATTTACTCAACGAAGTGCTTGAAATCCATGCTTCTATCCGGCCGGATGTCTTTATTCCTGGTACAACCAAGTACACGGTTGAAGAACTGATGGAATTGTTAAAGGACGATCAAAAGCCAATTTATGTTGCGGTTAACGAAAATGATGACGTATTAGGCTATGCCTTTACGCAGCTTCAAGAGCAGCCTTTTTCTACAAACATGGTGCAGTTCAAGTCACTCTTTATAGATGATCTGTGCGTTGACAGCTCCCGCCGCTCTCAAGGCGTCGGCCGGGCTTTGCTGGATTTCGTCAAGCAGGAAGCCAAGCGCCTAGGATGCTATGAAGTGACTCTAAACGTTTGGGCCGGCAACGATTCCGCCATTCGCTTCTATGAGAAAAACGGCCTCAAAGTCAAGGAAACTACGATGGAATACATTCTGTAGCCACTAAAACTACAAAACGACCCGTGGAGCAAGTGCTCACGCGGTCGTTTTTTGCTTATTCAAGTACTATTTTTAAGGAGTCAGTGCAATTCCCCCAAAAAATCAAAATAATGCTTGACCTAGAGCTAGCTCCAGGTTTTACAGTAATTACTATCAAGTTAACGAAAGAAGGAATTACACATGCATTCAATTAGCTTTCCAAGCCGTTTTTTGCCTGGAACGACTGACAATTTTGTTTCTAATGAGGTTATTGTTAAAGATCTGACAGTTTTTGACATCTGGCACTATCTTATAGATACTGCTGAATGGGAAAAGTACTACGACAACGCCGCTAATATTGAACTTACCAACGGCGAAAACAGCGATCTTCACTACGGCGAACGTTTCCACTTTGATACTTTCGGCTTCCCGATCGATGCCCAGGTCATGGAACTGGTCAGCCCGACGGTTGACAGTCCGGTAGCCAGAATCGCCTGGCATGGCTGGAATGACGGGGATGAAGACTCTTCAATCGACGTATACCACGCTTTCTTGATCGAACAGCTGCCTGACAATCGTGTCCGCCTCTTGACCCAGGAATCTCAGCTGGGCAAGTCTGCCGCTGAACTGGCCGTAACTGTCCCAAACCCAATGCTTAACGGCCACCAGGCTTGGCTTGACGGCTTGTTAACTGCAGCTAGAGAACAATATTAACAATTGTAGACAAGGAGGTAAATTAACCATGAAAACTTGGATGATTACTGGTACTTCAAGCGGTTTTGGCAAGGCCTTGGCAAGCAAGCTGGCCCAGGAAGACGGCGTCAGCGTCATCGCCACCGCCCGTAAGGAAGCTGATCTTGACTATCTTGATCAGTACGATCACGGTCAGATCAAAAAAGTCATCGTTGACGTGTCTGATCCGCAAGCGGTCAAGCGGGCAGCTGCAGAAGCCCTGGCATTTTCGCCAAAAATCGATGTCTTGGTCAATAATGCCGGTCTGGGCTATTTCTCAACGATTGAAGAAAGCGACCTGCAGGAAGTGCGCTACATGTTTGAAGTTGACTTCTTTGGCCTGGCCGAAATGACGGAAGCCTTGCTGCCGCAGTTCCGGGCTAACAAGAGTGGTATAATTGTCAATATTTCATCGGCTCTGGGCTTGACTACTCTGCCAACCATGGGCTACTACAGTGCCGCAAAGTTTGCGGTTGAAGGCTATTCTGATGCCCTGCGCCAGGAAGTAGCTGACCTTGGAATCAAGGTATTGACGGTTGAACCGAGCGGCGCGCGGACCAACTGGGCTGGCTCTTCATCTGAAAAGAAGGTGCCGGAAATCGCTGACTATGCCAAATTCAAGAACATGGTTGCAACGACTGACCAGGCGGTTGACAATGCACCTGGGGATCCAGCTTTGATTGCCCAGGCAATCATTGACGCAGTTAACAGCGACGAGATGCCAGACCACCTGCCGCTTGGTGAATTTGCCTACAACGGCAGCCTGGAAAAGCTGCGCAAACTGGCAGCCGAAATTGAGAGCAATCGCGCCATCTCTCTGTCAACCGATGACAAGTAAGTGACTAAAAACAGATAAGCATTGGAGGAAAAGATGAGCTACAGCATCGGTCAAGTTGCGGCAAAACTAGGTATTTCTATTGACACGATTCGTTACTATGACAAGGAGGGCCTTCTGCCCTTCATCCAGCGCAACGGAAACGGCCGGCGCGTTTTTTCCGAAAATGACGTTCACTTGATGCGCACGATCATCTGCCTTAAAAACGCCGGCGTGCCGGTGACCGATATTGCTGACTTCATCCAAATGCGCCTGCAAGGCGACAGCACTCTTGAGGACCGCTACCAGCTCTTGAAAGCACACGAAAAGGACCTGCAGATACAGATCAGCGACCTGCAGGATACCTTGTGCTACTTGAAGTTTAAGGAATGGTATTTCGAGACCGCGATTAAAGCCGGTACCGAAAAGATTCACTTCACTCCTGGCAGTAACGAAGTCGTGCCTGACTTGGCCGACCAGTACAGCCAGTATCTGGAAGAGAGCGGCCAAAGTGAGGAACTGGCCCGCTTCAAGAGCGTCAAGGACTACCGGAACCGCAGCCATTAATTTTCCCCGTGAAAAAAGAAGGCAAAAAAATCTCCATGAAAACTTTGATCATTTTCGCGCACCCGCATCCGCGCGCTTCAAAGGTCAACCGTCCGCTGCTCGAAGCAGCCGCAGCCCTTGACAACGTTACAGTGCGCGATCTCTATCAGCTCTATCCTGACTTCAAAATCGACGTAGCGGCTGAACAGGCAGCGCTTGAAGCTGCCGACCGGGTCGTGCTCCAATTCCCGATCTACTGGTACAGCAGCCCGGCCCTGCTAAAACAGTGGGAAGATGACGTGCTGACTCACGGCTGGGCCTATGGCAGCAAGGGCAAAGCCTTGCATGGCAAGGAACTGCTGGTCTGCGTTTCCGTTGGCGGCGGGCAGGAACATTACACCCGGGAAGGCCTGCACGGCTACCGGCTGGCGGAATTGCTCCGGCCCTACCAGTCAATGGCCGGCTTGACCGGCATGAAATACGTCCGTCCCTTTATGACTTTCGGTGCACGTACGATTGCCGATGAAAACCTGCAGAGACAACAGAGACGCTATCGCAGGCTGCTGCAGACCACGGATCCACTTCCCGCGTACGGACTGCTTGAGACTGAGAGCAACTAATAACTGTTTATTAATTCCCTACTCTATCTAGCAAAAAATCCTTCGAAAAAATTCGAAGGATTTTGTTTTAGTCGATTTTAAGTTTACATAATTATTGTTATGTCTATAAAATTGCTAACTTTTTATCAGTGCTGAGAGGGCGATTCTGCGGCGCTTAAAAAGTTAGCAGTGACCAGTTGCACATTTAAGCGCAAATAATTGCTAGTTCAAAAATGCTATCTTTTATCCTAATCGGAAAGTCTTCAGATCTTCTTCCATGCTCTCGTCTTCCAGACCGATGTAGCGCAAAGTCGTCGTCGGGCTGCTGTGGTTCAGCATCTTCTGCAGCTTGTACAAGGCCCGGGGGTCCGGATCGCCAGCCGGGGTGGTCGCGCTCTTGATATAGTGATAGCCAAAAGTTTTGCGCAGGGTGTGTGTGCCGACAGTATTCGGATCAATCTCACACTGCCGGGCTGCCCGCTTCAAGTCCTTGTAAAAAGACTTGCCTTCAATATGCCCCTCCCCTTTTCTGGAAGGGAAAAGCCAGTCATCTGGCTTTAGCTGCATTTGCGCGATGTAGTTGGCCAAATCCTGGCTGATATTGCCAATGTATGCATGTCGGTTCTTGTGGGTTTTGGTTTCAACCAGGTTGTACCATTCTCCGTCCTCGATATCTGAGACCTTGGCCTTGACGATATCGGAAATCCGGAGCCCCGTGTTGATCCCAAAGACAAAAATCATGGCATTCCGCAAGCCATTTCTGTTTTGCCCAGTAACCGTCCCGGTTCCAAATTGGAGAGCCCGCTTCATGGCGTTAATTTCTTTTGCTGTCTTCAACGGCCGGATATTTCTACTGCTTTCCGTTTTCTTGACTTTGCGGCCCATTTTGCTGTTAAAATCCTCCCCTCTTTGAATGCGTCTTTATGTATTTATTCTATCATAAAGGTGCATTGAAGTGGCAAAATTGTCCAAAAATCCGTCCTAGCCAATTAAGATTTGAATGCGTAAAAATGCTTATTTCTACGCATTCAGTGAAATGGTGATTTTTTGCCAAAAATGCTGAGAAAAGCTCTCATTTGCGGCCAAATTTTTCCGCCCTGGAGACTTGACCGTTTATTGCAACTCAGAATCAAAATGCAAAAAGCGGCAAGCTAAAAATTGCCGCTTTTTAACAATCTGCCGAAATTCCAGATTAGATAATTCTAGCTGATGCTCAAGCCAATAATCGCGATACATGCGCCAACAGCCATGAAGGCTATTCCAAGGCAGGCTTGTTTTTTTAGCTGGTCGCTTTTTGCCCGGTCTTTGGGAGTGAGCGAAGTCAAAGGATATTTTTTCCGATAGATCAAGTAGGCCAGGAGTCCCTCCCCTCTCTGTCCGCTGCTGAGAAACAAGGCGGTTCCTTTGGGATGCGGAATTCCGCGCATCTCCGCATCAAGGCGCATTAAAGAATAGATTTGGTACCAAGTATAAAAAATACCGACAAAAGTGACTGCCAGGCCAATTAAAATTAACAGGTTCATTATTGCAACCTCCTATATTCTTTTAACGATCTGCATCAGTAAAAAGGACACGCTGACGACCAAGGAAACAAACAGAATTATATAGGCAGCTTGACTTGACGCGTAACGTAACACCACTGCGCCAATGACCAGCAAGAGCAAGTTGATCAGTAAAGCCGCTGTCAGTTGCTTACCTTGTTTTACGGTGTCCATCTTGTCTTCCATGTGCTGGACCAGGTCCTGGTCACCTTTTAGCAAGGCATCAAGACTGATCTGGTAGAGATCGCTGATGGCCAGTAAGCTGACCAGATCAGGATAAGTACGATTATTCTCCCAGTTGGACAAGGTCTGACGAGAAACCTGCAACTTGCCAGCCGCGGCTTCTTGCGTTAATCCCGCTTGCTTGCGGGCTTTTTTCAATCTTTCTCCTGTATTCATATTTCCGCTCCTTTCTGTCTTAATTAAGCCGTGTTTTTCGCAAAAGGTCCAGCTAATTTCTTTGACATCCTCTATTTTCTTTGTCAAAATTCTTTGACAGCCGGGATATTACAATAATTTTCCAGAAAATTACTCTGTTTTTGTCCACCTTTGATCAAATACAAAAAAGCAGCATCCCCCTCTCGAAGGAATCGATCAAGGATGCTGCATTTTTTCTACTTCGTTAACTGATATTTTGTGCCTCTGCCTTCCCCAATTTTAATAAGGTATCCCTTCTTTACCAAAGAGTTAATCAACTTTAAGGTTTTGGTTCGACCAAAGCTGACCTCTTCATTTATCTTGCTGGTAGTTTCGTTTCCAGATTGAACTGCCTGATAAATTTTACCTTCATCTTTAGAAAGATTGACTGGTACTGATTGTAAAAGCGGCAAAATTATCACGATTGAGTTCTCAAAGATTTTAAATTGAGGTTGAATAACGCTTCCTTGATAACTACTGATAATTCTGCGGATTCCCGTACCAAATTGTTCAATTAAGCCTAAACGGTAAAACACATTCGCCAAAATCGGGTTGCGCAGTATTGAAATTTTCCCTGAGAGATACTCCTCTTTGCTCAAGCCACTTGGCAAACCACCGGGTGAAACAATTTCAATTCTGTTGTCAAACATTGAAATTTTTGATTTGAGAGTTCACATCCCAAGTCTGATGTACCAATGCGTTAGCAACTGCTTCTCTGAAAGCCTCCTCAGGTATCTCTGTTACCAGTTCTCTGTTAAAGCCCTTGATTTCTTCGTATTGGTAATACTGTCGATACATGTTAATGGAGAGATTATATTGATCTAAAACAGAAATACCTTCATAATCTTTTCGATCCAGCGTGATATTAAGATTTGCTCCAAAACGAACCAAATTGATACCACGAAAATGATTGTGATCAGCCAAAAGTGCCCCAGCGTTGGTGTATCCGCTACCCTTGCGAAGCAAATCCAAAGTTATCAGAATATCTTGATTCAGCGCCTCTATGCCAAGCTTATCCTTTAAAGCAGTTTCCAAGCTAGAGAAAGTTAAATTTTGCTCCTGGGCTTGCAGGCTATCAAAGGTCTGGTTCTTGCCCTTGAGTATCAAGCGGGATAATAGATCCTTGGTCTCACTCATGGTTCTCACCTCCCCCTAATTATAGCAATTGGAGTGAAAAAAACGATAGATTATCTTTTCAATCGCATTTACGCTCGCTTAGAAGCACTTTTTCGATCAAAAGTGAGTGCAAATTTAAAAGCAGCATCCCTTCACGCGAAAAAAACTGTAGGGTTGCCGCTTATTTGCTCACAGATCCAGCTTAGCAGAATACTTGATGATCACCGATCCGCCATGACCCAAGACTGAACTGCTGAAATCTTCTTGATAAAAAGGCGGCAGCACCCTTGCTTGTTTTTGCATAAATTCCAGTGCGCGTGGTCCGTTGGCCGCCACTTGTTCATTGTCCAGTTCCTGGTAAAAATAAGCATATTTGCCTGCTGCTTTGACAAAATTGCCTTCCCCTGCACTGACCACTTTGAAAAAGCGGCTGATCGTTGCCTGGGCAAAATCATCAGTCATCACCCCGTAGCGGGGACCAAAGTTGATCGGATTCAGCGAGACGCCCCGCCTAAACGGACTTACCTCAAGATACTCCGTCGGGCAGCTTTCAATGGTCAGATTCTGGCAGCCTAATTTTTCAAAATCATCTATCCGCTTGTCAAAAAAGAGCAAGCTGCTTTTGATCCGGCTTAGCTGATTCAATGCGTCTTCAACGGCATCCTGCTGTTTGAGCAGGTAGCTGCGGCGGTCCTGCAGTTTGGTCAAGGCAAAAAAGCGGCCAACTTCATCCAGGCTGCTGCCCAGTTTTTCTAGCAGGCGGATGGTTGCTACCTGGTCCACCTGCTCTAACCGGTAGTAGCGGTAGCCGTTGTCTTTAACTAATGCCGGCAGCAAAAGCCCCTTGGCTTCATACAAATAGAGCGCCTTTTTGCTGACAGCGCACATTTTGGCAAAATCGCCAGTCTTGATCAAATTCTCGTCCATCGAATTTTCCTTTCAAAAAACAGGTTCCAGCCTTGACTATGCCCTTAGGGCATAGTTTACCCTAAAGATAAGAAATTTGAAAGCAGGTACAGAGATGACAAGTGAATTAAGAAGAAAAGTCTGGAGCTTCAGTCTGCCGATGATCTGTGAACTGGTCGTCCAGCAGCTTTACAGCGTGATTGACATGGCAATCATTGGCCGCTATCTTGGGGCCAGACAGCTCGGTGCCGTCGGCAACGCTGCCAGCGTGATCATGCTGTTTCTGGTGGTTTCGGGCGGCTTTGAGATGTCGGTTGACGTCACGGTTTCCCGCCTTTTAGGCGCGGGCAAGTACAAGGAAAAGGCAGCGATGGCCCGCGACACGCTTTTCATCAGCGCGATCAGCGGCTTGATTCTGGTGGTGATTGCCTGGATTTCCCTGCCAGCCCTCTACAAGGCGATCTCCCTGCCGGAAAACATGATGAGGGATGCCCTTCTGTATGGCCGGGTTTACCTTTTTGCCCTGCCGATCATTTATATTTACGATGTTGGCCGGGCCATCCTCATTTCCAATGAGCGGGCAAAAATTTCCTTCTACCTGCTGGCTGCCTCCAGCGGCCTGAACCTGCTCTTGAACCTGCTGTTCATTCTGGTCCTGCACCTGGGCGTTTTGGGTTCAGCTCTCGGAACGGTTCTGGCGCAAGGGATGATGATGCTGGTGACTCTCTGGCTGTTGGCCAAGATGGACCAGCAGGAAAAAGAACCGGTCTCCCTTAAGCCGGATCTCTCTTTTGATAAGATCAAGCTGATCATGCACATTGCCCTGCCGACGATCGTCCAGCAGTTTGCGGTAACTTTTGGCGCCACCCTGGTCCAGGCCTGGATTAACCCCTTCGGCCAGGAAGCCATCCTGGGCTATGTAGCCATCGTCAAAGTCATGAACCTGGCGACCATCGTCCTTGTTGGCTTCGCCCAGACTTTGACCCTAATGACTGCCCAGCTATTAGCAGGCAAAAAGTACTCAGCCGTCAGAGCTGTTTACCGCTATTGCAGCAAGATTTCCTTGATCTACTGGCTAATCAGCTCCGTTTTGATGGTTCTGGCCAGCCGCGAGCTGGCCGGGCTCTTTTTTGATCCGGCGCAGAACCAGGCAGCTTATGGCTTCTTCAAGGTCTACCTGTTGGCTTTCGTTGGCATTCAATTGCTTTCTGTTTTCAAATTCTTGAACGAAGGCCTGCTCAGAAGCATGTTTTTAATGAAGGAATACCTCTACTGCAATCTCGGAGAACTGGGCCTCAAGCTGGCGGTCAACTGGCTGCTGCTTGCGCCTTTAGGAACGAATTCTTTCTGGAGTTCCCAACTGGGCACCAGACTCCTCTGCGTATTAGGATCGACAATCCTGATCTTAAAAGAACTGCAGCGTTTGGAAGCAGAAGAAAAAGCCGGCGTTTAAGCCGACTTTTTTCTTGACTGCTTTACAGTATTTGAATATGATCATCAGCCAATCACGGGGATGAAAGCAAACAGCCAGCCAACAAGCAGGGCCGGCAAGAAGTTGGCCACCCGGACCTTTTTGCCCCACAGCAGATTGACTCCGACACAAAAAATTAAGACGGAACCAACTAAAGAAATGTTAGCCAAAGCGGCGGCAGTCATCACTGGTTTGATGAATTGCGCGAGTAAAGTCAGGCTTCCCTGCAAAAGGCCGACTGACACAAAGGAAAAAATGCATCCCTTGCCTTCGGCGCTGGTCATTACCATGACAATGACAAAGTCTAGAATCGATTTAGCGATCAAGGTATCTGGCTTATGATAAATCCCGTCATTGATGGAGCCAACGATAGCCATAGCGCCGATGCATACGACCAGGGATGCATCAACAAAAGCCGTGGTAAAGGCCGGGTCCTTGCTATTGCCGGTCTTATGCTTGAGGAAGTGACCAAAGGATTCAAAGTAGGCCTCAATGTTGAGTAATTCCCCCACCAAGCCTCCGATTGCTAGAGACAAAATCATCATCAAGCTGGAACCACTGGTCAGCTGACCGTTTTTGACCTGCAGCATTTTTTCTATCGCCCCTGCGATCCCTAAAAACATGGTCCCCAGACCGCAGGCGACCATTAGTGTTTGCTGCACCCGGGCCTTTAGCAGATGGCCGAAGTTCAAGCCCAGCAAACCACCGCAGATGATGGCGGTGACGTTGATTACAGTTCCGATTCCTGGCATGTGTTTCACCTCAGTCAAAAGTATAGCATAGGAAAAAGCGCTTTTTAATTTAAATATCATTTCAATAATTGAAAGGCGAATATTCGTGATTATCCAGGCAAAAATTGTTTTTTCACTGTCACATCAACGATTACCAACTAAATGCATACAAAATATACGCCTTTCTTAATGAAAATCAAGAAAACTACTTGCATGCCTTGCATCTATCCTTTATACTATTGAAAAAACAGAAAGGAAGCAGCAAAAATGACCGCATTTATTAACGTTAATCCCGATATCTGCCCAGCTTCATTCGCTGTTTCTTTTCCATTTTTTCAATTTATTAATATTTCATCACTTAAGACATGTCACTCGTTGATATGTCTTTTTTTATAGGAGTCAAACAATCAATGAAAGCGCGTTTAATACTGGAAGATGGACACGTTTTTGAAGGCGAAAGCTTCGGCGCGGTCCATGATGTCATCAGCGAATTCGTCTTCAACACGGCGATGACTGGTTATGTAGAAGTCCTGACTGACCCTTCATATGCTGGCCAAAGCGTAGTCATGACCTATCCCTTGATCGGCAACTATGGCGTTCCCCTGGATGACCAGGAATCCGCCCACCCATTTGTAGAAGCCTTTGTAGTAAGCGAGCTTTCACGGCTGGGGTCCAATTTCCGCATGAACATGAGTCTGAACGACTACATGATTGAAAATAACATCCCCGGCATCCAAGGCGTCGACACCCGGGCAATTACCCGGATTCTGCGCAAAGAAGGCTGCATGAACGGGATGATCACAACGAAGGATTACGAAGTCAGTGAAGTAATCGACCAGATCAAGGCCTTCAAGATCCACGGCGTCGTTGAAAAGTGCAGCTGCCTTGAACCCTACCATGTCGGTCAAGGTGACTACGAAGTTGCCCTCTACGACTTCGGTGCCAAGCGCAATATCGCCAGAGAACTGGCCAAAAGAGGCTGCCATGTCACCGTCCTGCCAGCTGACACCCCAGCCCAGTATGTCTTAGACAACAACTTTGATGGGATCATGCTGTCAAACGGCCCTGGCGACCCAAGCGAATGCACGGAAATCATTGACCAGCTGAAGATCCTCTCTTCTTCCGGTATCCCGATCTTCGCCATCTGCCTTGGCCACCAGCTTTTGGCCTTAGCCCACGGCTTTGAGACAGGAAAAATGGTCTACGGCCACCACGGCAGCAACCACCCAGTAAAGGATCTGACTACTGGCCGTGTCTACATTTCTTCGCAAAACCACAACTATGTGATCAAGGAAGACACAATCGACCCTAAGCAAGCCAAGGTTTGGTTCAAGAATGTCAACGACAAGACCATCGAAGGCCTGGAATACTTAAATGAAAACATCAAGTCCGTCCAGTTCCACCCGGAAGCCTGCGGCGGCCCGCACGATACGGAATACCTCTTTGACAGCTTTATTGAAATGATGGGAGAACATAAGAATGCCTAAGCGTGACGATATCAAAAAAGTTTTAGTGATTGGTTCAGGCCCGATCATCATCGGCCAGGCCGCTGAATTCGACTATGCCGGCACCCAGGCCTGCCGGGCCCTCAGAGAAGAAGGCATCGAAGTTGTCTTGATCAACTCCAACCCAGCCACAATCATGACTGACGGTGACATGGCTGACCACGTCTATATCGAGCCTTTAACCGTCCCGGTCGTCAAGCAGTTGATTGAAAAAGAACAGCCTGACGCGATCCTGCCGACCATGGGCGGGCAAAACGCCTTGAACATTGCCATGGCTTTAGCCGACGAAGGCTTTTTGGAAAAGCATCATGTCAAAACCATCGGCACTGACACCGACACCATCAAGATGGCTGAAGACCGGCTGGAATTCAAGAACTTGATGGAAAGAATCGGTGAACCGGTTGCCAAGTCTGTTGTCGTCAACTACGTTGAAGACGCGATTGCTTTTGCCAAGGAAATCGGCTATCCCGTAGTTGTCCGCCCGGCCTACACTTTGGGCGGTACTGGCGGCGGGATCGCCCACAACGAACAAGAACTCCACGAAATCTGTTCTAACGGCCTCCGCCTCTCCAGAGTAACTGAATGTTTGATTGAACAATCAATCGCCGGCTGGAAGGAAGTTGAGTACGAAGTCATGCGCGACGGTGCTGGCAACTGTATCACCGTCTGCAACATGGAAAACATGGACCCAGTCGGCGTCCACACCGGTGACAGCATCGTGGTCGCGCCATCTCAAACCTTGTCAGACAAGGACTACCAGATGCTCCGGTCTTCCGCCCTCAACATCATCACTGCCTTGAATATCAAAGGTGGCTGCAATGTCCAATTTGCTCTTAACCCAGACTCCTTTGAATACTGCGTCATCGAAGTTAACCCACGGGTTTCCCGGTCTTCTGCCCTGGCTTCAAAAGCAACCGGCTACCCTATCGCTAAACTCGCGACCAAAATCGCCCTTGGCTACACCCTGGACGAAATCGTCAATGCCGTAACTGGCAAGACCTATGCTTCTTACGAACCAACCCTTGACTACATCGTCTGCAAGATTCCTAAGTGGCCTTTTGACAAGTTCTACGATGCCTCCCGCAAGCTAGGCACCCAAATGAAAGCAACCGGGGAAGTCATGGCCATCTGCAACAACTTCGAAGGTGCCTTCATGAAGGCCCTCCGGTCTTTGGAACAAGACAGCTACTACCTCTATAATGAAGAAATTGCCCAGTTGTCAGCCGATGAACTTCGGAAAGACCTCCGCAAGATTGACGACAAACGGGCCTTCAGAATTGCTGAAGCCTTGAGAAAAGGCGTCTCCATCCGGGAAATTCATGCCATTACCAAGATCGACGTCTGGTTCATTGACAAGATCAAGCACCTGGTTGAAATCGAAGACCGGCTGAAGAGCGAAGAACTGACTCCTGACCTTTTGAAATTGGCCAAGCACTGCGAATTCCCAGACCGGGTCATTGCCAAGCTTTCTGGCAAGACGGCTGATGAAGTCTACTACCTCAGAAAGGGTTTGAAGATTACTGCTGCCTTTAAGACTGTCGACACCTGCGCGGCTGAATTTGACGCCGAAACTCCATACTTCTACAGCGTCTATGGCGGTGAACATGAAATCCAGCCAGACCAATCCAAGAAAAAAGTGATCGTCTTCGGCTCCGGCCCAATCAGAATCGGCCAAGGGATTGAATTTGACTACTGCTGCGTGCACAGCGTATGGGCCTTAAAGGAAGCCGGCTACGAAACCATCATCGTCAACAACAATCCGGAAACCGTCTCAACTGACTTTGACATCGCCGACCGCCTCTACTTTGAACCTTTAACGGCGGAAGACGTGCAGAGCATCATTGAACTTGAGCAGCCAGACGGGGCCATCGTCCAATTCGGCGGTCAAACCGCTATCAAGCTTTCCCAGGACTTGATGAAGATGGGCGTGCCGATCCTTGGGACTTCTGCTGACAGCGTTGATGCTGCTGAAGACCGGGAAAGATTCGACGAGATTTTGGAAAAGTGCCAGATCGACCGGCCAAAGGGGCAAACCGTCTTTACGGCTGAAGAAGCTTTAAAGGCCGCTAACGGCTTGGGCTACCCGGTTTTGGTCCGTCCTTCCTACGTTTTAGGCGGGGCCGGGATGGAAATCGCATTAAACGACGGCGACCTCAAACGGTTTATCGACCACATTACGAGTCAATTCAACATTGAAGACCACCCGATCTTGATCGACAAGTACCTGGCCGGCAAGGAATGTGAAGTCGACGCCATCTGCGATGACGAAGGCATCTTGATTCCAGGGATCATGGAGCACGTAGAAAGAGCCGGCGTCCACTCTGGTGACTCAATCTCCATCTACCCGCCGCAAAAGATCTCCCAGGAGATGAAAGACCGGATCGTTGAATACTCCAAGCGCCTGGCCAAGGCCTTGAAGGTCAAGGGTTTGATGAACATCCAGTTTATCGTTTATGAAAACGAAGTCTACGTGATCGAAGTCAACCCCCGCTCTTCCAGAACCATCCCTTACATCTCCAAGGTAACCGGGATTCCTCTGGTCGACGTGGCAACCAACGTCATCATTGGCAAGTCCATCAAGGAGCAAGGTTATGACTACGGCCTGGCTCCGGAAAAGAAGACGGTTGCCGTCAAGATGCCAGTCTTCTCCTTTGAAAAGATCACCGGGGCGGAAATTGCCCTGGGCCCTGAAATGAAGTCAACTGGTGAAGTTCTGGGGATTTCTGAAGACGTTGAAGAAGCCATGTACAAGGCCTTTATGGGAACTGGGCTGGACCTGCCTAAGCACAAGAAGGTTATCTGCACGGTCAAGGATTCAGCTAAGGAAGAATTTTTGCCAATTGCCAAGGAATACCATGACTTCGGCTACGACTTGTATGCAACCCAAGGGACATACGACTTCTTGCAGAGCCACGGCATCCCTGCCCACCTGGTCAACCGGATCAATGACAAGGAGAACACCATCTTTGACTTGATCTTGACGGAAACGGTCGACCTGGTCATCGACATCCCAACCAGAAACAACAACTTGAAGGACGGCTTCCTGATCCGCCGCTTTGCCGTAGAAGCCGGCGTGCCGATCTATACTTCCCTTGACACGGCTCGGGCTTTGATCCACGCTCTGGAAGCTAAGCACGACAACAAGATTTCCTTGGTCGACATTACCAAGTTGTAAAAATGTGTATTCCTTAATACTCAATAGTTTAAGCGTCAGCGTTTGCTGGCGTTTTTTCTTTGCAAAAGTTACCTGATTTCCGCTTGTAATTGCTTAGCATGTTAAGTATAATACTTAATGCGCTAATAATTAGGTTTCTAACAGTTAGTCACCTAAGTAATGAATTGTGAGGTGTCATTGAATTGGATTCTTCAGAGAATTCCCAACAACAAAGTATTTTGAAAATCATCAGAAAGCAGGGTTATATGACCATGCTTTTGCACAAGGTCTACCATGCTGAGTTTAAGGACATGCAGCTGACCAGAGAATCAGGCGGCCTGCTCTACGCGATCAAGACCACCAAGTTCAATCAGACAGAACTTGCCCGACTTTTTCACATTACCCAGGCCAGCCTGTCCGGTCGGATCAAGCGGCTGGAAAGAGACGGCTACTTGATCCGGGTCACTGATCCAAAAGACCGGCGCAAGTACCGGCTGGAATTGACCTACAAGGCCAACCAGGAACTTGATGAGGTCATCGATAAAATGAACAAGTGTAACGCACAGATCTTCCAGGGAGTGAATGATCAGGATTTTGAACAGATCATGAGATTTTTTGACATGATCAGCCACAATCTGGAAGCAATGGTCAAGGAGGACGAGGATGATCAAGCTTAGAAAATACCTATTGCCCTACCTGCTTCCGATTTTATTGGCAATCGCTTTTATCTTCGGGCAGGCCCAGACGGAACTAGCTCTGCCGGACTATATGAGTGATATCGTCACCAACGGGATCCAGGCCGGCGGCTTTAAAGACAGCGTTGCTGATGTCTTGTCGCCTCAGACCTACCGGCAGCTGCTGACTTATTCAAGTAAAAGCCAGCAAGAAACAATCAAGGCCAGCTACCGCTATGTTAAAGCAGCTGACGTCTCAAGTGACTTGAAGCAGACTTTTCCTAAAGGCAAAAATCTCTATGTCTTAAAGAAAAATGTGGACAGAGACAAGCTGAATAAGGCCATGCTGCGGGGGGTGATCCTCTACTACACCCTCACGGGAAATAAGAACTCATCTACCAGCAAAAAGTTCCTTAAGAATATCTCCAAGGGCATCAAGACTGCCAAAGACAAATACGCCAAGGGTGAAAAAGCTTATCAGCAAATAGCTAAAGTTGCCCCGACCAGCCCGCAAGCCGTAAAAATGAAGGCTCAGCTGGATACGGCAAAAAAGCAGATCGCCGAAATGGAAGCTGCTTACCAGAAAAAGGACCTGGCCTACTTCTTCAAGCAGATGAGTGCAAAACAAAAGCAGAAGATTTTTGACTCTATCGACAAGCAGATGAAGAAGATGGGGACCAGCACCATGAACATGGCTGGCGGCCGGGCGGTCAAACTGGAATACAAGCGCCTTGGTGCTTCAACCAGCAAGCTGCAGACCAGCTACATTAAAAATGCAGGTCTGAAGATGTTGGGCATTGCCCTTCTTGGTTCCGTCGTAACGATCCTGGCTGGGCTTTTAGCTTCCAGAGTCGGGGCCGGCGTTGCCCGGGACTTGCGGCTGGCCCTTTTTAAAAAAGTCGAATCCTTCTCCAATACGGAAATGGACCGCTTTTCAACCGCTTCCTTAATCACCCGGTCAACCAATGACATTACTCAGATCCAGCAGGTCATTGTTTTGATGATCCGGATGGTGGCTTACGCGCCGATCTTAGGCATCGGGGCCCTCCTGCATGCTTTGGATTCCTCCCCATCGATGACTTGGATCATCGGTTTAGTCGTTTTGCTGATTTTAGTCATCCTCATGATTACCATGGGCCTGGCTATGCCGAAGTTCAAGATTGTCCAAAAGCTGATCGACAAACTGAACCTCTCTATGCGGGAAAACTTGACCGGGATGCTGGTCATTCGGGCCTTTGGCAATGAAAAAGTCAGTGAAGACCGCTTTGATGAGTCAAACCGCAATTTGACCAAGGTCAACCTCTTTACCAACCGGGTCATGTCAGCCTTGATGCCGATCATGATGTTCATCATGAATGCAGTTACTCTGGTAATCGTTTATGCTAGCGCCAAGCAGATCGACTTGGGTAAGATGCAAATTGGCGAAATGATGGCCTTCGTGCAATACGCGATGATGATCATCATGGCCTTCTTGATGGTCGCCATGATTGCCATCTTTATCCCCCGGGCCAGCATCTCAGCTGGCCGGGTGGCGGAAGTCCTGGAAACAGAACCACAAATTGAATCTCCAGCTGAATGCAAGTCAGGCAAGGTAAATACGGGTGTTGTCTTTGACGATGTAACCTTCACTTACCCAGGCAGCCAGGAAGCAGCCTTGGAGCATATCAGCTTCACTGCCCCGGCCGGCAAGACGACGGCCTTTATCGGATCAACCGGGTCTGGCAAGTCCAGCTTAATTAACTTGATCCCCCGCTTTTATGATGCAACTGACGGTAAAGTCATGGTTGACGGAACTGACGTTAAGGATTACAACCTGCAAGACTTGCGGGAGCGGATCGGTTTAGTGCCGCAAAAAGGGCAGCTTTTGACCGGGACGGTTAAGTCCAATGTCTTATACGGGGCGAAGGATGATTCGCATTTAGAAGAAGCTTTGCGGGTATCGCAGTCAGAGGAATTTGTTGACCGCCTGCCAGGCAAAGTGGACGCCCCTATCGCCCAAGGCGGCAGCAACGTTTCCGGTGGACAAAGACAGCGGTTGGCAATCGCCCGTGCTTTGGCCAAGGACCCGGAGATCCTGGTCTTTGATGATTCCTTCAGTGCCCTGGACTTTAAGACTGACGCCAAGGTCCGCCGGGAACTGACTAAGATGGCTGCCAAGGAAAAGAAGACGGTTCTTTTGGTTGGCCAGCGGATCGCGTCAATTATGGATGCCGACCAGATCATCGTTTTGGATGAAGGCAAGATTGTCGGCAAGGGCAAGCACCAAGACCTGCTCAAGAATTGCCAGGTCTACCGAGAAATTGCCTACTCACAGCTTTCAAAGGAGGAATTAGCCGATGCATAACCATGGCAACGCAAGAGGCAATGAAAAAGCAAAAGACTTTTCCGGCACTTTTGCCAGATTATTCCGCTACCTTAAGCCATATTACTGGTCTTTACTGGTGGTAGTGATCTTCGCGATCGCTTCGACCATCTTCTCCATTATTGGGCCAAAAATTTTATCAAAGGCAACTGACAAGCTGATCGCCGGGATCAGCGCCAAGATCCAGAATACTGGGGGAATCGATTTTACCTACATCAACAAGATTCTGCTGCTTCTCCTGGGCCTTTATCTCCTGTCCATGCTTTTCAACTACGTGCAAAGCTGGATTACCTCGGGCATTTCCCAGAAGGTCGCCTATTCCTTGCGAAAAGATATCGCGGAAAAAATCGACCGTCTGCCGCTCAGCTTTTTTGACAAGCATCCCAGTGGTGATATCTTGTCCCGGATAACCAACGACGTGGACACGATCGCCCAGTCGCTCAACCAATCCATGGCCCAGATCATTACTTCAACCGTGACGGTGGTTGGCGTTCTGGTCATGATGTTTTCGATCTCCTGGCAGCTGACCTTGATTGCTTTAGCGATATTGCCAGTAACTTTCGGCATACTTGGTATTGTCATGAGCCGGTCACAAAAGTACTATATCGGCCAGCAAAAGTCTCTGGGTGACGCGGATGGTCACATTGAAGAAATGTACGGGGCCCACCAGATCGTCCAGGCCTTTAACGGTGAAGCTGCCTCGGTGGCAACTTTTAAAAAGTACAATGACGAGCTTTACACTTCCGGCTGGAAGTCCCAGTTCTTCGGCTCCTTGATGATGCCGATTTCCAACTTGATCGGCAATATCGGCTACGTAGCAATCTGTATCGTGGGTGGCTTTTTAGCAGTAAACAGCGTGGTTACGATTGGTGACATTCAAGCCTTTATCCAATACGTCAAGAGCTTTACCCAGCCGATTTCCCAGATGGCTCAGATCATGAACATGCTGCAGTCAACGGCAGCGGCCAGTGAACGTGTCTTTGACTTCCTGGAAGCTGAAGAAATGCCGGAAGAAGAGGTCGAAATTTCATCTGCGGAAGTAGCTAAGCTGCCAAGCGATGTGACTTTTGACCATGTCCGCTTTGGCTACAATCCAGACAAGATCATCATCAAGGACTTCAGCCTGGATGTTTCTGCCGGGCAAAAGATTGCTATCGTCGGGCCTACTGGGGCCGGCAAGACCACCCTGGTCAAACTCTTGATGCGCTTTTACGAGTTAAACAGCGGCAAGATCATGATTGGCGGCAAAGACATCAGCAAGATGAAGCGGTCAGACCTCCGGTCCATGTTTGGGATGGTCCTGCAGGATACTTGGCTCTTCAACGGCACGATCAAGGAAAACCTCCGCTACGGGAATCTCAATGCCAGTGATGAGGAATTGCGGCAGGCAGCAATTGATGCCCATGCTGACCACTTTATCGAACAGATGCCAGAGGGCTATGACAGCATGATTAACGAAGAGTCCAGCAATATCTCTGCCGGGCAAAAGCAACTGCTGACGATTGCCCGGGCTTTCGTCAAGAATCCAAAGATCTTGATTCTAGACGAAGCTACGTCTTCAGTTGACACGCGGACGGAACTCTTGATTCAGCAAGGGATGGACCGGCTGATGCAGGGACGGACGGCCTTTGTTATTGCCCACCGTTTATCTACGATTAGGGATGCAGACAGCATTATCGTTTTGAAGGACGGGGATATCGTTGAAGTTGGCAGCCATGACAGCTTGATGGCAAAGAAGGGCTTCTACGCTGACCTTTACCAGTCACAGTTTGAACATGGCGAAGAATAAGAATATATTTAATCATTTGGATACAGGAAAAAGCCACCAAGGTCAAACTTGGTGGCTTTTGCTATTTCACGCTTCTGGTCGCGATGAAAGTCGGGATATTCAATTCGTGCAGGCGGCCTTCACCATTGGTATCTTCATAGAGATTTGTCAAAGTAAAGCCCGCTTCCAACTGGCCGCCAATCTGTTCATCCAAGGTATGAGAGAACTGGACGCCAGAATCATCTTTTTCCAGCTGCTGCATCTGGTCAGGATTTTTCAATGGATTAAAAGGCAAGGAGTTAACGACATACTTTTCTTCATCGCTATTAAACAAGTAGTTGATCCCGTTGTCCAGACCGACCAAGAGGACTCCGCCGTTTTTCAAGACCCGGTGGCATTCTTTCCAGATCGGTTTGACTTCTTCAACATAGCAGTTAGCAACTGGCTGGATAATCATGTCAAAGCTTTCATCAGCAAAAGGCAAAGGCTGGGTCATGTCGGCTTTGACAATGTCGATATCGTAGCCTTCACGCTCGGCAACCAGGCGCTCACTTTCCAGCTGCTGGTCAGAATAGTCCAGGACTGTGCATTTTGCCCCTAAGGCAGTCAAGATTGGCATTTGCTGGCCACCCCCGCTGGCTAGGCCAAGGACTTTTTTGCCTTTAAGATCGCCAAACCAGCTGTGAGGAACGTATTTTACAGGGGTCAGCTTGATCTCCCACTTTCCCTCTTTAGCGGCTTGGAAGGTTTCGTGGTCGATTGCCTGGCCCCACTCCCAGCCTTCTTTGACCCAGCGGTCGATCGTTTCAGCGTTGATGTCTTGGTAATTCATGATTGTTTTTCCTCCACGTAATTAACACTTTTAGTTTAACAAAGGGTTAATTTCCTTTCCAGCACTTATAACTTTAGTTTAACTTTTTTGCCATTTTACTGTTGACTTTCTCAGATTTAGGATTAAGATAAGAGACATGAAATCAAAACAACATTGCTTTGAAAAGGAAAAGTAGTTTTGGCGAGACCTGCAGAGAGCTTCTGGTTGGTGTGAAGAAGCAGTCAGACCAAGTGCGAAAATCACCTTTGAGCGGAAACTGCGATATTAGTGGTTTCGGGGTCCGCCCCTTAAAGCGGCAGCGCATTATCTGTGCGTGAAGGCCTAACGGCGAAAATAGGTGGTACCGCGCTAATAGCGCCCTATTGGATCGATTTGATCCAGTGGGGCGCTTTTCTTTTCCCTGAAAAATGAAAAGAGGAACACAAATGAAAGTTAGAAAAATGGCAACAGTTGCACTACTTGGCATGTCAGCTTGCACGCTGGCTGCCTGCGGCAATAACAATTCCCAAGCATCCAACACCAAAACAAGTCTTAACTTGATGGAGACTGATGTAGTCAGCTCCCTTGATACCTCTGTGACTGCCTCAATCCCTCAATGGGACACTTTGGTGCAAACTATGGCCGGCCTTTACCGTTCAGATAAAAATGACCAGCCAGTTCCCGCGGTTGCCACTAGCTATCATAAATCCAGTGATGGTAAGACCTACACGTTCAATCTGAGGCACAATGCCAAATGGTCAAATGGTGACACTGTAACCGCGCAAGACTTTGTGACTGCCTGGCGAAAAGGCGTTTCTCCCAAAGCAATGTCTGGCTATAACTACATCTTCAGCAATATTAAGAATGCTGACCAGATCTCTCAAGGTAAAAAAGCGGTCAGTAGCTTAGGCGTCAAAGCCGTTGGCAAGTATAAACTGGTCGTGCAGCTTGAAAATCCAGAACCGACCTTCATCGACAAGATGGTTATGCCTGCCTTTTATCCGCAAAACACCCGCCTGGTTAAAAAATATGGTGCCAAATATGGTACGGCTGCTAAATATACTGCTTTTGACGGGGCCTTCAAGGTCACCAAGTGGACCAACACCAGCGAAAAGTGGACTGCCGTCAAGAACCCATACTACTACGCTAAAAACGCTGTCAAGCTGCAAAAGCTTAATTACCAAGTCATCAAAGACTCAAACACTGCCCACCAGCTCTTCCAGCAAGGAAGCTTAGATGACGCTGTAGTTTCCGGTACGACGGCACAAGGCCTGCAAAATAACAAGAACCTGTACCATCTCTACCGGTCGGGCAACAACTTCGTAAATCTGAATATGGCTAAAGGTGCTACTCTTGCCAACAAACAACTCCGGCAAGCCCTCTACTTGGCTGTTAACCGTACTCAACTGTCCAAAAAGGTTTTGGCCGATGGTTCAAAACCTTCCTACACCTTCTCAGCACCAAACGCCGCCAAGGATCCATCCAGTGGTAAAGACTTCGCTGCAGCTGCTCAGCCAAAAGAAACTTACAATGTTGCCAAGGCTAAAAAGCTCTGGCAAGCTGGTTTAAAGCAACTAGGCAAGTCAAAGGTTGAATTGACCCTGGTGGCAAGTGACACGACTACTGACAAGAATGTCAGTGAATTCCTGCAGTCGCAGCTGGAAAGCAAGCTGCCAGGCTTAAAGGTCACGGTTAAGAACCTGCCGTCCAAGTCAGCTTACAATCTGGTAGCCAACGGCAAGTACGACCTTTACCTGTCACTTTGGCTGAATGACTACGCTGACCCATACAGCGAACTGCAGACTTTGGAAAAGACCAACAGCCACAATTACGGTAAATACGCTAGTGCCGCTTACAACAATGAGCTTAGCCAAGCTAGAAAGAATGCCGCGACCAGATCAGTCTACTTCAGCCACCTGTTAAAGGCACAAGAGCAAATGAATCAAGATTACCCTGTTCTTCCGCTTTACACCATGGTTGAAG
Source organism: Lactobacillus sp. WILCCON 0149 (assembly GCF_057197965.1). Taxonomy (NCBI): domain Bacteria; kingdom Bacillati; phylum Bacillota; class Bacilli; order Lactobacillales; family Lactobacillaceae; genus Lactobacillus; species Lactobacillus sp. WILCCON 0149. The sequence goes on from NZ_JBUBHO010000001.1 coordinate 1,158,251, forward strand.
ACCACCTGGTAAACTCCAACTTAAAGGGTGTACTTTGGCACAAGGTTGGCATGGTTGACTACACGAGAGCATATTTCAAGTAACAAGAGAATATTTGACTGAAGGAGAAAATCATGGATCAAACGAGAATCGTTACTTTAGACAATGGCTATCACCTTTTTACCCGCAAGGTCAACGAAGGCCCGGTCAAGTTACTCTGTGTACACGGCGGACCTGGTGACAACCATGAAGACTTTGACAATTTCAAGAATGGCTTAGCTGGCAAAGGCGTTGAGGTTTATTCTTACGATCAATTAGGTTCGTACTGGTCAGATCAACCAGATTTTTCGAAAGAGGAAAACCGTAAGTATTTAAACATTGACTACTTTGTTGATGAACTTGAGGAAGTCCGCCAGAAGCTCGGTTTGGAAGACTTCTACCTGTTAGGGCACTCCTGGGGCGGTCTACTGGCCCAGGAATACGCGGTCAAGTATGGCCAACACCTCAAGGCCGTTATTATTGAATCGATGATTGATAATTTGGATGAGTACACGGAGAACATCAACCGGGAAAGAGATGAAATGTTCAGCCCGGCTCAAGTGGAATACATGCGGGAATGCGAAGCAGAAGAAAATTTTGACGATGCCATGTACCAGGAACTGGTTGCCAAGCTTTACTCCGTTTACTTGATCCGTCACCCGGAAAATGGAAGCCGGCACGTTGTTAGCACGACGAATACACAAGTATACAATTACTTCCAAGGCAATAATGAATTCATGATGGTCGGTAAGTTAACTGAGTGGGATTTCAGAGACCGCTTGGGTCAGATTACCCTCCCTACCCTCCTAACGGTTGGTGAATTTGACACCATGCCCCTTGACGCTGTCCGCCGGATGCACAAGACTTTGAAAAACTCACGGATGGTTGTGACGCCAGATGGCGGTCACTGCCACCACATTGATAATCCTAAGGCATTCTTTTCTTCCTTATATAAGTTCATCAGCGATGTTGAAGCTGGTAAGTTTGCCAATAATGAATAGAGGAAACAACAAGACCGTCACAATCGTGACGGTCTTTTGCTTGAAAATATATTACTTCTTCATACTCTTAAAGGCAAAGTAATGGCCTTCTGGGTCCGCGAAGTTGCAAGTTTCAGCACTGCCCATATCAACGACATCACCAACGGTGACGCCCTTATCCAGCAACTTTTGGCGAGTTTCCTTCACGTCTTCGCAGCTGAAAAGCAGTGATGGAGTAGCCAGGTCAAGTTCTGGTGAGTACTTGGCAATTACTTCCCGGTCAAACAAGCGCAGGCTGGCATCTGCATTGTCGCTGGCTGCCAGCAGGTAGGTCTTGCTTTGGTCCGGGCCTTCGCCTTCTTCCTTTAAAGCAAAGCCAACTTGGTCAGTCCAAAACTTAGCACATTTTTCCGGGTCACTCACGTAGAGCATGATTTCGACTTGATTGAACATTTTTTGGGGATCCTCCATTTTGAGTAATATCTTTACTAGTAATTTATCATAAGCCAGCGCTTAAAACAATTTTATAGTTTTGTGAAAAAATCATTTCCTTTAGTGAGCAAGAAACGGGATCAGCTACGCCGATCCCGTTTTCTTTAATCGTTACTTTCCTTGTCAACAATAAAAGGTTGCAAGGCTTCTGCTAGTGAATGCAAGTTACGAGTTTGGATGATAACCTTGCCATCCCCGGTAAAGTGGTTGACCAGGCCTTCACCTGAGGTAAAGCCAAACATCCCCGAGGCTACTTTAATGTCGTAGTCAAGGTTTGCATCCCAGGCAACGACATGTTCATTGTCGATTGAGATCGGCTTATCGCTGGTCACGGTCAGTTCTACCAGGTCACCAAAGGCGTTAACCAACATGTCGCCTTCGACTTCAGTCTGCATTACGAAGAAACCACCGGTTCCCCCAAAGGCAGCCTTGCTAAAATTTTGTTTTTGCATCTTGTAGCTGACGCTGTCATCACTTGCTAAAAATGCCCCAGTGTTTAGGCAGTACTGCTGCTTGCCAACGGAAAGCTTTGCAATCTTGCCAGGAATTGCTGGTGCAACCCCAATTTGTCCGCCATCCTCATCACCAGTTGCCTGGGTGATAAACATGCTTTCACCACTGGTCAAACTCCGGCCAATCGCGCCGAGCAAGCCGCCCAAGCCTTTCTTGCTGGAGTTCATCTTCCCGGCGATGGTAACATCTTTCATGTAGACCATGGCACCGTTTTCGACTTTGATGCTTTCTCCCTTATCGAGGGTTACAGTTGCTAATGGGCAAGTATTCCCGCCGCTCAATTCGTATTTCATGATGTCCCTCTGCTTTTCTATTGCTTTCGCAAAATATGATATTTATGTTCAAAATTTCTTCCTTGTCTATATTATATCAAGAAAGGGCTTTTTCTCGCAAAAACAATTACTGTTAAAAAAGCAAAGAAAAGGGATGCCAAATGTTTAATAAGAAAATTTTTGCATCTGGGTGACTACTTTTCGAGTTCGCTGAAATTAGGATCAATCCAGTCAAGCAAGGCAAAGTGACCATCTTCATACTTCAGCTTGAGGATAGTGCAGTTGCCAATATGATGGTCAATGGGAAGCTTGTTGTAGCGTAAGAAGCAGGCCAGAGCACCGCCGTGAGATACTGCTAAAACCGAATGGTGATCTTCTTGCTCCATGACATCGCTCAAAGTCCTAGTTATTCTTTCACTGACCCCGTCTTGACTTTCCCCGCCAAACTTAACGAAGAAGTCTCCATAAGGAACAGGTGGATTCAAAAAGTCATCCATCGCCTCAAAGCGGCCAAAATTCCATTCCTTGATTCCTTTGAGCCGGGTATAAGGCAGCTTGCCGCCGGTTACTAACTCCAAGGTATCACAGGCACGTTCACTGGTACTTGAATAGCAGTGGTCCAGCTGGATCTTGTTGTCTGTAAAGTAGCGACTAGCGATCTTGGCCTGGTTGATCCCCAATTCAGTTAATGGTGAGTCGCACCAACCCTGGATCTTGTGTTCAAGGTTGAATAGTGTTTGCCCATGACGCATGAGATACAAGATTTTTTCCATTTAAGTTTGCTCCTTTTCACATTTCTATAGCGCTTTCAAAGAAAATTATAACATTTTTTGAAAGCTAATGGAAAAATCTTCGGTAAACAAAGTAGCGTAAACTTTGATATATCAAGCTTTTTACACTATATTTGCACTGTAAAAATAGCCTTATGGGCCAGACTAAATTCAACTTGCCCCCCTCTTTAATTTCTTGGCCTTTTCGCATATTCTGGATCCGAAGCGATGGAATCATAAAGAAGATCCTCTTTTCCCGCTAAAGCCCCGCCCTATCTGGTATCATGGAAATGACAAAGCATCATGCCTAGATTATTCAGCAGTTAAACTGAAACAGCTTAGAAGGAAAAGGAACGAAATTCATGATCGATTGGCTTGCTCTGACCAGAGACCTCTATCTTGAAAAAGGCGAAGACCAGCAGCTTAAAAATTGGCGGATTACATTGACCAAGGATGACCTGCTCGACCTCGGCCTGTTGACTAAGGCCAAACTTGATAAAGACGGCAATTACAGCATCCCTTGCTACAAAATTTTTAAGCAATATGACGTGAGCCCAGCTGAAGTTTATCAAGAACTGGAAGACAAATACGGCCCCCTGCTCTCTAAAAAAGACAAGAGAAAGAAGAAAGCCAAGGTTGACCAGCTTAAATTAAACAAGTTCAAAGAAGACCTAGCTCCAGCTTATGCGGCTTTTCTTGCCGAAAATTTCTCAGAGAAACAGATTATCAGCGACCTCCCCTTTTACCAAAAGATGGCAAAGGCCTGGGAGAGGCCAGCCGAAGGAGTCCTGCTGCCTACCTTTGCCTTGCAAGTACTAGGTGATCCCCATGCCTTTGACCGGGGAAGACGGGGCCGCGGCCTTTTGGAAAAAATCATCCAAGCCCAGCTAGGCGAAGAAGCAACTTTAGAAGACTTCAACGTCTATCCTGACCAGCTCTACAATTTCGCGATGACCGCTAACCTGCTGGACACTCCTTTGACCTACGACATTATTGCCCTGCCGGATATTGACACAATTGTTTTACCGGAAAAGATCAAGGTTTACCTGCATGAAAACTCTGGCGTGACTACTGCACTGGCCAGTAAGTTTCCTAACCGGGCTTTCGTTTGCACGGGCGGACAGGTCAACCTTGCCACGAAAAAGCTGATCAAGCGCCTGCTTACAAATTCCTGCCAGCTTTATTATTCGGGTGATTTAGACCAAAGCGGTATCAAAATTGCAGACAATCTTTTATTAGAATTCCCAGAGATTCACCTTCTTAATATGGATCTGAAGACCTATAAAGAGCACTACCAAGCCAGCGTCCCGCCGGCAAAAGACAAGCAGATCAAGGAAGTAGAAAATCCAGATTTGCAGCAGCTGCTGAATGAGATCCAGAAAAAGAAACGCGTGATTTTTGAAGAGGCCATCCATGATTTTTTATGATAACCAAAGCTTCATGTCCCAAGCGGACGGATTTTTAAAAGCCGTGTCCGCCTCAGGCCTGGCCCGGGACATTGTCGTCTATTTAAACAGCCACCCCATGGGCGAATACACTCCCCTCCAGCTTAGTGAGCAGCTTTCAGCCGACTATGACGAAGTCACTAAAATCCTCAAAAAGCTGTCAGAGAGCAAGAACTTAAAATCGATCCCCTTAACCAACCAGGCTAAGGCCCGGTCGATGAAGGAAGCCATGCAAACCACGGCTTATGCCTTAACCAGTGAAAGTATGGAGCTCTTCCAGGCTTTTGATAAGATCGCCAACCTGCAAAAGCAGATCAGAGAATCCCTGTCCATGACGGAAACCGATGAACTGATCAAGAATTTACGGGAATTAAAGGAAAGTCTTGAGGGACTGCTGACAGATCCAGAGAATTTGGAATTGAAGCAGCAGCTTTTTAAAGATGGTATCTCCCTTTATGACTTGTCTTTTGGCTACAACAATGGTATCTATAATCGGCTGAAGAACCGGATCGACAGCTTTGCGACCAACATCCACGACTTGAACATGCAGGTCTTCCGTCTGGAAACTGACGCAAATACCACTGGCGACTTGAACCAGGAATTGTTTAAGTTGCGGGATGTAGTCAAGGAAGTGCTCGACAAGGTTGAAAGTAAGATCCCAGAAGTCCTGGAAGCAATTTTTGCTTTGGAAGAAAGCCAGACAAAGATTGGTCCTAAGCTCTTTTACCAGCCCCTGGCCGATGAGCTCCTTGCCTTCAACGCTACTAAAACTAGCGACGAATTATCCGAAATCATGGCTGGCAATATCGCAGACATTGCCCAAAGTGAACGGGATGGCAGCGGCCTCTACGCCAGCCTTTTAGACCGTTTGAGCGACATGTTCTTTGCCTTGATCGACCTTATCTCCCAAAATCGGGAAATCCAGGTCAGCAAGGAGCGGGCTGAACGCTTTTTAGCCCAGGCTCAGAGCTTTCAAACTGGCATGACGGCCCAGGAAATGGCCCTCCTTTTTGATCAATATGAAGGCACGCCTGTCTACCACCATTGGTACATGTCCAAGCACGCCAATTACAGCCTGGATGATGAGAAGATCCACTACAACTTTACGCCAAAAGAGCGCAAGCGGGCCGAAGTGAAACTGGCCCGGTCCATGGAACTGACAGATAAGGAAAAAGCTGAACTTGCAGCTGAGCAAAAGCGGCACGCGGCGGAAAAAGCCAAGCAGGCCCAGCTTGGACAAAATCTGATCAATAAGCCGTTAACTAATTTGACAGACGAAGAGTTTGCCTTTTTACAAAAGCTGCTGGGGCAAAGTCATTTTGACTACCGCTTCTCAGCTGATGGTGACTTGTTAAGTGCCAGCGCTACGACTGGCGACTATCTTCTGGTCAAGCAATTCCAAACGGAAAACATGACCATTGAATCACCGAAACAGAGCTTGATTTTATGCAATTGCAGACTGGAGGTAAAAAGCAGATGGCAGAAATAGACTGGAGCCAGGTCATGCCGAATCTTCTGGCTGGCAAGACGACCGCTTATATCAGGCAAAACCGCCTGGCAATCAGCAAATATTTGAAAGACAAGTTCAATTTGGTCTTGGACCAGGACCTGCATCTGCGGGCTTACTCCAAGACCCGGCCGGTTGGCATTGAGGCTGACAAGCGTGTCCAGGCCGATCCTCTCTTATACCGGGTCTACTATGAAACTTTAGCAAGATTATCCAGCCTGCAAACAGGCATGACCATCCTCTATCAGGATATCGTGGCTTATATTAATGACAAAGAAAATCTGTCAGAAGCAAGTTCAGTGGAACTGTCCAAGTACTTGAAGCCAGTCATTGCCAAGCTGGAAAATGACGGAGTGATTGAGCTCCGGGACCAGGATGACAAGGACTCCCTGTATGTCTTGACCAAGCAGCCAAAGCCACAAGATCCGATTGATTTGGAGAAAGGGATGCAGACTGGCAATGATCTTGCCCGGCAAGAACTTCTGTTGAACGGCTTCTTCCGTAAGGAAAACATGGGCAAAAACGAATACAACTACCTGCAGAATTCTTTTGAACCCTTTTTTAATCATGAAACAAGGCAAGGCCTGCGGCTAGTCAACGTTGACGACTATTTTATCCTGCTCAACTATTCCCAACTGGATTTCCCTAACACGGTGCAAAGCAAGCTGGATGCCATGGCAGTTGAATTGGTCCAATTGATCAACGACAGCGGACAGAGCAGTTTTCAATTGCCAGAATTAGTTAACCTGGCCAAGCAGACTGGCAGCTACAAGACCATGACCGGATCACAAAAATCAACTGGCTTGAAGATGAAAGTAAGTGAACTCTTGAATGAACTGACCTATTTTGGCCTGCTTTCTAAAGAGCAGGATACCGGCCTTTTGACTAAAGAACAGGATACCTGGTTTACCACTTCTTTAACCGGATTAATCGTAAAAGATGAGGAAATGACTGATGACGAATTATAAGCTTAACCGCTTTGGTTTCTACAACTATTTCAACTACAGAAATCAGACTTTTGACGCCAATACCCAGTCGATTGTATTTAACGGGGAAAACGGGTCCGGGAAAACCGCGACTATGCTCTCCCTTTTCCCAACGATCTTCTTAGGCAGCATGCGGGTTGTCGATAACAAGAGAAGTTTGGATTACTACATCAAGGCCGGTGAAGCTGGCTTTGCCTGGGTTGAATTTAAGGCAGACGATTTGATTCAGACCCTGCTATTGGCTTACAGCAAGTCGGCCGATGGTTCAAACACCAACCACTACTACTATGTCTTAAAGCAAGGCGTTAAAGGTGATGATCTCCCCTACTCGACCAGCTGGCCGGAATTCCGCGGGGCCGTTAAGCCATATGTTGAACGACGCTACGAGACCCAGGCAGACTACCAAAATGCCATCAACCAGCTCTTCTTTGGCTTTGCCTCACAGAGCGAGATGCAGGAGTACTTTGAGCACCTGGCTGCTTTTGAAAAGCCGCCACTAAAGCAAACTGGCAGCACGGCTGAATTGGACAGCGCCTTAAAGACTGCCCTGCCAAATCTCAGCCACTACGCGAACCGGGCAACGGTTGAAAACTTCATCGACAACGCTCTGGCCATGGTTGAAGAAGAGAAGAAAAAGGCTGCTCTGGACAAGCTGAACAATGCCTTGGCTAAGACAGAAGAATGGGAAACTCTGACCAACAAGCCAACTCTGGCCCAGATCCAGAACTTCTACGGCAAGGCTAAAACTGAGTTGGGCCAGAAGCAGGAACAATTTGAGAAGTTAAAGACTAAACTTGCGGAAACTGAGGAAAAGATCACAAAACTTGAGAGTGACCAGGCAAGTGTCAGTCAGGACTTAAAGGCTAAAGAAGGTGAACGGCAAGCTCTGCAGACCGTGATTGATGCTAAGAACCTTGACCAGTTGTCACGTGAGATCGATCAAACTAAAAATGAGCGAGAAAACCGGGAAAGAGATTTAGAAGCAGCCCAAAAGGACCGCAAGAATGCAGAAGAGCGCTTGCTCGCTTATACCGAGGACGCAAGAAAAGAGAAGAACGCTCTCGTTATCCTTGAAGGCCGCCTGGCAACGATCAAGTCAGAGCTCGCCAAGTATCAAGTTCAAGCTGATTTTGAAGAAAAGTACCCAGACGCTAAAGAGTTGCTGAATAAGCAAAAGCAGCTTTTAGAAGAACTGGAGAAATTGGCCAAACAAAACCAAGAGTTGGTTACTAAGTTAGACATTGTAAATAAAGAAATTAAGGCTTTTGACGAGACCAGCTACACGGATAACATTGCCTCTGCCCTGGCTGAACTGGATCAGGAGACTAGCGCCTGGCTCAAGGAAAGAGAGATCAGTTTTGATCAAGTGGCAGAATTTGACCTTGAGGTCTATGAAGACAGACGGCATTTAGTGGAAAATGCAAGAGGTCAGTACCAAGAAGCTATCGCCGAGACCAAAAACGACATTCGGCTTGAAAAGACCCAGTTAAAGCAACTGAGCTCTGACTTGGCAAAGCTGCAAGAGCGGCCAAAGCCGGAAACGACAGCAGATTTCCAAGACGGCAAGCAGCTTTTTGAACTGGTTGACTTTAAAGACGGCGTGCCAAGGGACCTTCAGTTGCAACTGGAAAGCAACTTAAAGTATTCTAACCTCCTCTATGCCATCTTTGATGGCCAGGAGATCAAGACTGGCTTGGAAGCTGATAATTCTACTGCCAATACTAGCAATGTAAATAAAGGTGATCTCTCAACTCTTGCCGACTACTTAGTTAGTCAAGATGATCGGGTTAACTCCTTTTTACAAACGGTTGCGGTTAAAGACGGCCATATCAGTTATGCCAGCGTCAAGGTGCATAGCGAGAAAGGCACAGCGATCACCCATATCGGTGAAAGCAACCGGCAAAAAGAACGGGAAAGACAGATTGCCCAACTGACGGAAGAAATTAATCAAGTTAAGCTGCACTTAGAGGAACTGGCAGATAAGCTGGCCAGCTATCAAGAACTGTTTAAACAAGCAGATCCTGCTGCTTTCCCGAAGAGTGCCAAGGTCACCGAAGCACAAATCGCCTATAATAATGCCCTAGATGAACAAGACAAACGCTTAAAGAAGCAGGAAAAGCTGGAAGTACAGTTAGCCGACTTCCACCGGCAAAAAGAACAACTTACTAGCGAGCTCTGCCCTGATTTGCCAGCTGAGAGCAAGGAATTTGCTGACTACCGTCTGGCCTGGGACAAATACCAGGACAAGCAAATCCAGCGGATTATGCAAGAAAATGACTTGCTTAAGCAAAAGGACCGGCTGGCTAGTGCTGAAAGCCGGATCATGCAAGCTCGCGCTGAATTATCTGAAAAAACAAAGCAGGTCCAAGACAAGCAAGACCGGTTAACTGAAATTAAAGCTCAGATTGAGACTCTTGAAAAACAACTGGAAGAAATCCAGAATGACCCAGAAACTAAAAAGCAGCTGGCCAGAAAGGAAGAACTGGACCAAATGCTTAAGGAGCTTGAAAAACAACTTACCGAAATTGGATTCAAGTTGGAGCAAGAAAACAACAACTTGACCAACTACCAGGAACATTTGCCAGAAAAGCAGGCAGCCTATGAAGATTTGGATCATGAATATGCGGCAGTAACTGATCTGCTGGAAAAACTGAATTTAACTGAAAAGGTCAAGGATGCATCCCCTAACGACTGGAACAGTGAGCAGGTCAAGGCAAACAACCAAAATAAGGCCAACCTGGCTATGATTGCCGTTAACAGCATTAACGGTGAAACAGACTACCGGGTCGACAACAGCAAACGCTTGGAATTTGAAGACATTGAACTCAGCGACTACCTGCTTGTTCAAGTCCAAAACTTGTTGCATGAAATTGCAGTAGTTCACTACTACTACGGTGAACAGGAGTTAGAGCTCAGCAAGCTCTATGACGATATTCGCCAGCAGCTTGAATCATTCCAGGCTTCAGCTGACGATGAGGTTCAGCGTCTGGCCCGCTACCTTAACAACTCGACGATTCTGCAAAAGATCCGCCAGGCCACTGCTGAAGCGACAACTTTGACAAAACAGATCAACAAGTCCTTGAAGGAAAAGGAACAGACAAGCCACATCTCCTTCTATACCAGCTTCAGTGAAATTCCAGACTACAGAAAGGACTACCTGGCAGCTTTTGGGAATACTTCAATCGACAGTCCGGAAAGCCAGAACGCGGTTACCCTCTTGATGGACCGCTTCTGGACTTACATTAAGGACAATAACGATGAGATGACCAGGGATGAGCTGGTTGACCACTTCTATGAGGAATTTGACTACAAGAAATGGTACAGATTTAACATCAGCTTCCGCCGTCATGCTGGTGACGCCACGGAAAAGATGACTGACCGGAAGCTTAATGCCTTCTCTGAAGGGCAAAGAAGCCGGGCGATCCTTGAACCACTTTTGATCGTCTTGGAACTGGACGAAAAGAAGATGAGCAATCCGCTTGCTCCGAAGATCATCTTGATGGACGAATCCTTCTCTGGTATCGATGATGAACAGCAAGAGCTGCTGCTGAAAAATATCTACGATATTGCGGACAACTTTATCGCTACTGGCTACAACGCCCGCCTTGCGGTACCAGAAAACAGCAAGGACACGACTTACTTTACCCTGATCGATCACACGGTCGATGGCAAGAATCACTTTATCTCTGTAGAACAGAGCATCGTCAGAAAAAATCGCTAAAAAATAAGGCATGATTCCGAATTAACGGAGTCATGCCTTTTTGGCTGAAAAACTAGGCGTGTTTCTTCATCTGAAGCTGCTGCTTTTGGTAAAGTACGGTTAACACAGCCCAGATAATATTAATGATTGCCCAAGCGTTGCTATATCTTGCATAGGCCGACTGTCCTGGAAAGGCAAGCTGAACTACCGCCAAGATGACCACAATCACCATCATAACAGACACTGCCTTGAAAAACTTCGGCCGGTCAATCCAAACAGCTGCCAGAATCAGCGCGACAATCGACAGCAAATTAGCAATCAAGAAGAAATTGTTGCTTGGATTGTCTTGCGTTGCGTAGCCAAAAGTATAGTTTGGCCCCAAAGCGACCAGGTAAATTGCCATTAATACCCGATAGGCAATCGTTTTTTGCTTCTGTGTAAACAATTTTTCTCATCCCCTTCTATCACACACCACGGTCAACTTCTGTTGGTCAAGTCCATTATACATCTTTTTAGTATAAACAATATGTTTTTTTGAAAAATACACATTACAAAAAGCAGCATCCCTATTCCCAGAATGCTGCTCTCCTCTATTCAGTTATTTCTTTCACTACGCGCGCCGGGACACCTGCCGCGATCGTTCTGGCTGGAACATCTTTTGTCACTACTGCACCAGCCGCGATAATCGCTCCATCACCAATCGTGACGCCTGGCAAAACAGTGACGTTAGCGCCAAGCCAAACCCTTTTGCCAATATGCACTGCTGCTGGCAGCAGCTCCCCTCTTTTGGCTGGATCTTGCTCGTGATTCAAAGTCGCGATCATGGCATGGTGGCCAATCAATGCACCGTCCCCAATATAGACTCCGCCCTGGTCCTGGATAGTGCAGCCAGTATTGATGAACACGTTTTTTCCAACATGGATGTTCTTTCCGCAATCCGTATAAAATGGTGGTACCAAAGACAAGCTGCGATTGACCTTGCTACTCGTCAGTTTGGCAAACAAGTTCTGCACCTCTTCGGGGGTGTGATAAGCATTATTCAGCTCCATCGTCACCTTCAAGGCTTCTTGCGTCAAATATGAGCTGTATTCCAGTTCTTCTGAAGGATCAACAATCCTTTTCCCGCTGTTTACGTATGCTAAAAATTCTTCCAGCTTCATTATTACCTCAAAATCATCGTAAGCCCTGCTATTTAAGGGTTACGGTAACATTGTTCCGATCCAGCAGATCACGGATTTCTTCTTTGCTTAGGTCAATATGGCCCAAGCGCGTGTATGCCCAAGAATTAGTACCATAGAACATGACCAGTTGCCTGCTCGAATACAATACGATATCGCCTGGCTTTGTCTTGGTCTGCCGATCGCTGCTGACGATCTTATGGCCCAGACTCCCTACTTGCTCAAAGCCGCCAAACTTCGACATACTGATGGTCAAGGGAAGCAGCTTTTTTAGTGCGGCAACGGAGTCATTGCTTTCCCATTTGACTGGAATTTCCTTATTTCCGATATACAAATGCATTTTTGCTCCTTGTCTGGCTGAACTGGTCCTTACTGCTGAAGTGCTTGCTGATTTCTGGCTCCGGCCGCTCTGCTCCTGGCTGCCACTTGTGCCGCAGGCGGTCAGAAGGAAAAGGGAAGCACCAGCAACCAGCAGACTTTTCAGCCGCTTAGCCCGCTTTTTCATTTCTGGCCTAGTTCAGGTATTTGTCAAAGAATGATTGGATCTTATCAAAAGGAATAATGTCCTTTTGGTCGTAAAGGTCAGTGTGACTTGCCCCCGGGATCAAGAGCAATTCCTTGTTGTCGGTGTACTTGCTGTCCTTAATCATGTTGGCGTAAGCATCTTTTGAAAAGTAGCATGAGTGCGCCTTGTCGCCATGAATCATCAAGACGGCATTTCTGATTTCGTTTGAGTAGGTAAACAGGCGAGTGTTCAACAAGGAAGTAGAAGTCGTCACGTTCCAGCCTTCATTGGAGTTGACGCTGCGCTTGTGGTAGCCGCGCGGAGTCTTGTAGTAAGCGTGGTAGTCCTTGACGAATTGCGGAGCATCTTCTGGAACTGGGTCAACCACCCCGCCGGCCTTGGCATAGCTGCCAGCCTTGTAGTCGGCAGTTCTTTGCTCATTCAAGGCAACTCTCATCTTGTGGCGGGCTTCTTCATTGTCATCCGCGTCAAAGTAGCCGTTGCCAGTCACTCTGGACATATCGTACATGGTTGAGGTTACGGTTGCCTTGATTCTGGTGTCAATTGCAGCCGTCTGCAGAGCCATTCCGCCCCAGCCGCAGATCCCGATGATCCCGATTCTTTCTGGGTCAACATTGTCTTGCACTGACAAAAAGTCAACCGCTGCCTGGAAGTCTTCGACGTTGATGTCTGGGCTATTGATGCCTCTTGGACTGCCGCTTGATTCGCCAGTGTAAGATGGGTCAAAAGCAATTGCCAAAAAGCCTCTTTCAGCCATTTCTTGAGCGTAAAGGCCGCTTGATTGTTCTTTGACAGCCCCAAAAGGACCAGCAACGGCAATGGCTGGCAGTTTGCCTGCGGCATCCTTTGGCGTATACATGTCAGCTGCCAAAGTAATGCCGAAGTGGTTGATGAAAGTTACCTTTTGGTGGTCAACCTTGTCGCTCTTAGGAAAGACCTTGTCCCATTCTTCAGTCAGATTAAGTTTTTCTGTTTGCATCATGATTTTTGCCTCCATTTACTATTTTTTCAGCTTGATTTCTTTTTCGGTCTTCCGGATCAGATAATCCAGCAGATCGACCCTACGGCTGCTTGCATGCAGATCGCACAATGCGTGACATCTGGCCAGCTTCATTTTCAGCAGAGCGTCATCATACTGCCCGCCGGCCCACATTTTGATAATTTCCTCGGCCAAAGCTGCATCACAGCCCGCGTCAGCCAGATTTTGCTTGATTGCTGGCAAGTCCATCCCGCACCTCCTTGCTTTTCTGCCTTGCTTGATTATTAGTATATTTCCTTGCAGACTTATGCGCTAATGGTTATAATCTATGACATGATATTCCTTTTTAGAATGGTGGGAGGAAACAATGGAAATACGGACCTTACGCTATTTTCTGGCGGTAGCCAGAGATGAAAACATGACCCGGGCCGCCGAGAGCCTGCACGTCACCCAGCCAACCCTGTCCAAGGCCATTAAGTCCCTGGAAGAAGAATTGGGTCAGAAGCTTTTTACCAGGCAGTCCTTCAGCATCAAACTGACCGACGAAGGATTTCTTTTAAGAAACCGGGCTGAAGACCTGGTATCCATGGCCGACAAGATTGAACAGGAATTTTTGGCCCTAGATGACATCACGGGCGGAGACCTGTACTTTGGCCTGGCCGAATCCTACCAGATCAGCTTCCTGGCCCGGGAGATCAGCTCTTTCAAGCAGCTCTACCCAGACCTGCGCTACCACATTACCAGTGGCGACACTTCGCAAGTGGCCGAGAAACTGGACAAGGGCTTGTTGGACTTCGTCGTCCTGGCGGAAATGCCCGACACTAGCAAGTATGAATCACTGATTTTTCCGGAAACTGACACTTGGGGCGTGGTCATGCCGGCAGACGTTCCTTTGGCGCAAAAAGAAGCAATTTCCGTTGACGACCTGGTCGGCCTGCCGCTTTTCTGCTCAGGCCAGGGCTGGAAAAACGACATTCCCCGCTGGGCCAAGGACAAAATGGAGGATCTCCACTTGGAAGGGTCTTTTGGCCTGGTTTACAACGCCTCGGTTTTTGCTAAAGAACACCTGGGCTACCTCCTGTCTTTTGACAAGCTGGTCGACACTTCCCCGGAAAGCGGGATGGTCTTTCGGCCATTGACGCCAAAACTGGAGACCAATCTTTATCTCGTTTGGAAAAAATACCAGACCTTCTCCCCAATCGCTGACCGCTTTTTGAAGAAGATTCAGAAGTCCTTTGGACAAAAAGGAGAAGAATCATGACGGATCCAGCCGTAAAAGAAGCCTTGAAGGCCGCCTTCTTCGCGCTTGCCCAGAATCAGAGCATTAGCACGATTACCGTTCGCCAACTCTGCAGGCAGGCCCATGGAACGATGATCAAGGCCCCTTCAAGCGCTCTTATGACGTCTTTGGGGACGGCCGTGATCAACATTCCTGGCCATACCGACGGCCTGGTCGCAACCAAGATCACGCAAGATGATGGGAAATTCTTTCTTTATTATGGTGATGGCGGCTATGGCGACAAGTCTTGGCAGGCAATGATTACTTCTGGCATCTCCACCGACAAGGCAGCACAAAAGAAATCCTTGGCCTGGATCAGAGAACAGTCGCTCTCACCGAACTGCATCGCCTCCCTCTCTTGCCATGGTAAGGAAATCAAGCCAGGAACCATCAGCTTCTAGCTGCCGAGGGCAATTGCTTGTTATTTTTTTAGCAGATGTTATCATACGTTTAACAAGTAAAATAACAGGAGGAAAAGCTGATGAAAGTATTTATTGCTGGAGGAAGCGGCCGGGTGGCGACTGCCGTGATTGAGAACCTGGTCAAAGAAGGCCACGAGGTGTATGCCGGCTCGCGGCACAAGGATTCAATCGTCAAGTTGCCGGGGGTCACGGCGTTTATGCTTGACCTGCACGAGAGCGTCTCAGACCTGGCCAGCAGGCTCAAAGGAATGGACGCTGTCTACTTTTTGGCGGGGTCACGGGGAAAAGACCTGCTGCAGACCGACGCTTTTGGTGCCGTCAAGCTGATGCAGGCCAGTGAAAAGGCCGGGGTCAAGCGCTACATTCAGTTGAGCTCGATTTTCGCGACCGAGCCTGACAAGTGGCAGGAAGAACCGTCATTGAGCGGCATCATTGATTACGACATCGCCAAGTTCTTCTCAGACGAGTGGCTGATCAACAACACGAATTTGGATTACACCATCGTAGCTCCCGGCGTTTTGGAGGAAAAGCCGGCAACTGGCAAAATTCAGCTGAATCCGGAACATTCCGGGCCAAACCCGATTCCAGACGTAGCCGCGGTTCTGGCCGGCGTTTTGGACAAAAAGAATACATATAAGAAGCTGATCAAAATGATCGGCGGCGACACCCCAATCGATGACGCCATCGCGAAAATTTAAGAATAAGCAACCCCTCTGGCAAATGCCAGAGGGGTTTTTGGTGTATCGTTGCTTTTTTAAAGCTTGATGAGGCGGCCGTCATGGGCTCCGCGCCGGTGGGAAATCGACAGAACCGTTCGCCCGCTGCTGGCAGCATCGATTGCCTTGAGGACTTTGGCTTCTGTTTCCCTGTCCAGGGATGCGGTCATTTCGTCTAAAAGCAAGATCTGCGGGTCACAGACAACGCTGCGGGCGATCATCAAGAGCTGCAGCTGCCCTTGCGAGAGGTTGATGTCATTTACCGGTGTGTTCAAGCCTTGCGGAAGATTTTTGACAATATCGGTTAGGCCAACCATGGCTAAAGCCTTGTCGATCATCTCAGCAGTAATCGTGTCGTCATATAAAGTGATCTGGTCTTTGACCGTCCCGTCGACCAGGGCAACCCCTTGCTCACAAATTGCCAAAAAATGGCGCTGATTCTTTGGATGATCGTCTGGTGAATGGCCATCCAGCAAGATCTTCCCCTTTTGCGGCTGGTAGAGGCCCAGAAGGAGTTTAAAAATTGTGCTCTTCCCCTTCCCGGTCCGGCCGACAAAGGTTACGTGCTCACCCTTGGCAACTTTAAAGGAGTAGTCCTTTAAGATCGGCTGGTCTGGCAGGTAGCCGAAAGTGACATGGTCAAAAGTGATGTAGTCCCCTTTCCCTTGATAGATGTTTGGTTTGCTGTCTGCTTCATTTAAAAAGTCCTGGATCCGGCTCATCCCGGCCATGGCGTCTTGAATGCTCTGGATTTCCATCCCGATTGATTCCAGAGGAGTAAAAATCTGCCCCACATAGGCGATCAAGGCCACGGCGCTGCCGGCGTTGATACCAAAGAAGGCCTGCATCTTCTGCCCTTGGGCAGCCCCAATCATCAAGAGGCCAATAACGACGGCTTCGATGGTCAAGATGATTGGTGAATAGACACTGTCCAGCCAGTTGGACTTGTTCTGGGCCCGGTAGGATTCTTCGATATATTGATCATACTTGTCTTCCATGTAGTCTTCTTTTTCAAAGATATGGATCATGGAGAGGACCCGAAGAGTTTCGGGAATATGGTGGTTGACCTTGGCAATGGCCGCCCGGTTTTCCTTCTGGGAAGCCAGGGAGGCCTTCTGGAAGTGCCTGGTCATGACTAAGATCAAGGGCATTACGATTAAGATGATGAAGCCCAGACCAATGCTGCGGGTAAAGACAACAAAGAGCAGGCCGATCAGCTGGAAGAGGTCAGCGATCATCCCGACTACTCCCTCGCTATAGAGGCTGTTGATGGTATCAGCGTCGTTGACAAAGACTGAGGCGATTGCTCCGCTTTCGTGATTGGTCAAATAACCGGTCGTGATGGTATTCAGTTTTTGGACTAAGGCGCTCCGCATGCCGTGGGTCAATTTTTGGCCAAAAATCGTAATGGAAATATTTTGGGCTGAGGCAAAAAGGTCTGAGAGGACGATTAAGCCCAGGTAGGCCAGGGCAAAAAGCAGGGAAACCTCCTTTTGATCAGTCAAGTGGTTGACGATCTGCTCCAGAGCCAGGGGCGGCAAAAGCGAAGTGATGATGCTCAAAATGATGAGCAGGACCATGGAGATAAAGCTCTTGGGATGGTCATGAATGACTGTTTTAGCGATATTACGCATGTTGCTGCCCCCCTTCAATCAACTTGGCATAATCAGCATTCTTTTCTAGCAGGTCATCATGCTTGCCAACGGTAACCTGGTGGTCATGGATAAAGATAATCTGGTCCAGCTGGCTGAAGCAGTCAACCCGGTGGGTCATCAGCAAGATGACATGGCCTTCAAGGCTTTTCAGATTATCCAGAATCTTCTGTTCAGTTGCGTAGTCAACAGCGGAAAATGGGTCATCCAAAACAATGATGGGCTTAGCGTGAGCCAAGGTCCGGGCTAGGGCAACCCGCTGCTGCTGACCACCTGACAGGGTCATCCCGCCGTTGCCGATAAGGGTGTCCGGCCCATTTTTGAGCTCTCCTACTTCTTGGTCTAAGCAAACCAGCTTTAGGTAATGGTCAAGGTCTATGTCATCGCCTAAGCAAATGTTGTTCTTGATGCTGTCGCTCAAGAGCATGGGGTCATGGCCCATATAGGTGATCCATTGGTGGGCAGAGTGAGGAGAGAGCTTTTTGAAATCAAGGCCATTTATAAGAATCTGCCCCTGGTAATCAGCTTCATCAATTAAAGCTTTACCCAGCAGGCTTTTCCCGCAGGCCACCTCGCCGGTAATACCGATGATTTCATTAGCAGAAGCGGTAAAATTGATGTCCTTGACCGCGGTTTCCGGGTAGCCATGGTAAAAAGTCGTCACATGATCAAAAGTGAGGTCGTTAATTGTTTTCTTTTCCACTTGATAATGATCATAGATCGGGTCGCTCATCAGCGGTCTGATCCGGACCCAGGAGACTTGGGCTTTTTGAACAGCATTGAAAAGCTTGGCGGCGTGGGAGACCTTGGTGGCGAGTTTGGTAAAGCAGGCTAAGAAAGTCGTGAAGCTGGCCAGGTCCCAGGCCTTCCAGCCGATGTGGAGGACATTGCGGCCGCCAAAGTAGATGATCAAGACGATGCCAAACATGGCAATGGCATCGTAAAGCGGAGTCAAGGCACCTTCAAAAATATTGGAGACGGCACTTTTCTGCTCATAATCGGTCAGCTGCTTTTCATAGCGATCATTAAGGGCTTGCTCCCGGCCGGTGATCCGGTAGGTCATGGCGTGGACGATCCGGTCAAGGGTCATCGTGTTTAAGACAGACTCGCTCTCCTTATAGGCCTTGTTGGCTTTGACGACTTTTTTCTTAAGGACATTGGCGATCACGTAAGCTAGCGGTGTAAACATGCAGGCTAAGATGGTCAAGCGGACATCGTAGTAAAGCAGCATGGCCAAGTAAGCAATCATAACGACGCCAGTGTCAAAAATTTCCGTGGTAAACTTCCGCATCCCCTCCACGCAGCTGTCGACGTCGCTGATGGCCTTGGTCATAAGGGAGCCAGTGTCATCGCCAAATTGCCGGTGCAAAAGCGCGTTATAGAGCAAGCGCCGCATCCGGCGGGAGGTGTGGTTGGCAAAAATCCGCACGCTGAAGCGTTTAACCGCCCGGCAGACTTGAACCAGGGCAATTACCAGCATGTAAAGAAGGGATAATTGGATTAGACGGTTGGCCAGGATCTTGTGGTTCAGAAGATCATAGAGTCCTTGGACCAGCTGCCCTTGAAAGTATGGTCCAGCGACCATGCCGATATTGTAGATTAAACCTGAAATTGTAACGACCACAAGAATTGGCGCTTCATACCAGAAGTAGCTGCTCATTTTCTTGGGGTCGCGGGTATTTTTCTGTACCATCTCGCTGCCTCCTCATAGTGGATTCTTGCCCATTTTCTGTATCAGTTATCAGTAATTCTACTTTCATCATAGCACCGATTCTTCTTCAGTCTAGTCCATTTTGGATGGGATGAAGGAGAATTTTTTATACGAAAAAACGGCCAGCAACTGGATACTACCCAGCTACTGGCCGCTTTTATTATGGCTCCTTCTAGCGGAGATAAGTTGTTAGCTACAATTTGTTCTCGCCTTGAACCAGCGGAAATGTATTAAGTTTTAATGCGTGATTATAATCATAGGCAACGTCTACATTCTCATTTTACACTTGGGCATCTTGATGGTTGGTTTCTGCCAGCCATGATATAACTGCATTGCCAACATCAGTACGATGCACATCATGGACTGATTTGCCATCGCCAACATCTAATACCGGCTCTAAGCCTTCCGACTCGTTAATTCTATTTGCGGTTGCAAGATTTGCAATTACTGCATCATGTTGGCGCCGTCTAGCATTATCAAGTCTGGCATATTCTTCACGGTAGGAATTTGTATCATTAGCTTCTTTGGCTTTAGCTAATTTTAAATCGAAATCTCTTACAATTGTTGCATATTCGGCCATATCATTAACTAACATGTCATGAAAGTCAGAGTAAAAGTTTTCGTCTTCTTCGTCAACTAAGTTGCCTAATTCGTCTAGTGCCTTTTGGTTGATAAAGTATGCAGACATTGGTTGTCGCCCGCTATTCTGAATAATGGATTTTGTCCGCTTTCTAATATAGTCCAAATTCGCTTTTTCAACTTCATTCATATCAGTTGGATCTTCGACTAAATTAAGTTGGTAGAGTACCTCGCCAATTTGCTTGCGATTATTAGCCCACTCTTCGTCAGTCGATAAGCTCTTTATCTTACTGTTTAATTTGTTCAAGCGAATGTATAAATCAAGCTTTTGGGTCTCGGTCAGTTTATATGTCATATTAATTGCTCCTTACTTTTTGTTTACGATGTTTCTTCATGTATGTTGAACTGGCAACTTCATCGGTAAATCAGGCCGTACTGTCTGAATCATCTTAATTAGATGCTCACACACTTTATTATAATGGTAAAAGAATAACATTGGGTGAATTTGGCCAAATTCTCCTTTATCTCGTCTTGTTAGCAAGTTTAGCAATCTTATGCGACTCTTTGCCTTTGCACTAGTCAAAGATAATCACGTCGAGGTCTTCATATGCAAAATACAATAACTAGAACTTATCAGCTACTGGCCGCTTTATCTATTTTTCTTACAGCATGATCCGGACCTGCTGGCCATCAAGCCAGGCGGTCACATTTTCAAAAGCCATCTCAGCTCTTCTGTCGATTGATTCTTTCGTGTCAAAACCTACATGCGGGGTGCAGACCAAATTCGGCAGTCCAAGCAGAGGATAATCTGCTGAAAGTGGGGGATCCTGGTCAAAGACATCAAGCCCTGCCTTAATCCGCCCTTCCTTTAAGGCGGCGGCCAGGGCCCCTGTGTCTACGACTGGACCTCTGGAAGTGTTGATCAAAATTGCCCCTTCCTTCATTTCGCCAATTTCCTTTTGCCCAATCAGCCCTTTAGTTTCCGGAGTCAGCGGAGTGTGAAGCGAAACAATATCAGCTTCCTGCATCACTTCATCCAGTGACTTGTATTCAAGGCCCAAAGCACGAGCGGCCGGCTTTTGACTGCGGCTAAAGCCAATCAGCTTGCAGCCAAAAGCCTTAAAAATCTCTGCCGTCCGGCAGCCGATTGCTCCAGTACCAACAATGCCGACCGTTTTGTCCGCCAGTTCACGCCCTTGCAGGCCGCCCTTGCCTTTTCCTGCCTGAACAGCCTCATTGCCGGCGCTGATGTTTCTAAGGCAGTCCAAAGTCAAGCCGATTGCCAATTCAGCCACCGCGTCGTTGCAATAGCCACCCGTGTTGGAGATCTTGATATCATTCTCCTTGCAGGCTTCTAGGTCAACATGGTCAATCCCAACGAATGCAACGGAAATAAACTTCAATTTCTTGTCCGCCCGGATTACTTCCCCCGGCAAAGGATGGTTGGCAATAATCAAGGCATCCGCGTCCTCGCTTCTTTTTTTCAGCTCTTCAGGATCAGTTGAAAAACTGTCATAAGCAACAAATTCATGTCCCTGCTTGCTTAATTTTTCCGCCAGCTTGACCAGGGTATCCTTCTCAATCCCCAGTGGCTCCATCAATACAATCTTCATTTTTTCTCCTTAACTTTTAATTTACAAGCACTTTAGTAAGCGCATACATCAAAGATATTATCTCATTTTTATCGTTTCTTTGCCAAGAATAGAAATTATTTTGCTATTTCCAAGTTTCTTTCTTGACATTAGTCTACATAGAGACTAAAATTTTAGATATTGTCCATGAGGAGACTTTTTGATGAATCTAGAAACACACGAAAGCATTTCAGAATTAGTAACCCTGGCCAGCGTCAGGGCAAACCACGCATACAGCCAGTATGACAGGCTGATGGGGATCAGCCAGTACGAGAGCATCATTCTTTATGAGCTCTTGACTCACCCCCGCCTTGCGCAAAAAGAGCTGATCTACAGGAGCGGCATCCCCAAGCAATCCATCAGCAAGGGCATTCACAATCTCAGCGAACGCGGCTACCTGGAAATTACCACTGACGCTCAAGACAAGCGGGTCAAATACTGCTCCCTGACCAAGTCCGGCCAGGCTTATGCCAAAGAAAAAGAAAGTGAAATCCTGGCTATCGAAAAACGGGTCATTGACAAGCTTGGCTTTGACCGGGCTGCCTTAGCCTGCCAGATTCTGAATGAGTGGACCGATCTTCTCAGCGACGAAATAGCTAACTTAAAGGAGGAAAAACAGAAAAAATGAAACTGCTATTGCCCTACTTCAAGCGTTATAAAACTGACGTTTTCGCGACCTTAGTCACGATATTATTCTCAGTCTTTGCCACTCTCTACCAGCCCCGCCTGCTCCAGCAGGTGCAAAATGAGCTGCTGGCAGACCAGCAACAGGCTGTCATCCGCGATACCGCCCTTTTGATTGGCCTGGGCCTTTTGTCGATCCTTACCGGTGTCCTTAACGTCTACTACGCTGCCCGGATCACCCAGGGCGTAGTCAGCGACCTCAGAGAAGACACCTATGCCAAAATCCAGACTTTCTCCCTGGCCAATGTGCAAAAATTCTCCTCTGAATCACTCAGTGTTCGCTTGATCAACGACATGCAGCAGATCATGAACATGATCATGACCATCTTCATGCAGCTGATCCGGATGCCACTTATTTTGATCGGATCAATCGTCATGGCCATCGTCACCATCCCCCGCTACTGGTGGGCGGTTGTTGTTCTCTTGGTCTTGATCATGGGCTTGGGCGTTGTGGCAGTTAAGCAAATGACCGCCATGTTCGACAAGTTCCAGATGTACATGGACAAAATCTCCGGCCGGACCGGGGAATTTTTGCAAGGGGTCCGGGTGGTAAAATCCTTCAACCAAAGTCCCCAGGAAATTGCCAAATTGAACAAGGATTCTGACGAATTAAACGAAGTCAACATCAAGGTTGGCTACTGGTTCTCCACTATCCTGCCTGGTGCCCAGCTGATTTCTTACCTGGTTATCAGCTTGGTGGTCTACTTGCTTGGAACCAGCATTCTGCAGCATCCCCAAGACGTTTCCGTCATTACTCCATACGTCAATTACGTCTTGACCATGCTCTTCGCCATCCTGCTCGTCGGCATGGCCGTTATGCAGATTTCCCGTGGTAACGTCTCCTTAAAGCGGATCCAGGAAATCATGGACACCCAGCCAGATGTTGTCTTTAATGAAAAAGCCCCAGAAGACGCCTTGGGCGGTTCAATTGAATTTGATGACGTCTCATTTACCTACCCTGATGGCCAGCAGCCGGTCTTAAAGCACATCTCATTTGATGTTGAACCTGGCCAGATGGTCGGCATCGTCGGGGCAACCGGGTCGGGTAAATCTACCCTTGCCCAATTGATCGCCCGCCTCTATGACCCGACTACCGGGAAGATTAAGATCGGCGGCAGCGACCTGCGGCAGGTCAATGAAAATGCCTTGAGAAAGACTGTTGCCTACGTCCTGCAAAAAGCCGTCCTCTTCTCCGGAACTATCGCTGACAACCTCCGCCAAGGCAAAAAGGACGCCACCCCATACGAACTGGAGCGGGCGGCGCAAATGGCTCAAGCCAACGAATTCATCCAGCGCTACGATGAAACTTTTGACCATGAAGTTGAAGAAAGAAGCGCCAACTTCTCCGGCGGGCAAAAACAGCGTCTGTCTATCGCCCGGGGGATCATTTCCGGCAGCCCGATTTTGATCCTGGATGACTCCACTTCCGCCCTGGACGCGGAGAGTGAAAAGCTGGTCCAAGAAGCCTTGGAAAAACAGCTGCCAGACACGACCACGATCATGATTGCTGAAAAGATCGTTTCTGTCATGCATGCTGACAAGATTCTGGTTCTGGACAACGGCCGTCTGGTCGCTGAAGGCACCCACGAAGAATTGCTCAAAACCTCTCCGGTTTACCAAGAAATCTACCAAACCCAGAAAGCCAAGGAAAGAAAGGAGGAAATCTAATGTCAGACAAGCAAAAGTCCCTTACTTATCTGAAGAAGTATCTAAGAAACTACAAGAAGCCAATCGCTATTTCAGTTGTCTTCTACTTGATTGCGACAATCGCCCAGGTAATTGCCCCGTCTCTTTTAGGCAGAGCGGTCACGGACTTGTCTGCTTTTGTTAAAGGGCAGAATACTCTTAATGTTTTCTACCAGGCCTTAGCTTGGATGGCCGGCTTTTACGCGCTTAACTCCGTGGCTACCTACATCGCCTGGATGCTGATGACCCAGTTTAACGCCAATGCCAACAATGACATGCGCAAGGGGCTTTTTGGCAAACTCCAGCGGATGACTATCCGCTACTTTGATACCCACCAGGACGGGCAGATTTTGTCTTTGTTCAACAGTGACCTGGACAACATCTTCAACGCGCTGAACAACGCCTTTTTCGAAATCATTTCCCAGTCCCTGCTCTTTTTTGGCACGATCATCGTGATGTTCGTCATCAACTGGAAGCTGGCCATTAGCGTTGTAGCTACTACCCCTTTGATTTTGCTTTTAAGCTGGATCATCATGAAAAAAGCCCGCGTCTACCTGGACAAGCAGCAGGACCGGGTTGGCGAGCTCAATGCCTACATCAATGAACAGCTCAACGGGGAAAACGTGATCATCACCCAGGGCCTCAGAGACCAGTCAGTTGCCGGCTTTAAAAAGGAAAACGCCAAGGTGCGGGAAGCCATGTTCAAAGGCCAGTTTTACTCTGGCATTCTTAACCCTTTAGTTACCGGTTTCTCCCTCTTGAACTTTGCCATTGTCATCGCTGCTGGTGCTTACATGATAATGACCAAGCAAGTCAGCCAGGCTGCCGGTCTGGGCTTGATTGTTACTTTTACTGAATACTCCTGGACCTACTTCCAGCCGTTGACGCAGGTGACTTCCATCTATTCCATGCTGCAATTGGCTTTAACCGGTGCCCGCCGGCTTGAGACGGTTGAAGAGCAAGACGAAGAAAATACGGTTCCTGACGGTAAGAACATCTCAGGCATTGATGACGCGGTCCGCTTGGAAGACGTCCACTTTGGCTACACGCCGGACAAGGAAATCCTGCACGGGGTTTCAATTGAGGTGCCAAAGGGCCAGTCAGTCGCCGTTGTTGGCCCGACTGGGTCTGGTAAGACGACGATCATGAACTTGATCAACCGTTTCTATGACGTAAACAGCGGGGCCGTAACTTTTGACGGGACTGACGTCCGTGACCTGCAGCTGGAAAACCTGCGGAGCAATGTTGGGATCGTGCTTCAGGATTCCGTCCTCTTTTCTGGGACGGTGGCGGACAACATCCGCTACGGCAAGCCCGATGCTTCAATGGACGAAGTCATCGCCGCGGCCAAGGAAGCCCAGCTGCACGACTTTGTCATGACTCTGCCAAAGCAATACGACACGCCAATTGAGAATGGCCAGGCCAATTTCTCAACTGGGCAAAAGCAGCTTTTGTCGATTGCCAGAACGATCCTGGTCGACCCGGCCTTTTTGATTCTGGACGAAGCAACCAGCAACGTCGACACGGTTACGGAAGAAAAGATCCAAAAGGCTATGGACAACGTGATTGCTGGCCGGACCAGCTTCGTGATTGCCCACCGTTTGAAAACGATTTTGAATTCCGACAAGATCGTCGTCTTGAAAGACGGCAAGGTAATTGAAGAAGGACCGCATGCTGACTTGATCAAGAAGCGCGGCTTCTACTACAAGCTCTACACCAGCCAGATGGCTTTTGAATAAATACATGCAAAAAGGACACCTTGTCACGAATAGTGATGGGTGTCCTTTTTTGCATCTCGCTCAATTCTGTTTTATTCGGTCTCACCGCGGTAGTCGACAATTCCGCCGATATTTTTCACATTGGAGTAGCCCATTTGCTTAAGCAGGTCAACTGCTTGAGCGCTTCTGTTGCCGCTCCTGCAATGAACAAACAGCGGCGTATCAAGATCTGCGATCTCTTCTCTGGCTGCTCCGATACTGCTCAAGGGAATATTGATGCTGGCCGGGATGTGCCCTGCCTCGTATTCATCCTTTTCTCTAACATCGATCAGTTTGGCATAAGGCGTTTTACGAAATTCAGCTACGCCTTTGTTAATGTCATTTTCTTGAAGTTGATCCATTTTCTTTACCCCTTTCATTATGTAAAAAGTATCTCTTACAGCTTCTTTTCCAAAAGAACAAGCGGGATGTCCTTAAGACCGTTAAAGTTGCACGGAATGATGCCTATTTCCTTGTAGCCAAGTTTCTTGTACATTCCCCGGGCGTTCTTGTTGTGAGCGTTGGTATCCATGCGCAGATAGCTGGCAGCAGCCTTCCGCGCGTAGTCTTCGTAAAAAGCTACAAAAGCCTTCCCGTAGCCGCGGTGAGCTGCGTATGGATCAACCACCAATGTATGCAGCACCATGACTTCATCGTCTTTAGCCGCATACTCCCAGTTCCCCTGCGCGTAAGCATCAACCTGCTTATCGTTGATGATAGCAGTAGCAACGACCTTGCCCTGGTCATCTTCCAGGACGAAAAGGTCGCCTCTTTCCAGTGCATCCTGTGCGGTATTTCTGGTCGGGTAAATCGCTCTGTCCCAGCCGATTTCTACCTTCCCTGCTTCTTCAAAATCATGAATATGGCTGTAAATGTCAGCCACTGCATCAAGGTCCTTGTCTTGCGCTTTCCTAATCAAAAAATCACCTTTTCCGTTTTTCTTACGATGATAACAAAAAGCTTTCTCTTCTGTCTATAGAAAAATTAGTTAGCGAATTGGTGACACTGGCTGTCTCACTCATTCTGCCATGCGTTTTGTCAGCAGCTTGTCAACAAAGTCGCTGCCTGCATCGCTGACATTGCTTCTTAACCATTCAAATTTCAGCTTGGCGGTATCGAATTTGGCCAGTTCACGGTCAATTTCCTGCCAAAGCTCCTGGTTGGCCACTGGCTTTCCGTTAGCCGTCTTCCAGTCCCGCTTTTTCCAGCCCTTCATCCAGGCTGAGCCATCATTTGTGTCGCTGACCGACTTGATGACGTACTGGGAATTCAAGACAAACAGCAAAGGCTGCTGGGTCAGGCCCAACTGTTCCAGCTTCTTTAAGCTTTCCAGAAAAGCAGTCATTTCCATTTCATTGTTGGTAGCGCCCAAACAGCCGGCACTATCAGCAAGCTGCTGGTCATCACGCTCGATCATATAGGCCCAGGCAGCCTTATCGCTGTCTTTTACATGGCCACCTCTGCGCGCGCCGGTACTGCGGCAGGCACCCCCGGTATAAATAACAGCAGAATAATCATTTTTATCGTATTCAGGCTCCTGCTTAAGCTCATTCTGCAAATCAGCTGGATCCAGCTTCAAGTAGTTCAAGGCATCCGACTCACGGCTGAAGGACTTGTATTCAGCTCCCGGGAAGCCGTTTACCTGTTTTTCAGCTTCCGGCCAAGAGTAATAGATTCCTGGCTGACGGCCTTTTCTGACGGCATAAGTTTTTTGCGATTTTTCTGCTTGCTGAGCGTCAATATCCGCAACTTGGTCTGCAGCTTCCAGCTCCTGATCATTCTTGATCTCGGCCTTGTAACGCCTCAGACCAGGCAAGCGGCTGGAGAAAACATTGATGATGCTTACCAGGTCCTCCACCAGTTCTTGGCTTGAGCTGGTTGCAGGGTTATTGATGACCACGATTTCACTTCCATGGCGCTTGCAGAAATTGGCAAACCAGTCAAAAGCCAAACGTACAAAGCGGTCTTTGTGGGTCACGTAGATCTTGTTGACTTCGCGATCTTCAACTTTCTGCAAGAGTTGGTTCCATTCCGGACGGTTAAAATTCAGACCGCTGCCAATGTCTGACATGTTCTCGCCTACAGTAATGCCGTTGGCGTTACAGTAGTCCAGCAAAAAATTCTCCTGCTTGGCCAAATCATCGCTTGCCCAGGCAGCCGACACGCGGGTATAGATCACGTTTATTCTGCCGTCTTTGTTGGTAGCGCCAAGATACTCGTTAAGCTGTTCTTGCGTATAGTAGCGCCGGTTTGTGGCACTTCTTTCAGCCTTAAGTTTGCCTTCACGGTCCCACCTTTGCAGAGTGGCAACGGAGACGTCAAGGATTTCAGCGGCTTCGCCTACTTTGTATTTCTTCACGGTAAAAGGCCCCTTCACATTGTTTGTTACTAGTATAACATGACTTGCATACTTGCCGTTAGCACCTACACATAATAATAGATATGAATGGCTGCCGCTGATTGCAATTAGCTTCTAGGCCGCGACTTTTTTCAAGAATTGGTCAAGCAAAGAAAAAAAAGCATCCCTCTTGGCAGAATGATCTGCGCGATAGGGATGCTGTCGATGAAAAAGAGAATTGTTACATCTCGTCCATCTGTTCATTAACAAGGGCGTCAGCCAGGTTGTTGCCATCGCTATCAGCATGGCCGTCGACGTGCTGCAAAGTCAAATTGGAGAACTTAGAAATTTCCTTGTCAATTTCCTTCCACAAGTCCTGGTTGGCAACTGCTTTCCCATTAGAATTTCTCCAGCCCCGTTCTTTCCATCCTTTGATCCAAGCAGTCCCATCGGAAGAGTCACTGAGGGCTTTGCGAACATAATCTGAATCTAAGGAAAGCAGCAGCTTCTTCCGGCTAAGTCCCATCTCTTCAAGTGCCTTCAAACTTTCAAGAACAGCTGTCATTTCCATCTGGTTGTTAGTAGCTCCGACTTTGCCACCAGTAGCGGTCATGGCATGTCCATCATGCAAGATCACGTATGCCCATGCTGCCTTGTCAGTTGACAAAACGTGTTCACCTGCATTGTTGCCGTTGTTGCGGCAGCCACCGTCGGTAAAAATCCAGGCATCGTATTCGGATTCAAGTTGTTCTGCTTTCAACTTTTCGATGATGCTCATTTTTTCTTGTTCTGTCATAGTTTTTTTAATCATAGTGTGATTCTCCTTAATAAAATTTCAAATGGACGTGTTTATGTCTTTGAAGCCCTTCTGCTTCATCTGACAAGTTTATTGTCAGTGCGTTGCTTATGTTGTGTCAACCATTTACACATATTTTTTGATATTTTACAGAACCTAAAGAAGCCGCTCCTTTAGAGCGCAAAAAAACGTGCCAAACAAGTTCTGCCTGTTTAGCACGTTTTTCAAATGTATTTGTACTCTTGCCAAGGAAATTGCTTTGCAGCCTTTTTTCATCATTACTCTGTCAGCATGATGACGATGACCGGACTGACGAAAAGCAGATAACCAATGGCAAAAAGGATCAAGTGCTTGCGTTCTTTGTGAACTGCCACAAATTCACGGATCAAGGCACTTGGATAGTAGTAAGGCGCGACGCGAGAGCCGATTCCGACAGCCTTTAGCTGCGCCCTTTTGGCATAGCGCATGGCCCGGTAGATATGGTAGTTGCTGGTCACCAAAGCTGTATACTTGTGGCCTGGTCTTTTTTCAATTAAGGCCTTGGAAAAAGTCACGTTCTCCATAGTTGTCTTGGATTTATCTTCCAGCAAAATCTTATCTTTAGGGATGCCTTGAGAAACAAGGTACTTGCGCATGGCTTCTGCCTCGCTGCAAACCTCATCGCTGCCTTGCCCGCCCGAAGGAACCAGGTAAGGCGAGGTTGGATCCTTACGGTAAATTTCAATTGCTTTGTCGCAGCGGTCTGCCAGTAGTTTGGTCACGGTGCCATCTTTTTTAATCCCAGCCCCATGAATTATCACGTAATCGAAATCCCGATGGTGCGGAATAATCTGCAAAAAGAGGCAGTAAAGCAAGAAAGACACGAAGGTAACCGACAGGTAGCCAGAAGAAAGGCCAAAGAAGGCCAAAAACGGCGAATACGGCTCCAGAGCACTCATTTTAATGCCCAGCTCTGGTCCAACCAAGAGGCCAAAGAACCAGAGGAAAAATGACAGTTCACCGGCAATTAAGATTAGGCCTAGTAAAAAGGACAAGAGGTTGCCCAAAGACCGCCCTTCCCGCTTGATCATGTACAAACCATTAACAAATAAGAAGAAAGGCAAGATCAAGAAAGCCAGCCCAACCATGGCCGTTGTAATCAAGACCAAAACTCCGCTAACTTCAGAGCTGAACAGCGAATAGATGAAACCCAGAACCGACATGCCTGTCAAAAGCAGCAAGACGACATTTCGATACCTGCTGCGGTCCCGGTACATCGAATACGCAAAAAGGCCGCCCCAAAAAACTGTTGGCAGAATTTTTGATATAATATCCTTCATTATTCCCACTCCAATTAGCAATAGATTGTTATTTTTTATCATAACATCGATCCCGCCAAAGTAATAGCAACTATTTCCGCCAACTTTCCTGCTTTAGGACGTTTTCCACTTCTGGCAGCGTGTAGCCCAGCAGGGTATCGCCCTCTGGGTCAGTTCTCACGTACGAAAAGCCCAGTTTTTCCTGGACCCGCTTTGATTGGTCATTGCCTTCGTAATAGCAGCACCAAACGGCCTGGCTGCCCAGGTCGGCGAATGCATGGTCAATGAGGCAGGCCGCGGCTTCTGGCGCGTAGCCTTGCCCCCAGTATTCTTTCCCAATCCAGTAGCCAAGTTCTGGCTCTTCATCTTTTTCTGAACAGGCATCCTCGCCAAATCTTAAGCCAGCACACCCGATTAACAGATTATCCGCTTTCCGCAAAACCGCATATGTTTCCGGGGCTTGCAAGTTTTCTTGAATCACCCGCAGGCTCTCTTCAACAGATTTGTGGGCTGGCCAGCCAGCAGCAGGACCGACAGCTGGATCCTTAGCTAATTCGTAGAGGCGGGCAGCATCCCTGTCTTCCCAAGGCCGCAGGCGTAATCTTGCAGTAGTCAGTTCCATTTTTTCCTCCTGTTTATTAAACTTATCAGTTAAAAACAATCTTACCATAGTGACAGGAATTCTCCGTCACTATTTTTCCTGTTCCCCTAGTCAAGCCGAACTGACGTGCTATAATCGAATTACAGCTATTAGAACAAATGTTTTGTTTGCTTTTGGAGGGAAGAATAAATGTCTGAGATACTGTTCATGATTGTCCGCTTTAGCTTGGTGTTGGTGATGTGTCACCTGCTGGCCCTGCCGCAAGTTTGGAGAAATGGCTTAGTGGGCGACAGCATCCCTGCTTTAATCACTGAACTTTGCCTCCTGCTGATCCAGTTGGAGCTGGCCCTGCTTTTGATCGCGGCTGAGCTGATCACTCTCATCAATTTAGTCTACGGCTACTTCGAATTTAACACTCAGACTCAGTTTATCCTTTCCATTTTTGAATTGCTGATCTTATTCGATGCCCGCTTGTACGCTTATCTTTTTGATGATGAAGCAGAATCCTTTAGCATCAAAGAATATTGGGGATATTTTGACAGGTCAGATCAAATCAAGCTTGTCATCTGTGTTTCTTCTCTGTTTGTCCCCTTTATCTTTGCCAAATTAACCGGTCTGCCGCCCTATCCGACTTTTCCAGAACTTGACCAGTTCTTTCACATCTAAGCGTGGGCAGCCAGTACTTTTTTAGCAAGCTAGAAATGCTATAATTCATATAGTAATTTCTACCACTCTGGAGGGAACATGAATATAATATTCTTACTTTTAGTCGGAATCAGTTTGGCTTTACTCTTGGCTGACTTGCTTGTTTTACTGAGAGCAAGAAAAAGCTTGTCTACTGGAAGCAAGGAAGCACCTGCGCCTTACGACAGCTTCTCCAAGCTGACCATTTCTGCCTTTGTCATGCAGATCCTGCTCAACATGGTATACTTGTGGAACTACTGGAGCTCTGCTTTTTCAGTCACTGCCTTGCCGGTCTTCTTGCTTTTTGCCGGCAATCTTTTGCTGGAATTTGTCATCTTCTGCGATGACTTCTTGACGGACACCAAATATACAAGCCTGTGGGATTACTTCAAGAGTCTGAAAACGCGCCAAAAGTTTTGGCTAATCGCAGTTGTCGTGATCACTGCTTTTGCCGCCTTAATCAATTTCTTCCCGGCTCCTTAATTGCCCCCCTGCTCTAGAAGGCAGGGATTTTTTACCGAAAAAGTAATATGGGAGTAATTCATGTCAAAAAACAAATCTACCATTGATCTGACCTCCGGCAGCATCAGCCTGGGTCTGGTCAAATTTGCCCTGCCCTTGATGGTCGGCAACGTTCTTCAGCAGTGTTACAACTTAACAGACACTTTGGTCGTTGGACGCTTTATTGGCAAAAATGCCTTAGCTGCTGTCGGCTCAGCCTATACCTTGATGATCTTTCTGACCTCCATCATTTTGGGCCTCAGCATGGGCTGCGGGGCCTTTTTATCAATTAAATATGGGGCGAAAGAGGACCGGGAATTTGCCATTGGCAACTGGCTATCTTTCTGCGGAACCGGCCTTTTCTCCATTCTTTTGACTCTCCTGGTCTATCTCTTACTGGGAATCACCGCTAACCTTTTAGCCATTCCGGCTAGCATCCAGACTCTTTTCAACCAATACCTGCTGATCATCTACGCGGGGATTCCAGCCACATACTTATACAACTACTTTGCCTGCAGCCTGCGGGCGATCGGCAATTCAGCCATTCCCTTGGTCTTTCTCTGCCTGTCCTCAGTCTTGAACATCATTCTCTGCATCTGGCTAGTAGCAGGACTACGTTTCGGCGTGCCCGGGTCAGCCTTAGCCACTGTCATTTCCCAGTACTTTGCTGGTTTTGGCTTAACTATCTACGCCTGGCACCATTTTCCAAAGTTGCGCTTTAAAAAAGCAGCCATGATTTATGACCAAGCTATCAGCAAGAGCATCCTGTCTTTAGCTGGCTTGACAGCCCTGCAGCAATCAATCATGAATTTGGGCATCCTTCTGGTGCAAGGCAGGATTAACTCCTTTGGCGTTAATGTCATGGCGGCTTTTACCTCTGCTGTTAAGATTGACACCCTGGCTTACTCGCCTGTCCAAGATTTTGGAAATGCCTATTCGACTTTTGTCGCGCAAAACTATGGTGCCAAGCAGGCAGACCGAATCAAGCAGGGCAACCGACAGGCCAGCTGGTGGATTCTGGCCTTCTGCCTGGTCATCAGCAGTCTGGTTGTCTTTTGGGCAAAGCCCTTGCTGGCTGTCTTTACCAGTGACCCGGAAGTAATTCAGATTGGTATTGGCTACTTGCGGATTGAAGGCAGCTTCTATGCCTTGATCGGTTTCCTGTTTATGTTCTATGGCTACTTCCGGGCAATTGATGAGCCGATGATCTCCGTTATTTTGACAATTTTTTCCTTAGGTACTCGGGTTCTTTTGGCCTACTTCTTATCCGAGGTTCCTTCAATTGGCTACATCGGAATTTGGGCCAGCATCCCAATCGGCTGGGCCCTGGCCGACCTGGCCGGGCTTTACTACCTACACAAGAAGGCAGTTAAGCCAGCTGACTGATTTTGCTTTAGATAATTAAAAATACCCGCCAACTTGCTCACCGCAAGTCAGCGGGTATTTATTTTGCCTTAAAGAGTCTTCTTTCTTCTCACGATATATCTGGCCATGACCAGGTTAGACAGGGCCAAGACTAAGACAGCCAGGAGTGGTCTGATCGCAATCGCCGCGAAAGCCAGGGCGAAGCCGCCAAAGATGATGACTCTGCCAGGCATGGTCATTACCTCATCTTTCTCTGCATCTGGATTAGCCTTAAGAATAGCCCCGTCCAGGAACTGGAAGGTCAAAGTCCATAAGAAGACAACGCCTACGTAGATCCCGGCAGCCAAAGCAGATTCCGGATTGTTGCCGATCAAGCTAGTCGCAAATGGTACCAGAGAGCTCCAGAAGAGCCAGAAGCCGTTGACCAGATAAACCCCGGTTGAAACTTGGTCAGCCTTTTGAAAAGCATTGTGATGAGACCGCCAGGAAAGATAAATCAGCGCGAAGCTGACGATATAAGCGAAGAAGGTCGGCCATTCACTTAAGAGTGCTGACAAAGTCAAGTGCTCTGGCACTGACAGTTCCAATACCATGATTGTGGCCGCAATCGCCTCAATCCCGTCCGTAAAAGCCATGATCCGGTTTTTGTCCATTTTCATCCTCTTCTTTCTCAAGCAGCAGTCACAGAAGCAACTGGTAAAGTAATTTTAATATGTGTGTTCAGTAATTTCTTCGATCATTTTAGTATAACAAAATTTTTGTTCGTTGCTTCATTATGAAAGCTAGCTAAAAAAATTAGGATAATTTGGACAAGCGCTCGAAGTAGGAGATCTGCCGGCCCCGGAGAATCCGCAGCTTTTTATCCTGGCTGGCAGAAATCTTGATTTCTCCTGCCCCGTCCGGCAAGTGGAAGACATCTGAGTCAGCACCGACAATAGCTTGGCTAAAATCTTTTGAATCCAGCTTGATCTGGGTCTTGTCGCTGATCACGAAAGGCGCGCCAAGTGAGTGGAACTGGCTGTGGTGGATGCCGGCCATTTCCGTAATTTCCAAAAGCGGCAGGCCTTTTTGCAAAACCGCCCCGCCTAAGGACCGGTTGAAGGCCGTGCTGCCAAGTGGCGTGCAGATGCAGAGGCCAGTGCCCCGAAATTCTTCAAAGGCTACGTCGTCAAGTGACAAATTAATGTCTTGAGTTCTGACCGGGTTTTCAATCCGGATCTCGTTGACGGCGTAGTATGTCCCTTGAGAAGTTTCAGCTTGCAGCAGCGGATATTCTTCAACCGGCAACTGACCTGGGATCACATCGGTTAGGAACTCGCCTAATTCGGAGTCCTTGTAGTCCATGTAAAAGCCCAGGGTACCGGAGTGGATGCCGATAAAGACAGTTTCATCCAAAATGTCCAGGTACTTGTGAACGGCAAAGATAAAGGTACCGTCGCCGCCGATAACGATTACCCCGTGGGGGTGGTCTTCATCTTCCTCGAAACCGCAGGACACTAAAGCCTGGCGGATACTGTTAGCCATCTTGGCTGAATACTCATCTGGCCGGTGTACGATCGCGAAAGTTCTAGTCATTTTTTCTGCTCTTTCTTTACTTTTGCTGGATTTCATGCCTATATCTTAGCAAGAACCAGAAGCAGAAAACACATCATAGGATTCCACTTTTTCATCAGATCACGCCAAAAGCTGATCGTCACACCTTCCGGTCAGCGATCAGCTTCTCATGGGCCTGGATGTGGGCCAGGCGCTTTTTATCCCGGTTCAAGAGCAAAAGGAAGATTGCTTCAACCAAGGACGATGAAGCCAGGCGGGAAAAGAGGTATTCCTCTTGCAAGACTGTCTGGCCGATCGCGGTTGTCAGATGGTAATCGCTCCTCCCTGCCAAAGGAGAATCTGGCCGGTTGGTCATCGAGATGACCTTGATTCCTTTTTCCTTGGCCAAATCAGCCAGTTTTAACAAACCAGATGATTCACCAGAATTGGAAATCAGCCAAAGGCAGTCGCTGCTGTCCATATTCATGGTCTGGCCAATCACAGTTTCCATGGTCGGACTGGAAATCGCCAATATGCCTAATTGGTTCAGCTTGTAGACCGCGTCTTCAGCGACTGGATAGGTATCCCCTTCAGCCGCGACTTGGATCAGACGGCTTTTTTCCAAAAGATCCAAAACTTGCTTGAGCATATCGACTGGCAGGCGGCGGAGAGTCCGGTCGATTTCGTCTTCCTTGCTGGCCGCGATCTGGTCCAGGGCCTGAGAGACATTATCCTGGTTCAAGGATGCCAAGCTTGAGACGGGGGACTTGACCCGGGCCAGACTGACTTTCAACTGGTGGAAACCAGATAATTTTAGATTGTGGCAAAAGCGGGTCACTGAAGCCCCGCTGACGCCCGCTGCCTGGGCCAGCTGGGAAATCGTGTAGTTAACCACTTCCTCTGGCTTGCTGATGACAATCTGGGCCACCTTTTGGTCGCTTGGGGACATATCATTTTTCTGGCGGAGGATCTGCTCGATGATGCTCTCTTCGTTTTCCATATTTACCAGTCTTTCTCCTGTTTCTTTATTTCTTCTAGTGCTATTATAGCATCTCTTGTAAATTAATTTCAGCAATATAAAAATACTGTAAATTAATTTATTGACTTTTTACCTGTTTTTACTTACTATGATCTTGTAAATAAATTACAGTTAAGCAA
The DNA here is from genome assembly GCF_057197965.1 of Lactobacillus sp. WILCCON 0149. Lineage (NCBI taxonomy): Bacteria > Bacillati > Bacillota > Bacilli > Lactobacillales > Lactobacillaceae > Lactobacillus > Lactobacillus sp. WILCCON 0149. The sequence goes on from NZ_JBUBHO010000001.1 coordinate 1,194,008, forward strand.
GCGGTATAGAAAATAATTTACAGTTTTTTTACAAGGAGAATGTGATGACTTTAGTTTCAGATTTCGCGCTGAAGAAGATTCAGCCAGGGCAGAGGGTTTCCCTTGGCGGCGGAAGTAACGTGGCCGACCTGACCAGGGCAATCGCCGAGGACGACTTGTCCCTTGACCTCTACTCCCCTGCCCCGGCGACCCGGAAGTTAGGGGCCAGTTTGGGACTTTCAATCAAGCCCGCTGAAGAAGCAGACCAGCTTGACCTGGCCTTTGATGGAGCGGACAGCGTTAATTATGATTTGCGGGCACTCAAGAGCAAGGGCGGCATCCACCTTTTTGAAAAAGTCGCCGCGCAAGCGTCTCGCGAATACATTCTGCTTTTGCCAGAAGGACGAATGAGAGAAAAGCTCGATCCAGATATCCAGCTCTGCCTTGAAGTAGCTGCTCCAGCTGTTAAATCCTTGCTTAGGTTTGCTAACGGCTTGCCTTTGAAGGCCAGTGTCCGGGAAGACGAATCAATTTTAGGCAACAAGCTAGTTGATCTATACGCGGAAAATTGGGACAAGATCGAAGAAGTAAACCAGCAACTGCTTGCCTTTAATGGCGTTGTTGCCTCGTCACTTTTTGATAAAGAAGTTACTTCCATCATCACTGTTCAGGATGGCCAGGCAGTTGAAATTGGCAAAGGAGAAAATCATGACTAAATACAATTGGGGAATTATCGGGACTGGCTGGATTGCCGGAGAAATGGCCGACGCATTAAAGCGGGTCAATGGCGAAGTCTATGCCGTTGCCAACCCGCATAAAGAAGCCTTGGAAGCTTTTGGCCAGGAGAAAGGAATTGAACATCTCTATACTGACCCAGATGAGATGATCAAGGATCCTGACGTGGACATCGTTTATATCGCCACCCCACACAACTTCCACTACCAATATGCCAAGCAGGCACTTTTGGCTGGCAAGCATGTTTTTTGCGAGAAAGCGATCACGATCAACGAAAAGCAGCTGGAAGACCTGGTTAGCCTGGCTAAAGAAAAGAATTTGATTTTAACTGAAGGCTTTACTCTCTACCACATGCCGATTTACCGCAAGGTCAAGGAGCTGATCGCTTCTGGCAAATTGGGCCAGATCCAGCTGGTGCAAGTCAACTTCGGCAGTTTGAAGGATTATGATCCGGCCAACCGTTTCTTCTCAAAGGACCTGGCTGGCGGCGGGCTCTTAGATATCGGCGGCTACGCTACAGCATTTGCCCGGACCTTCTTGGATGAGATGCCTAACAACATTTTGACGACGGTGAAGTTTTTTGAAACAGGAGTTGACGAACAGTCCGGCATTATTTTGAAAAACGACCGCCAGCAATTGGCCGTGATGGCACTGTCCATGCGGGCCAAGCAGCCAAAGCGGGGCGTTATTTCCGGTACTAAAGGCTATGTCGAGATCAGCAACTACCCGCGGGCCATGCAGGCAGATGTTACCTACACCGCGTCAGCCCATGAAGAAAGTAAAGAGACAATCACAGCTGGGAAAAGCGACCTGGCACTGGACTATGAAGTAGCTGACATGCAGCGGTACGTGGAGCAGGGCCATGACGATGGCGAACTGCAGACTTCCCGGGAAGTGATGCACATTTTGACAGCGGTTAGAGGTCAATGGGGGATGCGGTTCCCGGACGATCAGGACTAGTTTTATCTGATAAGTATCTCTATTCTCAAAAACTTGGATACAAGAAAAGAGTGAGTTCAGTGAACCCACTCTTTTTTGCTGCTTATTCAACGATGCCGAAGCCGCCAGTCCAGCCGATTTGTTCGCTGGCTGCCAGGGTCATTTGCAGGAAGCCAGTTGCTTCCAGTTCTCTAGCCCGCTTCAAGGCGCCTGCGTCAAAGACCCGCAAGGGACTGCCAGCTAGAGCTTCCTTGATAGCTGCCTTAGCCTCCTGGTCATCGCTGGCCAGGAGAACCGTGGTTGGCAGGTCGCCAATTTTTCCGCTTTGCAGAGTTGCGGCAAAAGTCGTGTTGAAGCCCTTGACTACCTTAGATTCCGGCAGCCAGGACTGGAGCAATTGTGCCGCGGATGAGTCAGCTGGCACGACCAACTCGTCCCAAGTGTCGAAGTTGAGAGGGTTGCTGATGTCGATGACGATCTTGCCCTTCAGCTCGTCCTTGTATTGGTTAGCGATGTTTTCCAAAGCGCCGAATGGCACAGCCATGATTACCAGGTCGCCAAGATTTTCTGCCTTGTCGCCATTGCCAAAGTATTCAACTTGATTGCCGGCCAGTTCAAAGTTCTTGCCGATTGCCTGCCCCATGTTGCCCTTGCCAAAAATTGTTACCTTCATTGTTTTTACCTCGTTTACTTTCTTTTTGTAAGTTGTTAATCATAAGAATACACGATTGGCAAAAGTAAGTCAAGGCTTTTCTTACAAAAAGTTAGTAAAATAAAAATCCAGCCCGAAAATAGACTGGATTAGATTTATTCGTGATCTTTGTTCTTCAATTTATTCAAGACCATGTCAAGCATTTCTTCCTTGTATGCTTGATAACCCATAGCATTAGGGTTCGCTTTCCATTCGTCACTTGTCCATCCCTTGAGCGTATAATAGTGCCGGTTTTGGTCATAGTTGCTAATCAAATCAACTATCTTGTCTTCAACATTTGGGCTAACCTCCTTACCACCTTTAGTCAGTAGTTGACTCCACTCTTCACTTGGAATCGGATCAACCGTTTGTAAGCCGCACTTGCAAGTCCAGATAATATTGTTAACGATCTTTTTGGCAAGTTCCTTGCTTTCGAGACTAACAATTTTTTCGTCCTTGCTGCCTAATTGAGTAAAGTAAGCCAGCAAATCTAATTCTTCTTGCACTTGCTGCTGGTCTGTAAAAGTCAAGATATCCTTTGGCAACCAGTAATATTTTGCATATTCACTATAGTAGATATTGTAGATTCCTTCTAGTGAATGCAAGCCTTTCGGACCTAATACGTCGACGTTGACGAGTACTCGGTCCAAAGGAGAATTTTCCCGGTTGCGGAAAAGGTCATGCTGTTCAAAAACGTAGTAAGGCACGTCCTCTCTCCGAACAAGTTCAGCAAACTTAGTAAGTTCTTCCTTTTTGATAGTTGGGTAAGAGTTTTTATCCTTTAGTTCTTGATAAATCTGCTTGATGCTGTCGATCGTAATTACACCATATAAATTGGCGGCTGACTGGAATAATTTATGTAGAAAATCCAGCTTTTCGCTATCAAAGCCAGCATCAGCATAGCGCTTCTTCATGGTTTTATCGAGCAAGCGCTTAGGATAGCTGACTTTTTTAACGGTCTTATCTACCGGCTGGTTATTGCTGATTAGGTCCATTAGCAAATTGCTAAGTATGTATTCCTTATTATCAAGATCATGCACTTGATCTAAGAAGCTGAATGAATCGTCATCCAAATCATCCAAATCATCATCGTCTACGGAGAAATCAATTTTACTGATCTCTTCCTTTGGGATCCCCATCATCTGTCCATAAGTGTAACCGCCCATCCCCCAACAAGGAAGGTCATATAGTGCCCGATCCATCAAGGTGCAGATTTCTGCAAAAGTGTGCTTGCCATAGTCGAAATGATAAGTATTGGAGAGTTCATCTAATTCTTCAGCAGCAGCATTCAAATCTCCTTGACTTGTTTGGTAGGCGTATTGTGTAAAGGCAATTATCTCATATAAAGCAGTGTCACCAAAACGAATTTGGCTAGGCGCCTTATTAAGTGTCATTCCTGAAGACTTCAATTCTGACAAAGCCTTTTTTAAAGCTTTCTCATCTGCAGTTTCTTCATGCTTGGCAAAGTCGCGGAGGTCGTTAGGAGTTAGGTAGAACTTGCTGCTGAATTCGCAAAGGTTCATGTAGACGTACCAGATGCCCTGAAGGCTATTTTCTTTCCAAGCAATTTGTTCATGAACCAAAAGCGGGCTGGTTAAGGGGATGCCGGAATCATTGCAATACTTGTTAATAGCTTCTGCACTAAAAAGATAGAAATCGACATCCATGTTAGTTTCTGTGATTTCGCCGAAACTGACGAATTGGTCAAATGTGATTTCTGGATAGGCCTGGTTCTGCTTTTTGATGTCTTTGTACAAGCTGTACAGGTCTTCAAGGGAGATAATCCCGTATGCATTAATTGCACCAGCATAGAACTGGAGAAGGAAGTCCATCGACTCCTCTGACAGGCCGGTTTTCTTGAGTTTATTGATTACTGATTTTCGCATGGTCAAGCTTCCCCTTTTTGTAAAAAATCGTTGCTAGGTCTAAGGATATTCTACACGATTTAGGGAGGAAATGTGGAGGGCTGGGATTTGGAGGACAAAAAATCCAGTCCGAAAATGGACTGGATTAGGTTTATTCGTGATCTTTGTGCTTTTTGATCATGTCCAGAAGAATCTGCATGGCCTTAATTTTTTGGATTTGATCACCATGGATGTCTGGATTGGAATTCCACTCATCAGTTGTCCAACCCTTGAGGACATAAAGATGCCGGTTCTTGTCATAGTTATGGATCAAGTCGAGGATCTTATTTTCAACCTCTTTGTTAAGTGGCTTGCCGCCATTAGCTAGCAGCTGGAGGAACTCCTCTTTAGGAATTGGGTCAGCATCTTCAAGTCCGCCCTTGCTCGTCCAGAGGAAGTGGTCAACGATCTTTCTGGCCAAATTTTTGCTTTCCAGGCTGACAATCTTGGCATCCCTGCTCCCTAATTGGGTAAAGTAAGCCAGCATGTCCAGCTCTTCCTTCTCCTGCTGGTGGCCGGAATAAGCTAGCATATCTTCCGGTTCCCAGTATACATTCGCGTACTCGCTAAAGTAGATATTGTAGACGCCTTCTAGTGATTTTAGGCCATCTGGCCCCAGCAGGTCTTCATTCACAAGTATCCGTTCAAATTCGGAGTCGATCCCGTTTTTAAAAAGCTCATGCTGTTCAAAAACATAGTAAGGCACTTTTTCCCGGCGAACCAGTTCAGCAAATGCGATAAATTCATCGTCGCTGATGTCAGGGTAATGATTTTTACCCTTAATATCTTCGTAGATTTGAGCAAGGTCAACGAGTTCGATTACACCGTAGAGGTTGACAGCTGCTTGGAAGAATTTGTGCAAGAAGTCCAGCTTTTCTTCGTCAAAGCCAGCATCCGCATACCGCTTCTTCATAGTCTTATCGAGCAGACGCTTAGGGTAGCTGGCTTTTTTGCGCATTTTGGCGTGTGGGTGGGTATCACTGGCTAGGTCCAACAGCAACTGGCCAAGTTGCTGACCGGAATCAGCTGAGTCATCGTCTTCATCAAATTCAAAAAGGTCGTCATCATCTTTATAGAAAGAATCGTCGAAAAAATCATTCTCTGTGATATCTTCCTTAGGGATCCCCATCATCTCCCCATAATTGTAACCGCCAAGTCCCCAGCAAGGGAGGTCATAAAGTGCCCTCTTCATCAGTGTGCTGATTTCCTGGAAAGTGTGTTTGCCATAGTCAAGCCGGTAGAATAAGGAGAGATTTTCAAATTCTTCAGAAGCTGCTTCTAAATTACCTGGGCTGGTTTGGTAGGCATAGGTTACTAACTTAGTGATTTCGTTTAGGCCAGTGTCGTTTGGATAGATCTGGCTTTCCACTTCATCAAGCGGTTTGCCAAAAGCCTTCAGCTCTGCCAGAACTTTTTGAAATGCCCGGTCGTCGGCTGTTTCCTTGTGCTCGGCAAAGTCGCGGAGGTCGTTAGGAGTCAAGTAGAACTTGCTGCTGAATTCGCAAAGGTTCATGTAGAGGTACCAGATTTCATGAATACTGTCTTCTTTCCAGGCGACATTTTCATGAACCAATAGTGGGCTGGTTAAAGGGATGCCAGAATCATTGCAGTACTTGTTTATGATTTCTGGACTAAAAATAGCGTAATGCTCAAGCAATTTACTGCCTGTGACTTCGCCGAAAGTGAGGAATTGGTCAAATGTGATTTCCGGGTAGTCATGGTTCTGCCTTTTGATGTCTTTGTACAAGCCGTACAGGTCTTCAAGGGAGATGATCCCGTATGCATTAACCGCGCCGGTATAGAACTGGAGAAGGAAATCTATCGACTCCTCTGACAGGCCGATTTTCTTGAGTTTAGTGATTGCTGATTTTTGCATGGTCAAGCTCCCCTTTTTGTAAAAAACGAAATTGTATCTAAGGCTATTTTACCCGATTTGGAGTAGGAATGTAGCACGCTGGGATTTGTGAGACAAAAATAATCCAGTCCGAAAGTGGACTGAATTATTGGGATTATTTCACGTTAACGATGAAGTTGTCGGTGTCGTAGCGACTACCGTCTGGGAAGTTGACAGTCAAAGAGGTTTCATACTTCCCTGGATCGAATGTATCTGTAGTTCCCAAAGAACCATGGAAGTATATACAGTACCCTTAGGTAATGCAGAAGCATTAGTTAAAAAGAAACTTGAAAACTGTATAATTTTGTTCTCTCACATATTATTAGATCATTACACACCTCACTTTTTGTCCTAAATGCTGTATTTGTCAAATTAGTTTTTTACAAAAAATCATCTATTGTATGCAGAGTGATTTTATTAGTCTTAATGCTTGTCCCAGCGCCAATTATAGCCAAATTAGCAAATATCTAGAAAAAGAAAAAAGTATGATCCCGAATAGATATCGGATCATACTTTAACAAGCTTAACTAATTTGCCAAACTCATTACACCACTATTATTTCTTCTTGTGTGCGGCTTTCAAAGACTTCTGGTAAGCCTTATAAGCCTTTTCCAATTGCTGATTGACTTTCTTGATTTCTTTCACCTTAGCATTAGCTTCGTCATATGCTGCTTTACTGCTGTTCGCATTTTCTTGCGCAGCATTGATCTCAGACTTTTCAGCTTGGGTTTGTTCATAAGATGCCTTTGCCATATTCATATCTGACTCATAAGATGCAACATAACTATTAAGTGCTGCTTCAAATTCATCAACAGTCACTTGCGTCCCCGATTCGCTAGTTAAAATCTTTTCTCTGCCAAAATCTGCCGCACTTGTTCCCGTACTTTGATCAAGAACCAAACCAACATACTCATAATCACCCATGCAGTTCGTATAGTGGCCAGTCACACCACTGCCATGCGCGTCATAAATCGCCTTTTCTTCAGTGTACCAACCAGTTAATGGATCACTGTAGCCCCAAGCCAAATTCTCAGCACGGGAAGCATACACTTCAGTAGGAGCGTTCCTAAAATATGTATGATTCTTCGTGCTATTTGAAATAATACCGGCGATGCTTGCATAGACCATAAGATCATAGTCGACCCCTAAGGCATTATGATTAGAGAAATTGTTATCTGATGCGCGGAGACTGTTAAGCTCTCTGATCAAAGTGACATCTTTCTTTAAATTGCTCGTGGACAGGAAGCTCTTAACTGAATCGTCTAATCCATTTACATAGCCTGCCAACACAGCAACGTTTGCCATGTCAGTTTTAGAGTCTTGATAAAAGTTAGGCGTTGCCTTGCTCATGACAAAGTCATAGCCAGCTGCTTCATAGGCACTTGAAGCTTCATCATAGCTGGCTTTAGCGGCTGCAACCTTGTAATTGTATCTATCTACAGCATCTGTGTAGGCCTGGTTTGCATTATCTAAACGCGCCTTCTTTTGGCTCAAGTCATTCTGCGCGTCCTCCAACGAACCGAGTGCTTCAGCCTGCTTCTTGTACTTCTCATAAGCAGCCTTAGCTGGATTATAAGCTGCCTTCTTCGCGGTTACCTTAATCTTGACATTCTTGACCTTATCTTTTGACTTGTCAGGATAAGTCACGATCACGCTAACCGTATAAGTGCCAGCCTTCTTCAAGTTAGGTGCTGGTGAAAAAGCATACTTAGTCTTTGCAGGCAACTTGCTGGCATTAGTGATTACACTTTTGGCTGAAAGCTTGCTACCAGCCTTGACAGTTACGTTCTTAGCCTTTGGCGCGTATTTTTGCGCGTTTGTCTTCTTTACTGCCTTCTTCTTAGCTTTCTTTGCCTTTTTCTTTGTGCTCTTCTTAGTTGCCTTCTTTGCCGCCAAAGCGGTTGGAGCGGTTCCAACAGCTGGTGCCGCGGCGCCTAAAAGAGCCAATGCGACCGAAACCTCGCTGATGGCTTTCAGTTTCTTGTCCATGGTTTTATCCTCCCACATGTTATTAGATAATCACACACTTTAATTCTTTACTTGAAAGCCCTTTTTGTCAAATAGCTTTTCCCTCACGATTACTAAAAGCAGGCCAGCAGCTTCTTTATCAATGAAAGCTTGTCACTATGCCGATTATAGATGACCTTGATCTTGTACCGGCTCCTCTCCTGCATCCCAGCTAATGGTAAATAACTTATATGTTCCACGCGTGGTGCTAGTTGAAGAAGTTGAGTCCATATCTCTGTAGGATGTAGCTGATATTGTAAGTTAGTACGATTATCTCGACGGTTTGTTGGAAACCGTCTGTACTTCTTGCAAGAATATTTTCAATTCCGTAGTACTTTAGTACAGAGAACACACTCTCGATCGTTCGGCGAATTGCCATTAGCTCTCTTTTGTTATGCTGCTTAGCACCTTTCATATTTTTCCGGTAAGGTGTCCACAGTATATAGCCGTTTATCTTGAGAGTATCGTGCAGCTGCTTGCCTATATAGCCTTCATCGCCTAAAATAAAGTGCCCTTCGGGATGGGTAGTGAGAATCAGCTCTTCTGCTTCTTTTGCATCGTGTATTGATGCTTGTGTGATTACATAGCCAAGAACATAACCGTCTTGAGCTACGGCAAAGTGGCCTTTAAAGCCGTAATAGTAAAACTGTTTGGTTGAGTTATAGCCAATGTTGGCAATTCCTTCAAACACTTTAGCTCTGCGGTTTCTGATTGGCTGACACAAAGGCATGGGTAGACTGTCAATGATCATGTACTGATCAGACAGATCGACTCTTGAGTTTAGTTCGTTGACGATCTGAACAGTGATGCCAAGAAGCGCTCTAGCTCTGCGATTGAAACGAGATCTGGAGAGCCCACAAAGTCCCCAACAGCGAGCAAATCTGCGCTGAGAAGATATACCTTCCTCAGCTTGCCAGACAAGTAATGCAATAATTTCGTAGTCTGGAACCTTTACCAGACTGGCATTGCGACGGTGAGTTAACCGAGATGGAGCGTACTTGTAATAAAGTTTCTTGCAGATTTTCGACAAAGTTCGAAATTCCACTTGCAAACGGTGACTATAACGTTTAATCTGTAGTTGGTTCAACATTGTAAGGACTCCTTTCTTTTTTCCAACTAGAGTCTACAATGTTGGACCTTTTTTGTTAAGAAATTGAAACTATATTTCAACTAGCACCACGCGTATATGTTCCTTGTCAGTCAATACATACTCATACAAGCCCTTCGGATAAAAAGCCACCGCCTTGTTCAAGGACACCAGCATCTGCATCTGTTCAATATTGGAAATGTGCGCGCAGCTAGCCTGATACTCCTCTGGCAAGGTCGACAAAAAAGCCTGCCGCAGATAATGCGAATTTTCTTCTGGCATATAATACAAAACCGGCAGGCTGCCAATCTCCGTAAGTGGAAATTCCTCCAGTTTGCTTAACTGATTCAAATCGCTGACGCCCATGATCATCTCATTCTCATACACGTCCACGCTTGCTAACTCCGGATCATCAACCACCAGACCCGGATCCCCGTAATCCAGCACCGTCGCCAGATCCACCAGGCCATTGGCAATATCATTCAGCAAATGGTCGATACTTTCATGCACTATGCTCAGCTGCACTTTTTCATCTAAAAAGTCATATAGCTTCGCCCTCAGCAAAGCCCCGTCAAATGGCGAAAAATACCCGCAGATCAGCCGCTGCTTGGTCGTTGACTCGTAGCGCAAAGCATTAACGTTCACGCTAAACTTCTGCAGCATGTTTCTGACATATATGTAAAAATCCATACCAACCGGAGTGACAAAAATCTTGTTCTTCTCCCGGTCAAAGAGCTTCAACCCCAGCTCATCTTCCAGCTTCTTCATCATCTGCGACACCGCTCTTTGCGAGACAAACTCGCTCTCCGCCGCCTTCTGGAAGCTGCCCGCTTCAACTACCTTGCAGAACATCTTCAGCTTTTCAAAATCCATCGTTTCACCCTTTAAAAAAATCCACCCGAACTATCCGCTTCGCCTGTGCAAGCGTTTACTCTCTATTAATCTACCCCAAAAGCCTATATAGTTTCAAGTGTAAGTAATAGCAAGCAAGTTTTGTAAGGAGAAAATCATGACGATTGCAGCTAAAGACAAGTATGATGTAGTAGTAGTTGGTTCGGGCGCGGCAGGCCAAGCCGCTGCCTTGACCGCCCAGGAAAACGGCGCCAGCGTCCTCTTATTGGAAAAGGGCCGTACTACTGGTGGCAGTGCCAACTACAGCGAAGGGATCTTCGCCGTTGGCTCCTACCTGCAAAAGGAAAAAGGAATCGAAGTCTCTGGTACTGACGTTTTGAAGGAAGAAGTCGAATATTCCAAGTACAAGGCTGACTCCAGAATCTGGCGCAAGTACGTTGACGCCAGCGCGGAAAACGTTCAATGGCTGGCTGACGAAGGCGTTGTTTTTGAACGGGTTCAAGCAATGGGTGCCGGTGAAGCAACTTGGCACATCTACGAAGGCTTCGGCTATGGCGCCATCCACAAAGCCCTGGAACCGAAATTCCTCAAGCTGGGCGGGGAACTTTTAACCTCTACCGCGGCTGTTGCCTTGAAGCTGAACGAAGACGGCAGCAAGACCATCACTCTTAGAGACGAAGCTGATGGCACTACTGAAGACGTTATAGCCAAGGTTGTCGTTTTGGCAGCTGGCGGCTACCTCAACAACAAGGAAATGATGGCTGAAGAAACTGACTATGACTTGAGCCGGATGATCCCTGTTTCAAGCGGCAAGGGTACTGGTGACGGCCTTCGCCTGGGCTGGAGCGTTGGTGGCCGTAAGTACGGCACTGGCATGGCCATGCTCTTTGGCGGCTACTTGGATGACCCAGACCAGCCTTACTTCAAGATGATGTCCAGCCAGATGAACGTCGCTGCCGGCCAGCAGCCTCTTCTCTGGGTCAACGAAGATGGTGAACGTTTCGTCGACGAATCCGTCATCTACAACTTCAGTTACGCCGGCAATGCTCTCTACACCCAAAATGAAGTCTACAGCATTTTGGACACCGGCGTGATTGAAAAGCTGGCTAAGGACGGCAACTACATGGGTCTGGGCGTTTACGTTGAACGCGGACAAAAGATGGACAAGCTGGCTGACGAAATTGACCAAGCTGTAGCTGACAAGAAGCCATTCATCTTCAAGGCTGACACCATTGAAGAACTGGCTGAAAAGACCGGCCTGCCAAAGGGACAATTGACTGAAACTATCGCCCGCTACAACGGCTTTGCCGCTAAGGGTGAAGACGAGGACTTCGGCAAGGATGCTGACTACCTGGTTGCTGTCGAAAAAGGCCCATTCTACGCCTTCAAGCTGAACATCGGCGCCTTCTGCACCATGGGCGGTTTAAAGGTCAACGTCAACAACGAAGTTGAAGACGAAAAGGGCAAGATTATCCCTGGTCTTTACGCGGCCGGCAACGACGCCAGCGGTTTGACTGGTGACACTTACGGCCCGAACATGCCTGGTACCTGCGCCGGCTACGCCTTCTACTCCGGCAGAAACGCTGCCCTTGACGCACAAAAATATCTGTAAGCAAATAAAAAGACTGCCTTTGGCAGTCTTTTTTCGTGCAGTAATACTTGCATCCCTTCCCCCAAAAATCTGCAGTAGGGATGCTTTTATCTTGCTTAATGCAAATCCTCGTATCCTGGCTTGGTCAAGACCTTAGCCGCGTATGAGCAGGTTGCCCGCAGTCTGACGCCTTTTTCCCGGGCGGCAGCAACAACGGTATCAACCAGCTTCCGGCCCAGGCCTTGTCCGCCATAAGCTGAGTCTACCTTAGTCGTCGTGATGATCCAGTGATCACCTTTGTCTTCATAAACACATTGGCCAATCAGCTTGCCGTCGTCATAAACCGCGGCACGCTTTTGGTCCCCTTCAAACTTGATTTCCATCTTATTCACCTAAAATTGCTTCTTCTAGCTCTTCAGCCGAATTTACGATCACAGTTGCCCCATGCTTTTGCAAAAATGGCACGCTTCTAAAGCCCCAATTTACCGCGATTTCATCCATTTCAGAATTCTGTGCAGTCTGGATATCGATTTCCGAGTCGCCGATGTAGACGCACTTGTCTCTTGGCACATCCAAGACCTTGACGCACTCACTGGTCATGTCCGGGGCTGGTTTGCGGCGGATCCCGCTTCTTTCCCCCAAGGCAAAGTCAAAGCTGTCAGGGAAAAGTTCTTCGACCAGGACTTGAACGGCTTCATTTGGCTTGTTGGAAACGACAGCCAGCTTGACGCCTTTTTGGTGGAGATTTTTCATCAAATCCAAAATGCCTGGGAAGGGACCAGTCTTAATCTGGCAGTGGTCAGCGTAGTATGGTTTGAAAACTTCCAGAACCCGGTTAACTTCTGCTTGGGTAACAGCTTTCGGGATCTGTTCATCCTTGGTGCCAAAGGCCACCAGGCTTTCCCGGCTGCTGCCAGCTTCATAGGCCAGGGCCCGGGTGACCGCCACCACAACCCCGCTGCCAAAGAAGTTCTTGATGTCTTCAACCGTAAAGTCATGCCGGTGACCTGTCTTTTCAAACGCGTAGTTCAATGCGCTTGTTAAGTCAGCGCTCGTATCTAAGATAGTGCCGTCCATGTCAAAAATCGCGGCTTCATATTTCATCAGTTTCACCTCGCTTTCATTATACCATCTGGCGGAAAAAATAGGCCTGCCCATATAGAGCAGACCTATTCTCCTCCCTGTTAGCGAGGGAAAAATCGCTTATTCGTCATCGCGCTTCTTGCGCCAAATTCCGCTTATGGCAGTGCCAACCGCGGTCAAGAGCAATCCGAGCCAGGAGAGCTGCTTGCCGCTGGCTTCGCCAGTTTGCGGCAACTCAGCTAACTGAGTCTTCGCCGTGTGTCCGGCTGGGCTTGCGGCTTGCAGACCCTTACCTGCAGTTTGGCCGGTTAAGCCAGGCTTTTGGCCTGCTTGACCAGTTGCAGAAACAGATGGCTTTTGGCCAGCTTTCTTGCTCTTTCCGCTTGTCTTTGGCTTAGTTGACTGCTTGCCAGGGGCAACGGAAGGATGCATGTCAAGCGATGGCACCAGGCGGATGACGAAGTTGTTTTCGCCATTGGTACTTGCAAAGACTGCCTTCCAGATGCTTTCAAGGTTGCTAGTTTCCTTGTACCCTTCCTTCAAAAGCGTTGCCAGCTGAGCCTTTGCTTGGGTAAAGTTGATGGCCTCATTTGGCTTGCCGCTGTCAAAATCAGCCATAAGCTTGATCGTCTTGCCAGTCTTTGCGTCGACAAAGGAGATCGTTGCTTTTTGCTTGTTCGGGTAGTAGTAGACGTTTTCTTGGCTGTCAGCATCCCCGTGGGTAACCTCACGGCTTGTGATCAAGCTGGTGCTTGGCGTGTAGTTGCTGAGCTCTGGCGTCTTTTGGCTTGTAAATTTGTTGCTGGTCCAGTCGCCATAGCTAGTCGCGCCGGTGACCAGGTCGGTCGTGACAGGCCGGGTCAGTTCAGCAGTTTGTTCAACCGCTTCAATGCCGGTTGGCATGTGGTAGTTGATCGTCCGGGTGATGGTCTTCTTTTCGTCTCTCTTAGCGTATGAGTGCACCAAGTGTGCTTCGAAGAGCTGGGTAGGTGCATCAAGGAAGATGGCGTAGGCAAACTTTCTGCCGGAAAGGTCTCTGTTGCCGCTTGCCGCGAAGAGGTAGCCCATGCGCACGTAGTTCAATAAGGACGCGTTAGCAAAGTTGAAGTCGATTGCTTCACCGGTCTTGCCTGCAAGGGATGCAGTAGTGAGCAGCCGGCCAGTCGTGTCATCGTAGATATTTACAAGAGCCTTTGGGTTTTCGCCCGTGTAGTAGATGTCAACCATTTGGTCTTGTGTTGAGCCATCTACAGAAATCTCAGCTACAGAACTTTGGCTTGCAATGTAGCCTGCAACTTCTGGAGTTGTTTTTGCGCTCCACTCACCGCTAGTCCATGGAGCAAAAGTCTTGCTCTGGTCTACGTTGTCGGTCGTAACTACTCTAGTCAGCTGAACTGGTTGAGTTACAGTCTCAACACCATCCGGCTTGTGATAGTTGATCGTACGAGTAACCGTCTTGGTCTCGTTTGACTTAGCGTAAGTGTGAACCAGGTGAGCCACGAATTCTTGAGTAACTTCGTCCGTGTTATCAAAGTTGGCTGAAGTGAATTGGCCGTTGGTCAGATCACCATTACCAACTTCTGCCAATGCGTAGCCCTTGTTTAAAAGGCTCTTCAGCGATGCATTAGGCTGACTGAAGTCGATCGCTTCTCCCGTCTTGCCCGCAAGGGATGCGGTAGAGATAGGTTTCCCGGTCGTATCATCGTAGATATTCACAATTGCAGATTGGCCATTTGCACTGTAGAAGACGTCAACCACTTGGTCTTGGGTTGAACCATCTACAGGAGTCTCGGCTACGGAGCTTTGTCTTGCAGTGTAACCGGCAATCTCTGGAGTTGTCTGTTCACTCCATTGACCACTAGTCCACGGATCAAAAGTCTTGCTCTGGTCAACATTGTCAGTCGTTACAACTCTAGTCAGCTCGACTGGCTGAGTTACTGTCTCAACGCCATCTGGCTTGTGGTAGTTGATCGTACGAGTGACCGTCTTTGATTCAGAGCTCTTAGCGTAAGTGTGGACCAGGTGAGCAACGAACTCTTGAGTAAACTCGTCTACGTTATCGAAGTTGGCTGAAGTGAATCGACCGTTGGTCAGATCACCGTTGCCAGCTTCTGCTAAGGCATAACCGCTAGTCAAGTAGCTAGTCAGTTGCTGATTGGCTTCATTAAAGTCGATTGCTTGACCCGTCTTACCAGTCAATCCAGCTTGACGAAGTAATTTGCCATTAGTGTCATCGTAGATCTTTACTACAGCAGCTTGACCATTTGCGCTGTAGAAGACGTCGACCACTTGGTTTTGGGTTGCACCATCTATAGTAACTTCTGCTACGGAGCTTTGACTTGCAGTGTAGCCGGCAACTTCTGGAGTTGCCTTTTTACTCCATTGACCATTAGTCCATGGGTCAAATGCCTTGCTCTGGTCAACATTGTCGATCGTTACCACTCTAGTCAGTTCGACCGGTTGAGTTACAGTTTCAACTTGATCATTTGGCTTGTGGTAGTTAATTGTCCGAATGATTACCTTCTTCTCACTGCCCTTGCTGTAGGTGTGAACCAGGTGAGCGACGAATTCTTGAGTGGCTTCATCTGCATTGTCAAAGTTAGCTGAAGTAAATTGACCGTTGGTCAGATTACCGTTACCAACTTCTGCTAAGGCGTAACCACCATTCAAGTAACCAGTCAATTGCTGGTTAGCTTCGTTAAAGTCAATTGCTTGGCCAGTATTCCCAGTCAAACCAGTCTGACGAAGCAATTTCCCAGTCCTGTCGTCGTAGATCTTTACAACTGCGGATTGACCATTCGCACTGTAGAAGACATCAACCACTTGGTTTTGGGTTGCACCATCTACAGTAACTTCTGCTACGGAGCTTTGACTTGGAGTGTAGCCGGCAACTTCTGGAGTTGCCTTTTTACTCCATTGACCATTAGTCCATGGGTCAAATGCCTTGCTCTGGTCAACATTGTCGATCGTTATCACTCTAGTCAGTTCGACCGGTTGAGTTACAGTTTCAACTTGATCATTTGGCTTGTGGTAGTTAATTGTCCGAATGATTACCTTCTTCTCACTGCCCTTGCTGTAGGTGTGAACCAGGTGAGCCACGAATTCTTGAGTGGCTTCATCTGCATTGTCAAAGTTAGCTGAAGTAAATTGACCGTTGGTCAGATTACCGTTACCAACTTCTGCCAATGCGTAGCCGCCTGCCAGATAACTAGTCAGTTGCTGGTTGGTTTCGGTAAAGTCGATTGCTTGACCCGTCTTACCAGTCAATCCAGCTTGACAAAGTAATTTGCCATTAGTGTCATCGTAGATCTTTACTACAGCAGCTTGACCATTTGCGCTGTAGAAGACGTCGACCACTTGGTTTTGGGTTGCACCATCTATAGTAACTTCTGCTACGGAGCTTTGACTTGCGGTGTAACCAGCTACTTCTGGAGTCACTTTCTCACTCCATTGACCGCTAGTCCACGGATCAAATGCCTTGCTCTCGTCAACATTGTCAGTCGTTACCACTCTAGTCAGTTCGACTGGTTGAGTAATAGTCTCAACCTTGCCATCTGGCTTGTGGTAGTTGATCGTCCGAGTAACCGTCTTCTTTTCACTATCCTTACCGTAAGTGTGAACAAGAATTGCAGTAAATACTTGGTCGACATTGTCAACATTATCGAACTTGCTTGGCGTAAATTGCCCATCAGTGAGATCACTATTGCCGTCTGCCAGAGCATAGCCCTTAGTCAAGAAGACTGCCAGCTGGTCGTCGGCATTCTTGAAGTTGATCTTCCCATCAGTATTACCTAACAAGTTCTCCAGGTAAATGTCTTTGCCAGTCGTCTTGTCAAAAATCTTCACGACAGCCTTTTGACCATTAGCCGTGTAACTAATGTTAATCGTCGTGTCTTGGCTGTCTCCATTGACTAAGACTTGGCCAACAGAACTCTCACTTGGAGTGTAGCCAGCGATTGCTGGAGTAGTCTTTTCATCCCATTGACCGCTAATCCACGGATTAAACTCCTTGCTCTGATCAACATTGTCAGTCGTAACTCCTCTAGTCAGTTCAACCGGCTGAGTTACCGTCACCACGCTGCCATCTGGCTGCTGGTAATTGATCGTCCGGGTAACCGTCTTTGCTTCGGTGCTCTTTGCGTAGGTATGTACCAAGTGAGCTACGAATTCCTGGGTAGCCGCATCATCATTGTCAAACTTGACTGGAATGAAGCTGCCGTTTGACAGATCGTCATTGCCGGTTTCCGCTAGAGCATAGCCTTGGCCAAGGTAAGCTGCCAGCTGGTCGTTGGCCGGCTTAAAGTTAATCATTTGATCCGACTTGCCGGTCAAATCCATTTGCCGGATCATCTCACCAGAATTATCGTCGAATATCTTAACCTTAGCAGTTTGACCATTAGCACTGTAGGTGATATCAATCGTTTGATCCTGGCTGTGTTCATCAACCGCAGCTTGACCAACACTAGTCTGGCTAGCCTTATAGCCTGGCACAAGTGGACTGATTGCTTCATTCCATTGCCCAGTCGTCCAAGTGCCAAAGGTCTTCGTCTGATCAACATTATCAGTCGTTACAACTCTGGTCAGTTCAACCGGCTGCTTTACAGTCTCAATACTGCCGTCTGGCTTATGGTAGTTGATCGTCCGGGTGATGGTCTTTGACTCAGTCTGTTCAGAATAAGTGTGAACAAGGTGAGCCACAAATTCTTGAGTAGCTTCATCCGCATTGTCGAAGTTGGCTGCAGTGAATTGGCCGTTGGTCAGATCACCGTTACCTACTTCTGCTAAGGCGTAACCCTTGGCTAAGAGGCTCTTCAGCGTTGCACCAGCTTCACCGAAGTCAATTGCTTGACCTGTCTTACCACTCAAACCTGCTTGACGAAGCAATTTTCCAGTTGTGTCATCGTAAATCTTCACAACCGCTACTTGACCATTCGCACTGTAAAAGACGTCAACCACTTGGTTTTGGGTTGAGCCATCTACAGTAGTTTGACCAACTAAGTCTTGACTTGCAGTGTAACCGGCAATCTCTGGGGTTGTCCGTTCACTCCATTGACCGCTAATCCATGGGTCAAAGCTCTTGCTCTGGTCAACGTTGTCAATCGTTACCACTCTAGTCAGTTCGACCGGTTGAGTTACAGTTTCAACTTGATCATTTGGCTTGTGGTAGTTAATTGTCCGAATGATTACCTTCTTCTCACTGCCCTTGCTGTAGGTGTGAACCAGGTGAGCCACGAATTCTTGAGTGGCTTCATCTGCATTGTCAAAGTTAGCTGAAGTAAATTGACCGTTGGTCAGATTACCGTTACCAACTTCTGCCAATGCGTAGCCGCCTGCCAGATAACTAGTCAGTTGCTGGTTGGTTTCGGTAAAGTCAATCGCTTGGCCAGTCTTACCAATCAATCTAGCTTGACGAAGCAACTTCCCAGTAGTGTCGTCGTAGATCTTTACAACTGCGGATTGACCATTTGCACTGTAGAAGATGTCAACCACTTGGTTTTGAGTTGCGCCATCTACAAAAGTTTGACCAACTAAGTCTTGACTTGCAGTGTAACCGGCAATCTCTGGGGTTGTCTGTTCACTCCATTGACCGCTCGTCCACGGATCAAAAGTTTTGCTCTGGTCAACATTGTCGGTCGAAACTACTCTTGTCAGCTGAACTGGTTGAGATACTGTCTCAACGCCATCTGGCTTGTGGTAGTTGATTGTGCGAGTGACCGTCTTTGATTCAGAGCTCTTAGCGTAAGTGTGGACCAGGTGAGCCACGAACTCTTGAGTAGCTTCATCCGCGTTGTCGAAGTTGGCTGAAGTGAATCGACCGTTGGTCAGATCACTGTTGCCTACTTCAGCTAAGGCGTAGCCCTTAAGCAAGTAGTTTTGCAGGGACGCATCGGCTTGCTTGAAGTCGACGGCTTCGTCAGTCTTCCCCATTAAAGTTTCTTGACGAAGTAATTTTCCAGTCGTGTCGTCGTAGATCTTTACAACTGCGGATTGACCATTCGCACTGTAGAAGACTTCGACCACTTGGTTTTGAGTTGAGCCATCTACAAAAGTTTGACCAACTAAGTCTTGACTTGCAGTGTAACCGGCAATCTCTGGAGTTGTCTGTTCACTCCATTGCCCGCTCGTCCACGGATCAAACTCCTCGCTCTGATCAACATTGTCGATCTTAACCACTCTAGTCAGTTCAACCGGTTGCGTTACCGTATCGATCTTGCCGTCTGGCTTGTGGTAATTGATCGTCCGGATGACCGTCTTGTTTTCACTTTCCTTACCGTAAGTGTGAACAAGAATTGCAGTAAATACTTGGTCGACATTGTCAACATTATCGAACTTGCTTGGCGTAAATTGCCCATCAGTGAGATCACTATTGCCGTCTGCCAGAGCATAGCCCTTTGTCAAGAAGACTGCCAGCTGGTCGTCGGCATTCTTGAAGTTGATCTTCCCATCAGTAGTGCCTAATAAGTTTTCCAGGTAGATATCTTTGCCAGTCGTCTTGTCAAAAATCTTCACGACAGCCTTTTGACCATTAGCCGTGTAACTAATGTTAATCGTCGTGTCTTGGCTGTCTCCATTGACTAAGACTTGGCCAACAGAACTCTCACTTGGAGTGTAGCCAGCGATCACTGGAGTGTCCTTTGCATCCCATTGACCGCTCGTCCATTCACCATAACTTGGAAGCTTAGTTACCTTATCAGTCGTCACCTCTCTAGTCAGTTTAACCGGCTGAGTTACCGTATCGATCTTGCCATCAGGTTGCTTGTAGTTGATCGTCCGGGTAACTGTCTTAGTTTCGGTGCTCTTTGCGTAGGTATGTACCAAGTGAGCTACGAATTCCTGGGTAGCTTCATCATCATTGTCAAACTTGACTGGAATGAAGCTTCCGCTTGCGAGGTCACCATTGCCGGTTTTCGCTAAAGCATAGCCTTGGCCAAGGTAAGCTGCCAGCTGGTCATCGGCCGGTTTAAAGTCAATCATTTGATCCGACTTGCCGGTCAAATCCATTTGCCGGATCATCTCACCAGAATTATCGTCAAAGATCTTAACCTTAGCAGTTTGACCATTAGCACTGTAGGTGATATCAATCGTTTGATCCTGGCTGTGTTCATCAACCGCAGCTTGACCAACACTAGTCTGGCTAGCCTTATAGCCTGGCACAAGTGGACTGATTGCTTCATTCCATTGCCCAGTCGTCCAAGTGCCAAAGGTCTTCGTCTGATCAATATTATCAGTCGTTACAACTCTGGTCAGTTCAACCGGCTGCTTTACAGTCTCAATACTGCCGTCTGGCTTATGGTAGTTGATCGTCCGGGTGATGGTCTTTGACTCAGTCTGTTCAGAATAAGTGTGAACAAGGTGAGCTTCAAAAGTCCGCTTGTCATCTGGCAAGTATTTAGTTGCCTTGAACTCGCTGTTTTCAAGAGCTTGGTTCTTGCCCTTAGCCAGCGCGTAGCCATTAGCCAGCTTGCCTGCCAATTCCTTGTTGACTAAGGCAAAGTCGACTGCTTGGTCAGTCTTGCCAGACAGACTGGTAGTGAACAAAGTATTCCCAGTCTTGTCATCGATGATATTAACCGTTACTTGTTGCGTATCAGCAAAGTAGTATACATCGACGGTTTGATCTGGAGTATTTACAGTAACCGCCACTTTATCAACCTTTGGTTGAACCACCTTGTAGCCAGCGATTGCTGGTGTTATCTTTTCATCCCAATTTCCAGTTGCCCAAGAACCATAGTCCTTGGTTTGATCAACGTTATCAGTTGTAACCTTTCTGCTCAATTTTACAGATTGAGTTATTGTGTCAACCTTGCCATCTGGCTGGTGGTAGTTGATCGTTCGTGTAATTTGAATATCTTCACTTGACTTAGTATAAGTATGCTGCAGGTAAACCGTGAAGACTTCATCTACTGTATCATCACTATCCATTTTGGCTGGAACAAAAGTAGTTCCTCTTACAATGGTCTGCCCATCTACTAAGGCATAACCAGCTTTAAGCAAACTTGCCAGTTCCTGGTTAGCAAAAGTGAAGTCGACATCCGCGCCTTGCTTCTTGGCCTCGTTGCTCTTTGCATCTACAAAAAGCAACTTATCCTTGGTCTGGTCAAAGACCTGAACGATTGCCTTCTGGTACTTCTTGTAAGCTAAAACGCCGGTCTGATCAATTGCCTGTCCTTGGTCATCCAGAAGCAAACTCGTCTGACCAATATTCTGGTTATCTGCTTCGTACCGGTACCAGCCAGCGAAGTTTCCGGCAGAAACCGCCGGAACCAGTTCATCTGGTCCCCCACCAGTTTCGGTGCTGTTTTCCTTAACCGTCCAAACACCAAGATTGGTCGTGTAGTCACCTGTCACAAGGTCAATCGTGTAAGTGATTCCGCGCTGGTAGATAACAGTTTGTACGATATCGCTAGCTACTGGAACTTGTTCATTAGGATTCGTAGTTTCAAACTTATGACTAATTGTCCGCTTGACGGTGGCTTCATTTGTAAATACATCTGGGATCTTCACAGCCGTCGTTGTTGGATAGTCATACTTCGTGCCATTGATATCATTAAAGGACTTGCCAACTTCTGGCAGGCTGTTGACCGTCACCTTCTGGTGGATCAAGTGAGCTTGGAAGACTTGGTCCGTTGTGTCATCTTTATCAAATGTGCTCGAACCAAAATCAGTCTTTAAGAAGTAGCCGTGCTTAAGGTATGTCGCCATCTTTTGCTCAGCTTCGGTGAAATCGATTGGGTTATCTTGCTTGCCAGTGATTGAGTTTTCACTCAAGATCTTTCCAGTTGTGTCATCAATTATCTGAATCTTTGCATTCTGATAGTGCTTGTAGGTAAGATCAACCGTCAAATCGTCACTGGCTGCCAATGTCTTAGCGGCAACGTTAGCAGAAGTCTGGTACCAACCAGCAAAACTACCAGTTACAGATGGAACCTCAGCTGAGGTAAGACTATTTGTTGCTCCACTAACAATTACTGAGCCTTTTTCTTTCAAAGTTTCAGCCGACGTGTTGCCTGTAGATCCAGATACAAATGTCCATGCTCCGTAGATTGGATCGTCTTTAATCTCGCCAGTCACCATGTCAACCTTGTAGCTCTTACTTCTATTGAAGTTGACTGTTTGGGTGACGTCATATACCACTGGCTTTGCCGTGCTGTTGCCTTCAAAGACATAGCGCACTTTTCGTGTAGCAGTTGCGTTCTCACTAAAGTTAGAACTGTTTTGCAGTTGGGTGTCAATCTTCTTTGGAGTGTAAATAACAGGTTGATTATTTTCATCATGAACATTGTCGCTCTCGCCTGTAGTTGGCACACCAGAAACAATCACGATCCGGTGAATTAAGTGGGCAACAAAGCTTTGGTTGCTGTTATCCAACTTATCAAAGGTGGCAGGGGTGAAGGCGCCATCCGTAATATCGGACTTACCACTGACTAAAACATAACCACTAGCCAAGTAGCCTTTAAGCCAACCGTTAGCTTCGTCAAAGTCAATTGCCTTGCCTTGTTTACCGGTCAAGTCTTTACTGTTCAAAACAGCGTTAGTTGTATCGTCAATTACTTGAACAACTGCCTTCTGAATCTTTGAATAGTGCAGACTGCCAACGACATTTTGCCCCGGCACCAGAGTCATATCTCCGGCATCAGTTGAACTTGTCAGATACCATCCAGCAACATCAGTTGAAGCTGCTGAAATTTTGTCATCCTTTGAAGTCCATTGACCATAAGTCGGTCCAGCCAGAATATCACCAGTTGCCAAATCAACCTTGTAAGATACTGGTCTTTCAAAGTTGGAAGTTTGCACTAGGTCTGCCTTTTGCGGTTTATCGTTACTGTCACCATCAAAGACGTAGCTGACCGTCCGAATTGCGGTACTCGTGTCCGTAAAGGCTTTGTCCACCAAATTATCGGTCTCTGGATTGTAGTCAACTTGCTTGCCATCTTCGTCAGTTACCTTTCCGCCAACCGTTGGCTGACTGGTAATCACTGCTATGTCGTGCTTCAAGTAGATCGTGAAGGTCTGGTCGCTGTCATCCTTGGAATCCAAAGTTGCTTTAGTGAATCCGGACTGATCGCCATCTGAAGTCTTATTAGTTGCAAAGATATAACCATGACTCAACAGATCTTGAAGTTTAGCATTAGCAGCATCAAAGTCAACGTTACTCCCCTGCTCTTTCTGAGCATTGATCTGATCATC
Organism: Lactobacillus sp. WILCCON 0149; assembly: GCF_057197965.1. Classification (NCBI taxonomy): domain Bacteria; kingdom Bacillati; phylum Bacillota; class Bacilli; order Lactobacillales; family Lactobacillaceae; genus Lactobacillus; species Lactobacillus sp. WILCCON 0149. Next base: position 1,216,958 of record NZ_JBUBHO010000001.1, read on the forward strand.
GTAGTAGATTGCCTTGTTTGTATCCTTACTGTCTTCATCAATGATCTGAACGATTGCCTTCTGGTACTTCAGATAGGTCAAGTTCACTTCTTGATCGTTGCTGCCTTGTTTCAATTCTGTAGCATTGGCTGTTGCAGATTTTGGATCAAGATACCAACCTATTGCAGTAAAATCACCGCTAACAACTGGTACAATTGCATCCTTACCCAAGCTCTCTGGCTCAGAAACTATCGTCCCATCTGCTTGTGCAGTTCGCTTAGTCGTTGTTGATACATTGCTTGAGAAACTGTAGTCCCCATAGCTAACATTCGAAATTGTCCCCGTTACCAAGTCAATTGTATAAGTGACTGGCCGAGTGTAAGTGACTGTTTGCACAACGCCAGCGATGCTTGGCTCATTAGTGCTATCACCAGCAAAGACATAGTTGACTGTCCGCTTTACTGTGCTTGCATCAGTATAACTTGCTTCATTCTTAAGCATGTCAACGATCGGCGTTGTTGCTGGCACAAACTTATCTGCATTGGTATTGCTACCAGTAACTGGCACACCTGTCAATTTGGCGGTGTCATGCTTTAAATGAGCTTGGAAGTACTGAATTACCGCATCAGACTTTTGCGCGTTGTTAGTTGCATCGAATTTTTGTTCAGCAAAGCTTTGCAAGTCGGTAGCCAGATCGGTGTTACCACTAGAAGACAGAATGTATCCTTGGCCAAGCATCTTCTTCAACTCAGCATTAGCATCTGTAAAGTTGATAGCTTTGCCTGTGTCGCCATCAATCGTGAAGGTAACTGTCTTGGTGTTGTCATCATCATCAATCAATTTGACGACTGCTTGCTGGAAGTCAGCTGTGTATGTCACGGTCGTGTCCATGCCAGCATCTTCAGGAGTGATGGTTTCTGTCATCTTTTGGTCTACTGGATCAAAAGTCTTAGTTCCGGACTTCGTTGTGATCGTCGCCGTATAACCTGGATACAAGTTGACTTGGCCAGTCACCGTCTTGGCGTCAGTATTGGTCGTGTACTTAACCGAAGTATTGCCACCCGGTTCATTTTCACCAATTACAGAGCCATTTGGTTCGTAATGGACCGTGTAGACGATAGTCGGATCGGTTTCTGTTGGCGTGTAGCCTCCAGCAGTGGAAACCGTTTGACTGCTTTGGTCCGTCGTCTTCTTTACATCAACGTTCGTTACATGGTAGCCCGCTACGACTGGGTAAGCGGTCAAAGCAGTAAATGAATTGATTCTCCAATCACCAGTTGATTGGAGCTTGCCAGTTACCTTGTCAAAAGCAGAAGTTCTGGTCAAAGTCTGAGTTTGTACGTCATCTGCTGAAGCCGTGCCACCAGGTACGTCAAACTTAATCGTTTGACTTGCTGCCTTGGTCAAGTAGTCCGCCGTAGCTTCACTTGGATACTTTGCAGTAGCCGCATTGCCAGTATTAATCGAACTGCCAGCAGTCTGTGGACCATTTGCCCCAGTTGCTTGACCATCTAAAGTGATGGTGTCATGAACAAGGTAAATCGTGAATTCTTGAGTTGTATCATCATCACTGTCATATGAAGCTTTATTGAAGCCACTGGCAGTCCCGACGTCCGACTTTTCGAACTTAAAGCCGCTCTTCAGCAAGTCTGCCAAAAGTGTGTTAGCACTGCTGAAGTTGACAACATCCCCTTGCTTTTTCTGGTCAGCCAAGCCGATGTTTTGAACAAAAAGTTCTCCTTGCTTGCTGCTATCGCTAGTTAAGACGCCATTTTGCAGCGTCATCTTATCACTTGGGTTGTCATCAACAATCTTGATAACTGCAGTCTGGTACTTCAGATAGTGAATTTCACCGGTTTGTGATTGATCAGTCAACTTACTGTTTTCATCTACTACAGCCGTAATTGTTGCAGAGTCTGCATTCCTACTGCTGCTCTGGTACCAGCCGGCTTTGATGAAGTCCCCGCTGGCTGCTGGCAAATTGGCATCCCTCAAACTGCTATTGCTCCCGCTGTAGCTGATTTGACTGCCATCGCTTACCGCGCTGGTGTCTGTCGACTCCGCAGACACAAAGCTTGGGGTTTGGTAAATGGTCTTCAGAACCTTCCCAGTAACCAGGTCAGTCTGGTAGTTGACCGCTTGCGTAAAGTTAACCTTCTGTACTACTGAGTTTACCTGCGGCTTGCTTTGGCTTGACTTGCTGTCAAAGACATAGCTGATCGTCCGCGTGACTGTAGCGTTTTGAACGTAGCTGTCGCTAGTAGTCAGAGTTGTATTCTTCTTGACTTCGTCAGGAAGATCTACTTCCTTGCCAGAATCATCCGTAACCTTGGTTAGGTCCGTAACTGATCCGGTCAAGGTAGCAGTGTTGTGAGCCAGAGTGATGACCACATTCTGAGTAGAAACACCATCGCTTGAGTCGTCTTGGTCGTCAAAAGCAGTTGGTAAACCGGAATTCTTGACGAACTTGTAGCCCAGCTTCTCATACTTATCCAGAATTGCCTGGTAAGCTGAAGTCAAATAGACCTTCTGGTTAGTTTTCCCAGTTGCCAAGGTTGCATAAGTCTTGTCACCATCTACGGCAAGGTTCTTTTTATCAGTCTCATCGTAGACTTGGTAGCTAATCGTCTGTGCCTTGGCTGAATAAGTTACCGTCCGGTCGCTGTCACCCGCGTAAGTAGTGTAGGTGAAGGTATTGTTGCGTGCATCAATTGCCGTTGATGTACTGCCATCAGTCAAGACTGCAGTATAACCTTGGATGATTGGCACCGTTACGGTTACCGTATCAGCCTTGGTAGTTGTGTAAGCAATGTCCTTCTTATCATCTTCTAGCAAAGTGCCATCTTCATCAACGATCTTGAGTGAGCCATTTGGATGGTAGGTCACAGTAAAGACTGTCTTCAGCTTGTCTTGATCGCTGCTAGTAGCCGCAACATTATTGACAACTGGGACAAATGCGGCGATTGATTCCGTATTCGTCAAAGCTGTTCCATCTTGATCAGCGCTGACCACATGGTAGCCAGCAACAACCGGATCATTGGTATCCGTAAAGGTCACGCTAGTAAAGTCTGTCAACGTATCGCTAACTGCTTGCCCCGTTACCTTGTCAATCGTAACTTGTCTGGTCAAAGTAGCACTTTGAGTTGCAGATGAACTTATCTCATTACCATTAGCATCAACGTATTTGATCGTCTGGCCAACCTGCCGCTGCAGGTAAGTAGCCGTAGCTTCGACTGGCCAAATGGCATCTGACAGACTGTCGGTGCTGCTGTTGATCTTATCCCCTTGCGTCTGCGGTCCAGTAGCAGCTTTGGTATCACCATCTACAGTAACCGTATCGTGCACAAGATAGAAGGCAAAGAGTTGGTCACTTTGACCATCATTGTCAAAAGTTGCTGCCGCAAAGTCAGTAGCACTATTGTCGCTGCTGGTCTCAGTAGTAGTCTTGCCATCAGTCTTGGAAACCGTGTATTTTTCGATCTTGTAGCCACTAGCCAGCAGTTTCTTCAGCAATGCACTGGCATTCTTAAAGTCAAGGTTTGCCCCCTGTTCTTTGCCAGCAATTGTTTCTGAGTAGAGGTTGCCTGTCCCAGAGACCAATTTACCGTCTTTCAGATCCTGCTTGTTAGTGCCATTGTCATCGATGATCTTGACAAAAGCATTCTGCTTCTTCAAGTAGTAGAGCGTAACTTCCGTACTTTGATTTGCAGCACTGCCTTCCTTAGCAGCGTCCGGCATAAGCAGACTGTTATCAGCACTAATCGTGCCAGCTACATTATTAGCTTTGGTTGGATCCAAGTACCAGCCATCAAAGTCACCGGTAACCGCTGGCATCTCTTCTATTGTCGAAACAGAGCTGTTGCTATAAGTAACTGTACTAGTCCCGTCGGTCTTGCTGATCGTGGTCGTCGTATTAGTATTGCCAGAACTACTCTCCTTGAACTGCCAGTCTTGGTGGTCCCGGGTAATTTTCCCAGTAACCAGGTCAATCGTCCATTCGACGGCCCGCGTGTAAGTTACAGTTTGCTCGATTGATTTATCATGAATTCCTTGTAACTGACTATCTAATTGTTCACCAGTTGGCACTTCAAATTGATAAGTAACCGTCCGTTTTGCAGTCGTTGAGTCGCTGTAATCATGTGCTGAGGCTAACTTGCCGTCACTTGGTTTGTTGCTCTCGCTCGTCCACTTGTAAGTGATGGTTTGCCCATTGTCCGTGACCTGACCAGCCTTTTCCATATTTGCTGCTGCTTCGGAAGAGGCAAAAGTCTGCTTCTCATGAGTCAGCTTGATCGTCACGACTTGGTCGGCAGTATCATCATGGTCAAAAACAGTTGGAGTCGTATCAACGCTGTCAATCCGGTAGCCTTGGCTCTGGTAGTAAGCCTTCAAAGCATCCAATTCATCGGCCACGCTAGTGTAGCTGCCGATGAATGTCCCAGCGCTAATTGCCTGGTCGCTGACACCGATAGCCAGAATATTGCCGTTGTTTTCTTTAAGTACGGAGCTTGATGCTGCTGTAACATCCTTGCTGCTTTCATCTAAGTCAAGAACCTTGTAGCGCAAAGTCTGAGCATCTGGAGAGTAAGTAACAGTTGAGTTTTCGCTAGCCCGGCTGGTATCAAATTGGTAAACCACACTTGCTGGCGTCTTTTCGGCACTGCCGTTCCAATCCCTGGTTTGGTCGATAGTGCCATCATTACCAATGTCTAGCTTGGCCGTGTAACCCTGGTGGGCAGGAATAGTAATTGTAACCTTACTTGGGTCTTCACTATCAGTTACGTAGGAAACTTCAGCACTAGTTCCTGTGTTGCTAGTTAAGCTGCCATCACTCCCATAAACTGGTTCATTAACTTTCTTCCATTGACCATCAGTTTCATAGTAAACCGTGTAAACCGGGGTCAACGTTGCCTGTAAGTCACCATCTTTATTGCTTGCGGTATAGCTATCAGCGCCATTAGCTACCGTATCACTAACCGTGTAGCCGGCAACTACGGCATCCTTGCTCATGACATAGTGGTAGTTGTTAACGACCGGCGACTTGACATCATCAAATTTAACTGAAGCAAAGTCACTGATTGCCAAAATCTTTCCAGTAACCCGGTCGACCGTAACCGTTCTAGTCAAAGTCTTTTGGCTGATACTGCTGTCGTATGCTTTTTGATTAGTATCTTTGTAAAGATAATTGATTGTTTGAACTGCTTGCCGGGTCAGACTTTGGTAAGCCGACTCATCACTTGCCATATCAATCAAATCCGAATTAGACTTCACTCCAGTCCACAGCAATTTGTTGCTTGTTGAATCTGGGTTAATCTGGCTGGTCATCGTCACCGTCTTGCCATCACTGGTAGCTACTGTGTTGCTGGTATTTCCAGCCTGCAAGGTTGCTGATGCGTGCTTGAGGTAAACCATGATAGTCTGATCACTAGTGTCATCAGAGTCAAACGTTGCATCCATGAACGTACTGCCAGTCAATGACTTCGTCTTTTCTGTATCAACGACATAACCGCTCTTTAGCAGTTCATCCAGTTTAGCTTGCGCGCTTGTAAAGTTGATCGCTAAGCCTTGCTTTTGGGCAACATTATTCTTGTTGGCGTCACTGCCACTTTCGTCATACAGGGTGCCTTGGTTGTCAGTAGCGTTGTTGTCAACAATCTTGATGTAGGCATTCTGCAGCTTCTTGAAGGTTAAAGTGACGCTTGTTTCAACGTTGTTCTCGGCAGCTGCCTTGTCAGTAGATGGAGTCTGTGCGGCTTTGCTTGATGCATCCCCGCTATCCAGATACCATCCGCTCACAGTCCCGGTTACCGCCGGGAAGACAGCATCAGTAAAGCTGCTTTCAGCACTTTGGCTGACATTGCCATCTTTATCAATCGTAGTCGTCGTGCCCGCGCCGCTAGTCCCATCGGTTGCAGAGTTCCATGCTTCGTAGTCTCTGCTTGCTTTACCAGTTACCAAGTCGACCGTGTAAACGATTGGCCGGGTGTAAGTAACGGTCTGGGTCACGGTCGTTCCATTGACATCTTTTACACCTGCTGGCAATGCCGCATTACTGCTAAAGGCAAAAGTTACCTTCCGGGTAGACGTTGCCTGCTCGCTGTATGAAGCATCGCTCGTCAGAGTTGTATTAGTCAAAGCGCTTCCTAAGTATGCCGTCCGGCCTGACTTAGCCGTGATTTGGCTGTCACTCGTCAGCTTTTTAGATACAGTCGCCGTGTCGTGAATCAAGTGAGCCACGAAGGTCTGCGTATCATTGTCCTTGCTGTCAAAAGCAGTAGCAGTAAAGACGTTACCGGTCAATTGACTATTGCCATCAGTTGCCAAAGCATAACCATGAGCTAAGTAGTCAGCCAGGTCTGTGTTGGCAGTACTAAAGTCAATCTGTTCTCCCTGCTTGCCATTTGGGCTGTAGCCAGTAACCTTATCATCCTTAAGCACGGTACCAGTCGTATCGTCAATGATCTGGATCGTCGCATTAGCATACTTGCGGTATTCCAAAACTACATTTTCATTGATGGCCGACCCGTTGTCCAAAGCCTTAAGCAGCTGCTGGCCAGCATTATCAGCAGAGCTGACCAAGTACCAGCCGGAGAATTCACCACTGACAGCACCAATGTAGCCCTGCTTTACTTCATCGTCAGTCAAAGCAAGCGACGTCAAAGTTACCTGGTTATCACTTGTGCTGGTAGCTTTCTGCCCAGCCTGGGCGTTTGGACCACTAGCAACATAAGTCCAATCAGTGTAAATCGGCGTTTCTTTCCCAGTTACCAAGTCGATATTGAAGCTGACATCTCTGGTCCAGGTAACTTTTTGCACAAAGTCTGCCACTTTCGGCTTGCTGGATGAGTCGCCGCTGAAGACGTACTTGACTGTCCGGACGGAAGTTACCGTCTGCTTGTAGCTGGCTGGGTTAGTAACCTTAGAGTTGTCAACGACTTGATCGACATAAGTAATCGTATTGCCGTTCTTGTCTGTAATAGTCGTTGCGTTCTTGTCAATTGCTTTATCAGTGGTAGCCGTATCGTGAACCAGGTGGACAACAAAGCTTTGATCCGTGTCATCTTCATTGTCAAAGTTGGCGGCGATAAAGCTAGTTACCCCATCAGTCGTAGCAACATCGCTGTTGTCAATGCCGTCTCCGGTTGCCAGCAAGTAGCCATGCTGGAAGTAATAGTTAAGACTGCTGTTGGCGGCAGTAAAGTCAATCTTGCCCGCGGTAACCCCACTTGGATTGAATTCACTTAAAACAGTCTTGGTTGTATCGTCAATGATTTGGATATCAGCTACCTGGTGGTCTGCCTTGTAGCTGATGTCAACCACTGAATTTGGCGTGCTGGAAGTTACAGTTTGCGCGTCAACGCTAGCCCGCGTTGCCGTGTAGCCCTTAACCACGCTGCCGACAGTCGTATCAGCACTAATGACTTGGGTATTGCTCTCATCTGGACTTGCCTGCTGGCTCCAGTCTGATGAGTGAACCGTTTTTTCCTGGCTAGTAGACAAAAGCTTGCCATCCTTGTCAGTAAGGCTTTGATCGATCCATGAGTAATTGTTTTCACCAGTGGTCCAAGGAGTGTAGATGACACCGCCAGTTACCCGGTCAATGTCAGTCGTCCGGGTCATCCGCACGGTCTGCAGGAGGGTCAAAGTGCTGCCGTCTGGCAGGTGGTAATTGATCGTCCGGGTGGTGTCCTTGTAGGTTGAAGCGTTATTGCTACTCTTGTCTGGATCATAGCTGTAGTGAATCCGCCCATGCTTCAAGAAGAAGAGGAAGGTCTTGTCAGTCGCGGCAAAAGTAGCATCAGAAAGGCTGTAAACGGTCGTGCTAGTGCTATCAACAGTTGTGGTCGTCGCGGTGATTTCGCCAGACTTATCCCCTTGGACAAAAGCATACTTAACTACTTGCTTGGTCTGCCCGTTTTCCGTCGTGCTTGGGAAAGTCGTGATAGTTTCCGTGATTGCTCCAGCGCCTGTTGCTTTCGGCGTGTAAATCCGGATTTCTTTCACCGTTCCATCATCTGCCGTAACAGTGCTTGATGAAGTCAACTGAGCCATGTAAGAGCCAGTATTTGGATTGACAAAGTCATCAACCCCAATCTCATAGCCCTGCTTCAAAAGGTCTTTGAGATACAGGTTGGCATTGCTGAAGTCGATGGCCTTCTTGTAGACTCCGGCAGTTTGACCATCATATGAGCTGGCGTATGTAAATTCCGGCGTGATCATTTGCCCATTTGCATCTTTGGTTGGCGCGCTTGAGTTGCTGTCGAGGAAGACTATTCTGGCTTTTTGCACAATGGCTGGGAAGGAAACATTGATTACCTGACTGGTCGCGTCAGTTCTGATATCGCTGACTGCTTCGACACTGTCAAGACTTGCCTTGTAGCCAGTCGTGTCAATACCGGCATCCTTGGCCACAGTAGCCGTATCTAAGGCTGCCCAAATAGCAGTCACGTCACCTTCAGTTGTGGTAGCATCAGCCCCGTTGACTGAAACCGAAGTGGTGCTCTTAGCTAATGTCCATTCCCCATAACTGGTCTTGTCAGTTACCTTGTCCAGGCTGACCGTCCGCGTGTAGTTGACCGCTTGGACAAAAGTCTTGGTCGTCCCGTCTGGAAAGCTGTAGTTGACCGTCCGGGTAATTGACTTGGTCTGCGGATCTTGTTCATCAATTCCGTGCGTCAAGTAAACGATGAAGTTTTGACCATCAGTCGCAAATTTTTTCTCAGCAAAAGCCGTACCGGCTTCATTGATGGCTTGGTCAGCCAAAGTGTCGGTCGTATCAGCGACATAGCCCTTTGCCAAGTACTCAGTCAAACGGCTGTTAGCAGCTGAGAAATCGATATCGTTCCCAGACTTACCGTTGATTTGGACTGAATACAAGTTGGTCTTTGTAGTTTCATCGTAAATTTGCACCGTGCCGCTGATCCCATCGCCTGGCTTGTTGTAGAGCACCAGGACTACCTGGTCACCAGTATTTTTAGAGATCCCGGTCTGCTCTGCTACAGTTGCCTTGTCTGGGTAGTAGCCATCTGGGACATCGGTCGAATCGGTCTCATGAGTTGGTGAAACTGCTTTTTCCCAAGTGCCAGTGGTCCAGTCAGTGTATGTTGTTTCGCCAGTTACCAGGTTGACCGTCTTGGTCCGAGTAACTGTTACTGGCTGAGTCAAAGTCTTAAATGGTGCACTTGCCCCGCTGATAATGTATTGAATAGTTCTGGTGGACGTTGCGGTTTCAGTAGTTTCCTTAGTGCCTTGCACCAGGTGGGCTTCCAGAGTCACGCCTTGAGTGCCGTACTTAACTGCATTAAAGACTACTGGAGAAGCTGTAATGTCTACAGCAGAATTTTTGTCAGCGGCCAAAACATAACCGTTAGCCAGGTAGGACTGCAGCTTGCCGTTTGGGCTGACATTGCCCATGGACTTGGCCGGCTTGTCAAAGTCAACGCTGCTGTCGTAGTCCCCGGTCAAGTCAGCTTCTGCCAGAATCTTACCAGTCGTGTCATCGATAATGTTGACTTGCACGTGTTCAACATCTGGCGTGTAGACAACCGTAATTGCCTTGTCTGGCGTTTCAACATTGACGCTCTCAGCTTCAATACTCGTTTCACTTGGCGTGTAGCCTGTTACTTCTGGAACAGTTTCCGCGCTCCATGAGCCGGTCGCCTTCCAGGCACCATCGCTACGGTTGCCGGTTACTAAGTCAGTTACCGTGCTGGAAGTAAGGACTACTTTTTGGACCAAGGTCTGCGTCCCCGTCGGCAGTTGGTAGCTGATCGTCCGGTTGACAGAAGAGTAGATCGTCCCGGTCTTAGTCTTGTGCTTTAAATGAATCTCGTAGTTCTGACTGGCGTCACTGCCCGCGTAGATGTCTTCTGCCGTGATGCTGGACAAGTCGCCGTCCTTGTTGTAGGCGATGACGATCTTTGAGTTGTTGCTGGAGGCAAAAACGTAATTGCCATCCAAGTAGCTGGTCAGCTGCTTGATCGCGTTAGAGAAGTTGATCTGGCCGGCAGTAGTTCCGGAAACCAGGTATTCGTCTAATTCAGCCTTGTTTTCATCGTCATCGATGATCTTGATGGTGGCGCTGGCTGCCTTTGGCAGGTAGTTGACCACGATATCAGCGTCTGACGTGGTGTTTGAGACCGTCACTTCAGGGATGCTGGTGACACTGGCGTCATAACCAGTTTCGGTTGGAACATCATATTTATCCCAGGTCCCAGTCGTCCAGGTATCGCTAGTTATCTTACCAGTAACGTTATCCGTAACGATCGTTTCGGTCAATTTTACAGATTGTGTAGTCGTGTAGCTGTTGCCCTTAACTGGATTGATGGTAATCTTCCGTGTAACCGTCTTATTTTTGGTCTGGGTAGTCGTGCCATGTAAAAGCTTAAGCTTGATAGTCTGGTCAGCCGTATCATTGCTATCAAAGCTGTTAGCCCATGAGTAAGTCTTATTGCCTTGATCATCGCTAACGACATCAATAATAGCTCCATCTGCCAGCTGGTAGCGGACAGTTTGGGCATCTACTTGACTCGTAGTTGCACCAGTCGTGTCCAAAACATAACCAGCCTTGATGTAGGCGTTCAGCTGAGCATTAGCATCACTGACAGAATTAATCGTAACCGTGCTTTCCTTACCGGAGGCATCTTTAGTAGTTAAAGTGGTTTGTTCATCGATCTGCTTAAAGTTGATGGCTGCCCCTTGCTGGCCAGTTTGGCTGTAATTGTCCAGGACCTTGTCATTGTCACTGCCATCGATAACTTGAATAGCAGCTTTTTGCAGGCGCTTGTAGGTCAAGGTAACAGTCTGGCTGTCCCCAGGCATTAAAGTTTCTGCTGCCAGATATTCACCATTAGCCGTATCAGCCAGATACCAGCCGTCAATTGTCTGCGGGGAAACGGCAGAAATATCTGCCTGGCCATCAGTAACCGTCCAATCCCCTTCTAATTTGGTCACCGCGCCCGTTACTTGGTCAACGGTATACGTGATTGGACGTGAAAAAGTTGCGTTGTCAGTTTGGTCAGCCACGCTTGGCAGGTCAGTTGAATCGGTTGATGTGAAGACATACTTAACTGTCCGGTTGGCAGACTTGCTTTCTTTGTAAGAGTCTGAGTTCTGCAGAGTCGTCAAGTTTTCGGTAGAAATCTTGGCTTTCGTTTGCTCGCTAAGACTGCTGAGGTCGCTATTGCTGGTCAAGACAGTTTTGCCGTGCTTCAAGTGAACGGTATATGCTTGAGTAGCTTCAGTATCGTCATCGTAAACCGCGTCAGTTGGCAAAGCACTGCCATTAGCTACGTATCCAGCTGCTTCATAGCTCGCAAGCTGAGTTTTGGCATCAGTAAAGTCAATCGCAGCATCGGTTTGACCCGTTAAGTCAACAGTAGTCAGAGTCTGCTTCGTTGAATCACTTGCATCGTCATCGACAAAAGTTACTGTTGCTTTTTGCTCAAGTGGCGTGTAAGTAACTTTGATATCTGAGACAGAGTCTGTATCTGGCGTAACTGTAGCAGCTTCTCCGGTAACTTTCTTGCTGTAACCAGCGATATCTGGGAAGGTGAAACTGAATGTGCCGTTAGCTGGGCCAGAAGTTTGCGTCCAGCTGTCCCCATTTTTGACAAAAATAATAGTCTCGCTCTGCTCAGCTGGCGTCTTAGCCCCCGCACCAGTGAAGGTCACCTTCTGGGTGAAGACCTTAGTCTGAGTGCTTGGCACGTAGAGGAGGCTAGTATCCTTCGTTGGATCAGCAGCCGTCACGCTAGTCTGTGTTGCCGTGTAGTCTGCGACAGTTGGCAGATTGACGATTGCCTGGCTGGCATCAGCTGGGTTGTTAGCGTATGACAAAGAAGCAAGAACCTTGCCGTTCTTGTCAACTGCCTTTAGTTTTCCGACCGCTTGGTATACAACCGTCTGGCTGATATTGCCAGTAGCGTTTGAACTGATAGTTACCTTTGCAGCTGGGCTGACATAACCGGTGATGACTGGGTTTGCCAGTTCTGCATCCCCATCTTTTGCCGTCCAAGTAATTGTTACCGCATCACTGTCTTTGTCGTACTTGCCCAGGCCAGTAAAAGTAACCGACTTAGTCTGGTCATCAGCTAATTTATTGCCACTTGCGTCCTGGTAGCTGGCAGTTAAGCTGACAGTCTTTTCCGGGTGTGTCAAATAAGCGGTGAAGCTTTGCCCGCCGTTAGCCGCGTATGTTGCGGCAGTGAATTCGCTTTCCGTCAAGTTTGGGTTATTGCTGGAGACCTGATAGCCGGCAGCGATGAACTTTGCCAAAATATCGTTAGCGCTGGTAAAGTAAACATTCCCGTCGGTTTGCCCAGTCAAGCTGCTAGTGTACAGAGTCTGCCCTTGGTCATCGACAAAAGCAACAGTAGCGCTTTGCTCGTTTGCTGTGTAGACCAGCGCTTGATCAACTGCAGCATCTGCCCCTGTCAAAGTGATCATGCTGCCTTGGCTGACAGCCTTCCCGTTTAAAGTAGCGGTATAGCCTGCTTCTACTGGAAGCTCAAAGCTGACAGAAGTAGCATCTTGGCTGTATGTCAGATCGTTTTGGCTAGTCCCCTTCTGGCTGGTGATTTGGCCAATCTTGACGTATTTAACAGTAGCCGTGGCATCTTCGCTGTCTTTAGTCACGTCTTTTTTGCTGACGCTGGCTTGGTCAGCCACGTAGCCGGCAACTTCTGGAGTCGCCACTTCAGCCCAAGCAGCAGTGTCTGGCGTCCAGCTATCTGACAAGGTCTTGCCGGTAACGTCATCAGTAACTTTTTCTTCAGTAAAGGTCGCCGTCTGAGTTTGGCTGCTTGGCGCCGTAAAATCACTGTCAGTAGACTGGTAGTTGATCATTCTGGTGACGTTCTTGCTCGTCGCCTTTGTCGTAATCTTGTGCTTAAGGTGGATTGTGAAGACCTGGCTGACCGAGCTCGCGTCATCGCTAGTATCGTAGCTGGTTACCTTGAACTTGCCAGTTGCCGGATCGATCACAGCGTCATTGGCTTGACTTAGTTCGTAGCCGGCAGCCAGCAGATTTTTAACCTGGTCTTCGGCCGTAGTAAAGTCGATGCTTTCGTCGGTCTTACCGGTCAAGCTGATGCTGTTGGCAGAAAGATCCTGGGGATCGTTGGTATCATCGTCCTTGAAGTTGACGGTCGCCTTGGCGTCATTAGCCGTGTAAGTTACCGGAACGTTGATGTCAGCAGAATCAGCCGTTACCGTCTGGCCTTTTACAGTAGTGACATCGGCAGTATAGCCTTCGATCGTTGGCACGGTTACATCTTCAAAAGTTGCGCTGCTCTTGTCCCAGTCACTGGTCGTGGTCTTGCCATCGCTGGACCGGCTGGTAGTTTTAGAAAAAGTGATGGTCTGGCTATTCTCAGCTGGAGTCTTAGTACCAGCACCGGTGTAGGTTACGACTTGCTTGACGCCCTTAGTTGTCGTTACCAAAAGGTAGATAAGCTTGGTATCTTCCGTCGCGCTGGATGGAGTGACAGTTTCATTTGCGCTGTCAGCCAAAATGTAGCCGTCGATGGTTGGCGCGGCAGTTGCAACGACCTGGTCAGCTCTGGTAGTGCTGTTGCTATAAGCTACTGGAGCCACGTAGTTGCCCTTGATATCGGCCGTGATTTCATTGCCGTTTTCGTCAACCGGCACAATACGGCCTACGGCCTTGTAAGTTACTTGGCTAGTGTAGGTATCATTGGAGACGGTACTGCTTTTTCCAGTAGTATTGTCACTGCCAGTAAAGCTGCCGTCACTGTTGGCAAAAACAGTCTGCGTCACTTGGTTCGTATTGGCAACGTAACCCGAAACAACTGGCACAGTGGTTGTCACGGTTGCAGACTTGTTAGTCCAGTCGTAGCTGTCTTCCGTCTTTTTGCCAGAAAAAATTGTCTTGGTCTCCTGGGTTGCCGGATTCTGGTCGGAACCGGTGTAAGAGACCTGAGTCTTGACTTCAGTTGAAACTGCTTCAGTCTGGCTGCTGGTGTCATTAGTAGTTGCTGCAGTATTTGTACTGGTATTGTTAGTAGTGGTAGTAGCAGTAGTAGCATTTGTGCTTGTACTTGCTTGGCTGCCAGTAGGCGTACCTGTACTGTCAGTACTGCTTTGGCTGCTAGTTGCAGCGGTTGAATCAGCAGTTGAACTCGTGTTTTTCGTTTGTTCAGTAGTTGAACTCGTTGTAGTGCTTGCACTGCTCGTTTGCTGAGTTGCCGTCACCTCAGCAGTATTATCAGCCGCAGCTACTTTGCCAGGCGTAAATGTAATTGCCAGCCCGCCTAATGAAAAGCCGAGCAAAACAGAGGCCAAACCTGTGTTGACCTTTCTGAAACTGTAGTGTTGTTCCTTTCGCTCCATCTTCTGAAGCTTGTTTCTCGCAGATTTTTTCGCTTCGATCATGTCAAACTTCTCCCCTTTTATTTACACGCAAAGATTTAGAACATTGTTCGCAAAAAATATTAATGATTACTAAACAGAAATAGTTACGTAAAATTGAAATTATCAGCATCTTCTCATTAAAACTATATGCGGTCAATTTCCTACCTCTATAATAACGGTTACATACCTTATTTTCAATTTATTCAAGATGTATTTCCGAGAGCTTTTTAATTATTTTCTGATAAGTGTTTTTACATTTCGCAACTACTAGGCACAAATAAAATAACTAATTCATTATATTGATCAAAAAAGCTGCATCCATCAAAATGATAGATGCAGCTTGGGTAGTATTTATAGAACTGTTTGAATTAGCTTATTAGATGTGGCTTGCCCCGCTAGCCGCATCAACGTGCGCTTTTTGATCTTCGGACTTCTTTGGTTCATCTGCTTTCAATCCAGCAGCAAATTGACCAGCCAGGCGGCCAAAGGTGTGCGCATGACTGGCAGCCAGGCCTGGAACCCGGTCATTGTAGCTGCCCCAGAAGAAGCCACCGGCGTCATTGCCGGCCGCGTACAGGCCAGGAATCGGGTCATGGTTTTCATCCAAGACTTCCATCTTGGTACTGATTCTGAGCCCGTCAAAAGTACACAGGATCCGGCCGCCCAGGATGCAGCCGTAGTAAGGCTTCTTCTTGATTGGCGTAATCCGGTAGGCTTCCTTGCCGAATTCCTTATCTTGGTGATCGATCACGGCTTGGTTGTTGTTAGCAACAGCCTCTTTTAGCTTGTCAGCTGGCAGATTTAATTTTTCAGATAATTCTTCCAAAGTATCAGCCTTTACGACCAGACCATCCTTGACATGTTGCTCAGTGTCAGCGATAAAAGCTTCCTTATCCTTCATGTAGCCTGGGAAACCGTAGCGGGCGCAACCAAGCATGTGAACTTTTTCCAGAGTTTCAGCGTAGTCATCGTCCCAAATCATAGCGTACAGGTAGCCAGGTTCCTTAGCAGCGGCGTTGACGATGAATTGGTAAGGAACAGATTCATTGGCGAAACGTTCACCGCGCAGGTTAACCTTAAGGAATGGGTATGAACCGATCCAGAGCCAGTGGTCGTAAGTGGCGGTTTGGTAGTACATGTCTTCAGTCTTTTTGCCAACTGGAACCAGGCCGCGGTCAAAAATCGTTTCAGCTGGTTCTTCATCGCGGATGGCACCGACATTCAAGGCTGAAGTAATCCCTGCCCCGTTGGAGCGCGGTGAGTCGTTGTAGACGTTCTTCTTCAAGGCCAGAGGATTCCATGCTTTAAGCAGGTCGGTGTTAGCGGAATATCCGCCAGTAGTTAAAATTACCCCTTTTTCAGCCAGAATCTGGTAGTACTCATTTTTGACAAGATCCTTGACCAAAGCCCCGGTTACGCGACCGTCTTCCTTGAGCAGCTTGACCAGGCTGGTTTCAAAGCGCAGGTCGACTCCGTGCTCTTTTTGGTATTCCAGGAACCAGTCGCCGTATGAAGTAAAGCTTTGGTTGTCAAAAGTCGGATCGTTTTCGGTTGGGAAAGCCTGGTAAGCCTTATTGGTTACCATAGCATCAGCTTCAGCTCTGAGGTGGGCACCGTGTGGCTTGAGGACCTTTTCTTCCAGCCAGTCCAAGGTTGCCCCGCTGTTGTCTGCCCAGGTTTCCAAAAGTCGCTGGTCCACGTTGTGCTGAGCAAAAGCTGCCAGGCTTTCTACCAGTTCTTGCTTGTTGATGATCACGCCGGCGGCTTTTTGCGCCCGGGAGTCAACACTGGCCAAACCTACCCGCATCAGGTTAATAGTCTTTTCCTTTTCAATCAAGATGGTGTTAGCCCCAGCTTCTCTGGCAGCCGCAGCGGCTTCCATGCCCGCGTTGCCAGCGCCCACAACTAGGACGTCCGTTTCAACAGTATATGCAGCAGATGCATTAACGTCTAATTGATCAACATTGTCATAGATCTTAGTCATTATTTTTTCTCCTTTTTTATCAACTGTACCGCTTTCAACTATTAATTTATCATGCAATAATTGAGTTGAGAAATATCAAGTCGGTATCGGTTATACCGGAAATGCATAAGGAGACAAAGATGGACTTGAGACAGCTGGAAGTTTTTATCAATTTGGCGGAGAGCCTGAACTACTCAAAGACCGCGGAAAACCTGCACCTCTCTCAACCGGCCGTTAGCCGGATCATTCAGCGCGTGGAAGACGAAGTTGGCGTCACCCTTTTTTACCGCAACCACCGGGAAGTCCAGCTGACCAAGAATGGGAAGCTGTTTTATGATGACAGCAAGAGCTTGATCAACAGCTATAACAAGGCCCTGCAGCGGACCAGAAATTCTTTCAACCGGGAGCAAAGCAACTTAACGATTGGTATTACGGATACACCGCTAGAGCAAGCAATTCTGCCAGAGATGATCAAAGCTTTTCACCAAGAATACCCGAATTGCAAGATTTTTCTTGAGGGATTTGATCACAACCGGCTCAAGCACCACTTGATCGACCACGACAGTGATGTGATTTTTACGACTCACGACGATATCGCTGATCAGGTTGAGGTGAACTACTACCAGCTTTTTAGCGGACACTTTGTGGCACTCGTACCTGCAGACCATCATTTAAGTGACAGAGAGGAACTTGACCTGGATGATTTGGCAGGAGAAAAAATTTTGCTGATGGACAACAACTGGTGCCCGCCGGAACAACTGAAGCTCCAAGAGACGATCAGAAAGAAGGTCGATGACTTGGACATCAGCTACGTTAACGACGTTGAGATCGTCAGCTTAATGGTCAAGGCGGGTCTAGGAATCACCGTGATGCCGAGCTTTGTGGCGATCGAAAAAGCAGATGAGATCAAGGCGGTAAAGTTGAACTACCCTGCCCCGCTGGACTATGGCCTGGTCTGCCGGAAAGATGAAGCAGATCCCTTGGTCCTCGCCTTCTGCCAGGTCATGCAGGAACAGGCGGAAGGGATGTAGTTTTGCTTGGGAGCAGTGTAAGTTGGGGGATGTGGCTGATAGATTTGACAACTTGCGCGTACCAGTTACAGCTAATTTACGAAAAAATGGTGATACTCCGTATTATGGGGCAAATGGAATACAAGATTTTGTTGACAGCTATACACATGATGGAGAATATATTCTAGTACGCGTGGTGCTAGTTGAAATATAGTTTCAATTTCTTAACAAAAAAGGTCCAACATTGTAGACTCTATGATATGACCCCCGAAATTAGTGTCCTAATTTCGGGGGTCATATCATATACACTTTGCTGCTGAATTTTTTTAATAAAAAAGGCAATGTATTATCCATTAGTCAACTCAACTACTGCAGCAAGAATGATAAATTCTTTAGTTGCAAAAGACTTTTATAAACAACAGATTCGATTTCCAACTCTTGAAGAACAAGACCAAATCGGAAAGCTGATCAAGGAAATTGATTTTATCTGTATCCAAAACGATCGTAAAATAAAACTAATGAATCAGGTAAAGCGTTCACTGCTACAAATGATGTTTATCTGAGCCAAATATGCTATAATACTAAAAGAAAAGAGAGTCTTGTTGGCGCAAGACTCTCTCAGATGGCCCGCTTCAAAGGCGGTGACAGTATCAGAACAAATTAGTCGTCCCTAACTGCGCAAAGTTATGAGGGACGACTTTTTTACTTGCCATGCTTGTCAACATAAGTCAACAAAGCAATAACGAACATTCCAAAAGTGAGCATCAAGCTCAGCGCTTCGTATACGCTCATGACTACCTTACCTTTATAATAATTCTCCATAGAACCACCTCCAGGATTCAGATAGTCACCGCCCTTAAAACTTGCCTCTTAAATTATATCAGATTTCACTTCTACAAAGGCCGGCAAAGTTAAGCGGATTATTTAATGGGAGAGTGTAAGTTGGGGGGTGTGGTTGAAATAAATTCCAGAAAGGCAAAATACCAGTTTATGGCACAGGTGGTTATATGTTGAGTGTTAATGACAAATTATCAGATGTTGATACAATTGGTATAGGCCACAAAAACGATTGACAAGCCGTATTATTTAAATGCACCTTTTTGGGCTGTTGATACACTGTTTTATGTAACATCTCGAGTAACCGCTGATATTGGTTTTATGTTCAAGCTACTAAGCGCTTGCAAAGCGCACATAATTACGCCAAAAAAGGCCTGACTCCTAGCAGGAATCAAGCCTTTTTCAGTAACTGTTTGATGTACATGCATCTAGTCCAACAACTGAATTGATTTTACAAAACCTGGGCAGTCGGGCGAAGCAAGATTTCGTTGATTGCCGTGTGCTCTGGCATGTTGACCGCAAAGGCAATTGAATCAGCAACCGATTTTGCGGGAATAGCCGTGCTTGCGTAAAAGGCATCCATCCCCTTGCGCTGCTCTGGATCGGTGACGTGCTGCGGCAATTCAGTGTCAACCGCGCCCGGAGCAATCAGCGTCACGCGGATGTTGCTGCCGGCAGTAGCTTCTTCCTGGCGCAGTGATTCTGACAAGGCTCTGACGCCAAACTTGGTTGCCGCGTACACGCCGCCTGCCGGAGTAGGAATGTGAGAGGAAACAGAGCCAATGTTGATAATCTGACCTGACTGCTGCTTTCTCATAACCGGCAAGGCCGCGTGAATGCCGTACAGGGTCCCCTTAAGGTTGACATCAATCATTGCCTCCCATTCGTCTGTCTTGCCCTTGGCCAGCTCAGACAATGGCATCAAACCGGCACAGTTGATCCAGACGTCGATTCTGCCATAAGTCGCGACCGTCTTGCTGCCCAAGGCAAGAACTTCATCCATCTTTGCAACGTCAGTCAGCACGTAAATGGCTTCTCCGCCAGCTGCCTTGATCTCGTCTGCCAGCTTTTGCAGCCGGTCCTCCCGGCGGGCAGCAAGCACGACCTTGTTGCCTTGCTCGGCCAGTACCTTAGCGCTGGCTTCGCCGATCCCGCTGGACGCACCCGTAATTACGATAACTTTGCTCATTTGATTTGCCTCCTAAAAAAATGCTTATTTCTCTTGCATTTCATCTGAATAGAATATAACATTGGAGTTAACTCTAAAGTCAAACTTTTTAGGAGATTTTTTCTTATGGGATACACAATCAAAGAAGTTTCCAAAATGACCGGGATCCCGTCAACGACCCTGCGTTATTATGACAAAGAGGGCCTGCTCCCCTACCTGGAGAGGCGCGAATCCGGCTACCGTGTCTTCAACGAATCCGACCTGACCATGCTGCAGATCGTCGACTGCCTGAAAAGCACCGGCATGCCAATCAAGGACATCAAGCAGTTCTCTAAGTGGGCTCAAGAGGGCGACTCATCCCTGCAAGAGCGCTACGATCTCTTCCTCAAGCGCAAGGAGGTCGTTGAAGAGCAGATTGCCGACCTGCAGAAAACCTTGGACGTGATCAACCACAAGTGCGCCTACTACAAGAGCGCGGTGGAGGCCGGTACCGAAAAAGAGCTGATGAAGCACGACAAATTGCCGCATGCCGACGAGTTCCTGTGCCAAAACTATGAATCTGGCCAAAAGTAATTTTTCGAGCAAAAAGAGCCTGACTTCCATTAACGGAAATCAAGCTCTTTTTAGTAACTTGTTTAATGTGCATGCAATTCTTGCTGGTCAAATGGCTAAGCCAGCTGCTTGACGGGCCGCACGTGAATCTCGCTTACAGCCAGGTTGTCAGGCGTGTCAATCACCTGCTTGACTACCTCAGCCACTTCCTCAGCCGTCAAGGAGGCGGACTGCTGAACCCGGCGCTCGTCTTCCCGGTCGGCTTCGCCCGGAATGGTATTGACCAGGTTGGTCACTGTAGTTCCCGGGCTGATCAAAGTCGACTTGATCTTGTGCTCCCGCTCTTCAAATCGCAGCCCCTCCATCACGGCCCGGACGGCAAACTTGCTGGCGCTGTAGACGGCGAATTTAGGAAAGACTTTGTAGGCCGCGGTCGAACCAGTCGTGATGATGTGGCCGCTGTTTTGCTCCTCCATGTATGGGAGAACTGCCGCAATCCCATTCAAAACGCCCATGACATTGGTCTGCATGATCTGCTGCCAGTCACTGATTCTGCGTTCGCTCAAGTAGCTGACTGGCATGATCCCGGCATTGTTGAAGATCACGTCCACCCGGCCGAACCGGGCCACGGTCTGGTCAACCAATTCTTGAACCTGGTCAGCCTCAGCAACATCAGTCTGCTTGACCAGGACCTGGCTGCCATACTTTTTGAATTCAACCAGCTTGTCAACGTGCCGGGCAGCCAGCGCCAGTTTGGCGCCGTCTTTTGCCAAAAGCTCCGCGGTGGCCAGGCCGATCCCGCTGGAGGCGCCGGTAATGATGATTACTTTATCTTTAACAGACATCCTGTCTCTCCTTTCCAGCTATTTTTTGCCCAAAATTGCCTTTAAAGGTTTTCCTTGAAAAATTCGTCAAACTTGTCAAACGGAATCTTGTCCATCTGGTCGTAGAGGTCGACGTGGTCAGCGTTTGGCACGATCACGATTTCCTTAGGATCCTTCAGCTTGTCGTAAGCTTCTTCAGCGAAGTAGCGTGAGTGCGCGTTTTCGCCGGTGACGATCAGGCTCGGGCGCGGGGAAATCTGGTCAATGTACTGCTCCAGCTTGAAGTTGAAGTATGACCAAGGAGTTGTTGAAGTCCAGGCCCCGGTAGAGTTGATGGACCGCGGGTGGTAAGCCCGGCCGCGGTAGTAGTCAAAGAAGGCCTTCAGCACCGGGTTCGGGTTTTCCGGCAACTTGTCCGGGAACAGGTTGTCCATGTAAATAACCTCCCCATTTTGATCAAACATCACTTCGTGAGCACCGGCTGCAAAAGTGCCGTTTTCTGCGTCGATCCAGCGGCGGCGGGCCAGGTAGTCCTTCAGGCTTTCCCGGTTCTCATCAGTCATGGTCTTGCCAACGCCGTCCCAGATTGAAGAAGACATGTCATACATTACTGAAGTGGCCACGGCCTTGATCCGCTTGTCGATTGCCGCTGCCGTCAGGACATGGCTGCCCAGGCCGCAGATGCCGATGGCACCGATGCGGTCACGGTTAACAAATTTTTGCAGGCCGACAAAGTCAACCGCCGCGCTGAAGTCTTCGGTGAAGACGTCTGGAGAAGCAACATTGCGCACCTCGCCGCTGCTTTCACCGGTAAATGACTGGTCAAAGGCCATGGTCACGAAGCCGCGCTGCGCCAGCGTCTGAGCGTACAAACCACTTGACTGTTCCTTGACCGCGCCAAAGGGACCACTGATGACAATCGCCGGGTAGGTCTGCTTGTCGTCAAAGTCCTTTGGCAGGTACAGGTGACCAGCCAGAACGATGCCAAAGCGGTTGCGGAAGCGGACGCCTTGCACGCTGATGGATGGGTCGATCTTAAATACTCTGCTGTCGTTTGCTAAAGTGTTCATGTTGCAATTTTCCTTTCTGTGTCTGCTTGCTTGTTGATGTTATAATGATTATATAGGCTAAAGTTAACTTTAGCGCAAGCCTTTTTTTCAAAAAAATGAAAGGAACTTTTTATGCCAGCTATAAAAGAAAAAACAAACACTTTGTCAATCACAGAAGTTTCAAAAATGTGCCAGCTGCCGGTTTCCACCCTCCGCTATTATGACAACCAGGGCCTCATTCCAGGCTTGCGGCGGACGGAACAGGGGGTGCGGGAATTTGACCAGCGCAACATTGACGCGGTCAAGATCATCGAATTCTTGAAAAATTCCGGCATGTCCATTACCGACATCCGCACCTTCATGACCTGGTGCGTGGAAGGCGATGCCACCCTGCCCCAGCGTCTGGAGATGTTTAAAAAGCAGCGCGAAGCTGTTTTGCAACAGATAGCGCTGCTTGAGCAGACACTTGAGACTATCGATCAAAAGTGCGAGTATTACACCTTGGCCGTCAAAGACGGCACTGAAAAGAAAGTCATGGCCAAGTACCATCCGGAATATTAGCCTAAAAATCAGTGCTTTCAGCCAAGTCATGCCATTTGGCGATTTCCACAGACCGGTCGGCCAGCTTTTTCTGGGCAAGTTCAATCATTCCCTTGCCCAGAATCAGCACCTTTGGCAGGTCATCCAGCTGGCTGGCCTCATAGATTGCCTGACCAGCCTTGGCTGGGTCGCCCGGCTGATCGTGCGGGTGCTTGCGCAGGAATTCCCGGCTGGCCTTGGCTGTTTTGGCATAAGCCGGATTCTCATGTTCCAAGTCGCTAGTGGCAGCGATCCGGAATTCAGTTCTGAAGGCCCCTGGCTCAACGATCATCGCATCAATGCCCAAAGGCTTGACTTCATTGGCCAGCACTTCACTGACGCCCTCCAGGGCCAGCTTGCTGGCAACATAATAGGAATTCCCCGTTGAGTTTTCAAACATGATGCCCATCGAGGAAACATTGATGATCAAACCGCGGCCTGCCTCACGCATTGCCGGTAAAACCTGGCGGATCATGCCGACCTGACCGAAGAAGTTGATCTCAAATAGGTCACGGATGTCCTGCTCCCTGCTGCTTTCCACTGAGCCAAAGTGGCCCCGGCCAGCATTGTTAACCAAGACGTCGATCTTGCCGAACCGTTCCAGTGCCTTAGCAACCACTTCGCGGCGCTGCCGGGGGTCAGATACCTCAAGGCTGCAGGCCAGAGCGCGGCCTGGGTACCGGTCTTCAAAGTCGGCTACCCGGCTGGCTTTTCTTGAAGTAACGACTGCCTGGTCGCCTGCCTGCAGAACGGCTTCCGCGATTCCCCGGCCCAAGCCGGTCGATGCCCCAGTAATCAACCATGTTTTCATTGATAATGTCACTTCTTTCTACATATTATTTTCATTAGCGTAAACTATTGCGGCGCCCTTGTACATTACAAGCGGTGCATTGTGCTATACGCGGGATGCAAGCCGGCGCTATGCTCAAAGCGAATGGTAAATTACGGAAAGAGCATTTTTCAAATTGCTTTTGGCCCATTATCATTAAAGCAACGATTGAATATTGATTAGAGCAAGCAGAAAGGAAAAATTATTATGAAGTTATTGATTTTGGCAGCTAACGGCCAAATTGCCCGCATTATTGAAGAAAGAATTTTGACTGAAGACAAGTTCAAAGATGTCGACCTGGTCTTATTCCTGCGCCGGGCCAGCCGCCTGCAAAGCTTGAAGGACCGCTACCCGGACCGGGTAACTTTGATCGACGGGGACTTGAACAACAAGCAGGACGTAGTTGACGCTGCTAAGGGCTGTGACATGATCTTCTCAGCTGTCGTTGACCATGACGATGCCGGTAACAATCGCCCAACCAAAAACATCATCGCGGCGGCTAAGGAAAACAAGATCAGCCGGGTGATCGAAACCAGCCTGTTGGGCTTGTACGATGAAGTTCCAGGTGAATTCGGCAAGTGGAACCGGGACTTCTGCTTTGGCGGCAACCCAGAAGGCAGTTCTCCAGTCAATGCTGACCTGCTTTTAGAAGAATCCGGCCTTGACTACACCACTCTGCGCCTGCCATGGCTGAACGACCGGCCAGAAGTTAAGTACTCCATTACCCACCGCCATGACAAATTTGTTGGCGTATCTGGGTCAAGACGGAGCATCGCTGACGTAGTCTTGAAGATCGTAGCTGATCCGACTTTCGGCAGCCGGGACAGCCTGGGGATCGCTGACCCAGATACTGACGGTTTAACCCGCCCTGTATATTAAGAAGAATAGGCCTGCTTAACCAGCAGACCTATTTTTTCGTCTTTCCTTTTGCTAAAATCTAAAAAAGGAGGCAGACAAGATGGAAATCAAGAAAAGCAGCAGGCAAGTCAACGAGAAAGTGCACCAGATGCTGCAAGAATACAATGCTCAGTTCATGGAGGATTCGGGTGACTACAGCTTTTACATCGAAGAGGATGGAAAAATTGCTGCGGGCATTGTTGCCAGTGCTGTTTTTGATACGGTTGAAATCGACTATCTTTGTGTGGCAGAGGCATACCGGGGCCATGGCTACGGCGAGCAGCTGCTCAATAAGGTAGAAAAAGTGGCCGCGGCAAAGCAAATCAAACGCATCATCCTTAACACCTACAGCTTTCAAGCACCAAATTTTTATAAGAAGATGGGCTACAAAAAGCTGCTCAAAATCGCCCCAGCCTTCAAGGATTATGACCAATACTTCTTTATCAAGGAGCTTTAGACTAAAAATGGTGATCCATTCTGGACCACCATTTTCTTTTTGCATTGCTACATCCCATACCCAATCACTTTTTTCTTCAACTTCCCTAATGACATCTTCCGAAATGTCAGCAACGGCAATACAGTAGACTTGATTTAGGCGGGGATTGTAAATGCCGAGATGCTTGATGCTTTGAAATTCCGGATGAACCGAATGCAGACCCATCCGCCAGTACATGAGCAATTGCAGAGTGTGCTCTTTTTGCACTTTTCTCTTCGACACCTTGAAGTCCCAGAGAGTATCTGCCGTAGTAAAGTCGCCGTCCCCCGTGCTTACCGTATCTGTATAGCCACCTTCAAAAGTAAATCCATCCAGAACTTTTGGGCCATAGAGCTCAAGAAAATGCAGTGAGCGTTCAACCATCGTCCTCACGTTCTGAATCGTTGCTTGATCCGGCTTGAACTCGCTAACCGGCTTATAACCAAAGCCAGCCCGGTAACCAACATCAAATCCAGTAAGCTTAATAGCATTCGTGATCGAGATATTATCCAGTCCTTTAACATCATCCAGCAATTTTGTGGCTAAAGCATCTTCTCCAAGATTATGTGCTCCTAGCAGCGAAATTTTGAAAGCTTCTGGCCCACTTGCTCCCGACATAAAGCGGGTCAGATAATCGACAGCTAAACCAACCAGGTTTGGACTGATGTTTTCGACCGGATTCAGCGCCTCGATACCAGGGCCCAAAGAGCTACTAATTAGTAACAAGTAATATAGAACTATATCGAAAAATATAGCTTAATGTGCTTGCGAAAGAAAACAACTTCTATCCTAATACAAATTAAGTGTGTTGCACCTATGATTTTTGTCCTTCTTCAAACGCATGTTTGGAAATAAGCTGGAATACGTGCTAAAATATGCTTGTCGAAAAGAGGTGAAGACAAATGGCAACCAAAAGAACTCACGTATATCGTTTATATCCAGATGCTACTATGGCTCACGTCTTGGATCAGTGGTGTGACTATCGCCGTTATTGCTACAATAAGGCCCTAGAACTGTGGAATGCGACCTATTCGGAATACCGTATGCTAGTCAGTCCAGAGATTCTGGCGGAATTCAAGAAGCCAAAAGAAGAACGGCAATTTACTGAAGAGCAGAAGTTATTTATATCTAGATACTACCCAACCGCAGCACTGATTCAGAAAAAGCTTACGGCAAACAAACAGTCATGGGAAAAGCAGATTTCTTCGCGTATCCTGCAGCAAGCATGTGCTGACTTGGGCAAATCGTTCAAGAAGTTTGCCAAAGATAAGGCACTCAAAGTTAAAAATGGTGCCGGACACCCCGTTTTTCAATCCAAGAAAGCCAAACGCCAAGGCTTTAAATTGAATCAAGGCGTGGTTCTCGCAAAGGAAGGCAATCACGGAAAGCTAACCTTGCCCGTCCCAGCACCTTATAAGGGTGAGTGGCATAGCATAAGATTTTCTGAAATCCCCAAAAATGCCGAATTTGGGACGATAAGCTTTTACCGTGAACACGGCCATTACTACATGGCGGTTCCTTACAAGTATGAGACGCCACCATACATTCACAAGCATACGGGTAAGAAGACCGGGATCGATGTCAATGTCAGCCATTTCAATGATGCAGAGGGGGAACACTATTTTCTGCACAAAGGAAACAATGGCGCCGTCAAGCTGGCAAGAGTCTATGAGAACATCAAGCACCAGCAGCGGATTCTGGCAAGAAAGCTGGAAGAAAATGGCCAGATTGCCGGGAAGCGCTCAAAAAGCTATCAAAAAGCGAGAATCAAGCTTCAGAAGCTTTACGAGCGTGCTCACCGCATGCAGGATGACGCGATGCACAAGTACACGACTCACCTTGTCAGAGAATATGATGCAATCTGCATTGAGGATCTGGACGTCAAGGGCATGCTTATGAGCCATGTCGCTTCAAAAGGCGTGCACCGTGCGCTGTTTGGACGCTTTCGCAGCTATCTCGAATACAAGTGCAAGTCTGCCGGGGTCAAATTGGTGATTGCCAATCGCTTTTATCCAAGCACCCAGCGCTGTGCAGCGTGCGGCAACGTCAAGAAGGACGATGAGAAGATTACTCTTTCTGGCAATAAGAAGCATGGCACCAAGCACAATGAATACGTGTGCTACAACAAAAAATGCCCGAACTACAATAAGGTTGTAGATCGGGACATGAATGCAATGATGAATCTTACTTTTTTGATTGATCATCCAAGATACAATAAAGCATTGTAAAGAATTGAAGGATCCACAAGGATCCATGCGGGCAGGCTAATGGCCGGAATGCCATCTGTTACTTGAGCAGTTGCGTAAGTGGCTGTTTCGGTGCAGATGGCTCACCGGACGGGAAGCCGATAAGTTGTTTTGGCAGCAAATCGGTTTCTACGACCGCGCATGCAATTCCTCAAATGGAAGAACATGCGAGAAGCGAGTTCAGAACTCGTGAGACAGTTCGGTTGCTCATCTTCGGATAAAGGCATTGTCTGCGGCTTCAGCCGTACAGGTGATGTGAGCATATCGAGTGCAGAGATCGCCCACGCTGTCAATGCGAAAGCTTGGCAGTGAACGCTCGTGAGAGAAATGGAAGCCGGCAGAGTCCTATGTTATGTGCTGGGTATGTTCCAGCCAGGCATGTCGGTGCTGGAAGTAGAGATATCGATGATGTGATAGTCGCAAAGCTGAATATCTTGACCATAATGTGAACCAGCCGGTATCAAGCGCACATTCTTCCACATTTCTTATAGCACTCTGCCTTAAGCTCTTTCGGGTTGATGTATCCACCCCTAGGCTGCTTCACATTTTTTGTTCGCTGAGTTACGGAATATCCCCCGTTCATGGTCCCTCCCCCTTTTCTAATATCTTATCATTATCAAAAAATGGTGGAGTCCGAATCAGATCGAACTTCACCATTTTCGTTCAGAGCCTCTTTATCAGGCTCTTTCTTTTTGCCTAAAAATTAATTTTTCTTCCGTTTCTTGCCAGTGACAAAGCTGGTTGCGGCGGACAGAGCCAGCAGGATTGCACCCATCAGGGTCATTTCGCTGCTTTGCTTGTTATCGCTGCCAGTTTGTGGCAATTCAGCGGCAGTCATCTTCTTGCTTGGACTGGTCTTTTGGCTAGTCTGAGAAGCAGTTGCGACTGGAGAAGCCGGAGTATTCGTCTTCTCGGTAGTCTTAGGTTCTGCCGGGGTGGCTGGCTTAGAAGGAATGATAGGCTGCTCAGGTTGAGCTGGTTCTGCCGGAGTTGCCGGCTTAGAAGGTACACTTGGCTGATCCGGAGTTGCCGGTTCAACTGGAGTCTCTGGAGTAGTCGGTTCACTTGGCTGATCAGGTTGAGCTGGTTCTGCCGGAGTTGCTGGCTTAGACGGTACAGTCGGCTGATCCGGTGTAGTTGGTTCTACTGGGGTATCCGGCTTAGTCGGTACAGTTGGCTGATCCGGTGTCGTCGGTTCTACTGGAGTTTCCGGCTTAGTCGGTTCAGTTGGCTGATCCGGTGTAGTCGGTTCTACTGGAGTTTCCGGCTTAGTCGGTACAGTTGGCTGATCCGGTGTAGTCGGTTCTACTGGAGTTCCCGGCTTAGTCGGTTCAGTTGGAGTCGTTGGCTTAGATGGCTCGACTGGCTGAGTAGGAACATCGTAGATAATGTAAGTGTCGCCAGATGGGTCACTCGGAGTCAGCTTCTGCCCTACTTGAACAGTTTGCGGCTGGTAGCCCTTCACTTCCGGAACAACAACGTCGAGTACCTTGGTTGGGTCTTCTGGATCAGTCGTGTACTGGTCTGAGCTAGTTCCAGGCAGTTGCTGCCCATTTTTATCAACCAAGATGACGTGACCATTTGGAACGTAAGTGACAGTTTCTTCAACTTCTGGCTGGTCTGGGGTCGCGGTCAAACCACCGGCGATCTTCTTATTGGAGTGGTAGCCGTTGATTACTGCTACAGTTTCCGTGCCAAAAGTCTTCTGGCCAGTCCATGGACCTTCTTCTACCACCTTGCCAGTTACCAGGTCAACTACAACAACTTGCTTAAAGGCATCCTTTTCAGTCTGAACCTTGTCAGGCAGCTGCTGGTCAGTGCCAACGTAGTGGATCGTCTGCTTAGCGTCCTTAGTGTTGACTCTTTCTTGAGTCTGGTGCTTAAGAACAACCGTGTATACTTGGTCAGTGTTGTTGTCAGTGTCGTAAACGGCGTCAGTTGGGTAATCACTTGAGACGAATACATAACCTGCTGCTTCCAACTTCTTGATCGTGTCTTCAGTGCTGTAAGCGATTGCGTCCTTAGATGAACCGATCAAGTCACCGGAGGTCCCGATCACTGCATTGTTACTATCTTGGTCAACGTAGTTTACCAAGGCCTTCTGCTTGTTGGCAGTGTAGACAACCTTTACAGTAGTTTCTTTGTCACCGTCGAAGGTTGGAACGACTTCTTGTGAAGCGACTTCATCCTTGTCTGGAGTCAGGCCCGAGATGGTTGGAGTAGTTACAGTCTTCAGACTTTGGGAGTCAACTGGAGTCCAAGTAATTTCCTTGGTTACCAGGTCTTGAGTACCAGTTTGAGTGAAGGAAATCGTTTCAGTTACTGAGCTTGGTGTTTCAAAACCAGCTGGTACTTCGTAGACGACGTTCTGAGTAACCTTTTGGTCACGGCTAACAGTTGCCTGGCCGTGCTTTAGTACTACAGTGTAGACTTGGTCAGTTGAATCATCAGTGTCGTAAGCGGCGTCTGATGGGTAGTCACTTGAGACGAATACGTAGCCCGCTGCTTCCAGCTTCTTGATCGTGTCTTCAGTGCTGTAAGCAATTGCGTCCTTAGATGAACCGGTCAAGTCACCGGAGGTCTCGATCACTGCATTGTTACTATCTTGGTCAACGTAGTTTACCAGGGCCTTCTGCTTGTTAGCAGTGTAGACAACCTTTACAGTAGTTTCTTTATCACCATCGAAGGTTGGAACAATTTCTTGTGAAGCTACTTCGTCCTTGTCTGGAGTTAAACCAGAAATAGTTGGAGTAGTTACACTCTTCAGACTTTGGGAGTCAACTGGAGTCCAAGTAATTTCCTTAGTTACCAGGTCTTGGTCACCAGTCTGAGTGAAGGACAACGTCTCTTCTACTGATTCTGGTGTGTCAAAGCCTGCTGGAACCTCGTAAAATACAGTCCGCTTTACATTCTGGTCGCGGTCAACAGTCTTATGACCATGCTTCAAAACTACAGTGTAGACTTGATCAGTGTTGTCGTCCGTGTCATAAGCTGCATCATCTTGGTAGTCGCTTGAGACGAATACATAGCCCGCTGCTTCCAACTTCTTGATGGTATCTTCAGTGCTGTAGCTAATCAAGTCCTTTGAAAGGCCAGTAAGATCACCGGAGTTTTCGATCAATTCGTTGTTCTTGTCTGCATCAACGTAGTTTACTAAGGCCTTTTGCTTGTTAGCAGTGTAGACAACCTTGATAGTGGTTTCCTTGTCGCCGTCGAAAGTTGGTACAACTTCTTGTGAAGCTACTTCGTCCTTGTCTGGAGTCAAACCAGAGATAGTTGGAGTAGTCACAGTCTTCAAGCTCTTAGGATCAACTGGGTTCCAAGTGATTTCCTTGGTTACTAGGTCCTGGTCACCAGTCTGATTGAAGGACAAAGTCTCTACTACGGATTCTGGAGCATCAAAGCCTGCTGGCACTTCGTAGACAACAGTCCGGGTCACATTCTGATCGCGGTCAACGCTCTGGTGGCCGTGCTTCAATACAACAGTGTAGATTTGGTCAGTTTTGTCATCAGTGTCGTAAGCAGCGTCAGTTGGGTAATCGCTTGAGACAAATACGTAACCTGCGTCAACGAGTTTTTGGATCGTTTCGGCAGTGCTGTAGCCAATCAAGTCCTTTGAAAGTCCAGTAAGATCACCGGAGTTTTCGATCAATTCGTTGTTCTTGTCTGCATCAACGTAATTTACCAGGGCCTTCTGCTTGTTAGCAGTGTAGACAACCTTGACAGTGGTTTCCTTGTCACCGTCGAAAGTTGGTACAACCTCTTGTGAAGCTACTTCGTCCTTGTCTGGAGTCAAACCAGAGATAGTTGGACTAGTGACCGTCTTCAAGCTCTTAGAGTCAACTGAGTTCCAAGTAATTTCCTTGGTTACCAGGTCTTGAGTACCAGTTTGAGTGAAGGAAATCGTTTCAGTTACTGAACTTGGTGCTTCGAAACCGGCCGGCACTTCGTAAACAACGTTTTGAGTAACCTTTTGGTCACGACTTACAGTTGCCTGGCCGTGCTTTAGTACTACAGTGTAGACTTGGTCAGTTGAATCATCAGTGTCGTAAGCGGCGTCTGATGGGTAGTCGCTTGAGACGAATACGTATCCTGCGTCAACGAGCTTCTTAATCGTATCCTCAGTGCTGTAAGCAATTGAATTCTTAGACAGACCTGAAAGTTCACCAGAGCTTTCGATCAATTCGTTGTTCTTGTCTTGGTCAACGTAGTTTACCAAGGCCTTCTGCTTGTTGGCAGTGTAGACAACCTTCACAGTGGTTTCCTTGTCACCGTCGAAAGTTGGTACAACCTCTTGTGAAGCTACTTCGTCCTTGTCTGGAGTCAAACCAGAAATAGTTGGAGTAGTTACACTCTTCAGACTTTGGGAGTCAACTGAGTTCCAAGTAATTTCCTTGGTTACCAAGTCTTGAACACCGCTTTGAGTGAAGGATACAGTTTCAGTTACTGATTCTGGTGCTTCAAAACCGGCTGGCACTTCGTAGACAACGTTTTGAGTAACCTTTTGGTCACGACTTACAGTTGCCTGGCCGTGCTTTAGTACTACAGTGTAGACTTGGTCAGTTGAATCATCAGTGTCGTAAGTGGCGTCTGATGGGTAGTCGCTTGATACAAATACGTATCCTGCGTCAACGAGCTTCTTAATCGTATCCTCAGTGCTGTAAGCAATTGAATTCTTAGACAGACCGGTAAGTTCACCAGAGTCTTCGATCAATTCGTTGTTCTTGTCTTGGTCAACGTAGTTTACCAAGGCCTTCTGCTTGTTGGCAGTGTAGACAACCTTCACAGTGGTTCCCTTGTCACCGTCGAAAGTTGGTACAACCTCTTGTGAAGCTACTTCGTCCTTGTCTGGAGTCAAACCAGAGATGGTTGGAGTAGTTACAGTCTTCAAGCTTTGAGGATCAACCGGAGTCCAAGTGATTTCCTTAGTTACCAAGTCTTGAACACCAGTCTGAGTGAAGCTTACAGTTTCAGTTACTGAACTTGGTGCTTCGAAACCAGCCGGCACTTCGTAAACAACAGTCCGGGTTACATTCTGGTCACGGTCAACTGTCTTGTGGCCGTGCTTCAGAACTACAGTGTAAACTTGGTCAGTGTTGTCATCAGTATCGTAAACAGCGTGATCTGGGTAGTCGCTTGATACAAATACGTAGCCTGCTACTTCCAACTTCTTGATGGTGTCCTCAGTGCTGTAGCCAATCAAGTCCTTTGACAGACCGGTAAGTTCACCAGAGTCTTTGATCAATTCGTTGTTCTTGTCTTGGTCAACGTAGTTTACCAAAGCCTTCTGCTTGTTGGCAGTGTAGACAACCTTGACAGTGGTTTCCTTGTCACCATCGAAGGTTGGAACTACTTCTTGTGAAGCTACTTCGTCCTTATCTGGAGTCAAACCAGAGATAGTTGGACTAGTGACCGTCTTCAAGCTCTTAGAATCAACTGGGTTCCAAGTAATTTCCTTCGTTACCAAGTCTTGGTCACCAGTCTGATTGAAGGACAAAGTCTCTTCTACGGATTCTGGAGCGTCAAAGCCTGCTGGCACTTCGTAGACAACAGTCCGGGTCACATTCTGATCGCGGTCAACGCTCTGGTGGCCGTGCTTCAATACAACGGTGAAGATTTGGTCAGTATTGTCATCAGTGTCGTAAGCGGCGTCTGATGGATAGTCGCTTGATACGAATACGTAACCTGCTGATTCCAACTTCTTGATTGTGTCTTCTGTGCTGTAGCCAATCAAGTCCTTTGAAAGGCCAGTAAGATCACCGGAGTTTTCGATTACTTCGTTGTTCTTGTCCTGGTCAACGTAGTTTACCAAGGCCTTCTGTTTATTAGCAGTGTAGACAACCTTCACAGTGGTTTCCTTGTCACCATCGAAGGTCGGAACAACTTCTTGTGAGGCTACTTCGTCCTTGTCTGGAGTCAAGCCAGAGATGGTTGGAGTAGTTACACTCTTCAGACTTTGTGAATCAACCGGGGTCCAAGTGATTTCCTTGGTTACCAAGTCTTGGTCGCCAGTCTGAGTGAAGGACAAAGTCTCTTCTACTGATTCTGGAGTGTCAAAGCCTGCTGGAACCTCGTAAACTACAGTCCGCTTTACATTCTGGTCACGATCAACAGACTTGTGCCCGTGCTTCAGAACCACAGTGTAAACTTGGTCAGTGTTGTCATCAGTGTCGTAAGCGGCGTCAGTTGGGTAATCGCTTGATACGAATACATAACCTGCGTCAACGAGCTTCTTGATCGTATCTTCAGTGCTGTAGCCAATCAAGTCCTTTGAAAGACCGGTAAGTTCACCAGAGTCTTCGATCAATTCGTTGTTCTTGTCTTGGTCAATGTAGTTTACCAAGGCCTTCTGCTTGTTGGCAGTGTAGACAACCTTCACAGTGGTTTCCTTGTCACCGTCGAAAGTTGGTACAACCTCTTGTGAAGCTACTTCGTCCTTGTCTGGAGTCAAACCAGAGATAGTTGGACTAGTCACAGTCTTCAAGCTCTTAGGATCAACTAGATTCCAAGTGATTTCCTTGGTTACTAGGTCCTGGTCACCAGTTTGAGTGAAGGACAAAGTCTCTTCTACTGATGCCGGAGTATCAAAACCTGTTGGAACTTCGTAAACTACAGTCCGCTTTACATTCTGGTCACGGTCAACAGTCTTATGACCGTGCTTCAGAACTACAGTGTAAACTTGGTCAGTGTTGTCGTCAGTATCGTAGGTTGCATCATCTGGGTAGTCGCTTGATACAAATACGTAGCCAGCGTCCACCAACTTTTTGATCGTGTCGGCAGTACTGTAGCCGATCATATCTTTTGAAAAGCCGCTCAAGTTGCCTGAATCTTCGATAAGTTCGTTATTCTTATCTTCATCTACATAGTTGACCAAAGCATTTTGCAGGTTTGGAGTGTAAACAACTACGACAGTTGATGACTTATCACCATCAAAAGTTGGAGTTACTTCCTCAGAAGCAACTTCCTTCTTGTCAGCAGTCAAGCCAGCAATCTTTGGACTGGTTACGGTTTGCAAACTCTGTGAGTCAACTGGGTTCCAAGTGATTTCCTTGGTTACCAAGTCTTGGTCACCAGTCTGAGTGAAGGATACAGTTTCAGTTACTGATTCTGGCGCTTCAAAACCGGCTGGCACTTCGTAAACTACAGTCCGCTTTACATTCTGGTCACGATCAACAGACTTGTGCCCGTGCTTCAGAACCACAGTGTAAACTTGGTCAGTGTTGTCATCAGTGTCGTAAGCGGCGTCAGTTGGGTAATCGCTTGATACGAATACGTAACCAGCATCAACGAGTTTTTGAATCGTGTCCGCAGTACTGTAAGCAATAGTGTCCTTGGACAGACCGCTTAAGTTACCAGAGTCTTCAATCAACTCGTTGTTCTTGTCTTCGTCCACGTAGTTGACCAAAGCGTTTTGAACGTTTGGCGTGTAAACAACTACGACAGTAGTTGACTTGTCACCATCAAAAGTTGGCGTTACTTCTTCAGAAGCAACTTCCTTCTTGTCAGCAGTCAAGCCAGCAATCTTCGGACTAGTTACAGTTTGCAAACTCTGTGAGTCAACCGGGTTCCAAGTGATTTCCTTGGTTACCAGGTCTTGATCACCATTCTGAGTGAAGGACAGAGTCTCTTCTACTGACGCTGGAGTATCAAAGCCAGCTGGTACTTCGTAAACAACCGTCCGGGTTACCTTTTGGTCACGGCTAGTAGCTGCTTGGCCGTGCTTAAGTACAACCGTGTAGACTTGATCAACATTGTCGTCAGTGTCGTACGTTGCATCTGACGGGTAGTCGCTTGATACAAAGACATAGCCAGCTTCTTCCAATTTCTTGATCGTATCAGCAGTGCTGTAGCCGATTGCAGTCGTTGAAGCGCCAGTTAAGTCACCAGAGTTTTCAATCACCGCATTGTTTTTGTCTTGATCGACATAGTTAACCAGGGCTTTTTGGGTATTGCCAGTGTAGGTAATATCGATCGTGACGTCGCTAGTAGTTGAATCAACCCTTGCTTCCTCAACCACTTTTTGACTTGGGGTAAAACCGGCAACTTCTGGGACATTGCTAAATTCATCCCATGAAGACGTGGTCCAGTCTGAGTAAGTCGTGTTGCCAGTCTTATCAACAACCCCTGTTCTGGTAATTGTTGCTTCCTGTTTAGTGGTCTGCACTTCACCAGATGGCAGATGGACATTGATGGTTCTAGTAACCGTTCTGCTTTCTACCGTCGGCCCCAAAACCAGAATGCTGGTCGCAATGGACTTTTTAATTGGGGTAACAAACTGGTCAGCATATGCCTTGTAGCCTAAATTCAAGTACTTGCCCACATCGCCTGTTAAGCTGGTATCTTTGGCTGGAATAACGATTGAAAACAGGTTGGACGGCGTTGACTGAGCCAGCGTATCTTCTTGGACCTTGATACTCTTGATTGTTGACCAATCAGTCACTTCATCCTCGCTCAGCCAAGTAACATTGTCTTCTTCATTGCTGCTGAGGTCGACTAGACTGGTTGAATAGTAAGTTTTAGCATTAGTATCGGTGGTCGTTACCGGTCCAGTCAGCTGTACATCCCCTTCAGTCGGCAAGTTGGAGTAGATGCGGACATTGGTCAAATCACCCTTGGTCAAATTCTTCGGCGTGATCTTGAACTGCATGTCCTCAAAATCAGTCGAGAAGGATTTGCCAGTATTCTGGAAAGTTGTATCCAGGTTACCTTGACTCATGGCACCCATGGTGAATTCTTCAGTTGGAGTGAGGACGGTCAAGCTAAACTTGTTGGTTGAAATCCCGTTTGTCCAGACATTCGTTGAATCGCCTTCAGTGTATTCTGGCTTGTAGAGCTGATTGTAGTTGACGGACGTCATATACATCATCTTTGTCGTAGTTCTGACAAAGAAGTGACTGGTATATGTTCCTGGCAAAGCATCGTCACTGATGTCCGCGACAATCTTGTAATTATTGTTACGGATATTGTATTGATACTCTGATTGGCTGTAGTCCAGTTTAACTACTTGATTTGCCCCATCATTGACGTAGAAAGTTGAGACAGTCGGATCACCATAGAAGGTAGATGCGTTTTCATTGTAGACTGCGTATTGCGGCAAAACCACATAAATGACTGGCTTGTCCAGATTGACATTTTTAACAAAGCTCAAGTCCGTGTTGCTGAGAATAGTCAGCTTCTGGCTTTCGCCTGCCAAGCCGATCCCCCCATCTTCATAGATGCGGAAGCTGCTCATGTACTCTGGGACAATATTCTGCGTTACTTTCTGCGTCGCCCCCTTCAAGTAGTCAGAAGAAACCGTCATGGAGTTGGTCAGACTGTCGCCAGTCTTCACCGCGCTGCCATCGTCATAAGTATCAGACAAGTTCCCAGTAATCGTAAAGCGCTGCAGCTGGGTATTCGGATCCATTGCCACGCCGGCACCATCGGTTTTGGCTCCTGCCTTCCAATAGTCTGCCGTCAAAACGGCTTCCCGGATCGGGCTGTTGCCCGTAGCCTTGATCGCTTCACCCGCGGTCACTGTACCAGTGCTGGTAGTGCCATCGGCGTAGGTCAAAACATAGCTGTAACTGTTAGTGCCATCTACTTTAGGCGTAGTAATACCAGTTGCGTTAAAACCATCGGCTACCTTGATATCAAATGATACGTCGGTCAAGTCATAACTGGACAGGTTGCCAAATGCAAAAGTAGTCAGTCTGTCAGCCGTATCCTTTAAGACCAGTTCGTTGCCAGTCCAGGCACCGTAGCCCCCAAGGCTGGCGTTCCCTTTTGTGATTTCTGAATTGACGTTTTCGCTCCAGGTAATGTCAAGGTTCCCGGTCAAGGTCTTGGTTTGTGCATCATCAAGATACTGAGTGATTGTAATAGGTTTGTCTGCAGTAACTGTTTGATTGACGCTGCCGTCAAAAACATACTTGCCGACAATGTAGTATGGCGTCTGCCGAGCATCGTATGTATCAACATTGTTACCCGAACCCTTAGGCACAGTGATTACAACATCTGCCCCAATCCCATCTTGAGTAATCGTGGTTTGATCGCTAAAAGCATTTTTGGTTGCAGTATCTGAAGCGTTCAACTCAAACTGGGCCGGTACAGGGATTCGGATTTCAGTGCCATAGTTAATGCTTCTGATTACCCGGTTGCTGGAGAATGATCCGACGTCACTGGCATTATTGATACCAAGCAGCTCATTCAGACTCAAGGAGTAAGTGTAGTCCTTGTTTGGCTGGATAGTTGCCTGATATTTCTTGTCTGGGGTACGGGTCAGCTGCGGATCAACCGTTGGCTTCATGATTTGGGTAAAAGTCTCACTGACTGAGCCCAAACTATTGCCATCGGCATCTTCAGCCGACAGAATCATCTGCATCTCCCGGCTGCCAATTGAATCAGAGTCCACCATCTTATCGCCGATAGTGGTCATTTGGCTTTTTACCGATGTAAAGACAACGTTCTGAGTCAGACTGCCGGCTTCCTTTAAGACACTGGTAATGTAGAAGTAACCTGCTGCGTTGTCTTGCGTTACAGTGGTATCCGCGATACTGGACTTGGTGTAAGAATTGATGCCATACAAAATTGACATATCCTCACCAGTAACGTTTGCTGGGACCGTTAACGTGAACTTGTCTCCTACTTCCCCAGTGAAGGAAATAGTAGCTGTAATTGAGCTTCTATTACCAGTAGTTTCTCCATTTTCAGAAGTATAGCCGATTTTGTCGCTGGACAAGGTCAAAGACTTGCCTTGTACCAGGCGGTCTTCTGAATTATTGCTTACAGTAGCCGTTTGCTTGGCTTGTACCGCAGTTTCGTCTTCCGTCTTTTCTGCAGTAGTAGAAGCTGTGTCAGTGGTAGATGCTGCCTTTTCTTCTTCAGTGCTTTGGCTAGCAGTAGTTGCCGCTGCCTGGTCAGTGCTTTCCGTACTTGCTGAAGTTGCACTTGACTCTGCAGTTTCAGTACTTGCCGCGGTTGCACTTGAATCAGTGCTTTCCTTTGCCTCAGTTGCGCTGCTGTCAGAACTGGTGCTGTCTGTGCTGCTCTTTTCTGCGGTCTGAGTAGATGCCGCATCATTTGTGCTTTCAGTAGCAGAAGCAGTTTGTGTAGTCGCTGCAGAGTTTTCCGTACTGGTAATTGCAGCAGTCGTGCTTGCCGCGTCAGTCTTCGTGCTGTCTTCAGTTGATTCACTCGTTGTCTGCTGGGATCCGCTGTTTGCCGCGGCGTCAGCAACCAGTTCTGTACTGGTTTCTGCTGGAGTGGTCGTGTCGGCGGAAACGCTGCCCGCCCCCATCAGCATGAAGGAGAAGCCCAGCAATACTGAGGTAGCACCAAAACTGTACTTTCTGATACTAAACCGTTGCTTGGCATCTTCTGTTTGCCGAGCATTGAATTTTTTTGCCTTAGGCACCAACATATTCATTCCCTCTTTTATTGCTAATTTATAATACTTATTTATTCGTATATCTATCTTTAGCATAAAGCAAGAATGTTTGGATTGTCAATAATAATATTATTAGATTGTAGTTATTCTACTAACGGAAAATAAGCACTTTTAGGGAACTAGAATAGATTATAAATTATCAAATTGTTAGTCAAAGTCGATATAAAGCGAAAATACACCTTTCACCAGTTTTTACCTATAGAAAAATTGCTCTAATCTTTAGGAGAAAAAAGTGATAACAATATAATTCCTTGCGTATCTTCAGGCAAAAAGAAGACCGGAAAGAGAATGCTGACTCTTTCCGGTCTTATATATTATTTCACTTAAATTTCTTCGCCCAGGTAGGCAGCAACTTGGTTAACGTCCTTGTCCCCTCTGCCTGACAGGTTGACCATGACAATCTGGTCAGGATCCATTTCTGGCACCATCTTGATAGCTTGAGCCAAGGCGTGGGAGCTTTCCAAAGCGGGGATGATCCCTTCCGTTTCAGACAGCAGCTTGAAGGCAGCGACTGCTTCATCATCAGTTACTGGGTAGTACTCTGCCCGGCCGCTGTCCTTAAGGAAGGAATGAACTGGCCCGATGCCTGGGTAGTCCAGGCCGGCTGAGATTGAGTAAGCCGGCAAGATTTTTCCCTCATCATCTTGCAAAACGTAGCTCTTCATCCCGTCGTTGATACCGACCTTGCCGTTGGTCAAGGTTGCGGCGTTTTCCGGGGTGTCAGCCCCCTTGCCGGCCCCTTCTGCCCCGATCAAGCGGACTTCCTTGTCAGGGATGAATTCACCGAAGGCCCCGATAGCGTTGGAACCGCCGCCCACACAGGCAATGACGGCATCCGGCAGGCGGCCGACCTGGTCCAGAAATTGTTGTCTTGCTTCCTTGCTGATGACTCTTTGGAAACGTTCAACCATTTGCGGGTATGGGTATGGACCAACGGCTGAACCGACCAGGTAGAAGGTAGTGTCCAGGTTTTGGGCCAAGTCTTGGAAGGCTGCGGCAACTGCATCTTCCAGAACTTGGGTGCCGGCGGTGACTGGAGTTACTTCAGCCCCCATAAGGCGCATCCGGAAGACGTTCAATCTTTGCCGTTCACAGTCTTTTGCCCCCATGTAGATAGTGCATTTCATTCCGAAGCGGGCAGCGACAGCGGCAGTAGCGACACCGTGCTGGCCAGCCCCAGTTTCAGCGATGATCCGCTTTTTGCCAAGACGCTTGGCGATCAGGACTTGGCCTAAGGCATTGTTGATCTTGTGGGCACCCAGGTGGTTAAGGTCTTCGCGCTTAAGGTAAACTTTTGCCCCGCCCAGGCGCTTGGTCAATGATTCAGCGAAGTAAAGCGGAGTTGCCCGGCCTGAGTAATCGCGAAGCAGCTGGTTCAATTCGGCGTTAAAGTCCGGGTCATCCTTCACCTTTTCAAATTCATCCGCGATTTCATCAAGTGCTGCCTGGATTTCAGCTGGCACGTACTGGCCACCAAATTCGCCGTAAAACATTTCCTTCTTTTCTGCAGTTGCTTCAGTCATGATAGTTCTCCTTGTTTGATAGTTTGCTATTTTTAATTTATTTCTAACTATGTTTTGCTGGAGCCTATACATGTATATCTAATTTTGAGTACAAAAAAAGACTGTCTGACCAACTATGCCAAACAGTCCTTTGATTTCTTCAGAAACGATTGTCCTGGCATAGACTCCCTAGATTATTGCAATCAGTGAGTCTACACCATATAACATGCAGCCTCACTTAGTCACGCCAGTCTTGCCAAAGTTTACGTACAGTCATTTTAATCGTTCCTTTCTAAATTTGTCTTTTCTTTTGAAGTTGATTACATTTTAAGACGATTTTCAGAAACGTGCAAGAGCTTTTTGCAAAAAAATTTTGTTTTCGGCAAAATTCTTGCTGATGACTATAATTACGATTATAATAATTACGATTAGACTAAACACGATTATATTAATCATGATTAGAGGTAAACATAATGAGTCAAACTTTTATTGCCCGGGAAGCAGAGCTTGCGAGCCTGGCTGACATGTATCAGAGTCCTCGCTTTGAAATGGCGGTTATCTATGGCCGGCGCAGAGTTGGAAAGACATCTCTGATCAAAGAATTAATTAAAGACAAGCCAGCAATTTATGCAAAAGGAATTGAAGCAACAAAAGAACTCAACTTAAACTATCTGACCAATGCGGTTCTGGACTTCGAAAATCCTAACCGTTTAGATCGCAGTTTTAGCTATAGCAATTTCCGGGATATTTTTAGCAAGGTACAGGACCTGGCGAACATGCAAGATCGCAAATTGATTTTTGTCCTGGATGAATTCCCCTACTTCGCCCAATCAGCCCCAGAAATCAGCTCGGTTCTCCAGTTTGCCATTGACCACGTTTTTAAAGAGTATGACAACATCATGCTGATTCTGTGCGGATCATCAATGTCCTTTATGCAGCACCAAGTATTAGGCCATCAAAGTCCACTTTACGGCAGAAAAACTGGCCAGTTTAAAATACGGCCGTTTGATATTTTTGACACTAAGAAAATGCTCCCCCTTGTCAAGAATGAGGACCTTCTAGCCTACTACGGCATCACCGGCGGGATTCCGCAGTATCTCAGCTTTATCGATCAAGACAAAAGCATTGAAGAGAATATCAACCGGCTTTTTTTGCGGAATAATGCCATTTTGCAAGACGAGCCGAATGTCCTGTTGCAAGAAGAACTCCGGAAGCCGGCAACCTACTATTCGATCCTGGTTGCTTTAGCACAAGGGAAAACAAAGCCAAATGAAATTTACAAAGCGATCGGTTTGAACAGTGCATCTAGCTTGAGCCCCTACCTCAGCCGCTTGCAAGAACTAGAAATGGTTGAAAGGAAGTTGCCTATCCTTGAGAAAAATACCAAGAATGCCATCTACCACATCTCAGACACAATGTTTCAGTTCTGGTTCCAATATATTTCAGGCCAGCAGGATAAGATTTCACTTGGCCGGACAAGTGGTCTCTTAACAAGGATCATGGCGGATCTGCCAAACTTTTTAGGACCAGTTTTTGAGAAAGCCTGCAGGGAATGGACCTGGAGACAAGACGACCTCCCCTTCGACCCGCAGGAAATTAGCAGCTGGTGGGGCTACAATCCTGCCCTTAAACGACAAGAAGAAGTCGATTTGGTTGCCGTGAGTTATGACAAAAAAGAAGCGATTATTGGTGAATGCAAGTGGCGCAAGGCAGAGAAGCTGAGCCCGCAAATGCTAGATACCTTGCGCAGCCGCGCGGCACTGCTTAGTTCGAAATTCGGCATCACGAAAACTCATCTCTACTTCTTTGTCAAAGAGAGCAGCCCTTCTTTTAAAGAGCTGGCTGAAATGCAAAAAGTTAGACTAATTCTCTTTGATGATTTTTGAAAAAGTTGATAAAACAAGTTTCGTCAGACTTCTCATGTGAGGTCTGACGTTTTTTCGTAAGTTAGATTTTTTAAGTTCAGTTTCAGTAGTACAATATGAAGTGGTAATATTTGTTTCAAACATACGAGGAGTGAGTTTATGAAGAAAAGTGTGATAACTGGTGCACTTGTCGCAGCTGTAACTCTTGGTTTGGTGGCTGCTCCTAAGGCAGAAGCCAACTCAGCTAAGTACACGATCAAGCAATACCGGTCGGTTAGGAAGTATAGGCATGGGATGAAGGCGACTTTTTCCTACCAACTGCCGCAACTGAAAGGCAACTCCGCCGCGGTAAAGAAGATCAACAAGGACATGAAGAAGAGCTATAGTACCGAGAAGAAGAATTCGAAGACGGTCTTCCACTTCGCTAAACAAGACGCGGCTGATTTTTCTAACCAAAGCTATTTCGATACGATAATCGCAAAGGCAACCTATAACAAGAGAAAAGTTATATCATTTCGGACTTATAAGAAATGGTGGGCTGGCGGTGTCAGGCGAGACACCTTAGACAGCTTGACTTACTCACTTAAAACTGGCAAGAAGTTGAACGTTTATGACGTGGCTAAAGGCAGTCGTGCGAGTGTGAAAAAGAAGCTTGTTAAAGGCGCCAAAAAGTTTGGGGCCGAAAGTTACTACTTTAAGTCAATGGATTTAAAGGATCTGAGCTTTGTTTTGAAGAACGGCAAGGTATATGTGTACCCACAAGTTAATGGCCCAACCATGCTTAAGTCCTTCACCCTGCCTGCTCGGTACAAGTAATAGCTAATTGGAGAAATAACATGAAAAAGAAATATGTTGTCGCTAGTGCCCTTGCATTGGCTCTGTCTGTAGGATTAGTTACCAGTTCCAAAGCAGAAGCTAGCAGCTCTGCGAAGTACTACTTTAAGCAATATAAAACAGTTAGAAAATACAAGCATGGGATTAAAGCTATTTTTGCCTACAAACTACCACAATTGAAAGGCAATTCAGCTGCCATCAAGAAAATCAATGAGTCTTTACGAAAAAGCTATACGGCTGAACTTAAGCACAAGAAGGAATTATTTGAGTTCGCAAAATGGGATTCCAAGCATGTAGGTACTCATACAACCTACGATGATATTGTAAAGCCACGTGCAACCTACAATAAAAATGGCGTTATCTCCTTTAGATACGGTCAAGATTATAATATTGGCGGAAGCGCTACTTACTTTACAGGTAGTTGGACCTACTCCCTTAAGACTGGAAAAAAGCTTACTGTTTTCGATGTTGCGGAAGGCGATAAAAGTAGTATAGGCACACAACTCTATTATGGCGCTGTAGACCTTGGGGCTGACGATGAGTACTTACGCACCACGCATGCTTCTAAGATGAATTACACTCTTAAGGGCGGAAAAGTATATGTATATCCACGGATTGCCGCGGCATACAACAGTAAGTACTTCGTCATCCCTTCCCGCTACAAGTAATCAGCAAAAACAAAGATCGTCATTCCACCCATGTGGTCTGACGATCTTTTTTGCATATTCTGGTTTAGTCTCCGTAAACTTCTTCAATCAAAGGGAAAGTACTCCACGCCTTAGGCCAGCCGCAGTAGAAAGCCAGCTGAGTGACAATCTCCACTGCCTCTTCCTTGGTGATTCCATGCTTTTTGCCCAATTCCAAGTGGCTCTTCAGTTGCGGGTACAAGCCTGCGGAAAACAGTGCGGCAATGGTAATCATGCTCCGGTCTCTAGCCGACAATTTGTCTTCTCTTGACCAAACTTCCCCAAACAAAACGTCATCGTTCAGCTCCGCGAACTTTGGTGCTAACTTGCCCAAACGATCGCGGCCTGCAGTTTGTTTTTCTGCCATTTTTATCACCCATAAAAAAATTACTTGTCTGCCACAACCAGCAATGACTTAATTGCTTGCCGCTGGTCCATTGCATCGTATGCGTCTTGCACATGATCAAGGTCAAAACTCTTAGTGAAGACCTTGCCTGGGTGGATTTCACCCTTTAAAACAGCGTCCAGCAATACTTCATGGTCGTAAGTAGTGACGTTAGCGATCCCGCCACGCCAGCCGACATTCTTCCAGAAGAACTTGTTGGTTTCCGGTTCCTTTTGCGGAACCCCTACCCGGCCGACAACCGCACCAGCACGGGCAATCTGACCAGCCTGGTCAATAGAGCTGCTTGCCCCAACGCATTCCAAAACAGCGTCAGCGCCGTAGCCGCCAGTCAGTTCCAAAACCTTCTTGACCGCGTCTTCACCGCGTTCACTAACGATGTCAGTTGCGCCGAATTCCTTACCCAAGGCTGCCCGGTCTTCGTGGTGACTGAGCAAAATGATCTTTTCAGCACCGAGCAATTTAGCCGCGATAACCCCGCACAAGCCAACCGCGCCGTCACCGATAACTGCTACCGCATCCCCCGGCTTAACCTCCGCGCTAGCCGCAGCATGGTAGCCGGTTGCCATAACGTCTGATAAAGTCAACAGGTCTTTCAATTGCTCTTCAGTGTAGTCGCTTGGCTGGCCAGGGATTTTCACCAAGGCGCTGGCGTTCTTAAAACGCAGCTTTTCTGCCTGGTAGCCCTTGTTGCCGCCGGCTTCTACGTTAGGACAGTTGCCATCAAAACCAGCCTTGCAGATCTTGCACTTCATGCAGCCGTGAGTAAAGGGAGCGATAACAAAGTCACCAACCTTGACATTGTCGACCTTGTCACCGACTGCTTCCACGATCCCGATGGCTTCGTGGCCAACCGTGCCTTCAGGCCGGTCAGAGATGCCTCTGAACCACCACAGGTCTGAACCGCAGACGCAGGCTCTAATTACGCGAACCACCGCGTCGGTGTCTTGTTCAA
This sequence comes from Lactobacillus sp. WILCCON 0149, assembly GCF_057197965.1. Taxonomy (NCBI): domain Bacteria; kingdom Bacillati; phylum Bacillota; class Bacilli; order Lactobacillales; family Lactobacillaceae; genus Lactobacillus; species Lactobacillus sp. WILCCON 0149. The sequence goes on from NZ_JBUBHO010000001.1 coordinate 1,261,412, forward strand.
GTGTCGCGTCTTCAACTTCCCGGGCTTCAACCAGGCCCTTTTTAACGAAATATGCTGCTTTCATTTTTTCTCGCTTTCTCTTGTAAAAATTCGCTAATATTCTTTATGATTATTGTAGCCTTTAGCTATAATTTTGGCGATTACTTAGCTTGTATATTGGTATTCATGAAAGGTATAGTCCCTTAGATTACAAAACCGTAAGCACCCAATAGCAGAGTATATTAAAATCCCATCCTAGCAATGCTAAGATGGGATTAATCAGTTTATGGGACTTTACTTGCAGTGGAGCTGAACATTCTCAGCCCATGGTAAATAGGCTTCCAGACGTTGATCGTCTAATAATGACAGCTCATTGGGCAGCTTGTCTAGAAGATAGTTGATATATTTGAATTGATCCAAGCCATTTTGCTTGGCAGTTTCGAGTATGCTCATAATGATAGCCATGGACTTGGCGCCGGAACTGCTCTGTGAAAAGAGCCAGTTCTTGCGTCCCATGACGATCTCTTTGACTGCTCGTTCTGCTCTGTTGTTGGACAGTTCAAGGCGACCATCTTTTAGAACGTTCATGAACTTGTCCATGTGCTTTATGCAATACTGGAAGGCCGTCCCCAGCTTGCCGGAAGGCAACACGGAGATTGATTTCTTGGAGCACCAGTCGGAAAACTTCTCTAGCAGAGGCTTTAATTCAGACTGACGCTTCTCGTATCTCTCTTCAGCGGAAAGATCTTCCCAAGCGTGCTCCAGGCTAAACATTTGATTACAGTAGTGGATCCCTTGATTAGCCACTGAAGTTGCGTCTGATTCTCTAGCCTTGTCTTTAGGCAAGGAATCATGGAATTTACGTCTTGCATGAGCCATACAGCCTACAAGAGTCACATCCTGTTGGCTTAATCGTAAATAGCCAGGATATTGATCACAATGAAGGTATCCGCTGAAGCCTGTGAGGAAATCCCACGCTTCGGCACCTTTTCGTGATCCATGGTGATACAGGACAATCGGCTTCTCGGCATGCTTGCCTGATAAGAAGGTCCAGACGTAGTCTTTAGCTCTTTCGCTGTCTAAGACTCGATATGGCGTCTCATCTGCGTGAATGACATCCAGCTTTAGCAGCTCTTTTCTCAAGAGCTCGTAAAGGCTGGAGAGGTAGTACTCGCAGACTTTGATATGCCAATTCGAAACCGTCTTGTGATCAAGCGGAAGGCCCATGCGCCGCAAGTCTTTCTCTTGCCGGTAGGCAGGAACCTTGAGGACATACTTCTGATAGATCGTATCAGCGATCAAAGAAGCTGAGCCAAGACTGTTGGTTAATGGTGCCTTGGGTACAGGTGCTTTGATAATCTTGTCAGCTGGTGCCTCATCACTGCAGTGCTGGCACTTGTAAGAGTGCTGGATGTGATCGATTCGTTTAACCTGGGCTGGAATATAGAGCAGCTCTTTTCTAGCACAGAAGCTGCCGATCTCTTTCAGCTCGTGCTGGCAGTCTGGACAGGTAAGATCATCCAAACGATGATGAACTTCCTCGCCCGGCAGAGAATCTAAGATATCTTGCTTTCTGCCGACTTGCTTGCGTCTCTTATAGGTAATAGTTTCGGTAACGCGAGGGTAAGTCCTCGTCATCTTGAGAGGCATTGTCTTCCTCGAAAAGGCTCAGTTGATCTGGGTTGACAGCTCTCTTTTCGGAAGACTTGCCGTAAAGCTTATTAGTCAAATAAGCAACTTGTTCAGTAAGAAGGGCAACCTGCTTGAGCAATTCTTCGTTATTTGCTTTGAGCGCTTCGATATTAGCTTTAAGCGTTTCAATTAAAGCTAAAGTTTCTTTTTCGGTCATGATCGCTGTCCCTCCTTGATTCATAATCATAAGAATACCAGAAAAGCTCGTGAAATCAATAGAATTCACGAGCTCTTGCGGTATTAATTTTAGGATCAATGGTAAAGCCTTGCATCAAGCGCATGACTTGTTCATCAGACAACTCTCGAACTTCGTCTTCATTGTTTGGCCAGGCCAGCTTCCCGTTCTCAAAGCGTTTATAGAGCAGCCAGAATCCCTGGCCGTCCCAATAAAGTGCTTTGAAGCGATCTCTTCGGCTGCCGCAGAAGAGAAAGACACTTCCAGAGAAGGGATCGAGATGGAAGCTCTTCTTAACTATGTAAGCAAGCGAATCAATTCCCCGGCGCATGTCGGTCTTACCGCAAACAATGAACACTCGACCTAATTCAGCCAGATTAATCATGGCTCAAGAACCTGTCCACGACTTCGAGCATAAGCTCGTTAGTGGCATCACTGTAAAATGACAGCTCAACTCCATTGGACTTCAGATTGAGAACGAGCCTGTTCTTTGGAAGCTTATTCCTAGTTCTGAGTTTGCCCTTCGGCAGCTCGAGCGGTACGATTGGATGTTCAGTCATAATATCGTGTTCCTCCGTATTCAATTGTTAAGAACAGTATATGACTATTGCCCGGGGGTTGATAGATACCGCGCTATTGGGTGCTTACACAAAACCGCACCCCATGCGTGGGATGCGGTTTGTTAGTGTATGGTTTGATTAGTTCCTTCTCTGTAGATTAGTTGCTTTCCTTGGTTCCAATGACAACGACCTTATCAACCGGGTTCTTAACTTCGAGTTCAGCACCTGCTTGGACATATCCCGAATCATAAAACTTACTAAATCTTGATAATCACATCAGTATTGGTAAGTTTTTCTGATATTCCTTTCTAGTGAAATCTATGGGTAGATTCAACTTGGCAAAAGAAATCAGATTTTTAACCTTTTGAAGTTAAGGTCAGTGAGTACGGTTGGCTGTCAAACAACGCCGGATGGCGTCATCCAATAGCTTTTTATCTGCCCCACTGAAAACTTTTAGCATGGCAGTCTTGAAGGCATCTTGCCCGCAAAAAAGCAGGCAAGCATATCGTGATGCCTTCTCGAAGCAGTCAAGCCGCGATTTTAATACCCCGAACTGAGTTCGTTAAAGCTGACTGCTCTTACATGCTAGAGCCTTCAACTTTGTAGTATTACTAGGCTTATGCTTCTTTTATCCGACTGTCAAGAATTTCCTTAACTCGCTTGTAAGGCGTGTAAAGCGTGATTTCTTCGTCAGTTAATCTACTCAATATATTTTTTGCTGCGGCGATATTCGCATTCATCTCGCCGCATTTCTTGCATTTAGTCAGTTCATGATGACTGCCGTATCTTTCCTCAAAATGCTGCCCGCAGATCGGACAGTACTGAGAAGTATATGCCGGATTGACATCATGAGTTTCAATCGAGTTCTTGCTTGAAAGATATTCAATGCGTTCATCCAACTGGCCCTTAGTCCATGAATTCAAGCGCTTGCGCATCTTTTTTGCGAATCTGCTGTTATCTGATTTGACGCCTTTTTCTTTTACGAATGTCAAGTCTTCCTTGGCAATGACCGCCGGATGCTCTTTCTCAATCATCCTGTTTATCGCACAGTTGATAAAGCTTCGGACGGTTTCTTGAGCTGAGCGGTAGCTCTTTTCATACGACTTTCTGCCGATATTGTTTTGCTCCAGATTCTTAAGCTTGCCAAGCAGTTTTCTTTTCTTCTTCGAAGCTGTCTTAGACAAAGGTTTATCTGCCTTTTCCAGTTGCTCAAGCTGCTGATTGAGCAGCCAGCGCAGACTCATATATGGCTGCCGATTTGCGTTTCGCTTGCCATATTTGTCAACGATGGCATTTGCAAGCTTACAGAAATTTTTACCATATTCATTGCCGCTGCTGCAGGAAAGCAAGGTGGCAAGCCCCTTGTCAATGCCGATCGCCTTCTTTGAATCGTTGCTGTAGCGTTTGCTAGTGATCAGCTTATGAACTTCGAGGCGCTGCTTGACGCGGTCAAGCACCACTGTGATATCGCCGGTCCGTGGATAACTCCACGGACTGGTCATCTCTATAGAAAATTGCTTTCTAGGCACATCTGAACTGAATGAAAAAGTATTTCCTTCAAATGCCCAATTCAAGTCACACTTCATGCTAGAGCCAAGCTTGCCCGACTTGCGTGCCCGGTAGTGGTAGCGGTAAGTAATTCGGTGTAAGTAGCTGTATGCTTGCTTGATTTGCTTATCCGTCAGCTTAGCTTCTATTTCAGTTAAAGCTTCGGCATATTCTTCCGGCAGCTCAATTGGCTTGTGAAGAAGAACGGCTTGCCATGCACTTTTAAATTTCAAGATAAAGAACAAAAGGTGGCGCTGATCTGCAGAAAGATTTTCATTTCCTTGGATCACTTTCTTCAAGCGGTTAGCCAGATTCGACCACATACTTTTTATGTTGGCGCATGCTTCACGGAGAGCGCCTACCCAGTGCTTGGTCTGAAAGTTGTAGACTGTTTCCAGCTTTCCTTTTGCGCCTTTAACCGGTTTGTCCCACTTGCGAACTTGGTTGCGCAGGGCCTGCCAGCTATTAACCGCAAGCATCGACTTGATGCCGCAGTAGCGGTTCAAAAAGAAATGCCGACATCTGCCGTATCTGATGTGACCCCCAAAATTGGGACAATTTAGTATTACGCCGTTAAGGTTGTTAAAACATGATTCCGATATTCAATCGGGGTCATGTTTTTTCGTCCTGTCTTGATTCTTACGTTGTTGTAGTAATCGATGTATTTGTGAATAGCTTGTTCAAGCTCATTTAAGTCCTTGTATTTATGTTCTTGGCCGTAGAACATCTCCCGCTTAAGAATGCCGAAGAAGCCCTCCATTAAGCCGTCATCAAGAGAATTACCCAACCTGGACATGCTCTGATCGATCCCTCTGTTAGCCAGAGCCGCTTGATATGCTTGGTGCTGATATTGCCAGCCACGGTCTGAGTGGAAAATAAGCCCGTTAAGAGCCGGGTGCTTCTCAAATGCGTCATCTAGCATAGTCATCACTTGCTTAAGGTCTGGGTGCCTAGAAATGTTGTAGGAGATGATTTCTTGGGTACAACCATCGATAATTGGAGAAAGGTAGAGCTTTTGATCTTTAAGATGGAATTCAGTCACGTCGGTAAACCAATGTCTGTCCGGAATAATTGCGTAAAAATTGCGCTTGATTAAGTCTGGCTTGATCTTGCCTTGAACGCCGTAATAGCTGCTGTATTTACGTTTCTTGCGGATTGCGATGGCGAATAAGCCCATCTTTTGCATGAGCCTCTGCACCTTCTTATGGTTGATCTCATAGCCTTCCCGGCGAAGCTGTCCGTAAATTCGCCGGTACCCATAGCGTCGGCTGTGTTCAAGAAAGATCTCTTTGATTCTATCCATCAGCTTCTGGTTACCAGAATCCTTATCAGGCTTATGGATTTGGTAGTAGTAGTTACTTCTTGAGATATGAGGCAATCCAGGGTTGGCATTGATAACGTCGATAATGTACTTAACGCTAAGCCGCAATTCTTGCCTTAATTCAGTGATTGCACGAGCTAATTCTTCTTTTCTTGGCTCTTCCGTTCTTGAATTAAGGCCTCCAATTTTTTTATGTATGCAAGCTCGACTGTAAGCCTCTTTACCTGCTCTTCCAGCTCTTTGATCCGTTGTTTGTCCTTGCTTTTGGGCATTCTTGGGTGGTCTACCTTTCTTCTTGGTAATGACAGTATACCCGTTTTCTTTGAAAGAGCGAAGCCAATTTGCAAGAATTCCTGTATTTGTAAGCCCTAAGTCTAAGGAAACCTGCCTAAGAGCTTCACCACCTAGCAGAACTCTATCAATGGCAGCAAGCTTGAAATCAGCAGTATATTTCTGTTGTGGGCGATCCAAAATGTCTTCGCCATGCTTTTGGATCAAGTCTACCAAATATTGGATTCCTCCGCGCTCCATCCCATATTTTCGGCTGAGGTAGGTGCCTCTTCTATGATCGTCTACCCATTCGTGGTAAATAGCGAGTTTGATTTCTTTAGTGTATTTAGTCATGAAAATAACCCCCGAAATTAGTGTCCTAATTTCGGGGGTCATATCAATCTTTCAAAGAAGTCGGACATTCTGGCAAATTTTTCATCGCTTAACTTTTTGGAGTAGACTCTAACTGTCTTGGGCTGAGTCTTTGTCACTGTCTGCTTGATTGAAGAGCTTTTGGCTTTCTTGGATGACTCTTGCATTCTGACGCGACCTCTTTCCATACAGCTTAGCTGAGAAAACAGTGATTATAGATAAAACATCTTCTACAAGTTCTGAATTAGGATCAACGTTGTCTGTCTGATTGATGACAACTAGCTCTACGTCGTTTGCCTGGCAGATCGTCTCAATCATTTCAAAGCCAAAACGAACAAGTCGGTCTTGGTAATTTACCACGACTCGTTCACACTGTTTCTTACAGATCATGTTGATCAACTCGGTTAGGCCCTTTTTCTTATAGTTGAGACCTGATCCAACGTCTTGAATGATCTTAAACTGATAGCCATTGACTTCGCAATATCTAGACACTACATCCTTCTGCCTTTGGAGGCCTTCTTTTTGATGACCAGAAGAAACCCGGCAATAGCCGATGGTCAGTAGCTTCTTAGGCTTAGATGCCGTCACATTTCCTTGCAGAACTTCATCTAGCATTTCTTTAGTGTAGCGACGTTGATTGGAGGCGGTTCTAAGCGGTGTAATCAATCCCTCAGCTTCCCAATTGCGGAGAGTTGACTTGGCAACGTTAAGGTACTCAGCTGCTTTTGATATGGACATGTATTCGCTCATCGTTTCTTCCTTCCAATCTTTCGATATAGATATTATATCAAGAATTGGTAAGAAACGTTGCTATTTAGCATTGGATAAAATGAATACTTTTCAGCAGTCAAAACCGTTTTTTCATCTAAATAGTATGGCGTGATACTCTTAGTTGAGCCATTTTCCCCGCCTGTAACTATCGTAGTCCCCTTTGGCAGATTAGGATCATACTTCTGAATCGTTTTATAAGGAGTAACTTTGTATTCAACTTCCGACTTAGTACCAACAGAAACCACTTGATCAATCTTTCTTTGGATCTCATCTACCGTGAGACCATAGGTAGGTCTGATAGTGGAATTCGAGAATATGCACCACTTTTCTTATCTTCCGGGTGAGGTTCAATTGTTATGGACTTCTTGTTCGGCACCATAGACCCAATACATTCGCATTGCTCCACTAGTTTCTAGTTCTATACAAATCATCAAAGAAACTAAAGAAAGTTTGATGATCCATGGGTATAATTTATCTACTGTGTAGCTGACTTGATATAATATTGATAACGTCAAAAGAATACCGAAAGGAACACATCATGAAGATCGCAGTAATGGGTTACAGTGGCTCTGGCAAGTCAACTCTATCCCGCAAGTTAGGTGAATTGTACCAAGTTCCCATTCTTCACTTGGATAGCGTCCAATTTTTGCCAAACTGGAAAACGAGATCAACGGAAGAACAAGGCAAGATCGTCCAAACTTTTCTTAACGATAATCCTAGCGGCTGGGTCATTGATGGAAACTACAACAAACTCAGCTATGAACGCAGAATCATTGAAGCGGACATCATTATCCAACTCTTATTCAGTAGAAAAGATTGCCTGCTTCGCTGCATCAACCGCTATCGTAACTACAAAGGAAAGACCCGGCCTGATATGACAGTAGGCTGCGATGAAAAATTGGATTTTGAGTTTATCAAGTGGATTCTTTGGGACGGCCGGTCAAAAAATATCCAAGACCGCTATGTCCGAGTCCAGAAAAAGTATCCCAGCAAAGTAGTTGTCCTCCGGGATCAGCAGCAACTTAACGAGTATCTGCAAAATATAAAAGACTAGCAGCAAATCAGCTTATTCAGCATCCAGTCCCAATGCTGTTTCTGCTTGATACTTGTCGAGATTCATAGACTGCATCAGATACTCAACTGCATGCTTATTTTGCGCTGCCTTTGCTTTGGCAATTCTCTTTGCTGTATGTTGGGTAAATACTTCATTCATGCTTGTGCTGCCATTTGGATCTTCATTAGTGAGTTCTTCAATGGCTTCTTGCAAGTCATCCCCTCCGCCCATGGTCATGATTGAATTCAAAACAGAAACCATGTCTTCGTTGCTCAACTTCTTATCGCTAAATTTATCATCCGTTTCCTTTAACTGCCCTAAATCAGCAACTGCCTGTTTGCATCTTTCTACCGAAGCTGGCGCGTATCCCAATGCCTTCATCGCCTCTTCTTCAGACAAATTCCTCGATTCCATCAAAGCGTGGAGCAAATGCAGCTTATTCCTCGCTTGAGCAACGTCAACCCGTACTCTAGTGAAGTCGTTGACCAGCTCATCCTCTTTAGTTGTCTTGTCAACAATCTCATACAGTTCATCCAGACTGTCCATCAATATCATTGTTTTTCCTTCTTCCTATCCAAGCAGTTGTTCGATTACTTCCAACGTCTCTTGATACAGATCGTTGTAACTCAAAATCCCGCTCTGCAGCATATCTGCCAAAACAGTAATCTGTACCGAGGCCATGTGTGCATAATCGTCATCTTCAAAGCTCGGAAACTCTTCTTCCATGAGCTTCTTCATTCTGGCAAAAGCATACGTTGCCAAAATCACTGGATCCATGTCACGAGGAAACTTGCTTATTTCCATTTCAAATTCTCTTGCCGCAAACTCTTCTTCACTCATATTATTCGCGGCTAAAAGTTCCTGCAATTGCCCTGGTGCAAGCCGGCCATCGCCTTCTGCCATGATTCTCCTGTTCTTCTGCAGCAAAATGTTCTTGCATTCTTGGACAAGTTGATCTTGCGTGAGGCGGCCATGCTCCGTCATGTCCATCATGATCGTAGTCAAAACCATCCCTAACTGCGTCCCCTCTTGCTCAGTAAGGTTCAGATTGTTCTTCTCCATCAATTCCAGGCGAAAGATGAACGCAAGCTTGGCCAAGGCTTCATTCTTGTCACCGTCATCAACTTCCTTAAGCCCCGCGTCCAATTCGACTTTGGCGATTTCTTCTTCTGACTTCATCGTTTTACCCCCTAAAATTTTCTAGCTTCATCTATTGCTTGTACTATTGAAAGTACCAACTTTAATAACCCCTTAACTTAATTTCTCCCAGCTACAACAGTTGGGAGACTTTTCTCCTTGTTTCTGTTAACCAGTTTAACCCAGCAGCTTTGCTTGGAAGCGGCCTGCGCATTGCCAAATACATCATTCCGCCCTCTTCTTTGAAAAGGCCGTAAAAAGATTCACTGACTTCTTGCGTTCTGACAACATACACCCGGCGTTCAGTCTGAATTTTAACGACCCGTTTCACATACTGCCGCATCCTCTCTTCTGTTGTCGTCACCGCTCCTTTAGGATAAAGCAGCTCCAGCAGATTCAAGGCATCCTTGTACTTGCGCCGATCAAGTCTTTGATTTCGCTCGAACTTTACCAGTTTCGCGCTTAAGTCTTGACTGTACGGCGTCAGCTCGATGACGTGAAGCAAATCGATGGTGACATCCGTGTCATGCTTGATCTTTTCCAGCAGCAGATTTCTCAAAGGCTCAATAAACAAGGGATTCTTGCAAAAATCACTAATCTTGTCATATGCCGTGCCCCGGCCGATCTCTTGCATGAATGATTGAAGTTCTTCTTCCTGCTCCCTTGACAGTAGCTCTTCCGGCGTCTTTTCTTTCAATCCTTTGAGATTACAGAGCTGCAAGGTCAGATTCTCAGGTTTTGCGGTTTTATAGGCAGCCGGACTCTTCTTTATCATATCCAGCATTCTTTGGGCGTATTTTTTCTCTTGGTACTTAGACGCTTGCCAAAGGTTGACAGTATATCTTTCAGAACAGTTCCTCGCGAAATATAAACCTGTTTCTTTGTCGACGATTACGTACCCTTGCTCATCCAACTTCTTCACCTCCATTTCTAAAACATAAGGACTTTAACTCATTCATTTTTTCACATCAACTTGCCTGTTTTGCACCAAATTATAGCATATCCATCTATTTTTGTACCAAAAAAAGTACAATATCTTATTTGCAACAGCCATACTACTCTCTCCTTAGTCTCTGAGGCACTTATCAATTACCTCCTGCATCTCATCCCTAAGCCGTACGCACGTTCTGTTTCTGTCCTTATTCTACCACCATATTTTCCCGAACGCCAGTTTCTTTTCCAAAAAAATAAAAACTCTAGACAGAAAACTGTCTAGAGTTACGTTCACTAAAACTTTCTTTGTCCGTGTTGGTATACTTGCTTATCGCTTTGACCTACCGCTGCCACATCTTGCAGTGGATTATCCTTCAACACAAGGAAGTCAGCATACTTGCCGACCTCAAGTGAGCCGTATTCCTGGTCGATCTTCAGCAGTTCAGCACTGCCCAGGCCGGCGGCCCGCAAAGCTTGATAATTGCTTGCCCCGGCTCTGGTAAGTTCAACCAGTTCTTTCCAAGTCTGATTCAGTGGGTTGGCTGGAGTACCTGCATCAGTCCCCAAAGCCAATTTCACTCCGGCCTTGATCGCCCGGCCAACATGAGTGTAAAAGTCATCCAAAGCATTCCGCATCTTTTGAATTGAGAACAGGGTCAAATCCGGCGTGTCATCTGGTAGATTGGCAACCTGGTAACCAGCAATCAAAGTTGGTGAAAGGAAGATCCCCTTCTCCTTCATGGTCTCAATATCTTCGTCAGTCACGTAGAAACCGTGTTCTACTGAATCAACGCCTGCTTCAACACAATAGTGAATCCCTTGCGCTCCTTGAGCGTGGGCACAAATCGTCATGTGTTTGGAATGGGCTTCCTCAACTGCCGTTTTGATTTCTTCAAAAGTCAATTCCGTATCATCAACTTGGTCAGTCGTCGACATGATCCCGCCTGTAGCCATCAACTTGATGTTTTCTGCCCCTAGCTTAAATTGCGTCCGGACCGCCTTACGCATTTCGTCCGGCCCGTTAACCAGCCAGGATGACTCAAATTCGTTGTTTTCGCCATTTCTGGCATCCCCATGACCGCCAATTACTGAAATTGCCCGGCCACATGGCATGATCCCCGGCCCTTCAAAAGGATGCTGCGCTCTTTCCCGCTTCAACTTGATATCAACGTCAAAGCCAACCGCGCAGCTGCGCAGGTAAGTCACCCCGCCTTGCAGGCCTGACCGCAGATTCTCCAAAGCTGCCACGGTCGTACTGGTTTCAGTTTCTGGATATGCCCGCTTGGCATAAGGATCCATACCAATGTGAGTGTGGGCATTGATCAAACCAGACATCACGTATTGGCCATCAAGATCTACCGTCTTGTCAGCGGCTTTTACCTCGCCTTGACCGAGCTCAGTAATTTTCCCAGTCGCGTCATCAACGGTAAACCAGGCATTTTCCTTTACCTCATCTTCAGTCCCAACAAATAAATTACAGTTAACAAAAGTCGTCTTGGTCATAAGAAGTCTCTTCTTTCTATACTCTCTGCTGCCATTAATCGTTCAGTTTTTGAAAATCAATCTAGTTAACTGTTTATTTCTCATAAACGTAAGCGTGGGCAAACCAGTAAGAACCGCCGTTAAAGACAACGTCGTGAACCGTTGACCGGACAAGCCAGGCCTGGCCCATGTGGTAGAGTGGTGATAAAGCTTGCTGGTTGGTCAAAACTTCCTCTGCTTGCAAGAGGTAGCTGAGCCGCTTTGCGCCAGTCGCGGTTTGTGACTTGTTTACGGCTTGGTCGTAAGCCTTGCTTGACCACTTGCCGAAGTTGTAGCTTTGGCCCGTCAGCATGTATTTCAAGAAGTTGTAAGGATCCGGGAAGTCACCGGTCAAGCCGGTTAAAGTGACTTGGTATTGGCCGTTAAGCATCCGGCTGACCCGCGTGGTCTTTGGCAGATTTGATACTGAAACGTCAACTTTGTCGCCAAAAGCGGCCTTAAAGCAGCTTTGCAGGTATTCAGTCGTTTGCTTGGAAGTATCGTCGTCATCGCCAGTCAAGGTGAAGCTGAGCTTCTTCATGCCCAGTTGCTTCAAGCCTTTTGCCAGGTATGCGGCAGCCTTCTTTTTGTCGTAAGTCATGTAGACATTGTTTGGATTGCGCTTTTCAACGTAAGCCGCAAACTTTTGCCCGCTGGCAACTACTGTTGGCGCGGAGAATGTCTTGGCAACAGTGTTTTCGCCGCCAACCGTCTTTACCAAAGCTTGCCGGTTAACAGCCATTGAAAGGGCCCGTCTTACCCACACGTTTTGCAGGAACTTGTACTTAGATACGTTGTAAGTCAGGTATTGAGTGTTCCCTTGCCGGCGAACCGTGTAAGCCTTGTTGGTCTTCATAGCCTTGGCCGCCTGGCTGCTGAGCAGTGCCGCATCGAGCTTGCCGCTTTGATAAAGGTTGAGGTCCGTTGACTGCGTCTTCTGCACGCTGTAGGAAACTGTCTGCAGCTTGACTGACTTCTTGTTCCAGTAGTAGGGATTCTTGACCAGTTTCCAGCTCAAGTTTGAACCCGTCCAGCCAGTCTGCTTGAAAGCCCCATTGTAAACCATGTACTTAGAAGCTGTGCCGTACTTTTTGCCGTATTTTTCTACAGCTTTCCGGTTTTGCGGGAAAAGTCCGCTGGCTACCAGATACTTCATGTATGGCAGCTTGTGTTCCAAACTGACAACCAGCTTGTACTTGCCAACAGCCTTGACCCCCAATGAACTTGGCTTTTTCTTGCCAGCCACTACCGCATCAGCATTCTTGATCCCATCATACAGGTTCCCTTGCTGGGAAGCAGTCTTAGGATCCAGAGTCCGCTGCCAGGCATAAACAAAGTCCGCCGCGGTTACCTGATCACCATTTGACCAGCGCGCGTTCTTGCGCAAGTAGAAGGTCCAGGTCAAGCCGTCTTTTGAAACTTTTGAGGACTTAGCAACGCCCGGAGTCAGCTTGGAATTTGCGTCCAGGTTGTACAGGCCTTCCATTACATTGTTGAGTTGTTCCCCGCCAGTGGTATCCACCACCTTGGACGGATCCATTGTTTCGATCTCTGAGGTAGTCATCCAGTTAAGCTGGGACTTCAGTTTAGCTTTGGAAGCTGAGGATGAGCTGCAGGCTGACAAAGCACCAGCAGTTAAGGTTAATGACGCTACGACTAATAATTTATGCAATTTGTTCATGATCTTCTTCTCTTTCTTTGTTGCTTTTGCTACTCGGTTTACGCGCGGAAAAAATATTTTACTTGCCCAAAGGGGCAATAATTCGCGCTGAAGCTGTTGCAATCAAAGAAATAGAATTTGCTCTCAAGATTGAACTAAATTTTGCCTTTACCTGTCATCTTTTGGATGCCTCTCTTTCATTTTCTTTTAAGATACTACCCATGTTACTAGATTTAGATTAATTTTCAAGACTTTTTCAAAAAAGTTTATTTTCTTTTTTGCCAGATTCGATTTAAAAGAAAAAGGCACCGAAGCACCTCATTATTTTATTATCTTATTTGCTTTCACTCGCAGCGTAAGCATTCTTGAAGTCATTGGCTGAACCAGTAAAGACTACGCCATGAACATTTGGTCTGATCATCCAGGCCTGGCTTAAGTGGAAGAGCGGCGTAATCCCCTGCTCTTTTGCCAGAATTTCTTCAGCCTTGGCCAGCTCCTGCAGCCGCTTTTTATCACTGGAAGCACTGTTTGAAGCATCAACAATCTTGTCGTAAGCAGAATTGTTCCAGGAGCCAAAGTTGTAAGTCTGGCCGCTGTGCATGTACTTTAGGAATTCGTAAGGATCTGCCGCGTCAGTCGTCAGACTCATGAAGCAAAGCTCATAAGTCCCATTCATTAAGTGACTGATCCGGTTAGTCTTTGGCAGGCTCTTCACGGAAACGTTAATCTTGTTGCCAAAAGCCGCCTTTAAAGCACTTTGCAGGTACTCGACCGCCTTTTTGCTCATATCATCGTCATCACCCATGATCGTGAAGGCGATAGACTTTTTGCCCAGCTTCTTCAGAGCTGCGGCAAAATATTTTTGCGCTTGCTTCTTGGAGTACTTGCTGTATTTAGCCGCGTCAGTCTGGCTTACAACGTATTTGGCAAAATTCTGTCCGCCAATTGCCATGCTGGCTGAGCTCATGGTCTGGGCAGTCTTATTGTAGCTGCCTTCTGTATTGACCAGGGCCTGGCGGTTGATAGCGATGGAAATTGCCCGCCGCAGGTCGGCGTTCTTGAAGATGGTCACCTTCTTGATGTTGTAGTTCAGGTAGTAGGTGTTGTCCTGGTCACGCACAGTATAGCCGGCACTCTTCTTTAGCTGGCTTGCCGCGGAAGTATCAAGCAGAGCCGCGTCGAGCTTTTTGCTCTGATAGAGGTTGTAATCAGTTGACGCCGTTTTCTCAACATTGTAGTTGACGGTTTGCAGCTTAACAGCTTGCTTGTCCCAGTAGTACTTGTTCTTGACCAGTTTCCAGGTCAGGTTTGAACCAGTCCAGCCCTTTTGAACAAAAGGTCCGTCATAGTACTGATATTTCGAAGCAGTGCCGTACTTTTTACCGAACTTTTCAACGGCAGTCTTGCTGACCGGGTACATCCCGCTAGCAACGGTTGTCTTGAAATAAGGCACCGGGTGAACCAGCTTGACAACGAGCTTATATTTGCCAACGGCTTTTACCCCCAGACTTGACGCTGACTTCTTGCCTTCAGTGATGGCGACCGCGTTCTTGATCACCTGGTACTCTGTCGTATTTCCGGCGCCAGTCTTTGGATTGACCGCCCTTTGCCAGGAATAGACAAAGTCTTGGGCTGTAACCTTTTCACCATTTGACCAGTAAGCATTCTTCCGAAGAGTAAATGTCCAAGTCAAGCCATCTTTAGATACCGCCGCTGTTTTGGCTATCCCTGGCTTAACCTTGCCATTTTTCCCAAGGCGGAAAAGGCCTTCAAATGTATTAGTCTCTTGCTCACCACTGGCTGTATCCACAGTGGTGTTGGGATCCATAGTTTCAATTTCTGACGTGGTCATCCAGCTGATCGACTTTTGGTAAGTCGTCTTGCTGCTGGCGCTGCTGCTTCCGCAAGCGCTAAGAGTAGCCACAACGACACTAGTAATTACCATGGGAATATAGTTCTTCTTTTTCATGTGATTTAGTCCTTTTCTTTTGATTGATCTGCTGCTTTCTTTAAAAGTCGCGGCACAATCGATCGGTTGAAAAGACCCGCTTCACCATGAATTTGACTATCTCAATTTTACTTTCATTATTGACTTCCATCCTTCACTTTTGTTTTTTGAGATAGTTTTATTATACTAAGACAAATTAGAATGTAAAGATCTCTTTTAATTTTCATATCATTTTTTGCCAAAAACTTTTTTTTTAAATCCAGGATAAAGTTATTCCCTTTTCAGCAGAAAAAAGACTGACAAAATTAATTGCCAGTCTCTTTCGTCTATTCCGGGAACTCTTCCCGCTGCATTTTTTCGGTGATCTTGTTCAACATTTCATTGATTCCCATTACTTTATCAGCAAAGCCCCGGCCAAAGTCATCTGCCAGTCTGTCTTTGAGCAGCTTTACTGAGTCCGGGTCCTGCTCATTTATATCTAAACCGTAGTAGTAGTTGGCCACCTTGTTTAAAAAGGGAATCATCCTCAGCGTCTTGATAACTGCTGGTCTGCCATTGTTGTACTTTTCAGCATCTGCTTGTGACGCTTCTTCGGTTGACACGCTAGCGGACCATTCAAAATAAGCTTCATCGATTCCGATAGTCACCACGCTGTAGCTGTTGCTTAAATCTTCCTCATACCAGAACTTATGCCGTTCTGTATCACCATCTTCTTGCTCATTATAGCCAGGTATGCCTTGTCTGAACATCCCTTGGACAATTACCAGCTTATTAGTCAGCAGATCATCGTAGAGCTGAGCCAAGGTTTCCACCCTGGTCCATGAAGCCCTTTCCAAGAGTTCAGGTTTATGACGCATGTTCCGGATAGTCTGATATGGTATGCCTGTTATATTAGCTAATTCACCGACATTTACGTCTTCCAGAAGCAGGGCCTTTTTTGCATCTTCCAGTTCATTCATCCTTGAAGCACTGATCCTTATATGTGAGTAATGTCTTTGCCGCATGCTTTCCCGCCTCAAAAATAGTATCTAAGCCATATTTTACCATCTTAGATTACATTGAGCGGTGCAATTGAGCGCATATTTTTTCAAAAATACCTATTTCACCAAATTCAGCTTTTTGTTAGCCGCGACGATCTTCTCCTTCAAGAATACGGCAAGAGGCTCATCCAGACTGTAGTCACCGCAAATCACATGAGTAAGAGACTTCATGTCACTTGTTTCACCTTCCTCTTCTCCCTTTCCGTTAATGATGATCACAGGGCATTGGCCAGGCAAAATAAGATCAGGGTATTTAGTGCTACGGAATTGGTGAACAACCTTTACCGCCTTGCTGCCATATGGATTAAAGCCGCACAAGATTACCGCTCCGCAATCTTCATCGAAGTAATCTTCACCGATCAGTCTGAACATCGTCATGTCCATCTTAGACGTGCAATAACGGCCAAGGAGGCCAAGATTGTCGCTTTCTTTTGCCATCCGCAACGAGTAAAAGTGCTTCTTCTCATCTTCATCCAGCACAACAACTTGGGCAAGCGGGCCATTAACCTGATCTTGCTCACATCCTGCCGTGTTCAGCAGCACCTGAGACATTTTCACGTCTGGGAAAAGAGCCTGGAGCACCCACATGGCAGTTTCATCATTCTTGAAGACCGTGCAAAACACTTCGTCATTGCTCATCCCTTGGTAATTAGTATTTTCCATATTATATTTTTCCTTTGCTCATATAGCAACCACAAGATTTTTTCTCAGCAAGTTAATTTAAGCACTTTCAAGAAATCCCGCAAAGTCCTGCTTTTTCGGAAAGGAAAAGCCCGCGCAAACGCGCAGGCTAAGCAACCAAAGCAAAAAGCAATTTACTTTCTTCGTCAGAATCTGTCAAAAATGGTATTCGTCTTCCCGCTCAAAAATTTGGCTCCATCTCGCGGAAATGAACTTTGCGTAGAGCAAGCTTGGCAGGCCGTAGCATCCCAGCGCGTATGCGTCATTTGCTTCAACCATCCTGCTCTGTCCGTCTTTGCAGTAGCAAATATCGACGCTGCAGGCAGCTGGACGGTCTGGCCACTTTCTGAATTCTGTCATTAGCTCATCCAAAAATTCTACGTCATAGTGATAACGATAACCCTGGTAATTAAGGTCCGATACCGAGCCGTATGGCCGAACGTCAATAATCCGGTCATACATGATGAAGCAGCGCCATTCGGCAAGAATGTCTATTGGCTCGCTTACCAAGATCTCGTAGTCTTCCATTGAATTGCCGCAGCCGATTAAATCGGCTGTATTTCGGATGATTTTCCCGGTAAAAGCCTTATCCTTAACCGGCTTGATAAAGTAGCCTGCCGACCACTTTTTCTCATCGCTGGAAAAACTGTTTATCGTATCCCGCCAAATCTTTCTCTTTAACAATGGCTTCAATCTTTCCGGATAGCAGTCCATATAAGTTGGATGACCGAATTTTTTAAAGATCCATTGGCATTGCTCGATATAGTCTAGCACTATGTCCTCTGGGCAAATTTTTTCCTCAATTTCGTCTATAAAGTGATATGGCACGATCTCCGCGCCTAATTCCCGGAAACCATACATCGCTGTAGCGATATTAATACTGTGCGGCACATCAAGATTCATTTCCTTGTCGCGCCTAACCCTCATCCAAACTTTCATTGCCATCTCCATTTTTCATAAAAAAACGCCTCCCGGATTTCCAGGAAGCGTTCCCCTACATTACGCCAATCAAAAGCAAACTAATCAGCAGGGCCAAAGTAAAGCAGATACCGATCAGCCAGCCCAGGATCTTAAAAGATACCTTGAGCAAAAAAGCGGCGATCGCCACCGGCACGGCCACAATAGTTAAAAATATCAGTAAGATCAAAAAAGATATCGTAAACATGATAATTCCCCCAACTTGTGCTCTATCCCCTAAATACAAGTTAAAGGTAACCCAAGCCGGCGCGGCCTGTCAACCTTCTTGCTCTCAGCGGATGCTTCTGCCCAGCTTTCCCCAGGCAGCTGCCTCAAAAAAATTAAGAAAACATCTCTTCTACTATCTCATCATGCAGCTTGTTGATCCGCTGGCTGGTCTTTTGCCAGTTGTACTCGCCATGCTGCTTGTTCCGGTAGGCGTAAAGCTGGGCCTCATTGATATACTTCAAGGCCAGGTCCCAGCGTTGCTCTGTCCCCCAGCCTCTGGCATAGCACAGGGCCAGGCGGTAGTCAATCTCAGCAATCAAGTCTTCGTCGCCTTCCTGCAAGACGCTTTCCGCCATGCTGTAATACTGAAAGGCAATCTGGTCGTTTCTCTTTACAAAATTGCCAAAACGGAAAGCATCCCCCAGCTTATAGAAGGCATTTGGATTGCCAGCCAAAGACGCTTGCGTAAAGTAGTAAAAAGCCTGCTCCTGGTCGGCTTCACCAACCCGGCCAAAGGCATAGATGTAGCCTAAATTGCACATGGCCTGGGAATTGCCGTAGTCAGCTGCCTTCTTATAGCACTCAAGGGCTAGTTCATAGTCCCCCTGCCGGTAGGCTACCGCCCCCCGGTCCAGCCAGGTCGCGCCAATTTTATCCATCTCAACGAATTTATCTTTATCCGAAAATGCCATCTTTACCGCCAACCTTTCTAAAAATTAACTAAGAGCCAGCTCCTTGACCGGATACGCGATCGGCTGAGTGGAAGTCTCATAAGCCGGCAAGCCGTGCATGGCGCGGTAGATCGCCCGCTCAATTGAAGACAGGCCCGCCGAATCCGCGATTGCCAGCCGCTTGGCATACTTGCGCAGGGCCTTGCTGGTTGAGTGCTTGTTCAAGTTCTGCACCATGACCGTTACGTCAGCCCGCTTCAGCGCGTGCTTGTAAAAAGATTCCGTATCAGAAAACTTAAAGGCATCAATCACCTTGCAGCGTCCGTGGTGCTCACCAACCATCTTTTGAATCTCCTGGCTGCGGAGCTCATTACCGATGACCACCGCCACGCTGCGGCCATGCAGGTCAAAATTCAAGGTCGATACGCTCTCATCTTTGTCCTTGTCTTCTTTTTCGCTCTTGGCCTTCTTTTCAGCCGGTTTTTCCTTCTTTGGACCTGCTTTTCCCTTAGTCTGGCTGACCCAACGGACGATCATGTTGCTGGGGCTGTTCTTATACCAGGCTAAATCGACGATGTCGCCTTCATGGACAAATCCTGTCTCGGTTTGCCCGGCATCAATGATCGCCGGCACCTCATAGCGGTCAATGCCCGCGCAATCGCTTAATCTCTCGCCCATGGCGCTGTGGCTGACGTACAAGTCGCCAGCGGCATCTCTTTCCACGACCCCATATGACAAAGTCGCGATATTAGACGGCAAATTGCCTGCTTCCACGATCCGAACCACCCGGGGCGGCTGGCAGCTCGGGTCCAGTTCAACCAGGTCGCCATTTTCAACATTCAGATTTTTGACAGACAGCTCATTGATCTCGCTGACCAGGTCCCCTTGTTCGGTATAAAAACTCCCGCCTTTCAGCGCCCGGGAGAAGCGGCAGAGCTTGTGGCCAGCACTGATTTGGTAAGGGATGCTGGCTGTTGGCTCTTCATGGCGGATAATCTTGACTTGCTTTCTGTCCTCTGCTTCTGCTAAGTCCCCGCCGCTGTCCGCCTCTTCGATGGCGTCTGAATCATCAGAATAATCTTCCTCATCGCTTGCTTCGTCTTCCTCATTATCATCATCAAGATCGACTCTGGCCAGGGCCAGGAGGTTTTCAATCGCGACTGCTCCCAAGCGCAGGGAAGTACTGCTGTCATCCAAAGCATCTAGGATGTTCTGTACTTGCTCACGATAGTCTAAATAGTATTCTTTCATCTTTTTATACCCTTTCATTTTTGAATTCGCATTCCACGTCTATTCTTATTATCGCAATCTTTTGAAAAAATGACAGGGCATATGCGAAAAAAATTGGGGAAAAGGGCAAAAAATGCTCTTTTCCCTTAACAGTAAGCCTTTACTGTAAATTTGTTTTTGCGGCCTTGATCACCCGGGCTACATTTTCACTGGTCCGGGCTAAATTTTTCCCTCCGCCAGCCAGAGCTTCCGGCAAGCTGCAGACACCAGGCAGGATGCCAAAAATTGCCGTAAAGCCAGCATCATACAAGCTGTCAATTCCGTCTCCGACCTGGCCGGCCAAAGCAAAGACGGGGATGCCAAACTTCTTGGCAACCTGGGCCACGGCATATGGAGTCTTGCCAAACTTGGTCTGGAAATCAATTCCGCCTTCACCAGTAAAGACGTAGTCAGCATCCCGCATCTTTTCAGCTAAATGGCTTTCCTCAATCACAATCTGGGCACCGGCTTTCATCTGGCACTTGCTGAAGGCCAAAAAGCCTGCGCCAAGGCCGCCGGCTGCCCCGCTGCCTGGCAAATTTTCAATATCTTTCCCAACTTGCTCCTTGATCACAGCCGCGTAATGGTGGAGATTAGCATCAAGCTTTTGGACCATCTCCTTGTCAGCTCCTTTTTGCGGGCCGAATACCGCCGAAGCTCCGTTTGGTCCAGTCAAAGGATTGGTCACGTCGCTGGCCAGGATAATCTCTGCTTCTTTTAAGCGGAGATCCAAGCCGCTGGCATCAATTTTGGCTAGCTCCCCTAAACTTCCTCCGCCAAAGGGCAAGTCTTTGCCATTTTTATCTAAAAACTTGACCCCCAAAGCCTGGGCCAGACCAGCTCCGCCGTCATTAGTCGCGCTGCCGCCCAAGCCCACGATAACCTTTTTGACGCCCCGCTTTAACGCGTCAAGCACCAGCTCCCCGGTCCCAAAAGTGGTCGCCGTCATTGGATTCCGGTCCTTTTTCTCAACCAGGCCCAGGCCACTGGCCGCGGCTGTCTCGATCACCGCGCATTTTCCGTCATTGATCAGTCCGTAGCTGGCCAAGACCCTTTTGCCGTCTGGGCCGGTAACCTCCTTTGCAACTTTTTCACCAGGTACACAGGACAATATTGCATCTACCGTTCCTTCCCCGCCATCCGCCATGGGAACCTGGACTACTTCGGCATCTGGAAAGACCCGCTTGATCCCCTCGGCTATAGCCTGGCAGGCCGCTTTGGCTGACAGGCTTTCCTTGAAACTGTCGCTGGCTGTAATAAACTTGAGCATTTTTCTGCCCCTTTCATTTTTTCAATATTCAGCTCTATTTTAGCGCTTCTCGCTGGATTATCAGTATAATTAAATGAAAAGAGTTTTGGATAAAGAATAAGGAGCCCTATGGAAACCAAGAAATACCTCTCCCTCATCGACCGGGAAATGGCCCAGATGCCGGACTTCGTCAAGGAATACCAGCTGGAAACCCGCCACTCTCTGACCACCAGCTACCAGTACCTGACCGAAATCCGCCGCTTTTTCTCCTGGCTGATCTCTGAAAATTTAACCCAGGCCGAAAGTCCCAGCCAAGTTAAGCCAAGCGACCTGGAAAAATTGAGCCGCAGCGACGTCATGCTCTACTTGGACAAGCTGGAGCACAGCAAGAACAAGCAGGGCCACCTCAACTCCCCGACAACCGTCAACCGGTCCCTCAACGCCCTCAGATCCTTATACAAGTACCTGACGATCACGGCTGACAGCAACAATGGCGGGCCTTATTTTGACCGCAATGTCATGCTCAAGATCAACTCGCTTCCTTATACAAGCACCTTGAACTACCGGGCCCATGCCCTGGAAGCCCATATGTATACTGGCGACTTAAAATACCAGTTCATGGACTTTTTAGACCAAAAATTTGCTGGTCTCTGCAGTGGGCGCGCTCTTTCCTCTTTTAAGCAAAACAAGGAACGGGACATGGCCGTTATCGCCTTGATCTTAGGCACCGGGATCCGGGTTTCTGAATGCGCCGGCGTTGACATGAAAGACCTCAACTTAAAAGAGGCAACTTTAGACGTCACCCGGAAAGGCGGGCAAAGAGACTCAGTGCCGGTTGCTGACTGGACCCTGCCCTACCTGAAAAAGTACCTGGCAATCCGGGCTGACCGCTACCAGGCCCCAAACAATAACAAGGCCTTTTTCTTAACCAGCTACCACCAGGAATGCCGGCGGATGACGACCAATGCCATTGAGAAAATGGTTGGCAAGTATTCAGCCGCCTTTGGCCACCCCCTCACCCCCCACAAACTCCGCCACACGGTTGCTTCTGAACTCTACCAAGCGACCAAAGACCAGGTCATGGTGGCCCAGCAGCTGGGGCAAAAAGGTACCTCAGCCACTGACCTCTACACCCACGTTGACCAAAGAGAACAGCGGGCCGCCCTCAATGCCAGCGCCAAACAAAACAAGTCCTCCTCTGATTAGAGAAGGACTTATTTTCGTCTTTTGCTAGTTATTTTCTTCTATGGTAAAAATTTTATTTTTAGTCAGCCAGGTGCTTGTTCTTGTAAACCAGCTTGCCGCTGACAAAAGTCAAGGCAGTCATGCCGTAGACTTCCTGGCCGGTGAAAGGAGTGTTGACCCCCTTGGACAGGTAGTCTTCCTCGGCAATCTTTTCGGCGTGATCCAGGTCAAAGACGGCCAGGTCAGCTTCCTTGCCCGGAGCCAGGACACCAGCGTCAAGGCCAAAGAGCTTGGCTGGCTGGTAGCTCATCAGATCTAGAAGCAGACTCAGATCCATCTGTCCGCTCTTGACAAACTTGGTGTACAGGCAGGCAAAAGCCGTTTCGTTGCCGATGATCCCGAAGGCGGCCTTCCGCATATCGCCGGCCTTTTCTTCCCGGCTGTGCGGGGCGTGGTCGGTCGCGATCAAGTCGATCGTCCCGTCCAGCATCCCTTCAATCAAGGCAAACTGGTCTTCCTTTGACCGCAGAGGCGGGTTCATCTTGTAGTAGCCGTTGTTGCCGTCGATCTCCTCTTCGCTCAAAAGCAGGTGGTGAGGAGCAGCTTCAGCGGTGACGTTGATCCCGTATTCCTTGGCGATCCGGATCAGTTCCACGCTCTCCTTGGTGGAAACGTGGCAGGCGTGGTAGTGAACGCCGGTAGCTTGGGCCAAAACCAGGTCTCTGGCCAGCTGGGCTGATTCACTGACCCCCAGGATGCCTGGCAGTCCGAGTTCTTCAGCCTTCTTGCCGGCATTCATCACCCCGTGATGGTAAAGGGAGTCATCTTGAATGTGCTCGCAGATGGCCAGGCCAACCTTGGCTGCTTCTTGCATTGCTTCGTACATGGTACCGGCTTGCTGGATGCCATGGCCATCATTGCTGAAGGCAAAAGCTCCTGCTTCTTTCAAGGCAGCCATGTCAACGACTTCGTCACTGGTCAGATCTTTGGTAATAGCCCCGTATTGCTTCAAGTGCACGCAGCTGTTGGCTTCGTTTAAAGCAACTTGCTTTTCAAAAGTTTCCAGGTTATCTGGCACCGGGTCAACATTTGGCATGGTGCAGACCGTGGTGAAACCGCCCCGGGCTGCTGCTTCAGACCCGGTCTTGATGGTTTCCTTGTAGGTAAAGCCAGGTTCTCTGTAGTGTTCGTGGATGTCCACCAGACCAGCTGTCAAAAGTTTGCCCTTTAAGTCGTAGACTTCAGCACCCTCTTCCGGCAAGTCCAGACCGACCGCCTGGATCTTGCTGCCGGAAAGCAAGACGTCTTCTTTGGTGAATTCGCCTTCTTGGTAAACCAGACCGTTTTTCAGCAAAATGGCCATTATTCAAGGCCTCCCAACTTGCGGCCGCGCAAAACGGCTTCGATCATGGCCATTCTGACAAAGACCCCGTTGTGCATTTGCACAGCGTAGCGTGACTTAGGTGCTTCAACCAGGTCGCCGTCCCATTCAACCCCGCGGTTGATTGGACCCGGGTGCATGATGATGGCGTCATCCTTAAGCATGTCGTAGCGGCGTTGGTTTAAGCCATAAGCAGCGTTGTAGTCCTTGGCGTCAAAAAGCTGTTCAGTCTTGGCTTCTTCCCCGTTGTGGCGTTCGTGCTGAACTCTGAGCAGCATCAAGACGTCAAGTTCTGGAATTTCATCGTCAATATTCTTGACATAAGTGCCGTACTTGCTGAATTCTTCAGCGTCGTACCAGTATTCTGGACCTGAGAAGTAGACTTCAGCGCCCAGGGTGTTCAAGATTTCCATGTTTGACCGGGCAACCCGGGAGTTGGTCAAGTCGCCCACGATCATGATCTTCAAGCCGTCGAAGTGGCCGAATTCGTTGTAGATGGTCATCATGTCCAGCATGCTTTGGGATGGGTGCTGGCCGGAGCCGTCACCAGCGTTGACCAAGCCCATTTGCAGGTGCTGGCCTTCCTTTGGGTGGATGATTTCGTTGTAGTAGGCGTTTTCCGGGTGTCTGATGACGCTGAGTTCGATGCCCAGGGAAGCCATAGTCAGTTCAGTGTCATAGAGGTTTTCCCCCTTGTTGACTGAAGAGTGGGATGGGTCAAATGGGATAACCGTAAGGCCCAGCCGCCTTTCAGCAACTTCAAAGCTGGTGTGAGTCCGGGTTGAGTTTTCAAAGAACATGTTGGTGCAGAAGATTGGCCGGCTCAAGGCTGGTACTTCCCCGCCGTTCTTGAAGTATTGGGCTCTTTGCAGCAGGTGCAATACGTCATCGGCGCTCAATTGTTCAACACTGACAAAGTATGGCAGGCGAAGCAAGTTATCTTGCTTGTCTTCAGTTGCGACAACGACTTGGTTTTCGGTAACAGTGGTCATGATGATTTGGCATCCTTTCGAAAATAACTTAAGCAAAAAGACCATTTTAAACACTCAGTCTCCGTGTCTAAAATGGTCTCTCAAAGTCTGCTTAAACTGCCCGGGAAGCTTTCTCCCCGGCCTTCTTGCCAATCCGAATGTTTGCCAAGAAATCTTTGTTTATGTCTGAAATTTGAGCTGCCTTCTTAGCCTCACGGGACTAAATTTAAAGGTCATTCATATGTTTCCTTAACTATAAAGACTTTTGCCAGGCAAGTCAAGCCTTTTTAACAAAAAAGCAGGTAATTTTTTAAAAGGCAAAGTTTAAAACTATTTTCAACCGCTTTCGCACGTGTTTGCGGTATAATCTACCTAAGGAATCGACAGACATGTGTTTTGTTAGACTGACAGGAGGAATTCATCCATGAAGTTTACGAAATTGTTGAAAACACGCAAATCCGTCCGGACTTATTCGGGCAAGCCTGCTGGCAAGAAGCAGGTAAAGAAGATCATTGAAGCAGCTGAACTGGCGCCAGTTGCCCGCGGCTTATACGAAAATTACCAGCTGACGGTCATTTCTGACCCGAAGATTTTGAAGGAGATCGACCAGGAAGCCGCCATGATGTTCGGCGACTTGGAATCCCATCCCTTGTACGGGGTACCAACCTTGATCCTTGTTTCCGCAAAAGAGCGGGATGAAATGGCCTATGCCAGTGCCGGCATTATTGCCCACAACATGGTTCTGGCCGCTGAAAACAAGGGCCTGGGGGCCTGCTACCTCTTTGGCGCGGCAGCTGCTCTGGCTGCTCACCCGGAAACAGTCGTCAAGCTTGACCTGCCAACTGGCTTTTTGCCGATCTGCGGGGTCGGCGTCGGGGAAACTGAAGAAGAATTGACCATCCGCGACCAGAAGATGGACCGGATCGGGATCAACGAAATTTAACCGGCGAAAGCTGAACTAACAAAGCGCGAGAGGGCAAACTGCCTGCTCGCGCTTTTTATTTGATGATTTCTTCTGGTGAAAGGCGCCGGTAGCGGTCCAGAATCTGGCTGATTTCTTCCGGGCTCTCCTGCATCCCCCGCTGCACCCACAAGGTAAAGATCGTGGCCAGGCCACCAAAAACCAAGCGGCTGGCATAGGGCTGCTTGATGGCCGGGTGGGCCAGGTTGGCCCGGCGTTTAGCGAAAACATCAGCCATGACTTCCTGCAGCCGGTACTCTGTCCGCTGGACCAGATCACTTTTAAAAAAGACCGTGACCAGGTCTTCATTCTCTTTAATATAATCCAGCAGGCGCAGGATGCTCTCTGTTGAAAAAAGCTCTGCGCCTTCCCCGCTATCGCTTTCTTTCAGCAGCTCTTGAATGCCGGCAAAAAAGTCAGCCTCCGTCTGCCGGAGCAGGTCTTCCTTATCCAGATAGTTCAAGTAGAAAGTCCCACGGTTGATCCCGGCTTTTTGGCAGAGCTGGCTGATGGTCAGCTGCTGAAAACCGCTGACTGGCACCAAGTCAATCAAGGCCTGGCGGATCTTGGCCTTGCTGGCCGTTTTTCTGCTCTTTTTTGGCAATTGAAACCTCCAAAAGAAAAAATCCTTAAATCAACAGATTGTTTATTTTTGCTCATTAATTTTAGCTGATTTTTGTGTAAACTGCTAGTCAGACACATCAGAAAAAGGAGGACATTATGGCACTCATTGAAGTGAAGCATAACACGAAAACCTATCAGTCCGGTGACACGACGGTTTACGCCAACCGGGACATCAATTTTGCAATCGAAAAAGGCGAGCTGGTCATCATCCTGGGCAGCTCCGGGGCCGGCAAGTCGACCTTGCTCAACATCCTTGGCGGGATGGACACCAACACCAGCGGTGACGTCATCGTCAACGGGCAAAATATCGCCAATTACAATGCCAAGCAGCTGACTGCCTACCGGCGGACCAACATCGGCTTCGTCTTCCAGTTCTACAACCTGATTCCAAATTTAACGGCCAAGGAAAATGTCGAACTGGCTTCTGAAATCGTCAAGGACGCCATGGATCCGGTCGAAGCCTTGACTGCCGTTGGCCTGGAAAAAAGAGTCAACAACTTCCCGGCCCAACTCTCCGGCGGTGAGCAGCAGCGGGTGGCCATTGCCCGGGCAGTTGCCAAAAAGCCGGCGCTCTTGCTCTGCGATGAGCCAACCGGTGCCCTTGACTACCACACCGGCAAGCAGGTCCTTAAGATCCTGCAGGAAATGAGCACGGTCCACGGGTCAACGGTCGTGATCGTCACCCACAACTCTGCCCTGGCCCCGATCGGCAACCAGGTCCTGCACATCCACGACGGCCAGATCGTCAAACAGGAAAGAAATGACCACCCGGCCGATATTTCCTCGATTGAGTGGTGATCATCATGAAAAAGAAAATGCTTTGGAAAGATGCCGGCCAGGCCATTACTCACTCTTTTGGCCGCTGGATCGCCATCCTGCTCTTAATGGCCGTCAGCGCCTTTGCCCTCATTGGCTTGAAAATGACAGGCCCCGACATGCGGCAGACCGCGACCAGCTTTTTTGACAAATATGAATTAGCCGACGTTTCCGTCATGTCAAACTATGGCCTGGACAAGACCGACCGGAAAATTATCAAAAATCAGTCCGGAGTCAAAGAGGCAGCTTTTGGCTACCTGCAAGACAGCCGGGTTTCCGGTAAAAATACTGACCTCAGAATCTATTCAATCAGTTCTAAAGTCTCAGCCAGCCAGTTAGTCAGCGGCCGGCATCCCAAGAAGAACAATGAAATTGCCCTCAGCTACCTGCTGAAAGGCAAATACAAGCTGGGCCAGACGATCAGCTTGAAAACGCCGGGCAATTTGAAAGAAAAGAAATTCAAAATCACTGGTTTTATCAGGTCCAGTGAAAGCATCGACCGGACTAATATCGGCCAAACTACGGTAGGCGACGGGCAGCTGGACGGAGTGGCTGAAGTTGCCAAAAGTGCTTTTAAGCAAAACACCCCTTATGCCATCGCCCGCATTCGCTACAAGAAAACGGCAAGCATGTATGCCTACTCCAGCAAGTACCGCAATTACGTTGCGGATAAGCAGGAGCAGCTGAAAAAGGAGCTGAAGAAGCATGGCAAGAAGCGCTACAGCAGCTCAAAAAACAAATTACAAGAACAGGAAGACAAATTATCTTCTGCCAAGAAGAAACTTCTGGCAGCCCAGAAGCAGCTGAAAACGCAAGCTGCCGCCCTTCCTGCCGCCGGCCAAGCCTTGGTCAAGCAGCAAGAAAAGAAACTGACCAAACAAGCAAGTCAACTGGCTAAGCAGGAAAAGCAGTTAACAGAAGCCAAGCAAAGCTTAAAGCAAACTGGCAAGGTTGTTTACACGGTAAGTGACCGGTCCAGCAACCCTGGCTACGCGGTCTTTCAATCCAACTCTGAAAGAGTTGACATCTTGGCCAATGTCTTCCCGGTCCTCCTCTTTGCCATCGCGGCTCTGGTTTCTTTAACCACCATGACCCGCTTTGTCGAAGAAGAAAGAATCAGCATCGGGACTTTCAAGGCCCTGGGCTACTCCAACCGGGACGCGGCACTCAAGTTCGTCCTCTTCTCAGCTTCAGCCAGCCTGCTTGGCGTTGGCATCGGGGCAGCGGGCGGCTACACCTTCTTGCCGAAGATGATCTTTGAGGCCTACGCCGCCAACTCCACCATCAGCAATTGCCAGCTCCTCTTCAACTGGCAGATCTTGCTTGTAACAATTGTCATCGCCCTGGCCTGCACCACTGGCGCCGCCTTAATCGTCTTAAGACGGGACCTGGCTGAAAAACCCGCCTCTCTTCTTTTGCCAAAGCCACCGAAAAACGGGTCGCGGATCCTTTTGGAACGCTTCACCCCCCTTTGGAAACGAATGAGCTTCAACTACAAGGTTACCATGCGTAACCTCTTCCGCTACAAGAGCCGTGCCTTCATGACCATCTTCGGTGTGGCGGGCTGCTGCGGGCTCTTGGTCATGGGCTTTGGGATCCAGGACTCCTTAAACGGGATCAGCGAGATTGAATACAGCCGGATCATCACTTACGACCTGATCGCGGTTAAAAAGACTGCTTTGACTAACAAGCAAAAAGATAAGCTGGATTCTGCTTTGGCCAGCTCTTCTGTAAAAAAGCACACTTCTGTTCACTTTGAGGAATTGACCAAAAAGGCCGGAAGCGACGATACAGACCAGTCTATCTCTTTAGTCGTGCCTACTTCCGGGCAATCTTTATCCGGCTACATCAGCTTAAATAACCGGGCAAGCGGACAAAAGCTGACTTTAAAGGGCAGCGGCGCGGTTATTTCTGAAAAACTGGCCAAGCTGCTTAATGCCAAAGTCGGCAGCTACATCAAATTGAAGGATAGTGACGGCGACTACCATAAGATCAAGGTGACCGGGATCTGCGAGATGTACATCGGCCACTATGTCTTCATGAGCAAATCTGCCTACAAGCAGGCTTTTGGTGAAAAAGCCACGGCTAATGCCCAGCTGATTACTTTGAAAAAAGGCCAGTCTCTTTCCAAGTACTCCAGAAAGCTGATGAAGACTGGAGCAATCAAGGGGATCAACCAAAACACGAGCAACAAGGAAACCATTGATAACATCATGGGCAGCTTGAACAAGGTCATGATCATCTTGATCGGCATGGCCACCCTCCTGGCTCTGGTCGTTATTTACAACCTGTCTAACATCAATGTTGAAGAAAGAATCAGAGAACTGTCGACCATCAAGGTGCTCGGCTTCTTTGACAAGGAAACCACCCTCTACATCTACCGGGAAACGATCATTCTCTCCATTATCGGCATCCTCTGCGGCTACCTGGTTGGGATTGGCCTGCACAGCTTCATTATCAACAGCCTGCCGCCAGACAACGCCATGTTTGACCCGACTATGCTGGCAAGCAACTTCATCTATTCAGCCTTAATTCCAGCCGTGATCACGGCTTTAGTCGCCCTGGTCATGCACAAGAAGATCAAGTCCGTCAACATGCTGGACGCCTTAAAATCTGTCGATTAAGACAAAAACGGAACCAAGTGGTTCCGTTTTTTATATCTCTCAATCTCTATATCTGAAAAATATTGCTAAAAGCCAGTTACTGTCCGATTGTAGTAGACCAGGTGCTGCTTTTGACTGAGTGGATCAACCAGAATTTTAGTCACGGAGCAGTTGTCTGGTTCCAGAATCTGCAGACCCTGGCCGCCAGTAGCGTTAATGGCAAAAGATCTGACCGTGAAGCCGTGGGTCACCACCACGATCTTGTCTTCTGGATACTTCTTGCTGATCTCCTCCACGAATTCTGCCGTCCGCATCTCCACGTGGGCAAAGCTTTCCGCCTTTGGCGCAACTTGCACGTAGTCTTCCGTCACGTCATTAACCAAGGGAGAAAAGCAATTCGGGTATTCAGCCATCAATTCGCTGTTCTTTTGCCCGTCCCAGTCCCCGTAAGAAATCTCCAGCAAGCGGTCGTCTGTTTCAACCGGCAGGCCAGCCTTTTGGTTCAGAATTTCCGCTGTTTGCTTGGTTCTGACCAGGGGTGAGACGAAAAGGCGGTCAAAATTGCTGATATCAAACTGGTCAGCCAGTTTTTGTGCCTGCTCCTTGCCCAGGTCGGTCAAGTAGGTGTTGGGGGTATTGATGGTCCCCTGCTTGAGGCCTGCCTTATTGGCAAAGGTCTGTCCGTGCCGGATAAAGTAGAATGTGGTCATGCGCTTCCTCCATTGTTTGTAGACTTTTTTCTTTGCTAAAAAATATTATACCAAAATTAAAATTTTGTTGACATTTCTAATTTTCGCCTTATAATAAAATTAATCACACGAAAGGAGCGAAAAAATGTTTACTTTACAAAGCAATCAAATGCAAAACAGACTTTTTTCCTCCTCCCAGTCTTCTTCCACTTAAGAAGGCTGCAATTTGTGATGGCCTTCAGCACAGTTTAAAACAGTGAGGCCGAAACAACAACTCCAACATAACATCTCATGGCAAAGGGCACTCACGCAAAGCGGGTGCCCTTTGTTTTTTCAGAAAGGAATTCTTAACTTATGACATGCTACAACTTCGCGGCTGGTCCAGCCATGCTGCCGGTCGAAGTCATTGCCCAAATCAAACGCGACTTGCCAGATTATGCCCACAGCGGCATGAGCGTCATGGAAATCTCCCACCGGTCAGCTCTTTATAAGGATCTCTACGCGGAAACCAAGGCTGACCTTCTGGAACTCATGAAGCTGGACCCGGCAGAATACGATGTCCTCTTCTTGACCGGCGGGGCAACCCAGCAGTTCACCACGATTCCTTTGAACCTGGCCCGCAAGTACCACCGGATCGCGGTCGTGGACAGCGGCCACTGGGCCCAAAGAGCGGCTGAAGACGCGGCTAAGGTGCCAGGCCTCACTGTTGATATCGTAGCTAGTGCCAAGGACAACAATTACACGGCTGTTCCTAAAATTCCGACTGAATTTGACAAAGACTACGACTACCTCCACATTACCACCAACAACACCATCATGGGGACGGCCTACAGAGACGACCAGATTCCTAAAACCGACATCCCCTTGGTAGCCGACGCTTCATCCAATTTCCTGGGCCAGGAATACGACTTCAGCAAGTTCGCTGTCATCTATGCCGGAGCGCAAAAGAACCTGGCTCCTGCCGGCTTGACCGTTTTAGTCATCAGAAAGGACCTTTTGGTTAAGCACGATGACCTGCCAGGGTTCTTCGACTTCGCTACTGAAGCCAAGAAAGAATCAGCCTTGAACACCCCGCCAGTCTTCCAGATTTACGTGGCTGGCCTGGCCCTTAAGTGGCTCAAGGAGAAAGGCGGCGTGGCCGGCATTGAAGCCATCAACCAGGAAAAAGCCAAGCTCCTTTATGACTGCCTGGCTGAGTCCAAGAATTTTAAGAGCAAGGTTGATCCAGACAGCCGGTCAATCATGAACGTGCCTTTTGTCAGCGGTGACCCGGACCTGGACGCGGAATTTGTCAAAGAGGCAAGTGCCCACCAGCTCCTTAACCTGAAGGGCCACCGCTTAGTTGGCGGGATGCGGGCAAGCATCTATAACGCCATGCCGCTGGAAGGGGTAAAGGCCCTCTGCGACTTTATTAAGGATTTTGACGCCAAGCACTAATTTTTTGAAAGGATTCCCCATGTACCAAATTAAAACTTACAATGCCATTGCAAAAGAAGGCTTAGCCGAATTCGGCGACAACTACCGGATCAACCAAACTAACAATCCAGATGCCTACTTGATCAGATCAGTTGACCTCCATGACCACGAATTCCCGAAGAATTTGAAGGCAATCGCCCGCTGCGGGGCCGGCTACAACAACGTGCCTTTAGACAAGGCCCTGGAAAACGGGACTGTGGTCTTCAACACTCCAGGCGGCAATGCCAATGCCGTTAAGGAACTGGTTCTGGCATCTATGATCATCGCCAGCCGGAACATCGTGGCTGCCGCCAACTGGTCAGCTAACGCCAAGCCGGGCGCGGACATCACCCTGCGGACGGAAAAGGAAAAGACCAGCTTCAACGGGACTGAGCTGTTAGGCAAGACGGTAGCCGTAATCGGTTTGGGCCACATCGGCTCACTGGTAGCTAATGCCTGCCTTAACTTGGGGATGAAGGTTGTCGGCTACGACCCATACTTGACTGTTGAAGCCGCATGGCGTTTGTCAGACCATATCAAGCGGGCCACCAGCATCGCTGACGCTGTTAAGGACGCGGACTTTGTCACTGTCCACGTGCCAAAAAACGAAGAGACGACTGGCTTGATCGCTGACGCCAAGATCGCGCAGATGAAGTCAAATACTATCTTGCTCAACTTCGCCCGCCTGGGGATTGTCGACAACAAGGCTGTCGTTGAAGCCTTGGCAGAACACCGCTTGGGCAAGTACTACACCGACTTCAGCGATGCCACGATTTTGCACAACGACGACATCGTGATCATGCCCCACATCGGCGGATCAACGATTGAAGCGGAAATCAACTGTGCCCGGATGGCGGCCAAGGAAACCATTGACTTTTTGGAAACGGGGAACATCACTAATTCAGTCAATCTGCCAAACGTGTCAGCTCCGTTTGAAAGCGACCACCGGATTACTTTGATCCACAAGAACATTCCAAACATGATCGGGCAAATTTCTACTTACCTTGCTGGCCAGGGCATCAACATTGAAAACCTGGTCAACAAGGCCAAGGACAAGTACGCCTACACCATGATCGACATTGATGAGATCGACCAGGCTACCCAAGACGAGGTGGTAGCCAACCTGGAAAAGATCCCTGCTGTCACTCGTGTCAGATTCCTGACCCACAAGTAATAAGCAGGTAAGAAATAACTGAATTTTAAGCTTTTGATTCTCTGAATTTACCTTTAACATGAACCCTGGAAGTTGATTATTGCAATTTCCAGGGTATTTTTTTGACTTTGTTAAAAGATCCTGCCAGCAGTGTGTTAAAATGGACAAGGTTGTTTTCTGAAAAATAAGAAAATAGTAATGGCAGCTATGAAGTAGAGAGAAAGTAAGAAAGTAAAAAATGAAAGCAAATAGCAAGTGGGCAGGACTGGCAGCCGCGGCCTGCATTCTATGGGGCATTTCCGGTCTTTTTGCCAAGGGCCTCTTTAATTTTGACCCCCGCATCACGCCAATTTGGGTAACGCAAATGCGGCAGGTCTGCTCAGGCGTAATCCTTTTAACTGTAGCCCAGCTGACCGGCAAGCATCCCTGGCAGGTGTGGAAAGACAAAAAGAGCGCGGTCCAGCTTCTGGCTTATGCCGTTATCGGCGTTTTGCCCTTCCAGTACTGCTTCTTTTTGGTAGTGGCTCAAGCTAACGCGGCTATCGCGACAGTTATTCAGTTTATCGGTCCCTTCTTCGTCTTGGCCTATCTGACTTTGACCAAGCAGGAAACTTTGCGGCCGATTGACGTCGCGGCCAGCTTGCTGGCTTTTGGCGGTGTCTTTCTCTTATCAACGCATGGCAACATTCACGACCTTAGGATCGCGCCTCTCACCCTGCTTTTTGGTATCATGTCAGCAATTGGGGCAGCGGCCAACAGCTTGCTTCCACAAGCCCTGGTGACCAGGCAGTCGACTATTTCGGTTACTGGCTGGGGCCTGCTTATCTCAGGTTTGATTTTGACGGCGATTCATCCAGTCTGGCCCAGCCTACCGAGTTCACCGACTGTCTATATCAACTTGTCAGTCGTCATCATTATGGGAACTATTATCCCGACCCTTTGGCAAAACCATGCTTTAGGCCATATTTCGGGGATGACGGTCGCATTTATGGATGCCTTTGAACCGATGGCCTCCATGATTGGCTCCATCATTGTCTTTCACTTTCAGCCGCAGATGATGGATTACGCGGCATCTGTGATGATCATTTTTGCCGTCATTGCCCTTAATTGGACCCCGCGCAGCAAAATCAAGGCCCGGGTTGAAAAATAGTCAGATGAAAATAACAGCGTCAGCAGATTTCCCTGCTGGCGCTGTTTTGCTTTAATTTTCGGTTATGTTTAATTGTCCGAATCAGAGTAATTCAAATCATCAAATCGTTGATCCTGCATCTTTTCAGCCATGGCCTGGCTGCGGTAAGCAATTCTATCGACCCAGATGCCAGCACCGCCTGCACATATCAAAACTTGGACATCATTTCCGTCAATATTTTCAGTGTGCACTGCGAAATATTCACCATCACCGGCGCCTTGATACCAGCCCATTACGTTTAGATAGTTAATTCCCTTATACTGAATTATTTTCGGCAAGCCCCAGCCTTCTGCCTTTTTTATTTGTTCTTCGGATGGATAATCTGGTGCTTTATAATTAGCTGCCCGAGTGTACAGGGTAGTAGTGTGCCCCTTATTGTTATACTTGTCGTCTTGAGTAAAAATTGTACTCTGGCCAAAAACGTATTTTTCATGTGTTGTCTCATCGTCATCACTGCTTACAGAATACCAGGTCCCCTGCATTTCTGCAGGGATGGTAAAGTAGCCACTCCGGCCATCAGACAAGCGCTGAGTTTGACCAGACTTGTCGACGATTTGGACCTTCTTTGCCAGCTGCTTAAATTCAGCCAGCTGATCCTTTTTACCGATATAGTCAGCCATTTCCTGCTTAGTGGCCTGGCCCAAAAAGCTGCCGCTGCCCGCTACTTTTACTCCTTGATAGAAGTAAAAAGTGCTTCCACTGAGAGTATAGTAGGTCGTCCCTGTTTGCCCAGATACCGCGGCTTCATAAGCATAGCCGCTGCCCGGCTGCTTAAATTCATAGTCGCTGGTCTTGTGCAGGGTAATGGTCAAAGAGCTATTCTGCCCTGCTTGAAGCAAATTAGCCCATTCCCCGCCAAAGCGGTCAGCACAGTAAAGCGTAATCAAGCTGCCGCTTTCCTGCGGAGTCAGTTTTGCCGCGTCAAGTTTTACTGCTTTAGCTGAACTTGACGAAGCCTTGCTGGCCTTTTTAGCGCTAGGCTTGCTTACCTTACTGGTCTTGCTTGAATTATTGCTAGTTTCTTTTGACGCGGTCTGCTTGCTGCAGCCCGTCAAAAATACGCCGCAAAAAAGGGCCACAACGGCCCATTTTTTGATCCTCATTTTCCAAATTTCCTTTTTCTTTCACTGAACACGGCAAATTCTGAGTTCTAAAAACTAGAATTCCATCTGTTCAACGTCAATCATCCAAGTAATGCCGAGTGATTTTTCGCCCAGGTAAGTCGCGATAACCGGGCTGAATTCGTCCATTTCAAAGACGGCATTTGGCACTTCAGCTTTGAAGTAGTTCATGACTTCTTCAGCTTGGGCAGCATCGTTTGACTGGATGATCAAGATCCGCAGCTTGTCTTCTGGGATGTCCAAAGATCTGATCTTTTCCAGGGATTCTTGCTCGATCTTTTTAACCGCCCGCTTCATTGACCGTACCTTGTCATAAGCCACGATCTTGGCGTTCTCGTCAAAAGTCAGCAAAGGCTTGATATTCAAAAGCGATCCGATAAAGGCGCTGGCGTTGCTCAACCGGCCGCCCCGGCTCAAGTTGTTCAAGTCATCAACAATAAAAAGTTCGTCGATGGTTGACCGGATTTCAGCCAGCTTGGCGATGATTTCTTCTGGACTGTAGCTGCCCTTTTCGATCATCTTGGCTGCTGCCAGAACTTGGTAGCCCTGCAGGCGGACAGTAATTTGTGAGTCAAACGGGTACAGGTGGTAGTCCGGGTTGCTTTGCGCGATTCCCATCAAGGTGCTGTAGGAACCTGAAATCCCGCTGGAGAGGCAAAGGTAGATGATCGCCTCGTAACCCTCATCCCTGAACTTGTCAAAAGTAGTGATGAGGTCCCCCATCTTCGGCTGGGAAGTGGTCGGGAAGCCGGAGCCATTCCGCTGCGATTCAAAAAGTTCTTCAGAAGTGATGTTGATGCCTTCCAAGTATTCCTTGCCATCGATGTAAATCGGAATCGGAATGACCTTGATATTATACTTTTCAATTTCGGCCGCGGACAAATTGGCCGTACTGTCGGTAACTAATGCGATCTTCATATTTAACCTTCCGTATTTAACGTTTTAACATGAAAATTATAGCATACTTGCCCCAGCTAAACTAGAAGAATCTTGATCATGCCTGTTTGCGTATAGAATAACTGCTTAACTAGCAATCATGATATCCGATAACCCCACCACTTTATGTTAAAATAATTAACTGAACGATTTTCAATTTACGAATGAGGTGTGCTCAATGGCTTTTGACGGCTTATTTATTCATAGCCTGCTTAATGAATTACAAGATGAGATTACTGCTGGCCGCTTACACAAGATCTACCAGCCTTTTAACAACGACTTGGTCCTGGTCTTCAGAAAGGACCGCAAAAACAAGCAGCTTTTAATTTCTGCTAATCCTGAATATCCCCGCCTCTACCTGAGCAAGGAGTCCTTCTCCAACCCTAACGTGGCTCCTCTCTTCGTCATGGTCCTGCGTAAATACCTGGAAGGGTCAGTCCTCCAGGAAATCAGCCAGGTTGGCCTCAGCCGGATCGTCAACTTTTCCTTCAGCAACCGCAACGAACTCGGTGATGAAATGCAGCTGGTCCTCTCCGTTGAACTGATGGGCCGGCACAGCAACGTCATCCTCTACGACAAGCAAAGCGGCAAGATCATCGACTTGCTCAAGCGGATCAACCCCGACGAAAACCGGGCCCGCCTGCTCTTGCCTAAGGCCAAGTACGAACTGCCCCCGCTGACTCCCGGCATCAACGGATTTACTTTAACTGAATCTGAATTTTCTTCTTTGAAAAAAGACTACCCAAATCCAGCTGACCTGGCCAAGCAAATGGATGGTTTAGACGGCGATGACCGGCAAGAACTTACCGGCTACCTGGAAGACGACTACACCTTCTCTTCTCTTAAGACCTTCTACAACCAGTTTTCCTCCCCTAAGGCCTACGTCCTCTTGACGCCAAAGCACAAGCGCCGGATCTACCCTTACCTGCCATATCATTTGGATATGACCAAGGAAAGCTCCTCCAGCAATCTCAATGAAGCCTTAGATGAATTTTACGCCTACCAGGCCAACCGGGACTGGGTCAAGCAGCGGTCCCAGCAAGTGACCAAGGTCGTTACTAATGAGACCAAAAAGCTCCAAAAGAAGCTTAAGAAGCTGGAAAAGCAACTGGACAACGCTGAAAACTCCGAAAACCTCAGAGTCTCCGGGGAACTCTTGACGGCCTACTTAAGCCAAGTCAAACCCGGCATGGAAAAAATCGACCTGCCAAACTACTATGAAGGCAACCAGCCCATGACCATCAAGCTTGATCCTGCCCTCTCCCCTCAGCGCAATGCCCAGAAGTACTTCAAACGCTACAAGAAGATGCGGGATTCCATCAAGCACGTGACCGAGCAGATCGAGATTACGGAAGAAAACCTCCGCTATCTTGACTCCGTCCAAACGGAAATCGACAACGCTGACCCAGAAGACGTCGAAGCCATCAAGGAAGAGCTGATCAATCAAGGTTATCTTAGAGCTGAACAGAAGAAACGCCGCAAGCCTAAGCTGACTGAAAAGAGCTTGAACAAGTTCAAGCTCAGCTCCGGCAAAACTGTTTTAGTCGGCAAGAATAACCTGCAAAACGACTGGCTGACCTTGAAGAAGGCTGACAAGAACCACTATTGGTTCCACGTTAAGAACATCCCTGGCTCCCACGTCATCTTAACCGACAGCCAGCCAAGTGACAGCGACATCCAGGAAAGCGCCGAGATCGCTGCCTACTTCTCTAAGGCCAAAAATTCCGCCCACGTGCCGGTTGACTACATCCAGGTCAAGCGGATCAAGAAACCTAACGGGGCCAAGCCTGGCTTCGTTATCTACACCGGGCAGAAGTCCATTGAAGTTACCCCGGAAGCTGATGAAATTTTAGCTAAGCGGATTGACTAAGATGCAAAAAAGAACCGTATTATTGATGTGACCCCCAAAATTGGGACAATTTAGTATTACGCCGTTAAGGTTGTTAAAACATGATTCCGATATTCAATCGGGGTCATGTTTTTTCGTCCTGTCTTGATTCTTACGTTGTTGTAGTAATCGATGTATTTGTGAATAGCTTGTTCAAGCTCATTTAAGTCCTTGTATTTATGTTCTTGGCCGTAGAACATCTCCCGCTTAAGAATGCCGAAGAAGCCCTCCATTAAGCCGTCATCAAGAGAATTACCCAACCTGGACATGCTCTGATCGATCCCTCTGTTAGCCAGAGCCGCTTGATATGCTTGGTGCTGAT
This sequence comes from Lactobacillus sp. WILCCON 0149, assembly GCF_057197965.1. Taxonomy (NCBI): domain Bacteria; kingdom Bacillati; phylum Bacillota; class Bacilli; order Lactobacillales; family Lactobacillaceae; genus Lactobacillus; species Lactobacillus sp. WILCCON 0149. Next base: position 1,299,742 of record NZ_JBUBHO010000001.1, read on the forward strand.
ATTGCCAGCCACGGTCTGAGTGGAAAATAAGCCCGTTAAGAGCCGGGTGCTTCTCAAATGCGTCATCTAGCATAGTCATCACTTGCTTAAGGTCTGGGTGCCTAGAAATGTTGTAGGAGATGATTTCTTGGGTACAACCATCGATAATTGGAGAAAGGTAGAGCTTTTGATCTTTAAGATGGAATTCAGTCACGTCGGTAAACCAATGTCTGTCCGGAATAATTGCGTAAAAATTGCGCTTGATTAAGTCTGGCTTGATCTTGCCTTGAACGCCGTAATAGCTGCTGTATTTACGTTTCTTGCGGATTGCGATGGCGAATAAGCCCATCTTTTGCATGAGCCTCTGCACCTTCTTATGGTTGATCTCATAGCCTTCCCGGCGAAGCTGTCCGTAAATTCGCCGGTACCCATAGCGTCGGCTGTGTTCAAGAAAGATCTCTTTGATTCTATCCATCAGCTTCTGGTTACCAGAATCCTTATCAGGCTTATGGATTTGGTAGTAGTAGTTACTTCTTGAGATATGAGGCAATCCAGGGTTGGCATTGATAACGTCGATAATGTACTTAACGCTAAGCCGCAATTCTTGCCTTAATTCAGTGATTGCACGAGCTAATTCTTCTTTTCTTGGCTCTTCCGTTCTTGAATTAAGGCCTCCAATTTTTTTATGTATGCAAGCTCGACTGTAAGCCTCTTTACCTGCTCTTCCAGCTCTTTGATCCGTTGTTTGTCCTTGCTTTTGGGCATTCTTTGGTGGTCTACCTTTCTTCTTGGTAATGACAGTATACCCGTTTTCTTTGAAAGAGCGAAGCCAATTTGCAAGAATTCCTGTATTTGTAAGTCCTAAGTCTAGAGAAACCTGGCTAAGTGCTTCACCGCCTAGCAGAACTCTATCAATGGCAGCAAGCTTGAAATCAGCAGTATATTTCTGTTGAGGACGATCCAGAATATCTTCGCCATGCTTTTGGATCAAGTCTACCAAATACTGGATTCCTCCACGCCCCATCCCATATTTTCGGCTAAGGTAGGTGCCTCTTCTGTGATCGTCTACCCATTCGTGGTAGATAGCAAGTTTGATCTCTTTACTGTATTTAGTCATGAAAATAACCCCCGAAATTAGTGTCCTAATTTCGGGGGTCATATCATATCAATTTTGGTAGTACGGTTCTTTTTTATATTTTTCTGCTAAAAAATGATTAGTTCTTGAAGCTGTGCACTGGGGCTGGAATCCGTCCGCCGCGGTTGATCATCGCCGCGCTGGATTCCTTGTGAACAGGCATAATTGGGGCATAGCCGAAGAGGCCGCCAAATTCAATTGAATCACCGACATCCTTGCCCGGTACTGGAATTACCCGGACAGCCGTGGTCTTGTTGTTGATCATCCCAATGGCTGCTTCGTCAGCAATCATGGCACTGATCGTTTCAGCTGGCGTATCGCCAGGCACGGCAATCATGTCCAGACCGACTGAGCAGACAGCGGTCATGGCTTCCAATTTGTCGACCGTCAAAATCCCCTTTTCAGCCGCCGCGATCATCCCCGCGTCTTCTGATTCCGGAATGAAGGCACCTGACAGACCGCCGACATGGCTGCAGGCCATGATACCGCCCTTCTTGACGGCGTCGTTCAACATGGCTAAAGCTGCCGTGGTCCCGTGGGTCCCCACGCTTTCCAGACCGATTTCTTCCAAAATGTTGGCTACTGAGTCGCCTTGGGCTGGAGTTGGCGCCAAAGACAGGTCCACGATCCCGAAGTCAACGCCTAAACGCTTGGAAGCTTCCTGGCCGACCAATTGGCCCATTCTGGTAACCTTGAAGGCCGTCTGCTTGATCGTTTCAGCTACCACGTCCATGGATTCGCCCTTGACCTTTTCCAGGGCCGTCTTAACCACGCCAGGGCCGGAAACGCCGACATTCAAAGCCACGTCGCTTTCGCCGACCCCGTGGAAGCCCCCGGCCATAAACGGGTTGTCTTCAACCGCGTTGCAGAAGATGACCAGGTTGCCATTGTTCAGCGGGTCGATCTTTTCGTTTTCAATTACGATCTGACCCATTTCCTTGACGGCATCCATGTTGATCCCGCTTCTGGTTGAGCCGACATTGACACTGGAGCAGACTCTTTCAGTTTCCTTCAAAGCTTGGGGAATTGACTTGATCAAAACCCGGTCGCCATTTTGGTAACCCTTGTGCACCAAAGCTGAGAAGCCACCGATCAAGTCAACGCCGACCGCCTTAGCTGCCTTGTCCAGAGTAACCGCGTACTTAACGTAGTCGCTGTCACCAGAAGCTGCCGCGATCAAAGAAATTGGCGTAACCGTGATCCGCTTGTTGGCAATCGGAATCCCGTATTCAGTTTCCAGTTCTTTGGCTACCTTGACCAAGTTTTCTGCCTTAGTCGTGATCTTGTCGTAGATCTTCTGGCAAGCCCGGTCACTGTCTGAATCAATACAATCCAAAAGCGAGATCCCCATAGTCGTTGTCCGCAGGTCCAGGTTCTCGTTGTCGATCATATTGACCGTTTCCATAATCCGCCGCAAGTCCATTATTCAAGACCTCCGCTCAGTTCGTGCATGGCCGCGTACATCTTTTCGTTCCGGATGTTGATTTCCACGCCCAGTTTCTTGCCCAGTTCCTTGAGTTCCGCGCTCAAGGCGGAGAAGTCAGCCTCATCGCTGACGTCAACGACCATCATCATGGTGAAGTAGCCGTTCATGATCGTCTGGGACAGGTCCAGAATGTTGATGTCTTTTTCTGCCAAAAAGCTGCTTACGCCGGCAATAATCCCGGTCTTGTCCTGGCCGACGGTTGTCAAAATTGCTCTCATCGCTTGCCCTCCTGCTTGCGATTATATCCTCGTTAGGATAAAAATATAAAATAAATTTGATTTAGATTAAAAACTTATGGTTTGAGTATAGCATCTTTTAAATTGGCTGGGTAGTCAAAGCCAGCGATTCCAGCACATCCAGAATCAGCTGGACTGTCTCCAGGCTGGAGAAAACCGGAATATGGGTATTCAGAGCCTGGTCCTTGATCTTGATTGAGTCTTCCACTGCCGAGTCTGACAAATTGACGACATTGACCACCATTACGATCCGGTGGGTCCGGATTCTTTCCAAAAGGTTTCTCGACCCTTCCTGGATCTTGGCGATAACCCCAGTGGTAATCCCCGCTTCAGCCAGAATGTTAGCCGTCCCTTCCGTGGCCGTGATCTTAAAGCCCAGGCGGGCAAAGCGCTTGGCCAGGTTGGCCACTTCCTGCTTTTCTTCATCACTGACTGAGAAGAAGATCGTCCCATAGCTCGGTATATGCAGGTCGCTGGCTTCATAGCCCTTGTAAAGGGCTTTGGACAAAAGGCTGTCTCTGCCCATCACAGCGTCAGAAGACTTCATCCTGGAGTCAAAAGTATTGTCTGAGCTGTAATTTAGGTAGGAGAAGACCGGCATCTTCACGTGGATGAATTCGTCAACTGGCCAGACTTCATTCGGATAGCCTAAATCAGCGATCTTTCTGCCTGCTAAGACCTTGACCGCGTATTCGACCAGGTCCTTGTTCATGGACTTGGACAAAAAGGCCAGGTTGTGACCAGCATAGGTCTTGATCTGGAGCAGGTAGATCTCGCTGCCCTTGATCAAAAAGTGGAGGTTGAAGATCCCCCGGATCTTGAAGCTGCGGATCAGCTTGACCGTTTCCTCTTTCAGCTTTTCGGCATGTTTCTTGCTTAAATACTGGGGGCCAAAAACAGCGATTGAGTCTGAAGCGTGCGACCCCGACTGTTCCAGGTGCTCGACGATTCCTGGAATAGTCACGTCTTCCCCGTCCGTGATGGCTGTAATCTCATACTTCATCCCCGAGATAAACTGGGAAATCGTGTAGTCATCAACCTGGTTTTCCCGGAAGTATTTCTCCAGGGCCGGCTGGTCATAGACTACGGCCGACTTTTGCTTGCTCTTTTGGTGGTAGCCCCCGACCAAAACCGGGTAGCCCACCTGGGCCACAAAGGCCAAAACAGCTTGGTAGTCGCTTGTTGCTAAATAAGGCACCCGTTTGACGTCAGAAATCTTCCCCGTATCTAAATGGCTGATTGGTAAAAGCCGGTCGATATCGTGCTGGCCAAAAATCTTCAGACCATGGCTCATCAATGGCAACCGCAAAGCTGACACCTGCTTGCCGGAGAACTGGGTGACCACGTCAGTGATCCCCTCTTCTTCGCAGATGGTGATAATGCTGTCCAGGTTGATCGGCTCAAAATAGACCCGGTCTGCCAGGTGGTAGTCCATCGAGGCTGATTCAGCGTTGTTGGACAAAAGGACCGTCTCATAGCCCTCTTTTTTCAAGGCCGCCAGGGCATGGTAGAGCATGTAGTCAAACTCACTGGTTACCGAGACCTGGAAAGGCGGCATCCCCAGCAAAAGGACCTTTTTCTTCTTTGGATCCTTGGCAAATTCCAATTCGCTTTCGACCCCGTAACTCTGGTAGTAAACCTTGACTTTCGGCTGGTAGACCCCGGCGCTGTCATCAATTGCTGAGAATGACGGCCGGACATCTTTTTCATTGAGCAAAGGGAAAATGTCATGGACGTCCATCTTGGTCAATTTGGCCAAAAGGTCGCTGGAGAAGCCCCGGATCTTGGCCTTTAACAGAAGGTCATGGTCTAATTCATCCGCGTGGGCGATGTCCCTGCCGATCTTGACCAGGTAGCGTAGCTTCTGGTAGTAGACTGGATGAATGTTGAAGACGCTGCTTATGGCCTGGTAGTCGATCCCCTGGCTAAGGGCAGCCAGCAGCTGGACCAGGTGCATTTCATTGGGGTGGCGGAGGTCATCTAAGATTACCTCGTCGCTCTTCTTCCGTTCGTTGATAAAAGCGGTCCACAAAACTTCCAGGTCATTGCTGGAAATCAAGGCCTTGAAAAAGGCACTTTCAAAATTCCGCCCGATCCCGACCGCTTCCCCAGTTGACTGAGTGTGCTTGCCCAGCTGGTAGTGGTTATAGCCAGTTTTGGCGAAGGACCAGTAAGGAATCTTGATGCTGACCGTGTCAGAGACAGGTTCAATAGCCGCGCACAGGCCGGTCGCCGGGTCAGTGACTTCATTCAGCCGCATCCCGATCGCCAGCTTGGCCAAAACATAACCAATTGAATACAGGCTGGTCTTTTGGTCCAAGACCGCTGTTCTGGTCAAGCGAGGCTTAACAGCCAGGAGCTTGTAGACCATGTCCATATCTCGGTGGCTGATGGCAAAATGGACGCTCAAAAAGCCGACCAGCTGCAGCTTGTCCGCGATTTTGCCAGCTTCCGCCCGCAAGACCTGGATCTGGTCATTGTTCATGGTCAAAAGCGGCTTGATCAAGACCGAGTCGCCTGAGTCGATCCCGACCGGTTCCAAAGACCCAGTTGCCCCGACAAAGCAGAGATTGCCGTCCTCATCACGGAGCAGGTCCAGGATGACCTCTTCACAATTAGACAAGTCTTCCGTCATCCGGTAGCTGGCTGGGTGGAAGTCCTTGTCCTGGCTCTCCTGGCGCAGGTACTGGGCTAAATCCCGGCTGCTCTTGAAGGAGATGTGGTCATCGCGCTCAAAGTAGTATTTCTTGGTCAGAAGAATCGGGAAAGAGAGCTTGTTTTCCAGCTGCTCTTGCAGGTGCTCGTCGTATTTTAAGCCCAGGCCGTCTAAAAACCAGGTCTGCCCGACTGGCAAATGATTGGCTTCCAAAAAGCGGGTCCGCTTCTGCGGATTGGCCATGGAGATTGCCTTCTCATTAATCGTCAACAGCCGGATCCCCATCTGGTGCAGAATCCCGTCAGCCTGCAGCTTTTTGGTCACGTCCAGGGCCATCAAAGAACCGAAAGCGGTCATGATCGCGTCGGGCTCTTCCATCCGGAGGATCCGCTTCAAGAAGTCCAAAGTCATCGGCTCCAGGTACACGGTCAAGCCCGGCAAGGGGTCCGTCGATACGCTGGCCGGATTGGGGTTGACCAGGACCACCTGGATGTTTTCTTCCAAAAGGGCCTCAATGGCGCTCTTAGTCAAAAGGTCCGTGTTGGCCACATTGCCCACCAGGGCTGAGCCGGCACCGATAATCAAGATTTTGTTTAAATCATTTTCGCGTGGCATTATTTCACCAGTTTCAAAAAGTCGTCAAAAATCACCTGGGCATCTTCCGTCCCCGGCGCTCCTTCCGGGTTGAAAGCCACTGCCAAGAGCTGCAGCTTGTCATTGCTGAAGCCGGCCAAAAGCTCATTGTGCAGGTCGAAATACTCTTCATTGAAGGTCATGGCCGTGTCATCAGGCAAAACCAGCTGGCCAATATTCATGGCCGTCTGCCAGATCTGCCCGCTGCTCTGCCCGATCACCGGGAAATTGGTCCCGTTCTGGTACTGAGGCAGGTCAACCAGGCTGAGGTCCAGGTAAGCCGAAATGGCCAAAAAGCCCAAACCAATCCCCAAGATCGGCAGCTTGCCCAGATATTCATCTAAAATCTGCCGCAAATATGGCAAAACTTCTTTGGCCTGGCTGGGGCCGTTGGAAATGATGATCCCGTCCGGCCGCAGGCTCTTGATGTCGCGGACAGTCGCGTTATATGGCAAGACATTGGCGTTAACCTGTCTTAACGAAAGTTCCCGCAGCATGGAGTGCTTAAGGCCCAGGTCGATAATGGCAATGGTCTTGCCGACATTAGGCGCGGCATAGGCGTTCTTGGTTGAAACCAAAGAGCTCTTGTTTTTCGGCAACACCAGGGCTCTGATCTGATCAAAGGCATGGGCATCATTTGTATCCATGATCGACGCTTTTAAGGGGCCCAGGTTTTGCAATTTCCTGACCAAGGCCCGGGTATCAACGTTAAAAATTGCCGGCACTTTTTTTTCTTTCAAAAAGTCGCCCAAAGACTGGAAGCTGTCATTGTCGGTGATATTCAAGGCAATGTCGTTAGCGATAACGCCGCGGACACTGGGCTGAATGCTTTCATAGTCAACGGCGTTGATCCCGTTGCTGCCGATCATCGGGGTGGTAAAAACGATGATCTTGCCCGCGTTTGACGGATCGGTCAAAACTTCCTGGTAGCCGTAGTTGCTGGTCTGGATGGCCAGTTCCCCCGTCGAGGTAACCATCGCCCCGATGCCGTCACCGGCATAAGAGCTGCCATCTTCAAGAATAAGGTAGCGTTTCATTTTATTTCACCCGCTTTTGCCGCAATTCTTCAACTGTTTTCTGGAAAATTTCCGGCGGCTGGACGGAAAATTCCAGCCACTCCCCGGTCCTTGGCTGCTCAAAGCCCAGGGTCATGGCATGCAAGAACTGACCCTTGCCAGGCAGAGTCTTTCTTGGCCCATACAAGGGGTCGCCGGCCAAAGGGTGACCGATATAGGCCATGTGAACCCGGATCTGGTGGGTCCGGCCGGTTTCCAGCTGGCATTCAACCAGGCTGTAGCCCTGGTATTGTTCTAAGACCTTGAAGTGGGTCACCGCGCTCTTGCCCTTTTCAACGACGGCCATCTGCTTGCGGTCCTTAGGATTGCGGCCGATCGGGGCATCAATTGTCCCCTCTTCTTCAGCAAAATTGCCATGAACGATGGCCAGGTACTGGCGCTTGTTGGACTTGGCCGCCAGCTGCTTTTCCAGTGATTCTCTAGCAGCAGCGTTTTTGGCCACCATCAAGAGGCCTGACGTGTCCTTGTCGATCCGGTGAACGATCCCGGGTCTGAAGCCTTCCGGGCTATCTGCCAGGTCCCTGGTGTGGTAAAGCAAGGCGTTGACCAAGGTGTGGCTAGGGTGGCCGGCGGCCGGGTGAACCACCATCCCCTGGGGCTTGTTGACCACGATGACGTCTTCATCTTCATAGACAATGTCCAGGGGGATATTTTCCGCTTCAAGCGCCAAGGGCTCTAACGGCAAAACGGTGACCTGAATCAGGTCACCTTTCTGCACTTTATATGAAACTTTGCTCTTTTTGCCATTGACCAGGACTTCGCCGGCCTGGACCAGTTCCTTGATCCGGCTTCTGGACAAATCAGCCATTTCTTCTGCCAGATACTTGTCCAGCCGCTGGCCGCTTTCTTGCACGGTCAGTTCATACTCACGGTTCATCCTAGTCCTCCCTTTCAATGAATAACAGATAGCTGAAGATTAAAATCACGCCAACGGTAATGGCGGCATCAGCCAGGTTGAAGATATTGAACTGCACAAAGTCCAGCTGAATCATGTCGATGACATACTTCAAATGCAGGCGGTCAATCAAGTTGCCGATGATCCCGCCCAATACCAAAACCAGGCCCGACTTGAACATCCAGTGGCTGTACTTCTTGTTGAAGTAGTAATACAGCACTACGGCAATAGCGACAGCGCTGACTACATAGAAGAACCACATCTTCCCGGACAAAATGTTCCAGGCCGCCCCATTATTCTGAATATAGGTAAAGGAGAAAAGGCCCGGCATCACGTCGTGGACTTCGCCCAAACGGTAATTTGTGACAATATAATACTTCAAAGCTTGATCAGCTGCCGCGATCAAGGCAGCGATCACTAATCCAACTATCTGCATAATCCTCTTTTCTAGAACAAACCGCTGATCTTGCCGGTTTCGTCCACATCAATATCCAAGGCAGCCGGGTGCTTTGGCAGGCCTGGCATGTCCAGGATGTGACCAGTTGAAACGACCACGAAGCCGGCCCCGTTGCGGAGGCTCAAGCCCTTGACATGCAAAGTAAAGTCAGTAGGAGCCCCTAATTCCTTGGCATTGTCGGTAAAGCTGTACTGGGTCTTGGCAATGATGACTGGCAGCTTGTCCTTGCCCATCTTCTTCAGCTTGGCCAGCTGTTCTTTGGCCTTGTCGGTGTATTCCACGTCAGCAGCGTGGTAGATCCGCTTGGCTACCTTTTCAATCTTGCTTTCCAGGTCGTCATCCATGTCGTAGCTGCGCTTGATTTCGTAGTCGCTCTTATCTGCCAGTTCAACGATCTTTTCAGCCGCTGCCTTAGCCCCCTTGGAGCCTTCGTCATGGGCAGTCACGATTTCGCATGGGAAGCCTTGTTCTTCAATCAATGACTTGAGCAGGTCAAGTTCTGCTTCAGTATCAGTTGGGAACTTGTTGATGACAACCAAAACCGGGATCTGGTATGAACGGACATTGTTCATGTGCCGGTCCAGGTTAGCGAAGCCTTCCTTCAGTGAGTCCAGGTTTTCTTCCTTCAAGTGGTCGGTTGACTTTTCTGCCTGGTACTTCAAAGCACGGACAGTAGCAACGACAACGGCGGCATCTGGCTTCTTTTCCAGCTTGGTTGAAACGAAGTCCAGGAACTTTTGCCCGCCAAGGTCTGAACCGAAGCCGGCTTCACTTAAAACGTAGTCGCTGAGGTGCAGAGCCAGGTTGGTTGAAAGGATGGAGTTGTTGCCATGGGCAATGTTGGCGAAAGGCCCGCCGTGCACGAAGGCTGGGGTGTGTTCCAAAGTTTGAACCAGGTTTGGCTTCAGGGCAGTTGACAAAAGGGCGGCGATAGCGCCTTGGAAGCCCATGTCCTTGACGAAGATTGGCTCATCCTCGTAAGTGTAGCCAACCAGGATCTTGCCGATTCTTTCCTTCAAGTCCGCGATGTTCTTGGACAGGCAGAGAATGGCCATCAGTTCGTGGCCCACAGTCAGCTGGAAGCTGGCCGGACGCTCTACCCCGTTGAACTTGGAACCTTGGCCGATCGTTACCTTTCTCAAGGTCCGGTCGTTGACGTCCAGGCCGCGCTTGATGACGATCTTTTCCGGGTCCAGGCCCAATTCGTTGCCTTGGTAGATGTAGTTGTCAACCAAAGCTGACAGGTTGTCGATGGCTGAAGTCAAGGCATGCATGTCGCCAGTAAAGTGGAGGTTGATGTCTTCCATAGGAATGACTTGCGCGTAGCCGCCGCCGGCAGCCCCGCCCTTCATCCCGAAGACCGGGCCCATGGATGGCTCTCTTAAGGCGATCACCGTCTTCTTGCCCAATTGGTTGTTGATGGCATCCCCGATCCCGATCGTCATCGTGGACTTGCCTTCCCCGGCTGGAGTTGGTGAAATTGAAGTCACCAAGATCAGCTTGCCCAGGTGGCCGTTTTCTTCACTGCGCTTGATTGCCTGCCAGTTGACCTTGGCCTTGTCATAGCCGTATGGTTCAAGGTCTTGGCTGGTCAAGCCCAGCTTGGCCGCAACGTCAGTAATAGGCAATTCTTCTGCTTCTTGCGCAATTTCGATATCTGATTTAACCATTTCTGTCACGCTTTCTCTTAAAAACAAGATAATCAATGCTTTGATGCTTGGAAACCCGCGCCCGGTAGACTTCAAAGCCACGCCAACTAGTCACCAATTCTGGTTTTTCCTCCAGGACGAACTCCTTCCGGTATGGCAAGCGCAAGCGCGTCTGGCCGTCAAAAGAAATGTAGGACTTTTTCCATGTAAAAACAAGCAGGAGCAAGAAGATGATGCCGGTTATCACAGTCGGCGGGTTGATGAACTGGCTGCCTTCCAGACAAAAGATCACAGTCAAAAAAAGCACCAGCAAGAGCCAGCTGTAATAAATAACGCCAAGGTCTCCTAAAAAGATCAAATGTTTTTTCATGAAAAACTCCTTGTCACTAGATATCTAGATTATAGCAAAAAAGCAGGGAAATACCGAGAAATACGAAAAATATTTTTAACTGTTGTTTTTAATATTCGGTAATCAAGTTATAATTAAGGCTTAAATCGAATTTGTCTAAAAAACGATCGGCTTTTCACCAGGCCAAATCCAACTTTTGGCTTGACTGAGTGCTCTCGTAAAGGGAGCTGATATAACTTTTCATGCTAGGCATGGCCGCCAGCAAAGTTCGGTAAGCGCTTGACCGGTAAATTGCCGCGATTTCTTCTTGGCTCTTATAGCTTTGTCCGGTAAAAAAGTCCCAGTGCATCTTTTTGAGCAGGCTGGCTGCTTCCGGCAGGTCGTCTGCCGCCCCTTTCAGAAAGTGCTGGCGGATGAGCAGGTCATTGCTTTGGTCAAAAACTTCCTTCAGATAAGCGTGAAAATCATTGAAGGGAGCAAAAGCTTTTTCTTCAGCCGTCAAAAAATTGTCAATGTCAAAAGACTGCCGCTGGTAGCTAAGAGAATTATCAGTCAGCTCAACTATCCCATAGCCCTGGTCACTTTCCGCGAAACAGGATGAGACCACCTCGGGAACCGGTACCCAGCCGGACATAATGTGCTGGGCATGAATATGGCCGGAAAAGGCGCAGCGGACCGGATACTGACTGAGCAGCTGGATAATTTCACCGGCATTATTCAGTTTAAAGCCGTCATGAACCACTGAATTATGACTGTAGAGGTTGTGGTGCATGAAAAAGAGGACATCTTGACCATTACTTTCAGCCTCGTCCAATTCCTGGCTCAGCCAGCTTCTTTCCCCATCATCAATGGCCCCGCTGGTCATTGGATGGGTATAGGAAAACTGCTGGCTATAAAGGTTGGAATCAAGCAGAAGTAGCCGCCAGTGCCGGTTTAAGTTGACTGAATATGATAAAGAGCCTGGGTCCTGGCTTGCGGCTAAGTCATAGCTGGCGGAAAAAATTTTCTTCCAGTCAGCCGGTGAAACCTGCTCCACCCGTCTTTCCTCGCTGCCGGCAAAACTCCTGGCCCAGCCGTCATATATGTCATGGTTGCCAGGAATGACCAGCAAAGCAATGCCAGCTTCTTTTAGGGGGGCAAAAATCTCCCTCAGCCTTTCTGCCGACCGCTTGGCCCCGTTAAAGGTCAAGTCCCCGGTGATAACCAAGGCGGCTGGCTTTGCCTGCAGGACTTTTCTGACAAAAGCCCTTAGGGCCAGGTCCTGGTAGGCAATATCCTTGCCGGCACTAGTCCGGCGCATCTCTAGAAACCGGCTGCCAAAATCATGCAGGTCATCCGCAATTAAGTGCGGGTCTGAGATCAGCCAGAAGTTTGGCTGTTCACTATCCGTGATCGTCTTCATCAGCTTGTCTCTTTTTCATTACTTGCGCTTAGCCCAGAACTGGTAGTAGTCAACCCGGAGGTTACCATTGTAGAGCTTGCGCTTCTTGCTGGCCTTTTGTCCAAAGCACTTTTCAAAATCCGGGTCCGCCGTCAGATAGTACTGGCTGAAAGAAGTAAGTGGCCGCAGGACTTCCCCCATTTGCCGGTATAGTTCTTCCACCCCCTGCTTGTCTTTCAAACGCTTGCCGTATGGTGGGTTGGAAACGATGACGCCGTTTTCCAGGTCGGTGGTAAAGTCCTTGACCGCGACCTGCTTGAAGCGGATATCCTGCAAAACCCCGGCATTGTGGGCATTCAGCTTGGCCACTTCAAGAATTGACTGGTCAATGTCACTGGCCCAGATCGGCGCCTCAGCCGGTTTAACCTGGCTCTTAGCTTCTTCCAGCAGCTCTTCATGCAGGCTAGGATCAAACCAGTCAAAGTCATCAAAGGCAAACTTCCGCCAAGTGCCTGGAGCAATATTGCGGGCGATCAAGGCTGCTTCAATTGGCAGGGTCCCTGACCCGCACATTGGGTCGATAAACGGGTGGGTCCCATCATATGGGGTCAGCTTGATCAAAGACGCCGCGAAGTTTTCCTTTAAAGGCGCGCCACCGTGTTCAATCCGGTAACCCCGCTTGAAAAGACTTTCCCCAGTCGTATCCAGTGACAGGCGGACAGTATCCTTGTAAATGTGCACGTCCAGCTGGTAAAGGCTGCCGCTTTCCGGCAGCTTGCCCCGGCGGTGGTACTGGGCTGCCATCTTGTCAACGATCGCTTTTTTCACAATTGACTGCACGTCCGGCTCAGAGTGGAGCTTTGAGCGGACGCTGCGCCCCTTGACCGGGAAAGCCGCGTCGACTGGCAAAAGCATGGCCCAGTCAAAAGCGTAAGTTTCGTCATACAGGGTTGAGAAGTCTCTTGCCGTGAATTCCTTTAACAGGATCTTGACCCGGTCAGCGGTTCTCAGCCACAGGTTGCATCTGACGATGTCTTTCTGGCCCCCTTTAAAAAAGACCCGGCCGTTTTCGGTCGTCGTTTCATAACCCAAGGACTGCAGTTCCTTGGCCACGACGCTTTCAAAACCAGCCCCCATGGTCGCGTATAATTGGTATTCTTCCATCGCTGTCTCCGTTCTTTTACTTCTGAATTTTATTCTGATCTTTATCTTGTTTTTATCTTTGCAGGCTTTTTCCTTAAAAAAGAAAAAGTTGGGCTTCAAACGAAGTCCAACTCTCTGCCTTGCAAATTTCTATAAGCCACGTTCTGTTCCACCAACCGCCGGCCGCGGCTGGTTTCAGCAGCCATCTATCTCTACATGATGTAGTCCAACTTTTGGTTCATTTGCCTAAGTTGAGACGCCCCTACCAAATTTTGGGTTACACGCTCGCAGGGTTTACCTCGTTCCACCAAGCCGGTTTCCCGGCTTGCTCCGTCACTGTGGCACTTTCAAGATATTCACGCATGGCCAGGCTTTAGCGCTTTCTCTGCCGTGAGGCTCAAGGCCTCCTCCAGCTTATTGGGCTGAATACGATCACTACGGGCATCGCAGCCCGTGCGTGCGTGGACTTTCCTCAGCCGGCTCAAGGCCGGCCGCGACTGCTCAAAATTTGCAACATTACTATTATAGCAAACTTTCTTACTTTTGTAAGTCCTGAATTCCGTAAACTCTTTGTTCCAGATTGTAGACCTTCCGCTCCAGAGTTGAAAGTCTTTGAATGATTGCCATGTTAGTTGAAATTTCGCCGCTAGTACTGCTGCTATCCAAGGCGAAGTCGGTCCGCTGCCTTTGTGAGCTCGGCACGTAGGTCTTGACGTCTTCTTCCTTGCTTTCAGTAGTCGCTGATGCCGGTACGGCTGCCGGGATTTCCTTGACGGCCTTTTCTTCCTGCTTGACCTGCTTCTCAGCGTCGATCACTTGCCCCTGCAGTTCACCAATCCGCCCGTATAGGTCTTCAATGATGTCCTGGAAGGTCTCATAGTCGGAAATGATTTGGTCCAGGTAAGAATCAACCTCATCCGGATCATAGCCCTTGACCTTGCTTCTGAACTGCTTCTTTAAAATGTCCTGCGCGGACAGCTTAATATCGTTTAAATCTGCCATTAACTCTTGACTCCTTTATACTAAAGTCATTTTATCAAAAAGCGACTCCATAAAAAAGAAAGAAAGAGTTAAAATTTACCATTCTCTTTGATTTTCTTCATATTCCCGGGCGGCCTGCTCCAAGTCATAATAATCGAGCAGGTCCAGCTGGTAGTCATCGCGCTTTTGCAGGTATTTTTCAATCATCTCGTAGTCATATTTGCTCTTGCCTGGGTATTCCGGGTCATAGACCAAAAGGGCCCGGTCGGTATGCTGGAACATGAACTGCTGGTAGTCCCTAAGCTGGCGGGCACCCTGGTAAGATCCTTTTGAAGTCGCGGACCAGAAGTCAGCTAGATTTTTTAAATTCTGCAGCTTCAGCTGGTTGTTTTCGCTCCAGCGACTGCCAAAGTCCAAGTAAGGCAGCATCACCGCAACCCGCAAGTTGTATTCCTGCCGCAAATCCAGCGCTACTTCCGCGCTCCACTGCTCAACGCCCAGGTTAGCGCCGGTGATGACCCAGTCCAGCTGTCCTTCTTCCAGCAGATTAGTCAGGTACTGCTTAATGGCGTATTTGATCACCGTGATTTTTGGATCCTTGTCGCCAAAAGTTCCCAGTTCATAGCTGCGATAGCCGCTGATCCAAATTCGCTGCATGCAAATTTCCTCCTTAATTCTTTTGCTTTGCCAGGTCTTTAAAAACATTGTAACATTAACCGAAAAAGCAAGGATGATCGAGCTTTAGCGCTAGCGCAAAAATAATCTGATTAGGTTTCTCAAGTTTTTATTGTTATAATGACTTCCAGGAGTGAACTTTATGGTTAAATACCCAACTGGATCTGTCATCCCCTTAAGGGCAGCCCAGCGGCAAGGAGAAAAGGCCCTGCTTAAGAAGGCCAGCTTTTCCGACCGCGGGATGACCCTGGAGCAGCAGATCAACGAATCAAACCAGTACTACCTCGACGCGGGCATCGCGGTCGTCCACAAGAAACCGACCCCGATCCAGATCGTCAAGGTCGACTACCCGAAAAGATCGCGGGCCGTCATCCGCGAGGCCTACTTCCGACAGGCCTCAACGACTGACTACAATGGCGTTTATCAGGGCTACTACCTTGATTTTGAAGCCAAGGAGACGCGCAACAAAACTTCTTTTCCTTTAAAGAACTTTCATGACCACCAAATCCTGCACCTGCAGCAGTGCCTGGACCAAGAGGGCATCTGTTTTGCCCTTATCGGTTTCATGAGTTTGGAGCGCTACTTCGTTACCCCGGCATCTTTTTTGATTCAAGCTTGGCAAAACTGGAAGGCTGCCGGCAAGAGTTCTATGACTCTTGCTGAAATCGAAGCTAACTCCTTTGAAATTAAAAGCGGATTCCGGCCTGCCCTGCCTTATTTAGAGGCGGTCGACCGGATCATTGCGGATAGGAAACAAGAACATGGCAACAAATAGTCCAGAGCAAAAGAACACGCGGATGGCGCGCCTGCATGCCAATGACGGCGCCAAGAAGGCCCGGCCCGTTCTGCGGGTAATCAAATGGCTTTTTCTGCTCTTTTTCTTGCTGATCATCTCCGGCGTCGGCGTCTTCGCCTATTATGCCAAAGACGCGCCGAGCATCAGCACCGCCAAGCTGCAAAGCGGCGGCACATCAAGTTTTTACACTACCGATGGCAAATTTTTAATGTCACTGGGTTCACAAACCCGGGTTTATGCTAAAGATTCGGATATCCCCCAGACCTTGAAAGACGCGGTCGTCTCCATTGAAGACAAGCGCTTCTATTCTGAAAGCTTGGGGATCGACCCCTTCCGGATTGTGTCTTCCTTCTTGACCAACGTCAAGAGCTCCAGCACCGTGGCCGGCGGGTCAACCATCACCCAGCAGCTGGTCAAATTGACCTGCTTCTCAACCGCCAGCTCCCAACGGACCCTGTCCAGAAAGGCCCAGGAAGCCTGGCTGGCCATGAAGGTTGAAAGAGAATACAGCAAGGACCAGATCCTGGAATTCTACATCAACAAGGTCTACATGAACTACGGGACCTATGGGATGGGGACGGCAGCCAACTACTACTATGGCAAGTCCCTCAAGCAGCTGGACCTGGCCCAGCTGGCCCTTTTGGCCGGGATGCCTAACGCCCCGGTGGCCTACAACCCTTACTTATACCCAAAGAAGGCTAAGTACCGGCGGGACCTGGTCTTAAAGGCCATGTACGACAATAAGAAAATCACCAAAAAGCAGTACCTGGCTGCCAAGGCTGAAGACGTGCAGAAGGGTCTGAAGAAGCACACGACCAGCACTGAATCCAAGCTGCGCAAGGTCGACGACGCCTACATCAAGGAAGCAATTGCTGAAGTACAGGCTGACGGCTATGACCCATATAACGACAACCTGAAGATTACCATCAACATCAACCAGGCTGCCCAAAACAAGCTCTACTCCCTGGCCAACAGCGGCAGCGTTGCTTTCACCAGTAAGAAGATGCAGATCGGGGCCACGGTCGTCAACCCGAAGAACGGCCACGTCATCGCCATCCTTGGGGGCCGAAAATTGCCATCGGTCCAGCTGGGACTTGACCGGGCAGTCCAAACCGGCCGGTCGACCGGGTCAACGATCAAGCCAGTCTTAGACTACGGTCCGGCAATTGAATATCTCAACTGGGGAACCAGCCATATCCTTCAGGATACCAAGTACACTTACCCAGGTACCAACATCCAGCTTTATGACTGGGACAACACTTACCAAGGGTCAATGAGCATGCGCTACGCCCTGGTTCAGTCCAGAAACGTGCCAGCCGTCAGAGCCTTGAATGAAGTTGGGATTTCTCGAGCATCACTTTTTGCCAGAAAACTGGGCGTCAACGTCTCTGCCAACGCTGGTTTGTCAACAGCGATCGGGGCTGACGCCTCCAGCTTACAGATGGCGGCTGCTTACGGAGCCTTTGCGACAATGGGCGTCTACCGCAAGCCGCAGTTCGTCTCCAAGATCGAAACGGCTGACGGGCAAGTGCGCAAATACAACTCTACTGGCAAGCGGGTCATGAAGAAGTCAACCGCCTACATGATCACTGACATGCTCAAGGGCGTCTTCACCAGCGGGACCGGGACCACGGCCAAGGTCAGCGGGATCTACGAGGCCGGCAAGACTGGTACGGTTAAGTACTCCGACTCAGAGCTAGTTAAGTACCCAAGCTACAGCTCAACGCCAAAGGACTCCTGGTTTGTTGGCTACACCAAACAGTACTCGATTGGGATCTGGACAGGCTATGACAACTTAAAGGACGGGACGATTTCCGGGGTCGGCCAGTATTCGGCCCAGCTGATTTACAAGTATATGATGTCTTACTTGATGGCTGACGAAGACAGCACCGACTGGGAAATGCCATCAACGGTCGTTAAGAAGCGGATCGTCAAGAATACTGAAGACGAAGTGGCCTCCCCTGGCCAGTCATATACTTGGGAACTCTTCGTTAAGGGGCATTCACCGACTGATGCCGACTATGTCAGCTCAAGCACGAGTTCTACTACAAGTTCCAGCTCAACTGTAACTTCCAGCGTCAAGTCCAGCTCCAGTTCCAGCTCTTCTAAGTCCAGTTCAAGTTCTTCAGTAAGTTCAAAATCCTCATCTTCATCCAGCTCAGCAAGTTCAAGCTCGGTTTCCTCCAGCTCTGCTGTTTCGTCCAGCCAGAGCAGCGAAGCCCCGAAGGCTGAAGAAAACAAGCAGGACAACAATAATACTGACAATAAACAAGGCAATTAAGCCTCAGGTCTGCCAGACAGAGTCTGGCAGGCCTTTTTCTTTGCTCTTGTCTTCTTAAGGCTATGTTTTTTGACCATACTTTATTTTTTCTCTTTAAAAATTCGATACCTAGCTATTTATTTTCAGAAGTGAAACAAATAGAATAGACAGTGAATCATTGAAAAGGAGGTTTTTATTTTGAAAGAATTTGGCCAACCAAAAATTGAAGACGCGGACATCCCCTTCCAAATCAAGATGATCCACGATGAAATCAGCCGGCAGATGACCCAGCACATGAAAAAGCTGGACGTCACCCCATCTCAAGCAGCAATCTTGCGGCAATTTTCACTGGCTGGCAAGCGGCAGCTGCCTCTTAAACTGCTTGAAAAGCAGCTCCACATCGCCCAGTCAACGGTAGCCGGCTTGGTCAAGCGCCTGGAAGAAAAAGGGATGATCCAGCTGGTTGAGGATCCCCAGGACCGCAGAAGCAAGCAGGCCCGGATCACTGACAAAGGCCTGGAAGTCGAAGGCAAAGCCAAACAGAACATGATTGAAACCAGAGACCGCCTTTTAAGCGGAATGACTGAGACAGAGCAAGGAATTCTCCACTCTCTTTTGGTCCAGGCTTACAAGTCGATTTATCAAGCCAAATAATGCCTAAATTAATAGCTAGGTATCGTTATTTCGATTTTCGTTAAGGAGGAAAAGATGAAGAAAGCACTGCATTATCTGACTCCGCGGGAAGCTGCCCAAACCGCAGTCTGCTTTTTAGCCATCATTATGACCGTCTGGCTCAGCCTAAAGATGCCGGACTATATGTCAGCCATTACCAAGCTGGTTGAAACGCCCAAGGCCCAAATGGGCGATATTTTGGTCCAGGGGGCCTGGATGTTGGCCTGCGCTGTTGGGGCTGGGATCGGCATGATTCTGGCCAACTACCTGGCCGCCCTTGTCTCGGCTGGCCTGGCTAAAAGCTTGCGCCATGAAATGTACCAAAAGACTATCCACATGGCCATGCAGGATGTCGACCGCTTCTCAAGTGACTCTCTTATCAACCGCACAACCAACGATATCACGCAGATTCAGAACTTTATTGGCATGGGGATGTCATTTATGTTCATGTCACCGATCATGGCCACTTGGGCGATCGTTAAAATCTTGAACAAGGCCTGGCAATGGACCGCGGCAACGGCACTGGCCCTCTTGCTGATCACGGTTGTACTTGCCATCGGCTTGACAGTTGCCATGCCCCGCTTTAAAAAGATCCAGTCCTTAAACGACAACCTGAACCGAGTCACCAGAGAACAACTGTCCGGGATCAGAGTCGTCCGGGCCTACAATGCGGAAAAATACCAGCAAGACAAGTTTGCCCGGGCTAACAACGAACTGACCGACAACAACATGACCGCCTTCCACGTCATGAGCATCTTCAACCCCTCCGTTCAGTTCATCAATTCATTTTTGCCCCTGGTTATCTATCTTTTAGGTGCATCCCTGATCACCAGCGCTTCTAGCGGGCAAAAGCTGGGGATTTTTTCCGACATGGTCGTCTTCTCCAGTTATGCCATGCAGATTGTCATGAGTTTTATGATGCTGTCCATGATCGTCTTTCTCTGGCCCCGGGCATCCGTTTCCGCCCAAAGAGTCAGCGAGGTTCTAGATACTCCTGACTCAATGGCTGACGGAACTGAAACTGCCAGTCAAGGTCCGGCAGGCTCTATCGAATTCAAAAATGTTTCCTTCAAATATCCTGGCACTAGCGGTGAAGTGCTGAAGAATCTCTCTTTTAAGGTCGAGCCTGGTTCAACTTTTGCCATTATCGGCAGCACCGGGTCGGGCAAGACTACCCTGCTGAACTTGATCGTCCGCTTTTATGACCCAACTAAAGGACAGATTTTGGTCGATGGCCAGGACATCAAGTCCTACAAGCGGACCAGCCTCCGGGACCGGATCGGTTACGCGACCCAGAAGGCCATTTTGTTTAAAGGAACAGTCAAGTCCAATATCAGCTTTGGCCAGGCCGACCGGGTCAAAAGCGCGGAAGAGCTTGACCAGGCGATTGAAACCGCCCAGGCCAGTGAATTCGTTGACCAGATGCCTGGAAAAACTGACGCCCCGATCGCCCAAGGCGGCAGCAATGTGTCTGGTGGGCAAAAGCAGCGGCTTTCTATTGCCAGAGCTGTTGCCCGCAAGCCAGAAATCATGCTTTTTGACGACAGTTTTTCCGCTCTTGACTTCCAAACCGACCGGCTTTTGCGGGAAGCTTTAGGCAAAAAGCTAAAAAACACTACTAAAGTTATCGTTGCTCAAAGAGTCAGCACTATCAGAGACGCTGATCAGATTTTGGTCCTGGAACACGGCAAGGCCGTTGGCTTGGGCAAGCACGACGACCTGCTCAAGAATTGTCCAAGCTACCAGGAAATCGTCTCTTCACAATTGTCAAAGGAGGAAATGAGCCATGAGTAAGAAAAATACAGGTTTTGCCTCCAACCTGAAGACCGCTAAAGAGTTTATCGCCTACCTGGGCCGCTACCGGCTCGGCTTGATTCTTTCCATCATCGTCGCGGTTATTGGTGCCCTTTTGAACGTCTGGGGACCAAGCAAGCTGTCAGAAGTCACCAACTTGATCTCCGCAGGCTTGACCGGCCCGATGAACATGAAGAAAATTGGCTCAATTGGTACTTTCTTGATAATAATCTATTTCATTGCCGGCCTCTGCAACCTTTATCAAGCCTGGACCATGTCCACGATTACGCAGACTATGACCAAGCAGATGCGGCAAGATATTTCCGCAAAAATCAACCGCATCCCCCTAAAATATTTTGACGGCCACACAACCGGCGACACCTTGAGCCGGGTAACCAACGACGTTGACACCATTGGGCAAATGATGAACCAGAGTATTTCCAACCTGGTCTCCTCTTTGGCCATGCTGGTCGGTTCCATCGTCATGATGCTCATGACCAACTGGATCATGGCCCTGGCCGGGATGATTACCGCCCTCCTGGGCTTCATCTTCTCCACCGGCCTCATTTCCTCATCACAGCGCTACTACAACAGCCAGCAGCAAACGCTGGGCGCTTTAAACGGGAAAGTTGAGGAAAGCTACACTGGCTTGGCAATTGTCAAGGCCTACAATGGAGAAAAGCAGCTTGGCCAGGAATTTGACCAGGTCAATGACCAGCTTTATGAATATGCTTGGAAATCCAATGCTCTTTCCGGCTCCATGAATCCAATCATGCAGTTTGCCGGCAACGCTGCTTACGTGGTTGTCTGCATCGTCGGTGCCATCGCCGCCCACCAAGGGCAGATCGGCTTCGGGACCATCGTGGCCTTCATGATCTACATCCGCCTTTTCTCAGAGCCCTTGCAAAACCTGGGGCAAATGGCTTCGAGTTTAGAAATGCTGCTGGCCGCTTCCCGCCGGGTCTTCGACTTTTTGGACGAAGAAGAAATGCCAAAAGAAGAAGGCAAAAAGCATCTGGATCACGTTAAAGGCCAGGTCAGCTTCCGGCATGTGGTCTTTGGCTACAACTACCCAGAGCAGGTTATCGTCCACGACTTCACCGCTGAAGTTGCTCCTGGTGAAAAAGTTGCCCTGGTTGGGCCAACCGGCGCCGGCAAGACCACTATCGTCAACTTGCTGATGCGCTTTTATGAGATCAATTCCGGCTCAATCAAGATCGACGGCGTCTCTACCAAAGATATTACCAGAGAAAACGTCCACCAGCTCTTTGGCATGGTCTTGCAAGACACCTGGCTTTTTAACGGGACTCTGAGAGAAAACCTGGTCTACAACCAAACTGGAGTAAGTGATGAACGCTTGGATGAAGTCTGCCGGGCAACTGGCCTCAGCGACCTGGTTGACCAGATTGGCTATGATACCCCGATCAAGGCCGACGACCTGTCAGCCGGGCAAAAGCAACTGATTACCATTGCCCGAGCCATGATCAAGGATGCCCCGCTTTTGATTCTGGACGAAGCAACGTCCAGTGTTGACACCAGAACTGAACTCAAGGTCCAGGCTGCCATGGACAAGCTGATGGAAGGCCGGACCAGCTTCGTTATCGCCCACCGCCTGTCTACTATCCGGGATGCTGACCTGATCCTGGTTATCAACCACGGTGACATTATGGAGACTGGTAACCACGAGGAGCTCCTGGCCAAGGGCGGCTTCTATGCTAGCCTTTATAACTCGCAATTTGAAAAGGCTGATGACTAATATAGCTGGAATACTTGCTGTAAAAAAGCAGGTATTCCGGCTTTTTTATCTGCTAAAATATATGGCAACAGGATAAAAACAAGAATAACTGTCAACAATACTTACAAAAATAGAAAAGAGGAAATTATGGAAGCAATTCAAATTGAAGACTTTTTGCACTATGCCAACCTGGGCAAGCTCAAGGCCAAGGGGCAGAACCTGGTCTGGGTCAAAGGACTGCCAGATGCCTGCAAAAAAGACAAGTATCTCTACACCTTAGAGACCTTGAAAGACGGGCAAGTTGCTCCCCTTAGCTCCTTTGGCCAGGAAAAGGACTTCGTCTTTCTTGATGAAAACACGGTCTGCTTTGCCGGTAACCGAAGAAAGGAAAAAGGCAAGACTTTTATCTACCAGCTCTCTTTGACTGGCGGTGAAGCAAGGGAAATCGCTGCTTTAGAGGGAGAAGATTTCGTGGTCGAAAAGGTCCTAGAAGACGGCCGCTTGCTCTTAAGCCGGCGGGTTGACCTGCGCGAAGCGGAAAAGAAGCAGGATCCGGATGAAAAAGATTATGTGGTCTTAGACGAATTCCCTGCCTACTTCAACGGCGATGGCATTATTTCCAAGTTCCGCGACCGCCTCTTCATTTTTGACCCGGCCCAAAATGAACTGACTGAGCTCTTAAAAGACGACCCATATTTCAACTTTGACCTTCATTATGTGAGCGGCTCTGTCCTCTACTTCACCGGGGACTCTTACACCAAGTCCAAGGCCCGCAAGTCCGCCCTCTACCAGATAGACTTAAAGAGCTTGGAGTATCGCCAGCTTTTGCCAAAAGAAGAATGGTCAATTTTTGCCATTTGCGTCTTAAAGGGCCAGCTCTACCTGGTGGCCACTGATGAAAAGCGCTACGGCACTGAAGAAAATCCCCAGTTTTACAAGTATGACTCAGAAAAGCAAGAATTAGCCTTAACCGCGGCTTGGGAAGACTGCTGGGGCGACTGCGTTGACACCGACCTCTGCCTGTTAGACGTGCGAACCAGTCAAGTCTTTGACGACTGCCTTTACTTCACTACTACCAAGGTCGACCACACGGTCTTGGAGTGCTTTAACGGTGAAAAAATTACTCCAGTCTTTGAATTCCCCTCAATCGAATTCTTTGACTTTACGGAAGATGGCACTTGCTGGTTCACCGGTCCAAATGCCAACGAGACCCAGCAGCTTTACAGCTTTAAAGACGGACAGCTGACCAAGCACTCCAGCTATAACGAAGCTGCCTTAAAGGACCGCTATGTCGCTTCTGCTGTTCAAGTTGACTACCAGAATTATGCTGGCAATACCCAGCACGGCTGGGTTCTTTACCCGAAAGACTTTGATGAAAAGCAAAAATATCCGGCTATTCTCGACGTTCACGGCGGGCCAAAGACCGTCTACGGGACGCCATTTTTCCATGAAATGCAGGTCTGGTCAGGCAAGGGCTACTTTGTCTTCTTTGCCAACATCTACGGCTCCGACGGCCAGGGCAACGATTACGCCAACATGCGGGGGCACTGGGGCCGGGAAGACTACGATGATTTGATGAAATTCACCGATGCAGTTTTAGCTCAAATCCCGCAAATTGATGAAAGCCGCCTGGGTATTACCGGCGGCTCTTACGGGGGCTACATGACCAACTGGGTGATCGGCCATACTAACCGCTTCAAGGCTGCCGCCAGCCAGCGGTCCATGTCTAATTGGTTGAGCGATGCCTTTATGTCTGACGTGGGTCCTTGGGAAGACCTTTACTCCATTGATGCTAAGGATCTAGATGAAAAGCTGGACTACGCCTGGCAGCAGTCTCCTTTGAAATACGCTAAAAAGGTTACCACGCCGACCTTGTTCATTCACTCATTGGAAGACTACAGATGTCCTTTGCCGGAAGGGATGCAAATGTTTCGGGCCCTGCTCTACTACGGGGTAGAAAGCAGAATGTGCCTCTTTAAAGGCGAAAACCACGAGCTTTCCAGAAGCGGGCAGCCAAAACACCGGATCCGCCGCTTGCAGGAAATTACTGCCTGGTTTGACCAGCATTTGCGGTAGAATATAAGTAGTAAAAAGCAAAAGCTGAAGTAACAAAGGAGTTTTTTATGACTAAAATTGCCATGTATAACGTCAGCCCGATCGAAGTGCCTTACATTGAAGACTGGGCTAAGAAGAACGATGTTGAAGTCAAGACGACTGACCAGGCCTTGACCAGCGCGACTGTTGATTTAGCTGAAGGCTGCAGCAGCGTTTCCATCAAGCCCCTGGGCCCGGTTGACGAAGAAGTTGTTTACCAAAAATTGAGCGAATACGGGGTCAAGTGCATCGGCCTCAGAATCGTCGGCTTCAACACCATCAACTTTGACTGGACCAAGAAGTACAACTTACTGGTGACTAACGTCCCAGTCTACTCCCCGCGGGCCATCGCTGAAATGACGGTTACCCAGGCCATGTACCTTCTGCGCAAGATCGGGATCTTCCGCTACCAAATGGACCATGACCATGACTTCACCTGGCCAAGCAACTTGATCAGCAATGAAATCTACAACTTGACTGTCGGCTTGATCGGGGTCGGCCACATCGGCAGCGCTGTAGCGGAAATTTTCTCAGCCATGGGGGCCAAGGTTATTGCCTATGACGTGGCTTATAACCCGGAATTTGAACCATTTTTGACCTACACCGACTTTGACACGGTTTTAAAGGAAGCTGACATTGTCTCCCTCCACACCCCACTCTTCCCATCAACTGAAAACATGATCGGCGAAAAGCAACTGAAGGAAATGAAGAAGTCTGCCTACTTGATCAACTGTGCCCGGGGTGAATTAGTCGACACTGAAGCCTTGATCAAGGCTTTGCAAGATGGTGAAATCGCTGGTGCCGGCCTGGACACCTTGGCTGGGGAATCCAGCTACTTCGGCCACAAGGACCTTAAGGACAGCGAAATTCCAGAAGACTACAAGACCCTGGCCAAAATGCCAAACGTCGTCATCACTCCTCACTCAGCCTTCTACACGGAAACTTCCATCCGCAACATGGTGCAGATCTGCCTCAGCGACCAATTGACCATCGCCAAGGGCGGTCGGCCAAGAAGCATCGTCAACCGGTAATTTTTACTGAATCTATAAACGCGAAAACACCGTCAGTTTAATCTCTGCCGGTGTTTTTGGTGTATTGTAATTTCTATTGAAAACGCTGACTTTTTGCCTGGAATAATCCTTTTTCCTGCCCTACAATTGAATTAGCATGTGAAAAGGAGAAAAAATTATGGAAATAAAAAAATGGTCTTACGCGGATTTTCCGGAATACCAAACCGACTTGCCTGACGTAAAATATATCGACAGCACAGGCGATGAAGTCAGAGTCCTCTACCACCCAAACGTTAAATACGCTGATTATGGCGGGCAGAAACTAAGCTTGCAGATCTTGGAACCATCCACGCGGAATCACCCAAATGGTCTGACTTACCCGATCTTTGTTTACGTGCAAGGCTCTGCCTGGATGAAACAAGATGTTTACCGGGACCTGCCCCAGATGGCAAAAATTGCCGCTCTCGGCTATGTCGTCGCGGTTGTCGAATACAGAGGCAGCGACGTGGCTTCCTTCCCCAAGCCGATTCTGGATGCCCAAAACGCCGTTCGTTTCATGAAGCTGCACGGGCCCGAATACCAGGGCGACCCAAAGCGGGTTATTTTAGCGGGCAATTCTTCTGGCGGCCACACTGCCGTTTACGCCAGCTTTTTCCCGGAAGGCGAAGACAATCTCTACCCTGATGTAAATACCAAAGTAAGTGGTGTAGTCGACTTTTACGGCTCTGTCTCCGTCATGCGGGAAGACAGCAACCCGACAACCATCAACCACCTGCAGGCTGACAGTCCTGAAGGGATGGAAATGGGCCGGGTTGACTTAAGAGAGCAGGCAGACCTGCGCCGGAAATTGTCAGTTGAGTGCAATATCAGCAAAGGTACCGATATTCCGCCAGTTTTGATCATTCATGGCACAAAAGACCGAACAGTCAACACAGCCGGCAGCACCGACCTCTACTTGAAATTAAAGGAGTGCGGCAAAGAAGCCTCCTATATCTTGATCAAGGGTGCTGACCACGGCGGCGGTGAATTCACCTCTCCAGCTGTTTTAAAGGAACTGGATGCTTTCATCAAGCATGTTTTAGCATAATATATATAAAAAAGACCGCCTTCTCCGGCGGCCTTTTACATGCCCAAAACTTCTTTTTCAATCGTGTCAAGGCAATCAATTTTATCATGACTATCCCCTGCAAAAAGTTATTCTTTTTTCTTAGCTTATTCCAGGTAGCTGTAGGGATCCGGGTTCTTGGCCCGGGCGGGCATCTTGTAGCGGCCAAAGAAAATCATGGCATGGTGGGTATGGATCCACTCATCTTTTGGCAGCAGCTCTTCCAGCCGCTTCTCCACCTGCAAAGGAGTTGCCTTCTCCGGCACGATCTTGAACTTCTTGGCAATCCGGGACACATGGGTGTCGACCGCGATGGCCGGAATCCCCCAGCCTTCAGCCAAAACGACATTGGCCGTCTTGTTGCCGACCCCGGCTAATTTGACCAGGTCCTCCTTCTTGCCCGGTACCTGGCCGCCGTATTCATCAACCAGGGTCTGGGACATTTCCTTGAGGTGCTTGGCTTTAGAATGATAGAGGCCAAGCCGGGAAATATCTGCCTCGATTTCCTCCTGGCTGGCCGCCGCCATGGCTTCCGGGGTCGGAAAATCCGCGAAGAGCTGCGGGGTCACCTTGTTGACCATCTTATCTGTCGTCTGGGCGCTGAGCAGGACAGCGCAGATCAGCTGGAAACGGTTGTCCCAGTTCAGCTCCCCTTTAGCCTCCGGGAACATGGCATCGATCCGCTGTAAAACGCTTCTTGCTTCTTCATCACTCAAGAGCTTTTCGTCTTTTCCCATCAAAATCCTCCGTAAACTTACTAACGATTTCTTTCCAAGTACTGCTGGACCTCGCTTGCGGTCTTTAAATTCATTCTCTGCCAATTCAGCAAAATCCGGTCAACGTACTTGAAGCTCATAGCCCGGGACAAGACTGCTTCCCGAAGAGCCAGCTTGATTATCTCCGGGGCATAGTGATCCAAATTCAGCCAGTCCTGGATTTCTTCCCGCTCAATCGGGGTCAAGTAGCGGCCAAATTCAATCTCAAACTCCCGGGCCAGGTCACTCATTGGGTCGTTGTTCAAGCTGTCCTTAGCTTCTTCTAAAACTTCCCCATTCATGTCCTTGACCTGGACATGCTGGTCTAGATACTGGTCCAGCTTGTCATAGAGCTCATCCAGGCTGTAACGGCTGCTGATCTTCCCGCTGGCGTCCTTTGCCTGCCTCAGTGACAGGCAGCCCTTGTCCAGCAGGCTCTGGATCAAGAGAGTGACGTCGCTGACGCTGAAATTGGTGTTGGCCGCAATTTTTTCATTGCTGGGGAAGTAATTTCCCCTTTGAAAAAAAGCTTCCAGCTGCAAGACCAGGACCAGTTCGGCTTCAGTTAGGCCTAAGCGGGCATAGTAGGCAATCAAGCCGTTGCTGATGCTGGTCACTCCCAGCTGCCGGTAAAAATTGTAACTTGGCATTTTCTCACGTTCTTTCACAAAAAATAAAAGAGTGAGTTAACTCACTCTTTTATTTTAGCTTTTATACTTGTTAAAAAACAACTAATGCGCTTATGGCTGCATTCTGTTGATCATTCTTGGGAATGGAATAGCTTCACGAACGTGGTCCAGCTTGCAGATCCAGGCGATAACCCGTTCAAAGCCCATCCCAAAGCCTGAGTGCGGCACGCTGCCGTACTTTCTGAGGTCCAGGTACCAGGAGTAGTCATCCAGGTTGAGGCCTGCTTCTTCGATTTGCGCCTTCAAGGTGTCGTAGTCAGCTTCACGTTCTGACCCGCCCATGATTTCCCCGTAGCCTTCTGGCGCTTCCACGTCGGCACAGAGGTATGTCAATGGGTTTTCCGGGTTCTTCTTCATGTAGAATGGCTTGATGGCCACCGGGTAGTTGACGATGAAGAATGGCCGGTCGAATTGTTCTGACAGGAAGGCTTCGTCTGGCGCGCCGAAGTCGTCTCCCCACTTGAAGTCCTTACCGGCTTCTTGCAGCATCTTAACCGCGTCATCGTAGGACAGGCGGGTGTAGTTGCCTTCAGCAGCTGGGCGCAGCTTGTCCAGGTCCCGGCCCAGGATGCTTAATTCGTATTCACAGTGTTCCAGTACCTGGCCAACCACATAAGACAGGAAGCGCTCCTGCAGGTCCAGGGATTCATCTTGGTGCATCCAGGCCATTTCCGGCTCCATCATCCAGAATTCAGTCAGGTGCCGGCGGGTCTTGGAAGCTTCAGCCCGGAAGGTTGGCCCAAAGGTAAAGATCTTGCCGAAGGCTTCTGCCCCGACTTCCCCGTAAAGCTGGCCGGATTGTGACAGGTAAGCATCGTGGTCGAAGTAGTCAATGTGGAAGAGTTCCGTGGTTCCTTCTGGTGCTGAGTGCATCAAAAGCGGCGCGTCAAACTTCACGAAGCCTTCGTTTTCAAAGAAGTCGACCGTGGCCTTGAAGATCCGGTTTCTGATCTGCATGATGGCAAATGGCCGCCGGCTTCTCAGCCAGAGGTGACGGTGGTCCAAAAGGAAGTCGATCCCGTGTTCCTTGTTGGTGATCGGGTAGCCTTCGTTGTTGGAAACAACTTCCAGGTCGCTGATCTGGATTTCGTAGCCAAAGTGGGACCGGGCGTCTTCATGGATGGTCCCAGTGATGTAGAAGGAAGCTTCCTGGCGCAGGCCCTTAGCTGCTTCAAAAACTTCCTCGCTGACATTGTTCTTGCGGACAACGCCTTGGAAGAAGGCCGTGCCGTCTCTTAATTGCAGGAAGACGATCTTCCCGCTGGACCGCTTGTCAGTCAGCCAGACATGCATTCTGACTTCTTCGTCAACGTGCTTGGCTGATTCTCTGATTGAAATCAATTCTGTCATTCTTTTTTATTCCACCTTATTTTATTAACTCTATCCATGATAGCAGATTTTTGCCCGCTCTTCTATAACTTATCGACCAGAGACAGGAGCTTGCCGTCTTTAAACTTGTAAATGGCATAGCAGTAGCTGCCATCGCTGTTGACTGCCGTGACTTCCCAGACGGCTTGCTTTTGATACCAGCCCAGGTTGACTTCCTTGATGGTCTTCTTCGGATATGACTTCTGGAAGCTGGCTTTGACCGTGCTTTCGCTAACGCCATCATTAGCTGAATAATAGTAGGCCTTGTGGCTGCCAGGCAGATAGATGAAGTAGGCTGCCTTGCCCTTGCTGGTTTTCCCGCTGGCTGAATAGGAACTGACACCGCGGTTCAGGTGGTAGTACTTGTCAATCTGCTTCATAGAAGTCTGCTTGACCAGCTTGGCGACTTTCTCCTTGTGCTGGCTGTAAGGCTTGGCGGCCTTAGCTACGACGGCTACCGTTCCCGCGTAAAGCAAAAACAGGAAAAAGACCAGCCAGGCCAGATATTGCAGAACATTTTTGACTCTTTCGTTAAGCATTTTACCTCT
The DNA here is from genome assembly GCF_057197965.1 of Lactobacillus sp. WILCCON 0149. Taxonomy (NCBI): domain Bacteria; kingdom Bacillati; phylum Bacillota; class Bacilli; order Lactobacillales; family Lactobacillaceae; genus Lactobacillus; species Lactobacillus sp. WILCCON 0149. The sequence continues at coordinate 1,329,299 of NZ_JBUBHO010000001.1, forward strand.
CGAACTTTAACTTATTTTTTAATTCACTTGCTTTGACCTTCTGCACCGGAGCCGGCAGGCTGGACCGGAAGGCCGGGCCATAGCTCTTGGTCCAGATCCGGGGATCCAGGATCAAAAACTGCCCGTAATCATCCTCGCCCCGGATCAAGCGGCCGCATCCCTGCCGCAGGCGGAGAATCGCCCGGGGCAAAGAATCCTCTTGAAAGACATCCCAGCCTCTTTGGGCCAGGTAATGCTGCCTAAGGCTAACCTCCGGCAGGTCCGGCGATTCAAATGGCAGGCGTGTGGCGATGACCAGGTCAATCCCGCAATTGTGGAAGTCCACCCCTTCCCAGAAGCTGTCCGCCCCCAGCAAAATTGACCTTTCCGCGATAACGAAACGACGGGTGATCCGCTCGTTTGACCCGGTCAAGCCCTGGGCCAAAAGCTCATAGTCCTTAACCCGGGGATCATTCAGCAGTTCAAAATAGAGCTGCTTGATCAAGTCCAGGTTGGTAAACAGACACAAAATATGCTTTTGCCCGCTTAAGTCCTTGGTCAGGATATTTTTCAATTCTTCCAAAAAACGCGGACTGTCTGGTTCCGGCTGTCCTTCCCCCATGGCCAGGATCTCTAAGTGGTCAGCCATTGGGAAGCTGGCCTTGCCCTTGTAGCAGGAGACGCCCAAATTTGGCAGGGCCAGGACCTGCTTGGCAAAGGCAAAATTGCCGTCATTAGTTATTGTCGCACTGATCATGCTGATATGGTCAAAGCGGTCGTAAATTTTATGCAATTCTTCAGAACTGTCCAGGCTGAGCCAGTGAAGGTTGCTGCTGAGAGCATCTTCGGGATTGGTCACGTTGACCACAAAGCCCAAATGATCTAAGAGCGGCTGGTTCAGGAGGTCAGCCAGCTGGTAACTCTTTTCCGTGTAGAATTCCAGCAAGTCAACCTGGTCGTTCAATTCTTCCAGCATGGATTCTTCATCTGTCAAAAAGCGGTCTTTTTCCTGCTCCAGCAAGTAGCGGATCTGATTGGTATGGATCCGGACCTGTTCCAATTGCTGCTGGAACTGTCTGAGCTGGGGCTTAAACTGGGAGTTCTCCGGGAAGAGATCCTGGCCCTGGATAGTGAGCTGCAGGCTCTTGTTGGGCAAAACCACCTGGCTGATTGCCTGCCCCTTGTGCTGGTAGAGATACTTTTGCATCCGATTTAGGCTGTGAATCAGGTCCAGGCTCTCCTGGTCCAAGAGATCCAGCATGAACTGCAGCTGGACATTTTCCTCACTTTGCCTAAGCAGGTTGTTGTCCGTAAAATAAAGCAGATTGCGCAGGTGGCTGATGCTGCCCCAGATCGCTTCCAGGCGAAGTGAGTCCGTCCGGGCCGTCTGCAAGTTTTCGCTGAAGCGGTGGGCTTCGTCAATTACCAGGTAAGGGTTCTGCCCCCAGATGGAGTCCATGTAGTGGTTGACCAAGTAAGCGTGGTTAGTCACCAGAATGTTGGCCTGCTCCTGCCGGCGGCGGGCCAGGTTCCAAAAGTCAACGCTGGCGAACTGGCTGGCCACCCGGGCATCCCCGGGGTGCTTGAGCTGGTTAAAGATAGGCAGCTGCTGGCTGGTCAGCTGCAATTCATCCATGTCCCCCGTCGTCGTTTCCGTCAGCCAGACCAGGATCTGCATCTGCAGGAGCAAGGTCGCCTTATTTGGTGAATTCTGGTAAAGGGTCTGGGCAAAACCGTCCAAATCCAAGTAGTGGCTGCTGGACTTGACCATTTCCGCGTTCAAGCCCAGGCCCGTAACCCGCAGGAGCTGGGGAATTTCCTGATCTAAGAGCTGCTGCTGGAGAACCTTGGTCGGCGTGGCAATGACCAGTTTTTTGCCAGAGTAAAGCTGGTAGGCATAGGCGAAAAGGTAGGCAAAAGTCTTCCCTGTCCCGTTTGGGGCCTCAGCCAGCATGACTCTTTGCCCTTCTTCTTCGACAAAGTCGTGCAGGCGGTCGATCAAGTCCACTTGAGCTTGCCGGTAATTGATCTTGCCTTTAAAAAGCTTGCGCTTGTCAGCGTCTTTAACTGGGAAATGCCCGTTTACCCCATGTTCAACCGCGGGAATTTCCTGCCTCTTCAAGACCAGGTTGCGGACCTGGATCTTGTCTTTAGGCAGCTTGCGCTTGCTTTGCCGGGACTGGTCGGCAATCTCCTTGATCACATCGCCCGTGTCCCGGATTAACCCCCCGGCCAAAGAGCCCAGGACATTCAAAGTCGCCTGGGGCAAGGAGGCCAGCTTATCGATGATCTTGATGAGCAAAACAGCTGTCCCGTAAGCATCAGAATCGGCCTTGTGGGGATTGGCGTGCTTAATCTCCAGGCTGGCCGTCAAATCCCGCAATTTGTATGAAGGCAGGGTCGGAAAAGCGATCTTGGCCAGTTCAACCGTATCAACCGCCTTGCAGGTCAAGGCTTCAAAGCCGGCATTGGTCAGTTCATAGTTCAAGAAGGGAAAGTCGAAATTGACATTATGGGCCACAAAAACCGTATCCTGCAAAATCTCGCGGATCTTCGGGGCATAGTGCTTGAAATCAGCCTGGCCGGCCACCATCTTCTGGTCAATCCCGGTCAGATTGGTCACGGCTAGTGGAATTTCCCGGTGGGGGTTCATCATAAAGGAATAGGTCTTGACCACTTCGCCATTTTTGACCAAGGCGCAGCCAAACTGAATGATCCGGTCCCCCTCCTCCTTGCGCGTCCCGGTCGTTTCCAAGTCAACGACCGCGAAGGTTTCGCCGGCAAAAAAATCCGCCATTTTCCGCTCCTTTCACTCCTAAAAACTTCTAATCAACTTCAACAATTTCCCGGCAGCTCAAAAGCACCAGGTACTTTTTCAAAACAGGCAGCTGGCCTGATTCGTTCAAGGCTCTTTCATAGAGGCGCAGCTGGCCCTGGTACTTCTCTTTCAGCTTCTGGATTGCTTCATCCTGCTTACGCGGGTTAACGTGGTCAGTCTTGTAGTCAAATAAAATGATACCATTCTCTGCTTCATAATAGCCATCGATTGTCCCATGAACCAAAATTTCTCCTGGAAAATCGCTGAAATCCTTAAATAAAGTCTTCGGTGACAAGATGGTGGCAAAATTTTCTTCCCGGTAAAGGCGGTCGGGGTGCTGGTAAAAGTCCTTGGCAAAGTCGCTCTTGACGAACCAAGACAAGGCTTCCCGATCCAACTTGCTGGCCAAAGTTGGGCTCAGCCGGCCCTTTTCAACCAGGCCGGCAATGCAGCTGTCAATTGCATCCCTGTCGCCTTTGGCATAGTCATAGTACTGCAAGACCAAGTGGCTGGCCGTCCCCAGTTCAGCTGAGCTGACCGTGTTTTGGAAGAGGAAGTCTGGCTCAGTATCGATCGGCTGCAAATAGCGGTTGGCTGACTGCAGTTCTGAAATATGGGAGTCGGCCAGTTCGTCTTCGATCGGGTCGCCAAAAGCCTTCTTGATTTCAGACACCGCCTGGTAGGCCGTCGTCCGGCTGGCATCCAAGTAGGGATAGCCGCCTTGGCTGAAGGCATAGAGTTTTTCCGCCTGCTCAAAGACGGCTTCTTCCTCTTCAGTCAAGTCTTCCCCGCCGGCAGCTGCCGCTTCATTTGCCGGCAGCTGGGCCTGGTCTTTCTTTGGGTCAAAGTGAACAAAGACCAGACTGTCTTCCTGGCCAACTGCCAAGTCACTGACGGCTTTTTCTCCCAGCCGCTTCACTTGCTTGGCGTGGGCTAAGGCCGGGGCTAAAAAGTCCAGGGGCTTGGCCACCTTCATCTTGTCCAAAAGGGGCAGGCGGCCAGCTGAAATTTCCTTGGCCCACTTCTCTTCCAGGCCTGCCAGGTCAGTTTTGGCCGGAAGCTTGATATTTGCCGCCAGGATCAGCTTCTGCTTGGCCCGGGTCAAGGCCACGTAAAGCAGGCGGGCTTCTTCTTCCAGCAGCTTCTGCTTTTTGGCGATCTTCAGCCAGGCATTGACCAAAGTATCTGCTCGGTATTCCGCTTCATCAAATGGGTAGGCAAAGGACAAACCCAGCCCGCTGGCATCTAAAACGTAGTTGCCGGTGATGTCTTGCTGATAGTTGTAGCGGTGCTCCAAGCCCAGGACAAAGACGACCGGGAATTCCAGCCCCTTTGAGGCGTGAATGGTCATCAGCTTGACTGAATTGTCAGCATTTTCGCTCAAGATCGGTTGGGCCAGGTCCTTCTGGTTCTTCCGCATTCTGGCGATAAAGTTGATGAACTGGTAGAGGTCTTTGAAGCCCGAGCTTTCGTAGGCGCTAGCTCTTTCATACAGGGCGGTCAAATTGAGCCGGCGCTGCTGGCCGTTGGTCATGGCGGTCACGATTTCCAAAAAGCTGGTCCGCTCATAAATGGTCCAGAGCAGTTCTGAAATCCGGTGGCTCAAGGCAAAGTCCCGCAAATCTTGCAATTGGTCCAAAAAGTCCCGGCAGCGGGCAGCCAGATCAGTATCTTTTTTAGCATATGTTCTTAAAGCCGCGTAGAAGCTGATGCTCTTGTTGACCAGGCGGATTTCCGCCAAATCAGAACTAGAGAAGTTGAAGATCGGAGACCGCAAAACCGCCACCAGGGGAATGTCCTGGTCCGGATTGTCGATGATCTTCAAGTAGGACATGATGACCGTCAATTCAAAGGTCTGAAAGTAGTTCTGGACATCCATGACAAAAAGCGGGATCCCGTAACGGTCAAATTCCTGCTTGATGTCCAGGTTGCTGGTCTTGGACCGGGTCAAAATGGCAATGTCTCCATAGCTGATCGGCCGGGTCTGTCCGGTCTTTGGGTCAAAAATTGGCGTCTGGTCGTTAAGCAACTTTTGGATCCGGCTGATCACCATGGCCAAATCGCCCTGGTCCAATTCCCCGTCATCTTCTGAAGCAGAAGAATCTTCTTGGTAGAGGACTTCTGTTTCTGTTGGCAAGGCAGCGTTTGGATCATAACCGGCCGCGAATTTCAGCTGCCCTTCGTTTTTGTAGTCAATCCCGCCAAAGTCCTTGGTCAAGAGGCTGTCAAAGATCAAGTTGACGGCCTGGGTGACCGGCTGGCTGGAGCGGAAGTTTTCGGCAAAAATAATCCGCTTCTTGCCTGCCGAATTTTCCTGGCCATATTCGTCATACTTGGCAATAAAGAGACTGGGCTCCGCCTGGCGGAAGCCGTAAATTGACTGCTTGACGTCCCCAACCATAAAGAGGTTGTTCTTCCCGTCTTTTTTCAGCCGCTGGATCAAACCGTCCTGCAAGGCGTTGGTGTCCTGGTATTCATCGACCATGATTTCCTTGAAGCGGTTTTGGTAGTAAGCCCGGGCCAAGTCGGAATTTGAACTGTCCTGGGTCAGGATTTCATAGGCTAATTGCTCCATGTCGCTGAAGTCCAGAACCCGGTCATTCCGCTTTAACTCATTGAAGCGATCGATAAAGGCCAGCTCGACTTCAGCTGCTGTCTTCACGATTTCAGCCCCCTTGGCCAAAAGGGCCTGCTGGTCAGCATTGCTATTTGCGTAAAAACTGGTGTAGACATTGAAGACCAGCTGCTTGCCAGCTTCTTTAACCTCCTTTGCCTCCTCGACAAAGTCGGCGATGTCCTTGTTAGTCCGCAAGGTCCCGTCAAACCGGCAGCTGGCCAGCAGGTCTCTTTGCCGGTCAAAGGGATCATCTGTAGCCAGGCTTTCCCGGTAGCTGGATAAGCTGGCGGCGAAAGCCCTAAAAGGTGGCTGGTATTTGACAAACTTTTCATGGTCAAAGTCTGCTTCGGCCATCAAAGCCGTCAGCTTGTCAGCCAGGTTGGAAAATTCTTCTTCCAGGTAAGGCTTGATCTTCTCCTGCCACAAGGGGCTGTCGACGACGTCGCTGGTCTCCAGCTGGTAAGAGGCAGGCAATTTTTGCAGCCAGTCCCGGTAGTTGGGCCGGGCCATGGCATACTGATACAAATCAAGCAAAAGCTCTCTGGCCGCGTCCGCGTTGCTGTCGCCGGCAAACGCATCGTAAAAGGCCCTGAAGCGGTCTTTTTTCTTCTGGTCTTCATTTTGTAGGTAGCCGTTTTCGACATCCCGAAGAGCTCTTTCCTTTAACAGCTCAATCTGGGTCGCGTCAGTTAAAATGCTGAAGTCCGGGTCGATATCAATCACGAAGTAGAAGCGGCGGATGACATCCAAACAGAAGGAGTCAATCGTGGAAATGATCGCGGTATCAATCTGGGCCAGCTGCCGGCGCAAAAAGTCGGCCTGGCTGCTGTCTGTTTCCACTTGCAGGCGCTCTTGCAGTCGCTGCTTGATCCGCTGCTTCATTTCACTGGCCGCGGCCCGGGTAAAGGTGATGACCAAGAGCTGGTCAACTTCCAAGTGGTCTTCCATAATTTCCCGGATGACCCTTTCAACCAAAACGCTGGTTTTGCCTGAGCCGGCAGAAGCCGAGACCAAAAGATCCTGGCCCCGGCTTTCGATAGCGCTGGCCTGGTCTGGTGTGTATTTTACAGCCATACTTTTTCCTTTCTATATACCCTGCCCCAGCCTTTTTTCAATCAAGGCCAGCAGCTCAGCCTTTTTCAGGCTTGGCAGGTCCCGGTAAGAGTTGGTCGGCAGCTGCTGGTCAAAGTAGAAGATGTCCTTGTAGTCACTATATGTCAGACCAGTGCTGGTCCCCTGCCGGAAGGGATTCAAGGCGATCTGCCCGCTCAAGATTTCGCTGGCCGCGTCTTCAATCAAGGCTTCGACATACTCCAGCAGCTCCCTCATTTCGTCCTGGCTGAAGAAGTTGTCTTTTTTGCCAAAAGTGCCGCTCTTATTCAGCTTAAGGCCCCGGTAAACCGGACTGGCTGACTTTTTCTCCAGGACTTGGTCGACTTCCTGGTACCAGGCTGGCTCGCTGACAAAGACCCCGGACAGTTTCAGCTTGTCTTCCCCGCCCAAAAGGTTCTCTTTCAGCTGCAGCTTGCTGTCAAACAAGGCCCCATTTGATGAAGAGTTGACGGAATTCAGCTTCCGGGTGACATACTGATAAAAGGCACCAAGAAGGTCAAACTGCCGCCCGCCAGCCAGGAGGTCCCGGTTCTTTTCCAAGACATCCAGGTAGGCAATCATCTGCAAATCCACCCCGCCGGCAAAACGGGCCAGGTTGAAGCTGTGGTCAGAAGACTTGTAGTCAATCAGTTGCCCTAAAACGTGCTGGTCCCCGTTAAAGAGGTCGACCCGGTCAATCTTGCCCCGGAGGCTGATCTTCCGCTGGCCGGCAAACTTCTTCAAGGGCAGGACCAGGCCGGCCAATTTTTCCGCCGGGCCAAAGGCCAGTTCCCCGTATGTAGCCCGCATTTTGTTCTCCTGCTGCTTTCTCCGGTAGTTCTGGGCCACCTTGCTGGTCGTCTTGTCAAAGGCCTTGAAGAGATATTCATTAAAGGGATCGCGCAAGAACTGCTGGTAAAGGGGTTCTTGCAGGATCTCGCTTCTGACCTGCTTGAGCAAAAGCTCCAGGTCCAGCTCGCTGAGCTTGTCAATTTCGATATTTTTCTTTTGCATTTCCTTGAGCAAAAGCTCAAAAGTCCGGTGGAAGTAGTTGCCGGACTGGATGGCGTTCAGCTCGTTTTCTGCCCGGGGCCGCAGGCGCAGGCCATAGTTAAGGAAGTATTCAAAGGAATTCTGGTAGTAGCTTTCCAGCTGGGAGACCGATGACAAAAGGTCTTTGCCGTACAGGCGCTCAGCCAGGTCCTCTGAGATGTCTTGCGGATTGTTGTCGTAAGCCATCCCTTCCGCGATTTCTTCTGCCTTTTCTTCTTCATACTGCCGGCTGAGTTTGACTAATTTGGTCACCAGCGGACTTTGGGCGGAATTTTCCTCTGCATAGGCCAAATAGCCCAAGCTGGCCTTGGGACTGGTCAAAAAGAGCAAAAGCTGACGGGCAAATTCGGTCCGGTCTTTTTCGCTGTTGTCTGGCAGGTCCCTTTGCCGGTATTCCCGGCCGTTAACCATCTTCAACAGACGCTTGTAATAAATAGAAGGATCCAGCAAGTCGTTATTGGAATTGATTACCGGATAGGAAATGTAGACCCGGTCAGAGGCCAGGGCTAAAGCATTGCCAAATTGGTATTCCTGGTCCAAGTTGCGGAGCTGCTGGGCATCTTCTAGGTAGGCGTCTTCAGCAAAAAAGTCAGCCAAACTGGCCAGGTTTTCCGTGGTCAAAAAGTTGGGCTGGTCACTGATTTGCGGCAGGCTGCCATTGGCTGCCCCGATGATGAAGACCTGCTTGTAGCCACTGGTCTGCACCATCCCGTATTCTGACAAAGTGACAGCGTCCAGGCTGGCTGGAATCGTCGCGAAATTGGCCTGGGAAAAGGCCGCCGTCAGCATCTTGAAGAAGTCAGCCCAGGCAAAGTTTTCCGGGTTGACCAAAAGGTAGTCTTTGAGCAGGGACAAAAGCAGATTCCAGCACTGTTCCGGCTGCTGGGCCTGCTGCAAGTCCCCGCTCTCGCTGGCTTTTAAGCGCCAAGCTTCCAGGCGGGCACTGACCCCGTTTTTGACCAAGAAGTCAAAGAAGAGCTTAACGGCGGTCATGCTGTCTTTTTCATTTTTCAGCTGGCTGGAAAGGCGGGAGATCTTGCTGACAAAAAAGTCCCGCAGCTTATCCAAACGCTCCAGGCGCTTTTGATATTGCTCTTGGTCCAGGGCAATCACCTGGGCCTTGGTGAAGTCCTTGAGGGGCTTTTGCCAAAGGCTGTACTTGATCCCGTGGGCTAAGGCAAAATTTTCCAGCTGGTCGACATCGCGTAAATACGCGGCTTCCCCAGCTTCTTCATCCCCTGCTAAATACCAAGCCGGGATCAAGAGGCGGGTCTTCATGAGGCTCAAAAGAGCTGGCGTATCGCCTGGCTGCTGGAGAAGCTTGCCTAAATTTTCCAGCAAAATCACCAAAGGGTGGTACTTCATTTGCTGCTGCAAGTCATCAAAGAAGGGAATCTGGTTTTGCCGCAAGATCGGGGCCAGGTAAGTTTCATACTCTTGCAGGTTCGGAGCCAGGACCAAAAAGTCCCGGTACTGGCAGCCTTTTAAGGCCACCTCGTCATAGATGGTCCGGGCCACGAAATAGGCTTCGGCGTAGCGGGAATCCGCCTTGACCAGCTGGAGGTTGTTTAAGTCCGGCACGCTTTCCCCCTGCCAGGCCCTGTTTAAACTTTCTGCCGGGCTGCTTTGGCTGGTGATTTTTTCACTTTCCCAAGCAAAATCATGAGCAGAGAAATAGCCAGTCAAGTCCCGGATGGTCTTCTGGACCACGTAGTCGTATTCGCCTGCCACGGGTTCGAGCAGGCTGCCGTCAGCGGTCTTGAAGGCAAAAGTCATGTCGCTGGCAAAAGCCGCCAGCAGCTGCATGGTCATTTTTTCTTGAATGGAAAAATGGGAGAAATCAGTCACATAGAAGCTGGCCTGGCTGACCAGGTCTGGCTGGCTGGCCAGAAGCTGGTTCAGCTGGATATTCAGTTCATCCTTGGTGGCAAAGTGCTTGTCGCTGACAACTTGCAAAAAATCCTGGTAGATCAAGTCCAGGTCATGCAGCTTATCTCTGGTTTCATTGTCCAGGTCCAAGGATACTGCCGGGTCAGCTGCCCGCTCTAGAAGGCTGGCCAGGTCCAGCTGGCCGGTATGAACCTGCAGGATCGTGCTGTAGACTTGCTTGATCATGCCAGAATTGGCGTGGGTGTTTTTAAAAAGCAAGAGTTCATCCCTGCGCTTGTTGATGATCTGCTCCAAAATCATGGTCGCGGCCGCGTCATCCAGGCTTTCTGGCATGAGCAGGTCAGCTTTTTTAAAGAAAAACCAGGCCAGGCGGGAGAAGGACAGGACGTGCAGGTGCTTAACGCTGGTCTCTTTCCGCCCTTGAAGTTGGGCGACTTTGCCTATTGCGGCAACTTCTGTGTTAAACTTGATATGGTTTGGAACAATAATAAAAGTATCTTTGCCAGGCTGAGCCAGATAATTTCGGGCAGCCCGGCCGATGATTTCAGTTTGCAGGGGATCGGACTGTCTGCCGGTTAAAATTTTGATCATTGCTTCCACTCCTTTGTTGACTGATCGATCAATCTAAATTTTATCAATCTCTTTCCTTTTTGGGAACTGATTGCCATTGATTCTAAGCAAACGTTAAGCGAACTAGCGAAATTGTTTATTGAGGTGATTCTTTTTGCAGACTTCTTGTACTGCTCATGGAAAAGTAATTTTGATCGGCGAGCATTCCGTTGTTTACGGCTATGACGCCCTGGCCATGCCGATTCAGGCTCTCCACATCAAGACGACTGTCAGTGATTATGCCGGTCCGGTCTGGATGGATACCAAGCTCTATCAGGGTCCTTTTTTTGACGCGCCGGACGACTATAACGGCCTTAAGTATGTCGTCAAGGAACTTTTTGCCAGAAGCGGGAAAAGTCCCCAGATCAAACTTACCTATACCGGGGAAATTCCCATGGAGCGCGGGCTTGGCTCCTCAGCCACGGTTGCCTATGGCACTACCGTCGCCTTGAGCCAATACCTGGGCCTTGAGCTGAGTGAAAGCGAAGTTATGGACATCACCAACCAGGCAGAAACGATCAACCATGGCAAGGCCTCTGGCTTGGACGCGGCCACGGTTAATTCCGATTACCTGGTCTTTTTTAATAAGCAACAGGGCGTTAAAAAGCTCTCCTCGAAATTAGGCGCCAGCCTCTTGATCATGGACACGGGCGATTTGGGCAATACCAGAGAAGCCGTCACCATGGTCGCCAAGCTTTTAAATGAGTCCCCGGACGCGCAAGCAAGAATGCGGCAGTTGGGGCAACTGGCTGACGAAGTCAAAGCTGCCTGGCTTCTTCAAGACCCAGAAAGCGTTGGTAAATATTTTAATCAGGCCCAGGAGCTTTTAGCCTCCTTTAATTTGTCGACGGCCAAGATCGACCGGATCTGCCAGATCGCCCAAAAAGGCGGGGCCTTAGGCTGCAAATTGTCCGGCGGGGGTCTGGGCGGGATCGTCATCGCTCTTTGCAAGGATGCCGGTGCTTGCGAAAAGCTTGCCCAAGCCTGCCAGGCTGAAATCAGTGACTACTGGATTGAAGAAATTTGATTTTTGGCAAAAAGTTATTGAAAAACAGAATTGCACAGTAAAGGAATGAAAAAAGATGAGTAAAACTGCCCGCGCCCATACCAATATCGCCTTGATCAAGTACTGGGGCAAGAAGGACGCCAAATTGCGCCTGCCGCTCATGTCCAGTCTGTCCATGACCCTGGATGCTTTCTACAGCGACACCAAAATCTCAGACAGCGAGCAAATGTCCTTTAAATTGAACGGCCAAGCCGTTTCGGGCCCAGCTGCTGACCGCGTTTTCGCCTACCTCCGGGCTATGCAAGACCGCTTTGGGGTCAAGGGAAATTTGGCGGTTGAATCAGTCAACCAGGTACCAACCGCGGCTGGCCTGGCCTCTTCCAGCTCAGCTTTCGCGGCCATGGCGGCGGCTTTTGCCGACCATTACCAGTTAGGCGTTGACAGACGGGAACTGTCCAGAATGGCCCGGATGGGGTCTGGCTCGGCTTCAAGATCCGTTTTTGGCGGCTTTTCCGTCTGGCAAAAAGGCGACAGCGATGAAACTTCTTATGCTTACCCGCTGGATGAAGCGCCTGACATGGACCTCCGTCTTTTAGCCGTTGAAATCAACGACCAGGAGAAGAAAATTTCTTCAACCAAGGGAATGGAAATGAGCAAGAGCTCACCTTTCTATCAACTTTGGCTGGACAGAAACGACAATGAAATCGCCGAGATGGAAGAAGCAATCAAGCAGGCTGACTTTAGCAAATTGGGTTCTCTGGCTGAATTAAATGCCAGTGAGATGCATGCTTTGACTTTCACTGCTGTCCCTGGCTTCACCTATTTTGAGCCTAATACCATCAAGGCTATCAAGCTGGTTCAGGACCTGCGCCAGCAAGGGCTGGAATGCTACTACACCATTGATGCCGGCCCGAATGTCAAGGTCCTCTGCCAGGGAAAAAATTCTAAAGATATTATTAATCACTTTGAGTCCTCCTTTGATCGTGTTAAGATTATTGAGGCAGGTTTTGGTCCAGGAGTCACTCTGTTGGACTAAAGCTTATTTAATTGGCTATAATGTCTAAAGGCATAAAATAAAAGAAAAAATTAAAAGAATAAGAGGAAGAGTTTTTTTGATTACTGAAAAAGCACCAGGCAAGCTTTACATTGCCGGGGAATACGCTGTTTTGGAACAAGATTGTCCAGCCATTCTGGTCGCCCTTGACCAGTACGTCAGGGTCTCAATCAAGCCAAGCAGCAGCGATACTGGTTTGATTCACTCCAAGCAATACTCCCAAGATTCAATTCACTGGGTCAGACGGGGGTCAAAGATGGTGATCGACAACCGGGACAATCCTTTTGAATACATTCTGTCAGCAATTTCTTTTACCGAAAGATACTGCTTGGAACAAAAGGTCAAGATGGGCGTTTACGACTTGTACGTCAACTCTGACCTGGATTCAGCAGATGGCAAGAAGTATGGCCTGGGTTCTTCAGCCGCGGTAACGGTCGCGACAGTTAAGGCAATCCTGCGCTTTTACGGTGTCCAGGCAAGTAAGGATTTGATTTACAAACTCTCCACCATTTCCCACTACTCAGTCCAGGGCAACGGCAGTGCCGGCGACATCGCGGCCAGCGTTTACGGGGGCTGGATTGCCTACCAGACCTTCAACAAGCTTTGGCTGAAAGAAGAACTGGCAAGCAAGTCCCTGTCAACAGTGGTCGGTGAAGCCTGGCCAGGTCTGAAGATCCAGCAATTGGTTCCGCCAAAGGGCATGGAGCTCTTGATTGGCTGGAGCCAGCAGCCGGCTTCAACCTCCCGCCTGGTTGACAAGACCAACGCCAACAAGAACAATCTGCGGACTGAATATGCCAAGTTTTTGGCAGACTCGCGCAAGTGCGTTTTGAAGATGATCCGCGGCTTTGAAGAAGCAAACATTGCTTTGATTCAAAAGCAGATTGGCATCAACCGCCGCTTGCTGCAGCATTTTGCCGCTATCAACAATATTGCCATCGAAATTCCCCGCTTGACCGAGCTGATCGAAATCGCCAACAAGTATGGCGGCGCAGCCAAGACCAGCGGCGCGGGCAACGGCGACTGCGGCATCGTCATCGTCAACAAGGACACCGATATTGACCGCCTCCGCAAGGACTGGGTCAAGAACAACATCCTGCCCCTGGAATTTCACATTCACCAATCTGAATTAACTTACTAAGAGCATTGCGATGTCACAAAGATCTATAAGAAAAGAAGAACATCTGGCTTTGACACAGATGTTTTTTAATGCCCAAAAAACGAATTCCTTTGACCAGGTTCACCTGCTCCGCCCGGCCCTGCCAGAAAGCAAGGTAAAGCTGAACGCGATTAAGACGACCTGGTTTGGCAAAGAACTGTCTGCCCCCTTCTTCATCAACGCGATGACTGGCGGGTCGGAAAAATCCAGGCAGATCAACCGGCAGCTGGGTGAAATTGCCAATAAGCAGCAAATTGCCCTGGCCTTAGGTTCGGCCAGCATCTTGACCAAGGAAGAAGACCAGCTGGAATCCTTCTATGTGGCTAAAGAAGCCAATCCAGACGGCCTATTATTTGCCAACGTCAATCCCTTGACCCCAGCTAAAGCGGCCGCCAAGATCGTCAAGGATCTGCAAGCAGATGCCCTGCAGATCCACCTTAACGTGGCCCAGGAGATTCCCATGCCTGAAGGTGACCGCGACTTTGTCTGGCTGGACCGGATGCTGGAGATTAAAGAAGCAGCTGGTGTGCCCGTCATCGTCAAAGAAGTCGGCAGTGGCCTGGATCCAGTCAGCCTGCAAAAATTGCAGTCAGCTGGCTTTACTTGGTTTGATATTGGAGGAGCTGGCGGCACCAATTTTGCCCAAATTGAAAATTACCGCAATCCCCACCCCATGGCGTATTTGAACGACTGCGGCCTGCCAACGGCCCTGGCTGCCCTTTTGGCGGCGCCTTTGACCAAGCAGCTGATCGTCTCTGGCGGAGTCAGAAACCCGCTGGACGTCTTCAAGGGCCTGGCCCTGGGCGGCAGATTTGTGGGCGTAGCCAACCACTTCCTCCACACCCTTTTAAATGAGGGAGCTGACGGACTGGATGAAGAAATCGGCCGCTGGAAGGAAGAACTCGCCTACCTTTTTGCCTTATATGGGCAAGACAGCTTGCCAGTCAAGCAACCGTATTACTTGGACTTGGAACTGAAAAATCAGTTTGACCAGCTTAAGCAGTATTCTGGCAAATAAAGCAACAAAGAAAGAACTAAAGAAATAACTGTTGACAAATTCTCCCTCAGGATTTATTTGTTAACAGTATTTTTATTGGCGCGGCAGAGCCGCGCTTTTATTAAAAGAGATATATTGTAGTAACAAGTAGGATGTTAAAAATGTAGCAAAAAAAGAATCCAGTTTACACTGGATTCTTTTAGTTTCTATTTTCGCTTATTGCTACTTTACTAATTAAGCTTCAAATGCCCGGGTCAATGGCGGAACGATTTGCTTCTTCCGGGAAACGACGCCTGGCAGGTGGGCTTCTGAGTCAACCAGTTCCTTGCCGAAGGCCTTGGCAAAGACTGACTTGCTTTCGTCGTCCCCGATGAAGAGAACTTCTGAGTCTGAGTCCAAAACGTTGGTAATTACCAGCATGAACAGGTCGTAGCCATTTTCCTTGGCATCCTTTTCCATGGCTGCCAGGAAGGCATCCTTGCGTTCCAAGGCTTCTGGGACATCAACAACGTTGACTTGGGCGATCCGGGCAGTCTTTGAGCCCAGTTCGAAGCTCTTGGCGTCCAAGTCGATCAGTTCTTCAACTGACTTGGCAGCAATGTTGGTACCAGCCTTAAGCAATTCCAGGCCGTATTCCTTGTAGTCAACGCCGGCAATCTTAGCCAGGTCTTCAACTGCGTGCTTGTCGATGTCAGTAGTGGTTGGTGACTTCAAGAGCAAGGTGTCGGAAATAATGGCACTCAGCATGATACCAGCAATGTTGGCTGGAATTTCCATATTTTGTTCCTTGAACATTTCCCACAAAACAGTGGAAGTGCAGCCAACTGGTTCAGCCCGGTAGAACAAGGGGTCGATCGTCGCGAAGTTGCTGATCCGGTGGTGGTCAATTACGTGGGTAACCTTGACTTGATCCCGGTCTTCAACGCTTTGTTGTGGTTCGTTGTGGTCAACCAGCATGATGGCCTTGACTTCGTTTGCGACAGTCTTGACCACGCGTGGTGCTTCAAAGCCGAACTTCTTCAAGGCAAAAGAAGTTTCGTCGTTGGCTTCACCCAAAGCAACAGCTTCAGTGTTGTAGCCATGTTGGTTCTGGAAGTATGAGTAGGCAATCGCCGTGCCGATCGCGTCAGTATCTGGGTTTCTGTGACCAAAAATCAGTTCTTTTTCCATCTTGGAATTTTCCCTTCTAGTTTTAGCTAAAATTAATTCTCTCTAATTAAGTCTACTAGAAAATCAGCGCTTTGTTCAATCTTTTCGCGATCTTTTCGCAATCTTTTTTGCTTTTTTAGAACAAGCGGCTGACATCCTTGGCCTTGTCCGGCAAAGGCCGGCCCATGAGCAGCTCCTTGGCTTCCCCATCTGTCCTGACATCAATGACAAAGGAGCCATTGCTCTGCCGGTCACCAACTGGGTGGTCGCTGGTCCGGATGACCTGCTTACGCAGGCTGGAGGTGATCAAGATAAGCTCATGGTTTTGCCCGTAAGCCTTCAAGGCCACGATCCGGTGCGGCTTGGTCTTCAAATTCCGCAGAACCAGAACTCCCCGCTTGGCCCGGCTGGTCTTGCCGATCAAGTTCAGCGGCATTTGCTTGAAGGCCCCTCTTTGGGTTACCAGACCCACCTTGAGCAGGTCTTCAAATTGCGGGTCAGTCACCAGACAGGCAACGACATAGTCGTCTTCCTTCAAGTTAATTGACTTGACCCCAGCTGCTCGAGCCCCGACTTGCGGGACTTCGTCAATATCATACTTCAGGGCAAAGGCCTGGTTGGTAAAGAGGGTAATTTCCCGCTTTTCACTTGTCTTGACCAGGTCCACAGTGATAACGCGGGAATCCTCCCCCTTCATCTTCATGGCCATGATTGCCCGGGACTTGTAAGTTCTGGTTGGCTGCAGGTCAGCCAGGGCCACCTGCTTGATATAGCCGTCGTTTGTGGCCAGCAAGAAGGAGAGGTCCGGATCATCCAAATGATCCAAGGCAAAGACCTGGATGATGCTTTCGTCAGCCGCCAGGCCCAGTTCCTGGGACAGGTGCTGGCCGACATCCTTCCACTTGCTTTCAACCAGTTCATGAACTGGCCGGTAGATCAAATTGCCGTGGTTGGTGAAGAGGTAAAGGTTGGTCAAAGTCGACAGGGTCCCTTCATAAACCACCCGGTCAGTTTCCGGCAAGCCATTGTCGCCAGCTTCAGTTGACTGGAAGGACCGCAAAGATGACCGCTTGATGTAGCCGTCGCGGCTGATCAAGACCCGGACAGATTCTTCAGTGATCAAGGCCTTTTCATCGACTTCAACTCTGGCAGTTTCATCGCTGATTTCGCTCAGCCGGTCTGAACCGAATTCCTTCTTGACTGCCCGGAGTTCCTTGATGATTTCCTTTTGCAAAACTTTCGGGTCAGCCAAAATCTTTTCGTAAGCCGCGATCTTGCCTGTCAGTTCCTTTTCTTCAGCTTGCAGGGCCAAAACGTCAGTGTTGGTCAAGCGGTAAAGCTGCAAGGAGACAATAGCTTCGGCCTGGCGGTCAGTGAAGGCAAATTCGGCTACCAGGTTCTTCTTGGCGTCAGACTTGTTCTTGGAAGCCCGGATGACCTTGATCACCTGGTCCAAGATGCTCATGGCCTTGATCAGGCCCTGGATGATTTCCAGCCGGTCTGAGGCCTTCTTCAAGTCAAACTGAGTCCGCTTGGTTACAACTTCTTCTTCGTGTTCCAGGTAGGCAGCCAGAATCCGCTTAAGGCCAACTTGAACCGGAGTCATGTGGTCAATGGCCACCATGTTGAAGTTGTAGGAAACCTGCAAGTCAGTATTCTTCAAAAGGTAGTTGAGGATGTTCTGGGCGTCAGCGTCCTTCTTAAGCTCGATAACGATGGAGAGACCGTGACGGTCCGTTTCGTCTCTGACTTCGCTGATCCCGTCCAGTTCCCGGCTGACTCGGATTTCGTCGATCTTCTTGACCAGCTGGGCCTTGTTGACCAGGTAAGGAATTTCCGTCACCACGATCTGCTGGCGGTGGCCCCGGATCTCTTCGATATGGGTCTTCGCGCGGACCTGGATCCGGCCTTTACCTGTCTTGTAAGCATCCCGCAAGCCCTTTTTGCCCATGACAATCCCACCAGTCGGGAAGTCTGGCCCTTTAACAAAAGTCATCAAATCTTCCAGGCTGGCATCTGGGTGCTTAAGAAGGTGGATAGTCGCGTCTAAAACCTCGCCCAAGTTGTGGGGCGGAATTTCCGTAGCGTAACCAGAGGAAATCCCAGTTGAGCCATTGACCAGAAGATTAGGAAAGCGAGCCGGCAAAACCGTTGGTTCATAAGCGGTGTCGTCGAAGTTGAGCACCATTGGCACGGTTTCCTTGTCAATGTCTTCCAGCAAGACATTGGAAATTTTAGACAAGCGGGATTCGGTGTAACGCATGGCGGCAGGACTGTCGCCGTCCATTGACCCATTGTTGCCGTGCATTTCAATCAAAGGCTCTCTCATCTTCCAGTCTTGAGACAGGAAGACCAGGGCCCCGTAGATGGAGCTGTCGCCGTGCGGGTGGTAGTTACCCATGATGTTACCGACAGCCTTGGCTGCCTTCTTAAAAGGCTTGTCAGCCGTGTTGCCGTCACGGTACATGGCGTAAAGAATCCGCCTTTGCACCGGCTTGAGCCCGTCGCGGATGTCCGGCAGGGCCCGTTCTTGAATAATATATTTGGAATAACGGCCAAAGCGTTCGCCCATGACCTGTTCCAAAGGCATTTCACGAATTCGCTCGTGAGTTTCTGGCATAAATTGCTTCCCCCTAATCATTTACCTTGTCTAAGATCGACTCTTCATCGCCCAGGCGGAACTTGACGTTTTCCTCAATCCACTTTCTTCTGGCGGAAGCCTGGTCCCCCATCAAGGTGGTCACCCGGCGCTCAGCCAATTGGGCATCGTCGATTCTGACCCTGATCAGCATCCGGCTTTCCGGATTCATGGTCGTCTCCCAGAGCTGGTCGGCGTTCATTTCCCCCAGCCCCTTGAAGCGCTGCAGGGCATAACCCTTGCCAACCTTCTTTTCATCCTCGTCGCGCTCTTCATCAGTCCAAGCGTAAAGGTTGGTCTGCTTCTTGCTGATCCGGTAAAGCGGCGGCAGGGCGATATAGACCTTGCCTGCTTCAATCATCGGCCGCATGTAGCGGTAGAAGAAGGTCAAAAGCAGGATCTGGATGTGAGCCCCGTCGTCGTCGGCGTCAGTCATGATGATGATCTTGTCGTAGTTGGAGTCTTCGACCTTGAATTCGGTCCCGACCCCGGCCCCGATCGTGTGGATCATCGTGTTTATTTCTTCGTTCTTAAAAATGTCAGCTAGCTTGGCCCGCTGGGTGTTCAAGACCTTCCCCCGCAAAGGCAGGATGGCCTGGAAACGCCGGTCTCGGCCTTGCTTGGCACTGCCGCCGGCTGAGTCCCCTTCGACCAGGAAAAGCTCGTTTTTCTTAGGGTTTCTGGACTGGGCCGGTGTTAATTTCCCGGACAGGACTTCCTTCTTGTGCCGCTTCTTTCCGTTTCTGGACTCGTCTCTGGCCTTCTTAGCCGCTTCTCTGGCATCCCGGGCCCTTTGGGCCTTCTTAACCAAGTCCTGGGCCCATTCACCATTTTCCAGCAGGTAATAGGACAATTTCTCGTACACGATGCTGTCGACCGCGCTTCTGGCCTGGGGAGTCCCCAGCTTGCCCTTGGTCTGCCCTTCAAATTCCAACAATTCTTCCGGGATCTTGACGCTTAAAACGGCGCTGAGCCCTTCCCGGTAGTCGGACCCTTCCAGGTTCTTGTCCTTCTTGCCCAAAAGGCCCTGCTTCTTGGCATAGTCGTTAAAGGCCCGAGTAAAGCCACTTCTGGCCCCAACTTCATGAGAGCCGCCGTCCGCGGTCCGGACATTGTTGACAAAGGAAACGAAGTTCTCTGAGTATGAGTCACTGTACTGGCCGGCAAATTCGATTTCCATCCCATCCTGGCTGCCTTCAAAGTAGAAGACCTTGCCGATCGTTCCCTTGCCTTCGTTGAGGTAGGCAACAAAGCTTTCAATCCCGTCGTCATACTGGAAGACGTCGTGGTGGTTGGGCGTGCGCTCGTCGGTCAGAGTGAACTTGACTCCCTTGAGCAGGAAGGCAGATTCCCGGATTCTTTCCTGGATGGTCTCGTAATTATACTTAGTCGTTGAAAAAATCATCGGGTCCGGCTTGAAAGTGATCGTAGTCCCCGTCTTTTCCTTGGTCGCCCCCAGGCAGCGCAGGGTGCCGATTGGGTGGCCGCCATTTTGGAATTCTTCCTCGTAGGCCTTGCCGTCACGCACCACGTGCACCTTCATGTAGCTGGACAGGGCGTTGACAACGGAAGAACCGACCCCGTGCAGACCGCCGGAGGTCTTGTAGTTCTGCTCCGTGAACTTGCCGCCGGCATGCAGGACAGTAAGGATGACTTCAATGGTTGGTCGGCCTGAGGCATGCATCCCTGTCGGCATCCCCCGGCCAAAGTCCTGCACGGTCACGGAATTGTCCTCGTGAATGGTCACGTTGATTTCCTGACCAAAACCGGCCATGGCTTCATCGACGGAGTTGTCGACAATTTCATAGACCAGCTGGTTCAAGCCGTGGATGTCGGTTGACCCGATGTACATCCCTGGCCGCTTGCGGACTGCTTCCAGCCCGTGCAGAATTTGAATTGAAGAATCATCATAGGTGTTCTTTGGCAAAATAAAACATCTCCAAGCTTTAGATTAATAACTTCGTATCAATTCAGTCCGTTATTTGTTAAAATAGCAGGTACAAGATAAACGGAGTTGATTTGATGTTTGCAATAAAATTTGCATTACTTTTAATTTTAGCATACTTAATTGGTTCTTTTCCGACCGGTGTTTTAGTCGGCAAGCTCTTTTACCACAAGGATATCCGGGACTATGGGTCACACAATATTGGGACCACCAACACCTTCCGGGTTCTGGGCCCCAAGGCCGGCACCCTGGTCTTCCTGGTCGACTTCTTCAAGGGGACCCTGGCTACCTGCCTGCCCCGGATTTTTCACTTGGGCGACCACCACTTGTGCTTGATTTTCGGGGCAGCAGCCATTTTCGGCCACGCCTTCTCAATCTTCCTCAAGTTTAAAGGGGGCAAGGCCGTGGCCACTACAGCCGGTTTCCTCCTGGGCTACAATGTCCAGTTCTTCGGCCTCTGCGCCTGCTTCTTCATCCCCTTGCTCTTAATCACCAGCATGGTGTCCTTGAGCAGCTTGATTTCAGTAGTCTTGATTTTTATTTCCAGCTTCTTCTTCCATGACACTTTCCTGACCATCATGTCAGGGGTCCTGGTTGTCCTCATCTGGTGGAGCCACCGGGCCAACATCAAGAGGATTGCCGCCGGAAATGAAAACCTTGTCCCCTTTGGCCTTTACTATCACATCAAGCAAAAGCAAGGCAAGGACAAAAAGCAGAAGTAATTTTTGAACCAATCCTATTATACGGAACACATGTTCAAAATGCAAAGGGGCATTTTTTAAATATTGCTAAAGCAAAAGCCATGATTCAGTTGAATCATGGCTTTTTTCAGATTTCCTGGCCTAAAAACTGGCTCTGGTAAAGGTCAGCGTAAAAGCCGCCCTTGGCCAAAAGGCTTTGGTGGTTGCCACTTTCGACGATCTGGCCGTGGTTGATCACGATGATCTTGTCGGCATCCTGGATCGTTGACAGGCGGTGGGCGATCACGAAACTGGTTCTTTCCTGCTTGAGGTCTGCCATGGCCTTCTGGATCAAACTTTCAGTCCGGGTGTCAACCGAGCTGGTTGCTTCATCCAGGATCAAAATTTCCGGATCGGCCAGAAAGGCCCGGGCAATCGTCAAGAGCTGCCTTTGCCCCTGGGAAATATTGGACCCTTCTTCGTTTAACAGAGTCTGGTAGCCATCCGGCAATTGGCGGATGAAGCTGTCGGCCCTGGCCAGGCGGGCAGCCCGGTAAACTTCCTCATCACTGGCAGCTTCTCTGCCGTACTTGATATTGTCAAAAATCGTCCCGGTAAAAAGCCAGGTATCCTGCAAAACCATGGCGATATGGCCGCGAAGCTCTTCCCGGCTCATTGACCTGGTTTCCCGGCCGTCTAAGTAGATTTGCCCGCCCTTTACGTCATAAAAGCGCTCCAGAAGGTTGATGATCGTGGTCTTGCCGGCACCGGTTGGCCCGACGATAGCCACCATCTGCCCTTTTGGCACTTCCAGGCTGAAGTTTTCAATCAAAGGCGCGTCAGTATAGCTGAATGACACGTCTTTAAAAGTCAGTTTGGCATCTGTCGCCAGTTCAGCTGCCGGGTGGACTGTTTCATCCATGTTTTCAGCATCCAGAACGGCAAAAATTCTTTCCGCTGAGGCAATGGTCTGCTGGATCGTGTTGGACATGTTGGCCAGCTGGGTCAAGGGCTGGGAGAACTGGTTGGAATACTGGAGGAAGGCCTGGACATTGCCCAGGCTGATGGCCCCCTTGATGACATCGATAACCCCAAAAACGGCAATCAAGAGATAACCGACATTTTTGACAAAGTTCATCAAGGGGAAAATCATGATGGAAAGAAATTCTGCCTTCCAGGAAGCATCAAAGTAGGCGTCATTATGGTCAGCAAAAGTCTCCTCTTCATTTTCTTCCTGGCCAAAAACGCGGACAATGCCTACCCCGGCATAGATTTCTTCTACCTGCCCGTTGATCTTGCCCAGCTGCTCTTGCTGGCGGCCAAACAGCTTCTGGGCCTTAGGGGCAATCGTACCCGTGATCAAAACGGAGACTGGAACGGTCAAAAGAGCCACTAAAGTCAGCTTCCAGGAGATCGTGAACATGACGGCCAGGGTTCCGACCAGGGTAATGGCGCTGGTAATCAGCTGGATCAAGGTCTGCTGAAGAGTGCCGGAAATATTGTCCATGTCATTGACCATCCGGCTCATTAGGTCCCCTTTGGAGTGGGTATCGTAGTAGGATACCGGGACATGGCGCATTTTTTCTTTAAAATCAGCCCGCAGATGGCAGACGACCTGCTGGGAAATCCGGGTCATGATGATCTGCTCGGCAAAATTGAAGACGCTGGAGATCAGGTAAAGACCGATTACCCAAAGCCCGATCTTAAAGACGCCGGCAAAGTCGATTGGCAGGCTGGTCAAATGCTGGCCGGCCTTCTCTTGAGCATAGCCTTTCATCACCCCTTGATAGATCAAGGTCGTGGCCTGGCCCAGGACTTTCGGGGCAAAAATCGAGAAAACCGTGGCAATAATGGCAAACACTATTGACAAGCCCACGCCAAAGCGCCAAGGGCGCAGATATGCCAAAAGCCGGCGGCTGGTCGGCCAAAAGTGCTCAGCCTTGTCAATTTTTCCTTTATGACCGTGATGCATCCCTAATCCACTCCTTTCTGGAACTGGGAAGCGACAATCTGCTGGTAGTTCGGGCAGGTCCGCTTCAATTCTTCATGCTTGCCCTGGCCGACTACCCGGCCGCTGTCTAAGACCAGAATCTGGTCAGCAGACGCCACCGTAGAGACCCGCTGGGCCACGATGACGGTAATGGCCTGCCGCATCTTCGGATCAGCCGCCAGGGCCTTTCTAAGGGCCGCGTCAGTCTTAAAGTCAAGGGCAGAAAATGAGTCGTCGAAAATATATACATCGGCATCTTTGATGATGGTCCGCGCGATGGCCAGTCTTTGCCGTTGGCCGCCGGAGAAGTTGGCCCCGCCGGCTTCGACCGTGCTGTCCAGGCCCCCGTTTTCTTTGACAAAGTCTGCTGCTTGGGCAATTTCCAAGGCCTGCCACATCTCTTCCTCACTGGCATCCCCCTTGCCAAACAGCAGGTTTGACCGGACTGTCCCTTTAAAAAGCACGGCTTTTTGCTGGGTCAAGGAGACCAGCTTGTGCAAATCAGCCTGTTTCAAGTCAGTCACCTTAACTCCGGCAAGTTTGACCGCGCCTTTTTCCACGTCCAAAAGGCGGGGAATCAAATTGACCAGGGTCGACTTACCCGACCCGGTTCCCCCGATCAAAGCCAGGGTCTGGCCAGCCTTGACTTTAAAATTAATTCCTTCCAAAGCTGCTTCTTCAGCTCCGGCATAGCGGAAGGAGACCCGGTCAAATTCCAGCTCTGCCGGACCTTTTGGGAGGGGTGCCGGCTCTGCTGGGTCCTGCAGCTGATTTTTCGCGTCCAGTACTTCATTGATTCTTTTGGCTGATACAGAAGCCCGCGGAATCACGATAAACAGCATGGACAGCATCATGAAACTCATCAGAATCTGGGTAGCATAAGTCAAAAAAGTCAAAAGACTGCCGACTTCCATGACCCTGCCGCTAATCAAGCGGCCGCCCAGAAAAATGATCCCCACGTTGGTCAAGCTCAGCACTAGGGTTACGGCTGGTTGCATGAAAGAAATGATTGTGTAGGCCTTGATGCCGACCTTGGTATAGTCCAGATTAGCCGCGGCAAAGCGGTCCTGCTCGCGCTGGTCCTGCCTGAAGGCCCGGATGACCCGGACCCCTGTCAAGCCTTCTCTGAAGATCAAGTTGATCCGGTCGGTCTTTTGCTGGATGCTCTTAAACAAGGGCATGGCAAAATGCATGAGCAAGAAAATGATGGCCGCCAAAATTGGCAAAGAAATGGCGAAAACTTTTGCCAGGCGGGGCTGCTGAAGATAAGCCAAAACGGTCCCAGCCACCAGCATGATCGGGGACTGGAGCAGCATCCGCAAGAGCTGCATAAAAGTCATCTGAACCTGGACGACGTCATTGGTCGTTCTGGTAATTAAAGAGGACTGGCCAAAGCGGCTGATCTCTTCATCAGAGAAAGTCAGTACCTTGGCAAAGAGCATGGCTCGGAGACGCTGGCCGACCTGCATGGCCTGGTGGGAGGCAAAATAGATGTTGCCAAAAGCAGCCAGCAGGCCCAAGGCGGACACCAAAAGCATCTTGCCTCCGGTTTGCCAGATATAAGGCAGGTTCTTGCCAATGATCCCCTTGTCAACCAGGTCAGCCGTCACCGTCGGCAGGTACAAATCACATGCAACTTGTACTAATAAAAAAAGACTTGCCAGGCAAGTCGCCCAGCAAGTCAATGTTTTTCTAGCAATTTTAAGCATGGTTTTCACCCTCTTTTTTGGCATTTTCTTCCATGCGTTCTTCCAAGAATAATGCCTGTTTGTCCAGCTTCTTCAAGATGTTCAGGTATTCGGCCTTTTCGCCTTCGCTTAAGGGGCTCATCAAATCGCCCACAAAGCCCAGCCAGCTGGAGTGGTTGCGCTCATTTTGTTCTCGGCCCTTTCCAGTCAAGTAGAGGCGGAAAACCCGGTGGTCGCTGTTATCCCTGCGCCGTTCGATCAAGCCGTGCCGCTCCAGGCGGTCAACGACTTCACTGATTGAGGACGGCCTTACTCGGGCAAAGCGGGCCAGTTCTGCCTGCTTCATCCCTTCATTCTTGCTGAGCAGGGCCAAAGTCCGGTTCTGCCCCCGGACGCCGCCATGCAGCTTCTCATACCGCATCCCCATTTGGGCCAGTTGCCGCTGCAAACGCATGCTCCGGTGAAACAATTCTTCATTGAGTTCTTCTTCTGCCATCCTGCTTGTCCTTTCTGCAAAAAATAATCAAGAAATTAATATTCGGTACCTAACTATCAAGTATACCTGGATCATGCACAATGTAAAGCAAAACAGCCGCCAAAAGGCAGCTGCCACCAATTAATCAAACAATTTTCGCAGAATTTGCATTACTCCTTCATCGTTGTTGCTTGGAGCAATATGGTCAGCAATCTTTTTAAGGTCCGGGTGAGCATTGACCATAGCATAGCTGGTTCCGGCTGCCTCTAACATGGTCAAGTCGTTTAAGTAGTCGCCAAAAGCCAGGGTCTCTTCTTTCTTGATTCCCTTTAAATCTGCGATCTTCTTCATCGCTGCCCCCTTATTGGCGTCCTTGTTGACAATGTCAATCCATTCCGGCCCGGCCAAAACCGCGCTCAAGTTGCCCGGCATTTCCGGCAATTGCCGGTAGATTCTTTCTGCTGCCCCGCCTTCAATATAGGCTGTAAACTTGATGATTTCGTCACTGTTTACTTCAGCCGGCAGATCCTCGACATACCGCCGCTTGATATAGTAGGTATCCAGCTGCTTTAAAAAGTTCCGGTCTCCTTCCGGGTCGCGGCAAATAGCCTGGCTGGCCCCGCAAAGAATCGGATTGGCTAAAGGCTCTTTTTCAAAAAGATCAAGGCAAAATTCAGCTTCTTCAGCCGTAATGCCAGCTTTGGCCAAGACCTTGCCCTGCTGGTAGATCAAACCGCCATTATCGCCAATGAAGATCAAGTGATCCTTAATGTCCTTGAAAAGCTCTTCATTGGTGTAATATGGCCGGCCGCTGGCGATCACCATCTGCTGGTCGGGGTGATTCAAAACCCAGGGGGCAAAAGACGCTGGCACTTCTTTGGCGTCATTGACCAAAGTGCCATCCATGTCGGTCGCGATTAATTTGATTTCTTGCTTATTTTCCATGTAAAATGCTTTCCGTAAATTAATTCTCTCTATTGATTCTTCCCTTATTATTCCATTTCTTTTGCAAGAATTCAAAGATTTTCAACTAAAAAAGCAGGCTGTCGCCTGCCGATAATTCTTGCTTTTAGCCATAAATATTGTTGACTGCCTGCCGGTAGAGGTCGACTGACAAAGCAGAAGGATCTTCATTTTTCAAGCGGAGATATTCACCGCGCAGGTCTTCCCACTGGTCCCAGTCCTTGATCGTCTCTTCCTGGATGGTCAAAAAACGGCTGTTAAAGGCTTCGCTCCACTTGCCCCCATCAGTTTTAACCAAGCGGTATTCATCCCCGTCTTCTTCCTTGATGACGGTCAAGTCTAACTTGAAGTTGACCTTGCCGCTCTTCTTGGCCCGGTGCAGAAAGGTCAAAGCCTGGCTGTTTTCCCGGCCTGCTTCAAATTTATCCGCCAGGCCCGCCATTAAGCCCTCGCTGACTTTACTGAGCAAAAGTGCTGGATCTTCTTCAGCTGACTTTACCAGCTTTAACTGGTAATCCAGGTCCACCACCCCGTCGTTTTGGGTCACGAAGTTGCCAGCAGTTCCGACCGTGCTCTCCAGTTCCAGGCTGATGCCCTCCTGGCGCAAATCCGCCAGGGCGGCGTTGACCGCGTCAACGGTCAAATAGCGGTAAATCTTGATTTGTTCTTTCGGGATGTAGCTGTACATAATGCCTCATTTCTGCTTTTCGCCAACAATCTGGTTCTTGCCTTGGTCCTTGGCCTGGTATAGATAGTCGTCAGCCAGCTTGATTATTGCCCGCAGCTCTTCTTCATCATCGATTCTACCGGTAGCATAGCCGATGCTCAAGGTGGCTGGCTCTTTTAACTGCCGGTTTAGTTTAGCATATTCTTTTTGAAAAATCTGCAATTTTTTGACAAAAGCGCCATCTTCCATGCCCGACGCGATAATTAAAACCTCGTCGCCGCCATAGCGGTAGCTCCGCAGGTGCGAGTTCATCCAGTCTTTTTGCAAGTAGCGACCAAGTCTAGTCAAAACCAGGTCCCCATATGCATGACCGTAATTGTCATTGAAACGTTTAAAGTCATCCAGGTCGATCATGGCCACGCCAATCTCTTGCTTGAGATAATTTGGAAAATCTTCCCGCAAGGCAAGCCGGTTATATAGACCAGTCAATTCATCCGTCCGGCTGCTGACAAAGAGTGATCCATTTGCCCGGTGCAAGATGTAGTTGTACCAGGATGCCTGCCGAAACCAATGTCGGCGCAAAATAATACAGGATTGGCAAATAAAGTAAAAGAGAAACAAGTCATAAGCATCCTGCGAGGCGACCTGGACATGATTTATAGAAATAACTGACAAAGTTGACAGAAGACTCAATGCCACCAAGGCAATGCCGCGGCCTTTTTTATAATATGGCAGAACGCAGATGACCATCATCATCAAGACCAGCTCAAAAAAGTAGCTGCTCCCCTCTTGCGTGCTGTACAGGGTAAAGCCAGACAAAAGAGCGTTGATTGCAAAATTCGCAAATATTATTCTGATTTCTTCTTCTGCTGGCTGCCGGTGTTTATTTAGCCAGATCAAAAAAAGCAGGTGGGGCAAATTAGACAAGATCAACAGGAGATAAACCCACTCGCTCGGGATCATGGGAAAAGCCGAAATATTGGCATAATAAGAATTAAGGCCAAACATGCCTAAAAAACCAATGACCGTGATCAAGCTGGAGACAGCAATCCCCATAGTGATATTATTGTCGGCAACCTCTTTTTGAAAAGCTTCAGAATCAAGATAATCAGCATACACTGCCTCTTTTTCATTGGCTAATTGCCAGCTAAGGCCATGAACTTTTCTCCTGTTTCCCTTCTCTTTCATCTTCATCACATCACATTATTTTCTACTCGCTGACAATTATTCCGAAACAACCTGCTGGTTTTCATCCAATTTGACCGGTTTGCTGAAGAGGAAGCCTTGGAGCAAGTCGCAGCCAGCTTCTTGCAAAAAGTCTCTCTGCTCTTCCGTTTCCACCCCTTCAGCCAGCACCTTCATCCCCAACAGGTGGGCTACTTTAGCGATTTCCGGAATCAAAAGCCGGTTTAAAGGCCCGTCATCAAGGTGGCGGACAAAGACCATGTCGATCTTGACCAGGTCAAAGCTGTAGTCATTTAATGCATTCAAAGATGAGTAGCCGCTGCCAAAGTCGTCCATCCAAACCTCAAAACCATAAGCGCGCAGCTGCTTGATCTGCTCTTTTAACCGGACAGTGTTGGTCGACAGGTCCCGCTCGGTAATTTCAATCTTGATCAAAGACCGATCCAGGCCTGCTCCAGTAACCAGATTGTTGATCTTTTCAACCATATTGGGCATTTCAAAGTCTTCGTGAGCAAGATTGACAGACACTGGCTTGAGGTCCAGGCCACGCTTTTTCCACTGCCGCAATTTGGCAACCACTTCCCAGAGCATGTACATGTCCAGGTAATAAGTAAGGTGGTGCTTTTCAATCACCGGGATAAAGGCGGCAGGTGAAACCAAGCCCTTTTCCGGATCCTGCCAGCGGGCCAAGGCTTCATAAGAAGCAGTTTTTCCGTCTTTTGCCGAGCAAATTGGCTGAAAGTAGGGTGTCAGCCAGCCTTCATCCATGGCCCGGCTGAAGTTGTCCAAAAAGTAGCTTTCTTCCAAGTCTTCCTCTTCAACGGTCGGATTATACTTCTTTACGTAAAAGCGCCGGTCATGGCCGATTTCCTTCATGGCCTGGTTGGCCCGGTGAGTGATCGTCATGATATTCTGATCTTCGTCTTGAATGTCATAAAGGCCAAATTGCAGGTCCACGGCCTCGTTTTTGGCCAGGCTAATAAATTTTTCATGGATTTCCTTAATTTTTTCGTCAATGCCGGCAGCAGTCGTCAAAATCAAGAAATGGTCATCCCGGTTGTAATAGACATGGCCCTCTGTGATCTTGCTTACCAAAAGCTCAGCCAGTTCTTTCAAGAGCTGGTCACCCTTTTTCAGGCCATAAAGGTTGTTGTAGACGCTCATGCCGGCAATGTTAAGACTGACGCAGACTGGATCTTCCTTAGTCAAACGGAGCTTGGCCACTTCTTCCATGCCAAAAATTTCCATAAAACGGCGGTTTGGCAGATTAGTCAAGCGGTCTTGATACATCTGGTCATTGGCATACTTCTGGTAGTGGGTGTCCAGAATCTGGTTGTTCTTGCCAGATTCTTCCGCGTCCGTATAAAAAAAGAAACCTAAAGGAACGCCGTCGACCATCACATGGTTGGCCACAGAGTGAAAGATGTGGTAATCCTCCATGTTTGGCGTCTTCCAGCGGAAAAAGACGTCGTATTTCTCATCTGAGTGTGCCGCGAACTGCTTGCCAAAATATGCCATCCGGCCGATGTCGTCTGGGTGGACAAAACCAAACATGCTCTTGTCAAGACTGGCCACTAAAAAGTCGCGGTCAACCCTCAGCATTCTGCACAATTCATCGGTAACCAGCAAGGTTTTGATTTTGCCATCAATAATTTGATAAATTGCCATCCCTGTTGGCAGATTTTCATAGTCTTTCCTCTGCTGGTCTGAAAATTTGATTTCTTCCATGCTACCTGCTCCTGTCTTTCCGCTACCCGGTTTTTGGGATTTCGTGCGCTTACATTCATTATAAAATAAGAATGATATTTATTAAAGAAGAAAAACAGCATTTCCGTAAAATCAGCCAATGCTCTCCTTTCTTTACTTAAATAAACATAGTTTACCTATAATACAAAAATTATCATTTTAATAAACGTTATAAAAAATATCTCAGCAAAAAGGCTTGCAAAAATCTTTTTTTAATAATCCCTTGTCCTTGCCAGGATCTGGTGGTAAGCTTGCAGTAAATCATTTTCATAAAAGTATAGGTTACCTTTACTTTTATGAGTGGTTCGACGATCGCCTGTTTTTATGTCACTTTCTTTTTGTATATATTTTTCACGAGGTTGCAAAATGGATTCTAAAGAAATCAATTCTAAAAACAAGGCCAGCTTCTGGTCCTTCAAGCTTTCCGCCCACGCCATGACCCTGATTCCGGCCGCCGTTGGGATCAACTATGTCGCCAAGGCCTTTGCTGAAGGACTTAAATTGCCGGTCTGGCTGGGATCACTGGGTACTTTCCTGGCCAGCATGCTGGCTGGTCCTGTCGCCGGGGCCATCAGCGGCTTTATCAACAATGTCATCTACGGTTTGACTTTGTCGCCTATTTCTACTGTTTACGCTTTGACCAGCATCGGGATCGGCCTCGCAGTTGCCTGGCTGAACCAGCGGGGCTTCTTCAAGCGGCCAGTTACTGTCTTGCCGGCGGCTATTATCATTGCCCTGGTTTCAGCCTTGATCTCTACCCCGCTCAACGTCATCTTCTGGAGCGGGCAAACTGGGATTGCCTGGGGGGATGCCCTTTTTGCCTCCCTGGTTGCCAAGCACGTCAACATCTGGATCGCGTCTTTTCTTGATGAATTCGTCCTTGACCTTCTGGACAAGACGGTCGTTAGTTACCTGGCCTTTTTGATCTACAAGCAGCTGCCAAAGCGCCTGGTCTACTTCTTCAAGGGGACTGAAGAATGAAAAATAACGCGGAAGACCTGGCTTTGCCCGCCTGGCAGGCAGCCATTGACCCTATCAGCAAGTTGCTCTTGATTCTGCTCTTTACGCTCGCTGCTTTTGCTGCCGGCAATCTGCCTAGTGCTATTATCATCCTCGCTGCCAGCTTCATCCTGGCCCTTTTGACCAAAAATTTCCATGCACTCTGGGGAATGTGCGCCTTCAGCCTCTTCCTCATCTTGACCATGCTTTTGATCCAGGGGCTCTTTTGGCCGCAGAACCATACCGCGGCTTTTGCCATCGCTTCTGTGACTTTTTACCAGGAAGGACTTGACCACGCGGCTCTCTTAGCCTGCCGGATTTTAATCATCATCTTCTCCAGCAGCTTTTTCATCCAGACGACGACCATTTCAGAGAACGCCCGCTATTTGGAAAACTCCGGTTTGTCCTACCAGCAGGTCTATGTCCTTATGTCAGTCTGCTATATCCTGCCGCAGATGCAGCAAAACCTGCACAAGATCCAGCTGGCCCAGAAGGCCCGGGGGATTGCTCCGGCCAAGTCCCTGCTCTCCAGGATCAAAAATCTCTTTCCTGTCCTGTTGCCCTTGATCGTCAAGAGTTTCCAGCAGGCCATGAGCCGGTCAATTGCCCTGCAGCTGCGGGGCTATGCCAGCCCAAAAAGGCGGCCAGCCAGTCTGAAAGATGAATACTGGAAAGACAAGTTCTGCCACCGCCTGCTCATTGCCAGTTGCCTGCTACTTTTAGGAGTGAAAGCATGTCTGATAATTTTCAACTAACCATCAACGAGCTCAGCCTCCGCTACCTGGGCTTTGACAAACTAGCATTAGAAAAGATCACTGCCGAAAGCCGCGGCCAGCGCATCGGCATTATCGGACCCAGCCATGCCGGCAAAAGCAGCCTTTTGGCCCTCTTAGCCGGAATTGCCGGCCAAATGATTCCCGCCAAGATTTCCGGTTCAGTCCGGGTAAACGGCGAAGACTTGAAAACTTGGAAAGGCCAGCACGAAATCGCCCTGCTTCTGCAAGACCCGGCCAGCCAGCTCTCTGGCCTTTCTGACACGGTTTATGACGAATTAGCCTTCTCCCTGCTCAACCTGGGCAAGAGCGATGAAGAAATTGACGCGGACGTTAAGCGGGCTGCTGACCAGCTGGACTTGACCAATCTGCTGGGCCAGTCGCCAAACCAGCTCTCTGGCGGGCAAACCCAGCGGGTGGCGATCGCTACCGCCCTGGTTACTGAGCCCGACCTGCTTTTGCTCGACGACCCGACCAGCCAGATGGACCCTTTGGGCCGCCTGCACTTTTTCAGCTGGCTGGCAAAACTCTCCTGTCCTTTCTTGATCGTCTCCAGTGAGCTTGACGACTTGGCCGCCCTCTGTGACCAAATCTGGGTCTTACAAGACGGCCGCCTGCTTTTGGCGGACTCTCCCCAGAAAGTCTTCAACCAGCTGGATGACCCGGAAATCGACAAGCCGCTTGCCTGGAAAATGGCAAAAAAGCTGGACCTCACGCTGAATGGTTACTATCCTGTCAATGCCAGTGAACTTAAGAAAGCTGCCGAAAATGCAAATTAAAATTGAAAACCTTCATTACACTTACCCAGAGTCGAATTTTGTCCTGGACATCCCGGAGCTGACTTTTTCTCCCGGCTTGATCTGCCTGGTTGGCCAGAACGGGTCTGGCAAATCCACCCTTTTGAAGCTTTTAGCTGACCTCTTGCCAGCTGGCAAGGCTATTTCCGCTGATGGCCAAGTTTTAGCGGATTACCTTGCTTCCGGCCGCTTGAGCAAGATTGCCTATGCCTTTCAAGACCCAAATGACCAGCTGTTCAACTCCAGCGTGGAAAAAGAGCTGGCTTGGTCCATGAGGCAGGCTAAATTGCCGGAAGCTGAAATTGCCAGCCGTACTGAAGCCACCCTTAAAGAATTTGGTCTGGCTGAATTCCGGGACTTGAATCCATATGACCTCTCTCTTTCCGGGAAAAAATTATTGACCATCGCCAGCGCCCTGGTCCTTGACCCAGAGGTCTGCCTGTTAGACGAGCCCTTGATGAGCCTGGATTATCCCGGCCGCTGCCTGGTCACCCAGTTAATCCAAAAAAGGGTGGCCCGGGGCAAAACCGTGATCATGATCACCCACGACATGGACTGGCTGGCTGAAGAAAGCCAGGAGGTCTACGCAATGAGCCAGGGCCGCTTGATCTACCATGGACCAGTTCACCAGCTCTTTAGCGACCAGGAAATGTTGGACCGGCTGGGCCTTTTGCCGGCCAAGACCTGGCAGCTCAGCCAGTTGCTTGGGCTCAAGCCGGAATTGCTTACGTTAAAATAAACCGCCGCATTGACAAAAATATCGTAAATATTATGTATGCGCTTCATCTCACTCTCATTTACCTAACTTCTTCTTAGGCCCGGCACTATAACTTTTAGTTTGCTTTTCCCGCTTTTTAACCTAAAAATCCTCTTAAAGGCAGGTAAAATCAAGCTTAACTTTATACGAAAGCGTTTGCAAAATCATCCCCACTTTCTTACAATTAATTGTGTAAGGAAAGCAAAAGCAAACAAGGAGGATGATTTTGATGCTTTTTCACCGCAGTGGGAGCAAGAAACGCAAGCATGAATTTCCGACCGCTTATTCGGTCATCATTATCGTTTTGGTGCTCGTCCAGCTTTTAACCTTTTTCATACCGGCCGGCAACTATGCCACGGTCTCTTATGACCAGTCGGCCAAGGATTTTGCCATCACCATGCCTTCTGGCAAGGTCAAGCATGAGCCAGCAACGCAGAAGACTCTTGACCGCTACAAGGTCAAGATCGATGCTAAAAAATTAATCGACGGCACTATCTACAAACCGGTGGCTATTCCAGACTCTTACGAAAGAGTCAATGTCAAAAAGCCTAATTTCCGGGAAGCTGTCGTCCAGTTTTTGACTTCCCAGGTGCAAGGGATTGCCGATTCAATCGACATTATCACCTTTATCTTGATCCTCGGTGGGATTATCGGGGTTGTCTACGCCAATGGGGCCATTAATTCTGGGATGCAGGCCTTGTCTGAACATATCAAGGGCAAGCAGATCCTCTTGATCGTCATCGTTATGGGCTTGATCGCCCTGGGCGGGACCACTTTTGGTCTGGCTGAAGAAACCATGGCCTTCTACCCGATGCTGATCCCGGTCTTCTTGGAGGCTGGCTATGACACGATGACCGTGGTCGCCACCATCTTCCTGGGCACGACTTTGGGGACTTTAGGTTCAACCATCAACCCCTTCTCAACCGTTATTGCTTCAAACACGGCTGGGGTCAACTTCGCTCGGGCCCTGCCTTTGAGAATCGTCATGCTCCTGGTTTCCCTGGGGGCCGGGATGCTCTACACCATCATCTATGCGGAAAAAGTCCGCAAGGATCCAAGCAAGTCCTTAGTCTACGACCAATACGAGGAAAACAAGAAGAAGTACCTTGCTTTTGACTCACGGGCTGACAAGGGCGACTTCACCTGGCGGCAAAAATTAACTTTGCTCACCTTCGTGGCCGGCTTTTTGGTCATGATCTGGGGCGTGCAGAGCCAGGGCTGGTACTTTACTGAGATCGCGGTCGTCTTCCTGGCCGTTTCCTACCTGCTTTTCCTGGTTTCCGGCTTAAGCGAGCACCGCTTCATGGAAAGCTTTGTCAGCGGTGCGGCAGACCTTTTAGGGGTTGCCTTGACGGTCGGTTTGGCCCGGGCTGTCTCCATCGTGATGGATGAAAGCCACACCAGCGACACGATCATGTACTTCTTCAGCAAGCAGATCACTGGCATGAACAAGCTGGCCTTCGTCTGGGTCCTCTTCTTGATCTACATCGTCCTCGGCTTCTTCATCCAGTCATCATCTGGTTTAGCTGTGCTGTCCATGCCAATTATGGCGCCGCTGGCCAACATCGTCGGTGTCGACCGGGCCAGCGTGATCGATGCCTACAACTGGGGACAGGGCTATATCGGCTTAATCGCACCAGTTGGCCTGATCTTGATGTCCCTGGCCATGGTCAACATCAGTTTTGACCGCTGGTTTAAGTTCATATGGAAGCAACTGGTCATCCAGTTCGTGATCTGTCTGATCTTCCTGGGAATCGGCCTCCTGGTCTACTAAACAGTTAACACTTTACAACTGCTGCAAAGAAGCAAGGCAAGGGAAATTCTTTTGCCTTGCTTTTTTAGTCAATATTTGACTTTTTCCACTTTTACCGTTTCACGCTGTCGCGATTTTTTAGCCTTTCTTTTTTAAAGGCCATAAAAAGCTTGGTATAACTAGTTTCATCGTTAAATTTATTCTTTTAACAGCCTTGGTGCAAAAATGATTTTTGTCCAGTTTTTAAAAGAAAAAGCTTGGTATTACGGGATTTCTTCTCTTTTGCTTGTAACCGGTTAAAGTGGCATTTTTGTTTCACGAGGCCATGACAAAAAGACTTTTTGCTGGTAAAATCGCCCTAAAAGCGTTGAAAACTCGAGGTAAACTATGGAAATTCTTGATATTGTGGATAAAGAGGGCCGGCCAACCGGGCAGACCATTGAACGGAATAAAGCCCACCGGATTGGGGCCTGGCACCGCTGCGCCTCTGTTTGGATCATCCGGCAAAAAGACGGCAAGTGGCAGGTCCTTTTGCAGAAAAGATCAGCCAATAAGGACTCCTACCCAGGCTGCTTTGACACCTCTTCAGCTGGCCACATCGATGCCGGAGACGAACCCCTGGAGACCATCATCAGAGAGCTGGCAGAAGAACTGGGCATCAAGAGCCAGGCCGCTGACTTTACCTTCATCGGCACCTTTCACAACTGCTATGACGAGGTCTTTCACCATGCCGAATTCAAGAACCGGGAAGTCTCCTTTGTGCATGTCTACTCTAAGCCTGTTGACGAAAAGAAATTACACTTGCAGGAAGAAGAAGTTTCCGCTGCCTCTTGGTTTGATCTGGATGAAGTCTGGAAAAAGTCTTTGGCCAAAGACCCGGCTTTCTGCACCCCGGTGGGCGGTCTGCAGCTTTTACGGGAATACCTGCAAAAACTATCGACGAAAGAAGAGCAAGAAGATAGAAAAAACTAGCTGATTTTTCAGCTAGTTTTTTCTTTCCTATATTGGTTTATTCCATCCGCCAAATGCTGATGCCGACCTTTTTCCCGCTGGCCTTGTCCAGTGTCTTGGCCCACAGCTGCAGGGTCGTTTGATCCGCATACCAGACGGTATGACTGCCATATTTGAAGTAGAGGGCGCCGCTGTTTTTATCGCGGACGGCCTTGGCCTTGTATTTCTTTTTAATTTGCAGAGCTTCAGGGCCTGTCACGGAAGTCACTTCATCCCCGTTAAAGTCAAAGCCCCCATTTGACAAGGCATAAGAAATATTGCCTAAGCTGGAGAAGTCCTTGACCGTCTTCTTCAAGAACTTGTAGTCAGCCTTGGGTCCTGGATTCGTCCCGTAGCCATAAAGGTTGTAGCACATCACGACATATTCCGGTCCCTTAGGGAAGTTGATCTTGCTTACCGGCGTTGATGGCTCAAGCACGATCCGCAAGTCCAGGCTCGCCTTTTTAGTCCGGGCGTAGAGGGCTTTTTCAAAGACTAAAAACTTCTTCCACAGGCTGAGATTGTCCCTGATCTGCTCATAGTCGATTTCTACCCCGGTAAAATTGTACTTTTTGGCCAGAGCCACGACTTCTTTA
Source organism: Lactobacillus sp. WILCCON 0149 (assembly GCF_057197965.1). NCBI lineage: Bacteria > Bacillati > Bacillota > Bacilli > Lactobacillales > Lactobacillaceae > Lactobacillus > Lactobacillus sp. WILCCON 0149. Next base: position 1,365,364 of record NZ_JBUBHO010000001.1, read on the forward strand.
GCATGCTCGTCCGCCTTTGACTTGCTGGACAGGAGGGTCTCCAAGAGGTCGGTGCTCTTGTCTGCCGTCCGGGTGTCATTAACCACGGTCATGTAACGCTTGATCTTGCTGGTCTTGGCCGTAGTCCGCATTTCCTTGTCCAGCTTCTTGCTGCCATCTGCTAAAAAAAGCTCGTAGTTCTTGTTTTCATCGTAAAAAGCCGCGAAGGTCCCGACCGCGTCGATATTCTGGCTTTCTTTTTGAATGGTCTGCCAAGGCTTGTCTACGTCCCAGTAGACCGTCCAGGCAAACAAATCCCGGCCCTGGCTGAGTTTCGCCAAAGTCCCGGTCGCCTTCTTACTAGTCTGACTGGTCTTTGTCTCAGTTTTGCTCTTAGTCTGCTTGGCCTTTTGTCCCTGGCTGCATCCCCCGACTAACAGGCCCAGGGCCACAATACTCAAAAATTTGCTGATTTTCCTCATGGCTGCTCCATTCTTACCGTTAAATTTCTGCAAAAAAGCTCTCCAGCTTTTTCCCTGGAGTAAAATAAAAGTGATATAAGGAGGACTGACACTTTTATGCAAGAACCAAAAATTTCCCGTGACCAGAGTAAGACTCTGGCCGCTACCAAATACGTCAAGCTTTACGACCTGGCTTATGAAAACGGGGTCCACTACTATGACGCTTCCAGAAGAAATCCTGACCAGCTCTTTGCCTTCAAGCAGGACCCAGAGCTTGGCAGCGCCCTGCCCGACGCGGCTTGCGCCTACGTCATCGTCAAAGAAGCGGGCCAGGAAGACAAGCTCCTGCTCTTTTATGAGTACCGGTATCCAGCTGGCAGCTACCTGCTCGGCGTGCCGGCAGGCTTGATTGACCCGGCTGACTTGGCCAGCCCCGACCCAGTCAAAACAGCCATGATCCGCGAGATCAAGGAAGAAACTGGTTTAAGCGTCGGCGAAAATGACACGGTTGAAGTCATCAACCCCTTGGTCTTCACGGCTTCCGGCTTTAGCGATGAAAGCAACGCTATCGTCAAGGTTGTTATCCATGTCGATGACTTGTCCGCGCTTAACCACAAGGGCGCGGAAGGGACTGAAGTCTTTGGCGATTTCAAATTGGTTGACAAGGAAGAAGCCCGCCGCCTTTTAAAAGAAGGCAGAGACGACTATGGCCACTACCTGCCCTTGGTTGCCTGGGCAGCCCTGTGCTACTTTGTCAGTGACCTCTGGAAATAATTTTAGCAATCCTTTGTTACATAGATATTACAAGACGAAAGCCACGGCAGAAAATGCCGTGGCTTTTTAGCGCAGTTGTATTTTTGAGAAGAGTTTATCAATGAGTAAGCTATGCCGTCAGCCCCAAATATGCCGTGGCGATGATGCCAAGTACAATAAAAGCAATGATGCTCCAATAAGTCAGCTTGGGCTTGTCCGGTTTGCATAAAACGTACCGTGTCATGCTTTTCCGCCCCCTTTAGTTAACAGAATAAACTAAGGAAGTAAAATCAAGTAAAAGGCTCTTATTAAATTAATGTAAATTTTAGGGCAGAAGGACTTTTTTTGCAAGCTATAAAACTGCCTGCAAGCTAACCTTTTGCTCTGCTACCGCGTCGATAAAGGCCTGGTCGTGGTCGACCAAAAGCATGGCTGGCCGCTCTTTTTTCAGCAGGTCAATCAGCTGATCCTGGTTGAAAAGGTCCAAATAGTTGGCCGGCTCATCCCAAAGATAGAGGCTGGCTTCTTCAGTTAAGGACTTGGCTAGGGCCACCCGCTTCTTCTGCCCCTGGCTCATCTCCTCAATCTTTTGTTTAAATGCCTCCCGCTCCAGGCCTAATTTTTTCAGCTGGTTTAAAAAGTTCTCATAATTCAAGTCATGTTCTTTGGCAAAAGCTTCCAGTCGGCCCCGGTAACTTGACAGGTCTTGGGGCAGGTAGCTGATTTTAAGCCCCGTCTGCAAATCCCAATCCCCTTGGCAGGCCAAATCTTCTTTCCCTAAAAGCCAGGAGAAAAAACTGGTCTTGCCGCTGCCATTTGGCCCGGTCAAAGCCACGATGCCCCGGCTGGATAATTCCATATTCAGTCCCTTAAACAAGGTCCGACCGGCAATCTCTAAGCTTAGATCGCGCCCGGTAAAGATGGTCTGGTGGTAATTGGGCTTAAAATTCAAGTTTAATGCCGGTGCTTCTTCAATATTGGACAAAAGTCCCTGCTTAGCTGCCTCCTCTTTTTCCTGCCGGCGGGCCACATTTTTCGACCGCTTCATTACTTTGGCGGCTCGCTTGCTCAAAAATCCCTTGTCGCTCAATTCTGCCCTGCGGTCCGGCTTGATTTTTCCCTTAGCATGGATGCTGCTCTCAGCTTTTTGTGCATTGGCCGCCAGCTGTTTGCGGCTCTTCTCCAGGCTCTTGATCTCCCGGCGCAGCTGCTGGTCTTTCTCTTGATTGGTCTGGTCTCGCTGCTTTTTGGTCACTTGGTAGCCGGCAAAGTCATCCTGGTAAAGGTGAATTTCCCCGTTCTCCAGGGCCAGGACATGGTCGCTGACTTCTTCTAAAAAAGTCCGGTCGTGGCTGACCACGATATAGCCGGTCTTGGATTTTTTCAGGTATTCAGCTACTTCTCGCCGGCTGGCGCTGTCTAAGTGGTTGGTCGGTTCATCCAGCAAGGGAAAGACGCCATCTTGGCTGAAGGCCAGGGCCAAAAGCAGCTTGCTCTGCTCTCCCCCGCTAAGAAGGCCAAAGGGCTGGTAGAGAAGTTCTGGCTCTAAGTTCAGCCGGTTCATTTCTTTTTCCAAGCGCCAGAGCTCAAAACCTGCTTCGTCCATCAAGCTGAAGTAGGCCGCTTCATCTTTTGGCAAAAAGCGGGGATAGTAAGTAAAGGTTAAAGGAGACTTGACTGCTCGCCGGTCTCCCAATTGCCCGGCCAAAAGACGGAGAAAGGTCGTTTTGCCCCGGCCGTTCCGGCCAACCAGGGCCAGCTTCCAGCTAGAGTCTAAATCCAGCGACAAATCACTAAAAATCGCTTCTGCCTGGCTGGGATAAGTGTAGGAAAGATGCTTGATCTGAATACTTGTCATAATTTATACCTCGAAAAGAAAAAAGAGAGTCTGCACCCCTGCAATGGACAGACTCTCCGCGGCAAAAGCAGCGTCAATCTTGCAAAAGTGCATAGTAACCCCCTTGACCGCGCAGCAAATAAAGCTGCTTGAATCATGATGGTTGCCTATGGAAAATGCAAGATTACAGACGCACCGCTTTCGCCTCCTTTTCGATCATTTATTTGACTTGTATACTACCATAACTTGCGCAGGGCGAGCAAGCACTTTTTTAAACAGTTTTGCTAATATTCTAATTCTAAGGATTATTGCCCTATTTTTTATTCGCTTTATTATATTTATCTCTACTAAAATTTAAGTAATTTTACTTTCCTTTTCCGGTAAAAAGTTCTACAATAACGTTAACAGGAGGTATTTATATCATGTGTACAGCAATTACTTTCGCAACTGACGACCACTACTTTGGCCGTAATTTGGACCTGGACTTTTCTTACAATGAAACAGTCACCATCACTCCAAGAAATTATGTTTTCCCAATGCGGAAAGTACCGGACCTGGACAGCCACTATGCCATTATCGGGATGGCAACAGTTGTCGGCGACTACCCGCTTTACTATGACGCCGTCAACGAAGAAGGGCTGGGCATGGCCGGCTTGAACTTCGCGGGCAATGCCTACTACTTCCCTGACCAGGAAGGCAAAGACAACATTACTTCCTTTGAATTCGTCCCATACATTCTGGGGACCTGCAAGAGCGTGGCTGAAGCCAAGGAAGCCTTGAAGAACATCAGCATCTCTGCCGAAGACTTTTCAAAAGACTTCCCAACCAGTACCCTGCACTGGATGATCGCCGACAAGGACGCCTGCATCGTGGTTGAATCAATGGAAGACGGCCTACACGTTTACGACAACCCAGTCGGCGTCATGACCAACAACCCACCATTCCCGATTATGAAGTTCGCCTTGAACGACTACTACGCCCTTTCAGCTCACCGTCTGGACCACAAGTTTGCTGACGGCGTTGAACTCACTGAATACTCCCGCGGCATGAGCGGTTTAGGCCTGCCAGGCGACCTATCCAGCAAGTCCCGCTTCGTCCGCTGCGTCTTCACCAAGTACAACAGTCTCTGCGACAAGGATGAAGCCAGCTCAGTCAACCAATTCTTCAAGATCCTGGGTTCAGTTGAACAAGTCAAGGGCCTGTGTGAAGTTACCCCAGGCGAATATGAATACACCATCTACTCATCCTGCATGAACCAGGAAAAAGGGATCTACTACTACACCACCTATGGCAACCCGGATGTCCACGCCGTAGACATGCACAAGACTGACCTGGACAGTAAGGAATTGACCAGCTACAAGCTGCAAAAGGACCTGCAATTCCACTTCGACAACTAAACTTATTTTTTAAACATACAGTAAAAACCAGTCCACTGCTTACAGTGAACTGGTTTTCTTCTGTCATTCTGCTTTATTTGCTATTTTCTTCTGCTTCCGCTGGCATAGCCGGGAAAATAACCGTAAAGGTTGACCCCTTGCCTAACTCACTTTCCAGGCGGATGGTCCCGTGGCACTGCTGAACGGCGTGCTTGACGATCGACAGGCCCAGGCCCGTCCCCCCAGTCTTGCGGCTGTGGCTCTTATCCACCCGGTAAAAGCGTTCAAAAATCCGGCTCTGGGCTTCTTGGGGAATCCCAATCCCAGTATCTGCCACCTGCAGGATTGCCTGGCCCCGGTGCTTCTTAACCGTGACCTTGGTCTTGCCCTTTTCCTTGTTGTAGCGGATGCTGTTGTCAATCAAGTTGTAGGCAATTTCATAAACCAAGCGGAAGTTGGCAAAAATCATGCAGTCGCTCAAGTCAGTTTCCAGCTTGATTCCGTGCCGGTCAGCTGACCCCTGCAGGGCTTCCAAAGCCTCCGTCACCGGACTCTTCAAATTAAGCTTGATTTCTTCAAAGCGCTGGTTTTCATCCAGGTGGGACAAACGGATAATGTCGTCAATCAAGGTCAAGAGCTGGGCTGAAGATTCGTGGATCTTCTTGTAAAAGCCATCCCGGTCCTCTTCTTTGACCAAATGGTTTTCCAAAAGCTCTGCTGATCCCATGATCGACTGCAGAGGCGTCTTCAGTTCATGCGACACGTTAGCCGTGAATTCCCGCCGGACCTGCTCTTCATGGTACTCTTCCGTCACGTCAACCACCAAGATTGAAGTCCCCTTCAAAATCTTGCGACTGGTAATCGGACTGGCGCTGATCTGAATGTTGCGGCCATTTCTTTCAACAATTCCCTCAGCATGGGCCAAGCGGCTGTTTTGATCAATAATCTCCTTGACGTCAGCTGGCAATGGATCGCTGTCGTGCAAACCCAAAAGCGAAACGACAGCTGGATTAGATAGAAGGATCTTGTCTTCCAGGTCAATCAAGATCAAGCCCTCTTGCATGGCATCAGTCACTGTCTTAAATTCCTTCTCCCGATGGTGCAGCTGTTCCATTTGATCAGCAATCTGCTTGTTTTGGCTGTCCAGCCGGGTCAAAAGCGGCTTAATTTCATCATAGGCCTTGCTTTCCAGCGGTTTGTCCAAATCCATCTCATTCAGCGGCTTGACAATCGACTGTGAGATTGTCTTAGCCAGGAACCAGGAAACCAAAACAGCCAAGAGCATGATCAGCAAAAGTGGCGACAAGAGCCGGAGCAGCATTCGCCAGAAGGAGTTTCTGGTGATTGCCACCCGGATGACCCCGCCGTTTTTGAGCCGCTCCGCGTAGTACATGGTCACGGTTGACAAAGTAGTGCTGTAGCGTTCACTTGTCCCCGTGCCATTTTTCATTGCTTCAGCGACTTCCTCGCGGTGGGCATGGTTGCCCATCTTCTTTGGATTCTCTTCATTGTCGTAGAGAACCTTGCCCTTGGAATTTATCCAAGTAATCCGGTAGTTCTCTCCTTTAAGGCTCTTGAGATACTTCTTGCCGCTGGTATTTACCCCGCTGGCCGCCAGGTCAGCCTGAGAAGCCAGGGCTGCCATCTCATTATGGTCAAAGTCAATGCTCAAGACAATAGCGCTCAACAAGACAGCAAAGAAGAGAACCAGGGAAGTCAGCAAAAAACTTGCTCGAAATATCTTCTTAAACATTAGTCTGCTTCATGGTAGCGATAACCGACCCCGCGCACTGTTTCGATATGCTTACCAGCCTCACCCAGCTTTTGTCTCAAGGTTCTCACGTGAACGTCAACCGTGCGCGTTTCACCGTAAAAACCAGTCTCCCAGATCTGATCCATGATTTCTTCCCGAGAAAAGACGGTTCCCGGATGAGTGATCAAGAGCTTCAAGAGTCCATATTCTTTCAAAGTTAAATCGACTTGGTGGCCGTTTTCGAAAACTTCATGCCGTTTCAAGAGAATCTTGATCCCGTCTTTCTCGATCTTGTCCTCCTTCTTGTGGTTGGTCCGCCGCAAGACGGCCTTGACCCGGGAAACCATTTCCATCATCCCGAAGGGCTTGGTTAAGTAGTCATCTGCCCCAGAGTCCAGGTTCTTGACCTTGTCATATTCAGCCGTCTTAGCACTGGCAATGATGACCGGCAAGTCTTCGGTCGCGGAAGTAGATCTGATCTGGTGGAGGATTTCACTGCCGTCTTCATCAGGCAGCATCAAGTCCAAAATCACCAAATCAGGCCGGTTATTGTCCAGGGCCTTGAAAAAAGATTGTCCATCTTCAAAGCCGCGGACCTTGAAGTTCATTGATTCCAGCGTGTACATTTCGATTTCGCGGATGCTTTCGTCGTCTTCTACGCACCAAATTTCAGTCATAAAAAATCCCCTTAACCTTTCTTAAACTTAATTATAGTTGACAACCATAATCATTCACAAGAGTGGTAAGGGGAATTTCATGGACTTATCTGCCAGCCTTGCCGGTAGTTACAAATAAGGACCATTTAGCAATATTGACGGCGTGATCGCCGATTTTTTCAAAGTACTTAGCGACCATCATCAAATTGATCAAATATTCCGGGTTGCCATCCTTGTTGAAGTTATCGATCAAAAATGCCTTCGCTTTGTCAAAGCTTTCGTCGACTTGGTCATCGCGGCTGATAACCGCCTTGGCCAATTCATCATTTTTCGTAGCCAAAGCAGTTACCGCGTCGTTGACCATGCCAGTAGCGATTTGGGACATGCTCTTCAAGTTCAGCATGTCGTTGGCCACTGAAAGGTGCTCATTAAGTACCAGGTCAGCGATGTCCGCGCCGATTTCACCGATTCTTTCCAAGTCATAAACTGCCTTTAAAGATGCGCTGATCACCCGCAGGTCGGTGGCAACCGGCTGCTGCTCCATCAAAAGGCGCAGGCAGGTGTCTTCAATATCACGCTCACTCTTGTGGATGCGGTGGTGCAGGTTGATCGTGTCCTCTGCTTCATGGTAGTTGCCGGTAAACAGAGTATCAGTTGATTCAGAAATGGTTTCCTTGCAAAGCTGGCCGATTTCTTCCATCGCTTCTTGCAAGTGGTCCAATTCTCTATCAAATCTCGTTCTCATTTTTGGCCTCCTCTAGCCTTAACCGAACCGACCGGTGATGTATCTTTCAGTTCTTTCATCCTTAGGCATGGAGAAGAGCTGGTCAGTTTCACCGAATTCAACCAGGTCACCCAAGAGGAAGAAGCCAGTCTTGTCAGAGATACGTACAGCTTGTTGCATGTTGTGCGTAACGATGACGATCGTGTAGTTCTTCTTCAGTTCCAAGGCCAATTCTTCAATTTTAGAGGTTGAGATCGGGTCCAGAGCACTGGTCGGTTCGTCCATCAACAATACTTCTGGCTTGACAGCCAGGGCCCGGGCGATGCAGAGTCTTTGCTGCTGACCACCGGACAGACCCAGGGCTGACTTCTTCAGCCGGTCCTTCAGGTCGTCCCAAATAGCTGCCTGCTTCAAAGAAGTTTCAACGATTTCGTCCAGTTCCTTCTTGTCAGTAATCCCGTGGATCCGCGGACCGTAGGCAACGTTATCGTAAACGCTCATCGGGAACGGGTTTGGTCTCTGGAAGACCATGCCGACTCTTTGCCGCAGGACGGTCACGTCCAGGTCACCATTGTAGATGTCAGTGCCATCCAGCTTAACTGAACCATCGATGCGGCAGCCTTCAACCAGGTCATTCATTCTGTTGAGTGACCGCAAAAGAGTTGACTTCCCGCAGCCTGACGGGCCGATGAAGGCAGTAATTTCATTCTTTTGAATGTGCATGTTGACGTCATGCAAGGCGTGGAAATCGCCGTAGTAAAGGTTCAGATTTTCGATTGTAATTTTGTCTTCCATCATTAATTTCCTCCGTTATTGCGCTTGCGCATCTTGTCTGAAATGCGGCGCGTAACCAAAGTGAAGAGCAGGGCCAAAACGACCAGAACTGCTGAAGTAAAGTTGGCGATCTGGGTAGCTGACGGGTTCAAGGCCCCTTCAGTTCTCATGACCCAGATGTGCAGAGACAGGGTTTCACCACTTCTGAACGGGTTCAGCGGTGAAGTTGGTGAGGTAACCTTCCAGAAGTTCTGCCAGTTGATGTAAGTTGACTGGCCGGAAGTGTACAGAAGGGCAGCGGCTTCACCGAACCCACGGCCGGCAGCCATGATTACCCCGGTCAAGATCTGCGGCATGGCCGCTGGAATCAAGACCTTGCGGATGGTTTCGGACTTGGTCGCGCCCAAGCCCAGGGAACCTTCCTTGTATTCCACCGGCAAAGACCGGATGGCGTTATTGGTTTCAGTAGTTATCAGAGGAATAGAAAGAATTGAGATCGTCAAGGCACCTGCCAGGATGTTCCAAGACATCCCGGTCCACATAATGAAAGCCAGGTAGCCAAACAAACCGATAACAATGGATGGCAGGGATGACAATGATTCAATACTGATTTCAAACATTGTCAAGAACTTGCCTTCCTTGGCGTATTCAGCCAGGTAGACCCCGGCCCCGATGCCGATCGGCACTGAGAATAACAGTGAGAGGAAAACTAAGTAAATAGTGTTGAAGAACTGGTTGAAGATCCCGTTCCCGGCCGCTCCCAGGAAGTCCCACTGGAAGCCTTTCAAGCCGTCAAAGATGATTGAAAGGGTCAAGTAGAGCAGGAAAGCCAGCATAATCCAGCCGATGGCGTAGAAAAATCCCGTCATCAGCCGATCTTTTCTTTTAGCACGGCTCATATTTATTTTTCCTTCTTTCCATTGCCAAGCTTGTGAATCAAGACGATCAAAACGATTGAGATGATGAAGAGCAAGAGGGCCATTGACCACAGAGCTAAGTTGTATTCCCCGCCCTGGGCCGTGTTACCCATGTCGGCGGCGATTGCACTGGTCAAGTTGCTGGTTGGTGACAAAAGACTCGTTGCAAATGATCGGGTCTTACCGATAACCATGGCTACGGCTAAAGCTTCACCGATTGCCCGGGCCAGACCCAGGATGATCCCGGTTAAGATACCGCCAGAAGCGGCTGGCAAAACAACCTTGCCGATGACTTGCCAGCGGGTGGCACCCAAACCGTATGCCCCTTCTCTGTAGCTGTTTGGCACCGCCTTGATGGCGTCAGCGGCCACAGTAGTGATCGTTGGGAAGATCATGATGGCTAAGACGATTGAGGCTGCCAGGACTGAGAAACCGCCCATCTTCGGGTGGAAGATGTTTCTGATCAAAGGAACCAGCTTGGTCAGGCCAAACCAACCATAAACAACGGATGGGATGCTGACGTAGATTTCAGTAGCTGGACGGAAGAATCTTTCACCGATTTTCGGTGAGATTTCGGTCATGTAAACGGCTGAGCCGATAGCAAATGGCAGGCAGATGATCAAGCCCAGCAAGCAGGTTTCCAGGGAACCAACGATGTAAATAGCAGCCCCGACTTTGCCCCCGAACATGCCGGTCTTGTCAAGTGGTGCCCAATCACTGGTAAACAGGAACTCCCAAACGCTGTGATGAGCCTTGAGGAAGGTCTGGCTGCCTTGGTAGAGCAGGAAGGCCCCCATCAGAAGAGTCAAAGCAACGATCAAGAGACCACAGGCGATGTAGACCGCGCGCCAGCGCTTATCGCTGGCAATTGCTTTTTGAACTACTTTGTCCATAATGCCTTATTTCTCCTTCTTACTTTGTACGGGTGGCTTTAGCGGCAGCCGTCAGCTTGGATGCTAAGCCATAGCCCATGGCTTCGATCTTTTTACCATATTCCTTGCTGAGCATCTGCTTCAAGAATGCCTTGGCAGCACCCTTTGGCTGGCCCTTAGTGTACATGTGTTCATAGCTCCAGACAGTGTACTTGCCGTTGTAAACGTTCTTCAGCGTCGGCTTGATGCCGTCAATTGATACGATGCCAACTTGCGGGTCACCAGTCAGGTATGACAGGGACACGTAGCCAATTGAGCCTTGAACGCTTTGGATCATTTGAATCAAAGTACCTGAGTCGTCAGTTTCCAGAGACTGGTTGGACTGGCTGGCGTGCTTCTTTAAAGCGTATTGCTCGAAAGTTGCCCGGGTACCTGATGAAGATGGTCTTGAAACCAGAACGATCTGGCAGTCATTGCCGCCGACCTGCTTCCAGTTGGTTACCTTGCCAGTGAAGACCTTGATCAGCTGTTCAGTGGTCAAGTTCTTGACCCCAGCATCCTTGTTAATGATTGGGGCAATCGCGGTAATGGCCACCTGGTGGTCAACCAGCTTGCTGGCTGACTTCTTATCCAGCTTTTCTTCAGCGAACAAGTCTGAGTCCCCGATGTCGATGGTACCGTCAGAAACTTGCTGCAGCCCCTGGCCGGACCCACCCCCGTTAGTGTTGATGACACTGTCCGGGTTCTGGTCCATGAAAGTCTTGGCCGCGCTCTGCGCTAAAGGCAGAAGGGCGGATGACCCGGCGATGTTGACTGTCCCGGAAACTCCCTTGGTATCAGCTTTGGAGCTGCCGATTACGCAGCCGGTGACGATTGCCAGCAAAACAAGCGCAACAATAGCGACTTTGGTTTTTTTGCGTGACATGTTTATTCCTCCTTGAATTCTTACTGATTCAATCTTAATGGAGGCAAGTTAAATGCATTCAGTGATGATTGTTAAATCAATGTAAAATACTTAATTTATCTAAAGCCACGGCAGTTTCTTAACAAAATTTCAAAGCTTTCGCAAGGCCCCACTTAACTTTTTCAGTTTATTTTGCTTAATTAACTTATTTTTTACACTGCGAAATAGCAGCGCTTACATCCCTTTTCCGGCCGCCTTTACACGAATTTAACTTTACTAAAAAAGGCCAATTTGCCATCCACTTTGGACAGAAATATATGTTAAAATCTATATGTAAACAGTTCTGTTAATAAAGATATTATTTGAGGAAAAACACATGCTAGCCTGGTTTTCAGCCTTCTATTCCCGCAATCACACTTTTCTCCTGCAAGCTTTTTTAATTGCCTTGATTAGTGATCAGTTATTTTTTAAAGAAGAAACCATCCCTAAACGGATTGGCAAAAGTCTTGGAGCCTTCCTTCTGTCATTAAACACGTCCATGATCATGACCGTCTGGCTCTACCAAAAATTGAGTCCCATACTTAGTTTCAATGCTTTGAGCGACTTCTTTTTGGCAACCAGCCTCATCCTTTTGACCTTGCTTTTGGTCATTGCCCTTTATCAACGCTTGATAAATAAGAAGGCTTCCGTGGCCCTCTTCACCTACTGTCAATTTGTCATTGCCGCCGAAATATCCTCTCTTCTGGCCAATCAAGATTGGCAATGGGACTTCTTCACCATTCTTTTAACTCTTGGCCTGTACTTCCTCTTTAGAAAGGAAATTCTCTACATCAGCCAGGAACATACCGTAATCACTGAAGACAGCCGTTTTTTCTGGTCTACCCTGCTTTGCATGGTCCTGGTTGTTGCCCAGGCTGAATTTCCCCGCATGTTTCTTGACGGCAGCAACTCGGCAATGCCCACCCCCATCGGCTACGTGGTCAGCATTTTAGCCCTGATTTCCTGCATCATGTACATCGTGTTCATGAAGTATAATATTTTCAGCATTACACGCTATGAAAACTACCTGCAAAAATACAGCGATGATCCCTTAACTGGTTCCAAGAATCTTTACTACTTTTTGGAACATTCTGACGATATTATCAAGCAGCTGCCCCAAAACAAAGATTTGTTCATTTTTTACAGTTCCCTGGTCAATTTGCATGACTACAACCTGGCTAACGGCTACCAGGCCGGGACCAACCTGCTCAAGCAGGTTCATCGCAAGTTAAAAGAAAATTTTCCTGAAACTGCTATCGTTCGCAGCGGCGGCAGCCACTTTATCGGCGTAATCGTCGGAGATGAAGAGAAAAAATTCCTCTCTATTGCCCAAGATATTGCTACTGGAAGCAGAGGTGAGACACTCCTTTTTAAGGTTGGCCTGGCGCCTTTTACGCCAAGCAGCAAGCTTCTGCGCCGCCAGCGCACTACCGACCTGGTTCATGTTCTCGACCAAGCAGGCAGCGCCTTAAACTCTGTCAAAGATACAACAGATGTAATCGGTGTCTATAATGATGAATTGGCCAAAGCCGATGAAATCCGGGTTCATGTTTTGGAAAATATCGATCAAGCCTGCCAGGACAACTGGCTCAAGATTTACTATCAGCCCTTGATTGACATTAGGACCATGAAATTGGCCGAATGCGAAGCGCTGTCGCGCTGGATTGACCCGGCTTACGGCTTTCTTTCACCAGACAAGTTTATTCCGGCCCTGGAAGCAAACCAGATAGTCTACAAGGTCGACTGCCATGTTTTGGAAGGCTATGGCCGGGATACTCAGAAGTTAATGGAAGAAGGAAGAGAGATTTTCCCGATCAGCTTCAACATTTCTAGAACAGACTTAGAAGCCTGCGATATTTACCAAAAAATTGAGCAGACGGTCGCCGAATATGGACTCAGCCGCAGTCAAGTGCACATCGAAATTACCGAAAGTGCCCTTAATGGCAGCCAGGCTATGGTTGAAGCCGTCCAGCGCTTCCACGACTTGGGCTATCAAGTCTGGATGGATGACTTTGGCAGTGGCTATTCCAGCTTAAACGTCCTCAAAGATTATAATTTCGACGTCATCAAGATCGACATGGTCTTCCTCCGGAAGTTCGACGACCGGTCCAAAACAATCGTTGCCAACATCTGCCGGATGGCTAAAGAATTAGGCATCAAAACCGTTTGTGAAGGGGTTGAAACCCAGGAGCAATTCGACTTTCTTAAAGAAGCCGGCTGTGATCTAGCCCAAGGTTTCCTTTTCAGCCCACCAGTTCCTCTAGATGACCTTTACAAGAAAATGGCAGCTTATTTATAGGCAAGACAAAACCGCTAGTCGCGTGACTAGCGGTTTTTACATGTTTATTTTTCAATTACTATTTACCAGAGCCGGCAGCAACAGCGACAAAGCAAACCACGGCCAAGATCAAAAGCAGCCAGAGGACGATTTGCCAGATCAAGGCCAGAGTAATCCAGCCTTGCATTTGATTTAACTGTTCGTCCTTTCGCTTGATAAAGAGATAAATAGCCGGCACTATCCCGAAGATCGGCCAAACATAAGCCGCAACCAACAGAATGATCAGCCAAACATTATAAACGAATGAATTTGAGTCCTTCATTTTTTGCTCCCCCTGTTTGCAAAAGTCTTTTATTTCTGACCTCAGTTTAACAAAAGCAAGCCTTTTTGGCAATCGTTCTACCTGTTCCTTTACTGCAAATAAGCGAATTCGAAGTAGTAGCTGCCGTTGTAGATCAGCCCCTTGACCTTGCTATTCAGCATCCAGGCACTGCCGGATTGAACCAGCGGCGTTACCCCTTGGTCGGTCATCAAGATATTTTCCGCCTTGGCCAAAAGCTGCATCCGCTGCTTGGATGAAGAAACAGTCTTTGACTTAGCGATCAGCTGGTCATACTGCTTGTTTGACCACTTGCCGGAATTGTAGCTGTTGGTCGAAGTCATGCAGTCCAAAAATGAAATTGGGTCGGCAAAGTCAGCATTCCAGCCGCTCACGCAGGCTTCAAAATTGCCGCTGTCCATCTTGGCAAACTGGGACTTGGTCGGCAAGCTCTGCACCTTGACGGAAATCTGTTTGCCAAAAGCCGTTTCCAAAGCACTTTGGATGTATTCGCCAATTGCCTTTGAGCTGTCGTCATCAGCCGTCAGCAAGGTGAAGGATAACTTCTTCAGCTTCAAGTCCTTGAGAGCCGCTTTAAAGGCCGTCTGAGCGGCTTTTTTGTGGTAGCTGGTGATTTGCTTGGTCGTCTTATCCTGGGCCAGCTGGGTAAAGTCCTGCCCGTCTACCTTGGTCATATCAGCCGCGGTAAAGGTCGTCGCACCGGTAAAGCCGCCGCCCAGGGTCTTAGCCAGGGCCTGCCGATCAAGCGCCATGGACACTGCCTGACGGAGCTTGGTGCTCTTAAATTTAGCCAGTTTGGTATTGAACTGCATGTAGGTCGTGCCGTTGTTCTTTCTGATCACGTAGCCGGCCTGCTTTTGCAGGTTTTTAGCCGCCTGGGCGCTCAAAATGGCCGTGTCCAGCTTGCCATCCTGGTAAAGGTTGTAGGCAGTCGACGGTGACTTTTCAACCGTGAAGTTAATCTGAGACAGTTTGACGGCCGATTTGTTCCAATAGTTCTTGTTCTTGACCATCTTCCAGGACAGGTTGGCCCCAGTCCAGCCTTTTTGAATGAATGGCCCATTGAAAACAGTGGTCTTGGAAGAAGTGCCATACTTGCTGCCATATTTTTCAACAGCGCTTTGGTTTTCCGGGAAAAAGACCGGGAAGGCCATCAAGAGCTTGAAATATGGCAGTTTGTGCTCCAATTTGACCTGCAGCTTGTAGTTGCCAATAGCCTTTACGCCAAGGCTGGCCGGCGACTTCTTCCCTGCCACGATCGCGTCAGCGTTCTTGATGCCGGAGAAGATATAGCTGTATTGGGACGCGGTTTTTGGATTAACCGTCCGCTGCCAGGAGTAGACGAAGTCTTTAGCGGTAACCGCCTGCCCGTTTGACCACTTGCCGTTTTTACGCAAAGCAAAAGTCCAGGTCAGCCCGTCCTTGCTTTGAACTGCCTTAGTCGCCAGGGCATTTTTGACCTGGTTGTTTTTGCCTAACTGATACAGGCCCTCCATGGTGTTTTCCATCTGAGTGAAAGAAGTCGTGTCAGTTGCCTTAGATGGGTCCATAGTAATGATTTCCGCTGAAGTCATCCAGTTCAGCACCTGCTTTTCACTTGCTCCCTTGCTTTGCCCGCAGGCCGTCAAAAACGCCCCAGAAAACAAAACAGCAGCACCAGCCAATAAAGATTTTCCCTTGTTCAATTCCAATACCTCGCATAAACAATTAACAGTTTCCAGTTAACGATGCCATTGGCGCGAACAGAAAAAATCTCACAGCCGTGCTGCTTGAAGATTTTTCAAGAATTTTGCTTAAGAGCAAAAACATGACAAAGGTCGGCTCGCCTTACCAACGACACCGCCAAGCCTGCAAGTATTGATACCAGCTTGAGTCATGCTATTTGCTCCTTTCTAAATAAAAATCGTTCTTCCTAATATGCTTACTATACTAACACACTTTCAGCTTTATGCAAGCCCTTTTGGCAAAAAGAGGATAAAAAGCAGTTTCTTTCATAACTTTCTTGCAAATGAAAGCAAAAAAAGAGCGCCTCCTCAGAGTCGCTCCAAATTATAGCGGTGATCGGGGTCGAACCGATACGTCCGTAATGGACACCAGATTTTGAGTCTGACGCGTCTGCCAATTCCGCCACACCGCCATGCTATTCTACTTGGCCGTTAAGCCTAAGGCGGGGATCGGAGTCGAACCGACGATTAAGGTTTTGCAGACCTCTGCCTTACCACTTGGCTACACCGCCACGATTATTCTTTTCTGCCCTTCGGCTAGGGCGGTATGTGGGAATCGAACCCACGTATGCTGGATCCACAAACCAGTGTGTTAACCACTTCACCAATACCGCCATATTTTCTTAACAGGGATAGTAGGAATTGAACCCACACCGACGGTTTTGGAGACCGTAGTTCTACCTTTAAACTATATCCCTATTATGGAGGAAAGTGGATTCGAACCACCGAACTCAGAGAGAGCGGTTTTACAGACCGCCGCGTTTAGCCACTTCGCTATTCCTCCATTTTCAATGGCGCGGGACGGAATCGAACCGCCGACACATGGAGCTTCAATCCATTGCTCTACCAACTGAGCTACCGAGCCATCAAACGGTCCATGCGGGATTTGAACCCGCGATCTCCTCCGTGACAGGGAGGCGAGATAAACCACTGCTCCAATGGACCATATTGCGGGAGCTGGATTTGAACCAACGACCTTCGGGTTATGAGCCCGACGAGCTACCAGACTGCTCCATCCCGCGATAATAAAAAGGAGGATGTGGGATTTGAACCCACGCACGAGTCGCCCCGTCTAACGGTTTTCAAAACCGTCCCCTTAAGCCACTTGGGTAATCCTCCAGATGATGGATAGAAAATATTCAATTCTTGCCTTCCGGCAATGACCCGTACGAGATTTGAACTCATGTTACCGCCGTGAAAGGGCGGTGTCTTAACCACTTGACCAACGGGCCAGATGGAGGATACAGGGCTCGAACCTGTGACCCTCTGCTTGTAAGGCAGATGCTCTCCCAGCTGAGCTAATCCTCCGATGCACCCAGTAGGACTTGAACCTACAACCTTCTGATTCGTAGTCAGACACTCTATCCAGTTGCGCTATGGGTGCATTATTCAATTAAGCATCGCTTGATGCTAAGCGGAAGACGGGATTCGAACCCGCGACCCCCACCATGGCAAGGTGATGTTCTACCACTGAACTACTTCCGCGTATATCTCTTGATCGGGAAGACAGGATTTGAACCTGCGACCCCCTGGTCCCAAACCAGGTGCTCTACCAAACTGAGCCACTTCCCGATACTCCGCCTGTCAGACTCGAACTGACGACATCCTGATTAACAGTCAAGCGCTCTACCAACTGAGCTAAGGCGGAATTTTCTTTTGCATCTCGGCGACGCAACAATTAATATTCTACAGGGCTTAGGGAAAATGTCAACACTTTTCGGAGAAAAAATCAAAATCTTTCTTGCAAGGCCTTTCTCACTTATCTTTTTAAAATTATTTTAATTCAGACTTGATTTTTCTCTCATTTGTTTTACAATAGATCTTAATTAAAAAAGCAAGCCATAAAAAGACGAGTAAAGGCGGGCAACCTCCAGTGAGCTGATGACAGTGGAAATTCAGCAGGCTCTGCCCTCCTTGAATAACACTTTTTCAGCTGCCAACCGAAAGGCTTCTGCCCAGTAGACTTGGCCGGTTCTGGTCCGTTACCGCCGGATGAGCATAACTGTGCTCAAGAAGCTGGCTCTATTGACAGAGCAATTTGGGTGGTACCGCGGAACAAAGCCTTTCGTCCCTGACTGGGGAGCGAAGGGCTTTTTCTTTGCTTGGCGACCCTTTTTTCGTTAAACAGCAATTTTTACTTGCTTAAATTATTTTTTGCTTAGAAAGAGGCAGCAAACATGTGCGGATTTTTAGCTATCGACTCCAAAGAATTTGACTTGAAGACCTTCGACGAAGCCCTGGTCAAGTGCCAGGACCGGGGGCCGGACATGACCAGGGTCTTTGATGAAAGAGACATAACTTTCGGTTTCAACCGCCTGGCCATCATGGACTTGACGGAAAGCGGGATGCAGCCTTTTGAAACCCTGGACTGCACCCTGGTCTGCAACGGGGAAATCTACAACTACCCGGAACTGAAAAAGAACCTGGAAACTGACTACGAATTTACTTCCAGCAGCGACTGCGAGGTTCTGATCCCCCTCTACCGCAAATACGGGATCGAGACGATGGTTAAAATGCTGGATGGGGAATTTGCCTTCGTCCTTTATGACCACCTCTCAAAGACAATTTACGCGGCTAGAGACATCATCGGCATCCGGCCCATGTTTTATGGCATTACCAAAAAAGAAGGCAAGATCGCTTTCGCTTCAACTGGCAAGAACCTGCTTGACCTCTGCAGCGAGATTCACCCCTTCCTGCCTGGCCACTACTATGATGGGGAAAAGATCGTCGCCTACCATGAGCCAGACCTTACGCCGAAGATGAGCACTGATGATTTTGAGGCCGCGACTCACAAGATTCATGACCTGTTGGTTGAATCAGTTGACCAGCGCCTGGCCTCAGACGCCCCAGTCGGCTACCTCCTTTCAGGAGGGCTTGACTCCTCCCTCGTCTGCTCTATCGCTGCCCGCCTGCAGCCTGACACCAAGATCAGAACTTTTGCCATTGGGATGGACCAAAACCCGATCGACCTTAAATATGCCCGGGAAGTGGCTGACTACCTGGGGACTGACCACACGGAATTCATTATGACCAGAGAAGATGTGCTGGGCGTTTTAAGAGAAGTCATCTACACTTTGGAAACTTGGGACATTACCACCATCCGGGCTTCAATCGGTATGTACATTCTTTGCAAGAAGATCCACGAAACGACTGACTTGAAGGTCATCTTGACTGGTGAATGCTCTGATGAGCTTTTTGGCTACAAGTACACTGACTTCGCTCCAAGCCCGGAAGAATTCCAAAAAGAAGCAGCCAAGCGCCTTAGAGAGCTCTATATGTACGACGTGCTGCGGGCTGACCGCTGCATTTCTGCCAACTCCTTGGAAGGCAGAGTACCCTTCGCTGACCGGGAATTCGTCGACTATGTCATGAGTGTTGACCCAGATCTCAAGATGAACCACTACCACAAGGGCAAGTACTTGCTCCGGAAGGCCTTTGAAGAAGGCGACTGGCTGCCCCGCGACATCCTTATGCGGGAAAAAGCAGCCTTCAGCGACGCCGTGGGCCACTCCATGGTAGATGACCTTAAGGAATACGCTGAAAGCAAGTACAGCGATGAAGACCTGGCAAAAGCCGGCGAAAAGTACCCATACCGGACTCCATTTACCAAGGAATCTCTTCTTTACCGGGATATTTTTGAAGAATTCTACCCTGGCAAGGCTGACTGGATCAAGGACTACTGGATGCCAAACAGAAGCTGGAAGAGCCTGGAAGGAGTTATGGATCCAAGTGCCCGGGTTCTCAGCAACTACGGGGCCAGTGGTGAATAAGGAAAAAAGAAAAATAAAATAAAAACAAAAAGGACTGGAAGCTAATCCAGTCCTTTTTTGACTTCCCAAAAGGCTAAAGCACTAGCAGCAGCAACATTTAAAGAGTCCACCCCTTCAGCCATCGGAATCTTGATCGTATAGTCGCTCTCAGCGATCGTTTGCGGCAATAAGCCTGGTCCTTCAGAACCCAGAATTACAGCCAGACGGTCTGCTTCTTTTAAGACCGGGTCGTCAATGTCAACCGTATTGTCTCTTAAAGCCATAGCCGCGGTCTTAAAGCCCAATTCCTGCAAGCTGGCCACGCCCTTTTCCCGCCAAAGGGTTTGATCCAGATAAGTCCAAGGTACTTGAAAGACCGTCCCCATGCTGACCCGGCCACTTCTCCGGTATAAAGGATCACTAGAGTCTGTCGTGATCAAGACCCCATCCATGCCTAGAGCGGCGGCTGAGCGGAAAATGGCCCCGACATTGGTCGGATTAACGACGCTCTCTAAGACCCCAACTCTGGCATGCTTGGGCAAGGCAGCGGCAAATTCAACCAGACTTGGCCGCTTTTTTCTTCTAAAAGCACAGATGGCGCCGCGAAGCAGATTATAGCCTGGCAGCTGGCGCAAAAGCTCTGATTTGGCAATAAAGATCGGAAAATCAGGCAAGTGATCGTGGTTAGCGGCCAGCTCCCGGTCAAAGTCTGCCAAATCACGTTCTAAGGCCTTTTCCTCCACCAGCATGGCGATTGGCTCATAGCCAGCCCTAATTGCCCGTTCGATTACTTTGGGACTCTCAGCGATGAAAATACCAGCTTCTGGCTCATAGTAGTGAAAGAGTTGGGCTTCATTGTAGTCCGTAAACAGCTTCAGTCTGGGATCATCAAATGCCTTAACTCTGATCAGATTATTTTCTCTGTCAATTCTGTCCATGTCTTTATATCTTTCTTCGTGCTTTTACCAGTGTACTTAATCTCTACACTCTCACCTATTTTACTATAGAAAACAAAAAGAGCCAGACTTCCGTCTGACTCTTGTCTCGCGCGGCAGCTTCCTATCCTCGCAGGCAGTTTCCCACCAACTACTTTCGGCGTTAAGAAGCTTAACTGCTGTGTTCGGCATGGGAACAGGTGTATCCTTCTTGCCATTGCCACCGCACTCTCTTTGAGCTTGCACGCTCAAAACTGAATATCTCTTCCAAGTCAAAACCTTCATTGCTTCGCTCTTTTGGTCAAGTCCTCGACTGATTAGTACCGGTCCGCTCCAAAGCTCACGCTTCTTCCACTCCCGGCCTATCTACCTCATCGTCTCTGAGGTGTCTTACTTTCTTGAAGAAATGGGAAATCTCATCTTGAGGGGGGCTTCGCACTTAGATGCTTTCAGCGCTTATCCCGTCCGCACATAGCTACCCAGCGATGCCTTTGGCAAGACAACTGGTACACCAGCGGTGCGTCCATCCCGGTCCTCTCGTACTAAGGACAGCTCCTCTCAAATTTCCTGCGCCCACGACGGATAGGGACCGAACTGTCTCACGACGTTCTGAACCCAGCTCGCGTGCCGCTTTAATGGGCGAACAGCCCAACCCTTGGGACCGACTTCAGCCCCAGGATGCGACGAGCCGACATCGAGGTGCCAAACCTCCCCGTCGATGTGAACTCTTGGGGGAGATAAGCCTGTTATCCCCAGGGTAGCTTTTATCCGTTGAGTGATGGCCCTTCCATGCGGTACCACCAGATCACTAAGCCCTACTTTCGTACCTGCTCGAGTTGTCTCTCTCGCAGTCAAGCTCCCTTTTACCTTTACACTCTGCGAATGATTTCCAACCATTCTGAGGGAACCTTTGGGCGCCTCCGTTACACTTTAGGAGGCGACCGCCCCAGTCAAACTGCCCGTCAAACACTGTCCTCGGCCTGGATCACAGACCTGAGTTAGAGCATCCGTCAAGCAAGGGTAGTATCCCAACAGCGCCTCAGATAAGACTGGCGTCCTATCTTCTCCGGCTCCTACCTATCCTGTACATGCTTGACAGATACCCAATATTAAACTGCAGTAAAGCTCCATGGGGTCTTTCCGTCCTGTCGCGGGTAACCCGCATCTTCACGGGTATTATAATTTCACCGAGTCTCTCGTTGAGACAGTGCCCAAATCATTACACCTTTCGTGCAGGTCGGAACTTACCCGACAAGGAATTTCGCTACCTTAGGACCGTTATAGTTACGGCCGCCGTTTACTGGGGCTTCAATTCAAACCTTCGCTTGCGCTAAGCTCTCCTCTTAACCTTCCAGCACCGGGCAGGTGTCAGCACCTATACTTCATCTTACGATTTTGCAGATGCCTGTGTTTTTGATAAACAGTTGCTTGGGCCTTTTCACTGCGGCTGATCTTGCGACCAGCGCCCCTTCTCCCGAAGTTACGGGGCCATTTTGCCGAGTTCCTTAACGAGAGTTCTCTCGCTCACCTGAGGATACTCTCCTCGACTACCTGTGTCGGTTTGCGGTACGGGTGCACCGTCTCTGGCTAGAAGCTTTTCTCGGCAGTGTGACGTCGCAGCCTTCGCTACTTTAATTTCGCTCCTCATCACGCCTTGTCCTTATGAAAGCAAGCATTTGACTCGCTCTCAGACTTGACGCTTGAACGTGGTATCCAGCACCACGCGCTGCTAGCCTCCTGCGTCCCTCCATCGCTCATAACGATTCGGTGCAGTACAGGAATCTCAACCTGTTGTCCATCGACTACGCCTCTCGGCCTCGCCTTAGGTCCCGACTTACCCTGGGCGGACGAGCCTGCCCCAGGAAACCTTAGTCTTGCGGCGGACAGGATTCTCACCTGTCTTTCGTTACTCATACCGGCATTCTCACTTCTAGAAGCTCCACATGTCCTCTCGGTCATGCTTCACCGCCGCTAGAACGCTCTCCTACCACGTGCATAATGCACATCCACAGTTTCGGTATCATGCTTAGCCCCGGTAAATTTTCGGCGCGGCGTCACTCGACTAGTGAGCTATTACGCACTCTTTGAATGATGGCTGCTTCTGAGCCAACGTCCTAGTTGTCTGCGCAACTCCACATCCTTTTCCACTTAGCATGAATTTTGGGACCTTAACTGGTGATCTGGGCTGTTTCCCTTTCGACTACGGATCTTATCACTCGCAGTCTGACTCCCGCACATAAATGTCTGGAATTCGCAGTTTATCTGAATTCAGTAACCCTTGACGGGCCCCTAGTCCAAACAGAGCTCTACCTCCAGCATCCTCTTTGCGAGGCTAGCCCTAAAGCTATTTCGGAGAGAACCAGCTATCTCCAAGTTCGTTTGGAATTTCACCGCTACCCACAACTCATCCCCGCAATTTTCAACTTACGTGGGTTCGGTCCTCCAGCGCGTTTTACCGCGCCTTCAACCTGGTCATGGGTAGGTCACTTGGTTTCGGGTCTGCGTCAGCCAACTGCTCGCCCTCTTCAGACTCGCTTTCGCTGCGGCTCCGTCTTTTCTGACTTAACCTTGCTGACTAACGCAACTCGCCGGTTCATTCTACAAAAGGCACGCCATTACCCGTTAACGGGCTTTGACTACTTGTAGGCACACGGTTTCAGGTTCTCTTTCACTCCCCTCCCGGGGTTCTTTTCACCTTTCCCTCACGGTACTGGTTCACTATCGGTCACTGGTTAGTATTTAGCCTTGCGAGATGGTCCTCGCGGATTCAAACGGGATTTCACGTGTCCCGCCCTACTCAGGATACTGATAGGCCTTCTTTGGATTTCGCTTACGGGGCTCTCACCCTCTCTGGCGCGTCTTCCCAAACGCTTCTGCTATCCTCTGAAGTGCCATGTCTCAGTCCTACAACCCCGGCAGATAAATCTGCCGGTTTGGGCTCTTTCCTGTTCGCTCGCCGCTACTTGGGAAATCGATATTTCTTTCTCTTCCTGCAGCTACTTAGATGTTTCAGTTCACTGCGTGTTCCTTTCTTGTGCTATGTATTCACACAAGAATAGCATGTCTGCACATGCTGGGTTCCCCCATTCGGAGACCTCCGGATCAAAGCCTACTTACGGCTCCCCGAAGACTTTCGCGGTTAGTCGCGTCCTTCATCGGCTTCCAGTGCCAAGGCATTCACCGTGCGCCCTTCTTCACTTGACCTTGCAAGTCAGTTCTTTCGAACTCTCTCGGTCGCTTTGCAATGTTTTCATTGATCTCAATGATTCTCGGTTTTTTCTTGGAATTAAGATATTCAGTTTTCAACGTACAAACTTGGCCTTGTGGCCAATGGAGGCAAACGGGATCGAACCGATGACCTCCTGCTTGCAAAGCAGGTGCTCTCCCAGCTGAGCTATGCCCCCGTAAATATCAACTTTTAAGATGTTACTCCATCTTGGCCGAAATGTAAAGACTTTTCTTTCCATTTCAATGGGCCTGGATGGACTTGAACCATCGACCTCACGCTTATCAAGCGTGCGCTCTAACCAGCTGAGCTACAGGCCCAAGTTCTTATTGTTGGTACTCTCAAAACTGAACAAAGTTTCTTTGCAGTGTGCTTCCGTAACTCACAATCGTCTATTAGTGTTCCCACTCTCTGATTGTGTGTCTTTCCTTAGAAAGGAGGTGATCCAGCCGCAGGTTCTCCTACGGCTACCTTGTTACGACTTCACCCCAGTCATCTGCCCTGCCTTAGGCGGCTGACTCCTAAATGGTTATCCCACCGACTTTGGGCATTGCAGACTTCCATGGTGTGACGGGCGGTGTGTACAAGGCCCGGGAACGTATTCACCGCGGCGTGCTGATCCGCGATTACTAGCGATTCCAGCTTCGTGCAGGCGAGTTGCAGCCTGCAGTCCGAACTGAGAACAGCTTTAAGAGATCCGCTTGCCCTCGCGGGTTCGCTTCTCGTTGTACTGCCCATTGTAGCACGTGTGTAGCCCAGGTCATAAGGGGCATGATGACTTGACGTCATCCCCACCTTCCTCCGGTTTGTCACCGGCAGTCTCTCTAGAGTGCCCAACTTAATGATGGCAACTAAAGACAAGGGTTGCGCTCGTTGCGGGACTTAACCCAACATCTCACGACACGAGCTGACGACAGCCATGCACCACCTGTCTCTGTGTCCCCGAAGGGAAAGACTTATCTCTAAGTTTGTCACAGGATGTCAAGACCTGGTAAGGTTCTTCGCGTTGCTTCGAATTAAACCACATGCTCCACCGCTTGTGCGGGCCCCCGTCAATTCCTTTGAGTTTCAACCTTGCGGTCGTACTCCCCAGGCGGAGCGCTTAATGCGTTTGCTGCGGCACTGAGAACCGGAAAGTCCCCAACACCTAGCGCTCATCGTTTACGGCATGGACTACCAGGGTATCTAATCCTGTTCGCTACCCATGCTTTCGAGCCTCAGCGTCAGTTGCAGACCAGAGAGCCGCCTTCGCCACTGGTGTTCTTCCATATATCTACGCATTCCACCGCTACACATGGAGTTCCACTCTCCTCTTCTGCACTCAAGAATGACAGTTTCCGATGCAGTTCCACGGTTGAGCCGTGGGCTTTCACATCAGACTTATCATTCCGCCTGCGCTCGCTTTACGCCCAATAAATCCGGACAACGCTTGCCACCTACGTATTACCGCGGCTGCTGGCACGTAGTTAGCCGTGACTTTCTGGTTGATTACCGTCAAATAAAGACCAGTTACTGCCTCTATCCTTCTTCACCAACAACAGAGCTTTACGATCCGAAAACCTTCTTCACTCACGCGGCGTTGCTCCATCAGACTTGCGTCCATTGTGGAAGATTCCCTACTGCTGCCTCCCGTAGGAGTTTGGGCCGTGTCTCAGTCCCAATGTGGCCGATCAGTCTCTCAACTCGGCTACGCATCATTGCCTTGGTAGGCCTTTACCCCACCAACTAGCTAATGCGCCGCGGGCTCATCCTAAAGTGACAGCTTGCGCCGCCTTTCAAACTTGAATCATGCGATTCATGTTGTTATCCGGTATTAGCACCTGTTTCCAAGTGGTATCCCAGTCTTTAGGGCAGATTGCCCACGTGTTACTCACCCATCCGCCGCTAGCGTCCAACAAATCATCCCGAAGGAATCTTTGAATTCAGCTCGCTCGACTTGCATGTATTAGGCACGCCGCCAGCGTTCGTCCTGAGCCAGGATCAAACTCTCAATTTGAAAATTGAGCTCTTTTTAATCTGCTCCAGATTATTTGCTTGCGAATTGACTTCGCTTATTTGTTTGGATCAAACAATGTTTGACCCGCACACTGCGAAACTTTGTTCAGTTTTCAAAGTACCAACTTGCGTCAAGCGACGCAACGTTTTATATCTTACTCGCTTGTTTGATTCTTGTCAACAAGTTTTTGATATTTATTGTCTTCAATTGCTTTTCATTAAGAAAGCGCTTCGCGTTTTGCTTGAAGACATTTACTACTTTACCCCCATTTGTTAATTTCGTCAATCTTTATTTTCAATTTTCTGCTAATTTTTCTCTATTTTCATTCCTACTCTTCGCTAATCCATTCTTGCCTTGCTGTTTATTTATCATCTATTTTCTAGGTCTAGCCCAGCTTGCAAAAGTGATGTTATTCACTATTTTTGCTTTTTTCTGCGCTTTCAGCATTCTACTCCGACATAGATGTAAGCATTTATATAACTCGAATTTATTGAAATTTATAGCCTTTTTTGCCTTGACAAAGAAAACAAAGAGACTATCATGTTAGGTGAAAAGGTTCACAAGAAAAGCAGAACCTCAGAAAAAATGTAGTAGTTTTTATGGAGAGAAAAAATGGTTGATGTAAAGAAAACACAGACCGCTGTTGAAACAGGCAAGGAATTGTCTGCAGAAGAAAAAATGGAAGAAGCCAAGCGTTATACCGGTGAATTAGTTAACAAAGCCCTGGTTGCTGAAGAAGCCTACTCGACTTACAGCCAGGAGCAAGTTGACAAGATCGTGGCTGCCATGGCTCTGGCCGGCAGTGAAGCCTCCCTTGAGCTTGCTCACGAGGCAGTAGATGAAACCGGCCGCGGCGTGGTAGAAGATAAGGATACCAAGAACCGCTTCGCTACCGAAAATGTCTACAACTCAATCAAACACGACAAGACCGTTGGCATTATCGAAAGAAACCAGGTTGAAGGCTATATCAAAGTTGCTGCTCCTCTAGGCGTTTTAGCCGGGATCGTGCCAACCACCAACCCAACTTCAACGACCATGTTCAAGATTTTGGTAGCCCTAAAGACCAGAAACGCGATCATCTTCTCCTTCCACCCAAAGGCGCAGAAATGTTCAATCCATGCTGCCCAGATCTTGTATGACGCGGCAGTAAAGGCTGGTGCCCCAAAGAACATCATTCAGTGGATCGACAAGGCCAGCCTGGAAAACACCACCGCCTTGATCCGCAACCCAAAGATCGCTTCTATTTTGGCAACTGGTGGTCCCGGCATGGTGCACGCAGCGCTGCAGTCTGGCAATCCGTCAATGGGGGTCGGTGCCGGTAATGGTGCTGTTTACGTTGACCACACCGCCTTTTTGGACCGGGCTGTTGAAGACATCCTTTTATCCAAACGCTTTGACAACAGCATGGTTTGCGCGACTGAAAACTCAGCCGTAGTTGAAGCACCAATCTACGATAAGTGGCTGCAAATGATGCAGGACAAAGGTGCCTACCTGCTTCCAAAGAAGGACTACCAAAAGCTGGCCGACTTCGTCTTCAATGACAAGCATGGGGTCAATGGTCCGGTTGCCGGGATGAGCGCCCGCTGGATCTGCGAACACGCCGGCATCACCCTGCCTGAAGGCAAGGATGTCATCCTCTTTGAACTGGATCCAAAGAACATTGGCGAAAAGCTTTCATCCGAAAAGCTCTCCCCGCTTCTGTCAGTTTACAAAGCCAAGGACCGGGAAGACGGGATCAAAATCGTCAAAGCCCTGCTCGACTACCAAGGTGCCGGCCACAATGCAGCCATTCAAATTGGCTCCCAAGACGACCCATTCATCGATGAATACGGCAAGGCAGTCCAAGCTTCCAGAGTCCTGGTTAACCAGCCAGATGCCTTAGGCGGGATCGGTGACATTTACACTGATGCCCTGCGGCCTAGCTTGACCTTGGGGACTGGGTCATGGGGGAAGAACTCCCTGTCTCACAACCTGTCGACCAGCGACCTTTTGAACATCAAGACCATTGCCAAGCGGCGCAACCGGCCGCAATGGATCCGCCTGCCAGGGAAGATTTTTTACGAAAAAGACTCCATTACCTACCTCTCAGATGAAAATGAGCAGGAAATCAACCGGGCCTTTATCGTCGCAGACCCAGGCATGGTCAAGTTCCACTTCGTTGACAAGATATATGAGCAATTAGCCTTAAGAGATAATCACGTCGACACGGCAATCTACAGTGAAGTATTGCCTGACCCGCCGCTGAGTCAAGCGATCAAGATTGCCAAGCAGATGAAGAAGTTTGAGCCCGACACCATTATCGCCATCGGCGGCGGCAGTGCCCTGGACGTCTCCAAGATTGCCCGCTACATCTACGAATACAGCCTGGACCAAGAAGAAGGCTGGCTGGACAACTATGACAATGTGAGCGAGCTCTTTAAGGAACTGCAGCAAAAATTCGTCGACATCAGAAAGCGGATCGTCAAGTTCAAGCATGAGACCCGGACCAGCTTGATCTGCATCCCAACCACTTCAGGGACCGGATCAGAAGTCACCCCATATGCCGTCATTACCGACGACAAGCAGCATGTCAAGTACCCGCTGACTGACTACGAACTGACCCCGCAAGTCGCCATCGTTGACCCGGCCTTTGTCATGACCGTGCCAAAGCATACCGTGGCTTTCTCCGGCTTTGACTGCCTCTCCCACTCTTTGGAAAGCTACGTCTCTGTTGCCGCCAGCGACTTCACCCGGCCATGGTCGCTCAAAGCCATCCAGCTGATCATGAACAACCTGGAAGCTTCTTACAAGTATGATCCAAAGCACCCGACTTATGAAGGCGAAAAAGCCCGGGAAAACATGCACTACGCAGCAACCTTAGCCGGGATGGCTTTTGCCAACGCCTTCTTAGGCCTTAACCACTCTATCGCCCACAAGCTGGGCGGGGCCTTTGGTTTCCCGCATGGCCTCTGCATCTCGATTTCCATGCTGCCGGTCATCAAGTTCAACGGAGCCAGCGGCAATGTCAAGCGGACCCCATACCCAAGATATGAAGTTTACCGGGCCCAAAAAGACTACGCTGATATCGCCCGCAGCTTAGGCCTGCCAGGCAAGAATGACGCTGAACTGGTTGATTCTCTTTGCAAGCGGATCCGGGAACTGATGAAGGCCTGCGACATTCAGCCCTCCCTGTCAGCCAACGGGGTCAGCAAGGAAGCCTTCGACGCTGCCTTGCCAGCCATGATCGACCGGGTCTACGATGACCAGTGCACGGTACAGAACCCGCGCCAGCCAAGCATGGCTGAAATCAAGCAGCTGCTGATCAGCATGTATTAAAAATTCCTTCCCTAGATTTTCTAAAATTTTAGTCATCTGTAATACACCAAAACAAGTCCTGTTTGAGTTCATCAAGCAGGACTTGTTTTTGTAAAAGGAGTTTTCAGTTATTATTGCTTGTCCTTGGCAGCCAGCCAGTATGGCAAGGCCACGAAGACGATACCGCCAACCATGTTGCCCAGGGTTACCCAGAGCAGGTTGTAGAACATGCCGCCAGCTGAAATGGCGCCTGCCCCTTGCACTGGAGCCAGCAAGGCAACGATGAAAGTCGTCATATTGGCCACGCTGTGTTCAAAGCCAGTTGAAAAGAAGGCTAAAAGGCACCAGAAGATCATGATCAGCTTAGCTGAGTCGCTCTTGGTCTGGAAACCTGACCAAACAGCCAGGCAGACCAAGATGTTACAGAGAATACCCCGCAAGAAAAGCTGGCCAGCTGGCGCTGCCATTTTAGCGGCTGCCGCCTTGGTAAAGACAGTTGCCGTAACTGGCAAATCCAAGCCAGACTTGACAAACATCCAAGCCAAGATGCCAGCCCCCAGCAGGTTGCCCAGCCAGCAAAGCAGCCACAAGAGAGCCGCCTGGCTCAGCTTGACCTTCTTTTCCAGCAGACCGGCACTCATTACAAAGTTGTTGCCAGTAAAAAGCTCAGCCCCGGGAATTACCACCAGACTCAAGGCAACCCCGAAGATCAACCCCTTGATCAAGTTGGCAAAGGGGCTTGTCCCTAATTGTCCCCCAACCGTAAAAGCCAGCAGGATCCCAAAGCCGATGTACATCCCTGCCAAAACGGAAAGTAGGACATAGCCAGCTGGATTATTCTTGAGCAGGTTAAATTTCTTTTGTGCCGCGCCCGCAGCTGCGGCAAATGATTCCTTGTACATTATGTTACCTCTTATTCTTTTGCATGAAAGCACTTAATTCCTGTAAATCATTATATTCTTTTCTTCGACTTATGTAAACGCTTTTTTTGATATAAATCAAATATTTCTCTAGTCAGAAATATTCTTTACGGGAATAGCGGCGAGTAGAAGCCACAAAAGAAAAAAGCTCAATCCTTGCAGTTATGCAGGATTGAGCTTTTTCTTACAAATTGACAATGAACCAGTCAACCACCTTATTCCAGAAGAGATTCCACTTATCTGAGACCAGTTCCCAGCCGTGCAGGCGGTTGTCGTAATAGACCTTTTCCCCGTCCGGGCTGGTGATGACAAGGTCCTTGAAGGCCCCGTCATAAACATCATCCGCGATGTTGCGCTGGCTTTGGCCAAAGCCACCAAAAGCACTTTCCAAAGCTACCCCGCCGGCTGCCTGCGCCTTGATCTGCCGCTGGCAGAGCTTTTTGCCATTAACCGTTAAAGTCAGGCTGCTCCCCTTAACAATCAGTTCAGCTTTGACGTCACCTGGATCCTGGATCTGGATTTCCGGCACGTACTCTTTCGCCCCCTCTTTAACGCTCTTGGCCTTCTGCCGCTTCTTTTTAAAAGCCTTGAGCTTGTATAAAGAAGCCGTGGTGCTGTTTTGGGCAAAGCGGCCGCGGACATTCAGTTCTGAGCTTAAAGCTGCCCGCTTGTCTTCGGGCACGGAAACCGGTTTATCATCCTCCAGCTTGAACATGTCAACCTTGTACAGGGTCTTGATTTCCCCGTCCTGCTTTTGCCGCAGGTAGAGAATATTGTTTTCTAAAGACAGTGACAGGTAGCTGGAAAAATTGTGCTTGCCTGAAGCTGTCCCCTGGGTTTTCAAATAGACCGTCTGCTGACCGATCTTGTTGCCCAAAAATTCGCAGTTCAGCTTGCAGTCACCAATTTTTGCCTTTTTCAAAGTCAAAAGACCGTTGCTTTCCGATTCTGAAGTCAAGGCAATCAAATTCTGCTTGAATTCCGCCGCTCCCTTGACAAGCTGCCACTTCTTATAGCGGCGCTGGCTGCCCTTGACGAACTTGATCCGCTTCTGCTCTTTGGCTGGCAGGTCGTCTTTAATCCGCATCAAAAGGTGGTTGGTATACCACCAGGCTTGGGGCTCAAGACGCGTCAGGTCATAGGGCGAGGACTTCCGGGTATTATAGGAAAAGCCTTCCCGGTTGACGTTCAGCTTGAACATTTTTTCCAGACTGGCCGCGTTGGCGCTTGAAACATTGGCGTTATCCCCGTAGCGGCTGGTATTGGAGTGCATGATGCAGTAAAGATCCGGCACTTCTCCCACCTGCTCTTTATAAATCCGGTCCATCAGCTGGTAGTCACGCTTGATCCGCTTACGCATCTCTTTGGTTGTCTCTACCGGCATCCCGTCCTTGTCTCTGATATAGTCCATCAGATAGTGGTTGTAATTCCGGCCGATATACTGGTTGATCTCGACAAACTCCCTTGAGTCCAGCTGGCCCAAAAAACGGTGATAGCGGTCATAACAGTTGATATAAGACAGGCGGTAGCCGTTGGTCCCCAGTTCCCAGAAGCCTTCTTTTTGCAGCTTCTGCAAGTCCTTGGCGGAGATGAATTTCTGGTCATCACGCTGAAACTTTTCCGCGTAGGTTAAAATCGTCGCCTTGTAGTTCAATTTTTCCAGCAATTTTTCCGTAAAAAGAACCGTATCCTTTCTCCCGTCTTCAAACAAGAGAAAAAGGGCTTTTTTAGGCAGGGGCTTGCCCCGGTAATAATAGTCTTCCACGTCTTTTTGGCTGATTGTCACATATCCCAGCCGCTTTAAAGCTGTCAGCTCTTCTTCCAGTCTTTTTAAGGAAATCAAGCTGTCGCTGCCTTCCCGGTCAACCCCAAAGTAGGCCAGGGAAATAAAGCCATGGTCCTGCCCGTCAACAACTTCAGGATCATTTTTGCTATAGGGCTGGTAGCTTTTGAAAACGAAAAGGGCCTTGACCACCATGACCGCTAAAACAATCAAGCTGATCCATTCCAAAATTGATCTGACTAATTTGACCACATCCTTCTTGGTCTGCAGCCAGGGCCGGCGCTTATTCTTTTTCATTTGCACCACCCTCCATCTTCGCTTGCCGCTTTAGCTTCCGCTGGTCCTTTTTCTTCTCAGCCGCCACATCACTTGGCGTCTGCCGGGTCCCCCAAGTCGACTTCCAGAAGGTAACCCAGGCAATCGGCATCTGCCAGAGCAAGACCAGCTCGTAATAAATGCAGAAGAGGAAGCCAAAGGTCCAGGTCGTGCTCTTTCTCAAGAAGAGCTGGGCAAAAGACATCATCAAGCTCATCAATAGAAGGCCGACCAAAAATGTCCGCGGGAAAATATGCTGGGTCAATGGCACGTAAATCAAGTTATAAACCACCACGACCGGGGCCATGATCGGCACGATCAAGCCAATATAGAAGTTGATGGCCGCGTAAGGCTCCTTGCGCCACATAAAACGGCCGGCCATCAAAGATTCTCTCAGCCAGGACCGCTTCCAGCGCATCTGCTGCTTTAAAAAGACCCGGTGCTCGCGGGGAACGATCGTCGAGCAGACAGCCGTATCCTGGTAGCAGCAGCGGTGGTGGTTAAGAATAAAGTTGGTCATGGCCCGGTCATCGCCAAAAGTAGCCTTGTGGCCCAAGAAGCGCTGGTTGATCCAGCGGTCCTTGTACTTCATCACGAGTTCGCGCCGGTAGCAGGACAAAGGACCACTCAAGCAGGTTACCGAGTCAAAGACTCCTTCAGCTGCCTTCATGATCCGGAAGGCAATGTAGTAGCGGACCGACTGCATTTCGGTCAAGGCATTGGTGTAAGTATTAGCCACGTCACATCTGCCCGCGCAGCCGCCCATCTTCGGGTCCTGAAAGGGCTGGACTATATTGCGGACGGCATCTGGTTCTAAAAAGGAGTCAGAGTCGACAAACATGACCAGGTCAGTGTCAGTCTGCTCCACCCCCCGGACCAGGGCCGCCCTTTTGCCAGCGTTTTTCTCCTGGACGAAAAGCTTCACCCGGTCATTTACCCGGTAACGGTCCCCTTCCTTGTCGTTCAGCCTCTCTAGCAGCTCATGAATTTTAGCCACTGACTGGTCACTTGAACAGTCGTCAACGACATAGACCTTCAGCTTGTCGACCGGATAGGCCTGGTCCAGGCAGGACAAAATCGTCCGCTGAATCCATTTTTCTTCATTAAAACAAGGAATCACGATCGTCACCGAGGGGGTAAAGTCGGGATTGATCGGGACCGGCCGGTAGAGGCTGCCAAAAAGGTAACGAGTCAGCAAAAAAGCAGCCGCGATCAAGGAATAGCTGTACAAGATCGCGTTGTATTTGAAGTAGATGACTGATTCTGCCCGCATCAAAACCACGCAAAGGCTGACAAAAGCCAGGAGGATTGCCGCGCAAAGCAATAAATAGCGGTCCTTATGCCGGTCCATGTAGCTGGGCAGGGTCTGGGAAAATTCAATCCCCACTGCCTGGCTGGAGTCGACGCCGCGGACGACTTGCCCGCTGATCCTAAAGCGCATTTCGTGGCCTTCCGGCATGCTGCCGGCCGGGACCTTGAAGTTGAGGTGGACGTTTTTCGCCTCTTTTAAGAGGTCATAGTCGTCTTCTACCGCCAGAAGCATCCCCGTATCCGAAATATCCCGGCACTCCCCGGTCACCTTAAAAGGCCGGCCCTTGCTCTCCGCCTTGACTTTAACTGGGAAACGGCTGATATAGCGGACCCCTAAGGCATGTTCTTTTATCAGGGTCGTCAAGTCTTCATCATTAGTATACTTGCCCCGGCGGTCAAGATTGGTCCGCTGGCCCAGGGGGTCAGGAACGTGCGGCAATAGACGCCGGTCGCTTTTTTCTTTTAAGAGGACTTCCTCCTCTTTTTCTTGGCCCTTAGCCATCTTGCTCACCCCAATTCCTTACAGGCGCCAGTAAGTCAGCCCCAGCGCCTCTTCTTCTTCAGCAGGATACAGGCCCTTGACGTCAACCAGGACCCGGTCCTTATTTGCCAGCTCTTTTTTGTAAAAACTATTCAGATCCAGCTTTTTAAACTCGTCATGAGCCACGGCAATGACCAGACCGTCCAAATCCTTCATCTCGCTCATATCCGTCAAATCGATCCCATACTTTTGCTTGATGTCCCGGGG
This sequence comes from Lactobacillus sp. WILCCON 0149, assembly GCF_057197965.1. NCBI lineage: Bacteria > Bacillati > Bacillota > Bacilli > Lactobacillales > Lactobacillaceae > Lactobacillus > Lactobacillus sp. WILCCON 0149. The sequence goes on from NZ_JBUBHO010000001.1 coordinate 1,399,028, forward strand.
ACTTGCATGCGGATCTGCCACCAAAACCTGGACTCCGTATTCTTCCAAGCCCTTGACGATATCAGCTGCCTTACTGTTTCTGGCGTCAGCTACGTTTTCTTTAAAAGTGATCCCCAGAAGGCCAACCCGGGCTCCCTTGACCGGCCGGCCAGTCAAGGCCAGCAATTTGATGGTTTTTTCGACCAAAAAGCCCGCCACCCGGTTGTTGATCTCCCGGCTCATCCGCAGGAGACTGGCATCGGCATTATATCTTTCTGCCTGCTGGATCAAATAGTAGGGGTCCACCCCAATGCAGTGGCCGCCGACCAGGCCCGGCTGAAAGCCCAGGGCATTCCACTTGCTGTTCATCCCCTTGAGGACTTCCTGGGTATCCAGGCCCAATTTGTCAAAAATCGCCGTGCATTCATTCATAAAGGCAATATTGACATCTCTTTGGCTGTTTTCCGTCACCTTGATAGCTTCCGCTGCCTTAATTGAGGAAACCGGCACCGTCTCTTCGATGACCAGGTCATAGACTTCCTTGACCGTTTGGCAGGTCTCCTGGTCCATGCCGGAAACGATCTTTTTGATATTGGTCAGGTGGTGCTGGCGGTCACCAGGGTTGATTCTTTCCGGCGAATAGGCGATTTTAAAATCTTGACAAATTTTCATGCCGCTGGCTTTTTCCAAAATCGGCCCGCAAAAGTCTTCCGTCATGCCCGGATACACAGTTGATTCATAAACAACGACTGCTCCTTTTTGCAAATTTCGGCCAACTGCTTGACTGGCCCCCTTTAAAGGACGGAGGTCGGGCTCATTGTCCTCGTAAACCGGGGTTGGGACCGCGATGATCACAAAATCGGCTTCTTTGATCCGCTTTTCATCGCTGGTAAAGTCGATCCCGCTTTGGCTGACGTCGCCCATTGAATGGGTCGGGTCTGCCCCCTTCCGGTAAGCCATAAGCTTATCCTCATTAATGTCAAAGCCGATCACCGGCACTTTTTTGGCAAATTCCACCGCCAGCGGCAGGCCGACGTAACCCAGGCCCACCACGCAGAGCTTGCCCTGTCCTTTGGTCAGTTTGTCAAAAATCCTCATTATTCCAAGTCCCTCTCTTTTCTCTAATTGCTTTCCTTCGCTCTTTGCCGGGAATAAGCTGCCGTATACTGGTCAACCCGGGCAAAGCTGTAGCCCGCTTTTTTCCAGATGGGAATCATGATGTCCAAAACCTGGGCGGTATACTTGGCATTTTCCAGCATGTGCATGACGATCACGCTGCCGTTTGTCACCTGGTAGTCATTGTCATCCTTGCCCGACCCGTATTTCAGGTCATGCAAGTACTTCTGGAAGCTGGTCTGCTCATAGTCATTGGTTGAAACGTCGCCGGAAACCGCGTACTGGAAGCCCACGTCAAAGACCGCCTCCAGGCCCTTTTTGGAAACTTCCAGAGTTGGCGGCCGGAAGTCCAGGGACAGGGCCTTTTTCCCGGCAACTTGGACGTTACCGGCATACTTGTTCAGTTTCTGGTAAGACTGAGCCAGGTCTTTGCGCATGGCCGCGGTCTCCTTAACAGTTAGGTTATGATAAGCCCCGTTATTACTGGTTGCCAGGGGCCAGTGCGAGTTGGAGTGGCTGGCGATTTCATGACCATCAGCCGCGATTGCCCGCAGCAAGTTGGGATTTTTGTCCACGTTTTCGGTCAAGACGAAGAAGGTTGCCTTGACATGATGCTTTTTCAACACATACAGGATCTTATTGATGGATTCGTCGCTACCCCAGTCGTCAAAAGTCAAAAAGATAACGCGGTCGTTTGTCAAACGGCCAACTTGATCCAGGCGGTTAGTTTCCCAGTAGTCAAAGCCCGGCATCTTGACCGGGGAGGTGACGAAATTGCTGCCAACATAATGCTGCTCCAGATAAGCAAACTCCCGCCAATAAGGCTTGAGCTTGGTCAAATTCCGCTTGCCGGCTTCTACCAACTTGCTCTTTTTGTCGTTAAAGCTGTAGCAGGCTTTAGAAGCCTTAAGCTGGCTGACCGTTTTCAATTTGTAGCGGCTGGCAGCTTCTATCTTTTTGCCCCGGGGATGATAGGCAATGGCATCCAACTTGTCTTTAAGCAGGTCTTGCACCATCTGCCCCATGACGGTTTTCTCACCCTTTTGCCGGACCTGGTCCGCCTCATAATAGCCCAGGTTGATTCCTTCAATTGCCCCCCGGTTAAAACGGAGCTTGGCAACTTCCTGCCGGTTTTTAGCCAGGCTGGAAAAAGTGCTGTCCTGACTCTTAGCCTTGATCAAGGCCTGCTTGGGGGCAATGGCCGTCAGCTTTGCGGCCTTGATAGCTTCTAAGACTCCGGCCTTGGACTTTTTGCCGGAAACGACCACTAATTTTGGCTGGTAATTAAAGCGCCATTGGCAATATTCGAGGCAATTGTGCAAGTACTGGCTGGCTCCCTTGAAAGTAGCTGGAAAAGCCTTGCTCTCCTGGTAAACCAGGGCCAATTCATGCCCCTCTTTTAAAAGCTGCTCAATAGTCAAGCTTTCATCTTGGAGCTCACCAAAAGAAGCCGCGAAAGTCGCTGACCCGCCCCGGTCCTTGACGATTTGCCCCACTTCCTGATCAACCGCTGAGTGGCTGAGATTGGTCAAAAGCAAAGACAGGGCCGGCTCAGTCGTCAGCACTTGCGTAAGCGGCTGATCTTTTTGCCCTTGGTTCTCCTTGCGCATTTTAGCTATTTCCTGCTGGCTGAGGGCCTTGATAGCAGGATTTTTGACTAAGCTGGCCAGGGTCGTGAAAGAGTAGCCAGCCTTCTTGCCCTGCTTGGCAAAAGCTGCCATTTTGCCTGCTTCCCCTGCCTTGAAAAAGATATAGCGGCCGGGTTTCAGCTCTTTAGCTGAATTTTGAGCAACCGGAGTGAGGTCGGTCTGCCAGCAGGCCCGTCTGACGGCGCTGCTTTCGTCGCTCTTTTTCAAAACATAAGCTGCTGGCTTGGAAGTTTTCGCGAGTCGCTCTTGCCCATTTTTCAAAGTCTGATAAGCCGTCCAATTATTTGTTAAAGCAGTCTGGCTGGCCAGCTGCAGGTCATAGCCGGCTTCCTTGATCTGCTTAATCAATGCATCTTGCGTTTTTTCATCGCTTAAAAAAGTTGCCGGGATTCCTGCTTTAACCAATACTTTTTTAAACTTCCGGTAGCTGCTCTCCTGATGCAGCGGCCCAATCACTAAGGCCACTTTTTTCTTATTGGTCAAAGAATAGCGGTAAAGCGTGGCTTGCTGGTCATCGTCAGCCAGCTGGGCCTTGATATAGCTGGAGGACTTAACCGGCTTGAGGCTGCTTAAAGGCTGGCAGGGAATTTTTTCTTCTTTTAAGTCTTGCAAAAGCAGGCGGACGACCTGGTCGATTTCCAGCTCCTTCTTGCTTTTCTTCTGCTGGTCAGCCAGCTGGGCCTGCTTGTCCAGGGCCGGTTTAGCGACCTTGACAGCTGGCTCCTGGTGGACAGGCCCCTTTAAGCCGGCCAGGTTGACCACGATGATCCGCTGGCCGGACAATTGCTGGACATAGTTCTTGACTTGACTTTCCTTGGTAAAAGTCTGCCGGTCAAGCAAGTCAGAATTTTCCGGGCAAACCAGGGCCTCGTAGCCGCAAGTAGCAGCCGCCTTGGCCAAGTAGTCAGCTTTGCCAGGCAAATAGAGCAGCTTGATCTCTTGCCTGCTTTCAGCTTCCAGACTCTTTTTGGCCAGTTGCAGTTTGGGCAGCAAGACTTCGGCTGCCTGGCTGCCTTCTGTTCCCATAATGCCACTGCCGATCAGCTGCTGGCGGCTTTTTACCAGGTCTTTGATCATCACGTCGTTTTCCCGGGCCCGGGCGGCTGGCAGGGCAAAAGCGGCCGAAACACCAGCTTTTTTGAGGTAATCCAGAATTTTTTCATTTGTTTCCTGGCTGTCGGTTAAACCGGCAAAGACCAAAACAGCGGACCGCTTCTTCGCGGCAGTTTGGCTGGTAAGAAGGTCAGCGGGCTGAGCCGCCTCATATTTTGCCAGCAGCTTGGCTGAAGCCTTCCCGCTCTTCAGCTCTTTTGTGCCGTCAACTTTCACGTCCACCTGCCGACTGAGGCGGGCTACTTGCACGGCCCGGTAGGTCAGCCAGCCGGCTAAGACCACTGCTATAGCAATAACGATGGTTACGATTCCCCAGCCGGTCTTGTCCAGCTTTCTCTTGGTCTTTTTCCTTGCTTCCTTGCGCATTTTTCAATCCCCCATTTTATTTTTTGAAAAAATTGCAATCGCTTCAGTCATTCTTATTAGTTAATCGCACTTCTATATATTATTCTAATCCATATTGTATTATGTATACAGCGCTAACAAGGGTAATATCATTTTTGTTTAAAATAGATTTATTTCTTTTGGGTTATCAAAAGTCCTATTTAATCTGTTTAAGAATTATTTGCCGGCGTGGACAAGGGAGCCTTTACTGTCTAAAATAAAAGGGATGAAAATCCAAGAACGAAAAGACGGAGGGTGTCATGAAAAAGAAAGTTCTCTTGATTGCCTTTGCTGCCCTGGCTCTAACTGCCTGCTCCAGCAAAAAGACCACGACTGACAGCGAAAGCGCCAAGAAGGCAGCGAGCTCAATTTCCAGTTCCAATGTAGTCAAGCAGACCAGCAACAAGATCAATCTCACTAATTACAAGAAGATCAAGGTGGTTGAAAAGACCGGGTCCACCCCCAGCCAGGTAACTGACCTCCTGGGCCGGGAAGCTGACGCCAAGAGCAAGGCCAACACCAGCAAGCTGAAGGCCACCATTTACACTTGGGAAGGGGTCCAAAACGGCAGTGCCGGCTCCAACCTGGCCGTTGAATTCGCCAACGGGGTGGCGATCGCCAAGCAGATTTCCGGCCTTGTAGTCAACCGGTCCAAAAAGATTACGCCAAAAGACTACAAGTCTCTCAAGAAGGGGATGACCCAAGAAGAAGTCGAAGCCATTGTCGGCAAGCCTAACGGCTACTCAGAATCTGACTATTCCAATTCTGACGTGGTCCTCTGGCTCTACACCAGTGGCCTCAAGAGCGACGGGCAAGCCAACTTCTACGTTACCTTCCAGAAAAACAAGCTGGTCGCCAAAAAAGCCCAGAACTTTAACTAAAGCAAAAGAGCTCCCGAATACCGGGAGCTCTTTTTGGACCTAAAAAATAAAATAGAGATAGAAAGTATGGAGTAGAAGTAAGGAATAAAAGATAAAGTACAAATTGAAAAGGAAAACAGAAAACAAAAAAGCAAGCATTCCTGCTTGCTTAAGTCATGCCCACTAAAGGAGTCGAACCTTCACTCTGTTGCCAGAACAGCGACCTGAACGCTGCGCGTCTGCCAATTCCGCCAAGTGGGCTTTCCGATGACAATATTTATAATAGCAAAAGTTTTCGGAAAAGGGAAGGGCTTTTTACAAAAAACTTGTCTTAATTACTTCCCCGCTGGACCAGGCACTGACCTTTCCGCTTTTTTCCAGCAAGAGCCGGCCCTGGTCGTCAAAGCCGGCGCAAATGCCGGAGATGGTCCGCCCAGCGATTTTCAAAGTAACCACCCGGCCAGGCAAGATGCTCAATTCCCGGTAGCGAGGCAGAAAATCCTGCCGGCGGCCTGCCCGGCAAATGACACAGGCCAAATCATCTGCCAAAAGCGGATCAAAATCCCCCGCGGCCAAGAGGCGGCCGGCCTGGGGCAGATTGGCCGGAAGTTCCGAGCCCAAGTTAAGGCCCAGACCGACTACTATCCCGCCTGCCACCTGCTCAGTCAGAATGCCGCCAACTTTTTTCTCCTGGAAATAGAGATCATTGGGCCACTTAAGGCCGATTTCCAGTCCATACCTGGCCCGTAAAAAATCGGCTGCTGCCGTCCCCACCGCCAGGGTCAGCAAGGGATTCTCTTGCTTTTCCAGACAAACTGACAGATAAAGGCCATTTTTAGGCGAATAAAAGACTCGCCCCTGTTTGCCATAGCCTTTCGTCTGTTCAATTGCACTAACGGCAAAAGGCGGCTTTTTCTTTTTGAGCAGCTCCTTGGCTAAATCCTGCGTAGAAGGCAAGACTGGATAGCTGTATATCTCCATCACTGCCTCCTAGGACAGGTGAACGCCCTTGTCAACATAGATGATGTCGCCAGTCAGGCCGCTGGACAGGTCGCTGAGCAAGAAGGCACAGCAGTTGCCCAGTTCTTCCAGGCTCACATTGACCCCGTCAACCGTCAAGGACCGGGACTGTTCCAAGAGTTCCTTGTGCCCGCCAATCCCCGTTACGGCCAAAGTCTTCATGGCCCCAGCAGAAATCGCGTTGACCCGGCTGCCAGTCTTGCCCAGGTCCCGGGCCAGGTAGCGGACGGAACTTTCCAAAGCCGCCTTGGCAATCCCCATCGTATTGTAGTTGGTAATGGCTCTTTCCGATCCGATAAAGGTCAAGGTAACGATTGAAGCTTTAGGGGCCAAAAGTTCCTTTTCCTGGGCGGCCTTGGCCACGGCAATCAAGGAATAGCTGGAAATGTTTTGAGCAGTCAGGTAGCCCTCCCGGCTGGAATTAAGGATGGACCCTTCCAGTTCGTTTTTCGGGGCAAAAGCCACCGCGTGGACCAAGCCGTCGATCTGGCCAAACTTTTCTTTCACTTGGTCAAAAGCCGCGTCAATGCTCTCATCGCTGGCCACATCGCATTCAACCAATTTGTCTGCCGCTATCCCCAGCTTGAGCAGGCTCTTTTCCAGGCGGTCATTTTGGTAGCTATAGACCACTTCCCCGCCCTGGGCCTTGATCTGCTCAGCGCAGCCCCAGGCAATGGACCGCTTGTTGGCCACGCCCATTACCAAAAACTTTTTTCCAGCTAAAATTCCTGCCATCTTCTTCACCTAAAACTTTCTGAAACGTTCATAGCGCCGGTTGAGCAAACTGCTGACCGGCAGCTTTTGCAATTTTGCTAATTCTTCTTCTAAGACCCGGGCAATTTCCCGGCATTGGGCATCCTTGCTGCCCTCTTGCTTGATCACGCCTTCGATCACCTGCCCCTTTAAGAGGGATTTCGGCGTTAGGCCCAAGAGCTCAGCTGCTTCAGCCGCCCGGCCCGCGTCCTTCCACAGGATGGAGGCAAAGCCTTCAGGAGACAGGACCGAATACATGGACTTTTCCAGCATCCAGACCTCATCCCCGCAGGCCAAGGCCAAAGCCCCGCCAGACCCGCCTTCACCGAAAATCACGCTGATGATCGGCGTTTCGGCCTGACCAATATCTGTCAGACACTGGGCAATCGCCTGCCCTTGGCCGGCATATTCAGCTTCTTTGCCGGGAAAAGCCCCGGCGGTATCGATAAAAAAGAGCACCGGCCGCTTAAAGCGGGCCGCGTCTTTGACCAAGCGGGCAGCTTTCCGGTAGCCGGCTGGTTCCGGCTGGCCAAAGTGCTTGGCCAGGCGTTCTTCCAGCTTATGCCCCCGGCTGGTTGTGATCACCGTCACCGGCTGACCGGCAAAAAGGCCGATCCCGCCCACGATAGCCGGGTCATCTGCCCCCTGCCGGTCACCGTGCAGCTCAATAAAGTCGCTGAACAAGTGACTTCGCAGATAGTGGGCCGACAATTTGTCGCTGGCCCGGGCTGCCCGGACCGTTTCCATTGCATCAGTCATCCTGCATCCCTCCGTACTTTAACAGCCAGGCCAGGGTCTCTTTTTCTTCCTGCCGCAAAACGATCCGGTCGATAAAGCCGTGCTTTAAAACAGTTTCTGCCCGCTGGGCATCTTTTGGCAGCTTCTCATGAATGGTCTGCTCAATCACCCGGCGGCCGGCAAAGGCCACCATGGCGTGGGCTTCAGCCAAAGTAATGTCGCCTTCACTGGCAAAGCTGGCCGTCACCCCGCCGGTAGTCGGATCTGTCAAAACGACCAGGTATAAAAGGCCCGCTGCCTTATGCCGGTTAACGGCGTTAACCACTTTAGCCATCTGCATCAAAGAGTAGATCCCTTCTTGCATCCGGGCCCCGCCACTGGCCGTGAAGACTACTACCGGCAGCTTTTTCTCGGTAGCTGCTTCAATGAGCCGGGTCAGTTTTTCCCCGGTCATCTGGCCCAAAGAGCCCATGATAAAAAAGGGATCCATGATGGCCAGGGCTGTCTTTTGTCCGCCAATGCTAGCTAAACCGGTCCAAACCGCTTCATTTAAGCCGGTCTTTTTCTTTCCGCTGGCAACTTTTGCCTCATAACTTGGAAAATGCAGGGGGTCGCTGGGCTTAATGTCCCCAAACCACTCTTCACTTTCCTCGCAGAGCCAGGCCAGACGCTCTTTAGCGGTCAAGCGGAAGCCGTAGTCGCAGTCCGGGCAGGTCTTGTACTTGTCCAGGCGGCTGGCGAAAAATTCCAGTCCGCAATTTGGGCACCGCTGCATCAAACCACTCGGCACTAAGTCTTCCGCCCTTTTATTGGCCTTGACGTGCCGCTCAGAGATCGTGTTTCTTTTTTTAAACAGCCTCATGCTTGTCTACCTGTTCCTTCCAGCGGGGCAAAAATTCCCTCTCCAAATAAGTATTGGTAAAAGTCCCCTGCTTAAATTCAGGATCGTCCAGAATGGCCAGGTGAAAGTCCTGGTTGGTCTTGACCCCCCGGATCACCAGCTCCTTTAAAAGCCGCCGCATCCGGGCAACGGCTTCTTGCCGGCTGCTGCCTAAGGCAATAATTTTAGCCAGCATGGAATCGTAAAATGGCGAAACCACCATGCCCTGGTAAAGAGCGGAATCGATCCGCATGCCTGGGTTGCCGACCGGCAAAAAGAGGTAGTCCACCTGGCCGGTTGACGGCATGAAATCCCTGCTGGAATCTTCAGCGTTGATCCGGCATTCGATAGCGTGGCCCTCAAAGCTCAAGTCTTCCTGCTTAAAAGGCAATTCTTCCCCAGCCGCGACCAGGATCTGGGCCTTGACCAGGTCAACCCCGGTAACCATTTCCGTCACTGTGTGTTCAACCTGCAGGCGGGTGTTCATTTCCATAAAGTAGAAATTATGGTCCTGGTCCATCAAAAATTCAATCGTCCCCGTATTCAAATAATCAGCTGCTTCAGCAGCCCGGACAGCGATCTGCCCCAGCTTTTCCCGCTCAGCTTTACTGATCAGCTCACAAGGGCTCTCCTCAATCACCTTTTGCTTGCGCCGCTGCAGGCTGCAGTCTCTTTCCGGGAAGTAAACGCAGTTGCCAAACCTGTCCCGGATAACCTGGACCTCGATGTGCTTGACCTTGGTCAAGACCTTTTCCAGATACATCTGGTCATTGCCAAAATCCAGCCGAGCTTCGTTTTGAGCCAGGTCAAAAGCATCAGCCATTTCACCAGGCTCCTTGACCTGCCGGATCCCCTTGCCGCCTCCGCCGGCTGCGGCCTTCAGCAAGACCGGATAACCGACTTCTTCAGCAACCTTTTTGCCTTCTTCTGGCGACTTGATAAAGTCCCGGCTGCCTGGGGTAACCGGCACCTTGTGCTTGATCATCAGCTGGCGGGCATGTTCCTTGTTGCCCATCTGGTCGATGGTTTCCGCCTTTGGCCCGATAAAAGTCAAGCCGCAGGCCGCGCAGAGGCTGGCAAATTCCGCGCTCTCTGACAAAAAGCCATAGCCCGGGTGGATGGCCTGGGCCCCGGTCCCGGTGGCCGCGGAAATGATGTTTTTGATGTTCAAGTAGGAGTCGCTGGGGCGGCTTCCGCCCACGCAGACTGCTTCATCAGCCAGCTGGACGTGGAGGCTGTCTCGGTCAGCTACTGAATAGATAGCGACGGACTTGATGCCCATTTCCTTAAGGGTCCGGATGATGCGGACCGCGGCTTCGCCCCGGTTGGCGACCAAAACTTTGTCAAACATTTTTCTCACCTGAAATCATGAAGGTCAATTCCGCCGTGCAGGCCTTTTTCCCATCGACCCAGGCAATGCCCTGCCCCAGGCCGATATGGCCCTTGACCTTTTCCAAAGTCACTTCCAGCTTGACCTGGTCGCCCGGCTTGACCATCTGGCGGAACTTGGCATTTTTGATGCCGCCAAAATATGCGGTCTGCCCCTTGAAGCGGTCATCGCTCAAGAGCGCCACCGCCCCGGTTTGGGCCAGGGATTCCACGAGCAAGACCCCGGGCAGGACAGGATTTCCCGGGAAATGTCCCTGGAAAACCGCCTCATTAATTGTCACGTTGCGGATGGCCACCGCCCTTTCGCCAGGGACCAGATCAATGACCTTGTCGATCAAGAGCATGGGATAGCGGTGGGGGATGATCTCTTGAATTTGGCTGGAATCCAAAACTGTCATGCTAGGCCTCCTCAATCAAAAAGAGCGTTTGCTCGCATTCGACCAAATCTTCATTTTCCACGCAGACTTCCTTGACAGTGCCGGAAACATCGCTCTTGATTTCCGTCATCATTTTCATGGCTTCCACGATGCAGACAGTTTGGCCGGCCTTGACCTGGTCGCCCGCTTTGACAAAAGCTGGCTTGTCCGGGGCAGGCTGCAGGTAAATCGTCCCGACTAGGGGCGACTTGATGGCATGGCCAGATTCAGCTATTTCTCTTTGAACAATTTCTGCCGCTTCAACTTTTTCAATTGGCGCAGGAGCAGGACTTTCAGCTTTTTTGGCTGGCAAAACCGTTTCTGCTTCTGTCTTTTGCATGTACTCATTTTTGCTCAGAAAAAGTTCCGCATTATCCAAGCTCAGCTTCATTTCCCGGATGCTGGACTTTTCAAACTTGTCCAGCAGTCTTTCTACATCTGTTATTTCCAAAATCAAGCCCACTTTCTAAAAGCTAACACGGCATTGTGACCGCCAAAGCCGAAGGAATTGCTCAAGGCAAACTCAACGTCTTGTTCCTGCTCGCCCGCTTTAACCAGCTTGACCGGGCATTCCGGGTCCTGGTCAAAGCAGCCGACATTAGCCGGCAAAATTCCTTTTTGCAGGCTGGCGCAGGTGATGACGGCTTCAACTGCTCCCGCGGCCCCTAAGAGGTGGCCGGTCATCCCCTTGGTTGAGGAAACCAGGACCTGGTCGCCAAAAACTTCATGAATCGCCTTGGCTTCCCCGCTGTCGTTGGCCTTAGTCGCCGTCCCGTGGGCATTGATGTAGCCGACTTGGTCCGGCTTGATGCCAGCTTCTTCAACTGCCAGCCGCATGGCTCTGGCCGCTCCCTCGCCATTTGGATCAGGACTGGTGATGTGGTAGGCATCGCTGGTCGCCCCGTAGCCGACTACTTCAGCCAAAATCTTGGCGCCCCGCTTTTGGGCATGGTCCAGGCTTTCCAGGATCAAGGCCCCGGCCCCTTCGCCTAAGACAAAGCCGTGCCGGTTTTGGTCAAAAGGCAAAGATGCCTCTAAGGGATCAGTGCTGGTTGACAGGGCGGTTAAAGCCGCAAAGCCGGAGATCGCCGTTTCATTGACGCTGGCTTCACTGGCCCCGGTAATCATAACCTCAGCCCGGCCTTCCTTGATCTGCCGGTAGGCTTCCCCGATGGAGTTGGTCCCGCTGGCGCAAGCCGTGACGATGGAAGTCGAGATATTTTTGGCATTGAAGCGGATGGAAATGTTGCCGGCTGCCATGTTGGCGATAGCCATCGGGATGAAGAAAGGTGAAATCCGCTTTGGCCCCTTGTCATGCATCTTGATGACCTGTTCTTCAATCGTGGTCAGGCCCCCGATCCCTGAGCCAAAAATCACGCCCATCTCTTCCGCCTTCACTGCTTCCGGAGTGAGGCCAGCCATATCGTAGGCTTCCTGGCAGGCCTGGATGGCGTATTGGGAATACAGGTCCATCCGCTTGCCGTTTTTCTTGCCGACGACCTGGCTGACGTCAAAATCATCGATTTCCCCGGCCACGCTGATGCCGGTCTCACTGGCATCAAACTTCTTGATCGGCTTGATGCCGACCACGCCATTTAAAGTATTTTCAACAAAAGCCTGGCAGCCATTGCCGTTCGGGCTGACTGCCCCCATGCCTGTAACTACTACTCGCATATCTTCTCCTTAAATGGTCATTCCCCCGTCAACGACCAGGGTCTGGCCGGTAACATAGTCGTTTTCCGCCAAAAAGACTGCCGCCTGGGCAACTTCTTCCGCCTTGCCGAAGCGGGCCAAAGGGATCTGGCTAAGCGCCTGCTCTTTGACCTCATCTGGCAAGACAGCAGTCATCTGGCTGGCAATCATCCCCGGCGCGATCGCGTTCACGCGGACGCCCCGCCCGGCAGCTTCTTTTGCCGCGGTTTGGGTCAAGGCAATCACGCCGGCTTTAGACGCCGCGTAATTTGCCTGGCCGGCATTGCCGTGCAGGCCAACGATGCTGGCCATATTGATAATGGCTCCGGACCGCTTTTTCAGCATTTTCTTCAAGGCCTTCTGGGTCACCATAAAAGTTGACCGCAAGTTGACCTTGAGCACCTGGTCAAAGTCGACCAGCTTCATCCCGATCATAATCTGGTCGCGGGTGATGCCGGCGTTGTTAACCACGATATCGATGTCGCCGATTTCTTTAAAAAGCTGCTTGACCGCGCCTTCGTCGCTGACGTCAGCAGAAAAGTACTGGTAGTCTGCCCCGATTTTTTCCAGCTGGTCAGCAATTTCCTCCGGCAATTCCGGCCGCCGGCCGTTTAAGAAAAGCTGGCAGCCCTTTTTAGCAAAAGCTAAAGCAACAGCTGCCCCGATCCCTTGCGTTGACCCGGTCACCAGGACCCGTTTATTTTGTAAATCCATTCTGCCCCTCCTCTACAAACTGCTGGTATTCATCCAGACTCCCGATCTGCCAGGTCTTCAGGCCCTTGTCCGCCTGCTTGGCAAAAGCTGACAGGGCATGGCCTGGCCCGATTTCCAGGCTGGCCGTCATGCCTAAGTCCAGCAAACCTTTGACGCAGGCGGCAAAATGAGTTGGCGCCATCAACTGAACTTCCAGGATTTTGGCCAAGTCTTCTTTGACAAAAGGCTGGCTAGTGGTATTGCTGATGACTGGGTAAGTACCAGCATTGAAAGTCTCACCCTCCAGCCGCTGGCCCATTTTTCGGCTGGCTGCCTGGTAAAGCGGAGTGTGGAAAGCTCCGGCAACATCCAAGGGAATTGCTCTTTTGGCCAGCTTAAGGTCAGCGATTTCTGCCCCAAGCTCTGGCAGAAGCTGCTTTTCTCCGGCAACAACGACCTGCTTGGGTGAATTGTAGTTGGCCAGGTAAACAGCTTGGCCGGCAGCTTGCTTTTTCTGCAAAAAGTCTTCCAGGCCTGGAATATCTGGCTTGGTCAAAGCCAGCATCCCGCTGGCCGTCTTTTCTGAATCAAGCTGCATGTATTCGCCCCGGTCAGCGACCAGGGCCAGTCCTGCCGGCCAGCTTAAAAAGCCGCTGGCTAAGAGCGCCCCGTATTCGCCTAAGGAGAGGCCGGCCAGGCCGCAAATAGGCAGGTCCAAGTCCCGGGTAAGCATGCGCCAGATCCCGTATTCAAAGGCGACTAAAGCCGGCTGCACATATCTGGTTTCATCCAGCTGGCCGCGGTCATTTTTCCAGATTTCCGGCAAGTCCAAGCCGCATGCCTGACTGGCCTGGTCAATCGTTTCTTTAAACAGGGGGTCGCTCAGAAAGTCCAGGCCCATCCCGGCCTGCTGGGCCCCTTGGCCAGCAAAGAGAATTCCGAATTTCATGGTCTGTTCCCGTTAGTCCTTTTCTGCCAGCTGCTTTTGCACCAAAGCCACCACGTCAGCAACCGTCTTGGTATTTTCATCAGCATCCAGTTCGATGTCGTATTCGTCTTCCAGTTCGTTGACGATTTCGAACAAGTCCAGGCTGTCAGCTTCCAGGTCATCCTTGATGTTGGCTTCCATGGTTACTTGGTCTGCTTCAACGTCCAGTTCTTCAACGGCGATCTTCTTTACCTTTTCAAAAATTTCTGCTTCTGACATGTGTCTGCTCCTTTTTTAAAAAATAAAACTTAAAATTTAAATCAACTAATCTCAAACAAGTGAATAAACAAATGCTCTTATAGTTTGACCAGCTGGGCGGCGGCGGTTAAGCCCCCGCCAAAACCAGCCAAGACAACCAGGTCGCCCGCCTTCGCCTTCCCTTCTGCAAGCAGCTCAGCCAAGAGAATGGCTTCACTGGCTGCTGAGGTATTGCCGTATTCGGCAATGTTGCAGGGGAATTTTTCCTCCGGCAAGCCCAGCCTTTTGGCCACCTGCTTGATGATCCGGTAATTGGCCTGGTGCAAGAGGAAAAGGTCAACTTCTGCTAAATCCACGCCAGCTTCTGCTAAACAAGCGTTGATTACTTCCGGCACCTTGTGGGTGGCGAACTTGTAAACCTCCCGCCCCTCCATCTTGAAGGGAGCCAGGCTCGTTACCGGACCAGGGAAGGGCTGCAAACTGGTCTGGCCAGCTGACAGGTACTTGGCCAAGTGGCCGTAACTTCTCAATTGGCTAGCCAAAAAGCGCGGCTCAAGAGCGTCCTTTTTGACCAGGACCCCGCCGGCCCCATCTCCGAAAAGGACAGCCGTTGTCCGGTCCTGCCAGTCAACCAGCTTGGACAGGGTTTCCGCCCCGATCACCAGGGCCATCCCGCCAGGCCGCGTCAGCATTTTTTCAGCCACGTCCAAAGCATAGACAAAGCCTGAACAGGCAGCCGACAGGTCAAAGCAGGCCGCGTTTTCTGCCCCAACCGCTGCTTGAACCAGGGCCGCGGTGGCCGGGGTGTAGGCATCGGGGGACATGGTCGCGACGATGATCAGGTCAACTTCTGCCGGGTCTTCGCCGACCAAGAGCTGCTTAGCCACCTGGATGGCCAGGTCAGAGGTATTTTCCCCTTGGCTGATCCGGCGGCTGGAAATCCCAGTCCGGCTCTTGATCCAGTCATCGCTGGTTTCCATGATCTGGCTTAGGTCGTCGTTGCTGACCGTGAATTCGGGCAGGTAACGGCTGCTTTTTGCAATTCTGGCGTAAGTCAAGGCAGGCCTCTTTCCATCTCAAAACTATAATTTTGTTGACATGTATAAAGTATAGTCCTGACTTAAGAAAAGTCAATACTGTTCACGTATTGTATAGTCTACAAATCCCTTATAAAGCTAGTATTCATAAGGGTTTTTAGATAGCAAAAAACTTTTTATTTTTTACTTTATTGGCCCATGTATAGCTTTTTCTTTTAAGAAATCCCCAAGAAAAAACAACAGACCCGGAGCTGCTGCTCCGAGTCTGTTGACTAATTTATTCTCTTTTAAAAAAATTATGCTATTTTTCCAGCCGCTTGTTCTCCAGCCGTTTTCTGGCCTCCTGCAGCTTCTCCTGCTTGCTGTTGATGTTTTTGACACCCAAAATATCCAAAAAGAAAGTAAAGATTGGAACGCTGACGATCAAGCCCCAGGTGCCGAAGAAGTGCTCGCCAAAGAGCAGGACCACAAAGGTGTAGAAAATCGGCAATTCCGTCTTGCTGGACATGAATTTCGGGTTCAAAATATAGGTTTCCAAAGTGTGCAGGACGGCAATCATGATCAAAATATAGATCACGTCCTGCATCCCCCCGACCGTATAGGCCACCAAAGACAGAGGAATCAGGGAAATGATCACCCCGGCCACCGGGACCAGACTGCAGATGAAGACCATGAGGCCCAGGGCAAAAATCTGCGGCATTTTCATAATGGCCAGGCAAATAATCGTCAAGACCGTATTGCAGATGGCAATCAAAAACTGGGCTTCCAGAACCACCCCAAAAGTATTGGTGAACTTGCGGCCAAAGTAGGCAATGTCTTCAAAGAGCCAGCCAAAGAGATCTGACTTCAGAAAGGACTTGCTGAAATTATCCATCTCCTTAAGTTCAATCGTGTAAAAGAAGCTCAAGACCAGGGCCATGACAAAGGACATGGCTACTGAGCCAAAGCCCTTTAATGCCGCCGTCAGCGCGGTCAGGCTGCTCTTGACCTGATTGGAGATTGTTTTTTCAGAAACATACTTGTGCAGCTGACTCATCAGCCAGCCCACGTCATTGGTCTGGTAAAAATCAATCACCGACTTGGTCATCTTGGTCACCTGCTTGACCAAAACCGGGACATAGTAGCGCAGGGCAAAGTAAAGCAGGACGACGATCAAGAGATAGGTCAAAGCGACAATCAATTTGTCAGAAACATGCTTGAATTTCCCCTGCACGAACTTGACCAGGTGCACAATCAAGTAGGTGAAGATAAAGGTGAGCAGGATCGTGTTCATCATTGCCCGCACGCAGTACAGGGCCAGAATGATCATGAGCAAGACCGTTGCCCGCCGCAAATGAGTATTGTTTTTAAATCTGTTCCATAAACTGGCTTCCATAGTGTCTTCCCTAACTATTAATCTCCGGAAAAATTATTTTATCTATTGTAAACTTTTTCACCGGGAAAAACAAATCAGAAGGCACCGCCGCCGCTGCCGCCCCCAAAGCCGCCGCTGGAGGCGCTGGAGGCCGAGAAGTTGCCGCCAGAGCCAGCTGAAGAAGAAATTGCCTCGTCAAAGCTGGATGCAAAAGCCCCGTAGCTACTGCCGGCATAGTAGTAGGTCCAGTAAGGATCAGCCTCGATTTCTTCTGGGAATTCCAGCTTCAGCTGCTTGAGGACCTTCTTGGCCAGGCCAAAGGCAATGGCGTAAGGCATAACCTGCTCCCAGAGAGTCAGTTCCCCAATATCGCGCAGCTTAAACTGGCCGATATCATCCAGCATGGCTTCAAATCCCATAGCCTGTTCAGTAGCTTCTGCCCCCTTTTTTGTCAAAGATGAGAAGTGGTGCAGACGCAACAAGGCAACTGCAAAGGCAGCCAAGATCCAGACAGCAACTGGAAAGAGCCACAGGAAATATTTATCATACAAGAAGAAGCTGACGAGAATAGCCGCGACTGAAAGAATCATTACAGCTATGGTGTATAACGACAACATCTCCTCTCTGTCCTGCAATTTCTGGTCGATGTAGCCTTCTTTAATCAAGGCCTTTTGGCTGTCCTCTTGCCAGTTCTTGTAGCTAGAAGTAATCCCCTTGCTGTCGCCATATTGTTTCAAGTCCTTGTTGCTAAAGCTTTGTCCATTGCCGACCTTTTTGAAAATTCTGTTTAAAAGCGGCAGGTCGCCTTTATACTTGCTGGTCTTGGTATAAGTGAAGTTCTTTCCCTTCTTGCCTGGATCAATAGTAATTTCGCCCCGGCCGGCCCGGAGGGCAATTTCGGCTGCCAAGGCCTTGCCGTCTGGATCTTTTTTGGTCACCAGGATCTGGGCCGCAGTCGGGCTGAAACTTGGAATTTCAAAATTGTGGCCAATTTCTTTTTTGGCCTTGACCGGGCTGCCCGACTTTCTGCTCTTGATAAAGACTGGCAGATAGAGCAGCGGCGAGATGGCAAAAAGGGCCAGGCCGATCAATTCATAAACATTGTGGCGGGACTTTTTAGCAGCCGTTTCTTCAGCCAGCGCTTTTTCCTGGTCCACGACCTTGGCCGCGATTTCCCCGGAATGCCGCTTTTTATTTTGGCTGACTAAACTGTTTGGGAAAAGCAGATGCAGCTCCAAAAAAGTATTTTCCGGCAAAGTGGCTACTTCTGCCTTGACCAGGCCCTTTTCCTTGTCAACGGTCAAATGACCATTGGCATTGACATGGGCCCAGCCCTTCAAGAAGGACAGATTTTTGCCTTTGAAGCGAACCGCGGCAGAAACATTGGAAATCTCTTTATCCCAGCCGTCCCCGACAATCTTGAAATTTAGTTCAGAAGCGTCATCATAAGTGTCAACCGCCCTGGAAATTTTGTAGCGGTAGACCACCTGTACCTTCCCCTCTTCGACATGGTGGTAGACCTTGAACTTGTAGGAATTGCCATCTTTACTGAAGTGGTAGACATTGCCGCCGTCAGCCTGGTTGTTCAAGGCCGGCTTGACCGTCTTCCCGCTGGCCAGGTCCTTAACCTCGACGCTCTGCCCGCTGACCTTCTGTCCGCTGGCCAAGTTCTGGGTATAGTAGACCCCATTGGCTGAATCGTCGAAGTCATAGACGATCTTCCGGGTCATCGACAAGGACCCGTCAGAATTGACGACTGCCGTGACATCCATCTTGGTTAGGTCATAATCGGCAAAAACTTTTTCTGGTAAAAAGAGGGCCGCAAAGCCGGCCAAAAACAAGGCCAGGCCCCATAAATACTTCCGTTTCATCTTTTTCTCCCTTTCACTTTTTCATTGTTCAGACAAGCAAGGCTGGCTGACACAATTTGAGAATATTTTTTCTTAAAATTATTATAATTCAAGCAGCAATTGCTTGGCAACGCGAAAAATTTCAGCATTTATTTATGCAAAACAAGGCTTTCTTATGCTTACATCCGTAAGGCGTGGTATACTGTAGTTACTACCGTGGTCTAATAGACCAAATTGTGTTGGGAGGAAATACAATGCGCAAACCAATGCTGGCCGGCATCCTTGCCGCTGAGCTCGCCTTAGTCGGAGCGGCTGTCTTTTATCACCAAAGCCAGGCCGATAAGAGCAGCGAGTCCGCTGGCAGCAGCAAGACTTACAAGGTCTACAGCAAGGCGGAAAAGACCAAGGCCAAGGCCGACAAAGAAGATGAAGAATCCAAATCATCAAGCAAGGCAAAAAGCAAGAGCAAGAAGAGCAAGAAGAAATCATCCAGTTCTTCAAGCTCTTCAGAAGACGTGAGTCAATCATCATCCAGTGAGTCATCAAGCGACTCTTCAAGTTCTTCAAGCGACGACTCATCCAGCTCAAGCTACAGCTACTCCAGCCAGGCTAAGTCCAGCAAGAAGAAGTCGACTAAGAGCTCAAATGGCTCCAGCTCCACTACTTGGGGCTCTGCCTACAGCAACTCAACTTATAGCTACAGCTACTCCAGCCCAAGCAGCTCCAAGAGCTCCACGTCCAGGTCAACTGGTTCAACCGGCTCTTCAAGCTACACGACCAAGAAGAGCAGCACAACCACCAGCAAGTCCACGGCTGACGATGACGTCAACACGACTGAAGACCTGCCAGAAGAAAATGTCAATAACGACAGCGATAATTAAAAGTTTGGCAAAGAAAAATAGTTCAAGATCCTAAATGATCTTGAACTATTTTTTTACGCTTTTTCAGCTTTTTCTTTATTCTTCGTGAGACTTGACATCTTCCGCAGCTTCAGCTTCCAGGGAAGCTTCGTACTTTTCAACGCCTTCCTTGGCTGCTTCAGCTACTTCGATGCCCAAGTCAGTCAACTGCTGGTCGGCAACTGGAGCTGGAGCGTGCATCATTGGTTCGCTGGCGCTGGCGTTCTTCGGGAAGGCAATGACATCACGGATGTTGTCCTTGCCTGCCAAAAGCATGGCGAAGCGGTCCAAGCCGATGGCCAGGCCGGCGTGCGGCGGGAAGCCCATGTCCAGGGCGTCCATCAAGAAGCCGAATTGTTCGTAAGCCCGTTCCTTAGTAAAGCCCAGGGCCTTGAACATCTTTTCCTGGATGTCCCGCTTGTGGATCCGGATGGAGCCGCCGCCCAGTTCGTAGCCGTTCAAAACGATGTCGTAGCTGCGGGCGTGAGCCTTGTGCGGATCGGTTTCCAGGAGCTCAATTCCCTTGTCATCGGGCATGGTGAATGGGTGGTGGGCAGCGATCCAGCGCTGGTCGCCTTCGTCGTATTCAAACAGCGGCCAGTCGACAACCCAGAGGTACTTGTAAGTGTCCTTTGGAATGATGCCTGTTTCCTTGGCGGTTTGCCGGCGCAGGTAGTCCAGGGAGTCGCAGCAGACCTTCCATTGGTCAGCGATGAAGAGGAGGAGTTCCCCGCCTTCCAGACCGAATTCTTCAACCAAGCCGGCCTTTTCTTCGTCACTTAAGAAGCGGGAAACAGGACCGGAGAAGTCGCCGTCTTCATACTTGACCCAGGCCAGGCCCTTGGCGTGGTAACGCTTGATGTAGTCCTGCATGGCTTCGATCTTCTTGCGGGAGTAGAACTTAGCCCCGCCCTTGACCGCGATCCCGCGGACAAAGCCGCCGTTTTCCAAGGCGGAAGTAAAGACCTTGAAGCCGGACTTGGCAAAGACAGAACCCAAGTCGTGGATCAGCATGCCGTAACGGGTATCTGGCTTGTCACAGCCGTACTTGTCCATGGATTCCTGCCAAGTGATCCGCGGCAGCGGCAGCTTTAAGTCGATTCCCTTCACGTCCTTCATAACCTTAGCCAGGAGGCCTTCAGTTACTTCTTGAACGCCTTCTTCATCCATGAAGGAAGTTTCCAGGTCGATCTGGGTGAATTCCGGTTGCCGGTCCCCACGCAAGTCTTCATCTCTGAAGCAGCGGGCGATTTGGTAGTACTTGTCAAAGCCGGCCCCCATCAAGAGCTGCTTGAAGATTTGCGGTGACTGCGGCAAGGCGTAGAAGGAACCTGGGTAAACCCGGGAAGGAACCAGGTAGTCCCGGGCGCCTTCCGGCGTTGACTTGCCCAGGTCTGGAGTTTCAATGTTGATGAAGCCTTGGCCTGACAGGTAAGCGTTGGTAGCGGTCATGATCTGGGCCCGCATGATCAAGGCGTTTTGCAAAGTTGGCCGGCGCAGGTCCAGGTAGCGGTACTTCAACCGGGTCTGTTCGCTGGCTACCAGGTCATCCTTGATTTCAAATGGCGGAGTCTTGGCCTTGTTCAAGACCGTGATTTCGCTGGCAATGACTTCCACGTCACCAGTCTTCATGTCCGGGTTCTTGCTGGAACGTTCGTTAACGTGACCCTTGACTTCGACCACGTATTCCTGGCCCAAGGAAGATGCCACGTCCATCAACTCTTTGCCAGAATCATGGTTGACAACGACTTGGACAATCCCTTCCCGGTCGCGCAGGTCGATGAAGATCAGCTGGCCCAGGTTCCGGACTCTTTGCACCCAGCCGTAAAGAAGGACGTCTTGGTCCAGGTACTGGCTGGTAATGTTGCCACAATAATCAGTTCTTTTTTCCATTTGCATCATTTTGCTAAAAATCTCCTATTTTTCGATCTTGGAAAGCAGGTCTGCCTTGTCTTCCAAGTCAGTAAATTCCAGACTGAACTGTTCCCCGTCGCTCAAGCGCTTGACGGTTAATTTCCCTTCAGCCAGCTCCTTGGCCCCCAGGGTTACGACGTAGCGAGCTCCGACCCGGTCAGCCTTTCTGAACTGGGCCTTGAGCTTCTTCTGGTCAACGTCGTATTGAGCGCTGAAGCCAAGGGAGCGAAGCTGGCGGGCAACTTCCACGGCCTTGATGTCGGTGCCTTCGCCGATATTGGTGATGAAGAAGTCGATCCCCTGGTCTTCAAACATTTCCGGATTTTGCTTGGAGAGAACCAGCATCAGTCTTTCTTCCCCAATCCCGAAGCCGACAGCTGGGGTTTCCGGGCCGGAAAATTCTTCAACCAGGTGGTTGTAGCGGCCCCCGCCCAGAACAGTAGACGGGCTGGACCACAGGGACTTGTCATCAACCATAAATTCAAAGATCACGCCGGTGTAGTAGTCCAGGCCCCGGACCAGGTCGTCGTCGATGACGTACTTAACGCCCAGCTTGTCCAAGCTGGAGAGGATCTTGTTGAAGTTTTCCTTTGATTCATCGTCCAAGTAGTCCCGGATCTTTGGCGCTTCCGGCAAAAACTGCTGGTCTTCTTCAGCCTTGGAGTCCAGGATCCGGAGCGGGTTCTTGCCCAGCCGTCTTTGGGAGTCTTCTGAAAGCTGGTCCTTAACCGGAGTGAAGTATTCAACCAGGGCATCGTGGTAGGCCTGGCGGACCTCGCTGTCACCTAAAGTGTTGATGTGCAGCTCGTAGTTCTTAACCCCCAGTTCAGCCAGGAGGTCATGGCCCAAGAGGATGGTTTCAACGTCAGCCAGGTAGCCGTTTGAGCCGAAGCTTTCCACCCCGATTTGGTGGAATTCTCTTTGCCGGCCGGCTTGCGGACGTTCATACCGGTACATTGGGGCAATGTAGTAGACGTTGAAAGGCTTGACATAGTCAGGGCCATAGATCTTGTTTTCGACATAAGCCCGCACTACCCCAGCCGTGCCTTCTGGCCGAAGGGCAATGTGGCGGCCGCCCTTGTCTTCAAAATCGTACATTTCCTTTTCAACCACGTCACTGGTTTCACCAGATGACCGGGAAAAGAGTTCGTAGTTTTCAAAACTTGGCGTTCTGATTTCATGGTAGTTGGCCCGCTTGAAGAGGTCACGGGCGGTTTGCTCCACCTTTTCCCACTGGCCGGACGTTTCCGGGAGAATGTCGACTGTACCTTTTGGTCTTTGAACTCTCATAATTTCACCTTTGTTTCCTTGTTTTGACTAAGATAATAAAAAGCGCCCTTGAATTTAATCAAGGGCGCTTGAAAACAGCACGGTACCACCTTTTGCTTGCTGTCATTAACGCTGACGAAACGAACCATTATCTGCTAAAGGGTCACAGCTAGCAGCCATCTGCTCTTTCACCAAACGGGCAGTCTCTAAAATGGCCGGGCTATCTTCATTCTTTGTCATTGATAATTCTCATTAAGTTTATCCTGTTTTGTCTTCCTAATCAAGTTAGAAAGCGTTTTTTTACAGATTATTCTGCTGGCAGGTCCAAGACGATCGTGAAAGGACCGTCATTTTCCAGTTCGACCTTCATGTCGGCGCCGAATTCCCCGGTTTCCACGGTCAGGCCCCGCTCTTCCAGTTCTTGGTTAAAGTCTTCCCAGAGCTGGCTGGACTTAGGCGGCCGCATGGCGTGAACAAAACTTGGCCGGTTGCCCTTCTTGGTATCGGCCAGGAGGGTAAACTGGCTGACGGACAAGATCTGTCCGCCGACATCCTTGATGCCCAGGTTGGTCTTGCCGGCTTCATCTTCGAAGATCCGCATTTTGGCGATCTTGTCGGCGGCCTTGACTACCTGCTCTTCCCCGTCGCCTTCAGCCAGGCCAACTAATAAAAGCAGGCCCTTTTGAATCTGGCCGACAGTCTTGCCGTCGATTCTGACGGCGGCATGGTTGACTCTTTGAATTACTACGCGCATTTTTTCTAAAAATCTCCCTGCTTCTAGCCTAGTTGTCCGTCCGCTTGGTGTCGTAAACGTCTGGAATGTCCCGCAGCTTGGCCATGATGTCATTCAGTTGGGCGGCATTCTTGACTTCAACCGTGATGTAGAAGTGGGCAATATTTTCTTCATTGACGCTGGCTGAAACATTGGTGATGTTCTTGGTCAAAGCATTCAAGCGGTTGATGACGTCACCGAGCAGCTTCTGGCGGTTGTAGCCAAAAAGCTCAAAGTTAGCGTTGAAGCTGGCCTGCTTGCCTTCATCAATATTGTTCCATTCAACATCGATCATCCGCCCTTGAGCAGCCGGGTCAGCGCTAACTACGTTCCGGCAGTCAGCCCGGTGGACAGTGACCCCCCGGCCCTTGGTGACATAACCGACGATCGGGTCGCCTGGAACCGGGTTGCAGCACTTGGCAAAGTGCAAGTCCAGGTCTTCCAGGCCCTGGACGCGGACTAAGCTGTCCGGCTTTTTGCCCTTGACCTTGGACTTGGCGTCGTCTTTTTGTGGAGCGGGCTTTTTAACCACGCTGGAAGCAGCGGCTTGCTGGCCAGCGGACATGATCTGGGCTTCAAACTGCTTCTGCTTTTCTTCTTCCTGCTGCCGGCGCAAGTCGGCCGTCAAGCGGTTGTAGATGGACAAAGCTGACATGTTGCCAAAGCCGATAGCCGCGTACATGTCTTCATCGGTCTTAAAGCTGAAGTGGTCCAGAACCTCGTCGATATGGCTCTTGTCTAAGTAGTCCTTGGCACTCAAGCCGTTTTCCTTAAGCAGGTCGGTCAATTCACTCTTGCCCCGGGCCACGCTTTCTTCCCGGTCAATGTCTCTGAAGTAGCGGCGGATCTTGTTCTTGGCCCGGGAGGTCTTGACCATTTCCGCCCAGTCTCTTGATGGCCGGGCATTGCTTTGGGTCAAGATGTCAACCACGTCACCGTTCTTCAGCTTGTAGTCCAAAGGAACCAGCTTGTCGTTAACCTTGGCCCCGATGGCATGGTCACCGACTTGGGTGTGGATGGCGTAGGCAAAGTCCAGGGTGACTGACCCTTTAGGCAGTTCGTAGACTTCGCCCTTAGGCGTAAAGACGTAGACCTTGTCGGCAAAAATATCCGAATGAACGGCTTCCATGAACTCGTCAGCGTCGCTGGAGTCCTTTTGCAACTCCAGGATTTCCCGGCCAATGTCCAGAGCCCCGCCGTCTTTTTCATCAACGCCTTGGAAGTTGCCCCGCTTGTAGGCCCAGTGGGCCGCAACACCATATTCGGCAACCTCGTGCATTTCTTCAGTTCTGATCTGGATTTCCAAAGGCTTGCCGCCAGGGCCAATGATGGTCGTGTGCAGGGACTGGTAGCCGTTAGCCTTAGGCATGGCAATGTAGTCCTTAAAGCGGCCAGGCATTGGCTTCCACTTGGTATGAACTGCCCCTAAGACCGCGTAGCAGTCCTTGACCGTCGGCACGATCACCCGGACAGCCAGTAAGTCGTAGATCTCGTTGAAGTCCTTGTGCTTGTTGACCATCTTTTTATAGATGGAATAGATGTGCTTCGGCCGGCCGCTGATGTCGTACTTGATGCCCAAGGAATCAAGAGTCCCCCGCAAGTAGTCGATGGCATCCTTGATGTAGCCTTCCCGTTCGCTTCTCTTGGCGTCCATCATGGAAACGATCTTGTAGTACTCTTCCGGATTCATGTAGTGGAAGGACATGTCTTCCAGTTCCCACTTGATGGTCCCGATCCCCAGCCGGTCGGCTAGTGGTGCATAGATGTCCAGGGTTTCAGCGGCAATGCGGCGCTGCTTGTCCGGACGCAGGTGCTCCAAGGTGTGCATGTTGTGCAGGCGGTCAGCCAGCTTGACCAGGATAACCCGGAGGTCCTTAGCCATGGCGATCAGCATCTTGCGGTGGTTTTCCGCCAAGAATTCCTTGTGAGACTTGTACTCGTACTTGTTTAACTTGGTGACCCCGTCAACGATGAAAGCCACGTCAGCGCCAAACTTTTCCTTGATATCGTCATTGGTGACCGCGGTGTCTTCAACCGTGTCATGTAAAAAGCCGGCAGCTACCGTGTCAGGGTCCAGGCCCAAATTGGCCAGGGTTCCTGCTACCTGGGTCGGGTGGACAATGTAAGGCTGGCCGGAGGCTCTGGTTTGTCCCTCATGGGCCCGGGCCGCGAATTGATAAGCACTTTCGACAAAGGCCAATTGGTCAGCCGTCATGTATTTCTTGCAGGCGGCCATAACCTGCTCGTGAGTCATTTCAACATACTTTGACATCTTTGATCACCAGTTTCTAACTTTTAATTAATCAGTACCTGTTATTTTAGCGCAAAAAGTTCCCACAAAACAAGCCTTAGCGCTTGACCGGGCTTACTTATTAAAAAATGAGAGTTTCTTTTGCTTTTATTTTAGCGCATTTTTCCTTAAATACTGAAAGAGTTAGTCATGCTTGCGGGAAATTGCCAGGCCAATCCAGCGGCCTGCCCGCATCTTGAGGTCGATTTGGAAGGAATTCTCTGCCAGGGCCTGCTCAATTTTTGGCAGCTGCAGGTAGTCAATCCCGGAGAAGATGACCTGACCTTCTTCGTTTAAGTGGCTGTCCAGCTGAGGGATCAGGTCCAGGAGGATTTCAGCCAAAATGTTGGCCACGATCAAGTCAAACTTGCCATCAACGTCAGCCAGCAAGCTGGTCTTTTGCAGGGCGATGTCGTGGATGCCGTTCAAGGCTGCGTTTTCTTCAGCCGCCGTCATTGACTCATCAGAAATGTCAGTGGCCAAAACGCTCTTAGCCCCCAGTTTGTGAGCAGCAATCGCCAAAATGCCGGACCCAGTCCCCACGTCTGCCACTGTCAAAGGCTTGACCATGGCCCGTTCAATGCCCAGCATGGCTAATTGAGTCGTCTGGTGGTTGCCAGTCCCGAAGGCCAGGCCTGGATCCAGGCGGATGATTTCCTGGTCCTTAAAGGCTGGCTGGTAGTCTTCCCATTCCGGCACGATAGCCAGGTGGCGGGAGAGGTTGATGACGTGGTAGTACTTTTGCCAAACAGTGTTCCAGTCCTGGTCGGCCACGTAGTCAACGGAGATTTCGCCTGGGGCGGTCTTTAAGCCGTAGCCTGCCAGTTCAGCCAGTTTTTCCTTGAAACGCTTAACCGTTTCTTCCGGGTCAGTTTCTTCATCAAAGTAGGCGATGAATTCCAGTTCATCAGGCAGGTTGGGGATGTCGTCCATGTCAACGACCGTTGAGTCGTGCAGCCAGCCGGCTTGTTCAAAGTCGCTTCTGCGCCGGGCTTCCGTCCCCAAGGCCTTTAAGTCTTCCGTGGCAAAATAAGCCAAGGCGTCTTCGACGTCGTAGCTGCTTTCGATCTTGATCTCAAGTAATTTCATGATTTCGTCTTCTTTCTTTAGCTTCTTCTCTTAAAATGGTATCATGGAAAGCGGTGATAACAATGTCAAAAAAGAAAAAGAATAAAGATAAATTAGACAAGACCCTGGTTGAAAAGATTCTTGACCAGCAAAAAATTGCCTATCAGCAGCATATCAGTGAAATTACTGAAGACCACGGAGTTGCCCAAGTCAGTGTCGGCAGCCCCATTTTAGACGGCCACCCGGTTTACAAGACCCTGGCGGTAAATGGCAACAAGACCGGCCCGATCGTCGGCGTTGTGCCTTTAAGCGGCCACTTGGACCTTAAAAAGATCGCCAAGGCTTCCGGCAACAAGAAGTGTGAAATGATCCCCCTCAAGCAGCTGGAAAAGACCACTGGCTATGTGCATGGGGCC
The DNA here is from genome assembly GCF_057197965.1 of Lactobacillus sp. WILCCON 0149. Taxonomy (NCBI): domain Bacteria; kingdom Bacillati; phylum Bacillota; class Bacilli; order Lactobacillales; family Lactobacillaceae; genus Lactobacillus; species Lactobacillus sp. WILCCON 0149. Next base: position 1,425,765 of record NZ_JBUBHO010000001.1, read on the forward strand.
AACACGCCAATTGGCATCTACCACAGCAAGAAGTTCCCGATCTTTTTGGATGAGAGCGTCTTAAAAGAAGACGGGATCTGGGTGTCCAGCGGTGAAGTCGGCCGCAGCGTCATGGTCAACCCGCTTGACTTGCAGAAACTGGTCAAAGCCACGGTGGCTGACCTGCAGGAATAAGACTAAAAAACAGCTTTTGTCCTACTTTTCGTTAGGCAAAAGCTGTTTCTTTTTCTTTCAATTTTTTAATCGACCCGGCGCCACTTCTTGTCGGTCAAGATTCTGGCGGTCAAAAGGCCGGCTGGCAAAGACAAAACCAGCATGAGGGCTTCCGTCATCCAGGTAGCCCCGGCCCCAACATTGGTCAAGGCCAAGAGGAAGATCCCCCGGTACATGTAAAGGCCTGGCACCATGATGACGATGGAAGGCACGGTCAAAGCAATCCGCGGGTAGCCGACCTTTTCCCGGACATAGCCGGCCAAGAGGCCAGCCAGCAGGGCTGCTAAAAAGGCGGCCAAGGGAGCCGGAAAATGGGCAAAGTCAACCAGGGACAAGCGCATGGTATTGGCAATCGCCCCCACAACCCCGGCCGCGGCGGCCATCCGCCGGTGGGAGTTGAACATCAAGGAGAAGCCGAAGACCCCGCAGAAGCTGGCTAAAAGGCGGCAAGCTGCCAGAAGAGGCCGGGAAAGGCCCAAGGCCGGCAGGTCGCCAGGCTTGATCTGCAAAGCCGTGGCCATCATCCAGCCGGTACCAGTCGCGATCAAGATAATGAAGATGGCATAAGCCAGGCGCTCAAGGCCAGACCGCATGTCCAGCTTGGCAATGTCCAAACCGGAAGTAATAAAGGGAAAACCTGGAATAACAAAGAGCATAGCCCCGATGTAGCCGCGCATGTGGATCATGTCCACATTAAAGAGCAAGTGGCCCAGCATGAAGGCCAGGTAGTAGGACAAGCAAGCTGCTGCTACCCCAACCGCGGTCGTAGCCGCGACCGTGATCCTCTTTTTGCCTAAGCTGCCCCGGGCAAACTGGCCCAGGCCCGCCCCGATGAAGGAGCAGATGATTTCAGGGATCCCCCCGCCCAAGAGGAAAATAAAGCCGCCACAGGCTAGTGCCGCGGCCAGGCTGGATCCCCAAAGAGGATAGCGTCCTTTGATATGCTCGATTTCCCCTAAGCGCCGGCGAACTGTTTTGATTTCGAAGTCACCGCTGGCTGCTTCAAACTGGCGGACGAATTTCTCCAATTCATTCAGCTTGGCCATGTTGACCCCGGTGGTTGGCAGGGCCAGGCTTTGGGAGTATGACTGGTTGTCAACGTCGAAGTAGGTGCAGACAATGGAGATCAGACCGATGTCAGCGCTGCAGGTCAAGTCCAGGGTTCTGGCCAGGGTGTCCATGGCGTCCCGGACCCGCCAGGCCCCAGTCCCGCAGCTCAGCATCATCAAGCCGACCCGGGAGATGATCGATCCCTTTTCAATCAAAGTTGCATCCTTGATCTTAGTTTCGTCATCGCTTTGGAAGAATTCTTCCCACTGCACCCGCATGTGGTGGTGGTGAGAGAGGTGGTGTTGGTACTCTTGCTCAGTACTTTCGGTTTTCATGTTGACCGTGTTTGCCTTCTTTCATTTTTCTTTGCATTTCTCAACTTTTTCATTTTAGCATAAAAAGAGACTGCTATTTCCCGCCCTCCCCTATTAAAGCGCTTGCCAAAAAGAATATTTTTGCTGAGAAAAACCGTCCCAGCAAGCTGAGACGGTTAGCTTCATATTTACTTTTGCTTGTATTGGCGGACGTAGCCTTCTTGTCCGGCCAAATACCAGGTGCCGTGGTTGGCGTCGCTGGTAAATTCGACATTTTCCGGCAGGTTTTCCAAGCCTTCGGTGAAGATGTCTTCGTATTGGCCAACGCCAAGGCGGATTCTTTCCTTGAGCATGCGGGCGTGCAGGGCTGGGCGCAGGCGCTTTTGGTAGCCTTCGACCACCTTGCCGCTGAAGAATTCAGCCATGGCGCCAGATCCGTAAGAGAAGAAGCCGATTCGGTCACCGGCTTCAAGGTCCCCGTTTTCCAGCAGGCTCAAGACAGACATGTACAGGCTGGCCGTGTAGATGTTGCCGACCTGCCGGCTGTACTTGGCTGACAGCTGGAAGTTGTCGCTGAGGCGCTTGACGGTTTCGTCATCCTGGCCTTCAATGGCAATCTTGTGAGCCTTGTAACCCATCTTGGTATAAGGCAGGTGGTAGCAGATGCCGGCAAAATCAGAGACTTGCAGCTGCTTTTCTGCAAGGAAAGGCTTGAAGGTGCTCTTGAAGAAGTCCAGGTAGACATCGCGGCTGTAGTGGCCGTCGACCACGGCAGTGGCCATGTTGTTTGGCCGCCAGAAGTCATTGATGTTTTCAGAGTGGGAAGTGTGCCCGTCTTCCAGGGCAATAATTGCCGGATTTTCCTTGATCAGCATGCTGATGGCCCCGGCGCCCTGGGTAACTTCACCAGCCGTAGCCAGGCCATAGCGGGCGATGTCGCTGCCGATAATCATGGCAGAGTGGTGCGGGTGGGCCCGGACGTAGTCGCGGGCAACCTGCAAGCTGGCGGTCAAGGCAAAGCAGGCTTCCTTGATTTCAAAAGTTCTGATCCGGGCTGGCAGGTTAAGTGCTTCCTTGACAAAGAGGGAGGCTGACTTTGACTGGTCAATCCCGCTTTCGGTCGCAAAGATCAATAAGCCTAATTGCTCCAGATCAACCTGGTCAAGGTATTCAGCCGTCGCGTTGATCCCCATGGAAACTGCATCCTGGGTCTTGTCAGCGACCGCCATCCGGTCCTGGCCGATGCCGATCAAAAATTTGTTGGGATCTTGGTTTCTGGCGTTGGCCAGGTCAACCATGTCCACAAACTTGTTAGGAGTATAAAAACCTATCTGATCAATACCGATGTCCATTAATTATTGTCCTCGCAATTCTTTCAAAAAATTCTTGGCTGCTGTTTCGCCATACTTTCCCTGGCTAATCATCATTTGATAAACAGCTGCTTTTTCTTCAGGCGCTGCCGGCAGGGTCTGAACCACGTTGCGGCTCTGCAGGCGCATGTGGCCAGCCTGGATCCCCTTGGTGGAGATGGCATTCAAAGCCGCGAAGTTGTTGGCCAGGGCCACGGCCGCGGTCAGTTCTGCCAATTCAGCTGCTTTTATTTTACCTAAAATGGCATAGCTTTGTCTAATATCAGGCCGCGATGAAATGGAGCCGCCGACGACCCCTAAGGCCAGGGGCAGGGTGACTTCGCCAAGAAGCATATCGTCTTCCAGTTTCCAGGAGCTGAGGCTTTGGTACTGGCCGCTTCTAGCAGCATAAGCATGACTTGCTGCTTCAACTGCCCGGTAGTCATTGCCGGTTGCCAGCATGACAGCGTCCACCCCATTCATGATCCCCTTGTTGTTGGTTACGGCCCGGTAAGGATCGCTACTCCCGATTTTAGCAAGCAGAGCCATCTTTTTAGCAACCTCCCTGCCCTCTTCCGGATCTCCTTTTTTGCTGAGGAGACTAACAGGAATCGCCACCTTAGCAGTAGTCAGCTGGCTGGGATAGTTGGACAGGATGGCGAAGAGCTTAGCTTCAACGCCAGGAAAGGCCAGCATTTTCTGGGCCAGGAATTCCAGGATGGCGTTGGTCTTATTGGCCCCCATGGCTTCAGCTGGGTCAACCAGGGCCAGGAGGTAGACCAAGTCAGCTTCCTGGCGGGCGGTTAATTCTTTTAAGCCGCCCCCGTGCCGGATCAAGCTGGCAAATTCCTTGTTGGCTTCCTTAATATAGGCCTGAAACTCCTCTTTAAAGTCAGCCAGGGAAAAAGCTTCCGTGACTTCTAAGACGATTTGTCCGTAGATGCCGTCGCGACGGCTGTTTGCTTTTACGCCGCCAGCTTTAGCAAAAACGGACATGCCGTGGTTGGCGGCGGCGACGACGGAGGCTTCTTCAGTCGTCATAGGGATCCGCCATTTTTTGCCATTGACCAGGGCGCCGGTCAAACAGCTCAAGGGGAACTTGACCTCACCAACCACGTTCTCGCTCATCTCATCCAGGCGGGATAAGTCAGCGGCGGGGATGGCTTCTAAGGAAACCCCGGCATCTTGCAAAAACTGCCGCCTCTCTTCGGGCGGCAACTGATAGAATTTCATTTTATGCCTTCTCAATTTCAAAAGCGATGGCCAGGCCGCCCCCGATGCAGAGGCTGGCGATAGCGCGCTGGCCGTCTCTTTGCAGCTGGCGGGCAGAAGTAGCCAGCAGCCGGGTGCCGGAAGCGCCGAGCGGGTGACCCAAAGCGATCGCCCCGCCCTGCTTGTTGACCTTGTCCAAAGGAATTTCCAAGTCGCGGGCAACAGCCAAAGTCGTAGCGGCAAAGGCTTCGTTGATTTCAAAGAAGTCGTAGTCGGCTACCTGCCGGCCAGTTTCGTTAAGCAGCTTGCGGATAGCGTAGTATGGACCGTAGCCCATGAATTCCGGATCATAGCCAACTTCGGCGTAAGCGCCCAGCTTGGCTAAAGGCGTCAGCTGGTATTCAGCAACTTTTTCGGAAGTAGCCAGGATGATCATGCTGGCCCCATCGGAGATTGGGGAGGCGTTGCCAGCAGTGACCGTCCCGTCTTCTGAGAAGGCCGGCTTCAGGCCTGCCAGGGCTTCCAGGCTGGTATCCGGGCGGACGTTTTCATCTTGCTTGAGATCTTCAATTTGAATGATTTCGTCGGCAAAAAGCCCTTCTGCTTGTGCCTTGACGGCTTTTTGGTGAGATGACAGGCTGAAGGCGTCAGCGTCTTGGCGGCTGATGTGGTCGCGCTTAGCCACGTTTTCGGCAGTGATGCCCATGGATTTGCCTGAGAAGGAGTCAACGAGACCATCGCTGAACATGATTTCCTTTGGGGCGTTGGTCATGCTTTCGCTGCCGCCGACAGCAACCAGGCCCAGGTCACCGATTAACATTTGGGCTTCAGCCAGGCGGGCAGCCTTGAGGCTGGAGCCGCAGACTTCGTTGATGGACACGGCGACAGAGTCCTGCCGCATCCCGGCGTTTAAGGCGATTTGCCGGGCCATGTTTTGGCCCAGGCCAGAAGACAGGACATTGCCCATGAAGAGGGCGTCCAGGGCTTCGGCGTCAAGCCCCGCTTCTCTCAAGGCGCCGCGCAGGGCGATTTGGCCCAGGTCGATGGCGGAAAAGTCAGCCAATTGCTTGTGGTAACGGCCAAATGGAGTTCGCTTGGCCGCGACAATATAAATATCTTGCATGTATTTTTTCTCCTCAACTAAGTTTTGTTTTGGGGATGCTGAGTTTGGCTCAGCTTTTATATAACCAGTATATTTTACTATAATATTTTTCGGCTTGCTTGGTGAAGCGCTTGATTTAGCGCTTTTTTAAGTTGTTGTGTTCAAAAGGAAAAAGTGCTTCTCAATCATGAAAAGCACTTTTATCCCTTATTGAATAGACAACCTTTTAAAACGATCACCCTCACTTGCGTGGAATGAGTAGAATCGTCGTCTTAGTATTAGGCCATTATGATGGCCACCCCAACATACGTTGGGAAAATTAGACATTATTGAATAAACAACACTATAAAACTATTTCAATCCACGCATCCAAGTAGCGGTTAAACCTTATTGAATAGACAACCTTCTAAAACCTATTTGACCAACTGACAGCATGCCAGCGCGGGTTAAACCTTATTGAATAGACAACCTTCTAAAACTAGGTCATCTTAGGCCTTCAAAGTCCATTAGGGTTAAACCTTATTGAATAGACAACCTTCTAAAACGTCGTCTGTGCTGTACAACCTCAAGTATTCGGGTTAAACCTTATTGAATAGACAACCTTCTAAAACAGTACTCTGTCCCATGGTCTACATAGGCTTGGGTTAAACCTTATTGAATAGACAACCTTCTAAAACTTCTCTGCTGATTATGGCGGATCCGTCGATGGGTTAAACCTTATTGAATAGACAACCTTCTAAAACACTTGTAAGCCTGCTTCTCGTCTTCGCTCAGGGTTAAACCTTATTGAATAGACAACCTTCTAAAACTGTTTACATTGATTTGATAAGAAAGGACTAAGGGTTAAACCTTATTGAATAGACAACCTTCTAAAACGCCCCCGGATTCGCCCCGCTGGGCGGCCTTGGGTTAAACCTTATTGAATAGACACAACCTTCTAAAACAGCTCTTTAGAACACTGTTAAACATCATCGGGGTTAAACCTTATTGAATAGACAACCTTCTAAAACTATCACATCCAGAAGTATCACACTGTGAAGGGGTTAAACCTTATTGAATAGACAACCTTCTAAAACTGCTTCAATGTTGACCAGTACTCTTTCACAGGGTTAAACCTTATTGAATAGACAACCTTCTAAAACCTGATCAATTGCCGGTAGTGCCTAGTGCAGGGGTTAAACCTTATTGAATAGACAACCTTCTAAAACGAAAGCCACTGATGAAGTCGTAGATCTTAAGGGTTAAACCTTATTGAATAGACAACCTTCTAAAACACGGGAACAACTCACAAACCGGGTTGATGGGGGTTAAACCTTATTGAATAGACAACCTTCTAAAACCAGGTTAGGGTTAAACCTTATTGAATAGACAACCTTCTAAAACCTTTGCCAAAGTATTGTTCAATTAGATGGCGGGTTAAACCTTATTGAATAGACAACCTTCTAAAACGCAAGCTGTGAAAGCATGGCGCGATACTTTGGGTTAAACCTTATTGAATAGACAACCTTCTAAAACCGATCGTCTTAGTCCTGTTGCAATTATCGCGGGTTAAACCTTATTGAATAGACAACCTTCTAAAACCCGCGTAGAGTGGTGCATCAGGCACAAGGAGGGTTAAACCTTATTGAATAGACAACCTTCTAAAACCCGGAAATGCTGCCGAAGCTGATTGAATTGGGGGTTAAACCTTATTGAATAGACAACCTTCTAAAACAAGGAATGGAGCCGAACAAGCAGTACTTGTGGGTTAAACCTTATTGAATAGACAACCTTCTAAAACCGAAGCAACTGACGCCGTAATCAACTTTCTGGGTTAAACCTTATTGAATAGACAACCTTCTAAAACCCTGATCGTGTGACTTAAAAATCTTAACTGGGGTTAAACCTTATTGAATAGACAACCTTCTAAAACTAGCTCCCGTAACAGTTTGATCTCTTACGGGGGTTAAACCTTATTGAATAGACAACCTTCTAAAACAGATGAGTTTAACGAACAATGTGCAGATGAGGGTTAAACCTTATTGAATAGACAACCTTCTAAAACAGTTATTTTTTAATACGGCTTTAATAGAAGGCTAGTACCAATCAACAAGGTCTTCATCAATATAATTGAATTTTGCATCACCATATACAACCTGATCCTTATGGCTACAAAACTCGATAAAAATGATAGACTTTTTTAGCTCTAAGCACAGCTTAGAAATTTCTTCAAACTGTTCTGCATCTAAGTAATGAGCTACATTACTAAAAACAACAGTAGACTTAAGATCTAACCTGTCATGTATCCTAAGTACTGTCTCGATTATACCATATGGATCGCGAGTGAGTGTCTTGTTGAAGTGTAGACCACCAAATTTGAAGAGTTTCTTCAGGTCTGTGTCAAAGCTTATTTCAAGCGGCAAATCTTCCATAAACAGCTCGTCTTGAACAGCATTTAGTAGATCACGATAGAGAGTAATGATTCTGTTTCTGCCATCCGAGCTTAGCTCATCAACAACATAGCTAGTTAATTTGGTCATATACCTTTGAAGCAATGATTCACTGATTAATGGATCTCCAAGCCAGTCCACTGCCTTGCTCAACGGAATAGCATCATAATCTTCATTCACTGCGCACAGTAACTCATTCTTTTCTTGCATCCCTTCGATCAAGTTACAGTAGGCAATTGGACTTGACGTTGCAATGACGTTAGCCTTTCCGTTCTCGATCTCAAAAGATTTGTGTGCCTTGTACGTAATAATCATAAGATTACCGTCCTGTCTGAAGTATTTCTTATGTCCTTCACTGGCTCACCCAACAGAAAATGCATGTCGTTATATTGCTTTTCTGTCAGCATTAAGCTTTGAATAACACCATACTCTGGAACATATCCTCTTATTCTCTTTTCCAAGAGTTCTGCTGCCTTTTTTGAAGCACACACTCTTACGTAAACAGAATATTGAATCATCACGAACCCTTCATTAATTAAGTTCTTCCTAAACTGCCGATATTGCTTTCTGTCTACCGCTGTATCAACCGGAAGATCAAACATTATCATCAATCGCATCATTTGGTACCTCATAGTCAACCCCCAGCTCAATATCCATCTCAAAGAGATTTCCATCTAAATATCTCAAACAGTCATGCACATACTGATTGATCGCATTTCCTAAAATCATTCGATCACCATTGTAGATAATCCTAAGACTTAACAGTTCCACCAAACCATACTTGATATCAGGTGTGAATTCCTTTATATTTTTGTGGTCATAAAGCCAGTAGTCAACAAACGGCCTAAAAGGTTCCATTAAATCTGATCCAAGGTTAAAAGGATTGTGTTCCGATGAATGGTGTACGCCCATATATGTCCGATTACCATCCATAGTAATCTTGCGGTTAACTGCTGACAACAAAATGGAGTATCCATAATTAAGAGCCGCATTTAAGGCATTTGAATCTTCCCTACGCTTGAAGTCTTTACCAAATAATTCCGTGAAATACTTTCTAGCTGTGGTAGCTTCTCGGTTGGATGCATCATTTAGTTCCAATTCCAGAAAATCTTTCTCGATTTCGTCTGTTGGCAAGCCATAAATCCGCAACACGTTCATTTGGTTCTGAATCTTCGCTGCCACAATTTTAGTCCAAAGAATCTGTTTTCTGTCTTCGTCCCAATTAAACTGCTTTATCAGCTTTTCAGGATGGCAATTAGTCGAATAGTAATTTTCTGTCTCACAAATTGGCTCTTGTTTTTCATCAACGAAAATTACCTTCGTCTGCTTTTTTGCCAATTCTGCAATTAAAGCACTAGTAATAACTGCTTGTGTTGTTAATACTACCAGCATGTTGATGTCACTTACCGGAATCTGGTTGATCCCATCTCTTGTATGAACGACCATCATATTAGAAGAATACGATAGTTTAGAGTGCTGTGTAATGATCACATTTCTCCATCCCATAATTATCTCCTTGATTATTTTTACCTAAATGCTATAATGAACTTGTCGGGTAGCTCCCGACGTTAGACCTTATTGAATAGACAACCTGATTTAAAATCAAGCAAAGCTCTTCGGAGCGGAGTTTATACATTTGTCCCGCGTATTGCGGGCTTTTTTTATGCAACAAAACAGGGAGTTACACCAACCGCGTAGCTCCCTGTTTCATTTTCCTCAGTTTCCTATTTCAGTAAATCAGAGGCCTTGACTCTTCTTTCAAATAATCCAGTTGGTGATTGATAAATGAATACAGCATCATCTGAAATCTTAATTCCATCTGGTGCTTGCATAAAGCCCAAGGCAGTAGTTAACCCTAATCCAGACGGCTTTGTCATCTCAGAATTTGCGTGAAGACCTCGCAAGACATCCTTGACTACTTCTGCTTCATTTTCAGCAGACATTCTGACAAACTTCTCTCTACCGTCATGAAGCTTCTTGCGGAAGCCATTAATGTCAAATAATGACAGATACTTATCCATCTTATCCAAAATTTCATCATATACTGACAGCAAGCACTTCTTTTCATCCTGGTGATCAATATTTACCATCACATGTTTATTGAAACTAGGATCATCAATGTAGTCAAGAATATATTTCATTGACTCTTGACTCAGAGTAATCTGCTTAAGGCTGTACTTATAAGTAGAGCTCCCTAACATATACAGCGCTCCGCCTTCCAAAACGGGTTGGCGATACGGAATATTGTCCATTAAGATTCTGACACCGTTAACACCTTTTTTAGGTTTCCCGTTCTTTTTGTTAAACATTACCTGCGGCTTAATAATTTCTAACAGCTTTTCAGAATAATTTGTTGAATTCTTCAGAGTGTTTAACGCGCGAATCGGAACACCGACGATCTGCAGCGCATGCCCCTTGTCTTTTACAGCCTCTGCCAAGACAAAGTAGGCATCCTTATTACCACTGTACCCACCGTAGATCTCAGTATCCATTCCTTTCTTTCTAGGAATTAAACCAGACCGTTTCTTCGAGTCTCTTTCTGGTGACGGGTAAACCGTTTGATCAAACAAGGCTGATTTTCTAGTAAAGACCTCCTGCGTTACCAGCATCTGCTTAAAAGAGTATGCTTGCTTAAGCTTAGAGATAATATCGTTCCTGTTGAATACAATTTCACCAGTACTTCTGCAGTAAATATTGTCGCCATGCGTACCACGAAGCAAATCATCCAAGAAGTTCATTGACTTAACGCGTCTAGCCACATCATGGGCTGATTCTTCAGCATTAGAACTAAACTTCTTAAACTCACCGTAGACGAACATTCTGCGCAAGTTTGGATAAACTTGGTAGAGATAATTACCAACAATCGTACTTAAGTAGGCATCAATAGCGTGGTGGTAGTCGTTAACTTCACGACTCTTATACAAATCAAATTGCTTACGGACAATAGAGTTGTATTTCGCTGGAACTTCAATAATCTTACTGTCTGGATACTCACTTTGCAAAATAGTCGCCGTCAGTTTAATAACCTGACTGGTTTCAACCAATTGACGACGAATAAAGCCTTGAGCCCGATATTCACTAAGAACTTTCGGATCAGTAAGAAGATTATTCAATTTTCTCTTGGTAATCATACCGAGCTTTTGCCATCTACCCCACATTTCTCTGACGGTAATTCCTAAATCAAGCACTACATTATTTCCAAAGAGTTTTGCTGGAACATTATCAGACTTTTGATTGTTTACTGCTCTCGCGACCAAAACTCGGTTGTCTAAGGAATCATCTTTAACGAAAGACTGCGGCATAATGTGGTCAATGTCGTAATCTGACAACCGGTCGATGTTCAATCTCTCACCAGTATATGCATCCCTACCGCCCTGCATAAAGTACAGGTAGTAGCGGTCTTTAAGTGACTTCATCCCACTAAGCTGCTCTCTAACACCCTGGCTGACCACTTCATCACTAATTTGATCGTAGACCTTCTGCATTTGATTTACTCTTGCAGTAGTTCTCTTTGGATCATCCTCTTGCGAGCGAGCAAATTCGATGGCAAACTTCGATGGTACGTTGCCGTCACACGCTTTAACAATATCATGAACAACGCGCATTACTTGACGGATAGCCTTCTTATTCTGTGGAGATGTATATGCATCATCCAAAATACTTTCTACTGCATCATCAGACTGGCCCTCACGCAACAGCTTCTGGTTTTCTTGTTCAATCTTGGCCTTGATGTATGGATCACTGACAATTTGACCAAAATTATCATTGCTATTCCAAAGACGTTCAAGAACGTTCTGACCATCCCCATCTGTTAAACGAGTCAACAATTTGTCAGACAAATGGCCCCAGCCTTGCAAGCGCAGACGGCAAAGTTGCTTAATCTGTTCTTCGTTCAGCCAAGCAAAATCAGCCCGTAACTTGTCTTCAAGAATCTTACGGTCTTCAAAAATCGTTGAATACTCAATGATCTTTTCAAAATCATTTTGCCGATTTGCGTCATTAAGCTCATCACCGAAGATCTTCTTAAAATCGATGTAAGTTGACAGTGTCGAGTTAAATTTCTCTGGATCAGAAAGGCCGTCTACAGTGACGTCAATACCTATATGCCTTGCTTGCCAATATTTGAGGAAGTTGCTCTTTTTTACAGTCTTATGCTTCTTGAACAAGCCTTCAATTACTTGTTCTTTTTCCTCACTAGTCAGCTTCTTACCATTAACCTTTATATTGTTCAGCTCATTCAAGACCGTAAACAACTGGTACTTCAAGCTGGATGCTGGCATAACGTCTTCACCGAGTAAATACGTATCCTTTGTTGTCATACGCTTAATAAACTGAGTAGCAGAAGCCATCTTATCAACTTTTTTCTCGAAGTTCCACGGAGTAATCGCCTCATGGTCTTGAGGATCTCTACGAACCATCCAAGCAAAGCTGTGGCCGTCCTGTGCTTCCTGCTCTTCTTTGGTAATCATCGGCCCCACATAGTACGGTACGCGGAAAGTCAACAATGCATCCAACTTGGTTGGTGCCTTCTTTAGGGCTTCTTCTGATTCATCTAGGTTCTTCTCAGCCAAGAATGGGTAGTACTTGCTCTGCTTCTTGATAATCTCATCAAGTTCTACTTGATGAAGCTGGTTTGGAATTACACCATTGTTGTTTGATCTTTGCAAAGGCAAAAAGGTCTTTTCTTCGAGTCTTTGCTTAATCTCAACAGCCTCTGGGGAGTCATCCAACAAACTGGAAATTGCTTTCTTGAGTTCCTCAGGATCAAGCAGTTCGCTTCTCTTCTTAATTCCAGTCAACTTCATTGCTTTTGCCAAATCCGCATGGCGGTTGTTGACATACAAGTCATAAATTGCTTGCAATTTGGCAGCATTCTTTTTGTCCTTGATATTCCGAATAACTGCCTTTAAAGTAATTAAGTCTTCTTTATGCTGATCATACTTATCGATCATCGCTTCAGACAGGGTCATTCCAACTGGAACAATCTCACTCAGAACAATAGCATGCCGAATTACAATAAGGCGATCCACAATATCAGTTTGACTCTGCTCTAACAGAGATTCCAATTCTTGTACTTTGTCCTCTTCATCCCCGCCTTGTAAAGCAAAAGCAAATGTCTTCTTTTTATCCTTGTCAACATTGGAAATATTCAGAATAGTTGAGAAGTCTGACTTATATCCCAACCATGCTTTAGAAATATTCGTTGCCACATTTTTGATCAGCTTCTTGACCTGCTTTTCCTTCGCTTTGTCATCGAAACTTGGGAAGCTGCTTGGCAACAAGAGGTCGGCAATCTCCTTTTGACTATCCAAATTCAAATGGCCACCAGTGAGGATCTCATTAATTTGCTCAGCTGAAGCAACATTCAATTCGACTTCCTCGGTGCCTTCATTTTCAGCAAAGAGTTCATTCAGCTCTTCAAGAGTTTGAACGCTCAAAATGGTTCTTTCGCTTCGACCACCCAATGAACTCATCCCTGAGCGATAAGTTTCTACGGATTCATCGTGCAAGAAATTACCACGAGCTTTGATCATTTGGTGTACGGCAATGTAGATTTCCCGGATGTCATGTTTCTGATCATCCTTCATCAACTTATCGCGCAAATGATAAATCGTCGGGTATGCCTCATGGAACTTTTTGTCTTCTTCTGGACTTGGAAAGACAATTGCTGAGTAGCGCTTTCTCTTGTCTTTAGGTGAAATCCAAGATTCGTGCAATCTTGCGAAAAAACTCGGGTCTACCTTGGCAATTTCTTCATCAAAGAGCTCTTCCAACAGCTTAATCCGCCATCTTCTTCTTGAAAGCCGACGTCTAGTCGTTCTATAGCCTCTTCTTTCTGCTGCCACATTTCCTTCTGCAAATAAACGAGCACCGATTGCTTTCTTACCCTTAATTCGCAGAATATTGTTTTGGTCATCAGTTACAACCCAGCCAACCGAATTAGTACCAATATCAAGGCCGATCGTATAATCTTTTGGCTTAGCCATTTTTCCTTTTCCCCTCTTTTTCTCATTCTCTCGCATCTTAACATAGCGGTTACATTCAAATTATACTATTAACTACAACCTCTTTCCTAACTAATTCGAAATTTAGCCCAAAAAACACTGCAGCAAAAAAGCACTCCGCGAGGGAGTGCTTTTAGTGAACCCGTTTGAAAGTTACCGTGAAGTTCATCACGCCATCCGACCAGCTGGCATTAATTTTGCCGCCAAAGGCCGAAACCAGGTCTTGGGCCATGGACAAGCCAATCCCAAAACCATTTTTCTGCTTCCCGTCATAATGATGGGATTCGTCTTCCCGGTAAAATCGTTCAAAGAAGCGGTTGGTGTCGATCCCAGCCCCATTCTTATATGAATTGGTGACCGTTAAAACCGCGTTTTGGTTAAGCCGGCTCTTAGCCAGAATAACCATGACCTCGCCTTTAGGATCGCAATACTTCTGGGCGTTATCGATCAAAATATTGACCAGTTCCAGCAGGCTGCGTTGCTCAGCATTGACATAAAGGTCTGGATCAATGCTGATGACATATTTCTTATTGTCTTTAGCCAAGACCGACTTAAACGAATCCGCTGATTCCTTGGCAATCTCTGAAAAGTTGACCTTTGACAAAACAAGTTCTTCCGGCTCACTCATTCTGGTCAGAGTGATCAGCTGGTTGATTAGTCCGGTCATCCGCACCACCTGTTCTTTGGTGCTTTCATTCCATTCATCATCGTTGCCAAGCAGTTCTTCCATTTCAGCGTTAGCACTAATTACAGCCAATGGCGTCTTCAGTTCGTGCCCGGCATTGGTGATAAAGCGCCGTTGCCGATCGTAAGCATCCTTGATTGGCTCAATCGCCCGATCGGCTAAAAGCGCCATAACAACAACAAAAACCAAAATCCCGCCGAAGGTGAAGATCAAGGCATATCTCACCAGCAATAGGGCTGACTGCATCAGCGGGCTCATGTCAATGAAACAGATATAGTATTTATTGGCGGAGATTTTTTTGGCCAAATAGCGGAAACGCAGCCCTTTAGTACGGACCGTCCCTTTCAGCTGGCCTGACTTCAAGCGCCTGGCAATTTGATTCTTTCGATTTGAAACTGAGTCAATCGAATTGCCAATAATATGATCCGCGTCAATTACGGTCAAAGTCTGTTTTTTCGTATTGACGTTAGCCGTGAAATAGCGGTACTTGAACATCCCTTCCCGGTTGTACTGGTCACCCAGTTTCTTTTTGGCCTGTACCACATCCAGCCGTCCGTTGTTTTTGACAATGATAGACAAAACCTGATCAGCTTCATGGCTTGATTCAAAGATGCTGATGCCAATCAAACTGGCAAAGGAAACGATCATGACTAAGAAAAGTGAAAGAGTGGCTACCCACATGAAGCGGCGCCTAACCTTTTTAATCATGTTCAAGCCCTCTCAAGGCAGAAGTCCCCGCCCTTTTCGCCGGAAATCTGGACATTGGCCCCGATTGAGGCCAGCTTGGACCGAAGGAAGGAGACGTATACCCAAACTACATCTTCGCTTTCATCTTCGTTTTTCCAAACGTGATTGAACAGCTCTTCAGTGCTGATGGCCTTGCCAGGGTTGAGCAAGAAGTAGCGCATCAAACCAGTTTCCTGCTTGGACAGGCTGATGGAGTTGTTGCTGGACAGTTCTTGGGAGTTAAGGTCAAGTTTGAGGTTGTCGTAATTCAGTTCTTGAGTGCTGTTGTAGTCCTCGCTTCGGCGCTCTTTTGACCGCAGGCGGGCCAGCAGTTCCTTCAAGGAGAATGGTTTAGTCAAGTAGTCGTCAGCACCAACATCCAAGCCAGTTACCTTGTCGTCAATTTCAGACTTAGCGGTCAGCATCATAATGTAGGTCTTGTCGCCAGTAGCGCGGATTTCCTTGACTGCGTCCAGGCCATTTTTGACGGGCATCATGATGTCCATGATGATGACGTCGTAGGGATGCTTTTTGACAGCATCGACGGCTTCCTGGCCGTTAAAAACTGAGTCGACATCATAGCCGCTTTTTTGCATGGCGACCGTCAAAACTCTGTTCAATTGTGCTTCGTCTTCAGCTAAAAGAATTTTCATAGTTACCCTTCCTTGATCAGTTGGCGGATTGTTTGCATGCTTACATCGCAAGATGCCAGTTCGTCAGCAACCCGCTTGAGTTCCTTGCTGATGCGTTCAGGATTCTTGATGTCATGCTTGTACTTCATTTCGTGTTCAAGACTGGCCCAGGTGTCCATGGCAATTGTCCGCAGCTGGATTTCAACGTAGTAGGTGCCAGGCTTATTGCCGTGGACATCTTCAAAGGGAGTGACTACTTCCATGATCAGGTGGTATGACCGGTAGCCGTTTGGCTTTGCATCGGTAATGTAGTCTTTTTCATTAATAATCTTGAAGTTGTCCTGCTTCTTCAGTAATTCAATGCAAGTGTAGATATCATCAATAAAGTTGCAGACGATTCTGAGGCCGATCGAATCTCTATTTTCGATCAATGCAGACTCTGGCGTCAGCGGCAAACCTTTTCTCTCGCACTTTTGTGTCATGCTTTCTTCGCCTTTGACGCGGCCCTCCAAGTGCTCGTATAGTTTTTGGCCGTGTTTTGCACTATATTCCTGACCGATGCCTTGGATTTGCTGCAAAACAGAATCCAGGATCTGTGGAAGATAGTCGGCGTACTTTCCGTAGATGCTCATTTCACCACTCCTTCTCTATTACTTCTACTCTACCAAAGATCCTTGAAATTTGCTTGTGCTTTAAGGGAAACTTATGATCATCCCGGCATAGGTGGGGATATCTATTATCTAGACTTGAGAGCAATATATCATGAAAAAAAGGTCCAAAATTGAGAGAGCTATGATCAAAGCCAAAATAAAAAAGGCTAAAACAGCATTCTTAATTATCCAGCCAAATTTATAAACAAAAATGGAAACACAAATAACTGTAACAATCCATGCAATAATATCCCCACGATGTTCATGTAGATACTTTTTCATTAGAGACTACCTCTCGTCAGTTTCCCCCTTTACTTACGTGGGGAATACGCTTCAACAGTGCCCAAAGGACAGCACCATCTAGTATAGCCAACGCTTGAATAAGGAATTTACTTTGCTATATTAAAGAAAGTGGCTAAATAGGTCACCGATAACAAGTATCCCGCAAACGATGCCACCAATGATAATATAGCCAAAATGATCTATAAAGATCGAGGTGAGCCAGCACCCGAAGGCAAAAACTATAACAACGAAAAGTACAAATTCAACGAATGACTTAATTTGATCTTTTTTATCATCATCCATGTTAATCACCTCATTTCTGTTTCTCGTGTATACCTGATTTTTCCGCGAATTTCTTTCCCTGCTCTTTTACTTTGCTTAACTTTACAGTATAATAATAAATGTTCTGGAGAGTTGGCAGAGCGGTAATGCAGCGGACTCGAAATCCGCCGAACCAATGTTGAATTGGTGCGCAGGTTCAAATCCTGTACTCTCCTTAATAGGATAATCAGTATGAAGCCACCGTGAACGTTTTCTTGGTGGCTTTTGTTATTTTGAAGGGCCAAAAAATGAACGTCTTACAAAAATATCTGGATCAAAACAATGTCACAAAGTATCAAGTCTCCAAAATTTCTGGACTTTCGCAAATGACCTTATCTCACGCAACCGCCGACAGCAAACCCTTGTCTGGCCAAACCGTCAAAGTCATCAGCGTAGTCGCTAAAGCCTTGGGCAAAACACCTGGCGCGGTTTTAGATGACTTGATTGAACTCGACCAGCAAGATTAATTAATAAGGCAGTGAGTACACACGCTCACTGCCCTTTTTTAATCTGTACACTTGCCAAGCTTTCGCGAGCTGACTTTTTAAAATAGCTTGTTGATTGTTTTCCAGATAAGCTAAATTGGAGAAATGATAGCACAACTCATCTATTCCCACTTTTTTCTTTTCATGCTAACGTCTCACCGAACATTAGTCGTCGATATTGACCAATGTCATTAAGTTAAGGGATTGACTTTGGTCGCTAAAAGGAGACGTGATGTAAATCAAAAATAACTGGCATTACAATTCTTTCAGCCGCTCTTCAAGCATCTGCTGAAGTTCTAGCAAGTCATCCTTATCTGCCAGGTCCCTAATGAACTTTCGGGCTTGGGATCTGTACCGATAGATGCGCTGCCTATCTTTATTTTTCTCTTTCCACTTGGCGTTAGCCCTGGCTTGTGCTTCCGATGTCATATTATTTTACCACCCACGTCAAAATGTTAATGATAATTGCCAACACGGAGAATAAAAGGGATACCTTTCTCTTAAAGGCTCTTGGCATTTCATTCACCCCAGCCTTGCTTAGTCGAAACAGAGCCAAAGTACTCCGTCGATTATCCATAAGATTGCACCCACGACGACAGCGATCTTGGTAATCTTTTTATATTTTTCTTCTTTGCTTGTCATAGTAAACCTGCCAATACTTTCTACAAAACATCTAACCATTTTTTAGAGAAAAAATCTTACACAACCCTGTTCCGCTCAAAGATTTCTAGCAACCTGGTTTCCTGCATCCCTCTGCCTTAATTGTTCTTCCAGCTTCCTGCTGACTTTTTCTGCCCGCTTCAAGCGCGCGTAGTAGTACAACCAGCTGATACCAAGGATTGCAAAAATTATTGCTGCAACTACATCAATGTTCATGTACACATCTGCTATGATTACAGTCAGTGCCATCCAAGCAGGTTACTTGAATAGTTCACCCTTAATCATATCTCCCTCCTTTCGTATTTTTATTTATCTCTTATTATGACTATAACACATCATTTTTTAAACGGTTATCCTTATTTTCATTTTCCCCTAACAAAGAGCACGCTAATCTTAGCAATAATCCTCTACACCCAATTTTTTCTCTCGCGAAATAATAACTCCAGCGTTATTATATTCTTAGAATGTGGGAGTGGAGGCTGCCTTCGTAATCCTCTGGATTACCCACGATATATATCTGGTCTTTTTACATAAGGAAGCCGCAGAAATTAAAAAACGTGCCACAGAAACTGTTGAATAACAAATACTGACAAGAAGGAATAAATCAAATGAATGCACTGCAAGAATATCTCGATCAAAATAACGTCACTCGCTACCAAGTAGCTAAACAAACTGGGATTGCTAATACAACCTTAGCCAACGCCGTTAAAGATACTAAACCCTTGTCCGGACAAACCGTCAAAGTCATCAGCGCAGTCGCTAAAGCCCTAGGCAAAACGCCAGGACAAGTTCTTGACGATCTGATTGAACTTGATGAGGATAATTCAAAGTAACGTCCACATTTTTCATTTAGTTTTCCATGTAAAAAGTCGCTTAGAAGGTCTCTAAGCGGCTTTTTAGCTCTTCAACATTCAAAACAGCTTCTTAAATATCGAATGTATTATATCGAAAAAGCCCCATATAGCAAGTACTATTAACCCGAGTATTAAGTCCCCGTAGCGGTCAAAGAACCACTTCATAAACCAAAAACATGCCACTACGAGGACAATAAACAATATCCATTCACAACCAGATTTCTCATCTTTATCATCCTACTCAGTATCCCATGGCTCTTCCTTCATCCTAACATCACCACATTCCTTCCGCTAACTTAAAGAGGCCGCCCGTCGCCCCCAACAAACTTGTTCGTGGGTCTGACACCCCAACGAGGGTTGCTGTACAAAATAGCCTCTATCTTGACAATTTTATCTAACGGCACAGAATCAATAGTATCATTATTGCTTCTCAGCGTTGCCGTAGACTCATCCAAGTCATATCGAAGAACTTCAATCACATCCGGTAGCTCTCCATGCAAAGCCGGAGTATTCCAGAAACCGACATACACTTCTCCATCGCTCGTGGTCACCCTCACTTTTTGGCCAAGCGGGGTTCTATTGATTATGAACTCACCTTCATAGTCAATTTCACCAGATAATTTATAAACGATCAATTTCATATGCCCTATCTCCTTCCTACTTTAAATTCCCCTTACTCCTCAAGCATCTTTCTGCGCTCAACAATATATTCTTCCATGAGCTCCAAATCTTCCGCGGTTGCCAGCTTCAAAATAAAGTTTTTCGCCGCTGACCGCTTAGTAATATAGGCCTTCCGCTCCTTGTTTGCCTCATCCCACTTCTTATTTGCTCTCTTTTGCGCTTCGCTTACTCTAGCCATTCCATTACCTCCTAATTATGCGCTTACTTCCTCCAAATTATACCATTTCCCTGTCCACTTCCTCTACCTAAAAAAGCGGATCAAGCCTTACCGCCTGGTCCGCCTTTTGCGTCTGTTCTAATTTTCTTCTTCCGCGATCTGCTTTCTGTATTCGCTGACGCTGACGCCCTTCCAAATGGTAAAAGCCCGCAGGAAGGAATTCAGTTCCTGGTAGCCCAAAAGGTAGGCAATGTCATTAGTCGTCATGTCAGTATTGCGCAGGTAGTGCAGGGCCAGAATTTCCCTGGTTGAATTTAATTGTTTTTGAAAATTCGTTTTCTCCGCGCTCAATTTTCTTTGCAAGGTCCGCTTGGAATAGCCCAATTTTTTCGCCACGTCGTCAATCGTGAACTCCCCGCTTGGCAAAAGTTCCGTCAAAGCGCTTCTCACCTGGGCGCTGACTGAGTCGTCCACCGTCAAAGCCGCCAGACGCTTGTTCATCTCTGGTTCAAAGTAGTCCCACATGGCCTGGTTGTAAGAAATAAACGGCAGCTCCAAATCCTGCTTGGCAAAAGTAATCTTGTTTTCTGCCTCTTCCTTAATCGGGCAGGCAAAAAATTCCTTGACCCCCTCATTTTCTGGCAAGGGAATCGCCAGCTCTACTTCAACCGGATTGATCTCCTCCTGGCTGGCCCGCCGCAGCATAGCGACCAAGAAGGCAAATTCTGACAAAATTACGAATTCCGGCAACTTGTACTCTTCTTTACTGGTCTTCAGTTCAATTGCCAGATTATTTTCGTCTTCCGTCACATTAAAAGTCATCGGCCCGATTAATTTCTTATATTGGGCTAAGCGCTTGATGAAAACCTGCCCGTTTCTGCTGCAATAAGCCGCGAAAATCGGCGGAGAGAAGGATTCAATCTGACTGGCGCTGGCAATCTTGACCGGCAAATACGGATCTCTCGCCATATCCCCGACTGCTCCCATAAAACCGTAGTATTCCGTTTCCGTCATGGCCGGGTGCTTTTTCTTAAACAAAATTTCCGGCAAGTCCGCCTTCTTTAAAGCCGCGGCCACGTCAATCCCGTAATGTTCCAATAAGTCCTCATAGCGGCCGTCCAAAATAAAGTGGTTCATTGTTTTTACCTTCCTAGTTCGTTTAATGATACACCTAGTATAGCCGGCCAAGGCAAAAGTTAGAAGAGCAAAAGACGCCATTTTCAAAGCAGAAGATGCCAAAAAGCCAGGACAACCCTGTCCTGGCTTAAAAGCGATTAATCCTAATTTTCTTCGGCCAGCTTGCCTCTGACCTCATCAACCTGCTTTTGGACTGAATCCGGCGTCGGTCCGCCCAAAGAAGTCCGCTTAGCCAGGCAGTTATGCAGGTCAATTGCCTGGTACAAGTCTTCATCAAACAAGTCGCTATAGCCCTTGTAAGTTGCAAGAGGCAAGTCTTCCAGTACCGTGTCCTGGTCAATGCACAAGGCCACCAATTGTCCGGAAATATGGTAGGCATCTCTAAACGGCATCCCCTTCTTGGTCAGATAGTCCGCCAAGTCCGTCGCGTTGATAAAGCCCTTCTGCGCCGCCTGGTGCATGGCCTTCTCATTAGCCTCCAGGGTCTTAATCATCGGAATAAAAGTCTCCAGACACAGCTCAACATTGTCGATGGCGTCAAACAAGGCCTCCTTGTCTTCCTGCATGTCCTTGTTATAGGCCAGGGGCAGTCCCTTCAAGGTCGTCAAAATTGCCATCAAATCCCCGTAGACCCGGCCGGTCTTCCCCCGGGCCAGTTCGGCCATGTCAGGATTTTTCTTCTGCGGCATGATGGAAGAGCCAGTCGTATAAGCATCCGCCAGGCGGACAAAGTGGAATTCCCAAGATGACCACAAGATCAGCTCTTCACTTAAGCGGGACAGGTGCATCATCACCAGCGCCAGGTCGCTTAAGTCTTCAACCACGTGGTCTCGGTCACTTACCCCATCTAAACTATTGGCTACCGGAGCCTTAAAGCCCAAAAGTTCCGCCTCATAAACCCGGTCGATCGGGTAAGTCGTCCCGGCCAAAGCGCAGCTGCCGATTGGCGAATAGTTCATCCGCTCTTCCATCTGCCCCAATCGGTCCAGATCCCGCATAAACATGTAGGCATAAGCCATCAGCTGGTGACCAAAAGTGACCGGCTGGGCCCGCTGCAGGTGGGTGTAGCCAGGCATGAGGCTAGCCTTGTACTTTTCCGCCTGGTCGCAAAGAGCCGCTACCAAGTCTTTTAAGAGCTGCTTGATCTGCCCGTTTTCTTCCCGCATGTACAAGCGGATATCCAAGGCTACCTGATCGTTTCTTGACCGGGCCGTGTGCAGCATCTTCCCGTCCTGGCCAATCCGGTCAGTCAGGGTTTCTTCAATAAACATATGAATGTCTTCAGCGGCCGGGTCAATTTCCAGCTTGCCGCTATTTAAGTCAGCTAAGATGCCCTCCAAGCCGGCAATGATTTTCTCACTTTCTTCTTTAGGAATAATCCCCTGCTTGGCCAGCATCTTGGCATGGGCAATGGAGCCGGCAATATCTTCTGGATACATTCTTTGGTCAAAACGGATCGATGAGTTGAAGTCGTCCGCGATCTGGTCAGTCTTACCGGAAGTTCTGCCGGCCCACATCTTTTTCATATCACAATCACCTAATCTAAAAAACTTGTCCCGTCTTACTTCTTCTTAGCGTCCAGCTTTGCTTGCACCTGGATTGGCAGACCGAAGAGGTTGATAAAGCCTGCAGCTTCCGCCTGGTCGTAGTCGGATTCGTCAAAAGTTGCCAGCTCAGTTGAATAAAGGCTGTTTGGCGAAGTTACCCCGGCCTTGATGATATTGCCCTTGTAGAGCTTCAATTTGACCGTCCCGGTCACGCACTCCTGGGTCTTGTCGACAAAAGCAGCCAGTGCTTCTCTTAATGGAGTGAACCATTGCCCGTCATAAACCAGTTCCCCGTAAGTAATAGCCAGTTCTGACTTCTTGTGCTGAACCTGCTTGTCCAGGGTGATGGTTTCCAGGTATTCATGGGCAAAGTAAAGAATGCTGCCGCCTGGAGTTTCATAGACCCCTCTTGACTTCATCCCAACCAAACGGTTTTCAACCAAGTCCAAAAGGCCAATCCCATTTTCTCCGCCGACCTTGTTCAGCTTCTCCAGCATTTCCATCAAGGGCATTTCCTGCCCGTCTAAGGCAACCGGCACGCCTTTTTCAAAGTCCAGCTGCAGGTAAGTTGGCTTGTCCGGGGCGTCAAGCGGTGACACGCCCATTTCCAAAAAGCCCGGCTTTTCATAAGTTGGCTCAAGACTTGGGTCTTCCAGGTCCAGCCCTTCATGGCTTAAGTGCCAGAGGTTCTTGTCCTTAGAATAGTTGGTTTCCTTGCTGATCCGCAAAGGAACATGGTGAGCGGCGGCGTAGTCGATTTCATCTTCTCTTGAGACCAGGTCCCATTCCCGCCAAGGAGCAATGATCGGCATGTCCGGGGCAAAGTGCTTGATCCCTAATTCAAAACGCACCTGGTCGTTGCCCTTCCCGGTTGCCCCGTGGGCAATCGCGTCGGCCCCTTCCTTAATGGCTACTTCCGCCAAAGCCTTGGCGATCAAAGGACGGGCGTTGGCCGTCCCCAGCAGGTAGCCTTCGTACTTGGCGTCTGCCTTCAGACATGGCAGCAGATAATCGTTGACATACTCTTCTTCCAAGTTGGCCACAACCAATTTAGCTGCCCCGGAGTTCTTGGCCTTTTCTTCCAGCCCTTCCAGTTCATCGCCCTGGCCGACGTTGGCGGAAACCGCGATGATTTCCGGATTGTTGTAGTTTTCCTTCAGCCAGGGAATGATTACGGAAGTGTCCAAGCCGCCGCTGTATGCCAATACGATTTTCTTGATCTTGCTCTTGTCGATGTTCATTAATATTCTCTCCTGTAAAATTCTAACTTGCTTTTAATCTGATTCGTTAATGCGCCTCATTTTTATCACCTTTTCTAGCAAAAAAAACCGCCCTTTTGCTAATTGCAAAAGGACGACTTGCTCGCGGTACCACCTTTAATTCCCAGCCAAATCCGGCTGGACCCTCTTGATTCTTAACGCGAATCAAACGATGGCCTCTTCTCGGTCATATTCCCGGCTGCGTTCCCCGCGCTGGCTCTGTTTCCTCTCAACTACGAAACTCGCTTGAAGAGTCAGGGGAGCAGGTACTACTTCCTTCGCTTAACTTGTTGAAATTAATTCTAACAGGTCTCTCATATTATGCAAGACCTTTTTACAAACTTTTTTGAATTTTTCTGCAAAAATCTACATGAAGCGCTTGCTGTTTTCATGCAAAAGCCCGCCCTTATCGCCTTTGTCCAGAATTGATTATATTTTTGAAATAATTAATCAATTTTTTTGCTGATTCTTTGACTTGAGCTAAATAATGGGGTATTCTGTGCTCATAAAGCGAACTAGCAAAATTAATCAGAAAGACTAATACTATCCATGAATACCGATAAAATCAAAATTTTCCTTGATTTGGCGGAAAGCTTGAATTTCTCGCGGACTGCCCAAAACATGAATATTACCCAGTCGGCTGTTTCCCAGTCAATTTCTTCATTAGAGCGCTATCTAAATGTCAAGCTCTTCTACCGCAGCCGCAAAGAAGTCAATTTAACCCCGGCCGGTGAGCTCTTTTACCAGGGGATGCAGCCGGTCATCACCCAGTTCAACAAGGCCGTCACCCACGCCCGGGAAGTAGCCCAGTCAGTCAATACCATGCTCACCATCGGATTTGCCGGGTCCGGCTATGACCGCTATGTCATTGGCGAGTTGATCCAGGAATACAGGAAGGTTAGGCCTGAGGTCAAGATCTTCTTGGAAAATTACGACCACCGGACTATGGTCGCCCGCTTAAAGCAGGGCTTTTGCGACGTAATCTTGACCAGACCCGAATCAATCGACTCCGGCGTCACCCTTACTTACGACAAGCTGCTAGAAGGCCGCTTTTACGCCGTCTGCAGCAAGAGCTACGGCTATATTGGCAATTCACCTGTTACTTTGAAGGACTTGTCCAAAGAGCGCTTGATCTTCCTTGACAACAGCTGGTGCCTGCCCAAGCAGAATTCCCTGCAGAATGCTTTAAGCCGGGAGCTGGCCAGCCTGGACTATGCCGTGGCAAACAACATGGCTGACTACACCCAGATGATTTCCGCCGGCCTGGGCATCGGCATCTGCGCCGACTTTGTCGTTGACCCCAGCGACGACCAGCTGGAGCTTTTCCCCTTGGAAAAAGAAGTTACTGACGAAATCGGCTTGGTCACTTTAAAGGACCGGAAATCACCGGCCGCCGACTTTATCGCCTGGGTCAAAGAGCGAGGGCTGCCGGCCACCCACCCTGTCGCAAAGTAAGGAGCTGGAAAGAAAACAATGAACACAGAACACTTGGCAATTTTTATCAACCTGGCTGAAACCTTGAGCTTCTCCGGGACAGCCATGAACATGGGGGTCTCCCAGTCGGCAGTCTCCCAAACTATTTCTTCGATGGAGCGCTATATCGGGGCCGACCTTTTCTACCGGACCAGAAAGAAGGTCTCCTTGACCCCGGTCGGCAAGGCCTTTTATGAAGACATCCGCCCTGTTCACCACAATTACGTGGAGGCTTTAAGACAGCTGGAAAGCTTAAATGCGCAATTTAAGGACAAGATCACGGTTGGCATCAGCAACTCCCCTTACGAGATCTTTGCCCTGGCCAAAAGCATCGGGGCCTACCAGGCTGCTAACCCAAAGGTCCAGTTTGAAATCGAAAGCCACAATTACCGGGACCTGGTTGGCCTTTTAAACGAAGGCGCCTTGGACATCATTTTCTTAAACCAGGACTCCTTGGGTTCTGGCGCCAAGATCAAGTTCAAGCCGCTTTTGACTGGCAAGTACTGCGCTGTTTTCCAAAAAGACTATGATTTTGCTACTCGCGGGTCGGTCAAGCACAGTGACTTGAACAGCCAAAGAGTTATTTTCTTAAATGACAATATTTGCACCCCTGGCCAGTATTCTTTGCAAAAAATCCTCTGGCAGGAGCTTCCCCACCTCAAGGTAACTTCCGCCAACTCCATCAATGCCGCCATGCTCAGCATCCGGGCGGGTCTAGGCATCGGCATCCTGCCCAACTTCCTTTTGCCTGAGCAGATCAAGGACTTAACAGTCGTTCCTCTTTCCGGCAAAAATGAAATCAGCTACGGTACGGCCATTAAAGAACACACCATGTCCGCCGCCAGCCAGGACTTCTTTGACTGGCTGGAAACAGACAAATTGCCGGCTATGCACGAACTGGCTTAAATTAAAAGGCTAGAAGCATTTCCGCTTCTAGCCTTTTTGCATGCTATTTTAAATTTTCCTTGGCGGTCAAGGCCAGATCCCAGGCCAGCCAGTCGCCCGTATTGTCTGAGCCCAGCCACTTGTCCAGTCTTACCAGACTGACCCCGGTCAATTTCACCCAGGCCGCCTTGGTCAAGCCTTTAGCCGCCAGACTGCCGGGCGCTACTTTCTTTAAAAAGGCCAGGTCAGCCGGGTCATAGAGGGCGCTGGCCCGCAGATTGTAGGCCCGCTCTTTAACCCCCATGAAGACCAGGCTGTGAGCCAGGGCTGCCAATGGCAGACCGGTCTGCTCGCTCCATTCTTCCAAGCTGAGGCAGTGGTCAAGGGGAGTCGGCGCCAGAGGGAAAAAGTAATTTTTCTTCCAAATTAAAGCCTGCCTTGGCACTTCCTGGCCCCGGTCAGCAAATTCCTCCTGCAGGAGCTTGATGTCCTCGTCATACTGGCGGATCAGCTTGGTCTGGTAGGCCTTCAGCTTGATCAAGGTTGGCATCTCTTTTCTGGGAACTGCCGCGTTTTCGGCCGCCGTGTCGGTCAAGAGGGCCCCAAAAACGATCTGCCAGCGGCTTCTCCGCTTCTCGTCCAAAATCTGCTTTAGTTCATCCCCGCCCAGCTGGGCCAAGTCCGTCATTGCCGTCCCTCTTTTCTTAAGCCAGGGCTTCCTTCAGCGGCTTAAAGCGCTTGTCGCCCGTGGAAAAATCTCTGACCAGCCACTGGAAGTCGCCTTCATACTTGCAATACAAGAAGCAGCAAGCCAGGTAGTCCCCTTGCTCTTCAGTTGCCCGGTCAAAAACTTCCGTGTCCGCGTAATTTTCCAAGACCAATTGGTCTTCATGCTCGTCCCGGTAGTAAGCCCGGCTGGTCGCCGCCGTCTTTCCCAGGCTCTTTAAATCGCCCAAATTGACCAGAGCCAAAACTTGCTCATAGTCCTGGTAGTTTTCCTCCAGAATCCGGCCGGCAATTTCCAAGTCCCCGTCATGGTCCAAGACCAGGCTGGAAACGGTATTGTCTTTTTCTTGTACGGCAATCATGCTTTGCGTGTCGGTCATCTTATTCTTCTTTCTAAAAAATTACTTGAAAAAGCGGTCGAAGAAACCCCGCGGCTTCTTTTCCTCGCTCTTGGCGGCTTCAGCTGCCTCCTTGGCCTGGGCCAGTTCATCTTGCAATTTCTGGATCTGGTCGGCCTGCTCCTTCTTCTCAGCTTCCGCCTGCTGCTGCTTTTCAGCCTGGGCTTCTTTTTCCGCCAAAAGCTGGGCATTTTGCTCGGTGACCTTCATCATCCGGTCCATCATTTCCGCGTTCTTCTTGAGGTATGGAGCGATATTTTCCCCCATTCTCTGCCCCTGGACTTCCGCGGCAGCTCTGGCCTTTTCCATTTCAAAGCGCTCAGCCGCGATCCCGGTCTCCTTCTCATAGCGCTCGACCAGCAAGTGGTTTCCTTGCCACAGATCCATATTGGCCATCTTCACCGTCAGCCCCTGGCTGTCAAAAGTCTTGCAGATCTCGGCTGAAGCCGGCAGGTAGGCAAAGTAGCGGTTGATGTCAGCCCCCTTGTTAGGGAAGACTCGGGCAGGAATCATGCATTCCGGATTGTCCCGGGTAAAGGTGATTTCCCGCAAAGTTGCCTCATCGTGCAAAAGAATGCTCCAGTTCCGCCGGCCGAGGTCTTCAACGATATTGTAGTTCTTCATGTTGAAGTAGTGCTTGGTTTCCGTGTTGACTAGGCCGTATTCCTCAACCAGCTGCCAGAAGGCGTGCTTGACTGGGTAGAGGAAGTCCCGCTTGAGCTGCAAGTAGTCCTCGTCGTCCATCTCATCCAGCCAGCGGTCGATCTGCCGGGTCAGGTAAAGAAAGAGGGTGTTGTTCAGCCAGTGACCATGGTTGTCGGTATTGCCATCCAGATATTCAAAAAAGTGAATATCCGCGTCCGTCTTCTTGCGGAACTGGTTGCCCTGGCTGATCACGTAGCCCCGCCGGCCAACTTCAGTCAAAAGCTCGATGTCCTTGCCCTTGCTGTTCATGCTGAAAATGGCTACCGGTTCCACCGCCAGTTTCTCGCCATGCCGGTTGCTCCGCTTTTTCAAAAAGCTCTGAGCTGCGCTGGAAGAAAAGAGGGACACTTCCGGGTCATCAATGCAGATCGGAGTGATGACCTGGTCTTCATCCATGTAGTGGTCGGTAAAGCTCCAGATATTTTTGTTGATGACCTTAGGGTTGGAGCTGTAGGCGCTGACCCGGTCCTGCTTGCTCAAACTCTTGCCGGCCAGCAGCTTCTTTCTGACGGCTGCCGTCATCCCGAAGAGCTTGTCTTCTGAACTGGCCTGGACGATTTCCTTGGTGTTGCCGATGGTCAAGTTGGAGGCAATCTTAAGCAGGGTCGACTTGCCGGTTTCCCCCTGCCCGACCAGGCCGGCCACGATCGGGACATCTTCCACGATCCCGTTTCGCTCATCGATCGCCTGGCGGATCTTCCAGATGCTGCCACTTTCCAGGACATACATCAAGAAGGAGAAGGCGGCCTGGGATTCATTGTCCTGCTTGCGGTCCCGGTAGAAGCGGATAATGTCAAAAATCGCTGACACGTCCTGCCGGGTCGGCTTCTGGACGGCCACTGGCTCTTCTTGGTAGGAGTCAATTGCCGGCTTCTCCAAAATCGTCCCGGTTACCGGGTCTTGCAGGTAAAGCGGGCGCGGGTAGTGGGCCTTCTCATCTGGCAAAACAATGGCTTCGCCATTTTCGTTGCCCTCGCCAAAGACAATCTGGCTGAGGCGCTTGCTTAATTCCTCGTCAGCCAGGATCTTTTTGCCAGTCAAATCCTGCTTGTCAATCCCGCTCTTAAAGCGCAGAAGCTTGGCCGTCTTCTTAAAGGACACGCCTGCCTGGCTTTGGGCCAATTGCCCCAGCCGGGTTGCTTCTTTAAAGTCCTTTAAAGGCGCTGTCGCCATTTTGTCTGCCAAGCCGCTGACTTCCAGCAGGTACTGGGACCGCTTGTCTTCTTCTTGGTCCAGATAGCCCTGGTAGATCTCCCTGTTTAAAATATCACTGGCCTTGGCCATCAGCTCTTTGACCAGCTGCTGGACCATGGCCCAGTCGTCCCCGGTCTTTTCCCCGCTGCTTAAGGCATAAGTTGCCCCCTGCCCCCAGTAGAAACGGTACTTGTCTTTCCCAGTCAGCAAGAAAAAGCTGCTCTCTTTCTCTGGTAAAAATTTAACAGCCAACTTGCCGGCAGCCAGTTTTTCCTTTAAGTCTGGACAGTCGCCGGCTAAAAGCGGAAAGAGACGGGACAGTTCGCTTGCCGCGGCGAGTTCGGGAACTTCCTCATCCCCAAAAAGCAGGCAAAGGTCTGCCTGCTCAAATAACCCGGTAACTTCCCGGTCCAGCAGGGTCCAGTCAGGAGCAGCCAGGGCGGCCGTCAAAGTCCCGTATTCCTCTCCTGCTTCCTTGATGTCTTCCAGCAAGCCGTGCTGGATCAGTAACTTTCGCTGAGTATCAATAATCCTTGCCATCTGTCTTATTTCCCATTCATGACTTTTTGCCTGCCATATTGCAGACCTTTAACAAGATTATAGCACTATCCGGCCCGTTTTCGGCAGCGTTTACCCGCTTTGCTGGCAAGAATCTGCGGATTTTTGCCAAAAGAAAGCCGGGCGGGAAAAAATAGTTTATCATGAAAAGAGAAAATAGTTGAAAAGAGGAAAAATAATGACCATCTCCCAATACTTTATCCTGGGCTGGATTGGCTGCGGGATCTTCATTCTCTTTGCCTTGATCTGGCTCTTTGGCCTCATCACCAGCCAGCCGCGCCTGCGCTTTGTCTGCGACTTCTTCATGGTCGGCGCCTTGTTCATCATGCTGATCGGCTTTGGCGCCCGGCACAAGCAAATCGTAATCCAGGAGAAAAGGCAGGCAGCCATCGCCCTTAAGCAAAAGAATTACCAGCAAACCGGGGAAAAGTTCCGGCAAAACAGCACTGGTATCGCCAAAAGCATTGATGAAGCTGCCTCCAGCGTAACTACTGCCTGGCAGGATGCCTTAAAGGCAAATCAGCAAAAGAAAAAGGGCAAGAGCAAGAAAAGTCCTGTCTCCCCGTCTAAAGCCGTCAGCCAGGCCTTTAAGGACGAAAAGAGCAAGCTGGCAAAGAGCAAGAAAAAACTGCTCAAGCAGGCCGACCTTCTGGCCTTGCTCAAGCAGTATCAGTATAAAAATGCCAAAGTCAAATATGCCAGCTACCAAGCTGTCCAAAAGACTGAACTGGCCTACTACAACGCCGTCGTCAGCATCAACGGCTTAACCCTGGCCCAATACAAAAAGCAGGTCAGCCGCGCCAAAGACAAGTATGACCAGGCCGCTAGTGAATTAAGCACGCGTTAAATCATGTCCTTGGCAAAATTCCACGATAAAAGTGGCCATCTTCTGGGCCACCTTCGGCTCTTGGGCCAAGTTTCGGCTGGCCAGGCTGATGGTATACGATGTATCTTCCGTCACTGGAACGGTGACCGCACCAGCCGCCTCATGATACTTGGACTTAGGCAAAAGGGCCACCCCTTCGCCAATGGTTACCAAGTCAACCAAGGTCCGCACGTCATCAGTTACGCTGCTGATTTGGGGATGAATGTCGTTTTTGGCAAAAACATCAGCGATAATCCCTGCTAAGGCGTGTTCTTCCCCAAAAGCCAGGTAGGGATAGTTCTCAATCTGCTTCAAGCTGACTGACTTCTGCTTGGCCAATTCATGGCCAGCCGGTAAAAGCAGCTCTAGCTTTCTGTGCATCATTGGCACTAAGTCAAAGCCGGCGATCTTTTCTCCTGGCCGGGTGGTAACAATTGCCAAGTCCAATTCCCCGCTTTGCAGCATGTCCAAAAGCTTACCGGTCACGTCTCGCTTCAAGTTGAAATCGACCCGGTATTCCGGATTGACCTGCCGGTATTCCTTGATCACATCTGTAATGAACTGGTGGGCAACGATTTCGGCGACCCCGATTGACAGCTTGCCGCTTTCGCCCAAAGCCATCTCGGCTAATTGCCGCCGGCCTTCCTTGATCTGCTGGACTCCGGCTTCACTGTACTCTTTGAAGACCTTGCCGTAGACGGTCAAGCGGATGTTGCGGCCTTCTCTTTCAAAAAGAGGGACGCCCAGTTCCTCTTCCAGTTTCTTGACCGCGTAGCTCAAGGTTGGCTGTGAGATCCCCAGTTTTTCCGCCGCCTGGGCCATATACTGGGTCTCAGCCAGCTCGTTGAAGTATTCCAAGTGTTGAAAGTTCATGTCTTTTTCCTCATCAATAAGTCTCAGCTCCTATTTTTGCGAAAATTTTAGTTTTTAGCAAGTTTTTAGCATTTTTTAAATGGATTTTTAGCAATTTTTGAACTTTTTCGCAAAAATTTCCTGCTAAAAACCGTCAACATAAGTTCGGAAATATATGATTTATAATTCCTATACCGCTTTCATTCCTCTTTCTTGAACGGAAAAGTCGCATTTAGCCAAAAAATCAGCGGTAATTATTTGAATTTCGCCGAATATTATGTCAAAATTGAGTAAGCATGATTGGCGTTGACTAATAGGAAAAAGGCGCTATAATAATCGTATTGTAAAATTAATTTTGTAAATTCATTCACTTAAAAGAGAGCATTAAGATGAAACAAGACGTACTTTACCAAATCTTGACAACTGCTGAAGACTGCCAGACGGTCAGCGATATCGCTAAGAAGCTTTTCCTTAGCCAGCCATACGTGAGCCAGGTTCTGAGCAAGGCAGAAAAGAAATACAATGTCGTTCTGCTGGAAAGAAGAACCCTGCCAATCGAACTGACCGAAGCCGGCCGGACCCTTTGCGACGGCTTGGCCAAGCTGCACAGCGACCAGATGAAGATCGAACAGGACCTTCGCCGCTTCACTGAAGAAGAACAGTCCTATATCAAGATTGGTTTCTCCCCAATCTGGGCCCCAGGCGAAAGCGGGAAGATTATCCCTGTTTTGCAGAAGCAATTTGAAACCACCCGCTTTGAACTGATCAAGACCTTCTCCATCAACTCAGCCAAGCGCTTGATCGACAACCGGATGGTTGACATTTACTTAGGTCCGCTTCTGCGGGGGGAAAACCTGAAGAACTTCTTCCTCTTCCAGCCGCGGATCTTCCTGATCATCCCTGAAACCAGCAAGCTTTACCAAGAAGGCAAGCGGGATGTTCCGTTCAGCCAGCAGCTTTTGATGGACCTCAGTGAGGAAAAGATGGTTTCCTTGAGCGATGACTCCGGCTTCCAAAAGACGGTTGACCACTTGCTTGAAGACCAGAACCTCTCTGTCAACAAGAGCATCAAGGTCAACGACTACGAAGTCGCCCTGCAGATGGCAGTCGGCGGTTTGGGCTGGACGGCAACTTTGGAATACATGCTGCCTGACCTGGACCCAGACCTCAAGTACAACCAGGTTGAACTGCCACGCACTTTGATCCAGTCTGACAACGGTTTGACCATCCACATGGATTCCAACGACCGGGCCAAGGAAGTTGCCCAGGTCATGACCAAGCTGATGAAGGAAGACTTGATTGCCCGTAAGCTGATCAAGGAATAAGAGCAGCAATTTTGGAAATAAACAGACAAAAAGACGAGCCAGCCGGCTCGCCTTTTTTATTGTCATTCAACTATTTCTAACTATGCTTCTTTTTTCATTTCTCTTTTCTTATTCTGCTCAGCCATTAATTCCTGCAGCCATTCTCTGTGACTGACCGCGGCATAGACTAAAATTGCTAAAGCCGTCAAAGTCGAAATTAAAAGCCCGCTTCTCAATCCCGGCGTCCGGTAGACCAGGCGGACCCGGTGCTTGCCAGCCGGCATCTCAAAGCCGACAAAGGCCGTATTGGTTTTGAGGACCTTGACAGCCTTGCCGTCTACCGTGGCTGTCCAGCCGCTTGAATACGGGATGGTCGAGGTAACGATACCGGCTTTCTTGCTGGTGAAGAGCCCAGTCAGCTGGTTCTGCGCGAGTTTCAGCTGCTTGACCCCCTGCTTTTGAATCTGGTGCACTTCTTTTGTGTATTCTTGATTCAAAGGAATTGCCACAACTTTGATCTTAAAGTGGTAGGTCCCCAGTTTTGACGGCTGGAAAGTCAGACTGCTTGGCAGGGTCTGATAAGTCCCCATGTTCATGACCGCGCTGTCGACCAGGCGGTAAAAAGAAGTCATGTCCTGGCTTCTCTGCACGATGGTCTCACTGGTCTTCTTCCCCGTCACCGTCAGCTTGTAGCTGGGATCTGGCGACCCGGCCAGAAGGTGGTAGCGCCAGTACTTGTAGCGGGTCGCCCGCTCGTTAAAGGTCTGGCCAGTCAAGTCTGCCTCCTGCTTGGCCTTCTTCAGCTCCAAATCCAGCTGCTGGCTTAAAGTAAAGGGCTGGTAGGAAATCTGGCTGATTTCGACATGGAGCTCGCTTTTGCCCAGTTTCGCCTTTTCTTTATCTGACAGATGCAGCTTCAGCTTGTAACTGACATCAGAGTCCGTATAAGTCAGTTTATTCTTGCTCAGCTTCTTGCCATTGGCAGCAAGCAGGCTAGCCTTGATAGTCTTGACCCCGATCAATTTAGCTGCTCTGAGGCCGGAGTCCTTGACCACCACTCCGCTGGCCAGAGCCCGCTCTTTTTGGCTCGCTGAGAGCTTTTGGTAGCGGCTGGGGCTAATTGCCTTATTGCTCAACCAAAGCAGCGGAAAGGCCTCTGTCGTCTTATACAGCTGGGCCTGGTAGACAGTCTCTTGATTTTGGTCCTTTTTCTCCTCACCAGAGGCAATCAGATCATAGGTCCCAGGCACCTTATTGCCATTTACTGAGTATTTTTGGTTAAAAATATAGCGGACGCCCAGGAAATTGTTCAAAATCGTCCGGTCATCCAGCTGGTGAAAGGGAATGTTGTTGTCATACTGCAGGTTGCCCAGGTCAGTTGAAAACTGGCCCAGGTACTGGTTCTGGATTGAATAGTAAGATGACACGTTGGCCAGGCCGCTGGTCAAGTCGTTAAAGAGCTTTTTCTGGCTGACAAACTGGTTGTTTGAGACAGTGTTGACCCGGTAAAAGCCGGCCGGCAAAAGCTGGTTCATGCCGCCGTAGCGGTTTTCAGCGATCTGCTCATACTCGCCCCTGGCCAGCATATTGCCCGCGAAGTTCCCGTTATAAGGCAAGGCCGCGTACAGGGCATTAAAGGCTAAATTAGCTGCTACAATAAGCAATAACGACCGCTTTAATGCCCGTCCTTCGTTGACCAGATAAACCGCTCCTAAACTAAGCAAGAGGAAAATAACTGGCAAGAAGAGCTTGTAGTCATTTTCCAAAAAGGACATGGCGACCAGATAAGCCAGGTAGATCCCGCTGACGGTGAAAATCAGCCGCATTTCCTTTTGGCTGACCGCCTGCTTGCTGACTGCCTTGACAAAGACCATTACGCTGAAGGCAAAAGGCAGGTATAAAAGCAGGGTCCAGCGGTTTGAAGCTGACATCCCCCCGTTAAAGACTGCCCCAACTGCCGGGATCAAGAGCATGACCGCCCCTAAGACAAGTGAAGCAGCAACCGTCTTATACTTGCGCCAATTGGCGAAAAGATAAACCAGAGCCGGCAAAATGATGCTGGCCAGGCCCAGGGCTGACCAGAACATCAACTTCCAGTTGTCCCCGTCAATCAGTTCCTTGGGCAAAAGCAAGTAATAGTAAGCCGGATAAAAGGTCAAGCCGTTGGCAAACTGCGACCCGGTCCTGGTGGAGTTGATTACTCCTAAAAGTTCCGGCAAAAGCAGACCGGCTGACAAAAGAACTGCTCCTGAACTGGCAAAAAAGAGCTTCTTAATCGTTGACCAAAAAGGAATCTTTTTCCAATAAGCCAGGCCCCAGCGCAAAAGCAGATAGATGATTGCCCCCAGGCCCAGAACAAAGGCCAGGTAATAGTTGCTGACCAGCATCCAAACAAAGACACCGAATAAAGGCCAGGCGCTTCCTCCCTGCAAGAGCCGCTCCAGCTGGACCACGATCAAGGGAAAAAGAATAAAGGTCGTGGTAAACATTGGCTGGGCCAGGGCCGCGTAAATCAGGTAGGCATTGACCATGTAGACCCCGCTGCCAATCAGTATTACGCCGTCTTTAAAGTCAAAATGGCGGGCAAAATAGACAAAGGCCAAGCCTACGCAGTAAAGGCGCAAAAGCAGGATCAGCTGGTAGGCAAAGACCAGGTGGCTGGTCGGAAACAAGAGGGCCAGGTAGGCAAAGATGTCCCCGATCGTATAGTAAGAAAAGACCGAGAACAGGTCACTGCCCAGGCCCATAGTCCAAGACCACTCGGCCGGTCCCTGGCTTAAATGGCGCAGGAAGCTGAGCACGTATTCCCGGTACTTGACCAGCAAGGGCAGGTGCTGGTTGGCCGCGTCTGTGTTCCAGATCAGGCTGTGGCCCGTGAGCAAGTAAGGGCCAAAAACACAGGCCGCCAAGAAAAGAAAGAAGACTGAGTACTTCCAGTAGACAGTCCGGTCACGCTTTTTGTTAAAGCTGAATTGCAAATGTCATACCTCCAAAATGTTCAATGGTCTGTCTTTTTATTTTACCGCTTTTCTCTCCTTACCGCTAAAAGGCTAGAAAATATTAAAAAAGAAAAATGACCAGCAATCCCTGGTCATTATCCAAAATTCTAATTTCTCAGCTGTTCGTAAAGTTCCTGCATTTCCTGGTCATCTGGCACAAGCTTCAAGTATTTTTCCAGAAGCTGCCGGGCCAGATCGCCTTGGGCGCTCTCCTGGGCAAAGGAAATCATCCCCCGCAAAAAGTCAGGACTGCCTTGCAGGCTCTGGTAGGCCAAAAGGTATTCCTGCAGGGCCTGGTCATATTTTTCCATTTCCTGGTAGGACCGGGCCATGTTCCAGTGGGCCTGGGGCTCCAGGTCGCTGTCAGCCAAGGAGGTAAACAAGACCAGGGAGTCTTCTGCCCGCCCCTGGGCCAGGTAGAGGTCGCTTAGGAGCAGCCGGAGGCTGGAATTATCCGGGTTGACCGAAAGCCCCCGCTTCAAGAGGTCTTCAGCATCCTCTGTCTTGCCTAATTTAGCGGCTGCCTGGGCCCCGATCTGGTAAAGCTCTTCATCCAGCTCATTGTAGCCCAGGCCCGTCTGAGCGGCAAAGAGGGCTTCTTCCGGGTTATCTTCTTCCTGGTAGGCCTTGGCCAGGAAAGGATAAGCGTTGACGTAGTCAGGACTTTGCTTGATGACATCGTCAAGGAAGGCAACCGCCTTGTCAAATTGGCCTGCTTCTTCCATGATCACCCCAGCCTGGTACTTGGCGTCGATATCCAGGAGGTCTTCCTTATGGTCATTGATAAAAGCTGCCGCTTCTTCATACCGGCCCAATTTGGCCAGGGTCTGGAAGACCCGCTGGTTGAGGTTGACTTCCCCAAACATGGTTTGTCTTTGCCGCAAGTCCTGGTAAAGAGGCAGGGCCTGGTCGTTTAAGTCGCTCATGTAGTCCAGTTCCGCCAAGCCAAAAGTAATGGCGTCTTCATCCGGAGCCAGCTTTCTTGCCTGCTCCATCTTGGCCCGGGCCGTTTCGATCAAGCCCTCACTTTGGTAGTAGTCAGCCTGGACCAGGAGGCTTTCCAGATAGGCATCTGAATCAGCCGGCACATTGTAAAGCAGGGTCAAACCGTCGTCCTCCGCCCCGTCATTGAGGAGGATTTCCGCCAGGTAGACCTTGAAGAGGTCTTCATCTGGAAATTCCGCGATCAAGCTGCGGTAGACTTCCTTGGCCAGATCGGTAAAGCCCAGGTCAGTCAAATTTTCCGCCAGAGACGCCAGAATCTCCGGATCATCGTTTTCCAGGGCCTGCTTTAGAAGGGCACGGCTCTCGCTGAAGCGGTGGCCTTGAATTGCGTCCAACAATTGTTCAGAATATGTCATCTTTGTCCTCACTTTCTGCTTACTATTGTACCGTAACTAGTCAGCTAAAAAAGTTTTTTTGCCCAAACAAAAAACGCCAGGAAAACCCGGCGTTTCTTTATTTTAAAGCGCGTCAATTACTTAACAGCGTCCTTAAGAGCCTTACCTGGCTTAAATGCAGGAACCTTGCTTGCTGGAATTTCGATTTCAGCACCGGTTTGTGGGTTGCGGCCCTTGCGAGCTGCACGGTCACGAACTTCGAAAGTGCCGAAGCCGATCAGTTGCACCTTTTCGCCCTTAGCCAAGTCTTCTTGGATAGCTTCGAAAACTGCGTCAACAGCTTCTGAAACGTCCTTCTTAGTCAACTTAGTCTTAGCAGCTACTTCTGAAACTAATTCTGCCTTATTTGCCATGTGGAATTCACCTCCTATAAATTAGACTCGCGTCTAATCACTTCATTTCTCTTGCAGAAATGAGGGACACTGAGCGCTTGCTGCATTCAATTAATTCCCTGTTCTCTAAAATATCACAAGAACGTTGTCCCTACAAGGCTTTTAGCCCGCGGCTTAGCACTTTTTCAAGAGAATGTCACAAATTGAAAAAGAAAAGCCGGGTCTTACTTCCGCTTGCGCGGCAAGATCTTGATCGGAGTCCCGGTGAAGTCGAAATTCTCCCGCAGCTGGTTGATCAAGAAGCGCTGGTAGGAGAAGTGCATCAGTTCCGGATCGTTGCAGAAAACGACGAAGGTCGGCGGATTGGTCTTGACCTGGGTCATGTAGTAGACCCGGAGCCGCTTGCCCTTGACCATTGGGGCAGGCACCAAACGGCTGGCTTCCAGCAGCAGGTCGTTTAAGACGCTGGACTGGATCCGCTGGTTCTTGTTCTCGTAGACTTCCTTAACCATCTTCGGCAATTGGTCGATGTTCTTGCCGGTCTTGGCTGAGACAAAGACAATTGGGGCATAGTCCAGGTAAGAGAATTCTTCCCTAATCACCGCTTCAAAGTCCTTGCCGGATGAAGAGTCCTTCTTTGGCAGGTCCCACTTGTTAACGGCGATAATCATCCCCAAGCCCGCTTCATGGGCGTAGCCGGCCACGTGCTTGTCCTGCTCTCTGATACCGGTGCTTGCGTCCAAAACCAGGATAGCCACATCTGAACGCTCCATAGCACTCATGGCCCGCATGACAGAGTACTTTTCAGTCTTTTCGTAGACCTTGCCCCGCCGTCTGATCCCGGCCGTGTCAACGACCCGGAACTTGGTCCCGTCCTTGACGAACGGCGTGTCGATGGCGTCACGGGTAGTCCCTTCTTCGTTGGCCACAATCACCCGTTCCTCGCCCAAGAGGCGGTTGACGATGGATGACTTGCCCACGTTTGGCCGGCCGATCACGCTGAAGGAGATAACCCCTTCTTCTGTCTTTTCGGCATCAGCTGGGAAGTTCTTGACTACTTCGTCCAAAAGGTCACCGATCCCGGTGCCGTGCGCTCCGGAAACAGGAATCGGGTCACCTAAGCCCAGACTGTAGAAGTCATAGATATCAGTCCGCTGCTCAGGGTTGTCGGCCTTGTTGACAGCCAAAAGAACTGGCTTGTCGGCCCGGTAGAGCAGGTGGGCAATCCGCTCATCCAGGCTGGTCACGCCCTGGCTGGCGTCAGCCAGCATGACGATAACGTCAGCCTCTTCAATGGCAATTTCTGCCTGGGCCCGGATTTCTTCGTCAATCGTGCTGTCTTCCCAGGTAATGCCTCCGGTATCGATAATGCTGAACTGGTGGCCCATCCAGCTGGCCCGGGCATAGTTCCGGTCCCGGGTCACGCCTGGCCGGTCTTCCACGATCGCCACCCGCTCATTGATGATCCGGTTGAACAGGGTTGACTTGCCTACGTTTGGTTGCCCTACGATGGCAACAATTGGTAATGGCATCTTTTCACCTCTTTTGCTTTCTATTGATTCTTGTCAAACAAAAAGACCGACCAGCGGTCGGTCTTTTTAGTGCTGATTAACGGTTCTTAAGTTGGTCACCGATCATGTCACCAAGTGAGAAGCCGTTGTCGTCGTTGTTCATGTACTTGCGAGCAACTGCGTCGTTGTTTGATGAACGACGTGCGCGAGGTCTGTCGTTTGATGAAGAAGCGTTCTCTGGATCAGCTTGCTTAATTGACAGGGAGATTCTTCTTTCACTTGGGTCAATGTTAAGAACCTTAACCTTGACCTTTTGACCTACAGTCAGGACATCGCTTGGCTTGTCAACGTGCTTGTTGGAAATTTCTGAAACGTGTACCAAGCCTTGGATGCCGTCAGCAACTTCAACAAAGGCACCGAAGTTGGTCAAAGACTTAACTTCGCCTTCGATTACATCGCCTTCGTTCAAGCTTGAAGTTGCTTGTTCGAATGGAGATGGTTCAGTTTGCTTGATTGACAGGGAGATACGGTGACGGTCATTGTCGATGCCAATAACCTTAACCTTAACATCTTGGCCAACCTTCAAGACGTCGCTTGGCTTGTCAACGTGCTTGTATGAAATTTCGGAGATGTGTACCAAACCGTCAACGCCGCCGATATCAACGAATGCACCAAAGTTGGTCAAACGTGATACCCGGCCTTCAACTACGTCGCCGACAACCAGTTGTGAAGCAACGTTTTCAAAGGCTTGTTCGCGTTCTTCTTCGATCAATTCCTTGTGGGAAAGGATCAGACGGTTCTTAGCCGGGTCGATTTCAGTAATCTTAACCTTGATGGTCTTGCCGATGTATGGCTTAAGGTCTGAAACGAAACGGTTTGAGATCAAGCTTGCTGGCAAGAAGCCGCGGGTGCCGACATCAACGAGCAAACCACCGCGAACTGATGAAGTAACCTTACCTTCGATAGTCTTGCCTTCTTCGAAGTCCTTTTGCAGCTTGTCGTAAGCTTCGCGTTCCTTAACGCGGGTTACTGAGAAGAAAAATTCACCGTTTTCCTTGTCACCGCCTGCACGACGAACTACGTAAGCCTTGAAGGTATCACCTGGCTTAACTTCGTCACGCAAGTTGACACTACGGTCGTTGGTGAAATCACGGCGAGTGATTACACCTTCAACGCCGGCGCCTTGAACACCAACGTTAATTTGGCCATCTTCAACGCTCAAAACGTTAACGTCAACGATGTCGCCCACCTTAACTTCTTGCATTTGAGCAAGAGCATCTAAAAATTGATTGTTTTCTGACATAAATACAAAATGCCTCCCTGTTTATTCGTTCTCTATTTTACCGAAAAATAGATGAATTTGCTACTATTTTACCAGACTTTTTTTGACTTTACTTGCTGGTATTTGTTTTTTTAGCAATTTCGGCCAAGATAGCGTCAACAACCTGGTCAATCGTTAAATTAGTTGAATCGATTTCGATTGCATCCGCTGCCTTCTTCAAAGGTGAAACTTCACGGTGGGAGTCAAGGTAGTCCCGCTTGGCAATGTCAGCTTCGATTTCTTCAACCGTCTGCTTGGCCTCAATCCCCTTCTGCTGCCAGTCCAAAAGCCGTCTTTCCGCTCTGGACCGGGCACTGGCAACTAAGAAGATTTTGACTTCAGCCTTAGGTAAGACCGTGGTCCCGATATCGCGGCCATCCATGATCACATTGGTTGACCCAGCGAGTTTTCTTTGCAGGTCAACCATCTTGCTTCTGACCCCTGGCAGGGCTGATACCTGGGAGACATTGGCCGTGATTTCCGGAGTCCGGATTTCCAAAGACACGTCTTCACCGGCTACCAGAACCTTCTGGCCCTTTTCACCTGGCTCTAAAACAATGCCATCTTCGTCGATCGCCTTTAAGATCCCGGCCTCATCCCCGTAATCCAGGCCGTGCTTGCGGGCAATAAAAGTACATGCCCGGTACATCGCACCCGTGTCAATATAAACGAATGACAGCTTATTGGCCACGATCTTGGCCACCGTGCTCTTACCTGCTGAAGCAGGTCCATCAATTGCTACTTGCATAACATCAAAATGAAGCGACTCACATCGCTTCAATCCTTTCCAATAAATTCAGCTATTTGGCTTGCTTGATCTTCAGTTTCTGACCAACCGCCAGGGTTGAGCTGGTATCAAGACCATTCTGCTCAGCCAGCTCTTCAGCGCTTATGCCGTACTTCTGGGCGATCGCGGCCCAACTGTCGCCAGACTTGACCACGTAAGTCTTGACCTCTGGAGTAGCCTTCTTCTTGCTGGACTGTTTGGCAGCCCGCTTGGGCTTGGTCTGCTCTTTCCTAGTTTGCGGGACGGCATAATCGCTGCTTTGACTGGTAACTAGCGGCAAAACCGCCAGGGCTATCATAACCACGATCAAGAGGGCCGTCCACCACGGCGCCTGCTTGTTCTTGCGCTCTTCTCTGACCGCTTGCTGGCGGGCCAGACGTGACAAGGGCTTTTGGGCATTTTGATCCATCTAGCTTCCCCCTTTAAGCTTTCATTCTACCATAAATCACCTGCCTAATCGAAAAGAAAAGACTTTCCCTAAGGAAAGCCTCATCAAAAGATTCACTTGTATTTTCAAATTAGTACTTGCTGGAAACGCTGAAGTGCTTGATCACGAATGGCTTGATGGTCTTTAAGACTGATTCAAAAAGGATGTAGACCACAACTGAGTTGATGGCCCCCTTGATCAAGTTGAATGGAACGATGATGCCCATAATGTAGCTGGACATGCTTGGAATGTGCAGCATCTTGCCCAGGTAAGTCTGTTCAGTAAAAGTAAGCAGCTGAGCGTAGTTCATGTGCATCCCCGCTGCCTGCGGCACTGAAGTGTAGGCGTAAACCGGAGTAAGCAGGAACTGGTTGGTCAAAGCCATGACCACCGTCAAAGACAAGACTCCTAAAAGCAGGCCCAAGGCTGGCAGCAGGTAACCCTTCAGGCTCTTTCTGTCCTCTTCCTTGACTGATCCAGCCAGGAAGTAAAATGGCAGGGCAAAGGCCATTGAGGCCAAAAAGGCAGCCAGTTCACCGACCAATGACGGCAGGGCAAAACCGGCAAAGATCAAGGACAAAAGGCACTTGATCGCGGCCACGGCCACCCCGCCGCCAATGCCGAAGATAAAGGTAGTGATGACCACGATGACGTCGGAGAAGTCCATCTTCAAAAAGCTGACGCCTGGCATAACCGGGAATTCAAACTTCATCACCACGAAGGCAATAGCCCCGATCATGGCATAAGCGAGCCAGTTGCTGACTGATTTAGCTGTCCGTTTGTTAGCAGCTTCCATATTAACATACCTCCATTAAAAAAGTCCGTTGCCTTGAAGAGCAACAGACCTTTCTTAGTAAGCATGCTTATTATTCCAGCGTCTGCCTTCTTCCATCTAGACTATAACTATCGGTAGCTTTACAGCATTCAACCATTTGCATGGCTCGCGGACTTGCACCGCCGGTCGGGATTTTCACCCTGCCCCGAAGACAACTTGTATTATTTAACTTTACAACTATATTCTAATCCACCTGCTTGAGCCTGTCAACCTCTTTGTGGTTTAATTCCCGGTACTGTCCGGATGTAAGGCCTTGCAAGTCAAG
This sequence comes from Lactobacillus sp. WILCCON 0149, assembly GCF_057197965.1. Lineage (NCBI taxonomy): Bacteria > Bacillati > Bacillota > Bacilli > Lactobacillales > Lactobacillaceae > Lactobacillus > Lactobacillus sp. WILCCON 0149. The sequence goes on from NZ_JBUBHO010000001.1 coordinate 1,468,352, forward strand.
AAAAGCATACCGCTCTCTGGACAATTTGTCAACCAGGTGGTTAACAGCTTTAAACATTTCCTTGACCTGGTGGTAGTGGCCTTCGTGGATCGTCAGCTGGACGATCTGGGTCTGGGCCCGGGGATTGGTCTTCAAAACCTTGACCTGGGCCGGCTTGGTCTTGTAGCGGCCAATCTGGACCCCCTTCTTCAAGGCCCTGATTTCATCTGGCTGCAAAATGCCCTTGATCTTAGCCACGTAGACCTTGTCGACTTCGTTTCTCGGGTGCATGAGCAGGTTGGCCAGTTCCCCGTCGTTGGTCATCAAAAGCAGGCCTGAAGTGTCATAGTCCAAGCGGCCAACTGGGTAGAGCCGGTATGGCAGGTCGCTAAAGTAGTCAGCCACGGTCTTGCGGCCCTTGTCGTCCTTCACCGCGGAAATCACGCCGCGCGGCTTATAAAAAAGATAAGTGTGGTGGCTTTCCCTTTCGATCGGCTGGTTGTCAACAACTACTTGTTCAATTGAGCTGACCTTGGTTCCCAGCTTGGTCACTACTTGCCCGTCGACCCTGACCCGGCCGGCCAGGATCATTCTTTCTGCTTCTCTTCTGGAAGCGATCCCCGCCTGGGCGATCACTTTTTGCAAACGTTCTTGCGCCATTATAAATCCTCCATCTTTTGCAATGCTTCATCAGCCGTGCCGTTCTCGGCAAACAGGTCTACCTGGCCGTCGGCATCAAAGCTGCTGTCTTCAAAATTCTCAATTACCGGCAGATCCGCCAGGGACTTGTAGCCAAAGTACTGGAGGAAGTAATCGGTCGTCACGTACAGCTTGGGGTGGCCCGGGGCGTCCTTGACTCCCTGGGCTTTGACCAGCCCTCGCCAGACAAGGGTTTGCAGGGCACCAGAGGAATTAACCCCCCGGATTTCGTCGATCTCAATTCTGGTAATTGGCTGCCGGTAGGCTACGATCGCCAGAATTTCCAAGGCTGACTGGCTGATGTTCTTGGTCAGGTCCTTGTTGAAATATGCTTCCACCAGGTCGCTGACCTCCCCGCTGGTCGTCAGCTTGTATTCGTCGTTGATTTCCAAAAGCTGCAGGCCGCTGTCGGGATCGCTGACTAATTTTTCCTGCAGTCTTTTAGCCAGGCGCTCTATTTCCGGGTCTGCTACCTGCAGCAAGTCCCGCAGCTGCTCTTTCTTGATCCCGCTGTCGCCAGCCACATAAAGGAGGGCTTCCAGCTGGGCTATTTTACTCGTCATGCTTGCTTCTTTCTATTTCCAAGTCGCCGAAGCGGCGCTTTTGCCTAACTTTCAAGTACTGGTCCTTGGCCAGTTCCAAAATGGCCAAAAAGAGGCCAACCAAGTCCGCCAGGTTTTCCACCTGGTCAGTCAAGGCAAAAAAGCTGGCCCGGCCATTTTTCGCTAAAACTTCCTTCAGCCAGGCAATCATTTCCTGGATTGGCCGGCCGGTCAAGGTAACCTGGGCATGGTCATTTCTTTTCTTAAAACGGCGCATGGCCAAAATAAAGCTGGCTGTCAAATCCTGCTGGCTGATTTGCCCTAATGGCAAAGGCTGAACCTTGGCTCCTTCAGCCACGCTGGGCTCTTTGGCGGCCAGGACCGGCACTTCATCATTTCTGACCTTAAAGTAGGCTGAAATCTTTTTGAAGACGGAATACTGAACCAATTGCTCAACCAGTTCCTCCCGGGGGTCAGTAAATTCTTCTTCTGTTTCAACGAAGTCGTTTTTCGGCAACAGATACTGGGACTTGATCCTAAGCAAGGTTGCCGCCATTACGAAATATTCCCCTGCCAGCTGCAGGTTCAGCTTCTGCATCTGCTGCAGATAGTCCAGGTACTGCTGGGTAATCCGGGCAATCGGGATGTCATAGATGTCTAATTCCTGCGACCGAATCAGGTGGAGCAAAAGGTCCAGGGGGCCTTCAAAATTCGGCAGCTCAATGGTCATGCCTTCATTCATCATTGTTCAAGTACTTCATTAAATAGGTATATTCCGGGACCGTCATAACTTTCTGCTTGCCAGCTTCCTGGGCCAGTTCCCGCATGATTTTTGAAAAATGTTCATCATCGCGGAAGCCCGGCGCCAGTGATAAATAGCGCAAGACCAGGCAGCCGGCCCCGGCCTCGCAGCCAGCCAGGCCGACGATATTCTGGTCCTCGTCCCGGTAAAGGTAGAGCTGGTGGGCCGGATCTTCAGCATACAGCTGCATTTCTTCCTTCAAATTCTGCAGGTTCTTGAAATCTGGCAGATAGGACAAGAGGCCCATGGCAACTTTTTCATAATCTTTTTTATATGGTACTAGCATATAATCACCTCTAAATCCGGGGATGGGTCTTTTGGTAAACGTCCAGGATATGCTTCTGGGTCAGATTGGTATAGATCTGGGTCGTTGAAATGTCGGTATGGCCCAGGATTTCCTGGACTACCCGCAAATCCGCCCCATGTTCCAGCAAATGGGTCGCGAAGCTGTGGCGGAGGGTGTGCGGGGTCACGTCTTTAGCTATCCCCGCCTGCTGGCAGTACTTCTTGATTTTCTGCCAGACGGCCTGCCGGGTCAATTGCCCGCCCCGGCTGTTTAAAAACAGGCAGTCACTGCTCTTGCCGGCTTTTAGCAGCTGCTGGTCTCTGACGGGCAGGTAGCGCTTGATCCAGTCCAAAGCCAGGTCACTTACCGGAATCAAGCGTTCCTTGCTTCCTTTGCCCAAAACCTTGATCAATTGCAAGTCGGCATGGACGTCGGCCAGTTTTAAGTTAACTGCTTCGCTGACCCGCATCCCCGTCGCGTAAAGCAGTTCCAAAAGTGCCCGGTCCCGCAGGCCCAAATCCGTTGTTACATCTGGCTGCTCTAAAAGCCGGTTTACTTCTGCCTCAGTCAAAGCCAGGGGCATCCGCTTCTCCCGCTTGGGAGCATCGATCTGGCTCATGGGGTCTAGGGCAATCAGCTGCTGGCGGACCAGCCACTGGTAAAAGCGGCGCAAGGTCGACACCAGCCTGCTGATAGAGCTGTTGGCCTTGCCCAAGTCCCGCTCTTTAGCCAAAAAAGCATCAATTTCCACGGCTTCCAGCGGCCAGTCTGTCATCTGCTCTTCTCTGACGTAAGCTAAAAATTCCTGTAAATCCTGCTGGTAGGCCGCGATCGTATTCGGGCTGAGTCCCCGTTCAATCTGGCTGTAGCGCAGGTAATCGTCAATCTGTTCAGCGAGCTTATTCATCCGCCTCATCCTTGACCAACTTGATCGTGCCGGCTTCCTTGTCCTGGCTGACCAGCCCCCGCTTGATCAAGTTGCCTAAGGCCCGCTTGAAGGCTGACTTAGAGATGCCAAAGTAATCCTTAATTGCCTGGGCATCACTCTTGTCACTAAAGGGCAGGGTCTTATCAGCTTTACGGCGCAAAGACATCATGATCATGGCCGCGTCATCGTCAATTTCTTCAAAAGCCCGGGGCAAAACGCTCATGTTTAAGCGGCCGTACTGGCTGACCCCGATCACCCGGGCCTTGACCTCTTCGCCAAGCCGCAGCGGCTGCTGCATTTGGGATTCGTGGATGAAGCCCAAATAGTAGTCATTGGTCAAGACAAAGCAGCCCAGGGACTTGCTGGAGTAAACCCGGGCAAGCAGGTTCTTGTTGACCAGGTTATTTGGGAAGCGGACGGCGATCTGGTCAAAGACATTTTCGTCAGCTGCCTTGGCCCAGATCCGGTCCTTGTCATCAGTTTCCAGCCTTACCAAAAGGCGGTCGTCTTTTTGCGGCCAGCGGGCCGGGTCAAGCGGCAGGTCGTCCAGTGACATAACTATATCCTTATCAGGCAAGCCGATGTCCAAAAAGACCCCCAGGCCCCGCTGAACCCTGGTAACCGTAGCCCAGCCGTATTGGTCAGCCTGAGCAAAGGGCAAGAACTGGGTCATTTCCCGTTCATGTTTTTGATTATCATAAATAAAGCCCGTGATTTCGCCGCCAATTTTGGGCGGCTCTTCCTGGGTGATTTCTTCTTTCTTCAATTTGAACGTTAAGCCGTCAATCTGCACGAAATAGGCTTCAGCGTTGCTGTCAGTAATTTTACCGGTCCGGATTTCTCCAAGCATGTTCTGCCTCCAACTTTACATAATTCTAATGCTAGTATACGGGAACAAAGAAAGAAAATAAAGCAAATAGCAATAGTTTTTCTGCCCAGTCGCTGATTTTTTTCAATTCACGCATAGTTTTTTCTATTTTAAAGCAAGTTTTGGCCAAGTTCTTTAATTAATCTAGGTAAGCAATAAATAAGGAGGCTTACATGTCTAAGAAAAAACACCTTTACGAAGTTGACCTGATGCGCTGCTTCTTTATGTTTGGCGTCGTGCTCAACCACGTGGCCAGCACTTTTGCAGAGGCACTAGGCAACAGGGCGACCCCTGCCGGCCGCTTTTTAGTATCAACTCACTTGATTTTGCACTTTCCTCGCTTTGGCTTTATGTTCATCACCGGCCTAGTTCTCTTTTTAGGCTACTGGGGCAAGCCGGAAAAGCAGAACTGGCCGACTTTTTGGAAAAAACGCTATATCGGCAGCGGTATTCCCTACCTCTTCTGGAACGGCCTCTTTTTAGCCTTCCTCTTGCTGACCAGCGGCTCTTTCAGCTGGAACAAGTGGCTGACCGGCTGGCTGGAAGCTATCAGCAAAGGCAACCAGTTCTACTTTTACTACATCTTCTTGATGTTCCAGCTCTACTTGATCTTCCCGCTGGTGCTCAAGCTTTTTGCATTATTTAAAAAGCAGCTCAACCTGCTCCTGGCGCTCAGCGCGGCACTCCAGCTTTGCCTGGTCATCTGGGCCAAGTACTACTACCCGCAGGTTAATCATGATTCCTGGCCCTACCTCTTCAAGTACTACGGCAACAACATTCTGTTCTACCAGTTCTACTTCATTTTAGGCGGCTGGGCCTGGATCAACTACGAAGCTTTAACCAAGTGGCTTTTGCGGAAAAAGAAGCTGGTCTTCATAACAACCGCGCTTGCCGCGGCCGGAACCCTGGTCCTTTACCAGTTCAACGTCCAGGTTCTGCAGCTCAGCCAGCACTCAGCCAACTTGATTCACCAGCCATACTTAATGATCTACGCGGTCTGCATGATCGCCACCATCTTCACCCTCTGCCTGCTCTATGCAGAGAAAAGAGACCAGTGGCAACAGACCAAACCGGCCTTTGTCAGCTGGGTTGACCGGTCTAGCGCCATTTCCTTTGGCGTTTACCTGGTCCACTCAATTTCAATCACCTTCCTGGCCTGGCTGTTGAGCCTGGTTCAGCTGAACCAGTGGGTCTTGCTAGCCTTATTCCCACTTGGCTACGCGGTCTGCCTGGCCATCTCCTGGCTGATCGCCGACTTTTTATACCTGACTCCGCCATTCGGCCGCTTGATCGGCCGGCCAAACGGCCGCAAGCTGCTGGCACTTTTTAAGAAGGGAGAAATCTCATGACACGCTTAACTGATGACTTGCAAGAAAAAATCGCCCAGAACCAAAACAGGGAAATCCTAATGGACCTCAGCCGGCACTTATGGTTTACCGGCCAGGACATCGAAGATGACGTGGCCTTGTTAAAAGAAGCTTTTAAGACTGTGAACTTGGCCGCTGGCGACCGGGTCCTGCTCTGCCTGGCCAACAGCCCAGTCTATATTCCCATCAACCAGGCCATGTGGCGGATGGGGATCACCCCCCACCCCGTCTCAGCTTCAACTCCGGCCCCGGAAATCCTCCGCCTTTTAAGCGACCTGGACTACCCGGCCCTCTTGCTTGACGCTGAGCTGGCGGCAGAAATCAACTTGCCAGCTTTTGCAAAACAGATCTTGAATTTAAAGACCAAGCCGGATCTTGCCTTCTTTTATAAAACAGACCTGCCAGCCGGCCGGTCTTGCCTGCCGAGCGAAGACTCCCTTGGCTTGATCTTAAACACTTCCGGCACCACCGGCAAGCCTAAGCAGGTCGGCTTGACCCATGCCATGATGAGAAACGCTGCCCAATATGACAAGGACAGCCACCGCTTAACCGCGGACGACACGGTTTTGGTCGTCATGCCCATGTTTCATATGAACGCCCAGATGATTCTGACAACCAGCAGCCTTTTGGCTGGAGGACGAATCGCCATCGCGCCGAAATTCTCGGCCAGCCGCTTCTGGAACTGGGTTGAAGAAGCTGACGCCTCCTGGTCCTCAGTCGTGCCAACCATTGTCATGATTCTGCTCAAGAACGAAAAAGCCTTGGCCGCCTATAAAGAGCATCCGCAAAACCGCCTCCGCTTTATCCGCTGCGCCAGCGCCATGCTGCCTGTTTCCCGGCACAAGCAGTTCATTGAAACTTACCATGTGCCGATCCTAGAAGGCTACGGGATGACCGAATCATGCTCGCAGTGCACTTTGAACCCGCTTGATGCCATCAAGATCGGGTCATCGGGCAAGCCTTATCACACTGACATGGCAATTTTTGCCGATGGCAAATACCACGAATATAGCAAGGAAAAAGGAATTAAAGGCGAGATCTGCATCAAAGGCGACCACGTCATTACTCATTACCTGTCCGGCAGCCAAAAGGACTTCCAAAATGGCTGGTTCCATACCGGGGACCTGGGCTACTTTGACCAAGACGGCTACCTTTGGCTGGACGGGCGAATCAAGCACTTGATCAACCGGGGCGGCGAAAAAGTCAGCCCAATCATCGTCGAAAACGTCATCTCTGAACTGACTTTCGTCAAAGCCGTCGCCGTTGTTCCAACTCCAGATGAGCTTTACGGTGAAGCGGTCACTGCCGCCATCGTTTTAGATTCAAAGGCCGGCGTTTCAAGTGAAGAAGCCCGGGAAGAAATTTCCCGCTACTGCCAAAAGAACCTGGCCGCCTACCGCCGCCCAAGCAAAATCTTTTTCGTTGACCAGTTCCCGCTTAACCCAACCGGGAAGATCAAGCGGCCGGAACTTGCCGCGGAACTGGCAGAGCTAGAAAGAAAAGGAGCCTAGTTTTTTATGAAAAAGCACAAGCACTTAGCCAGAAAAATTTTCCTCGCCGTCTTGCTGGCCCTCTGGGCCAGCGTGGTCATTTATTCCCAAGTCGGGCTCAACAAATCTTCCAGCGCGAAATTGACCACGATCAAGATCGGCTACCTGTCCGGTGACGAAATCGCCATTTCCAAAGCCCGCGGGGCTTTAAAGAAAAAGATGAAGAAGCAAGGCTACAATGTGGTCTTCAAGGAATTCTCCTCCGGGGCTGAAGAAGTCCAGGCCCTGGCCTCAGGCTCAATCGACTACGCCCGCTGCGGGGACACTCCGCCGGTTACGGCTCTGGCGGCTGGCAGCAAACTGGCCTACATCGCCACTGGCGGGACCAAGGCCAAGGGGACCGGCCTTTTGGTCAAAAAGTCATCCGGCATCAAGACGATTGCTGACTTAAAGGGCAAAAAGATTGCCTACACCAAGTCCACGGCTTCTGAATACTTTATCCGGGCCCTTTTGTCCAAGTACGGCTTAAAGACCAGCGATGTTCAGTTGGTCAACCTGGAAACCAGCGCAGCTTCTATTGCCTACTCCAAGGGCAAGGTCAGCGCCATCGTGGCCTGGGACCCAACTACCTCCCAGCTGGAAGCCAGCGGGTCAACCCTTCTTTACACCGGGGAAGACGTTTCTTACAACAACCGCAGCTACATCATGTCAACGCAAAAGTTTGCCAAGAAGAACCAGGCAGTCAGTCAGCTTTTGATCAAGTACCTCAGCCAAGACATGACTTGGGCCAACAAACACCAAGCCAAGCTGACCAAGATCCTGGTCAAGGCCCTGGGGCTTAAGGAATCCGTCGTTAAAAAGATGATCTCCCGCCGATCATACGACTTCGGCGCCGTCACCCAAACGGCTATCAAGGAATCCCAGTCCATGGCTGACACCTTCTACAAGGCCGGCGTCATCAAGACCGACCCGAAGATCAGCAAGTACGTCATCAGCATTAAGTAAGAAAGAGGCCAAACATGCAAAAGAAAGCAGCTTTTAACTGGAAAAAGGACCTGCTCCCCTGGGCCTTGCCCGTCATCATCATCTGCTTCTGGCAGATCAGCGTGCAGCTGAAATGGATCCAGTCAGAATTTCTCCCGGCCCCATCTGCCGTCCTGGCAACCGCGGTCAAGGACTGGCAAAGCGGAACCTTGCAAAAGAACATCAGTATCAGCCTCTACCGGGCAAGCATGGGCTTTTTGATCGGGGGCGGAGCCGGTTTTATCTTAGGAATTTGTTCCGGAACTTCAAAAGTCTTCCGGCAGACTTTTGACACCAGCATCCAAATGCTCAGAACCATCCCTAATATGGCTCTTATTCCCCTCATTATCTTGATCATGGGAATCGATGAAGGGTCAAAAATCACCTTGATTTCCTTGGCTTGCCTCTTCCCAATGTACATCAATACCTACCATGGCATCAGCTCAATTGACCCGGACCTTTTGGAAATGGGCCAGGCCTACCAGCTTTCCAAGTGGCAGATGTTCAAAGACATCATTTTCCCTGGTGCTTTGCCAACCATCTTGATCGGGGTCCGCTACGCCCTAGGGACCATGTGGGTAGCCTTGATCGTAGCCGAAACGGTCTCAGCTGACTCCGGCATCGGCTACATGTCAACCAATGCCCAGCAATACATGGACGTGACCACCATCTACCTCTGCATCGTCTTATATGCCTTGCTGGGGGAACTGTCCAACTTTATCGCCCACAACTTTGAAGTCATCTTGCTTGACTGGCAAAACAGCCGGTCAGCCCAATAGGAGGTTAAAAAATGCCTTTTCTCGAAATCAGCAACCTGCAACAGTCATATGGCGGCAAGGAAATTTTGAAAAACGTCAACTTAGGCATCTCTAAAGGCGAATTTATCGCCCTGGTCGGGATGAGTGGGGGCGGCAAGTCCACCCTCCTGCGCCTGATCGCTGGCCTGGAAGAGCCGACAGGCGGGGAAATTACCATGAATAGGCAAAAGTTGTCCGGCCTTAACCAGCAAGCCCGGGTCATGTTCCAAGATGACCGCCTGCTGCCCTGGAAGACGGTTCTGGGCAACCTGCTCATGACCGGCAATGACCCGGACAAGGCAAAGCGCCTTTTAGCCCGGGTGGGGCTGGAAGAATACGCTGACGCCTACCCGGCTACCCTGTCCGGGGGGCAGAGACAAAGGGCAGCCTTGGCCAGAGCCCTCCTGTCCTCTCCCCAGCTCCTGCTTTTGGATGAACCACTCGGTGCCCTTGATGCCTTGACCAGAAGCAAGATGCAAGAACTTATCCTGCAGGTCTGCAAGGAAGAAGGCATCACCACGGTACTTGTTACCCACGACGTCCGGGAAGCCACCATCATGGCCAACAAAATCTGGGTCATCAAAAACCAAGGCATCGCCGCGGAAATGATCAACGACTTCCGCGACCAAGACGATGACCAGGCCCAGCTGGCCAAGGACAAGATCGTTCACGACACCTTAAAGATCATCTTGGGTGAAGACGACGCGGCGGCTTAAAAGAAATAATCAAGCAAAGAAAAAGAGCTCAATCGTTTGATTGAGCTCTTTTCTTCTGTGGTTGTCAGACTTGCAATCCTAGATTACAGGTTTGAAACTTCACCTTGGTAAATTGCGCCGCGACGAGCGTCAACAGTCAAAGTTGAGCCGTCAGCGATCTTTGAAGTTGCGTCAGCAGCGCCGACAACAACTGGAATGCCAAGTGATACGCCGACAACAGCTGCGTGGCTGGTCAAGCCAGAAGCTTCAACGATCATACCGCTGGCCTTCTTGATAGCTGGCATGTAGTCCTTGTCAGTAGTCTTAGCTACCAGGATGTCACCTTCGTGAACCTTAGCGTTGGCTTCTTCAGCGCTGTTAGCAACAACAGCCTTGCCGATAACTGAGCCAGTGCCTACGCCCAAACCTTGAGCAAGTTGGTTACCGATGATTTGCAGCTTCATCAAGTTAGTAGTACCTGATTGGCCGAATGGTACGCCGGCAACGATGATTACCAGGTCGCCATCCTTAACAAAGCCGTGTTCCTTGGCTACGCGGGCAGCTTCTTCGAACATTTCGTCAGTGTTTGAAGGTTGCTTTGCCAAAACTGGTTCAACGCCCCATACGATACCCAATGAGTGTTGGATCTTTTCGTCGAAGGTCAAGGCAACGATGGTTGCGTCTGGACGGTACTTGGAGATCATACGAGCTGAGTAGCCGGAGCTAGTAGCAGTGATGATAGTCTTAACGCCCAGTTCTTGAGCAGTCCGGACAACTGATTCACCGATAGCTTCAGTAACGTTTGAACCCTTGTATTCTTCAAAGCGTTGCAGAGCCAGAGTGTTCCGGGTGTCCATTTGCTTTTCAGTCCGAACGTCGATGTCGTGCATAGCTTGAACTGCTTGTACTGGGTACAAACCGTTTGCTGATTCACCTGACAGCATGGTTGCGTCAGTACCGTCAAGAACGGCGTTGGCAACGTCAGTTACTTCGGCACGGGTTGGACGTGGGTTTTCTTGCATTGAGTCCAGCATTTGAGTAGCAGTGATAACTGGCTTGCCCAAAGCGTTGCACTTCTTGATCAAAGTCTTTTGTACGAATGGCACGTTGATGAATGGGATTTCAACACCCATGTCACCACGGGCAACCATCAAACCATCTGAAACTTGCAAGATTTCGTCGATGTTGTCGATACCTTCTTGTGATTCAATCTTTGGGAAGATCTTAACGTATGGTGCGTTAGCTTCTTCGCAAAGTGCGCGGATGTCAAGAACGTCTTGAGCCTTACGTACAAATGAAGCAAAGATGAAGTTAATACCGTGCTTCAAACCAAAGCGGATGTCGTCAGTGTCCTTTTCAGTAATCCCTGGGAGGCGGATTTCAACACCTGGAGCGTTAACACCCTTCTTTGAGCCGATGACACCAGTGTTTTGAGCTTCACAAACCAATTCGCGCTTTTCTTCGTCCTTGGCCTTGATAGTCAAGCCAACAGCACCGTCGTCGATCAATACAGTGCCGCCAACGTGAGTGTCGTCAAACAGGCCTGGGTAAGTAACGTGGATCATGTCCTTGTTGCCGGCCTTGCTTGCGTCCATTGAGATACGGATTTCGTCACCAGTGTTGATAGTGAACTTGCCGCCTTCTTGGTCAGTGGTTCTGATTTCGGCACCCTTGGTGTCCAAAGCGATGCCCAAAAGCTTGCCAGTCTTCTTTTCAACTTCACGAACCATGTTCATTCTTGCCAAGTGTTCTTCGTGGTCACCGTGTGAGAAGTTGAAACGGAATACGTTTGCGCCTGCTTCGGCTAACTTGGTAATAGTTTCAATATCGTTTGAAGCTGGTCCTAAAGTACTAACAATCTTCGTTTTTTTCATCTTGAAAAAATCTCCCTAAATCAAAAACTATAAAAACAACTATCTTGATAAATCTGCGTTGAGCTTTAACAAGTCATAGTCACCCTTGTGAGACTCATCAAATAAATCAAGGATGTCGTGTGAAGTAACCTTGCCGTTTTCAATACCGACAGCCAGGCCGCCCTTGCCTTCCAAAAGAAGGTGAACGGCTTCGCTGCCCAGCTTGGAAGCCAGCACCCGGTCAGAAACAGTTGGCGTGCCGCCCCGCTGCATGTGGCCCAAAACGTTGGCCCGAACGTCGAAGTCACCATACTTCTTCAGTTCAGCCATGAATTGGTCAGCAGTCATCACGCCTTCGGCAACGACTACCAAACCGTGGTCCTTGCCGCTTTCCTGAGCTTGCTTCAAGCGGTTGGCGATTTCTTCGACATCATATGGTCTTTCAGGAATGACGATCGCGTCCGCACCGCAGGCTACGCCGACGCGCATGGCGATGTCACCGCAGTTGCGGCCCATTACGTTAACAATGAAGACCCGGTGGTGACTGGAAGCAGTGTCACGGATCTTGTCGATCGCGTCCATTGCCGTCATGCAGGCCGTGTCATAGCCGATCGTGGCATCCGTGTAAGGGATGTCGTTGTCGATCGTGCCTGGCAGACCAATTGAGTTGAAGCCGTGGCGAGTCAATTGCAGGGCGCCGTGGTAGGAACCATCCCCACCGATAACGACGACAGCATCGATGCCATGCTTCTTCAATTGAGCAATACCAGCCAGTTGCCCTTCTTCTTCTGCGAATTCAGGATAACGCGCAGAGTAGAGGAAGGTACCGGAAACATTGATCAAGTGGGCTACGTCTTCACTTTCCAATGGGAAAATGTCGCCCGCAACCAAACCTGCAAAACCGTATCTGATGCCGAAAACTTCCAAACCGTTCGCGATCGCGACTCTGGTTACGGCTCTTACGGCTGCATTCATGCCAGGGGCGTCGCCACCACTAGTCAAAATACCAATCCGTTTCATGAATTCACCTCATCATGATTTAAATTGTGTAATATCTCACATCACATAAATCATAACATTTTTCCCGCATAAAGTCTTGTAAAATCTGGTTTAAATTCGATTTATTTCTCATTTCGACCTGTTAGGGCTTACAAATCCCAGCCTGGCGTTTATTATTTTTTTCACTAGGACAGATTTTTTTCAAAAAAGCAAATTGGTCAAGTCATTTTCAGCGCAAATTGACCTGCTTGAGGCCATAAATTTTAAAGTCCAGGCTCTCTCTTTGGCCTAAAGCTTCTAACTTGAGCAGGTAATAGTCACCCACCTGCAAATTCAAGTTTAAATTTGCCAGTTCCCCGGCAAAAAGCCAGCACCTGTAGCGGCCGGAAGAATCGGCCAAGATCAAAGTCGCCATCTTCCGCCCCCGCTTGTCTTCTTGGTAGCGGACAGCTAACAGCTTGCCCAGGGCCGTGCCCCTTTCTTTGACCCGGAAGTCGCCCAGGCGCTTGGTCTGATAGTGCTGGTCAAAATAGCGCTCAAGGGCCAGTTCTTTTGGCTTGACCGTGACCGGCTTGACTTCTTCGACTTGCTCGATCTGTTTTAAGTCCAGAAGGCGGAGGTCCCGCAAGATCAGCTGGTAGCCCCGGCCATCCTCCTGGTCTTCTTTTTTGTCAATCTGCAAAAGATAGACCGCGTCTTCTTTCAGCATTTGGGCAAAGCGGCGGTACTGGCTGGTAAAAATCGTCACCTTTTCACTGGTCTGCCCGTCGCTAAAAACAGCGTTGCTGCCTAGTTCGCCAGCCCGCGCCCCCCGCTTGACCCGCCAGTCGTTTTTCTTGACGAATTGGGCAAGGACCTGCCCGGTCTCGTTTAAGGCAAAAGCAGCAAAGGTCTTGGCCCCGTAGCGCTTGGCCAAGGCCTTGCCGGCAATTTCCAAAGGCGTTGCCGTTATCGCAAAGCCCATGGCCCGCTCTTCCATGGCCGCCTTTTCAGCTGCCGTAGGCATCGGCACGTTTTCTTCTTTGGCGGCCAGAAAGTCCTGCAAGACCAGGCTCTTTTGCGACAGGCGGGCGGTATTGAGCATGTTGCCGCAGTTGACCAGAAGGCTTGCCCGGTTGGGGCTGATCTGGTCAAAAAGTCCGGCTTCAATCAAGGGAATCAGCTGCCTTTCTTTTAACTCCTTGGCATCCAATTGCCGCAGAAAAGCCGGGAAGCTGGTTACTGGCCGCTTTATCTTTAAGAGCTGGTCCAAAAAAGTTGGCGTGATAGCCATAATGTCCTTTAAGCCCAGGTAGATCCGGCCTTCAAACAGGCGGGCTTCTTCCTGGCTCAAGTTGATGTCCGGGCCCAGGACTTCAACGCCGGCCTTTCTGGCCTGGCGGATGATGGCCCCTTTTTCCTTACCCCGGCTAGCCCGGATTTTTTCCAAATAGAACTCTCTTGGGAAGTGGACGGACAAGAAGGCCTGCCAGTAAGCCAAAAGGGCATAGGCCACGGCGTGGGAGTGGTTGAAGCCGTAGTTAGCAAAGGGCTCGATTAAGGCATAGACCGCTTCGGCGGCTTGCCGGCTGTGCCCATTTTTCATTGCCCCGGCGATAAACTTGCCTTTTTCTTCAGCCAAAAGGCCAGCCTGCTTTTTGGAAATCGCGTTTCGGAAGACGTCAGCCTCAGCCAGGCTGAAGCCGGCGAAAATCCGGGCTGTCTGCATGACCTGCTCCTGGTAGACGAAGACGCCGTAGGTTGGCCCCAGGACTTCTTTTAAGCTGGGATCGGGATACTGAACCGGACTGGTCCCGTTTTTCCGGGCAACATACAAGGGGATGCTGGCGATTGGGCCCGGCCGGTAAAGGGCCACGGCTACGGACAAGTCGTCAAAAGTCCGGGGCTGAATTTTCCGCAAGACCTCCTGCATCCCGCTGGAATTAAACTGGAAGATCTGCTGGGTCTCCCCACGGGCAAAAAGGGCCAAAGTATCCGGATCATCCAGAGGCAGCCGGGTCAAGTCCAGGGAACCGCTGGTCTTTTTGATTTCCGCCAAAACGCCTTCCAAAAGCTCCAGATTGTCCAGGGTCAGAAAGTCGATCTTAAGGAGGCCGTACTTTTCAACATACTTTTTGGTCTGCTCAACCGTCCATAAAGGCGCTTCTTTCCCGGTCATGAGACCGATCTGCCTGGACAGGGGCTCCTCACTGATCACTAAGCCAGGGGCGTGGGTGCCCGTGTCTTCCGGCAGGCCTTCCAGCCTTTTGGCGGTTTGATAAAGGAGGCGGGTCAAGGGACTGGCGTTAGTTATGCCTTTAAAAGCAGCCTGCTGGCCGGCCTCTTCCAAAGTTTTAGCTGGTCCCATCGCCTGCTTGAGGTGGGCGATAGCCGGCAGGGTCAGGCCAAAGACCTGGCCGGTCCGGTCAAGGACGCTTTTAGCCTTCATGGTCGTCAAGGCCAAAATTCGGGCCACCAGGTCAGATCCTTGGCCAAAGCGGGCTTTAGCACCGTATTTAGCCTGCACGTATGCAAAGGCCAGCTTCCGCCCGCTCGTGGTAAAGTCCAGGTCAATATCGGGCATGTTGGCCCGGGCCGGGTTTAAGAAGCGTTCAAAAAGCAGGTCGTATTTCAAAGGGTCAATTTGGGTGATGCCTAAGGCGTAGGCGACCAAAGAGCCGGCAGCTGACCCCCGGCCAGGGCCGACCAGGGCACCCTTTTTTCTGCAGTAATTGACGATGTCGCCGACGATCAAAAAGTAGTCGGCAAAGCCCATCTGCTTGATGACGGCCAACTCTTTTTGCAAGCGGGACTGGTAGATCCCCTGTCTGAGCTTTAATTTTTCCAGGCCGGCGAAAGCCAGCTTTTCCAAATACTGGTCTGAAGAAAGACCTGTTTCTTGCGGAAAGACCGGCAGCTGGGGCTCTTTAAAGGGAATCTTGGCCTGGCAGCACTCAGCAATCTTGCCGCTGTTTGCCAAGGCTTCTTCCAGGCCCATTTCCCGGCAGGCAGCTGCCAAGGTAGCCGCGGGCCTAAGCCAATGTGACCCCTGCCCTTCCGCCATCAAGGTCAGTTCATGCTCATCCAGGACCCGTCTTTCCTTGATGGCCTGCAGCACCTTGCAGAGGAACTGGTCGCCCGGGTCTAAATAGCGGACGTCTTCAACAACCGTTATGGGCAAAGCGGTTGATTCTGCCAGCTTTTTGACATAAGCATCATAAGCAGCCGCGGATTCAGCCGGGTAAACGCCTAAGTATACGGGCAAGGCTTTTGGCAAAAAGGCCAGGAGCTTTTTAACATATTCCTCCCCGCTATTACCCAGTTTATTAAGCTGGCGCAATTCACTGGTCGGCCCGGCAGGCACGATCACGGTTAAATCAGACAAGTCCGGCAGATCGGCTAAGCCAGGGGCTGATCCAGTAAGGTCGCCAGACGCAATGTTCAAAAAGCTGGACAGGCGCATCAAGGACTGGTAGCCCTTTTGACTTTGGGCCAAAAAGACCAGGTCATATTCTGCTTCTTCCAGCTCGATCCCCTTAAAGCGGCCCTGCAGACCCAAAAGAGGCTTGATCCCCGCCTTTAATGCTTCCTCATAAAAATCAGCCAGACCGTAAGTCACGTTGATGTCCGTCAGTGCTACGGCGCTATAGCCCCGCTCTTTTGCCCCCTTGACCAGGTCAGCCGTTTTCATCGGGCTGGCCAGAATCGTATTGGCTGAAATCGTCTGCAATGCTGCTATGTTCACCTTGCTCGCCCCGCCTTTCACTTTTTCCTTGTTATTTCAATTATAGCAAAGTCGCCTTTTCACCAATTGAATTTGCTCGCCGATTCTGGTAAAATGCAGAGCGAAAGAAGGAAGATACTATGGGACGTTACATTGTTTGCATCGTCTGGGGGATGATTTTTACCTTCATCATCGGCTTCATCGGAGCCCCTCTGACCCAGAGCACGTATAACCCTGTTACCTTGTTGATCGTCGGTGCCGTATTTGGCCTGCTGTTCTCTTTGACTATTCCAAAGATCACAGCCAAGTCATACAAGGACGACTCCGCGTTCAGCAAATAAAACAGATGACCACAGGCTAGCCGAACTGGCTAGCCTTTTTTTGGCTATTTTTTCTATCCGCGGGCAAAAGATGGTATGATTTACCTAGTCTAAATTTATTAAGGAAGTTGACAATGAAAGATAACCTGATCGTTTTTAAAGTAGGGACCTCCTCGCTGACCAGTCCGGCTGGCGACTTGGATCCAGAGAAGATCAAAAGAATTACCCGGCAGCTGGCCCAGCTGCACCAGGCCGACTACAAGCTGGTTCTGGTAACTTCAGGATCCATCGCGGCGGGCTTCCGCCGGCTCGGCTTTGACAAACGACCCAGGAAGGTTGCCGACAAGCAGGCCGCGGCCGCTGTTGGCCAGGGGCTCTTGATCGAGGAATACACCCGCAGCCTTTTAGTGCAGGGAGTGGTTTCCGCCCAGATTCTCTTAACCCAGGACGACTTCGCTGACCAGCGCCGCTACCAAAATGCCCAGACAGCCTTGAACGTCCTTTTGAACCGGCGGGTCATCCCCATCATCAACGAAAATGACACCATCGCTATCGATGAACTGAAAGTCGGCGATAACGACACCCTTTCAGCGCAAGTTGCCTCTTTGCTGAAGGCTGACCTCCTGGTCCTTTTGACCGACGTGCCTGGTCTTTACAGCGACAACCCCAGAAAGAACCCCGATGCCCGGCCAATCCCGGTCATCGACGAAATTACCCCGCGGATTTTTGCAATGGCCGGCGGGGCCGGGTCCAGCAACGGGACCGGCGGCATGGCCACCAAGATCAAGGCCGCTGACATGGCCACCAAGTCCGGCGTTCCGGTCTTCATTTGTTCGGCAGATTCTACTGCCCTGGTTGACGCCGTTCACCAAAAGAACCAAGGGACCCTTTTTACGGCCAACGAAAATGCCTTTAACCAAAAGAAGCAGTGGCTGGCCTTCTACGCCCCGGCCAAAGCCCGAGTCTACATCGACCACGGGGCCGTTCACGCCATGGCCAGGGAAGGCTCCAGCCTGCTGATTTCCGGGATCAAGCAGATCCAGGGCAATTTTAAGAAAAATGACATCGTGGAAGTCTACAGTTTGAAGAGCAAAAAGCTGATCGGCAAGGGCAAGGCCAGATTCTCCCGGCCAGTCCTGGAAGAAATTCTGGAGCAAAACCACCCCGAAGGCATCTTCATCCACCGCGACGACTGGGTTACTACCCTTTGATTTGAGAAAGGAAAAAGAAAAAATATGACTGAAAGCTCAACTCAGCAACTGATGGACAGCCTGCTGGCAAACAAGGAGGCTGTCAACCTGGCAACTACCGCCGACAAGAACGAGGCTTTGGCCTTGATGGCTGACAGCCTACTGGACCATGAAGCAGACATCCTGGCGGCCAATGAACTTGACCTGGAAAAGGACAAGGGGCAGATTCCAGACGTCATGCTGGACCGGCTCCGCCTTAACCCAGACCGCCTGGCTGGCATGGCCAGCGGCATCCGGGCCTTGATCGACCTGCCGGACCCAGTCGGCCGCCTTTTAAGCGAGCACACGGCTGACAACGGGCTCAAGATCGAGAAGCGGTCCGTGCCTTTTGGCTTGATCGGGATGATCTATGAAAGCCGGCCAAACGTCACTTCTGACGTGGCTGCCCTGGCCCTTAAGTCCGGCAATGCCGCCCTTTTGCGTTCCGGCAAGGAAGCCTTCAATTCCGCTAACGCCATCATGCAGGCCTTAAAGGCCGGCTTGGCCAAAAGCAAGATTTCCCCAAAGGTGATTGAACTGGTGCAAGACACCAGCCGGCAGTCTTCCAGCGAAATGATGACTGCCCGGGGCAAGATCGACCTCTTGATCCCGCGCGGGGGCAAGGGCTTGATCAGAGCAGTTGTTGACAACGCCAAGGTGCCGGTAATTGAAACCGGGACCGGGATCTGCCACATCTACGTCAATAAGGCAGCCAATTTAGCCGAGGCAGTCAAGATCACGGCCAATGCCAAGATGAGCCGGCCATCTGTCTGCAACGCTGCTGAAGTCTGCCTGGTTGACCAGGAAGTTGCCGCTGACTTCCTGCCGCGTTTAGCTGAAGTTTTTGCTGGCAAAGTTGAGATGCGGGCTGATGAAAGAGCTAAAGAATTTTTGCCAGAGGCTAAAGCAGCCGGCCCAGACGACTTTGACACTGAATTTTTGGACTACATCATGGCCATCAAGGTCGTGGACGGAGTTGAAGAAGCTATTGACCACATCGCCAAGCACTCAACCCACCACAGCGAAGCCATCGTGACTGAAGACCAAGCAGCCGCTGACCGCTTCACGCAAGCCGTCGACTCAGCTGCCGTTTATGTCAACGCTTCAACCCGCTTTACTGACGGGGGCGAATTCGGCCTGGGCTGCGAACTGGGCATTTCAACTCAGAAGATGCATGCCCGCGGGCCAATGGGCTTAAACGAGCTTAACAGCTACAAGTACATTATCCGCGGCCAGGGACAAGTCAGAGAATAGCAAGGAGAAAAACACATGAAAGTTGGATTTATCGGTTTAGGCAACATGGGGAGCGCGATCGCCAGAGCAGTTGCCAAGTGTGATGACGTCAGCCTGCTTTTGAGCAATCACAATCCGGAAAAAGCCGGCAAGCTGCAGGCGGAAATCGGCGGCCAGTTGCTGGACAATGCGGCTGTTGCTGCTGAAAGCGACGTGGTCTTTTTAGGCGTTAAGCCATACCAAGTGGCAAGCACCATCAAGGAAATCGGCGAAGGCAGCAATAACGGCAACATCTGGATCTCCATGGCAACCGGGGTCAGCCTGGAAACTTTGACCAAGCTTCTGCCCGGTCACGACCTGGTCAGAATGATGCCTAACACCCCAGTAGCCATTGGCCAGGGTATGACCAGCTACAGCAGCCAGAGCAGCAAGGCCAAAGAAGTCTTCAAAGACTTAATGACTTACTCCGGCAAGGTCGTGGAAATTTCAGAAAATTTGATGGATGCTGCTACGGCAGTGGCGGGCTGCGGCCCGGCCTTCGTCTACCAGTTTATTGAAGCCTTAGGCGACGCTGGCGTGCAAAACGGCCTCTCCCGGTCCCAAGCCATCGAAATGGCCGCCCAGACTGTTTTGGGCTCAGCCCAGATGGTCCTGGAAAGTGGCCAGCACCCGGCCCAGCTCAGAGACGCCGTAACTTCACCAGGCGGCTCAACCATCGCCGGCGTCGTTGAACTGGAAAAAAACGGCTTCCGCTACGCGGCTATCAGCGCAGTTAACGCGGCTCTTAAGCGGAACCAGGAATTAGGCTAAAAAGCAAATTAAGCTGATAAACAAAGAAATACCCACTGAAGATGGAGAATTCTTCAGTGGGTATTTGTTTTTGAGAAGTAGAAATATATTTAGTAAAAGTTTTTAGTAAAAGTCTTGTAGTAGGAAAAAATAAACTGTGCTTCTGCAAATTATGCTTTAGGAGAGATCACCCCCATTGCTTGCGAAAACTTTTTTGAACCAGTAGAAGGACTTCTTCGGCACCCGCTTCATGTCGCGCAGGTCGT
Organism: Lactobacillus sp. WILCCON 0149; assembly: GCF_057197965.1. Classification (NCBI taxonomy): domain Bacteria; kingdom Bacillati; phylum Bacillota; class Bacilli; order Lactobacillales; family Lactobacillaceae; genus Lactobacillus; species Lactobacillus sp. WILCCON 0149. The sequence continues at coordinate 1,488,220 of NZ_JBUBHO010000001.1, forward strand.
GGTTGCCGCGGTTGACGTAAACCGCCCCGTAGCGTTTTTCCATGTCGGCATGGGAGCTTGGAATGTCGATCAAGCCCCAGCCCAGATAGCCCAAGACCTTGGCCCCGTCTTCAAACATGGCCTCTTCCATGGCCTTGATGTGGGAGCGGTGGTAGGCGATCCGGTAGTCATCCTGGATCTCCCCTTTGCCATCCCATTCTTCCCGGCAGCCGATTCCGTTTTCGATCGGGAAGACCGGCAAATGATAAGCATTGTAAGTATGGGTGATGATATTGCGGAAGCCCAAGGGGTCGATATCCCAGCCAAAATCAGTTTCCGGCAAAAAACGGTTGTGTTCAAAGCCCCAGTTTAGGTAGCGGTTTGGCGCTTCAGCCGCCGGAACCTTGTCGCCGTCCAAGGTAGTGGACCGGTAGTAGCTGAAGGACAAGAAGTCGGTATGAATTCCGGCTAACACTTCCGCGTCCCCTGCTTGAAAATCAGCTTGAATCCCGTGATTTTCAATCCAGGCCAGAACTTCAGTAGAGTACTTGCCAGTCGTATAAAGCTTGTTCAAGTTCTCGTTCAAGAACTCATTTGACTTGCGCGCCAGATAAACGTCAATTGGCTTGGACGTTGCCGGATAAACCGGCGTATAGGCAATCATACCACCGAACTTAATCTCTGGGTACTTGTCATGGGCGTACTTGCTCAAGCGGGCATGAGCCAGCATGGTGTGATGGAAAATCTGATACATGTCGTCCAGGCTCTTTTCACCATGGTCGTAGCCGGCAATGTTGAAGACTTCATCAGTAAAGTAGAGATTGTGCTCGTTAAAGACGATCCAGTACTTGACCCGGTCGGCAAAGTGGTCCAGCATCTTTTGCCCGTATGAGACAAAGGCGTCAGTCACCTTTCTGGACATAAAGCCGTTTTCTTCTTTGGCCAGCTTGGCTGGCATGTCAAAGTGGTACAGACAGATCATTGGCTCAATGCCCCGCTGGCGCATCCCGTCCACCAGGCGGTCATAGTACGCCAAACCTGCAGGATTGACCTCTCCGTCACCATCTTTGATCACCCGTGACCAGGAAATCTGGATCCGGTACATGTTCATGTTCATTTCCCTAAGCAGGTCCAGGTCTTCGTCATAGCGGTGATATTCATCAATCGCATCATGCCAGTCTGCCGTCTTGTCAGTAGCAGGCCGGAGGTCATAGACCGATAAACTTTTTCCATCAATATTCCAGGCCCCTTCCGTCTGCATGCTTGAGACGGAATTTCCCCAGAAAAAGCCCTTTGGCATCGTACGCGCAGTCAAAACAATTCCCCCTAAAAAGCTTTGTCATTAGTTTTTGCCAGCAGCTTCAGCAGCCGCGTTTTCTTGTTCCCGCTTCAGCAAAACTTGGTCGTAACGCTTGGCAAATGGGAAGTAAACCAAAGTTGAGATTACCAGAACACAGAACTGCCAGATGGCGATCTTCCAGCCACCAATGAAGAAACCAGACAGAACGGCTGGCGTGGTCCATGGAGCCGCAACACCGTTAAGCGGTGGCAGGATGCCGTAACGGATCAAGCCATAAGTTGACAGGCTGACGATCAGCGGCACGCAGAAGAATGGCACGGCCAGGAATGGGTTCATAACCAGTGGCAAACCGAACAGGAATGGTTCGTTGATGTTGAAGATTGACGGTACGAGTTCGATCTTACCAATTGCCTTCATCTGCTGGGACTTGGCGAACCAAACCGTGAAGACAACCAAACCGATCGTAATACCTGAACCAGTCAAGTTGATGAAGTTGTTGTAGAATTCGTTAGTAATAACGTGAGCCCCTTGGGCAACTGACAATTTCCCGGCGTGGTACAAAGCAGCGTTGGCTGCCGTGTTTGGCAGAAGGAAGGCGCCGGCGACTGAACCGACGATCAAACCGCCGTGGACGCCGAAGAACCAGAAGAATGGTACGGCCAGGCCGATAACGATGGCCCCGCCCCATGAGTCAGACAGACCCTGCATCGGCATTTCCAGAACTTGGTAGATCCATTGCAGCATGTCAGTGTTGCCAAAAGTCTTGAAGGCGGCAAACAGCAGCATGCAGGCAGTCAAGTCAACACCGGCTGGAATCATGGCTGAGAACTGCTTGGAAACGCTGGATGGCACTTGTTCTGGCAGCTTGATCTTCCAGCCCTTCTTCATCATGGCACTGTAGCTCCAGCCGACCAAAAGGCCGATGATGATAGCAGCAACCATCCCTTGGCCGCCAAACCAGGTAATGTTCAAAACATTGGTGACTGGTGAAGCCAGGAAAGTCTGCAAAGCATGCGGCAATTTGTCGATGTTTTGCGTAACGGCTGAGCCGGACATTACGACCTTGCCGGCCGCGTTGCTGATGCCGCTGGCTTCAGCGGCCTTCAGTGGGCTGTCAACCTGCATGAATTGCAAAAGCAGGAAGGCTGACAGGGCAGTCAAAGCAGCCGGAAGAGGCTCAACTTTTTCATTCTTGACATAGACATAGGCAATCCCGACAACTGACCAAACGGAAATCATCCCGAAACTGGCCGTGTAAGCCTGGCTAAAGAAGGCTGACCAGCCGCTGTCTGACAAGGCCTGGGAAACTGCCGGAATTGGGAAGTTGGACATGATCAAGAAGATCGACCCAATAATGATAAATGGCAGCGAGTAGACCATCCCGTCTTGGATGGCCTTAACAGCCTTCGTGTTAACAAACTTCATGATTGGTGGCAGAATCTTTTGATTGACAAAAGCACTGAATCCACCCTGCTTTGTAGTTTCTGTACTCATCACTTTTTCCTCGATTTACAAACGCAAAAGCTCATTACTTGCTCATTACCTTAGTAGCTTGTTGAACAACCTTTTCTCCGTCCATCATGCCGTAAGCAGCCATGTCAATGACATCGACCGGAACATCGGTGCCTTCAACCTTCTTTTGGAAGTCAGCCAGCATGTAGCGGACTTGCGGCCCAAGCAAGATGCAGGAGATGTTCTTGTTTTCCAAGTTTGAATCAGCTTCAGCTGCTGGACAAGCAAAGATTTCGTAGTCCAAGCCGTCCTTCTTGGCAGCTTCTTGCATCTTCTTAACCAGCATACTGGTACTCATCCCTGCTGAGCAGCACAGCATAATCGTTTTTTCAGCCATTCTAATTACCTCCTAGAACTTCTCTTTACGGACATGTGTTATCGCTTACAAAGAATAGTATAGTGCCAAAGATAGATTATGTCTAGTCTATTTAAAAAATATGTTTTATTTTTTGTTAGACTTTACTTACCCATTAATAAGCAAAAAGAAAAGCCAGGTGGAAAATTCCACCTGGCTTTATGTCCAGATTATTAATGATTGGTTTCAACCATGATGTAAGACCGCTTGTTGTAGAGGTTTCTTGACCGGGAATATTCGATGTTGACCCCTGTATTAGTCCAAATGATCTGCTCAATTTCCAAAATCGGCGTGTTTTCGCTGGCGCCAAGGTACTGCAGGTCATATTCATCCGGCAAATCAGCCCGGACCCGGCGGAAGACCCCGCCGAATTTGATATGCAGCTTCTTGTGCAGGTAAGAGTAGATCGACCCCTCCAGAATTTTTTTGGACAAGGCCGGCACTTGGCTGACCGGCATGTTGGTATGCTCAATCACCAGCGGTTCCCCATCCAAAAGGCGCAGACGAACAATGTCATAAACCGGATCATTCTCGTCCAGATTCAATTTCTCACATAAGTCAGCCGAGGGGAAGCAGACTTCGAACTTCAAGATCTTGCTGCTGATCCGGTCATTGCCAACTTCAGATGACAGGCCGGCAAAGGAATTGACCGGTGAGTCGTGTTGACCCAGCAAGGTCAAGTTGGACAAGACCAGAGTCCCCAAGCCTGATTCCTTATAAACGAAGCCTTCCCGCTCAAGCAAGTCCAAAGCACTCTTGATCGTGATCTTGCTAACCGAAAACTCCTCAGCCAGTTCTTCCTGCTTAGGCAAAAAACTTTGCTGGGGATAAACACCGTCGATAATCCGCTGCTTAATTGTGTCTGCGATTAGTTGATACTTCTTCATGAACTGCCACCTTGCTTCTTAATGCGTTAATTAATAACAACGTAATTTTATTTTATCAACATCCGCAAGTTTTTGCTATCAAAAGTTAAGTACCAATAGCAAATCATCTATTATTTTTACAAAAACTTAAACATACTTTTTACATCAAAGACTCATCATAGATGGCCCGCTGGCCGCCGACATACTTTGGCCGGCGGCGAGCACAGATGATGTTGGCCTCCCCGATCTTATCTAGGGAGATCCTCAAGGGAACTACCACCGGGTGCAGGTGCATCCCGATCAAGGTACCACCGATATCGATCCCGGCTTCCCCCCGGGCGTCAATGTCTTCTACCAGTACCGCGTTGGGCAACTTTTGATAGGCGACGGTCGCGAAGGCCCCGCCGGCATGGTTTGGCTGGGGAATAGCGTTAACCTGCTCCAAGTCATACTTTTCCATTGCTTCCCGGCTGACGACCAGGGCCCGGTTTAAGTGCTCGCAGCACTGGGCTGCCATGTAGATCCCCTTTTCCGCCAAAACTTCATTAATCCCCTGGTAAAGGGCTTCAGCAACGTCAGTGCTGGTATTGGTGCCGATTGCTTCGCCTAAAACCTCGCTTGAAGAGCAGCCAACCACGAAAAACTGGCCGGCCTTGATTCCGGATGCCTCGACGATTTCACTGACGGCCTGCTTGGCCTGTCTTTGAATTTCTGCTAAATCCATCTTTTTTCCTCCAATCTTATTTCTTGCTTTGCCTGCTGCTTTTATTGTAACTCAGTCAGCAGATTCTGCCGCAGGCATAAGCATATCTGCTAAAATATAGGCAAAATAATAAAAATTCCTGTTCATGTTTAGTGAGGTGTCGCTTCCAATGCACAAGCAAAGTTTGCCGCTCAAGTTTTCTTTTGTCTTCGTTGCCCTCTCAATGGCCATTTCCCTGCTTACCGCTGCCTGGCAATTAGCAGAAGGCAAGTCCGGCAGTCTGCTCCTGGTCCTTGAGACCGGGGCTGGCCTGGTTTTGGTACTCCTGCCGGCCCTGTTAAGCAAGTGGCTGCGCTTTTACCTGCCCTCTTTTTTGTACTTTTTCTTCCTGGCCTTCATCTATTGCGCCATTTACCTGGGGGATGCCTACCACTTCTACTACATCCCTTACTGGGACAAGTTCCTCCACTTAATCAGCGGGGCCCTGCTCTTTGGATTAGCCTGGGCCATCCTGGGCTGCTTCAAGTTCAAGGAAAAGCTGCCTGCCGGCTTTTTATGCCTGTATGGGGTAGCCTTCGCCGTCTTGTGCGGGGTCCTTTGGGAATGCTATGAATTCACCTGTGACGGCCTTTTTAACATGAACCTGCAGCGCTACATGTCAGCGGGCCGGGACTTGGCCGGCCGGGCAGCCTTGATGGATACCATGGGTGACTTGATCGCCGACCTTGCCGGCAGCCTCATCTTCAGTCTGGGCAGCTACCTCCGGCTGAAGCAGGATCCGGCCTGGATTGAGAGCTTCTTTTTCAAAAAATACAGCCCGGACGACTAGTTAACCGTCCGCCGGACCGCGGCCAGCAAGGCCTGCTGAGAGAGGTCCTTCTTTTTCAAACTGGCTAAAACATGCCGGTCAATCGTTCCCTTCGTCAAAAGATGGTGAATGATGACCGGCTTTTTCTGTCCCTGCCGGTAAAGACGGCCGTTCATCTGCTGGTACTGCTCCAGGCTCCAGGGCAGGGTAAACCAAATCAAGGTGTGGCCCCCCTCTTGCAGGTTAAGGCCCGCTCCGGCACTGGCCGGCTGGACCAGCATGACCGGGATCTTGCCCTTGTTCCAGCGGCGGATCATGCCGGCAGAGCCGTCAAAAATTTCTGCCTTGACCCCGTTTTTCTGGTAAAAGGCTAAAAGGCGGGCAGCATCAGACTTGAAATAATAGGCCACCAGGCTGGGCGTGGCCGTATTTGCCGTTAAGTAGAAACACCTTTCCAGTTTCCCGGCAAAAATCTCCTGGTAATGCACCCCGTCTTCTTCATAGATGGCCCCGCTGGCTAATTGCCGCAAGCGGCCAGCCAAAACGGCCGCGTTATCGGCGGTAATCTCCTGGCCAGGCAAGTCCAGGACCTGTTCTTTCTTCAGCTGCTGGTAGCTCTTTTTGGCCTTTGGGGGCATTTCCACCCAATCCAGGCTCTCTGTCAGTTCTGGCAATTTCAGCCTGGTATTTTTCATGGAGATGACGATATCGTCGATGGCCTGGTAGATTTTTTCCTCACTGCCTGGCAAAAGCCGCCACTTGACCGGATGATTGTTGACCAGCAGGGTCGGCTCAAAGTACTGCTGCCGGTAGGCCGTGATGCTTTTGCCCAGCCTTTTTCCTTGGTCCAAGAGATAAATTTGCGACCACAAGTCCTGGAGGGAATTAGGCGCCGGAGTCCCGGTCAGCTCAATCAAGCGCTGAATCCGCCTCCGCACGCTCTTTAAGGCCTTGAAGCGCTGGGAAGCCGGCGACTTGAAAGACTGGGACTCGTCGATGACTACATTTTTAAAAAGCCAAGGGCCCAGGTCAACCAACTTGCTGACCAGGTCCCGGCTGGCAAAATACAGCTGCCAGTCGCCCTTGGCGGCTTTAGCCGCGGCGTCTTCGTAGAGGGCCTGCCGGTCGGCTGGGGTCAGCTGGCGGCCTTTTTTATCAGTTAAAAAAGACTGGGTCTTAAAAGGCAAGTCCCACTTGTCAATCTCATCTTGCCAGGTTGACTTGGCCACGGTCTTTGGCGCGATCACCAAGATGTGCCCCTTCATCCCCTCTTCGCGTAATTTGGCCAGGGCAGCCAGAGTAGTCAAAGTCTTGCCCAGGCCGATATCCAAGAAAATCCCGCAGTAAGGATGCTCCATAATAAAGTTCATGCTGTAGAGCTGGTAGTCATGCAGGGGCAAAGTCTGCCCGCCTAATTTGACTTGGGCATCGACCATTTGACCAGAAAAAGACTTAGTCTTTTCTTTTGCTACTATTACTTCTTTAACTTCTTTTTCTTCTGTATTATCTGTTTTTTCCTCATTTGGCTTTTTCGCAGCCATGATGACCCCGTCCAGCTGCAATTGCCAATTGCCTTTTTTCTCGACCTGGCTGAGAGTCAAGGTCACCACTTGCTCGGCCGGGACTTCCTGGCCAAAAATCTGCTTGAGCTTGCCGCTTTCTTCTTTGGCCAGCCAGGGCAGGACCCCTTCGGCCGCCTCAAAAGAAGCGACTGCTCCAGGTAAATTCGCTTCTAAATGGCCGCAGACCAGCTGCCAATCTTTCAAGGTCACGAAAGCATAGGGCTTCTGGTGAACCGGCAGGCCGGCTAATTCTTCTGCTGCCTGCACCTGCCGCAATTCTTCGGCCGAAACAAATGATGTCAAGTGGCTCTTGACCACTTTTCCTTGGACGCGCACGTTTTCTCCTGGCATACTCCACCTCCTTAGCTGCTATTATTTAATTATGCCACAAGGCCATGAAAAAAAGGCCTGGCGGCCTTTTTCTTCGCTATTCGTTACTAATAGAAGCGGTAGTACTTCTTCGTGTCGACCTTGACATCCCCTTGAGTCAAGTATTCGCTGAACATCTGGACATAGTCCTTATCCAAGGAAAATTCGATCTTGTCCAAGCTGTATTCAGGGTAGAAGCCGCCCCCGTTAGCCCGGTAGTTGTTGACGGCCAGGTGGTAGACCTGGTCATCTTGAATATCCTGGCCCTTGAGCTTCAGCTTGGTCAAGCGCTGGCCAACCGGCTTGGAGAGGTCAGCCTCGTACTCCAGTGGATAAAAGACATCAAAGTGGTAAAGTTCCGGCTTTGGCTTCAGATAGCGGTCAATAAAGTGGATCTTGCCATCTTCGTCTTTTTCCAAAAAGCTGGCTGTATGCTCAACGATATGGCGGAGCTCTTTGCCAGTCAATTTGACGCTGACCAATTGGTTGGCGTATGGGTAGTTCAAAAGAATGTCCCGCATGGTCACCGTCTTGCCAAAGCCCTTGGCCACATCGTTCATCACAGCTGTGGCTGAGAGGTCAGCGTGGGTGAAGTAGAGCTGCATCTGCTGGAGCAGGTTGATGAAAGGTGCCCCTTCAATCCGCCCCTTGTTGGCGTCTTCAATTGGCGCCGGCTGGTCCAGGTGGGCAATTGGCTGGTCAAGCCATTTCTGAGTGGCTGCATCAAGTGGCTTAACGATTTCCTCAACTTCTGGATCTGAATCAAAGTCCTTGGTATCGATCAATTCGCTGGTTGCCTGCTTTACCTTGAAGCCTGCTGGCGTCTTTTCCAGGTCCAAAACTACTTCAGCGATTGCCTCGCCCCGGTAGCCCGGCTGCACGCATGGCTTGCCGGACGGGCTGATCATGTTCAGTCTCCGGTGCTGGTGGCCCGTCAGCATCACGTCGACTTCCGGGATCTCGGTCAGAATCCGGTAGCCTTCATTTTCCCCGTTGTGCGGTTCAGTCGCTTCCCCGCTGGCAATGTCGCTTTCAAAGCCGCCATGGTAAAGGACAGCCAGGACATCGACCTGCGGCTTGATGATCTTGGCAAAATGGGCAATCTGCTCGTAGGCCGACTTAAAGGCCAGGCCCTTGATCCGGTCAGCCGCTTCCCAGTGAGGAATGTATTGGGTGGTAATCCCTAAAACGCCAACCTTGACCCCGCTTCTTTCCAAGATCAGGTAGTCCCGGCCCAGAGTCGGCACCTGGGTTTCGGCGTCTAAAATATTGCAGTTGACGAATGGGGCCTTGTTGTTGTCCACGTAGTAGGCCATGTAGTCCTGGCCAAAGTTAAAGTCATGGTTGCCCAGGCAGCGGACGTCATAGCCAACCGCGTTGTAGGCGGCGGTAAAACGGGCCAGGTTGTCCAAATTCTTGCTGCCATGGGTGTAAGCAGCTAAGGGAGACCCCTGCAGGCAGTCACCGGCATCAGTCACGATCACGTGGTCTGCCCCCCACTTGGCCTTTTCAGCCTTGATGGCGCTGGCTACCCGGCTCAGACCAAAGGGAGCGTCATATTCGCCCGTGGTCTGGTAGTCAGTTGGCAGCAGGTAGCCGTGGGTGTCGCTTGAATGTAAAAAAACCAGTTTCATTTTTCGAATTCCTCAATCCTAATTTTTGGCATAAAAAAAGACACCAGAAAAAACAGGTGCCTTTTAAATTAGTCGTTATCGCTAGCGCTGTTTTCGCTGACTACTTGACGACCCTTGTAGTAACCCTTAGGGGAAACACGGTGGCTCAAACGGTATTCACCAGTAGTTGCGTCGTAGTGCATTGCTGGCACGCTGAGCTTCAAGTGAGCGCGACGTGAACGTTTCTTTTGCTTAGAAGTATGTCTTGCAGGAACTGCCATTTATAACTGATCTCCTTTATTGTAGTATCACAGTATCAGGTCGTTGACCTAAATACTCAAGTAATTAAATAATACTATTGCCTGGCAAATAAATCAAGAAAAACCTTACTTTATTTATTTGCGGGAGGCAAATTCAAGCGACAATCTGTCCCCAATTGCCGGGAACAAGTTGTACAATTTGGCCAAAGCCGCCAGGCTGACCGGCAGGTTGAGCTCACGCTTGTTTGAGCCGAAGTAGTGGACTACTTCCCAAGCCACGTCGTCTGGATCAAGCATGAAAGCCTGCACATTCTTGACGTACTGGCCACTTGCATCGGCAATGTTGAAAAAGTTGGTGTAAACCGGGCCCGGGTTGACGGTCATAACCTTGACGCCGAAAGGCTTCAGTTCAAGGCGCAGGACGTTGGAGAACTGGATTACGGCTGCCTTGGCGGCGCTGTAAGCAGCTGACTTGGTCGTCGGCACCTTGCCGGCCATGGAGCCGAAGTTGATGATCTGCCCGCTGCCCTGCTCCAGCATGAGCCGGCCGAAAAGCCGGGTCATGTACATCAAGCCCAAGACGTCGACTTGGAACATTTCCGTAGCGTCCTGCATGTCAGCTTCCATGAATTCTTCAAACTTGCCGAAACCAGCCGCGTTGACCAGGTAGTCGATATGCTTGACCTTTTCCTTGACTTGGGCAAAAGCCGCTTCAATGTCGCTGGCCAGGCCCAAATCTGCCTTAACGGCAAAAGCTGCTGAGCCAGACAACTCTCTGGCTTCAGCCGCGATTTCCTCCAGCTTGTCCAGGCGACGGGCCAGCAAAACGACCGTAGCGCCCCGGCTGGCGCTTTCCAGGGCGATTGAGCGGCCAATCCCGCTGCTGGCCCCGGTAATAACTACAACTTTATTGCGTAATGAATCATTCATCTTTAAACACGTTAACCTTTCATTGGAACTACGAAGCTGTCCAGGTCCCTGGCCAGGGTCGTGGCCGGGAAAATCTCCCGGGCCTGCTTGACCATCTGGCTGGCCAGAGGGCCCACGTAGCGGGCCGAAACATGAGTCAGGTACAAATGCCCAACCTGACAGGCGGCGGCCGTCTCAGCGGCTTGTGTGCACGTTGAGTGGTAATAATCCCTGGCCAGCTTGCTTTCGCTGGCGTCAAAAGTTGCTTCATGGACTAAGACGTCGGCATGGTCGGCTAAGCGGCGGATTGAAGGTGTGGACCGGGTGTCGTAAATCACGGTCACCACCCGGCCTTTTTTAGCCGGACCCAGGAAGTCCTTGCCGTTTAAAACCGTGCCGTCAGCCAACTCGACCTGCTCGCCCCTCTTTAGTTTACCAAGGAGCGGCCCGTTTGGCACTTTAAATTCTGCCAATTTATCCATTAACAGTTCACCGGCCTTGTCAGCCTCGACTACCCGAAAGCCCCAGCTGTCGATCCGGTGATCCAGCTTTTCAGTATAGACTTCAAAGCCCCGCTCGCTGACGATCTTGCCCGCCTCTTCCAGGGTAACGAATTTAATTGGATAGGAAATCTTGGTTTTGGAAATCCTGAGAGATGTCTTGACAAACTGTTCAATCCCTGCTGGCCCATAGATGGTCAAGGGGCCAACGTCACCTTGAAAAGACCTGGTTGACAAAAGGCCCGGCAGGCCAAAAATATGGTCGCCGTGGTTGTGTGAGATAAAGATCTTCGTGATTTTGCGCAGGCGGATATTGGTGCGCAGAATCTGATGCTGGGTTGCTTCCCCGCAATCAAAGAGCCAAATCTCGTTCAGCTCATCCAGTAGTTTTAAAGCCAGGCTCGAGACGTTCCGCAATTTTGACGGCTGGCCCGAGCAGGTTCCAAGAAATTCCAGTTCCATTTAACTCCCATTCTTTTCCAATTAAAAAAGGCTAATTCGATTCGCTGGCGCGAACCATTTCTTTGACGACGTACGCGCTATAGTAGTTTTGCCCCACGTCATTCGGGTGGGTCTTGTCGCCGTAAAACCAGCTGGACTGGCTGTGCGCGTAGCCATACCAGTCAATGACGGTCAAGTTCTTGTACTTTTTAGCCAAGGCCTGCAGCTGCTGGTTGACCTGGTTCTGCCAGGACCGGGTCGGCACGACGACATTGATCCAGAAAAGATGACGCTTTGGACCCACAATCTGCATGATCTGCTTAACCTCATCATCAGTAAAAGGCCCGTTGGTCCCAAGGCCGAGCAGGACATTGTCCTGCAGTTCGCCCTTTTGGGCATAAGACTGAAGCAGCTGAGGAGCCACGTCAGCCTGGCGGGAAACCGTAGCATCGATAACCGCGTGCGGCATAAGCTGGTGCAAGATGTCACTTGAAGAAGCCATGACCGAGTCGCCGATTGCCGTAACTTGCAGCTTTTGCGCTTCCTGCAGGTCAGCCTGGCTGATTCCGTACTTCTCAAATTCCTGGTTGACCTTTTTCCCGCTGGTCTTAGACTTAGTCGTTTTTGACTTGGTCTTGGCCTTGGACGTCTGCGTTCTCTGACTGCTAGACGACTTCTTGGCCGCCTTTTGCGAGCTCTTGATTGATTCCAAGGCCTTCTTGTTCATCTCAGCCTGCTGCTTGGAGTTGTCATTGATCGTCTTGATCAAAGCCCCATCCTTGTTGTCAGCCTTGGCCAGCGGGGAGAAGATAATTCCGCCGCTGCCAATTAGGAAGACCAGGAAGAAGGCCGCGGTCTGCAGCCAGCTTTTTGAAACCTTGACCGGCCAATGGAAGAGCTTGGCCAGATTGTAGCGGATGCCTTCCCCGGTATAGCGTCTTTTTTCAAAAAGCCGGTAAGTCAGTTCACTGATCAAGAGAATCAAGACGACTTCGATCACCCGGTAAAGGGCAACGTGGTCGGCCAGGTCACTGACCCAGCTTTCAAAAAAGATCATGACCGGGAACTGGTAGAGGTAGATTTCATAGCTTCTTGACCCCAGCCAGTCAAAGACCGGGTTGGTCATCAGCCGGTTCCAGATTCCGACCGGAGCCGCGATCACAGCGGCGAAAACCGTCACGAAGAAGCTGAAGATAAACATCCCCCCATAATATGGGAAAGCCGTCTGCGCGTTCATCAAAGGCGAGAACATAAGCAGCAGCATCCCAAACAGCGTGGCTAAACCAGTCCAGTTGAGGACGACCCCATCGCTTTTGGTGAAACGGTTGTCCAGCTCCTCAAAAGGCCAGAGGATGGCCATGGCGCTGCCCAGGCCCAAAGAGAAGAAGCGGGTGTCGGTTCCATAGTAGATTCGGCTGGTATCCTGGCCTGGCCGGAAAAGCAGGGCCATTTCGACTGCCGACAGAACTGACAGGCCAACCAGAACCCAGAAAATGTTCCGCCGCCTTTTGACGAATTTGACCAAGAGGGCCATCACCAGTGGCCAGAGCAAGTAGAACTGCCAGTCGATCGCCATCGTCCACAAGTGAGTAAAAGGCGATTCATTATTGGCGAAACGTTCAAAGTAGCTCTGTCCGTTAAAAATCTGCCACCAGTTATACACGCCCAGCAGGTTGCTGGCGACGATCTGGTAGAGCTTGTTTAAGAGGTTGCGCTGAAAAAGCACGATATACGCGCTGGTCAGCCAGAGCATGGCAATCAGCGGCGGGTATAAGCGCTTAAAGCGGCGTTGGTAAAAAGCCCTAATGTCAAAATAGCCATGATTGCGGTAGGCAGCCATAATCTGATCAGTTACCAGATAGCCTGTCAAAACCAGAAAGATCGGCACGCCCAGGTAGCCTCCGCCAAAGTGGTCCGGGTCCAGGTGATACAGGATTACCCCAATTACGGCCAAAGCACGCAAACCAGCATAGCCAGTAATGTATCGTTTCTTCATTTTTTCAATTCTCTAACTTTCGTTTCTCTATTCTAAAAGTCTCAATCTATCCTTTATTGCACGAACTCGAAGCTGAAGTCGCCAATGTAAACGTCGTCTCCATCGACAGCGCCTTGCGCCCGCAGTTCATCATCAACGCCCATCTTCTTCAAGCGGCGGGCCAGGCGCATGATCCCATCCTGGTGGTCCAGGTTGGTCATGGCTACCAAGCGTTCAAGCTGCTCGCCGTGAATTTCAAATTCATGATCAGCAAGCTTTTCAACCGTGAATTCCATCTTTTCTGGCCGGTGGTACTTGTAGGTCTTAGTCTTGACCTCTTCTTGCGGCTTGACGGCGGCTGCTGCTTCTTGGGCTTCAACCTCGCTGACCAAGTCAGCCGCCCGGCTCATCAAACGGTCAACGCCTTGGTGGGTGACGCTGGAGAGTTCGTAAACTTCCTGGTCAACCCCATGAGCAGCCAGGTCCTTTTTGAACTGGGCTAATTTTTCATCAGCACCTGGAATGTCCATCTGGCTGGCCACGATGATTTCCCGCTTGCTGGAGAGGTCATCTTCCGTATATGAAGCCAGTTCGTGCAAGATGGTTTCATAGTCTTCGTAGGCATCCCTGCCGTTGTTTGGGTCCATGGAGACCATGTGCAGGATAACCTTGGTTCTTTCCACGTGGCGCAGGAACTGGATCCCCAGCCCTACCCCCTGGCTGGCCCCTTTGATCAAGCCCGGCAGGTCGGCCATGGAGAAGTCCCGACCGTCTGGCAGCAGGACCATGCCCAGGTTTGGCTTCAAGGTAGTAAACTGGTAAGCCGCGATCTTCGGCTTGGCACTGGTGACGACTGACAGAAGGGTTGACTTGCCGACAGACGGGAAGCCGACCAGACCAACATCAGCCAGGACCTTCAGTTCCAAGCGGAGGGTCCGGAATTCACCTGGTTCCCCGTTTTCCGCGATTTCCGGGGCCGTGTTGACGCTGGTGGCAAAGTGGATGTTGCCCCGGCCGCCCCGGCCGCCTTTAGCAACGACCAGTTCCTGGCCGTCCTTGACCAAGTCACCGATTTCCTCACCGGTGAAAAAATCATAGACGGTCGTGCCGACTGGCACCTTCAGGTAAAGGTCCTTGGCCGCCTTGCCGTATTGGGCCTTGATGCGGCCGTTTTCGCCAGGCTCAGCCTTGAACTTGCGCCGGTAGCGGAAGTCCATCAAGGTTCTGAGGCCATTGTCGGCCACAAAGATGATGGAGCCGCCCCGGCCGCCGTCACCGCCAGCTGGTCCGCCATTAGGCATGAATTTTTCATGGCGGAAGGCCACCATGCCGTCCCCGCCCTTACCGGCTTGGACTTCAATTTTAGTTTGATCAACAAATGTTGAAGGAGTTGGCATTCTTGTTCTAACCTTTTCTTTCTTTCGTTAATTGTTACCATTTAATAATAAGCTATTTTGCCCAATAGCTAAAGGGAAATTTTGACAGCCTGCGCCTGGGTTAAAGTCAGTCCCGCCTTGCGCAGATCGTCGATTGAAGCTTCCTTGATCTTCTTTAAAGAGCCAAACTTCCGCAAAAGCTTGGTCCGGCTCTTAGGGCCGATGCCCTTGATGGAGTCAAGCCGGCTGACCAGGGAATTCTTGGCATGGGTCTGCCGGTGGAAGGTGATGGCGAAGCGGTGGACCTCATCCTGGATCCGGGTCATAAGGTAAAAGCCCTCTGACTTCGGGTCCATTGGGATCATTTTAAAAGGCTGGCCGTTAAAAGGATCACCGTACAAGAGGTGGTTGGTCCGGTGCTTGTCATCTTTTACCATCCCGGCTACCGGAATATCCAGGTTCAGCTCATTTCTTAAGACGTCCTCGCAGGCTTCCACCTGAATCTGCCCCCCGTCCATCAGGATGAGGTCCGGCATTCTTTCATGTTCTTTTAACAGGCGGCTGTAGCGGCGGCGGACGACTTCCCGGGTGTTGCCGACTTCATCGGCGCTGTTTTGGTGCTCGACTTCCCCCTTCAGCTTGAACTTCCGGTAGCCAGTTTTAAAGGGCTCCCCGTCTTTAAAGACAACCAGGGCCGAGACCGGGTCTGCCCCTTGAATATGGGAGTGGTCAAAACTCTCAATGTATGACCCGTAAGGCAGACCCAGGGCCTTGAAAATTTCTTCCTGGGCCCCCTTGGTCTTGCGCTGGCCGAGCTCCAGCAGGCGGAACTTGTCATCCAGCTTCAACTGGGCATTTTCTCTGGCCATCTCCATCAAAGAAGCCTTCTGCCCTCTTTGCGGGGTCCGGACCTTGATGCCGATCGCCGCTGCCAGTTCATCCTGGTCGATGCCTTTAGGCACCAGGACCTCCCTGGGCTTAACCCGGTTTTTTTGCGCGTAGAACTGGGCAATAAAGGACATGAATTCGTCTTCCGGATCAGTTTCATCAGTCAAAGGAAACATGTGCGATTCCCGCCGCAAGAGCTTGGCTTGCCGCAAAAAGAAGACCTGGATGGAAATCCAGGACCGGTCCACGTAATAGTTGAAGATGTCTCTTTGGGTATGGTCGTTGGAGATGATCTTCTGCTTTTCAACCGTTTCTTCAATGTATTTGAGCTGGTCCCGGAGTTCCCCCGCCCTTTCAAATTCCAGGTTGGCTGAAGCTTGCATCATCTTGTTCGTCAAGTCTTTCTTGACTTCCTGGATGTCCCCGTTCAAAAAGCGCTTGATCTTCTTGATCTGCTCATCATATTCACTTTGCGGCACTTCCTTAAAGCAGCTGCCCAGGCACTGACCCATATGGTAGTAAAGGCAAGGCCGGCCAGTATAGCCGCTGCAGCGGCGCAAAGGAAAGACCTTCTGGATGAATTTTAAAGTCGCGCTGGCCGCGTAGACGTTGGGGTAAGGGCCAAAATAGTAGCCCTTGTCCTTGTAGACGATCGAGGTAAGACGGGTCTGGGGATTTCTCTCATTGGTGATTTCAATGTAGGGGTAGCCTGTTCCCGACTTCAGAGCAACATTGTAATAGGGCTGGTACTTTTTGATTAGGGTGATTTCCAGCAAAAAAGCTTCCTTGTCGGAATCCACCACGATGATGTCATAGTCGGCAATGTTTTTGACCAGCTCGGCCCGGCGGCCTTCCTGGCTGCTCTTGAAGTAGGACCGGACCCGGTTTTTCAGGTTCTTGGACTTGCCAACATAGATAACCTTGCCGTTGACGTCCTTCATCAGATAGCAACCGGCCTTTTCCGGCAGCAATTTCAATTTATTTTCAATCAATTGACTTGCCATGTCTGCCTCCCCGCGATTCATTTACCGTACGATTTTATCACGAAAAGTATTATTCTAACACTGATCCGCCTATAATCTCAAAAATATTTTAATGATTTTTCATGACCAAGGCGGAAGAAAGATAAACATCTTTTAACAATAATTCTTCTACGGCAAAGCTCGTTCGACTTTTAGTGCAAAATAAACTTTTTTTCACTGAAACGGCTGTCTTTTGTCAGCTTATCACGTATAATATTATTGTTAAGACTATAGGATTTTAGGAAGGTAAGATAACATGAAGAACTTCTACTTGAACCATGACAGCAACATGGACGACTTTACTTCACTTTTGCTGATGCTTTTAGCACCCGACATCAAGCTGATCGGGGTCGGGGTAACCGATGCTGATGGCTATGTTGAACCAGGCGTTTCCGCGTCCCGGAAGCTGATCGACCGCTTCAACCAGCGCGGCGACAAGCTGGAAGTAGCCAAGTCCGACTCCCGGGCAGTCCACCAGTTCCCGGAAGCCTGGAGAGTGTCAGCTTTTTCCGTTGACCACTTCCCGATCTTGAATGAAAAAGGCACTGTCGAAACGCCAGTTGCCGCTAAGCCGGCCCACCTGGACATGATCGACAAGATCCACGCCGCTGACGGCCCGGTTACTCTGGTCTTCACTGGCCCCTTGACTGACTTAGCCCGGGCTCTGAAAATCGACCCAAGCATTCAAGACAAAATCGAAGAACTTTACTGGATGGGCGGGTCTTTGAACGCCCACGGCAACGTTTACGCTCCATGCGCTGACGGGACCCAGGAATGGAACGCCTGGTGGGACCCAGAAGCCTGCAAGACGGTCTGGGACTCCAAGATCAAGATCCAGCAGGTTGGTCTGGAATCAACTGAAGAACTGCCTCTGACCGATGAAATGCGCCAGCACTTTGCCGTTAACCGCAAGTACCCGGCCTTTGAATTCTTAGGCTATGTCTACGCCTTGGTCAACTCCTTTGAAGTCGACTCAACTTACTACCTCTGGGACGTTTTGACCACCATGAGCGCCCTTTACCCGGAAATCGCCACGACCCGGGAAACCAAGTCCGACGTCTACACTGACGGCGACCGGGCTGCCCGCTTCTTTGAAACTGAAAACGGCCGGCCAATGACCCTGGTAACTTCCGCCAACTACGACAAGTTCTGGGAACGCTTTGACGATCTGTGCGAAAAGGCCAAACTTTTCTAAAAAAATATTGCAGCAATAACGATTAAAACCTTCAGAAGGAAAACTTCTGAAGGTTTTTGCTTTTATAAAAGAAATTACAAGTAGCGGCCGGTGACGCTGGCCGGATTTTCCTTGATCTCAGCCGGAGTACCCGTTGCAATGATCCTGCCACCTTCCTTGCCTCCTCCTGGCCCTAAGTCAATTATCCAGTCCGCGTTCCGGATCAAGTCCAGGTCATGCTCGATCACGATCAAGGTCGCTCCTTGCTTGATCAAGTGCTGGAAGACCTGAACCAGGGTCGCCACATCCAAGGGGTGCAGGCCGATGGTCGGCTCATCAAAAATAAAAAGAGTATCTTCCTGGCCCCTGCTCATTTCTGAAGCCAGCTTCAAGCGTTGGGCTTCTCCGCCGGACAAAAGCGGAGTTTGCTCACCCAGAGTCAAGTAGCCCAGGCCCAGGTCATGCAGAGTCTGCAGCTTCCGGGCCACTGCCTTCAAGTCGCTTAAATACTCAAGGGCCTGGTCAACCGTCATTTCCATCAAGTCTGGCAAAGACAGTTCTTCGCCATTCGGACACTTCCGCTTAAAGGCCGCCGCTTCTTTTGAGTAGCGCGACCCCCGGCAAGCAGGGCAGACGATATCGACATCCGGCAAAAACTGCACGTCCAAAGAAATCGTCCCGGTCCCATCACAAGCTGGGCAGCGGAGGCTGCCGGTATTGTAGGAAAAGGACCCGGCCTTTAGGCCGGCTTTTTTTGCCTGGTCCAGCTTGGCATAAGTCTTCCGCAAATCGTCATGGATGCCGGCATAAGTAGCGACAGTTGACCGGACATTGATCCCGATCGGGCTGGCGTCAATCAACTTGACCTGCTTAATCCGGCCGCTGTTTAAAGCCTTGACGTGGGCTGGAAAATCCCGGCCTTCTGCCTGGGCTTCAATTGCCGGAAGCAGGGACTCCAGGACCAGGGTCGACTTGCCTGACCCGGAGACGCCGGTGACCACGTTAAAGCGGCCCACAGGAAGAGTCAGCTCCAGCCCTTTGACCGTATGCAGGGGTCCGGTTTTCAGCTCCAGCTGCCCTTCAGCGAACATTTCTTCTTTCGGACAGACCGGCCGCAATTTACGGCCTTTTTCTTTTAAAAATGGTCCGATGATTGAATCCGGATTAGCCGCCAGGTCCTCCGGTCGGCCAGAAGCGATGACTTTCCCTCCTTCTGCCCCGGCTCTTGGCCCCATCTCAATCATCCAGTCACTTTGCTTTAATACCTGGACGTCGTGGTCCACCAAAACAACCGAATTACCATCAGCCACCAGATCCTCCATTACTTCATTCAGTCCGGTCAAGTTAGCTGGGTGCAGGCCGATTGAGGGTTCATCCAGGATATACAGGACCCCAGTTGTCTGGTTGCGGACAGACCGGGCCAGCTGCATCCGCTGCCGCTCCCCGGTTGACAAGGTGGAAGCCGCCCGGTCGAGGCTGAGATAGCCCAGGCCCAGGTCCAGCAAGCGCTTGGCCGTGTCGGTAAAGGATAAGCAGATATTGCGGGCCATGGGCCGCATGGCTTCCGGCAGCCAGGCCGGCACCTTCTTGACCCAAGCGATCGCTTCAGTCAGAGTCTTCTGGCAGATCTCAGCCAGGTTTTCTCCCATGATCTTTGGGGCCCGGGCCGCTTCTGACAAACGGCTGCCGCGGCAGTCCGGACACTGGTCTTCTTTTAAGAAGGGGGCGACTCTCTGCATCCCTTTTTCATCTTTGACCTTGCTCAAGGCATTCTCAACCGTATAAACGGCATTGAAGTAGGTGAAATCCAGGTAACCGCCACTATTTTGCTTTTTATTCTGCACCAGAATCCGCTTTTTGACAGCCGGGCCATGAAAAACAATCTCCCTTTCTTCCGGAGTCAGCTCTTTAAAGGGCACGTCCGTCCTGACCCCCATCTCCCTGGCCACGTCCGGCATCAGGGACCACATCAGCCGCTTCCAGGGCAAAACTGCCCCTTCATCAATCGACAGGTCTTCATTGGGAACCAGGCTGGCTTCATTTACCAAGCGGACGATCCCTGTCCCAGAACAGGTCGGGCAGGCTCCCCGGCTGTTAAAGGCCAGGTCTTCCGCCCCTGGTGCTTCCACTTGGGCGCCGCATTCCGGGCAAAAAAGGGGCTGCTCAGCCGCAACCTTCAAACTGGGCTGCAGGTAGTGGCCATTAGGGCAGCGGTGGCAGGCAAGGCGGGAAAACATCAAACGCAGGCTGTTCAAAAGCTCAGTCCCCGTCCCAAAAGTACTGCGGATTCCCGGAACTCCCGGCCGCTGGTGCAGGGCCAGGGCGGCTGGAATATAGCGGACTGAATCCACGTCAGCCTTAGCCGCCTGGGTCATCCGCCGGCGGGTATAAGTCGACAGCGACTCCAGATAGCGCCTGGAGCCTTCCGCGTACAAAATCCCCAGAGCCAGAGAGGACTTGCCGGACCCCGATACCCCGGCAATGCCGGTAATTTCATTCAAAGGAATGTCAACGTCGATATTTTTCAAATTGTGGACGCGGGCTCCCCGTACTTCGATATGATCTACATGATCAGCCATCTGCTCCACCTGCTTTCTTCAGCTTTTATCCATATTCTTTGATTACGGCCAGCATGGCTTTCCCATAATTGGCCAATTTTGCATCCCCGACCCCGCTGCACTGGAGCAGCTCCTCCGGCGTTCGCGGCTTTCTGGCCGCCATGTCCCGCAAGGACAAGTCAGAGAAGATGACAAAAGGCGGCACTCCTCGCTTCTGGGCCAGAATCCGGCGGGCCTTTCTGAGCTCTTCAAAGAGGACCTGGTCACCGCCTGTTTCAGCAAGTTGCTCGCTTTTGGCTTCCTGGCGCTTTTTGACCCTGGCCTTGCCGTCCAGAACGTCCCAGCCCCGGTTGGTCACGTGGACCAAGGGATACCGGTCCCCCACCAGCTGCAGGTAGCCCTTTGAGACCAAGTAGTCGACCAAGCTGCTTACATCAGTCTGCTTTTTCCCTTTGAGCAGACCGTAGTGGACACACTCATCTGCTCCGATTTCACTGATTTTTTTGACTTTAGACCCTGTTACTGCCTGGGCAACGATCTTTTTGCCATAGCGGCCGTCTAAGTCATAGACCATGCCGATGATGGCCTGAGCCTCAGCCGTTATATCCTGGAAATCACCCTGGCTGAGGCAGTTGCTGCACTTACCGCAAGGCGGGCAGTCCTGGCCAAAGTAGCGAACGATGAATTGCTGCAGACACTCGTCGGTATTGGCATAGTCGCTGATCGTCTGCAGCTTCTGGTACTGGACCTGCCGGTAGGATTCATCAGCTTCAGAATTGTCGATAAACCAGCGGAACTGCCTAAGATCGCTTGGGTGAAAGAGCATTACTGCCTCACTTTCCAGTCCGTCTCGTCCGGCCCGGCCGGCTTCCTGGTAATAAGCCTCCAGATTCTTGGCGCTGTTTGCGTGAATAACAAAGCGGACATTGCTCTTGTCGATCCCCATGCCAAAAGCATTCGTGGCCACAATCAAGGGAATCCGGTCATATTGGAAGTCGTCCTGGACCTGGGCCCGCTCCTCATTGGACATCCCCGCATGGTAGGCGGCAACGTTAAAGCCCTCCCGGCGCAAAAATTCGGTCAGCCCCTCCACCTTTTTCCGAGTGTTGGAATAAATGATTCCAGCTTCTCCCCGGTGCTGCTTTAAATAGTTGACGATATAGGCCCGGCTGTTTTTGGGCGCGTTGACCAGCTTGAAGCGAAGATTTTTTCTTTCAAAACTGGTGATGACAAAATTCTTTTCAGAAATATCCAGCTGCTGGCCGATGTCTTCTCTAACCGCCTTGGTGGCCGTGGCTGTAAGGGCCAAAACATTAGGACGGGTATGGAGGGCATTAATCCCGTCCTTCAGCTTTCGGTAGGCCGGCCGGAAGTCGTGCCCCCACTGGGAAATGCAGTGGGCCTCATCGATGGCGACCAAATTGACCTCCAAGAAGTTGAGCTGATAGCGGAAATAGTCCATCTCCATGCGCTCCGGCGTCACGTAGAGCAGCTTGATTTTTCCTTCATAGCAGGCTCTTAAGATAGGATTGACGTCTTCCTGGGCCGTGGAGCTGTTAAGTGCCGCGGCCGGAATCCCATATTCGCGCAGGCTGTCAACCTGGTCCTTCATCAAAGAGATCAAGGGCGAGATGACTACGGTCGTGCCCGGTATCATCAAGGCCGGGATCTGGTAGCAAAGAGACTTCCCGCCCCCGGTCGGCATAACGGCCAGGACATTCTCCCCCCGAATAACTTTTTCAATAATTTCTCTTTGGCCTGGCCGAAAACTGTCATAGCCAAAATACTTCTTTAAGACCTGCTGTGGATCAAGCAAGCTCTCTGCCCCCTTTAAATCGCTTTACATTTAATGATAACGAAAAAAAGATGCTTTCGCATCTTTTAGTTGACCCGGTTGACCGGAACTCCGTTGACCAGGAAGGAGACGATATTATGACTGGCTTCTTGCAAGACGCTGTGCCGGGATTCCCGGGTGGCGCTGCCAGCATGCGGGGTCAGGATCACATTGTCCAGCTGGCAGAATTCCTTGTTGAAGTCCGGTTCTTCTTCAAACACGTCCAAGCCCGCCCCGGCGATCCGCTTGGCCTTTAAGGCCCGCAAAAGCGCCGCTTCATCGACCAGGCTGCCCCGGGAAGTATTGATCAAAAAGGCAGACGGCTGCATCATGCTCAAGGCTGCTTCATCGATCACGTGGTAAGTTTCCGGCGTCGCTGGCGCGTTCAAGCTGACATAGTCGGCCTGGCTGAGCAGGTCAGCCAAAGGGACGTAGCTGACCCCCAGGGCCCGCTCTTCATCTTCCGGCAATTGGTGGCGGTTGTGGTAGAGAATGTTCATCCCGAAAGTCCGGGCATAGCTGGCCAGGGTCTTGCCGATTCTCCCCATGCCGAAGATCCCCAAAGTCTTGCCGACCGGGCTTTGCCCCTGGTTTTCCGCCAGGCCCGTATCCAAAAAGTGCCCTTGCCGCATTTCTTGATTGTAGAGGGCCAGTTTCCGGCTGAGGGCCAAAAGGAGGGTAAAGGCCATTTCCGCCGTCGGCTGCATGACGCTGGCTGGACAGTTGGACACGATGATCCCCTGGCTGCTGGCATAGTCCACGTCGATATGGTCATAGCCAACCCCGGTCGCGGAAACGATCTTGAGCTTTTTACCCGCGTCCAGCAGTTCCTGGTCAACCGGCAGCTTGCCGGTGATCAAGGCATCGAATTCCGCCAGGTTAGCCAGGTACCAGTCCTTGCCAGCCTCTTCCGGGGCAAAGGTCACCTCGCAGACTTTTTCCAATTCGGGCAGGCTCTTGACTGCCAAGCCCGCCACCAAAACTTTCGCATTTTCCATCTTACGCATCTCCCTCAAACAGCGGATCGCGGCTGGCTTTTAATGCCGCCACGTGGTCTGCCTTGAAATAGATTCTTTCCGCATTGCCATAGTATATATCTGCCATTTCTGTTTCTGAAAAAATCCCCGAATCTTCCAGCCAGGAATAAAGCTGGCCGTAATCATTGAAAGTAGCTGACCAGGGAGCATCACTACCCCATAAAAGTCTTTTTGCCCCAACGATTTCTTTGGCCAGGCCCACCGCTTCCTGACAGAAGGGATAAGGATAAGTCTGCTCGCCGGAAATGTCTTGCAAAGCCGCCAGATCAAAGCTGATGTTTGGCAAAGGAGCCAACAGTGCCAATTCTTTTTCCAGCAAGGCCAATTGGCCGGGCTTGGGGAAAGACAGATGGCAGAGAACAAAGTCCAAATCTGGGTAACGCTTAGCCAGCCGGGCCAAAGACCGGGGCTGGTGGCTGGCCTGGCTGCTGTCTCCGTAGTCCACAGCCACCGCGAAGCCAGGATAAGAACTGAGGTAGTCCAGAATCTTGCCCAAACGCACATCTGACGCCAAGTCAAAAGGCAAATGGTAGCCCATGAGGCCGCCGGCCTGGCTAACTTCCAGCTTCAAGGCACGGAAGCCTAAATCTTCAACATGACGCTTGACGATTTTTTCCGCTTCACTGGCAAAGGGGTCAACGGAAAAAGCCGGAGCAAAATGCTCTGGATCCGCCTTAGCCGCCTGCCAGCTGTAATAGTTTTGAAAGCCGTACAGGCTGCCCTGCAAGAGAACGGCCTTGGCCACATCGTGCTCCTCCATCACTTTTTTCGCGGCAGCTAGTCTAAAAGAGTCATCTCCCCAGCCTGCCGGAAAGAGGCGGGTTTTAAAGCCATTGTCCCAGACCACCAGGCCGCCCCCTAAGGCATTGCTTCTGCCGCTCCCCTTGTAGCTGGCCAGGTCCCGCACCAAGTGCAGGTGGGCATCAATTTTCTTCATCGTTCGTCTCCCAATCTTTTTTACGAAACTCTTACTCTTATTATAGTGAAAGCGGTTCATTTTAGCAAAAGTTTCAGAAAAAATAAAAGGCCTTTCACCAAGTAAAAGGCCTTTTCCTCTATTTCTGTTACTTGCTCTTTTCCGCCAGCCGGTCCAAAGTCAGCGCGATCAAGCGGTCAGCCACGGCCTGCTTGCTCATCCGCGGCCAAGGATCAAGCTCCTTGCCTGCTTCCAGGACCGTCACCTGGTCCTCGTCGCCGCCAAAGGCATCCCCGCTGACATCGTTGGCCACGATCGCGTCGGCCCCCTTCTCCGCCAGCTTCCGGCTGGCATTGACCAAAAGGTCGTTGGTTTCAGCGGCAAAGCCGATGACCACTTGATCAGGCCGCTTCTTTTGGGCCATTGTCTTTAACAGGTCCGGATTCTTGACCAGCTTCAGGGTCATCTCCTCTACCCCGGCCTGCTTCTTCAGCTTGTGGTCAGCTGCTTCTTTTGGCCGCCAGTCACTGACGGCTGCCGCCATCAAAAGGGCGTCAGCAGCTGGGAAAAGTTCTTCTAGCTGCTCTAGCATGGCTTGAGTTGACAAGGCGGGATGCAGGTGGATCCGGGCATCTTTTGGCAAAGAAACTGAAACGTTCCCGTAAATCAAGTCCACCTCGGCTCCTCTTCTAGCCGCGGCTTCTGCCAGGCGGAAACCCATCTTGCCGCTTGACCGGTTGCCGATAAAGCGGACCGGATCAATGGCTTCCAGGGTCCCCCCGGCAGTGACGACGATTCTCCTGCCTTTTGCCGGCAAGTCCAGCTGCTCTTCAAGCCAGGCCATGATTTCTTCAGCTTCCGGCATCCGCCCCTTGCCAGCGTAGCCTTCAGCCAGTCTGCCCACGGCCGGCTCCATGATCCGGTCGCCGCCTTCTTTTAAAAGGCGGATATTGCGCTGAACAGCGGGATTTTCCCACATGTGGGTGTTCATTGCCGGCACGATCAAGCGCGGGCAATGCAGGGCCAAGAGAGTGGTTGAAACTGCATCATCCCCCATCCCCTGGGCCATCTTGGCCAAAATGTTGGCATCAGCCGGTACAACCAAAGCCAGCTGGCTCCAGTCAGCCAGGTCAATATGGGCGATTTCAGCCTGCCGGCTCGGACTGAACAAGTCGTCTAAAACCGGCCATTTCGTCAAGGCTGCCAGGGTTGCCGGTCCAACAAAATTTTCGCTATTGGCCGTCATTGCTACCCGGACTTCATGGCCCGCATTTTGCAGGCCGCGAACAACGCTGACTGCCTTATAGGCCGCTATTCCGCCAGTCATATAGACCGAAATTCTTGCCATATCTGCCGCCTTAGTAGATCTTCCGTTCCTTGACGATGGCTTGTGCCCAGTCAGCAAAGCGTTCAGCTGCTTCAGCATCCTTTAAGATGACCAGCAAGGTATCGGTGCCGGCAATCGTGCCGACTACGTCATCGTTATCAATGTCATCGATTAATCCTGCCAAAATTGGCGCGTAAGTCAGCTTCATGCTGGTTTGAATAACGACCGTGAACTGAACTGCAGTAACAGTAGCCACCCGTTCCCGGATCGCGTCTTTCAGCTGCCTTTCCCGGTTAACAGCAGCTGATGGCGCCTTGACATAGTAACTGCGACCATCATCATCTGGCACCTTGCTGATGTGCAAGGCGTGAATGTCACGGGAGATGGTGGCTTGAGTTGCGTTTGCTCCATGGGATTGCAGCAAGAGCAGCAATTGTTCTTGCGTTTCAATCTTGTTGGTTTGAATCAATTCGTAAATCAGCTGTCTTCTTTCTTTGTAGTTCATAATTATTGCCCCTTAATCTTATATTTAAGCGTTTTAGATACCTTTAATTTTAGCGCACTTTTATATTTCAATAAAGCTGTTATTTAATTATTCTTGACTTATCCTGCTTTTTTTAATCAAATTTCCCCAAAAATCTCTAACACCATTAGCATTATCCAATAAAAAATGCCTTGAAGCAAATTCAAGGCATTTAATATCATTCAATTTAAATAAAAAACTACATTTCGTCTGGTGCCTTAACGTCCAGCAAGTCCAGGGCTGACTTGATGACGTGGCTGACTGCTTGAACAACAGCCAAACGGGCCTTCTTGACATCTTCGTCAACGTCATCAACCAAAATTCTGGTATGAGCGTAGTACTTGTTGAAGCGCTTGGCCAGTTCCAGGGCGTACTTGGCAATCGCGCTTGGGTCGTAGCTTTCCATGGCCTTTTGAATGGTGTCGGCGTAGCGGCCCATGAAGGAGACCAAGTCCCATTCTTCAGCGCCGATCTTGGTCAAGTCAACATCTGAGAAGTCGGTAATGCCGCTCTTTCTCAAAAGGCTTTCGCCACGGGCCCGGGCATATTGCACGTAAGGACCGGTTTCGCCTTCGAACTTGACAACTTCTTCCAAGTTGAAGTCGATCGGGTTGCGGCGGTAGTTCTTCAAGTCGTGGAAGACAACCGCGCCGATGCCGACTTGCTTGGCAACTTCGTCAGCGTTCTTCAAGCCGGCATTCTTTTCAGAAATCTGCTTGCGGGCCAGGTCAACGGATTCGTTCAAAACGTCTTCCAGGTTAACGACGTTACCCTTTCTGGTAGACATCTTCTGGCCGTTGATGCTCATCAGACCGAAGCTGATGTGGACAATGTCGTCTGCCCAGTCAAAGCCCATTTCCTTCAAGCAAGCACGCAGCTGCTGGAAGTAGACTTCTTGTTCCTGGCCAACAACGTAGATGGACTTGTAGAAGCCGTAAGTCTTCTTCCGGTACATGGCAGTTGCCAGGTCACGGGTGATGTAAGTTGAAGTACCGTTACTCTTGATAACCATCAAAGGCGGCAGGTTGTACTTTTCAAGATCAACGATTTCAGCACCTTGGCTCTTAACCAAGAGGCCCTTGTCCCGGAGGATCTTGATTGGTTCATCCATCATTTGGGCACTGAAGGCCTCACCGGTGAAGGAGTCAAAGTGGACGTCCAGCATGTCGTAAACCTTCTTGAACCGTTCCAGGGAAACTTCTCTGAACCAGCTCCACAGGCGCTTGGCTTCTTCGTCGCCGTGTTCCAGCTTGGAGAACCATTCCCGGCCGGCTTCATCGTATTCCGGGTGTTCTTCAGCTTCCCGGTTGATCCGGACGTAGTAGGACAAAAGAGTGTTGATTGGGTCCTTTTCAATGTCGGCGTCGTTGCCCCACATCTTGTAGGCAGCCATCATCTTCCCGAATTGGGTGCCCCAGTCGCCAAGGTAGTCAATTCTGATTGGCTTGAAGCCTTCCTTGGCCAGGATGCGGGCAATAGCTTCACCGATCATGGTTGACCGCAGGTGGCCCATCCCCATTGGCTTGGCAATGTTAGGTGATGAGTATTCAGTTGAAACGTTCCGGCCGTGGCCAAGGTCACGGGCACCGTAGTTTTCAGGGTCAGCCAGGATTTCCTGTAAAATAGCCGCCCCAGTCTGGCTCTTGTCCAAGAAGAAGTTGATGTATGGACCAACTGCTTGGACCTTTTCAAAATTCCCCTGGTCAATCTTTTCAGCCAGTTCAGCCGCGATCAAGTTTGGCGCCTTGCGCATGGTCTTGGCTAAAGTAAAGGTTGGAAAAGCGTAATCCCCCAGCTTTTCATCCTTTGGACGTTCGATCTTGACGTCAATATCTTCCAGTGACCAGTCTGGCAAAACCGTTTGTAAGGCTTCTGCAACAAGTTGTTTACCGTTCATAAAATACCTTCTTTGTTTCCTATGTCTAAAAAATTGAATAAAAATCACTCAGCGCTTGCTTGCCCCATCGCTGATGCAAAATTTAGTTCATGCTTCCTATTAATCTCATCGAGTGTGACAAAACGCTTTGCAGTCTCATTTATTTTTACTCTGTATATTATAGCAAGAGATTAGCGCCTGTGACAACAGATTTTAATAATTTCATTATACTATTTATACAGACTGCATGCATTCTATGCGTTTTCAGCTTCCATGGTCAAGCGTCCGCCAGGATACTGGCGCCTAATCAGCTCATGCACGTTCCTGATCATCTGCCTGGTTGACGGAGCCAGGCGCTGCTGGTTGGAAGTCACCAGGGCAATCTTCCGGTAAAAGGGCGTGCTGAAAGGCAGGATCTTGACCTCTCCCTGCATCTTCTGCAGGGCCAAAGCCGGCAGGATGCCCAGGCCCAGGCCTGCTTCTACCATGGCTACGATTGACTGGTCGTCAATGGAGAACTGGATCGCCGTTGACTTGATGGAATAGTGGTCCAGGGCAGCTTTCGTGTCCAGGTCGTAGTCACTTTGCTGCAGGATAAAATTGTAATTTACCAGATCCTCTTCACTAACGCTGTGACCGTTTTTGACCTGGAAGTTTTTGGGGGCAATGCAGTAGATTTCGTCTTCCAGAATTTTCTCGCAGCTGATTCCCTGATCATTTTCCGGCAGCATGGTCAAGCCCAGGTCCAGCTGCCCGCTTTTCACCGCCTGGGTGATTTCGCTGAAGCCAGCCTGGCGGACGGAAATTTTGACCTGGGGGTAGTTTTTGGCAAAATTCTGGATCAAAGGCGGCAGCCAGTTGATGCAGGCGGAAGAAAAGGCCCCGATCCGGATCAAACCAGTGTCCAGGCCTTGAATCTGCTGGGCTACCTGCTCCAGCCGGCTCTGGTCATTGATAATTTCCTGGATCAAGGGGAGAATCCTTTCCCCATCAGGCGTCAGCTTGACCCCGTTTCTTGATCTGACGAAGACTGGAAAGCCCAGTTCCGTCTCCAGCTGGTTGACCGAGTGGCTGATCGCTGACGGAGTGACGTTTAAGACCAGGGCAGCCTTGTTGAAGGTCCCCTGGTCAATAACCGTCCTGAAGACTAAATATGGAAATGGCAGCATTTGCCCCTCCTAACATGAAAATATTTCACTTAAAATTAAACAAGTTGAATTTTATTATTCTTACTCAAGCAATTATAATATAGTCAACGCACAAATGACAATACAATTAGGAGCAATGAAAAATGTTAAGCAAGCTTTTTGCCAATAGAATCAAAACTGAAAATCCATCCCGCCTGCAAGGGCTCTTCCCGGAAAGCAACTTTTCCGACAACATCTCCTTTGGCGGCGGCTGCCCGGACGAAAGCCTTTTCCCAAGCCAGGCTTTGCAAGCTGCTTACCAAAAGGCCGTTAACCAGGAACAGGCCCACTCCTTCCAATACCATGACGTTAAAGGGCCGGGCGACTTGCGCGACTATCTGGCAAACCGGGCAAGGCAGCAGGGAATCGAGGCTAACGCCGATGACATTTTGCTGACGGCTGGCGGCCAGCAAGGGATCGACCTGGTAGCCAAGCTTTTCCTGGAAGCTGGCGATGAAATGGCAGTTGAAGCTCCCAGCTATGTCGGAGCCCTGGCTGCTTTTGACAATTACGAGCCAGTCTACCACGAAATTCCTCTGGAAGACGACGGGGTCAACCTGGACTACTTTGAAGAAGTACTGAAAAAGCACCCGGCAATCAAGCTTTTCTACACGGTGCCGGACTTCCACAATCCAACCGGGATCACCATGTCCCTGGCCAAGCGCCAGCGCCTGGTCGATCTGGCTAACCGCTACGACTTCGTCATCCTGGAAGACACCCCATACCGGGACCTGCGCTACCATGGGGAAACTTTGCCAAGCATCAAGAGCTTTGACACCGAAGGCCGGGTAATTTTCCTGTCCAGCTTCTCTAAGATTCTTTCCCCTGCCTTCCGTTTAGGCTGGCTGGTGGCCAGTCCGGAAATCAAGGAGCAGCTGGTCAACTTGAAGTTGTCAGCTGACCTGGAAGTACCGTACTTAGCCGCTGGTACTGTTGCTGCCTACCTGGCTGATAATGACCTGGACCAGCATATTGACCAGCTGAAGAAGGTCTACCGGGTCAAGCTGGATGCTATGGCCAAGGCTTTAAAGACTTATCTGCCAGCTGATGCCAAAATCAGCCAGCCGGAAGGCGGCTTCTTCTTCTGGGTTGAACTAGGAGATGAAATTGATACCAGACAGCTCTTGCTTGACGAAGCTGTGCCGAAAGAACACCTCATCTACGTGCCTTCTGCCAGCTTCTATCCAAATTGGGACAAAAATAACGGCCTCCGGGTCAACTTCACTGGTTCCAGTCTGAGCCAGATCGATGAAGGCGCTGAGCGCTTGGGCAGAATCCTCAGCCCTGCTCAGCTGAGAATGGCAATCTAAACCAGCTAAATACTATTTGCAACCGTCCAACACTTGGGCGGTTTTTTGCTGCTAAATAACTGTCAATCTATTGTAGGCCATTTTCTGGCTAAAAAGCAATTTCTATCGTAAGAATATAAAACAAAAAGAGCCAGACTTCCGTCTGACTCTTGATTCGCGCGGCAGCTTCCTATCCTCGCAGGCAGTTTCCCACCAACTACTTTCGGCGTTAAGAAGCTTAACTGCTGTGTTCGGCATGGGAACAGGTGTATCCTTCTTGCCATTGCCACCGCACTCTCTTTGAGCTTGCACGCTCAAAACTGAATATCTCTTCCAAGTCAAAACCTTCATTGCTTCGCTCTTTTGGTCAAGTCCTCGACTGATTAGTACCGGTCCGCTCCAAAGCTCACGCTTCTTCCACTCCCGGCCTATCTACCTCATCGTCTCTGAGGTGTCTTACTTTCTTGAAGAAATGGGAAATCTCATCTTGAGGGGGGCTTCGCACTTAGATGCTTTCAGCGCTTATCCCGTCCGCACATAGCTACCCAGCGATGCCTTTGGCAAGACAACTGGTACACCAGCGGTGCGTCCATCCCGGTCCTCTCGTACTAAGGACAGCTCCTCTCAAATTTCCTGCGCCCACGACGGATAGGGACCGAACTGTCTCACGACGTTCTGAACCCAGCTCGCGTGCCGCTTTAATGGGCGAACAGCCCAACCCTTGGGACCGACTTCAGCCCCAGGATGCGACGAGCCGACATCGAGGTGCCAAACCTCCCCGTCGATGTGAACTCTTGGGGGAGATAAGCCTGTTATCCCCAGGGTAGCTTTTATCCGTTGAGTGATGGCCCTTCCATGCGGTACCACCAGATCACTAAGCCCTACTTTCGTACCTGCTCGAGTTGTCTCTCTCGCAGTCAAGCTCCCTTTTACCTTTACACTCTGCGAATGATTTCCAACCATTCTGAGGGAACCTTTGGGCGCCTCCGTTACACTTTAGGAGGCGACCGCCCCAGTCAAACTGCCCGTCAAACACTGTCCTCGGCCTGGATCACAGACCTGAGTTAGAGCATCCGTCAAGCAAGGGTAGTATCCCAACAGCGCCTCAGATAAGACTGGCGTCCTATCTTCTCCGGCTCCTACCTATCCTGTACATGCTTGACAGATACCCAATATTAAACTGCAGTAAAGCTCCATGGGGTCTTTCCGTCCTGTCGCGGGTAACCCGCATCTTCACGGGTATTATAATTTCACCGAGTCTCTCGTTGAGACAGTGCCCAAATCATTACACCTTTCGTGCAGGTCGGAACTTACCCGACAAGGAATTTCGCTACCTTAGGACCGTTATAGTTACGGCCGCCGTTTACTGGGGCTTCAATTCAAACCTTCGCTTGCGCTAAGCTCTCCTCTTAACCTTCCAGCACCGGGCAGGTGTCAGCACCTATACTTCATCTTACGATTTTGCAGATGCCTGTGTTTTTGATAAACAGTTGCTTGGGCCTTTTCACTGCGGCTGATCTTGCGACCAGCGCCCCTTCTCCCGAAGTTACGGGGCCATTTTGCCGAGTTCCTTAACGAGAGTTCTCTCGCTCACCTGAGGATACTCTCCTCGACTACCTGTGTCGGTTTGCGGTACGGGTGCACCGTCTCTGGCTAGAAGCTTTTCTCGGCAGTGTGACGTCGCAGCCTTCGCTACTTTAATTTCGCTCCTCATCACGCCTTGTCCTTATGAAAGCAAGCATTTGACTCGCTCTCAGACTTGACGCTTGAACGTGGTATCCAGCACCACGCGCTGCTAGCCTCCTGCGTCCCTCCATCGCTCATAACGATTCGGTGCAGTACAGGAATCTCAACCTGTTGTCCATCGACTACGCCTCTCGGCCTCGCCTTAGGTCCCGACTTACCCTGGGCGGACGAGCCTGCCCCAGGAAACCTTAGTCTTGCGGCGGACAGGATTCTCACCTGTCTTTCGTTACTCATACCGGCATTCTCACTT
Organism: Lactobacillus sp. WILCCON 0149; assembly: GCF_057197965.1. Classification (NCBI taxonomy): domain Bacteria; kingdom Bacillati; phylum Bacillota; class Bacilli; order Lactobacillales; family Lactobacillaceae; genus Lactobacillus; species Lactobacillus sp. WILCCON 0149. The sequence goes on from NZ_JBUBHO010000001.1 coordinate 1,520,375, forward strand.
CTAGAAGCTCCACATGTCCTCTCGGTCATGCTTCACCGCCGCTAGAACGCTCTCCTACCACGTGCATAATGCACATCCACAGTTTCGGTATCATGCTTAGCCCCGGTAAATTTTCGGCGCGGCGTCACTCGACTAGTGAGCTATTACGCACTCTTTGAATGATGGCTGCTTCTGAGCCAACGTCCTAGTTGTCTGCGCAACTCCACATCCTTTTCCACTTAGCATGAATTTTGGGACCTTAACTGGTGATCTGGGCTGTTTCCCTTTCGACTACGGATCTTATCACTCGCAGTCTGACTCCCGCACATAAATGTCTGGAATTCGCAGTTTATCTGAATTCAGTAACCCTTGACGGGCCCCTAGTCCAAACAGAGCTCTACCTCCAGCATCCTCTTTGCGAGGCTAGCCCTAAAGCTATTTCGGAGAGAACCAGCTATCTCCAAGTTCGTTTGGAATTTCACCGCTACCCACAACTCATCCCCGCAATTTTCAACTTACGTGGGTTCGGTCCTCCAGCGCGTTTTACCGCGCCTTCAACCTGGTCATGGGTAGGTCACTTGGTTTCGGGTCTGCGTCAGCCAACTGCTCGCCCTCTTCAGACTCGCTTTCGCTGCGGCTCCGTCTTTTCTGACTTAACCTTGCTGACTAACGCAACTCGCCGGTTCATTCTACAAAAGGCACGCCATTACCCGTTAACGGGCTTTGACTACTTGTAGGCACACGGTTTCAGGTTCTCTTTCACTCCCCTCCCGGGGTTCTTTTCACCTTTCCCTCACGGTACTGGTTCACTATCGGTCACTGGTTAGTATTTAGCCTTGCGAGATGGTCCTCGCGGATTCAAACGGGATTTCACGTGTCCCGCCCTACTCAGGATACTGATAGGCCTTCTTTGGATTTCGCTTACGGGGCTCTCACCCTCTCTGGCGCGTCTTCCCAAACGCTTCTGCTATCCTCTGAAGTGCCATGTCTCAGTCCTACAACCCCGGCAGATAAATCTGCCGGTTTGGGCTCTTTCCTGTTCGCTCGCCGCTACTTGGGAAATCGATATTTCTTTCTCTTCCTGCAGCTACTTAGATGTTTCAGTTCACTGCGTGTTCCTTTCTTGTGCTATGTATTCACACAAGAATAGCATGTCTGCACATGCTGGGTTCCCCCATTCGGAGACCTCCGGATCAAAGCCTACTTACGGCTCCCCGAAGACTTTCGCGGTTAGTCGCGTCCTTCATCGGCTTCCAGTGCCAAGGCATTCACCGTGCGCCCTTCTTCACTTGACCTTGCAAGTTTGTTCTTTCGAACTCTCTCGGTCGCTTTGCAATGTTTTCATTGATCTCAATGATTCTCGGTTTTTTCTTGGAATTAAGATATTCAGTTTTCAACGTACAAGTGAGAGTTGATACTCTCAAAACTGAACAAAGTTTCTTTGCAGTGTGCTTCCGTAACTGATGGATTTCTCTTAGCATTTCTGCTCTCCATCCATCTGTTTTCCTTAGAAAGGAGGTGATCCAGCCGCAGGTTCTCCTACGGCTACCTTGTTACGACTTCACCCCAGTCATCTGCCCTGCCTTAGGCGGCTGACTCCTAAAAGGTTATCCCACCGACTTTGGGCATTGCAGACTTCCATGGTGTGACGGGCGGTGTGTACAAGGCCCGGGAACGTATTCACCGCGGCGTGCTGATCCGCGATTACTAGCGATTCCAGCTTCGTGCAGGCGAGTTGCAGCCTGCAGTCCGAACTGAGAACAGCTTTAAGAGATCCGCTTGCCCTCGCGGGTTCGCTTCTCGTTGTACTGCCCATTGTAGCACGTGTGTAGCCCAGGTCATAAGGGGCATGATGACTTGACGTCATCCCCACCTTCCTCCGGTTTGTCACCGGCAGTCTCTCTAGAGTGCCCAACTTAATGATGGCAACTAAAGACAAGGGTTGCGCTCGTTGCGGGACTTAACCCAACATCTCACGACACGAGCTGACGACAGCCATGCACCACCTGTCTCTGCGTCCCCGAAGGGAAAGACTTATCTCTAAGTTTTGCACAGGATGTCAAGACCTGGTAAGGTTCTTCGCGTTGCTTCGAATTAAACCACATGCTCCACCGCTTGTGCGGGCCCCCGTCAATTCCTTTGAGTTTCAACCTTGCGGTCGTACTCCCCAGGCGGAGCGCTTAATGCGTTTGCTGCGGCACTGAGAACCGGAAAGTCCCCAACACCTAGCGCTCATCGTTTACGGCATGGACTACCAGGGTATCTAATCCTGTTCGCTACCCATGCTTTCGAGCCTCAGCGTCAGTTGCAGACCAGAGAGCCGCCTTCGCCACTGGTGTTCTTCCATATATCTACGCATTCCACCGCTACACATGGAGTTCCACTCTCCTCTTCTGCACTCAAGAATGACAGTTTCCGATGCAGTTCCACGGTTGAGCCGTGGGCTTTCACATCAGACTTATCATTCCGCCTGCGCTCGCTTTACGCCCAATAAATCCGGACAACGCTTGCCACCTACGTATTACCGCGGCTGCTGGCACGTAGTTAGCCGTGACTTTCTGGTTGATTACCGTCAAATAAAGACCAGTTACTGCCTCTATCCTTCTTCACCAACAACAGAGCTTTACGATCCGAAAACCTTCTTCACTCACGCGGCGTTGCTCCATCAGACTTGCGTCCATTGTGGAAGATTCCCTACTGCTGCCTCCCGTAGGAGTTTGGGCCGTGTCTCAGTCCCAATGTGGCCGATCAGTCTCTCAACTCGGCTACGCATCATTGCCTTGGTAGGCCTTTACCCCACCAACTAGCTAATGCGCCGCGGGCTCATCCTAAAGTGACAGCTTGCGCCGCCTTTCAAACTTGAATCATGCGATTCATGTTGTTATCCGGTATTAGCACCTGTTTCCAAGTGGTATCCCAGTCTTTAGGGCAGATTGCCCACGTGTTACTCACCCATCCGCCGCTAGCGTCCAACAAATCATCCCGAAGGAATCTTTGAATTCAGCTCGCTCGACTTGCATGTATTAGGCACGCCGCCAGCGTTCGTCCTGAGCCAGGATCAAACTCTCAATTTGAAAATTGAGCCTTTTTAAATCTGCTCCAGATTATTTGCTTGCGAATTGACTTCGCTTATTTGTTTGGATCAAACAATGTTTGACCCGCACACTGCGAAACTTTGTTCAGTTTTCAAAGTACCAACTTGCGTCAAGTGACGCAACGTTTTATATCCTACTCGCTTGTTTGATTCTTGTCAACAAGTTTTTGATATTTTCTTTTTGCCTCCGCGAGACTTGCTTGTCTCACGCGGCAACAAATATTAGTATACTCGTTATTTTTGATTCGTCAAATTTGCTTTTTCATTCGTTTTATGATTGGTGCACCCGGCAGCGTTGTAATAATTTTTAACTTGTATCCTCTTCCTTTTGTTTTGCCTTTTGGGCGTGAATTATTTGTTAAAGGCACAATAGTTCGGAATCTTGCTATTTTCACTAGCGAAAATGACAAGATTTTTTATTTTTCTTTTGTAAAAGAAAAAACAGACCCGGAGGTCTGTTAAATAGTCAAAAGGTAAGAGATAGGCAGCTTACTTTAGTTCCGCCACGATTTTTTCCAAGCATTCCTTGGCTTCTTCTGGCAGCGGCGTCTTCGGATGCTCGCCGTTATAAGCATTCAGCCAGTCCAGCCGGTCCTGCATCCGGGCCCGGAGGCTTTGCTTGTAGTCAGCTGAATCTAAGTCAACCTGATAGTCAGCAAGCGGCATGTAGCTGACACCGGCAAAATCGCCAAAAGCTTCCCACTGGTCAGTATCATCCACCAGCTTTTCAATGATCTCCAGGGTCAGTTCCTTAGGAATATTTTTCCCGCAAAAAGCATCCGTGTTTAAAACATAGCATTCAGCTCCGCGCTTGGTGAAAAGCTCCTTGAAGTCACCATAGTCGCCAGCTACCGGGTAAGCTCTGAAGGGGTCAGCAAAAGGTTCAATGACCAAGGTGTTCATGTCAAAACCCTTTGGCAGGTTCTCTGCCGAAGTCCGCTTGGTCGCTAAAGTCAAGCCCAGCGTCGTGGCCAAAACCGGATCCGTCACCTTTAATACAGGCGGCAAAGAGTTGTCCTTCATGATCCAGAAGAGGGCTGTGATTGGATTTTCTTCCACATCGACCCGATTGGCTGAAGTATACCGGCTCTTGATGACCCGGCCGTTATTGTTTCGGAGGTCTTCAGTGACTAATACCTTCCGCCCTTCTTCATTCAGAGTAACCGCGCAGTTCATTACGGCGGTGTAGTACTTGGTCTCGTGGTGACCAGCCGGATAGTCGTGGGTCTTGTCAAAGTAAGCGGGCTCCAAAGCTACTGAGCTGCCGTCTTCTCTTGAGATAATGAAAGCATCGTCGTGCAAAACCGTGATGTCGTACTTGCCATCATGATCAGCATGAGTCAAGGTTGATTTGCCCGAACCTGATAAACCGTAAAAGGCGAAAACTTTGTCCTCCTTGTCTTCAAAGTGGAAGGCCTGCTCGCCTCCGTGGCAGGCGGCATAGCCGTGCCGGTGGGCCAGGGCCCAGGCTAAAGTCAAGGTCCCCTTCTTCAGCTCCCCAAAATAGCGGAGGCCAAACACCGCGGCGCAGTTATGCGGAGCGTCAAAAATTGCCAGTCCGTCCGGGTAAGCTGGATCCGTTACATTCGGGTCAAAGTAGAAGTAGAGGTCCCCTTCATCATAAAGCTTGGACTGCTCATACATCTCAGCCGCTTTTTCATCAAAAAATTGGAAGTTGAGCACGTAACTGAGCAGGTTAAAAGCCTGATCTTCCGGCAGCATCAAGTGGGCCTTTAAGGTAAATGAAGGATCCAGCCCAACCAGGACCGTCGCCTTTAAATACTTTTGCTCATGACCCGCATAGATGTCCTCATACAGACAATTAGTTAATGCAGCCGCGTCCTCATCTGGGTCATCAACAAAGTGCCGAGCTGACGCCGTCCGGCCCAAGACCTTGCCGTGGTTGTAAACCAATTGCTTGGCCCCGACCGGCAGACCCAAATCACTGGTGTGCAGGATCGGCAGATCTGTCTCAATCACCCCTGGCTGTCTTTTAGCCAGTTCATATGCCTCAGCTACACTCTTGACTTCATAAACATTATTGCCGTAAAATGCTGATTCAATAGTCGCCCGTACCCGGCTGAACTTCTTATTAGCCTTGACCAGTTCACTCTGCTTAAAACGTTCTCTAGTGCTCATAATCTCTTCCTTTCATCATCACATCATTTATCATAAAGCGGTTTCAACCGTTTTCCTTTATCATAACACAGGTATGTGAAGGAGTGAACTTTAATTTGCTAATTCTTGGTAAAAAAAGACAGCAGCCTGAGAGCTGCTGTCTAAGATAGTATTCTATTTTAGTCTGTTCTTTTTCAGCTTAGTTTTCGCCGCGCACGAACTTGCTTGCCTGGATACCAGCTTGCCGGCCAAAGACTACAGTTTCAGCAACTGAGTTGCCGCCAATCCGGTTGTTGCCGTGCAGGCCCCCGGAAACTTCACCAGCCGCGTAAAGGCCTTCGATAACCTTGTCGTCCTTGCCCAAAACTTGAGTTTCAGGGTTGATGTGCAAACCGCCCATCGTGTAGTGGATAGCTGGGTGAATGTGAATAGCAAAGTATGGCGCAACAGAGATGTCGCGGTCCATCCCGGTAGTCCGGCCAAAGGCTTGGTCGTCTTGGCTCTTAACTGCTTCGTTCCAGCTGGCAACAGTTGCTTCAAGGCCAGCTGCGTCAACGCCGATCTTGCCGGCCAGTTCTTCCAAAGTAGCGCCGTGTTCTACCAAGCCGATGTGGTCGTAGAATTCAACTGCCTTAACGTGGTCGCGGACGCCTTGGTCAAAGATGAGGTAGGCACCGTCTTCATTCAAGCCAGTGATGGCTGCTGAAACAACCTTCCGGGTGTCCAGTTCATTGATGAAGCGCTGGCCAGCCTTGTTGACCAAAATAGCGCCTTCGCCCCGGACAGCTTCCCCGATCAAGAAGGTCTTTTCACCATCAGTTTGGGCAGTTGGGTGAACTTGGATAAAGTCCATTTGCACCAGTTCCGCGCCGGCTTCTTCACCCAAGATCAAGCCGTCACCAGTTGCACCAGCTTGGTTGGTCGTCTTGTAGCCTTCCAGGTCTGGCCGGTACTTCTTGATGATTTCCTTGGAAGCACCGAAACCACCGGTTGCCAAAATAACAGCCTTGGCCATAACTTGCCGGCGGCCATCTGGGCCAACGACGTCAATGCCGGTTACCTTGCCTTTTTCGTCTTGCAAAAGCTTAACAACCTTGGTCTTGTTGAAGACTGGAATCCGGGCTGCTTCAATGCTCTTCAACAGGCCGGTAATCAAGTAGCCGCCAACTGGCGCCATAGATGCTGGCCGGTGAGCCCGCTTCTTGCTCATCCCCCCGGTAATAGTCAAGTCATCCAGCTCAACGCCGTATTGCTTCAGCCAGTCAATTGCCAGAGCAGCGTGGTCAACGAAGTAGGTCAGCATTGCTTCATCGTTCAAGTTGCCGCCGCCCTTAAGGGTTTCTTGGTAGAAGTCAGCCTTGTTGTCGATAATGCCGTGCTTGTATTGAACCAGGGATTCAGCCGCGTTCATCCCAGATGAAGCCTTGCTGGTGTTACCGCCCAAAACTTCGTTCTTTTCGAAAACAGCCACGCTGGCGCCAAGTTCATGTGCCTGCAAGGCAGCAGACAAACCGGTACCGCCGGCCCCGATGACTACCAGGTCGTAGCTTGGGTTGACTAAATCGATTGGAGTGGACTTAAATTCGTATTTTGCCATGATAGTTCCTCTACTCAAATTATTTATTACTTACCTCCACATTATAAACCATTTTTTAACTTTTTAAAATTGAAAAGGCTATTTTTTAAAAATGTCAATTTGCTTCTAACTTTGCCAAAAAGAAAAGAATCTCCTGCAATGAGAAGATTCTTTCAAAAAATACTTACCGGTGCTGGTGGTTCAGCTTCTTGGCCAGGAAGTCGCCGACCACTTGCACGATGAAGATCATGATTACGACCAGGAGAGTGGCCAGGAAGGTCACGTCGTTGGCGAAGTCGCGGTAGCCGTATTGGATAGCGGTCGTACCCAGACCACCGGCCCCAACGGCCCCGGCCATAGCGGTCAAGCCGATCAGACTGATGATGGAAACAGTCGATACCCGGATGATTTCTGACCGCGTTTCCTTGAGGTAGACGTCAAAAATAATGTCCCAGTTGCTTGCGCCCAGGCTCTGGGCTGCTTCAACCTTGCCCGGGTCCAGGCTTTCCAGAGCGACTTGCACCTGGCGGGCATAAAATGGGAAGATCCCCAAAGTCAGTGGCACCAGAGCAGCCGTGTCCCCGATTTCCGTCCCCACGATCAAGCGGGTCAAAGGTGAAATGAAGGCCAAAAGAATAATGAATGGAATGGCCCGCAGAACGGAGATCAGCTTGTCGCAGAAGTTGAACCAGAACTTGTTTTCCAGGATCCCGCCTGGCTCGGTCAGAACCAGAACGACCCCGAAGAAGAGGCCCAGAACTCCGCCGAAGATAGACGGCCAGAAGGTCATGTAGATGATCTGCAGAATTGAGGTGCCCCAGCCGGTGTCCCCACTCCAGCCCAAGTTGTAAATATTTGGAAAGGTCTGCGCGATCCAGTGTACCAAACCATTAATCATAAGCGGTTACCTCTTTCGTCTAATTCCGTTACCGTGACACCCTCGTCGTTTAAGAACTTCAAGGTTGCCTTCTGCTTTTCAGCATCCCCCTTGACCGTGACCAGCAAAGTCCCGACCGGTTCGTCCGCCAAAACTTCCACGTTGCCGTAAAGCATCGATGCTTCCACGCCGACTTCCCGGTAGAGCTCGATGATAATCGACTTGGCCACGTTGTTCAAGCTGTAGACCAGCTGGTAGAGGGCTTCATTTTCAGCCAGGCTGATGTTCAAGCTCTTCAAGGTGTCAACTACGGCCAAAGAGCCACCGACGAACTTCTGGGTCAGTTCAGCCTTTGGCTGAAGGAAGACATCCCGTAAGTTGCCGTTTTCCACGACCCGGCCATTTTCCATAACTGCCACCTTGTTGGCGATCTTCTTAACCGCGTCCATTTCGTGGGTGATCAAAACGATGGTCAAGCCCAGTTCCCGGTTCAGTTTCTTCAAAAGGTCCAGGATCTGGATGGTCGTCTGCGGGTCCAAGGCACTGGTTGCTTCGTCTGACAAAAGGATTTCCGGATCATTGGCCAAAGCGCGGGCAATCGCCACCCGCTGCTGCTGGCCGCCGGAGAGCTGGGCTGGATAGGCATTGGCCTTGTCTTCCAGGTCAACCAGCTTCAGAAGCTTGTGGCATTTTTCTTCCAGCTCATCGTCAGAGAGGTCTGAGTGCTTGAGGGCAAAGGCAATGTTTTCAATGACTGTTGTTTCATTCAGCAGGTTGAACTGCTGGAAAATCATCCCGATCTTCCGGCGGCGGGCCTGCAGGTCCTTGCCGCTGATCACCTGCTTGCCGTCTTTGACAAAGTCGACACCCTCAACCACGACGTCTCCGGCCGTTGGCTTTTGCAAAAGGTTGATGGTTCTGACCAGGGTGGACTTCCCGGCCCCGGAAAAACCGACGATCCCGTAGATGTCGCCTTTTTCGACGTGCAGAGTCACGTCCTGCACGGCTTGCACATCGGCAGCCTTTTTCCGCTTAAAAGTCACACTGACGTGGTCCAGTTGAATAATGCTCATATGATCAAAGCTTCTTTCTAGGTTAAGTTAAAAATCTTAGAACTTGGCATCCCAAGCTGCAACTTGCTTGCTGCCGTAGTACTTCTTGTACAGCTGCTTGGTCTTTTCAGTCTGGTAAGCCTTAACGACTTCCTTGTAAGCCTTCTTGTTCTTGTCCTTCTTGCGGGCAACGATGATGTTGATCCATTGGTATGAGTCCTTGTTGATTGGTTCAACGTAGATGGTTTGCTTGTCGCCCAGGCCGGCTGGGTTGGCGTAGTCGTTGTTGACAACAGCAGCGTCAACTGACTTCAAAACTCTGGCAGCTTGTTCAGTAGCAACTTCCTTGATCTTGAAGTTCTTCGGGTTGCTCTTGATGTCAGCAACAGTGTAAAGCTTAGTTGCGCTGGTTCCCTTCAGAGTGATCAGGCCGGCGTTCTTCAGAACCAAGAGAGCCCGGGCTTCGTTGGTCGCGTCGTTTGGAACAGCGATCGTAGCACCCTTTGGCAGAGCCTTCAATGACTTGTACTTAAGTGAGTAAAGACGGATTGGAGCAATGTAGGTCTTGCCGATAGCTACCAAGTTGCTCTTATTGGCCTTGTTCCAGTTGTTCAAGAAGTTGTAGTGCTGGAAAGCGTTAAGGTCCAGGTCCCCTGACTTCAAGGCGCTGTTTGGCTGGTTGTAGTCAGAGAAGTTCTTGGTCTTGACAATAATACCATACTTCTTCTTGGCCGTGGCAGCCACGCTCTTCCAGATAGCCCGTTCAGCCTTGGTTGCCCCAACAGTCCCGACGGTCACCGTTTCAGTTTTAGCGCTTTGCTGACCGCCCTTCTTGCCAAAGGAGAAGAAGGCGATAACAGCCACAACTACAACGGCCACAACAGCAATAATAATGTTTCTTTGTTTCTTTTTTCTCATGATTAATACCTCCAGAAACACAGCAGCAATCCCGATCAGCGGCAGTCAAATTCGAACAGAAAAGAAAAAGCGCCCGTCCTTGATAAAGGACGAGCGCTCGTGATACCACCTTTAGTTCATTCATTACTTGCGTAATAAATCTCACCAGCTGTCTCCAAACTAAAGCAGAAACAGCTTGCTTGTTTAACGAGAGCAACCCCGGCAGCGGCTAAATATCACCGCGGCATATCATTCCAAGCCCATGTTCACCGGAACTCTCCTGGCGGCTTTCACCATCTGCCGCCTCTCTGTAAAGGATCGTCACCCGACTACTCTGCTTTTCGAGATAACTTTTCTTAACTTGATGCTCTAAATTTATCATTATTTTTTAAGTAAGTCAAGCCTTTTTCTAAAAAAATGTTAAAGCTCATTCCGGTCCTTGCCATAAGCGGCCAAAAGATCCCGCAGCTTGGCATCTTTCCCCTTCTCCGTCAGGACGTTGCTGACTTCTTTGATCCCATCGCAGATCCGCGACATGATTCTGAAGAGGGTCATGCCGGCAAAGAAGAGGACGACGACCGTGAAGATGGCCCGGCCAGAGAGCGGACTCAGCTTGAAGAAGCCAGGAATAAAGATGATCGACAAGATGATGCAGACCACTGACAGGGCCAAAACGCCCAGCTTGTACTTGTTGAGCGGCCGTGAGATCCAGAAGAGGACCATCAAGCCCACCAAGACCAGGAGGGCAGTTGACGCGGTCGCGACTTCATTGTCCCCAATATTGGTAAACTTGTTGGTCAAGACAAGAATGCTGACGGCCAGCCAGTCGGTAATCCCGCCAGGTATTGACTTGGTCAGAATGTTGACCGTGAAATTGCCCCGGATCCGGGAATGGTTCTTTTCCAGAGCCAAAAGGAAGGATGGCAGGCCGATCGTAAAGCTGGAGATCAAGGTGATCTGTGCCGGCTTGATTGGGTAGTTAATCGTCAAGATCAAGGAAAAGACCGCCATCAGCAAGGAGAAGATGTTTTTAACCAAAAAGAGGCCAGCTGAACGTTCAATATTGTTGACCACCTGCCGGCCCTCATTGACCACCTGGGGCATCTTGGCAAAATTGGAGTCCAGCAAAACCACCTGGGAGGCCTGGACAGCAGCGCTGTTGCCTGAAGCCATGGCAATGCTGCAGTCGGCTTCCTTCATGGCCAGGATGTCATTGACCCCGTCTCCGGTCATGGCCACAGTCTTACCGATCCTCTGCAGGGCCTGGACGAATTCCTTTTTTTGCTCCGGCTTGACCCGGCCAAAGACATTGTATTCAGCCATAGCCTGCTCGTATTCACCCGGCTTGATCGTCTGAGCATCGATGTATTTTTCCGCCCCGGCAATCCCGGCCTGGCCGGCCACCCGGGAAACGGTCACCGGATTATCCCCGGAAATGACTTTGATTTCCACCCCTTGCTTGGCAAAATATTCAAAAGTCTCCTTGGCCTCTTTCCGGATCGGGTTGGACAAAAGTACGTAGCCCAGAACTTCGACCTCCTGGGTCAAGGCTTCCTTTTCATCCGCCAGTTCAGCTGGATACTTGGCAAAAGCCAGGACCCGGTAGCCTTCTTCTGGGTAACGGGCAAACTCTTCCTGGCAGGCTTTCAGCTGAGAGCGCAGGATCATTTCCGGTGCCCCCAAAAGCAGAGTGTAGCCGGCAAAAACCGCCCCGCTGTACTTGTTGACTGAAGTAAAAGGAATTACCCTTTTGGCATTGACCAAGGGCTGGTCCTGGCCAAACTTCTGGCTCAAGGCTTCAGCGGTGATATTATCGACAGGCATGTTGGAAACGTAGGCAGCAAGCCGATCTTCCAAATCATTTCCCGGGTAATTTTTTGCCGGGACGACTTTTTCCACCGCCATTTTTGGCTCAGTGATCGTCCCCGTCTTGTCAACGCAGAGAACATTGACCCGGGCCAGGGTTTCCACGCTCTTCATATCGTGCAGCATGACCTGGTTTCTGGCCAGGCGCATGGCAGCCAGGGCCAGGGCAACCGTCGTTAAAAGATAAAGTCCTTCCGGGATCATGCCGATAATGGCCGCCTCCATCGAACTGATCGATTCAGCAAAAGACCGGTGGTTGAGGAAGTAGGCCTGGGCAAAAAGGGCTACCCCCATTGGAATAATGATGATGCCGACCCACTTGATCAAACGGTTGATGGCCCGGATCATCTTTGACTCTTCTCCGCCGCCCATGGCTTTGGCTTCCGCCGTCAATTTGGCGATGTAAGACTGGCTGCCCACCTTGACCAGCTGAGCCATGACTTCACCGGAAACGACGAAAGAACCGGACAAAAGCTCATCGCCAACCTCCTTGGCAATTTCGTCGCTTTCCCCGGTCAAGAGCGATTCATTGACCCGGACGCTGCCGTCGACCACCTTGGCATCGGCCGGGATCTGGTCACCGGCTTTCAAGAGGACCAGGTCCCCTTCAACCAGCTGATCAATTGGCACCTGCCGCCTTTTTCCGCCTCTGAGCGCCAAAACTTTGGTCTGGTTTAAGACCTGCAGCTTGCTTAAAACGGATTTTGCCCGGATTTCCTGGACGATCCCGACGATCGTGTTCAAGATGATCACTGGCAAAAAAGTCAAGTCACGAATATCACCGGCAATTAAAAGCAGGATGGTCAAAACCAGGAAGATCAAGTTGAAGTAGGTAAAGGTGTTTTCAACGATGATCTGCCGGTTGGTCTTGAACTCATCATCAATGGCGGTGTTGACCTTGCCGGCCGCTTTTTTCTGTTCGACCTCCTCCTCGGTCAGCCCCGTCTGCAAATTTGTTTTCATATCACTCACATCTCACTTTTCACAACTTGCCCTCCCTGCTATTTTTTGCGCAGGTAGGTCTCAAAGACATAATCATACTTGTTCTTGCCATCAGCCTGGTGGGCTTCTGTATTTACCAGGTCAAAAGCCGCCCAGACAAGGTCCGGCATGTAGGTGTCAGCTGGAAAAGTCCCCTTAATCCGGGTCACTTCCAGCTTGTCAACCTGGTCAGCCAGCAGGGCAAAGAGGCTGGAGCCGCCAATGACGCAGACTTCCCCGGCCTGCTCCTTCAGCCAGCTGAAAACTTCTTCTTCGCTTTTCAGCTGCAAAACTCCAGCTGGCAGGTCCAATTTTCTGCTGGAAAGTACAACATGCTCCCGGCCTGGCAACAGGCCAGGCAAGGATTCAAAAGTCTTTCTCCCCATCAGCATGGGATGGCCCATGGTCTTTTCCTTAAAGTGGGCCAAATCAGCGGGCAGGTGCCAGGGCAGGCGGCCCTTGTAGCCGATGGCGCCTTTTTCATCTTGTGCCCAAACATAGCTAAGCATTTTTCCACCCTTTCTAAACGGCAACCGGGGCCTTGATCGTGGACCCATGCTGGTAGTTGACCAATTTGATATCGGCCATTTCAAAATCTGCTACTTTTTTCTTCTCTGGGTTCAGCCACAAAGTTGGCGCGTCAAATGGCGTTCTTTTCAGCTGCTCTTCAACCTGGGCAAAGTGGTTCTTGTAAATGTGGGCATCCCCGATAGTGTGGACGAACTCACCCACTTCCAGGCCGGTTTCCCGAGCAATCAACGATAAAAGCAAAGAGTAGCTGGCGATGTTAAATGGCACGCCTAAGAACATGTCACCTGAGCGTTGGTAAAGCTGCAGGCTGAGCTTGCCGTCAGCCACATAAAACTGGAAAAGGACATGGCAAGGCGGCAGGGCGCTGGAAGGAACGTCTTCCGGGTTCCAGGCCGTTACAATCAAGCGGCGGGAGTCGGGATTGGTCTTGATCTGCTCAATCACGTTCGCGATCTGGTCGATAAAGCCGCCATCCCGCTTGCCCCAGTGCCGCCACTGGGCCCCGTAGACGTCGCCCAGGTTGCCGTATTTTTGAGCAAAAGCTTCATCATCCAGAATCCGCTGGCAGAATTTCTGCATTTCTTCATCATAGACTGCCTTAAATTCCGGGTCCTTTTGACTCCTGAGGCCAAAGTCAGTCATGTCCGGGCCCTGGTATTCCGGGCTGGTCACCCAGTTCTTAAAGGCCCATTCGTCCCAAATGTGGTTTTTATGTTCAAGCAAGAAGCGGATATTGGTATCTCCCCGCAAGAACCACAAAAGCTCGCTCTTGATCAAGCCAAAAGGCACCCGCTTGGTCGTCAAGACCGGGAAGCCCTGGCTTAAGTCAAAGCGCATTTGGGCCCCAAAGAGGCTTCTGGTGCCTGTCCCAGTCCGGTCATTTTTGTCATTGCCTTCGGTCATGATCTTTTTCAGTAAGTCTAAATATGCTTGATCTTGATTTGCCATTTCCTTGTCCTTTGCAAAAACTTTTTACTTCACTTCACCTTTAGTCTAACAGAATTTTTTAGCAGGTGTTAATCTTTACAAAAAGCTTAACAGATGGAAAAAGCCCCAGCAGGATTGGCCTGCCAGGGCTTGTCATTGTTCTTCTTTTTTCGCTTTTTAGCTAATTAACCTTGAAAAAGGCCTTTTTCCCGGACAGGGTCCGCTCGATATCAGTCATGCTCTGGAAGAACATGTTCTTGACCGCCATCTTGGTATAGTAGGCTGAGTGCGGGGACATGACCACATTCGGCAGGTTGATCAGCTCCGTGTACTCTTCCGGCAAAGAACCCACGTCCTCAAACTTGCGGCCGAAGATTTTTTCTTCCCCTTCCAAAACGTCCAGGGCAGCCCCGCCGATTTCATGATATTTCAAGGCCACAATTAAGGCCGCGGTATCGACCAGTTCACCTCTTGACTGGTTGACCAGGATCGCGTCGTCCTTCATCTTGGCAAATTCATTGGCGCTGAACATGCCCTTGTTTTCCGGAGTCAGCGGGATGTGCAGCTGAACGATATCGCTTTCCTTGATCAAGGTCTCAAAATCAACGAAGTCCAAAAAAGGCTCTAAAGAAGCATTGTAAACCGGGTCATAGCCGATGACTCTAGCCCCCAGGGCATGGTACATTTCCGCCGCTGCTGCTCCGATCCGGCCCAAGCCGACGATGCCGACCGTCTGGTTGAAAATCTCATCGCTCATCAGCTCCGTTGGCCGGGTAAAATCCCCCCGCCGCATCTTCCGGTGATAGTAGCCCCACTTGCGCAGAAGGTACATGGCCCCGGTCAAGCCATTTTCCGCGATTGCCCGCGGCGAATAAGCCGGCACATTAGCGACGGTAATCCCGCACTTCGTGGCCGCTTCCAAGTCGATATTGTCCGCCCCCACCTTCCGCAAGGCCAGGTGCTTGACTCCTCCTTGCGCCAAAGTCTCAAGGTCAGCGGCCGTCAAGGCTTCTGCCTGCTGGGTCGAAACTGCCTCAAAGCCCTTGGCTTCTTCCAGGTTATCTGCCGTCAAGGGGCTGTGGGTATAAGAAATTTTATCGTCTGGGTGCTGGTCCTGCCACTCTTTTAAAAAAGCTTCTTCCACCGGCGTAATGCCGAACAAGTATGCCTTCATCTTTTTTCTCCTCATAATTGACAAATTTTGCCAAACAAGCTCTCGTTTTTTCTGATTCTGGTATCCTAAAGTAAAAGCCTTATGCTTTTCTCTATATTATGGCAAAAAAATTAAAAGATTGCTAGAGTGATTTTTAGTTATCGCATTTTTTAACACTTCTGTAATCTTTAAGCTAAAGGCCAGAAAAAACTGAAAAGAAAACATGGAGAAAAAGTATAAAGCAAAAGAAAGGTAGAAAATGATGAATGAAGAAAACGATCCCCGTTACATTCAACCCAAAGACAGTCTGGAAGCCATGGAACTGATCCAAAAGCTCTTCAACCAGTACCGCCGCGCACCCTTAACCTCCGAGCTTCTTGCCTACCATCAGAATTTGATCGAACGCCTGGAAGGTGACATCCACCAGGCTGCTGAAGCAGAAGGCCAGGCCAAAAGAGTCCAGGAATTAGACCGGATGATCAAGCTGATGAAGGACTGGACCGCCATCCGACTTTCCGGCCGCCCCTTTAACGCCAAGATGCGCCACTTCCGCTTCCTGCCAGAGGGCGGCCAGGTCAAGTTCAAACGGCATCCCCACAAAATTAAGGCTAATTCCAGTCACAGAGCTAGCCGGCATTAAAAAAGCGAGACCACTGGTCTCGCTTTTTTGTTTGCATATCTAACTTGCTACTTGCTCAATTACTTGATGTAAGCGTACTTGTAGCTCCACTGGGTACCAGCATTGTTGTGGATGATCCCCTTAACCTTGCTGTTTTGCAGGTAGGCGGTCGTCTGCTGGTAGATCGGGCTGACTGCCTGGTCGGCATTAGCCACTTGAGCAGCCTTGACCAGGTCCTGCCAGCGCTTGTTAACATCGTTGGCATCAGTCGTCAAAGCCTTATTGATCAAGCTGTTGTATTCAGCATTGTTCCACTTGCCGTAGTTGTAGCTAGTCCCCTTCTGCAGGATCTGCATGAAGGTCATCGGGTCGCTGAAGTCCCCGCCCCAGCCGGAAACGTAGATGTCAAAGTCCCCGCTTGCAGCCTTGGTGTAGGCGTTCTTGCTTGGGATAGAGCTGACCTTCACGCTGATGCCGGACAAAACCTTGGTCCATTGGGACTGCAGGTACTGGGTCAAGGCGTCGGCGTTGGTGCTTTCGTTTGAAGCCAGCAAGGTCAGGTTCAATTTCTTCAAGCCCAATTCCTTCAAGCCAGCCTTCCAGTACTTTTCAGCCAGCTTCTCGTTGTAGTCAACGGTATTAGCCACCTTTTGCTCCTTGGCAAAGTCTTCCTTGTTGGCTGGGTCATAGGCCAAGCCGGAAGCCACGAAGCCAGTCGGCACGCTTGACCCGTCCCCGAAGACCTTGCTGGTCAAGATCTTCCGGTCTAGTGACAGGGACAAAGCCAGGCGGATGTTCTTGTTGTTCAAAGCCTTCTTAACTGTCGCGTCCTTAGCCTGGAAGTTGTAGGCCAAATAAGCAACGTAGGAGTATGGGTAAGTCTTGAAGTCCTTATTCTTCTTCAGCTGCTTGACCTGTTCACTAGACAGCGGAGTGAGGTCCAGCTTGCCCTGCTGGTAGAGCTGGTAGCCGGTGTTGGTGGTCTTAACGACCTGGTAGCTGATCTTGCTCAGCTTAACAGCCTGCTTGTCCCAGTATTGGTTATTCTTGACAAAAGACCAGGTGTCATTGGTCCCCTTCCAGCCAGTGATTTTAAAGGGACCAGAGTAGAGCATGTACTTGGAACTGGTGGCATACTTCTTGCCCGCCTTCTTGATGAAGTTTTCGTTTTGCGGCCCAAAAAGCGGATAAGCCATCAAGACCTTGAAGTAGGCAATTGGCCGGTTGAGCTTGACTTGCACGGTTTCCTGGTTCAAAGCCTTGATGCCCAGGCTGGACGGGTCCTTCTTGCCGGCAATAATTTCATCAGCATTCTTGATGCCAGAGAAAAGATAGGCGTAAGGTGAGGCCGTCTTTGGGTTGATCGTCCGCCGCCAGGAGTAGACGAAGTCCTGGGCGGTAATCTTTTCCCCGTTTGACCACTTGGCGTTTGACCGCAGCTTGAAGGTCCAGGTCTTGCCGTCCTTAGACACGGTGCCGGACTTGGCTAAGCCGGCGGCTGGCTGCCCGTTTTTGCCCAAACGGTAGAAGCTTTCAAAAACGTTCCCCGTCTGCCCATAACCGGTCGCCTTGCTGATGTCAATGGTATCCAGCGGAGCGGTCGCGCTGAGCTTTAAGACCTGCTTGTCCTTACTTGATGAGCTTGAGCTCTGCTGACTGCCGCAAGCGGCCAGCAGGAAGGCGGCACTGACGCTGACAGCGGCAAGGGTGAATTTCTTGATCTTTTGCATTTTTTCCTCCTAAGACAAAAAAGCAGCTGCTCCCTAAAGGAAACAGCTGCTTCATTTGCCACTAAGCTAACAATTACTAGGCAAATCACTTGGTCTGAGCTAAATCCAGATTAGGCAACACAAAACGGTCGTATGACATAAGTGACATACAACAAACGCACATAGTTTGGTTTTCTTGCATTGCAAACATGATTTAGCTCCTTTCTCAATTTGATTTAATTTAATCTTACAGATTCACTTACAAAAAGTCAACGCATTCTTGCAAGTTTTTCAGTTTAATCCTTAACCGTCAAAAAAACAGCCAGATCCCGGCGGGGAGCCTGGTAGCCGTTGACGTACTCATCTTTGGCATAGCCCAGGCCGATCCCCATGGCCAGAGTCTGGTCATCCGGGATCCCCATGATTTCCCGTACGCTGGCCGGGTACTTGACCAGTTCATAAGCCGGCATGGTGTCAATCCCTTTGGCCTTGGCAGCGATTGCCAGAGTTTGGGCAAAAGCACCCAGATCATAGACTGACCAGAGGTTGGAGTGCTTAGGAATGGTCAAATAAGCAATTGCCGGGGCATAGTAAAGATTTTTCTGCAAAATGTTGGTCCTGAGGTCCAGCAATTCCGGCGTGTTCAAATATTCCTGGCTGGCTTGGTTGTGCCGGAGCATGTTTTCCCTTGGATAAGGATCCCAGTCTTCCCGGTGCCAGGTTTCCCAGTCTGGGGACGGAGCCGTCCCCGCTTCAGCCAAAGCCAGGTGGCGGGCATGGATCTTCTTGGCCGTTTCCCCCATGGCTAAATAAACCCGCCAGGGCTGGGAATCAACCCAAGACGGAGCCTGGCCAGCCAAGCGGACTACTTCTTCCAGGTCTGCCCGGCTAGGCTCATTGCTTTGGTCAAAATAGCGCGTGCTGCGGCGCTTTTCAATTGCATCAATCGCATCAGTCATTTTTGCACCTCTCTTAATACTGCTTACTTTTTTACTTCTTTTTTGTAAGTATAGTTCAAAATTGACTGAATAGCAAAAAAATCGCTATAATTGAGGCAAAAGTAGATATTTTATTTCAATGGAAAGCAGGATATGGACAAATGGGTTTAACCTTTAAAAGACAAGACGACTTAGACAAACTCTTCGACAAATTCGCCAGCATCCCTGACCCTAAGAAAGCCGCTTCCGGCAAGGGCAAGGAAAAAGAAGACGACAAAGCTGCCGGCAAAGAGGCAAAGTAAGCCGCTTGTTGGCGGCTTTTTATATTTTATAAAAGTCGCTAAATTTTCCCGTAAATCTGCCCACCTCTGCCCTATTTAGGCTAAAATTAACTTGTAAGCATTTGCAATTATTTTTCTTTAAGGATGTGAGCATCTTGGACAACAGCAACTTGCTGACCTACCTGGAATGGCGGGGCGACATTCCACTGGAGAAGTCTCCTTTCAACGAAATTGACGCTTTAGTTTTAGCAATTTTTTCTTATCTTAACTTGGAAAAGTACATCCCTTCCGGCAATAAGGAAGTTACCGTACGCGAAATCGCCGAGAAATACTTTGCCTCTTCCTTTACCGGCATAGACGCTAGCCAGTACCAGGAACTCTTCCGCCTAATGAGCGAGGGCGACCGCTTTAAGGATGCCCGCTTGTCCCACTCCAACACTGTTTTGACCGACCAGTGCCAGTTCAGTGCCTTAAAAATCGTCCTTGAAGATGGTACCCACTACGTGGCCTTCCGGGGGACCGACGACACCCTGGTCGGCTGGCGGGAAGACTTTGAAATTTCTTTTAAGGAAACCAAAGCCCAGATCTTAGGCGCCCGCTACCTCAAGGACCTCCTGGCTGATGACACAGCAGACTATATCCTGGGCGGCCACTCCAAGGGAGGCAACCTGGCTGAATACGCTGCTTTGAAGCTGCCTGAGGACTACCGGGCCCGGATCAAGGCTGTCTACACCTTTGACAGTCCAGGTCTGGCCAGTGAGGCCGGAGTTGACTATAACGAGGACTTTTTAAAAAGAGTTCTCCGCCGCTACGTGCCCGACTTTTCCATTATCGGCCGCCTGTTTGAACCCAGGGAGGTCGACCCAGTCATCGTCTATTCGACCAATGGCAACATCGCCCAACATGACACTTATTCCTGGCAGATCAAGGGCAGCCATTTCGTGACCCGCAAGCGGCCCAATCCTGAGTCCCGGGTCTACAACCAGCTGATCAACCAATGGATCGGATCAGCCAGCCTGGAAGAGCGGGAAGCCCTAACCCAAGACCTCTTTGACGCCCTGGCGGCCAGTGGATCCAGCAAGATCAACCAGCTGGCTAAAAACGGCTTTGGGGGCTTTGGAGCCATCCTTTTGTCTGTGACCAACTCTTCAAGGCGGACTAAGTTTATCTTAGGCAACCTTTTCTCTTCAATCTGGCAGCTGATCAAGAACCAGCAGATTGGGGCCGCCCTTTTCAGCCGGGATACTCTGACTGGCTGGCTCCTGGTTCTGCTTGGCATCATCAGTCTTACGGCCCCAGACTATGCCTTCAAGGCCTTCGGGATTTTGGCCGCGGTCGGGGGGATTATCTTCAGCGTCAACCATATTCTCTCGGTCTCTGTTTCGGCCTTTAAGCCCCAGCAAAAGCGCTTCTTCTTGATCACCTACCTGGTCTTGTTCGCGGCCTCTGTAGCGCTTTTATCGAGCAATCAGCTATTAGTTTTTTTGGCCCACTACTTCCTGGGAGCCTTCCTGCTTTTCTATGCCTATGGCCGGACCCGCAAGATTATTTTGCGCAAGCAGACCGGGGTCTTTAGAACTATCATCACCGTGGCTGAAGCCATCATTTCTTTTGCCTTGGGGATCATCGTCATCATCAACCCAGAATACTTCAACCACCAATCAATCATTGAGATCGGGATCCTCTTGATCATCTACGGAGCCTTCAAGCTGATTGCCGAACTCTTTAACCACCGGCCGCAAATGCCGAAAAAACACCGGTAAACGCAAAATGCTCAAAGGAATAATCCTTTGAGCATTTTTGTTTTGTCTGCTATTCTTCGTCCAGTCTGGCTGCAATCCAGTTCTTGACCTGGTCAACATTCAGCTTGGTCACTGATGAAAATGGCAGGAAGGTCACATTGTCCTTGTTCAAGTTCAAGTGCTTTCTGAAGGCCGCCTCAGTCTTGTTGAAGGCGTTCTTCTTGATCTTGTCCATCTTCGTGGCCACAACTAATACCGGCAGGTCCAGATACTGGGCATAGTCATACATGGCAATGTCGTCGGCAGTCGGTTCGTGGCGGCCGTCAATCAGCAAAATCAAGCCCTTGAGATAGGCCCGGGTTTCCAGGTAGTCCTGGATCATTTCCCCGAACTCTTCTCTCTGCTTCTTGGAAACCTTGGCATAGCCGTAGCCTGGCACGTCGACCAGGTAAAAGTCAGCTTGGTCGCTGTCGACCCGGTAGAAGTTCAAGGTCTGGGTCTTGCCCGGCGACGAGGAGGTCCGGGCCAGGTTCTTTCTTTGCAAAAGGGTGTTGATCAAGCTGGACTTACCAACGTTTGACCGGCCAGCCAGGGCGATTTCATCCAAGCCGCCTGCTGGGTACTGGCTGGCTTTAACCGCGCTGACGGCAAATTCTGATTGGTTAATGATCATCGGCAACCTCTTCCAGTTCACGGCGGATCACCTTTGGCTCGCCCATCCCGGTAATCGTTTCCGGCGTGATGATGACCTTGCTGATGTCGCTTTCGCTTGGCGTCCGGTACATGATGTCCATCATAGCATTTTCAATGATGGTTCTAAGGCCTCTGGCCCCCATCTTCCGTTCAATAGCCAGGTCAGCAATCTGCTTGACGGCAGCTGGTTCAAATTCCAGGTCAACCCCGTCAAGGGAGAGCAGCTTCTGGTATTGCTTGATCAAGGCATTCTTTGGTTCAGTCAAGATCCGGACCAAATCGTCGCTATCCAGCCGGTCCAAGGTAGTGATAATTGGAATCCGACCGATGAATTCTGGGATCAAGCCAAACTTGACCAAGTCACCGGTCGTCAAGAAGCGGTTCCAGTTGTCGTCGTCAACCTTGCCGGATTCTTGTTCTGCCCCGAAACCGATGGTCTTCTTGCCCAGCCGGTTCTTGACGATCTCTTCGATACCGTCAAAGGCCCCGCCGACAATGAAGAGGATGTTGGTGGTATCCATCCGGATCATTTCCTGCTGCGGGTGCTTGCGGCCGCCCTGCGGCGGAATAGAAGCAATGGTCCCTTCCAGGATCTTCAAAAGAGCCTGCTGAACCCCTTCACCAGACACGTCCCGGGTGATTGACACATTTTCTGATTTCTTGGAGATCTTGTCGATTTCGTCGATATAAATGATCCCCCGCTGGGCTCTCTCCAGGTCGTAGTCAGCATTCTGCAGCAGCTTAAGCAGGATATTCTCGACGTCTTCCCCTACGTAGCCGGCTTCAGTCAAAGTAGTCGCGTCCGCGATCGCGAACGGTACGTTCAAAATCCTGGCCAGAGTTTGCGCCAGGTAGGTCTTGCCTGACCCAGTTGGCCCGATCAAGGCAATGTTAGACTTTTGCAGTTCAGTTGAAGAATCAACATCCATTTGACTGATCCGCTTGTAGTGATTGTAAACCGCCACGGACAGAACCCGCTTGGCCCGGTCCTGGCCAATCACGTACTGGTCCAGTTCTTCTTTAATTTGCATTGGCTTGGGAAGCTCGCGCGCCTCCTTCAGTGAATCCAGACGCAGCTCATCATCAATAATCCGCTTGGCGAGTTCAATGTCCTCGTTGCAGATGTATACGCCGTTGCCGGCAATCATTTTTTTTACTTGGCTGGCAGACTTGCCGCAGAATGAGCATTTCACTTCTTCTGGATCTGTAAACTTAGTAGCCATGTATTCCCTCCTCTATTTGCTAAAGACTAGATTAGCATAAATACGGGCAACTTGCGCGAAATTAGCCTTGTATTTTTTCTTCCATCTTGGCAAAAGAAAACCCCAAAAGGGGCAGGTGCCACTTCTGGGGAATTCAGGCTATTGACAGGCGATTACTTGTCTTCTTCTTCGTCTTCGCTGCCTTCTTCAAGCTTAGCCTTAGCTACTTGCTTAGCGCTGTCAGTGATCAAGTTCATTGCCTTGCGAACGTTGATATCGTGAGCCAGCATTTCGTCGCTCAAAGCGTTGCGAACTGCCTTTTCGCTCATGTTGTAGCTGTCTGCCAGGTCCTTGATTTCAGCGTCGATTTCTTCCTTGCTTGCTTCGAAGCCTTCCTTGGCTACGATTGCTTCCAGAACAAGGTTGGTCTTAACGCGTTCAGCTGCGTTTGCTGACAATTGGCTGCGCAGTTGGTCTTCAGTCGTGTTAGTCAACTTGAAGTAAGTTTGTGGGTCAATCCCTTGACGTTGCATGTCGCCCAAGTATTGGTTGAGTTGGTTGTCAACGTCTTCTTGAATCATCACGTCAGGAATTTCTTCAACAGTAGCGTTCTTGACTGCAGTAGTGATGGCTGCTTCTTGGATAGCTGCCTTGGCTGCTTCTTCCTTTTCAGACTTCAGTTCAGCCTTGATCTTTTCCTTCAATTCGTCAAGAGTTTCAACTGAGTCGTCAACGTCCTTGGCAAATTCGTCGTCAAGTTCTGGCAATTGCTTTGCCTTAACTTCGTGGATCTTGGTTGCGAAGTGAGCTTCCTTGCCAGCCAGGTCCTTTGCGCCGTAGTCTTCTGGGAAGGTTACGACAACGTCAACTTCTTCGCCAGCGCCGTGGCCAACCAGTTGGTCTTCAAAGCCAGGGATGAAGGTGTTTGAGCCCAATTCCAGGGAGTAGTTTTGAGCTGAGCCGCCGTCAAATTCAACGCCGTCAACAGTACCAACGTAGTCGATGGTTACAGTGTCGCCGTTTTCAGCCTTGTCGTTCTTCAAAACCATTTCAGCGTTTTGTTCTTGACGCTTAGTCAATTCAGCGTCGATGTCCTTTTGGTAAACGCGGGTGTTTTGCTTTGGTACTTCGATTTCAGTGTATTGGCCAAGTTCAACTTCTGGTTCAACCGTTACGATTGCCTTCATTTCCCAGGCCTTGTTCTTGTCCATTGATACAGGAACGATTTGAGGTTGGCCAACTGCCTTGATGCCAGTTTCCTTAACAGCAGCGCTGTAAGCTTCTGGCAAAGCAAAGTTCAAAGCGTCTTCGTAAAGAGCTTCTTCACCGTAGTATTGGTTGAAGATTACACGGGAAACGTGACCCTTACGGAAGCCAGGTACACGCAAGCTCTTCTTTACGCGGTTAAAAGCCTTGTCCAGGCTCTTCTTGATTTCATCTTGAGAGATTTCAAAAGAAAGTTCACCAGTAGTCTTACCGGTAGTTTTCCAGTTAGCAGACATTAATCAAATACCTCCAATGTCTATTTTGAGTTTGCTACTTTGCATACTTAAATATCTTACCTTAAAGCCGGTCAAAAAACAATGAAAGTACTACAAAATAGGGCTTTTTTGGATAAAAAAAGGCGTTCTTCTGAGAAGAACACCTTTTTACACTGTTAGAACTAAAATTCAAAAACTAAAAATTAGTCGTCAATTTCAGTAACTTGGCCGGCACCAACAGTTCTACCACCTTCACGGATAGTGAACTTAGTACCAACTTCGATAGCGGCTGGCTTGATCAAAGTAACTGAGAATTCAGTGTTGTCACCAGGCATAACCATTTCAGTACCTTCTGGCAATTCAATTTCACCAGTGATGTCAGTGGTGTGGAAGTAGAATTGTGGACGGTAGTCTGAGAAGAATGGAGTGTGACGGCCACCTTCGTCCTTGCTCAAGATGTAGACTTGACCCTTGAAAGTTTCGTGGGTCTTGATTGAGCCTGGAGCTGCCAAAACTTGACCACGAACGATTTGGTCACGGTCGATACCACGGAGCAATACACCAACGTTGTCGCCGGCTTCACCCAAGTCAAGAGTCTTGTGGAACATTTCCAAACCAGTTACAACTGAAGTCAAGACCTTTTCTACCAAACCAACGATTTCAACGCTGTCGCCAACCTTAACAGTACCACGGTCGATACGGCCTGAAGCAACAGTACCACGACCAGTGATAGTGAAGACGTCTTCAACTGGCATCAAGAATGGCTTGTCAGTTTCACGTTCTGGAGTTGGGATGTATTCGTCAACAACGTCCATCAGTTCTTCGATCTTCTTTTGAGCTTCTTCGTCGCCTTCAAGAGCCTTAAGAGCTGAACCACGGACTACAGGAACATCGTCACCTGGGTAACCGTATTCTGAAAGCAAGTCTCTTACTTCCATTTCAACCAAGTCGATCAATTCTGGGTCGTCAACCAAGTCGCACTTGTTCAAGAAGACTACGATGTAGTTAACACCAACCTGACGAGCCAACAAGATGTGTTCACGAGTTTGTGGCATAGGACCGTCAGTTGCGGCAACAACCAAGATAGCACCGTCCATTTGAGCGGCACCAGTGATCATGTTCTTGATGTAGTCGGCGTGGCCTGGGGCGTCCATGTGGGCGTAGTGGCGCTTTTCAGTTTCGTATTCAACGTGGGCAGTGTTGATAGTGATACCACGTTCCTTTTCTTCTGGAGCTGCGTCGATTTGTGAGTAATCTTCAGCTTGTGCCAAACCCTTCTTAGCCAACACAGTAGTGATAGCTGCGGTCAAAGTAGTCTTACCGTGGTCAACGTGGCCAATAGTACCAATGTTAACGTGTGGCTTAGTTCTAACGTAATGTTCTTTTTCTGCCATTAAAATGACCCTCCTGAAATTTTACAAGAAGTCCGTTGAGACAAAACTAACGGATGATTCTCTGTTGAATATTGTACTACTTTCCTAAGAAGTACGCTAGTAGCAATAGCGCAACTTCTTGAAAATATCCAAAAATGATTATACTAAATGCCGGCAAAAAGTAAAGTGATTTGCAAAAAGATTAATCAGTATTTTTCTGATAGATTTTTTCCAGCAAGTTCTGGCTCTCCCCGCCCCGCTTTTGCCGCAAAAAGCCGGTCAGGTCCCGGGCAAAAGCATCGGGATTAGTGACATAATCCCCCTGGCAGGGGTAAAGCTGGCCAAAAGCGTAATTCCCCTCAGCCAGAATCAAAGGCAATTCGCTGGGGCGGTTTTGGTAGCGGCTGGCCAGAGAAGCGATGAATTCCCGGTAAACCGGGTCCTGCTTAAGCAAGGCAGTTTCCGCCGGGACAAAACTCTTCAAGTCCCCCAGGATCATGACCTGCATCTCCTCTTTAACCCCCAGCTTGACCAGGTCCTCGCAAACCGCCAGGCGCAAGGCATAATTGGCCAAAGGATCCAGCAAAAGGCTTCTGGCAAAGGCCAGGTAGGTCGGCAAATCCAGCTTTAAAAGCTGCTCATACTGACTTTGGCTGACTGCCTGCGTTTTTCTGAAAGCAAGCAGGATTTTCTCTTGTTCTTGCTTTTCTGCTGGCAAAACCGGAAAGTCGATCTCTCCCTCAGTCAAATGCTTGACTTGAAGGGCCTCGATCAAAAAATTATTGGCCGCCAGGACTTGGCCATACTCGTCCCGTACTTTATCCCGGGAAAAAAGATCAGGCAATGCCTTGATAAGGGCATAAGCCTGATCTTCCTCCTTGTTTAAGCGCAAAAGGCGGGACAATTCCAGGGCCAGGTCTTCGTCAAAGCCCAGCCTCAGTGCCTCTTCCAGGTGCCCGCAGGCAGCCTGGTAGTCCCCGTCTGCTTCGGCCCGTCTGACCAATTTCAGCAGGTTCTCTTGGCTAACGCTTGTCATCTGCCTTGTTTTCCTTCTTGTTCTTGTTTACCGGCTTCTTGCCCTTTGCTGCTGGCTTCTTGCCAGACTTGGCGATCTTATTTGCCGGCTTGGTCTGCTTCTTGCGGTTTGTACGCTTCTTAGCAGTCTTTTCCTTGGCGCCTTCAGCCGCGTCTTCGGCCTTCTTCTGCATTGCCCGGTGCCGGTTCTGGTTGACTTCCATAACGACTGGCAAAACGACTGGCCGACGGTTGGTCTGCTTGTAGAGGAACTTCTCCAGACTGGAGCGCATGTCCTGCTTGAGCTCAGTCCAGTCAAACTTCTTGTGTTCAAAGTTGGCCTGAATGGCGTCCTTGATGACCTGGATTGAGTCGTTCATCAGCTTGTGGTTGGCCTTGATGTAGACAAAGCCCCGGCTGGTGACTTGCGGTTCGGAAACGATCTTCTTCTTCTTGCGGTCAATCGTGACTACGGCGATAAAGATCCCGTCGTCTGACAAAACTTCCCGGTCGCGCAAAACGATGTTGCCCACGTCGCCGACCCCGGAGCCATCGATCATCGTGTCTTCGCCTGGTACAGCATCCCCGCGGAAGAACTGGCCGCGCTTAGTGTCGTATTCCAGGCAGTCCCCGTTTTGGGTAATGTAGACGTCGTCTGGGTCCATCCCAGTTTCAACGGCTAAGTCCTTGACTGCTTCCAAAAGCCGGTAGTCCCCGATTACCGGAACCAGGATCCGCGGCTTCAAGAGGTCGATCAAGGTCTGTAGGTCCCGGCCAGTCGCGTGGCCGGAAGTGTGCATGTTGCGGCCAAGTTCAATAACCGTGCCGCCAGCCCGGTAAACCATATCGCTGGTGATGGCCACCGTGGTTTCAACGGCATGTGACGGGGTCGTGGCGATAAAGACCAGGTCCCCTTCGTGGATGGTGATCATCCGGTGGCGGTTGTTGGCCATCTTCTGCAGGGACTGGAGCGGTTCGCCCATCCGGCCGGTTTCCAGGATGACCGTCTTTTCATCCGGCACGTCCTTGAGTTCCTTGACCTTCATCAAAAGCCCGTCCGGCACTTCCAGGTATCCCAGCTTCATGGCAGTGTGGACGATCTTGGCCACGTCCCGGCCAGTCAAAAGAACCCGGCGGCCGGTAGCGGCAGCGGCGTTAAAGACCTGCTGAACCCGGTTCAAGTTGGAAGCCTTGCCGGCCACGATGATCCGGCCCTTGGCGTTTCTGAAGACATTGGTGATGTAGGCACCTACTTCATTTTCGCTGGCGTTCGGGAAAACCGCTTCAGCGTTGGATGAGTCCGGCAAAAGGGCCAAAACGCCGTTTTCCGCGATTTCAGCCAGCCGGGTCATGTCAGTCCGGTAAGCTGGCCGGGCTGAAGGATCAAACTTAAAGTCACCGGTGTAGACGATCTGCCCTTGCGGAGCATGGATGACAATCCCCAAAGAGTCCGGCACTGAGTGAGTGGTGTGGAAGAAGGACACGCTGGCATTCTTGAAGTCGATTTCCGTATCGGCGTCGATAACGTTGAAAAGCTGGTTGTTCCGCCGCTTGTTTTCTCTTTGCACGTCGATCTTGGCCAGTTCGATAGTTAATTTTGAGCCGAAAACCGGAATGTCCCAGTCCCGCAGAATGTATGGCAAAGCCCCGATAGAGTCGGCGTGGCCGTGGGTCAAAAAGATCCCCGCGACTTGGTCACCATATTGCTTGAAGAATTCCATGTCCGGAATTACCACGTCGATCCCGAACAATGAGCTGTCCGGGTACTTGAGGCCGGCGTCCAAAACAAAAATTTCATCGTTTACCTGAACGGCAAACATGTCCTTGCCCTGCTCGCGGACCCCGCTGAGAACCATGATTTTTAACTTGTCTGACATAAACCTCTCCTTTTCGTAATCATGTTAAATCAATTCTTTGTCTGATAGATGCTTTATATGGATCTGTCGATCAAAACGCTTATAATCTTTTTAATTTTAACATAAAGGGCATGAGCATGATAGTCACTAAGCCTGCAAAGGAAAAGAAAGAAAAGTGAAAAGCAAAAAAGAGAAAAAGAAAAGAGGCCGGGAAAAGCCCAGCCTCTTGATGAGTCCTTGATTAACGACGCAGACCCAAACGAGCGATCAATGCACGGTAACGTTCCAGGTCGTTTTCTTGCAAGTAGCGAAGCAAGTTACGACGGTGACCGATCTTCTTCAACAGACCAACGTATGAGTGGTGGTCGTGTGAGTGTTCACGCATGTGTTGAGTCAAGTTGTTGATGTCTTCAGTCAAAACAGCAACTTGTACTTCTACGGAACCAGTGTCGCCTTCGTGGGTTGCGTATTCCTTGATGATTTCGTTCTTTCTTTCTTTTGAAACTGCCATGTTTCTGCACCTTTCTTTAAAAAAATTGCCCCGGACAGCGTCAGCCGTTAGGTGAAACGTAAAGACAACGTCCGAGGTTCACATAACAAATATAATCATACCCGATTTTTTAGAAAAAGCAAGCAAAATTTCTTCTTGCATCTGGCGCCGGCTTTCAGTATAATAATTTAGTGAATTTCAATCAGTTATTGGAGGTGAACCTAATGCCACAAATCAAATCTGCTATCAAGCGTGTTAAGACTCAAGCTGTTGCTAACGAACGCAATGCTGCTCAACTCAGCACTATGAGAACTGCCGTTAAGAAGTTCAAGGCTGCTCAAGCTGCTGGTGCGGACAACGCCTCCGAATTACACGTTGCTGCTATCCGTGAATTGGACAAGGCTGCTTCAAAGGGCTTGATCCACAAGAACAAGGCTAACCGTGACAAGAGTCGTTTGGCTAAGCTTGCTAAGTAATTAAACTAGCAATCAACAAAAGAGCGAGAAACAATTCGTTTCCCGCTCTTTTTCTTTTGCCTTTTTCTGTATTTTGTTTCTCTTTTTGCCTAGCAGGTCAAGATAAAAGCCTTTAAAAAGCGGCTGCCCTGGCAGACCCCGCTCTTGTAGCGGTAGTCCAGCTGGATCAGCTGAGCCAGCATCCGCTTCAGCTGGCCGACTTTCGCCCTGGACTTCAAGGCTGTCTTGACCCGGTAAGGGTGGGCGGACAATTCCTTGGCGATCTCGCTTTCACTCCGCCTTCTCTGCCCCATCACCTTCACGCAGAGCAAAAATTCGACCTGGCTGAAAAAGACCGCGACCAGCTGCAAGGGGTAGGTTCCTTCCCGCAGCTGTCCGTCCAGGCGGTCAATCGCCTCTTGGTAGTCACCTTTTAAGGCAGCTTCCAAAATAGCAAAAACATTCTGGTCCAGGCTAAGGTCGATGTTCCGGTCCACCAAGTCCCGGCTGATTTCCTGGCCGTCGCTGATGGCCTTCAGCTTGTTGTAATTGCCCAGGGCCGCGTCCAGAACCTGGTCGCTTCTCTCCATGAGGAGGTCCATGGCCCCCTTGCCAAAGCGGTAGCCTTCCGCCTTGACTAAGGCCTGCATGACCCGGCCGCTTTCATAGCTTTTGACAGCGGTAGAGACTGTGTTGAAGCTCTTTTCCACCTGCTTGGTCAGTTTCTTGCGCCGGTCCAGCTTCTCATAGCTGGCTACTAAAACGATCACATCGTCGATTTGGTCCAGGTGGCTGAAGATTTCCAGCAATTGGTCCCCTTGCTGCTTATATTTGGCTGGGAATTTCCCCGTCAAAAAAATTGGGTTCTTGACTAAAACCAGTTTTTGCTGGCTGAAGAGGCTAGCCTCCGCCAAAGCAGCGATCAAGTCGTCCAGCGGATCGCTCTCGCAGTCGACTGTCACCTTCTCCAGACCTTGAAAGGCTGCTTGCTGGACATAATTGTGAGCCAGATAGTCATTTAAAAAAGCATCCGGTCCCTGCAGCAAGACATTTGGGTTGCCTGCCTGGCTGTTGGGAAACAGGGATATTAAATTTGGCAAGCCGCTTTCCTCCCTCTAAAAGTAAGTCTTTAATAATGATAACATACCCGCCGCCCTTCCAGAAAACTGCTGAAGTATTCCTTGCTGCCGTAATGCCAGCTGATCATCCCTTCCGTTTGAGTATTGAGGTAGGAAATCCCCAATTGGTGCAATTTGGCTAAAGTTTCCGGCTTGGGGTGGTGGTAGCGGTTGTTCCGGCCGGCTGAGATAAAGACTAATTTCGGTTGGATTGCCTGTAAAAAAACAGTTGAAGAAGACGTATCGCTGCCATGGTGGCCAAGTTTGAAGTAGTCAATTTTTAAATCCGGATACTTCTTGATAATTGCCTCTTCACCTGCCTGGTCCAGGTCACCGGTAAAGCCCCAACTTTTCCCGGCCAAGCGGCAAGTGAGCGACAAAGAGTCCTTGTTTTCCCCTTTTCCCGCTACTTCTGGGTGCAGAACCTGGAAGTTGATCGCTTCTTTTACCTCCATCCCTGCCTTCAGCTCAATCAGCTTGGTCTTTGCCACCCGGCCGGCTATCCTAGCCCGAAAGCTGGGATTTTGAATAAGGCCGGCCCCCATATAGAGGCGTTTGACTGGCATTTCTTCTAAAAGCGGCCCCAAGTCACCGACATGATCAGCGTCCTGGTGACTGACGAAGACACCGTCAATCTGGCTGATTCCCTGGGATTTTAGCAAGGGAATTGTAATCCGGTCAATCTGGGGCTGGCTCTGCTTCTTTTTGCCAAAAGTCAGCTTGCCCCCGGTATCGATCAAGTAGACCCGGCGCCTAATGGGCGTCGTTAAAAGGATGCTGTCGCCCTGGCCCACGTCGATAAAAGAGACCTGCCCCTCCAAAGGAAAATGGATGCTGACAAAAATTAAGAGATAAACTGCCGCCAGAATATGGCGGTATTTCTTTTTACTCGTAATGAGATACAGGAAGGTCAAAGCAAATAGCAGGGCCAGCTGCCAGCCCTTGACCTGGCCATAGATCAACTGGCCAAAGCCGGTTTTGGCTATATTAGCCAATAGGCCTTCCGCCGTCTCCAGGATTTTTTCAAAAATTGCCGTCAGACCGGGCGGAGCCAGCAAGGCCAGTCCGGTCAAAGGCATGACTATGTAATTGAAATAGGGCACGACCAAAATATTGTAAAAAATCGTACAGACATTGACCTGGTAGAAAAAGTAAAGCAAAAACGGCGTCAGCAGGCCGTTCAGCCAGAAGGCCTGCCTGAAGTTTGGCAATTTCGCCGTCAAGACCAGGCCCAGGGCCAAACAATAGGTCAAGATCCCGCCCGTTTCCAGCAAAAGGCGGGGAGTAAAAAGCTGCTGGCAGCAATAGGTCAAGCCCAGCAAATCCGCCCGGCCGATCCGCCGGCCCTTAAAAGCCAGGCCGGCAGAAAAAAGATAGCTGAGAGTCGCCCGGATAAAACCGGGCTGACCCGCGCTCAGGAAGACCTCAAAAGCCAACAAGCCGCAGGAGGCGGCAAAAACTTCCTCCTTGGTCATGTGCAGGCAGCTGCCTAAAACTGCCAAGGCAAAGACATAAATACCCACGTGCATCCCCGAAATGCTCAAGATATGGATAACCCCCAGATCCCGGTAGGTATTCAAGTTGGCCTGGTTGTCCCCAGCCGGATTTTCCGCCAGCAGCAATTCACTGGCAAAAAAGGCCAAGAGGCGCGGCAGGCGCTTAAGATAAGCTTGAATTTTCCAGCGCAGGCCATGCAGGCGGGTCAAAAGACTAACCGGAGCTGGCCTTACCTGATAATTAGCCAGCTTGACCTGCCGGTAGACATGCTGGCTGGCTAAATAGCGGCGGTAGTCAAACTGGCCCGGATTGGTCGCCGGCTCAATCTCGCTGACGGCTCCAGAAACATCCGTTAAGTAAATGCTCTGCCCATTTTCAAGCAGAGCTAGTGCCTCCCTGCTTGCCGGCCCGTAAACCTGCACTTGCTGCGTCGCAGTCTGCCCCCGCCCGCTTAGCCAGCCGTCAGTAATTTTCACCTGGTCAGGATAAAGGCGGATGTCGCCTGCCGGCTCGCCCGGCTTCACCTGGTCTTTAGCCAAGACTAAAGCCAGCAGGAGCAAGAAAGAAAGAGCAAATTTAAATAAGCCTCCATATTTTCCCTTGAGCAAAAACAGCAGATAAAGCAAGGCAGCCAAGGCCAAGAGCCTTCCCCATTTTTGCAATTGAAAGACCCCACACAAGCTGACGCTGGCCAAGGCCAAAAGAAAGTAAAAACCGGCTTCCAGGCTAGATCGTAAGCTGATCCTTAATTGCCGCGAAGGTCTTGTCGCCAATTCCCGACACCTCTTTCAACTCATCAATGCTCTTAAAAGACCCTTTTTCCTGCCGGTAGGCAATGATCTGCTCAGCCTTCTTTTCCCCGATCCCGTTCAGCTTCTGCAGGTCGGCCGCCGTGGCCGTGTTCAAGTTGATCAAGTCACCAGAAGCTGCGCCAGAAGTTGAAGAAGAAGCTGATGAAGAAGCAGAAGAAGAAGCAGGAGTAGTTGCCGAGGCTGAATTAGCAGTCTGGGCCGCTTCCACCTTCTCCCCCTTGCCAGGGATGTAGATCTTGTCCTGGTCTTTTAACAGCTGGCTGCGGTTGATGGCCTTCAATTGGGCATCCTTGGTCAAGCCTCCGGCCTTTTCAATCAAGTCTTCCAGCCTTGCCCCGTTTTTCAGCCGATAGACCCCCTGGTGCTTGACGGCTCCTGAAATATCGCAGACTACTTCGCTATTTGCTGCGCCAGCCGCTGAGCTGGCGCTGGAAGCCACTGAACTGACACTGGAACTTTGCAGGCTCTGGCCACTATTCTCACTCATGCTCTGGCTGCTGGACAAAAGAGCTGAATTGTCAGCGGCTGGCTGCCGGTTGACATAGTAAAAGCCCCCTAGCGCCAGCAAAACGATTATGATGTACATTTTCTTTTCGGTCAGCCAGGCAAGCAGGTCCTGCAGCTTTTGCTTGCCTTCCGTTTTTTCGTTTGACTGATTCATTTTTATCACCTCAATAACTAGTACGCCAAATACAGCCTTTTTTCCTAAAAAAGCCGGGAAAAAGTTACTGAGGCAAAAAAAGAACCGAAGGCTGGCTTCGGTTCTTTTAATCTGTTTGTTCTTTACTTGTAGTGCTTTTGCAGGTATTTCAAAGCATCGTCAAAAGTTGCCACCGGCACGATCTTCATCTTCGTGCCCAGCTTCTTGGCCGTTCTTTTGGCCACGGCGTAGTTGGTCTGGGACTTCTTGACCCCGGTTTGGTCGGTTGGGGCGAAAAATACTTCTGCTCCTTCCTTATCCGCGGCCACGACCTTCTTGTCCACGCCGCCGATGATGCCGACCTTGCCGCTTGCGTCGATCGTCCCCGTCCCGGCAACCTTATGGCCCTTGGTCAAGTCCTTGCCAGTATAGTTCTGGTAGCAGGCCAGGGAGAACATCAGACCAGCTGACGGGCCGCCGATGTCGCCCGTGCTGATGGTGGTCTTCGGGCTGACTTCAACCTTGACTCTTTCCACCATACTGATTCCGATCCCCGGCTTGCCGGTGCCTTTAACCTTGACGATTTTCCCGGTAAAAGTCCGCTTTTTCCCGGACCGCAAGACCGTAATCGACACCTTCTGCCCAATCTTCTGCTTTTGCAGATAGCTCATGAAGCCCTTGACGGACTTGAACTTATGCCCGTTGGCCGCCACGATCGTGTCCCCGATCAAGAGCTTCTTTTTAAAGCTGGAAGTAGACTGCAGGTCCATCACATATACGCCCTGATACTTCAGCTTGGGTTTAAGCCCTGCCTTCTTAGCCGCGTAATAGATGGCCGTCTGCTGGCTGGTCTGCATGTACCATTCCTGCAGCTGTTCATATTGTTCAGTGCTTGACCCCCCGGTCACTTCATCCATGGTCAAGCGGTCTTCATATGGCTGGGTAAAAGACCATAAATAGTCGCCTAAAACCGCCCGCCTTTCGCTCACGGTCACGAAGTAGAGGTTGTTCTTAGCTTTAACCCCAGTGGTCTTTAAATAGTCGCCGACCGGCAGGGCATCCCCTGGCGCCTCAATCACGTACTTGGTCGGCATAAGCAGGACCAGGGCCAGCAGGATGACTGTAAATAAGCCAACCAGGGCCCGGCGCCACTGTTTGCTTTGTCTGTCTTTTTTAACTTTCACTTTGCAGCTTCTCCTTCAAGGCTCTGGCGGCCTTTTTGGGCAAAAAGCGGTCCAAGTCGCCCCCAAACATGGCAATTTCCTTCAGCATGCTCGATGCCAAAGCACTATTGGCCGCTTTAGCCATAAATAACACAGTCGGCAGGTCCGGGGCTAGCTCCTGGTTCAGCTGGGCGATCTGCTGCTCATAGAGAAAATCGCTGCTGTTGCGGACCCCGCGGACCAGGACTCCGGCCCCCAGCTCCTTAGCCAGGTCAACCGTCAGCTGGCCAGGCCGGGCCAGGACCTCAACATTAGTCAGTCCTTGTTCTTTTACCGCGGCCTGGATCAAGTCCACTCGCTCATCTGGCGTGAAAAGCGCCTTTTTTGAGCTGTTGGTCATTACCACGACCAAGAGGCGGTCAAAGACCTTCGCCGCCTGCTCAATGGTATCCATGTGTCCGTTGGTAATGGGGTCAAAACTCCCCGGAAATAGCGCTGTCGTCATCTATTCTGCCCTCTGGTAAATTCTTACGATAGTCTTGCCCATATGGTGGTCTTTCAAAAGGTCAAAGCCTGAAACCGGCGGCAAGTCTGTCTGCTCATCAGTTTCCACGACTATCCTGGCTCCAGGATTGAGCAGGCCCAAGGAAGCAAGAGCGGTCATGTCCTTGACCATCTGCTGCTTGGCATATGGCGGATCCAAAAAGACCAGGTCAAACTTCCTTTCCTGCTCAGCGAAAACCTTCAAGGCCACTTTAGCCGGCATGGTGAAGACCTCAAAGCGGTCCGGCTCCTTGGTTAGGTCCACGTTTTTCCTGATGATCTGGCAGGCCGGCCGGCTGACGTCGTTTAATACCGCATGGTCGCAACCTCTGGAGACGGCTTCAATGCCCAAAGCCCCGCTGCCAGCGTACAGGTCCAGGACCTCTCCTCCAGCAAAAAACTGGCCTAGGGAGTTGAACAAGGATTCCTTGACCTTGTCACTAGTTGGCCGGGTCTTTTGGCTCTTGAGTGTAAACAGATTCCGCTTGGCGTATTTTCCAGAAATGATTCTCACTTGATCCAGTCCTCTTTATCTGTCTGATTTAACTTCTCTTCGGCCTCCTTGGCCATGTCGCTGATCTGCTGCTCAATCTTCTGATTGTCCAGGTCCAGGGCATCATTTTGGGAAAATTCAACCTTCTTGACAAAGCTAAAGCTCCGCAGCTTGCTAGCCGTTTCTTCCGCCTCTTCCTGGTTGACGTACAGAATCAAATAATGCAGCTTTTTGGAAAAATAAACGATGTCCCCGAACCGGCGCAGCTTGAACTGGTCGTTGTTGACATTGCGCAGGTACACGATCAGACTGGTCCGGCTGGGAATCTCCTGCTCTTTTAATTCTTGGTTAATACTCATCAGCTGCTTGCACCTCCTGTCTGATTTTTTCTTCCGCGGTAACATTTAAGACCAGGCCAATAGCGGCCGACAAAACCCAGAGTGATGACCCACCATAAGAGATAAAGGGCAGAGTCACCCCAGTGATCGGCATCAGGCCTAATACCGCGCCAACGTTAAATAAAGTCTGGAAAAAGATAATCGCGGTCACCCCGAAGCAGATCAAGGTGGAGTACTGGGACTGGGCCTTGACCCCCCGCTCCATGATCAAAAGCATCAGGTAAAAGAGCAGGCCCAGAACTAATAACGCCCCCAAAGAGCCGACTTCTTCGGCGATAATCGACAAAATAAAGTCCGTGTAAGGTTCTGGCAGATAGCCCCGCTTCTGGATGCTGTTGCCCAGGCCCAGGCCAAATAAACCGCCGTTGTGGATAGCGTAATAGGAATTGACCAGCTGGGCCCCTTCATTAGCCGCTGTCTTAAACGGGTGCAAAAAAGCGATGAAACGCTTGTAGACGTAAACATCCTGCAAGAAGCTCGGGTTCCAGGCCACAATCAAGCTGAAACCCCCGACGACCAGAACGGTGATGCCGATTAGACTCAAAAGAGCGTAGCCGGTTGGAATACCGGAAACTGAGTACATGATCAAGACCAGGCAAAAAAGAATGGCTGTCCCCCCGAAGTCTGGCTCGATCAAGACCAGAATCATCAAAAAGCCTGCTACTAAAGCCGTTGGCAAAAGCTGGGAAATGATATGCCCGCGCACTAACCGCCCATCGGCTTTAGCCAGCATCCGGGCCAGATACAAGAGCAAGACCAGCTTGGCCAGTTCCAAAGGCTGGATGTTGATCGGGCCCAGGTTGATCCAGCCCTTGGCCCCGTTGACTGCCTGGCCAAAAGCCCTAACGTAGACCAATAATCCAGCCACGATTAACAGCAGCCATAAGAGCAGCTTGCCTCGCCTTAAGTAATCCAGGTTGATGCTGTAACAGGCCAGGCAGATTATCACCCCGAAAAAGGCGTAAATCAGCTGCTTTTGCCCATAAACCGTGGCTTTAAAACCGTTGATCAGCAGGATTTCTGAACTGGCTGAATAGACCGCGATCACCCCGATCGTCATCAAAAGCAAGTAGACGATGAAGATCCGGTAGTCGAAATATTTGAATGTCTCTTTTATTTTGGCAATTTTGCCAGCTCCCGTTTTATTTTCCTTCACGCTTTTCACTATTTCCCCTCATTAAAAATAATCGTCGCTTTTCATTATAAAACAAAAAAGCCCCTCCTCCTATAAATAGGGGGAGAGACTTACCAAAAAATAACAATTAGTTGGTCTTGGCCTTCTTCTTGTCAAACTTTTGCCGTTCTGAAGTGTTCAAGATCTTCTTCCGCAGGCGCAGGCTTTCTGGAGTTACTTCACAGTATTCGTCATCGTTCAAGAATTCGATTGATTCTTCCAAAGTCAAAGTTTTTGGCGTTCTGATGGCAGCCGCGTGGTCCTTACCAGAAGCACGGGTGTTGGTCAGGTTCTTGCCCTTGGTTACGTTGACAGCGATGTCACGGTCACGGGAAGATACACCAACGATCATCCCTTCGTAAACTTGCACGCCGGCACCGATGAAGAGCTGGCCACGTTGTTCAACTGACTGCAGGGAGTAAGTAGTTGACTGACCCTGGTTGATGGAAACCAAAGCACCGTTGCGCCGGCCTGGGTTCCAGTTCTTAACGACTGGCTTGTATTCGCTGAAGGTGTGGTTCATAATCCCGTAACCACCAGTTGCGGACATGAATTCGTTGTTGTAGCCGATCAGACCACGGGAAGGAACTGAGAATTCCAAGCGGGTCTGGCCGTTGCCCTTGGAAACCATGTTCTGCATTTCACCCTTGCGTTGGGACAAGCCGTCGATAACTGAACCAACGTATTCGTCTGGCACATCGACTTGGACAGCTTCGTATGGTTCGCACATTTGCCCGTCAACTTCCCGGTAGATAACCTTTGGCCGTGACAGTTGCAGTTCGAAGCCTTCCCGGCGCATTTCTTCAACCAGGATGGACAGGTGAAGTTCCCCACGGCCTGAAACAGTCCAGGCGTTCAATTGATCCGTTGGTTCAACCTTCAAGGAAACGTCAGTCCGGGTTTGCCGCAAAAGCCGTTCTTCCAGCTTGGCTGGAGTAACCTGGCTGCCTTCCCGGCCGGCGAATGGTGAGTCATTGGCCACGAAGTCCATTTGCAGAGTCGGCGGGTCGATCCGCAGAATTGGCAAGGCTTCTGGGTTTTCCTTAGAAGCGATGGTTTCACCGACGAAGATGTCATTGATCCCGCTGATGGCGATGATGTCGCCAGCCTTGGCTTCCTTGATTTCGTTTCTCTTCAGACCGAAGTAACCAAAGAGCTTGGTCACGCGGAAGTTTTGCTTGGAACCGTCAAGCTTCATGACAGTAACTTCGTCGCCGACCTTGATCTTGCCCCGGTAAACGCGGCCGACACCGATACGGCCAACGTAGTCGTCCCAGTCAAGCATGGTGATTTGGAACTGCAGAGGTTCGTCTTCGTTGTCAAGTGGAGCCGGAATGGCCTTGATGATGGTGTCGAAAACCGGGTCCATAGTTTCTTCCTGGTCAGCCGGGTCGTCTGAGTAGCTGGAAGTACCGTTCAAGGCAGAAGCGTAAACAACTGGGAATTCAAGTTGTTCGTCGTTGGCGCCAAGTTCGATGAAGAGTTCCAGGACTTCATCCAGAACTTCAGCTGGACGAGCACCAGGACGGTCGATCTTGTTAACGACAACAACTGGCTTAACGCCGGCTTCCAGGGCCTTTTGCAAAACGAAGCGAGTCTGCGGCATTGGGCCTTCGTAAGCGTCGACCAGAAGCAGGGCACCGTCAACCATGTGCATGATCCGTTCAACTTCCCCACCGAAGTCGGCGTGGCCTGGGGTGTCCAGGATGTTGATGGTCGTGCCCTTGTAGCTGACCGCGGTGTTCTTTGACAGAATCGTGATCCCACGTTCACGTTCAATGGCGTTGGAGTCCATTGCCCGGTCTTCCAGGTTCATGTGTTCTGGTAAAGTGTCTGACTGCTTGAGCAGCTGGTTAACCAGGGTAGTCTTACCGTGGTCGACGTGCGCGATGATCGCGATGTTTCTGATGTTTTCTCTTCTCTTTTGATCTGCCAAAAATGTTTCCTCCCCGTTCCTCATAAAAAGAACTGTGACAAAAGCACAGTTCCCTTTAGCCTTAGATAGTAGGCTGGCCGAAGTAATCAGTTTATATTTTTTACAATCATCTATTGTACAACCACTCTTGGACCTGGTCAACAAATTTCCTTTAGTTTACAAAGGCTTTTCAGAGAATGTTTAACCATAAGGGGCGTTTTTGTGGTAAAAATATATTAGCGATTATTTTAAAAGGAGAAACGAAATTGATCTTAATGAAAGATATTGTCCGCGACGGGGATCCCGTTTTGCGGCAAGTTGCTCAAAAATTGACTTTTCCATTGTCAGACCACTACCGCAAGCTGGCCGATGACATGATGGAATACCTGGTAAACTCACAAGATCCAAAGATTGCCGCCAAGCACCAGCTCCGGGCCGGCGTCGGCCTGGCTGCCCCGCAGGTCGGAGAAGGCGTATCCATGGCTGCTCTTCTGGTTCCAGATGACAAGGGTGAAATTATCTTTAAGGAAGTTTACGTCAACCCGGAAATCATCTCTGAATCCGTCCGCAAGACCTGCCTGGGCGAAGGCGAAGGCTGCCTCAGCGTCGACAAGGTCATTGACGGCTACGTTCCGCGGCCAAACAAGGTTACGGTTCACTACTGGACAGTTGACGGCGAGGAAAAGACCATCCGCCTCAAAGGCTACCCAGCCATCGTTTCCGGCCACGAAATCGACCACTTGAACGGCCACCTCTTCTACGACCGGATCAACAAGAAGAACCCATTTGCCCTGGATGAAGACACCATCGTCATCTACTAGGCCCAAGAGTCCAAGCCAGCCCGCTTCGTCCTGGCTTGGACTTTTTTGTTCTCTTTTTCCTTA
This sequence comes from Lactobacillus sp. WILCCON 0149, assembly GCF_057197965.1. Classification (NCBI taxonomy): domain Bacteria; kingdom Bacillati; phylum Bacillota; class Bacilli; order Lactobacillales; family Lactobacillaceae; genus Lactobacillus; species Lactobacillus sp. WILCCON 0149. Next base: position 1,559,916 of record NZ_JBUBHO010000001.1, read on the forward strand.
TAGGCAAGTTCTGTTTCTATACTTGCTTTTCTAATTATGCTAAACTTTAATTAGCTATTGAGTATTTTTGTCAAAATTTCTCAAACAGAGATCGAATTACAATTAAACAATAAGGAGATTTTTTATGATCTACAAAGTTTTATATCAAAAGGACAAGATCGTTAACCCACGCAGAGAAACGACCCAGACTCTCTACATGGAAGCCGACAACGTTGTCCAAGCCAGAGCCCTCGTTGAACAAAACACCCCCTACAACATCGAGCTCATCCAAGAATTAACTGGCAACTCCTTGAAGTACGAACAAGAACACGCCGACTTCAAGCTGACTGCCTTCGGCCAAGCTGACAGTGAAGATTAAGCAAAACGAAGTAGCCGTTTTCGCGATCGGGGGATTACACGAAATCGGCCGTAACATGTACTGCGTCCAATACCAAGACGAAATCGTCATCATGGACTGCGGCATCAAGTTTCCAGAAGACGAGCTGCTGGGGATCAACTATGTTATCTCCGACTACTCCTACCTGGTCAAGAACCGGGAGAAGATCAAGGCCCTGGTTGTCAGCCACGGCCACGAAGACCACATCGGCGGGATTCCCTTCCTGCTGGAAAAGATTCCGGAAATTCCAGTCTACGCCACGCCTTTTGCCCTGGCCTTGATCAAGAGCAAGTGTGAAGAACATGGAATTCTGGATCGGACTGAACTGCATGAAGAACATGAAGACACGGTTTTGACTTTTGACAAGCTCAGCGTGACTTTCTTTAGAACCACCCACTCAATCCCCGACACTTTGGGGATTGCCGTTCACACTCCGCTTGGCGCGGTTGTTTTCACCGGTGACTTCAAGTTCGACTTGACCCCAGTCATGAACCAGCCGGCCCCTAACTTCCAGAGAATGGCCCAGCTGGGTGAAGAAGGCGTTTTGGCCCTCTTGAGCGACTCAACCAATGCCGAAGTGCCGCAGTTTACCAAGTCTGAGCGCTTCGTTGCCGGCTCTTTGCACAACATCATCACCGGCATTGAGGGCCGGATCATTTTTGCCACTTTTGCTTCCAACCTTTACCGGGTGTCAACCGCCATTCAAGCCGCGATCGACACCGGCCGCAAGGTGGCGATTTTTGGCCGGAGCATGGAGAACGGGATCCAAAACGGGATCGATTTAGGCTACCTGGATGTGCCGGAAGGCTTGATCGTCGACGCAGAAACGATCAACTCCCTGCCGCCGGAAAAGGTCATGATCCTCTGCACCGGTTCGCAAGGTGAACCTCTGGCTGCCCTCTCCCGGATTGCCAACGGCACCCACCGGCAGATCAAACTGAAGCCGCACGACACCGTGATCTTCTCATCAAACCCAATTCCAGGCAACACCTTGAGCGTCAACCAGCTGATCAACAAGCTGATGGAAGGCGGAGCCAACGTCGTCCACGGCCGGGTCAACAATGTCCACACTTCCGGCCACGGCGGCCAGGAAGAACTGAAGCTCATGGTCGAATTGTCTAAGCCAAAGTACATGATCCCGGTGCACGGGGAATACCGGATGCAGGTTGTCCACGCCCACCTGGCCCAGCAAGCAGGCGTGCCAGCAGAAAACACCTTCGTCTTGAAGAATGGTGAAGTAGTCTGCTTCAGCCCTGACGGGGCCAGAATTGCCGGTGACATTCACGTCAAGGACGTCTTCGTCGACACTTCCGGTGCCGCTGACGTCGGCAACATTGTTGTCCGCGACCGGCAGATCCTGTCTGAAGAAGGGCTGGTCGTTGCCGTAGCCACGGTTGACTACAAGCACAAGCGGGTCTTGGCAGGTCCTGACATCCTCAGCCGGGGCTTTGTCTACATGCGCGAGTCTCAGGACTTGATCAACGCGGCCCAGAAGCACGTCTACCATGTCTTGAAGACGGAAATGGCTAAGAGCGACAAGCCTAAGGACAGCGAAATCCGCAAGGCGATCGTCGAGAACCTGCAGGACTTCCTATACTCCCGCACCGAAAGACGGCCGATGATCCTGCCAATGCTGATCGAAAAGAAATAAAGCTTGATAGCAAAAAAGAACTCCTGCCGGAGTTCTTTTTTTATGCCCTTTGTCATTTTTTACTTGAAGAGGTCGTTGAAAGCCTCGCTCATGGTCGGGTGGGTGTAGATCTGATCACGCAGGAAGCTGTAAGGCAGCTTGGCCTTCATGGCCAAAGCAATCTGGTTGATCAGTTCATGGGATTCCAGGCCGTACAGACTGGCCCCCAGGATCTGCCCGCTTGCCGGGTCAACCAGGGCCTTGAACAAGCCCCGGCTGTCCTTGGCTACTTTAGCCTTGGGGATGGCAGCAACCGGCAGCTTGAAGAGCTGGTAGTCGACCCCGGCCTTTTGAGCGGCTTTTTCATTGAGACCAACGGCTGACAAAGGCGGAGTAATGAAGACACTGGTCGGCAGGATTTGCCGGTCGCTGGCTTTCCGCTTGCCTTCGCCAAAAAGCTGGTCCTTGACAATTCTGAAGTCATCTAATGAAACATAGGTAAACTGCGGTCCGCCCTTGACGTCGCCCAGGGCCCAGACCTGGTCAGCGCTTGTTCTTAAGAAGTCATCAACCTTGATATTGCCCCGGTCATCAGTTTCTACCCCGGCCGCTTCTAGGTTAAGGTCAGCTGTGTTGGCCCGCCGGCCGGCAGCGACCAGGATCTTGTCGGCTGAAGCAGTCATTTTTTCTTCGCCTAATTGGTAGTCAATTACGACCTTATCAGCTTCATCGCTGACTTTTTCGATATCGGCACCTAAGATGAATTTAACTCCAGCCGCTTCCAGGTCAGCCTTGACAGCGGCTTTGATATCATCGTCTTCTCTTGGCAAAAATTCCGGACTGTGATCCAAAATAGTCACCTGGCTGCCGTAATTGGCAAACATGGCCGCGAATTCCAGACCAATGTAGCCCGCCCCCAGGATCAAAAGTTCTTTTGGCAGGTCATCCAGGTCCATGGCCTGGGTGGAATCCAGCCGCTTTTTGCTCTCTTTTAAGCCAGGAATAGGTGGCAGAACCGGGCTGGCCCCAGTGTTGATAAAGATCCGTTCACCCTTAAAAATCTGCTTGCCAGCCGGACCAGTGACTTCAATTTCCTTTTCGCCGATGAAGCGGGCCTGGCCGTCAAGCACGGTCACCGTGTCTTCCTGAGCCAGCATCTGGTAGTTCTTCTCCCGCAGCTGAGCCGTCATCTCATTTTTGCCAGCTACTGCTTCAGAAAAATCGCTGCCGGCTGCTGCTTCCAAAATCAAGCGCTTGGACGGCAGGCAGGCGATGTTGATGCAGGTACCCCCGTACATTTTCGGTGACTTTTCAACCAAAAGGACTTCTTCGCCCTGCTGGCCCAGGAACTTGGCCAGGGTCTTGCCCCCCTTGCCGAAACCAATGATGATGTTTTTAACTGTCTTTCTTGTTTCTTTTTCCGTCATTTTTTACCCAACTTTCTTCAAGAGTAACTAACTTTTTGTAAGTTATGTTTAGTATATCCTATCTCTTCTCCCTTGTCAGTACTTTGCTTACAAAAAGTAACTTTCTTAAGTTTTAGGCAAAAAAGAAAGACTGGTCAAGCCAGTCCTTCTGTCAAAAAGTTCATTTAATTATGCCAGCGGTCCCTTTGGTCCGGACGATTTCTACCAGATTCTTGCATCCCTGAACCAGGTCCTCCATGCCGACCATGGGGGAAATCTCCGCCCGGCTGATCCGGGCCCCGGTCAAGATGTAGTCTTCAGCTTTTTCTTCTGGTAACTTACTCTCATCCTCTTCTTCTGTTTCTTGCTCTTCTGTCTTTTGGCCTTCTTCAGGCTTAAAGCGTTCCTTCAAGAGCCAGACCAGGTTGGTCCGCCGCTCATTGCCCTTGACCCGCATGGCCTGGGCAAAAGCCTGCTCCTGGCCAACCATGACCAGCTTCTGGGAAGCCCGGGTGATGGCCGTGTACAAAAGGTTCCGCTTGAGCATGATATAGTTCTGCATGGTCAAACAGAGAATGACCAAAGGAAATTCCGATCCCTGGGACTTGTGGATGGTGATGGCATAGGCCCGGGTTAGATTGTTCAAGTCAGCTTGCGTATAGGCCACTTCCTTGCCGTCAAAATTGACCAAAAGCTTGACCTCATCATCTTCGTCTTCCAGCATTTCCGGGTCAACGGAAGCGACCTTGCCGATCTCGCCGTTGTAGATCCCTCGTTCCGGGTCATTTTGCAACTGCAGGACCCGGTCGTTCAAGCGGAAATTTTCGCCATGGGCTTCAACTGCTTGATCATTGCCCTTTTCCGGATTAATTACCTGCTGGAGGGTGTCGTTCAAGCTGTTGATCCCTCCGTCACCCCGGTACATGGCACCCAGAACCTGGATGTCGTCAGCCGCAAAGCCGCTCTTTAAGGCTGCCCGGGTGATCTGCTCAACAGCGCTAGGCACGGCATGGGGCGGGCAGGGAATAAAGGAGTAGCTGGCCGTTTTTTGCAATAGAACAGCCGGGTCGGCCCCTTCATTAACCGCATGAGCCAGAGGAATAATCGTTGAATCATCCTTTTGCCGGTGGACCACCTGCAATTGGCAGGTTGGAATGAAGTCCGCCTCAATCAAGTCAGCAAAAACTTTCCCTGCCCCAACGGATGGCAATTGGTCCTTGTCGCCGACAAAGACCAGGTGGCGGACATTGCTAATGGCGCTGAGCAGCTTTTCAAAGAGGTAGATGTCAACCATGGACATTTCGTCGACGATCAAGATCTCCCCTTCCAAATCATTCAGCTCCATCTCCTCGCTGTTGTCGATCCCCAGACCCAGAAGCCGGTGGATGGTCTTGGCCGGATAGCCGGTCACTTCTCCCATCCGCTTGGCGGCCCGGCCAGTTGGGGCAGCCAGGAGAATTGCTTCTTCAGCTTCTTCTTCGTCCATGTCGGCCAGGTCCTTTAAAGCCAGCAGGATCCCGTCAATGATGGTCGTCTTCCCGCTGCCTGGTCCCCCGGTCAAGATTGATACCGGACTGGTTACCGCGTTCTTGATGGCCTGCTTTTGCTCAGGGTCATAGCTGATCCCCAGCTTTTTTTCAGCCCGCTTGATGGCCTGGTCCAAGTCCTTGTCCTTATAGTCCTCCTCCTTGCCCTTGGCCAAAAGGTCAGCCAGGTCAGTCACGATCTCACTTTCCACTTGAAATGGTCCAAGCAGGCTGGCCCGGCCATCTTCCACGACGACCTTTTTCTTGTCTTGCAGGTCATTGACCGCTTCAGCCAGCCGGTCATAATTGATATTTGTCAGTTCCTTGGCCGCCGGCAAAAGCTGATCCAGTTCCAGATAGGTTTCCCCATCCATAGTCAAGGCCTGGAGTAAAACGGCCAGGATGCCGCCATTAGCCCGCTCCAAACTGTCAAGGGCAATGCCAAAGCCAATTCCCAGATGGTCGGCCTGCTTGAAGGAATAGCCGGTCACCTCGCCTAAAGGCAGGTAGGGGTCAGCCTGCAGCTTTTTCAAGGTCTGGTCATGGTACTTCTGGTAGAGGCGGCCAGCCACCTTGCGGGGAATCCCGTAACTGGCCAAAGTCATGGCCAGGTCGTCAAAAGAGTCCATCTGGGCCAGGCCAGACAAGAGGCTGTCTTTTTGCTTTTGGGAAAGATCCAGCTGGGCAATCAAGGCCGGATCAGCCTGCAGGCTCTTCAGGCCCCCGCCGCCCAGCTGGTCAACGATTTTTTCCGCTGTTTTGGGCCCAATGCCGGGGAACTTGTCAGAAGACAGGTACTTGACCACCCCGCCGGTTTCTTTAGGCAAGGCCGGCTGGCAGCCGGTCGCTTGAAACTGCAAGCCGTACTTGGGGTGAGTGACCAGTTCACCGGTAAAGCTGTATTCCTGGCCAATTTCCAGGTCTCCGAAGGTCCCCGTCACCTTGATTTCGTCATCGTCGTAGCCGGCCAGAGGCGTATTTACGGCGACCAGCAAGATCTTGTACATATTTTGCGCGTTTTCATAAATCACGCTCTTTACTTCACCGCTAAACTCGGTCATTTCCCGCTCCTTATTATTCTTTACCTGCCCCTGCCTTTCCTTGGCTCAAAAGCTTCAGCAGGGACTCATATTGATCCTTGGCTTTTTGGTAATATTTGGGATCCTGCTCCTTGGATTTGGCAAAAAATTCTTCTGCCTTGTCCCGGTCTTGGCTGAAATAAGTGAGACCCAGCAAAAAGTTCAGCTTGCTTGTTCTCTGCCCTTCAGCAATCTCCAGGTAGCTGGCCCGGGCAGACTCTAGTTCTCCCAGGGCCAGCCAGATGTCACCGATGAGTTCTTTTACTCGGTCGTCGCTCTCTTTGATCGACAAGGCATAAGCCAGAGCCTTCTGGCTTTGGCCCAGCTTAAGGTAGACCAGAGCCTTTTGGTACATGGTCATGTCGTCATCCGGAATCTGGGCCAAGCGGGCCAGGGCCTGGTCAAAGTCGCCCAAGGCGTAGTCACAGACCGCCAGGTCATAGGTCAAGGCCTGGGGGTCTTCCGCGATCCCCCGCGCCTTGGTCAAAAGCTCCCTGGCTTGCTCAGCGCTGCCCTGGTCGAGAAGATAAGTTGCCAGCTGCAAGTAATTGTCAGTTTCCCGGGGATTATGGTCGATTTTTTCAATCAAAGCATGAATCGCCTGGTCAACTTTTCCTTCTTCATAAAGCTGATTGATCTTTTGCTCCATTACAAACCATCCGTTTCTGACATTTTATGTCCTAAAGGAGTAACGTCTGACCACTTGACCAGCTTGAAGTCCGGTCCGTTTTCCTGGCTTTCCAAGATTGAAACGCTGGTGTTGTAGATGACTCCATTTTTCCGCAAGTTTGCCAGGTCATAGCCCAAAAGCGCCCCCATGATAGCTGACAAAACTGCCCCGTGGCTGACCACCAGAACCTTGTCGTTGTCTTTCGGGTACTTCTTGGCCATTTCCCGGCCGAAGTCCAGGCCCCTGGCCATGGCATGCTCATAGCTTTCCCCGTCTACGACCTTGCTGTCGTACTTGTCTGGGTGATGCCAAAAATTGCCGATTTCCTGGGGATAGAGCTTCTCCGCCTCTGCATACTTCATCCCTTCTAGCTTGCCCAGGTTCATTTCCCGCAAGCGTTCATCGATATGCAGGGGCAGGCGGATCCCGGCCGCATCAATCAGCCCTTGGGCCGTCATTCTTGCCCGGTCCAGAGGACTGGCGTAAACAGCCTTAAAATGTTCCCCTTTTAAATAACGTCCCAGCTTCTCAATGTCGGCCAAACTTTCCGGCAGCAATTTTGAATCGCCTTGTCCGCCCTGGAAGCGCTGCTCCAGGTTCCACTGAGTCTTGCCATGTCTTACAAAATATATTTCCATAATTTTTATCGCCTCTCGTAACTATCGCTATTTATTATAGCAAAAGCCTAACCCCAAAAACACGAACAAGGCCAAGTCCGCTGGGACTTGGCCTTGCCGTTAAACTAATTGCAGCTTTTTGTCATCCTTGAAGGCAGCGTCAATGTTTCCGCCGCCTAGGCATTCCTCGCCATCGTATAAAACCAGGGCCTGGCCCGGGGTAACCGCCCGGGCTGGCTCGTCGAAGTAGACGTCAGCCGTCTTGCTGTCCGCGTGATACTTGACAGTAACGCCGACATCGCACTGCCGGTAGCGGAACTTGGCGGTCGCCTTAAATTCCGTATCTTGGTCAGGATTGCCGGTAAAGAAAGTCATGCCGGAAGCCTGCAGGCGGTCAGCGTAAAGGCGGGGGCTGTCATAGCCCTGCTCAACGATCAGCTGGTTCTTTGCCAGGTCCTTGCCCACGACAAACCACGGAGCAGTGGACTGCTTGGTTGAACCCAGGCCCAGGCCCTGCCGCTGGCCGATCGTGTAATACATGAGGCCAGCGTGCTGGCCGACAACTTGCCCGTCCGGAGTCACCATGTCCCCGCCTTGGGCTGGCAGGAATTCGCTGAGGAAGTGCTTGAAGTTTCTTTCCCCAATGAAGCAAATCCCAGTTGAGTCCTTCTTCTTGGCGTTGACCAGGCCGGCTTCTTCGGCAATCCGCCGCACTTCCGGCTTAGTCAAGTCCTGCAGGGGGAACATGACCCGCTTGATCTGTTCTTGGGTCAATTGACTTAAGAAGTAAGTCTGGTCCTTGTTGCCATCCTTTGGCCGCATCATGTGGGTCACGCCATTTTCATCAACCATGGTCTTGGCATAGTGACCCATGGCCAGGTAGTCAGCGTCCAGGTCCAGGGCATATTCCAGGAAGGACTTGAACTTGATCTCGGTGTTGCACATGATATCGGGATTAGGCGTGCGGCCAGCCTTATACTCCTTCAAAAAGTACTGGAAGACCCGCTCCCAGTATTCTTTTTCGAAGTTGATCGAATAGTAAGGGATGCCGATCTTGTCGGCAACCTTTTTGACGTCTTCGTAGTCTTCAGTTGCCGTGCAGACACCATCATCATTGGTATCATCCCAGTTCTTCATAAAAACGCCGACGACGTCGTAGCCTTGCCGCTTGAGCAAAAGGGCTGCTACTGAAGAGTCAACCCCGCCGCTCATGCCGACAACGACTCTGATCTTGCTATTGTCAACCATTAAATCAATCCTTCACTTCGCTTAAAATTTTCCGCTCCTCCAGGTCCTTCAAGATATAGTCCAAAAGTTCAACCGTCGGAGCCAGCTGCTTGTTTTTAAAAATGTTTACCTTCTTCAGGCCGCTTGGATCCGTAACGATCATAGTCAAGCCTGACAAGTCACTCTTGATCGTCATCTTCAGCTTGGTCGTCGCGTTGTAAGGCGATTCGTTGTAAAGTGGGTGCTCGTAGACGAAGTTGCCCCGGGGGGTCTTCTGGAAGCCGGCGTCAATCAACGCATACAGCTTCACGTCTGGATTAAGCATGAACTTCCGCTTGTCGCCATTGATCATCACAGTATTAGCCATAAAGTAAAACCTCGCTTATTAATTGTAAGTACATTCCTTCAAAAAAGCAACTATTTAGTCTTCCCGCTTCCGGTCCTGCAGCTTGCGGGCCACCTTTACCAAGGCATCCGCGAAGGCTTCCACTTCTTCCGCCGTGTTGTAGCGGCCAAAAGAAATCCGGATCGATTCGCTGACCTTTGGCGAATCCTGGCCAAACATAGCCGTCAAAACGTGTGACGGGGTCAGGCTGCCGGCCGTGCAGGCAGAACCGCCCGACACTTCAAAGCCGGCCAGGTCCAGGTTGGCCAGAAGGACATAGGTGGACAGGCCGTTTAAGCGCAGGTTCAAGACATGGTGAGAAACCAGGCCGGTCAAGGGGCTGTTGACCTCGTAGGCTACCCCGCTTTCATCCAGCCGGCTCAAGACGATCTTCTGGAAGTCAGTGTACTTGGCCTGCAGGTCAGCCTTGGATTCAGCTTGCACTTCAGCTACTGCCTGGCCAAAGCCGGCGATCCCCGGCACGTTTTCCGTACCGGCCCGCCGCTTCAATTCCTGGTCGCCGCCATAAATCCGGTTTGGCAGGCGGATCCCGTCTCTTTCATACAGGAAGCCCAGGAATTTCGGCCCATAGATCTTGTGGGCTGAAGTCGACATAAAATCGATTCCCATTTCTTCAACATCCAGATCGATGTTGCCCAGGCCCTGGACAGCGTCAACGTGGAAGAAGGCATTGCTTTCCTTGACGATTTGCCCGATTTCCTTGAGAGGGTTGATGCTGCCAACTTCGTTGTTGACCGCCATGACTGAGACCAGAATCGTGTCGTCTCTGATGGCCTCGTGCAGCTGGTCAAGGGAAATGTGCCCGTCCCCGTCAACGTCCAGGTAGGTCACTTCGTAGCCGAGTTCTTCCAGGTGCTGCATTGATTTTAAGACTGATTCATGCTCGATCTTGGTCGTAATCAAGTGCCGGCCCACGTCTTTCTGCATTTCCGCCACGCCAAAAATTACCGTGTTGTTGCTTTCTGAACCGCCGGAGGTAAAAATAATCTCCTGGTCCTTGGCATTGATGGCCTGGGCAATCGTGTGCCGGGCCGTTTCCACGGTGTTGCGGGCCTTCCGGCCCAGAGTGTGGGTGCTGGAAGCATTGCCGAAGTCATTGGCCATTTCATCAGCGATCACGTCAATGACGGTCGGTGACATCGGCGTCGTTGCCGCGTTGTCAAGATATACCTGCTTCATTTACAAATCATTCTCCCTTAAGTATTCCACGATCAGTTCTGCCGCCTGGGCACCAACCTTTCTGACAAAGGCGGCAAAGTCATTGTCGGCATCTTCATCCCCATTATCGGAAATTGCCCGCAAGGCAATCAACGGCACGTTAAAGTGGTAGGCCACTTGGGCAAAAGCCGCCCCTTCCATTTCCACGCACAGGGCAGTTGGAAAATTGCCCAGAATTTCATCTTTTTGCGCCTGAGAGGAAATAAAGGAGTCCCCGGTCACGACCAGGCCTTCCTTGTAGGCTACGCCCTTTTTGGCCAAAAAGTCCTTGAACTTGTCTCTTTCCGCGCTGTCCAGCTTAAAGCGGGCCGGTTCCTGCGGAATCTGCCCTTCGACATAGTTGCCCGCTGAAGTGTTGTGGGCATCGTGGTAGGCAAATTCGCTTGGCAAAACCAGGTCCATCCGCTGAACATCTTTTTGCAAAGACCCGGCTGACCCGGTCATGATGACCAGGTCCATCTTTTCCTTGGCCAAAAGGCTGGTCAGGTTCATGGCCGCCTGGACCTTGCCGATCCCAGTCAAGCCCAGGTAAAGATCGTTGCCGGCAACGGAAAAATGCCCGAATTCAGTTGAACCGAACATTTCTTTTTTACCTGAGGAAAAGTATTGATGATAAAATTCAGCTTCTTCAGCCATTGGCACAACGATTGCAATTTTCATCGGTAATCCTCAATTCAATTTAAAATTTCAATAAAATCACCCAAACCAGGATGATTAAAAGGCACACGACCAGGATAGCAAAATTCAGCCTTTTTTTCAGCCTTTCTGCCTTCAGGGCTTTCTGCTCCTGGTTCTGCTTAAAAGCAGGAAAAGCAGCTGAATCAGCTGCTTCCTGTCTATTTGCCTTTTCTGCTTGTTCTGCCTGGCGGCGGCGGTAATCGGAACGTTTCTCTGTCATAGTCTAACCTTCTGAACCGGTCAGCAGCATGTTTTCCCATACGGAAATAGCATAAATGGTCTTCGCGTCGACAATTTTGCCCTCTGTCAACAGGTTCTTTAACTCTTCAAGACTGTACCATTCTGCCGTTAAAAATTCGTCCTCGTCCAGGTCCAGCTTGTCAGCCACTGGGCTGAGCGTGTCACAGTAGAAGAGGTACAGCTTTTCATTGCAAAATCCTGGTGAAGTGTAGAATTCGGCAACCTTTTCCCAGTATTCGGCTTTCAGGCCGCCTTCTTCATTTAACTCCCGCTTCATTGCATCCAAGGGACTCACGTCGGTAGCGTCAACCATTCCGGCTGGAATTTCGAGAGTCAGCTGCTTGATTGCTTCCCGCCATTGCGTAACCAGGAGCATCTTCTTTTCATCGTTGATGCAGATGGCCGCTGAGGCAGGCCGGTGGTCGACCAGCTCTCTGGAGGCGGTTTTCCCATTTGGCAGCATCACGTTTTCAACCCGCAGGTTGATGAAGCTGCCGTGGAAAGCCTCCTTCGTTGAAATTTCAGTTTCCTTTAAATCCATATGTCATTCCTTTGCTTAGTCTTTGGCCAAGTAAACGTTGATGCACTGCAGGCCGTGTTTACCTTGGGCAAGCTGGTATCTCACCCGCTGGCCGACTTCAAGCCTCTTATAGCCCTCCTCCTTGATGGCGGTATAAAAGACAAAATATGATTTGTGATTTTGATCGTCTTCGATAAAGCCGAAACTTGCTTTTTCGGCAAATTGCTTTACAACTCCGGTCCGCATTAGTCTTCCAAGCCTTCTTCAAGTACTTCCGGGTGATCGCTGACCACGATAGATGCGCAGCGGCCGCACAATTGCGGCAGACGGCTGTCAGCACCCAGGTCAGTCCGGTACATCCGGCAGCGTGGGCAGACTTCGCCTTCGGCCCGGCGGACAAGGACGCTGGCGTGGTCAAATTTCTTGGCGTCAGCCGGTACTTCTCCTTGACCCATGACCAAGTTGGACACGATCAAGATTTCCCGGAAGTCTTCACCAGCCAGCTTGTCCAAGGCAGCCTTGGTTTCTTCACTTGGGTAAACGGTCACGCTGGCTTCGAAGGACTTACCGATCAGCTTTTGGTCCCGGGCTTCTTCCAGAGCCTTCAGAACGTCATCGCGGAGCTTCATGAATTCGCCCCAGCTATCCTTCAAGTCGTCAGCATTAGCGTAATCTTCGATTTCAGGGAAGTTGGACAGGTAGACGTCTTCTTCATTTTCCTTCAAGTAGCCCCAAACTTCGCCCATGGTGTGCGGCAAAATTGGTGCCAGGATCTTAGCCAGCTTGACAGCGGCATCGTAGATCACCGTCTGCATTGACCGGCGGGCGTGGCTGTCCTTGCCTTCGATGTAGAGGACATCCTTGGCAAAGTCCAGGTAGAAGGCGGACAGGTCGTTGGTGATGAACTTGAAGACTAACTTGTAAACGTCAGCAAAGTCATACTTGTCGTAGTTGACGATGCTTTCGGCAACCAAGTCGTTGAGCTTGACTTCCAGGTACTGGTCGATCTTGCGCAGGTCCTTGTAAGCTACCCGGTCCTTTTCCGGATCAAAGTCAGCCGTGTTGGCCAGCATGTAGCGGAAGGTGTTTCTGATCTTCCGGTAGCCTTCTGAAACCTGGCGCAGGATGTCCATTGACACGCCAACGTCACCGGATGCGTCAACGGAAGCAACCCAGAGGCGGATGATTTCAGCCCCCATTTGCTTGATGACATCGTTAGGAGCGATCGTGTTGCCCAATGACTTGGACATCTTCCGCCCTTGCCCGTCCAAAGTAAAGCCTTGAGACAGGACTGACTTGTAAGGAGCCACCCCGTTAGTCGCCACGCTGGTGATCAAACTGGAGTTGAACCAGCCCCGGTATTGGTCGCTGCCTTCCAGGTACATGGAAGTCGGGTAGTGCACGTCTCTGCCCAGAGCCTGAACCCCGCTCCAGGATGACCCGGAGTCAAACCAAACGTCCAGGATGTCAGTTTCCTTGGTGAACTTGCCATTTGGTGAGTGTTCTGAAGTAAAGCCTTCTGGCAAAAGTTCTTCAACCGGGTGGGTGAACCAGGCGTTGGAGCCTTCCTTGGCAAAGAGGTCAGCCACGTGTTCGATCGTTTCATGAGTCACGATAGCCGTGCCGTCTTCAGCGTAGAAGATCGGCAAAGGCACGCCCCAGGCACGTTGGCGGGAAATTACCCAGTCGCCCCGGTCCTTGATCATGTTGTAAAGACGGGTCTTGCCCCAGGCCGGGTAGAAGGTGGTCTTTTCAATCTGGTCCAGGATCTGGTCTCTGAACTTGGAGATTGAGGCAAACCATTGAGTGGTTGCCCGGTAGACTACCGGCTTCTTGGTCCGCCAGTCGTGAGCGGCGGAGTGGACAAAGGTGCTGTAGTGCAAAAGGTTGCCGGCAGCTGCCAGTTTTTCCTTAACGATTTCGTTGGTGTCAGTGTAGAACTTGCCAACCAGGTCCGGGTCAGGGATTTCTTCAGTGAAGCAGCCCTTGTTGTCCATTGGTGACAAAACGTCAAAGCCGTAGCGCATGGCGGTGTTGTAGTCGTCTTCACCAAAGCCGGAAGCGGTGTGGACCAGGCCGGTACCATCATCGTCAGTAACGTAGACGGCTTCCATCAAAAGGCTGTCGCGGCCTTCGATGTAAGGGTGCTTGGCCACCATGTATTCCATGTCCGTCCCCTTAAGGTGCTGAACAGTCTTGTAGTCGTCCCAGCCCAAAATTTCGGCTACGGCGCTTAAGCGGTCAGTGCCAACAACGTAGCGGCGGTCGCCGACTTCAACGACTGAGTAGTCAAACTTCGGGTTGACGGCGATCCCTTGGTTGGAAGGAATAGTCCATGGGGTGGTCGTCCAAATCAAGAAGTAAGTGTTCTCTTCACTCAGCTTGCTCTTGCCGTCCTTGACCGGGAAGGAGATGTAGATTGATGGTGATTCCACGTCGTGGTATTCAACTTCGGCTTCAGCCAAAGTTGATTCACTGGACCAGGACCAGTAAACCGGCTTCTTGCCTTGGTAGATGTAGCCATTTTCGTACATCTTGCCGAAGACCCGGATTTCAGCAGCTTCAAATTCCGGCAAAAGGGTGATGTAAGGGTGGTCCCAGTCGCCCATGACGCCCAAGCGCTTGAAGTCGGTCCGCTGCTTTTCAACCTGCTCCATGGCAAACTTCCGGCACAATTCCCGGTAAGCAGCCCGGTCCATGGTCTTGCGGTCAACGCCTTGCTTGGTCAGTTGCTGCTCAATTGGCAGGCCGTGGGTATCCCAGCCTGGAACATAAGGAGCATAGTAGCCTTCCATGTTCTTGCTCCGAACGATGATGTCCTTGGTGATCTTGTTCAAGGCGTGACCCATGTGGATGTTGCCGTTGGCAAATGGAGGGCCGTCGTGAAGGTCGAATCTTTCATGGCCTTCGTTAAGCTTCAAGCGTCTTTCGTAAAACTTCTGGTCTTCCCAGTTCTTTTCCCATTCTGCTTCCCGCTTGGGCAGGTTGCCCCGCATCGGGAACTTGGTCTTGCCCAGGTTCAGCGTATCCTTAACCCGCATATGTAAAAATCCTTTCGCTAAAATAAAAAGCCTCATCCTAAAATAGGACGAGACTATCGTGGTACCACCTAAATTGAGCCCCGAAGGGCCCCACTCCTGCCGGCTTATCGTGCCGGCCCCCGTTCAGACCAATCGGCAGCTGATCGCTCGCCGGCTTGTGTTAATCTTCCACCATCATTAACTCGCTAAGGTCGCCTTAAAGCAGGACTGTCAGTCTGATTTATTAATCGTAATTATGTAAGAGATAAAAAAACAATGAAAAAAGTTTTCTATCTACAGTAAAAGAGTTTAAGGCATCAACCGGCCCTTTGTCAAATATTTATTGTCTTTTTGCTGGCCAAAATGTGTTTAACAAGTGATAATGTCTTAAGTGTTAACAGAGAAAAATGTCCCAAAGAGGAAAATGTCTGGCATAATCTCCATATATCGGAGGTTACGGACAATGAAGAAAGTTAGGTTAACTATGAAGTACGAAGAACAATACAGAATCATCAAAGAACTGGTTGATCACGGCGGAAACAAGAAGAGAGCTGCCCTTATCTTGGGGATCTCAGTTAGACAGCTGAACAGAAGGATCAACCAATATCGAAGCAAAGGAAAAGCGGCCTTTGTTCATGGGAACGCCGGCCGCTTACCTGTTAATTGTCTCACCACAGAAATTAACAACCAAATTGTAACCCTATATCGCACCAAATATCAAGACTGCAACTTGACTCACTTCGTTGAGCTACTTGATGAAATTGAGCACATCTCTGTTTCTTACACCAAGGTCTATAACCTGCTTAAGGACAATTACATCCTTTCGCCAAAGCCTTGGAGGCAAACTAAGCGGAAAATGGCCAAAAAGAAGTGGTACCGGGATCACCCAAAGCAGGCAACCAAAGTTTCCGAAGAGGTTATCGACCACCAGGTAGCCTTAGAAGACGCACACCCTCGTCACGAGCGCTGTAAGTACTTCGGTGAGGAAATTCAAATGGATGCCTCTTCCCTGCTCTGGTTTGGCGATAAGAAGGCTCACCTGCACCTAGCCATAGACAACGCCACAGGCAACCTGGTCGGCGCCTACTTCGACTGGCAGGAGACTCTGAATGCATACTATCACGTCTACGAGCAGATTCTGGTGGATTACGGTATCCCTCTTAGATTCAAGACCGATAATCGGACTGTTTTCAACTACGAGACGGCTAAGACCAAGGCAGAGCACAAAGATGTACTTACGCAATTCGGTTATGCCTGCAAGACTCTCGGAACAGACATCGTAACCACTAGCGTCTCACAGGCCAAAGGCATGGTAGAACGGGCGAATCAGACCGTACAGAGCCGTTTAAAGCCCGAACTGAGGCTCCACAACATAACAACAATCGAAGGTGCCAACAAGTATCTCCGGGAGGTTTTTGTACCAAAATTCAACGAGAAGTTTGGGCAGGATGTACGCAAATTTGAGTCAGCTTTCGCCGACAGCCCTAATGGCGAGAAGATCAACTACACGCTGGCAGTACTGTCTCCACGTACGTTTGACAGCGGCTCGGCTATCTCCTACAAGAATCACTATTATCAAGCCACAGATGCCTCAAACAAGCTTATTTGCTTTGCCAAAGGCACTAAATGCCTGGTTATCCAAGCGTTAGATGGCCAGTTATTGGTCACCGTTGACGAAAAAGTGTACGCCTTGACCGAGATTCCGAAGAATGCCAAGGTCTCTCCAGATCTTGATTTCGAGACCAAGAAGAAGAAACCGCGGAAAAAGTATATTCCACCGATGTCCCATCCTTGGAAGCGTGCTTCGTTCATTGAGCAGCAGAAAAAAGCGCACAGATATCACAGATTCACATAAAAATAGCGGGGAAAATTCCCCGCTAATAATTTAAATTTTACGGGACATTATCCCAAGTTATTGACAATATTTATTGTCTTTTTGCTGGCCAAAACTGGCCTTCCAGCCGGAGGCGGCCTTTTTTGCTGGGCTGAGCGGACAAGAGCTTGACCCGGCCAAAGCGGCGCAGGCTCAAGATGTCCCCGACTTTCAGCAGGCTTTCCCCCCTCATTTCTTCATGCCAGTTTAAGCGGACCTCTCCAGCTTCCAAGGCCTCTTTTACCTGGCTGCGGGATTTATTGCTTAGAGCCGCTAAAACCGCGTCCAGGCGCATAGAGGACGCCACAGCAGTAATGGCCTCGGAATTGTCTTCTGCTTCTAAGCGGTCTTTTAACGGCTTCTCTTCTAGGCGGACCTTGACCGGCCCCATCCGGTCGATCTGACTGGCAAAAAATTCGGCCAGTTCTTTTTCCGCGAAAAACTGCCATCGGCCTTGCCCATCCGTAATGATGTCGCCAAAGGTGCCGGTCTTTACCCCGGAATTGGCCAAGCTGCCCAGAATCTGGCTATGGCGGAGGCTGGCGAACTTTTGCGGATAGGCAATTTCAAAAAGCTGAACCTGGTAGTCATCTGGCTTCAGGTTCTCCCATTCAAGACTAATGTAGAGACGGCACTTTTCTGCTTCTTCATAGCCGCCAAAAGCCTGCACGATGGCTTCCCCGCCAGCGATCGTCTCCATGATCTGCCTTTGCCGGGGGTCCAGGAAGTCGGTCAAGACAGCTTGACCGGTAAACAAAAGGCGATTAAAAAGACCAACAAAATGGTCAATTGTTGGTCTTTCTTCAATTGCAAAATGTGGGTAAAAGCTGCTGGCTTGGCGCTTGTCCATCATAGGAAAATCCTCCCTAAAATGTTGAAGAGCCAGCCCAAGGCAACGCTTTGGACAAAGTAGATCACAAACAAGGCAATCATCGGTGAGATGTCAATGCCAGTCGCGTAGATCAAGCGCAAGATCGGCCCCTGCCTAAAAAGGTTGACAAAGGGGTTGACAATCCGGTCAATCCAACGGCCAACCGCTGATTCGCTGATCGCCGGAATCCAAGACATAAAGGCATCAATAATGATCAAGAGGCTGTAAGCTTCACAGATGAAGTAGAGCAGCCGGTACAAAAAAACCAAAAATGTTTGCATTAACCTAAAGTATCTTTCTTATCAAGCAGTTCAGTGATCTTGCCATCAGTTTCAAACTTCGGCGGGGTAGCCAGGAAGATCTTGTCGCCAACGCGCTGGATTTCACCATTGAGGGCGTAAACCGTCCCGGTGATGAAGTCAACCACCCGGCGGGCAGAAGCATCGTCCATCCGGCTGAAGTTGATGATGATCGCCTTTTGGTTGAGCAAGTTCTGAGCTACTTCCTTAGCATCAGAGTAAACCCGCGGTTCGTAAAGAACGATCTTGCTTGGGCCGCTGCCAGCTTGGCCGGACTTGATGGATACGACATTGCTGTCGCGGTTGCTGCTTGGCCGGTAGCTGTTTTGCATCTCTTCTTGTTCTTCGTAGCGGTCTTCGTAGCTGTCTCTTTCCTCGTAGGAATCGTTATCGCCGAAGCCGAAAAAGTCTTTCAATTTGTTGTTCATTTATTCTGCCTCCTTTACCGGTCCCGGCGATGCTTGAAGAACGGAATGTCGTCATCATCATCGTCGTCGTAATCGGTGTTGATGTCAATTTGTGAAATCGTGCTGCTCGGATCAGCATCCAGCTTTGCATCTTTTTCTTCAGCCTGCCGCTTCTGTTCTTCCGGGTTCTGCCGTCTTGAGTAGTCATCGTCGTTGAGGCCCCAAACGCTGATTGGGTCCATCATGGCTGGCTTCTCTTCCTTAACCGGGCTGGCCGGCTTGACTTCTTCTTGAACTGGAGCTTCTTGCACTGGAGCAGCTGGAGCTGCTTCTTCTGGAGTCAAGATCTTGGGAGCAGCTGGCTTTTCTCTAGGAGCGCTCACCTGGTGGCCGCGGCCTGGCAACTGCTTAGACGCAGCTGCTTCAGCTTCGTCGTCAATCCCAGTTGCGATCACCGTAACCACGACTTCATCGCCAAGGTTAGGGTTGATGGCCGTACCGAAGATAATGTTAACGTCTTCGCCGGCAGCAGTTGAGACGATTTCTGAAGCATCCTGGGCTTCAAACAGGGTCAAGTCCGGACCGCCAGTGATGTTCAAGAGGACCTGCTTGGCCCCGTCAATTGAAACTTCCAGAAGTGGTGAGGAGATCGCCATCTTGGTTGCTTCCACCGTCCGGTTTTCACCGCTGGCCCGGCCGATCCCCATCAAGGCTGCACCCTGGTTTTCCATGACCGTCTTGACGTCGGCGAAGTCCAGGTTCACATAGTCGGTTGAAGTGATCAAGTCGGAAATGCCTTGGACACCCTGTTTGAGGACGTTGTCGGCTTCCTTGAAGGCTTCCATCATCGGCGTCTTCTTGTCAACGATTTCCAAAAGCCGGTTGTTGGCAACGATGACCAGAGTGTCAACGTATTCCTTCAGCTTGGCGATCCCGTCAGCGGCATTCTTGGACCGCTTAGGGCCTTCAAAACTAAATGGGCGGGTAACCACCCCAACCGTCAAAGCACCGGTTTCCCGGGCAATTTTGGCGATCACCGGGGCTGCCCCGGTACCAGTACCACCGCCCATGCCGGCAGTGATGAAGATCATGTCAGCGCCTTTAAGCGCGTCTTCAATCGTTTCTTCGCTTTCTTCAGCGGCCTTTTGCCCGGTTTCAGGATGTGAACCTGCTCCCAAGCCCCTGGTCAGTTTCGGCCCCAGCTGAATCTTAACTTCAGCGTTGTTGCTGTTCAAAGCTTGTACGTCGGTGTTGGCCGCGATGAAGGAGACGCCCTGCACGCCGTCTTCAATCATCCGGTTGACGGCATTGCCGCCCGCCCCGCCAACGCCAATTACTTTGATAACTGCGTTGTTGTTGTCATCTGAATCAAAAGTAAAATCCAAAGCCATCTACGTTTACCACCCTTAATCAAAGAACTTTCTGAAAAATGCAGCCAAGCCCTTGTTTTTATTTTCGTTATTATTAGTCTTTTCTTCATGCCGGGTTTCTGTGTCTACTTCCCCATCATGCTTAGTCTTATTATAAGCTAATTCAGTGTCATTTTCAGCTTTCCGCGTCACTCTTTTAGCATTTTTTTGACTATTTCCGCCGCTGGCCGGCCGCTCGTTGGAAGCAAGAGCTGAATCATGATAAATCACGGTGTTGGCCAGGTAGCCAATGTCGCTCAACTGGTTGGCATAGTTGACGATCCCGTAAGCCACTGAATAAACCGGGTTGCGCAGGCCAATCTGGGCAGGCTGGTAGATCTTGGCCTTGACGTCATAGTCGGCTGCTACCAATTCATCGATCCCGGCCAAAAGCGCGCTGCCGCCAGTAATGATGACCCCGGCTGGCAAGGACAGGGCATCATGGTTGTACAGGCCCCGGCCGACCCGGCGCAGGATCTGCTGCAGGCGGGCGTTGATGATCTCACTAAGATACTTCTCGCTGACCAGGTTGTTTTCGTCCTTGCCCACGGCTTTAACTGCAAATTTTTCATTTTCAGAAGCCAGGTCTGGGTCGGCATAGCCATAATCCCGCTTCAAGGCTTCTGCATCGCTCATGGTCGTTGACAAAACCACGGAAATGTCGTGAGTGATGTCAGCTGCCCCCTTTAGGTCAACCGTGGCGTACTTGATCTGACCGTCGCGGATAACCGTGGCGGTCGTGCTGCCGCCGCCCATGTCCAGCAGAATTGCCCCAAAGGTTCTTTCAGCTTCATCCAGCGCCACGCTGGAAACGGCCATTGGTGCCGGAACGAAGAAGTTGTTCCGGATGCCGGCGTGATTCAAAACCGTGTTGATGTTGTGAATCTCCGCTGACGGCGCCGTCATTACCAGCCCTTGCACCAAGAGGGAGCGGGCAATCATGGTCCGCGGATCGTCAACGTCCTTTTCCCCGTCAATCAAAAAGCGGCTTGGGAAGAAGGCAACTGCCTGCCGGTCCTTTTTCTTGGCGGCCTTGATGGCGGCATACATCACCTGTTGCACGTCTTCATTGGCAACTTCTTTGCCAGAATCAGAAATATTGACCAGACCAGTCGCATTTTCCAGCTGCAGCATGCTGACTGGCAAAGCTGTCACCACTCGGTTGATCTTGCTGTTGGTTTTCTCGCTGACCTGCTGGATCGCGTTCTTGACAGATTCGGCAACTTGATCGATATCAACGATCTTTCCATGCCGCATCCCATGCGTTGGCGCGGCAACTGCCCCGTAAACCTGCAGCTCTTGATGAGCGGCGTCGGCAACAACGACTTTGATGCTCGTGGTCCCAATGTCCAGACCAACTAACAAAGTTGAATTATCCAAGTTTCCTTCCCCCAATTCTAATATTTAGATAATATCATAATTTTTTAAAAATACAAAATTAAGACAAGCCGTAGGCCTTTTTTTCCGCGCTGGTCAAAGGACGGGTAAAGGCACCGACTTCCATGTCAATGACACTGTTGGTTGTCAAATCCTGTTTAATCGAGTTATAGTACTTAACCTTGGATTTTATCGTCTCAGTGTTGCCGATTATCACATTGCCATCTTTCATGACCAGAATCATCTGGGTTTTGCGCCTGGTATTGCCAGACAGCATCTTAACCTGCTTTTTGAAATATTCAGGAAAAGAGTTAAAAATTTTAAGGTTGGTCTTCAAGGCCACCTGCTTGCTGTAGCCAATAAAGAGCGGCTTATCATGATCCACCTCGCTCCAAGCCAGGCTCTTGGTGCCTAGTTCCCCATTGGCGAGAATCTTCCGGTAGCTGGACCCATCCTTGATGTAGCCAATCACTTTCCGTTCATGCACCTGCATGTTCAAAGTGTTCAGACCCTTAACTGATAAAGTAACTGAAGCAACTTCGGGGTATTTAGCGGCCAGCTTCTTGCTGATCTTCTTTTGGCTGCGCAAGGCATCGACCACCTTGTCAGAAGCCTTGATCTGGGCTACTTCAACCATGCTTTTGCCATCCAGGTCATCGGCTCCGAGCACCCTGACCGTCGATACGTCAGCCAAAGGCGAAACGTAGTAGGCTAAAAAGGCTATGGCCAAAAGGCAGACGGTCATGATCGAGCCCAGCCGGGTCAAGAGGCCCCGCCTGCGCTCTTTTTTAAGCGAAGTAAGCTGGCTCGACAATTTCCGCCCTTCCTGCCCCTGGCCAGGTTCGTGGCGTAAAAATTTAGAGAGTTCCTCTTCTGGATCTCTGCGGGTTATCCGTTTGCGAGCCATCGCTTCCTCCTAATCTTTTTTCATCAGTTCTTCTTGGCAATTTCCTTCATGACCTTGATGACCTGGTCAGAGGCATCTGGCACGCCCAAGGCTTTGGAAGCCTGCCGCATCTTTTCTGCATAGCTTTGGTCTAAGAGCAAGTGGTCAATTGAAGACACGAAGGTGTTTTCGTTCAGATCATCTTCAGCAATCACCAAAGCTGCCCCGGCCTTTTCCAGGTCCATGGCGTTCTTCATCTGGTGGTTGTGGGTGACGTTTGGACTTGGGATCAAGATCACCGGTACGCCTAAAGCCGTGAATTCAGCCAGACTGGTTGCCCCGGACCGGGAAACAACGCAGGTCATTTCCGGCAAGAGGCCTGGCATGTTGGCGATATACGGCACGACCTTGATGGAGTCGCCGTAGTCAACGTCAGCCAGCTTTTTCTCAATAGCGTCATAGTAGTAGGTACCAGTGGCCCAGATCACTTGATAAGGCTTCTTCTTCAGCTCCATCAAGGACTTAAGCATAACCCGGTTGATGGCCAAAGCCCCCCGGGAACCCCCAAAGACCAGGACCGTAGGAATCTGCGGGTTAAGGCCCAAGTCTCCCTCCAGGTCAACAGGCTTGGCGTTTAAGCTCAAAACCTGCTGGGAACGCGGGTTGCCAGTCTTGACCAGCTTCTTTTTTTCCGGAAATTCCTTGGCCGCGTCATCAAAAGTGTAGCAGATCTTGTCCACATAGTGGCCTAAGAACTTATTGGCCACCCCGACCACGGAATTTGACTCGTGGATCATGGTCGGGATTTTCATCTTGCTGGCTTCATAAACGATCGCCCCACTGACGTAGCCGCCAGTGCCCAGGACAACGTCCGGCTTAAAGTCAGCCAGGATTTCCTTGGCCCGCTTGGTGGCCTTCAAAAAGAGCTGGATGGTCTTAACATTGTTCAGCAGGTGCTTTCTGTCAAAGCCCTGGATGTCAATGGTCTTAAAGTTGACCCCGGCGGCTGGCACGATCTTGGATTCCAGCCCCTTCTTGGTGCCGACGAACAAAATCTCATCGTCTTGGCAGATGCCTTCTTCCTTCAGGCGTTCAATCAAGGCCATGATGGGATAAATGTGGCCGCCCGTGCCGCCACCAGAAAAAATAACTCTCATTTTATTTCTCTTCCAATTCTTTTACATACTTGACAAAATATTCGCCGCGTTCTTCAAAGGTCTTGAACTGGTCCCAGGAAGCGCAGGCCGGTGAAAAGAGCAGGACGTCGCCAGCTTCAGCCAGCTTGGCTGCTGCCTTGACCCCTTCATGCAGGTTGTCAACGACCACAATAGTCTTGATCCCGGCCTTTCTGGCCGCGTCAGCCAGCAGGTAGCGGGTTTCCCCATAGGTCACGATGGCCTTAACGTGCTTTTTAAACAGATCGATCAGGGAGTCAAAGACAAAGCCCCGGTCAAGGCCGCCGGCCAAGAGAACTTCCGGCTCTTTAAAGGACTGGATGGCCACGGTGGCAGCCTCGATATTGGTTGACTTGGAGTCATTGTAGACCTTGACCCCGTCAAGGGTCGTCACGTACTGCAGGCGGTGTTCAGCCCCGGTGAAGGTGGACAAAACGGCCGCGATGTCGTCCTTGCCCGCCCCCATCAGGCTGCTGATGCCGATGGCAACCAGGGAGTTCTGCAAGTTGTGGATCCCAGGCAGCTTGATGTCGGCAATCTTCATCATCTTTTCATCGCCATGCATCAAGTAGTCCTGGCCGATGTAGAAGTCAGCTGCTGAATCAGTTTCGCTGAAAGTCAAGATCTTAGCGTGGGTTGCCTTTTCTTCCTTGGCCAGGATGTCTTTTTGGTCAAAGTTGGCCAGGAAGTAGTCGCTATCCTTTTGGAAGCGGCCAATGTTCAACTTGGCATCAACATAGTTGTCAAAAGTCTTATGGTAGTCCAGGTGAACATTGTTGTAGATGTCAACGATGGCAGCTACCTTTGGTTCAATGTCGGTAACCCCCATCAGCTGGAAGCTGGACATTTCCACGACCAAAAGGTCATCTGGGCCGGCCTGGTCCAAAACTACTTCAGAAATCGGCCAGCCAATGTTGCCGACCGCGTAAGCGTGGTGGCCCTGCTTTGCCAGGTAGTGGTCCATGATCTGCTGGGTCAGCATGACCGTAGTGGTCTTGCCGTTTGACCCGGTTACGCAGACATAAGGTGATTCGCTGGCGCTTAAAGCAACTTCAGGTTCAGTGATGACAGGAACCCCTTTTTCGCTGGCCTTGGCCACCATTGGGTTCTCGTAAGGGATGCCGGGATTCTTGACCAGGTAGTCAAACTTTTCCTGGTCAAAAAGGTCAACCGGGTGACTGCCGCCAATTACTCTGACGCCCAGGTCAGCCAACTGCTTGGCCTTAGGGTCAGCCGTAAGGTCCGCCTTGTCATTTAAAGTCAGGCGCGCGCCAAGCTTTAAAAGCAGCTTGCTGACCGCGAAGCCGCTCCGGCCCAGACCTAAAACAAGAATGTTTTTACCAGCATATTTATCGATTTCTTTCATCGTTAATTATCCCCAAATCATCAAATAAATTCCGCTGCCAATCAGCCCAACCAGCCAGAAGACCAGGTCGACCTTCCATTCGGACCAGCCCAGCATTTCGAAGTGGTGGTGGATTGGCGTCATTTTAAAAATCCGCTTGCCGGTCGTCTTAAACGAAGCAACCTGCAGAATAACGCTGGCCGTTTCGCAGACAAAGACGATCCCGATCAAAAGCAAGGACCATGGCCGGCCCAAGAAGATGCTGACCGCTGCTAAACCGCCCCCAAGGGCCAGGGAACCGGCATCCCCCATAAAGATCTTAGCCGGCTTGTGGTTGAACATGAAGAAGGCTGCCAGGCCCCCCATTACCGCCATACAGAAGACCAAAACGCCAAAGTTCTGGCTCTTGAAGGCCAGCCAGGCGTAAGTTCCGTAAGCGATAAAGGACAGACCGGTTGCCAGGCCGTCCAAACCGTCTGAGAGGTTGACGGCGTTTGAAAAGCCAACCAGCCAGAAAACTTCAAACAAGGTAAACAGAGCCATGTTCTTGACCACCCCGGCAAAAGGCAGGTAGAGGCCAAAGTCAAAGTTGTCACTGGCTGCCAGCAAAACGATCCCGGCGGCTACGACCAGCTGCAGGGCCATTTTTTGCCAGGCTCTAAGGCCCAGGTTCCGCTTGAAAAAGAGCTTCAAGCCGTCATCCAGGAAGCCGATAACCCCGTAACCCAAAAGGGCAACTAACAAAATCCAGACTGTCTTGGTCAGCTGGCCCTTATAAGCACAGATGGCGATCGTTGCCACAGCGGCTGAAAGAACGAAGACCGTTCCCCCCATGGTCGGCGTCCCCGACTTCTTTTCATGCCACTTTGGTCCTTCACCGCGGATCTGCTGGCCTTCGTCGTGGCTTCTCATCCAGATAATCAGCCATGGCAAAAGCAAGGCGCTTAATACCAGTGAAATCATAAAAGCAATCAAACTTGCTTGCATCGATCTATTACTCCTTTAACTCTACTTTCAATTTCGTCCCTGATTTAACAGTTGTCCCCTCAGCCAGGCTTTGCGACTTGACCTTGCCGCTGCCCGACAGCTGCAGCTTGATTCCAGCCAGGGAGGCATAAGCCTCCAGTTTGCTTTCGCTCCAGCCAGTCAAATCTGGCAGGGTGATCTTGCCGCTGGTTAAAACAAAGACAGTACTGCCGACGGATACCGTTTCGCCCGCCGCTGCCTTTTGGCTGAGAACCTTGGACCCGGTCCCCAGCCGAACCAGATTGAGGCCGTTTGAGGTCGCGGTCTTCTTAGCCTTGGCGTAGGTCATGCCAGTAAATTTAGGCACCTTGACCACGGCTGAAGCTGACTTGTCACCCTTGTTCAACAGAACCAGCCGGCTCATCATCGGCTTGAAGATCTGGGCCAGGATGGTTTCTGCCCCGCTGCCTAAACGGCTTGGCTGCTTCATGGTCAAGTAAATGCAGTAGCGGGGATTGTCGGTCGGGGTAATCCCTACGACTGAGAAGATGTAGTTCCGGTCCCCGGTCATGTAGCCGCCGGTTGCCTTGGCGATCTGGGCCGTCCCGGTCTTGACCCCGAAGTCCTTGCCCTTCATGTAGTAGGTGTGGCCCGTCCCGATTTTTTCATCCAGAACCTTCTTCATATTCTGCATGACTACTTTTCTGGTCTGGGTCGTAAAAATTTTCTTGCCGACCTTCTGAACCTTGTAGCTCTTGACCGTCTTGCCGGAAGAATCGGTAATTTTTTCCACCAATTGCGGTTTGACCATCTGCCCGTTGTTAGCCAGGGCGCTGTAAACCTGCATCATCTGCATGACGTTGACCGTGACCCCTTGACCAAAGGAAGTTACCGCCTGGTCAACCGGACTGGAGAAGGACAAGCTGCCGGATACTTCACCTGGCAGGGTGATCCCGGTCTTGTGGGTAATGCGGAACATCTTGAGGTACTTGCGCCAGAGCTTGGCCCCCATCTTTCTTTCCAAGTAGACCATCCCGACATTGCTGGAACGAGGGAAGGCCTGGGAGTATGGAATCGTCCCCCAGCCGGACTTCTGCCAGTCATAGATGGTGGAGCCGGAAACAGTAATTGACCCTGACCGGTAGTAGGCATTTGGATTATAGTTGCCGCTGTTGACCGCGGCTGCCAGAGACAGGATCTTGAAAACAGAACCAGGCTCATAGCTGGACTGGACCAGGAGGTTGCTGCCCGCCTTGCTGATCCCGGCCTTGGTCTGGGAGTTGAAGGTCGGCCGCTGAGAGGCTGCCAGAATCTTCCCGGTCTTCAAGTCTTCAATAACCGCTGTCATGGCTTTAGGCTTGTAGTTTTTCTGCACCTTGCTCATATAGGTTTCAAGGGCGCTTTGCAGCTGAGAGTCAATCGTCAAGTAGAGATTGTCCCCGTCTTTAGCTGCCTTGTAGGAATGAGACCCGCTTGGCAGCTGGTTTTCCGTGGAGTCAACCATGCTGGTCTCATAACCGTTGGTCCCTTTGAGGATCTTGTTAAAGTAGGCTTCAAGCCCCGTGACCCCTTCCAGTTCCGTCGCCTGGCTCTTGGAATTGGTCTTTGAAACCGTGTAGCCGACCACGTTTGAGGCAAAAACCCCATTTGGATACAAGCGGGACGGCGTTTCCATGAACTTGATCCCCGTTAGGTGCATGGCCTGGATCTTCTTTTTCTCAGTCAAGGTTAAACCGGATCCTGCTGTCCCGAACTGTACCTGGAAGGTGTTCTTGTTTTTTGGATTCAGATACTTGAGGATTTTCGCTTTTGAAATTGGCAAAACCGTGGCCAGCTTTTCAGCTGTTTTTTCCTTGTCCTTGACATAGAGCGGTTTCTTATTGGAGTCGACATAAGTCTTGTCCAAAATCGCGTAAACCGTGTAGGTGTGGGAGTCCTGGGCAATCACCAGGCCGTTTTTATCGTAAATCGTGCCCCGGTTAGCCGTCAAAACAGTGTTGCGCCGGTAAATCGCGGCAGTTCTCTTACTGATGTCCTGGCCGTCAATGGTCTTGGAAATCGACAGATAGAGCATGCGGCCAGCAAAAAAAAGAAAAACCAAAGCAACGACTAGCTCTAGAATTCTCCCAACTGTAAAGCGATAGCCGTGTGCTCTGGATTTTATTTTTCTTAAATTAGTGGTCTTCTTCATTAGCGAATTGTCCTAATGTTATTTTCACGCAACTTCAGTCCTTGACTTTGGGCGATCTTGTTCAAGCGGGTATTTGACGATAGCTCGCCAATTTCCTGCTGCAAGTCAGCCGTTGCGTTCTTTTGCTTGGTAATTGATTCCTTGACATTGGTTAACTGCCGCTGGGCGTAAGTCGCCGAAACGCTGGCAGACACGTTCAAGGTAATCAAGGCAGCTGCTCCAAGCAGGCCCAAGGCTGCCAGCAGCTTTTCAAAAGCTGAGTACGGCACCTTCTGCGGGTCAACCACCAAACGAGGACTTTTCCGGGCTTCCTCTTCTGGTTCGTAATTATATTTTCTAACTGTGTTTCCAGCCATTGTGGTCCTCTTTATAATTTCTCTGCTACTCTTAATTTTGCACTGTGTGACCGGTTGTTTTCCGCCAGTTCTTCTTCGCTAGCCGTAATTGGCTTGCGGTTGACCAGGCGTAAAGTTGGCTTGATCCCTTCGGGCACAACCGGCATCCCGCGGGGAATTTCAACTTCTGAATACTTCTTGAAGGTTTTCTTGACGATCTTGTCTTCCAAAGACTGGAAGGTAATGACGCTGATCCGGCCGCCGGGATTAAGCAGGCTGATGGCTTCTTCCAGAGAGGCCTGCAAAACGTCCAGCTCGTGGTTGACTTCCACCCGGATGGCCTGGAAGCTCTTCTTGGCCGGGTGTCCGCCGCTGCGGCGGGCTGCTGCCGGAATGGCTTCCTTGATGATCTCTACCAGTTCAAAAGTAGTTTCGATCGGCTTGACCCGTCTTCTTTCAACGATCTTTCTGGCGATCTGCCGGGAAAACTTCTCGTCGCCATAACGGTAAAGAACGTCAGCCAGCTGCTTTTGGTCATACTGGTTGACCAGCTGGTAGGCGTCAAAGTCCTGGCTCTGGTCCATCCGCATGTCTAATCTGGCATCAAAACGGTAGGAAAAACCGCGCTCAGCCTGGTCCAGCTGCGGGGATGAAACACCCAGGTCATAGTAGATGCCGTCAATGCCGCTGATGCCCAGCTTATCCAGTTCTTCTTTTAAGTGACTGAAGTTGTTGTGGACCAGCTGCAAGCGCGGCTGGCTGTCTTCTTTTAAAAAGTCAGCGAAATTGCTCTGGGCGGTGTCAATCGCGTACTGATCCTGGTCGAAACCAATCAGATTTCCTTTATCCAGCTTACTTAGCAGGTATCTTGCATGCCCGCCCCCGCCAAAGGTGGCATCTACGTAAGTGCCACCGCTTCGAGGGGCCAGGTTGTCAATTGTTTCGTGCAATAACACGCTAGTATGCTTAAATTCCATCTTTATAACTCGATATCGTCCAAATCTTCCGCAATTTCATCATAGCTTTCATTGGCTTCGTCAGAATACTCTTCCCAGCGCTCCTTGGCCCAGATTTCAATCCGGTTGGAGACGCCGACAATGACGCATTCTTTAACCAGGCCGGCATGCTTCTTCAAGGTGGGGGACAAGTTGATTCTCCCCTGCTTGTCGAATTCACCTTCCATGGCGCCCGAATAAAACATCCGGGTAAAACTCCGCGCGTTCTTCTTCGTCAAAGGAAGCTTGGCCAGCTTGGCCTCGATCTTGGCCCATTCCGTCAAAGGATAGCCAAAAATGCAGCCTTCCATGCCCCGGGTCAAAACCATGGCTGGCCCAATCTGTTCGCGCAGCTTTGCCGGAATGATCAAGCGGCCTTTGGCGTCCAAATTGTGCTGGTATTCGCCCATGAACATGGCAGGCTCCTCCCTTCTGTTAACAATTTACCACAAATCCCCACTTTAAACCACAATATCTGAAAAACACAAGCAGATTTCCGAAAAAATTAAAAAACTGCCAGCCGCCAAGGGCGGTTGACAGTTCTCATTCAGATTAAAACGACCAAAAGCAGTCCGCAGTACCAAAAGAAACTGCAGGCATCAAGATAGGACCAGAACTGGCGGAACATTTTCCCCAGGGAAATGTTCTTATTGATCATGGCCCATCTGATTGCGGCCAGCAGTATCAATATGAAGTAAAGCAGAAAGCCGGCAGGCAAAAAGGAAGGCACGCCCTTTAAATTGGTCATCAGCTGGCAGGCATAGATCAAAAAGAAAGGCATAACGTCGTAGCCTCTAAAAGCGGCCTTGGGCCAGATCAAGTTGACCAGGTAGGCGGCGGCCAGGCCAAAGACCGGCAATAAGAATATCATCAGCATAATTTTCCTCCATCTGCTAGCTAGTTTAACACAATTTTATACGCGTGGTGCTAGTTGAAATATAGTTTCAATTTCTTAACAAAAAAGGTCCAACATTGTAGACTCTAGTTGGAAAAAAGAAAGGAGTCCTTACAATGTTGAACCAACTACAGATTAAACGTTATAGTCACCGTTTGCAAGTGGAATTTCGAACTTTGTCGAAAATCTGCAAGAAACTTTATTACAAGTACGCTCCATCTCGGTTAACTCACCGTCGCAATGCCAGTCTGGTAAAGGTTCCAGACTACGAAATTATTGCATTACTTGTCTGGCAAGCTGAGGAAGGTATATCTTCTCAGCGCAGATTTGCTCGCTGTTGGGGACTTTGTGGGCTCTCCAGATCTCGTTTCAATCGCAGAGCTAGAGCGCTTCTTGGCATCACTGTTCAGATCGTCAACGAACTAAACTCAAGAGTCGATCTGTCTGATCAGTACATGATCATTGACAGTCTACCCATGCCTTTGTGTCAGCCAATCAGAAACCGCAGAGCTAAAGTGTTTGAAGGAATTGCCAACATTGGCTATAACTCAACCAAACAGTTTTACTATTACGGCTTTAAAGGCCACTTTGCCGTAGCTCAAGACGGTTATGTTCTTGGCTATGTAATCACACAAGCATCAATACACGATGCAAAAGAAGCAGAAGAGCTGATTCTCACTACCCATCCCGAAGGGCACTTTATTTTAGGCGATGAAGGCTATATAGGCAAGCAGCTGCACGATACTCTCAAGATAAACGGCTATATACTGTGGACACCTTACCGGAAAAATATGAAAGGTGCTAAGCAGCATAACAAAAGAGAGCTAATGGCAATTCGCCGAACGATCGAGAGTGTGTTCTCTGTACTAAAGTACTACGGAATTGAAAATATTCTTGCAAGAAGTACAGACGGTTTCCAACAAACCGTCGAGATAATCGTACTAACTTACAATATCAGCTACATCCTACAGAGATATGGACTCAACTTCTTCAACTAGCACCACGCGTAATTTTATTTTTCTCTTAAAGTGCAGCAAGCAAATTGCAAATCGCCGCCAAAAAGGTTATAATCACTCTCATATAGGAGGCTTCTATGGCACGTAAAAAGAAAAAGTCGACATTTCAAAAGATTGAGAATTTCATGGTAGTTCTGATGGCTTTAATCACGCTCTTTGGCGTGGCAGCCTCAGTCATTTACTACTTAACTGCCCAATAAACCGGCAATACGCTCAAAAGCGGTCAGCTTCACGCTGGCCGCTTTTTTATGCGCTTATTAATACCGGTAATTGTCCAAGTCAACCAGGAAAGGATAAGATCTGGCCAGCTTGGCCCAAAGCCAGTAGGTCAACAGGCTGATCCCGGTTGTCCAGCCAGCCGTGTACAACAAGCTGAAGCCAATCGCCTTCAAGGTCAGATCCGTCCAGCCAATCAACCGGAAAACCAGCCAGGTATAAAGGCAGGCAACGGTAATCGCCAGAATGTTGCCCAGCAGACGGAAAACGAAGAGTTCGGGAAAGACCCGGGCATACCAGCGGCCAAATGCCGACAGGGCTGGCAGGATAAAGGTATAGATCCCGATGATCCCCCAGAAATAGAGATCAGCAACCACCCCGGCAGCCAGAGCCAGCCAGATTTCTTTTTCATTCCGGTCATCTTCATAAGCGATGATCAAAACGGAAATTGGCAGGATCAAGAGCCCTGCTCGGCCATGCTGGTAGGTCAAGGCCGGCTGCAGGTAAACGGACAAAGTCCCTTCCAAAACCATGGCCAGGTAAAGAGCGATTGCCAAAACCCATTGCTTAAAAAT
The DNA here is from genome assembly GCF_057197965.1 of Lactobacillus sp. WILCCON 0149. Lineage (NCBI taxonomy): Bacteria > Bacillati > Bacillota > Bacilli > Lactobacillales > Lactobacillaceae > Lactobacillus > Lactobacillus sp. WILCCON 0149. Next base: position 1,591,360 of record NZ_JBUBHO010000001.1, read on the forward strand.
CCGCATTAGCCAGCCACGCTCCTTTTGACGACCGTTACCACGGACGCGTCGCTCAAATTGCCGGCCGGCTTGATCTTGATCAAGTCAGACAGACCAAAGCTGTCCTTGGTGGTTTCCGCCACCGTCCCGATCAAGAGCCCTTTTGGCGAAGTCCCGCCCAGGCCACTGGTGTAGACCTTGGTCCCCTTCTTCAGCTTGCTTGAGCTGGAGGCCTGGGTGAAGGTCAAAGTTCCGCCGGACTGCACGCTAATGATCCCGTGCAGAACCTTGCCCGTGTCAGTCGTGGCTTGCACGGCAAAGCGGTTGGCTGAGCTGTCAGTCGTGGTAATCAGTTCCACCTTGCTCGTAGCCGCGTCGACTTCCAGGATCCGGCCAATCACGCCGCCGCCAGACATAACTGCCATGTCCTTCTTTAAGCCTGAGCTCTTCCCCTTGTCAATGGTCAAGACTTCTGACCAGCTGTCGCTTGAGCGGGAAATTACTGAAGCAGTCGTTGTCGTATAGCCGGTCAAGGTCTTCTTGATTCCAGCCGCTGCCTTCAGCTGCTTGTTTTCCTTTTCCAAGGCAGCGTTTCTGGCTTCTACTTGAGCCAGTTCAGATACTTTCTTCTTTAAATGGCTGTTTTCGTCAGCAGCGTTCTTCAAGTCATTGACACTGTCGATTCCGTCAGTAAACCAGGAAACCGGCACGCTCACGATTCTTGAACCAACAGAGACGATATCATTGCCCAAGCGCTGGATTAAAAGCGGCGCGCTCAAGTTATTTCTCAGCATCACCGTTGAGCCAAGCAGGGCTGCTAAAAGCGCCACGGTTCCAAAAGCCGCCAGCATTTTCCTGTTTTGAAAAAAATTCTTCATAGACACCTATCCAAATATAAAAACCGGCCCGGAGGCCGGTTTTCTTATTTCTTATCTGCTAGTCTTCCGCATTACGTCCAGGTGCTTCAAAGATTCACCGGTACCGATTGCTACACAGTCAAGCGGATCTTGAGCGATGAAGACCGGCACCTTGGTCGCGTCAGAGATGACTTCTGGCAAGTTCTTGAGCAGGGCACCACCACCGGTCAGGACGATACCATGGTCAATTACGTCTGCGGCAATTTCAGGAGAAGTCAATTCCAAAGTTTCCTTGATCGCAACAATGATGTCTTGAACAACGTCTTGAATAGCAGTTGCAACGTCAACGGCACTGATTTCCAATGACTTCGGCAAACCTGACACCAGGTCACGGCCGCGGATGGTCATGGATTCGATTTCCTTGGCTGCTTCCACGGAAGCTGAACCGATTTGGATCTTGATGTCTTCAGCGGTTCTTTCACCGATCAGCAGGTTGTACTTGCCATGAACGAAGTTGGTGATTGCTTGGTTGAACTTGTCACCAGCCTGGCGAATGGAAGTTGAAGAAACGATCCCGCCCAGGGAAATAGTGGCTACGTCAGTCGTACCACCACCGATGTCAACAACCATGGAACCAGTTGGTTCCATAACCGGCAAACCGGCACCGATAGCTGCGGCAAATGGTTCTTCAATCACATAAGCTTCTCTGGCGCCTGCCACCCGGGCAGCGTCAATAACTGCGCGCTTTTCAACTTCAGTGACGCCTGAAGGCACGCAGATCATGACTGAAGGCTTGGAATTGCCGACCGTCTTGCCCATGAAGTACTTAAGCATGGCCGCGGTCGTGTCGTAGTCAGCGATAACCCCGTCCTTCATCGGGCGGATAGCCACGATTGAGCCTGGAGTTCTGCCGATCATTTCCTTGGCTTCTGAACCAACTGCAATAACTTCGCCAGTCTTGGTATTCTTGGCAACGACTGAAGGCTCACGCAAAACGATGCCTTTGCCTTCAACGTAGACCAGGGTGTTGGCGGTACCCAGGTCAATGCCGATATTCTTTGAACCTAATCCAAACACGGATATCTCTCCTTATTTACTCGCTTAATCTTGCTTAATTATAGCATAATGCCCGTGAAAGTCATGGATTGGTACAAATTTTAGCTAATTTTAAAACAATTCCCTCTCCCGCAGGCTCAAGTATTCGCCTCCGCCGATGATGAAATGGTCCAGAAAGGTGATCTTCATGATCTTGCTGGCTTTTTTCAAGCCCTTGGTCAGTTCCAGGTCATTGTCTGACGGAGTCAGCGCCCCGCTGGGATGGTTGTGGGCCACAATAATGCTGGCGCAGCCGTAGACCACCGCCCAGCGGAAAATTTCTCTGGGGTGGACCCAGGACCGGTCCAGGGTGCCTTGGAAAAGCATTTTTTCCCCCAACAGATTCTGCTGCTGGTCAAAATACAGGACCCAGAACTGCTCCTGCTTTTGCCCCAGCAGCTTATTGGCCAGGTAATTGCCAATCTTAGAGCTGCTGGCCCAGTCAGAGCTGCGCCGCATGTCAGTCCGCCGCAAACGATCCATGGCCACCTCGATGGTCAAGGCCAGGTCATTGGAACAATCGGGGCCTGAGGCATAGTCCAAGATGTCCTTGAAGCTGGCAATGTGCTTTTGGTCCAGCAAGTGCAACAGATCATCCAGACTCTGGCAGGGCAGCTGGTCAAAGAGCAGCTTGAGCAGGTCACGGTCACTTTCAACATAATAGTAGTTTTGCGTAGTTTCAGTCATTTGACTTTCCTCCTTATTTTTACGCTCTACTACTAATTACGCCAAAAACTAGGAAATTTTTTTCAAAAAGTCAAAAAAGTCCGGACAAATCATTTGGGCCCGCGCCCGGTCTTCTGCTGTAGCAGGCTTAAGGTCCGGAATCATAACGCAATCAATCCCGGCATTTTCCGCTGCCTCGACCCCCATGCTGGAGTCTTCAAAAATCAAGAGCTGGTCTTTACTAAGGCCGCTGCGCTCCTGGGCAGCCAGATAGAGGTCCGGGAAAGGCTTGGAGCGGAGTTTTTTCTCAGCAACTTCATCATGGGTAACGATAAAGTCAAAGCTGTTCCGGCAGCCGGTCACCCAAAGATTGTGGTCAACCACGCTCTTATAGTTGTTGCTGGCAATCCCGATCGTTAAGCCCAGATCGTTAAAGCGCTCCAGGGCCTCCTTGACTCCGGCCTTCAGCTTCAGCTTGCCCTGGTCGGTCCACTCCCAGACCAGGTCGTCAGTCCGCTTGACAAAAGCTTGACGGACCTCATCGCTTGGAAAGTATTTTTCGTAAAATTCATCCATGGCCTTGACGCTGGCGCCAACCAAGCCCAAGTAAGTATCATCGCTGATGCCCAGCTTGTATTCCCGGGCAGCCTGGATGTTGGCCTTCCAGTAGAGCTCTTCGGAGTTGACCAGGAGTCCATCCATGTCAAAAATAACCCCCTGCTTGTCCGTCTTTAAAGCTTCAACACGCATATTTTTCCTCTTTCATCTTTCATCCTCAGTCCACCTGCAGAAGCTGCAGAACCGCGCTGACCAGGTAAAAAGAACCCGTAACCAAGATCAAGTCTTGGTCGCCAGCTTCCGCCATCACTTGCTTTAAAGCTTGGTTCAAATCACCCTCATAGGCAAAATTTTCCTGGGCCCAGGCCGGAAAGTCAGCCTTTTTAGCAGCCCGCGGGTAGGCCAGGCTGGTCAAGGTTACTTTTTCGTCCTTCAGCAAGGCTAAAAAGTCGCTCAAGTCCTTGTCCTTCATCATGCCGGCTAAAACCAAAAGCCGGCCGCCCTTTTCTTTGGCCAAGCGGCGGGCATATGCCGCAAGCTCGCGGCCAGCCTGGACATTGTGAGCCCCGTCCAGCAAAAAGCTGCATCCCGCCTTTTCCAGGCGCTGGTAGCGGCCAGGAACCGTCGTCTTGGTCAAGGCTTCTTCTGCTGCTTTTTTACTTAAAGCAAGAGGCAATACGGCAAAAGCCGCCAAAGCCATGGCCGCGTCTTTAACTTCAGGCAGGGGCCAAGTCGGCAATTGGTATTTTTGTCCGGCAACTAGCAGCTCATAGCCTGTTTTTTCTTCCTTAACCTGGAAGTCCTGGCCCAGCCAGTAAGCAGGACTGGCAGTTTTGGTGATTTTTTCTTCAACGATTCTCCGCACGCTGGCCGGAATATCGCCGAGAATAACTGGGACAGCTGGCTTGATAATTCCGCTCTTTTCTTTAGCAATGTCCGCCAAGGTCGGCCCGATGATCTGTTCATGGTCAAGGCCAATTGTGGTAATCAAGCTGACCGCGGGCGTTATCACGTTGGTCTTATCATGCTCAGCCCCAATGCCAACTTCAATAACCGCGTAGTCGCATTTTTGCTTGGCAAAAAAGAGAAAGGCCATCGCGACTTCATATTCAAAGGTAACCAGGGCAAAATCCGCCTCTTTTTCGCGCAGGCGGTCTACCGCTGCTTCGACTTCGTTGGCAACGGCCAAGAGGTCATCATCCGCAATTGCCTGCCCGTTCAGCTGGATCCGCTCGTTAAAACTGATGATAAAGGGCGAAACAAAAAGGCCAGTCTGCTGACCGGCCTTTTGGAGCAGATTGCTCAGGTAATATGCAGTTGAGCCCTTGCCGTTGGTTCCCGTAATGTGGCAGCACTTGACCTTGTCCTGGGGATCGCCCAGGGCCTTGAGCACCCGTTTGACATAGGTCAGGTCGCTCTTTTCGTGCAAGCGCGGCAAATGATAGAGGTAAGCGGTAAGTTCATTAACTGTCTTAAATTTCACGTCTTTAACGACTTTCTTTCAATTCCTTGATGCGGTCGCGCACGCCGGCCAGCTGGCTTTCGTATTCAGCCAGCTTGCCCTTTTCCTTTTCAACCACGGCAGCTGGAGCGTGGTCAACAAAGCCCTTGTTGGCCAGCTTCTTGCTTGCCCGGTCGACTTCAGCTTCCAGGCGGGCTTCTTCCTTGCCCATCTTGGCGATTTCTTCATCCAGGTCAACCAGTTCTGAAAGCGGCACGAAGATCTGGGCCCCCGCGATGACAGCCGTCTTGGCTAATTTCGGCGCGTTGATCTTGCCGGAGATTTCCAGCTTCTTCGGGTGCAGGAAGTTTTCCACGTATTCCATGTTGTCCCGCAGGATTGCTTCATTCTTTTCGTCATCAAGCTGGATCAAGATGTCGATAGCGCTGGACATTGGAGCGTTCACTTCCATCCGGATGGTCCGGACCGCCTTGATGATTTCGATCAAGAAGGCCATGTCTTCATCAGCCTTGGCGTTGTCAAATTCATCGTGGGCTTCCGGGTAAGCGGCAGTCATGATGGACTTGCCTTCATGCGGCATGGACAGCCAGAGCTTTTCAGTCACGAATGGCATGATTGGGTGGATGAGGCGCAGAATCTGGTCCAGAATCCAGGTCAAGTTAGCCTGCTTTCTGGCCTTCAGTTCTTCATCGTCGCCGTAAAGGGCAACCTTGGAGATTTCGATGTACCAGTCACAGAAGTCATTCCAGATGAAGTTGTACATTTCCCGGCCGGCTTCCCCGAATTGGAATTCGTCAAAGAGACGGTTGGTTTCCTTGACAGTATGGTTCAAGCGGTCAAAAATCCAGGCGTCAGCCAGGTCAAACTTGCTGGTGTCCGGCTTTTGGGCAGGCTTGGCGTCTTCCGGCAGGTTCATGATCACAAAACGGCTGGCATTCCAGAGCTTGTTGATGAAGTTCCAGGCAGCGTCCATCTTGGTGTAGCTGAAGCGGGTGTCCTGGCCAGGCGCGGTCCCGTTCAAAAGGAACCAGCGCAAAGCGTCGGCGCCGTACTTGTCAATGACGTCCATTGGGTCGATCCCGTTGCCCAGGGACTTGGACATCTTCCGCCCCTGCTCGTCTCTGATCAAGCCATGCAAAACGACATTGTCAAATGGCCGCTCGCCAGTGAAGTGCAGGCTTTGGAAGATCATCCGGGAAACCCAGAAGAAGATAATGTCATAGCCAGTTACCAGGGCGTTGGTTGGGAAGTAGCGCTTGAAGTCAGCAGAGTCTTCATCCGGCCAGCCCAAAGTTGAGAATGGCCAGAGGGCACTGGAGAACCAAGTGTCCAGAACGTCCTGGTCTTGTTCCCAGTTTTCAATATCTTCTGGCGCTTCCTCACCGACGTACATTTCCCCGGTCTGCTTGTTGTACCAAGCAGGAATCCGGTGACCCCACCAGAGCTGACGGGAGATGACCCAGTCGTGGACGTTTTCCATCCACCGCTCTAAAGTGCCTTCAAAGCGGTCTGGCACGAAGTTGACTCTGCCTTCGCCCTTTTGGTTTTCCAAAACCTTGTCAGCCAGCGGCTTCATCTTGACGAACCATTGAGTGGACAGGCGAGGTTCAACTTGCACGCCGGAACGTTCAGAGTGACCAACTGAGTGGACGATTGGTTCAACCTTGATCAGGTAGCCTTCAGCCTTAAGGTCTTCAACCAGCTGCTTGCGGCAGTCGAAACGGTCCATGCCGGCGTACTTGCCCGCCTTGTCGTTCATGGTCCCATCATCGTTCATCACGTTGATCCGTGGCAGGTCATGCCGGTTGCCGACTTCAAAGTCGTTCGGGTCGTGGGCCGGGGTAATCTTCACCAGACCAGTCCCGAATTCCGGGTCGACGTGCTGGTCTTCAATGATCGGGATCTCCCTGCCAACCAGCGGCAAAATCAGCTTCTTGCCAACCAAGTCCTTGTAGCGTTCATCCCCTGGGGCAACAGCCACGGCCGTGTCACCAAACATGGTTTCCGGCCGGGTAGTAGCAATTTCCACGCTGCCAGAACCGTCAGCCAGCGGGTAGTTGATGTGGTAGAAGGCCCCTTGGTCGTCCTGGTGGACAACTTCGATGTCAGACAAGGCAGTCCGCAGCTTCGGGTCCCAGTTGATGATGTATTCACCCCGGTAGATCAAGCCTTCATTGTAGAGCTGAACAAAGACCCGGCGGACAGCCTTGGATAAGCCCTTGTCCAGGGTAAAGCGTTCCCGGCTGTAGTCCAGGGACAGACCCAGCTTTTGCCACTGGCTCTTGATGATGTTGGCGTATTCGTCCTTCCATTCCCAGACCTTCTCCACGAACTTTTCCCGGCCCAGGTCATAGCGGCTGACCCCTTGTTCTCTGAGGCGGGCTTCAACCTTGGCCTGGGTGGCGATGCCGGCGTGGTCCATGCCAGGCAGGTAAAGGGTGTCATAGCCCTGCATCCGCTTGTAGCGGATCAAGGTGTCTTGAATCGCCGTGTCCCAGGCGTGGCCCAGGTGCAGCTTGCCAGTAACGTTTGGCGGCGGGATAACGATTGAGTAAGGCTTGGCCTTCTTGTCGCCGGACGGCTTGAACAGGTCCTCGTCCAGCCATTCTTGATAGCGGCCAGCTTCAACCTCTTGCGGGTTGTATTTTGGTGCTAATTCTGTCATAAATTTCCTCCAATAAAAAAGTCCTAGACAAGTAAATGTCTAGGACGATATATAACCGCGGTACCACCTAAATTGAGCATAATGCTCCGCTTAAACGCGGTAACGGCGCGGATACCGGACCGGCTTACTCCTGCTTCAGCCGGCCAGCGAATCAAGCTACCAGGCGCCTTCCGGTCTCTCAGCTTAAATGACCTTTCTCTGTCATGAAGCGCCACCTCTTGATCTTGGCTTTGTCACAAAGTATAGCATAATTTTTTCAGCCATTAAAGGGAAACTTGCTCTAAGGCCGCCAGCTCTTCTTTCGTCAAAGGCCGGTAGGAGCCAGCCGCCAAATCAGCCGGCAAAGTCAAGGGACCCATGCTGAGCCTTTTGAGCTTTAAAACCTTCATCCCCTGGGAGGCAAACATCCGCTTGACCTGGTGATATTTGCCTTCCGTAATGGTGATCTCGATTTCTGACTGCTCTTGTTCTCTGTCTTGCCTCAAGATCTTCAGCTTGCCCGGCTTTAGCTTTGTTCCGTCTTTTAAAGTGAGGCCTGCCGCAATTGCCTTGGCCGTTTCTTCATCAGCCACTCCGGCCAAAAGCGCGTAGTAGGTCTTGGCCACATGGTATTCCGGAGCCAGGAGCTGGTGGGCCAATTGCCCGTCATTGGTTAAAAGCAAGAGACCAGTTGTGTCCTTGTCCAAACGGCCAACTGGGGCAATTTTTTGATAGCGGTCCTGGTCTTTTAATAGGTCCAGGACGGTCTTTTGCCGGGAGTCTTCCGTTGCTGACAAGACGCCAGCTGGCTTATTGAGCAAAAAATAGTGGTACTGCTGGTAGACAATGGCCTGGCCCTTGACCAGGACTTCAGCATCTTCTTTCACCTTCTGCTTGGCTGACCGGCAGACCTTCCCGTTGACCGTCACCTGGCCAGCTTTAATGATCTCATGAACCTGGGACCTTGATCCCACCTTCATGTTGGCCAAAAATTTGTCCAGGCGCAGCATTAAAGCAGGTCCGCGTCTTCTTCAGCCAGGTCGTCCAGGAAGCTTTGGCCTGGGTAGATCGGAGTGACCTTGACTCCGGCCAAGGCCCGCTCAATCAAGCCGTCAACGTCCAGGCGGCTTTCGTATTCCCGGGCCTTTTCGATCTTCGGCTTGGTCTTTGGCCGCGGCGGGGCAAAAATGGTGCAGCAGTCTTCAAATGGCTGGATGGACAGGTCAAAAGTCCCGATTTCTTCAGCCTTGGCGATAATTTCGGTCTTGTCCATGGTGGCAACTGGCCGCAATACAGGAGTGGTCGTCACGTCATTGATGGCTGCCATGGATTCCAAGGTCTGGGAAGCAACTTGGCCAACTGATTCCCCGTTGAAGATGGCCAAAGCATGACGCTTCTCTCTGATGATGTCAGCCAGGCGCAGCATGAAGCGGCGCTGAACGGTCATCAAGTAGCCCTCTGGCAGCTTTTCCTTGATCGTTTCCTGGATTTCAGCAAAAGGCACTTCGATAAAATTGATCCGGCCGCTGTACTTGGCCAAAATGCTGGTCAATTCCTTGGCCTTGGCCAGGGCCTTTTCAGAAGTGTATGGCGGTGAGAAGAAGTGGACCATTTCAATGTTCACGCCCCGCTTCATGGCCAGGTAGGAAGCTACCGGGGAGTCGATCCCGCCGGACAGCATCATCACTGCCTTGCCGGCCGTGCCAACCGGCATCCCGCCTGCCCCATGCAAGAGCTGGTTGGAGATGTAGGCCCCGTCCTGGCGGATTTCCAAAAGCAGGACCATGTCCGGGTGCTTCATTTCCGCCTGCAGGCCTTCCATGTGGTTGTAAAGGTAGTCGGCCACCATTTGGTTCAGCTGATTGGTGTCGTAGATAAACTTGTGGTCGCTTCTTCTGGTGTTGACCTTGAAGGTCATGCCTGGCTTGTAAGTTGCCTGCATCAGTTCCAGGGCAGTTTTTTCAATGGCTTCCAGGCTCTTTTCAGTCTTGATGACTGGTGAGTAGGTCTGGATCCCGAAAACGACCTTCAAGCGGTCATTTACTGGTTCAAAAGGCGTCCCGTTCAAAAGGATGTGCATCCGGTCGTGGTGGGTCTGGATCTTCAAGTCCGGGAAGTCGCGGAGCACCTTTTGGACATTGCTGGCCAGGCGGTTGATAAAGTCCTTCCGGTTCTTGCCCTTAGTGGACAGTTCGCCGTAGCGAATCATGATTTCTGTGTATTGCAAATTTTATTCTCCTAAGTGGTTGATCTTGGCAAAGTGCTGGTAAATCTTGTCAAAAGCCGCGATGAATTCGTCTGCTTCTTCTAAAGTATTGCTTTCATCAAAGCTGAGGCGGACGGCGCTGGTCGCGATTTCATCTGGCGTCTTCATCGCCACCAAAGTGCTGGCTTCGTCCGCCTTTTTTGAGGCGCAGGCGGAAGTGGTGGAAATAAAGATGTCTTGGTCTTCCAAAGTGTGGACCAAAGTCTCGCCCCGGATCCCTTCCAAGGCAAAGCAAAGGATGTGGGGAGCGAAGTCAGCCTGCAAAGGAGAGAAGATGTGGATGCCCGGCTTATCTGCCAGGTACTTGCTGATCTTCTCCTTAATGGCGTATTCTCTGTCAGCCTTTTCCTTTTCATCTGTCAAAAGCAGGCGGGTGGCCTTGGCCATGGCCGCGATGGCCGCCAGGTTTTCCGTCCCGCTTCTCAAGCCCTTTTCCTGGCCGCCGCCTTCACACAAAGGCATCAGCATCCGGCTGCGCTTTTTGTACAAAATGCCGATGCCGCGCGGACCATGGAATTTGTGGGAAGAGAAGCTCATCATGTCGACCCGGGAGGTGAAGACCTGGTCCCAGATCCCCTTGCCCAGGGCCTGGACATTGTCGACGTGGAAGTGAACGTTCGGGTAGTCTTCCAGGATTTCAGAAATTTCCTTGATCGGCTGGATGGTCCCGATTTCGTTGTTGACGCCCATGATAGAAACCAAAGTCGTGTCCTTGTCCAGGGCGGCCTTTAAGTCTTCTGGATTGACCCGGCCTTCCTTGTCAACTGGCAGGCGGGTAACCCGGAAGCCCAGGTTTTCCAGTTCGGTGAAGGTATTGGCCACTGAGGCATGCTCAACGGATGAGGTGATGATGTGCTTGCCGAATTCCCGCTTGGCCCAGGCCGTCCCCTTGATGGCCGTGTTGTTGGATTCCGTCCCGCCGGAAGTAAAGTAGATTTCATCGGTATTTACTCCCAGCAAATCCGCGATCTGCTTACGGGAAGCTTCCAGCAGGCCGTGGGCCCGGTCGCCTAACTTGTGCAGGCTGGAAGGGTTGCCCCAGATTTTGGTCACGACCTGGCTGTAGGTCTCTAATGCTTCAGGTGCCATTTTCGTCGTGGCACTGTTGTCAAAATAAATCACTCTTCTTGCTCCTTGAAAAAAGCGGCCATTTTAATGACCGCTTAGTTTTAAATGATATTTTATTTTAGTCCAAAAGCCGCTTGACTTCAATCAATCAGCTCTTTTTGTTCTTGATAGTAGGAATTTTCAATCCGCTGGTAGCTGCCTGGTTCAACCCGCTCCACCGCCGTAGCGATCGTGTCCAGGGCATCCTTGTAGTTGTAGTCCCGGTCATACAGCTTCATAGCGTTTCTGCGGGCCCGGACTACGCCTTCATTGTCCAGGAACTTGTTGGAGTACTGCATGGTCAGCTCAAAAAGATTGGCTGAGCTGATAATGTCTTCTGCTTCTCTTTGCAGGCGGTCAACGTCATCTGAGATCTGCACCAGTTCTTCAGAAATCTTTTCCATGTTGATCCGGACCTGGTTGAGTTCCCCGCTGGTCTTGCTGATTTCATTGATGACCAGGGTGTACATTTGCAAAAAGCCTTCCGGAATCCCCGGCAGATTCTGCCGGCTGAGGTGGCGGTAGACCAGGGAGACCTGCTGCTTGAATTCCTTGATTGACCGCTGGGCAACTTCTTCAGCCTCGTAAAGGCCGTCAACCGCTTCAGAGAGCTCTTGCTGGCGCTTGCCGATTTCCTGTAGGCGGCCAAGAATTCTGATCCAGTCGTCCTGGACTTCAGAGTAAACCGCCCGGCCATCAGCGATCCGCTGGCTGGCCCGGATGTAGTCAGAATCCATCTTATGGACTTCTCTTTCCAGCTCCCGGCTTTCGTCCAGTTCCCCGTGGGTCAGCTCATAGCTTTCGTCGATGTGGCGCAATTTCTTGATCAGCTGCTGGCTGACGGTCTGCTGGTGGGTCAAGAGCCGCTGCAGCTTGTCCTGGTTCTTTTCAACAAAAGGCCGGGCCTTGTATTCCTTCTCCAGGATCCCGTAAAGGGTCTTGATCTCCTTTTCGACCTTCTTCATCCCCTTGCTGGTTTCTTCCAAATCCAGCTGGGCCAAAGAAGCCAGGGACCGGTCAATCTGGTCGTTGCTCTGCTTGATTTCCAGCAAGACGTCCAGGCTGCCGAAACCGTACTTGGCATCCCGCATCTGCTTGTAGCCAGCCGCGATTTCGTCCAGCTGTTCGGCAAAAACGGTCTGCAGGTTGTGCTGGTCTTCCTTAACTTCAGGCAGCTTGGTCTTCAAGGCCGTCAGATCGTCGCGTATTTTCGCCAAAACCCGCTTGGCTTCAACATGGTCGCCTTGAGCCGACAGATTCTTGGCCTGGGCAAAGTCTTCTTCCATGGCGGACAAGTGGTTTTCTATCTCTTCTAACGCCACGCTGTAGTCAAAAGAATCAGCCAGGATTTCCTTGCGGATTTCCCGGTAGCTCTGCATCAATTCGTCATATTGGGCCTTGTTTTCCCGGTTCGACTCCAAAAGTTGGGTAAAGACATCCGATGAATTCTTGACGTCTTCAGAGATGGAGTCGACTAATTCTCTGGCCTGCTTGATGCTTTGGTGGGATTTGACCAGGCGGTAGCGGGCATTTTCGTCTGCCCCGTCTTCAATCAAGCGCTGGATTTCAGGAAAAAGTTCCGCTGCCTTCTGGTAGCTCTTCTTCCAGGTATTGAGGGTGGCCAGGCTTTCCCCGGCCAGTTCCATCTGGTCCAGTTTGCCGATAGCGCGCTCTAAGTGCAAGTCTTCCATATTGCCCAGTTCATTGTCGAGCTCTTCGATCTCGCGCAATTGCCGGCGGTTGATCAAAAGCATGGCCATGACCAGGACGATGATCGTGATAATTAAAGTGATGAGTAGTAGAGATTGTGTTGATGACATATCTTTCTCCTCCGAACTAAAGTTAATTATACCAAACTAGCCTCTGAAATATTTCGACTTTGTCAGACTTTCTGCGTTTTTTTCTTGCTTTCCGGGCCCAAAGCCCTTATAATGGTCAACGTGTAAAATATTTGCAGCCATAAGCGACAAGAACGTCAACATCCCGGGACGTTTAGTGAACGAGTAACCCACGCTGCACGGGCGAAAATGTAAACTCGGGATGCACGAATGTTGAGCTTATATTGTGATTATTTTACTCCAACAATTTTTATTATTTTTATTGGAGGAATTTTAATATGTCAAGATACACTGGTCCAAGTTGGAAGCGGTCAAGAAGATTGGGTATTTCTTTGTCAGGCACTGGCAAGGAACTTGCTCGTCGTTCATACGCTCCAGGTCAACACGGTCCTAACCAACGCGGCCGTCTTTCAGAATACGGCATGCAATTGCACGAAAAGCAAAAGCTGCGCTGGATGTTCGGCTTGAACGAACGTCAATTCCGTACTTTGTTTGCCCGCGCTGGTAAGATCCGTGAAGGCCAACACGGTACCAACTTCATGATCTTGCTTGAACGTCGTTTGGACAACGTTGTTTACCGTCTCGGCTTGGCTACTACCCGTGAACAAGCCCGTCAATTGGTAAACCACGGCCACATCACTGTTGATGGCAAGCGCGTTGACATTCCTTCATACGAAGTTAAGGTTGGTCAAACCATTAGCTTGAAGGAAAAGTCAAAGAACCTGCAACAAGTTAAGGACGCTTTGGAAGCTGTTGCTTCACGTCCATCATTTGTTTCATTTGACGAAGACAAGATGGAAGGTCAATTGGTTCGTTTCCCAGAACGTGACGAAATGGAACCAGAAATTGACGAAGCCCTGGTTGTTGAATACTACAACAAGTTGCTGTAATATCAATTCGGCTTCAAAGTCTTTCCCAGTTTTGGGAAAGGCTTTTTTCTTGCCCAAAAAGTTCAGTTATAATATGCTTTAGACCCAGAAAAAGACAGTATTAATTTTTAGAAAGGACGAAGCCATGACTGAAGATTTAGCCAAAAGAGTCGAAAATGCTGCTAGCGGCATTACTCCGCAGACCAGACCTGACGAGCGGCGGCGCTTCTTGGGCTCTTTGAGGGAGCGGGTTTTCGTGCGCATGACCATCAAAGACTGTGAAGACGCCAAGTTAACCAAACTTTTCTTGGATCACTTTGCTGACTACAAGGGCTACACCATTTTAATCAACGCCAACACCCCCAACCCGGCCTTTGTCAGCCAGATTGAAAGCCGGGCCAGCAAGGAGCAGGTTCCCTTCCGTCTGGTCAATGACGAAAGTGCCAGAAAAGGCGATGACGATTCTGCCGTTCTGGTCGTCAGCAAGGAAGCCATCAACCGGATGCGGATCGAATTGACTCAGGTCTACGCCCCGCCCCTGCCGGCGGAAGAATTGCCGGTGCCAAAGAAAAAGGGCTTTTTGGCCAAATTCTTTGGGGGCGATAAATGAAGCCCTTAGCCTACCGGATGCGGCCTCAGTCCATCGACCAGGTCGTCGGCCAGCAGCACCTGGTCGGCCCTAAAAAGATCATCCGCCGCATGGTTGAAGCCAAGCAGCTCTCTTCCATGATTCTGTATGGACCGCCGGGCATTGGCAAAACCAGCATCGCCAGCGCGATCGCCGGCAGCAGCAAGTATGCCTTCCGCCAGCTCAACGCGGCTACCGACGGGCAAAAAGAGCTCTCCCAGGTCGCCGCTGAAGGCAAGATGAGCGGGACGGTCGTCCTTTTGCTGGATGAAATCCACCGGCTCAACAAGGTCAAGCAGGACTTCCTTTTGCCGCTGCTGGAATCCGGCCAGGTGATCATGATCGGGGCCACCACGGAAAATCCCTACCTGGCCATCTCCCCGGCCATCCGGTCCCGCTGCCAGATTTTTGAACTGAAGCCTTTGACTGAAGACGAGATTTTGACAGCTGTCAACCGGGCCTTAACCGATGAAGAAAGAGGCCTGGGCAAGTACCATGCCAAGCTGACGGATGAAGCGGGGAAATTTTTGGCCCAGAAAGGCAACGGGGACCTGCGGGCCACTTTAAACAGCCTGGAACTGGCGGTTTTGTCGACCAAGCAGGAACTGGAAGCTGAAGGCAAAGACGCCTCCTCTTTCACGGTTACCTTGGACGACATGGCCGATTCCCTGCAGCTGAAAATCCAGAACTTTGATGCCGACGGGGACGGCCACTATGACCTCTTGTCCGCCTTTCAAAAGTCCATCCGGGGCTCTGACACTGATGCGGGCCTGCACTACCTGGGCCGGCTTCTCGAATCCGGTGACCTGGTTTCAATCTGCCGCCGGCTCAGCGTAATTGCCTATGAAGATATCGGCCTGGCCAATCCGCCGGCCTGTGAGCGGGCTATTTTAGCCGTACAGACCGCCCAGCAGCTGGGCCTGCCAGAAGCCCGGATCCCCCTGGCCAACGCCGTCATCGAGCTCTGCTTGTCTCCTAAGAGCAATTCTGCTATGACAGCTATCGACGCGGCTTTAGCCGATATCCGCCAGACTAATGTCGGCCAGATTCCCGACCAGTTGAAAGACGCCCACTATCAAGGTGCCGGCAAGCTGGGCCACGGAACTGGCTATCTTTACCCCCATGACTACCCGGGCGACTGGGTGGCCCAGGCCTATCTGCCTGACCGCCTGCAGGGCAAGCAGTACTTTGCCCCTAAGGGCGAGAGCAAGTTTGAAGCAGCTTTTAAGAGCCAGTACCAGCGCCTGCATGACCTGCAAAAAGAGGGTCTTAAGAGAAAGTGAAAGCGCTACGATTTTACTTGACAAAGGCTGCCGGGTTCTATATTATAATAAGTGATCTGAGTTGATCGTCAGAAAGCTTATTTGTAAATTAGTTGACCGATCAAACTTAAGGACGTGGTGGCCTGTCAGTAACTACTGAATCGGAATGCTGCTTACGCAGAATCCATATTCACTGCGCGATGGGCCGGATTTTGTGATTTTTTTACGGGATCAACAAGCGCCATTTATGCTTTGGTCAACTCGGATTTTCTTAGACAATAACAGCGGTCCTTCGGGCCGCTTTTTTGTTTATTCCTGCCCCTAGATTACTCAGTGTGTTTTCAGCCCTTTTGAAAACTAGAAAGTTCATTCGATGCTCTACATCCGTATTTTCATGATTATTTTTATCGCCTGCATGCTGCTGACCGCCTGGTACCTCTGGCACCGGAGAAACGGCGCCTTCCTGGTCTTTGACGTTTCCAGCTCCCCGGAGCTTCACAGTTTGATGACCATCTGCGCCTGGACGCTTCTCGCGATCAGCGTTTTGGGGATCATTTTGCTCTTCTTTGGCAACAAGTATCTCAACTTGATCACCCTCTTTTTGGGCTCAGCGACGATTTTTATCTTCGCCCTCCTTCTTTCGCAAAACAATCAGTAAATTTATTAAAATGCTTTCATTTTTTTGGTAAAATAGAGACAGGAAGAGGTGGCAAAAATGACTAAACAATACCAATACAAACATATCCAAGTAGCTGTTGACGGTTCCAAGGAAGCTGACCTGGCTTTCAAGAAGGCCGTTACGGTTGCCAAGCACATGAACGCCAGCCTGGAAATTCTCCACGTTATCGACACGCGGTCCTTCCAGAACGTTTCCAGCTTTGACTCAGCCATGGTTGAGCAGGTTTCCAACGACGCCAAGAAGAAGATGGAAAAGTACTACCAGTCTGCCTTAGACAGCGGCGTCAAGGAAGTCCACTACTCTATCGAATTCGGCTCACCAAAGGCCATCATCAGCCGGGAATTCCCGAAGAAGCACGACATCGACTTGATCGTTGTCGGCGCGACCGGTTTGAACGCCGTTGAGCGTTTGCTCATCGGCAGCGTGACTGAATACGTCACCAGAACTGCTGACTGCGACATCCTGGTCGTTCGGCACAACAAGGCTGCTTTGGACTAAGTCCAGCATAATTTTTTAACCGCTAAACCGCTTGGTTTGGCGTTTTTTTCTGCTTTCATTCCGCTCTGCCTTACTTTTTTAAAAAAACTCTTGCTAAGTGAGTGAACACTCACTATAATTCTTTCTTGTAGGTGAGTGATTACTCACTTACTGAGAGAAAAAGATAAAAGGTAAGCAAAGAAAAGGAGCACATTATGACCGAAGAAGAAAAGCTGATTCTGCTGGATCACGTCAACAAAAACTTTGGTGAACACAGAATTTTAGATGAGATCTGCTTAAGCCTGCATCCCGGCGAAATCGTTGGTTTAATCGGTCCGTCCGGCGCGGGCAAGTCAACCATGATCAAGGTTATGCTGGGCATGGAAAAAGTTTCAGCCGGCAAGGCCCTCATCTTGGACAAAAAGATGCCGAACCGGCATATCCTGGGTGAGCTGGGCTACATGGCCCAAGCCGATGCCCTGTATGACAATTTGACTGCCCGGGAAAACCTGCACTTTTTCGCGGTCATGAAAAACATCCCCAAAAGTGAAATCATTTATCAAATCGATCATGCCGCTGAAGTCGTCGATTTAACGCAGAGCCTGGATGAGCGAGTCAAAAACTTTTCCGGAGGAATGAAGCGTCGGCTTTCCCTGGCAATCGCCCTGCTTGGAAAACCAAGGCTCTTGATTCTTGACGAGCCCACGGTTGGCATTGACCCAGCTTTGAGGCGGCAGATTTGGCAGGAGCTGAGACACTTGCGCGACAAGGGCCGCGGCATTCTGGTCACCACCCACGTCATGGATGAAGCAGAACTGACTGACCGTGTTGCCCTGCTCTTACACGGGCAGATCATTGCTTTTGACTCACCAAAGCAACTGGAGGCCGACTACCAGGTCTCCACAATCGAGGGTGTATTTTTACAAGCTGAACAACAAGAGGAAAACGAAATATGAGAACTTTGACAATCACCAAAAAAGTCTTAACTGAACTGAGCCGAGACAAACGCACCCTGCTTTTGATGTTCGTCGGCCCTTTGATTATCCTCTGGCTGATGAACACCATGTTTTCCGCCAATAGTGACGTTAAAGTGACTCTAGCCACGGTCAATGTCAAACAGGAAGTCGTCAGCGATCTAGATAATCTTTCAGGCGTTTCCGTCAAAAAATATTCCAGCAGCTCCAAGGCAAAGCGGGCTCTCAAGAAGCGGCAGGTTGACGGCGTTATTATCAGAAAAGGCAACCGCTACACAGTTACCCACGCCAACATCGACTCCAGCAAGACAGCCCTAACCAAGTCAGCGCTCAAAGCCGCCCTGGTTAAAAGCCAGACCAAAAACACGGCCAAACAGGCAGGCAAACTCAAGCAAAGCTTGATAACTCAGCAAAAAGTGATCAGCAAGCTAAGTCAGTCGCTGGCCAAGCTCAGCGGAAAAAATGCTGCTATTCAGACCAGCATTCAAGCCAGCGGTCAGATCAAGGCAAGCAGCCAGAAGGTAAAAATTGTCAACCATTACCGTTATGGTGACAAGGACACTGGCTACTTCGCCAAGATCGCGCCAATTTTGATGGCCTTCTTCATTTTCTTCTTTGTTTTCTTGATTTCTGGCATGGCCCTCTTGGGCGAACGGACAACTGGTACGCTTGACCGCCTGCTAGCCACTCCTGTCAAGCGCAGCGACATCGTCTTTGGCTACATGCTGGGCTACGGGATCCTGGGCCTTTTGCAGGCGATCGTCATCAGCGTTGCTGGCATTTATATCTTAAAAATTGAAGTTGTTGGCAGCCTGGCTGATCTCACGCTTGTCTGCGTACTGACCGCCTTCGTCGCCCTAGCTTTTGGCCTGCTTTTATCCACCTTTGCCGAATCTGAATTTCAAATGATGCAGTTTTTGCCTTTGGTAATCGTGCCGCAGGTCTTCTTCTCCGGAATCATTCCTCTTTCCTCCATGGCCAGCTGGGTACAAGTTATTGGTAAAATTCTGCCTTTGACCTACGCTGGCGACGCGATGACTGGTATCATTATGGAAGGAGCAAGTCTTGCCCAGCTAGCAGGCGACCTGTGGGCCCTGGTCCTCTTCCTAGTCATCTTGACCGCGGTCAACATTCTGGGCTTGAAACGTTATCGAAAGGTGTAATTTAGATGAGCGATGCAACGATTCTGGAAGACTATCAAGGATTATTACAGAGCAAAAAGCTGCCCCAGGGGCAAAAGAAGGCCCTCTTTGCGGCCATCGAGCTCTTTTCCAAGCAGGGCTTTGACGGCACCTCTACCGCCCAAATTGCCAAACGGGCAGGGATCAGCCAGGCCACGATCTTCAAGTACTATAAAACCAAGTCCGACCTGCTGAATGCGGTCATCAGCCCGGTGGCCCACGAGCTTTTTCCTAAGATTCAAGAAGACTTCATCCAGGAGATCAAGCAGAATTCAGCCAAAAGCCGGCAGGAGCTGGTTCACTTCATCGTTTTCAACCGTTTCGCTTTCATCAAGAAAAACCGGCAGGTTATCAAGATCATGCTGCAAGAAGCCTTGACCAATCCTGCTTTTATCAATGAAACTTTGGAAGAGACCAAACAGCGACTTACTGAAAATCCCCAGCTGGCAAAAAGCGTAAAAGGCATTCTTTTAGAAAAGCATCCAGAATATAATTCCCTTGATCTGATTCGCCTTTTAACAGCGCCAATTGCCGGATACTTTGTCCAGCGCTTCATCGTCCTTCCTGATAAAGCAGCTGACGAAGACCGCGATTTGAACATGATCGTAAAGCAGATCTTAGCCACCTTGGAATAAAAAATAGCCTCAAACTGGAATTAACCAGATTGAGGCTATTTTTTCGTTCTCAGTTAAAAGTCGCCAGCCGTGCTGAACATGTAGTCCTTGTTGTGCCACTTCATCGAGAGGATCAAGCCGATCCCGATCATGTTCCCGATCAAGGCAGACCCACCCTGTGAAACAAACGGCAGAGGCACCCCGGTAAGGGGCAGTAAATCAATGCTCATGCCGATATTTTCAAAGACGTGGAACAAAATCATCATGATAATCCCTGTGGACACATATGAATAGAAGGCGTTCTTGGTCGAGAAAGTGATCTTGACCATCTGCACGATCAAGACGAAGTAAATCCCGATCAAGGCCACGCCGCCGACAAAGCCGAAGCTTTCCCCAACCACGGAGAAGATCATGTCTGAGTTCCGGACTGGCACGTAGACTTTAATATTGTTAAAGCCATTGCCAAAAATCTGCCCAGACCCGATGGCCTTCATGCTCTGCCAGAGCTGGTAGGCGCTGTTTGAGTTGTCACCAGAGGGGTCACTCCAGGACTTGATTCTTTCCAACTGGTAGGTCTTGAAGTAATGGCGCAAAATCGTCTGCCCTTCACTGGTAAAGACCAGGAGGATGACGCCGACGCCAACGACTACCATCAGGATAAAGACAGGAATGATGATTTTCCAGGAGATCCCTGAAACCAGAAGGATCCCCGCGGTAATCGCTACAAAGACCAGGGTGGTCCCGAAGTCAGGCTGCAGCATAAGGAGCATGGCTACTGGCAAAAACCAGGCCATGACCTTGCCGATCAAGAGCCAGTCATTTCTGAGGTTGTGGGAGTAACGCTCATTGTGCTCTCTGACTACTCTGGCCAGCTGCAGGATAAAGGCCGGCTTCATGACTTCCGAAGGCTGGAAGCTGACGGGCCCAACGACAAACCAACTCTTGGCCCCGCTGCTGGCGGCCGTTGTCCGGTCATACAGGAAAAGGACCGCGATCAGCAGGATGATCCCCAGCCCATACAGGTAGGGGGCCAGCTTGAAGATCTGCTCGGCGTCAAAGCGGACGATGAAGGCTACCATCAGCCAGGAAACCGTGTACCAGACAATCTGCATGGCCACGGTTCTGGTTGGCGTCCCATAGGTCGAGTCGTTAACCGACGCGTTGTAAATTGAATAAAAACTGACGAATGACAGCAAAACCACGGGAATCACGACTCCCCAGGCAATGCGGTCATACCATTTGCTTTCTTCTTGAACTTTTGCCATTAACTATCACTTTATTCGTTAAAATTATTTTTCGTGCAAGGTGAAGTAGGCCAGCAGGTCGTTGATGCCGGCATCAAGGCTCTTGGCAAACATCACGTTCTTGGACTTGCTGCTGGTTACCCTGAACTTGCCGTCAACCTGCTCGATCAAGCCGATCTGGCGCTTCTTCGGAATGACTACTTCCCAAGTCGGTACCCGGCGGCCAGACAGTTCGTTGACCTCGATCCCGATGTTTTCTTGATTTCTTGACATATTCCCTCCTCGTTAGTGACTGTGGAATTTTCTGGCAATAATTTCGTCTTCATATTCTTCTGGGTGGGGGTTGCGCAATAGGGTAAACTTGTCCGGCACCGGATCCACCCCGCCACGGTTAAATGGATTGCAGCGCAGGATCCTCGCCAGACCCATCAGCAGTCCCAAAAGCGGACCATGCTTTTCCAAAGCGGTGATCATATAGCTGGAGCAGGTCGGGTAGAAACGGCAACTGTCCGGCAAAATCGGTGAAATTGCCCGCTGGTAAAAGCGGACTAGAAGAATCATTATTTGACGCATTATTAGTGACGTTCGTGCTTTTCAATATGCTGCAGCAGGATGCCAGTGCCCAGGGCAACTGATTCAAGCGGTGAATCAGCGATCAAAACCGGAACCTGCAGACTGTCGGCAATCAGCTTGTTGATGTTCTTCAGCAGGGCGCCACCACCAGTAATCATGATCCCCCGGTCAATGATGTCGGCAGACAATTCTGGCGGCGTTTCCTGCAGAACCTGCTTGGTAGCATCAATGATGCTTTGCAGGCCATCTTGCAGGGCTTCCGTTACTTCAGAGCTGCTTACCTTGATTTGCTTTGGCAAACCGTCAATGGTATCCCGGCCGCGGACATTCATGCTTGCGTCCGGGTCTGGGTCAGTAGCGGCACCAATTTCGATCTTGATGGCTTCAGCCGTCCGCATCCCGATCAAGAGCTGATGGTTTGCCTTGATGTAGTTGACGATCGCCTGGTTCATCCGGTCACCAGCATAGCGCAGGGACTTGGAAGTCACGATTTCACCCATGGACAGGATGGCGATGTCAGTCGTCCCCCCACCGATGTCGATAACCATGTTCCCTTGCGGCTTGAAAATGTCCAGGCCGGCCCCAACAGCTGCTACCTTAGGCTCGTAGTCCAGGTAGACCTTGCCGCCGCCAGACTTTTCCGCGGCTTGGATGATTGCCTTTTGCTCGATTGAAGTTACTCCAGTCGGGGTGCAGACCAGAATGTTCGGCTTGCTCATGAAGCCCTTTACGTTCAGCTTCTCAATAAAGTAGCTCAGCATGGCTTCAGTAATGTCAAAATCAGCAATTACCCCGTCCTTTAAAGGCCGGATAACGCGGATGTTGCCAGGAGTACGGCCAACCATTTCATAAGCTTCAGTGCCGACAGCGACCACCTTGTTGGTGTTCGTATCCACGGCAACCACGGATGGCTCGTCGATCACAATGCCCTTGCCGGAAACGTTGATCAAAACGTTCGCGGTCCCCAAATCAATACCAATATCTTTTGACACGTCTATTTCCTCCATAACATATTAATTTTAATTGTACCATAAAAGCCCTCTGTATAGCGGATTCCGCCTAGCTTTAACCGATTCTTTAAAAGAGATTAGAGAGCTGCAATGAAGTATCTATCAAGGCGATCAAAAATTGGCCGACTGTATAGCCCAGGGCAATCGCCGTGAAAATTAAGAAGACCTGGGCCTCAAAGACCCGGTTAGACCGAATGATTTTCTCGATTCTGACGGCTTTGATCGCCTGAAAGGCTAAGGCAATGCAAACAAAGTAGATCACCAAGCTGATGATTGCGTGAATTCCAAGTTGTCTCATATAAAATCTACCATAAAAAAAGAGCGGAATAAATCCGCTCTTTTCCCTTATTTGTGCAGCGCGTCGTAAACGTGAATCCGGTTTACAGCCCGCCGCAAAGCAATTTGAGCCCGTTCCAATGACTGCTCGTCGTGCTTTTCCTTGGCTTCCTTGATGTGCGCCTCGGCCCGCTGCTTGGCAGCTTCAGCCCGACTGAGGTCAATGTTGCGCGCGCGTTCTGCGTTGTCGGCAATAATCGTCGCCACATTGTCGGCGAATTCGATGATCCCCCCGCTGACGGCGATGTGATCAACCTTGTGGTCGACATCGGCGCCGCGTTGGACCCTGACTTCACCAATCGTGAGCGGAGTTAAAATCGGCAGGTGGTTGTACAAGATCTGCCGGTCGCCGTCAATAGCCCGCATTGAGACGGAGCTGCCACGGTGAGAATAGATTAACCCGTTTGGCGTAACGATATTGATCTTAAACAGTTTCTCTGCTTCTGCCATGATGCATCAACCTACTTTTCTAATAAGGCTTTTGCTTCCGGATCGCTTGGGGTAACCCCCATCTTTTGCGCCTTCTTCAAAACGTCTTCGATCGGACCAACGCCTCTGAAGGCATCTTCAGGCAAGTCGTCAAGATGGCCGTCGAGGATCATCTTGAAGCCCTTGATCGTTTCCTTGATTGGAACGTATGAGCCTGGAACGCCGGTAAAGACTTCGGCAACGAAGAAGTTTTGTGACAGGAAGAACTGAATCTTACGTGCCCGGGCAACGATCAGCTTTTCTTCGTCTGACAATTCATCCATACCCAAAACTGAGATGATGTCTTGCAGTTCGCGGTAGCGTTGCAGAATGTGCTGAACCCGGGTAGCAACGTCGTAGTGTTCCTGGCCGACAATTTCTGGGTCCAGGGCACTGGAAGTTGATTCAAGCGGGTCAACGGCAGGGTAAATACCTTGTTCAACCAAGCTACGTTCCAAGTTGGTCGTCGCGTCCAAGTGGGCGAAAGTAGTCGCTGGCGCTGGGTCAGTGTAGTCGTCGGCTGGCACGTAAACGGCTTGGATAGAGGTAATTGACCCCTTCTTGGTGGAAGTGATTCTTTCTTGCAATTGACCCATTTCCGTTGCCAAAGTTGGCTGGTAACCAACGGCACTCGGAATCCGGCCCAGCAAGGCGGAAACTTCGGAACCGGCCTGGGTAAACCGGAAGATGTTGTCGATGAAGAGCAACACGTCCTGGCCTTCAACGTCTCTGAAGTATTCAGCGATCGTCAAACCGGTCAAAGCGACCCGCATTCTGGCACCAGGCGGCTCGTTCATCTGCCCGAAGACCATGGCAGTCTTTTCCAAAACGCCGGATGCCTTCATTTCGAAGTAAAGGTCGTTACCTTCACGGGTTCTTTCCCCGACACCAGTGAAGACGGAAATACCGTTGTGTTCCTGGGCAATGTTGTGAATCAATTCCTGGATGATCGTGGTCTTGCCGACCCCGGCACCACCAAACAGACCGACCTTACCACCACGCAGATATGGTTCCAGCAAGTCGATAACCTTAATACCAGTTTCCAGGATTTCACGGCTAGTAGTTAATTCATCATACTTAGGTGCTTCTTTGTGGATCCCGGAGCGAGGGTGGTCAGCTGGAAATTCTGGACCACCATCAATCGGTTGACCTAAAACGTTGAAGACCCGGCCCAAGGTATCCGGACCAACTGGTACGGAAATTGAGCTCCCAGTGTCTTCAACCTTCATCCCACGACGAAGGCCATCGGTAGATTCCATCGCGATGCAGCGCAAAACGCCATCGCCTTGTTCAAGAGTAACTTCAAGGATAATCGATTCGTCGTCTGACTTGATGACCTTCAAGGCATTGTTGATGTCTGGCAGGTCTTTGCCAATAGGAAACTTGACGTCGACAACAGGGCCGATTACTTGAACGATTTCACCTTGACTCAAACTTCTACCTCCTTTTCTCTTATTCAAGTGCATTCGCACCACTGACGATTTCAGTCAATTCAGTAGTGATTTGTGCTTGTCTTGCACGGTTCATTTGCAAACTAAGACTAGAAACAAGGTCCTTGGCATTGTCCGTGGCACTCTTCATGGCTGTCATAGAACTTGCGTGTTCGGCAGTCTTGGCGTCCAAAATGGCACCATAGATTTCCGCCCGCGCGAATTGCGGCAGCAAGGTTGCCAAAACGCTGTCAATGTCAGGGGCAACTTCAAATTCAATCTTCTTGCTTTCCTTGGCTTCCGCGGTGTCGATGTCAAGGTCGACGATCGGCAGCATCTTTTCGGCCCGGAAGGCTGAAGACAAAGAATTCACGTGGTGGGTGTAGCAAACGTACAGTTCATCATAAACGCCGTTCAAGTACATCTTGATCGCCGTTGAAACGATTGGCAGGGTTTCCTTGAAAGTCGGCACGTCTGAAACGCCGTCTTTTTCATAGACAACGTTCAAGTTGTTCTTCTTGAAGAACTGGGAGCCGACGCTGCCGATTGACAGGATCTTGGACTCTCTGCCCTGCAGCTTGTCGTCGGCTACCAGGCCCATCATCTGCTTAATGACTGAGCTGTTGTAGGAGCCGACCAGACCACGGTCACCGGTAACTACCAGGTAGCCAACGGAATGAACTTCAGCCCGTGGCTTGATCATGTCAGAAATGATCCCCATCCCAAAGACGTCATCGTAGTCGATGGAGTCAATGTTGTCTTGCGTCAGGCGGTAGTTGGCCTTGTTCAAGTGATTGATCACGCTGGCACTCATCAGCCGCGACACGGTTTGGTGGAGCAGCTGGTTGTATTCCTGGTAGCCCTTGTCTCTTTTTTCAGTCTGATTCAGTTTAGCTGCTGAAACCATGTGCATGGCTTCAGTAATCTTACTCGTTTGCTTGACAGAAGCAATTCTCTTCTTCAATTCAAGTAAAGATGCAGGCATAGTCTACCTCCTATTTGTTACTTGATGAAAAGCTGGATGCAAATTGTTGAATAGCTTCTTGAAGCTTGTTTTCATCTGGCAATTTGCCAGTTGACTTGATTTCAGCTAACAGATCAGCATGGTTGGCGTCAAAGTCGGTGTAAAGTTCTTGTTCAAAGCGAGCAATATCATCGACTGGTACCGCGTCCATAAAGCCATGCGTCAAAGCGTAAAGCAGGACAACCTGCTTTTCAACGGCAACCGGCTTGTGCAGCGGCTGCTTCAAAACTTCGACGGTCCGCCGGCCGCGGGCCAGCTTGGCTTGCGTTGCTTGGTCCAGGTCACTGCCGAACTGGGCAAAGCTTTCCAGTTCCCGGTATGAAGCCAGGTCGGTCCGCAAAGTACCGGCAACCTTCTTCATGGCTGGGATCTGCGCGGCCCCGCCGACACGGGAAACAGAAGCCCCGGCGTCGATGGCTGGGCGCGTGCCTGAGAAGAACAGGTCACTTTGCAAGAAGATCTGTCCGTCAGTGATGGAAATAACGTTGGTTGGAATGTAGGCGGAGATGTCCCCGGCTTCAGTCTGAATGAATGGCAGAGCAGTCAGTGAGCCACCGCCCAGTTCCTTGCTCAATTTAGCACTCCGTTCCAACAAACGTGAGTGCAGGTAGAAGACGTCACCTGGGTAGGCTTCACGGCCAGGCGGCCGACGAAGCAGCAGGGAAAGTTCACGGTAGGCAACAGCCTGCTTGGACAAGTCGTCGAAGACAACCAGGACGTCCTTGCCGGCGTACATAAATTCTTCACCCATCGCGGTCCCGGAATATGGCGCAATGTAAAGCATTGGCGCTGGTTCTGACGGACCAGCTTCAACGACGATGGTGTAGTCCATCGCCCCCAGCTTCTTCAAGGTTTCAACTTGTGCTCTGACAGTTGATTCCTTTTGACCAATTGAGACGTAAATACAAATTACGTCTTGCCCTTTTTGGTTCAAAATGGTGTCGATCGCTAAACTGGTCTTACCAGTCTTACGGTCACCGATAACCAGCTCACGCTGACCACGGCCAATTGGCACCAGCGCATCAATTGCCTTGATACCAGTTTGCAAAGGCTGGTTGACTGACTGCCGCTGCATAACGCCTGGCGCCTTGGACTCGATCGGCCGAGTCTTGTCAGTCTTAATTTCACCTAAGCCGTCAACTGGCTGGCCCAGTGGATTCACAACCCGTCCAATCAAAGCATCCCCAACTGGAACTTCCATAATCCGGCCAGTTCGCTTGACGCGGTCGCCTTCGCGGATGTCGTCAAACTTGCCCAGAATGATGATACCAACATCATTGCTTTCCAAGTTTTGGGCGATACCGTAGGCACCATTGTCGAACTGCAAAAGCTCACTTGACAAGACATTGTTCAAGCCGTGAGCGCGGGCGATACCATCGCCGACGTAAGTTACGACACCGACTTCATCGATGTCCAGCTTATCGTCGTAGTGTTCAAGTTGCTGCTTGATTAAAGAGCTGATTTCTTCCGCTTTAATGCTCAATGGTTTCACCTCTTTATAATACTTACTTTGTTAATACGGCGCGGATTTTCTCCAATCGATGCTTTACTGAGCCATCGATCACGCGGCCTTCAACCTCAAGGACCACGCCGCCGATAATTTCTGGATCAACTTCATTTTCAAGATGAAGTGCCTGCAAGCCATACTTCTTGGCATAGCTGTCTGCAAGGCGCTGCAGCTGATCTTCATCTAGCTTCACTGCAGTCTTAGCGACACCCGTTCCGATGTGGTTGGCAACATTGTACAGGTGAATGTAGTAATCAATGATGTCAACCAAGTTGTCAAAACGATCATAGCTAAGCAAGAAGTTCAGAACTTCTTGAAGCTCTGCAGAAAAGCCCTGTTCAACCGCCGTCAAAAGATTCTTCTTTTGCTTGGCGTCCAAAACAGGATTGCTCAGAACCTGGACAAAACGGGGCTCTGCTTGAACTGCCTGCTTCAATTCAGTCAGTTCGCTGAACATGAGCTCTGTCTTGCCGCTGTCTTTGGCAAAATCAAAGATCGCCGTTCCGTAGCGTCTTGCCGTTTCTTCTCTACTTAAGGCCATTAATCGTTCAACCCCTTAATGAACTGATCAACTAAATCTTTTTGATCAGCAGCAGATAAGTTCTTAGCAATTACCTTTTCCGCAATCGTCACAGAAAGATCAGCAACTTCGTCGCGGGCTTCGTTCAAGGCGTCAGTCTTCGCTTGAGCTGCATCAGCCTTGGCCTTTTCCCGGATAGCGGAAGCTTCATCGTTGGCTTCGCTGACGATTTGCTTGCCGGTCTTTTGCGCATTACTCTTGGCATCGGAGAGAATCTGGGTTGCTTCTTGTCTTGAATTCTTCAAGGCTGCTTCCCGTTCATTGGCCAAAGTTTCAGCCTTCTTACGGTCGCTGGCAGCTTGATCCAAGTCATCAATGACTTTCTGACGGCGCTTCTCCATCATGTCCTTTACCGGGCCCCAAGCATAGTGCTTGACGGCCAGCAAAAGGATGCTGAATACGATTAAATACCAAAGGGTATTAATGATTGAGATTTCAGCGCCGGCGAATACTGGTTGAAATTCCATCGACAATCCTTCTCTCTCAATTTAGTAACTAATGTAAATTAACGTCTGATTAATTAAGGAACAAAATCAAGAAAGCGATAACGATAGCCAGGATTGGAACGGCTTCGATCAAACCAACACCGATGAACATGGTTGATCTCAAGTTACCAGCACTTTCTGGTTGGCGGGCGATGCTTTCGATCGTCTTTGAGATAACCTTACCGTTCCCCCATGAAGCAGCCAAAGCAGCGATACCAGCAACAAGTGCAGCAGCTAAATCCTTTAAACCTGTAGTCATAATAAAACCTCCGAAAAATTATTCTTGTGTAACCTTCTTGCCAATATAAACCATAGAAAGAGTTACAAAAACATACGCCTGGATAGAGCCAATGAAGACAGAGAAACCTTGCCAGATCATTGCGAGCGGCGCAGCCAGGATTCTGGTTACAATCCCCATGCTTGGCCCCAGCTGGTTCCCGATCAGGGTCAGCAGGACTTCACCCGCAAAGATATTACCGTAGAGACGCAGTGATAACGTCAAGAAGTTGGTAAATTCTTCAATGATGTTAATCGGCAAAAGGAAACCAACAGGACGTGCATAGTTCTGCAGGTAGCCCTTAGTGCCAAATTTCTGAATCCCGAAGGTAAATGACAGAAGCAAGGTCATCATCGCGAACGACATCGTCGTCACTGGATCAGCAGTTGGTGATTTGATGACCATATAGTCACCGACTTTCACTTCCAAGAACAACCCTAGTTGATTCATGCAGAAGATGAAAAGGAACAAAACAAAGGCGTAAAGAGACAGATGTTTTTGCGCAGCCGGGTCTTCGACGTTGTCCTTGACAATCCCGTCGGTAAAATCGATCAGGTATTCCAGGACATTTTGTTTCTTGTTCGGTTTCATTTCAACTTTACGTGAAAGAGCGTAACAAATGGCAAAAACCACAATTGCCATCAAGGTCGAACCGATAATGCCAACCATGTCGACATTCAGTCCGGTACCGTTAATATTGAAGACAAGTGATTTCTCCAATTCTTCGTGACCTCCCTTCTTGTGTTGAATTCTTCGAACACGTCATTTATTGTACACCAATAAAAATGAATTGGAACTTTTGCAATCGCTTTTATTGGCGATTTTTTAATTATTTAGTCCCGAAGATCCGGTCACCTGCATCCCCCAGGCCTGGGAAGATGTAGCCATTTGGCAGCAGCTTGTCGTCAAGGGCAGCCGCATAGATGTCAACGTCCGGGTGCTCGTCTTGCACGGCCTTGACGCCTTCTGGAGCAGCAACCAGGACAGCCAGCTTGATGTCAGTCACGCCCCGCTTCTTCAAGGCTTCGATGGCCAGGTTGGCGGAACCGCCAGTAGCCAGCATCGGGTCAACGACCAGGCATTCACGTTCCGTAACGTCCTTAGGAACCTTGAAGAAGTATTCTACCGGCTTCAAGGTTTCTTCATCGCGGTACATGCCAACGACGCCGACCTTGGCTGACGGAATCATTTCCAAAACCCCGTTGACCATGCCCATGCCGGCCCGCAGGATTGGCACGATGGTCAATTTCTTGCCGGCCAGTTCCTTTTGCACCGTCTTGCCCATTGGCGTTTCGATTTCAACGTCTTGCAAAGGCAGGTCGCGGGTGATTTCGTAGGTCATCAGACCGGCGATTTCGCCAACGATTCTCCGAAATTCATTTGATCCAGTTTCCTTGCGGCGAATAATCGTCAGCTTGTGCTGGATCAATGGATGGTTTAACACAGTGAACTTTCCCATATAGTTCCTCCATTCAAAAATACCATGTCATCTCTATTATAAATAAAAAAAGAAATGGTTTAAAGCCATTTCTTTTTTAAAAGCCGTGAATTGTACAGGTTAGACATGATGGCCGCCAGCAGCCTTGTTTAACCGGTTCATGTAGGCCAGGCTTTCCTCTCCTTGTTCAAAGCCCTCTACATAAATAGTTTTAATTTCTGACCGGTCGTCAAAATAGCGGAGGCCGGCAAATAGGTTGTGGTCAGCCTCGGTCAGATTTTTGCCTAAATTGAATTTATTTTCTGCAGGCAGGGGCAATTCCTCTAAAAGGTCACTGCTTGCCATAACCCCGCAAGAAGCATCCAGGTCCAGCTTGGCAAAAGTTTCCGCCTGGTCAACCACGTAAACCTGGGCACTTGGCGCGTAGTGGCGGTACTTCATCCCCGGCGCCTTCGGCACTTCCTTGTCGCTTACCTGGCCCCGGTTGATCAAGACTTCTTCGCCTAAGACCTGGCTGATTTCTTCTGGGGTAATCTTGCCCGGCCGCAAAACGACCGCTGGGGTAACTGACAAGTCAACGATAGTTGATTCCAGGCCCACTTCAGTCTCACCCCCATCGACGATCCCGGCAATCTTGCCCTTTAAGTCATGATAAACATGCTGAGCAGTAGTCGGGCTCGGCTTGGTTGAAGTGTTGGCCGAAGGCCCGACGATCGGGTAGCCAAGCTTGGCAATCAAGTCATGGGTCAGCTGATCGTCCGGGCAGCGGAAGGCAACCGTTGGCAGGCCCCCAGTTACAGATTCCGGCAGGGCCCCTTCTTTAGCTAAAAGCAGGATAGTCAAGGGACCTGGCCAGAAGTGCTTGATCAACTTCTCTGCCCGCTCCGGCACTTCCTTAGCATAAGGCCGCATCATGGCTTCGTCAGCTACGGTCACGATCAAGGGGTTGTCACTGGGCCGGCCCTTGGCCGCGTAGACCTTCTTGACTGAATCATCCCGGGTGGCCAAAGCCCCCAGACCGTAGACAGTTTCGGTTGGAAAGGCAACTAGCTCCCCTTGGCTGAGCAGGCGGGCTGCTTCATCCAATTGTTCCCGTTTAAAAATCTTGGTTTCCATCATTTCTGCCACTCCCCAAACAGCATCCGCGGCTTGCCGGCCATGTCGCGGCGGAATTCCACCTTGAAGTCCGGCAATTTTTCGGCAAACAGAGCCTTCAGCTCATCTTCCTCGCTGAAGCCAAATTCCATGAAGAAGCGGCCGCCTGGATTCAAGTGGTCTCTGACTTCTTCAGCAAACTTCCGGTAAAAGGCCAGGCCGTCCTGGCCGCCAAACAGGGCTTCTTCTGGTTCATTGGCCAGAACGCTCTTGTCCATCACGTTCTTTTCACTTGGCTTGATGTAAGGCGGGTTGGAAATGATCAGGTCAAACTTGCCCAGGCCCAGCAAAACGTTGGCCTTGCGGGTGGTTACGTCCAGGCCGTAGTCCAAAAAGTTCTCTTCGCTGATTCTAAGAGGCGTGTCCTTAATGTCGCTGGCGTAAAAATGCAGGTCCTTAATCCCCTTGCCTTCGGCTTCTTTAGCCAGGGCCACGGTAATATTGCCTGACCCGGTCCCCAGGTCCAGAACGGTGTCGCCATCTTTTAAGTGCTCCAGGGCCCATTCAACCAGTTCTTCAGTTTCAAAGCGGGGAATGAGCACGCCTTTAGCAACCCGCAGGCGGTAGCCTAAAAACCAGGCATAGCCCAGGATGTACTGGGGCGAATCCCCTTTAGCCAGGCGCTTCATGTCTTTTCTGGCCTGCTTGACTTCAGCGTCAGTCAATTCCCGGTCCTGCTTAAGTTGGTATTCGCTCGGCGTCATCCCCAGACGCTCAGCCAGAAGAAAGTCGATTTCCTCGCTCCGGGCGCTTTCAGCCAGTTCACTGGCCTCAATCCGCATTTCTCGTAAACTCTTAGGCATTTTCAGCCAGCTCCTCTAATTGCTTGGTTTGGTAGTAAACCGTCAAAGCATCGATGATTTCGTCCAGCTCCCCGTTCATGATCCGGTCCAGCTTGTTCAAGGTCAGACCGATCCGGTGATCAGTCACCCGGTTTTGCGGGTAGTTGTAGGTTCTGATTCTTTCAGACCGGTCACCAGTGCCGACGGCGTTCTTACGCTTGGCGTCGTACTTGTCCCGGTTCTGGCTTTCGTAGTAGTCGTAAACCCGGGATTTCAGGATTTCCATGGCCTTGGCCCGGTTTTGCTGCTGGGACCGCTGGTCCTGCATAGCCACCACGATGCCAGTTGGCAGGTGGGTCATTCTGACGGCACTGGAAGTCTTGTTGATGTGCTGGCCGCCGGCACCGGATGACCGGTAGACGTCTACCCGGATGTCCTTTGGATCAAGGTCGATGTCAACTTGTTCATATTCTGGCATGACGGCAACAGTGGCGGTTGAAGTGTGCACCCGGCCGGCTGATTCGGTTACTGGGATCCGCTGCACCCGGTGGGCCCCGTTTTCATACTTCAGCTTGGAGTAGACCTTGCTGCCAGTAATCATGATGGCCACCCGCTTGTAGCCGCCAACCTCAGTTTGTTCGCTGTCGACAATAGAGACGTTCCAGCCTTGGTTTTCAGCGTACTTTTCATACATTCTTAAAAGGTCGCCCGCGAACAGGGAAGCTTCATCCCCGCCGGCTGCCCCCCGGATTTCCATGATGATGTCCTTGTCGTCGTTAGGGTCCTTTGGCAGCATCAAAATCTTGATTTCGTCTTCCAGCTTGCTGATTTCGTCTTCCAGCTCAGAGTTTTCCATCTTGGCCATCTCAACCAGCTCAGCGTCTGAACCATCAGCGATGATTTCCTTGTTGCCGGCGATTTCTTCCTTGTCGGCCTTGAACTTGCGGAACTTCTGCACGACTTCCCGCATGTCAGCTTCTTCCTTGGTAATTTCCATGTAGCGCTTGGTGTCAGCGATGACTTCCGGGTCCGCCATCATTTCCTGAATTTCTTCATAGCGCACTTCCAAGCTTTCCAGCTGTGCCATTACATTGTCCATTTAATCAATCCTTCCAATAAAAACTAGTCTCTTGCCTGATCGGGGTGGAAATAGTGGAAGCGGCAGACCGGGTAGTAAGCCTCGTCGCCGCCAATCTGCACCTGCTCGCCCTCATAGACGGGCAAACCGTCCTTGTAGCGCAGGGCCATGGTTGCCTTGTGCCCGCAAAAGTGGCAAATCGTCTTCATCTCTTCTATTTTATCAGCATAAAGCAAAAGATACTCACTGCCTTCAAAAAGATGATTCTGAAAATCATTCTTTAGGCCAAAAGCCATCACCGGGATGTGCAGGTCATCAACAACCTTGGCGCACTGGATAACCTGGTCCTTTTTTAAAAACTGGGCCTCATCAATCAAGACCGCCGCCAAAGGATGGCCGTCCGCTTCCTGCTCTTGCTGGTTCAAAGCCGCGATGTATTCAAAGAGGTCCAGGTCCGGCTCAATTGGCCGGGCGCTGCGGCTGAGCCCGATCCGGGAAGCCACCACGCCGCGGCCGGACCGGGTGTCAACGCTGCTGGTCAATAAAGCCACCTTGCGTCCTTGAATCTCGTAGTTGTGAGCAACCTTCAAAATTTCAATCGTCTTGCCGCTGCCCATCGCTCCGTATTCGAAAAAAAACTGTGCCATATTCTCCACCTTTGTATTAATCTCGCTCAAATAAGTATAGTGTATTTTGCAAAAGTTTAAAAGCGTCGCATTTTAGCCGCTAAACTTTCCGTCTTATGGTAAGATTTATCATAGTTTTAATGCAGAATAGGAAGTTAATCATGAGTTTTAAATCCAACATCGCAACTTTTGCCGGCAAGTCCTCTTACTGGTTCCTGCACAATGTCTTAAAGGGCGGGACCAGCTTCCCCGGCAAGCTGGCCATGAAGCTTGACCCAAACGTCCTTGAGCAGCTGGGCAGGGACTATGAAACTATCATCGTCACCGGGACCAACGGCAAGACCATGACCACGGCCCTTATCACCCAGACTTTGAAGGAAAAATACGGCGACATTTTGACCAACCCGTCCGGCTCCAACATGGCCCAGGGGATCGTAACCGCCTTTTTGGCCCATGGCCAGAAAAAAGTCAGCCGGAAACTTGCAGTTTTGGAAGTTGACGAAGCCAACGTCAAGGCCGTAACCCAGTTAGTCCACCCCAAGGCCTTTGTCTTGACCAACATTTTCAGAGACCAGATGGACCGCTACGGGGAAATCTACACGACCTATGAAAAGATCGTCGACGGCATCAAGCTGGCACCTGAGGCCACCATCATCGCTAATGGTGACGCCAGCATCTTCTCTTCGGTCGACCTGCCGAATCCAAAAGTCTTCTTTGGCTTTGAAACTGACCAGGACCAGCCGCAAAACGACCTCAAGGCCGCCGTCAACACTGACGGGGTCCTCTGCCCTAAGTGCAATCAGATCCTGCACTACCACGCAATTTCCTATGCCAACTTAGGCGACTTCTTCTGTCCGAACTGCGGCTACAAGCGGCCGGACTTAACCTACAAGCTGGAAAAGATCAGTGAGCAGACCCCAAGCCGGATCAAGTTCACCATCGAAGGCAAGGAATTCGCCATCAACATCGGCGGCACCTACAACATCTACAACGCCCTGGCTGCCTTTGCCTGTGCCAGAGAATTCGGCGTTTCCGCCAATGAAATCGCGGCGGCTTTTGCCAAAAACAAGCGCATCTTCGGCCGCCAGGAACTGATCCACTACCAGGGCAAGCAGATCAACATCATCCTGGTCAAGAACCCGGTTGGCTTAAACGAAGTCCTCAGCCTGCTGGACACGGAAAAGGATCACTACAGCCTGGCTGCCCTCTTAAACGCCCACCACGCTGACGGCATCGACACCAGCTGGATCTGGGACGGGAACTTTGAAAGCCTGGACCGGTCCAAGATCGACCAGGTCATCGTCGGCGGCGAGCGGCATAAAGACATGGCCTTCCGCCTGGAAGTTGCCGGCTTTGACCCGGACAAGCTGGTCATTGAAAGTGACTTTGACCAGCTGCCGGCCGCTTTTGAAAAGACGCCGACCGACAAGATCTACATTCTTTCAACCTACACGGCCATGCTGCACCTGCGGCAGGTCTTTGCTGAAAAAGGCGTCTTGAAGAGAAGAATCAACTAGCATAAACAGGACAAGTAAGGCAAAAAAGAAAAAGACAAAAGAATAAAAAAGCAAATTAAAAATCCCGCGGTCAGCCGCGGGATTTTTTAGATTGCCGTAGTCAAGACGGCGACTACATTGATCAAGGCAACCAAGCCGGCAAAAAAGGTCACTGCCTTGTAGGTCGCGTTTTTACTGAAGGCAAAAAGCAAACCTTCGATTAGGGCTACGGCGAATGCCGCGATCGCGGTGATGGCATAATAGGGCGACATCCGGCTGTTCACGCGGCCCAGGATGATGATAACCAGGCCGTAAACGGCTAAAAGCAGCCAGCCCTTTTGCTTATTGCTCAATTTCATGTGTTGGTCCTCTTTCTAGCGGTTTTCCTGCAAAAAAGCGTTGATGATCCGGCTGCGCATGGTCAAAAAGATCTGGTTGTGCCGGGAGGGGTGGACCCGGTTGGTCAGAAGAATCAAGCCGGACTGCTTGACCTGGTCAAACAAGACCAAGGTGCCGGTAAAACCGGTATGGTAGATGATGGGATAGTTTTCCTTAGGGTCAAAGACCAGGTTCCAGCCCCAGGACCGGGCTTTCAGGCCGGCCGGCGTCTTGACCTGGTAGAGGTCCTGGATTGTCTCTTTCTTTAATGGCAAAAGGTCACTGACCCCCATGTAGCCCTGCCCCATTTTGACCAGGTCGCTGACGGTGCTGAAAAGGCCAGCTGACCCGCACCGCCGGCCTAATTGCTGGCCCTTGGGATCATGGACGAAGCCCTGAATGACCTGGCCGTCAACTAATTCCGTTGGCACGCACTCGTCTTTTGGCGGGGCAAAGGTCGTTTCAGTTAAGCCAGCTGGCTGAAAAATCCGCTCACTGGCCAAATCCTGGACCGCTTTGCCCGTAATCCGCTCTAAAACCAGTCCTAAGAGGACAAAGTTGGTGTCAGCGTAGCGGACGACCCGGTTAAATTCGCTGGTCACCGGCAAGCCCACGATCGCCTTCATCAAGTCCGAACCGGACAAGGCATTCCGGTTTTCAATCCAGCCCCGGATGCCGGATGTGTGGGTCAAAAGGTGGCTCAGGCGGACCCGGCTGTCCTTGAATTCCGGCACGTATTTTTGCAAGGGGTCAGCAAAGTCAACCTTTCCCTCTTCTCTCAGCTGCAAAAAAGCGGCGGTCGTGGCCAAGACCTTGGTGCAGCTGGCTAAGTCATAGTAGGCAAAGGGGCTCAGCTGGCTTTTGGTTGGATAGATGCTGGCAAAGCCCAAAGTCGAGGCAAAAACCTGCTCCCCTTTTAAGAGGGCGTAGTTGACTCCGGGAACAATTCTTTCAGAAACCAGGCTTTCAATCAGCAACTGGGTTTTAGGAAAATTAAGCAAGCGGCGACTCCTTTCTAAAAGGCCCGTGCGGGCAATTAGCTCTATTATACGGCAGTTTTCACCCTTTCCAAGTCAGCTTGAAAATATTTAAGACTTTTTTTGCTGGAAGCCTTGACTTTTTCTTGCAAAGAAAGCATAATAATGAATGTCGGTAATTCGAACACAAACTTCGCCCGTTGGTCAAGTGGTTAAGACGCTACCCTCTCAAGGTGGAGTCATGAGTTCAATTCTCGTACGGGTGATTTACTGCGATGTAGCCAAATTGGTAAGGCAGTGGACTCTGAATCCATAATGTTCCGGTTCGAGCCCGGACATCGCAATAATACCGAAAGGCAAGTTCCTCTGGAGCTTGCCTTTTTTCTTGTCCTTTTCAGAGCAAATGAAAAAGTGCTAGATCTGGTCTAGCACTTTTTTACCTGTTCAATTTTCTTTACTTAGTCACGTAGGCTTCCTTGAAATTCCACTCGCTCCGCTTGCAGATCCAGCCCTTGGCGTTTGACCGGATCAGCCAGGCATCGTCTTCGTAGTAAAGCGGGATGACGCCGGCATCATCAAGCAGGATGCTTTCAGCTTCGCTCATGTCCTTAAGCCGTTTTTCCTGGTCATTGGTGTTCTTGGAAGCCGCGATCAGCTTGTCATACTGGCTGTTTTTCCAGGAGCCGTAATTAGAGCTGTTCTTGCTGGTCAAAAGTTCCAGGAAGGAAATCGGGTCACCGAAGTCAGCAATCCAGTCTGACCCGCAGATCTGGAACTGGCCGGATTCCCGCCGGGCCAAACGGGTCTTAAACGGAACACTGGTAACCGTCAATTTCAGCCCTGGCAGCTGGGTTTCCAGCATGCTCTGCAGGGCTTCGCCAGTCTTCTTGCCCCCGTCGCTGTCACTAGTCAAAAGGTTCAAGGTCAAGCTGGACTTGCCAAGCTCACTCAAGCCCTTTTGCCAATATTCCTTGGCCTTGCTTGGCTGGTACTTGTAGAGGTCTTTGGCGGATGAAGAAATCATGCTGGTGTAGTCTTCCCCGTCATATTCAGTCAAGCCCTTGGCCGTGTAGGTATTGGCCACTTGGTTGTTGCCGCCCAGTATCCGGATCAGGTTCTCCCGGTTGATGGCCAGGGAGATGGCCTTGCGGATGTTGCTGTTGGCCAGAACCTGGTTCTTTTCGTTAAGCTCCAGGTAGTAGGTCCCCCCGTTAGAGAGGCTGTAGTAGTTCTTCTTGCCTTTGAACTGCTTGGTCAAATTAGAGTCCAGGCCCAGGGCATCGATCTTGTTTGACTGGTAGAGGTTGTAGGCGGTAGTCGCCGTCTTGTTGACCGTGAAGCTGATCTGGTCAAGCTTGACGCTCTGCTTGTCCCAGTAGTCCGGGTTCTTGACCAGTTTCCAGGACAGGTTGGACCCCGTCCAGCCCTTTTGGACAAATGGCCCGTTATAAGCCATGTACTTGGAAGCCGTCCCGTACTTGTCCCCGTATTTTTTGACAGCTTTTTCTTCCTGCGGGAAAAAGACCGGAAAGGCCATGAGGTCCTTGAAATAGGCCATCCGCTTCTCTAAAGTGACGACCAGCTTATATTTGCCCTCAGCCTTAATACCGAGGCTGGAAACCGGCTTTTTGCCGTTTTGAATGGCATCAGCATTCTTGATCCCGGAGAAAAGATAAGAATACTCAGCCTCGGTCTTGGGATTGACGGTCCGCCGCCAGGAATAGACAAAGTCCTGGGCAGTTACGGGCGTGCCGTCATTCCACTGGGATTTGCGCAGCTTGAAAGTGTAAGTCAAACCGTCCTTGGAAACCTGGGCGCTGGTAGCCAGGCCCGGGCTCTGCCCGTCCTTGCTGTTTCTGTAGAGTCCTTCCATGGAGTTGATCATCTGGCTGAAACTGACCACGTCCGTGGCCTTGGACGGGTCCATCGTAGTAATTTCCCCGCCGACTGACCAGTTCAGATCCTGCTCCTTCTGACTGCTTTCCTGCTTGCTGCAAGCTGTTAACGTTAAAGCAGCTAAAGCAAGTCCAGTCAAGACAATTTTTCTTGATGACATCTTCCTTTACCCCCCTCTTACTAAAACGGTAACATAAGCAATGCTCTGCTTGCTTCCCTTAAATTGTAGCACTTAATGTGATTCTTTTATCTTTTTTAGGCAAAAAACAGTAAATTGCATAAAAAAAGAACAAGATCCGCGGATCTTGTTCTTCTTAATTTCATTTGTGAAAAATTACAGGCGGCTTGCCAATTCGTCGTGCAAGTCTTCGTAGCCTGGCTTGTTCAAAAGGCCGAACATGTTGCGCTTGTAGGCTTCAACGCCTGGCTGGTTGAATGGGTTGATCCCGTTCAGGTAGCCGGAAATGGCAACTGACAATTCGAACCAGTAGATCAAGTAGCCCAAAGTGTGTTCGCTCTGGTCAGCGATGTTGACAGTCATAACTGGAACCCCGCCGTCAGTGTGGGCCAAAACAACGCCTTCGTAAGCGCGGTCGTTGACGTAGTTCATAGTCTTGCCGGCCAGGAAGTTCAGTTGGTCCAGGTTGCTTTCGTCGTTTGGAATTTCCACGTCAGCCCGTGGGCCAGCAACGCGGACAACAGTTTCCATCAAGTTCCGGCGGCCTTCTTGGATGTATTGGCCAAGTGAGTGCAGGTCGGTCGTGAAGTTGGCGCTTGACGGGTAGATGCCCTTTTGGTCCTTGCCTTCTGATTCACCCATCAATTGCTTCCACCATTCGCCAAACATTCTGATGCTTGGTTCGTAGTTTTCCAAAAGTTCAGTAGTGAAGCCCTTGCGGTAAAGGATGTTTCTCAAGGCAGCGTATTGGTAAGGAGAGTCCTTGCTTACGTCAGGGTCAGTGTAAGCAGCCCGGGCGTCAGCGGCACCTTGCATCAAGGCGTCGATATCGCAGCCGGCAGCAGCGATTGGCAAAAGGCCAACAGCTGACAAAACGCTGAAACGACCACCAACATCATCTGGAACTACGAATTCTTCATAGCCTTCAGCGTCAGCTTCAGTCTTCAAGGCACCCTTTTGGCGGTCAGTGGTTGCGTAGATACGCTTGGCTGCTTCTTCCTTGCCGTACTTTTCAATCAGCTTGGCCTTCAAAACCCGGAAGGCAACTGAAGGTTCAGTGGTGGTACCGGACTTGGAGATGATGTTCAAGGAGAAGTCCTTGTCGCCCAGCCAGTTGATCAAGTCTGACAAGTAAGTGCCTGACAGACTGTTGCCGCAGAAGACAACCTTAGGATAGTCGCTCTTTTCAGCCATGTAGAATGATGAGTTCAAGAATTCAATGGCTGCTTGGGCACCCAAGTATGAGCCACCGATCCCGATCCCGATCAAAACGTCGGAGTCGCTTTGGATCTTCTTGGCTGCTTTCTTGATACGGGCAAATTCGTCCTTGTCATAGTCAACCGGCAGATCCAGCCAGCCGCGGAAGTCGTTGCCGGCACCAGTGCCTTCGCGCAATTCCTTGTCAGCGGCGTTAACCATTGCTTGCATTTCCTTCAGTTCGTTTTCGTGAACGAAAGGAGTCAATTTACTACTGTCAAAACTTACTACACTATTCATTGATTTATGCTTCCTCACTAGAAAATGTTAAATAAATCATTCACAAGATAATAATATCATTGTTGCCCTTTCATTGCTAGCTTTTATTGCGTTTTTTTACACAAATTTGACCTAGCAAAAAATAGAGCCCATAGCCCAGCAGGACCCCGCAAGCATTGAAGAAGACGTCGTCAATGTCGCTGACCCCTGTCATGAGCAAAAACTGCAGGATCTCGATCGTCACCGACGCCAGGACCCCCAGGAAAAAGACCCGGCCAAAGCAGTGCTTGACTTGGAGCAAATTGGGCAAAAGGGCCCCGAAAGGCACGAAGGCCAGGATATTGCCCAGGGAGTTATAGTAAAAGTCGACCTTGCTCTGGGCATAAACCAGTTTCCAGGTATTCTTCATGAAGACCAGGTTGATGTTGCTGAGAGGCCGGTCCCAGTGAAAATTCAGTTCCCAAGGGAAATATGAAGACCTGAAGGTCGTCAGCATCAGCACCAGGAGAAAGTAAAAGACGAAAAGCCAGAGGCCAAATTCCGACCAGAGCCCGCGCCTTTTACGGACAGCCAAGAGCCAGATGACCCGGACCAGAGCAAAGAGCAGGAAGTAAAAAATCGTCTTGTCCAGGCCCTGCAGGGTTAACTTGATCAAGGCAAAGTGATTGATCCTGGTGGCGTACTGGCTGGCTAAATAATTGTATAAAGGTGCTAAAAACAACATGCTCACTGGGTCCAATCTACTAGAGTCTGCTTAAATTATACAAGCTTTTCCGGGGGAAGAATTTTAAGAAAGCAATAACTCTGGAGAAATGTTTGTCTATTTTTGTCACAACCTTTAAAATTAAGACAGTTATTAAAGGAGAACTACAATTGAAACACAGCAAATTTCTCGGCAAATTTCAAAGCCGGACTGGCTTTTTGGCCCTCCTGGTCATCTGCTACTGGCTGAAATACCTCTTTGTCGCCTACTGCGACTTCAATCTGGGCCTGGCCAATCCTCTCCAGCACATCATCATGTGGTTCAGCCCCCTGGGCATGAGCATCATTTTGATCAGTCTGGGCTTTTACTTTTCCAAGCCTTTGGCCTCCTACATCGCCATGCTGACGCTTGACTTTGCCAACACGGCGCTTTTGTTTGCCAATGTCCTTTACTACCGGCAGTTTACCGACTTCATCACGGTTAAGACCATGGCCAACATCAGCAAGGTCTCCCAGGGCCTAGGCAAGTCCAGCGCGGCTCTTCTTGCCCCCAGCGACATTTTAATCTGGCTGGACCTGATCGTCATCGTCATCCTGCTGGCGGTAAAAGTAATCAAGATCGACCAGCGGTCATACGGCTTTTCCAGGACTTTTGCCATTACGTCCTTCGGCTTCTTCGTTTTGGGCCTCAACATGATGGTGGCTGAATGCAACCGGCCCCGCCTGCTCAAGAACACTTTTGACCGGACTTACGTGGTCAAGTACCTGGGTATTGACGCCTTCACGGTTTATGATGCCGTCAAGAACGAATCCAGCTCCACCGTGACCAAGAATGCCTCAACCAGCGAATTGAACAAGATCATCAACTTTACCCAGCAGAACTATGCTCCAGCTAATTCCGCGTACTTTGGGGCAGAAAAAGGGAAAAACGTAATCATCATCCACCTGGAGAGCTTCCAGCAGTTCTTGATCGGCTTAAAGATCAACGGCAAGGAAGTCACCCCCTTCCTCAATTCCCTGTATAAAAACAAACATACCCTGTCTTACAGCAACTTCTACCACCAGGTGGGCCTAGGCAGAACCAGTGACGCGGAAAACATGCTGGAAACCAGTACCTATGGGATTTCCGACGGGTCACTCTTCACTTCTTTGGGCTCCAGCAACACCTTCCAAGCTGCCCCGCAGATCTTGCGGGCAAACAGCAACTACACTTCCGCTGTTTTCCACGGCAATGTCGGCAGCTTTTGGAACCGGAACGACGTTTACAAGAACATGGGCTACAACTACTTCTTTGACAAGAACTACTTCAGCCAGGAAAGCGGGGACAGTGCCGGCTATGGGCTGAAAGACAAGCTTCTCTTCGCTGAAAGCGTCAAGTACCTGGAAAGAATGCAGCAGCCTTTTTACGCCAAGTTCATTACGGTTACCAACCACACGCCTTTTGAACTGGATACAGCTGACCAAGACCCGGACTTCAAGACCAGCTCAACCAGCGACGCGACGATCAACAACTACTTTTTGACCGCCCACTACCTGGACCAGGCCTTGAAGGAATTTTTCACCTACTTAAAAAAATCAGGCCTCTACAATAAATCGATGATCGTCATCTACGGGGACCACTACGGCTTGAGCAATGAAGAGTACACCACCCTTGCGCCTTTAATTGGCAAGGATCCAAAGAACTGGTCCAGCTACAACACTGCTCAGATGCAGAAGGTGCCTTTCATGATCCATGCTTCAAACTTAAAGGGCGGGATCAAGTCAACCCTGGCCGGTGAAATCGACGTCCTGCCAACCATCCTCCACCTGCTGGGCATTTCCAGCAAGCAATACATCCAGTTCGGCACGGACATTCTGTCGGCTAAACACAAACAGATCGTCGTCTTCAGAAACGGGACGGTCATCAGTCCAAAATATGTCTTGATCGGGGGCAAGACCAGCAAAGGCAATGTCTATGCCGCCAGCGGCAAGCTTTTGACCAAGCTGACTAAAAAGCAAAAGGCCGAAGTCAAGAAACTGGCTGCTTATGGCAAAAAGTCCCTGTCTTATTCCGATACCCTCAACAACAAGAACCTGCTCCGCTATTACACGCCAAAGGGTTTCAGCCCGGTTATCCCAAGCGATTACAACTACAGCACTAATTACCAGCAGATGATGGACCTGATTGAGCAGCTGGGCAAGCAGTCAACAGCCCTCATCAGCCAAAAGGGCGACACCAGCAAGCTCTACAAGACTGATGCTAGTGAACTGGCCAAGCGGCAAAGCGAGATTACCCAGATCCCGGAAAGCGTTCTGTCCTCGTCCAGCTCCGCGAATGAGAGCATGACTTCTAGTTCATCCAGCTCAAGTAAATCCAGCAACAAGGAAACTAAATAGAGCAAAAACAGAACAAGCAAAAAGCTTACCGGCTTTGCCGGTAAGCTTTTTTAGTCGCTATTCTTTATCTTTGGACTCTTTCTTGTCCTTTTTATCGTAGTGCTTCTCATGCCCTTCATCAAAGAGAGTGATCGTAAAGGTCGAACCTTCATGCGGCTTGGAAGTCACCTTGATTTCCCCGCCATGCTGCCGGACCAGGGAAAGAACGATCGACAAACCCAGGCCGGATTCACCGGTGCCGCCGTAGCGGGCCCGGGCCGGATCAGCCTTGTAGAAGCGTTCAAAGATGTACTTGCTTTGCTCCTGGGTCATCCCAATCCCAGTATCCTGGACGCTAAAGGTTGCCCCATGCTGGAAGCGCCGGCCCCTAAGCGTGATCGTACCGTCATTGGTAAACTGGATCGCGTTTTGGGTCAAGTTTACCAGCATCTGCTTGAAGCGGTCCTGGTCAGCATAAACAGGCAGGTCTTCCGGAGCATCGAGGATGATCTTGTCCCCGTTCTTAGCCGCGTTCTGGCTCAATTGCTGCTGAACGTCATTCATAATCGTCCGGGCATTGAACTGGGACTTCATCATCTGGATCTTGCCGCTTCTGATCTTCTCGTAGTCCAGGTTCTCGTTGACCAGGCGGATCAAGCGCTTGGTTTCCCGGCTCATGAGGTCAATGGACTCCGGAATTGATTCTTCTGGAATGGCATCGTACTTCATCCCTTCCAAAAGGCCATTGATCGTGGTCAGAGGCGTCCGCATTTCGTGGGCCACGTCCTGCATGAACTGGTCCCTTCGCTCTTCCTGGGCCTTGACTTCTTCATTCGAGGCCTTCAAGGACTGAACCATTTCATTGAAGTTTTCGGCCAGGTCGTCGATTTCATCAGCGTGGCGGTGGTCAACTTGCACATCGAGATCACCGTCAGCGACCTTGCGGGCAGCCAGGGAAAGCTTCTTGATCCGGCCGGTTTGGTAGTAGGCCAGAACAAAGCTCAAGATCAGGCTGACCGCGAAGGTGATCACCAGGGCCCTGGCCAGGTTAGCCTTGGCCTGGCTGACGGTCTGCAGGACGTCCTTGACCCGGGAACCAATCATGATGGCTCCGACCACCTTCTTGTTTGACCCTGATCCTTGGATCTGGGGAACCACGACCCAGGTATAGCTTTCAGCGGCGAAAAGGCGGTTGCTCCGCTTTCTTAAGCCGTCCCGCTTTACCCGGCCCTGGATTTTCGGGGCAAGATCCCGCTGCTCGCTGCTGTGGTCGTCCTTGATCCGGACAACCTGCCCCTTTTTCAGCATCGATTTAGCTGACTTCTTTAAAATGTCATAGCCGCCAAGGGGATATGTCGTCTTAAAGTTCTTGTCCATCAAAAACAGTTTAAGATTTTCATCCCGCATGACGAAGGAAAACTTTTGCAAGAAATCCGCGGAAAAAACTGGCGGTGAATTCTTGCTCTGTGTCTTTTTAGAGTACAGCTGCAGGGTTGAAAGATTTTCGGCATAACTTTCCAAGCGCGTGTAGTTGCTTTGATAAGCTTGTTCCTTCTGGTAATTGATCGTTGAAAAGCCAATGATCATGACCGAAGTCAAGATAACTATCAAAAAACTCAGAATATGCTGATAAATCAGTTTCATGCGTTAACCTGTGAATCGTCAAACTTGTAGCCCACGCCCCAGACGGTTTGAATGATCTGCGGGCC
Organism: Lactobacillus sp. WILCCON 0149; assembly: GCF_057197965.1. Lineage (NCBI taxonomy): Bacteria > Bacillati > Bacillota > Bacilli > Lactobacillales > Lactobacillaceae > Lactobacillus > Lactobacillus sp. WILCCON 0149. The sequence goes on from NZ_JBUBHO010000001.1 coordinate 1,635,696, forward strand.
GGACTTTTCCAGCTTCTGGCGCAGCTTCTTGATGTGAGCGTCGACAGTTCTTTCTTCACCGAAGTATTCGTAGCCCCAGACAAGTTCCAGGAGCTGTTCCCGGGAGAAGACCTGCTTTGGCTTTTGGGCCATGGTGTAGAGCAGGTCGAATTCCTTTGGCGTCAAGCCTTCAACCCGGTTTTCGTCGAAGTAGACTTCCCGCCGGCTCTTGGAGATCCGGATGTGGTTGGTTTCCAGGTCGAAGTCGTTGCTTGGGATGTTCTTCGGCAGGTTTCTTGGCTGCCCTTCCAGCATTACCCGCCGGTGCAAGGCCTTGATTCTGGCAATCAAGGCGATTGGGCTGAACGGCTTGGTTACGTAGTCATCAGCCCCGACGCCCAGGCCCAGAACCTGGTCTGATTCACTGTCGCGGGCCGTCAGCATAATAATCGGCACAGTTTCAGAAATCCGGCGGATTTCCTTGGCTACTTGAATCCCGTCCTTCTTTGGCAAGTTCAAGTCCAAAGTAATGATGTCAAAGTCCCGCGGGTGGGCCTGGAAAATTTCGACTGCTTCTTCACCGTCGTAGGCGGAAACTTGTTCCCAGCCTTCCTTCTTGAAGAACAATTCCATCATTTGTGAAACTGACTTGTCATCTTCTACCATTAAGATCTTCATTTTTTAACCCCTTAGCAAATAATTGTGCGTTCTGCACCATATTTTAATCCTAGCAAAAAAGTATCAAAAGCCGCCAATCATTCTGTGAAAAAACATTGAAAAGCCTCTTCACAAAACCGGGACTAATTGCCTTAATTATATGTTTTTTTACTTAAAATCCAAAGTAAAAAAACTGCTGTTAATCGTCCTCGCTTGTCAGGAACTTGTAAACAGCCCAGGCAAAGAGAGCCGTTGGCAACAAGCCCGGTGAAAGTTCAACCTTGAGCTTGGTCCGGCCATTTTCATTGACTTTCTGGCAGCTATATTCGCCCAGCAAAAATTGTTTGAGTTTCATTGTTGCCCCCCTGCACTCATAGCGTATTAACAGGCAATAACCATTGTCTCTACTCTTTTTATTATACTCTTGATTTGTTTGCAATTTATTGCATCTGTTATTTTATTCTGAAAAAACAGGAAAAGGCGAAAAAAGACGCGTGCATCAACTACACGCGCCTTCTTTACTTAAACAGATGGAGATGAGGGGAATTGAACCCCTGTCCAAACGCATCCCGTCACTAATCTCTACGATCATAGTCATATTATTTAAGCTTCACCGGGGCAAAACGCCATATGACAGGGCCAAACAGCCACGGCTAACCTGTTAGTCTCTTCTTGCTTATTCAGGTGTGATAAGCAAGCGTATCCCGTAAGGTTGATACCGCAAGACCACCACGGGCAGGCAGTCTATTGGCAGCTGGGCTGAACTAAGCAGCTACAGCGTATGAGTTTTCGTTTGCAGTTAATTTAAACTGTTTAACGTTTTAACGTAGACGTAACCTACGAATCGCAACCAGCGCGGGTCTGCGCCTGTCGAATCCCAAAACATCCCCGAAATAGAGAACATGATCATTTTAGCAAAAAATGACCATGTCCTCAAATATTCTGCTTAAAAACTTTTACTTAAGCTTGGCCAAACGGACAACGTCGCGTTCGATCATCAATTCTTCGTCAGTCGGAATTACCAAAGCAGCCAGCTTGGAATCTTCCTTGGTGATGAAGCCTTCGTCGCCAGCCTTGTTGGCTTCTTCGTCAAAGTCAACGCCCATAAAGGACAGGGACTTCATCACGTCTTCACGAACTTCATCGTCGTGTTCACCGATCCCGGCAGTGAAGACAACCGCGTCTGCCCCGCCCATTTCAGCAATGTAGGAGCCAACGTAGCGGACTACCCGGTTGATGAAGATCTCATCAGCCAGCTTGGCCCGTTCATCGCTGCTTTCCCGGATGTCGCGCATGTCGCTGGAGATACCAGAAATGCCCAGAAGGCCAGACTTGTGGTTCAAAATGTCAATCATTTCGTTGAAGTCGGTCATGCCTTCCTTCTTCATGATGTACTGCAAAACTGACGGGTCAACGTCACCTGACCGGGTCCCCATGGTTACCCCAGCCAATGGTGAGAAGCCCATGGAAGTGTCGTAACACTTGCCATCCTTAACAGCAGTAACTGAAGCACCTGAACCCAGGTGGCAGACAACCAGCTTGAGGTCCTTCAGGTCCTTGCCCAGCATTTCAGCGGCTCTGCCTGCCACGTAACGGACGGAAGTGCCGTGGGCGCCGTACTTGCGGGCCTTGTACTTCTCGTAGTATTCATATGGCAATGAGTAGAGGTAGTGAACCGCGTCCATTGACTGGTGGAAGGAAGTGTCAAAGACGCCGACTTGCGGCACGCCCGGCAACAGGTTCATGAAGGCTTGAATGCCGCGGCCTTCTGCAGGGTTGTGCAGAGGAGCGTAGTCAGTCAAGTCAAAAATCTTGTGGATGTTGTCCTTGTCGATGATTGCTGAGTCTGGGAACAATTCCCCGCCGTTCACGATCCGGTGGCCAACGCCGACAATTTCCTTAACGTCTTCAATAACGCCGTATTCCTTCAGCCAGTCCAGCAGGGTTTGCACGGCTGCTTCCTGGTTTGGCAGGTCAACTTCTGCTTCATGCTTAGTCCCATCAGCCAACTTCATTGAGAAGCTTGAACCATCGATACCAATTCGGTCGCCCAGGCCGGAAGCTAAGACACTCTCATCAGCTAATGAGAACAGCTTATACTTAAATGAAGATGAACCAGAGTTGATTGCTAAAATCTTATCCATTATTAAAAAACTCCTTTTACTCACTTCACAAACTTAATTATCTTTTTTAGTATACCACTCGTTCAGTTTAATATTAAGGGCTACCAAAGATTCTTCCTTCTTCAGGTTCTCAAGCTTTGTGAGCAAAACTTCCTTCGGCGGCTTGCTTTGGCCGTGGTTTTGGAAGATAAGGATACTTTTTTGATTTATCTTGCTTTGGAATAAGCTGCTTGGCAATTGCACGATCGCCTGCAGGTAGACCTTGCTGGCCAGCCATGGCATAAAGTCGGCCCCAACCGTCCCAGTCAGCATGTTCTGCGGCACTAAAAGAAAGGCAAAACCGTCTTCAGCCAGATTCTTGACGATCTGCTCAACGAAGAGGACGTGCGCGTAAGCGTGCCCTTCCTTGGTCCGGAGGTCAAAGTTCTTGGCGTTGTCGTCATTAGCGTAAAAGCCGATCGGCAGGTCGCTGACCACAACGTCTGGCTTGACCGGCCAGTCGGTCAAGGCATCCTGGCAGTAAAAGTCGGCCTTAAGTCCCGCCAAGTGGGCGGCCACGTCGGCCAAATTGAGCATTTCTTCATCATTGTCCAGGCCAACCAGGTCAAAGCGGTCTTCTGAATGATTCTGGGCCGCCAATTGCTGGTCAACTGAGAAGAGCAGGTTGCCGCTGCCAACTGCCGGGTCCAGCAGGACTTGCTTTTTCTTAGGCAGGAGCTTGTCCATAAACAGGGTCAAGACCGTGGCCAAAAGCGGCGGAGTCGGCATCTGGTTGGCATCCCGCCCGTCGTCATTGATGGCCTTAAGGACCAGGAGGCCATAGACCTGCTCTTTCTGGGCCTTTGACCAGTTCTTGTAGTCTAAAGCCGCGTAGCGCTCTTTAAGCTCAGCCACCGTCTTTTGGTCCGGAGCTCCCATTTCCACGCGGATTTCCCCGCTTTCCAGGTTGTCAAAAGTTTCCACCAAGGCATCAGCCAGGGATACGTTCAAGGCTTCTTGCAGGCATTCAACGGCCTCTAAAGTCTGCCCAAACAGTTCTTCAATTCTATTCATGACTAAGTCCACCCTTCTTTGCAATACATACCAATTCTAATGATTTACAAGGAAAGGTGCAAGAAATTTCACCCGCCCCATAAGTAATTTGCCAGCAGCTGGTTGATCCGGATAACGTGTTTATAAGCATCCAGGTAGCTTTCAATCAGCAGTATGGTCGTGGCTAGCAGCAGCACGCTGGTCAGCAGAGCGCTCCCCTTTTGCCGGCTTAACTTGGTCTGTTTTCTTATCTTCAGTCTTTTTCTCAGCCTCCTTGTCTTTTTCCGGTGCCTTGTCGACTTTAAAATACAAAATTGACCTTTTCCCATGTTCATTGATATGAACCTCCATCAAGCCATCTTTGGCCGCGAACGTTGCCCCCCAGATTGGCATCAGGGTCATGTTGCCGCCATTTATTCCGGATCTTCTGACCCGAAGATTATTTCCGCTATTGTCCATTTCCAGAACATAGCCAACTTTGTCTATTTTTTCTTCCCCCGTCTTGTCGTCCTTTTTCTCTTCTTTGATGAACATGATCTTCAAAGGATTGGAATTCTCCAGATCAATATAGGTCCGCTGGCTGTCCTTTTTTAAAAACTTGGAGAACTGGACGTAAGAAAAGGCCAGTTCATTGGGGTCATGCCGGTCTTTTTCAAAAAGGGTAAAAAGCTTAAGGCATGAGGACAAGAGAGATAGGCAAATCACCGTCACCAAGAGGGCGACCATGGTTTCCATTAGGCTAAAAGCCTTACTTCTGGCAAATCTTCCGCTGGGTTTCATCATACAGGTCTCCTTTGCCGGTCAAGACATACTCGTGGTCTCTGACCTTAACCCGCTTGACCGGGCACTCTTTCAACATCCGGTAGGCCAGAGCCTGGTTGGCCCGCTGGCTTGACTCTTGCTCCAGCTTTTTAAGCCCGCTGAGGCAGGTGACCGCGGTATTTAAAGCAATGCAGACGATAGCCAAAGCCACTACTGCCTCCAGGGCTAAAAAGCCTGCCTGCTTACTTTTCATTGATCTTCCCCCATGGCAGCAAAAAGGTGTATTTTTTAACATACTCTTCTTTCCCCTTATCATTCTTCACGATTCTCAAGGTAAACGGCTGGCTGGTGATCCCGTCGTTGGTGATGCTGAGGCCGGTTTTATCGCTGAAAGAAGTATAAACCGTAATCCCATCCGGAATCTTGAGGCTCTCATGTTTGCCGTCTTGAATGACTTCAAGCTTGCCTTGTTCACTCTGGTTGTAGATCACGACCCTCTTTCCCGTAATAGCAGCGCTTCTGATTTTCTCTTGAAAAAGTCCCGCCGCCTGCCGGCAGAAGCGGTCAAAATTGATCTTGTCCTCAAAGCCTTGAAAGCTCATCTCCCCGATTCCCAGCAGCATCCCCGCGATGGCCAGCGTGATCACCGTCTCCAGCAGGCTGAAGGCCTTCTGCCTCATTCTCCGCTCTTGGCGAAGTCACCAATCGCCAGCTTCTTGTCTTCAGCCTGCTTCTCCTGCTTTTGCGTCAAGTAGTGGGCATCCACCATTTCCTGGAAAGAGGCCGGGGTATTGCCCGTATTTTCCTCATATAGCTCCACCTGGGTCCGGATGGTCGTGGTAAAAGCATCGTTGGTCCGCTTGTCGGCATGGTCCTTTTGGGCTAGCAAATTTGGCGAAATCAAGAGAACCAAGGTCGCGATGATGGCCACCACGATCACCATTTCAATCAGGGTAAAAGCCCGCTGGCGTTTTGGCCAGAATCGTCTTAAATGTTTCATTTGCTTTTTTCCTCCTCAAAAACTAAAGCTGCTGCATGCTGTCGTATATTGGTAAAAGCAGCTTCAAATACATCCCAATAATGCACAGGCCGATCAAGATAAAGCAGACCGGCTGCACGTTGACAATCAGCTTAGACAGTTTCTGGCGCAGGCGGCTAAACAAAAGCCGGGACAAAAGCAGGCACTGCCGGCTCAGCTCTCCTCGCTCACTGCCCGCTTGCAGCAGCATCAAGAGGTCCTGGCATAAAAATGGCTCCTTCTGGATGACCTCTTCTACTTTCTTGCCCCGCAAAATCGCGTCTCTTGCCCGCCTGCCCACTTCTTCTTGGAGAGACCCCGGCGCCTGCCGGCAGGCAAAGTCGCACATCTGCTGCAGGGAAAAGCCGCTGGCCAAAAGCATGCCCAGGTCATAGGAGATCAAGTACTGGCCATACAAGGCCACCACCGGCCCCAAAAGTGGCCAGGTCAAGAACTTTTTAAAAGACTGATAGTCCTGCTTTTTCATGTAAGCTGCCGCGATAACGACTAACATGATGACCAAGACCAGCAAAAAGACTAAAACAAGCAAGAGCAGATCCCCCTGCTTGGCGGAACTGCCGGCAAATTCTACCGACAAAAATTTCTGCATGAAGAGCAAAATCAAGGTCATCATCCCCGCCAAAACGACCGGGTAGGCCAGTTCTCCCTGCAACTTCTTGACCTGCTCATTCTTCATCCGCCCCAAAAGGGCCAGCTGGGCCAAAGATTCATCCAGCCGCCCTTGACTTATTGCCATGTCCAGCTGGGTTACGGTCGTTTTGTTAAAGCCCAGGCCCGCCAGAAGCCGGCCCAGGTCTTCTCCTTGCCGCATCTGTTCATCCAGCCGGGCCAGCTGCTTTTTCCGCTTGGGCCAAAGCAGGGGCAACAGCTGCAGGCTCTTGGTCAAGGAAAAGCCGTTCTTGAGGCAATTGGCCAAAAAAGCCAGCAGCTCCACCTGCTCACTCTGCTTCAGCCTAGCCGCCTTTATATTGCCTTGCCACATCTTCTGTAATTTCTCCTTTCTCCACCAGCTTGCTTAAGTTTTCCTCCCAAACGGCGAAATTCCCTCTGACCGGCTGTGCTAAGGCTGCCAGCAAGTCCTCCTTGCTGGCCAAGTCCAGCAGGCAGGCCGGGCCCTTTTTACCCGGCAAAAGGCGCTGGTAGGACACCGCCGTCAAGCAGTTGACCAGCTCGTTATTTTTAACTCCCAGGCTCTCCAGGCGGGAAATGGTTTGGTAGGTACTTTTGGCATGCACTGTGGCTAAAACCAGGTGGCCGCTTAAAGCCGCGTCAACCGCCAAATGGGCCGTCTCTTCATCGCGGATTTCCCCGATGATCAAGACGTCCGGCCGGTGGCGCAGGGCCGCCTTTAACAGGCTGGCATAGCTGATCCCGGCACCGGCATTGACCTGGGCCTGAAAAAAGCTCTCCTCATACACTTCCACCGGGTCTTCAATAGTCATCACCATTTTCGTCTGGCTGAGCCTTCTGGCTAATTCATACATGGTCGTGGTCTTCCCCGACCCCGTTGGCCCGCTGGTCACGATCATCCCCCGCCGCCAGCAGAGGTCCACCAGGTCCTTAAACTGGTCCGGGAAAAAGTACCGGCTCTCCCCCAAAGCATAGATGATCCGGATGACCAATGAGTCCTTCCCCCGGTAATCGCCCACGCTGGAAAGGCGGAGCCAGTAGTCCTGCCCCGATAAATTGACAGCCATGCTGCCAACCTGGGGGCGGCGGTGTTCAGCAATATCCATTTCGGCTTGGTACTTGAACCAGTTGACTAATTCATTGCCCGCTTCCAGGGTCAGGTCCGGCCTTTCTTCCAAGTCCCCAGCCCGCAGGCGCAATTTATATCCGCCCTTCTTGGGCAGGAAAAAGATGTCACTGGCCCGGATCCTAACCGCTTCTTCCAGCATTTGCCGGGCTTTGTCCTCAACTTCCACAAGGTCCTCCTTTCTTTTTCTCTTTTTCCTCCTCCACTTACTAGTACGCCAAAAGTGCCGATTTTTTTCTGAGAAGTCAAAATTTTTCCAAAAAATCGCAAAAGAGCATAAAAAAACGCGGCTTTCCTAAGAAAGTCGCGTCTTGTATAGCTTAATTTACAGCTTGAATTATTCTTCTTCGTCAGCTGCAGCGGTGTAAACGTTGGAAACGTCATCGTCGTCTTCCAAAGCGTCAACCAGCTTTTCGAATTGTTCCTTCTTGTCGTCTGGAACTGGAGTGGTGTTTTGCGGCACCATGGTCAGTTCGGAAACTGCGAGCTTGTAGCCGGCCTTTTCCAAAGCATCGCGGACAGCAGTAAAGCTCTTGGCGTCAGTGTAGATTTCGTAAGCGTCGTCGCTGGTTTGCAGGTCGTCGCCGCCGGCTTCCATGACGTCCATCAGCATTTGGTCTTCATCCGCGTCAGTAGTTGACCGGTCGATTACAATGTAGCCCTTGCGGTCGAACATGTAGGCAACTGACCCAGTAGCACCAAGGCTGCCGCCGTTGCGGGTAAAGGCCACGCGGACGGATGAGGCAGTCCGGTTCTTGTTGTCAGTCAAAGCTTCAACCAGGATGGCAACGCCGCCCGGTGCGTAACCTTCGTAAGTTACTTCATCGTAGTGTTCATCTGAGTTGCCTTCAGCCTTCTTGATGGCCCGTTGGATGTTGTCCTTTGGCATGTTGGCAGCACGTGCCTTGTCCATGACCAAACGCAAGCTTGGATTACCTGAAGGGTCAGGACCACCACTCTTTGCAGCCATGTAAATTTCACGGGAGAGCTTTTGGAAAACCTTCCCTCTCTTAGCGTCTTGCGCATTCTTGCGGCCTTGAATATTGTGCCATTTTGAATGTCCTGACATTTAGGATCCTTCTTTCTGTAATTAATATAATCAACTTTTTTATCATAACTCAGGAAAGGCAGAAATTCAACGGTTTCAGCCCTTAAATGGCCGACTTTTTTCGCTCCCGCCCCTGCTTTATTTGATAAAAAATCACCGCCAAACCAATGGCCAAGAGCGCTCCACTGGCATCCAGCATCACGTCGTGTACGCTCGGCGTCCGGTCCCCGGTCAAAAACTGGTGGAACTCATCCATAGCCGCGAAGGCAAAGGCGCTGGCCCAGACAAAGAGGGGCCCGGTCCACTTGATGACAAAAACTCGCCGCAAACCTAGGTAGGCAAAGAGGCCGTAGAAGAAGTAGCTGGTAAAATGGGCCAGTTTCCGGACCACGAACTGGGTAAAGCCGGCCGATCCGTCAGTCTTGACATTGTGCCAGACCCCGCCGTAATAAATATTGAGCCGGTGAATCAAATCTTCCAGCCAGCCCAGGTAGGTATGGATGAAACCTGCCTTCATTTTCTGCTCATGGTAGGTCATCGAGCTTGAGATGAAGAGCATGACCAAAACGGCCAGGGCCAGGAGGAGGTAAACTTTTTCTCTTTTACTAAACTTAAAATCATTCATGTCGTTTATTTTACCATCGATCAAATGCTGATGCTTGACTTTTACGATTTTTTCCCGTATTCTATTATGATTTGCAGGCGAGCTGCAGATCTTGAAAGGAAAAGACATGAAGAAAAAACACAGACAGTTAATCATCTGGCCAATTCTTTTTTTGGCTACTCTCTTTTTAGCCGGCTGCGCAAAAAATGAAAAGACTTCCAGCAGCCAGATCAAGATTGTGACTTCGACCAACATTTACGCCGACATCGCCCAAAATATCGTCGGCAAATACGGGAAGGCTACCGCCTTGATCGCCAACGGCAATTCCGACCCCCACGACTACGAGCCAACGACCAACGCCGCTAAGACGGTAGCTGGAGCCGACATCATTGTCGCCAACGGGATGGGCTATGACAGCTGGATGGACAACCTGGCCGCCTCCAACGACAAGAAGGCCGTCAAGGTCGGGGAAGACTTGCTGCAGCTGGATTCCAGCGCCAACCCCCACATCTGGTACAACTTGTCCATGCCGAAAAAGTACGTCGCCTACCTGGTCAAGGAGCTGAGCAAAATTGACAAGAAGCATGCCAGCTACTACCAGGCCCAGGCCAAAAAGTACCTGAAAAAGATCGACAAGATCGACCAAGTCGCTGACCAGATCAAGGGCGAAAAGGCCAAGCAGGTCTTTGTCAGCGAGCCGGTTTTTGACTACGCTTTAGAGCGGACCGGCTTCAAGATCGGCAACAAGAACTTTGAAGAAGCTACTGAAAAGGAAACTGACCCAAGCGCGGCCGTGATTGCCAAGATGAATGAGGCCATCAAGAAAAAGCAGATCGCCTTCTTCGTCAACAACACCCAAGCCAGCTCAGACATGGTCAAGTCCTTCGTCAAGAAGGCTAAAAAGCAGGGCATCCCGATCCTGGAAGTCCGCGAAACCATGCCAAACAAGGTGGCTTACGCCGACTGGATGCTGGCCAACTACCAGAAGCTGGCCAAATTGGCTGAATAAGGAATAGAATTGAATAAGAAAACGGTGACTGCATCCTCAGTCACCGTTTTTGTATGTCATCAATCTTTCAAAAATTCCTTCAAGGCCCCAATCTGCCGGCTGGCATCCCTGACGCCGACCTGGTAGACCGCCTTAAGCCGCTTTGGGTCTTTTTCCATGGCGCTGACGTCAATATCTTGGCTGGGCCGGAAGACAAAAAGCTTTCCAGCTGCCTCTTCTCTGGCGATATAAGCCAGGCAGTCATTGTATTCCTGGTGCCGCTGCTTGAGGCGCGCCACGACAGCCGGGTACTTCTTCAAGACCCGGTCAACGACTGGCTGCAGGCGTGACGGCTCTTTCTGGTAGCCGGCTGGCTGGGTCAAAATAACCACAGCTTTATCATAGCCTTTTTCCAAGAGAAAGCGGACCGGGATTGAATCGCTGACGCCCCCGTCCCAGTAGGCGTGGCTGCCGATTTTGACCGGCCGGGCAAAGAAGGGAATCGAGGCTGAGGCCCGGATCCAGGCCACGTCCCGCCCCTTGCCAGTGGTCAATTTGTGGTAGGCTGGCTGGGCCGTCTCTACATCCGTTGCCACGCACCAGAAGTCCATCGGGTTTCTGGCAAAAGCTGCCGTGTCAAAAGGATCCAGGCGCTCTGGCAAAGTGTAGTAGCAAAAGTCCGCCCCGTACAGGTCGCCTGTTTTGAGCCAGGACCGCCAGCTCTTAAACTGGGGCCGGCCGCCGTAGCGGAGGTTGTAGCGCAAGACCCGACCAGGCTGCAGGGACTTATAGTTGCAGCCAAAGGCCACCCCGGCTGAAACGCCAACCGCCCCGTCAAACTTGATCCCGTATTTCATAAGGACGTCGGTCACCCCGGCCGTGTACAGGCCCCGCATGGCGCCGCCCTCCATCACTAAACCTTTCTTCATGCCGTCCCCCCTTGTCATCCTTTTACTTGCCCCAGTGCTCCTTGATGAACTGGGCACGTCCTCCGGCTTCTTCAGCCGCGTAGCGGTCCGGATGCTTCAAATAAAATTGCTGGTGGTAGTCTTCAGCTTCATAAAATGGCGCGGCAGGTTCGATCTCGGTCACGATCGGATCATCAAAACGGCCGCTTTCCTCCAGTTCCTGCTTGGACTTTTCCGCTGCCGCCTTCTGCTCTGGTGAATTGTAAAAAATCACCGGCCGGTAGTTGTCTCCCCGGTCCTGGAACTGGCCGCTGGCGTCAGTCGGATCCGTCACCTGCCAGTAGTAGCCAAGCAGGTCCTCATAAGTCATCAGATCCGGGTCAAAAACGATCTTGACCGCTTCCGTGTGGCCAGTCGTGTGGCTGCAAACCTGCTCATAAGTCGGGTTGGGCACATGGCCGCCCGTATAGCCAGCCGTGACGCTCTCGATGCCCGGCAAAGTGTCAAAAGGAGCAACCATGCACCAGAAGCAGCCGCCCGCGAAAATCGCGCTGTCCAATTTTTTCTCCATAAAATCACCTCGTCAAATTTAACTTGTCTTTAATTGTACTCCAAAGAAAAAAGATAGGAAATCTTCTGCTCAGAAAATATTCGCCCGGGAACCGCTATCATGGCTAAAAGGCTGTTTTTCCCTTCATAAGTAATGTAAAATAGATTTTGCTTTTAAAAAAATTAATAATTGCTAGATTGGAGATGAAAATGGTATCGCTGAACAAGTCCCCGGGCCAGACTTCTTGTTAGTGAAATTTGCTTAACAGGAAGGATTTTTTATGGACGAATTAGATAAAAAGGGAAATTATATTTCCTGGCAGACTTTAGCCATGATGGCCTTTGTCACGGTCATCGGGCTGGAAGACATCATGTACAACTTCCAAAACCAAGGGATGGCGGTTATCACCTCCTGGGTTTTGATGATGTTCCTTTACGTGGTTCCCTACGCTTTGATCGTTGGCCACCTGGGTTCAGTTTTCAATCATGAAGGCGGTGGCCTCTCCTCTTGGGTCAGAGCCACTGACGGTGAATTTTTAGGCTACTTCACGGCCTGGACCTACTGGGCCGCTTCGATTCCCTACGTGGTCGACACGGCCAACTGCCTCCTGGTCGACGTTGGCTGGGGGCTGACCGGGACTGACGAGTTTGAGGACCCGAAATTCCTTTCAACCGCCATGTTCACGGCCATCACCTTTGTCATCTTTATCCTTTTGACCCTGCTGGAACACAAATTCTCCAAGTCAATGGAAATTCTGTCCAACATCGGGGGCTGGGCCATGTTCATCATGACTATCCTCTTCGTGCTTCTGGCCTTCGCCGGCCTGGCCAAGTCCGGCGGCAAGACCGCGACGCCATTTACCTGGAAGACCATCATCCCCAAGTTTGACCTTAAATACTTCTCAACCGTGGGGATGCTGATCTATGCCGTCAACGGGTCTGAGCTGGTCGCCCCTTACGTGACCCGGATGAAGGACCCTAAGCGGGAATTCCCTAAAGCCATGATCGCTCTGGCCCTCATGACCTGCTTTTTGACCATCTTTGGCTCAATTGCCCTGGGCATCTACATCGATGCCAACCACATGCCAAACGACTTGAAGATGAACGGTGAATACTACGTCTTCGGTGCTATGGGCAAGCAGTTTGGCGTGGGCAACCTGTTTGTCTACATCTATGCCTGGGCCTCATTTTTCTACAACGTGGCCCTCTTGTCTGTTTTGCTCGATGCCATGACCAGAATGCTGATCTCCGACACCGGGGACAAGTACATGCCGAAGTTCCTCAAGAAGACCAACAAGGATGGCCTACCGATCAACGGCTACATTTTAACCGTCTTTTTGAGCGGCTTCATCATGGTTCTGGGGATTTTCCTGCCAGACATGAACGATATCTTTAACTGGCTTTTGAACTTGAACGGGATCATTTCACCGGCAGTTACCTGCTGGATCTTCTACTCCTTCATGAAGGTCCGGGGCAAAAATTCCTCTAAGTACCCGTCAGTTTACCGCTACATTAAAAACGACACCTTTGCCTGGTGGGTCGGCTTTGCCCTCCTGGCTGTCACGGCTATCGCTACTGTTTTAGGCTTTATGCCCCAAGACGTCAAGGAAGGCAGCTGGGTTTGGTGGTATGAACTTTCCATCAACATCGTGGCCTGCCTGGTCTTGATCGGCCTGGGCGGGATCTTCCCGGGCATCCGCAGAAGAGAAGAAGAATATGGCCTGGCCTTTGACCAGCAGCAATGGACCTGGATGATCACTATTGTCCTGGGCTCAATCGTCTTCAATGTCTGGCTGGGCGGGACCAATATCAAGCTGCGGGCCCTCTACATTGTCATTGAATCAGCCATTGCCCTCTTAGCTGTCTGGCTGATCGGCCGCCGCTTGCCAAAAGGGGCAAAAGTCAGCCGGTAAAGACAAAAAGGACTAAAAAACAATATTGTTAGACAAAAAAGATCTGCACGAGCGTGCAGATCTTTTCATTTTGCTTAAATTACAATTTCTGTCTTTAGTAAACTGGCCGGACATAACCCGCCGTTTCCGGCTGGGAGATGCCAACGCTGGCGCGGGAGTACTGAGCGGGATCGGCCATGATCTTCAAGACCAGGTCAGCCACGCTGGCTCTTGAGACAGAGGTGCCGACAAATTCGTCATAGCGGCCGGTCAAGGAGTACTTGACATCTGGCCAGTCGGTCAAGGCCGGCATTCTGATCAAGGTGTAGTCCAGGTCTGCTTCTTCCAGGCGGTGGGCAGCTTCTCTGGCTGGCAAAAAACGGCCAGAGCCCACCCATTCGTCAACCCAGGTGCCGAATTCCCCGGGAATTTCGTAGTAAAGGCCGGCCAGGCTCAGTTCGATCACCCGGTCAAAGCCGTTTTCCTGGCTTGCCTTGACCAAGTTCCGGCTGATCACCGTGAACTTCTTGTCGTCAACCTTGCCCAAAAAGACCAGGTCAGCATCCCTGGTGACTTCCTTGATCTTGTCCAGGTCAGTCGCTGCCCCTTCGGTCAGCTTGATCCGGTCAGCCTTTGCCAAGTCAGCTAAAAGTTCCGGCCGCTGGGTCAAAAGCTCCAGTTCAACATCGCTGAACTGGGGGTCAGCCAGCAAGTGCTTGATGACCAGGCGGGAGATCCGGCCGGTCGGGTGCAAAATGACATACTTTTTCATAAACAAATCCTTACTATTGCCATAAACAATTAAAAATTTTCTTACAACTTACACCCTTAATTGTACTCGCTTTAAGCGTTTTCGTAAATTCCTGGCCTAAAGCTGGTCTAACAGGCCCTGGCAGCCCCGGCTGATGTCCTCGAAAGCCTGGTCAAAGTCATTCGTGTACCATGGGTCATCAATATCATCAAAACTACCGGCAAACTGGAGCAGCTTGTACTGCTTTCTTTCCGGGTCACCCCCGCAGATCTGGTTCATGGCCATGAAGTTCTCACTGTCCATGGCAATCAGGTAGTCATACTTGTCATAGTCTTCCCGGGTCAAGAGCTGGGCCCGGTGCTGGCTAAAAGGCACCCCGTGCTTGGTCAGTTCCCTTTGGGCCCGGGAGTCCATCGGATTGCCAACTCCGCCAATGATTTCATCGCTCGTCACGGCTGCTGAAGCAACTTCAACCTGGTCAGCCTTGCCGGCCTCATCCAAGAGCTGCTTCATGATAAATTCGGCCATTGGCGACCGGCAGATGTTGCCATGACATAAAAACAAAATTTTCCGCATTTTTGTCACCTTTCCCTAAAGTGTAAGAAATATTATAGCATGCAGCTTTTTTAAAGAAAAAAGAGACGCCTTGGCGTCTCCTTCTTAATTTTGGCTGGCTGCCGCGTAGATCTCAGCTTTCTTGTCATTTAAAGCTTGGTCCAGCTGCTTGGCCGCGTCCAGGATATGTCTTGGGTAGTCGCAGACCTTCCCGGTCCAGATCAGCTTGATCCGGTCTTCTCCGGCTTGCCGGTCCTTGACTTCCTGCAGCTTGGCACTCAGATCTGCTTCGCTGGCTTCTGGCATGACCGCCACGAACTCTTCCCCGCTGATCCGGTAGAGCTGGCGGACATCAAAGCTCTCAGCCAGCCAGTCGGCCGTCTGCTGCAAGAGCAGGTTCCCTTCCTGCGGGCCGTGGTCAGCATTGTAGTCCCGCAAATTGTAGAGGTCCAGGTAGAGCAAGGCGGCTGGCTGCCGGTCACTCTTCAGCTTCTCAAGTTTTTCCTGGTAAGCCCCGGCCCCGCCAAGACCAGTCAAGTGGTCGCTGGCTGCCGGATTTGCCAATTGCTGCAAGCGGCTAACTACGCTTAGCTTGGCTGCCAGATAGCGGGAGTATTCGCCCAGCAAGTCCTTGGCATAAGCTAATTGATCTGCATCGAAGTTTTCTACCCCCAAGTAGCCTAAAAGCTTTTTGCCTGTAAAAAGCGGGTAGAGCAGAATGCGGACATTCTTCCGGTTCAAGTCATATAGTTCCCGGTCAAAGCGCAGGCTTTCCATATCGCTGATGTAAAGGTATGGCTTCTGCCCCCGCAGGCGCTCGCAGTAAGATACGATTTTCTCTGACAGAGCATCTGAAATCTTGCCCATAAGACTGGACTTCTTGCTCCATTCATATTCAAGCTCTGCCTTATCCTTGCCAGCAGAGAACATGTAGACTCTTTCAGGCTTGATCAAGCTGGCTACTTCAGCCAAGGAGAAGTTGATCTCAGAAGCATGGTCTTCTGGTCCGTTCAAAGTCCGGGCCAAAGCCGCGCTTTGCGCTGCCAGGCTGCCGGCCCGTTTAAGAGCCGCCAGGCGCGGAGCACTGTCTTCGATCCTGGTAAAGGCCATAGCCACACAAGCCGGCTGAACGGCTGGCAGGAGGGTAAATTCGCACCAAGCCTCCATATGCTTGCTGTAAAGGCGGTGGCTGCTGGCCCGGCCGGTCCGAAGGACTTCCAAAGGCAGGCTGGACCACTGGGCTTCTTCTCCTGGCAGGGCTGCCGTCAGCTTTTTACCCAGCAATTCCTCTTTAGGCAGCTGCAAGAGCTGGCTGAAAATCTGGTTGACAGAGACAAATTCACAGTCTGCCTGCTGGCTGGCCTGGTCATAAAATGGCCGGACAACTACATAAGGCAAAGGCAGGTCTTCAAATCTGCCGGAACTTGCCTGCTTTTCCTGGGCCTGGCTGGATAAGAGCAAGACCTTGAATAAAGCATGCCCCTGCAAATTGACTAGCATCTTGAAGCTCAGCTGGTATTCCCGGGCAGAAACCGTTAAACTGGTTAGCTGTTCATGGGTTGACCGGGCAGCTGCTTTGGCAAAGGCCAACATTTTCTCCTGGCTGGCCTGGTCTTGCCAGGACAAAGAACGGTCAGTAGCCAGAACGACCCCAATTTGCGCCGCAAAAGAACGAAAAGCAGTATTGAGATAGTAGGCGGTAAACTTTTCTGCTGCCCGGTCATAATCGATGATGGCCAACGGCTGGTCAACGTTGACGTCGACCAAACCGGCAGTTTCAAAGTAGGAGTTTTCATCCAGCCCTTCCCATTCAACGCCTAGTTCTTCCAAGCGGTCAACCACTTCCTGGAAGGTATTCGGCTTGCCATAATAGTAACCTTGAACTACTTCACAGCCCACGTCTTTCAAGAAGGCAATCTGTTCCTTGCTCTCCACCCCTTCACACAGGGTATGAACGCCCAGGCTCTTGGCCATGGAAATTAGCGGCTTGATAACCTTCTTGCTCCGTTCGTCGAACTTCCGCATGAAGATCATGTCCAGCTTGATTTCATCAAAGCCGTACTCTTTCAAGGTGTTCAAGGATGATGCCCCACTGCCGAAGTCGTCCATCAAAACCTCAAAGCCATTGGCGTGGAAACGGTCGATGGCCTTCTTGATCTTGACCGGGTCTTCAGTCAGGATGGTTTCGGTGATTTCCACCCGCAGCATTTCCCGGGGAATACCATACTTTTTAACTAAATCCAGAAGGACCTGGTTAGGGTCGCTGGTCACGAAGTCAGTCCGGGACAGGTTGAAGGAAATCGGCACGATCTTGCCGCCTGTGTCCAGCTGGTGCTTGATCAATTTAGCCGCTTCTTCCAAGACATACAAGTCCAGCTTGTAGGTCAAGTTGCTGGCTTCCAGGACCGGCACGAAGCGGCCTGGTGACATGAAGCCCCTGGTCTGGTCATTCCAGCGGGCCAAGGCTTCCAGGCCGGCCAGCTTGCCGTTCATCAAGTGTACTTGCGGCTGGTAGTAGACCTGGATGTCACCGTTAGCGATCGCTTCATCAATATGGTCGACCACGAACTTGGTGTAGGCTGATTGTTCACTGAATTCTTCAGTGTAGACCCGGTAGCACTTTTCTGCCCCGTCCTTGACCTCGTCGCAGGCCGTCTTGGCATAGTCGCATTCGGTTTCGATGCTCTTGCTGCCATCAGAATAGTAGATCCCGGCCTTTAGGTAAAGCTTAAAGGACAAGTCGATCTGTCCGACCCGGCGGTTGGCTTCTTCGATCCGGTCCATAACCCCGTCGTTGTCCTGGTCAAAAATAACGAAGTGGTCGTTCCCGAACCGGGCCAGGTTGTCCGGGCCAAAAATATCCCGCAGGATTTCCGCGACCTGCTTCAAGCATTCGTCACCTTTTTCGTGGCCATTGATCACGTTGTAAAGCTTGAACTTGGCCAAGTTGATGTAAACGATGGCCGGCATGATTGACGGGTCTTCTTCCCGTTCTTTGGTGATTTTCTGCGTCAAGTAGTACTGGGTATAAAGGCCCGTCAAGCGGTCATAGTTGACCATCTTTATGTAAGTGTCATCCTGACCTTTTTGCTGCATATTGTCCAGTTCTGACAAGAAGTACTGTCTGAACATCAGAATCTGGCTGAAAAAGAAGCCATAGCGCAAAGCCGCGTAATCATCTATCGCGTGTTTTAGAGCGAGATAACGGTATGCATCTATGCCGATACATACAAGGATGATAACGAAAGTCGCGAAGTAGGACCAGTGAATCAGCTGTCTGGTCTTGTAAGCTGCCTTCACTGATTCCTGCTTGGAGTCATTCTCCTTTTCTCTTTTTGCTTCATTTGCCGCCTTATAAGCCTGGTAGATGTCACCTAAAATCATGGCAATCGCGCTGACAAAAGCAGCGATGATCATAATGATCAAAAAGGGGCCGTCACTGGCGAGGTCTTCCCCTTTGCTCCAAAAGCGCCAAAGAACATAAAACAGATCCAGCATGCTTAAAGCAAAAGCAAAGTTAGTATACAGCTGCTTAGGATATTCCAGCTGCTCATTGATCGCCATGATCAGCAAATATGGCATCAAGATCATCACCGGATAGGTAAACAGGCGCCAGACATGATATTGGCCAAAAAGTACCGTCAGCTGCATTTCTTCCTGCATCTGCATGACAGAAAACAGGATTGTAGCAATTGAATAATAGATCAAGCTCCGCTTAAACTTGCTTTCCAAAGGAGCAAAGAAGGCAAACAGCAAGAGAGTCAGTCCCAAGACAGCTGAGATGATCCCCATGGCCACCCGCAAGGCATTTTTTCTAACATAATTGGCCAAAAAGGCCCCGTCATTGCCCAGACTGCAGGCTGTAAGCTTGCCAACTGGCTGGTAAAAGCCCTTTAAAGTCAAGCGGACCTGCTTGCCGGCTGAACCAGCTGGCAGGCTGATGCTGTTGGTAAAACTCTCATAATGTTCCGTCAGGCCCAGCCAGTCAGCCGCGATCTCCGGGTGGCTGGAATAGATCTTCTTTTGCCCGATATAAGCATCGATCTGCTTGATGTATCTGGAGAAAAAAATAATCTTGTCCTGGCTGTTCACCTTTTTAGGCAGGCGGTAATAAATCGTCAGCGTCCCATCTTTGCCGGGTTTAAGTTCCCTGGCGTCAACTGCCTTACCGTTCTTATCAGTCCATTTCTGCTCAATGTCAGTCAAGGGGGCCGTTGAGTAAATGCCTTTAAAATTCCCCTGGCCCCGGCCCCAGAAACTGACGATGCCCAGGGCCAGCACGATTATGGCCATGATCAGCGAATAGAAAATGGCATGATTATTTCTCTTCATCACTAAACCTCATTTCTCTTTGCTCCCAGGCGATATCAGCGGTAGCGCTTGTGTGACTTATAGAAGTCGTTCTTCTGCCGCTGCATCTTCCGGTCGGCTCTCTCGACCGATTCTTGCAAGTAGTGAGAGTCTGGACACCATTCGGCTCCAATTGAGATTGACGGTGTCCCTGGCACGGTCATGCTCTTTTCAAAAGCCGCGCAGTGGGCTTCAAATTCCATCCGGCTGCTCTGGTCATCCAAAACCACGAACTCATCCCCGCCGACCCGGTAAACATGGTCGCGGCCAAAAGCCTGGCTGATAATCTGGCCCGCCGAAATCAACAGTTCATCCCCGGCATCGTGGCCTAGCTCGTCATTGGCTTCTTTCAGTCCATTCAAGTCCATAAAAGCCACGCCAACGGTTCTTGAGGCTTGCGATTTTTTGTAGTAGTTCAGCTTGGCCAGGTAAGGGTGGCGGTCATTCAGCTTGGTCAAAACGTCAGTATCTCTTTGCTGTACCAAGTTCAAGCCCATGACCTTGGCCCCAACGAAGTCAGCCGCCAGTTCAATCAAGTTGTGGAAGTCCATGTTTAAGCCGGCATCGAGGTTTTCCACCACAACAGTGCCGCGAATCCGGCCACGCTCATAAAACGGCGCCAAAAGAACATTCTTTAACTGGTAATCATCATCATAGGTCGCAACAATTCCTGGAAAGCGCAGACTAATTTCAGCTTGATCAGCCAAAAACATGCTGTCTTGACCAACCAGCTCTTGCAGCTGGCTATCCAGATCTGGCAAGTTGATCTGCTGCTGTCTCTTTTGTGCAGATTTCAAGCCTGGCCGATTCCAGCAATAAGTATTTTTGACAAGGTCATTTTCGCCTTCCATTACGACAACCCGGTCTGCCCCAAGGTCCAGACCCAGCTTGGCCAGCCCCTTGTTGATAGCTGTTTCCATCTGGTCATTTTCAACGTTCAGGATTTCTGAGAGCTGAACGATTTCATTGGTGGTATTCTGCTTTTGCTGAATCTCCCGCTCGCTGCGCTTTTGCTCGTCAATATTGATCATGACCAGAGAACGTGTACCAGGAACCGAAGCCTTGGCTGTAATGTATTCATACCAGTGTCCTGTCTTTGAGTGGAAGATGCCCTTCCGGATCTGTCCAGCATCGCTAGCAAAAATCTCCTTAATCCAGAAATCTAGCTTCAGCTTGACGAAATTAGACATCTTGTTGCCCAGCAGCTTTTCCCGGCTCTGGTCCATGATTTCAGCGTAGGCCTGGTTGACGTAGATGTACTGCATGTCAACGACCTTCTTTTCCCGGTAGATTGGGGACAAAATGATGAAAGGAATCGGCATGTCCCGATACTGGTCGGCATTCAAGCTGAAGTTGGCCGTTACCCCTAGATCGCCCCTGGCGGGGTCATGGTAAACCTGGTTGGCATTATAAGAGGTCAGAACATCAATCAAGGCATAAGCGTCCGTGTGGGGATTGTATGACAGAATCCGCTGGTAGCCCTCAACGTAAAGGTTGTTGGGATAGCTGTGCACGCTGTAGTGCCACTCAGTCTTGTGGCTTTTCCAGTATTCTTCATCAATCCAGCCCTTAAGGTCCTTGAAAAATTGGGGGCCAACTGATTTGAGCTCAGTCGCGAAGGGGTGCTCTTCCATTTCTTCTTTGGTCACTGACCCGCAACTGATCAAGTAGTGGGTATAGCCTTCATTTCCTCTTAAGTAATAGAGCTTGCCGTCCCTGTATTCCAAAAAGCCCAGCGGGGTCCCCTTAAAGTAGCGGTCCAAAACTGGGTCTGGATCATCAAAGGTCAAGTCGCTGTTGTATCTTTCCTGCATGAAGTGGGGCCGCTCCAGGCTCATCATGCCCACGCTGTTGTAGTAGTCTGATTCGCTAAAGCGTTCCATGTTGGCTTCCGGACCCTCGATCCACTTCTTTACCGCCTGGTCAAAAGGCAGTGGCTGGCCGAAATAGTAGCCTTGGGCCGCGGCGCAGCCGATTTCCCTTAAGGCCAGCAATTGATCGGCATTTTCCACCCCTTCGACAATCGTATCGATACTCAGCTCTTCAGCCAGCTCAACCATTTTCTTCAAAACGGTTTTTGACCGCTTTTGGTCGGGATCCTTGATAAAGCTTGCATCAAACTTAATGCAGGAAACAGGAGAATTGTCCTTGATCAAGCCAATTGAGGAGTAGCCTTCACCAAAATTGTCAACCCAGACGGAAAAACCTTTTTCCTTAAACAAGTAGATCTGTTCCCGGATCTTGTCAGCATTGAGATTGCGGGTGTCATTGCTGATCTCAATGACAATGAATTCCGGTGACAAGCCGCTTGCTTTCACCTTCCGGCTGATCTCCTCAGCCATATTGCACTGGTCAAATTCTGAACTGAAGAGGTTGAGGGAAATAGCAACTTCCAGGTAGCCTTTTCCCTGCATCTTTTTCAGATCAGCAATCACCTTGTCAGCCATGTACAAGTCCAGCTGATACAATACCCCTGCTTTATCCAGAATCGGAATAAACTGCTCATTCAGCAGCAGCCCGCCATTCGGTTTGCGCCAGCGGGCCAGGGCCTCCCAGTTTCCGCTCTGCCCGTTTAAAATACGGACGATTGGCTGGTAGAAAGGTTCAATCCAGCCTTCCTTCAAGGCTTGGTCAAAGTTGGAAAGGATGTAGTTCTCCAGTTCCAGTTTTTTCCGGTTCTGGCTGGTGAAATAAGCGACATGGGCATTAACGTCCTTACGGTTGTCGTTGCAGGCCACCGCGGCGTATTCACAGACCTTTTTAATGTCTTCATAAACCAGGCTGCCAGCGTCATAAATCCCGATACGGACTGACAGGCTGCGGCCGCCATTGATTTGCCGGCTTTCTTTAAGAAAGGCAGCCAGCCGGTCTTCAAGATTCTCATGCTCCGTAAAAGCATAGAAATTGTCTTCAGTAAAATGACCACAACATTCTTCTCCAAAATTTCGCCTAAGCAAATCAGCAAAGGCCGCCAGAAGGCGGTTGCCTTCAACATAGGAATAGCGGCGGTTGAAGTGGCTGAAGCCAATCAGATTGAAGGCCAGCATCACCGGCTGCTTGCCCTTTTTAAAAAGTTCCCGGCAACCCTGTTCAGCCAGCTCATAAAAGTAGGCCGCCTTAGGCAGGCCGGTCAAGTCATCGCGCAGATGCTTAGCCTGATTTCTCCCTGCTTTCAGGATAACCCGGTCGCTAGCCAGCAGCTGCTGAAAGCGGGATGGTGACATTTCCGTATACCAGACCATGAAGGCAGGCTCTTGGTCAAGCTCGACCACCTTTCCTTGGGCCTGCAGGAGAGAATATTCCTTCTGCCCTGGCAGCTTGATCCGGTAAAATTTTTCATAGCTGCCCGTCTCCTGCTTGACAAAGGAAGAAAAATCCGCCTGCACCAAGGCCAGGTCATCGGGATGAAGACCCGCGAAGAGGTCCTGGCCCAGCATTTTTTTGAGGTCAGCTGCAGGCAGGCCATAGAGCTCGCCCAGGCCCTTGGACACGGCCACGACTTTAATATGGTTATCCTTTAATTGATAAAGTGCTATTGGAGCTTCGCTTTCAGCGATTCTAGCCAGCTCAGCCTGCTCATCATTTTTTCTCATAAATACGCTCCTAAAAACCGATGCTTCCGCCAAAATCAGCCTTTAATTTTTAAACATAAATTAAGCTATAATTAAAGCAATATCGATTATCCAGTATTAACCTATTCTTTATATTATATAAAAGTTGTTATACCAGAGCAAGTAGAGTCACCCTTTCAAAGTAAAACATCATTTTTCCTGCAAAAACAAAAAGCCAAGACTGTCCGTCTTGGCTTAAAAAACTATTTTAATCATTTTTGGCTTCTTGATCAGCACCCTTGCTTGGCTCTTTTTTTGCCCGGTAGCGGCAAATGTCCGCGTAAAGCAGATAGCCAGCCAGGACCAGGGCCAAAAGAAAGCCAACCCAGCTGCCCCAGGAGTAGGTAAAGTACATCTTGGAATAGACTTCCTGCTGGACCATTTCCGTCAGGGTATGCGTGATAAAGACCTGGAAGCCAAAGGCACTGACTGACCCCAGTAAAAATGGCAGCCAGGACAGATAGCGGTTAAAAAACAGCAGGGCCACGCCAAGCAAATACAGGACGCAGATGATCCATAAGGAAAGCTGGTAGATCTGGGTAATCTGCTGCAATTCTCCTTCATGCACCTTGAGTTCGCTGTTGACCAGGTAAAGGATCAAATCATCCATAAAAAGCTGGACCTTGTTTTTAGCTGGCAGCTTCAAGTCGCTGGACTTCAGCTGCTTGTTTTCCCGGTAGCGGGAAACCAGCCGGTAAAGGCTGAGATAGGACTCACTGATCTCTACCTTGTCTGGCAATTGGGCGACCAGATCTTCCTTCAAGCCCGATTCAACCGCTGCTTTAGCCGCGATCGACATGGCACTGCCATCGCTTTGGTTAGCAAAAGTGTCAATCAAGCTGGAAGCATAGTCCTTGGTCTCATCCATTTTAAAAGTAACGGGGCTGCTCAACAGAGCCACCAGGGAGACTATGGCAGCCAGGGTGCACAGGCTTTTGCGCAGTATTTGTTGACTTTTTTTCATAGCAGGCTTCCAAGATAATATCCGCAAGTCAAAAGGACAGCCCCGCCCAGGTAACTGGCCAACAGGTAGCGCTTAAGGACGCGCTTTTGCCCATTTTCAGCCAAAGAGACCATTTCCGTGTTCAAGGTAGAAAAAGTCGTAAAGCCGCCCAAAACGCCGGTGCCCAGAAAAGCGTAGACAACCACTGGCAGCTGCCGGGCAAAGGCCAGGCCCAGCAAAAAGGCACCCGTCAAGTTGATCACAAGCGTCGGCCAAGGAAAAGCCGTTCCCTTCATCCAGTGCTTCTTGCCGTAACAGGTCAAGCCGTAGCGGGCTACCGCCCCCAGGCTGGCCCCAAATCCAACCGCGAAAATCATCTTGTTACCTCCTTTCCAAAAGTTTGTCTGCGGCAAAGTTGGCCGCCTTTTTGCCTAACCAAGCAAAAAGGAAACCGACCGCGATCGTGCCGATGAAGTAGACCAAGGCCCCCAGATTCTGTCCGCCGATCAAGAGCTTGAAGGCATCCAGGTTAAAGCTGGAAAAAGTCGTAAAGGCTCCGACAAAGCCCGTTCCCAGGCCCGTTGTCAGCCAAGCCCGCGCGCTTGATTTTTTCAAGAAAAAGTAGGTCAGAAAGGCCAGCAGAAAGCAGCCTGAAAGGTTGGCAATCACCGTCCCATAAAAAGAAAATGCTGCTGTTAAGCCATAGCGGGCCAGGCCGCCGAAAAAGGCAAAAAAAGCCACGCTAAGATAATTTTTTGCTGCATCCATTGTCCACCTCATCTTGCATCGTAATAACGCACTAATTACTAGATTACATCAGAAAGCGCTTCAAAGGCAAACAAAAAATGGAAGCGCCTGGCTGGCGTTTCCACTTTTAAGGCTATAAAAGCTTTTTGCTATTTTGCAGATTATCTATTGCCATTCCCGGCAATCTTGCTCCAGTTCAGCATCAGTGACGAAAGCAGGACTGATACTGAACTGAAGGCCATGGCCAAAGCAGCCATTTCTGGACTGAGACTGACCCCAATAAAGGAGAAGAGGCCGGCAGCAACTGGAATCCCAATCAAATTGTAGATCAAAGCCCAGAAGAGGTTTAGCTTGATCCGGGTAAAGGTCTTTTTAGACAAGTCAAGTGCCCGCAAGACCCCAGTCAGGCTGCTGGTCATTAGAACAATGCCGCCGGCTTCTTTAGCCACATCAGTCCCGCTGCCCATGGCAATGCCAACGTCAGCTAGTGACAGAGCCGGAGCGTCGTTGATCCCGTCGCCGACAAAGGCTACTGGCCCTTCTTCTTTCAATTTGGCCAAGCGGTCAGCCTTTTCTCCTGGCAAAAGGCCAGCTTCGACCTGGCCAACGCCCAGCTGCCGGCCAATTTTTTCCGCCAGCTGCTGGTTGTCACCAGTCAGCATCACCGTCTTGATTCCGCGCTTTTTGAGCTCACCCAAGACAGCTTTGGCTTCTGGGCGGGGAGCATCTTGCAAGGCCAAGAGGCCAATGACGGCAGCATCTTTTTGGACAAAAACCACCGTCTTGCCAGCTTCAGCCAAGCCGTCTGCCTGCTTCACCCAAGCTTCTGAGGCTCTGACATAGTCAGCCCGGCCGACCTTAACTAAGTGTCCAGCGACTTTGCCTTCCACGCCCCTGCCTTCTTCAGCTGAAAAATCACTGACCGGCAAAAGGGACTGGCCGGCTTCTTTAGCACTATTTACGATGGCCTGGGCCAAGGGGTGTTCAGAATTTGCTTCCAGACTAGCCGCCAGGCTGAGGCTTTCCTTATCCCCCACCTGGTCAACCACCTTTGGCTGGCCAACCGTCAAAGTCCCGGTTTTGTCAAAAACAATGGTCTTAATTTTAGCCGCTGCTTCCAAAATTTCCCCGTCCTTGATCAAGACGCCCATCCGGGCGCTGCGGCCGCTGGCCACCATCAAGGCCGTCGGCGTGGCCAGGCCCAAGGCACAGGGACAGGCAATCACGATAACGGAAACAGCGTAGAGCATGGCCTGGACTGGCCCTACCGGACTGAAGACTTGCCAAATGGCAAAAGCCAGGATGCTGGTGATCAAAACCGCCGGCACAAAGTAATTGGCTACCTTGTCAGTCAGTTTCTGAATCGGGGCCCGGGAGTTCTGGGCCTGCTTGACCACCTGGACGATCTGGGCCAGCATGGTCTCTTCCCCGACCTGCTCAGCTTCCATCAAGAAGCTGCCGCTGCCGTTGATAGTTGCCCCAATCACCTTGTCGCCCGGCTTTTTCTCAACCGGCATGCTTTCCCCGGTCACCATGGCTTCGTTGACGCTGCTTTGCCCGGAAAGCAGGCGGCCGTCAACCGGCACCTTGCCGCCCGGCCGCACCTTGATTATGTCGCCGGCCTTGACCTGGTCCAGAGGAAGCTTGACAAAGTCATCTCCCCGCTTGACCTCGGCTTCGCTGGCCTGCAGTTCCAGCAGCTTATTGAGTGAAGCTGCTGCCCGGTCATGCATTTTTTCTTCCAGGGCATCCCCCAGCAAAACGAAAATCAAGATAAAAGCCGCACTTTCAAAGTAGACCGGCCGGCCGGTGAAGTAGGCAAAAAGACTGTAAAAATACGTCACGCTGGTGCCAATGGCGATCAAGCTGTTCATGTTGGCCTGGTGGCGCTTAAAAGCTGCCCAGGCGCTTTGGATGTAGGGCCCAGCCGCGACCAGCATGATCAAGCTGGTGGCGATCAGCGAATAAGTCTTGACCCCTGGCAGCATGATCCCCCAGACCATCAAAAGCATCTGGACCAGCATCGGGAGCGACAATATCAGAGACAGCCAAAAGCGGCGCCAATTAGTTAATTCCATTATTTAACCACGATCTTTCCATGAAACATATCCATGCCGCAGGCATAGCCAATTTCCCCGGCCTTGTCAGTCGGGATTTGGACCTTGGTCAGCTTTTCCTTGCTCAAGTCCTTATCCACGCCTAAAGAAGAAAAGACCACGTGACTGAGGCAGGCTGTCTTGTCTTCCATCTTAAAAGTTACTTCCGCCGGCACGCCCTTTTTTAAATAGAGAACTTCCGGCTCATAGCCGCCCTTGACGACTACCTGGCCTTCTTGGCGGCCATTTGCAAGATCTGCCTGCTGGCTGCTCTGTTGGAAATTGCCGAAAAACCACCAGGCAATCAAGCCGATCAAAGCTGCCGCACCCAAGACTACTAACACATTAACTAACATTCCTGTCCACCTTCCATATGCTCACAAGTACTTAAACAATTGCATTCAACTTTTTCCGGAGCTGTCTTCGCCTTTTCGGCCGCCTTTTTGGCAATTGCCTCAAGGTCGCTTTTGCTTAAAGGCAGGTCGTCCAGCAAGCGCAGAAGCATTTCTCCCTTATGCATGTCGCACATAGCGGCAAATTCCGCCGTCAAGCTCTCATGCATGGCTTCGCCTTCTGCTTTAGCCGCCCGGTATACGAAGCGGCGTTCCTGCCGGTCAACCTGCAAAAAGCCCTTCTTTTCCAAGCGCCGTAGCAAAGTTTTGACCGTTGACGGGCTCCAGGCACATTTTGCCTCCAGCTGATCGATAATCTGGCTGCTATTGGCCTGGCCCAGGGTCCAAACCACCCGCATGACTTGCCATTCAGCAGCTGAAATCCGGCATTCCTCTTCCATCTTCTTCCTCCTTGTTTACATCTGTAACCTTTACAAAAACTATTCTACTCTCATGTTTACATTTGTCAACAATTTACTCTTAATTTCCTTCCCGGTAGCCGCAGGCGAAAAAAGTCTTGGCGGCCTGCCGGCGGGCCAGCAGCCAGGCCTCATTGCCCCGCTTAGGGTAAACGGAGCTGGCCAAAATAACCAGAGCCCGCCCATTTTCAAAATCAAAGCCTAATCCAGGTCCAGTAAAGCCGGTATGCCAGAGAAAGCGGCGGCCTTTTTGCCAGCGGATCCAGGCCAGGGTCCGCTCAAAGCAATCATAGTCAAACAAACTGGCAACAAGCGGACTATCCGTCGTCAAATATGCCTGGCTGAAGCAGGCCAAGTCATCCAGCGTTGAAAACAGGCCCGCGTGGCCTGCTACCCCGCCCAGCTGCCAGGCGGTTTCGTCATGGACGGTCCCCCAGACCTGTCCTCTTTCCTTAGTTATCTCAGTTTTGACAAAGCGGTCTCTTTTTCCTTTGAGCAAAAAGCCGGTCTCCCGCATGCCCAATGGGGCAAAAATTTCCTCCCGCAAAAAGCTGCTCAAGTTTTGCCCGCTGACCTGCTCCAGGATTTTGCCCAAGATAATGAAGTTGAGGTCGGAATAAACTGACTCCTGGCCGGGCAAATAAAGAGGCTTAGTGGCTAATACCGCCTGCCAGACCTCCCCCGGGCTTTGGTACTGCCAGACATTGTCCAAGTCTGCCGGCAAGCCGCTGGTGTGCAAAAGCAGGTCTTTTACTGTAACAAACGGAAAAGCCGCCGGGAAAAAGTCTCCTACCCGGTCCTTCAAGCTGATTTTCCCCTCATCTATTTCTTTAAAGATCCCGCTGGCCGTCCCCACTACCTTGGTCAAAGAAGCCAGGTCGTAAAGCTGGCCTGGCTCAGCCTGGCCCAGGTAGTGCTGGCTGAGCCTTTCCTGGTCAACTATGGCATAGGAGACCCCATTTACGATTTTTTGCCCAACCGCCTCTTTAAAAATACCGGTAATTTTCTCTTCAATTTCTGCTGTAGTCATTTTTTCCTCCTGAAAAAGAAAAAAGGCAGATCCGCAGATCTGTCCTTTTCTCTTATAGAACTAATTTCCGCAGGGCCTTGGCAATCCCGTCGCGTTCGTTGGTGTCGGTAACGTAGTCAGCCAGGTCCTTGATCTCGTCGATGGCATTGCCCATGGCTACCCGCTTGAAGTCTGGAATTTCAAACATGGACCGGTCGTTGCCCTGGTCACCGAAAATCATGACTTCACTGTCCGAAAGGCCCAGTCTTGAGGCCAGTTCGCTGACGGCGTAGCCTTTTGAAGCGGCCAGTGACCCGACTTCAACGACTTCCGGCCAGCTGCGGACAACCGCGTAAGTCTGGAAGAACCAGTCTGGCAGCCGGTTCCACAGGCGATCAACTTGGTCTGGGTCATCGCACTGATAGACCGCCTTGGCAAAGGTAAAGTCCTTCTTGAAGTCGCTTCTGTCTTGAATCCAAAGCTGGTTCTTGGTTTCCGCCCCGTCGACCTGCATGCGGATGGAAATCTTCTTGTCCAAGGTATAAAAACGCTCTGGAGTTTCAAAATCCAGGTTGACGTCGCTGAGCCGCTGCATATGAAGCAGGGTATTGAAGTCGCCAAAATCCAATTCGTGACTGATCAAGACCCGGCCGTCCAGGTTTTGCACCACGGCCCCGTTGAAGAGGATCGCGTACTCTTCACTGCCGCTTAAGCCCAATTCTTCCGCGTAGCCCTTAATGCCTGACAGGGGCCGGCCGGAAGTCAGCACAATCTTGATCCCGGCTGCTTTTGCTTCCTGCAGAGCCTTGTAAGTCCCTGGCAAAATCGTCTTGCTGTCTGTCAGCAGGGTGCCATCCAAGTCGATGGCCAGCATTTTAATCGCCATATTTTCCTCCTATGTAGTCCAAAGCCTATTCTTACTTAATTATTGCAGAATTTTTCCCGTAAAAAAAGAAAAAATCCATCCAAAAGAAAAGGAAAGCTCAATTTGAACTTTCCTTGTTCTCAGCTTTACAGCTTCTTAACTTGCTTCTTTTTATTCGCCCATTTCAGCCGTAACTACCTTGACGATCCGGTCAACGTATTCCTGGGTGATTTCCTGGGTTGGGCCTTCAGCCATGACCCGGAGCAGTTCCTGAGTACCTGAAGGGCGAACCAGAACCCGGCCGTCGCCAGCCATGTCCTTTTCAACTGAGTCAATAGCATCGACAACTGCCTGGTGGTCCTTCCAGCTGTTCTTGTCCTTAACTGGAACATTAACCAAAACTTGCGGGTATTCCTTGAAGTCGGCCAAAAGTTCAGTCAAGGACTTGCCAGTCTTCTTCATCACCAGCATCAAGTGGATCCCAGTCAGCATCCCGTCACCAGTGTTGTGGTAGTCGCTGATGATCACGTGGCCGGATTGTTCCCCGCCCAGGCTGTAGCCGTTGGCCCGCATTTCTTCAGAAACGTAGCGGTCGCCGACTTGGGTGCGGACATTCTTGATCCCCCGGCGCTCTAAGGCCTTGGTGAAGCCCAGGTTGCTCATGACGGTCGTGACGATCGTATCCTTCTTCAAGCGGCCGTGGTCAGCCAAGTAGGAGCCGATCACGTACATGATGTGGTCGCCGTCGACTTCGTTGCCGTTTTCGTCAACCGCGATGCAGCGGTCAGCATCCCCGTCAAAGGCCAAGCCCAGTTGGGCACCCTGCTTGACTACTTCTTCTTGCAGATGCTCAGTGTGGGTTGCCCCGCAGTGGTCGTTGATGTTCAACCCGTTCGGGTGGGTTGAAATAGTGGTAAAGTCAACATCCAGGTCAGCAAACAAACGGGAGATGAAGGCACTGGCTGCCCCGTTGGCCCCGTCGATCACGACCTTGATCCCGCTCAAATCTTCAGGAATAGTGTTTTCCAAGAACTGGATGTACTTGTTGCTGCCATCGCGGAAGTCGGTTACCGTGCCCAGGCCGTTGGCTGATGGCCGCGGGAGCATGTCCTGCTTGGCATCGATCAGTTCTTCGATTTCTTCTTCCTTGGCATCAGACAATTTCAAGCCATCGCTGCCAAAGAACTTGATCCCGTTGTCTTCAACTGGGTTGTGAGAAGCGGAAATCTGCACGCCGGCATCAGCCCCTTGAGCCCGGACCAGATAGGACAGGCCTGGAGTGGTCATGACTCCGCATTCCAGAACTTCGATGCCGACTGACAGAAGACCGGAAATCAAGGCGTATTCCAGCATTTCACCGGAAATCCGGGTATCTCTTGAAACCAGCACCCGGGCCTGACCGCCGTCTTCCTTTTCCTTGGTCAGCACATAGCCACCCATCCGGCCCAATTTAAAGGCCATTTCCGGGGTCAAAACCTTGTTGGCTTCACCGCGAACACCGTCAGTACCAAAATATTTAAGCATGTTGCAAAGAACCTTTCTTTAATTTCTAGTTGTTCGAATCGCTGACTTCGATCTGGACGTCCACGCTGCCTGGCGAAACCCAGGCAACCCCGCTTGGAACTGGCAGGCGGAAGGACTTGGTGACCGAAGACTTGATATTAGTCAGATCAACGTCCAAAGTCAGGGAACTGATCTTCTTTAGGGCTTCCTTTTGCCCATAGAGGGTAACTTTTTCCTCTTTGGCAGTCAAGGAGTAAACTTTCTTGCTTGAGCCATGACTGGCATTCAGCTTCAGCTTAACCGTCTTCTTAGAAACCGACAAAGGCAGGGTTACCCGGGCCGTTGCCGGACTGATCACCACGTTGAGCTGGTGGCCCTTGGCGTCATATGCCGCCAAGAGAACATTCCGCCGCACCGTTTCGGTGCTGCCGTTCGGCACGACCAGCTGGGCCTGCACGTGGTCGATCGCTTTCACTTCGCTCTGGGCCCCGGTGACTTCAACCGTCTCCGGGCTGACTGTCGGCGTGCCGATGTCATAGCCTTGAGCAACAGCATTCTTATTATAACCTATTTGGACCGGCAAAGTGCGGGACTTTCTCTTTTGAATGTTGACCTTCACGCTTTTCTGCGACAATTTGTAGGAAACCTGGCTGGGCAGGCCGCTGACCTTGACCGGGACCTGGTGGCTGCCGACGCCCAGCTTGCTTAGGTCAATGTAGACCCGGAAATTCTGGGTGTTGACAGCAGAAGTAACCAGGGCATTGGGCCCTTCCAAGGTCACCTTGATCTTAGAAGGATAACCGGTGACATAGTATTTGTCAGCGTCCACTGACACTTGCAGGGCCATCTTCAGGCTCTGCTCAGTGCTGGCCGTTTCCTGGACCTTGGTCTGGTTGCTGGTGTTGACCTGGGTATTGTCAACGAAGGCAACCAAGACGATGGCCAAAAGCAGGGAAAAAAGCTTGTAAAACCATTTTTGCTCAATCAGTTTGTGCATTATTTATCCCCCCAGTTCCAGATGCCCCGGGCCAGGCGGATTGGCCATGGCTGCTTCTTCTTTTCTTCAGTGACCAGTTCGGCCCGCAGGTACTTGAGGTATTCCTGCTGGCTGAGGTCAACCATGAACTGGCCGTTTCTGGTGATGGTCACCCCACCCGTTTCTTCAGAAACGACCACAGTGATGGCATCGGTTACTTCAGAAATCCCGACAGCTGCCCGGTGTCTGGTCCCCAGACTCTTGGGAATCATGGCATTGTCAGACAGGGGCAGGTAGGCTGAAGCTACTTGAACCCGGTTATTTTTGATGATGACCGCCCCGTCGTGCAAAGGCGTGTTGGGGATGAAGATGTTGATCAGCAATTCCCCGGTAACCAGAGCATCAAGCTTGATCCCTGTTTCCACATATTCTTCCAGGCCGGTCTTTTGCTCCAGGGTAATCAAGGCCCCGATCCGGCGCTTGGACATGTACTGGATCGCCTTGTCCAGCTCCTTGACCAGCTTCTCCTGCTGCTCGCGCTCGCTGTTTTCCGAATCAGAGAACAGGGAGACCCGGCCCAGGCGCTCCAGACCCCGGCGGATTTCCGGCTGGAAGATGACGATGATCCCGATGACTGACCAGGAAACGATCTGGTCCAAAATAAAAGTAACGGTCGTCAGCTGGGCCCAACCGGCCAAGACCCTGGCTACCATGATCAAAATGATCCCGTTGGCCAGCTGGACTGCCTTGGTCCCCTTGATCAAAAGGGTCAAGTGGTAAATAAAATACCAGGTGATCAAGACGTCCAGAACCACCGACAAGGTATGCCAGGTCCACAGACTTGCAAAATCAAACTGCATAAAATTCTCCCTTTCTACATTCTTCTGTCAACTAATTGCGGGCATACATCTTGAACTCCAGGAAGAGGTCATTGTATTCCTGCACCTTGCTGCTTGGCAGATCCCGATAAACTTCCAAATTCTTGATTGTCGACATTGGCGGGTAGAACTGTGCATCTTCCCGGACGGATTTTGGCAATAGCTTCTGAGCCGCGGTATTCGGGGTCGAGTAGCCGATGTATTCAGCATTTTGCGCCGCGTTTTTCGGATCCAGCATGAAGTTGATGAACTTATAAGCTGCTTCCTTATTCTTGCAAGTCTTAGGGATGACGATGTTGTCAAACCACAAGTTGGAACCTTGGGCCGGTACTACATAGTGAATATGTGAATCTTGGTTCATCATCGTGGCGGCTTCCCCGGAGTAAGTGACCCCAATCCAGGCTTCATTTTGCACCATGTACATCTTCAGTTCATCAGCCACGATTGCCTTGACGTTCTTGCCAATTTTGTCCAGCTTGGCCTTAGCTGCCTTAAGGTGGGCAGAATTAGTGTCGTTCATGGAATAACCCATGGAAACCAAGGCCATGCCCATGATATCGCGGGCTGAGTCAACCAGCAGGATCTGATCCCGGTACTTTTTCTTCCAGAGGTCATTCCATGTCTTGATCTCACCTTCTTTGATATAGCGGTCATTGTAGACGATACCCAAGGTGCCCCAGAAGTAAGGGACTGAGTACTCATTCTTTTCGTCAAAGGACTTGTGCAAAAATTCCTTGCCGATGTACTTAAAATTGCTCAAGCGGCTGGTATCAATCTTGTCTAAAAGATTGTCCCGGCGCAACTTGGTGATCATGTAATCAGACGGCACGGCCAAATCATAAGCCGTCCCGCCTTGCTTGATCTTGGTGTACATGGCTTCATTGGAATCGAAGGTCTCATAGATGACATGGTAGCCGGTCTGCTTTTCAAACTTGGTGATTAGGTCCGGGTCAATATAGTCACCCCAGTTGTAAATGATCAAGTCTTTCTTGCTTGACGCGGAGCCGCCGCTGGAACTGTCCAATTTCTGCGCCCCCAGGAAAAGGCCGAAGCTGACCAAGAGGATGGCCAGGGCCGCGGAAAGTATTTTTTTCATCGCAGCAGCCCTCCCAGCTTATTAGCCTTCTTGCCTTGCCGCTTGGCCAGGAAATAGTAGACCCCGACTAAAAGCAGGACAAACAAGAAGATAATCGTGCTCAAGGCATTTACTTCCAGGTCAATCCCCTGCCGGGCCCGGGAGTAGATTTCAACAGACAAAGTGGTAAAGCCGTTCCCGGTCACGAAGAAAGTAACCGCAAAGTCATCCAAGGAGTAGGTCAAGGCCATGAAGAAGCCCGACAAAATCCCCGGCGTAAGGGCCGGCAGGAGGACCTGGCTGAAGACTTGGTAGTTGTTTGCCCCCAGGTCCCGGGCCGCGTCAACCAGGGAATTGTCCATTTCCTTCAACTTGGGCAGAACCATCAAAACCACGATCGGTACGGAAAAAGCGATGTGGCTGAGCAAGACGGAGGCAAAGCCCAGACTGAAGCCCAAGGCGGTAAAGAGGATCAGGAAGCTGGCCCCGATAATAACGTCGGGTGAGACGATCAAGATATTGTTCAAAGACAGGAGGACCTTGCGGGAAGCCTCCTTGCTGCGCTGGATGGCAATGGCCCCAAAAGTCCCCAAAATAGTTGCCGCCAGGCTGGACAAAAGAGCCAGCATGATCGTCTCCAGCAAGATGGCCAAAAGCCGTTTGTCAGCAAACAAGGTCTGGTAGTGCTCCCAGGTAAAATGGCGGAAATGGTCCATGCTGGAACCGCTGGAGAAAGAAAAGTAGATCAGGTAGAAAATCGGCAGGTAGAGGATCAGCAGCACCAGGCCAAAGTACACCCTGCCCCAAATGGTCTTTTTCATAATTCAATTTCCTTCTTGTGCTGCTTGCGCGAAGTCAGCAGCATCACAATTGACATCAAGGCAATCAAGATTACCCCGATAGTCGCCCCCATATTCCAGTTCATCGTCGTCAGGAAATACTCCTCAACTGCCGTACCCAGGGTGATCACCCGGTTGCCCCCGATCAAGCGGGTCAGCATGAAGAGGGACAGAGACGGGATGAAGATGGCCTGGATGCCAGATTCAACGCCCGGCCAGGATAAAGGCCAGATCACATAGCGGAAGGTCTGCCAGAAATTGGCCCCCAGGTCTGAGCTGGCGCTTAAAAGAGCCGGGTCAATTTCCTTCAGCGAGTTGTAGATAGGCATGACCATGAAGGGAATTTCGATATAGGTCGCCACGAAAATAAAGGCGAAGTCGGTAAACATGATTCCTACCAGGCCAATGCCAAAGAGTCCGAGAAACTGGTTGACCATCCCGCTTCGGGAAAAAATCCCGATAAAGGCATAAGCCTTGAGCAAAAGGTTGATCCAGGTCGGCAAAATGATCAGCATCAGCCAGAACTGCTGGTTTTTCAGCCTGGTCAAAACCAGGGCTGTCGGATAAGAGACCAGCAGACAGATAAAGGTGATCAAGAGGGCATACCAAAAGGAATTAGCCATCATCCGCAAAAAAGTGCCATTAGAGAAAAAGGCACTGAAATTCTGCAGGGTCAAATGGCTATGAGCATCAGTCAGTGAATAGCCCAAGATGAGGACCAGCGGGGCAATCACAAAGAGGCCGATCCAAAGCAGGTAAGGCAAAAGAAACAAAAGCCGGTTCTTTTTCATCGCTAGTCCTCACCTTCATAAGTTTCCAGGCGGGCATCGAATTCTTCTTCGGTTTCGCCCAGCCGCATGACGTGGATGTCTTCCGGATCAAAGAAGATGCCGACTTCCTGGCCGATCTGGACACCGTTGGTGGAATGGATCAGCCATTCAAAGCCGTCCTGGCCAACAGCCTTGATTTCAAAGTGGTCGCCCAAGAAAAGCTGGCTCTGCACTGTCACCAGCAGTTTGCCAGCGGCTGGCTCCGTAATGTCCAGATCTTCTGGCCGCAGGACGACTTCAACTTTTTCCCCAGGGGTGATCCCGGCGTCGGCACATTCAAAATTCTTGCCGGCAAATTCCACGGCAAAGTCCCGGATCATCCGGCCAGACAAAATGTTGGAGTCCCCGATGAAGCGGGCAACGAAGTCATTGACTGGTTCGTCGTAAATGTCCACCGGCGTCCCGCTCTGCTGGATCTCCCCGTCGTTTAAGACGAAAATTTCATCACTCATAGCCAGTGCTTCTTCCTGGTCGTGAGTGACAAAAATAAAGGTGATCCCCAGTTTCTTCTGGATAGCCCGGAGTTCAAACTGCATTTCTTTTCTAAGGCGCTTGTCCAAGGCTGACAGGCACTCGTCCAAAAGCAGCACCTTAGGTTCATTGATGATCGCCCGGGCGATCGCCACCCGCTGCTGCTGGCCACCGGAAAGTTCGGAAATTTCCCGGTTGGCATAACCATCCAGGCGGACAGTATGCAAGGCATCTTTGACCTTTTCCCGGATTTCGCTTTCCGGCCGCCGGCGCAGTTTCAAGGCAAAAGCAACGTTTTCATAGACATTCAAATGCGGAAAAAGAGCATAATTCTGAAAAACCGTATTGATATGCCGCTTTGAAGCGTCAAGATTGGTAATATCCTGGCCGTCAAAATAGACCTTGCCGGCTGATGCTTCCGTAAAGCCGGCAATAATCCGCAAAATCGTCGTTTTGCCTGAACCTGATGGCCCCAGCAAAGAGTAGAACTTGCCGGACTCAAGCTCAAGGTTGATGTCCTTCAAGGCTACAAAGCCATCATCATACTGCTTGGTGATGTGATCTAACTTAATAATTTCCATTTGCTGTTCCTGTTTTTCTTTTTCTTTTATCTTCTATTCTAATCCATTATTCCTCGCCAATGATGCGGACTTCGGTTTGCAAAGCAATCCCGTCTTTTTCCTTAATCGTCTTTTGAATATAGTGAATCAAATTGAGATAGTCGGTTGCCGTGGCTCCGCCCTTGTTGACGATAAAGCCGGCATGCTTGGTCGACACCTGGGCCCCGCCGATCTGCTTGCCCTGCAGGCCAGCCTTGATGATCATCGGACCGACAAAGTGACCGGTTGGCCGCTTGAAGACTGAGCCGCAGGATGGATATTCCAGTGGCTGCTTGTAGCTTCTGAGAGCGTTCAAGTAGTTCATCTGGTCCAAGATTGCAAGCTTGTCACCTGCCTTTAAGGCAAAAGTTGCCTCAATGACGATTTCATCATTTTCCTGCAAAAGGGAGTGCCGGTAAGAAAAATGCAACTCGGAGTTCGTGTAGGTCTTGACCTCACCGTCTCTGGTCACAACCGTGGCGCTTTCCAGGCAGTCTTTGGTTTCACCGCCATAAGCCCCAGCGTTCATGAAGACGGCTCCGCCAACTGAGCCGGGAATCCCCGCGGCAAATTCCAGGCCAGACAGGCCGGCATTCCCTGCCGCGAAAGAGGTATCGATGATTCTGGCCCCGGCTTGGGCGTGGACCTTATTAGCTTCGACCTTGATCTCTTTCATTTCCGTCAAGATCAAAACCAGGCCCCTGATCCCCTTGTCGCGGATGATCAAGTTAGACGCGTTGCCAATTACCGTAACCGGCAGCTGGTCTTCCTTGGCCGCGGCCAGGGCCCCTTGCAGCTCTGCCAAATTCTTTGGGAAAGCCAGGTATTCAGCCGGTCCCCCGGTTTGGGTAAAAGTATAGCGGCTCAAAGGAATGTTTTCTTGCAAATCAAGTCCTTGCGCTTTTAAATCATACAGCTTCAATTAAAATTGCCTCCTCTAAATCTTCCTTTTGATATTTTACCGCATTCACGCTGTGTTATACTAGCTTGGACCAAGTTTGCTTGGCTTAATTTGACTTATGTTCAAACGGAGGCTTTTACAAATGATGAATTTCGTCGCCATGGACTTTGAAACTGCCAACCAACACCCGGCCAGCGCCTGCTCTTTAGCCCTGGTTCTAGTGCGAGGCAGCAAGATTATCGACCGCTTCTACACGGTCATCAATCCCCAGATGGCCTTTGACGCCCAGCAGGTCAAGGTGCACGATATTACCGCGGAAGACGTGGCAGGGGCGCCGACCATGGCCGAGGTCTGGCCCAAGATCCAGCCTCTTTTCCAGCCGGGGATGCTGGTGGCGGCCCACAATGCCCGCTTTGACTGCAATGTGATGAAGCAGTCCCTGGCCCGCTACGGGATTGCCGAGCCCCACTACCTGGTGTTAGACAGCCTCAAGGTCAGCCGGGAGCTGGAGCCAGGCCTGGAAAACTACCAGCTCAACACTGTCTCTGACCTTTTAGGCGTTGAGCTTTGGCACCACCATAACGCCTTAAGCGACAGCGAAGCCTGCGCCGGCATCCTCTTAAAAGAAGAGGAAAAACGGGGCAGCGAGCTTTTGAAGAAATTTGTCTACCAAGTCTAGGCAAAAAAATGGATCAGCAGCAAGCTGGTCCATTTTTGCTTTTGTATTTGCTTTTTGTTTTTTCTTTACTGCTTTTCCTGGTAAAGACGGCAGGCGCTTTCTGCCCAGGCAGCCGCTCTTTGCCCGTGCGGGACGAGCTCAACCAAGCGCTTGGTTGAATCCCAGGAGTCGTCAACCCGGGTCAAAACCAGCTCCAAAAAGTCGCTGGGCAGGTCAGCCTGGATCACCTGGGGCCATTCGATGATGACCACGCCTTCTTCAGCCAGGTAGTCATTTAAGTCGATTGAAGCCAGGTCATCGCCTTCCAGCCGGTAAAAGTCCATGTGAAAAAGGGGCAGCTTCCCTTCCCGGTATTCCCGAACCAGGGTAAAGGTCGGGCTCTTGACTGGCCGCTTAATCCCCAGAGCCCGGCCAAAGCCTTGGGTCATCGTGGTCTTGCCGGCCCCCAGGTCCCCTTTTAAGAGCAAAAGGTCGTGGGGCTGGGCACTTTGGGCCAGAGCGGCGCCAAAAGCCTGCATGTCAGCAGCGGAATTGATTGCTAATTCTGTCATCTGCTTTTTAACCTTCCATTACGGCTTGAGCCGCCGTCAAAATCCCGATCTTGTAGACATCATCGGCGCTACAGCCCCGAGAGAGGTCGTTGACCGGCTTGGCAATCCCCTGCAAAACCGGGCCGATTGCCGTAAAGTTGCCAAGGCGCTGGGTAATCTTGTAGGCGATGTTGCCTGACTGCAGTTCCGGGAAAATGAAGACATTGGCCTGACCGCCTACGGCTGAGCCAGGTGCCTTAAGTTCCGCAACGGCTGGCACGAAGGCCGCGTCAAACTGCAAGTCGCCGTCAGCCGGGATGTCCGGGTACTTTTCCTTAAACATTTTGGCAGCTTCCGCCACCTTGTCCACCTGCGGGCCCTTGGCTGAGCCGTGAGTTGAGAAGCTGAGGAAGGCCACCTTCGGGTCGATCCCGATCATCTTGGCCGTAGCGGCTGACTGAGCCGCGAATTCAACCAGCTGGTCGCTGGTCGGGTCGATGGAAATCGCGCAGTCAGCAAAGACATACTTTTCTTCTCCTCTTTCCATGATGAAGGAGCCGGAAATCCGGTGCATCCCCGGCTTGGTCTTCAAAATGAAGAGGGCTGGCCGGACCGTATCCGCCGTTGAGTGGGCCGCCCCGGACACCATCCCGTCGGCCTGGCCGGTGTAAACCAGCATGGTCCCGTAGAAGTTGGCATCACGCAAGGCTGCTTCAGCTTCTTCCATGGTCTGGAAGTGCTTGCCCCCGGCCATCCGGTCGTGGAACTTTTCCACCATCTGGTCAAAGTCCGGGCTGTTTTGGTAGTCCACGATTTCGATCCCGGTCATGTCCAGGCCTTCTTTTTCCGCCAGGGCCAGGACCTGGTCCTTTTGCCCCAAGACGATCGGTTCAACCAAGTCATCTTGCTTCAAGCGGCTGACCGCCGTCAAGATCCGCGGGTCCTCCCCTTCCGGGAAAACGATCCGCTGCTTGTCTTTTTGCTTAATCAATTGCTTTAATTGTTCAAAAACTTCCATCAATAATCTCCTCAAAAAATCATGCTTCCGGGTTTTGCGGTAATTGCCAGTCAACCGGAGCCAGGCCGAACTCCTCTAAGGCCGCGTTGCATCTTGAAAAGGGCCGGGAGCCGAAGAAGCCGCGGTTAGCCGAAAAAGGACTCGGGTGGGCTGACTTGATAATGACGTTCTTTTCCTGGTCGATCAAGGGAATCTTGTTTTGGGCAAAACGGCCCCACAGGATAAAGACGACCTGTCCCCGCTCACTCAAGGCCTTAATAGCAGCATCTGTCACCGCCTCCCAGCCCTTGCCCTGGTGGCCGTTAGCCTGGCCATATGGCACGGTCAAAACGGCATTGAGCAAGAGGACGCCCTGGTCAGCCCAGCGCTTGAGATAGCCGTGGTTTACCGGCTGAGCCCCAACGTCGTCATAGAGTTCTTTATAAATGTTGCGCAAGGACGGCGGCAGGGGCGTACCCGGCATGACGGAAAAGCTCATGCCATTGGCCTGGCCGGGATTGTGGTAGGGGTCCTGGCCCAAAATGACAACCTTGGTATCTTTAAAAGGAGTCAATTTGAAGGCCGTAAAGATATGGTACATGTCCGGATAGATCTGCTTGGTCTGGTATTCTTCTTTCAAAAAATCATGCAGCGTGTGATATTCATCACTTTCAAAAACCGGGGCAAGGACCTGGTCCCAATCATTTCCAATAAAATGTTTCATCTGTAATTCACCTTAGTCAATCTTACCATGATTGCCCCTTGATTTAAAGGAACTAGTGAAATTATTCACGACAACTTTTTTCAAATAAAGAAATGTATTCCTGTAATCAAACTTCCTCCTTTATGTTATTATGAAATCGATAACAACAAGGAGGTAATAACATGATTAAACTGATCGCCTGTGACTTGGACGGGACCCTGCTGAACTCTTCAATGGAAATTTCTGACGCCAATGTGCAAGCCATCAAACGGGCTCAAGAAAACGGGATTGAATTCATGGTCGCCAGCGGCCGGGCACCCCATGAATCCCAGCCCATGCTTAAAGAATACGGAATTAACTGCGGCTTTATCAACTTAAACGGGGGCTTGGTCTTCGACACGGCTGGCAACCTGATCGTCAAGAATCCCCTGAAGCTGGAAACCGCCAAGAAGATCTGCCGCCTGCTTAAAAAAGAAGGCTTCTACTTCGAACTGGTCACCAGCAACCACGTCTACTCAGAAGACTTGAGCCAGCGGATCACCAACGTGGCCCACTTGATGGTGGAACTGAACCCTATGCTGACCTTCAAGCAGGCCGTTTTGGTTTCAGCCAGCAAGCCAGCCATCGTCAGCATCCAGCAGGTGCCAAGCTATGAAGACTTGATGGATGAACCAGGCACTGAAGTAATGAAGATCCTGGTCTTCGATTCCCGGGGCCAGTACGCTTTCACTGACGTCATCAAGGAAATTGAACAAATCGACAAGCTCTCAATTACTTCCAGCGCGGCCGACAACATCGAAATCAACGCTGCTAATGCGCAAAAGGGCCAGTCCCTGCTGGACTACGCGGCGGCCAAGGGCATCCAGCGCGAGGAAATCGC
Source organism: Lactobacillus sp. WILCCON 0149 (assembly GCF_057197965.1). NCBI lineage: Bacteria > Bacillati > Bacillota > Bacilli > Lactobacillales > Lactobacillaceae > Lactobacillus > Lactobacillus sp. WILCCON 0149. The sequence goes on from NZ_JBUBHO010000001.1 coordinate 1,676,632, forward strand.
GGCCATCGGCGACAACATGAACGATGAAAGCATGATCCAGGCTGCCGGTACCGGGGTGGCCATGGGCAATGCCGTTCCGCAGATCAAGACGATTGCCAGCTTCGTCACCAAGAGCAACAATGAAGACGGGGTAGCTTGGGCTATCGACAAGATCATTGCTGACAACCAAAAAGAGCAGGACCAATGATTTACACTCTCTACCTGACCCAAGAAGGCCGCACGGGCCAGATTCCAATCACTGACGAGGAAGGCAAGCCTTTTGGATCAATCCGCGGCCGCCTGGACAATCCAAACCACACCCTTTACCTGCTGGACACCAGCGGTGAAGAGATCGGCCGCCTTTTTAGCGACGGAACAGGCCTAATTGCCTCTTACACCCTGGACGTGATTCACCACTCCTTGGTCCACGTCAAGAAGGTCAACAGCCGCCAGACCAACCTGTTCTACATTACCCGGCTCAACTACTGGGTCAATGGCAGCGTCAAGCAAGGCAGCTACTCCTTCCGCGGCGGCTTCAAGAAGGTTGCTTCCGTTGACACGGTCGTTGCCGACAAGGGGATTACCTTGACCTGCCAGATCAGCCGGGAGGAAGATACTCCCTTCATCCTTTTGATTGCAGTTCTCTTTACCCAGTGGCACGTTACCCCGCTCGATTTGCCGGACTTGTTCCCGAATCTCAACCGGCGGGCGACCAGCACGGCCAGCTTCTTCAGACTGTTTTTACCATGTGGTCGTAAACGCGGTCGCCAATAGTCATTGAATTAGTCGTTACGAAACCCTTGCGCAAGTATAACTGCTGTGCGCGAGGGTTTTCTAGATCCACATTCAAGCTGATCTTCTTGTAGCCATGCTTCTTGGCCAGTTTCGGAGCCAGTTCCAGCAAGCGGCTGGCAATCCCCTTCCCCCAGTCCTTAGGAGAAACCGCCAAGGCATCGATGTACCATTCGCCCTTTTGGGCTTCCTTGTCGGTGAAGATATCAGTGGTCATCGGCAGGCCAACCTTGGCCATTTCTTTTCTAAGAACCACGTCGATAATGCCCTGGGCCTTGTCCGGGTACATGCAGATCATCCCTCTGACCCGGTCATTTTCGTCAGTCTCGACCCAGATCCGGTTGTAGGAATAGCGGTAGTTTTCTGAGATAAAGCCCAGCCGCATCAAGTCGTAGAACTGGCTCTCCGGCAGGCGGTTGATGGTGTCCATGTCCATCTCGTCAAAGATCTGGTTCAAAATCGGGTAAATTGCTTCAAAGTCGCTTTTCCTTGCCTTGCGGATCATATTTTTCTCCTTTTCTTCTGAATTCTTGTTTTCTTTGTATTTTCTATATAACTTTTGATCTTACAATTCATGTTACTATAGTCAGAAGAAAAATGATAATCTACCGCTTTTTTGGGCAAACAAAAAGTTCCTAACAGTTAATCTACTCACGTACTTAACCGTTAGGAACTTCTTCTATCTTCAATTGTCGACTACATTTTATGGTGGTCTCAGTCCTTTCCCGAGCCTAATTTAGTTATGCTCTGCGAATTTAAGCTAAACTTTCTGGTGGAGTATCCTCCTTGAATATTAACTCTTTCCTTTTGTTTACACTTATATAATACCACCTTTGTAAGCGGTGTCAACAAATAGACTGAGATTTTTTAGAAAAAAACTTTAAAAAGCAAAAAGAACAAAAGAGAAAGAAGATAGAGAAGTAAAAAAGGCAAAAAGAAAAACGCTCCCGAGGGAGCGTTTTTGATATGACAGTCAAAAATTAGTCTTGGTAGTTTACCAAAGCCAGGTATGAGTCTGGCTTAAGTGAAGCACCACCAACCAAGCCACCGTCGATGTCTGGCTTAGCCATCAATTCCTTAACGTTGGCTGGCTTTACTGAACCGCCGTATTGGATGCGGACGTTTTCAGCAGTTTCTTCGTTGTACAAGTCCTTAACAGTTTCACGGATAGTCTTGCACATTTCTTCTGCTTGGTCGCTTGAAGCAGTCTTGCCAGTGCCGATCGCCCAGATTGGTTCGTAAGCGATCACCAGCTTGGAAACTTGTTCACTAGTCAAGCCTTCCAAGCCAGCCTTGATTTGGCTGACAACCCATTCGTTTTCTTTGCCGGCTTCACGGGTTTCCAGTGATTCACCGCAGCAAAGAATTGGAGTCATGCCGTTGGCAAAGATAGCCTTAGCCTTCTTGTTGATGTCTTCGTCAGTTTCGTGGAAGTAGCCACGGCGTTCTGAGTGGCCGATGATGACGTATTGCACGCCCATTTCCTTCAAAACTGCTGGAGAGTTTTCACCAGTGAAGGCACCGGAGTTTTCCCAGTAGCAGTTTTCTGCACCGACGTGCAGGTTTGAGCCTTCGGCAGCCTTCAGCAAAGCGTCAAGGTCAACTGCTGGTGCACAGATCAATGATTCAACCTTTGATGGGTCTGGCAATTGGTCCTTAACAGCGTTTACGAACTCAACAGTTTCCTTTGGGTTCATGTTCAGCTTCCAGTTACCAGCAATAATTGGGGTACGTGACATTTGAAAAATCCTCCTAAACTACTTGTCTGAAACGCAAGCGATACCTGGCAATTCCTTACCTTCAAGGTATTCAAGAGATGCGCCACCACCAGTTGAGATGTGAGTCAACTTAGGAGCGATCCCCAATTGCTTGGCAGCAGCAGTTGAGTCACCACCGCCGACAATAGTAGTAGCGTCTGGCAAGTCAGCCAAAGCACGACCAACTTCCAAAGTACCCTTGGCGAAGTTTGGCATTTCGAAGACGCCCATTGGCCCGTTCCAAACAACAGTCTTGGCACCTTCAAGAGTCTTCTTGAAGAGTTCAACAGTCTTAGGACCGATGTCCAAGCCCATTTCGTTGTCTGGGATGTCTTGGCCAACAACTTCTGAAGCTGCATCGTTGTTGAATTCAGTTGCGGCTACGTTGTCGATTGGCAGAACCAGCTTGTCGCCAGCCTTTTCCAACAATTCCTTGGCAAATTCAACCTTGTCGTCTTCAACCAGGGACTTGCCGATCTTGTGGCCTTGAGCCTTCAAGAAGGTGTAAGCCATACCACCACCGATGATGATGTGGTCAGCCTTTGGAATCAAGTTGGTGATAACGCCGATCTTGTCAGAAACCTTAGCACCACCAAGGATAGTTACGAATGGGTGAACTGGGTTAGCAACAGCGTTGCCCAGGAACTTGATTTCCTTTTCAAGCAGGAAACCAGCAGCTGCAGGCTTGCCGGCAGCCTTCATGGCAGTAGCGATACCAACGTTTGAAGCGTGGCTTCTGTGAGCAGTACCGAAGGCGTCGTTTACAAATACGTCACCCAATGATGCCCAGTATTCACCCAGCTTAGGGTCGTTCTTTGATTCCCGCTTGCCGAAGTCGTTGTCGATGTCTTGGAAACGAGTGTTTTCCAAAACAACTACGTCGCCGTCCTTCATGTTGTTGATAGCGTCTTCAACTTCCTTGCCTTCGTTTGAAGGTACGAAAGTTACAGGCTTTTCAAGCAATTCGCTCAAACGCTTGGCAACTGGAGCCAGGCTCAAGCTCTTCTTGTCTTCATCGCTCTTGATCCGGCCAAGGTGGGAAAGCAAGATAGCCTTGCCGCCGTTTTCGATGATGTACTTAATGGTTGGCAAAGCAGCTACGATACGGTTGTCGTCGCCAATAACGCCGTCCTTAATCGGCACGTTGAAGTCAACGCGAACCAAAACCTTCTTGTCCTTAACGTCTACGTCAGAAACAATCAATTTAGCCATTGAAAAAAATCTCCTATATTCATCGAAAAAAGACGGAAGGAAGATATTTCCCTCCGCCTTCTTTCACACTACTAATTCAATTTAGAGAACTTTAAATTAAAGAGTAGCAAAGTGCAACAAAGTACGAACCATTTGGCAAGTGAATGAGTATTCGTTGTCGTACCAAGCAACAGTCTTAACAAGTTGCTTGTCGCCTGCAGTGATAACTTGGGTTTGAGTTGGGTCGAAGATTGAACCAGCAGTCATGCCCAATACGTCAGTAGAAACGATTTGGTCTGCGTTGTAAGCAAATGATGGGCTTTCGTACTTCTTCATAGCTGCGTTAACTTCTTCAGCAGTTACCTTCTTGTCCAAGATAGTAACAAGTTCAGTTTCTGAACCGTCCTTAACTGGAACACGTTGTGCGTGGCCGTCAAGCTTGCCGTTCAATTCTGGCAATACCAGACCGATGGCCTTAGCTGCACCAGTTGAGTGAGGAATGATGTTTTCAGCAGCGGCACGAGCGTTGCGGAAGTTGTTGCCTCTGTCAGGACCATCCAAAACCTTTTGAGTTGCAGTGTAAGCGTGGATAGTAGTCATAGTACCAACTTCGATACCGAATTCCTTGTTCAAAGCGTTAGCCATTGGAGCAAGTGAGTTGGTAGTGCATGAACCAGCTGAAACGATAGTGTCGTCAGCAGTCAAAGTGTCTTGGTTTACTGAGTAAACGATAGTCTTCAAGTCGTTGCCGGCTGGAGCTGAGATCAAGACACGCTTTGCACCAGCGTCAAGGTGGGCTTGTGACTTAGCCTTGCTAGTGTAGAAACCAGTACATTCAAGAACGAAGTCAACGCCGTCGTTCTTAACCCAAGGAATGTTTTGAGCTTGTGGTTCAGCGTATACGCGGTACTTCTTGCCGTCTACAACCAGTGAGTCTTCAGTAGCTGAAACTTCGTGGTCGAAAGTGCCGTGAGTTGAGTCGTACTTCAACAGGTGAGCCAACATAGCTGGAGTAGTCAAGTCGTTGATAGCAACAACTTCGATGTCCTTGGTTTCTTCACCCAAGTCCATGATACGACGGAATGCCAAACGACCAATACGGCCAAAACCGTTAATACCAATCTTAACTGTCATATTCGAAAAGTCCTCCTTAAGAACTATAAACAACATTTTATTTTAAGCGGGAAGACCCGTTTAAAATCTGATTTGCGGCTGCCTCATCAGTGATAAGCCAGGTTTGATGAGGAGCGTTGCGCATATAGGCCTTGATAGCCTTGGCCTTTCTCGTGCCAAGGGCAATTGCCAGAATATGCGGGACGTTCGTTAGGTTCTCGAACTGCAATCCAACCTGTCTGATGCGTTCGACAACGTGGCCTTCTTCATCGAAGAAACATCCAAAACATTCGGTGACGGCCTTGTTCTCCCGCAGACGGGCCAGGGCAACAGAATCGTAGCCCCGCCTCCTGGCCATTTCACTGGCCAGGCCAATGCCATGAATCACGACATCGCTTTGGGAGATATCCTGCAGCACCCCGCTGATTTCCGGATCCCGGACCAAAGAACGGTAAGCGTCCTTGGAAACATGTTCCGGTAAAAAGAGGGATTCGTAGCTGCCGCCAGTCGCCCGGGCCATTTCCTGAACAACCGCGTTGCTTTCCGTGTTGACCCGACCGCCCAGCGCCCCTCTGCCAGGGACGAAGATCAAGCTCCGGTTCTCACTCAAGCTGCGGTTCAGCTTCTTAGCCACTTTGGCGATTGTCTTGCCACCCATGACGGTGACAATGCAGTCTGCCAGAGGCAAGAGCAAATTCAAGGCTGAATTCAGCTCTTCGCCCGCCAGGTCATAAACCCGGCTTTGCAGGTCCGCGTCGCCAGCCACGATAATTGTCCGATCAATTCCTAAAGCCTGAGCCAACCATACTTCTGCTTGGCTGGCATTAAAAAGTCGATCAACAATCGGTGCTGCATCTTTTACAACACTCTCTCCTTTTTCAGTCAAGAACATCCCGAAATTCTTGATTTCGATCAGACCCTGGTCACGCAGGTAATCAGTTTCAGTCCGGATGTTCCGTTCGCTCAGCCCCAGCTGCTTGGCCACCGTCCGGCGGCCGATCGGAGCATGCAGGCTGACCTGTTCAAGGATGAGATATCTTTGTCGAAAGATCTTTAAAGCATCGGGAACAAGCAGTTCGAGCAGGGATAAATCCGTGTTCAAAGTAACCATCCTTCTAGTGGGACGTTTTCCGACCATGTTGTTGTCGTTTCCTGTCCCACATTGCTTAAAAATATAAGAGAAACAAGACTTCGCTTCAATCTCCATTTCTCTCTCGACACTCTTAGTATAACAGAATTCGCTCCGTATGCAAGTTTTTTTCTGACCCTGCCCGGGCAAAAAGCCTGTTTTATAACTTTCTTGACCTTTTTCGCAGATACTTTACAAGTTTTTACAATTTTTTTGCTTTTCCCCCTTCCCATTCTCTGAATCTCTGCTATAATTAATAACTGTGATTGGGACCCTTAGTGTAATGGATCGCACGCAAGATTCCGGTTCTTGAAATCTGGGTTCGACTCCCAGGGGGTCCATCATATTAAAACCGCTGCTTTTCAGCAGCGGTTTTCTTTTTGTCTTTTTCTGTTTGTTTTGCCTTCTCTTTATCAGTCAAAGAGAGCGGCTAGATCCTGCAAAGTCAGGTCCTGCTTGGCCAGGCCTTGGTAGTCATGGGTGATCTGACCGTGGTCTAAAACCAAGAGGCGGTTGCCATACTTCAAGGCATCTTCCATATGGTGGGTAATCATCACCGCGGTGATCTTTTGAGCCCGAATCTGCTCATCGGTTGCCTCCATCAGCTTGCGGCTGGATCTGGGGTCTAAAGCCGCGGTGTGCTCGTCTAACAGCAAGAGCTCCGGCTTGTTATAAGTTGCCATAACGAAGCTCAAGGCTTGCCGCTGGCCGCCTGAGAGCTGGTCAACCGGCAGGTTCAGCTTGCCGGCCAGGTCAGGGTTGACCTTCTCCAGGGCCTTTTTGAAGGCCGGAATGTTTTCTTTCAGCCGGCGCAATTTCAGTCCCCGCTTCTGCCCTCTTTTTGACGCCAAAAGCAAATTCTCGGCTACAGTCATCCGGGGCGCCGTCCCCATCTTGGGATCCTGGAAGACCCGGGCGATGTAGCTGCTGCGCTTGACCTCGCTTTCCTTGCTGATGTCTTTGCCGGCATGCAGGATCTGCCCGCTTGTCGGCTGGATGGCCCCAGCCAAAACGTTGAGCAGGGTGCTCTTACCGGCCCCGTTGCCGCCCAGCAGGCAGATAAAGTCGCCTGGCTTGATCTTGAGGCTGAGCTTGCCCAGGATCTTGTTTTCCTCACTCGTGCCGCGGCCGACGACCACTTCCAAATCGGTCAGTTCCAGTAAATTTTGACTAGTCATGCTTAAGTCCTTTCATAAAAGTCTGCTTGAGGCGGAGTTTTTCTTCAACTTGCGGCAGCATCATGCAGGCGGCCAGAACCAGTGAAGAAATCAAGTTCAAGTTGTTTGAAGACAGACCTACCTGCAGGACCGCCAATAAAAGCAGGCGGTAGATAATGCTGCCCAGGGTCACCGCGAAAAGGCGGCTGGCCAGGCCCAGGTTTCTGAAGACAACCTCACTGATAATAATAGAGGCCAGGGCAATAACGATCGTCCCCATCCCCATGTTCACGTCAGCATAGCCGTTGCTCTGGGCGACAACTGCCCCGCAGAGGCCAACCAGGCCGTTGGAGATCATGAGGCCTGCCACCGTCATCTGCTGGGGGCTGATCCCCTGTGACTTGGCCATCTGCGGGTTGTCACCCGTGGCGATGAAGGCCTGGCCAAAGTCAGTTGACAAGAACCAGATCAAAGCGCAAGTTACCAGAACCATCAAGATGGTGCCTGCAGCAACGCTGTCAAAGTACTGGGGCAGTTTTTGCAAAAATGGCAGAGAATAGATGGTCTTTTTGCCCAAAAGGGAGACATTGGACTTGCCCATGACCATCAAGTCAATGGAGTAAATCCCGGTCATGGTCAAAATTCCGGCTAAAAGGCTGGGAATCTTGCCCTTGGTGATCAAGAGGGCAGTGACCAGGCCAGCTAAAGCTCCGGCCCCAAAGGCGGCCAAAGTGGCTAAAAAGGGGTTGGTCCCCTGCACGATCAAGCTGACTGAAACGGCAGCGCCTAAAGGGAAAGTCCCTTCCACGGTCATATCCGTGGTGTTCATGATTCTGAAACTGAGAAAGAGGCCCAGGCCCAGAAGCCCCCATAAGAAGCCCTGGCCGATTGCCGATACGATCAAATTCATAAAAATCCTCCTTGCAAATTACTTGTAGATGGTCCCCTTGGACTTGGCTTCTTTTAAGAAGCTGGCCGGAACCTTGATGCCCAGCTTCTTGGCTTCCTTAAGGTTAAGGTATGGCGTGCCGTGTTCAACATAGCGGATGGCCATGTCGCCGGGCTTTTTGCCCTTTAAGATCTGGACAGTCATCTTGGCCCCGATCAGGCCCAGCTGGTACTGGTCCACGCTGTAGGTGGCCAGGCCCCCGTCTTTAACCATGGTGCCAGCAGCCGGGAAGACCGGCTTTTTAGCCGCGTTGGCGTTTTTAACCAGGGTCTGCATGGCCCCGGCAATCGTGTTGTCAGTTGGCACGATCACCGCGTCAACCTGGGTCAGCATCTGCTGGGAAACTTGGTTCAAGTCATTGCTGTTGGAAATGGAGTAAGCCTTGTAGCTGATCCCCATCTGCTTGCAGTAGCTGACGATCTGCTTGTAGCCAGAAACGGCTGAGCTGTCGCTTGAGGTGTAGATGATCCCCAGGGTCTTCAGCTTGGGCAAAAAGCGCTGGATCAGCTTGAGCTGCTGCTTGATCGGCGCCCGGTCGCTGACCCCGGTGATGTTGCCGCCGGGACGCTTGTTGTTTTTCACCAGGCCCGCCCCCTTAGGGTCAGTCACTGCCCCCAGGACGATTGGCTTCTTTTTGGTCGCGTTGGCCAGGGCTTGAGATGACGGGGTCGTAATCCCGAAGAGGACCTGGTCCTGGCTGTTGACTAATTTTTCCGCCATGGTCTTCAGATTGCTCTGGTCATTGTTGGCGTTTTGGTAGTCGATCTTGACCTTGTAGCCCGACTTGGCCAGGCCCGCCTTGTAGCCCCGGTAAATTTCGTCCAGGGCCGGGTGGCGCATCAGGGTCAAGACCCCTACTCTGACTTCCTTGCTCTTCTGCGCTGCCGGCTTGATGTTGATAAAAAGGGCAGCTGCCAAAAAGAGATAGATTGCGGCAAAGGCCGCGAGCACCTTTTTCATTCCATTACCTCGCAAATTAAATCAAAAACTATTTTTTGAAACAAAGGGAAAAATAAAAACAAACGAACCGAAAGCAAAATAAAAAGGAGGATCCGCCTGGATCCTCCTTTACTGTCTCAAAAAGAAAAATCCGGATAGATTATTTACTATCCGGACCCTGATCAACTTTCAGCAATTCAGACAGCAATTCAAGCCAAAACAGATTGAATCGCCCCGCGAAACAATCTCTACTTGAATTGCCAGCTTTCTTTTACCATTGCTTGAAAGTTCATCTTTTTTACCTCTCGGTTAACATTTAATTTATTTTTAACTAATCTTACTGGAAAGCCTTTCCCCTGTCAAGGGGATTTTTTATTTCTTTTTACCAGTGGCCGGAAAGAATTTCCCCTCTTTGGGCCAGTTGGACATAAAGCTGGCCGCCATCGCTGGCCAGGCCTTCGATTTCCCGGTTGGAGACATGCTTCCAGGTCTTCTGGTAAGTCCCGTCAGTCTTCAGCTTGAAGATCAAGTTGTTGAAGGCCAGGTACATGTTGCCGCCGCCCACGCTGAAGCCTTGGACTGGAGAATTGCCAGCCTGCTGCTTGACAAAGTGGCTCTGGCTGGCCGTTACCTGGCTGACCTGCCAACGGTCGTTGACCAGGTTCAAGCGCCAGAATTCATAGCGGCCGTAAGCTGCATTGTGGAAGACCCCGTACATGGTATTGTCGCCCACAAAAGCCGCGTTGTGGAAGTAGCGGCCGGAAGTGCCGACGTCAACCCGGATGGTCCAGACCTTATTGAGAGTCAAGTCGCTCTTCTTCAGCTGCAGGATTTCTTCAGAGTAAAAGCCATTGCTTGCCCCGCCCGGCAGCTTGTTTTCGTTGGCCAGAACATAGATGTACTTTGCGCTTGCCCCCAGGGACTGGCCGTGGCCCAGGCGCAGGTACGGACTCACCTTGACATTTTGGGAGTAAGTCTTGAACTTGCTAAAACTCAGCTTCTTGTAAAGGTAGCTGCGCGGTGACAGGTACTGGGCCTGGTACTTGTTCAGCTTCTTCATGTTAAAGGCTACGATGTTGCCTTTAAGCTGGTCACTGGCAGCGGCAGACCGGTACCAGCTGCTGTAAGCCCAGCCGCCATTTACGGCCAACCCTTCCATAACGGGGCCGACCTGCTGCCAGTCATTGGTCTCTAGGCTCAAGTTGCGCGGCTCCCAAAGCTGGGTAGCCAAAGTCAAGCCGCCGCTACTCCAGCGGTTGCTGCTGGTCTCTACGCCGTAGCGGTGAGCGGCATTCCAGTTCTTGGAGCTGCCGGAGTGGCTTCTCGTGCTGGCTACTTCCTTAGGCCCCTTCTTGGCAGTGACGGCCGGCTTAAGCGCCCGGTTCGGGTTGGCCGTCTTCACTACTTGAACAACCGTCTTGGCCTTGCCATAGGTAAAAGTCAGCTTGTCTCCGGACAGACTGGCCTTAACCGCGCCATTCGCCGGGTCCACCATGGTCCCGTGAGCGTCAGTGACATAGCTGATGGCATCCTTGTAGTTGAAGCGGTTGTCATCTTTGACCAGGTAAATCTGCTTGGCCGCCGAAATCTTGTTTCTGACGAACCATTTTTCACTAACCCAGCCTAATGGACGACCGTTGGCATAGATGTATGCATAAGTCCCCTTCTTGGTCTTCTTGCTGGCCGTTGACTGGATCTTGCTGTATTTGAAGTACTTGGTGGTCGTCAGCTTCTTGCTGGCCCCCTTGCTTGTCACTTTGGCATAGATCCCCATGTTTTTCGTCCCCGGCATCTTGCTGACCGTAGCCGCCTGGGCCGTTTTGGCCTGGCCGGCAAAGGCTGCCGCCAAGAGGAGCGAGCAAAGCAGTTTCTTATTCATTTCTTTTTTCACTTTCTACATAAATCAGATTTTTCCGGCTAAAAAAGCCTTTCCACACAAGGACATTATAGCACCGGTTTATTTTTCGAAAAAGAGTGCTCCAAGTTTGACAGACCGGGCCAGGAGTGTTTTAATTAGCACTGTATCCAAATGAGTGCTAATCAAATTCACTAGGAGGAAAATTATGTTAGTACCTACAGTTATTGAACAAACGGCCCGCGGCGAACGCGCTTATGACATTTACTCCCGCTTGCTGAAGGACCGGATCATCATGTTGAGCGGTGAAGTCAACGACCAAATGGCCAACTCCATCATCGCCCAGCTGCTTTTCCTTGACGCGCAAGACAACACTAAAGACATTTACATGTACATCAACTCACCAGGCGGCGTAATTACTTCCGGCATGGCTATCGTGGACACCATGAACTTCATCAAGTCCCCAGTTTCCACCATTGCCACCGGTATGGCAGCTTCCATGGCCTCAATCATTTTGGCCGAAGGCGAAAAGGGCAAGCGTTTTGCCCTGCCGCACGCTACTGTCCTGATCCACCAGCCTTTGGGCGGGGCGCAAGGGCAAGCCACGGAAATCCAGATTGCCGCTGAAGAAATCCTGAAGACCAGAAAGATGATCAACGAACTTCTGGCCAAGGACTCCGGCCAGGACATCGAAACCATCAAGCGCGACACTGAACGCGACCACTACATGACCGCCCAGGAAGCCAAGGACTACGGCTTGATCGACGACATCATGGTCAACCAAAACAAGTAATCCGCTTTTTAGCGGAAAGAAAATCCAGACGACTGCTATAGCCGTCTGGATTTTTCTTTTGTCTTATATTAGCGAAGGTTTTCCGCGATCTCATGCAGTTTCTTCAAGCGGTGGTTGACCCCGGACTTGGAAATCGGGCCATCGGGAACCTGCTCAGCCAGTTCCTTAAGGGAGAGTTCCGGGTGCTGCAGGCGGAAGCGGGCCAGGCTGGCCAGCTTTTCCGGCAAAGACTCCAGGCCCTGCTTTTCTTCGATCAGTTCAATGTCTTCCACCTGCTTGGCCGCCGCGCTGGCCGTCTTGCGGAGGTTGGCCGTGTCACAGTTGACCAGGCGGTTGACGGAATTGCGCATGTCCCGCATGATCCGCAAATCCTCAAAGGCCAGCATGGCATTGACCGCTCCGACCACGTGAAGGAAGTCGCCGATTTTTTCCGCTTCTTTCAAGTAGACGATGCTGCCGCTTCTGCGGGCCGTCACCTTGGCGTTTAAGTCGAAGTACTTGTTCATGATCTCCTGCAAGTCCTGGCAGTGGTTGGCATAGGTGCAGTAGATTTCCAGGTGGTAGCGGCTGGTTTCCGGATTGTTGACGCTGCCGCTGGCTAAAAAGGCCCCCCGCAAGTAGGACATCGACCGCTGCTCTGAATGCTTGATCTTGTCCGGCACCCCAGTGATGAAGCCTTTTTCCGGGGAATAGATCTCCAGATCCGCCATGATCTCGCTGACCATCTGGGCCACTCTGACCAGGTACTGGTGGTTCTTCTTCAGCTTCATCTTCCTGGTCACGATCAGCTGCGGCTCAAAACCGTAGGCCGTCTTGATCAGGGAAAAAATCCGCCGGGCAATGGCCGGGTTTTCCGTCACGATGTCCAGGCTCATTTGCCCGTCATGCCGGCTCAAAACCGCGTTCATCCGCAAAAAGGCCGCCAGCTCTGCCTTGGCGTGCTCGGGATGGACCTCGATTGAAGTCAGCTCTTTTTTTACCTCACTGGCATAACTCGCCATTAACTTCCTACTTTCTCTTAAACATTTCCTGCAGGGCCAGGTCGATGATTTCCCTGGCCACTTTGTCGCCGTCATGGAAGACCAGGCCACTTCTTTGGTCGATAAAGTCATCCGTGATCACCCGGCAGTTCTGCGCCTTCAAGCCGGCAAAATCGTTGGCGACCGGCTTTAAGTATTCATCATAGTCTTCCGGGTGGAACTTGCTCATGTCAATCTGGGCCCCGTTGACCAGGGCCGTGTCGATATAGTTGCCGCCCAGGTGCTGGTTGATGACCCGGACATGGTCAGCATCGCTTAAGCCGACAGTTTCCCCGGCCTGGGTCATGATGTTGCAGACGTAAACTACTTCTGCCTTGGTCTCCCGGACTGCTTGCCCGACATTAGGGATCATCAGGTTGGGCAGAATTGAGGTAAACAGTGACCCCGGCCCCAAAACGATGGCGTCAGCCTGCATGATGGCCTCAATCACCGGACTGGGAGCCGCCGGTTCACCGTCATCGGCCGTTACCCAGACCCGCTTGATCTGCTTGTGCTGGCTGGTAATTTCCACTTCCCCGCTGCTTTGGCTGCCATCCATGAATTCCGCGTTCAAGGTCAAAGGCTCGTTAGCAGAAGGATAAATGTGGCCGTCGACTTCCATCATGGCCGATAAGGTCTGGACAGCGTCAAAAATATTCCCTTGCATCTCACTTAAGGCCGCGATAATTAAGTTGCCAATCGCATGGCCGGAGAAAAAGGAGTCCTTTGAGTCAAAGCGGTATTGGAAGATCTGCTTTTTTTCTTCCGACAGGTCGCTCAAAGAAACCAAAACATTGCGGATATCGCCCGGGGGCACGACGTTGATATAGTTGCGGATGATCCCGGATGAACCGCCGTCGTCAGAGACGGTCACGATTGCCGTGATCTCCGCGTCCTGCTTTTTCAAAGCCTGCAAAATAACCGGCAGGCCGGTCCCCCCGCCAATAACGACCACCCGGGGCCGGCGGCGCTTGATGATGCGGATGATCTTGTTTTCGCCTAAAGACATGCTGAATTCCTACTTTCTGAGATAACGGCTGATTTCCCGGTGGGTAATGTCAACCGGATATTTTTCAGACAAGTCGCGCGCCAGCTGCTGGGCAATCGAGACGCTGCGGTGCTGACCGCCCGTGCAGCCGATGGCAATCGTCAGTTTTTCCTTGCCTTCGTTGATGTAGCCTGGAATTGCCGTCAACAAGAGGTCCAGCAGCTTGCCATAGAAGACCTTGGTTTCGTCCTTGTCCATGACATAGTTGAAGACCCGCTTGTCCAGCCCCGTGAAGGGACGCAGTTCCGGAATGTAGAAGGGGTTGGGCAAAAAGCGAACATCCATGACGATGTCGGCGTCGATCGGCATCCCGTACTTGAAGCCGAAGGACATGACCTCAATCCCGAATTTTGGCTTGTGGAGGGCCCCAAACTTGCTCTGCAGCTTCTGCTTCAGCTCCTTTGGCGTCATCTTGGAAGTGTCCAAAATGTAGTTGGACCGGTTTCTCACCGGGGTCAAAAGGCGGCGCTCATCCCGGATCCCGTCCAAAAGGCGGCCATTTTCCGCCAATGGCGGCAGGCGGCGGGTTTCCTTGTAGCGAGCCACCAGGGTGTCGTCAGAAGCTTCCAAAAAGACGATCGTGGCCTGGGTCTGGCCGCTGTCTTCCAGGGAGTTGATTTCGTCGATCAGGTCCTTGTAGAAGGACTTGACTCTGAGGTCGATCACCACGGCAACTTTTTCAAAATCTTCCGAGGTGTTCATCAGGTCCCAGAAATTGCCCAGCAATTCCGGGGGCAGGTTGTCGACCACGAAGTAGCCGACGTCCTCCAGTGAGTGGGCGGCGACAGTCTTGCCGGCCCCGCTCATCCCCGTCAAAATCAACAGCTGTTTCTTGTATTTTTCATGCATGATTCCGTATTGCTCCCTTAAAACGTTAAATTCTATCATACCGGGCGTGCCGCGTCTTGGCAATCAATTAGCCCTGCCTGCATTCCTATTCTTCACTCTTATTATAAAAAATCCCGCAGACCATAGACCGTTCTCCCCTTAAATCCAGTCAGGGTCTCCGCGTGCACCAGAGCGCTTAAAACCGCTTCTTCGATCGTCTCCGCCCCGGCTTCAAAGACCGGGTCCAGCTGACTGTCTGGCAAAAAGCTGAAGCTTTCTGCTTCTTTGGCGAAATGGCTGACTCTTTGCGCCGTGGAAAAAGCCAAGGCGATATCGCCGGACCCGTCCCCAATATACGACCCGGTCCTGGCTAAGCCAACCGCGCTGCGGCGGGCTAGGCGGCCAAGTTGCCGGCTAGAGAGGGGCAGGTCGGTGGCGATCACCATCACGATTGACCCCTGGTCTTTTTGATAGCGGTCATAAAGCTGGTTATTTTCTGCTTTTGCCCGGGCCAAAACGGCGGCTTTTAATTCCTGGCCCAACAGCCGGCCTCCGGCCCGCAATTTGCCAAAAGCCCCGAAATTAGCGCAAACCAGGCTGGCCAAGTGGTATTTTTTGCCCCCCAGTTCCAAAAGCCTGGAGGCTGACCCAATGCCGCCCTTAAAGCCTAAACAGCGCATCCCGGTTCCAGCACCTACGTTGCCCTCTTGCAAGGGCGGATTCTCTTCAGCCAAAGCCAGGGCCGCCAGAGCATCACTTTCTTTAACCGGCAGGGATCTGATATCGTTCAAGTCCCCGTCGTTACACTCCATCACGACCGGATTGACCGTCCCGGTTGTGAGACCGATCTCCGGATTGCGGTCCAGCATGTAGCGGGTCAAGGCCGTCCAGCAGGTCCCCACGGCCAGGGTGTTGGTCATGAGGACCGGGGTCTCCAAAGTGCCCAGCTCATTGATCTGGACCAGGCCGGTCGTTTTGCCGAAGCCATTGATGACCTGGCCGCTGGCCAGCATTTTTTGCTTGAAAATATCACTTCCGGGCAAAATTGCCGTGACGCCGGTATTGACCCCGCCCTTTCGCAGGGTTACCTGGCCCACCTTAACCCCCGGAACATCGGTTATGTCGTTTTTTTCTCCGGTTTGATAGGCCCGGGGCAAAAACAGTTCTCCTTTTAAGCCCATCTTCCACCTCAGATTTCCGTCATGAACATTTTCGCCGTCAAAAGCTCCATAATGCTCTTGGCCCGGTAGGAAACGACCCGCTCGCCTGCTCTTTCAGCTCCTGGATAAAAAGAGGCGGCTCTGGCCCGGCCAGCTGAAGAAAAGCAAAATTCCAGCAGGTATTCGTCAGCTAAAAGCGGCAGACCGCCCGCACCCGCCAAGGCTTCCTTGATCCCGGTCATGATGGCCGCTTCTATTTCCTTCGGGCTCTTGTTAACAGTCGCGCTGCCCACCCCTTTTTTGGTAGCACAGGTCACGATGCCCGGGCAAAATTCTTCCGCCCGCCGGCAGATACCGGCATCCCCAGCCAGGAAAAATGAAGGCACCCCGTACTGGGCCGCGCAAAGGCTGTTAAAGGTAAATTCCGAAGCCAATTCTCCGTTCAGCTTGACCCAGGAATACCAGCCATGTTCCACCGTGTGATCCAGGGGCGTTTCACTGGAGCCAGCCGGGGAATGGCTGCCAATATGGATTGCCCCGGCATAGTCAGCGGAAATGCCAGCCATCATTTCTTCTGGTGAAGAGTCCCAGCCCTGGATCAGTTCTGTTCCTGCCGGCAAAAGGGCCGGGTCCAGGTTGATCCCGTCTTCGTGCCCGTCTTTGACCGTCACCTGATAGCCGGCTTTCTGGCAGGCTTTGACCGCGGCCACGGTTTCCCTGGTCATTTCTTTTAGGGCCAGGTCGTAGCCTTTATGCCCATAATGGGTCTGCTCCCAGCTGGTAACGCCGGCGCAGCCCTCCATGTCGCAGGAAATATAAATCTTTTTCTCCATTTGCCTAACCTCCCCTGCTTTTGCTTTTTCCTTACACTTTTTTACTGCTTGCTTACATTTTACCATCAAAAAAACTGCCAACACTTAAACAATCTGTTAAGTATCGGCAGTTTGACATGCTTAACGGTGCATGAAGGCCAAAGCAATCTCATTGATCCCGAAGATCATCAGGTAGATCGCGATCAAGTAGACCGTGCTCATCCCCGCGATAACCGGTCTAAACAAAAGCATAATTCCGACAACCAGGCCCAGGATGTTCAAGAGCAGGTTGAAGAAGAAATACCAGCCGGTCTCAAAGAAACGCAGGTGCCAGGCAAAGACAATCCCGATCACCGAGTCAACGATGAACCAAATGGAGACCACGATAGCAATCGTGTATGCCCCGACCTTGTTATTCCACAGGAAGAAGATCCCGACTAAAATGTCAAAGATCCCCGATAACAGGGTGGTCCAAGACGGGCCAAAAATCCCGTGAAAGCCAGCATACATGGAGATCCAAGCGATCCCCTGCATGATCGACAAGACGGCCAAAATGATGACCAGGCCCCGCAAGCCCTTGCCAGGGTTGGCAAAGAGAAAAATGCTCAAAACGACGGAGACAACCCCCGCGATAAAAACGCCCCAGTCAAAACCGCGTTTTTCGTTAAAGCCGGAATCAAACATAAGAATCATCCTTTCACACTAATGCAAAAATTCTGACAATTATTTTGGCTTCCGCTTTCATTTTACAATATTTTGCGAAAAAGGTTTAGGGGCGAATTAAGATTCTTTTTCTTTATTTGCAAGGCTCTTTTCAGTCAAAGCCTTGTCCCGGTCCAAAACCGGCTTGAGGTATTTGCCAGTCCAGGACTCTGGGCAAGCCGCAACTTCTTCCGGCGTCCCCGTGCAAACCACCTGGCCGCCCCGCTCACCGCCGTCCGGCCCCAGGTCGATCAGCCAGTCAGCCGTCTTAATTACGTCCAGGTTGTGCTCAATTACCAAAACAGTGTTGCCCTGGTCAACCAGGCGCTGGAGGACTTCCAAAAGACGCTTGATGTCATCGGTATGCAGACCGGTAGTTGGTTCATCCAGAATATAGAAATTCTTCCCAGTCGACAATTTTTGCAGTTCGCTGGCCAGTTTCATCCGCTGGGCTTCCCCGCCGGATAAAGTGGTCGCAGGCTGCCCCAGCTTGACATAGCCCAGGCCCACATCAACGATGGTCTGCAGCTTGCGGTGGATCTTTGGAATATTGACGAAGAAGTCGCAGGCTTCACTGATGGTCATGTCCAGAACTTGGGCAATGTTCTTTTCCCGGTAGGTCACTTCCAGGGTTTCGGAATTATAGCGCTGGCCGTGGCAGACCTCACAAGGAACGTAGACGTCTGGCAGGAAGTTCATTTCAATCTTGAGGATCCCGTCCCCGTGGCAGGTCTCGCAGCGCCCGCCCTTGACGTTGAAGGAGAAGCGGGCCTTGGTGTAGCCCCGCATTTTGGCTTCATTGGTCTGGGCAAAAAGGGTCCGGATATCGTCAAAGACACTGGTGTAGGTCGCCGGGTTGCTCCGCGGCGTCCGGCCGATCGGGCTCTGGTCAATGTCGATCACCTTTTCGATATTCTTCCAGCCGGTCAGTTTCTCATACTTGCCCGGCTTGGCGGAATTATGGTTGAGCTTCTGGGCCAGGACTCTCTTTAAAATTTGGTTGACCAGGGTAGACTTGCCGGACCCGGAAACCCCGGTCACGACCACGAATTCGCTCAATGGAAATTCAACGGTAATGTTCTTCAAGTTGTTTTCCGCTGCCCCGGTCAGCTTCAGCTTCTTGCCGCTGCCCTTGCGCCGCTTCAATGGAACTGGAATGAACTTTTCTCCCCGCAGGTACTGGCCGGTCAAAGACTTTGGATTGGCCATGACTTCTTCCGGCGTGCCGGCCGCCATGACTTCCCCGCCAAAACTGCCGGCGCCTGGTCCCATGTCGATCAAATAGTCTGCTGCCCGCATGGTTTCATCATCGTGTTCAACGACAATCAAGGAGTTGCCCAAATCCCGCATCCGCTTCAAAGATGCAATCAAGCGGTCATTATCCCGCTGGTGCAGGCCAATAGAAGGTTCGTCCAAAACGTACATGACCCCTGACAGGTTGGAGCCAATCTGGGTGGCCAGACGGATCCGCTGGGCTTCCCCACCGGACAAAGTCCCGGCTGATCTGGACAAAGTCAAGTAGTCCAGGCCGACGCTGACCAAAAAGTTCAAGCGGTCGCAGACTTCTTTCAAAATCGGCTTGGCAATGGCTGCTTCCTGCTCGCTTAAGTCAACTTCCTTGAAAAAGGCCAGGGCATCCTTGATTGACAAATCGCTGGCCTCAGCCAGGTTCTTGCCATTTACCTTGACTGCTAAAGCCTTCTCATTAAGCCGCTTGCCGCCACAGACCTCACAGGGCAGCTCGGTCATGTACTTGCCCATGACTTCCTGCATGAACTTGGACATTGGCTTGGCATAGCGGCGGTCGACATTGTTGATCACCCCTTCAAAAGGCTGCTTGGTGTCGTTGACCCCAAAGTCGCCTTCCAAGTGGAAGTGAATTTCCTTGTCTGACCCGTTCAAAATGATGTCTCTTTGCCGCTTGGTCAGCTTTTTAAAAGGCTTGTCCATCGGGATCTTCAAGGCCTGGCAGGCCTGCTCCAGCATCCCCATGTAGTACTTTGACCCTGCCCAAGGAGCCAGGGCACCATCAGCTAAGCTCTTGTCCTTATCCGGAACCACCAGGTCCGGGTCAACCGCCAATTTCATCCCCAGGCCATCGCAGGCCGGGCAGGCCCCAAATGGCGCGTTGAAGGAGAAGAGGCGGGGCTCCATTTCCCCAACCGTGAAGCCGCAAAGAGGACAGGCATAGTATTCAGAGAAGCTGAGCTTTTCGCCCCCAATTACGTCAACATCCATGTAGCCTTCAGACAGGCGCAGGGCCGCTTCAGCCGAGTCAAAGAGGCGGGACCGGATCCCGTCTTTGATAACCAGGCGGTCAACCACGATTTCAATGTCGTGGCGCTTGTTTTTCTCCAAGGCAAACTCTTCGCTGGCATCGTGCATCTCGCCGTCAACGATCACCCGGACATAGCCGGCCCGGCGGATTCTGGCAAAAACTTCCTTGTGCTCGCCCCGCTTGCCCCGGATGACCGGAGACAAAAGCTGGATCTTGCTTCTTTCCGGCAAATCCAAGATCCGGCTCACCATCTGGTCCACCGACTGCCGCTGGATCAAGGTGCCGTCATTTGGACAGTAAGGGTGGCCGACTCTGGCCCAAAGCAGGCGGAGGTAGTCGTTGATTTCAGTAACCGTGCCGACTGTTGAGCGGGGGTTGTGGGAGGTCGTCTTCTGGTCGATGGAAATAGCCGGGTTGAGGCCGTCGATTGAGTCAACGTCCGCCTTGTCCATCTGGCCCAGGAACTGACGGGCATAGCTGGACAGGGATTCGACATAGCGGCGCCGGCCTTCAGCATACAGGGTGTCAAAAGCCAGTGAGCTCTTGCCAGAGCCGGACAGGCCGGTAATAACGACCAGCTGGTCTTTGGGAATGGTTACGTCGATGTCTTTTAAATTGTGCTCGCGGGCACCGCGGATGACGATTTTTCTATCTGCCATTGAAGTCCTTGCCTTTCTTCTTAATCGGTTTTCTCACCGAGCCTTCCAGCTCGATAATTGCGTCGCGGAGGTTAGCCGCGCTTTCAAAGTCCAAGCGCTTGGCCGCCTCTTGCATCTGCTCTTGCAAGTTGCTAATCATCTGCTTCTTCTGCTTGGCCGTCAGTTCATCGAAGTTGAGGTCGGCGAAGGAGTCTGACTTTTCTGCTTCCTTGTCGGCCTTGACCACGGAGATCATGTCCCGAACCGGCTTGATGATAGTCTTTGGCACGATCCCGTGCTCTTCGTTGAATTTCATCTGAATGGCCCGGCGGCGGTTCGTTTCATCAATCGCCAGCTTCATGGAATCGGTGATCCGGTCAGCGTACATGATGACCTCACCATTGGCGTTCCGGGCAGCCCGGCCCATAGTCTGGATCAGCGGCCGGTAAGCCCGCAGGAATCCTTCCTTGTCCGCGTCCAAAATGGCAACCAGGGAAACTTCCGGCACGTCGATCCCTTCTCTGAGCAGGTTGATCCCGATCAAAACGTCAAACTTGCCCAAGCGGAGGTCCCGGATGATCTGCATTCTTTCCAAAGTCTTGATGTCCGAGTGCAGGTAGCGGACCTTGATGCCCAGGTCTTTCAAGTAGTCGGTCAGGTCTTCGGCCATCTTCTTGGTCAAAGTGGTGACAAAAACCCGCTCGTTTCTTTCGATCCTCAAGTTGATTTCAGCAACCAGGTCGTCGATCTGCCCTTCAATTGGCCGGACTTCGATCTTCGGGTCCAAAAGCCCGGTTGGCCGGATGACTTGTTCCACGATCCGGCTGGTGCGGTTTAATTCGTAGTCACCCGGGGTGGCTGACACGTACATGATCTGGTTGACGTGCTGCTCAAATTCCTCCAGCTTCAAGGGCCGGTTGTCCAAAGCTGACGGCAGGCGGAAGCCGTAGTCGATCAAGGTCTGCTTTCTGTTCCTGTCCCCATTGTACATGGCCCGGATTTCCGGCATGGTAGCGTGGGATTCGTCGATTAAAATCAAAGAATCCTTGGGGAAGAAGTCCAAAAGGGTGTAAGGCGGCTCACCGGCCTTGCGGTTTTCCATCTGCCGGGAGTAGTTTTCAATCCCGTTGGTGTAGCCGACTTCTCTCAGCATTTCCAAATCATAGGTGGTCCGCTGCTTGATTCTTTCTGCTTCCAGCAGCTTGCCCTCTTTTTCAAACTTCTTGACCTGCTCATCCATTTCGGCCTTGATCCGGTCGATAGCGCCGGCCAATTGCTCATCATTGGTCATGAAGTGGGTTGCCGGGAAAAGGGAGATGCTGTCTCTGACCCCGTGCACTTCCCCGGTCAAGGGGTCGACTTCGACAATCCGGTCGATTTCGTCGCCAAAAAATTCAATCCGGTAGGCCCGGTCAGAATAGCCGGCCGGGAAAACTTCCACGACGTCGCCCCGAACCCGGAAACGGCCCCGCTGGAAGTCGATGTCGTTTCTGTCGTACTGGATGTTGACCAGGTCCCTGAGCAGGGTGTTTCTTTCGTATTCCTGGCCGGTGTAGACGTTTAAGACGCTGGCCGCGTATTCTCTTGGGTCACCCAAGCCGTAGATGCAAGAAACAGAAGCCACCACGATGACATCGTTTCTGGACATCAAGGCGCTGGTAGCCGCGTGCCGCAGCTGGTCGATTTCATCGTTGATCGAGGCGTCTTTTTCAATATAAGTGTCTGACTGGGGCACGTAGGCTTCCGGCTGGTAGTAGTCATAGTAGGAAACGAAGTATTCCACGGCATTGTTTGGGAAAAATTCCTTAAATTCATTGTAGAGCTGGCCAACCAGGGTCTTGTTGTGGGTAATGACCAGGGTCGGCTTGTTCATTTTGGCAATTACATTGGCCATGGTATAGGTCTTCCCCGTCCCCGTTGCTCCCTTGAGGATCTGCTCTTTATCGCCGGCCTTAAAGCCGGCCACGAGCTGGTCGATGGCCTGCTGCTGGTCACCAGCGGGCTTATATGGTGAGACGAGTTCAAATTTGTTGTTGTCTTGCCGCTTGATCACGGTTCTCCCCCCTTAAACTTGCAATAATCAGTCGTACTCTATTTTACTACCCGAACATAGATTCTAACAATATTTTGCTCAAAGAAAAAAGCAGCAGACTTTTTGTCCGCTGCTTTGAATATCTATTTCAAAAATCCCTTGGCTTGCAGGTAGTTGTAAGCTTCCTGCCCGGCCACGCTGCCTTCGCCAACGGCGGTCGTGACCTGGCGCAGGTCCTTTGGCCGCACGTCGCCGGCCGCGAAAATCCCTTCCTGCCGGGTCCGCATCAATTCATCAGTTGGAATCCAGCCGTTTTCGTCCAAGATGTCCAGGTCTTCCAGGGCCTTGGTCACTGGCAAAACGCCCACGTAAATGAAGACGCCCTTGGTGGCAAATTCCTTCTCTTCCCCGCTGACCTTGTCCTTGTAGCGGATCCCGCTGACCTTGCCGTCTTCACCGACGATTTCTTCGGTCAAGGCGTTCCAGACGAACTTGATCTTCGGGTGCTTGAAGGCCTTCTCCTGCAGTTCAGGCTTGGCCCGCAGCTGGTCTCTTCTGTGAACGACCGTGACTGACTTGGCAGACTGGGCCAGGTAGAGCCCTTCCTGGATGGCTGAGTCGCCCCCGCCGATCACAGTCACGTCTTCATCTCTGAAGAAGGCTGCATCGCAGACGGCGCAGTAAGAAACACCATGGCCGGAATAAGTTTCCTCCCCCGGCACGTTCAAGTGCTTGTGCTCTGAGCCAGTCGCGATGATCACGGCTGGAGCCAGGTATTCCTCGCTGTCAGTAATCACCCGCTTGTAGTCGCCTTCCAGCTTGACGGCCTGGACGTCGCCATATTCATAGCTGGCCCCGGCGTTTTGCACGGTCTGGTACATCTTTTCGCCCAATTCCGGCCCCTGGACTTCCACAAAGCCCGGGTAATTGTCGATGTCGGCAGTATTGTTCATCTGCCCCCCGTAAATCCCCCGGTCTAAGAGCACCGTCTTCAGGTTGGCCCGGGCCGCGTAAACCGCCGCCGTCATGCCGGCTGGACCGGCACCAATGATTACTACGTCAACTTCTTTGGTCATAAACAGCCTCCTTGTTACTTACTTTTTACAAGTAATATAATACAGGATTTGCAAAAGATTGCAAGCCCCCCTGCTTAGATTCTGATTTCCGGTCCCATCTGCCGGCTCATCATCAGCTTGATCTCATCGTCGATCTGGGCTCCCTCATAGAGGACCTTGTAGATGGAAGCTGAAATCGGCATGTCCAAAGAATACTTGTCACAAATTTCGTGGACGGCCTTGACGGTCGTGGCCCCTTCAACCACCTGGCCCATGTTGGCCAAAACTTCATCCAATGGCTTGCCCTGGCCCAGCTGGTAGCCGCAGCGCCAGTTCCGGGAGTTAACTGATGTACAAGTGACGATCAAGTCGCCGATCCCGGACAGGCCGCTGAAGGTCCAAGGCTGGCCGCCAAAGGCCACGCCCAGGCGGGTGATTTCCGCCAGCCCCCGGGTCATCAAGGCCGCCTTGGCATTGTCCCCGTAGCCCAGGCCCGCCAGGATCCCGGCGGCGATGGCGATGACATTCTTCACGGCTCCGCCGACCTGGACCCCGATTGGGTCGTTGCTGGTGTAGAAGCGGACGTAGTCATTTGAAAAAATCTTCTGCATCTTGGCCGCGTTGTCCAGACTGGTTGAAGCTAAGGTGATGGCCGTCAGGTCCTTTTGGGCGGTATTTTCCGCGTGGCTGGGACCGGACAGGACGATCATCTTGTCAAAGCCATCCGGGTAGATTTCGTCTTTAAAAATCTGCAAAACCAGCTTTTTAGTCCCCGGCTCAATCCCCTTGGTGGCCGAAACCAGGTAAGGCTGGCGGCCACTTTCGTCCAAAAACTGCCGGACTGCTTTAGCCACTGACCGGATGGCGCTGGTCGGCACAGCAAAGAGGATAATGTCACAGTCTTTTAGAACCTGCCCCATGTCGATGCTGGCCCAGACGCTCGGCTTCAAGGTCCAGTCCTTCATGTAGTGCAAGTTGGTGTGGTCTTGGTTGATCTCATCAGCAATAACTTGCCGGTGGGCGTAAAGGGCCACCTCGTGGCCGTTGTCAGCCAGCATGGAAGCCAGGACTGACCCCCAGGAACCGGCGCCTAAAACGGAAATTTTTGTCATTTTTTCTACCTCTCGTATGGATATTTTAGACCGCTACCATCAAGATACCACTTTGGCTTGACTTTGACACGCCGGTAGACAAATAAAATAACCACAGCTATTAAAAGCAGGAGGCTGAGGGCCTGGGAAACCCGGATGACGCCGAAGATATAAAGGCTGTCCGTCCGCATCCCTTCCACGAAAAAGCGGACCACGGAATACCAGGCCAGGTAGAACATGAAGACTTCCCCTTGCTTAAAAAGATGCTTCTTGTGGCGCAAGGAAAGGATAATGATCAAGCCGATCAGGTTGAAGAAGGATTCATACAAGAAGGTCGGCTTGTAGTAGCTGCCATTAATATACATCTGGTCGATGATGAACTGGGGCAAGTGAAGGTTTTGCAGATACTGCAGGCTGCACTTGGCCCCGTGGGCTTCCTGGTTCATGAAGTTGCCCCACCGGCCCAGGACCTGGGCCGCCATCACGCCAGGTGCCACGATGTCCAGGACCAGAAATGGCGGCAAGAAGCGCCGGTAGCAGAAGACCAAGAGGACGATTGCCCCGGCGATCAAGCCCCCGTAAATGGCGATCCCCCCGTTCCAGATGGCGATAATCTCATCCGGGTGCTGGGAGAAGTAGCCCCATTCAAAAATGACGTAATAGATCCGGGCCCCGATAAAGCCGATCGGCACGCCCCACAAGAGCAGGTCGATGAAGTCGTCGCTCATAATCTGCCGTCTTTGCCCTTCTCTGATGGACATGAAGGTGGCCAGCAGGATTCCGCAGGCGATGATGATTCCGTACCAGCGGACATGAATGTTGCCGATACTGAAGGCAATTGGATTCAGTGCTAAAGTCACTAGTCGTCTTCACCCCGCTGTTCTTCTTCGGTATTTTCCGCGATCAAGCTAGTCAAGTTTTCGTCAAAAGTCTTGGCCGCGTCAAAGCCCATGGCCTTAGCTCTAAAGTTCATGACGGCCACTTCCACGATATTTTCCATGTTCCGGCCGACCTTAACCGGGATGGTGACCTGCGGCACCGCGATGCCGCAGATGATCCGGGTGTTTTCCTGGAAGCCCAGGCGGTCGTAATTGGCCTTGGAGTCCCAGTTGGTCAGGTTGATGACCAGGGAAATCTCTGTTTCGTCCTTGATGGCCCCAATCCCAAAGAGCTTAAGGACATCAATAATCCCGATCCCCCGGATTTCCATCAAGTGCTTCAAAATGCGTGGGGCTTCCCCGACCACGGTCTCGTGGTCCCTCTGGTAGACGTCCACCCGGTCGTCAGCGATCAAACGGTGACCGTGCTGAACCAGGGCCAGGGCAGTTTCGGACTTGCCGACCCCGGATTCCCCGGTTAAGAGAACCCCCATCCCAAAGACTTCGACCAAGACCCCGTGGACGCTGCTTCTTTCGGCCAGCTTCACGGCCAGGTACTGGGTAATCATGCTCATCAAGTAGGTCGTGGTGTCGTTGGAAATCAAAATCGGAGTCCCGGCTGCTTCCGCCGCCTCCTTCAGTTCAGCTGGCACCGGCAGATTGCGGGAAACCAGCAGGCAGGGAGTTTCTTTTTGGCAGATTTTTTCAAAAACCCGCCGGCGCAGGTCGTGATCCAGGCGGGCAGCGTATGAGATTTCTGTTCTGCCCAAAAGCTGGACCCGGTCAGCCGGGTAAAAATCAAAGTAGCCGCTTAATTCCAGTCCCGGCCGGTAAACGTCGGAAACCGTAATCTTCTTGCCGGCCACATATTCTTGTCCCTGCAGAACCCGCAGGTTGGAATTGTCATTAATAAGTTCAGTTAGTTTTACCTTGTTCGTCATCATGTGCCTCACTCTCATCAACATCTCGCACTGTCACATCTTGCGCCTGTTTCCGCGGCCGCTCCGGATCTGCCTGGCCTGGCTTGAACCAACTGGATTCCGGCCGGCTGGGCAGCTGGTATTTTTTCCGCCAGTAAAAGCGGTAGTAGAGCCATAAAAGCAAAATTACGACCAGACCCACCGGCAGCAAGGCGATCAAGGCCTTGAAGAAAACCGAGAGCAGGGCCAGGGCAACTACAGCCGCCAAAACCAGCAGTACAATCGTGATAAATGACATGTTTTTCCTCTTATTCTGGGTTCTCTTGGCTCAAACGCCACTGAAGGTATGCATAGATGAAGGGATCCAGCTTCCCGTCCATGACTCCGCTCACATCAGCAGTTTCATAGCCGGTCCGGTGGTCTTTAACCATGCTGTAAGGGTGGAAGACGTAAGACCGGATCTGGGAACCCCAGGCAATATCCAGCTGCTCGCCCTTCAAGGCCGCCTTTTCCTTGCGCTTCTTTTCTTCTTCCAGGTGGAAAAGCTTGGCCCGCATTTCATTCATGGCCGTATCCCGGTTCTGGAACTGGGAGCGCTGGGCCTGGGAAGTCGTCACGATCCCGGTTGGAATGTGGGTGATCCGGACGGCACTGGAAGTCTTGTTAATGTGCTGGCCGCCCGCCCCGGATGACCGGTAGACGTCGATTCTGAGGTCCTTCGGGTCAATGTCGATTTCAATGGAGTCATCGACTTCAGGGATAACTTCAACCGAGGCAAAAGAAGTGTGCCGTCTTTTGGCTGAATCAAAAGGCGAAATCCGGACCAGGCGGTGAACTCCGTGTTCAGACTTGAGCAGCCCATAGGCATTCTTGCCGGAAATCCGGACGCTGACGCTCTTTAAGCCGGCTTCATCGCCTGGCTCAAAGTTGTTGACTTCAAATTTCAGACCGCGGGAGTCACAATAGCGCTGGTACATCCGGAGCAGCATGTTGCCCCAGTCCATGGCTTCAGTACCGCCGGCGCCTGGGTGGATTTCCATCAAGGCATTGTGGTCATCATACTCGCCCGACAAGAGCAGGCTCAGTTCATACTGGTGGAACTCTTCCTGCAGCTTGGCCAGCTGGTCTTCGGTGTCCTTTTGCAAGTCTTCATCTGCTTCCAGGCGCAGCAATTCCAGGGCGGTTTCCTCATCGGTTAGGTCTTTTTCCAAGGCCAGGAAGGAGTCCCGCTTTTCCTTAAGCAAGTTGGTCTCACTGATCAATTTCTGGGCCTTTTCCTGATTGTCCCAAAAACCCGGTTCCGCCATTTTAGCTTCGTTGATTTCAATGCTTTCGCTGATATTATCGAAGTCAAAGAGACCCCCTGAAGTGGTTAAGCCGGGTCCGCAACTCGTCTAAAGCATTTTGAATTTCACTGATTTCCATTGTCTTTTTCCTTTGCTAAAAATTCTTGTTTTGACTTACTTAGATTATAACCAAAAAGAGGAGGCTCCCGCCCCCTCTTTTATAATTTATTAACGACTCAAGTTGTTTCTGATCTGAGCCTTCATGAAGAGGCGAGTCACGTCAAACTCGATGTCGCTGATCATTTCTTCAAACATGTTGTAGCCGGAGTCCTGGTATTCAACCAGTGGGTTAAGCTGGCCATAGCCCCGCAGCCCGATTGACTGCCGCAATTGGTCCATAGCGTCGATATGGTTGGTCCAGTGTTCGTCAACCACGCGCAGGATAACCACTTTTTCAAATTCCAGCATTTGTTCCGGGTCAGCCAGGGCAGATTCTTTTTCCTGGTAGTTGTCTTCAACCAGTTGGTAAAGCTGCTTCTTAAGGGCATCTGGCGTGAAGGTCTTAAAGTCGATTTCTGAATCAACGTATTCTTCACTGGCCAGGCTGGACACGATGAAGTCACGCAAAGAGTCCAGGCGCCAAGTTGACCGGTCGCCTTGGGTGAACATGTCCACTTGGTGGTCAATAGTCCGGTGGATCATTGGCATCAAGACGCTCTTCAAAGACTTCTGCTCATCGATGACCTGCATCCGTTCCTTGTAGATAATTTCACGCTGGATCCGCATAACGTCGTCGTATTGCAGGGTCTGCTTACGGGTGTCGTAGTTGTTCCCTTCAACCCGCTTCTGGGCAGATTCAACCTGGCGGGTGATCAAACGGCTTTCGATAACCTTGTCGTCGTCATTGTCAGACAGGCGGTCAAGGAAGTCCTTGACCCGGTCGCCCCCAAAGCGCTTCATCAAGTCGTCTTCCAGGGACAGGTAGAAGCGGGTGTAGCCCGGGTCACCCTGCCGGCCGGACCGGCCCCGCAGCTGGTTGTCGATACGGCGGGATTCGTGTCTTTCAGTCCCGATTACGGCTAAACCGCCCAGTTCCTTGACGCCAGGCCCCAGCTTGATGTCAGTCCCACGCCCGGCCATGTTAGTGGCAATCGTGACTGCCCCTCTTTGGCCGGCATTCATGATGATGGCTGCTTCTTTGGCGTGGTTCTTGGCGTTCAAGACAGCGTGCGGGATGTGTTCCTTGTCCAGCATGTGGCTCAAGCGTTCAGAAGATTCAATGGCCACCGTGCCGACCAGGATTGGCTGGCCCTTGGCGTGCCGCTGCTTGATTTCGTCAACCACGGCCTTGAACTTGGAGTCCAGGGTCGGGTAGAGCAGGTCTGGCATGTCCTGTCTGATGACTGGCCGGTTGGTCGGGATAGTGATGACTTCCATGTTGTAGATTTCACGGAATTCTTCTTCTTCAGTCTTGGCCGTACCGGTCATCCCGGCCAGCTTCTTGTACATTCTGAAGTAGTTCTGGTAAGTAATCGTGGCCTGGGTCTGGGATTCTTCCTGGATCTTGACCCCTTCCTTGGCTTCGATGGCCTGGTGCAGGCCGTCTGAGTAGCGCCGGCCTTCCATGACACGGCCGGTAAAGGAGTCGACGATCAAGACTTCACCATCTTGAACCACGTAGTCAATGTCCTTGAGCATGATGTAGTTGGCCCGCAGGGCTTGATCGATGTGGTGAACCAGCTTCTGGTTTTCAACATCGTAAAGGTTCTTGAGGCCAAAGTGGTCGCAGGCCTTCTGGATCCCGGTTCTGGTCAGGGAAATGGTCTTGGTTGGCCAGTCGATCTTGTAGTCGCCGTGGTCTTCATCGTCATCAGCGTCATTGTCGCTCTTGTCTTCAACCAGTTTCTTGACAAAGCGGTCAGCCCGGACATAGTCGGCGTTGGCTTGTTCAGCTTCACCGGAAATGATCAAAGGCGTCCGTGCTTCGTCGATCAAGATGGAGTCAACTTCGTCGATGATGGCGTAGTTAAGCGGCCGCTGAACCATTTGTTCCTTGTAGACAACCATATTGTCCCGGAGATAGTCAAAGCCCAGTTCGGAGTTGGTTGAGTAGGTTACGTCGCAAGCGTAAGCTTCCCGCTTTTCTTCCGGGGACATGGTGCTGACGTTCAAGCCGACCGTCAGGCCCAGCCAGCGGTAGAGCTGGCCCATTTCAGTTTCGTCACGGCTGGACAGGTATTCGTTGACAGTAACAACGTGCACGCCCTTGCCGGACAAAGCGTTGAGGTAAACCGGCATGGTGGCCGTCAAGGTCTTACCTTCACCGGTCATCATTTCGGCAATGTTGCCCCGGTGCAGGGCAATCCCACCCAGGATCTGCACGCGGAATGGGTACAGGCCCAAGACCCGCTTGGAAGCTTCCCGGGATACGGCGAAGGCTTCCGGCAGCAGGTCGTCTAAGCTTTCGCCCTTTTCGATGCGGCTGCGGAATTCCGGCGTCTTGGCCTGCAATTCTTCGTCAGAAAGAGCGGCCATTTGGTCAGCGTATGACTCTACTTGGTCAGCAATTTTTTCAAAACGCTTAAGTTCTCTTTTGTCAGCGTTGTATAACTTCTTTAAAATGTTTGCCATCTAATCGTCCTTAATTCTGATATTTAGTCTAAAATCACAGAATAATTTTAACATGTAACTGCCAAAAATTAAAATAATCTACAAAAATAAGCAGGGCACAATAATTATCGTGCCCTGCCTGGCTTGCTGCCTTAGTATTCAGTTAGATATCCGGCAAAACTATTCGTTAGTTTCAATCAAGCCGTAGCTGCCGTCGTTGCGGCGGTAAACCACGCTGGTGCCGTTGGTTTCAGCGTCTTGGAAGACGAAGAAGTCGTGTTCCAGCATGTCCATTTGCAAGATGGCTTCTTCTGGGTCCATTGGCTTCAAGTTAACCCGCTTGTTGCGGACGATCTTGAACATTGGAGCCTTTTCTTCCTTCTCTTCTTCAACCGGAGCTTCTTCAGGAACAAAGAATTCTTCTACGCCCTTTTCCCGGCTCTTGCGGTTGACGCGGGTCTTGTACTTTCTGATTTGGCGTTCAAGCTTTTCGGAAACAAAGTCAATGCTGCGGTACATGTCATCCGTAGTTTCTTCAGCTCTCAAAACCAGGTATGGAAGCGGGATAGTTACTTCAACCTTAGCTGAGTGGTCACGGTATACCTTCAGATTTACATGAGCGATTACGTCCTGGCTCAGATCAAAGTACTTTTCCAACTTGGTCAAGCGCTTTTCAACATAGTCTCTCAAAGCTTCAGTGACTTCAATATTTTCGCCACGAACATTGTACTTTAACATAATAATTATCTCCTTTCCCGCTTGCGCGGTTTCTTTACACCCATATTATACCAAACTTGAAAGCGCTTTGTGAAAATATTTAGCGACTAATTGAAAAACTTTCGACCTGGCATTCAGGAAAAGCCGTTTCAATCGCGTCGCGCGCGTGATAAAGCGTTCGGCCTGTGGTGTAAATGTCATCCAAAAGGATGATCTTGCCTGTTATTTTACCCCTAAATTCCGGATTTAGAAAGAAATTTTGCTTGGCCTGCATCCGGGCTTTTTTGTCCTTTTCTCCCTGGGCCCCAGCCCCTGCCTTCTTGGCTAAAAGCGGAGTTAGAGGCAAAAGAGGATTAAAAATTTCCCAGACTGTATCATAGCCCCGCTTCTTCCGGTGCTCGGGTGAAGTCGGGACAGGCACGTAGTAGTCAGCTGCTAATTTCTGGACAGCCGGGGCGGCTAATTCCTGCAAGACTTGGCAGAGCAGGTAGTCCCCGTAGCGCTTGTAGCGGACCATCAAGTCGTGAAAGGCCTGGTTGTAGCAGTAAACTGCCTGGTTTTGCAAAAAATCTCCCTGGTAGATCCGCCGCCACTTCTGGCAGTCCTGGCAGATTTCCCCATTAGCCTGCCGGCGGCCGCACTGGGGGCAAAAGACAGGGCCGATTTGGTCAAACTGCTTGCGGCAGGCTGGGCAGAGGCAGGAAGTCTTAATTTTGCCCGGCAAAAGCAGGCGCCTGATATCCAGGTCTTCGGTAAAAACCTGGTCGCAAAAAAGGCAAAGGCTCATCCCCGGTTCATCTCCTTGATCTGCTTGACCGCGCTTCTGATCTGCCGGCTGTAGCGCCGGTAGCAAAACAAGACCAAGCCGTCCGGGTCCTGCTTGTCTCTGCCCACCCGGCCGGCGATTTGGACTAAGCTAGCGGCGGAATAGATCTCATCGTCAGCCGCCACGATGATCACCCAGACATGCTTAAAAGTAACCCCCCGCTCCAAGATTGTGGTCGTCAAGAGCAGGTCGAGCTCTCCTTTTCTGAATTTCTCCACCTTCTCCAGCCGGTCCGGGTCCTGGGCGTAGACTGTTGCCAGGCGTTTATTTGGCAGGAGCTTTTTGACGGCGGAAAAATACTGGGGCATCTGGGAAATTCTGGGCAAAAAGACTAAAAGGGGGTGGCCACTTTCCGCGGCCATTTTGATCCGCCGGGCCAGCTTGGGATGCAGGCGGCCCTTGGCCAAAAAGGGCTTAATGTAGAAGTCAAGCCGGGGCACGGGCAAGGGGTAGCCGTGAAAGCGGCGGTTGAGCCTAACGACGGCCAGTTTCCCCTGCTTGACTTTTTTCAGCAGGTCCTCTGGCGGCGTCGCCGTCAAAAAGACCCGGCTGCCCGTTTTCTTAACGGCATTGCCCGCGGCAAAATGCAGCTGGGGATTGCCGGCATAAGGGAAGGAGTCGATCTCGTCGATGATCAAAAGATCAAAGGCCTGGTAGTACTTAAGCAATTGGTGGGTCGTGCAGATGACCAGCTGCTCATTGGCGGGCTGCTTTTCCTCCCGGCCATGATACTTGCCGATCTCCACTTCCCCGAAGGCGGCCACCAGGCGGGGATAAAGCTCATTGACCACGTCGATTCTGGGCGTGGCGATAGCCACCCGGCAGCCGCGGCTGAAAGCCTCAGCCAATAAGGGAAAAATCATCTCCGTTTTCCCCGCCCCAGTCACGGCCTCGACCAGGCAGTCCTCTTTAGCCGCGAATTTTTCCAGCAAAAAGCGGCTCACGCCCTCCTGGCGCTCTTGCAGCTGCCCAGTCCAGGTCATCCCCGCTTTAGCCGGATAAGAGCCGCTAGCGGCTTGCCGGACCAAAAGCTTGCCCTCATCCAGCCGGCCCAGGCCCACGCAAGCGCGGCAATACAAAAATCCCGACGGCAGACGCGCCCAGCAGGAGCTGCCGCAGCGCTGGCAGATGCCATTTTCTATGGCAGGAATTGCCGTCTGCCCCTCTTTTATGCTATTATCCACTTTGTCAACCAGCCATTGGCGGCCGGCCAGAGATTCTTTTTCTTCTGTCACTTTTTTCGCCTCCACTAACTAATACACCAAAAAGGGATGATTTTTTGTCAAAAGAAGCAGATTTTTTAACGATCAAAGAAAACGGCCAGCATGAGCTGGTCATCAAGAAGAGCCGCTTTATCGCGACTTTTGCCCGGATCCAGGATGAAGAAGAAGCCCGGGACTTCATCGCCGCTACCAGCAAAAAGTACCACGACGCCACCCACAACACCTATGCTTACACCCTGGGCATCAATGATGACCGGGTCAAAAGCAGCGACAACGGCGAACCAAGCGGGACAGCCGGGGTGCCGGAATTAAAGACTCTGCAATTGATGGGCCTAAAAAATGTCGCCGTCGTCGTGACCAGGTATTTCGGCGGAATCAAATTAGGGGCCGGCGGCCTCATCCGGGCATATTCTTCCAGCGTCAGCGAAGCAGCTGAAGCAATCGGCATCGTCAAGCGGGTCAAGCAACAGGAATTGATTTTTACCATCCCCTACAACCGCTATGACAAGGTCGACCACTTCCTCAAGGAGAAAGAGGTCTATGTTGCCGGCACTGAATACGGCGTAAACATCACCATTTCCGTCTACCTCGACCTGGACCAGATTGACCCCTTCATCAGCGATTTGACCGAGCTCTTAAACGGGGAACCAGACCTGATCAAGGGTGACCAGCGCTATAACGAAATTCCCGTCAAAAGCGGCGAAAAAAGATTCTGACCAAAAATGACCAAGCATTTCTGCTTGGTCATTTCTTTTATCTGTTCAGTTTTATTGTTTTTTATCTTTATCGCTATTTTTACCAGTAGCCTTTTTGTCAGCCGGCCGGTGGCCGCCCTTAGACCGCTCCTGCCACTTCTGGGGCTTGGCCTCACCCTGGTGCCAGACTTCAACGTCTGGCTCCTTGGTGTGGGTGCTATGCAGGACCAAGCGGTTAATCAAGTGGCTGAGGGGCTTGTATTTTTCCCCTAAAAGGCCAATCGATTCCACAAAGAGCTCAACAGCGATCAAGAGACCGACCAGCAAGAGGGCCATGGCCCAGAGCGGCGACAAGAGGAAGAGCATGGACACAAAAGAGAAAATCAAAGACAGGGCGTAAATCACCAGCACCGTCTGTCTTTGGGTCAAGCCCAGGTTCATCAGCTGGTGGTGAAGGTGGTGCTTATCCGCCTGGGAAATCGGCTTCTTGTTCAGCTTGCGGCGGATCATGGCATAGACCGTGTCAGAGATCGGCACGCCCAAGATGATCACCGGCACCAAAAGAGAAATGAAGGTCACGTTCTTCAAGCCTTTTAAGGCTAATACCGAGATCATGAAACCCAAGTAGAGGGCCCCAGTGTCGCCCAAAAAGATCTTGGCCGGGTTAAAGTTGTAAGGCAGAAAGCCCATTAGGCAAGCCGCCAGCATGAAGCAGGCAATCGGCACGTACAGGCCCTGGTTGCGCAAGAAGAAGTAGCCGACAATCCCCATGGTCAAAAGGGAGATGCAGGAGACCCCGGCGGCCAGGCCATCTAAGCCGTCAATCAAGTTGACCGCATTAGTCAAGGCCAGGATCCAGAAGATGGTAACCGGCAGGCTGAGATACCATGGCAGGTTGATAGTCTGGCCGGTAAAAGGAATGTTCAGCTCTGTCATCCTGACTTCGGCCAAGTAGTATGTGATCATGGCCGCGACAAAGATCCCGGCCATTTTTTGCCCGGGCTTGAGTTCTAAAATGTCATCAATCATCCCGGTCAAGACGATCACGCTGGAAGCCAGCAGGAGGGCAAAAAGCTCGTGGGTCGGGAACTGCTCTCTGAGCAAAATGAAGGTCCCGATGTTGTAGGTCACGAAAATTCCCAGCCCCCCGATAGTCGGCATAGGCTTCTTGTTGACCCGGCGGGCGTTAGGATTGTCCACTGCCCCCAGGACAAAGGCCAGGCGCCGGATGAAAGGCGTGATCGCCACTTGGATGATCACCAGTAAAAAAAGGTCAACGATAATCTTAAACATGAAATTCTGCTTTCTGAGTCTAGTTGAATTAATTATACCGGGCTTTAAGGCGATTTGCCAAATGGTAACAAAAAAGTCCAGAAATCAATCTGGACTTTCTTTATTATTTGGCAACTGCCACGGCACGTTTCTCCCGTATTACGGTGATCTTGATATTGCCTGGGTAATCGAGTTCTTTCTCGACCCTGTCCCGGATTTCGTGGGCCAGAACCGTGGTCTCATCATCTGAGATCTTGGCCGGCTCAACCATTACGCGGACCTCCCGGCCGGCCTGGATGGCATATGCCTGCTTGACGCCGTCATAGCTGCCAGCAATGTCTTCCAGTTCGGTCAAGCGGCGGATGTAGTTCTCCAAGCTTTCGCTTCTGGCCCCAGGCCGGGCGGAGGAAATCGTGTCCGCCGCCACAACCAGGTCAGCAATAAAGGAGAGCTTCGGCACGTCGCCGTGGTGGGCAGCAATCGCGTTGACCACCAGGTCCGGTTCATGGTATTTCCGGGTCAATTCAACACCGATTTCTACGTGGGAGCCTTCGATATCGTGGTCAATTGCCTTGCCAATATCGTGTAATAATCCCGCGCGAACCGCTAATTTTTCATCCAAACCAAGTTCAGCTGCCATGGTCCCGGCCAGCTTCCCGACTTCAATCGAGTGCGCCAGCACGTTCTGGCCATAGGAAGTCCGGTACTTTAACCGGCCCAGGATCTTGACCAGTTCCGGGTTCATCCGGTGGATGCCCAGTTCCATCAAGGCACTTTCGCCGGCCTCGTAAATATCGTCGTTGACTTCCTTGCGCGCCTTGTCAACCATCTCTTCGATCCGGGCCGGATGAATCCGCCCGTCCTTGATCAGTTTCTGCAGGGCCCGCTTGGCAACTTCCCGTCTGATGGAGTCAAAACCGCTCAAGGTAACCGTCTTTGGCGTATCGTCAATGATCAGGTCAACCCCAGTCATGGCTTCAAAGGAGCGGATGTTCCGGCCTTCACGGCCAATGATCCGCCCCTTCATGTCATCATTTGGCAAATCCACGACTGACACGGTCGTTTCCGCGACCGTATCCGCCGCGCTGCTCTGGATGGCATCCACGATGATTTGGTGGGCAAAGCGGTCGGCTCTGGCACTGATTTCTTCCTCGTTAGCCCGAATCATCTCCGCCTTCTCCTTGGTCAAGTGGTCGGAGACCTGGGCCAAGACGATCTTCTTGGCCTCTTCTTCGTCTAAGCGGGAGATTTCCAGCAGCTTGTCATTCTGCTTCTCTACCAGCCCATGCGCTTCTTCCAGCAAACCAGCAGCTTTTTCTTCCTGCTGTTTGATTTGGTCTTTCCTTTGTGTGAGTTGTTTCTCCCGGTCATCGAGCAGGCTGCTGCGGTGATCCAGGGTATCTTCTTTCTGCTGAAGGCGGTTTTCCTTGCGGGCCGCTTCATCGCGGCGCGCGTTCAGCTCGTCTTCAACCTTCTGCCGGTAATCCCTGATTTCTTCCTGGGCCTCCAGGATCTTGGCCTTCTTCTCCGTTTCAGCATCCCGCTTAACGGCTTCGGCGGCCTGTTTCTGCGCCTGGACTTCGGCCTTGGCTACTTCGACTTCGGCTTTCGCCTTGGCCAAAATTGCCTCCCCGCTCTGCCGGGCGTTTTCTGCCTTGGTTTCCCAGGCATTCTTCCGGATGGCATAACCAATCAGGCATCCCACGACAAGTGAAATAAGAAAAATTACAGCGACTGTTGCGAGAAAAAATATAGTATTATTCATCATGAGTTACGTCGCCTTTTTATTTAGAATTATTCACACATTACTAATCATATGTTACATTTTTGGTCAAGTCAATTCCTTAGCTGCATTTGAAGAAACAAAAAAGATTGCCGCGATCTTGCTGGCAATCTTTCTTTTCGGCAAAAATGGCCTATTTATCAGTCTTTTCCGGGCTTGCAGCCGCTTCTTGCTTGTCTTCAGCAGGGGCAGCTGCCTTCTTAGCCCGCTGCTCCTTGATCTTCTCTGGATTTTCCTTTTCTTCCAGAGATTCAGCATCGATCCCGTAAGCCTTGCGGACCTGGGACTGGATGTCCTCGTAGATGTCCGGGTGCTCTTCCAGGTACTTCTTGGCGTTTTCCCGGCCCTGGCCGATCTTTTCGCCATGGTAGGAGTACCAGGCCCCGGCCTTGTCGACGATGTCCTGGTCAGCGGCCATGTCCAGCAGTTCGCCGGACTGGGAAATCCCCTGCCCGTACATGATGTCGACTTCAGCTACCTTGAATGGCGGGGCAACCTTGTTCTTGACCACCTTGATCTTGACCCGGTTCCCGATAACGTTGGTGGACTGCTTGATCTGCTCAGCCCGGCGGACTTCCAGCCGAATGGTTGAGTAGAACTTCAGAGCCCGGCCACCTGGGGTGGTTTCGGGATTGCCGAACATGACGCCGACCTTTTCCCGGATCTGGTTGATGAAGATGGCAATGGTCTTGGTCTTGGCAATCGTGCCGGAGAGCTTGCGCAAGGCCTGGCTCATCAAGCGGGCCTGCAGGCCGACGTGGGAGTCGCCCATTTCACCTTCGATTTCAGCCCGCGGCACCAAAGCAGCAACTGAGTCGACCACGACAATGTCAATGGCCCCGCTGGAAATCAAGGTGTCCGCAATCTGCAGCCCTTCTTCCCCAGTGTTTGGCTGAGACAGGATCAGCTGGTCGATGTCCACGCCCAGGGCTTCAGCGTAAGCCGGGTCCATGGCGTTTTCCGCGTCGATGTAGGCAGCCGTGCCGCCCCGCTTCTGCACTTCGGCTACGGCGTGCAAGGCAACAGTGGTCTTACCGGAAGATTCCGGCCCGTAGATTTCCACGATCCGGCCCCGCGGGTAGCCGCCCACGCCCAAAGCCGCGTCCAGGGCCAGTGAGCCTGATGGAACAGTTGAGATCTGGGTGTCGACCTTCTCGCCCATCCGCATGACCGCGCCTTTACCGAAATTCTTTTCAATTTTCTTTAAAGCAGCTTCAAGAGCAGCTTGTTTTTCATCTTTAGCCAAATTTTTTCCCTCCTGGAAACTTACTAATAAACATTATACTTTGAAGGCCGGGTAAAAAGCAAGAAAAATCCGAACTAACGTTCAAATTATTTCTCCTCCACTTACTAGTACAAGAAAAAAGCCTTTTTTTCCCAAAACTTGCCTAAAAAATAAAAAATGAGTACCTCGCTGATACTCATTTTTAAAGAATAGTGATTTTCTAAATGCTTACATTGACCCCTTGAAGACGTCCCATGATGAATGGAAGTAGTCGTAGCCGGAATAGATCGTGAAGATCAGAGCCAGGTAGAGCAAAATGGTGCCCAGGTGGAAGATGTCGCCAAAGAGCAGGAAGATGATTGACAGCATCTGGCAGGTGGTCTTGATCTTGCCAGGCATGGCTGCAGCCATAACCTTGCCGTTGTTTTCAACCACGATCAAGCGCAGGCCGGTAACAGCCAGTTCCCGGCAGACGATGATCGCTACAACCCAGGCTGGGGCAAGCTTCAATTCAACCATGAAGATGAAGGCTGTCATAGTCAGCATCTTGTCAGCCAGCGGGTCAGCAAACTTACCAAAATTGGTTACCAGTCCCCGGGACCGGGCGATGTGGCCGTCAAACCAGTCAGTTGCTGAAGCAACGGCAAAAACGATCATGGCAACCACCCGGCTCCACAGAATTTCAGTCCCTGCCAGGGTGAATGAGCCAGCTGGCCATTGGGCGATCAGCAGGATCATGAAGACAGGAATCAAGAAGATTCGGAAAACAGTCAGTTTATTTGGTAAATTCATTGCTTTAAATTCCTCACTTTTCAGACTTAATAGTCATTCTTCTCTTATTGCTTGCTGCTGGAAGCGGCAGATGATGACGGAGCAGCTGATGACTGGCTGCTTGGAGCAGCGCTGGATGAAGCTTGAGAGCTTGATTGAACGCTGGAGCTGGAAGCAGCTGGCCGGCTTGAAGCTGAACTTTGAACGCTAGAACTGGTCCGGCTGCTGTAGCTCGTGCTGGTGCTGGTATTGGTGTTAGTGTTCGTGCTGCTGCTTGCGGCAGAGCTAGTTGATGATGAAGCAGAGCTGTCACCCAGGTAGATGGTCAAGCGGGTAGTGCCGTTGATTGGGGTGAATGGAATCTTCTTGCCGCCAACGGTTACCGTAACGCCAGTGTCAGTACCCAAGTAGACGATCAAAGTCTGCCCCTTCTTGACAGTTTCCGTGTGCTTTTCACCGCTTTGCAGGGTCCCCTGGTTGGTGATCACATTGTCAACGGAAACGTAGTAGTAGATGCTTTGCTTGCTTGAGCGGACTACCAAAGGAGTGCTGGACTTGATGCCAGTTACCCGGTAGCTTGAGCCGCCAAGTGAAGCAACCTTGATTGAGCTGGTCTTCTTCTTGGATGATGAAGAAGCAGATGAGCTCTTCTTGCTGGAAGATTTCTTGGAAGTGATCGTGACACTGGAGCCAGCATTTTCCTTCTGGCTGCTTGACCCGGTCTTTCTCATGTTGGCAACGACCATCCCCCCGATCAAAAGCAGGAGAGCAATCCCGCAGCCCAGGGCCAGGCGCGGAACCAGCTTGCGCCACTTGGCGTCCTTGGCAGGTTCTTCAGCGATTTCCCGCTTGGCTGGCCGGCTGACTGGACGGACTGTTTCCTTTTCCGCCGGCTCTGCTGGAGCTGGCACTTCAGCTTCTTCATGAACTTCTTGGGCCGGGCTTTCTGCCGGCTGACTGACTTCATTCGTGACTTCGTTTGCAACTTCGCCTTGGTACTGGCTCAGCAATTCCTTGCCGTCCAAGCCGACGATTTGCGCGTATTGCCGGATGAAGGCCCGGACATAAAAGTCGCCTGGCAGCTTGTCGAATTCGTTGTTTTCGATCGCTTCCAGGTAGCGGCTCTGGATCTTCGTAGCCTTCTCAATATCGGAAATTGAAAGGCCCTTGGCCTCTCTTGCTTTACGTAATTGTTCTCCAATGCCTGACATTATTAACCTCTTCAATCACTTTAAAATTCGTTTATAAATTATAGCACAATGGCCCAGGCTGTGTCGCCCTATTCCAGCCAGCCGCCACTGACGTAAATCGTTTGCCCGGTCAGGTAGTCGCTTTCCGGATTCAGCAGGCAGTCGACCCAGTAGGCAATTTCCTTGGGCTTGGCCAAGTGGCCGGCTGGAATTTCTTCTGCCAGTTCCTTCAGGGTCTCCGGGGAAAACATGGCATTCATGGCTGTGTTGACCGCCCCTGGCGCCACGACGTTGACCGTAAAATGGCTGGCGGCAACCTCCCGGGCATAGGCCTGGGCAAAGCGGCTGATCCCGCCTTTTGTGGCGCTGTAGACAGCTTCCATGGCGCTGCCCTGGCCCCCGTAAACTGAGCCCAGGTAGACGATCCGGCTGTGTTCTTGCTTTAGGAGCTGGCCTTCCAGAAGCTTGGTCAGTTTGATTGGATTCTCCAAATTGACCTTGATGATCTGGTCGATAACCTGGGAGCTTTGGCTGCCCAGAAAGTCATAGTTGGTGATTCCTTGGGCAAAAACAACCGCGTTGACTGGCAAAAGTCCGCTGGCAAAAGCCCTAAGCTGGTCGTCGCCTGCTAAAAAATCCAGTTTGATCGGCATGAAGTCCTGCAAGGGATGCTTTTCAGCCAATGCCTCAGCTAATTTGCTGGCCTCTTCCCAGTTGCTGTTGCAGTGCAAATACATAGACCAGCCAGACTCAGCCAGACGGGTGGCAATTGCTTGGCCAATGCCGCCGGTTGCCCCGAAAATCAATGCTCGCTTCATTCTTCCTCCCCCTCAAGCAGGCGGGCAGTGTTAATGCTGGCGCCCTTGCAAAGTTCCTGGCAATAAGCCCGGTAATCAGCAAAATTCATGGCCTGCATCTGCTCAACATTGGCAAACAGGTCTTCCTCATCCAGGCTTTCTTCAGCCATTTCCACGGCAAAGCCGGACAAATTGTCCAAGCTGCGCACGGTTTGGGCCAGCCAGCTTCTTTTATGGATTTCAAAGAGCTGCCGCATTGCCTTTTCTTGCTTTGGGGCAAAAAGACTGCCTGGCGCCAATTCTTCTTTGATCTGGCTTAAAACAGTTTCTGCTTCCTGGCTCATCCCCAATAAGACCGCGTAGGCCCCTTGCCGGGTATAAGTCACGCTGATCTGAAGCGGCTGGCTGACCAAGCCGGCTTTTCTGGCACCGGCAAACCATTGGCTGGCGGCACCTAGCTTTGATTCTAGCATGATTTCCAGCAAAATTTGACTCATATCCCGACTTGCTAAGACTTTCTTAAAGTTTGGCAAAGGAATGGCTGCCGCAAACAGGGGCACTTCCCCGCCTGGCAAAAGCCAGTCCTGGCCGCTTGATAAAAGCGGCACTAAGTCTGCTTCTTTTTGCGGGCTCCCGGGGCGCAGGTATTGGTCTGACAGTTTCTTGGCCTGGCGGAGAATAGTCTGAACCTGGTTGTCGGAAAAATCCCCGCAGGCAACAAAGGACATGCGGGAGGCTACATAGTTTTCGTCATAAGCCGCCTGGAGCTTTTCCTTGGTCACGCTGGCAATCGATTCCTTGGTCCCGGCCACGTCAATGGCCAAGTTGCAGTCTCCGTAGCTGCCCCGCAAAAGCTGGTCGCCCAGGATCCAGTCAGGCTCATCCTGGTACATGGCCAGTTCCTGCTGGATGATGGGAATTTCTTTTTCCACGTTCTCATCAGTAAAGTAAGGCTGGCCAACCAGCTTGAAGAGCAGGTCGATCATGGGGCCGACATTTTTTACCCCGCTGGCGTAGTACATGGTTTCATTGAAAGAGGTAAAGGCATTGACGCTGGCCCCCATTTTTTCAAATTCCAGGGACAAGTCGCCTTCTTCCGTGGCAAAAAGCTTGTGCTCCAAAAAGTGGGCCAGGCCGGCCACGGGCTGGGGATCAGCGCTGCCGAAGTCGACGATGATGCCGAAAAAGCGCTGGTTAAAGCCCTTGCGCCTGATCACCTGGGCCTTGAAGCCGGAAGGGAAGTCTTTTCTGATAATTTCTGGTTTGATCATTTTAATACATAGCTTTCATTCAGATACAGCTTCTTGGCAAAGTCGGCCAGCCGGCCGCTTGTCACCCGGCTGACGGCAGCCATCATGTCGAAGTCCTCGTAATCGGCATGAAGCTTGTAGCGGAGGTCTTTAGCCAAAAGCCAGCTGGCATGGTCCTGGTTGAGCAAGTGGCGGTTGGCCAGAGCCTGTCGGCTCTGCTTGAGCAGGCCCGGGTCGATCCGGCCGTCAGCCACCATCTGCATTTCCTTGCCGATGATCTGCCCGGCCAGGTCCAATTTGTCCGGGTCCAAGCCGGCGTTGACCAAAAAGAGGGCATTGTCGGCATACCAGTTGCTTTCCACCGCGTAAGCCGCCCCATTTTCTTCTCTTACCTTGCTGAAGAGCCGGGAAGACTGGTCGCCAGTCAAGTACTGGCGCAAAACTGTCCCGGTCGCCAAGTCCTGCAGGCTTGGCTGGCCCTTGTAGGCATAGCCCAGGAAAAGCTGGGCCTGCTGCTTAGCTTGCTTGTCTTCTTTCTCAATCCGCAAGTCAGGAGCCGGAATCAACAGATCCCGCTTGCCAAATTCCAAGGCCAGCCCCGGCCAGCCTTCTTCTTGCAGCTTTTTGGCTAAGAGCCGCTTGACCTGGCGGGCATCGTAGACATGACCAAAGATGCAGCTGGCTTGAGTCTTGATAGCGTCAGCAAAGCGGCGGACATCCTGGCTAGTGGCGGCCTTAATATCTGCAATTGAGCCGATGAAGCTGGCCGCGTAATCTGGCTGATCCGCGTACCAGTTGTTGAAAAAGGCGCTTAAGGCCGCGTTGCTTGGCTCAGCCATGAGCTCCTGGTATTCTTCTTCCAGCTGCCTTTGGGCCAGCTGGACGGAGCTTGGCGTAATCAAGGGTCTGGCTGCCAGGCCGGTAAAAGTTTCCGCTATCTGCCGGTAGTTGTAGTCCGGGTCCAGGATCTCCTGGGGCTCAACGAAATTGGCCAGGTAGGAAATGATCATTTCCTTGCCAAAAAGCTGCACGACTGCTTCAAACTGGAAGGAATAGCGCTGCTGCAGTTCAAGCTGCTGGATGGCGGGATCTGGAAAAAGCTCGCTTTCGTTCATCTGCATGCGGCAGAGCAGGCTGGCCATGGCCATATTGTGCTTGGTTAGCGGCAGGCGGACAAACAGGCCCAGGTTGCCGCTGGTAAATTTTTGATTGCTTTGAATGCTGATATTTTCTTCGTTCATTATTTT
The DNA here is from genome assembly GCF_057197965.1 of Lactobacillus sp. WILCCON 0149. NCBI lineage: Bacteria > Bacillati > Bacillota > Bacilli > Lactobacillales > Lactobacillaceae > Lactobacillus > Lactobacillus sp. WILCCON 0149. Next base: position 1,719,639 of record NZ_JBUBHO010000001.1, read on the forward strand.
TATTCTTCTTGTCCTTCAGGCGGCAAAAGCACCTTGCGCGGCTTGGAGCCTTCTGGCGGGCCGACTACCCCGTGCTCTTCCAGCTCGTCAATGAGGCGGGCAGCCCGGTTGTAGCCGATTCTGAACCGCCGCTGCAGCATTGAGGTGCTGGCTGACTGCTGGCGGCGGACCAGGTCCACGGCCTGCTGGTAGTACTCGTCGTCAACGTCGTCATCGCCCTTTTCGTCATCATCCCCGGCCTGTGGAATCATTTCCTCATCATATTCAGCGCTTTGCTGGCCCTTGACCCAGTCAACGACAGCTTCCACTTCGTCGACGTCGATGTAGGCCCCTTGAATCCGTTCTGGCTTGGAAGCCCCGATCGGCAGATAGAGCATGTCCCCTCTGCCCAGCAATTTTTCAGCGCCGACTTGGTCCAAAATAGTCCGGGAGTCGACCCCACTGGAGACGGCAAAGGAAATTCTTGACGGCACATTGGCCTTGATCAAACCGGTAATGACGTCCACGCTCGGTCTCTGGGTAGCCAGAATCATGTGAATGCCGGCAGCCCGGGCCATCTGGCCCAGACGGACGATGGAGTTTTCCACGTCGTGGCCGCCGACCATCATCAAGTCGCTCAATTCATCGACAACGACTAAGATATACGGCAAAGGCTCCATTACTGGCCGGCTGGCGTCCTGGTTGTTCTCAGCCACCTTGCGGTTGTATTCGCCCATGTTGCGGACGCTGCCGGCAGCAAAAAGCTTGTAGCGCCGCTCCATTTCGTCGACGACTTTTTTGAGGGCCTTGGAAGCCAGGCGGGAGTCAGTGACAACTGGGATCATCAAGTGGGGTACCCCGCTGTAAACAGACAGTTCGACCATCTTCGGGTCGATCAAAACCAGCTTGACTTCATCCGGCCGGGCCTTCATCAAAATGCTGGTCAAGATCGTGTTGATGGCCACGGACTTGCCTGAACCGGTTGACCCGGCTACCAGCAGGTGGGGCATCTTGGTCAAGTCAGCGCTGATGATCTGCCCGGTCACGTCCTTGCCTAAAGGCACCATCAAAGGATGGTCCTTGGCCTTTTGGTCCTGGTGCTCCATAGCGTCTTTAAAGGCCACGGACTGGGCCTTTTGGTTGGGCACTTCGATCCCGATATAAGGCTTGCCCGGAATCGGGGCTTCAATTCTGATGTCCTTGGCGGCCAGGGCCAGAGCTAAGTCATCGGCCAGGTTGACGATCCGGGAGACCTTGACCCCGACGGCTGGCTGGACTTCATAGCGGGTGATGGTCGGGCCCAGGATGGCCTTTTTAACATTGACTTCCACCCCGAAGCTCTTGAAGGTTTCCTCCAAAATGGCCGTGTTTTGCCCGATTTTGTCCTTGTCGCTCGTCTGGTCGCTGGCTTGGACAGCCTTTAACAGAGACAGGGGCGGGAACTGGTAGTTGTCGTCATAGCTGACCATGCCCTTGTCCAGTCCATGGTCAAGCTGCTGGTCAGCCAGAATCATTTTCTGGTCGTCTTCAGCCTGGCTGCGGGGCTTGGGCAGGTCATCCAGTTCCAGTGAATGGGTAACTGGCGGGTCAGGATGCTGCTCAGCCACCTGGATTTCCGGCAGGGAAGGCTTGGCTGCCTTCTTCTCTTGCTTCTCTTCTTTTGCTTTTTTCTCTGGCTTTGCGGGCTTAGCTTCTTCCCGGCTAGTCCCCCAAGGGTCGGTCAACTTCTCCCGGTTGTTGGGTTCCCTTTTTTGCTGCTCTCTATACTCAGAGTACTTTTCCTTCAGCTGGCCGGCTCCGTCCTTGCTTTGCTGGATGAAGGCCCGGCTGATTTTTTGAAAAGCAGCGACCAGGTCACGGAATTTGACGTCAAAGAACATCAAGACCCCGCTGATTATGTTCAAAATGGCCAGGCACAGGCCCCCAATTTGACCTAAAAGTTGGTAGAAGATCCCGTACAAAAAGCTCCCGATCCAGCCCCCGCCGACACTGACAGTGACATTGGCCCGGGCTAATTCTTCAAAGATCACATTCTTGAAGGCCGGCAAAAATTCGCTGTGGACGCTTCTGATATTGAAAAAGCGGCTGGCCAGAATGTACAAAAGGCCCAGGTAAGCCAAAGTCAAGCCACTGGTCCGCTTAAAGCCAAAGCGGGGCGGCTGCCCGTAAATCAGCATGACCAGGCCCAAAATAGCCAGAAAGGCGCCGCCCAAAAGGTAGCTGTCCCCAATCAAGAGCCGCAAGAGGTTGGCCAGCTGCTTGCCCAGCCAGCCAAAGCGCAATAACGCCAAAATGGCTACCAAGATCAAGACGATCCCGGTAACCACCCAGCTCAAAGATTCTTCTGTTTTCTTTTTATTCTTGTTTTTACGATTAGCCTGCCTTTTCTTTCGAGGCATTTTTTCACCTGCTCAATTCTTAGAAATTAGGTTCAAAGTCCAAGTTGATCGGTTCATCCAAGGCAACCTGGCTAACTTCGTAAGTCAAGGTTTCGATGTATTCAACCAGCGGCCGGCTGAGCAGACGGTAGGTTTCCTGGTCCAGGTCCTGGCCGTCGCCGTGGTAGCCTAAAAGCTGAACGACTTGGGTGTTGACCCCGCTGATTTCGATGATATTGTCTTCGTCTGGCGTAACGTCGTAGACAACGGCTACTTCGTAGTAGCCGCCTGCTTCACCGGCATCTTCAACACCGTCTTCGCCGGTAGCAACCACTTGGCGGATAGCTACGTTGACTTCGTTCTTTTCTTCTGGTTCGTCGAGCAGGTCATAGTGAAAGGCACGAACGATGATTGGGGTCTGCTTGTTAAATTCCATGATTTTACCTCATTAAATTTCTTTTTTAATCACTAATGCTTGGGCAAGTTCCGCTGGTAGCGGCCAGGACGGTTGTAGTCGTCCTTAAGCTTGTCGTTGTCATAGTGGTGGGACTTTTCCATGTGGGGAAAGCCTTGCTGGCGCAGGGCTTCAAAAATTACGATTGCCGCCGAATTGGACAAGTTGAAGGCCCGGATCTTGTCAGACATGGGGATGCGCAGGTTGCGGTCCTCATATTGCCGCATGAAGGTTTCCGGCAGGCCGGTCGTTTCCCGGCCAAAAACAAAGTAGTAGTCCTTGCTTTCGTCCGTGTAGTCAACGTCAGTGTAGGACTTGCTGGAGAACTTGGAGATCAAGTACATCTCGGCATTGTCCGGCAAAGAGGCCAGAAAGGCCCGCAGGTCGTCATGGCGGCGGATTTCGACTTCACCGCCGTAATCCAGAACGGCCCGCTTGAGGTGCTTGTCATCCAAGCGGAAGCCCAAGGGCTCGATCAAGTCCAAGACCGTGTTGGTTCCCGCGCAGGTTCTGGCAATATTGCCAGTATTGTCGGGAATTTCCGGCTCAAACAAAACAATATGGTTGGTCATTTATTTCCTTTCTTTTCTTCTTGTTCAGCCTGGCCTTCATCCTGGAAACTGTCGTCATACAGGTGGGAAACCTTCCGGTAGTACTGGTAGATATGGGTCAAGAGGATCTTCATCACCGCGTAGGCGGGAATCCCGCCGACCACGCCCCACAGGCCCCAGACTGAGCCCGCCCCCAGCATGACGATAATTGTCGTCGCCGGGTGCATCTTCAGCCGGTTACCGACAACCAGCGGACTGATGACCCGGGTTTCGATGATCTGCTCGATAAAGAAGACAGCCAGAACTTTCGCCACCATCGGCAAATTAGTTACTAAAGCAATGATCAAGGCCGGAATCAAACCAATAAAGGTCCCAAAGTAAGGGATCAGGTTCAAAAAGCCGGCGCAGATTGCCAGGGCTGCCCCGTAAGGCTCGCCGATAACCGTATAGCCGATGAAGAACATGATCCCTACGCAGATGGCCACGGAGACCTGGCCGATCACGTAAGAGGACACGGCCTGGTTGACTTCGTGGAGCAGGTTGCTGGTTGCCTGCTCCCAGCGCTGGGGAGCAAACTTGACCAGAAACGGCCGCAATTTGTGCCCGTCTTTCAGCATAAAGAAGAGCAAAAATGGTGCCGTGGCCAGGGTCGTGAAGACGGCCGTCGCCACGCTGACCGCGCTGGTCAAATTGCCCAGGGCACTGGAGACGGTTGACCCCATGCTTTTGCTAAAGTTCTTCTGCAAAGACGTCATCTGCTTTTGCAAAGAATCACGCAAGCCGCTGAACTTCGGGCTGTGCAGGAGGTCGTCAACCGCGTTGGTCGAATTCTTCCAAATCGATGGCCAGTTCTTGACCAAAGAATCAATCTGGCTCTGGACGACCGGGATCAAGGAATTGATTGCCCAGATCAAGAAGACCGTTACTATGGCAAAAATCACCAGGATGGTGACCGTCCGCGGCACCTTGAACTTCTCTTCCAGCTTGTCCACCAGCGGCTCCATCAGATAGTACTGGACCATGGCCACCAAGACTGGCGGCAGGATGGCATTGATGAAGGTGTTGACCGGATTCAAGACAAAAGAGATCTTGTTGAAGACCAGCACGATCACCAGAGCCAAAAGCACGTTGATTAAGCCGACGCTGAAGCGGTTGTTGAGCACCCATTCCGTAAAGAGGCTCGTGTCTCTTTTCTTCATCAATCCAGCCTACAGGTGTTCGTAAACGATTTCGTCGTTGACTCTGAACTTAGGCATTTCCTGGTCTTCTGGCAAGTCCAGGTAGAGGGCGTTGGACATTGGCTTCTTTGGCAGCTTGTCAGTGAAAAAGAGGCTGGCGTGTTCCAAAGCCCGCAGGTTGCTGACCGCCATAGGGCCAACATAGTTGATCAAAAAGGTCGTTCCGTCGATGGTTACCGTGTCACCCTTTTTGAGCACGATCGCCTGGGCAGCCTGTTCATCGTCAAAGGCTTGAATGACGGAAACGTCCTGCAGTTCATCATTGGCCGTCTGGCCAAACAAAATTACAACGCGGTCTTTTTCGCTGATCGCGTTTGGTCCGATTTCTTTAATTGTAGATATCCATTTCATTTTTATCACCTGGTTAAATTCTAACATACTCCCTGCTAACTTAAAGCAAAGAAGGACAGAATTGTTAATTATTCTTTACGGACGACTATCTCTTATCGACATTTGCCAAAGATAAGCTTAATATTTAAACTAGACTTATTGTGGAGTAAATAAGGAGGTTTAAATTGCATATTTTAATTGGCGGCTACACCAAGCACGAGTCAGCCGGGATCTACCAGTTCGACTTTATCGGCTCCGGTGACCAAGCCCATCTGGAACAAAGAAGAAACGTCGTCGAAGTTGGCGGGCCAACCTATTTCCAAAAAGACGGCCAGTTCATTTTTACTATTAAGAATGAAAACGGCCAGGGGGGCATCGCGGCCTTTCAAAACGACAAGCTGGTCAGCCAGCTGCTGCACGAAGGCTCTTCACCAGCCTACATCGGCATCAACAAGGAAAAGAAGCTGCTCTACACGGCCAACTACCACACTGGCGTCCTGGCCGTCATCAGCTATGATGACCAGGGCCAGCTGACCCTGCTTGACCAGGTCAAGCACGAAAACAAGGCTTTAGGGCCGCGGCCTGAACAAGCCGGCGCTCACCCGCACTACTTTGACGAAACTCCGGGCGGGCACCTGGTTTCCTGCGATTTAGGCCAAGACAGAGTCGACTTCTACGGCTTTGACGGGCAAAAGCTTGAACATCTGGCCAGCTACCAAAATGAAGACGGCTTTGGCACCCGCCACCTGGCCTTTTCACCAGACGGCAAGTACTTCTACGTGGCCGGTGAATTGTCCAGCCAGGTCAACGTGGTCAAGTTTGACGAGGAAAACTGGATGTTCCGGTCCCTGGCAACCTATTCAACTATTCCGGAAAGCTGGGACCAGCATAACGGGGCAGCAGCCATCCGCCTGTCAAGTGACGGCAAGTTCCTTTACGTGTCCAACCGCGGCCACGACTCAATCGCTGTCTTTGCCGTTTTGCCAGACCAGGCCTTGAAGCTGGTCCAGCGGGTGTCAACTTTTGGCGAATTCCCGCGGGACTTCAACTGGGATGAAGAAGAAAAGTACGTCGTTGCCGCCAACCAAAACAGCAACAACGCCACCCTTTACCAACGGCAAAGCGATGGGACTTTGACCCCGCTGGAAAAGGACATCGCGGTCCCAGAAGGCACCAGAGTTTTATTTACCGATTAAGTTAGGAGTATTTTTTTAGTAACATGCTAGACATTTTCAAAGCCATCATTCTCGGCATCATCGAAGGGGTTACGGAATTTCTGCCGATCTCCTCAACTGGCCACCTCTACCTGGCCGACTACATCATCAAATTAGACCAGCCGACCAGCTTCATCAACATGTTTATGGTTGTCATCCAGCTGGGGGCCATCTTGAGCGTCATCGTAATTTACTTTAACAAGCTGAATCCTTTTGCCTCATCAAAAAGCAAGCGGGAAAAAGGACAGACTTGGCAGATCTGGTTCAAGGTCATCGTGGCCGTCCTGCCGTCAATCATCATCGGCCTACCGCTGAATGACTGGCTGGAAGAAAACATGACTTCCTGGCAAGTAATTTCCGCCACCTTGATCATTTACGGTGTCCTCTTCATCATCTTGGAAAACTACTACGCCAAGCGTCAGCCAAGCTTGACCGACTTAAACAAGATGAGCTACAAGACGGCTCTCTTGATCGGCTGCTTCCAGGTCTTGTCCATGATCCCGGGGACTTCCCGGTCTGGGGCAACCATCCTGGGGGCCATGCTGATCGGCTCAAGCCGCTACGTGGCAACTGAGTTCTCCTTCTTCCTGGCCATCCCGACCATGTTCGGGGCTTCACTTTTGAAGCTGGTCAAGTTCTTCAAGGCCGGCCACGTCTTTGTCGGCAACCAGCTGGCCATCCTCTTGGTCGGCATGGTCGTCTCCTTCATCGTGGCCTACCTGTCAATCAAGTTCCTGCTGAAGTACGTGCAGACCCACGACTTCAAGCCATTTGGCTGGTACCGGATTGTTTTGGGGATCATCGTCATCATCTGCGGTCTGGTCTTTGCCTAATACTTGTATTCACGCGAAAATATGCTATGATTATTGCTTAAGGATAGCAAGCTAGAGGACGGTGAATAAACATGTTAAGTTTGCTTTGCTTACTATTTATTTTGTGGCTTTGCTGGAAGATGGGCGTGGCCCTCTGGCGGGTTCTGATCTTTTTGATCGGGGTCGGCCTGGCCTTTGCCTTAATCAGCTCAGTAGTTTTGCCGCTGCTGGCCATCTGTGCCCTTGGGGGCCTGGCCTGGGCAGTAATCTCAAACGCGTAAAAAATAGATACAGACAAATAACAAAAGGAGACAGGACTGCCTGTCTCCTTTTTTGGTATCTGGATTATTATTCTGCTTCCTGCTTAAGCTGGCGCCACAAGCCCTGCATGTCTTCCGGGTCTGGAATCTGGATTTCCCTCTCTTCCCCGCTGAAGGGGTTGGGAAAGGCCAGGTAGAAGCAGTTTAGGGCCTGGCGGGCAAAAGCATCCCTGGCCCCGTAAAGGTCGTCTCCATAAAGAACGTGGCCGATAGACGCCATGTGGATCCGGATCTGGTGGGTCCGGCCGGTTAATAGGCGGAGCTCAACCAGGCTGGCTCCTGGGACCTGGTCGATCACCCGGTATTCAGTCAAGGCCCTTTGCCCGTTCGGGTTGACCTCCCGTTTAACTGTGTCGCCCACCCGGGCCAGGGGCTTGTCGATCAAGCCGCTTAAATCTCCTTCAGCGAAGTTGCCATGTACGATTGCGTGGTACTTTTTGATAAAAGCATCCTTGCCCAGCTTGCTGAAACGGTCATGGGCGATGGCGTTCTTGCCTAAGAGGACCAGGCCAGAAGTGTCCTGGTCCAGCCTAGTCACGATGTGGGGCTTGACATAGGCTGGGTTGACCCCTTGCTTTTCAAAATAAGCCAGCACCCGGTTAATCACCGCGTCTTCAGCATGAAAACCGGAAGGAATCGATAATAGGCCAGCGGGCTTGTTGATTACCAAATAATCGGCCGTTTCTTCAACGACGGCCAGAGGCCGGCGGGAGACCTTCAGCCAGGGGTTGACTGGCTCTTGCCCCATCAAGAAGTGGACCACGTCCCCTTCTTTTAGCCGATAGCTCCCGTTTCTGCGGTGATGGTTAACCAGCATCATCCCGCCGTGGTTCTTGCAGTTGTTGACGGCCCGGCGGGAAAAGCCTTTTTTCAGCAAAAAATGACTCAGCTGGCCTGGGTCATTTTTCTCAACAATCATTTTGTATACTTGCACTATCTGTCACCAATGAAGGCGTCGTTGACCCGCTCCCAAAAATGGTGGTGGCCATACTGGTAAAAGCGAATCTCTTCCGCCGCTATTCTGTAATCTACTTTCTGCACATCGGTCAGGTTGATTCTTTCCCCATCGACGATTACAACCGCCCGGTCGGAAATCTTCGGCACGATGGTGATCCATTCATCCGGTGCGATAACAACGGGCGAGCCCACCGTCCGGAAGACCAGGTTGTTGATCGAAGCGATTTCCGTCAGCTGCAGGGCCTTGAGGCGGGGGTGGATCACCGCTCCGCCCAAGGACTTGCTGTAGGCCGTTGACCCGGTCGGAGTTGACACGCAGAGCCCGTCACCCCGGAAATTCTCAAAGCGCTCGCCCCCGAGCCAGACCTCAGCTTCCATGGTCTTGGAAATCCGCTTGATTGAGGCTTCGTTTAGGGCCAAAAAGCGCCGCTCCCCGCAGCTGGTGGTTACCTTCATGTCCAAAAGCGGGTAGCCCACCTCATTTTCTTCAACGGGGTGGCTGGCCAAGGCATCAACCAGCTTCTCCATGTCATAGTTCCGCCAGTCGGTATAAAAGCCTAAGTGGCCGGTGTGAATGCCGGCAAAGCAGACCTTGTCCAGCTGCTGCTTGTACTTGTGAAAGGCAGAGATCAAGGTCCCGTCACCGCCGACGGAAATTACCAGGTCGGGATGCTGCTGGTCCTGCAAAATGCCTTTTTCCGCGAGCAGCACCTGCAGGTGCCGGACCGCCACCTGGGTGGTCACGCGGTCATTGTGAACGATAGCTACTTTCATGACTTTTCCTTGCCCTTGTTCTTGGTAAAGATCTTCTGGGCTTCCTTGACCTCGTTTCTGATCGAGGACATCTCTTCATCCAGCTGGTAGGCCGCTTCCGCCGTCCGCTTGAGCCGCTCAGAAATATCTTCCGGGTAGGCCCCCTGGTACTTATAGTTCAAGGTATGCTCTACCGTGGCCCAGAAGTTCATGGCCAAAGTCCGGATCTGGATTTCCGCCAAAAGGCGCTTGGACCCTTCTGGCAAATAAACCGTGTAGGCCACCACCATGTGGTAGGACCGGTAGCCGGACGGCTTGGCGTTTTGAATATAGTCGCGCTCTTCGACGACTTCCAGGTCGTCTCTGGCGTGAAGCAGGTCAACGACCCGGTAGATGTCGTCGACAAACTGGCACATGATCCGGATGCCGGCAATATCCTGCATGTCGGTTTCGATCACGTCCGGGCTGATGACCCGCCGCTGCATTTTCTCTTTAATGGAGTCGACCGTTTTCACCCGGCCAACCACGAATTCTATTGGTGAATGCTCTCCCTTGGTCAAGAAACTCTGCCGGAGAGCTCTGAATTTAACTTTTAGTTCATTTACGGCTTCATTGTATGGCCATAAAAAAGTATCCCAATCAGTAATCACAGACATTTTCCTTCCATCTCAAACAAATTCATTTTAACATAGATGTTAGCGAAAGCACCAACGCAAGCCTTTTAATTTTTATCTAACAAAGGAGTTATCAAAAATGAGCAAGAACCGCGAAATTGAAGCCAAAGTCGCCCTGGACCAGGCTAGCTACGATGCTATTACCAGCGCCTACCCGGTCAAGAGCGATTTCAAGCAGAGCAACCATTATTTTGACACCCCGGACTGGCAGCTGAAAAAAGACCACAGCGCCCTCAGAATCCGCTGCTTTAAAGACCGGGCCGAGGAAACCATCAAGGTCCCGGTCAAGAAGCTGCAGGAAACCTACCATGAAAGCCTGGAAATCAATGATGACTTGACCCTGCCTGAAGCCGAAGACTTTTTGAAAGAAGGCAAGCCGAGCCTAGTTGGCAATGTCGGCAAGTATCTTTTGGAGCATTACCCGGACAAAGCCGGTCAGCTGACCCTTTTTTCCTGGAGCAAGACCCGGCGGATCCTTTTGGACGGGCCGAAGGGCTGCGAGCTGACTTTAGACCAGACCAGCTACCCGGATGGCTACCAGGACTGGGAAATGGAAATTGAAAATGACTCCCCGGCTGCCATCAAGGAAGCCCTGGAAGAAATCAAGACCCGCTTTGCCTTGCCGGTCAAGTCAGCCAACAACATGAGCAAGATTGCCCGGGCCAGCCTGCATGCCAAGCAAAAATAGCCGTAAGCTTTTCTTTTGTTTTCAAGTAAAAGTTTTGTTAAAGTAGCAGATGAAGCAAAAATTGGAGGTCGACCATGTTCGAACTTTTTCTGTTTATCAATCCGTTAGGCTTGTCCTGCTACCAGCTTGAAAAGCGCATCCGGCTGCTGGCGAAAGACTTGGAGCTTGAAATTTCCGTCAATTACATCCCCCTGGTAACCATGGAGGCCATGAAGGCCGACATGGTCAAGCGGAACTGGAATTTCAACACTTCCATCAATTTGGCCAATTACCATAATGCCTCAGTCAGCGCCCAGAGCTTTTACTATGCCGTCCAGATTGCTTATGGCAAAAAGAAGGCCAGGAGCTTCCTGTTTAAGCTGCAGGAAAGCTTGAGCGACGGCCAGCGGTCTTACTCTCCGGCCTTGGCTGAAGAATTGCTGACAAGCCTTAATATCAAACCAGAGAAAATTTCATCTACTTTGAACGACACCTGCTTAAAAGACGTTATTGCCCAGGACCAGCAGCTGGCCCGGAAATTCCAGGTCACTGCCCTGCCTTCAACTGTGGTTTTTGACGACCAAATTGACGACAGCGGCATCTTGCTTGACGGCGAACTAAGTGACGACGACCTCCTGCAGATTTTTCAAAATAGCGCTGACAGCTGCCTTGAACCCTTGATGCAGCTGACGGAGAATGCTCCGCTTTACTGCCCAGTCAGTCACCTTCATCTCTTATAGCCAGCCTCACCTTTAGGGGCTGGCTTTTTGCTGCAGAAATTTCAAGAGCCAGCTTTTCTCCCCTGGCAGCCGCCAAGTGGAAAAAGCCTCCCTGGGCAAGCTAAAGACGGTATAGCCGGTCAAGTACATCAATTCCCCCAGTTTCTGGCCCAGCTTGCTCTTTTCCTTCAGCTGCTGGTCCAGATAGTCCCGCTCCTTGACCCAGTCATCAGCCAAAGGCGGGGGCAAAAGGGGCCTAAAGTGCCACAAGGCAGCGATTCCTTCAGCGTCCAAAGCAAAATCTACCTGCCGGTAGAGCAGGGTCTGGCTGATGGGTGCCTGCTTGATCTGGTATTTTAGCCTGATTAGGCCTTCTTCTTGGTGGATTTCCAGATAATAGCTCCCCCAGGCCGGGTTTTCCCGAAAGAAAATCAGCTGGGTCTGCTTTAATTTTTCCCCTAAAAAATGCCTGCGGCCAACCAGCCAGACATCCTTGATCCCGATCGCCCGGTAAAGGGCATGCCGGTGGGCAAACTCTTCCTTGCTTAAGGGCGCGCACTGGACTTCAAAGGCCAAAAGCGGCGTGGCCAAAACGTCAGCCCGCAAGGCGCCTTCAGCCAGCGGCACCTCAGTTTTCGCTGCTAGGCCCGCCGCGGTCAAGGCAGCTTTCAGGAGCATTTTCCCCTGCCGGTGCTCCTCTTGTTCCCCCAGCCCCCGGTAAGCCTGGTAGTGCTTGAAAAAGGGCTCAGCCTTCTGCGACAAGACCAGGATCACCGGCTTTTGACAACGCGGGCAGCGGTAGACTTCCTGGTTGAGATAGGCCGGGTTTTCCCGGACCTTGCCAGCCTCGCTGACGGCCAGGACCAGTTCTTTGTTTAATAAAGCTGCGTACAAAATAATCCCCCATTAACTAGTACGCCAAAAGGGGGAGATTTTTTTAAAAAAGCTGAAAAAAATAAAAGGACTCCCGAAGGAGTCCGCAAATTATAGTCTATATTCTTATGCCCACTTGCTGGCAAACTGCCGGCGCAATGCCCCCAGAGCATCCTGCTGGAAGAGGCACTGGCCGTGGTCTTGGGCCTGCTGAAATTCGTCAGCGGACACCTGGCAGCCAAATTCATTGGCGATCGCCCAGGCATCAGCCGGCTTGATTTCCGCGTAATTCTCGTCCATGAAAGCCAGCTTGAGATAGAACTTCTGCTTGTAGTAGTAGACGCTGGAAGCCAGGTCGCTGACCTTGAGGCTGTCAGCCAAAGCCAGGAGGTCATCGATATCGTCAAAGGCCAGGACATGAGTCTCCTGGTAACTCCAGTAGTCCTCGTAGTCATCATCATCAGTGTTGCCCAGGTCCTGCATGATCACCGGGTCCATCTCAGTGTTGGCGTCATCAGCCGGATCCAGGTCAGAAAAGGCCCAGTCACCTTCCTCAACTGGCTCAGCTATATCGCCTCCGACCCCGTTAGCTTCAGGATCAAAGAAGCGCCGCATTTCTTCCGGCAGGTCGCTGTTATTATTCATCTTGGTAATCAAGAGATCGATCCCGCCATCGTTGGGCATGACTTGGAAAGTCACCGGCGCATCGCTGGCAAAGTCATTGTCCTCGTCTACTTCGCGCAGAACTGACAGGAAGAATTCCTGGACTCTTTCCCGGTTGCCGAGCAAGTCCAGAATCTTCAAGCCCCGCTGGTTCAGATCCTCCCGGGTCATGCTTACGCGGAGCGTATTCTCATTTACCTTTTCAACGCGCATTCTCAATCCCTCCTTTGTGTGTACTGTTATTGTAACCTAAAAAGCCGACAAAGCAAAAGCGTTAGCTTCTAGAAGCCAACGCCTTCAACTTTCTATTCTGAAATTATAAATCCTGGTCTGCCAGGCGCTTAGCCCGGGCCATTTCCAGCCTGCGCACGCTGCGCGGCAGGAAGCGGCGGATTTCATCTTCATTGTAGCCGACCTGCATCCGGCGGTCATCCAAAATAATTGGCCGTCTCAGCAGGCTTGGGTTCTTTTCAATCAAATCGATCAGTTCGTTCATTGAAATGTCGTCCAGGTCGATGTTCAGCTCTTGGAAAGCCTTCGACCGCGTTGACACGATTTCTTCCGTGCCTTCTTCAGTCATTCTCAGAACATGAATGATTTCTTCCCGGTTCAGAGGATCAGAAATGATGTTTCTTTCCTTGTAGGGAATATTGTGCTGTTCAAGCCATTGCTTTGCCTTGCGGCATGAGGTGCAGCTTGGAGAAACATATAAATCTACCATTGTTACCACGCTCCTTTAAAATGAGATTGCATGAACACACATTCGTTACTTACTATATAGTTTAACATGGATACTTACAAAAAGGAAGGGGGTAATTGGCTTTCTTTTAAATTTCTTAATTAATCGGACAAAAAAAGCGGTCAGCTCACGCTAATCGCTTTTAATTTGCTCTTTACTTGTCAGCCATCAGGTTCTTAACCAATTCGATGTTGTCTTCGTTGGTCAATGATTCCTTGGTAGCCTTGTCAGCCAGGCTGGCGAGTTCTTCAGTTGAGAGCTTCTTCATTTCGTTTCTGATCCGCAGAATTGAAGTTGCGCTCATTGAGTATTCGTCCAGACCCATGGAAAGCAGGATTGGGAACATAGTTGAGTCACCAGCTGCTTCACCACACATCCCGCACCAGATGCCAGCTTCGTGAGCTGAGTCGATCGTGTGCTTGATGAGACGGAGAACTGACGGGTTGTATGGCTGGTAGAGGTAAGAAACGTTTTCGTTGCCCCGGTCAGCAGCCATAGTGTATTGGATCAAGTCGTTGGTCCCGATTGAGAAGAAGTCGACTTCCTTGGCAAATTGGTCTGCCAAAACAGCAGCTGCTGGAACTTCGATCATCATGCCGACTTGCAGGTCGTCGCCAACCTTGACGCCTTCCTTGACCAGCTTGTCCTTTTCTTCAGCCAAAACAGCCTTGGCTTGGTGAAGTTCGTCCAAAGTACCAATCATTGGGAACATGATCCCCAGCTTGCCGTAAGCTGATGCTCTCAGTAAGGCCCGCAGCTGGGTCCGGAAGATTTCCTTGTTCTTCAAGGACAGACGAACGGCACGGATACCCAGGAATGGGTTCATTTCTTCTGGCAGGTCCCAGTATGACAGGTGCTTGTCGCCACCGATGTCCATGGTTCTGATGATAACCTGCTTGCCGTTCATGCCTTCCAGAACCTTCTTGTAAGCTTCAAACTGGTCTTCTTCAGTTGGGAAGTCGTTTGAGTTCATGTACAAGAATTCAGTTCTGAACAGGCCGACTGCTTCAGCACCGTTTTCCAGAACGCCGGCCAGGTCGTCTGGAGTACCGATGTTGGCAGCAATAGTGAAGTGCTTGCCGTCAGCAGTTACTGATGGTTCGTCCTTCAGCTTCCGCCATTCAGCCTTTTGCTTGGCGAAGTCGTCGCCCTTCTTGCGGTAGTCAGCCACTTGTTCTTCGCTTGGTTCAACGATGGCAACACCATCCAAACCGTCAGCGATCAGCATTTGGCCGTTTTCTACAGAAGTGGTGATCTTTTCAGTCCCGACAACAGCTGGGATTTCCAAAGACCGAGCCATGATGGCTGAGTGAGCAGTCCGGCCGCCCAGGTCAGTTACGAAGCCCTTAACGTACTTCTTGTTCAATTGTGCCGTGTCACTTGGAGTCAAGTCTTCAGCAACCAGAACTACTTCGTGGTCGATGCTTGCCAAGTTAGGCAATTCCTTGCCCAGCAAGTGCGCCATGATCCGCTTTGAAACGTCGCGGACGTCAGCGGCACGTTCTTGCATGTAGGCATTGTCAGTCATGCTTTGGAAGATAGTGATGAAGTTTTGGGCAACTTCGTCCAAAGCTGCTTCACTGTTGACAGCGTCGCTCTTGATCTTGGCGCTGATCTGGCCAGTGAATTCAGGGTCTGACAGGAACATCAAGTGGGCGTCAAAGACTTGCGCTTCTTCTTCACCCAAGCTTTCAGCTGCAACCTTGCGGATGTTTTCCAATTCAGCTTGTGATTCGGCAACTGCCTTGTCAAAGCGGGCTACTTCAGCTTCCGCGTCGGCAACGGACTTCTTTTCAAAAGAAAGGTCCGGTTCGACCAGGAGGTAGGCTGGAGCAACAGCAACGCCGTCACTGGCTGCGATACCCTTCAAAGTTTCAGTCATTATTCAGCCAAACCTTCTTTTGACATAGTTTCAGCAACAGCTGCGATAGCTTCCTTTTCGTCGTCGCCTTCAGCGCTGATAGTAACGTCTGCACCTTGGCCAACACCCAATGACATTACGCCCATGATTGACTTAAGGTTAACTGACTTGCCGTTGTATTCAAGGTTGATGTCTGAACCAAACTTTGAAGCAGCTTGTACCAACAAGGTAGCTGGACGAGCGTGAATACCAGTTTCAGCGATAATGTGAAATTCTTTCTTTTCCATCGTAAATTATCTCCTTTAAAAATCAAGAATTGGGTACCAAAGTACCGTTTCCCTTAAAGAATAACATGTTTTCGAGGTCATTACAACTTAATTTGTAAATGTTTTCATTAATACTTGGGCTTATTCTCGATCGAAGTATAGGTAATAACCCCGCCACGGCCAGCCCGGCCGGTAATTTTCTTGTTTTTCCCGTAATTGCGCAGGCTTTGCTGGAAGGCAAAAGCATCTTCCGGGTCCTTCTGCGGGTCGATCTGGTACTCAAGCAAGTCGCCTGAGACCAATTGCTCCAAAATATCAGTATAGTCCATATTAATGTTACAACCTCCTGTCCATTATTTTAGCGCAATTATTTGTCAAAATTAAAGGAAGAAGACTCAAAGGCAAGCTGTTTTCTTTCCAAGACTTAGCACTTGACTAACTAGAGTGCTAAGTCCTATAATTTAGGCAGAACTTTGATGAAAGGCGGTATTTTAACATGTTGTGTCAAAACTGCCACCAACGGCAGGCCTCGATACATCTTTACACGAAGATTAACGGCCAAAACAAAGAAATCGACTTATGTCAGCAATGCTACCAAGAATTAAGGAATCAACAAGGCAATCAAATGAACAATGACAACTTTTTCGGCGACTTTGACGACCTCTTCAATGCTTTGAACGGGCGGCCAAATGGCGCAAACCGTGACAACAACCAAAATCCATCCGGGCAAAACCCGGGCCGGGGCGGCAATGGCGGCGGCCAGTCCCTGCTTGACCAGTTTGGGACCGACTTGACCGCTTTGGCCAAGAAGGGCAAGATCGACCCGGTCATCGGCCGGGACCGGGAAATCGCCCGGGTGATCGAAATCCTCAACCGGCGGACCAAGAACAACCCGGTTCTGATCGGGGAAGCCGGGGTCGGCAAGACCGCGGTCGTTGAAGGCCTGGCCCAAGACATCGTAGACGGGTCCGTTCCAGCTAAATTGCAAAACAAGCGGATCATCTCCCTCAACATGGTTTCCATGGTGCAAGGGACCGGGATCCGGGGCCAGTTTGAACAAAGAATGCAGCAGCTGGTCAAAGAGCTGCAGAGCCAGCCAGACATCATCCTCTTTATCGACGAAATCCACGAAATCGTCGGCGCCGGCAATTCTGAAGGCGGCATGGATGCCGGCAACATCATCAAACCGGCTCTGGCCAGAGGCGAGCTGCAGTTAGTCGGGGCCACGACCATCAAGGAATTCCGGGAAATCGAAAAGGACTCCGCCCTGGCCCGGCGTTTCCAGCCAGTTGAAGTCAAGGAACCAAGCATCGACGAAACCATCAAGATCCTCAAGGGGATCCAAAAGCGCTACGAGGACTACCACCACGTCAAATACACTGACGATGCCATCGAAGCTGCCGTCAAGCTGTCTGCCCGCTACATCCAGGACCGCTTCCTGCCAGACAAGGCCATCGACCTTCTGGACGAAGCCGGGTCAAGAATGAACCTGACCATTCCTTACATCGATAAGGAAAAGATCCAGGAAAGAATCGACGCGGCTGAGAAGCTCAAGCAGGACGCCTTGAAGAATGAAGACTACGAAAAGGCTGCCTACTACCGCGACCAGATCGAAAAATACGAAAAGCTGAAGGACCAAAACGTCGACCCGGACAAGACCCCAACCATCACGGCCAAGGTCATGGACAAGATCGTCGAAGAAAAGACCAACATCCCGGTCGGCGATATCCAGGCCCAGGAAGAAAACCAGCTGGCCAACCTGGCCAGCGACCTCAAGGCCAAGGTTATCGGCCAGGACGAAGCCGTTGACAAGGTGGCCCGGGCCATCAGAAGAAACCGGATCGGCTTCAACAAGTCCGGCCGGCCAATCGGCTCCTTCCTCTTCGTCGGCCCGACCGGGGTCGGCAAGACCGAGCTGGCTAAGCAGCTGGCCTTGAAGATGTTCGGCAGCGAAGATGCCATGATCCGCTTCGACATGTCCGAATTCATGGAGCAGTACTCTGTTTCCAAGCTGATCGGGTCAGCTCCGGGTTATGTCGGCTATGAAGAAGCCGGGCAATTGACCGAACGGGTCCGTCACAACCCATACAGCCTGATCCTTTTGGACGAAGTTGAAAAGGCCCACCCAGATGTTTTGAACCTCTTCTTGCAGATTCTTGACGACGGCCGTTTGACTGACTCACAAGGGCGGACTGTCTCCTTCAAGGACACGATCATCATCATGACCTCAAACGCCGGCCAGGGGATCAAGACGGCCAGCGTGGGCTTCGCGGCGGAAAACAACAAGAACGAAGCTGAAGAAACCCGCAAGGTGATGAGCCAGTACTTCAAGCCAGAATTTCTGAACCGTTTTGACGACATCATCCAGTTCCACCCATTGACCAAGGGCAACCTCCTGCAGATCGTCAACCTCCTTTTGGACAAGACCAACGCCATGGTCAGCGACCAAGGCCTGCACATTACGGTTACTGACGCGGCCAAGGACAAGCTGGTTGAAGAAGGCTACGATCCGGAAATGGGTGCTCGTCCGCTTCGCCGGGTAATCCAGGAAGAAATCGAAGACAAGGTGGCCGACTACAAGCTGGACCACACTGAAGCCAAGCAATTAGTCGCCGACTTAAAGGATGGGGAAATCGCAATCTCTGAAGAAGTCCCTGCCCTGCCGGCAGCTGAAGCAAGTGAAGAAAAATAACTATCTCTGAACAGAAAAAACAAGGATTCTCCAAAAAGGATCCTTGTTTTTTTCTTGAATGCGTTATAATGAAAGTGAGGGGAATATCAGAGACAAATAGAAACGGGTGAAGTTTTATGCACTTAATTGATGTTACTAATAGCTATGCCGAATTAGTTCACAGTCAGCTAAATACTACGAGCGTGAACTACGTTAAAGTTTACTCCTTAGGCAACACTACCGTAGTTTATACCGAAAGCCCAATCGCCATCGGGATTGTATTAGAAAACCACCACCGCAAGATCCGCGAAGAAGAACTCGAATTCGTGGCCAAGCGGCTGATTCCCGACCGGACCAGCTACCAGCTCACGGTTGACAAGCACCGCCGGGTGGTTGAAATCCACGTTGACAAGTAATCCCTGCAAAAGAGCCCTGACGGGCTCTTTTTTCATTCCTTCTTTTCCTTTTCTTCGTTAGCTCCCTATTTCTTTTATCTTCCTTTTTTCTTTTCTGCGAAAAATTCAAAAAATACCCGTTTTTTAGCAAAATTGAAGATTTACTTGCGAAAAATAGCCTTTTTTTCAAAAAATCCGCCAGAATTGATCTATGTCAATTTTTTTATTAAGAAATAGTTCTACAATTTGCTTTGAGCACTGGAAAGCGCTTTTAGAAAAGAAAGTGAATGTGTAAAAAGCAGCAATTTTAAACTGTTGATTTGGTAAAAACAAGGAGGTACTAAACATGACAGTTTATCCGGATTACTTTTATGCTGAAAAAGACTTTGACAAGAGCCACATGGGCTACAAGCCGCTGACGATTCCAGCAGGCGTTGAGGCCCAGCCTTTAGCCGTTCCCCCGCTTTTAGCGCCGGACAAGGTTGATGGCAATGACATCTACTACACCATCGAAGCTCAGGAAGGTGAAAGCCAGATCCTGCCAGGCAAGAAGACCAAGACCTGGGGCTACAACGCTCCCCTTTTAGGCCAGACCCTGGTAGTCAAGACCGGGCAAAGAGTCCACGTGCGCCTCAAAAACAGCCTGCCTGTCCTCACTTCATTCCACTGGCACGGCATGGAAGTTCCGGGACCAATTACTGACGGCGGCTGCCACGCCCCAGTTTACCCTGGTGAAGAAAAAGATATCGAATTTACGGTCAAACAGCCTGCCGCTTTGACCTGGCTGCACGCCCACCCATGTCCGTCAACGGCCATGCAGGTCTGGATGGGCCTGGCCATGGGGGTCGTGGTTACTGAT
Organism: Lactobacillus sp. WILCCON 0149; assembly: GCF_057197965.1. Lineage (NCBI taxonomy): Bacteria > Bacillati > Bacillota > Bacilli > Lactobacillales > Lactobacillaceae > Lactobacillus > Lactobacillus sp. WILCCON 0149. Next base: position 1,739,012 of record NZ_JBUBHO010000001.1, read on the forward strand.
GACAACGAAGCCCGCCTGCCTATTCCAAAGAACTACGGGGTCGATGAATTCCCAATTATCCTGCAGGACCGGACCTTCCACGACAACCAGCTTGACTACCGGGCCGACTACGACCCAATGGGCGTCTTTGGTGAAGTTCCTTTGATCAACGGCGTGGTTCGTCCTTACGTTGACGTAACCACCCAAAAGGTCCGCCTGCTCTTCTTGGGCGGGTCTGACCGCCGGGAATGGCGCCTGCACTTTGAAAACGACCTGACCATGACCCAAATCGGCGGGGACGACTCCTTCCTCAGACACCCGATTGAGGTCAAGAAGCTTTTGATCGGGCCAGGGGAAAGACAGCAGGTCATCGTTGACTTTGCCGGCTACAAGGAAGGCGACGTTGTCAGCCTCTACACTGACGACTTCAAGCTGGTTGAATTCCGCATCCACGCCTTTGAAAAAGACGACCGGGAGCTGCCATTCAACATCTTTACTCCAGATGACCCGGCCGTAAACAGCGAAGCACCAGTCCGCCACGTGACTATGGACGACCACGACAAGATCAACGGCCTCCGCTTCTCCATGGAAAGAATCGACATGAAGCAGACCTTGAACTCAGTTGAATACTGGGACGTAACCAACACCAACAACTCTGCTTCAGGGATGCTGCACCCCTTCCACATCCACGGTGCCCACTTCCTGGTCGTTTCCCGTAACGGGCAAAAGCCTAACCCAAACGAAATCAATGTCTACAAGGACACTATTGAAGTCGGCCCAGGCGAAACTGTCCGCTTGAAGGTCTACTTCCAAAATGCCGGGGTCTTCATGTACCACTGCCACATCATCGAACACGAAGATGCCGGCATGATGGCCCAGATCCAAATCGTTGACCCGAAGGACCCGGACAAGACCTACAAGCTGATGGACATGGAAACCATCACGAACGCCTTTGCTGAAGAAATGGGCGTTGAACCAGGTGAAGTCTTCATGCCAGGGATGGACGTTGAAGACATGGACATGGGTGCCTGCTTCCACGCGGCTGAAGCCGAAACCAGCCGCCGCTTGGTTGAAGCCGTTACTGCCGCTTCAAGAGCCGGCCACGGCCATCACGACGCTTCATCGGGTGCCAGCCACCACGACGCGACCAGCGGGGCCAGCCATCACTAAGAAGTAATTGGAGGAAAAGAATTATGATGAACAACAACCTTTACTTGAAGATTTTATGGGTCTTGCTGTACGGGATCGTCGTCTTCTACACCTTTACGGATAAGATGATGATGGCCATGTACTGGATGGCCGGGGTAATGTTTGCCCAGTCCGTCATTGACCTCGTTTACTACTTTTTGCCAAAAAGCAAAACAGAAATGACTGAATGCTAGTCAGTCAAAACCAATCATGCACTAAAAAAACGATGCCTCGCGGCATCGTTTTTCTTGTTTACTTGCTTTTTTGCATTACAGCTTTTCCGTCAGTTCCACATCCGGGTACTTGTCGTGGAACCAGCGTTCAGCAAAGGCGTTTTCAAAGAGGAAGAGTGGATTGCCGAAGCGGTCCTTGACCAAGAGGTTCCGGCTGGAGGACATCTTCGGGTCCAGCTGGTCAGGATTGATCCAGCGGGCTACCCGGTGGCCGATGGACGTCATTTCAACTTCGGAGTTGTATTCATTCTTCATCCGGTACTGGAAGACTTCAAACTGCAGCTGACCGACCGCCCCCAAAATGTAGTCGTCGGTCTGGTAGTTGCGGTAGAGCTGGACGGCGCCTTCTTGAACCAGCTGGTTCATCCCCTTGTGGAAGGACTTCTGCTTCATGACGTTCTTTGGTGAAACCCGCATGAAGAGTTCCGGGGTAAATTCCGGCAGCGGCGGGAATTCCAGCTTGCGCTTGCCAGCGTAGATGGAGTCCCCGATCTGGAAGTTGCCGGTGTCGTACAAACCAACAATGTCCCCAGCCACGGCTTCAGAAACCTGGACCCGGGCACTTGATTCAAATTCAACGGCATTGTTCAAGCGGACCGGCTTGCCGGTTCTGGCCAGGGTTACGTCCAAGCCCTTGCTGAACTCCCCGCTGCAGACCCGGACAAAAGCGATCCGGTCTCTGTGCTGGGGGTTCATGTTGGCCTGGATCTTGAAGATAAAGCCGGAGAATTCATCATCATCTGGCTTGAGTTCTTCATCCCCGTTGACTTCGTGCTCGCCTGGCGCTGGAGCTAAGTCAACGAATTGTTCCAGGAAGGTCTCCACCCCAAAGTTGGTCAAGGCTGACCCAAAGAAGACTGGCGTCTGCTGGCCGGCTAAAACTTTTTCCCGGTCAAAGCTGGCTCCGGCCCCTTCCAAAAGCTCGATTTCACCCAAAGTTTCTTCAAACTGCGGATCATCAGCCAAAGGACTGCCTGCTGGCGCCTTCCCGTCTTCTAAAGCGATAAAGCGGTCTTGCCCTTCTTCCGGATGGTAGAGTTCAACCCGCTGGTTAGCCAGGTCATAAAGGCCCAGCAGGCTCTGCCCCATCCCAATTGGCCAGTTCATGGCCACGCCTTCAATGCCCAGGACTTCTTCCAGTTCAGCAACCAGGTCCAAAGGTTCACGGCCATCTCTGTCCAGCTTGTTCATGAAGGTGAAGACCGGAATCCCTCTTTGCCGCACGACCTTGAAGAGTTTCTTGGTCTGCGGCTCAATCCCGCGGGCGGAGTCGATGACCATGACCGCGGCGTCAACCGCCATCAAGGTCCGGTAGGTGTCTTCTGAGAAGTCCTGGTGGCCTGGGGTGTCCAGGATGTTGATCCGCTTGCCCTGGTATTCAAACTGCATAACGGATGAGGTAACGGAAATCCCACGCTTCTTTTCGATTTCCATCCAGTCACTGGTGGCGTAGTTCCCGGTTTTCCGGGCTTTAACCGTCCCGGCGCTCCGGATCACCCCACCCAAGAGCAGCATCTGTTCCGTAATCGTCGTCTTACCGGCGTCGGGGTGGGAGATGATCGCGAAAGTCCGCCGCTTATTTACTTTGTCTAAAAGTTCTTTGTTCATTATTCTTCAGTTTCTTCCTCGTAATTTTCTTCTGGCAGGGTCAACAAGACCGTCAAGAGCCGCGACCCCCGCATTCTTCTGGTCGTCAAAACCATGCCGTTGTCCAGGGGCACCTCCAGCTGCTCGCCTCTGCCCGGGATCACGCCCAATTTGGTGATCATGTAGCCGGCCAGGGTGTCGACATCTTCCATTTCCAGGTCAGTGCCAAAGCGTTCGTTGAAGTCAGTCAAAGGCATCTTGCCATAAATGACAAACTGGTGCTCATTCAGCTGCCGGACCAAAACTTCGGCCTTGTCGACCTCGTCATCGATATCGCCGACAATTTCTTCGATCAAGTCTTCAATGCTGGCCAGGCCAGTCACCCCGCCATATTCATCAGTTAGGATGGCCAATTGCTGCTGGCTGGTCTGCATCTGCACCAGCAAGTCATCCAGCTCAATCGTTTCCGGGGCAAAAAGGGGCGGGGAAATCAAGCGGTCATAAGTCAGCTGGTCAAAGCCGTGCTGGCGGGCCTCTCTAAGAATGGTGCGGATGTGGATGACGCCCACGATCTGGTCCTTGTCCTGGCGGTAGACGGGAATTCTTGAATAAGGCTGGCGGAGAATGTCATCCAGGTTTTCCTCCAGGTCATCCTCAATGTCGATCATGAAAGCGTCAGTCCGCGGCACCATGACTTCCCGGGCTACTTTATCGTGGAAAGCCATGCTGCCCTCAATCATCGAATATTCGGTATCAGTCAAAACATTGCCAGCATGCAGCTGGTCAATTTCAGCCTGCAGCTGGTCCTTGCCGCCTTCTTCATTGCTGGAAAAGCGGCTTCTCAATTTGTCAAACAGGCTGCCGGTCGCAGGGTCGCTTGTCATTTTGTTAACTCTCTTTCGTAAAATCCTTAAATATTTACATTATAGCATATGACCTTACTGTAATATGTTAAAATACCCCAGTAGAAAGAGGTGTTTTACCAATGAAAATGCGCCGCATTATGTTAGTTTTCGTCTTCCTGCTCTTGATTCCCTACATCTGCAGCCTGGCCATCATCGGGATCGGCTACAATGCCCTGGTCCTGCACTCGACAGACCCCTTCCGCACGGCTGTAGGGGCCTTTGTCGGGGCCATCATCATGCTGGCCGTCAAGGCCACCATCCAGCGGCCCTTGAATTTGCTGGCCGGAGACATCTATGACAGCTTCCTGCAGCAGATTCTCCGCTTCTTCAGCATCCGCCGCCGGCCGCTCCTGCAGGTCGCCAACTTCATCCTGGACTTTGTCCTCTGCACCCTGGCCACGATCGTGATCCGCCTGCTTTTGCCCCTGGAATGGATCGTCGGCACCTCCATGGGCTTCGTCATCTTGATCATGTTCATCTCAACTTGCCTGGGGGCCTACATCGAGTACGACAACCTGTCCATTGATGCTGAAATCAATCAATCTTAATTCTGACTGACCGGGAGGTAAAGGCTCTTGGTCAGTTTTTTATTGCCTAAATCCAGCTGGCGGAGGATGTAAGGGTTGGGATTCTCTTCCAGCTGAGCCTGGAAGTCGCTGCCTAAATCACCGGCTTCATCCAAAAAGCGGGGCAGTTCGAAGTTCAGCGGCAGGTCAAAGTAGGCCGCGTTGGCCGTCTCTTCTTTTTGGAAAACCTGGGCGCTTGGCAGGGAAAATTTAAGCAGGCCGCTAACTTCGCTGCCCTTAGGCGCGATCACCCCGTACCAGTACATAAAGTTTTCCGGGCCAAAAACGATCAAAGACGCCCGCTGGTCGTCAAGGCCGGCTGCTTTAACAAAGTCTTGAAAGGCCGGGTTGGCTTCCAGTTCCTGGTTGGCGGCCGCGAAGGTTCCGTTTGCGTCCATCATCCGGTCAGGAAAAGCCTTGCCGATAAAAGTAAGTTCGTTGATTTCTGTCTGCATTTCTCTGCTTCTTTCTATTGCTAGTATTCTTCCAGTTCTTCTAAAGGAATGATCTCCCCGGCCAAAAAGGCACTGATTTCATCCCCGGAAAAGCCGTGGCTGTACAGGTACTGCCGCATCTTCTGCTCTCTTACGCCCGGCTCATAGCGCTTGAAGCGCTTGTAGGCCTTAAGGCCCTGCTTGGCTAAAGCTTCACGCTCCTGGTCCTCGTCAGCTTCCGGGACCAGTTCCTGGACTACTTCCTGGGCCAGGGAGCTGGAGAAGCCGTGGCTGAGCAGTTTAGTCTGCATCTTGCGGTCAACTTCCCGCTTGGCAATCTTTCCCTGCTGGCCTAAAAGCGACTTGACCAGGCGCTGGCCAACCTCGGCCCATTCCTCATCAGTCACGTCCGCCAGGGCAGCTTCGATTAAGTCATCGTCAACGCCCTTTTTCTTTAAATCCCGGCGGACAGCCCCTGGTCCATTCTTGCCGACCTGAAGGTCATTTTTGACAAAAAGGCGGGCATAAGCCTCGTCGTCCAGGTAGCCAAGGTCAACCAATTCTCCTACCGCCCGCTTGGCCGCTGACCGGGAAATTTCATGCTGGCTGAGATAGTCAGTCACTTCCTTGACCGTCCGGGGCTGGTAGGACAGGTATTTGGCCGCCAGGTCACTGGCCTTGGCAACAGCCTCAAAGTCCAGGATCTCATTGACCTTCTGGGGGGTAAGCTCCTGGCCCTTGAGCAGGACAAATTCTGCCAGGGTCTTTTCGCTGACGGAAAAAGCATATTCCTGGTCCAAAAAAATATTGTAGCGCCCCTGCCGCTTTTGTGCACTAACTTTCGTGATAATGGCCATTTTTTCCTCCTTATTTGGCAAATCTGGCAACTCTATCTTAGCAAATTGCCGCAAAAGCTGCGAAAAACTTGCGTCCCTTTTAAAAAGCCCGGTATAATAGTATGTCAAAAAGTTTCCAGTTTTTTATTGTAGAAAGAATAAGCAAGAAGAAGGCATCACATGCAGAAAAAACATTTTTTAAAAAATGCTCCTCAAGAGCGGCACGTCATCATCACCATCAAGCGGCTGGGGATCAACGGTGAAGGGATCGGCTACTACAAGCGCAAGATCATCTTCATCCCCGGCGCCCTGCCAGATGAAGTCGTGGTAGCCAAGATCGTCAAGGACCACCCCCAATACCTGGAAGGCGAATTAGTCCGGATCAAGGAAGCCAGCCCGGACCGGGTTCCCTTCCCATCCGGCGTTGACCCGAGAATCGGCGGCCTTGAACTGGCCCACCTGTCCTACGAGGGCCAGCTCAAGTTCAAGAAGGACAACCTGGTCTCTGCCCTTGAAAAGTACCACCCGCGGGGCTACAAGAATTACAAGATCAAGAACACCATTCCGGCGCCGGATCAGTGGCACTACCGGGCTAAGGCCCAGTACCAGATCGAACGGGAAAACCATCATGTTTCCCTTGGTCTGTATGCCCCTAACTCCCACCAGTTGATCGACCTGCCGGAAATGCCAACGCAAAGCAAGGACACCCAGGATACTGAACGGGCCATCCGGGATTTGATCATCAAGCTCCGCGTCCCGATTGCCAACCGCCGGCGCAACTTGCCAGGCGTTAAGACCATCGTGGTCCGGCAAGCAGAAGCCAGCCAGGAAATGCAGGTAACCTTGATCACCGTTGGCCACAAGCTGGACAATCTTCTCCAGCTGGCTGATGAAATCATGCGCCTGCCAAAGGTCGTTTCCGTCTACCAAAATGAAACTGACTGGCAGAACCCGCAAGTCTGGGGGAACAAGACCAGCAAGCTCCAGGGCAAAAACCAGATCACGGAAGAAATCATGGGCAAGAAGTTTGCCTTGAGCCCCCGGGCCTTCTTCCAGCTGAACCCGGTCCAAACGGCAACCCTGTATTCTGAAGCCTTGAAGCTGCTCAGCTTAACGCCGGACATGACCTTGATTGACGCTTACTCAGGGGTTGGTACCCTGGGGATCTTAGCCGCTGACCAGGTCAAGCAGGTAGTCGGGATCGAAAGCATCCCTGAAGCCGTTTTGGACGCCCAGCACAATGTTGAGCTCAACCATGTCAGAAACGCTGAATACTTGCAGGGCAGCGTGGAAAAGCTCCTGCCCCGCTTAAAAGAAGATGGCCTGCCAATCGACGCCTTGATCGTCGATCCGCCGCGGACCGGCCTGGCCAAGTCTTTGATCAAGACCCTGCTCAGAGTCAAGCCAGCCAGCTTCGTCTACATTTCCTGCAACCCGTCCACCCTGGCCCAGGACCTGGTGCTTCTCAGCGAGGCCTATGACGTCCGGGTCATCGAAAACGTCGACATGCTGCCGCAGACGCCACGCTGCGAATGCATCGCCAAGCTGACCCTACGCAAAAAGTAAAAAGAAAATAAGCATTAGAAAAGGCGAGAAGATCAAATCTTCTCGCCTTTAAACTGCCCCCGGCAGTCTTTCCAAGTGGATGAGGTAGCTCATCAAATTAATAGTCACGATATTCAATTTTAAGAATTCACCAATGGCTAATACCGGCTAAGATAAAACAGTCACTTGTTCGAGTTTTACGTGCTAGCGTATGAAATGAATTAGACTATTGTGTATCGCCACTTGGTTAAAAGCTTCAAGCCTTTATTTTGGTCTCAATAAGAGAGACAGCGAATAATAATTACAATCTGGAGATAAAAACTTCTGTTCAGTTGTTTTCTACCTCTTCCACGCCTTCAGTATAGCATTAGATGCAAACGCTTGCAAGAGACTATTTGCCGTATTTTGCTAAAAATTGCTTGACCGTGCGTGCATACAAGGCCGGATTGTGCTCATAGGACTTGGCGTGCTGGGCCCCTTTGACGATCAAGAGCTGCTTTGGCCCCCGGCTGGCCCGGTAATTTTTATAAACCATTTCGGTCGGCACGAAAGTATCCTTGCTGCCATGGATAAAAAGCATGGGCCGGGTATTCTTCTTCAGCTGCTTAATGCTGGAAGCCTGGGCCAAAAAGTAGCCGGCTTTTAACTTGGTAATTCCGCTCAAGATTTCCACCAGGGGAAAACGGGGAAAGGCCGGCATATTGTAAAGAGCTTTGGCTTCGTGCTCAATTTCGTTTTTGGCACTGGTGTAGCCGCAGTCTTCGATGAAGCACTTGACCTGCTTAGGCAAGGTTAAGCCGGAAGTCATCATGGTCGTGGCCCCGCCCATGGAGACCCCGAAAATCACGATCTTGCTCTTTTGGCCATTTTTCTTGATTACTTGCTCGGCCCACTTTTTAACGTCGTTTTTCTCCAGCCAGCCGTAGCCGACATACTTGCCCTGGCTTTGCCCATGAGCTTCCGCGTCCGGCAAGAGGGTGTTGTAGCCCAGGGAGTGGAAAAGCTGGGCGTAGGCCCCCATATTTTCCTTGTTGGACATGTAGCCGTGTAGGATAATCACGGTCTTGGCCGAGTTTTTGGCTGGAATATAATTGGCCCGGAGGAGATAATTGTTCTTAGCCGACCGCATCTGCCAATGCTGCTTTTTCACCTGCTTGTACCAGAGCTTTTGCTTGTACTGGGGCGTGGACTTGGTCAACTTCACCGTTCCGTTGGTCACGAAGCTTTTCTTGCCCGGCACCACAGCCATGTTGAAAAAGTAGTAGCCGGCCCCGGCCAGGGCCAAGGCTAAAACAGCCAAAATGCCGGCCAGAATTTTGACCAGCCGGCTGGACTTGGATTTCTTTTGCTTCTTCTTATTCACCTGTTTTTTGTCCTCTTCCCTCATTATCTATAGTTTCTGTTATTTCTATCGCTTTGTAGCTTTATTTTTAGCAATATGAACAGTATACCACAATAAAAAAAGAAAGGATTATTTATGTTGCTCGCAGATTTTTTACAGCTTCTGACTGACCTGGGCGGGCAAAACGCCCTCTACCTGCAGGTAAAAGATCAGACCCTCCCCCTCAGCAAGTTCGTCCTGGCCCGGGAAGACTGCCAGCTCTTGTGCGGCAAAAAGCCCATGACCCTGGCCAAATTCCGTCAGCTGACCGGCAAGGGGAGCAAGTCCATCCCCCTCAGCTTCTATTGCCAGGAAAAAGAAATCTCCGTCTACGGAATCCAGATCCTGCCGGCTGAGAGAAAAATCGTCTGCAAATGACGAAAAAGAGTATAAAAAAGAAGCTGCCTAATCTTCAGACAGCTTCTTTCTTTGCATATTTTACTTAGCGGCTGGCTTCTTGCCTTCGCTTTCCAGCTTCTTGCCCAGGTCAATGATGTACTTACGCAAAGCATCCTTGGTTTCTGGGTGACTGAGCCCGTATTGGATGGAAGTTTCCATGTAGCCTTCCTTGTTGCCGACGTCAAAGCGATCGCCCTTGAATTCGTGGGCGAAGACCCGCTGGGTCTTGTTCAAGGCGTCGATGGCGTCAGTCAATTGGATTTCACCGCCAGCACCGGCCTTTTGCTTGTCCAGCATGTCAAAGATTTCCGGAGTCAGCAGGTAGCGGCCAATGATAGCCAAGTCACTTGGGGCCTTGTCAACATCTGGCTTTTCCACGAAGGCCTTAACGTTGTACAGGCCTGGAGCAGTTTCGCCGATTGGGTCGATGACACCGTACTTGTTGACTTCTTCATGTGGCACCTTCATGACCGCGATGGTTGAAGCGTGGGTTTCATCGTAGCAGTCGATCAGCTGCTTGGTTAATGGCGTCTTGTCTCTCATCAAGTCGTCGCCCAGCATAACCACGAAAGGTTCGCCGGCGATGAAGCTGCGGGCCCGGTTGACGGCATCCCCCAAGCCGTTTGGATGCGGCTGGCGGGTGAAGTAAAGGTTGACCTTCATGTTGGACATGGTGGTTTCCCGGACCAGCTTCAAAAGCGCGTCCTTGTGCTTTTCAGTCAAGTTGTCTTCCAGTTCCGGGTTTGAGTCAAAGTGGTCTTCGATTGACCGCTTGCTTCTGCCAGTAACGATCAGAATGTCTTCAATGCCTGAAGCCATGGCTTCTTCAACGATAAATTGAATAGTTGGCTTGTCGACGATTGGCAGCATTTCCTTAGGCATGGCCTTGGTTGCTGGCAAAAATCTGGTTCCCAAACCGGCAGCTGGGATGATCGCTTTTCTGACTTTCATGTATTTACATCCTCTTTTCTTAACTTCGCACATTAATGAAAGCATTTTAAATGCAAGCGTATAATAACATATTTCTAGAGAAGAATCTAGTAAAGCTAGACCAATCTCCTAGAAAATGGACAATTACTTTTTCCGCCGCTTGGCAATAAACTCGGCCAAAGGGCCGTTGGAATAGGTCGCTGGCCCGTAGCGCAGCTGGTCCAAGCTGACGTTGACCGCCGTGCCAAAAAGCAAAAGAATGGCCAGGAGGTTGAGCCAGAGCATAAAAATGATAAAAGTTCCAACTATACCATAATTTTCCCATTTGACCGGAAAATTTTTCAAATAGAAGGAAAAAAGATAAGACAGGGCTTCCCAGCCGGCTACCGTCACGATGGTCCCGGGCAAAACCGCCTTCTTGAAGTGAACATTGGGCGCTACGGCGTTGAGGTAATAGACCCCGATCAGCATCAAGACCAGCAGAACAAGCCAACGGTAGCTGAAGAGCCTGTCGATCCAGTCCAGAGACAAATTGAGGTAGGGCGCCAGAAAATGCAGGACTTCCTGGCCAAAAACCACAACCAGGGCCAAAAGGATAAACATGGTGACCATCAAAGCGCTGAAGATCACGGTCAAGGTCCGGTTCCAGATAAAGTGCCAGAAACCAAGTTTCAGTTCCTTGTTGTGGACGCCATACAGACGGTTCATCCCGATTCTGACCGCGTTCACCATACAGGACATGGACCACAGGGCCAAGATCGCACCGAAGGAGAAATAGCTGGTCGAATTCGACTTAAGCAGGGTCTCAACGATCGGTATGATATAGCGGGCCACGTCACTTGGAAAAATCATTTCTACATAATCGGCAATCGGGCCCGTGTCCAGGTGAAACCAAGGCAGGGCGTTACCGATAATGATGACGATGGGAAAAATTGAAAACAGGATGTAGTAGGCAATCACGATGGAACTTTGAAAAATCTCCCCTTGGGAAACGACCGAGGAAAGAGTTGCAAAAAAGCGCCGGACCCCCTTTTGTCCTGGCTCAACTTTTTCCGTCATGCCTAGTCTTCCATTTCGTCAAAGTGCGGGATGTACTTTTCCAGGCCGTCGTATGGCTTTTGCAAAGTCAAGATCTTCGGGCCGCCCTTGGTGATGGCAAAAGTGTGCTCGAACTGGGCTGACTTGGACCCGTCCGGAGTAGCGTAGAAGACCCAGTCGTCATTCGGGTCGTCAACCGTCTTTTGCAAAATCCGCCAGTCCCCGCCGGCTTCAACCATTGGTTCAACGGTGATGGTCATGCCTTCGCGCAGGCGCAGACCGTGACCAGCCTTGCCCCAGTGCGGTACTTCCGGGTCTTCGTGGATAGATGGCTGGATGCCGTGGCCGATCAGTTCCCGGACGTCACCGTAGCCTTCTTCATCTTCAACATAATGCTGGATGACAGCGCCGATGTCCCCGATCCGGTTGCCGACAACTGCCTGGTCGATCCCCATGTACATGGCCTTCTTGGTCACGTCCATCAAGTGCTGGTCTTCTTCTGAGATCTGGCCAACCCCGTAAGTGGTGCAGGAGTCTGATTCATAGCCGTTCAAGTTGCAGGTTACGTCAACCTTGACCAAGTCGCCTTCCTTTAAAAAGACATTCTTGCGGGGAATGTTGTGGGCAATTTCATCGTTGACTGAGATGCAGGTACCGTACTTGTAGCCTTCAAAACCTTGTTCTGACAAGCGGCCGCCCCGGCTGGAAACGAATTCCTGGCAGAATTCTTCAATGTCCCAGGTGGAGATACCCGGCTTGATCACGTCACGCAAGGCCTCGAACATGGTTGCCAGCAAGTGGCCTGAAGCCTGCATGCCCTTCAATTCACGAACAGATTTAATAGTAATCAATTTGTTTTTCCTTTCATAATGAAGTAGTTTGTCTTCACCATTATAACCTTTTTTAAAAGTTTGCTAAAGTAGCAAAGCGCCCAATTCGCCAAGCTCGGGCAAATCGTGTATAATACTCTAGAAATTGTTTTTTGGGAGCTTAACTTATGAGAGCAAAGATTGTTTTTGCCAGCATGACCGGCAACGACGAGGATATGGCTGAAATCCTGGAGGAAGACCTGCTGGACCAAGGCCTGGAAGTAGATTCTTCTGACGTCAGCTTTACTGACGCCAGCGATTATTTAGACAGCGACCTGTGCGTCTTCATCACCTATACTTACGGCGAAGGCGCCATGACTGACGAAATTGCCGACTTTTACGACCAGCTCAAGGAGCTGGACTTGACCGGCAAGTCTTTTGCGGTCATGGGTTCAGGCGACAAGACCTATAAGGAACACTACTGCGAGAACGTTTATGACTTTGAGAAGGCCTTTCTGGCCTGCGGGGCCAAGGAACTGATTCCCCCGCTCACGGTTGAAAACGCACCAGACGATGAAGACATCGCCCGCATCGATGAAGCTGCTGAGGAGTTGGCGGACAAATTAAATGGATAAAAATTTTAACCGGCGGCGGGCTTTAGGTGAACGGATCTTCAAGCGCCACCGCAATTTATGGGTCTACATGTTCTTCGGCTTCATCGCGGCCTTGATCAACACGGTTGTCTTCATGTTCATGCATGACGTTTTGCACACCGTCTTGGTCATCGACAACACGGTTGCCTTTATCGTATCCAACCTGGCCTCCTTCTGGTTCAACCACAAGGCGGTCTTTACCAAGAACGTGGACCATGAGCACAGTTTGTGGCAGAAGCTGCTGTCCTTTTTTGCCTACCGGATCATCAGCCTGCTGCCGGACACCTTGATCATGTGGCTGGGGATGAGCATCTTCGGCTGGCCGGCCTTGATCGTCAAGATCATCGACCAAATCCTGGTCGGCATCTTCAACTACCTGACCACCAAATCCGTCTTCGAGCAACAGGAAAGAAGCCTCAGACGGAAACTGGAGAAGAAAATTAAAAAGCGGTGAAGCTGAGCTTCACTGCTTTTTTCATTCATGCAAGTTGTTTAATTAGGCAAAGTCGGCAGTTTTTTGCTCCTTTTTGCCGGCAAAGTACCAGGCAATGTCATTTAAGATCCGGTCGCTGGCCTGGCCATCGCCGTATGGGTTCTTGGCTTCAGCCATCTTCTTGTAGGCAGCTTTGTCATTCAAAAGCTCCAGCATGGCTTCCTTAACCGCGTCTTCTTCAGTGCCAACCAGTTTCAAGGTTCCGGCCTTGACCCCTTCCGGCCGCTCGGTCGTGTCCCGCAAGACCAAAACCGGCTTGCCTAAAGACGGAGCTTCTTCCTGGACCCCGCCAGAGTCGGTCATAATAAAGTAGCTGCGCTTGGCCAGGTTGTGGAAGTCGACCACGTCTAAAGGCTTGATCAAGTGAATCCGGGGGTCACCGCCTAAAACTTCTTTGGCAGCGTCCTGGACTCTTGGCGAAAGGTGGACCGGGTAGACGACTTCAACGTCATCAGTCTGGTCAACCACGTCCTTCATCACCTTGAAGACCCGCCGCATAGGCTCGCCCTGGTTTTCCCGCCGGTGCATGGTGACCAGGATAATCCGCTTGCCCTGGCCGATCTTGTCTAAGACTTCATGCTGGTAGTCGGCCTGGACGGTCTGGGCCAGGGCATCGATGGCCGTGTTGCCCGTGACAAAAATATTCTCTTCCGGGTGTCCTTCCTTTAAGAGGTTGGCCCGGCTGACTGAAGTCGGGGCAAAGTAAAGGTCGGACAAGACGTCGGTCAGTTGCCGGTTCATCTCTTCCGGGAAAGGTGAGTACTTGTTCCAGGTTCTCAGGCCCGCTTCAACGTGGCCCAGGGGAGTCTGCTGGTAAAAGGCAGCCAGGCTGGCGGCAAAGGAAGTCGTCGTATCCCCGTGGACCAGGACGATATCCGGCTTTTCTTCCTGGATGATTTGGCTCAAAGAGGTCAAAACCCGGGTGGTAATATCAGCCAAGGTCTGCTGGGGCTGCATAATGTTTAAGTCGTAATCCGGCTTGATTTTAAAAATCTCCAGGACCTGGTCCAGCATTTCCCGGTGCTGGGCGGTAACCACAGTAACTGGCTGGAAGCGGTCGTCACTGATCAGCTTGAGGACCAAAGGGGCCATCTTGATGGCTTCTGGTCTGGTCCCGAAAACGGTCATTACTTTAATTTTCTGCATACTGGGTTTATTGCCTCCTTAGCAAATTGCTAACTTAATCATAGCAAAAAAGGCGCGAAGGCGGCGAATTTTTCATAAAATAATCGAGAAAACAATTTTGAGGTGCACTATGACAGTTAATATTTTCCCCCTCCTGGGCGACAGCCTCTTGATCATCCTGGCCGGCTTCAGCCTGGTCTACTCTTTTGACAGGTCCTTAGGGCAAAAGGCGCGGCGGATTTTGCGGATTACCAGCCTTATTTTGCTCCTGGTCATCATCCCCTTGACCATTTGGCTCTTGAAGAATCCACTGCTTGTAAATTGATGAAACAAAAATAAGGAATCAGCCAGACTGATTCCTTATTTCTTTACTCTATTTTATTGTTCTGCATTAGCCCTTAGCCTTGGCTTGGTGCTTTACTTCCAGCTTTCTGAGCCATGGCAGAAGGAAGCCAGTCCCGAAGAGGACGATAACGGTGATGATGTTCATCCAGAGCTGCTTGGTCCATTGCGGACTGTCAAAAGTAACATCCTGCGGCAGGAAGCCCATCGTCGCGCAGATGAAGGTGAAGATGAAGCACCACCAGCCGACCGCCAGGGCCCCCTTGTGGTTTCTGATGAAGACGAAGTCGCCGTCGGCAAAAGTCTTATGCCGGTAGCGGAAGGCCAAGAAGGCCAGGAAGACAACGGAAGTCTTGTACGGTGAGACGATCCCGTTCAAGTTCAAAAGCCAGTTGAAGATATCGTTGATTTCCGGCAAGGTCCCTGACAAAAGCAAAAGGAAAAGCGTGATGCTGCAAGTCAGCACGTAACTGTTGACTGGCAGGCCATCCTTGTTCTTCTTTCTGAGCCAGCTTGGCATGTACTTTTCTGAAGTGTCAGAGGCAAAGACCCGGCTGGCAGCGTCAATCAAGGCGGCCAGGTCGGCCATGAAGTTCAAGAGGCAGACGATGGCATACATGTACATAAGGCTCTTGCCCATGCCAGCTTCTTCACCCAGAAGCTGGAAGGCGTAGAAGGCCCCGTTCATCTTAAAGTCGTGCGGGATGTGCTTGGCGTCAAAGAGGACAGCCAGACCGAGAGTTTCAGTCAAGGTCATGAAGACCGTCATGGCAAAAAGCATCCACATTGACTTTGGAAATTCCTTGCGGGGATTCTTGAGACGCGTCACGTAAGGCGCGGCCAGTTCCGCCCCGGACATGGCAAAGATCAACAAGCCAGTCGTGGAGAAGTAGTGGACACTGAAGTTCGGCTTAAAGCTGGACCATTCCATCTTGGTGGCAATGTGGCCGCCGTGCATGAGGGCCCAGATGATCAAGATCACGAAGATCACGGACATGGCGAACATGGCAATCCCCCCAATCAAGGACAAAAGATCCAGGGAATTTTTATATGCACTTTCACACAAGATAAAGATCAAAATAATGACAAAGGTCAAAAGACCGAACATGAAGGGCGACATGTGCTTGCCTAAAGTGTTGTTGCCCAGGATCATCCAGGAAATGGAGACGATGATGGAGTTGGACACGTCCACCAGGTAGGGCACGGTTTGGGCCCAGTACATCCAGCTGGTAGCATAGCCTAATACGTCGCTGCCCGTCCCCCGCCGGATCCAGGAGGCCAGGCCACCTTCTTCAGTATCCTTGTAAGCCAGACCCAATTGGGTAGCAATCAAGGTATATGGCAATTGGTAGCAAATCAAAAGGAAAATCCATGAAAAGATTACGGACAGACCTTGGTTTTGGTATGGGTAGAAAACATCTTCAAAGCGGATGATGGTGACGAAGTCGAGCATCGCCAAGGTCATCCAGGCCATGTAGTGTTTCTTTGGGGTTTCTTCAATCATTCTGTAAATCAAGCTCCTTATTGGTCAAATTGTCTTAAGCGGCAATTTGCCAGCACGGGGGCTTGTTCTGGCGCTTTAAAAAGCTGGTCACTGCACCGTCTCCAATCAAAAAAGTATCGTTTTCATTTTATTCCTATTGTTTTGAAAGTTCTATAGTTTTTTTAATTCAATGAAAATTCTTTCAATTGTTAAGCAGAAGTTATCCGCATACCGGTCATTAGCCAGCTTTTAGTAAAAAATATTTGGTTAATCTGCCCTTGACAAGAGAAACTGGCCTTTTTCGTGCAAGTAAATGCGCAAAAAGGAAACATCACTAAGGGCGGCGATTAAGAATGCTTTTTGGCAAAAAAAGCTTGAAAGTGTATAATTTACCTATGCCTACTACAATTTTTTATAAAGGTACTGAATCAAGTGGTAAGCGCTTTTATAAATATGTCAAGTAACAGAAAGGGATCGATATGAAAAAGTTTTTGCGAGTAACGGCGACGCTTTTGTCCGCGATAGCTATTCTTGACTCTTTGTATTGGCTGTTTGTTGGCCATTCCTACTTGAGAGCTGCTTTTCTTAAGCTGACCAGAGATTACGGTATCCCCGTCTGGCTTCAAGTCGCGGCTGGCATCGGCATTCTCATTTTTATCTCTCAATACGACTGGCTCTTTGATCACTTATTCCGCGATGAACGTGACCGCAAGTACAAGTAGCAACTTCCATCTATCCATAAAACAGAAAGGATTTTTTCAATGCATTATCTAGCAATCGCTGCTAAAAAAGAACTTCTGCCCTATCTACCAATCGACTGGCCCAAAACTGAACTGACCGAGCTGGTCAACCCGGCCAGCCTGGCTGCCGTGGTCATCGACGAAAAAGACAGCCGGTCCCGGGGCATCTACCAGACCATGAAGGAAAAGCTGGGCCTGGATTTGCCCTTGATCGAATTTGACCCTGAGACAAGCCAAGCTGAAATCAGCCGCCAGGCCCAGGCCTACGAAGAAGCCAATGTTCCCCGCTTCATCCGGGAGCTGACGGTTTTTTCTGATCAAGATGACCTGGTCTTCGATACTCCTGGCCACCACAACGGCCGCTTCTATGACCGCCACCCAGCCGGAGCAGTCTTGCGCAACTTCTTCGGCGACAACTACTTCAGAGCCGACACTTCCGACTGCGTCTCAGAACTCGGCGACATGATGAACCACACCGGAGGACCCTTAGAAGCCCAGCAAGAAGCTGCCAAGGCCTTCAACGCCGACAAGGTCTACTTCTGCACCAACGGCACAACCAGCGCCAACACCATCTGCACCACCGCCCTTTTAGATGAAGGCGACCTGGTCCTTTTTGACCGGAACAACCACAAGTCCATCTACAACAGTGCCTTGGTCATGACCGGGGCTAAGCCGGTTTACCTGCCAACTGACAGAAACGCCGACGGCTTGATCGGGCCTTTAACCACCGCCAGTCTGGACGAAGACTTGATCCGCCAAGAAATCGCCAAGATCGACCCTGACCGCGCCCAGGCTGACCGGCCTTTCCGCCTGGCAGTCCTGCAGCTGGAGACCTATGACGGCATCTTCTATGACGCCAAGCTCATCTTGCAAAAGCTCGGCCGTCTCTGTGACTACATCCTCTTTGACTGTGCCTGGGGCGGCTATGAACAATTTGTCGACGTCCTTAGAGACTACTCTCCTTTCCAGCAGACCTACGGTCCCGATGATCCCGGCATCCTGGTCACCCAGTCCGTCCACAAGCAGCAAGCCGGCGTGGGCCAAGCTTCCCAGATTTTGAAAAAAGACAGCCATATCAAGGGGCAAAAGCGCTACGTCGACCACAAGCACTTCAACCACGCCTACATGAAGTACGTTACGACCAGCTACTCCTACCCGGTCTACGCTTCCTTGGTCGCCAACAGCGCCATGGCTGCTTCACCGGCCGTTAACAACTGGTGGAGCGACACGGTTAAATTAGGCATCGACTTCCGCAAGCGGCTCTTAAAAGAAAGCAAGCTTTTTAAGCCCCTCGTTCCGCCAACTGTCCGCGGGCAAAAGTGGGAAGAGCTGCCAACCGATGTCCTGGCCCACGATCCAGAAGCCTGGAAACTGTCCCCAGACGATGATTGGCACGGCTTCAAATTGATCGCCCCAGGTGAAGTTGCCTTAAGCCCGGTCAAGGTCACCTTGATGACGCCCGGCATTGACCTGGCAAAAGCTGCCTTTACTGAAGAAGGCATCCCCGGCGCGGTCGTTTCCCTCTACTTGCACGAAAAGCACATCATCCCGGAAAAGTCCGACAGCTACTCTACCCTCTACCTCTTAACGCCAGGCGAAAGCCAGGTTGACATGAACGGCCTCTTCTCTGCCTTAATGGCCTTTGAAGATGCCTATTTGACTAAGGCGCCTCTCTCTTCCATCATGCCGGAATTGGTAAGCCAGTATCCTGACCGCTATAATGGTTATACCCTCTACCAGCTCTGCCAGGAGCTCCACCACTATTACCAAGAGCATGACATCTTTAAGCTCCAGCAAGCCCTTTTCTTAAAAGGCAGCTTCCAAAATTACGAGATGACGCCAAAAGAAGCAGACCGTGAATTCGTCCACGGCAACAGCGAACTGGTCAAACTGTCTGACGCCAAAGGCCGGGTAGCTCTAGAAGGCGCCCTCCCTTACCCGCCTGGCGTCTTCATCGTGGCACCTGGTGAGCGCTGGCAGGACCTGGACGTCGCCTACTTCCAAGTCTTGATCGGCGCTGCCCAAAAGTTCCCAGGCCTGGATCCGGAAATCCAAGGGGTCTACCAAGAAGGAGGCGAAGTCTGGGCTGAAGTCCTCAAAGAATCTTAGAATGACAAAAACGTTGACACAAGACAGTGTCAACGTTTTTTATATCTTGAACTATTTTCTTTATTTGGCCTTTTTGCTTATTCGCCAAACAAGGTTGCCTTTACCGCGTTAGTTACGGCAATCTTGTCGTGAGCATAGGTCAAACCGCCCTGCATGTAAACGGCGTAAGGCGGGCGAATCGGGCCGTCAGCTGAGAATTCAACCGTTGATCCGGACACAAAGGTCCCCCCAGCCATGATGACTTCATCTTCATAGCCCCGCATGTGGCTTGGAATTGGCGTGACGAAGGAGTCAACCGGCGAATTCTTCTGCACTTCCTGGCAGAACTTGATCATCTTCTCCTTGTCGTTGAAGGTGATCAGTTCGATGAGGTCAGTCCGCGGCGCGTCCCACTTAGGAGACACGTTGAAGCCCAGCTTTTCCATCAAGGCAGCTGAATAGATCATCCCCTTGATGGCTTCCCCGGTCACGTTTGGCGCCAGGAAGAAGCCCTCGTAGAATTCATGCAGGCTGTTTAAGGTTGGGCCTTCTGAGTCGCTGATCCCTGGTGCAAAAAGCCGGCTGGCTGCCCGGTGGATCAAGTCTTTTCTGCCGACGATGTAGCCGCCAGTTTGGGCAATCCCGCCTCCGGCATTCTTGATCAAAGAACCGGCCATGAAGTCGGCCCCATATTCAGTCGGCTCATGCTTTTCAGAAAATTCCCCGTAGCAGTTGTCAACGAAGATTAAGGACTGGGGACTGACTTCCTTGATGAAGTCGATCATTTCCTTGACCTTGGCAACTGGGAAGCTTTCCCGGGTATCGTAGCCCCGGGACCGCTGAATAGCCACAATCTTAGGCTGGTCCCGCTTTAAGATCTTTTCCCCTGCTTCAAAGTCGACGCTGCCATCTTCTTTCAGCGGCACGTAAGAGAAGTTAACCCCTTTTTCAATCAAGGTACCGGCCTTGTCTGGAGTAAGACCGATGGCGTGCTGCAGGGTGTCGTACGGCATCCCCGTCAGATAAGTCAAGGTATCGCCTGGCACCAGGTTGCCATCAAGGGCAGTTGCCAGGGTGTGGGTCCCGGAAACGAATTGCGGCCTTACCAGCGCGTCTTCAGTATGGAAGACCTGGGCGTAGACCCGCTCCAGCTTGTCTCTGCCTTCATCGTCGTCCCCGTAGCCGTTGGTCCCCTTAAGGTCTGATTCAGCAACCGCGTTGTCGACAAAGGCCTCCAGGACCTTGGCCTGGTTGTAGATAACCTGTTCATCGATTTCTTGGAGACGCCCGGCGATCTGCTCGTCGACTTCCTTGACAATTTTTGCTAATTCTTCTGGTAAATTGTTCATCAAAAAATCCCTCTGTTTTTTCTTTGTTACTTACCTATCTTAAACCAAATCGCCGCTTTTTTAAATAAAAAATAGCCTTCCATGCAATTATGGAAAGCTATTTGCAAAAATTCTACTGTTCGCTGGCTGCTTTTTCCGGCAAGATCAGGTTCAAGACAATCCCGAAGACCGTGGCCAAGGCGATGCTGGTCAGCTGGAAAGAGCCGATCTTGAGGTAGGTGCCCCCGATCCCGATAACCAGGATGACGGAAGCAATGACCAGGTTCCGCTTCTTTTCAAAGTCGACCTTGTTGTCAACCAGGATCCGCAGGCCGTTAGCCGCGATCATCCCGAAGAGCAGGAAGGAGATCCCCCCGATGACCGGGGTTGGAATGGATTCAATCACCGCTGAAACCTTGCCGACAAAGGAGAAGACGATGGCGAAGAAGGCTGCCCCGCCCAAGACGAAGACGCTGTGGACCTTGGTCATGGCCAAAACGCCGATGTTTTCCCCGTAGGAGGTAGTTGGCGGGCCACCCAGAAAGCCGGCGATGATGCTGGAAAGACCGTCGCCCAGCAGGGTCCGGTGCAGGCCCGGGTCTTCAAAGAAGTTCCGCTTGGTCAATTTGTTTAAGACCATGATGTGGCCCATGTGCTCAGTCATGGTGACAAAAGCGATCGGAGCCATGGTGATGATTGCGGCCGGGTACCACTTGAACTTGTAGTTGACCCCCATGACGTCAAAGGCCGGCAAAGAGAACCACTTGGCGCTTTCAACGCCGGACAGGTCAACGATCCCGCAGAAAAGCGCCATAAGATAGCCGCAGATGATCCCCAGCAAAACCGGGATCATGCTCGGGAAGCCCTTCAAAAACATGTTAAAGATAATCGTGATGACCAGGGTAAAAATCGCCACCCCGAAGTAAGTCAGGCTGTACTTGCCGCTGGCATTGAACATGGCATCGTTAGCCGCGGTCGTTGCAAGTGACAGGCCGATAACAATGATGATCGGGCCAACCACAATTGGTGGCAGTATCTTGTCCAGCCAGCGCGAGCCAAAGCGGGCAATCAAGAGGGCCACGATAACGTAGACCAGACCAGCCGCGATGGCCCCCTGCCCGACGGCCGGATAGCCGTAATTTTTCATCAAGGCCTGCATAGTCGCGATAAAAGCAAAAGATGAACCTAAGTAGGCAGGAATCTTCGCCTGGGTGCAAAGGATGTAGACCAAGGTCCCTACCCCTGAACAAAAGAGGGCGATGCTTGGCTTTAAACCGATTAAAAGCGGAACCAGGACGGTCGAGCCGAACATGGTAAAGAGGTGCTGGATTGAGAGCAGCAGCCAGGGACCAAACTTCGGCTTGTCCTGGACGTCCAAAACCGCTTCAGGGTTCCGGAATGTCTTGTTTTCTTTCAAAAGAAATCTTCCTTTCCAAATACTGGAACCCGGAACAAAATGTCCTTGTCAGCCTCACGGGACTGAATTTAAAGGTTCCTTAACAATTGACTTACTTTAGCCTACTAATAATATTATTTTTTGTCAAGGAAGGTCAAAAAAAGCCGCGGCTGACAAAGCTTCAGCCGCGGACTTGAATTATATAAGGAAAAATATGGTTTATTGGAATAATTTAAGGAGATTAATGACAATTAACGGGCCGGAGTGACGAAGTATTCCGGCTTGCAGACCTTGGTCCAGTCGACGAAGATCTTCTTCATCAGGTAGCCAACCGCGAATGGTACGACTACCCAGACGATTACCAGCACCAGCACGTTGTGGAAGCCGGCATTGTAAGAAGCCAGCGGTGAAACTGCCCCGATCAGGCCGAAACCACCGGATGCCGGAGTCCCTTGCAGACCAAGGATTGGCACGGACAGGGTTGAGACAGCCGCCGTCAAAGCGATTGGCACCCCGATCACTGGGTATCTCAGGAAGTTTGGCATCATCATCTTGATGGCGCCTAAGAAGATGGCAACTTGCACACCTGGCTTGTCAACCTTCAGGGTTGCCCAGATAAGGAAGGCCGCGGTACTTGCCAGACCGAAACCAGCAGCGGCAGAACCCATGCCGGCCAGGCCGATGGCTACGGAGATCGCTACAGTTGACAGTGGGGTAACGATGATGATCGCGAAGGACATGGCGATCAGGACACACATTGGGAATGGAGCCAGCTTGGTGAAGGTGTTGATGACGTCACCGATAGCCGTGGTTACCAGGGATACGTAAGGCTTGGTCAGGCTGCCCAGGAAACCGACGCCGGTCCCGGCCAGGATTGGGAAGAAGACGATCCCCAGTGAGCCGAAGCGGTTGCCGACCCACTTGATGAACAGTACGGCAACGGCTGCCGTCAGCATGGTGTTGATAACGTCACCCATCCCGGCTAATTGGAAGCTGGTGGTAGTCACGCCTTTAACAGTGGTAGTTACCGCGGTAATACAGCCGGAGCCCAGGAAGGCAGCACCGCCCACACAGGCAGCTTCAGTGTAGCCCAGGTTAAACTGCTTGGCAGTTGAGAAACCGCACATCACAGCGAAGAAGTATTGGAAGACGGTCACAATGTGCAAAAGATTGGCCACAATCGCGTTGCTCCCGGCAAAAGGAGTCAAGAAGGTTGACAAAATGGCACTTGGAAGAAGTGACACGATAATGGCAGTCGCTGAACCATTGAGGACTTTCATCGTAAATGATCCAACTGTTTCTTTTGTTTGAGTTGTTTCAGACATATAGTCTCCGCCTCCTAACGGTAGAAAAATATAATTACATTGACGCAGATTATGAGATATCTAATAGCGTTTAATTTCTCTCTCATAAACTGATGTCTAGAATTATAGAGAAAGATCTCAACCTTTGCAATCCTTTTCCGCAACACTTTCATAATTTTCTTATCAAAAGCAAAAAATCCGCTTTCTTTTTCAATCAACTTTACTTTCTTTAAATTTTTGTTAAAAAGCCGTCCGTTTTTGACAAAGTTAAAGGCAAAAGGCAATAAGTTCGGAAGAAAAAATAGAGAAAAATAGCAAAAAATAGAGAAAAAAGGCAAAAAGAAAACCCCTCACTTCCGTGAGGGGCAGGCAATGACCCGGGCGAGATTTGAACTCGCGACAACCTGGTTTAGGAAACCAGTGCTCTATCCAACTGAGCTACCGGGCCATGCAACACATTTAATTCTACAAAAAATGTGCTGAAAAAGCTAGTGCTTTAGCTTAAGTCATTAGTATTGGGGCATGAAAAAGCGCCGTGGTTCATCATTGCTGCCAATCCGGTCAGCCGCCTTGACAAAAGGCAGCCAGATTAAGACAGCAATGACCAGGTTGACTAAAGAAAGAACCAAGGCCCGCCAGTCATAGTTGCAAGCCAGGTAAGGGCCGACTATCGGGGGCATGATATTTGGAACAGAGGCCTGGACCCGGTTGATCCAGCCCAGCCTGGTCGCTAAATATGCAACAGAGACATTGGCAATAGGAGCCAGGGTAAAGGGCAAAAAGTAAACCGGGTTCAAAATAATCGGCAGCCCATAAAGCATGGGTTCATTGACATTGAAAACGGCCGGAGCCAGGGCCACCTTAGCCAAAGTCCGGTGGTCGCTGCGCTTGGAAGTCAGCAAAATCGCGATCACCAAAGGCAGGCAGGCCCCGCTGACACCAAAGATCATAAAAGAAGTGTTGGTCCATAAATACGGGATCTTGTGGCCATTAGCTGCCGCCAATATATTGGCATTTTGGGCCGTGGCCCAGATTGACCCAACGACCGGAGCCAGGGCACTGGCCCCATTGATCCCGAAGAACCAGAAAAGCTGGGTTAAGGCCGTAACGGCAATCACCATGATGAAGCCCTGGCCCAGTTTCAAAAGGGGCAGCTGGATGATCTCCAGAAGCCAGTCACCAAAATATTGGCCAGTAATGGTCTGGAAAAGATAGTTCAGCCCGCCCACGATAAAAAGGGCCAGCATGACTGGAATTGCCGCCTCAAAGGCCGCAATCTGGGCCGGCGGCATGGCAGTCTGGATGTGCAGGCCCAGTCTGGCCTTGACCCCCAGGATGTAAAGGGCCACGCCCAGACCGCCAAAGAGGATGGCGGTAAACATCCCCGTCGTTGACAGCTGCTTGGTGTTAAATACCTGGTCCAGCTTGATCCGCTTACTCCCCTGCATGAGGTAGGAATAGTTGGCAATGCTCATCATAAAAGAGCATAGAGCCGTCATGGCTCCGGCCAATGGATCCACCTCGCAGGCCTTGGCCAATTGGTAGCCCCAGCTGAGGACAAAGAAGAGGGCAAACATGGCCACGCTCCCCCGCCAGACAAAGTTGCAGATGGAGATCGCCGGCTGCATGAGCTGGTAAAAAACATGCCAGCCTAAATTTCGATTAGCAGCGACAATCAAGCTCTTGATCAAGACCGCTGCTGATCCGGTCAAACTGATCGGCAAGGTGGAGATAAAAGCATCCCTAAGGGCCACCAGCCAGCGGACTGAGGCCAGATTATTGGCCAGGGGCAGCAGGTGCCGCTCCAGCCAGTCAATCACGTTATTCACTCTGCTTCTTTCCCTTCAAGTAATGTGGATGATAACCCTTGTTCTTGTTTTTCTTCTTGGACTTCTTTTTCTTCTTAGCCGGCTGGGCAAGGACAGCAGTCTTTTTATCCTGCTTGTCTTTTGCTTCACCCTTTTCCTTTTTGACCGGCTTTTCTTTGCTTAAGTGGTAGCCGGCAAAGTAGACCCGGTCGACCGTTACTTCCCCTTCCAAAAGCTTCTTCAGCTTGCGCAGGTCGTGGTCATTGCCCAGAGACACCACCTTGCCCTCCTGCTGCATCCGGCCGGTCCGGCCAGCTCGGTGCATGTAGGTGTTGGCGTCAGTAGGGATTTCATAGTTGACCACGTAGGTCAGTTTCGGAATGTCCAACCCCCGGGCCGCCAGGTCAGTGGCTAAGAGCAGCTTGACCTTGCCCTTGGCCAAGTCCCGGATAGCCTGCTGGCGCTTGTCTTTTGAGAAATTGTTGGCTAAAACTTCAAAGCGGGTCTTGCTGTGGGCAAAAATTCTGGCAAAGCGCAGCATCCCCTCGTTTGAGTCAAAGAAGAGCAGGCCTCTAAAGCCGTCCAGCTTGCACAGGCGCTGCAGGTATTCCAGCTTGTGCTCATTGTCCACCTGCAAAAAGACATGCTCAGTCCGGCTGCCCTGGTCCGGGCGGACATCGACTAAGAAGAAGTGGCGGGCAAAAATTTCCTCCGCTTCCTGGGTGATCTGGGATTCAGTAGCCCCAAAGAGCAAAATCTGACTAGTAGAAGGCAGGTTCTGGCCCAAAGAACTCAGAAGTTCCAGCTTGGCAAATTCCAAAATGTCGTCGGCTTCATCGATGACCAGGGTCTTGATCTGAACCAGTTTGATCCGGCCAGAAGAGAAGAAGTCGAAGAAGCGGCCCGGGGTGCAGACCAGGACTTCACAGTTGTCCTTCTTCAACCGCTCGTCCTGTCTTTGCCGGTTTCCGGCTCCCACCAAGGCCAGGGTCTTGAGGCCCAGGGCCTTGGCAAAAGGCAGGATGGCATTTCTGATCTGGACGGCCAGTTCAGTCGTCGGAGCCAAAATCACCAGGGAATTTTTCTCCCCAGGAACTACCCGCTCTAAAGCCGGCAGGGCATAAGCCAGGGTCTTGCCCGTCCCCGTCTTAGCCAAAGCTACCAGGCTGGCCCCGTTCTTGATAGCCTCATAAGTCTCCTTTTGAATCAAGGTTGGCTGGTCCTTATGTTCCTTCTTTAAAACTGCTTGAATCTGTTCTGTGTAAATCATTGTGCTAATTGTCCGTACTTTTCTTTATATTGCTGGCTGGTCCCGATGTAGGCATACATGACGTTCTTGTAGCCGATCCCGCTGACTCCGG
The DNA here is from genome assembly GCF_057197965.1 of Lactobacillus sp. WILCCON 0149. Taxonomy (NCBI): domain Bacteria; kingdom Bacillati; phylum Bacillota; class Bacilli; order Lactobacillales; family Lactobacillaceae; genus Lactobacillus; species Lactobacillus sp. WILCCON 0149. The sequence goes on from NZ_JBUBHO010000001.1 coordinate 1,764,963, forward strand.
CCACGTGGCCTTTTTCTGTATAGCGCCAGAAGCAGTAGTCCAGTTTGCTTGGCGCTGACGTCGACGTGGCCAGGAACTTGCATCCCGCTGGAAAAAGCTTCTTATACTTCACCGGCGCGTTGACCATGACCTCATGGCTCTTAATCAAAGAAGCGGCCAGCTGGCTCATGGCAGTCAAATTGGCTGCGCTTGGATCATCTTGTCCGCTGTCCAGCAGAATTGGCAAGGCGCCCCAGTGGCCGGCAGACAGGCGCTTGGCCCGGGCTAGCTGCTTCTTGGCGCTTTTCTCCCCTGCTACTTCAAGTACGCTGCCATAGGCTAATTTGGTCTTAGCAACTTCCTTGCGTCTAGCGGAAAAATTCTGGTCAACCGGCAGATAGACGAAAGACAAGCCGCCCTTTTGAAGGCGGCTGAGGTCAATATCCTCTTGGCTTTGGTCAACCTTAAGGCCTACAGCGCTTTGACTGGCCCCTTTTGGCAGGGTAGTCTGGCTGGCATAATTGTACAGGCCATAAGCCAAAAGGCCGATAATCGCGGCCAGCAGAATCAAAAGAGCCGGCAGAGTTGCCGGATGCTGAAAATGCTTCTTTTGCCCCATCGCCCAAAACCTCCTTCTACCATTTTAGCCGAGAAATCCGCCTAGACCAAGTAGAAAGATTTCCTGTATAATTGAATAGTTAGACTTGTATTACTGGAGGGATTTCGTGAAAAAACAGATTTCTTTTGGCCAGGCACTGGCGACCGTCATCGGCTCAGTCATCGGAGCCGGGGTCTTCTTTAAGATCGGCAGCATTTCCCAAAGCACCGGGTCAGCTTCAGCCACTATTTTGGTCTGGCTCTTAGCCGGCGTTATCTCAATCTGCTCAGGTTTGACCGTGTCGGAAATCGCGGCAGCTTTGAACGTCAACGGGGCCATTGAATACCTGGACTACAGCTATGGCAATATCTGGGGCTTTCTCTTCGGCTGGGCGGAAATGACCGTCTACTTCCCCGCTCAGATCGCGGCCCTGGCATCGATTTTCGGCCAGCAGTTTGTAGTTTTGGCGGGCCTGCCAGCCTCCAGCAGCAAGTGGATTGCCGCTGGGGTGGTCCTTTTGCTCTTTTTGATCAACATGCTGGGCACCAAGGCTTCAGCTTGGATGCAGTCGGTGATCACGGTCATCAAGCTGATCCCTCTCTTTTTGATCATCGTTTTCGCCTTAATCCGCCCGCAAGTCTCCGTCAGCCTCTGGCCAGTTACGGTGGCTAGCAGCGGCGGCTGGCTGGCCGGGATCAGCCAGGGCCTGCTCTCCGCCCTCTTCGCCTTTGAAGGCTGGATCGTGGTGACCAATCTGGCCAAGGAAATGAAGAATCCCGAAAAGGACCTGGCCCGGGCCATCATCCTCGGCCTCTCCCTGGTCACTGTCGTCTACATCCTGGTCAACTACGCCTTTATGACTGCTTTGCCTTTTGCCAAAATCATCGGCAATGACAATACCGCCTACTATGCTTCTTTGAAGCTTTTTGGCCAGGCCGGGGGCAAAATCGTCACGGTCGGCATCCTGCTGTCGGTTTACGGGGCCTGCAACGGCTTTATGCTGACAGGGATGCGGACTCCTTACATCCTGGCCCAAGCAGACCGCCTGCCCGGCTCTGAGAAGTTGGCTAAGACTTCTGCCAGAAGCGGGGTCCCGGTCTTCTCCGCCCTTTTGGTCAACGCCATCGCCTTGATCATGATCGCCCTGGGCAACTTTGAAATCTTGACCAACATGCTGGTCTTTGTCATGTGGACCTTCACCACCCTCCTGTCTGTGGCTGTTATTTTGCTGAGAAAAAGAGAGCCAGACCTGGCCCGGCCTTTCATGACGCCAGCCTACCCGGTTATCCCTTTGATTTCCATTATTGGCGGTTTGTTCATCATCGTGATGACCGTCATCAACCAGTTTGCCCTCTCCGTGATCGGCCTGGGCATCACCCTCCTGGGCCTGCCCGTCTACTACTGGAAAAAGCTCCACTAGAGCAAAAAAATGGATCATCCACATGGATGATCCATTTTCTTTTAGGAAAAATTAGTCGTGTTCGTGCTTGCTGCTGAATTCTTCGACAACTTCCGGCTTGATGACGCCGATGTAAGGCAGGTTCCGGTAAAGGCCGGCAAAGTCCATCCCATAACCGATGACGAATTCGTTGCCTACGTGAGTGCCGTAGTATTCAACATCTACTTCAGTAGTCCGGCGGGCCGTCTTGTTAAGCAAGACGCAGCACTTGACTGAGCTTGCCCCGCGGCGGAGCATTTCGTCCTTCATGAACTTCAAAGTGAGGCCAGTGTCCACGATGTCTTCAACGATCAAGACGTCACGGCCCTTCACGTCAGCTTCCAGGTCATGGGTTACCGTGATCTTGCCGCTGGATTCAGTCCCGTTGCCGTAGCTGGAAACGTCGATGAAGTCAATGTCGCAAGCCAGGTCCATTTCCCGCAGGAGGTCGGTCAAGAAGAAGATGGCACCCTTCAAGGCGCCGACAACCAGCACCCGCTTGCCAGCGTAGTCCTTGGTCAATTGCTGGCCAAGCCGCTTGGTCATTTCCGCGATGTCTTCTTCGCTGTACAACTTGTGATCAACTGCGTCATGAATACTTTTCATTAGGTTTCCTCGATTACTAATTGCTTTCAAAATGATACATTCAGATTATAACATTATTTTGACAAAAAAGAACGGCATTTGTCTAAAAACCGTTCCTTTTTAAGAATCTTATTCTTCTTTTTCGGCTTGATCGTTTGTCTTTGGCCCTTCAACGATAAACCAGCGCATGAAACCCTGCTGAATATCGTCCAAGGTAAAGCGGAAGCCTTCCAGTTCTACTGACTCTTCTTTCTTCAAATTCGGATAGCGCTCCATCATGTAACCACCGATGGTGATGATGTCGCTGTTTTGGAAGCTCTTCAGATTCTGGTGGAAGTAGCGTTCAAAGTCATACAGGGTCGTCTTGCCGGAAACATGGATATTGCCTTCAGCGTCCTTGATGATGTAGTCGTCGGAAACGTCATCAATTTCATCCTTGACTGACCCGAAGAGCTCTTCGTAAATGTCCTTGTCAGTTACGATCCCGCTGGTGCCGCCGTATTCATCAACTACCAAAACGATTGGCGTGTGCTTGCTGATCATGAGACGCAGAATGTCTTGGATCGGCATGGATTCAGGCACCGTGATGATCGTCCGGTTGACCCGGGTCACCGGCACCTTGTCGTCCACCCGGCTCTGCTGGACGATGTCGTAGGCATAAACGTAGCCGACCACGTCGTCCTTGTCATTTTCCCGCACGACCGGAAAGCGGCTGTAGCCGTCTTCCAGGTACTTGGCCAGGGCAGTCTTGATGTTTTCGCTGGCATCTAAAACCGTCAGCCGGGTCCGGTCGGTCATAATGTCTTTGGCCGTCTTGTCATTTAACTGGAAGGCTCTTTCCATATAGGTCAAGTCTTCCTTGTCCAAGGCCCCGCCATGCACCGCGTTCTTGCTCAAACGGATGATTTCCGACTGAGAATAAACCTGGTTTTCCTCATCGGCCGGGTTAAAGCCCATTATCTTCAAAATACCAGATGAGCTGGCGTTCAAGAGCCAGACGAAAGGATAAACCAAAGTATGGAAGAAGTGGAGGGGCGTTACGATCCACATCAGCATCTTGACTGGGGCGTCAATGGCGATATTTTTCGGCACGACTTCCGTCAAAACAACTTCTAGATAAGTCAGGAAAATAACCCCGATCAAAGCTCCGACTGAGTTGACCAGACTCTTGGACATGGGAGTCAGAGCCAAAAGCCTTTCAAAGATGGTGGCCAAAGTATCAGCCCCGAACCAGCCCAGGATAACCCCAACTAAGGTAGTGCCGACTTGGGTAGTTGACAGGTACTCATTCAAATTATGCGACATGTGCAGGGCCCGCTTAAGTTTCTTCACGTTTCCCTGTCCATTGGCGATCATGTCCTCCAGCTGGCTGGGCCGGACCTGCACCAGGGCAAATTCCGCCGCGACAAAGAAGGAGGCAAAAACAAAGATTACAAGTATTGCTAGTAAATTAATCCAGATTTGTGTCGTAGTCACTGTAATTCACCTAAATTACTCTAATTGAACTATTTACCTTTATTCTATCATTATTTGCAGAGTTTTTTTCACAAAGGAGTTCATTCTAGAAAAATATTAAACGGGCCGCCCGCGTGAATCCGGACGGCCCGTTTTTATCTGCTTATTCTTGTTCTTTCTTTTCTGCCGCTTTACCTTGCTTTTTCTTCTTCCGCTTCTTGTGCCAGAAGAAAATAATGATGGCCAAAACTGGCAAAAGAACAGCGATGATGATCCAGAAGAGGCGGTTGCGGCTTCTTTCCTTGGCCTTGGCTTCCGCCTTTGGATTGTATGGAATCCGGTGGCCGGTCACTAGCAGCCGGTGGGTATTGATCATGTATGGCGTGCAGGTCATCAAGGTGCAGAGGTCCTTGCCCTTGACGATCTTGAGCTGGTCAACCTGGGTCGGCTTGATCACCTTAATCTGGTCAACCTTGTAGGCCAGGGTCTGGCCCAGGTTGTGGACGTAAAAGACATCCCCTTTTTTCATCCGGGGCAGGTCAGTAAAGAGGCGGGAGTTTGGCAAGCCACGGTGGCCGGTAAGAACCGCCCGGGTGCTCTTGCCCCCAACTGGCAAGGATGAACCTGGCAAGTGGCCAATGCCCTTTTGCAGGACTGATTCACTGGTCCCGGCATAGATCGGCAATTCTTGGTGGAGCTTAGGCAGATCGATATAGCCGATGTTTTCCTCTAATTCCAGCATCTTGGCATAAGCTGCCACGCCTGCTTGTTTCTCCTTCTTACTGAAAGGATCACTGAAGCTGGCCTGCTGGCCTGGTGACAAGAGCGAGGCGTTATAGGCCCGGGCCAGGCGGAGGCGCTTTTTTACTTCAGCTTCTGACAATTTACCGGCCGCCTTTTGGAAAGACTGGACCTTCTGGTGAGACAGCCAAAAGTTGTAGACCTGAGTCGACAAAGGATAAGCCAAAAGACCCAAGCCGACCAGTAAAAGCAAAATAAAGGGCCAGATTGGCCCCTTTTTCTTATTTTGCTGCTTTTGTTTATTTGCCTGCTTTTTTGCTTCTTTTTTCATTTCCGTAAATCCTATTGGTCATTTTTCCGCCGGCTCTTCACAGCTAAGAAGAGGCCAAAGACGAGGAGGACCAGGCCGGCAAAGACGGCCAGCCAGCTGACGATTTCCCCGGTCTGCGGCAGGAAGCCCTTCTTCTTTTGGCTAGGAACGTTAGGCTTTTGCGGCTGAGTCGGTACCTTTGGCTTGCTTGAGCTTGAGCTGGAACTTGAACTAGAGCTCGAGCTAGAGCTGGAACTCTTTGGCACGGTCGGCTTCTGCGGCTGAGTCGGCACGGTCGGCTGGTAGTTCTTTACAGTCACGTAGGCCGTTTCCCCGGCTTTGACGGTAAAGTGCTGCGGGCTGGTATTCTTCACGTATCCAGACAGGGTCGCCTGTTCAACGAAGTAGTAGTTGCCGGCTGGCAGGCCGGTCACCTTGATCAGCCCATTTTTGTCAGTCAAAAGGAGGCGGGAATCCCGGTCGTCTGTTGACAATTTGCCCAAAGCATCAACTCGCAAGGGAAGATTATTGCCTTCTTGATAAAGGTAGAAACTAACTCCGGCCAGGGCCTTGCCTTTGGCTGAAGCGCTGGCATAGCCCAGCTTAGTCAGCTGGACCTGGCCAGTGATGGCTTCAGTCTTTAAGTAGACCGTTAGCTGGTTACTGCCGTTTCTAGGTAAAGTCAAAAGAAGCGGCTGGACCGTCACCCCTGGCTTGGTCAATTCTCTGATGTAGTAGCGGCCGGGATCCAGGGAGAGCTTTAATTGGCTCTGGCCGGCAGCCATTTTTTCCTGGAAAACGGCCTGGCTGGACTGGTCCAGTTCTTCGCTGGTCTGCTTGTTTAAGTCCGCCAGCTTAGCCTGGTCATTAACCTTCCAGCCTTTAAAGACGAAACTTGTCGCTTGGTTTGGACTAGGGTTGACCAAGGTCAGGTCTTGGCTGGCGGCCTGAGCCCGGCCAGCCGTAAAAAGCAGACTGAGCAAGGCCAAAAGCCAGGCAAAAGCCAAGTGGCCGCGCCGTAAATGAGTCGCCATAAGTTGTTCTCCCTTCTCACCCTTCTTATACTCTACACTCTGCACTGTTTTTCTTCCACAATGCAGCCATTTATTATTTTTAAAGACTAACCTTTCTAAAGCAGGCAAGCTCAGGGCCAGCTCCCCTGCTTTAGAAAAGCGGAAAGCCAATTGAATTTCCAATTGACTTTCCCGCTTCAAAAAGTAACAAATTGTGATCAACAAATCAACTAAGTTTAGTCAATTAGGCTTGACGACGCTTCTTGATTTCGTAGAAGGCGAAGCCTACAGCTGCCAAACCAGTCAGAGCGAAGATCAGGGCACCGATGCCACCAGTCATTGGCAGGTTTGGAGTCTTGTTGTTCAGGATTTCTACAGGATCAGCTGCTACAGCATCAACTGCAGTTGGATTCTTGTAGTAGGAAGTTGCGTTGACAGTCACAGTAGTAGTGGCATTGTCTGGCAGGTTGTAGCCTTCTGGGGCTTGAACTTCCTTAAGAACGTACTTAGTAGAAGAATCATCGTTGTTCTTGCCAGTTGAGCCGTACTTCAGGCCCTTGATTTCGAAAGTGCCGTCCTTCTTTGAAACAAGCTTAACTTGGTTGCCAACTGCTTGGTCCTTGAAGCCAGTTGAGCCGTTGGCATCGATCATGGCTTGAGTCCACTTAACTGGAGTAGTGCCGTCTGCTTCGTACAGTTCGAATACTGCGCCTTCCAGAACGTTCTTGTTAACGGCGTCCTTCTTAACGAAGCGGATACCACCGGTGTGAACTTCTGGAGTGTCAGATTCTGGCTTGCCAGAAACGCTGCCGCCGTTGTGGTAGTTCAAGACAACCTTGTTGTCGATGGTCTTGCCCATTACGGCCTTTTCGTTGATAGTAGTTGCAAATTCAACTTCGATGAATGGGTTTTCGTCAGTGTTCTTGGCAATGTCCTTGATTTCTTCAGCACTTGGAGTTTGGCCTGCTGCTTGGTAAGCTTCGTAGGCCTTCTTCTTACCTGCTTCAGTCAAGGTAACCTTGAAGACATTGCTGTCAGCAGTTGGTTCAGTTACCGTGTAATCTTCGCCGGCTTTCAAAGTCTTAGTGCCGACAGTAACTACTGGAGTGAAGGACTTGTCGTAAGTCAGAGCTGAATCCAAAGTATCGATGAATTCGTAAGTTTGGTAAGTGTCGATATCGGCAGGAATAGTACCCTTCAAGTACCACTTAACCTGGTCGCCGACCTTGGCTGAGTCGTCGTTGTTGCCCAGATCGCTGACGTCCTTGCCCGGAGTTGGGGTAGTAACCTTGTTCTTCGGGTAAACGTTCATGGTCTTAGCGTAACCCTTGCCGGAAATGTATGATGGAACTTCCAGCAGGAATGGTGCAGTTTCAAAGGCTGAGTCAGTCTTGGTTACTTCGACAAAGTAATACTTGCCGTAATCAGCTTCTGGAATAACCTTAGTTGCCAAACCAGAAGCGTCAGTAGTCATCTCGCCGTTAGTTGAGTAAGCTGCTTCCAGTTCCTTAACTGACTTCTTGGCCAAGTCTGCCAGCTTGTCGCTGTCATTGACCTTGAAGTATTTAAACTTGACATTAGCCATTGGCTCCAGGTTGTCACTGTCGCTAAGGCCCAGCAAGTTCTTCAAATCGCTGGTTGACTTGGTGTCAAAGTCAGCGTTTTGCTTGGTCTTGCCTGACAAGTCACTGGTGGTCTTGTACTTGTGGATGGCCACAGTTACTTCGTTAGGCTTAGTAGTCGTATAGTTGTCTTCAGCGGCGCTTACCAGGCCAGCGCTAGACAGGATAGGTGCGGCTGCCAAAGTAAAGGCAGCCAGCAAAGTTGCTAATTTTCCTCTTTTCATGGTCTTTTCTCCGTCTCTTTTAATTCACACTAATTATCAGCAATCTCCGTTTTTTCCCTAAAGTCCTGTCACCTCCTAAAAGTGGCTTAGTGCTTGGTCTAGCGCGGGCGTGTGATGGAAAATACCCGCCAATGGCATCTCGTTTTCGTGAACAAGTTGGATCAGCAATTCTGCTTACCTGCGATTGCAGGCCGAAAGCCACCAGCTAGATCTTTCGCTAATTATTCTTTTGTTATTTCTTCATTTCCTTGAATCTATCATAATTATATCATCGGGTTATAAAAAGTTCAATATAAGATCATTAGTTTTTCTATACTTCTTTACTAATAGGGCAAAAAAGCGCTGCGCCTTAGAGGCGCAACGCTTTCAGTCCATTTTGTACATTAGTGTTTTATAATACTATAATTTCTTAAGCCCAAAACAGCTAGCAAGAGCATGATCAAACCTAACAAGATAAAGATCAAAGCACCTGGTCCACCGGTTTGCGGCAGAATTGGCTGCTTTTGGTTGTATACCGTGACAGCCGCTTGACTGGTCTGGTAGCTGGCCTTTACCGCGTGAGGCGTAGAATCCAGCTGGTAGCCGTCTAACGCCTTCGTTTCAACCGCATAGTAGGTCTGGCCGCTCTTAAGGCCGGTAAAGAGCAATTGACCGTTGTCATCACTCTTTAAGACATAGTCCTGGCCGGAAGAGTAGTTAGAATCACTTGGCGCGACAACCTTGCCGTCTGCCAGACGGAGGAACTTGCCTGCCTTGGCGTTAGCTTCACTGTCCGCCAGCTTAAATTCAACGCCCGACAGAGTCTTGCCGGAAGCAGCGTCCTTCTTGATGATCGCCGCTGACGCGTCCTCAAGTACCACCCCAACTCTGGCTGGTTCAACTGGAAGCAGGTTGTTGGTCGTGACCGCAAAACTGTTCCAGGCTGCCCGACTGCTTTCATCCGTATTTGGATTAAGCAAGGTCTGCAGCTGACTTGCTGTTAAGTCAGTCCGCTTTGGCGCCTGCATGGTGAACTCGATGGTTGTGGTTTGGCCTGCCTTGATCGTTTGCCCATTCTTCAAGCTGATCGTAAAGGACCGGATCTTGGACCAGTCAGTCACTTGATCTTGCGTCAGCCAAGTTGGGCTTTCAGCCCCGGATGGGTCCTGCAGCTTTTGGGCGCCAGATGGCCAGTTAGCTACTGAGTTGTTCAAAAGCGCCCGGCTTGGCTTACTGGAAGTTGAGTACTTGATCTCCAGGTTGGAGTTGCTCAAGGTAATTGGGCCGGCCAATACCGGAGTAAATTGGCTGCCCCGGTCAACATTGTCAGTAATGCCTAAGTCGCCAACAGTTGGCAAAACGTCCAGCAAGGTCAATTTGGTGATGGCCTGGCCGTCAGTATTGCTGAACTTGAGCCGGTAGGAAATCTGCCCGCCCAAGCTGGCATGAGCCATGCTAGAGTAGTCACTGTCCAGGTCACCCTTGACTTCTTTTTCTGTCTTCAACTCATCATAGTTTGACAGGCTGTAGGATTGCTGGCTAGCAACAGCCACCTTCAAGTTTCCGTCGCCAAAGAGATCGGCGACTTCTCTGTAGGCTTCGCCGTCTTTGACCTTGTCAGATTCCTTGTCCGTGATCAGGGAGTAACCCGTTGGAGCCAGCAGCTTCTGGCTATAGGAAGCACCGTAAGCCTTCAAGGTTACTGGTCCACTGACATCTCCAACATTGACGTTGAATTCACCACGGATGTGGTAACCCGGCTGCAGGCCCCCTTGTCCTTCACCCATAACAAACTTAACGTATTGCTGGCCAGTATCAACGCTGTCCGCATTTTTCAAGGTCTGCTTGTAATTGAAAGCGCCAGACCAGTTGCCGGCTGAACCCCATCTCTCTAAGAGCGTCTCTTGGCCGGTACTGTCATTGACAAGATACATCTTGACATCGGTATTGGCGTTGTCAACCGTCACCCCTTTTGGCAAAAGAACTGACAAAACCGTTGGTGACTTCGTAGCGATCGGGGAGTTGGTCACATTGTAGAAGTCAGCAATAACCCGGTTGGAGGCATTCTTTCTGATAACTGTGTCTCCTTCTGGGGCATGCTGAGCAAAAGAAACGTCAGTCCGGCCAATTGGAATTGAGCTGGACTTCTTAATGACTTGAACTGACCGTGGACCAATCGGACTGAATTCACCAGTGCTAGTCTTCTGGTTGGTCGTTGACTCGTGGACGTACTTGGTCCCGTCCTTTGTTACGATGTAGGCTTGGGTAGTTATCGTAGCCTTGCCAACATAGCCTTCCTCAACGCCGCCACGCATGTAGACCGCCCCTGACGTTTTGGTATTGATCAGCTGGCTGGTATCTTCGTACTGAATACTGAAATCAGCACTAACCAGGCGCTCATTGTCTTTAACGCCAAAGTCTGACAATGGAATCTGGCCGTTTTTAGTCACATACTTGGTGATCGTCCTTTGAGCCCCAGTTTCCATATTTTTGACGTACAAAGTAGCCATAGTCCCTGGAGCCATCCCGCTTGGGTAGCTGGTTGAACCTTCAGAAACATAAAGTTGCAGCCATGGGGTAGCGAATTCCAAGGTCTTGATGATAATGTGGGAATCAATATCGTAGTGAACTACCGACTTTTGCAAGCCTGTGTTAAGCAGACCATTGATAATTGAACCGTTGAAAGTGCCAGAACTGATATTGCTTCCGACCAAACTGCCTCTGCTGTTGTATTGTTTCGTTGTTGCAAGCCCTTCAGTCCCAGTAAAGTACTGGCTGGCAAAAAGCAGGCTGGCCGTGTCATAAACAGTCGTTAGGGCATTAAGGCCCATATTGCCTTCACCATCGCTTGGCCCGTAGAAGTTCGGGTAAAGAACATCACCGTTAGAATTTACATTCCCGTTGATGACTTGGCCGATTTGACCAGTTGCGCTGCTTTGAACCGAAATCGTATTATTCTGCAGATTTTTCGCAGTCAGTGTGGCCGTATTAGTAATTACTTCATTGGCAGTCCATTTAGAAAAAATACTATTGCCAGGCTTGGTGTAGACAATAAAGGACCCCGACACCAGTGGCTGGCCACTGGCCAAGCTGGCCGCCTGCTCCTCAATAGAAGGCGTTGGTATTTCCCAGGTAATAGTTTTTCCGTTAGTGCCAACATATGTCACATTGCCATTCGGATCCGTAATGCCGGCATAAACGCCATCCTGCATCAAATAGCTGATTTGCAGTTTTTGAGTCGGGTCTAAGAAGTTGAGACCAGTCTTATTCGGAATCGAGTAGCTGATCCGCCAAGCCAGAGTGTCCCCTCTGCCAGGAGCAGTGTTCAATGAGCCATTCTTTGCACCCAAAAAAGTCGTGCTGATTGAGGCACTGGTAGTTGCGGCAACCTGGGTGTAGGCACTGGCTTTTGTTTCATAGCCAGTGTTGTCCTTGAAGCTGCCGGCAAGTTCTAATGAAGTAGCATGATTGATGTAGCCGTTGTCAGTGTTGACAGCCAGTTTGAAGCTGTAGGACTGACCTGCCTTAAGGTCGGACTTTTGGAAAGTATAGATGACCTTGCCGTCAGAAACAGTCGGCTTAACGCCAGCAACTTCTGGCAGGACATCAGTTTTCAGCTTCAAGTGACCATTGGCATTGCCCGTCAAATTAAAGGTCAGCGTGGCCGGCCAGCGGTCAGCCTCATCATAGCGGGAGCCAGAAACCTTGAAGTTGATCGTAAACAAAGCCGTATCGCCTGACCAAACCATGTACCCGTTGTTATCAGACGAAATTGCCAAGTCAGCGTTAGCCTTGCTTGTTACCGTCGTGCTGGCCAGCAGATTGCTGGTAAACAGACGGGCGTTGATAGCGCTGAAGTCAGACTTCGCCTGGCTCAGGTTGGTAGTCAGCTGATTAGTTGAAGCAGTGACTGTTTTTTCAGAATTAATTGAACTAGTTGCAGATTTTTCTGAACTGGATGTACTAGTTGCTGTCTTTGCTGAAGAAACTGAGCTGCTAGAAGTACTTGCAGAGTCTTCTTTTGCTGAAGAAACTGAGCTGCTAGAAGTACTTGCAGAACTCTTTGAACTTTCTTTTGCAGAAGACTGTATGCTTGAGCTCTGAGTTTGTGAGCTTTGCTTTTCTTTCGCAGAACTGGCTGAAGAAGTACTTACTGAAGAATTACCTGCTGCTGATGATGAAGAAGCAGAAGATGACGTAGATGAAGAAGATGATGATTCTTCAGTATCTTCATTCTCCACCTTGACCACCAGCGGATAGCTGGAATAGTCCTTGCCATCTTCCTGGTAAGTCGCGATCAGCTGACCGCTGCCGACTTCTTTGCCAGTCAGCGTAAACTTCAGCTCGCTCTGCCCTTTGGCAAAGTGCAGCAAAAGGTGCCGGCCTTCTTTTTCAGAAGCGGCTACCTCTTTGACAGCCTCTTCCGGCTTGTCAATCTTCAATTCTTTATTGGCCTTGTCCGTGGCGGTTTTATCCAAATCTACCAAGTCTGGCAGACTGACTTTTACCTCCAGGTCAGCCTCATTTTTACTCCGCTTGAGCGTGAGCGTTTCTTGACAACTCAGCTTCAAATTTAAGGAATCATTTTTATCTTTACCAGTCAGCTCTTTGTCCTTCTGCATGAAGACGAGCTGGTCACTGACCTCACTGGCAGCGGCCTGACTCACTCCCGCAAAGGAAGGCAAAATAAGCTGCAGAATCAACACTGCAGCCAGCAAAAAAGCTCTGGATTTTTTCATAATCTGCATCATGTTAGGTTCTCCCGTTGCAATTTAATATTTCCTGTACCAATTGGCACGTATTAATTGCATCCTTCCATCGAGATGCCAGATCCGTTTGCCTATCCTTATTAAAGTTTAAAAATAAGAATATAGCTATCTTGTTCAAACTACATTTTATCACATTTAATCCTTTTCAGCTAGTAAAAATAAAAATATCGTCCCTTTTGGAACGATATCTGCTAATTCTGTAATTATTATTTTTCTCTTCTTACTTGTCCAGGCCAGTCCACTTCCAAGAAGTTACTTCTGGAATGTCTTCACCGTGGTCCCGGATGTAAGCGTGGTGCTTAGACAGCAGGCTGTCCATCTTGTCAATGAAGGCCGCGCTCTTGTCCTTCAAGGCTGGAATTTGCTCAACCGCGTCCTTGGCCAGGTCGAAGCGGTCAAGGTGGTTCAAGACCCGCATGTCAAATGGCGTGGTAATATCACCATTTTCTTCATAGCAGTGAATTGAAACATTGTAACGCTTGCGGGCAAACCAGATGGATTCCATCATGGTCTTGTAGCCGTGCCATGCGAAGATGGTCGGTACGTCAGTTGGGAAGAGGCGGTCAAATTCTTCTTGAGAAATAGCGGCCGGGTTATCCTTCGGTGCCATCAGCTTCATCACGTCAACCACGTTGATATAGCGGATCTTCAGGTCTGGGAAGTTCTGGTGCAGGATGTCGATAGCTGCCAGAGTTTCCATGGTCGGTTCAGTTTCAGTTGAAGCAAAGACCACGTCCGGCTTGGCATCCTTGTCAGTTGAAGCCCAGTCGATGTAGCCCAAGCCATTGTCAACCAGCTTGGCTGCTTCTTCAGGAGTGAACCATTGCGGCCGTTCCTGCTTGGAAGTTACCAGCAGGTTGATCCCTTCCCGGTCACGGAAGGCCTTGTCAGCAACAGCCAGCAAGGTGTTGGTGTCACTTGGCAGGTATTCATGGATCATATCCGGCCGGTTCTTTTCAAACAGGTGGGTCAAAAGACCTGGATCCTGGTGAGTGTAGCCGTTATGGTCCTGCTGGAAGACAGTTGAAGTGGCCACAAAGTTCAATGATGGGTAATCGCGGCGCCAGTATTGTTCCTTAGCCTTCCGCAGCCACTTCATGTGCTGGGTCAGCATAGAATCAACCACCCGGCCGAAGGCTTCATAAGTAGCGAAGAAGCCGTGGCGGCCAGTCAATACGTAACCTTCCAGCATCCCTTCGTCTTGGTGCTCTGACAATTGCGAGTCAATCAAGCGCCCTTGCGCAGCCAGATTTTCATCGTTTGGCTCATGGATTTCGCTTTCCCATTGCCGCTTTTCGCTGTCCAGGAAGTCAAAGAGCCGGTTGGACTTGGATTCATCCGGACCAAAGCCGCGGAAAGTAGTCGGGTTCAGTTCCGCCACCTTGGTCAGGTACTTGGCCCATTCCACCATGTCCTGGGCATTCTTTGAACCAGGCTTGCCAACTTCAAAGGCAAAGTCGCGCCAGTCTGGCAGGTTCAAGCGCTTAGGGTTGATCCCGCCGTTGGTGACCGGGTTCATGGCCATTCTCTGGTCGCCGTGAACCGCGTTTTGCAGGACTAAGTCAGTCGGGTAGCCGTTTTCGTCAAACAGTTCTTCTGGCTTGTAGCTCTTCAGCCAGTCCAGCAAAAGTTCCTTGTGGTCCATGTGCTTCTGGTCAACCGGAAGCGGAATCTGGTGGGCCCGGAAGGAGTTTTCAATCGGCTTGCCATCCAGATCTGCCTTAGGACCAGTCCAGCCCTTCGGGCATTGGAAGATCAAAAGCGGCCAGTGGGCAAATGATTCATCGCCGTTTTCCCGGGCATTCTTTTGAATGGCCTTGATCTCTTCGATGATAGCGTCCAAGGTCTTGGCCATTTCTTCGTGAATCTGGTCAATGTTCTTCATCCCGTCAAAGCGGCCGCCCTTGAAGGTAGATACGAAGTAAGGCTTCCAGCCCATGCCTTCAAAGTACTTGGTCAGTTCTTCGTCGCTCATGCGGGAAGTAATGGTCGGGTTGGAGATCTTAAAGCCGTTGACCTGCAAAATCGGCAAAACAGCCCCATCCTTGACCGGGTTGATGAAGCGGTTGGAGAACCAGCCAGCTGCCAGCGGGCCGGTTTCTGCTTCCCCGTCGCCGATTTCTGTAGCGGCAATCACGTCTGGGTTGTCCAGGATGGCACCCGTTGCGTGTGACAAGGAGTAGCCAAGTTCCCCGCCTTCGTGGATTGAACCTGGGGTTTCTGGAGCCGCGTGAGATGCTACCCCGCCAGGGAAGCTGAAGCGCTTGAAAAGCTTGGTCATCCCGGCTTCATCTTGAGTAATTTCCGGGTAGATTTCAGTGTATGACCCATCCAAGTATGAGTTGGAAACCATAACTTGGCCGCCGTGACCGGAACCTTCAATGTAGAACATGTTCAAGTCATACTTCTTGATGACCCGGTTTAAGTGGGCGTAGATGAAGTTTTGCGGCGCGATCGTACCCCAGTGACCAACTGGCTTGATCTTAACGTCATCAGCCGTCAGTTCTTCCTTAAGCAAAGGGTTCTTAAGCAAAAAGAGTTGCCCGACTGACAAGTAATTGGCGGCCCGCCACCAAGCATCAACGCTCTTTAAGTATTCTTTTGAATCGTAATCTACTGCCATCTTTTTACTCCTTTGAGGAAACTTGTTTTCTTTATTTGCTTTAATCATACCATTTGCTGAAAATAAGTCAACTAATTTATTAATTGGATCCTACCAATTTTGCAAATCCTTAAAATACTTTGCAAAGAGGAAAAATAGATAGAAATAGTGAAAAATAAAACGGACAGGTATCACCTGTCCGCATATATCTTTTGTCTTAATTCAAATTGACAAAGCTGTTGAAGCGCATGTACTTGTAGTGAACCCGCATGCTGGAGACTTCAAATGGCGTTCCGTCATCCAAAAAGAAGATCCCGTCCATCACGCCGACTGGCTCAGTTGCCTTGAGCTGCAACTCTTCTTGGTCTTCTTTGCTTGATGGGGAAACCGTAATAGTCAAATAGGACCTGGTGACCGCTTTGTTTTGCGCGTCTTCCAAGTAGTTGAACAAGGACCCCTGCAGAATCTCTTCTTTAAGCTCCGGCAGGATCTTGATCGGCACGAAGCCTTCTTCAATCAAAAAGGGCTGGCCATCCAAAAGGCGGAGGCGCTTAAACTGGTAAACGAAGTCATTTTCACTCAAGAAGAGGTCCTGGGCCGTTTCAGGACTGGCCTTGACCACTTTAAATTCCAGCAGCTTGATCCCCTGCTTCTTGCCTGGAACCAAAAAGCTGTCCGTAAGGCCCAGGTTGGACCCTTCATAGCGAAACATCGCCTGGTTCTTTAGGTACAAAGGATTGATAAAAGTCCCGCTGCCCCGCTTCTTAAACACAATGCCCTGCTGGGCAAGGAGTTCCAGGGCCCGCTTCATCGACGACCGGCTGACCTGGTACTGTTCGGCCAGGCTGCGCTCGTCGGGCAGCCGCATCCCCTCATATTCGCCCGCTAAAATCCGGCGCTTGATGTCATGCATGACCGTCTTGTAAACATAATCAGCCATTCAGTTCACCTACTTTGCCTGGGCAATCGCAGCCAGGAACCAGTCTTTGAAGGCCTGGCGGTCAACCTTGACCGCGATCTTGGCATTGGCCTTTTGCCCAAAGAAGCCATCAAAGTCCATGACTGAAGCCCCATAAGTGTATGGGCCCTTGGTGTCTACCGCCACGTATGCTTCCTTGACTTCAAACAGGTCTGGCGCCAGCAGCATGGCCGCCGTCAAGGCGTCATAGATCCGCTTGCCCTTGTCCGCGTCAGCATCGTTTAATTCGTATTGAGAGTTAAGGCCGTAGATCATTTCCCCGACCCGGCCCAAAGCCTTGATTTCTTCCAGGCTGGCCGCGTCAACGAAGGCCTGGTTGCCGACTTCCAGAGGAGCCACATAGATATCCAGGCCCTTGGCGCCTAAGTCAAAGACGATCTTAGCTGCTTCCGGGTCCCCGGAAACGTTGTATTCGTCGTAAGGACCGTAGTTGCCCCGGCCCAAGGCCCCGCCCATGATGTAAAGGCGGTCGATCTTGTCCAAGTCTTCCGGATATTGGCGGAAGTAAAGGGCAAAGTCCGTAGCTGGCCCGATCTGCATCAAGGTCACCTTTTCTGAACTTTGACTGACTACTTCGTGGATCTTGGTAGCGGCCAGGCCCTCTACCAAAAGGCTCCGGTCAGCTTCCGGGAAGTCAAAGCCGTCCATCCCGCTTGCCCCGTGCACTTCAGAAGCATCGATGGCTTCCTTGACCAAAGGCAGCTTGGCCCCAGCCACAACCGGCACCTTGGTGCCCAGGAAGGCTTGCAGGCGCAGGGTGTTGTTCAAGGTCTTCTCCAAAGAAACGTTGCCCCAGGTTGGCACGATCATCTTTACGTCCAGTTCCTTGGCGAACAGGGCGATCGTTAAGCAGACCGCGTCGTCGATCCCGGGATCAGTTGAAATAATTAAGGGTTTCTTGTTCATTAATCGTTCTCCATTTTTCAGAATAGCTTTATTCTATCATTTCGCCCGGCAAATAAAAAGAAAAGAAGCGGTTGCTTCTTTTCTAAAAAATTTTCTTAGCGGCTGCGGACTTCGATCTCCCCGTTGTCACGGGCAATAATGACCTGATCGCAGATGTTCAAAAAGAGCCCGTGCTCAACTACCCCGACCGTGTGATCCAGGTAATCAGCCAGACCGCTTGGCACCGGAATCCGGTCCAGCTTGAGGTCCAGAATATAGTTGCCGTAGTGGGTCTTAAGGCGCTGGCCGTCAGCTTCTAAGCGGAATTCCGGCTTAAGGCCTTCGTCTTCCAGGCGCTTTTCTACCTGCATGCAGGAGATTGGCAAAACTTCTACTGGCAAGGCAAAGCCGCTGAGGTGGTCAACGACCTTGCTTTCATCCACGATCCAGACATTCTTCTTGGAGTTGACGGCCACGTTCTTTTCCAAGGTCAAGGCTGCCCCGCCTCCCTTGATCCCGTTTAACTGGCTGTCCACCCTGTCTGCCCCGTCAACCGTCAGGTCGACCTGGTCAACTTCGCTGAGGGGGCTGACCGTAAAGCCGTAGCCTTCTAACTGCTTTTGGCTGCGGCTGGAAGTGGTCACGACCGCCTTGAGAGTCAAGCCGGCTTCTTTTTTCTTGCCCAGTTCATCAATGAAAAACTTCACCGTTGACCCAGTGCCAACGCCCAAAACCATGCCGTCTTCCACCAAGGCAGCTGCCTTCTTGGCAGCAGCCTTTTTCAATTCATCTTGCTTTGCTTGGTCCATTTTTTGCCTCCGCTATTTTTCCAAAATGCTTGTCAGTTCAGCTACCTGCTTAGCCACTGAGTCACGGCCGAAGATATAAGAGCCAGCGACAAAGACATCAGCTCCGGCATCTTTGGCAAGCTTAGCCGTCTGATCATTAATCCCGCCATCTACTTCGATTGGAAGATCTGGCAGAATTGCCCGGGCGGCCTTGATCCGCTCTGGCGCTTCTTCCATAAACTTCTGCCCACCAAAGCCCGGGTAAACCGTCATCAAAAGAACTTGGTCAACCTTGTCAATGCAACGCTCCAGCACCTTGATATCAGTGTCCGGGCTAAGGACTAACCCGCGGGAGACGCCCTGCTCCTTTAAGTAGTCCAACCAGTGGTCAATTCTGTTTGGATAGTCAGCTTCATAGTGAATTTCAATCAAGTCGCTGCCTGCTTTGACAAAAGCCGGCAAAAGGTCGGGCAGGTTGTTGCTCATCAAGTGCACTTCCGCGGTCAAGTCCGGGAACTGCTTTTTAAAATCACTCACCAGCTGGGGGCCATATGACAAGTTAGGCACGAAATGCCCGTCCATCACGTCGATGTGGAAGCGGCGGATTCCGCTGTCGGCTGCTTCTTGAATCTGCTGGCCCAAGTGCAGGTTGTCGGCGTTGAGAATTGATGGTGCAATAATCATTTCTTCACCCATCCTTTACTCAGCTAAAGCAGCTGCAACGCTGGCCCGGTCCGGAATTGACGGCTGAGCCCCCATCTTCTGTACGGCCAAAGATGAGGCCCGGTTGGCAAAGCGGGCTGCCTCATGCAGGTTGCTGAAGTCGCTGGCCAATTCCCCAGCCAAAAAGCCTAAGAAGGTGTCGCCAGCCGCCGTCGTGTCCACCGCCTTGACCTTGAAGGCTGGTACTAAGCCCGTAAAGACTGGAGAAGACAGGTAGGCCCCCTTGCTGCCGTAGGTGATGATCACATGCTCAACGCCTAATTCATGCAGCTTGGCCGCGTTTTTTTCCAAATCAGCCTCTTCTGCAACTGGCAAAGAAGTCAAAAGAGCACTTTCCGTTTCGTTTGGCGTAATCAAGTCAGTCACGGCTAAAAGATCAGCTGGCAGGTCCTTGATAGCGGGAGCCGGGTTCAAAATAGTCACCTTGTCAGCCGCCTTGGCCAGCTTGAAGGCAGCGGTAGTTGCTTCAAGCGGGGTTTCCAGCTGGGCGATGACGCAGTCAGCTCCTTCAATGACGTCTTTAGCCGCCAAAATATCAGCTTCAGTCAAACTGTAGTTGGCCCCGTGGTCGATGATGATGTCGTTTTGCCCTTCCGCGTTCAAAGTGATGTAGGCATGGCCTGTCTTAACGCCTTCCGTGGCCAAAACATAGTCAGTCTTGACCCCGTAGCCGGCCAGTTGCTCCTTCATCCAGCTTCCGTATGAGTCTTCGCCGACTCTAGAGATGAAGATGGTCTCAGCCCCGCTCTTAGCGGCCGCGACTGCCTGGTTGGCCCCCTTGCCGCCGCCAGCCTCGCTGACCTTGTTGGCGTTGATAGTTTCGCCTGGCTTTGGGAAGTTTTCTACATGCAGGGTCGTGTCCACGTTGCTGGACCCGATTACTACGATTTTTTTCATAGCATTTTCTCCTTAACTTTAATTCCTAAGTCAATTATAACTATTCCCGCTCTTTTAAAAAAGCGCTTTAGTTGACCAGCTGGTAGGCAATCTTGAAGCGGCTGAGATTATAGCGGTCATACAGATCAGCCAGGACAACGTTAAAGTTCTGGATCCTGGTATTTGGGTCTGGATTCTTTGAATCAAAACGCTCTGCCAAAGAAGCTAAGGCCTGGCTTCTGACTGCCTCGTAGTCGCTCAGCTGGTCCACCCGGCCGCGCAAGTCCCGGCAAAGGGCGCTGAGGGTGAAGTCTGACTCCGCCGCTAAAAAATTCAGCTGGCTGTCAAAGACTAACTTGTAACGGTAAGCCTTCCGGCCGGGGAAGTCCTGGGAATTGAACAAGTCCAGATACAAGACCAGTTTCTGCTTTTCCAGGCTGGCCAGGTCCTTACCTTGACTGAGGCACTTAAACTTCAGAAAGTTGACAAAATAGTCGTAAAAGTCCCCGTAAAAATCTTCTTCAAAGCGTTCGATACTTGGATCTTCCGCCAGCAGCTGCTTTTCCAGTACTTCTTCAATCGTCATTTGCATGGCTCCTCTTCTAATTTTTTCTTGCCTTCTGCTACGTTTACAGTCATCTAAGAAAAATTATACCCGGGCTGCTGCTTGAAATATAGTTCCAATTTTCTAACAAAAAAGCGCGTCAACTGACGCGCCTTTTTGATCAACTGTTTTATGGATTTAACTTAATGTAGATGCATAAGCCGGCAACTAAGAGTAAAAAGCCAACACAGGACAGAAAAATCACCTTTTGCCAGCCTTTGGCCAGGTGGTCACTTGCAAAGGAAAACAGCCACCAAGCTAATGTTGCAACGGCTGACATCCACAAATTGTGCTGGCCGCTCGCAAGATCAATAATCATGAATACTGCCACTAAAAGTACCGGTGGGAGCAGGTACCAAGTCAACTTTTTACTCATTCAAATCCCTCCCTAATTAAAAATTCTTTCATTACAGCTCCTCCATATCATTTTTATTAAAAAATAATAACGGCAAAATGTGAAGACGTCAACCCTTTAGTTACAAAAAAGCGCGTCAACTGACGCGCCTTTTTGATCAACTGTTTTATTGTTCTTGATCATCTTTTGACTTTTTGTCTTGCTCATTGAAGTCTTGCAAAAAGCTGTGGTTAAACAATTCTTCCTTAATCTGTTCCATCCGCTGCTCTGACTGCTTCTGCCAGTCCGTCTGCAGGTTCCGGTGATACCTCAAGTAATTGGCCATTCGCCCGGTCCGGCTCAAAAAAGCCTGCTGCATTTTGCTGGAATCCAGGAAACGCTGGTCAACTTCTTTTTCCAGCAAATTCCCTTGGTCGTCAAAGCGGTAGCCGCCCCACATGTGCTGTTTGATGGGGTTCATGGGCAGGCTGTCAACGTAGTGCAGCTTGCCAACCATCCGCTTGCTGGCCGTATAACCCAAAGTCACCGGATCATAGATGTCAACATAGCTGTTGATTTTGCCCCGCAGCTGGGCCACCAGCCGCCGCTCTTTATGAGTCAAAAGCCGCCAGATATTGGTGCCTTCATAAAGATATGCTCCGGCAATCCGGTCAGGAAAACGGCAATTTGCCAAGGCGTATTCAGCATTGATCGCCCCCAGGGAATGCCCGTAGATGTAGAAACGCCCATCTGGAAACTCCTCCAGCCAGCGGTTAAGATAGCGGCTGGCCGTTATCAAAGCGCTGGGCACCTGCCGTTGATCCGTCAGCATGGCCAGAAAAATCGGCCAGTTGGTCTTCAGCCACTCATCACGCCAGGTAGTCGCGTTGCCTTTTTTAAAGCCATAAGAGCCCTTAAACAAGACTGTGATCTCATTTCCGTTTTCGATCAAAAAAGCCTGCATCCCGTCCTTGGCATAAACGTCCCGGGTTAATTGCCCGATCGTCTTACCGGCGACTTTGACTGTCTCGCCCACGTTCAGCGCCTCATAAGACAGCTTGGTCAGTTCAACCCGGTCCCGGTCGGTCAATTCTTCATTGATCATTCTTCGTCTTCCTCGCCTTGCAGGTACTTGGCAAAGCGGGCATAATCGGCTTCCATTTGGTCGGCATACTTGACGGCCCACTGAGCCAGACCGGTGTCCAGCTCTTTTTGCTTATGAACATAGCCATAGATCATCGGTGCCGTCGGGCTTTGATAGTGGGCAACGGCCAAAATGAAGGAGCACATCTGACAATAGGCGGAAAAGCTTTCCTGGTCCAGCTTGAGCGGGTCAATCGAGTCTTTCATATCCCGGAACTGGCGGACGTAAAAGCTTCTGCCGCCAGCTTCCATGGCCCCTAAGAAAGGATCATGGTAGGTCTGCAGAACCCGCTGGGCAGTGATGATTCGCTTGCCTTCGCCCTTGCCTTGAGCCTGGCTTTCTTCAACCGTCAAGGCCGACAGGTTGTAGCGAAGCGGCAGGGCTTCTTTAATCTGCAAGACCAGGTGGCTGCCATCCTTGCCGGTGAGCAGGGCCAGGTAGCAGCGGGTTCCCCAGCTGCCGACGCCCACGCTGTAGCGAATGATGTCAGTCACTTCATAATTGATCAAAAGGACACGGACATCGTCATTTACGCTCTTCTGGTACTCTTCCAGACCAGCCAAAAGCTCGTCATAGATTTTTTGAGTGACATGCCGGGCCCGGGGCGGATTGTCCTTGAAGCGCAGGCGCCCGTCTTCCGTCTTTTCCGTGAACTTCTTGACCACAGCATCAGAATTGTTCTTCGGTGCCCGGTTAGCCACCTTCAAAAGAACCCGCTTCATTTGTTCGTTATCCGTCATTTGGCCTAAAAGGTCATCAACGCTGTAAGACAAGTTGAAACGGTCAAGCAGAGTCAAGGAATTAGCGTACTTGATTCCCCGCCGGTAAGCGTGGACGCTCTCCGCCAAAATGCTATCCAGCTGCTCTTTCGGGTAGCCATTGATCCGGCCAGTCAAAACCACGCTAGTCAAGAGGCGCTTGAGGTCAAATTCCCAGTTGCCGATCCGGGCTTCGTCAAAATCGTTCAAGCCAAAAAGAAGCTGACGCTCCGGAGAAGCAAAAAAGCCAAAATTGGTCAAGTGGGAGTCCCCGCAGATGATCACTGGAATATGGGACTGGCCTTCTGGAAACTGACGCAGGTCCTTTTCCATGATCCCGGCCGTGGCCCGGAAATAGGAAAAGGGGTTCTGCATCATCCGCTTGTGCCGCATTCCGAGCAGCTCAGGGATCATTTTCTCCTCAGTCAGCTTGATCAGCTGGACCACGTCCCGCTTGACCGGGTTGAAGGTACTGATCGCCGCGATTGGATGTTCCTTAAGACGGCCTTCTCCCTGCTTGATCAGCTCTTCCTGGCTGTCGCCGATAAACATTTGATCGATTTTAAAAGTTTCGATTTCGTGGCGGTCTCTTTCCATTTTTCAGCCTACTTTTCTTCGTCTTCCAATTCGCTTTCCTGCGGCTTCATGGCCTCAAAAGCGTCTTTCTTCTTAGCCTTCTCTTCTTCTTCCTCTTCTTCAACAATCCGCACCTTTTCAGCTGCTTCAGCGATGAAGTATTCCTGGCTGTTGAATGGCGTCTGCCCCCGCCGGTCGGCATGAACCCACTCGGTCTTGTGCAGAATCCGGGCCTGGACATTGTCCTGCCACATCTTGGCAAAAATGTCCAAAACTCTTTCCTTCAAGTCTTCTTGCAAAACCGGGAAGAGAGTTTCCACCCGCCGGTTCAAGTTCCGCCGCATCATGTCGGCGCTGGCCAGGTAGACTTCTTCCTTGCCGTCATTGTAGAAGTAGTAGATCCGGCTGTGTTCCAGGAAGCGGCCGACAATCGAGTACACCTCGATGTTGTCGCTGACGCCTGGAATTTCCGTCTTCAAGCAGCAGATCCCCCGAACGATCAAGTGGATCTTGACCCCGGCAGCGGAAGCTTCATAAAGCTTGGCGATCACGTCCGGGTCAGACAGGGAGTTCATCTTCATGTGAATTTCAGCATGCCGGCCAGCCTTGGCGATGGCAACTTCATTGTCGATCTTTTCGTAAATAAACTGCCGGATCAGCTTTGGCGAAATCCGCAGCTTGCTGAAGTAAGGCGGCTTGGAGTAGCCAGACAGCATGTTGAAGAGGTTGGTCGCGTCAACGCCCAGGTCCCGGTCACAGGTGAAGAGGCCCAGGTCGGTGTAGAAGTGAGCAGTAACATCGTTGTAGTTACCAGTCCCCAAGTGCAGGTAGCGGCGGATTCCGTCTTCATCGCGGCGGATGACCAGGGTTACCTTGGTGTGAGTCTTTAGGCCCACCAGCCCGTAGATAACGTGACAGCCCATCTGTTCCAGGGTTCTAGCCCAGTGAACGTTGTTTGATTCATCAAAACGGGCCTTGACTTCCACCAGAACCGTAACCTGCTTGCCGGCTTTAGCCGCCTGGCCCAGGTACTTGATGATCGGAGAATTGCCAGAAACCCGGTACAGGGTCATCTTGATAGCCAGAACATCTGGGTCCTTGGCTGCTTGCTTGACAAAGTTCAAGACAGCATCAAAGCTGTCGTAAGGGTGCTGAACCAGGTAGTCCTTTTCCCGGATTGAGTCAAAAATATTGTGGTCGCTTCTCAAAGCCGGGTCGATAAAGGCCTGCATCGGCTTGTAGCGGAGGTCTTCATGGCCTTCAACCATTCCTGGCAGCTTCTTGAGGAAGGTCAAGTCGATCGGGCCGTTGATGCTGAAGACGCTGCTTTCTTCCACGTTCAGCCGTTTCATCAAGTGCTTGAGCAGCTTGGTGTTCATGCTGCTTTCAACTTCCAGCCGGGTTACGTGGCCGTGCTCGCGGTCTTCCAGCTGCTTTTTAACCGCCAAAAGGAAGTCGGAAGTATCACTTTCAGAAACGTCCAGGTCCATGTCCCGGGTAACCCGGTAGCAGGCTGCCTGGCGGATTTCGTAGCCGTCAAAAAGCCGGTCGGCGAAAATCTTGATAATGTCTTCCAGCATGATGAAGTCATTGTCGCCATCCGGCAATTTGACCAAGCGCGGGAAAATGTTCGGCACTCTGAGCGTGGCAAACTTGTGCTCGCCGCTTTCCCGGTCCTTAAGGCGCAGGGCAATGTTCAAGGAGTTGTTGTTGATAAACGGGAATGGCCGGGATTGGTCGTCAGCCATCGGGGTCAAAACCGGGTAAAGTTCATTTGCGAAGTAGCGGCGAATGTATTCTTCCTGGTCTTCAGAAAGTTCGTCGCCTTCCAAGATGTTGATGCCATTCTTGTGCAAAAGCGGCATCAAGGACCGGGAATAAGTTGAGTAGCGCTTCTCAACGACTTCATGTTCCTTTTGGTTGATGGCCGTCAATTGTTCAAGCGGTGTCAAGCCGCTGGCATCGTGGCTCTTGACCCCGGCAGCCACCAGCTTGCTCAAGGAAGCCACCCGGACCATGTAGAATTCGTCGACGTTGGACTGGGTGATCCCCAGGAAGTTGGCTCTTTCCAAAAGCGGCTCATCAGGGTTTCTGGCTTCGTCCAGGCAACGGTCGTTGAAGTCCAGCCAGCTCAGTTCCCGGTTGGCATAATAACTAGGATCGGTGAATTTATTCTTGTTCTTAGCAATCGTCATTTTTTACTTTCCCCTCTTCTGCTTCATGGCAATCTTCATGCCGAAGACGGCTTCAGCCAAATTGACATTCTTTTCAAAAACCCAGCGTTCCAAGGTCAGATCCCGCTTGCTGGTCACCGTGATCAGCATCTGGTCATCCTTGATGGAAACCACAATCTTACTGATCTTCTGCTTGCGGGAAGCATCCAGGCTGTTGGCCAGGCGCAGGATGGCAGCCAATTTGGCTACCCGGACCTGCAGGGCTGGATCAAGGTGGCGGTATTCGCGTTCATCAGCATTCAAGTTGGTGATGTCCTGGTGCTTCAAAATGCTCAAGAGCATTTCATTTTCCCGGTCAGACAAGCCGATGATCTGGTTGGCCCCCACAATGTAAGCAGCATGCTCATAGTGGTTGTGGAAGTTGATGAAGTTGCCGATATCATGCAAGCGGGCCGCGATTTCCAAAAGCTGCCGGTCATCACGGTCAACCATGCCGGCGTGGGCCAGGCGGTCAAAAATATGCAGGGCAAACTTGTTGGACAAGTTGCTGTGCTTGCCGCCTGATTCGTAGCGGCGGGCGATGTTTTTGGTCGCCGTCAAAACGATAGTTGAGTATTCGTCCGGCCGGTACTTCAGCTTGGCAGCTTCCTGGATCATCAAACCGGTGATGGCTGAAGACTGAGTCAGTGTCATCATGTGCGGCTTGATGATCTTGACCAACTGGTTGATCAAAACGATAGTCGGCTTCATCCGGGCCAGGGAGTCGGTATCCAGCTGGTATTTTTCCATCAAGTACTGGTCTGGGGCTTCTCTGAAGTCATCATAAACGCCGGCAAATTGCTCCAGGTCGATGAGCCGGGCCTTTTCTTGCGGCCGCAGGCTCTGCTCGCCTCTGCCGGAAACATGCTGGATGATGATCCGGGCCTTGCCAGTCGGCTTTTCAATCGTCTTGAAGCTGACCAGCTTGCGGGAGATGTAGTCGCCGATAATGTCGATCGGATCGCTTGGCGTGTCCCGGGTCATGGCTGACATTTCTTCAATTTCTTCCGGGCCCAGGGCAAAGTTCCAGGTTGACAGGTAGTGCTGGCCCTTGAACAAGGTGAGGTTGAGCATGGCGCTGCCCATGCTGAGCAAGTAAGTAAATTCATCATCCTTCAGTTCTGAGAACTGCGGCAGGGCCATCCCGGCAATGATCTTGTAGTAAGCAATCTGGGCCCCGTTCAGCCATTCAATTTCCAGACCAGTTCTGACCTTGATCTGGTCGGCCAGATAGCGCGCCGAAATCTTGTCCAAAAGCTGCCGGTTGCCGTAAACCTTGTAGTTGTCGATCCCGTATTCCGCGATCTTCCGCTTGAAGCCGATCAAGGCGTCAGTCAAGCGGGGCAGTTCGCTTTCATAAACTTCAAACTTCTTGCCGCCTTGGACAAACTGGGCAGAGCTCAGCTGCTCAATGATTGACAGTTTCTTCAAGTCAACGATAAACAGACGGGCTTGATATGATGATATGTAAATTAGACCAAATTGTCTTTTGCTCATATGTCTCTCCTCTGGTTGTTTTCACATAGTTTTCAAAATGAGCTTTAAAATTCAGCTGTAAGCGCTGAGTCACCTATTTCAATTGTACAAAAAATCTGCCCCTTCGGCTTATTTTTCCAGGTAAAAATCCATTTTTTAACACAATTTAACCTGGAAGTAAAAAAAACAGCGCGTCCAAAAACGAACGCACTGCTTAAGTTGCTTTAAATTATTCGCTTGCCTTCAAGCGAGAAGAAGCTTTGATATTGAAGCCTGGAACGCCGCTAAACCATTTCTTCATCAAACGGGCGTAAGTCCCGTTCTTGCGGAGTTCTTTCAAGGCCTGGTTGACCTCAGCCGTAAACTTGTCTTCCCCCTTCTTGATGCCGATCCCGTACGGCTCAACCGTAAAGGTGTCGCTCAGCATCTTGAACTTGTCCTTGTCATTGGAAATCAAGCCGGCCAAAACGGCATTGTCGCTGACCATGGCATTGGCCTTGCCGGCCTTTAAGGCATTGTAGCAAGAGCCATAGTCGTCATAGAAGATAACCCGGGCCTTTGGGGCATACTTGTGGACGTCACTGTCAGCAGTTGACCCCTTGACAGCCGCGATGGAGTACTTGGAAGTATTGAAGTCCTTGATGGAATTCAGCTTGCTCTTTTTCGGCACGATCAAAGTTTCCCCGGCCATGAAGTAAGTGTCGGAAAAATTAATGATCTTGCGCCGGTCAGCCGTGTTGGTCATGGTAGCCATAACGGCATCGACGTTGCCGATCTTGAGGTCCATGATCCGGGACTTTTCACTGATGTATTCAATCTTCATCTTGCCTTTAGGGCCAAGAATCTGCTTGGTAATGGCCCGGGCCAGGTCGACTTCAAAGCCGGTGGCCTTGCCGCTGTCCACGTCCATCATGCTGAACAGGCGGGTGTCGGCCCGCATCCCCCAGGTGATGGTGTTTGTCTGCTTAACCCGGTCATAGGTGCTGCTGGATTGACTATGCGAACAAGCGGTAAAAACTAATGATAACAGCAAAACCGCCATAAAGGCGGTCAGCTTCCTCAGTTTGCGTGCCATTTTTCCTCCTTGGCAAAAAAACTGCTAATACTTGATTCTCTTGCTCAAGTAGTTGGCAAAGCTGGACAAGGCGAAGCAGATGATAAAGTACATCACTGCCACGGCCAGGTACATTGGAATCATGTAATTGGTGTTTTGGTTGTAGATGATTTCAGCGTGGTAGAGCAGTTCCGGCAAAACGATGATCGTCGCCAGGGAAGTATCCTTGATCAAGGACACGAACTGTGACAAAAGGGCCGGAATCATTTTGGTCAAGGCCTGGGGCAAAACGACGTGGGTCATGGCTTGCATGTAGGTCATCCCGTTTGACCGGGCCCCTTCCATCTGGCCAGGGTCAACGGCCATGATCCCTGAGCGGACAACTTCCGCGATCATGGCTGATTCAAAGACCACCATGGCGATTACTGAAGCCTGGAAGGCGTCAACTCTGATCCCCATGACCGGCAGGCCAAAGTAAGAGAAGAAGATGATCAGCAAAAGGGGCAGGTTTCTGATGATGTCGATGATCACCCCAACCACTTTGGAAATCCGCGTGGTCTTGGCGTCAATTCTGGTAAAGCGGATCAAGCCCAGGGCCAGGCCGATTACAAAGCTCAAGATGATTGAAATCACTGAAACTTCGATCGTGACCCAGAATCCCTGCAGCAAAAAGCGGAGGTTGATCCAGGATAATGCTTCTGTAAGATTTTCCATTTATGTGCCTCCTAAACGCCCTTCTTTTCCAAGTACTGCATGTAGTAGCTCAGCGGCAGGGTCAAAATCAAGTAGAACAGGCCAACCAAGACATAGCTTGGAATAGTCTGGAAAGTGTTGGATGCCACGATGTCCCCTTGGTACATCAAGTCAAAACCGGCAACAAAGGCCAAGATACTGGAGTTCTTGATCAAGTTGACAAACTGGTTGCCCAATGGCGGAATCACGATTCTGAAGGCCTGGGGCAGGATAACGTAGCGCATGGCCTGCCAGTAGGTCATCCCGTTTGACCGGGCCCCTTCCATCTGGCCGGTGCCGACAGATTGGATCCCGGAGCGGACAGTTTCAGCGATGAAGGCTGATGAATAGATGGACAAACCGATTGTCCCTGCCTGGAAACCAGTCAGTTTCAGCGGCGTGTAGGTTGGCAGGACCAGGTAAAAGACCATGGTCACGACCAGCAGGGGAATGTTCCGGAAAATTTCGACATAAACCTTGGCTACCCCGCGCCAGAACTTGTTAGGCACGGTTTCCAGGATGGCAAAGCCGGATCCGATGATCAAACTGAAAAACAAGGAAATCAGACTGCAGAGAATCGTATTCCAAAAACCGAGCAAAAAGGTGGACCAGTTTGCTCCAAGTAAACTCAACATTAATATTCAGCCTCCTTAACACTGAATCCTGGAATGTTGCCAAACCATTTCTTGACAAGCTTGTGGTAGCTGCCGTCTGCCTTGGCTTCCTTCAAAGCCTTGTTGATGGCTTCCAGCATCTTGGTCTGCCCCTTTTCAACGGCAATCCCGTAAGGTTCAACGGCAATCGTGCCGCCAACCAGGTGCAGGTTCTTGTGCTGCTTGGCGATCCCGGCCAAAATCCCGTTGTCTGTTGCCACCGCGTCCCCCTGCCCGGCTAAGAGGGCATTGGTGCAAGAGCCATAGTCATTGTATTGGCGGATCGTGGCCTTTGGCGCCAGACGCGCGATATCGGCTGCCGCGGTCGTGCCCTTAGCGACAATGACCACCCGGCCCTTGTGGTTGAGGTCTTTGATTGACTTGACAGAGCTGCTGGTCTTGGTCATAAGGGAAGTCCCCGCCTTAAAGTAAGGGGTGGAGAAGTCAACTGACTTCTTTCTTTCGTCAGTGATAGTCATGGTCGCCAGAACTGCATCAAGGTTGTTGTTCTTGAGCTGCGGGATCTTGGTCTGGGCCGTGACCTCAATAAATTTTGCCTTGCCGTCCTTGCCCAGGATCTTCTTGGTCAAAAGGCGGGCCAGATCGATTTCAAAGCCTTCCAGCTTGTTGGTCTTGACACTCTTGATTCCAAACAGAGCCGTATCATATTTGACGCCCCAGGTAATTGTCTTGCTGCTCTTGACGTGATTGTAGACGCGCACGGAGTTGTCACTTTCAACCGCGCAGGCAGAAAGCGAAACAGTGGTCAGCAGCAGAAAAAGCAGGGCGGCAACTTTGCGGAATAGTTTCTTGCTTTTCATGTAACCGCTCCCTTCTTCTCATTAGTGGTCAATTACCTTGCTGAGGAATTCTTGGGCCCGCAGGTTGCGCGGGTGTTCGAAGAAGTCCTTCGGGTTGTGGGAGTCTTCCAAGACTTGCCCCTGGTCAAAGAAAATGACCCGGTCGCTCACTTCTCTGGCAAAGCCCATTTCGTGGGTAACGACCACCATGGTCATCCCTTCAGCGGCGATAGTCTGCATGACGTCCAAGACGTCCTGGATCATTTCCGGGTCAAGGGCACTGGTTGGTTCGTCAAACAAAAGCACCTTTGGCTTCATGGCCAAAGATCTGGCGATGGCCACCCGCTGCTTTTGCCCACCGGACAATTGTCTTGGGTAAGAGTCTTCCTTGTCCAAAAGGCCGACTTGCTTGAGCAGCTTTTCAGCGATTTCCCGGTTTTCCTTTTCGTCCCGGTGCAAAACGATTCTTGGGGCCAGCATGACATTCTCCAAGACAGTGTGGTTTTCGTAGAGGTTGAAGTGCTGGAAAACCATGCCGACGTCCCGGCGGATCTTGTTCAAGTCAGTCTTCTTGTCCCCCAGGTCATAGCCGTCCACGTCCAAGACGCCGGAAGAAATGCCTTCCAAACCGTTCATGGTTCTGATCAAGGTACTCTTGCCCGCGCCAGAAGGGCCGATGATGGAAACGACTTCGCCTTCGTCAATGCTTAAGTTGACGTCTTTCAAGGCATGGTAGTCGCCGTAGAACTTGTTGACTTTCTTGAACTCAATAATTGCTGCCATAGTGGTCCTCCTTGTTTTATTAATGCTTAATTAAATAGCCACCTGTTTGACTCAGTATCTGCACTTTAAGGCCTGTCTGCCAAGCTGGTCCTCTCACGCGAAAAAGGTTCGATTATTAGTCGGCAGTTTGGTGAAAACGCCGGTATTTTTCCCTCTTTCACAGCGAGAACCGAATCATCTCAAAAGTGCCATTGCTTTTTTCTTTCCAGGACGCTTGTTTTTTATTTAAGTATGATTAATTTTTTATTAAATTTACCAGAAAACAAGCTTTCACGCAAGCATTTTGTCAGTTCCAGCTCAGTTTTTTATCTTTTTTTAATAAAAAGAGCAAGAACTGCCTTGCTTATCTTAACCAGCTGCCAGTTTTCACTTCATTTTCTTTTGTTTCATTTGATATATTCTTAATTATATTAGATCTTACCCCAATTAGCAACAACTGTTTCTGAGCCAGGCACGCGTAACCGCTTTAAAGCCCGTTTTTTCACACTTTGACTAGACCAGGCCCTTGCTGGCCTCTATAATTAATAACTAAAGGAGTTTTACAATGTCAAAAAAGCAACATCCCATCATTATTGGTATCGCCGGCGGCTCCGGCTCTGGCAAGACGACCATTGCCCACGAATTATATGACCAGTTCAAAAACGACCGGATCCGGATCATTACGGAAGATTCTTATTATAAGAACCACCCGGAAATGACCATGGCCGAAAGAAACAAAATAAACTTCGACCACCCGGATGCTTTTGATACCGAGCTCTTGATCAGCCAGTTGCAGGACTTGCTAGCCGGCAAGGCCATCGAGATGCCGATTTACGACTTCACCACCCACCTGCGCAGCCCGGAAACGGTCCACGTTGAACCAGCCGACATCATCATCCTGGAAGGGATCCTGGTCCTGGCTTCAGAAGAATTGCGGAACTTGATGGACATCAAGATCTTCGTTGACACTGACGACGACATCCGCTTGATCCGCCGCCAGCGCCGGGACATGGCTGAACGGGGCCGGTCCTTTGACTCAATCATCGACCAGTACCTGGCAACGGTTAAGCCAAGCTACCACCAATTTGTTGAGCCAAGCAAGCGTTACGCCAACATCATCGTGCCAGAAGGCGGGGCCAACGACGTCGCTTTGGACATGCTGACCACGAAAGTCCGCGACATTCTCCGCCGCAATGATTTAGCAGAAAAAGAGGCGGAATAATGGCTAAGCAGAAACCACTTGTTATTGGGATTGCCGGCGGGTCCGGCTCAGGCAAGACGACTGTCTCCAAGGAAATCAGCCGGCGCCTGCCAGCTGACCGGGTGCTCATTCTGACTGAAGATGCCTACTACAACGACAATTCAGCCCTCAGCATGGATGAACGCAAAAAGATCAACTACGACCACCCCAATGCTTACGACACTGACCTTTTGATTGAGCAGCTGCAGGATTTGCTGGAGGGCAAGGCAATTGAAATGCCGACCTACAACTTCAACATCCTCTCCCGGGCTAAAGACACCATTCATGTTGAACCAGCCGATATCATCATCCTGGAAGGAATCCTGGTTTTGGCTTCAGAAGAATTGCGGAAGTTCATGGACATCAAGCTTTTCGTCGATGCTGACGACGATATCCGCTTCATCCGCCGCTTGCAGCGGGACACCCAGGAACGGGGCCGGTCAATTGACTGGATCATCTCCCAATACCTGGCCACGGTTAAGCCAAGCTACAACCAGTTCGTTGAACCAAGCAAGAAGTATGCCGACATCATCATTCCGCAGGGCGGGGAAAACCAGGTCGCCATCGATATGGTTTCCTCCAAGCTCCTGTCAATTATCAACGGCTAAGAGAGCAAACTAGAGATAAAAAAGTCCAGACTGAAACGAATAAGCGTGAACCAAGTGGTTCACGCTTATTTCTTTGGCATATTTTGATTTAGAGATTCATGTAAGCAAAAACAGATAATAAATGATGGTTAACTACTTGGCCATGACCCGGTCAAAAAGCTTGGTGATCAGCTTGACCAAGACCGCGTCAAAGACAACGGATGAGATCAAACCGGCAATGAACATTTCGATCAAAAGAGCCGGCTTGTAGGCGCTCCAGCCGTAAGTGAAGTAGCACATCACAAAAGCCGCCACGTGGCAGCAGATGGCCCCGATGATCAGGCTGCCCCAGCCAAAGCGTTCATAGTTTTCCTTCTTCGGGAAAAAGCCGATTTCGTTGAAGGCCCCTTGCACCAGCCCTTGCAGGATGGTCATTGCCCCCCACTGGCCGCCGAAGGCCATTTCAACCGTGGCTGCCAGGGTTTCACCGACAATGCCGGAGCCAAAGGTCGGCACGAAGTACATGGCCAAAGGCGCGGCCATGTACCAAAGGCCAGAATAGATTTCATCAGCCAAAGGCCCTAGACCGACAAAGTTCAAAGCAAACTTGGTCGAGTTGTAGAGGGGGTTGAAGACGTAGGTGTAGATAACCCCCATGATAATCCCAATCAAAGCCATCAAGATAATGGCTTTCACATTCCACTTGCTCTCTCTTTTAAGCATTAAAAAAACTCCTATCCAACAAAATTGCCGGCTAGGAGTTTGAACTCATGTTAAAGAAACACTTCCCTTGCGCAAGAATTACCTTGGTCAGGTTCAAAGGGTCGACTTTCGTCATCTCAGCTTTCGCTCCCCTAGTGGCATTTATTCAATTTGACTTAATCTAGTTTAGCAGATCATTCAAACGCTAACAAGGCAAAAAAGTCCTTTAATTAATTAAAGCTTTTAAAGGATTCCAGTTTTTCCTTATCGATATCTCTAATAATTGCTAAAGCCAGGTCAACGGCTGCCTTGTAGTCCTTGTAGCTGCTGAAGCAGTATGGAGAGTGCTCATAACGGACCGGAATCCCGATCACGATGGTTGGCGCCCCGTTTTCATAGTAGATGGCAGCCCCGTCCTGTCCGCCCCCGGTTCTGACTGACCGGGTGTAAGGAATCCCGTTTTTGTCAGCCAAGTCACAGGCATATTGCTGGAACTTCGGGTTTGGCAGGAAGGTGACGTCCATGTCCCGCAGCATTGGTCCCCGCTTAAGGCCAGTTTGAGACAGCCAGTCCGGTTCAAAAGTGTCATCAGCCGGGCAGCTTTCCAGAACCAGGCAAAGGTCTGGCTTGATCTTGCGGGCCGTGACATAGGCACCCCGCAGGCCGACTTCTTCCTGGCTGGACAAGGCGGCAACCAGGTCAAAGTTGACTTCTTCATCCTTCAGGTTTTCCAGGATGTCAGCCATGGCGGCGGCGCCAAAGCGGTCGTCAAAGTCCTTGCCAAAGAAGAGGCCGGTCTTTTCATTGTACTGACAGTCCACGTCGACGAAAATCGGGCAGCCCGTGTCGATCTTGTAGTCATTGATCGTTTCTTCCCGGCTGGAGGAGCCGACGTCGATGGACAAGTCAGCTACCTGCGGAACAGACTTTCTCTCAGCTTCAGACATGAAGTGGGGCGGCTTTAAAGCCACAACGCCAGGGATGTATTCCCCGTCCCGGTTTCTGACCTTGACCTTGAGGGCCGGCAAAACGACATTGTTCCAGCCGCCCAGGGTCACGAACTTGATCAAGCCGTTTGGCCGGATAGCCTGGGTCAAGAAACCAACGGCGTCTGAGTGGGCGTCCAGCTGGATCACCGGCCGCTTGCCAGTGTTTTGCTTCTTGGAAGCATAGACGTTCAGCATCCCGTCGACTTCAAGGTCGGCATAGTCTTTGACCGTCTTGGTGAAGAGGTCAACGAATTCATTTTCAAAGCCGGAAGTGGCGTTGGCGTTTGAAAAATCCTTCAGCATTTGAATTTCAGCGGCTTTTTCCATCAGTAATCTCCGTTAATCCAGCAAATCGTACTTCAGCTTCATCAAGGTGTGGCCGTCCTTGACCATTTCCCCGGTCAAGGCAACCGTCTGCTCGTAAGCCAGGTCAGCCATCTTCTGGTTGGCTTCTTCCAGCTTCTCTTGCAAGTCGCGACCAGTCAAGCCCTTAACGGCCCGGTCAGTTTCGTTTTCGATCTGGCGCAATTTAGCCATGGTCTTTTCTTCAAAAGCCTGCTCCAAAGCGCTGTAGACCTTGTAGTTGGTGTCGCCAAGCTGGGCGTTCAGCTTGTTGAGCCAGAAGATCTTGGTCAAGTCAAAGTCCGGACCGGTCTGGAAGCTGGCTGGAGTAGTCGTGACATTGGTGTAGAAAGGCACGAAAACGTTGAAAGTGTTCGGGCCAAAGGCCAGCCATTGCACGCCGGCAAGGCCTTCTTCAACGTCATTTCTGATCTGCAGGATGTGGGTTTCGAAGTTCCGGTTGATCCCGATTGGGCGGAAGAGCTTCTTTTCAGCTTCAGTGTTGGTCGTGCTGTAGACATCGTACTTGGTGTCCTGGTAGTGGGAACTTTCCAGGAACTTGATGTCTTCCGGGCTGATCTTCTTCTTGGCGTAAGTGATGAAAGGCTGGTCCTGGTCCCCTGGCTCGCCTTCCCATTCAGGGTCAAAGTAGCGGTGGATGTACCAGGCCCGCGGGTTGTTGTAGTGTGCGTCCTTGATAGTGGATGAACCGAAGATGTGGCGCAGATTGTAGCCTTGGTAGTCCGGGTTCAAGTGGTATTCATTGATGATGTCCAGCAAGTCGCTTGAGCACATGAAGTTTTCTTCATCGTTAAAGTCGAAGAAGTCGATGTTCAAGCGGTTTGGCGCTGCCACGTAGGCATCGTCTGGAATCCGGCGGGCAGCCCAGTGGTGGCCGCCAATGGTTTCGATGTACCAGACTTCGTCATGGTCGGCAAAGGCTGACCCGTTCATTTCGTAGGTCCCGTACTTTTCCACCAGGTAGCCCAGGCGCTTAACCCCTTCTCTGGCTGAATGGATGTATGGCAAAGTCAAAGTGACAAAGTCTTCTTCACCCAAGCCGCCCTTTTCAACTAAGGGGTCAATCCCTTGGATCCGGCTGTTGGTGGTGATGGTTTCCGTGGCCGTCATGGCTACCGTGGCATCGTTGATCCCGGCAGCTGCCCAGATCCCGTTCTTGCCGGAAGCATCTGGCGCGCTAGTATAGCGCAAGGGATTCGGCAGCAGGTCTTCGTCATCGATTTCCTGGCCGCTGATCACAGCCTTGTAGTGCTTTGGCTGCTCTTCCGGGTTTACCGCGATAAAGGCTTCAGGAATAATGGTGCTGCCGCCGTCTTCGCTGCGGGCAATCATCGTGGAGCCATCAATAGTGGCATCCTTGCCGACTAAAATGGTCGTGCATTCTGCTGGCTTTTGCATAAGTCCTCCTCTAATAATCTAAAACTAATTGTCTGCTTTCTTACTATTATTCTAGCTGAAAAAATGCCTTTTGCCAGCTACTGCTTTTGCCGGTAAAGGGCATAGAGGCGCTTGCTCAAATTGGCGCCGCCCGGCGCGCTGTTTTCAAACAGGATTTTGCCTGGCTCAGTGCCGGTATTTAATTCATCCCGGCTGGCAAGTTGCCGCTTGACTTCAGCGGCCGCCCCGATGGCCCCGTCATAGACCTTGGCTTGGGGACCTAAGATCTCTTGAATGGCCTGCTTGGCAAAAGGAAAGTGGGTGCAGCCCAGAACCACTCCGGCAGCCTTGCCGGCATATGGGGCCAGCAATTCTTCCAGGTACTGGTAGATGGCCGGGCTGTCGGTTTCACCTTTTTCAATTAATTCGACCAGTTTCGGGGCAGGCACCTTGACCACCTGGCCAGGTTCAGCGCAGTCTTTAACCAGCTGCTTGAACTTTTCCTGCTCCAAGGTCAAAGGCGTGGCCATGGCAACTACCTGCCCGCCGGGATTTTCTTCCGCCGCCGGTTTAATGGCCGGTTCGATCCCGATGATCGGCAGGGAGTACTCCTGGCGCAGGCGGTCAGCCGCCGCGCTGGTTGCCGTGTTGCAGGCAATCATGACGGCCTTGACATGGTGTTTGTCAATCAGTTCATCAACTACCCGCTTGGCCAGCTGGTAGACTTCTTCCTTGCTCTTTACCCCGTAAGGAGCATTGGCTGAGTCGCCATAGAAGACATAATCTTCGTTTGGCATCAGATCAACCAGACGGCTGAGGACCGTGAGGCCCCCCTGGCCGGAATCAAAAACGCCGATTGGCCGATCAGCATATTCTTTTGGCATATTATGACCTCCTCTAGCTATTAATTTTGAACTTTTTATCCGCTTTCTTCAATCGATACGCCACTTTATTTTTGCCCAAGGCGGACTTTCTTGATTTTTTCTTTAGATTTTTGCCGGAAAAACCGTCCGGCTTGCTTTTTTTAGGGGCTATGTTATTGTTATATCTAAACCCTGGATATCACGTTGATTACCGGAATAAAACGGCAATCTGGGAATAATTCTGTACACAGTTTTTTTAGAAAGAGCAAAAGAAATTATGTTTAACGTTTCGCCTGAACAAGAGCGCCGCCACATCGTTGACGACTCAGCGCTCAATGGCTTTTTAACGAAAATGTATTCCATCATGGGCCTGGCAGTTCTGGTCTCAGCCTTGACCGCCTACTTGACCTTAACGGTCTTCTCCAGCAGCTTGCTGCCGCTACTCACCAACCGGGTCTTCCTCTGGGTCCTGCTTTTACTGCCGCTGATCTTGAGCGTGGGCATCAGCTTCAAGGCTAACCGCAAGCCTACGACAGCCTTCTTCATGCTAATGGCTATCGCTGTTATCTACGGGCTGGAATTCTCTCTTTTGGCCTTTGCCTATACGGGCGCCCAAATCGGCGGGGCCTTCATCTCGGCCTCAGCCGTCTTCATCGGGATGGCAGCTTACGGCAGCGTGACTAAGAAGAACCTGGACACCATCGGGGCTTACGCTTCAGCTGCTGTTTGGGGCTTGATCGTAGCCAGCCTGGTCAACATGTTCTTGAAGAGCACGCCAGCCAGCTTCATCTTCTCCATCATCGGGGTCATCATCTTCACGATCTTGACCGCCTGGGATGCCCAGAAGATGAAGTCCATCTACGCTAACTACGGCGACCAGCTGCCAGAACTTGGCCTGGCCGTTAACGGGGCTTTGCTGCTGTACTTGGACTTCATCAACCTCTTCCTGCAATTCCTGCAGATCTTCGGGATCGCTGACAACGACCGGTAAAGCAAAGTTTAAGATATGTCTTTTAAAAAGGCTTTCTTCTTATTAGAAAGCCTTTTTTTCTTGACTATTTTTTTTGCAAGAGTAAGGTAAAAGATATGTAAAGTTTTTTATCAGTAGAGCTTAGAAAAAAAGAAGGTCAAACATTGCAAAAGAAACCGGTATGGAAAAGAAACCTGCAAGTCTCGGCAGTCAGCGTCTTTTTGGCGGGGATCGCCTTTTCAGAAGTCACGCCTTTTTTATCCCTGTACATTGACACCTTGGGCAAGTTCAGCCACCAGCAGCTGAGTTTTTGGTCCGGGATCGTCTTTTCAGCGGTTTACGTTGTAGCGGCCCTGGTTTCACCGATCTGGGGCAAGCTGGCTGACAAGAAGGGACGCAAGCCAATGATCCTGCGGGCTTCTTTGGGGATGGCGGTTGTCTTTACCTGCATGGGGTTGGCGCAAAATGTCTGGCAGCTGCTCTTCCTGAGAGGGATGCAGGGGGTTTTTGCCGGCTTCATCTCCAACTCTAACGCTCTTATCGCGGCAGAGACGCCAAAGAACAAGTCTGGCAAGGCGCTGGGGATCATGATTTCCGCCCAGACCGGGGGACAATTGCTGGGGCCCTTTGCCGGCGGGGCACTGTCGCAGGCTTTTAGCTACCGGGTAACCTTCTTTATTACCGGGGCCCTGCTTTTCACCTGCTTCGTCTTGTCTGTCTTCTTTATCCATGAAGATGACTTCGTGCCGGTTAAGAGCGAGCAGCGGGCCAGCTTTAAGGATACGATGAAGCAATTTAAGAGCGGGCAATTGATTCTGGGGCTGCTACTGACGACCTTGATCATTCAAGCGGCCAACAACTCCATCAACCCAATCGTTTCCCTGTATGTCAGAAGCTTGATGCACAATTCAGGGCAGGTTGTCTTCGTCAGCGGGATCATCGCGGCTTTGCCAGGGATTGCCACGGTAGCTGCAGCTTCCTACTTTGGGGGACTGGGTGACCGGATCGGGACCCACAAGATCATCTTAGGTGGCTTGATCGGTTCGATCATTCTCTTCTTTTTGACGGCTTTTGTCCGCAACACGATTGAGCTGGGTGTTTGCCGCTTCTTGATTGGTTTTACCGACGCCTGCCTCTTCCCGCAGGTGCAGACCATGCTGACCAAGTACAGCCCGAAACAATTGACCAGCCGGGTCTTCAGCTGGAACCAAAGCGCCATGTACGTCGGCAATATTTTTGGGCCGCTATTGGGCTCAACGGTTTCGGCCCACCTCGGCTACAGCGCCGTCTTCCTGGTAACCAGCGGGATCGTCGTGATCAACCTGCTTCTTTACCGGACCAACATTTTGAAAAACATTGCCTAGCTTAGGCGCGAAAAAAGCTCCAAGATTCATTCTTGGGGCTTTTTGCTTGAAGATTATTCTTGATTATTTCAAAGAGCAAGCGCTTCTTCGTCTGTATTCTCACCTATATTTACCCCAATTTTACAAAAATAAGGATGTCATTAAGCGAAAATAACAATTTTCAACAATTCCTATGCGTTTGCTCAAAAAAATTCTTCGCATTATACTGAAGAAAAATATTCTTTGAAAATCGAGGTGTTACTTTGAAAGTCATTACCAAAATTTTGCAAGCTGTCAGCTTCCTGCTCAGTCTCATTCTCCTCTGGGTCTCCCTGGCCAGCTTGATTGATGTCTGCAACTCTGCCAGACTAATGGGCTGGTCTTCCTTTATCCCTTCAATCGCCGCTGGTCTGGTCTTCATCATCATGCTGGTCTGTGAGGCCTGGCTCAGCTTGCGGATAGACAAGCTGGATGACCGCGGAATCTTCTTTTTCCTGGCTGCTCTCCTACTTTTGACAGCCGGTGAAATGATCTCGCCCATCGCCTTGGGCTCTGGCTTTCTCTGGCTGAACCTCCTGCAGTTGCTTCTGATCCTTTTAGCCCGCTTTACCATCGACTTTCATGAGTAGCAGGTCAAAAATTGTACGAAAAAATGGTGAAACTCGTCTTCTCGAGCTTCACCATTTTATTTTTTCCGTTTCATGGACAAGTCATCCGGCAAGACAAAGACGACAAAGACATCGCCGTAATAATTGTCTTCCACATACCGGCCCAAAGTGCTGAGGTGGAGGATCTTTCCGTTCTTAGCCTTGACCCGGTAGTTCAGCAGCAGGCTCTTGTCTGGATCTGTCTCTTTTTTCTGTCGCTGCAGCTTGATAGCCTTTTCCGCTTCCGCAAAGTCGGCCTGATAGACAAAGTTATTATAGCTGGACTTGGTATATGCCAAAAAGTCCTCGTAGCTCTGGCAGCCCAGCAAATGAACCAGGTAGTCGTTGGCGAAAAGTATCTCCCGCTCATTGTCATCAGCCCGGTAGATCAAAATCCCGCCCGGCAGACCCTGAGCGACGTTCTTAACGTTGAAGCCCAGCTGGGCCCGCTTGACCCGCTCCATTTCCGGCTCATAACGCTTAGCCGCGTGCTTGCCGTGCATCTTAGCCGCGTAAAGTGCCTCATCAGCAAAAGTCACCAGTTCTTTGATGCTGGCCGCCTGGCTTGGGTAAGCAGCATAGCCGGCTGAAATCGTATATCTGACCGTCGTTTCACCGCTCTTGAATTCTTGCACGCCATCAATCGCATCTTCAACCACTTGCTTAATATAGTCCGGCCTGCCGGTCACCGCGACGCAGAACTCGTCCCCGCCTGTCCGGCCAACCAAAGCATCAGGCGGAAACTTTTTCAGTAAATGATCAGCCAAATGCTTCAAGGCCAAGTCGCCAATCACGTGTCCATAAACGTCATTGACGAACTTAAAGTCATCCAGGTCAATAAAGGCCAAAGTCAGCGGCTCTTTCCCCTTTATTTCTGCTAATTTTTTTAACTGTTCAAAAAATCCCCGCCGGTTGTCCAGTCCCGTCAATGGATCTTTAAAAGCCAGCTGGTCCAGCTCCACTTTCTGCTGCCGGGTACCGAGGAAAAGATACAAGAGGCAGCTCAGTGATATGTCGATCAATACGGCAAAAATCAGCAAAAGTACTGTTTCGCCGCTGCACCAGCCTGCTTTAGGAACGATGTTTAAAGTCCACCAGCAAGAACCATAATTAAAAGTATAGCCAACCGGGTCCTTAAGCTTCTCTCCTTTCCCTAAAGACGACTCGACCTGGGTCTTCTTCTGGGTTAAAGGCGACTTGTTGGTATTAATGCAATAGTCATAGCCCATGGTCGTCAAGTTCTTCAAGGTGTGCTGGTAGACGTCCGGCAATTTGACCGTCATGATAACATAGCCCCAGAACTTGCCATTTTTCAAGGTTACCGGAGTCATGACTACGACGCATCTCTTGGCATTGAGCAGGGGCATTGGGCCATATAAGACGGCCTTGTCTTTCTGCTTGACGAAATTGAGAACCTGCTTAGCCTCTTTAACCTGCATTAAGTCATTATTCTTTTTCTGCTTTGACTGATATGGATAGGTATTAGTGACTACTCCATTAGGCACCAGTTCAATCAAGCTGATGTAGTCTTTCTTTAACAGCTTGGCAGCATTCGTGAATTCTTCTTTTTCTACCTTGCCGTTTTTGGCAACCACCAGCTTTTCCATGGCCGCGTTGCTGCTGGCCGCATATTGGAAGTCTCTCTTCAGCTCAATAGCATAGGCTTCAGCAATCTGGTATGCCTTGTCCTTTCTGCTGGCAAGACTCTGCGAGTAAAAAACAGCTGCAATGAGAAATGACGCAACGACAAAAAATATGGTTAAAGTCGCCCAAACCGCTTTATTTTTCAGATTCAGTTTCATTGCATACCGCCACCTTCCAAGGCCATTCCTATATAACCATACCTATATACTTCAGTTTAACACGCTTACATCATACAGCCTATAAGAAAAGGCTTTTTGTTTAAAAAAGGCTGCTTAATATGCAGCTAGCTCCCCAACAACTTAATTTAGTAAAGTGTAGCCCCCATTACCCCCTAAGTGCAAGAGAATAAGCTTAAGAATATTAAGCAAAGGCGGTACTTTTCCTATTTTTCGCTATTTGCCTTCCCTTTATCGCTTATTTTCAATCTTGTTATAATTTACCCCTTGTCAACCCTTTCCAAAGCTCCTATAGTTACAGTCATCAGCAAGAGCTGATCCATTATTTATCTTTTAGAAACGGAGGGAAACATGATGGAAGTTCCTGGTAAAAAAGTTGGCATGTTGTCTGGCGAATGGCAGATCGCCTCAAATATCTTCAAAGGTTCACTGGGAAACATGATCGAGTGGTTCGACTGGTACGTTTACGCCTCATTCTCAATCTACTTCTCAGCCGCCTTTTTCCCGGCCAGCAACCAGACCGCTGAACTTCTTTCAACGGCTGCGGTCTTTGCGATCGGCTTCTTGATGCGGCCCCTGGGCTCCTTGATTATGGGCCAGTTCGCTGACAAAAAGGGGCGCAAGGCAGCCTTGACCTTGTCAGTCACAATCATGGCCGCCGGCTCCTTGATCATCGCTTTTGCCCCAACCTACGCGCAAGTCGGGATCATCAGCCCCATCATCCTGGTCGTCACCCGGATGATTCAAGGCCTCTCCCTTGGCGGGGAATACGGCACCAGCGCCACCTACATGTCAGAAATGGCCAGCCGCGGCCGGCGGGGCTTCTACTCATCTTTCCAATACGTGACCCTGATCGCTGGCCAGCTCTTCTCCTTGCTGGTCCAAATCATCCTGCAGCAGGTTTTGACCGACGCCCAGCTCTACGCTTTTGGCTGGCGCATCCCCTTCATCATTGGTGCCCTGGGCGCCGTAGCCGTCCTTTGGCTGCGCCTGTCTATGGATGAATCCGCCCAGTTCACTGCCAAAAACAAGCAAAACAAGCAGGCCGGCAGCTTCAGCCTTTTGATGAAATACCCTAAGCAAGTTGCCATCGTCGTTGGCATGACCCTGGGCGGCACGATCAGCTTCTATTCCTACACTACCTACATGCAGCAGTTCATGATCAACACAGCTGGCCTGGACAAGGAAACTGTCGCCATGATCAACTTTTTGGTTCTCTTAGTCATGGTCGCCTTGCAGCCAATCTTTGGCCACTTGTCTGACAAAATCGGCCGCCGGCCCCTCTTGATCTTCTTTGGTATCGGCGGGACCCTCTTGACCGTCCCGATCTTTACCCTGCTCTCTCATGTCACTACTGCCCTGCAGGCATTTCTGCTAATGCTGACCGGCGTGGTTATCGTCTCTGGCTATACCTCAATCAACGCTATCGTCAAAGCTGAACTCTTTCCAAGTGAAATCCGGGCTTTAGGCGTTGGCTTGCCCTACGGTTTGACTGTCGCGCTTTTTGGCGGCACTTCCCAATACGTCGCCTTGTACATGCGGTCAGCTGGCCACGAAAGTCTCTTCTTTTACTACGTTTCATTAGCGGTCTTCATTTCTCTTATGGTCTATGTCTTTGCCTTGAAAGGTCACCGGTCAGCACTTGACGAAGAAGCATAGGCATATATAAAGGAGATATGCAAAAAAGCTTATCCAGGACGGATAAGCTTTTTCTTTGGAATTTTCTGCTTTTAGTAGATCTTTGCGACTTGTTCTTGAACAGTCGGGTGGGCCAGGAAGTCGTCGTAACTGATGTCGGCCCGGGCCACCACACCCTTTGGACCAACTTCAATAATGTGGTTGGCAATGGTCTGGATGAACTCGTGGTCGTGGGAAGTAAAGAGAATTGAGCCTGGGTAG
Organism: Lactobacillus sp. WILCCON 0149; assembly: GCF_057197965.1. NCBI lineage: Bacteria > Bacillati > Bacillota > Bacilli > Lactobacillales > Lactobacillaceae > Lactobacillus > Lactobacillus sp. WILCCON 0149. The sequence continues at coordinate 1,808,435 of NZ_JBUBHO010000001.1, forward strand.
TTTTCCATGGCTTCGTTCAAGGCCGTGATGGATTCCAGGTCCAAGTGGTTGGTCGGATCGTCCATGACCAATACATTGGCTGCTTCCAGCATCATTCTGGACAGCTGGCAGCGGACCTTTTCACCCCCGGACAGGACCTTGATCTGCTTATTGATCTCGTCGCCGCTGAAGAGCATTCTGCCCAAAAAGCCCCGCAAGAAGGTGTTGTCGTCGTGTTCCTTGTCAGCGTATTGGCGCAGCCAGTCCAGGATGGTCAATTCGTCATTGTCGAAGTTGGCGTTAAGGTCTCTGGACATGTAGTTAAAGGAAGTCGTCTGCCCCCAGGTAACAGTCCCGGAGTCTGGCTCCAGGCGGCCAGCGATGATTTCCATCAAAGCGGTCGTAGCCCGGGTGTTTCTGGACAAGAAGGCTACCTTGTCACCCGGCCGAACGATAAAGGAGACATTGTCCAAAAGCTGTTCGTCGCCAGACTTGTAGGACACATTGTCCACTCTGAGCAAGTCGTTGCCCAAATCCCGGTTCATCTCAAACTTGATGTAAGGGTACTTGCGGCTGGATGGCTTGATGTCGTCCAAGCTGATCTTGTCCAGCTGCTTCTTTCTGGAAGTGGCCTGCTTGGACTTGGAAGCATTGGCTGAGAAGCGGGCAATAAATTCCTGCAGCTGCTTGATCTGTTCTTCCTTCTTGGCATTTTGCTGGCGGGCCAGTTCCGTGGCCAGCTTGCTTGATTCGTACCAGAAGTCGTAGTTGCCGACGTAAAGCTTGATCTGCCCGCGGTCAACGTCACACATCTGGGTGCAGACCTGGTTCAGGAAGTGACGGTCGTGGGAAACGACCAAAACGATGTTTTCATAGTCAGCCAGAAAGTTTTCCAGCCAGGCCGTGGTGTGCACGTCCAGACCGTTAGTCGGTTCGTCCAAAAGGAGGATGTCCGGGTTGCCGAACAGTGCCTGGGCCAAAAGGACCTTAACCTTGTCGCTTTCCGCCAGCTCGCTCATCTGCTTTTGGTGCATGTCTTCCGGGATGCTCATGGACTGCAAAAGCTGGGAAGCGTCAGCTTCAGCGTTCCAGCCGTCCAGTTCCGCAAATTCAGTTTCCAGTTCAGCCGCCTTGACCCCGTCTTCTTCACTGAAGTCGGCCTTGGCGTAAAGGGCGTCGCGCTCCTTCATGACCTGGTAGAGCTTTTGGTGGCCTTGAATCACAGTTTCCATAACGGAAAAATCTTCAAAGGCAAAGTGGTCCTGGTTCAGGCTGGACATTCTTTCGTTAGGACCCATGCTGATTGAGCCCGTGGTCGGTTCCATTTTTCCTTCCAGCAGCTTTAAGAAAGTCGACTTGCCGGCCCCGTTGGCCCCAATGATGCCGTAGCAGTTGCCCGGCGTGAACTTAAGGTTGACGTCGCTGTAAAGGGTGCGACTGCCGATTTGCAAACTTAAATCTGTTACTGTGATCAATAGATTTTCCTCTGTTTCTTAAATTTTCTACTGCAATTATGACTAAATCAGTATAACAGGTTTGGCCTTTGCCCACCAAGCTTTTCACCCATTTTCTCCCCCCTTTTTTAAAGTTCTTTCTTTTTAAAGAATAAATTGGCTTATAATCTGTTAAAAAGAACTGATTGATAGGAGTATTTTTATGGCATTTTTCATCTCACTGGAGCAGATCTGCATCATGTTCATCCTCATGGCCATCGGCTTCCTCTGCCGGAAAAAGGGCATGATCCATGAAGAAACTGGCAAGGACTTAACCGCCATCCTGGTCTACATCGTCGGCCCCTGCCTGATCATCAACGCCTTTGAGCGCCCGGCCAGCGCCAGCTTAGTCAAGGACTTTGGCTTAACCTTCCTGGCGGGATCGCTCAACTACCTCTTCCCCATCGCCTTCAGCAGTCTCCTGCTCCGCCTGCCCCGGTTAAAAAATGATCCGGACAAGCAGCTGATTGCTTTTGGCGCGGTCTACAACAACTGCGGCTTTATCGGCATCCCCTTAATTCAAGCTCTTTTAGGCAGCAAGGGGACCTTCTTCGCCGTGCCCATCCTGGTCCTAAACAACATCTTCATCTGGTCTCACGGCATCGGCACCTTTAAGAAGCGGCAGCCTTTGGCCGATACCCTCAGAACCGTCCTCTTAAACCCAAATATCATCGCCACGGCCATTGGCTTCATCCTTTTTATCACCGGCGCCAGCCTCAAGTTTCCTGCCGTGATCGACCGGTCAGTCAGCTACGTGGCTTCTTTGAACACTCCCTTAAGCATGATCGTCATCGGCTCCAACCTGGGAACAATTTCGGGGGACTTCTATAAAGACGGCAAGGCCTGGCTGATCTGCTTCTTGCGGAACTTCCTTATGCCGGCCTGCATGAGCGTGATCTTGCTCCTGGTCCCCTTGTCAACGACCGCTTACCTGGCCGTAGTCATCATGGCGGCCGCTCCGGTTGCCGGCTTTATCGTCATGCTCAGCCTCTTGGCCAACCGCCCTGTTGCCTTCCCTATGCGCTGTCTGTGTCTGTCGACTCTGATGTCAGTGGTCAGCGTGCCCTTGATTATCATGCTGGCCAGCTGGCTCAAGCAGCTGGTATAGTTCACCCTTACCCGAAATGTATCATTTTTGTCAAGAAAATTGTTCGACTTTTTAGAAAAAGTTACGGAAAAGAAGCCCAAGCTAATTCAATTTTCAGCAAAAAAGGCGTATGATAGATAAAAAGCATAAGCAAGCATAAAGCATTAGTTAAAAGAAAGAGGAAGTTAAGCGTGACTGCCAAGAAATTAGAGAACAACAGTAACCACGCGGTTATTGCTGAAGAGGTCAAGATCCTGACTGACTTGCTTGACGAAAGCACCCGCCACCTGGTTGGCGACGAAGAATTCGCCAAGATCAAGGGCCTGGTCAAAATCGCTGCCAGCAACGACCACAGCCAACTGGAAAGCCAGATTGCCTGCTTGAGCAATCAAGAAATGATCGTTGTTGCCCGCTACTTCGCGACCCTGCCGCTTTTGATCAACATTTCAGAAGACGTCGACCTGGCCAGTGAAGTCAACCTGCTCAACAACACGGACAAGGACTACCTGGGCAAGCTGGAATCAACGGTTGACCTGGTGGCAAGCAAGGACAATGCCGCTGAAATTCTGAGCCATGTCAACGTCGTTCCTGTTTTGACCGCCCACCCGACCCAGGTGCAGCGCAAGACCATTCTGGAACTTACCAATAAGATCCATGATCTGCTCCGCCGCTACCGGGACGTCAAGGCCGGCACCATCAACCGGGAAGAATGGACTGGGGAACTGCGCCGCTACATTGAAATCATTATGCAGACGGACATCATCCGGGAAAAGAAGCTGAAGGTCTCAAACGAAATCAAGAACGTCATGGTCTACTACCCTGACTCCTTGATTCCGGCCATCACCAAGCTCACTGCCCGCTACAAGGAACTGGCCCGGGAAAAGGGCCTCAACGTTGCCGGGGCAACGCCGATCACCATGGGCATGTGGATCGGCGGGGACCGGGACGGCAACCCTTATGTAACGGCTGAAACCCTCCGCTTGAGCGCGACGATTCAAAGTGAAGTTATTTTTGAATACTACATCAAGGCCCTCAATGACCTCTACCGGACGGTAGCTGTCTCAACTTCTTACGTGCAGCCGACGCCGGAAGTTGCGGAACTGGCCAAATTGTCCGCCGACAACTCCCCATTCAGAGAAAATGAACCTTACCGCCGGGCCTTCTACTACCTGGAAAGCCGCCTGGCCCACACTGAAATGGAACTTTTGGACGTCTTCTCTAAGGAAGCCGTAGTTAAGAAAGAAGCTGCTTTAAAGGCCCCAGTCTACAAGGATGCCTACGAATTCAAGGAAGATCTGGAAGCCATTAAACGGTCATTGATCCAAAACCATGACCGGGCAGTCACTGGCGGCCACTTTGACGACCTGCTGGAAGCCATCGATGTCTTTGGCTTCCACCTGGCCACGATCGACATGCGGCAAGACTCCAGCGTCAATGAAGCCTGCGTGGCAGAACTCTTAAAGAGCGCCCGGATCTGTGACAACTACAGCGACTTGAGCGAAGAAGAAAAGATTCAGATCCTGCTCAGCGAATTAAACAATGACCCGCGCAGCCTCCACTCATCCAACTCACCGAAGTCAGAGCTTTTGCAAAAGGAACTGAAGATCTACCACACCGCCCGGATTCTCAAGGACACTTTGGGCGAGAACGTGATCAAGCAGCACATTATTTCCCATACCGAAAGCATCTCCGACATGCTGGAACAAGCCATCATGCTGAAGGAATACGGCCTGCTTGATTCTGAAAAGGCCCGGGTGCAAGTCGTGCCTTTGTTTGAAACGGTGGAAGACCTGCAGAACTCCCGGGAAATCATAAAGCGCTACCTCAGCTTCGACATCGTTAAGCGCTGGGTTGCTTCCAAGGGCAACTACCAGGAAATTATGCTGGGCTACTCCGACTCCAACAAGGACGGCGGCTACCTGGCTTCCTGCTGGAGCCTGTACAAGGCCCAGAAGGAACTGACGGCCATCGGCGAAGAACGCGGCATCAAGATCACCTTCATGCACGGCCGGGGCGGTACGGTTGGCCGGGGCGGCGGCCCATCATATGAAGCCATCACCTCCCAGCCATTCGGCTCTATCAAGGACCGGATCCGGACCACTGAACAAGGGGAAATCATCCAGAACAAGTACGGCAACAAGGACGCTGCCTACTACAACCTGGAAATGCTGGTTTCCGCCGCGGTTGACCGGATGGTCTCCAAGCAAGCCGTCAGCCAGGACCACATCCAGGACTTCACGGCTTCAATGGACGGCATCGTTGCTGACAGCAACCGGGTTTACCGGGAACTTGTTTTTGACAACCCGCACTTCCACGACTACTTCTTCCAGGCGACGCCGATTAAGGAAGTCTCCAGCTTGAATATCGGCTCCCGGCCGGCAGCCAGAAAGAAGATTACTGAACTGTCCGGCTTGCGGGCTATTCCTTGGGTCTTCTCCTGGTCACAGAGCCGGGTCATGTTCCCAGGCTGGTACGGGGTTGGTTCAGCCTTCAAGCACTTCATCGATGCTGATCCTAACAATTTGAAGGAATTGCAGGAAATGTACCAGGGCTGGCCATTCTTCCACTCCCTGCTTTCCAACGTTGACATGGTTTTGTCCAAGTCCAACATGGAAATCGCTGAAAAGTACGCTGGGCTCTGTGAAGACGAAGCTACCCGGTCAGTCTTTGACATCATCAAGAAGGAATGGGAACTGACCAAGGAAGTCATCTTGCAGATCGAAGGCCACAGCAAACTTTTGGAAGACAACCCGTCTTTGGAAAGCAGCTTGGACTACCGCCTACCTTACTTCAACGTCTTGAACTACGTCCAGCTGGAAATGATCAAGCGGGGCCGGCAAGAAAAGCTCAGCGGCATCTCCGAATCGATCATCCACATCACCATCAACGGGGTCGCTTCAGGCCTGCGTAATTCGGGCTAATCGCCACGGGTTTACACTTTAATAAGAAGCAAAAAAGCATGTTTTTTCAAACATGCTTTTTCTTCTTGCTTTTGCTTCGTGTTGTTTTAGTTTTTGATTCGGATTTTATTTCAAAATTGTTTTACTTAATCAGCCGCCTTGATTGAAGCGATGATTTCTTCAACCAGGTCAGGGTCATCCTTGAGGCCGGTCGTTTCCAAAACGACTTCCTTGACCGGTTCATCCTTGAGCATCTGTTGCAGCTTTTGGCTTTCAGCGTCTGCTGGCTCGTCAAAGTGGTAGATCTTGCCAACCGTTTCCAAGAGGGCGCTGTAGTCCAAGCCCCGGGCCTTCAGTTCTCTGATCGGCCGGATGAAGCGTTCATTGTAGCCCAGCTTGCGGATTGGCGTCCGGCCTACCCGGGCGATGTCGTCGGAAATGTAAGGGTTCTTGAAGCGGTTGATGACTTGGGCGTGGTATTCTTCCAGTTCTTCCTTAGTGAAGTCCCACTTGGCCAAAAGGAGGGAACGGGTTTCAGCCAATACGCGGGTTACCTGGTCAACGACCCGGTCATCCTTAACGGCTTCCCCAATCGTTTCATAGCCCAGAGCCTTGCCAGTGTAAGCAACAGTGGCGTGACCGGTGTTGACCGAGAACAGCTTTCTTTCAATGTATGGTTCAAGGTCCGGAGCGTAGTGAACGCCTTCCAAGCGAATCTTCGGATTCTTCATCTGGCTTTCGTCGATGACCCACTCCTTGAAGTCTTCAACTGAAACGAAGAGCGGGTCTTCATTGTGCTGAATTGGCACGATCCGGTCAACAGCGGCGTTCGGGAAGCCAACATACTTGTCAACTTCAGCCTTGTCTTCGTCGCTCAAGTGCTTGTAAACTTCTTCCTTCAAGAACTGGGAACCGCCGATCATGTTTTCACAGGCAATGACATCCAAAGGTTCGTGATTTTCCTTGACTCTCGCGCTCAAGCCTTGGGCGATCAGAGGAGCAATGATCTTCAATACCTTGGGGCCGATAGCCGTGGTGACCATGTTGGTCGTCTTGATGGCTTCGACAACCTTTTCAGGGTTTTTGGCGTTGTTGATCCCGGTCACGTTGCTGATGTGAATCTTCTTTTGCCCCGGGGCGGCCAGTTGAATATCGTATTCACCCCGCTCGACCAAGGCATCAATGATCGTTTCGTTAACGTCGACAAAATCAATTCCAAAACCGTTGGCTGCCAAAGTTTCGCCAATAAAGCCGCGGCCAATATTACCTGCACCAAAGTGTACTGCTCTCATTTTTATTTTTCTCCTACTTTGTCTAACAAACCGATAATTTCTTCTGGCGTTTGCGCGTCGGCTAATTTTGCTACGTTGGCAACGTCGCTGCAGAACAGGGCAATCTGGGACAAGAGCGCTAAGTGCTCATTGCCCAAGCCCGCGATTCCGAAGACGACAGTCACCAGCTTCTCCTGCTGGTCATCGGGTTCGCTGAAGTCGACCCCCATCGGGATCTGGACGACCGAAATTCCAGTTTTCTTGATATACTTCTTGCCTTCATCAGTGCCATGCGGAATGGCGATGAAGTTGCCCATGTAGGTTGACACGTCCGCGTTCCGGGCGAGCATGGCATCAATATATTCCGGCTCTACGCAGCCGTGGTCCACCAGAAGCTGCCCAGCCATGCGGATTGCCTCCTCACTGGTGGCAACATTTTGGTTCAACTTGATCATATCTTTTTCCAGTTTCATGCTTCTGCTCTCCTTACTTCAGCTTGTCAATCAGACCGCTGACTTCGCCGGCCTTGAGCAAGTCGTCAACCGTGATGACTTGAATCTGGTCATAGCGAATAGCCAGGTTCTTGCCAGCCATTGGCGTAACGATGACCAAGTGGCTTGGATCATTGTCCAGTTCATTGATTCTTACGGCCTTGACCGGAGTTTCCTTGCCGGCCTTCTGCATCTGGTCCTTGAACAGGCTTGAAGCCATCGTTACCGTACCCAGGTGCTGGTCGTGCCGGATGAAGTCGACTTCCTTGACCTTGCTGAAGTCGATAGCTGCCAAGCCGTCGCTCTTAGCGGCTGCTTTTTCATTCTTCTTGACCTGGTCTGCTTCTGGCAGGGTTTCACCGGCTGCCTTCAAGCGGGCAACGACCTGGTCGTATTTTGGCGTGCTGAGGAAGTTGCCGACTGATACGTGAAGCGCGTTTGGCGTCTTTTCCTTAGCCCGTTCTGCCAATTCTTCTTGGGTGATAACCAGCAGGCCCGGTTCATCCTTCAAGTTGCGGACAGCAGTGTTAGTAACTGGCAGCTTCAAGCCCGCCTTCTTCACCTTGTCTCTCAAAAGCGATGCCCCCATAGCGGATGAACCCATGCCGGCGTCGCAGGCAAAGATGATTCTTTGTACGTCCTTGTAGCTTTCAACCGTTTCAACAGCTGAAGCACCGTTTTCTTCTTCAGTCAAGCCCTTGGATTCTGCCTTCATGGCTGCCATTTGTCCTTGAGCAGCAGCCAGGTCACCATCGTCACTCTTGTCCATCTTGTAGATGACTGCAGCTACGATAAAGGAAACGGCAGCTGAGCCGAGAACACCGACAATGTTGCCGAAGTAAGCATCCTTAGCTGAAACCAGCAAGATGGCGATAATTGAGCCAGGACTGGCAGCAGCAGTCAAGCCACCGCCCAAGACGCTGAAAAGGAAGGTCCCGGTAATCCCACCGGCCATGGCGGCCAAGATCAAGATTGGCTTCATCAGAACGTACGGGAAGTAAATTTCGTGCACCCCACCGAGGAAGTGAACGACAATGGCACCCGGAGCAGAGCTCTTGGCTGAACCCTTGCCAAAAATTGAGCAGGCCAGCAGGATCCCCAGACCAGGGCCAGGGTTTGATTCCATCAAGAAGAGGACTGACTTGCCAACCTTGGCAGCTTGCTGAATCCCCAAAGGAACCAGGACACCGTTGCCGATCGCGTTGTTCAAGAACAAGACCTTAGCTGGTTCAATAACCAGGTTGGCCAGTGGCAGCAGGTGGTGAGCGATGATCCAGTCAACCCCGTTGGCGATCCAAATCGTGGATACAACCAAAATAGGCCCGATCAAGAAGTAGCTGATCGCTACGAAGATCATCCCCATGATCCCCTGGGAGAAGTTGTTGTAGATCATTTCAAAGCCGGCCTTGACCTTGCTTTGGAAGGCCTGGTCAAACTTCTTAAGGCACCAAGCGCTGAGCGGCCCCATGATCATGGCCCCCAGGAACATTGGAATCCCCGTAGCCTTGTTGGCAGCGTATGGGTAAAGAGCCGGATAAACGATGCCTTGCGCTACCGGGTTGGCCCAAGGGAAGGCCAGGACGATGGTCCCGACAACGGAGATGGCACCAACTACGCCCCCTCTTTCCTCATAAACGCTCTTGCCGCCCGTGTAGGCGATCAAGATTGGAATCATGAAGTACAGCATCGAGCTGGTAAAGCTGTTGATGTACTTGTTCGGGAACCAGCCATTTGGCGACATGAAAATCGCGGTCATGAAGCCCCAGGCAATAATCGCGCCAATGTTTGGCATGATCATGCCTGACAGGAAGGTCCCGAATTTTTGGATCTTTGCCTTAGCTGAGCTCTTGCTCTGAGTTTCAGACATTACTTTTCCTCCTAAACACTAAAAACTACTAAAAACAATAAAACTTACTCTACTTAACTTTTACTTACATTTTTATCTTATTATCAATTGTTTCCGCTTTCAACGGAAAGAAAACAGAACTCTGGCACTGAAAACGGTGCCAGAGTTCCATTTGTGATTTTTGCATTATCGTTGGCCGCGAGCCTGGTTCAACTGCTGGGTCACTTGCCCCAAATACTGCTGGGCAATGCCAGCCGCGATTTCCGGGCAGTTGCCTTCTTCAAATAAGCGAAGCGTCTGATCGCTCATAACCAAAAAGCTGCTGATCATTCCCAGGATATTGGCGCTGGCTTCTGGCAAATCCTCTGGTGCCAAAAGCAGCAGCTGCCGCTTGACCATGATCTGGCTTTGATCCATCGCCACCATAGAAATTGGCTCTGCCAGCTCATAAATGGCAAAGAAGCATTTTTTGACAGCCGGCGTCCTTGTGTGCAAGAGGGCCAGATGACTGCCGGGCAGGCCCAAAGGGGCCAGGTCCAGCCGTGACTTCAGCCGGCGGGTAACTTCCAGCCGGTCTTTAACATACTCGCTTGGCACGGCGTTGACAATGGCGGCCAGAACGTCTTCCATATCCATCCCCTGGCTGGCCAGCGGCTGCAAGGTCATCTCCCGCAAGAGCTGCTGGCAAAATGAACTTTCCTGGGCCAGCTTGGTCAGCATGGCTGACGGATTTTTGAAGCGGCGCGGCTGTTCGACTTCGTTTTTTTCCGGATATTTGGCTACGTAGGCAGCCACCTCGCTTTTAACCCGGTCCAGTTCCCCGCCTAAAAGCAAGGGACTGACCAGGTGGTACTCACGGGGAAAGCCAGGCAAATCTAAAGTAGAAAAGATGATGTCATAGTCTTCCAGTTTTAATTGAGCCAGGCCAGAAGCCCGGGCGGTCTTGACCTGCTTGATTTCCGGAAGCTCTTTTTGCAGGCGGGTCGCCAGGATGGCTGACGTTCCCAAGCCGTTGTCACAAATCACCAGAGCCGACAGGTTGCGGCGTGGTTGCCGGTTGCCATATTCATTAGCAAAATACAAAAGCAGCAGCTGCAGCTCCGCGACATTTAGTTCCTCTGAAAAGTCCAGCTTCCAAGCAGCTGTGATTGCTTCGTAGAGCTTTGGAAAGTGCATGGTCAGCTGGCTTAAGGTCTCAATCCGCACGTTAGGCAGCCGCTTGACCTGATGCTGGAGCAAACCGGAAATGTGTTTTTGCAGCCGGCGGGCAAAGGCCGGGTTCTTGCTAAAGTCAAAATGTACCTGGTCAGAAACATCTTGAATAAATTGGCCAACCCGCAAATTGACAAAGACCTCCTGGTCGTCATTGGCAAAAGGCACCCGTTGGTCAGCATAAGCTTGCAGCTGGTTGGCCAAAAAGGCCACTTCATTTTGTGTCAATGTGACTTCTTCATCATCCAGCTTGGCGAAAATTTGGTAAACATAGCTTTGGTATTTCAAAGAATCTGGCTTAGCCGCCGTGTTTTCCACGCTTTTGCCCTGCCGCTGGCGGTCCAGGCTGATGGTAAACAGAAGGATCATTTCAATCAACTGGTAGTCGGTTTCAAAATTGAAAGACGGCAGCAGACCTTTGACAGCCTGCCAACATTTCTGTAAGTCCTTTTTGGGTAAAAGATCGATGAAAAAATTGCCTGACTTTTCCTGGCCCGGCTTATTGAGGTAGGCAAAAAAGACATAGTCATTGCTTTCACTGAGCAAAATACTGTTAAGAATTCTCCTCCGCTGGCTTTCCTTGCCGCTGATCTGGACCCCCAGACCCTTTGTCCGCTTGAGCAGCACTTGATACTTGGCCAAGGACCCATCTACCGCGTCCAAGTCGGTTTGAACGGTAGCTTCGCTAACACCCAATTGACCAGCCAAGGCAATGATTTTTTCCGGTTCGTCTTTCAATAAAAGCATGGCGGCCAGAGCATTACCCCGGTCTTCAGCCTTCATCTCTCCTTGACTCTGGCTTTCTTGCACTTCAGCGCGCAGGTCGGCAATCGCCTCAGTCGGTCCGGTCAGCTGCAGATAGCCCTTCTTGTTGGTCAAGGTCAAGTCTGATTTAGCCAGTTCCGGCCTCAGCAAGCCAAATTCCCGGTAGAGGGTCCGCCGGCTGGTCGCCAGCCTTTTTTCCACTTCCGCCAAACTGATGCCGTCTTCGTTTTCCAGCAAAATCTGCAAAATCCTTTTCTGCCGGTCGGTCACAATCATTGCTCTGCCTCCTCTGTCAAAATCACGCCACTATTGTAGCAAAAGTAAATTACTTTTGCTAAAGAATAATAATTACTTGCTTTTTTCAATAAAAATAGACAGACGCCTGGGCGCCTGTCTGTTTTGCTTATTTGCCTGTTACTAAAAATTATTCAACCGTGACGCTCTTAGCCAGGTTACGTGGCTTGTCAACGTCCAGGCCCTTGTTCTTGGAAGCGTAGTAAGCCAAAAGCTGAGTCGGCACTACTGACAGCAAAGCTGACAGGTAGTAGTCGATTTCCGGCAAAACGATGTTGTCGCCTTCCTTGGCAAATTGCTTGCCAACAATAGTGATCACGTTGGCCCCGCGGGAAGCTACTTCCTGAATGTTGCCCCGGGTGAGGTCAGCCGTTACCGGGTCGTTGATCAAGGCAATAACTGGCGTGCCGTCTTCGATCAAGGAAATCGTCCCGTGCTTCAGTTCAGCAGCGGCGAAGCCTTCAGTTTGAATGTAGGAAACTTCCTTCAGCTTCAAGGCCCCTTCCAAGGCAACGGCGTGGTCAATCCCCCGGCCGATGTAGAAGGCGTTTCTTGATGGTACCAGGTACTTCTTGGCCAGTTCTTCGATCTTTTCCTTGCCGTCAACGATTTCCTGGATGCCTTCAGCAGCCAGGCTCAAGCCTTGCTTCAAGTTCCAGTCCTTGGCATCCTGGTCGCCCAGCTTTTCACCAACAGCCTTGGCCAAAATTGCCTGCAGGGCAACTTGGGCAGTGTAAGCCTTGGTTGAAGCAACGGCAATTTCCGGACCAGCATTCAAAAGCATGGTGTAAGTTGCTTCTCTTGACAAGGTTGACCCTTCAACGTTGGTCATGGTCAAGCTTGGAATCCCCCGCTTGTTGGCTTCAGTCAAGACCACGCGGGAGTCTGCAGTTTCACCAGATTGGGTCAGGAAGATGAAGAATGGGTGCTTGGACATCATTGGGAAGTGGTAGCCAGCTTCTGAAGCATAGCCAACTTCAGTTGGGATGCCCGTAAACTTCTCAAAGATCTGCTGGCCAACCAGACCTGCATGGTAGGAAGTACCAGCCGCGAAGATGTAGATCCGGTCAGCTTGGCTGACAGCGTCGACGATCTTTTCGTCAACAACTGGCTTGCCTGCTTCATCCAGGTAGTCAGTTGACAAACGGCGCATTACAGCTGGCTGTTCATCAATTTCCTTGAGCATGTAGAATTCGTAAGTGCCCTTAGAAGCGGCATTCGGGTCGATGTCCAAAACGTGGGCTTCTCTTTCAACCTTGTTGCCGTCGTAGTCTTGGATTTCGATTGAGTCCTTGGTTACGTCAGCACAGTCGCCGTCGTTCAAGGCGATAAAGGTCTTGGTTTGGTCCAGAACGGAAATCGCGTCTGACGCGATAATGTTGAAGCCATCGCCCAGGCCCAGCATCATCGGGCTCTTGTTCTTAGCAATGTAAATGTGGTCTGGCTTGGTGTTGTCTACCAGCAAGAAGGCGTATGAACCCTTGACCAGCTTCAAAGCCTTCTTGAAGGCGGTAAAAGCATCCAGATTGTCTTCCTTGGCAAACTTAGCTACCAATTGCACGATAACTTCAGTGTCGGTTTCAGACTTGAAGTGAACGCCTTCCAGGTACTTTTCCTTCAGTTCCAGGTAGTTTTCAATAACGCCGTTGTGGACCAGGTAGAAGCGGCCGTCTTCTGAGTAATGCGGGTGGGCGTTTTCTACTGTCGGATGGCCGTGGGTTGCCCAGCGGGTGTGGCCGATCCCGGTCGTCCCTTCTTCTTCTGGCGTCAGCTTCTCTTCCAGATTGGCGATCCGGCCGACTGCCTTGGTCAAGTATTCATGCCCTTGTAAATCATTGAGGTAGATACCGGCTGAGTCGTAGCCGCGGTATTCCAAGTTCTTCAAACCGTTCAAAACAACTTCTCTAGCTGGCTTGCCAACTACACCGACAATTCCGCACATATGTCTTCTCCTTTGGTCTAGTTCAATTTAAGTGATTGGACTAATTTGTATTTTTGCGCTTGCAATAGGAATCATAGCTGTTTTTTTGGCCCGGGTCAAGTCTTTACTCTCAAATTGGTATAATTGTAAGCGGTAAATTGGCCAGCTTAACTTTTTCTTTGCAAAAAGGTCTAAAAAAAGCCCCCATCTTGCCAGATGGAGGCTTAAAATCAATCTTCTTTCTTGTCTTCTTCCTCGTTGCTCTCCGCGCTGACCGGGATTGGCCGGTGCTCAATCGGAGTTGAGAAGGCGATTTCGGTCTTGGTGCGGCCGAATTTCTGCAGCTCGTTGACTAAGTGGTCCAGTTCTTCTGGCCGCCGGTAGGCCGCCTGGATCAGCATGGAGTAGTCCCCCGTCACGCAGTCGCACTGGATGACGTTTGGGATCTTCTCGATGAAGGGATAGAACTCGCTCTTGTCTTCCGGCTTGACTTCCAGATTGATGAAGGCCTTGACCACGTAACCCATGGACGAGTAGTCGATGTCAGCGTAGTAGTGCTTGATAAGGTCGTTGGCTTCCATCCGTCTGATGCGGTTGGCTACGGCCGGAGAAGACATGAAATTGGCTTCCGCGATATCCTTGACGGAAATGCGGGCGTTCTTTTCCAACATTTGTAAAATGCGTCGGTCGGTTTTATCGATTTTGTATTCAACCATTTCGTTCTCCCACCTATTCAACAGCTGCACTGGTTATTTTAATCGTTTTATTAAAAATATTATATTCCTACAAGAACTCAGCGCAAGGCTTTTTCTGAAAAAAGACTTATAGCTTGCATCCCGCCCTTAAGCAAAGAAGCTGACAATCAAGGTGAAGATCGGCAGTCCCCCTTGCATCAAAAGGATCTTCGGCTGACTGGTCACGGCCCCGTAGGCCGCTACCAGGATCATGTAAGCCAAGAGCAGCTGCAGGACAAGCTTGCTCAAGGCAAAGGCAGCAATCAAGGTCAAGACTGCCAACAAGCCGTTGTAAATCCCCTGGTTCTTAAAAAGGACGTTCAAAGCCGGACGGCGCAGTTCCTCTTGGCTGATCTGAAAGACTTCCGCGGTTTTCTTGGAAGTCGTTGCAAAAGTTTCCAAATACATGATGTAGAAGAACTCTGCCGCCACCAGGCAGGCTAAAATTTGCAAAGCTATTTTCATTGTTAACTCCTCACTTTGTCAAATCAACATAAGCTGATAGTGATATTTTACTTAAAACAGGATGATAAAGTCAAACCATATGTTGACTATTATTCACAGTCGTTGCTCAAATCTGCGATTTTCCTGGCCGGTATGCCGGCAAATACCCCATTGGCTGGCAGATCCTGGGCCACTACGGCTCCGGCTTCCACAATCACGTTGTCGCCGATTTTGACCCCGGCTAAAACCGTGACCCTTGCTCCAAGGCAGACGTCATTGCCAATTTCAACCCCCTTGGCCTGGGCCAGGCGCTGGCGGCGCTGGTGGGTTGACCGGGGATGGGCAATTGTCGTTAACAGGCAGTTGGGGCCAAAAGTCACGTAGTCGCCAATGTGGACCTCGCCGGCATCTTCGATGGTTAAACCGCTGGCCGCAAAAAAGTGGTGGCCGATATAGATGTTGGGCCCATTCAGGCAGCTGAAGCTGGTTCCAAAGACGGCCTGGTCCCCCAAAGCTCCCAGGTGCATCTTTAAGCGCAAGAGCTGGGCCGGCCGGTCCAGGTTGTTTCCCTGCCTCAGTTCATCGTTCCAGATGATCCCGGCTTCTTGATAATACTCAACTTCCGGGGCGGTCAACTGGTAGAAGCCGCCAGCGCGCATTTTTTCTAATTCATTCATGGTCTTTTTCCTTTAAGCTTTTTCTCAACAGTTAATTATAAGCGAAAACGTTTATTAAAAAAGCTTTCAACAGAAAAAATGCTCTGAAAAATCAAACCATATTCGTGCTGGTCACATAGGCCCGCTGGCCTGGCATCTCTGCTACCAGCTGCAGGCGGAGGCGACCAGAATAATTCTTAATCCGGAAATTCTCTTCAACGATTTCGCCATCAGCTTGGCTGCCCAGACGCCTCAAGAGGGCATAAAATTCCTTCTTATAGATGGTCTCAAAAATTTCGCCCTCCAAGCGCAAAGACTTGATCAAATTCTGGGAGGCCTTGTTGGCATAAATGAGCTCAAGTTTTCCTTTCCGATCCAGGACAACCATGACCGGAACGGTTTCCACCAGCTCTTGGTTATTTCTCCCGCTGAAAGGATACAAGGCATTCAAAACATTGACCTGGCCGATCTTTTGGTAAAAGTCGTGCTCAGCCTGGCTTTCAAATTCCAGGCCCCGCTCCTTCCTTTTGGCCGCAATCTTGTCTTTTGGCAGGGGCTGGGAGAAGTAGAAGCCCTGGGCCAAAACGCAACCGATAGAATGGAGGAAGTCGTATTCGTCCTTGGTCTCCACCCCTTCTGACAGAGTCTCAATGCCCAGCCGCTTGGCCATGTCGATCACGTCCATCAAGATAGTTGGCGTTTTTTCATTGGCGTGACGAAGAAAGGCCATGTCGATCTTGAGCAGGTCAAAGTCAAAGTTCTGCAGACTGTTTAAAGATGAGAAGCCGCTGCCGAAGTCGTCCAGCCAGACCTGGTAGCCGTCTTCGTGGAAGCGGCTGATGTGTTCCCGGATGACGGCCTCAGTATTGCTGAGCAAGGCTGACTCGGTAATTTCAATTCTGATCTGATTGCTCTTTACTCCATGCTGGTTCAAAATGGCGTTGATTTTTTCATGCAGGTCGGGCAGCTCCAGGTCATAACGGGACAGGTTGACTGAAACCATTGGGTAGTTTTCGTCTTTTTGCATGGCATCTGCCAAGTCCTGGCAGACCAGGTCCAAAATATGCAGGTCCAGCTTGTGGATAAGGTGCCCCCGCTCCAGGACTTCAATGAATTCACCCGGGTTCAAAAAGCCGTAATTAGGGTCAACCCAGCGGGCCAACGCCTCATAAGTACTGATCTTGGAGCTGAAGGTGTCCACGATTGGCTGGTAGTAGACCTTGATCCAGCCCTTGGCCACAGCTTCATCAATGTGACTGAGGAGGTAGTTTGCCAAAGTCAGATCAGCTTCCATTTTCGGATCATAACGGCAATAGTAGTTCCGGTAGTTGCCGACGGCATTGTTGGCCGCGATTCTGGCCCGGTCCATGACAAAAGAAACCTGCTGGTCATTGGCCGACAGCGGGTAGATCCCGGCCCTGATCGAAGCCCCGAAGGCTTCATCCCCGATAATGGCGTCATGAATATTCCTAATGGCTTGATCTACTTTGTTATCGGGAACCAAAGCGTAAAAGTGGTCAGCAACCGGCCTGACCAGCCAGGGGCTGCCCACTTCTTGGCCAATCACTTGAGCCAGGCGCTTTAAAAGCTCATCGCCAGCTTTTAGCCCATGCTCCTTGTTAAAAAACTTGAAATTGCTGATGTCAAAGTGGACCAGGTCCAGTTTCATACCAGGATCAGCCTTGATTTCGGCTAATTCATAGGCAACATGGTGGCGGAAGGCCGTCACGCTGCACAGGCCAGTCACGCTGTCAGCTGAAGAGCCTTTTTCCACGTAAAAGGACTTTTGCAAAAGCCCTGACATGTGGCTGGAAACAATCTGCATGACCGGAAGGGCCAGATCCATGTCTTTAGGTTGGTCCACCCCGACAAAGCCGACCAGGTCATTTTCAAAGTAAAATGGGCACAAGACCAGACTGCTGATCTCCTGGCGGGAAAATATCCCATATAACACGGGATCAGCCTCCTTGAAAGCCGCCATGTCGCTGATATAGTAACCAGAATTTTCCCTAAAGGCCTGGGCAAAAGGCGAGCCAAGATCAGCCCGCGGCATGTCCTGCAGGGTCGCCCGCTCGGAAACAACTCCCGGCGCGCACCATTCATAGGTGTTGTCATAGAGCTGCTTGTCATTCAGCTGGAAGATATAGGTTCGGGCAGCCCCCAGCTTTTCCCCGATTTCACCGAGGAAGATCATGATCGCGTCGCTAGGATCCCCATCCTGCATGGCCCGGTCCATACAGTGGTTCATCATTCCTACATAGCCCATCATTTTATTTGCTTCCGCGGGAGAAAGACTGCTGAAATCAAAATTCCTCTTAAAAGCACCAAATTTTTCCAAGCTTTACCTCACAAGCAAAACACGAATTTCCTAGTCAAAACACCGTTAACTGAAGAAGGCACTCGCGGCTTGGCCGGAGTGTCTACCTTTTAAAGCAAAAAATACTATAAAGCATTCGATTAGTAAAATCAAGTTATTAGCGCAGGATAATAAAATACTTATTAACTAAGCTGAGAAACACTGTTCTTCATTGTTTTTATATGATATTTCATAAATTATTTATTATCGAATTTGTCTTTTTTCTCCAGGTATTCCAGCAAAAAAGCCTGGGCTAAAGAGTTCGGCCGGATCTGCCGGCGGGCTTCTTCTATGCTCAGCCAGTTCCAGGCGTCGATTTCTTCGTTGGGGATAACCCTTTCCTTCTGGTCAACGGTCACCGTATAGTTGAGCATTAAGGTGTTTGAGGGGGCAAAATACTGACTGCGGTTGAAGTGGAGGCTTTTGGCCGTAAGGTGAAGCTCCTCCATTAATTCTCTTTGGCAAGTGTCTTCAGCGTTTTCCCCTTTATTAACGTAGCCAGCCACCAGGATATAGGAGTCCTTACCATACTGCTTGATTAAGAGGACCTGGTCGCCTGCTTCATTCATTACGATCATGCTGACGGCAACAGAAAATACCGGAAAGCGGAAGTCCCCGCATTGTTCGCAATATGGGATCAAGCCATCCAGAGGCAACTCCTTTTTAGTCAATTTTTGCCCGCATTGGGGGCAGTAGTTCAGTTCAAACATTTTTTAGTCACTCGCTTATCTACTCAATCTGTTATCTGCTTCAGTAGTTAACATTTAGATATACTTGCTGCCTTCCCGCCGGCTCAAAGGACTAAGTTGGCGGGAAGCGATATAGCTTCTGACCCAGGCCGGGTTGGTCTTCGAGTAGTCCCGCAGCGCCCAGCCGATAGCCTTGTTGATAAAAAATTCCTGGCTGCCCAGGTTGAGGTCAAGGATCTTGCCCAAAAGGTCTGGGTCCGTTGCCTCTTTTAAGCCTAGCTGGAATTCTATTGCCGTCCGCCGGACCCAAAAGTCGGGATCTTGTGCCCAGGCCAGCATGAGAGCGGCCGTCTTTTCCCTGTTTTCCTCATCTCTGACAAAAACCTGCCCCACCAGTTTGACCAGGCCATCGACGCTGTCCCACCAGGACTTGGTCTCAGCCAGCTACTTGATTTTTCCTAAATCCTTAAAAGTCAGCTGCCTTTCTACTCTTTTCAAGTAGTCCAAGGCAAAGTACTGTATTTCCCGGTAGTCGTCCTTAAAGCAGAGGTCAACCAGGTCCCAATCTATTTCTTCTTTAGTCACACCCTTTAAAAAAGGTCTGGATAGGTCCCGGCGCAAGGGACTCTTGATCCCGTAGAAAGGAAAAAGATTCCGCATGTACTTGCTCATGGCCTGGGCGTTTTCTTCATTGGCAGCAGCTGCATAAGCCTTTTTAACTGCCTGGTACTTTGAAAAAGAAGTCATTTTTTCACCGAGCTTTCATCTTTATGTCAGTCTGTATGGTAAAATATAAGCTATTGTGTGCTCTAGCACAATAGTTTCTAATTTATATTTTCTAGTTTTTACTTTCTATTTGTTATTTTAACTTGATTTATGGAGGATCAACATGAAAGAAAAGTTGACGCATGCTGAGTCGCTGACGATTTCCAGCATGCTCTTTGGCCTCTTCTTCGGGGCCGGGAATCTGATTTTTCCTGCCTACCTGGGGGAAGCCAGCGGGGCCAATCTCTGGATCTCCCTCTTGGGCTTCTTGATCACCGGGGTGGGCCTGCCCCTTTTGGCCATCGCCTCTTTGGGGATGACCAGGTCAGAAGGGCTTTTAGATCTCTCAAGCCGGGTCAGCCACAAGTACAGCTACTTCTTTACCTGCCTTCTGTACTTGACCATCGGGCCCTTCTTCGCCATTCCCCGCTGCTTCACGGTTCCTTTTGAAACCGGGATTTCAGCTCTATTGCCAAGCGGGATGAGCAAAAGCACCGGCCTCTTTATTTTCTCACTGATCTTCTTTTCGATCATGCTTTTCTTCTCTTTGAGACCGGGCCGGATCATGGACTGGATCGGCAAGTTTCTGACTCCGGCCTTCTTGCTCTTTTTCTTCTTTATCATGATCACGGCGCTTCTTCATCCCTTGGGCAACTACCAGGCAGTCAAGCCAGTTGGCGAATACGCCAGCGCCCCGTTAATCAGCGGGGTCTTGGCCGGCTACAACACCATGGATGCTTTAGCGGGCCTGGCCTTTGGCATCATCGTCATCTCCAGCATCCGGACCTTCGGGATCACCAAGCCGGAAAAAGTTGCTTCCGCGACTTTGAAGACCGGGGTCCTCACCTGCCTTTTGATGGCGGTGATCTATGCCATTACCGCCCTGGTCGGAGCCCAGAGCCGGAGCAGCCTGGGTCTGGCCGCTAACGGCGGGGAAGCCCTGTCCCAGATTGCCCGCCACTACTTCCCAGGTCTGGGGGCGGTAATTTTTGCCTTGATGATCTTCGTGGCCTGCCTTAAGACGGCGATCGGCCTCATCACGGCCTGCAGCGAGACTTTTGTGGAAATGTTCCCCAAGACCCTGTCTTACAACAAGTGGGCCATCATCTTCAGCCTCCTGGCCTTTGGGATTGCCAACGTGGGTCTGACCACCATCATTTCCTTCTCCCTGCCAGTCTTGATGCTGCTCTATCCGCTAGCGATTTCCTTGATCCTGCTGGCACTGACCAGCAAGCTCTTTGACTTTAAGCAGGTCGACTACCAGATCATGACGGCTGTTACCTTCCTCTGCGCCCTGGGCGACTTCTTCAAGGCTTTGCCGGCAGGGATGCAGGTCAAGGCGATTACCGGCCTTTACGGCCGCTTTCTGCCTCTTTACCAAGATGGCCTGGGTTGGCTGGTTCCTGTCGCTGTTACCTTTGTCATTTTGGCCATTAAGGCCTCAATCAGCAAAAAACGCGCCTAACGCAAAAACAGAGTTTCCAATTAAGAAGGAAACTCTGTTTTTTCTATTTTCTGATGAATTGCTCATCGCCAGCTGCTTCTTCAGCTGAGACGTAGCGTTCAACGCTCATGTGCAGGTCATACTTCTCGCGCAGCTGGGCCAATTGGCCCATCATCGGTGAAGCGTGGTGGGCATCCAGTGCCGCCTGGTTTTCCCAGCTGTCGATCAAAAGGATGGTTTCCGGGTCATCCAGGGGCTGGAAGTATTCATAGCGGAGGTTGCCAGCTTCTTCCCGGATGGCCTTGGCCACCCCGCTTGCTTCCATTTCCGCCGCGAACTTGCGGGCACTGCCGTTTTGGCCGCGATAGTAAAGGTTGACTGTTAAACTCATTTTTTCTCCTGCTTTCTGCTTAAGTATCCGCTTACATATCTAGCTTACCAGATTTTTCCTCTTCTGACCGGTCTGGAATTCTCAGCCAGTGCTTGCCCGGCTCATGAATGTTGAAGCGTTTGGCCAGGTAGTCCGGGTCACTGCTTTTGATAAAAGCAATGCCCCAGTTCTCCAAGGCTTCAGCCACTGGATACAGGCTCTGCCCCAGCTGGCTTAAGCTGTATTCCACATGTGGCGGCACTTCAGGATAGACCTTCCGGTCGACCAGCTGGTCTGCCTGCATCTCTTTCAAGCTCTGTGTCAGCATCTTCTGACTGACGCCGACGACCCCCTTTTTCAATTCGCCATAGCGCTTGGGCCCCTGCAGCAGCTCCCGCAAAATCAGAATCTTCCACTTGCTGTCCAGCAGGGAAATGGTCACCGCGCAGGGACAAATGTCAAATCTGCTGATATCTTCAGCCATAATCATCACCTCTAATGCCCATGATAGCACAATACTAACTTTTAGTAACCAACCTTACAAAAAAGTGGCTACTTACCAAAAGTTAGTTACGGTAGTAAGCTGAGAACCGTAGAGAGAAAAAACTGTTGTTTAAAGAATGAGAGGTTTGAGATTTATGGAATTTTTAGACGCGGTTAAAAGCCGTCACTCAGTCAGAGACTTCAGCAAGCGGGAGGTCAGCCGCGAAGACTTGCTGGCCATTGTTAACGCAGCCAAGCTGACCCCCTCTTGGGCCAACAGCCAAACTTGGAAGCTGGTGATTGCCAGCGGTGAGACCCTGGAAAAGATCCGTCGCCACCACGAGTCTGCCGTCGGCCAGGAAAACCAGGACAGCCCGGAAGTGCCGCCGCTGCACCGGGATACCATGGGCCCGGCAGGGATGAAGAACGTGAGCGGCTGGATGAGCGGCATCAACAATTTCATGAGCAAGGACCCGCAGGCCATGGCTAAAGACGCGGCCAGCCTGTACAATGCCCCGGCCGTTGCTTATCTGCTGATGCCGCGCGCTACTGCCCCGTATTCAGCGTACGACCTGGGTGCCTTTGGTCAGACCTTGATGCTGGCCGCCGCTGACCGGGGGATCGACTCAATCCCGGCCATGGAATACGTTCTCTACCCTAAGTTCCTGCACGAAGCACTGGATGTGGGCGATGATTACGTTTTTGCCTTGGGCATCGGCCTTGGCTACGAAAAAGACGACTCCTTGATCAACCATTTCCGGGCAAGCAGAATGGACAATGACGAATTCTTGACATTTAAAGACTAAAAATAAAGATCCACTCCAAAAGTTTTGGGAGCGGATCTTTTGCGTTTTCAGTATTCAGAGTTTTCTAAAAACTACCGGTATTCACAGTCCGCCAAATGGTCGTTGACGATGCCGATGCTTTGCAAAAATGAGTGGGTGATCACCGGGCCAACGAACTTGAAGCCGCGCTTCTTGAGGTCCTTACTGACCTCTTTTGACAAGTCGCTTTGGGCCGGGACTTCTTCAAGCTTTTCATAATGCCGGTCGACCTGCTGGCCCGCCGTAAAATGCCAGAGATAGGCATCAAAGCTGCCGTATTCTTCCTGCACTTTCAAAGCCGCCTGGGCATTGCTTCTGACGCTGAAAATCTTGCTCCGGTTGCGGATCAGCTTTTGATTTTTCAAAAGAGCTTCCAACTCTTCGTCAGTCATCGCCGCACAGGCCGCGATTTCAAAGTCATGAAAGGCGGCCTTGTAGGAATCCCGCTTGTGCATAATCGTCCGCCAAGACAAGCCCACGCTGGCGCCTT
This sequence comes from Lactobacillus sp. WILCCON 0149, assembly GCF_057197965.1. Classification (NCBI taxonomy): domain Bacteria; kingdom Bacillati; phylum Bacillota; class Bacilli; order Lactobacillales; family Lactobacillaceae; genus Lactobacillus; species Lactobacillus sp. WILCCON 0149. The sequence goes on from NZ_JBUBHO010000001.1 coordinate 1,830,949, forward strand.
CCAAGCAGAGCAATTCAAACTCGAAGCGGTCGCTGCGCTTGATCTTGCACCACTCATAGTCATGGTATTCTTCCAGCAGCTTGTCGCCTTCCGCCCACCGGCGGCAAATGTTTTCGCTCATTTGGTCCTCCTTGACAAAAATCTTTTGCTTACTATTGAAGTATCTTTCCTACCAATCGGCAGTTTCTTTCTCATACACCTGCTTGCGGAACTGCTGGGGCGACTTGCCCGTCAGCCGCTTGAAAAACTGGGAAAACTGGCTGGGACTAGAGTAGCCCAGCTGCTGGGCTAAAGCGGTCACCGACTCATCGCTGAAGCGAAGCAACTGCTTAGCCTTCAAGAGCCGCTGCTGGTCGATGTAATTTTTGATCCCTTGGCCAGTCTCTTCCTTAAACACATGCTGCAGATAAGACTGGCTGACGTGCAGCTGGCCGGCAATTTCCGCCAAATCCGGGGGCGGATTCAAGTTCTCACTTATATACTGCTGGGCCCGATAGACCAAGGGACTGACTGCCTGCCGCTTTTGCTGGCACAAACGGTTGATAAAAATCTCCCCGATCGCCCGGGTGTATTCGTACAGGTTGGAAATCTGCACGTCGCTCTCGATTCCCTTGATGATCTCATCGCTGAGCTGGTAGGCTTCTTGAATGCTCAAACCACCTTCGATCGCCGCCCGGGTATAAAGGGTCGTGGCCGAAATCGCCAGATCCTTCTTGCTTCTAAGCGAGGAAGGATTGAAGCGGCCAAAATTCCCGACTTGGACGAAGTGGCGGAAATCATGATTGTAGCGGTCAAGGTCGCCGCGGCGGACATCAGTCATGATTTTCTCTTCAGCCAGGCGCCCTTCCAATGTCGGCTGGTTATCTTGCAAATTCATTCCCAAATTGTCCCCGGTCGCAATCTGCCCGATATTTTCATTAAAAACCGGCTCTCTTTGATAAAGCATCCAGTACAGGCAAAAGACCAAGTGGCGGAAACGCTCCACGCTCAAAAGGGGAACCTGCCGATCATAGTTTCCCTTCCCCTTCAAAGAATAACTGGTGCTCCAGGCCACGATGAGCTCCTGCTCATAAGGAAAAGCGGCCAGCAGGCTGAGATACTTTTCCTGCTTCAGCTGGACCTCTTTGCCCTGCTCCTTGGCCAAATTCCGCAAAAGCTGCTTTTTGGGCAAAACCGCCAAGGGCCGGGTATAGCTCTCAATGATTTTTTCTTCTTTAACCGAATACAGGCACAGGTCCAAATCCGTGGCCTGCTGAAATTCGCTTAACAGTTTTGTCGTCTCTAGCATTTGTAATCGCTCTCTTTTTAACGCTTTATCTAAAATTATAGCACGAATTATAAAAAAGCGTTCTGGAAATCCCGCATAATAGTAACCGTTAAGAGATGAAGCGGTTACAAATGTCCGCGATACCATGTCTGAGGTGACAACAAGTGAAGATAAGCAATATTCAAATCAACCACATGACTGAGCCGGTTGGCTTTCAGCTGGCCAGCCCCCTCTGGATCTCTGCCGAGCTGACCGGGGCAGCCGTCAAGACCGTCAGCTGCCGCCTGGTTATCAAGACCGCCGGCGAAACCGTCTACGACACGGGCCTTGCAGAAGGCAGCAGCCTTATTTTCCAGACTGACATCGACTTACAGCCCCGCAGCCGCTACGAAGTCGAAATTTTTGCCGCTAGCGGCGAAGAAAAAATTTCTGCCTCCAGCTTCTTTGAAACTGGCTACATGAAAGAAAACCTGCTGGGCAAGTGGATCGGCGACCCGCAAAAAGACCGTCACGGGGTGATCTTCCGCCGCCGCTTCACCAGCCGCAATGTCCAACAAGCCCGCCTCTACGTAACCGCCCTTGGTCTTTACGAGGTCTGGCTGGACGGGCAAAAATTAGGCGACGAATACCTGGCTCCCGGCTTTACCGACTACAACTACTATTTGCAAAGAGCCGTCTACGATGCCAGCCCCCTTTTAGCCAAAAATGGCAGCCACGAGCTGGAAATCATGGTGGCTGACGGCTGGTACCGGGGCAAATTGGGACTTAAAGAACACGGCGGGATCGCCAACAACTATGGCGACCAATTGATGGCTGTCTGCGACTTGCGGATGCTGGACGAGGATGGCCAAGAAGAAATCATCACGACCGATGAAAACTGGGACCTGGTCCAGTCCCCGGTGCCGCACTCCGGCATCTACTACGGGGAAGACTTTGACCCGACCCTACCTAAACGAAAGTTAGGTCAAGCAGTTCTGGTTAAGCCAGTCAGCCGCTACATCATCGACCGGCTCAGCCTGCCAATTACCGGGCATGAAGTTTTTTCAGCCAAATTGCTTAACACGCCAAGCGGGGACTGCGTCCTGGACTTTGGCCAAAACCTGGCCGGCTGGGTTGAATTCTACAACCGCCTGCCAAGAGGCGAGAAAGTCGACCTGCAGTTTGGCGAAATCCTGCAAAATGGAGAATTCTACCGGAACAACCTCCGCTCAGCCCGGGCCAGCTTCACTTATGTCAGTGACGGAGAGGCCGCTTGGGTCCGCCCCCACTTCAGCTACTTCGGCTTCCGCTATGCCAAGTTGACCGGCTTTGGCCAAATCGACCCAGCTGACTTTAAGGCTGTGGCCCTGTACTCCGACATGCAAGAAACTGGCTGGCTGAAGAGCAGCCGGAAAGAAGTCAACCGCCTCTTTGAGAACGTAAAATGGGGGCAGAAGTCCAACTTCATCGATGTTCCAACCGACTGCCCGCAGCGCGATGAGCGCCTGGGCTGGACCGGGGACGCGGCAGTTTTTGCCAAGACGGCTTCCTACAACATGGACACATACGAATTTTTCAAAAAATTCAGCTATGACATGGCCGTCGAACAAAGCCAATATGAAGGCAAGCTTCCCCTCTACGTGCCGAGCGTCGGTGAAAAAGACGGGGGCAAGGCCGTCTGGAGCGACGCCAGCGTCATCATTCCTTGGCAGGCCTACTCCCGCAGCCAGGACCCGGCCATTTTGAAGCAAAACATCGGAGCCATGATGTCCTGGGTCGACTGGGTCCATGACCGGGCGCAAGCCGCCGGCAACGAATACCTCTGGCTGGGCGACGACCAGCTGGGCGACTGGCTTGCCCTGGACACCGAAGACATCATGCACTTAAAGGGCAAGACCGACGACGACCTGATCGCCAGCGCCTTTTACTACCACTCAGCCAGTCTGCTGGCCCAAAGCGCCCAAGTGCTGAAAATGAAGCATGAACAGCAGTACTACCGGCAGCTGGCCAAATTGATCAAGCAGGCCTTCTTGGAAGAATTCTTCACCAAGTCCGGCCGGCCTTTAGCCGACACGCAAACCGGCTTAGCCATCTGCCTCAGCTTCGGCCTTTACCCGGATCAGGAAAAAGACCGCTTAGTCCGCCGCTTGGTTGACATTATCGAAAAGAACCATAAGCACTTAAGCACCGGCTTTGTGGGCACGCCCCTTTTATTGCCGGCCCTGTCCAGAAACGGGGAGCACAAGCTGGCCGTCCGCCTCTTTTTGAACAACGATTTCCCTAGTTGGCTCTACGAAGTTGAGCACGGAGCCACGACCATCTGGGAAAGATGGGATTCCGTTGATTCCTCCGGCAAGATCGCCCAAAATGGGATGAACTCCCTCAACCACTACTCAAGCGGCGCTGTCATGCAGTGGGCTTATGAAGACCTGCTGGGCTTAAAGCAAGATGGCAATCTGGTCAGCTGGCAGCCGCGGATCAGTCCGGAATTTCCGGAATTTGCTGGGCAGATTTCCCTGCCGGCCGGCAGCTTGCAAGCGGGCTGGGAAATCATCAGTCCAAACGAAGTCAAGCTGCACTTAACCGTGCCTTTTGGCGGCCAGGTCAACCTGGACCTAGCAGAAATGCAAAAAATGCTGGGGCCGGGCACTTACGAATTTACCATCATCCCCGACCAGCCCCTGCTTACCTCCTTTGACGTGCACACGCCGCTGAAGGACTACTGCCAAATCGAAAGCTTGGCCGACCAGCTGCAGGACCTGGTGCCTTTCTGGGGTTTTTTGACCGCGCCGGGCAACCTGGACCACTTTCAGGACTTCTCCTTATACCAGCTCAGCCAGGAGATGCGGGGCATCGGCTTCAAGCCATTAGATAAAAACGAAATCAAGCAAATCAACCAATTATTCCAAAATTATTCTTTGCAAAAAGCAAGCGAGGTAGCAAAATGAAACGCTTTTTCTCAAAATTGGCCATTCTTCTATTGAATGTCTTCGTGGTCGCTTCTGGCGCCACGGCCGCCACTGTTCCTTTGATGACCAAGTCCTTCAGCAATGTCAGCCCAACCATGATCGAGCTCTTGATGACGGTGCCGGCCTTGGGGATCATCTTTTTTACGCCATTGAGCAACTTCATCGTTGACCGGATCGGGGTCAAGAAAGACATCATGCTTGGTCTTTTGATCATCTTGATCTCCGGGGTTACGCCAGCTTTGACCACCAACTTTGCCTTGATCTTCATCTCCAGAATCGGGATCGGGGTCGGGACCGGGATGCTGGCTTCCTACGCTTTAGCCTTGATCATCGCCCTTTACCAGGGCCAGGAACAAGGACAAATGATGGGTCTTTCCAGCGTCGTTCAAGGGCTGGGGATGTTCCTCATGACCTACTTTGCCGGCTCTTTGATGCGCTACGGCTGGCAGGCTTCCTACTGGGTTAACGCTTTTGCCCTCCTGGTCTTCTTGCTCGTCCTCTTCTTTATTCCAAGCAGCATTGACCAAAAGTTCGCGGCCAGCCAAAACCCGCAAAAGCAAGTCAAGACTGACAAGCACGTTGACGGTCCTGTCTGGCTCTTGGCCATCTTCATGTTCTGCTTCAACGCGACTTTCGCCTTCATCACCATCCGCTTTGCCAGCCTGGTTGTTGCTAAGGGCTACGGCACTGTCCAAGACGCCAGCACCTTGCTGGGGGTAATGTCTTTTGCTATGGCCGCTGGCGGCTTCATCTTCATGGCCTTGAAGGGGGGCATCAAGCACTTCTCCATGGCGATTGCCCTGGCTTGCGGGACCTTAGCCTTTGTCATCCTGCCTTTGTCAAACTCCTTAGTCCTCAGCGGCCTGGCTGTCGTTTTGGTCGGCATCGCCGTTTCCATGTCCATGGTTTCCATGGGTTCCTACGTGGGTGACTTCACCAGCCCTTCCCGGGTGCCATTCTCAACTTCCGTGGCCATGTCAGCCGCCAACATCGGGACCTTGGTTTCACCATACATTGCCCAGGCAGTAAGCAAGATTTTTGGCAGCAATTCTCCAGCAACCACCTTCGTCTTTGGGGCCTTCGTCTTCGCCATCCTCTTGGTCGTAGCCATCTTGATCGGAGTCAACTACAATAAGCTGGCCCAAGGTTCAAAAGCAAAGAAAGTAGACAACACTAACAATTTGGAGGGACAAAATGCTTAGTCAAGCAGCTGAAAAAGCAATCGAATTTTCAAGAAAATACATCAAGCCGGCCCAAAGAGAGCCGCTTACGCCAGACGTAGTCCAAGGGGCCCGCAAGTCAGCTGATGACGGCAACCCCTTCAGCTTCCCGGCTGGGGTAACTTTAGAAGAAGTAACCAGTCCGGTTAAAGGCGAATTTTACCGGCTGGAAGAAAAAACTTCGCCTGACACGGTCCTCCTTTTTTTGCATGGGGGTGCCTACGCTACCGGGACGGTCAAGTCCCGCCGCCGGCTGGCGGTAACTTTGGGCCAATTAGTCTCCTGCGACGTCTTTGCGGCTGACTACGCCCAATACCCGGAAGGCCGGCATCCCGCGGCCCAAAACGATGTTGAAGCCGCCTACGCTTACTTGAGAGGACGCTTTAGCCACATCCTGGTCTTCGGCGAATCCGCCGGGGCCAGCCTGGCCTTGACCTTGACCTTGTCCTTAAAGGCAAAAGGTGAAAAATTGCCAGACCGCCTGGCCCTCTTTTCCCCGGTTATTTCCCAGCTCAGTATTCTGACTTCAGAATACTTGAACGATGACCGGGACCCGATGCTGGTTGGGGCCGGCGACCCCGTTCCGTATTTCACCGAGCCGGCCAAGAAGGATCCCTTGATTTCACCGATTTACGGCGACTACCAGGGCTTTCCGCCAATGATGATCAATTGCGGCAGCGAAGAGGTCAAGCTGGACCACTCCTTGATTTTGAACTACCTCGCCACTAAGGCCGGCGTTGACACGACCTTGAAGGTCTGGCCAGGACTTTTCCACGTCTTTGTCCTTTTTGACATGCCGGAAAGCGACCAGGCTTTAAAGGAGATCTCGGCTTTTTTGAGAAAGGACTAACGCTTCAGCATGACAACATTTCTTTGCTTAGACATCGGAGGCACCAAGTTAAAAAGCGCCCTGGCCGACGAAGAGGGCAACTTGACTGACAAGCAGACCAGCCCCACCCCGGCGGTAGCTGAAGCCTTTACCGGCAAGATCCAGTCTTTGGTCGGCCAATATAAAGAGCAGATCAGCGGGATCGCCATTAGTACGCCTGGTACGGTTGATCCTGTGACCCAGCGCCTGCGCTTTGGAGGGATGCTGCCTTTTCTGGACGGAATCAGTTTTAGTAACTTGCTCTGCGATTTTGACCTGCCAATTCATGTCGAAAATGACGGCAAGGCCGCGGCTTTAGCTGAAGTCTGGCAGGGCAGCTTAAAAGGCACCGATACTGGCGCCGTTATCGTCTTAGGGACGGCGGTTGGCGGCGGGATTATCATCAACCATCGCCTCCACTATGGCCTGCATGCTCAAGCCGGGGAATTCAGCTTCATGATGACCCGGGATCCAGCTGGCGGCGATGAAAAAATGGTGGCCCACAACAGCTCAGCTGTAGAAATGGTCCAAGCTATGAACCAAGCAGCTGGGAACGTCGACCTCTTAGACGGACAGGCAGCTTTTGCCAGCGCGGCCAGCGGCAACCAGGCGGCTCTGGCGGTGTTGGACCAGTGTAGCCTCAACCTTGCCCAGCTGATCTTGAACATCCAGACCATCATTGACGGCGACCGGGTAGCCATCGGCGGCGGTGTTTCCGCCCAGCCCCTCCTGCTTGACCGGATCAAGGCAGCTTATGAGCGGCTGACCAAAAGTCCGGCCATCATCGGCGAAACTTTGACCAAACCGGAGATCGTGGCCGCCAAATTCCGCAATGATGCCAACTTGCTGGGGGCCTTATACGGTCTTTTGCAAAATACCAATTTTGACTTAAAGGAGGCAGCCGATGAATTCTAAAAAAGCCATGCTCGTCGGCCGGATTGCCAGCATCATGTCAATTCTGATGTACGTTTCCTATTTTCCGCAGATCATGAACAACCTGCACGGTCAATACGGCAACCCCGTTCAGCCGCTTGTGGCCTGCATCAACAGCACTTTTTGGTGCAGCTACGCCCTATTGCAAAAGTACAAGGACTGGCCGGTCTTTATTGCCAATGTTCCAGGCATTATTTTTGGCCTAATCACTTTCCTAACGGCCCTGCACTGATTCTGATATTTTCCATCTTCTATCTTATATATTTAGCTTTTTAAAAATTCGGTAAAAAACTCCCTCTGGCAAATCAGTAATGCCAGAGGGAGTTTTGTTCTCTATTATAAGTCCAGCAGGCCGTCTTCATCAAGAATTTGCACCTGCTTGCCATTCCTTTTAACCAAAGTCATTTTTTCGAGGAGTTTGAATTTGCGAGAGAGAGTTTCGGGAGTAGTTCCGAGGTATAATGCAATATCTTTCATCTTCATGGACAGCTGGACCTGGTCGCTTCCAGCCACCTTAGCCAAGTCCAAAAGGTAGCTGGCCAGTCTTTCTTCGACTCTTTCCATAGCCAAAAACTGGGTCTGTCTTTCTGTTTCCAGCAGCTTCTGGGCACTGAGTTCCAGCAATTTGAGGGAGAGCTGGGGATTTTCCAGGAGAACCCGGTTGAAGTCTGTCTTGCTCAAGCTGCAGATCTCCGTGTTCTCCATGGCCTGGCCGAAGAAGCTGTCATTTTCCAGGCCAAAAAGCTGCTTTTCCCCTTCATAGCCGCCCGGCTCTACAACCCGGAGCAGCTGCTCGCGTCCGCTGGCGGACAACTGATAAACCTTCATGTTCCCCCGGGCCACGATCTGCAGCTTTTCATCCCCTGGCTGGAAAATCGTCTCACCTTTTTGATAGCGCCGGCGGCTGGCCAGGGAATTGATCTTAAGCTGGTCTTTTTCTGGCAGGTCCGCGAACAGCGGGACCAGGCTGACACATATATGCTGCATTTTCCTCTCCTCTGCTGGTAAAAATTAGCCCTGGACCAAGTGGTCGAATTCTTCCAGGATCTGGTAGGTCATGGTCATCGCCCCGCAAGCATCAGCTGGGATGGCGTAGCCGGCGGTCAATTCCCGCAGCTTGGCAAAGTCGGCCGTCAAGTCTTCCTGGCCACTCTTGACCTCTTTTTGAATATTTTCGTAAAGCTTGCGGACCTCAAAGACTTCCGGGTGGTGGGCACCGTGGGCCTTGGTAATTGCCTGCGTATATAAGTCTAACATTTCATCGTTCTTTGCGAAAAATTCCTTGATCATCATTTTTCTCCTTTTTTCAATCAGTCGTTTTATTGTTTCTTTTTTTCTTTTGCTTTTCTTGTTTTTCTTTTATTTAGCACTGGCCTTTAAAACGTCATAGCCGATGTTTTTCACGGTCTGGCTGATCGTCTCCAGGCTGGTTTTGGCCGGGTCAAAGCTGGCCTTGGCCTTGCTGGCGTTGAAGAGGACCTTGACGCTGGTCTTTTCAACCCCGTCAACGCTGGCAATCGCCCCTGCGATCTTCTGCATGCAGGTCGGGCAGGCTAACGTTTCGAGTTGTAAAATTGCTTTTTGCATGATTTTTCGTCCTTTCTTTTTTATTGGATGCTCTCAATGCCCTTAGTATACGGGCCTTCTGCTTGAGAAAAATTGTTTTCTATCAACTTTTGCGCTTTTTGCAATTTTGACCGGTAGGCTAGCAGCCGCATGGCGTTCAGGATCACGACCAGGATGCTGCCTTCGTGGACAAACATCCCGATGGCCATGTTCATCCAGGAACTGGCCAAAAGGCTGACCAATAAGACCGCTACGACAGCCAGGGCGATGGTAATGTTTTCGATCATGTTCCGCCGGGTAGCCTTAGCCAGGGCCAGAGCCCGCGGAATCCGGTCAAAGCTGCCGTTCATGAGGACCACGTTTGAAGTTTCAATCGCCACGTCGGTTCCGCTGCCCATGGCAATCCCGATATCGGCCCGGGCCAAGGACGGGCTGTCGTTGATCCCGTCGCCGACAAAGGCCACGATCTCGCCGGCTTCCTGCCGCTTTTGGACAAAGTCTGCCTTGTCTTCTGGCAAAAGCTGGCCATATGCCTCAGTGAGGCCCAATTCTTCAGCCACCAGGTCAACCGTCTGCTGGTTGTCACCGGACAAAAGGAGCAGGTTCTTCACGCCCAGCTTTTTTAAAGCGGACAGGTCTTCTTTGACCCCGGCCCGGATCTCATCCTTTAAGCCTAAGGCAAGCTCTAATTGGCCATTGACGGCGACCAGAACCAGGGAATTGCCAGCTGCTGCCAGCTCTTTTAAGTCCTTTTCCATTTCTTCCGTGACTGGAACATGGTACTGGTCAAGCAGGTAGCGGTTGCCGACCAGGACCTGCTGGCCAGCTGCTTGAGCAACGATCCCGCCGCCTTGGAGAGTCTGGGAAGCTTCAACTTCTTTTGCTTCCAGGTCCACGTAGTAGCTCGTAATCGCCTTGGCCAGGGGATGGGAGGATTCTTTTTCCACGCTGACCAAAAGCTCTTCAGCCTCCTTGCCTTGGCCATATTTTTTCACCTGGCTGACCCGGGGGTCGCCGTAAGTCAGGGTCCCGGTCTTGTCAAACATGACCGTATCGACCTTGCTGAACTTGGTGATGACCTCACTGCCCTTAAAAAGGATCCCTTGCTTGGCCCCGTTGCCGATTCCAGCCACGTTTGAGACCGGCACTCCAATAACCAAAGCGCCTGGGCAGCCGAGAACCAGGATGGTCACGGCCAGTTCCAGCTTTTGAGTAACCAGGCCAACAATAATGGCCAAAAGCAGGACCACTGGAGTGTAGTACTTGGAGAAGCGGTCAATCAAGCGCTCAGCCTGGGACTTGGAGTCCTGGGCTTCTTCGACCAGTTCGATGATCTTGCCAAAAGTCGTTTCATCCCCGACTTTTTCGGCCTTGATCCGGATAGTCCCATTTTCTAAAATAGTGCCGGCGTAGACCAAGTCACCAGGCTTTTTGCCTAAAGGCATGGACTCACCAGTGATGCTGGACTCGTTGACCGTTCCGGAGCCGAAGACGACTTCCCCGTCGACCGGAATCTTGCCCCCGGTCTTGACCAAGAGGATGTCCCCTTCGTCCAATTCGCCTAAGTCAACTTCTTCAAATTCGCCTGATTCAGTCTGCCTAAGGGCTGTTTCTGGCACCATCTCCACCAATTCTTTAACTGCTGACCGGGTCTTGGCCAGGGTCTTTTGCTCTAGGTATGCCCCAAACAAGAAGAGAAAGGCCACGATGGCCGATTCCTCAAATTCCTGGATGACGAAGGCGCCTAAGATGGCCAGGGTCACCAATAAGTCGATGCTGATGACTTTGACTTTTAGGGCCTGCCAAGCCTCTAAGGCGATGGGAAAACCGCCGATAAGAGAGGCGGCCAAGAGCAGACTGGCTGCTGCTTCGCTTTTAAACAGCCATTTAGCGGCAAAGGCCAGGACGATTAAGATGCCTGTGATTGCCGTCAGCCGGTTGCGATTTTTCATTAACCATTTTTGCATTGATCTTTCGACCTCCTTGATTTGCTGCTTTTAATATACTGGGAAAGCAGAATTCCCCAATTGATTTCTATCAAGATCGGGATTTTTCACGCAAAAAAACACGTACTGATTTGCCATCAGTACGTGTTTGCTAATTATTATTGCTTTACAGCTTGCCGTATTCTTCGTCATCAACCGGTTCAAGCCATTCGTTGCTCATGTTTTCGCCTGGAATCATAAAGGCCAGGTGGGAGAACCAGCTGTCCTTGGCTGCCCCATGCCAGTGCTTGGTGTTGGCTGGAACGATGACTGCCTTGCCCGGGGTCATCTTTACTGGCGCTTGGCCTTCAATCTGGCACCAGCCTTCCCCGCCAACACAGATCAATACTTGGCCGCCGCCCTTGTCCGCGTGGTGGATGTGCCAGTTGTTCCGGCAGCCCGGTTCAAAGGTAACGTTGTGAATCGGGAATGGAGCATCAGTTACCGGGGCAAGGTAGCTGTTTCCAATAAAGTACTTAGCATAGGCATCATTTGGCTCGCCGATAGGGAAGAAGATCGTCTTCTCGTAGGCTTCTTTTGACAGGTCGGCTGCTTCATCTTCAGTCCAGATATCCTTGGCCATGTTAAAGACAGCCCAGGCTACCGGCCAGCCGGCGTAAAAGGCCGCGTGCGTGATGATGGCGGCGATTTCCTTCTTGGTAACCCCGTTTTTCTTGGCAGTCTGCAGGTGGTACTTCAAGGATTCGTCCACCAGCCCCCGGCCCATGAAGACTGAGATTACGACAATGCTTCTGGTCTTGGGATCGATATCCTGGTTGTTCCAGTTTTCGCCAAAAAGCACATCGTCGTTAAAATGCGCGAATTCCGGCGCGAAATCGCCTAATTGGTCTCGGCCTGCAGTTTGAATGATCTTTGCCATTGTTTTGCCTCCTGATTTTACTATGCTTTTTTCCAGATAACGTCCGTGTCGGGCATCCCGGCAAAAAACGAGATGTCGTCCTCAGTGCGGCCGATCGGCTGCTGGTTAAACACTTCACCGTTCTGTTCATACAGAATGACCAGGCTGCCAGCCGGCGGCCAGTAAGAAATATCGCCAATCTTATAGCCAGTAACCACGGCCTCAGTGGCCGGCAGGCTGCCTGCCCCCATCCGGCAGCACATTTCCCTGCCATAGAGGTTAAGCATGGTCAAGGTTGCCGGCAGTTTATCATAAAGCTGCCTGGCCGCGGCATTGTCGTAAAGCTTCGCGTAAACCGTGTGCTTGCCGGCTGTAATACTGACCCTCATCTCTCTCACCTCGTCTATGCTTTCTATTATAAGAGCAATAAACAAGTATGTTAAATGCTTATGTTTTATGGAGAGGTATACCTTCAAAGCATGCTTTTAAAATAATTCAAAAAGGCAGCAGCCGCGCCAAATTCCGGCAGGGGCTTTTTCCAAGCAAAGACCGAGCTCATGTAAAGCTCCGGCTTGAGCGGCCGGAAGACCAGGCGGTCAGTCGGATACATGTTTACAGCTCCTTCGATTGTCAACGCGGAAGCCAGGCCGGCGTCCACGATATCTACCGCCTGGGTAATCAAGTTGAAAGTGCAAAAGATATCCAGTTCTGCTTTTGGCCGGCCAATCCAGGTTAGGAGTTCCTTTTGGACTGGCAGGCGGTCAGAAGTAATAAGCGTCTCATTCCACAGGTCTTCCCGGGTAATGAACTCCTTCTTGGCCAGTGGGTGGCTTCTTCTTAAAAGCAGGCCCCAGCGCTCCTTGTCCTTCATCCGGACATAGTCAAATTTTGTTACGTCAACCGGCTCCAGCAAAAGGCCGAAATCAAGCAAGCCTTGTTCCAGCTGCTGCTTGACGTATTCCGCGCTGTTGGTGTACAAGCGATAGCTGACGTTAGGGTGGTCTTTGCGAAAATTGGCCATGATTTCCGGAAAAACCCGGGAGGAGTACAGGCCGCCGCTGCCAATCGAAATGACGCCGCCAATTTCTTTAGCATCAGCGAAGTCATCTTCGATTTTTTCAACCAGCGCCGTCACTTCTTCAGCCCGCCGCTGCAGCATGATGCCAGCGTTCGTCAGCTTCAGCCGCCGCCCCCGGATAAACAGCTGCGTGCCAAGCTCTTCTTCCAATTGGGCGATCTGCCGGCTCAAGGCTGGCTGGGTCACGTGCAGCACTTCTGCCGCTCTTGAGATATTTCCTTCTCTGACTACCGCCAGATAATATTGCAAGGCCTTGATTTCCATTTAAGTTGCTCCATCTCCATCTTTATTTAAAAAAGACACCAAGCCAGCAGACAGATTAAACTCAGCCAACTTGCTCAAAGATGGCAATCTCTCCTGTCTGGATTTTCTCTTCTACTTAATTTTACCGATTTCTCCGCCTTTTGCGGGCAAAAAAACATGACTCCGCTGCTTGGGCGGAATCATGTTTTGAATGGCTTTCTGCGTCCAGGGGCACCATAATCGTGCCGGAGACTGGTTCGGTTTCCAAGAGATCGATAAAGCCATCCTGGTTGGTATCTTGGGCAAGGGTTGGCACTTGGGCATCCTTGCCGTCCGGGAAGCCATGGAAGTGTTCCCAGTGCTGGATGTTAGCCGGGGTGTCGAACATCTCCAGCTTGATGTGGAGCTTGTCTCCCTCAGTCGTGAATTCTACATAGCCGTGAGCCTGGCTGCCAATTTTTTCTGCGTTAAGTGCCGTAATGTCGGCGCGGTATTTAGTCATATTTTTTCCTCAACAAATCATGGTTATCGCTTTAACGTTAAAGGGAGTTTTAACTATTTAAAAATAACTATATCACGTCATGACTATATTTAGTATATCATATAGCAAGTTTACTTACTATTTATAAAATAACGAGTTGATAGAATATTTTTCATATAAAAATATCATTATTCACCATTTTTAAGCTCTCGCCAATCATCTTCCAGGATCGCCATCAAGATGTCATCAGCGTATTGGCCCCTGTCGAAAACTGCATCCCGCAAAACTCCCTCCCGCTTAAAGCCCGCCCGCAGGTAAGCTTTTTCCGCGCGGGGATTAAAAGAGAAGACATCCAGTTCAAGCCGGTGCAGGTGCAGCTGGTCAAAGGCGAAATCCCGGCTCACTTCAACCGCCCAGCTGCCAATGCCCTGCCCTCTTTCCGCCGGATGAAAGATGCAGATGCGGAAGTTAGCCCGGCGCAGGTCCCAGTCGATTTCGTTGATCACGCTCTCGCCGATGATTTTACCGTTTGGATCTAAGATCAAGAAGAAGTATCTGTCCGTTTCTTCGATAGCTTTTAGGAAAAAAGAAGTCACTTCTTCCTTGGTAAATTCCTTCTTGCAGCCGGTCAGTCTGGCTACTTCCTTGTCCAAGGGGCAGTAGTTCTGGAAATAATAATCGTCCACATCGCTGGCTTGTGCCAGGCGGATCGTAAAGCCATCTTTTTGCCAAGTTGTCTTCATGTGACTGTTGCCTCTTCATTCTAAAAACTATCTGCTGTCAGCTTTCACGTAGAAAGTGCCCCGGCCAGATCCCTTCCGGATGACAAGCCCCTCTTCAGTGAGCTTCTTTAACGCGGCAAGTGCTGATGACCGGCTGACGCTTGGGCAGTGGGCCAGCACGTCCGCGCTAGTGAATTTGCCAATTTTTTCCAGGGCATAGTGCTTCACGATATCATATGCCGTACTGCCTTGGCCATGCTCAGACATTAATCCGACGCGATCTTCAAACTCAGTGTAGCAAGCCAAGATCACCTGCAGCATGTAGCGGATGAAAGGCGTAGGATCATTTTTTTCTTCATGCCAGCCCAAGTCAATCTGCTGCAAAACATCGTAGTAGCGGTCCTTAGTTTTTTCAATCTGCTTTTCGATACTGATGTACTTTCCGACATTGTAGCCACTCTTGTACAAAAGGAGCAGGGTCAACAGCCGGCTCATTCGGCCGTTGCCATCATTGAAAGGGTGAATGCAGAGAAAATCGCAGATAAAAGCAGGAATTAGTATTAAAGCATCAATTTGCTCGGTCGCGCTAGCCTGCTCATAAGCATTGCACAGTCTTTCCACAGCTTCCGGCGTATCGGCAGGCGAAACCGGGATAAATCTAGTAACTGACGTTCCATCTGGCCTGGTTTCATTGATATAATTCTGGACACTCTTAAAGTGGCCGCCATAAGAGAAGCTAGCTCTTTTTAACAGATCTCGGTGAAGCTGAAGAATGTAAGACGGCCTGACGGGGATATACTCATAGCTCTCGTGGATTGTGTTCAGAACATCTCGGTAGCCCATGATTTCATCTTCATCCCGGTTCCTTGGTCGCGTTTTTTCGGCAAAAAGTTGCTTCATCCGTGTGCTTGTCGTCACGATCCCCTCAATTTTGTTTGAGGCTTCGGTACTTTGGATCTTGGCTATTTCAACCAAGCGGTCAAGTTCCACGGGCTTTTGCCGGACAAACAAGTCCTGTCTGCCCTTGTATTCATGAATCTTGGCCACGAGATTGACTATGTCCATGTCCCAGGCTTTTTCAGCAAGTTTGCTGTAATCAAATGACCTCATAAGTTTCCTTTCGTCCAACTAGCTCTTTTTCGTCCAATTTTGCCCAATTTTGGACGAAAAAGCAAATAATTGGACTAAAAACGTCCCTTCACGCTTAAACATGAAGGGACGTTACTTCCTAATGCTGTTGTAGCCATAATAATTCTTCCAATGTACTTCATCCCCATCTACCATAAACAAAAATTATAGCACCCTATCATTTATTACATTATTAACTGAGAGCAAATCATATCTTTTTACTATCAAGTTAATTTGACTACCAATCTTTACATCTGTGGTGGCTGGCAAATAAAAATTATCACCGTCTGAATTTGATACCCTAAATAAGTTCATCTTACCAACCTTTTCCCGAGATAAAACATAAAAGGTTTTTCCAGAATGATTTTCTTCGTATAGTATGCCTATCTTACAATCATAAATCTCTTGCTCTTTCACAAAAGAGAATTGATCATTTCCAATTAAATCCGAATCATCAAATACTGTGTATTGCTGTTTGGATTTTTGACTTTCAACAATGATATCTCGCGTAAATTCATATTCTTTTATTGCAATCACCTTATACATCTATACTTTCCTTCCTCATATTGATAAATTTTTTCATCGTCGTTACATCCCTAAAAATACTTCTATGAGATAGTTTACGCTTTTCTTGATAACTCTGGTATATTAAGAGTATTCAAAAAGCAAAACATCTAACTTGGAAGAAAAAAGAATGAAGACAAACAAAGATCACGTAGAAGAAGATAAGCCTTTCACTTGGGAAAGTTTTATGTTATCTGAATCATGGAACGAATTTCCGAAAAGAAAGGACGATTCGCCTTTAACAATGGATTTTCTTTTCTGGTATCACGGTATTAGATATATCATTACCGCAGCCTACGGTGACGGTGGCTATATGATTGCCGAAGAACTCAGTGGAAAAGTCATAATTCAAAATAAGAATTTCCGTAAGTTGGTGGAAGACGTTCCCTTGTTTGAGGGCAAAACTTTCAAGGAACTTTTGCCCGATTTAGATGTGGAATATTATCTCATCAACCAAAACAAGCATCCCTGGCAGGATAACTTTCTTGCTAGAGATGCTTTTTTCGTCCAATTTTGCCCGATTTTGGACGAAAGAGCAAATAATTGGACTAAAAAAGTCCCCTCACGCTTAAGCATGAAGGGACTCTTCTTTATCTTAGTCGGTAACTTAGTCGCTTATCTTGGTCGCTCAACCGACTAAGTTATTTTCTTCGGTATTTTTGATTTCTGCTTTTCGGCTTCTCCGGAATGGTCATTTCTATAAATCCGAATCATAAAACTTACTAAATCTTGATAATCGCATCAGTATTGGTAAGTTTTTCTGATATTCCTTTCTAGTTAAATCTATGGGTAGATTCAACTTGGAAAAAGAAATCAGATTTTTAACCTTTTGAAGTTAAGGTCAGTGAGTACGGTTGGCTGTCAAACAACGCCGGATGGCGTCATCCAATAGCTTTTTATCTGCCCCACTGAAAACTTTTAGCATGGCAGTCTTGAAGGCATCTTGCCCGCAAAAAAGCAGGCAAGCATATCGTGATGCCTTCTCGAAGCAGTCAAGCCGCGATTTTAATACCCCGAACTGAGTTCGTTAAAGCTGACTGCTCTTACATGCTAGAGCCTTCAACTTTGTAGTATTACTAGGCTTATGCTTCTTTTATCCGACTGTCAAGAATTTCCTTAACTCGCTTGTAAGGCGTGTAAAGCGTGATTTCTTCGTCAGTTAATCTACTCAATATATTTTTTGCTGCGGCGATATTCGCATTCATCTCGCCGCATTTCTTGCATTTAGTCAGTTCATGATGACTGCCGTATCTTTCCTCAAAATGCTGCCCACAGATCGGACAATACTGAGAAGTATATGCCGGATTGACATCATGAGTTTCAATCGAATTCTTGCTTGAAAGATATTCAATGCGTTCATCCAGTTGGCCCTTAGTCCATGAATTCAAGCGCTTGCGCATCTTTCTTGCGAATCTGCTGTTATCTGATTTGATGCCTTTTTCTTTTACGAACGTCAAGTCTTCCTTGGCAATGACCGCCGGATACTCTTTCTCAATCATCCTGTTTATCGCACAGTTGATAAAGCTTCGGACGGTTTCTTGAGCTGAGCGGTAGCTCTTGTCATACGACTTTCTTCCGATATTGTTTTGCTCCAGATTCTTAAGCTTGCCAAGCAGTTTTCTTTTCTTCTTCGAAGCTGTCTTGGATAAAGGCTTGTCTGCCTTTTCCAGTTGCTCAAGCTGCTGATTGAGCAGCCAGCGCAAACTCATATAAGGCTGCCGATTTGCGTTTCGTTTGCCATATTTGTCAACGATGGCATTGGCAAGCTTGCTGAAGTTTTTACCATATTCATTGCCGCTGCTGCAGGAAAGCAAGGTGGCAAGCCCCTTGTCAATGCCGATCGCCTTCTTTGAATCGTTGCTATAGCGTTTGCTAGTGATCAGCTTATGAACTTCGAGGCGCTGCTTGACGCGGTCAAGCACCACTGTGATATCGCCGGTACGTGGATAACTCCACGGACTGGTCATCTCCACAGAAAACTGCTTTCTAGGCACATCTGAACTGAATAAAAAAGTATTTCCTTCAAATGCCCAATTCAAGTCACACTTCATGCTAGAGCCAAGCTTGCCCGACTTGCGTGCCCGGTAGTGATAGCGATACGTAATCCGGCGTAAGTAGCTGTATGCTTGCTTGATTTGCTTATCCGTCAGCTTGGCTTCTATTTCAGTTAAAGCTTCAGTGTATTCTTCCGGCAGCTCAATTGGCTTGTGAAGAAGAACGGATTGCCATGCACTTTTAAATTTTAAGATAAAGAACAAAAGGTGGCGCTGATCTGCAGAAAGATTTTCATTTCCTTGGATCACTTTCTTCAAGCGGTTAGCCAGATTCGACCACATGCTTTTTATGTTGGCGCATGCTTCACGGAGAGCGCCTACCCAGTGCTTGGTCTGAAAGTTGTAGACTGCTTCCAGCTTTCCTTTTGATCCCTTAACCGGCTTGTCCCATTTGCGAACTTGGTTACGCAGAGTCTGCCAGTTATTAACCGCAAGCATCGACTTGATGCCACAGTAGCGGTTCAAAAAGAAATGCCGGCACCTGCCGTATCTTTCAAAGAAGTCGGACATTCTGGCAAATTCTTCATCGCTTAACTTTTTGGAGTAGACTCTAATCGTCTTGGGCTGAGTCTTTGTCACTGTCTGCTTGATTGAAGAGCTTTTTGCTTTCTTGGATGACTCTTGCATTCTGATGCGACCTCTTTCCATACAGCTTAGCTGAGAAAACAGTGATTATAGATAAAACATCTTCTACAAGTTCTGAATTTGGATCAACGTTGTCTGTCTGATTGATGACAACCAGCTCTACATCGTTTGCCTGACAGATTGTCTCAATTATTTCAAAGCCAAAACGAACAAGCCGGTCTTGGTAATTTACCACGACTCGTTCGCACTGCTTCTTGCAGATCATGTTGATCAGCTCTGTCAGGCCCTTTTTCTTATAGTTGAGACCAGATCCAACGTCTTGAATGATCTTAAACTGATAGCCATTGACTTCGCAATATCTAGACACTACATCCTTCTGCCTTTGGAGGTCTTCTTTTTGATGACCAGAAGAAACCCGGCAATAGCCGATGGTCAGTAGCTTCTTAGGCTTAGATGCCTTCACATTTCCTTGCAGAACTTCATCTAGCATTTCTTTAGTGTAGCGGCGTTGGTTGGAGGCAGTTCTAAGCGGTGTAATCAATCCCTCAGCTTCCCAATTGCGGAGAGTTGACTTGGCAACGTTAAGGTACTCAGCTGCTTTTGATATGGACATGTATTCGCTCATCGTTTCTTCCTTCCAATCTTTCGATATAGATATTATATCAAGAATTGGTAAGAAACGTTGCTATTTAGCATCGGATGAAATGAATAATTTTTAGCAGTCACACCCTTCTTCCAACGCCGGATTTAAGTAGTTTCTCCGGAAAGTTGGTCTGTGAGAAAGCCCCAACCGTTCCATTAATTCCGCCGTTGATAGCTCTTCACCATCAAGAACTTCCAACAGTTTTTGAACCTGGGGATTTTCTGCTTTCTTTGTTTTACCAACAACTGTGGTTTCCTTCAGCGTGTCCAAGATGACTTCTAGCATGAATTCCACAAAATGACTGCTTTCTCCCTGTTCATCAGACTTGCCAAGTGCCTGGTAGTATTCTTCCTGTCTGGACCGAATCAGTTCCTCTATCGGCAGCCAGAAAAAGATTTCATTCCAGTTACCCAGCAGCAAACTATGCCAGAGCCGGCCCATTCTCCCGTTACCATCGGCAAAAGGATGGATGAACTCAAACTCATAATGGAAAATCGCGCTCTTAATCAAGGGATGGGCCTTAGAATTACGGTACCAAGTGATCAGATTTTGAATCTCACCTGGGACAAGTTTGGCTGGCGGAGCCATGTGAATGACTTGGTCACCGGCAAAAACTCCCACCCCACTGGTCCGGAACCTGCCATTTTCAGAAATCAGCCCGGCCATCATCTGCTTGTGCGCCTCTAACAAGTCATCTACAGAATACGGGTTGAGTTCAAGCATCATCTCATAAGTAGCGTACGCATTCTTCACTTCCCGGATTTCATTGGGATTGCCAAGGATTCGCTTACCGTCTAAGATAGCCGTAACCTGTTCAAGCGTTAGAGAATTCTGCTCAATCGCCAAAGATGAGTGAATTGTCCGGATTCTATTTTCCTTCCGAAAATGTGGATTCAGATTGCCATGCGACAAAACTTTGATCCGGCCAATCTGCTCACTGGTTTCCGCCAGCAGGTTCATTATGTTGTCGGTCATCTGAAATGGCGGTACATATTCACTCATCCCTGCCTCCTCTTCTTTATCTTAGTCGGTAACTTAGTCGCTTATCTTGGTCGCTCGACCGACTAAGTTATTCCTTCGTCAGCACGGTCACGCATTCCACATGTGGCGTCTGCGGGAACATGTCGACCGGGGAAACCAGGTCAGTCGTGTAACCAGCCTCCATCAAGAGCTGCATATCCCGCACCAGCGTTGCCGGGTTGCAGGAGATGTAGACAACCTTCTTTGGACCTGTCTTAACCGCGGCATCGATAAATTCCTTGGTCAAGCCTTTTCTCGGCGGGTCGACAAAAATCACATCCGTCTTCAAGCCCTCGGCTGCCCACTTCGGCATCAATTCTTCCGCCTTGCCGGCATAGTACTTGGCATTGTGGATTTGGTTGAGCCGGGCGTTGTTCTTGGCGTCCTTGACCGCTGCCTTGACCACTTCTACCCCGCGGACTTCCTTGACGTACTTGGCCGCTGACAGACCGATCGTCCCGATCCCGGAGTAGGCATCGACGATGAAGTCGTCCTTGCTCAAGCCCGCCTGGTCAATGGCCAGCTTGTAGAGGCGCGGCGTCTGCAGGGAGTTGATCTGGAAGAAGGACTGCGGCGAAATTTCAAAGGTCAAATCGCCAATCTTGTCATCAATGTATCTCTTCCCCCACAAATGGTAGTCGTGTTCACCCAAGATGACGTTGGTTCTCTTTGGGTTGTGGTTGAGGAAGATCGACTTCACCCCGTCGATTTCCTTGATCTCGTCAACGACCGCGTGCAGGCCTGGGAAGTCCCGGTCCAAGCAGACCAGGACGACCATCATGTCGCCCGTAGCCGTTCCCCGGCGGACTTCCAGGTATCTTACCTGCCCTTGATGCTTTTCTTCGTCATAAGCCGGAATCCGCTTTTCCCGCAAGATATCTCTGACCGCTACCAGGACCCGGTCAATTTCCGGATCATTGGTGAAAAAGTCTTCCAGCGGCACCAGGTCGTGTGAGTGCCGACGGAAAAAGCCGATCTCCAGCTGCCCCTTGACCATTCTGACCGGTACCTGGGCCTTGTTTCTGTAGCCAGTTTCCAAGGGACTTGGCAAAGTTTCCGCTACCTTGATCTGGTCCAAGTGGGCCTTGCTCAAAAGCTCCTTAACCTGCTTTTGCTTGAATTCCAGCTGCTTGTCATACTTCAAATGAGCCAGGCTGGCCAGGCCAGTCTGCACGTACTGCCGGAGAGGCACCTTGACCCGGTCCGGGCTTTCCTTGACGATCTCAGAAATTCTGGCAAAAGCATAGCTCTTCTTGTCCTTCAAGATCTGCGCCTTGACCACTTCACCTGGCAAGGCGTTGTTGACAAAGACCGTTTCGCCATTGACATGGCCGACCCCCATGGCTTCATATGATAAGTCGGTGATTTCTACTTCGACGATTTCGTTTTTCTTCATGATTGATTTTCTCCTTTGCGGGCCCGCTGGCTCCGGTTATCTGGCGTGACAAAGTTGATGATTGGGAAGGCCAGATACAAAATCATCCCCAACCTTGGCTGGACGAAAGATATCAAAATAAAGACTAAATTGAGCAGGAAGAGCCAAATAAAGCGCAACCAGGAAACCCGGCCCCAGAGCTTCCGGAAGGTCTTAATATGCGGCAGTGAGCTCCGCATCCCCACCATTTCCGTTGCCAGTTCAAAAATCTGGACCAAAAAGTAGACGATCCCATAACAGACCACGCTCAAGACCGACAAATTCCCCATGATCCACTTGGTCATGACCGGAATCAGCGACAGACTGGCCAAAAAGGCGAAGTCGCAGACCATGGTCATCTTTCCTGCCCGCATAATATGAAAACTGAAGGCATGGTGGATTTCATACCAGAAATTGGCTACCACGAAAAATGAAATCAAATAGATCAAAATCTGGCTGAAGAAGTCATGGTAGGCGCTCTTGGTCAAAGGCGCCCCGATCTCCAACACCACAATAGTGATGATGATGGCGATTACCCCGTCGTTAAAAGTCATCAGGTGTTCTGCCAATTTGGCCCCGGACTCCTTAACAGCCTTCTCCCGGTACCGGCGCAGCTGGTCCCACTCGCTCTGCTCTTCTGGCGACAGAGGCGGCAAGGACCGTTGGGCCCGCTTTCTTGCTAATTCTTTCTTTTTATTGGTTATCATGCTTTTCCTCTAAACACAAAAATAGAGTCTGACAAAAGTGTCAAACTCTATTATAACAGTCTAGCCGACGTAGAATTCGATCCGTTCCCGCAAGTTTTCAAAAGTTACCGGGAACATGCCGCCTTCTTCCCCATCCAGGTTGACGGAGAGCTTGTCATCGCGGTTGTGACCAATCAGTTCAGCCTTCAGACTGGTCGTCTTGGTGTAGATGATGTTCGGGTCATCCACGTGCTTGCCGTTCAAGGCCAGAGCCATCAGCCGGAGCAGGTTGCCCGGGTCGCTTGGCTTGACCACGATCAGCTGGAAGAGGCCATCTGAAAGCTCGGCGTTTGGCATGATCTTTTCAAAACCGCCGATGGAGTTGGTCATCCCCAGTAAAAGCAGAGACAGCTTGCCTTCGTAAACGCCCTTGTCAAAAGTCAGCCGCATTTCACATTCGCTGAGGTTTGGCAGCATTTCCGCCCCCTTGATCAGGTAGGCAGCGTAGCCCAAAGCGGACTTGACGTCTGAAGAAACCCCGTAGGTCAGTTCAGCCAAAGAACCGGCAGCAGCGATGTTGACGAAGTACTTCTGGCTGCCGTCGCCGAAGTCGGCCCGGCCCACGTCCATCTTTTGGACATTGTCCTTGAGGATCACTCTGGCTGCTTCAACCACGTCGTCGCGCGGAATCTTCAAGGCTCTGGCGTAGTCGTTGGTCGTCCCCGCCGGGATGATGGCCATGCGCGGGCGCTCTTCCTTAGGCAAAAAGGCGATCCCGCTCACGACCTCGTTGATCGTGCCGTCCCCGCCAGCTGCCACGACCAGTGAAAAACCGTCCTTGGCTGCCCGGGTTGCTTCATTTTGAGCACTGAGCGGAGCTGGCGTGGTTCTGAATGCACTGGCTTCATAACCCGCTTGTTCCAAAATATCCAAAATATCAGAAACGTTCTTAGGCATCTGTTCATGCCCGGAAACCGGATTGTAAATCAAGCGCGCGCGCTTAGTCATCTGCTTCACCTTTTTCTAAAAAATTTTCTCCTGCCTTAACGGCTGGCCAGGTCGGCCAAGAGGAGCTTGTTGATCACCTTAGGGTTGGCCTTGCCCCGGGTCTGCTTCATGATTTGCCCAACCAGGAAGCCGATAGCCCGGTCCTTACCATTCTTGTAGTCTTCAACAGACTGCGGGTTGGCGTCGACAACTTCCTTGACCATTGGTGCCAGGACGCTTTCATCTGACAATTGCGCCATGCCGTTTTCTTCAACGTACTTCTTCGGGTCAGTGCCGTTGGCAACAGTTTCCGCGAAGACCTTCTTGGCAATCTTGGATGAGATCGTCCCGTCAGAAATCAGCTTGATCATGGCAGCCAGGTTTTCTGGAGTCAAGGCAATGTCCTTGAGTTCAGCGTGCTTTTCGTTCAAGTAGCCGTTAACCTGGGTGTTCATCCAGTTGGCTGCCTGCTTTGGATCAGCACCGGCTGCTACAGTGGCGTCAAAGAAGTCTGAGCTTTCCTTGTTTTGCAGCAAAACATTTGCGTCGTATGGCTTCAAACCGTATTCATCAACATAGATCTTCCGCCGTTCGTCAGCCGTCTTTGGCAAGTTGGCCGCGATTTCGTCAACCCATTCCTGCTTGATGTGGTATGGAGCCAGGTCTGGTTCTGGGAAGTAACGGTAGTCCGCGTCCCCTTCCTTGACACGTTCCAGGACAGTCTTGCCCGTGTTGGTGTCAAAACGGCGGGTGGACAGGCGAACCCGGCCGCCAGACAGGAGGATTTCCTGCTGACGCTTTTGTTCATAAGCCAGGGACAGACGGACGTGTTCAAAGGAGTTCAAGTTCTTCATTTCGACCTTGGTCCCGAATTCCTTCTGGCCAGCTGGACGGATGGAAATGTTGGTGTCAATTCTCATTGACCCTTCTTCCATCTTAACGTCGGAAGCCCCGGTAAATTGCACGATTTCCCGCAGCTTTTCCAGGTAGGCAACAGCTTCGTCCGGGTCAGTCATTTCTGGTTCAGAAACGACTTCCAAAAGCGGTACCCCTTGCCGGTTGTAGTCAACGTAGGAGAAGCCGTTGGTCCCGTGAGTGTTCTTACCGGCGTCTTCTTCGATGTGCATTTCGTGGATGTGGATCTTCTTCTTCTTGCCGTGAACTTCGACTTCAACATAGCCGTTTTCAGCCAATGGCTTGAAGAATTGGGTGATTTGGTAAGCCTTCGGGTTATCCGGGTAGAAGTAGTTCTTCCGGTCAAAGTGGGTTACCGGGTTGACGTGGGAATGGGTGGCCAAAGCGACCATCAAGCCCAGGCGGTAGACTTCCTTGTTGACCATTGGCAAGGTACCTGGGTAACCCCAGTCAATAACGTTGGTTTCGGTGTTTGGCTTGGCCCCGTAAGTTACTGGTGAAGGTGAAAAGATCTTGCTCTTGGTCTTCAACTCAAAGTGGACTTCCAGACCGATAGTTGACGTAAAATTCATTTAAATTAATCCTCCAATCCAGCTGGTGTTTGTTCGTAGAACTTGTTGCTGCGTTCGATGAAGTCAGCTACTTGGAAGACATGGCCTTCGTCAAAGCGCTTGGCCATGATTTGGAAGCCGACCGGCATCCCCGTCGTTTCGCTCAAGCCGGCTGGCACGCTGGCTGCCGGAATCCCGGCCATGTTGGCGGAAATCGTCAAAATGTCGTTGTTGTACATCTTGATCGGGTCAGAAATTTCTGAGTTCAAGTCAAAAGCAGTTTCGGTAGAAACCGGCCCGACAATAACGTCGTTGTCTTCGAAGATCTTGTCGAAGTCTTGGCAGATCAAGGTTCTTACCTTGGCAGCCTGCAGGAAGAACTTGTCATAAGCGCCGGCTGACAGGGCGAAAGAACCCAGCATGATTCTCCGCTTTACTTCGTCGCCGAAGCCTTCTGACCGGGACTTGAGGAAGACTTCATCCAGGTTCTTGGCTTCTGCCCGGTAGCCGTAACGGATCCCGTCGTAACGTTCCAGGTTGGCCGAAGCTTCACTGGAAGCGATGATGTAGTAAGTTGGCACCACGTACTTGGTGTGCGGCAGGGATACTTCGTTGATGATAGCCCCGTTTGCCCGCAGAAGTTCGATTTGCGCTTCAACTGCCTTGCGGACGCCTTCTTCAACAGCATCGCTCATGTATTCCTTAGGAACAGCAACCCGCAGGCCCTTGACGTCCTTGCCCAGGAAGCTGGTGTAGTCTGGTACTTCCTTTTCTGAAACAGTGGCGTCGCGGTCATCAGCCCCGGCGATCACGTTCAGAACTTCAGCTGAGTCCTTGACCCGCTTGCTCATCACCCCGATTTGGTCCAGTGATGAGGCAAAAGCAATCAAGCCCCAACGAGATACCCGGCCGTAAGTTGGCTTGATCCCGAAGATACCGTTGAAGGATGCTGGCTGGCGGATTGAACCACCGGTGTCACTACCCAGGGCAGCAACAACTTCACCGCTGGCAACAGCAGCTGCTGAACCACCGGATGAACCGCCAGGCACCTTGTTCAGGTTCCATGGGTTCTTGGTGTCACCGAAGTAAGAAGTTTCAGTGGATGACCCCATGGCGAATTCGTCCATGTTGGTCTTGCCGATGATGGTGGCTTGGGCGGCCTTCAGCTTAGCAACAACAGTTGATTCGTAAACCGGTTCAAAGTTGTACAAAATGTGGCTGGCTGCCGTCGTCTTCAAGCCGTTGGTGATGATGTTGTCCTTGATGGCAATCGGCACGCCGGCCAGTTTGTTGTTAAAGTCAAGGTCTTCGGCTGGCTTAACGTCTTCGTTTACAGTGATGAAGGCATTGATCTTTTCGTCAGTCTTCTTGATGTTGGTGATGGTGTCCTGGGCCAATTGGTCAGCAGAAACAGTGCCGCTCTTCAGCTTGTCGTTTAAAGAATCGATCGTTTCGTTTAAGTAGTTCATTATTGGTTATCATCCTTATCGATAATTACAGGTACCTTGACAAAACCGTTGCTCTTGTCAGGAACGTTCTTCATCATTTCTTCGCGGGTCTGCCACTTTTCAGGAACGTCTTCTCTGAAGACAGTGTCGCGATCAACTACTTGTACCGTTTCTTCAACGCCAGTCGTGTCAACGGCTTGAAGTTCTTCTGCCATTTCCAGAATCTTCCCCATTTGCGGGGTGAACTTGGCCAGTTCTTCTTCGCTGAATTCAAGCTGGGCTAATGCCGCAACGTGCTTGATGGTATCATTTGTTACCTTTTCCACTTATGTACCTCCTAATTACCGCCATAGATGTGCATCCGATAAGACCCGGTAGCCGTTTCCTTGGCAACGACCGCTTGGGTGTCGTTGACCGAGGAAATGGTTATTTCAACCGGTGAGCTGGTTCCCAGATACTTCTTCGCCCGGCTCATAACCGTTTGGGCAAAGCTCTGCACCTGCAGATAGCCATAGAACTGCGTGGTGATGGCAATGCTTTCGTAAGCCAGCTTGCCATCGTAGTAGCGCAGAGTTGCCGTGACCCCGGAAACGTTCGGGAAGTAGTTCTCAATTTCATCCTTAAAACTGGTGAACTTGGATTCGTCACTGGAACTGACCGCGCTGGCCCCATCGACCGTCGGCAGAACCTGGGTCTTTTCGTTCACGGAATTCCATTTAGATATTTTACTACTATTTGCGCTGGCTGTCCCATATGAGAAGTAAGTTCCCCCGACTAATGAGTCAGTGTCAGTCTTAGAGAACAGGCCGACCATGATCGGGATATTCTTGAGCTTCTTCTTGGCGTGCAGGCGGGAGACGATCGTGTTGGCCGTTTTCTGCCCGAAGGCCCGCCGCTTGGCCAGGGAAATCTTAGTGCTGTATTCCGCCCCGTCAGTCGTCTTGGTGTAGTAGTCGACTGAGTTGAGGCCCAGGCTGATGCTGATGCCGGCCAGCTTGTAGCTGGACCCGCTCTTGACATAGAAGTCTTCTTCCATGATCTGCTGCAGGATGATCGGGTTTCTGGTCGCCTCCCCGGTCTTGCCATTGTTCTTGAGGTTCAGCCCCTCTTTATTGCTCTTTGAATACCGGCCCAGCCAGTTGGTGACCGTCGTTTCGTCGAGCTGCTGGCCTTCCTGGATGACATAGTCCTTGGTTGAGAAGACCTTCTTGGACACCCGGATCAAGCCCCGTTCCATAGCTGACTCGTCCACGCTGTTGTCATAGTTGGTGGCTTCCAGGCCGGAAATCGGGCTGGTCTTGTAGACCCCCTTTTTCAAAAGGACTGAGTAGCCGCCGTCAGTGCTGGAAGTCGTCTCGTACTTCTTGGTCTTGCTGGTCGTTGTCGTTGAGTTGCTGGCCAGGTCGGAATTCTTCAAGTTGCCGCAAGCCGCCAGCAGGAGGCTGCAGCTTGCCAAAGTTATTGCCTGTAAAAATCTCTTCACTTTTCCGTGTCCTTCTCTTCGATCTTAGAGATTGCTTCTGCCTCCGTTAAGCGCGGAATGTCCAGGGCTTCTGCCTTGGCCAGTTTGCTGCCGGCGTCTTCCCCGTAAACCAGGCAGTCAGTCTTCTTGGAGACTGACCCGGTTACCTTGGCTCCCAGGGCCTGCAGCTTCTTGGTAAACTCAGCCCGGCTATAGTGGGCCAATTTCCCGGTCAAGACCACGGTCTTGCCCTTGAAGAAGTTGTCTTCAGCTTCCCCGTCTTCACCCAGGTAGTCCATGTTGACCCCGGCCTCTTCCAGCCGGGTCAGCAGCTTCTTGGCTTCTTCCTGCTGGAAGTAAGCCGTCAAAGACTCAGCAATCGTCATTCCTATTGTATCGATTGCAGTCAGTTCTTGCACGCTTGCTGAAGCGATTTTAGACATATTTTTAAATTTCTGGGCAATCAACTGAGCGGCTTTCGCGCCGACATTGTCGATCCCCAAGCCAAAAAGGACCAGCTCAACGGAATTCTTCCGGCTTTGGTCAATGGCCGCCAGGAGATTGTTGATGGACTTCTCTTTAAAGTGGTCCAGTTGGCTCAAGTCGTCGGCGGTCAGATAGTAAAGGTCAGCGACATTGTGCACCAGGTCCTTTTCAATCAGCTGTTTGACGATCTTTGGGCCAAGACCAGCGATGTTCATGGCCTGCCGAGAAGCGAAGTGGGTAATCCCTTCTTCAACTTGGGCCGGACAGGACGGGTTAATGCAGCGCAAGGCCACTTCTTCATCCAGGTGGACCAGGTCTTCCCCGCAGGATGGACACTTAGTTGGCACTTCATAAGGAACTGAGTCTTCTGGCCGCTTGCTTAAGACGACTTCGGAAATTTCCGGAATGATGTCGCCGGCCTTGTGCAGCTTGACCGTGTCGCCCAAGCGGACGTCCAGTTTGGCCAAGAGGTCAGGATTGTGCAAAGAGGCCCGGGAAACCGTGGTCCCGGCCAATTGCACCGGATCCATCACGGCGGTCGGGGTCACGACCCCGGTTCTGCCCACGGTCCATTCAATCTCCCGGACAAGCGTTTCTTCTTCTTCCGGCGGGAACTTGTAGGCAATTTCCCAGCGGGGCACCTTGACGGTATTGCCAAGGTCCGCCTGCAAGGCCAGGTCATCGACTTTCAAGACGATGCCATCGATCCCGTAAGGCAGGCTGTCGCGCTTTTTGGTAAATTCATCGATATAGTCGTAGACGGCTGCCAGATTTTCCAGCCGGCGGCCGTTTTCATTGGTGTGAAAACCCAGCTTGGCCATTTCACCGATCGCCTGGTGCTGGGAGTCGATGCCAGCTGGCGGATTGATCCAGGTATAGATAAAGGTGCTCAGCTGCCGCTTTTTGGTCACTTTCGGGTCCAGCTGGCGCAGAGAACCAGCCGCGGCGTTTCGTGGATTAGCGAAGATGCTCTCCCCTGCCTCGTCCCGCTCCTGGTTCAATTTGGCGAAAGCCTCCTTGCCCATGTAGCATTCTCCCCGCACTTCGGTGGTAATGGCTTCTGGCAATTTCTGGGGCACATCCTTGATATACTTGACATTCTTGGTCACGTCTTCGCCGACCTGGCCGTTGCCCCGGGTTGAAGCCCGCTTTAAGCGCCCTTCTTCATATTCCAGAGACAGGGAAAGGCCATCGATTTTCAACTCGACATTGTAGGCAACAGGGTGACCGATGGCTTTTTGCACCCGCTGGTCAAATTCAGCCAGCTCTTCTTTGGAAAAAACATCCCCCATCGACAGCATGGGCACTGGGTGCTCAACTTTAGGCAGGTCGCTGCTCACCTCACCGCCGACCCTTTGGGTGATGGAGTCAGCTGCCTTTAATTCCGGATAGGCAGCTTCCAGTTCCAGCAGGCGGGCGTATTTTTCATCATAAACGTGGTCTTCAACCACCGGAGCGTCTTGCTCGTAGTAGGCCTTGGCCCACTGGTCCAGCTGAGCGCGCAGCTCGCTGACTTCCTTTTTTGCTTCTTCTAAACTTTCAGCCATGCTTTTTCACCTAAATTTTCTTGATCGGGGCAAAAGCCGCCAGCAGGCGCTTTGTGCCCTTGCTTGCAAAAGCAATGTCCAGTTCCATGTCGTCGCCAGAGCCTGTGACCTTGATGACCACGCCCTTGCCCCAGCTCTTGTGCTCTACCTGGTCGCCAGGGTGCCAGCCCTTCTTTTCAGCGCCGACGGCCCCGGCTGCCTTGCTGGCCCGGTGGACCGGCTTAGCTGCTTTGGCTTGGGACTTTTTGGCAAAAGGCAGCCGGTCCAGGTCTAAGAAGGAAGTGCTGGACTTTGGGGCAGTTGAGGCCACGATGTCCAGGTCCTCATCCTTGATTTCGCCGATAAAGCGGGACTGGGCGTTGTACTGCTTGCTCCCGTACATCATCCGGGTGTAAGCCGAAGTCAGGTAAAGCTCCTCTCTGGCCCGGGTAATGCCCACGTAAGCCAGACGGCGTTCTTCTTCCAGCTGGTTCGGGTCTTCGTCCTTGATGGCCCGGGAAAGCGGGAAGATGTTGTCTTCCATCCCAATCAAGAAGACGACTGGGAATTCCAAACCCTTAGCCGCGTGCAGGGTCATCAAAGTTACCCGGTCATCGCTTTCTTCCAGGTCATCCTGGTCGCTTAAGAGGGATACTTCCGCTAAGAAGTCGCTCAAGCGGCTGCTGTCCGGGTTTTCTTCTTCATTGTAATTGTCGTCAAAGCGCTTGGTAACCGTAGCGAATTCCTGCAGGTTTTCCAGGCGGGCGGCGGCTTCCAGGGACCCTTGGGCTTCTTCTTCCTTCAAGGCCTTGGTGTAGCCGAAGTCTTCCAGGATCTTGTCGGTCAGTTCACTGACCGTGTGGTCTTGGGCGTAAGCAATGGCGCTAGTCAGCTGGTCGCTGAAGGCCAGGAGCTTTTTGGCAGCGGCAGAAGAAATCGGAGCCAATTCGACATTGCGCATGGCTTCGTAGATTCCGCCCCCCATTTCGTCAGCGAAAGCAGCCAATTTGGTGGTCGTAGCCTGGCCGATCCCCCGCTTTGGAACGTTGATGATCCGGTTGAAGCTCATGGAATCGCTGGGGTTGGCCACCAGCTTGAGGTAGGCCATAATGTCCTTGATTTCCTTGCGGTCGTAGAACTTGTGCCCGCCAACGATCTGGTAAGGGACATTGGCTTCAACCAAAGTTTCTTCCATCCCACGGGACTGGGCGTTGGTCCGGTAAAGGACGGCGAAGTCCTGGTAATGACGCTTCTTTTTGTCGACTTCTTCCTTGATCTTGGAAAGAACGAAGCGGGTTTCGTCTCGGTCGCTCTGGGCCTGGTAGTAGTGGACCTTTTCCCCGTCGCCCTTGTCGGTCCACAGCTTCTTGGCCTTCCGGTTTTCATTGTGGTCGATAACCGAGTTGGCCGCCTTCAAGATATGGCCGGTTGACCGGTAGTTCTGCTCCAATTTGACAGTTTGGGCATTCTTGTAGTCATGCTCAAAGTTGAGGATGTTTTCCATGTTGGCTCCCCGCCAGCCATAGATTGACTGGTCGGCATCCCCGACAACGCAAATATTGTGGTAGCCGTCAGCCAGCAGGCGACAGAGCTCGTACTGGGCCTCGTTGGTGTCCTGGTATTCGTCAACCAGCAGATAGCGGAACTTCTGCTGGTAGTAGGCCAAAGTGTCCGGGCTGGCCTCAAAAAGGGTCAGCGTCTGCATGATCAAGTCGTCAAAGTCCAGGATCTGGTCTCTTTCCAAGCTGGACTGGTATTTCTTGTAGACGTCGGCGACGACTTTTTCAAAAGGACCGACCGCGCTGGCCTCGTACTGCTTCGGGGTCTGCAGGCGGTTCTTGGCATTGGAGATCTGGCTCAAGATGTTGCGGGGCAGGTACTGCTTGGGATCCAGGTCCAGCTGGCGGAGAATGCGCTTGACCAGGGTCACCTGCTCTGAAGGGTCAGCGATGGAGAAGTCCCGGTCATAGCCGATCAAGTGGCCGTCCCGGCGGAGGATACGGACGCAGAGAGCGTGGAAAGTGGACATCCAGATGCTTTCCGCCTGGTCACCCAGGAGCTTGACTTCTCTTTCCTTCATTTCTTTAGCGGCCTTGTTGGTGAAGGTAATGGCCAGGATGTTCCAGGGAGCAACCCGCTTTTCTTCCACCAAGTAGGCGATCCGCCTGGTCAGAACCGAAGTCTTCCCACTGCCGGCCCCGGCGATTACCAAAAGGGGCCCTTCAGTCGTCTTGACTGCCTGGACCTGTTGCGGATTCAAACCTTGTAAAATCGTTGCTTCAGACATGCTTTTCCCTTTCAATAAATCAAAAAACTTAGCTTATCCATTATAGCAAAAAAAGCTGCCAAAAAGCTCTGGCAGCCTGGTCAAACCTGCTTAATTATCGTACTTATTCAGGTTGTATTGTTCAATTAAATTGATGAGTTTGGTCGAGTAGTCCGGGTCGGTGGCATAGCCGTCGGTGACCAGGGCCTTGGCCTGGCTCTTGTAGTCCTTGGCCGCCAAAACGTCCTTGTACTGGTCCTTGTTCCAGCTGGTTCCCTGCTGGAAGAGGCGGACATGAGCCCGGATAGAGGCTTCATAAGAGTCATAAATCTGGAAGCGGGCCTTGACGGTCACCCACTTGCCATTGGTGTACTCCTTGGTCGTCATCACGGCCGAAGTGTTAGGGTTAGTCCCTTTAACTCCGAAGAGGTTGTTGTACTTCTGGGACAAGTCGCTTTGCCCGTAGTTGCTTTCCAGGCAGGCCTGGGCGATGGTGATGCTTGGCAAAAGACCGGTCCCCTTGTCAACCTTTTGGGAGATCGGCCCCACCTTTTTGATAAAGGCCTTCTTTTGCCGCAAAAGCTTAGCGGCTGCTTCCTGCTTGGCCAGTTCAGCCTGGCGGATCTGCTCTTGCTCAAGGGCCTGGCGGCGGTAGTAGCGGAAGGCCACGAACAAGCCCAGGCACAAGAGGATGATGGCAAAAACGCGGACCACGAGGATGGTGGTCGTCTGCTTGCCCTTGCGTGTTTTTCTGTGTCCAGCCATACTTATCACCTTTCTAGCGCCGCTTCAGTCGCTGCTTGAGGGGCGCGGTAATGAGCGGCGTGATCAAGCCGCTGAAGACTGCTTCCAAAATGCCGTTGACGGCCAGGGCCGTAAAGAGGATGACCAGCAAAGACTGCCCGCTCTTGGCCCCCAGGGCTAAAGCCAGCTTCTGGGGATGGCTGAAGTAGACCAGGTCAGACAAAAGAATCACCATGAGCGTGTTGACCGCTGAAGCGAAAAGGCCGCTTAAGGCGTAAGCCAGAGGCCGCTTGCCCTCCCATTTATCAGCCAATTGCCCGGCCATGCCCGCTGCCCAGCCGGCCGCGACCCGGGGCAATAAGGCAATCAAGGGGTTCTGGAAAAGGAGAATAGTAACCAGGCCGTTTGGAGCAGCATATGCCCTGATCAAGCTGGTCAAGCCCCAGACCAGGCCAAAGGCCGCGCTGGCTTTAGGTCCTCTTAAAGAGGCAAAGACCGCGACTGTCAACGGAATCGTGGTGATGGCCGGCAGGCCCGGCAAAATCGTGATGTAACCCACATTGGGAATAAAAGCTTCCAGCAGCAGAATGGCCACAAAGACCGCGCTGATCGTCAGGTTCAGGGTCTTCTGTCTGGCTTCAAAATCGTACATTTAGACACCCTTCTATTCATCTTGCATTGCGTTCTATCCATTATAACAGATTGGAGGAAAAGCAAGTTTAAAGAATCAACAAAAAAGGAGCCGTTTCACAACGACTCCTTATCTTAGTGCGGACGAGAAGACTTGAACTTCCACGACCAAAAGCGGTCACAAGATCCTTAGTCTTGCGCGTCTGCCAATTCCGCCACGCCCGCAAATACATTTAATATTTTAGCAAAGCTGCCCTCATTTGGCAAGGGGGCCAGCGATTTTTTCCAATTTTCCCCGGCAGCGGCCACAGAAATACTTCTTGACGTTAACCTGCCGCTGGCGCCAGTAGTCCTGCCCGCATTGCCGGCAGCGGTAGTGCCAGCGGCTTCTTTTACTCTCTTCTAGTCTTGGCGCATAGCGGCTGCCGCCTACCTTTTTTAGGAGCAGCTTGAAGTCCCGGTCCCTGTGCTGATAGCCCAAACCTGCCAGGTGGAGGTGGTAGTGGACCAGTTCATGTTTGATGATGCCCGGCAGATAATGAAGGTTTTCTTCCTTAAGAAAGAGCGGGTTAAATTCCAGGTGATGGTCAGATAATTGGTAGCGGCCACCGGTAGTCTTCAGGCGGCGGTTGATTTTCGCTTGGTGGAGAAAGGGCCGGCCAAAGGATTCAAGGGAGATCCTTTCGACCAGCTGCTGCAGTTCTTGTTCATTAATCATGGGATTATTGTAGCTGGTCAGTGCAGAAAAAGCCAACTTTTACTCTTCGGCCAGCAAGATCCCGTCTTTCATTCTTAAGCGGCGGTCGTAGACCAGGCCGGGAATTTCGTCGTGGCTGGCCACGATGACGGTCTTGTTTTCGCTGCGCAAGTCTTCTAGAAGCTTAACGAACTGGTCGACCCCTTCCTTGTCGATCCCCCGGGTTGGTTCATCCAAGAGGATGATGTTCTGGTCTTCCATCACGGCCTGGGTGATCCCAAGCTTCTGCCGCATCCCGACTGAGTAGTTGCCAACGGCTTGCGGGTTGTCCGGGTCCAGGTCAAAGGCCTTGAGCAGGTCCCGGGTCTTTTCGGGCTGGAAGCGGTGATTGAAGTGACCTAAAAAGGTCAAGTTGTCCCAGGCAGTTTCATATTCGATAAAGCCAGGGTTTTCGATCAGGGCACCGAGGTAGTCATCCTTGTCAGTGTGAATCTCCCCGCTGTCAGCTTTTAAGAGGCCGACGATGATTTTGAACAGGGTGGACTTGCCGCAACCATTGACACCGGAGATGTGGACCAGTTCACCCGCTTTGGTTTCTAAAGAGATGTCCTTTAAAACGGCCAGTTTTTTAAAGCTCTTCTTAACATGTGACACTTTTAACATACAAACTCCTCCTCGACTTAGAGTATATACATGTGGTGGATGGCCCGCCAGAGTGGGTCATAAATATTAGCGTATTTTGGCAAAAGCCAGGCCTTCTCCAGCCAGTAATGATAAAGAATTGGCAAGGTGCTGCTGATGACAATGATAAAAAACGGAAATTTCGCCTTGATGCAGGACAGGACCAGCATGAAGCAGACAATGAAGAGCAGGTAGTGGGCCAGAAGCAATAGGCTGCCAGTTAGGGCTGATCCAAAGCGAAAGAGCGGATTTTTGCCAAAGAAATATGGAAATATAGAGAAAAACAGGTAGATTGCCAGATCCAAGGCTAAGAGCTGGGCCAGGCGCTGGTCAAAAAAGTTCATCTTTCCCCGGGGAGCCAGCAGGGGGCGGACCGAACGGAAAGAGAGGATTTGAATTGCCGCCATGACGGTCAAGGCTGGCTGGATGTACAGGCTGATCAAGTTGGCATTCAGGTAGTACATGGGCATTTCACCCTTCCCGCCGTCTAGGGCAAACTGCAGGCCGCACCATAAGCTGACCGCAAAGTCCAAAATGAGCGTCAAGGCGATTAAACGTTGATAACGCGCTTTTAACATAAGCTATCCCCTCTCCACATTCTTCAAGTACCAAAGTCTTAGTAATACAGCCGTCAGCGCGATGTAAAAAACCGCCGTCGTCACGTAATTCAGATAGTAGATTGCGGGGGTGGGCAAACCTGCTATTCCCTTTTCCAATGGATTAGTGATATTGGTAATATCCCAGATATTGGAAATATTGGTCAAAACTCTTCCCACATCTGGAGCAAATTTTTCTTGCAAAATAATCACGAAGCCAATAACCGGCCCCAAAGACAAAGCTATGCTTACTTTGTTGATAAAAAGAGCCACGCTCAAAATAAACAAAGCATAAATTCCCCAACCAATACCGTTTAGGATGATCTTAATTAGCAAGTTCGCCAAGCTGTTCAGCGAAAAGTAGCCATACCCACCTTGCAAAATATCATTGCTAAACGCTGTATAAATGAATGGATGATAAAAAGTGTTGATCATCAGAATTTCAAGCAAACATCCTAGCCAGTACAGGCCAGTTGCTCCCCAAAAAGTATATCCCATGCACTTTTTAAAGAAGCTTTTCCAACCTGTTCGTCCAATCACACTGTACAATTCATGATTGTTTTTGATGTAGATTGCTAAAGCTGAACCTATAATAGGCAAAAGCAAAAAAATCGCAATGGAGCCAATCATAGTTTCATCAGTTCCATAAGGTTGAACTGTGTCGAACAAGTAGTTAAAAGCGTAATTATCAGTTGCTGATACAGGAAGGTTATCATAGATCGCATACTCCACTTGCCCTGCTATGATTAACAGGTACGCAACAATTCCTGTGATGATTAATCTCTTAGTTTTAGTTAACATTTTCCTCGCAAAATATAAAAAGGCGAAAGAGCATCTCCACTCATTCGCCTTTTGCTCACACCAATTAGCTACTTGTAATCTGCACTAAAGTGAAACTTCACTCTTGTTGAATGTGGATCATCCTTTTCTGTTCGAGCATCTCCCCAATACTTACGGTCTCTTAATCCAGTATTGTTAGCTGCATGAACAGTCTTGTTTTTCTTTAAAACGACCGTATTCGATCTTCTTTGAGCCTTATTGTTGATCAACTTCACCTTAATAACTCTGTTTGAGCCAGGAAGTGCGTCACCATTGAATGAAGCATACGATGATTGAGTCTGCTTAACATTAGGATTTCCCCAACTGCTCCATCTCCCATAGGATGACACATCTTCGGCACTAATAGTCCAAGTTCCCGCAGCTTGTACAACAGCCGCACTGGCAAATGGCAGTAGCAACATTCCACATAAAGCAGCTTTGGTTAACACTTTATGTTTCATTTTCTTATCTCCTTTCTATATAGCACAGTTATTATACAAATCAGTGAACAAAAAATATCGTTCACATTTATGATTATATTACACTTCGCCACTCTGTCAATACTTTTCCCTAAAAAACATAAATACTCACTTTTTGACACTTTTTTAGTGTCATAGCCTGCATTTTTTAACCAAATTATTCTTGTTAAAAAACACACTTATCCTCTCTCAACATTCTTCACGTACCAAAGTCTTAATAATACAGCCGTCAACGCGATGTAAAACACCGCCGTCGTCACGTAGTTCAGATAGTAGATTGCGGGGAATTGGTTTTCTCCTACCCATCTTTCCAATGGATTAGTCAGATTGACGATATCCCAGATGTTAGAAATATTACTAAACGTTTCTCCGACATCAATTGACAAATTTTCTTGAAGAAAAATGAGATAGCCGACAACTGGCCCTAAAAACAGGCAAAGACTTGTCTTCTTGATAAATAAAGCCACTGCAAAGATAAAAGCGGCATAAATTCCCCAGCCGATACCGAAGAGCAACACTTTAATTAGCAGGTTGGCCAGGTTATTGAGTGAGAAATACCCGTCTCCTCGCATCAACATTATTTCCGCTCTGGGCATATACACAAATTGGCGGTAAAAAATACTGAATATCGGAGCTTCCAGTAGACAACCTAACCAATATAGGCCAGCCGCACCAATGAACGCCTAACTTAAACTTTTTTGAAAAATTTTTTTCCAGCCAGTTCTACCGATCACACTATAGAGTTCGTGATTATTCTTGATATAGATTGCTAGAGCTGAACCCACAATAGGAAGTAATAAATAAACGGCAATGTTCCCAGCCATCGTTTCTTCGACGCCTTCAGGCTGAACCGAATTAAACATATAATCAAAGCCATAGGAGTTGCTTTTCAAAGTTGGAAGGTTGCCATGTATCGCATATGCTAACTGACCAATAATAATCAACAAGTAGACAGCCACAACTCCTACATATATTTTTTTCGTCCTGGTTAACATTTTTCTCTCCTCCATTGTTTTACACTGCCGCACTCGTGAAAAAATGAGCTTTACACCTTGAATTATAGTCTACTTCAAAGTGTAGTCAATACTTTCCCTTTTAAAATCCGTATTTTTCCATTTTAAGCTGCTTTTTTCGTTTTTATAGCCAGTTCACACATTATAAAAGGGCTATCATCCTCGCCATTTCAAGGCGTTTGCCTTTGAATTCATATATCTATTTCCTTATATCTTTTCTTCTTACATCAGCTTATTTTACCTTCCTCGCCTTCTTGTTTTTCCACGCAAAAAAGCCTGGACTTTCGTCCAGGCTTCTTATTTAACTTTTTAGCTATTCCGTTGATCAGCTTTTCTCTCAAAGAACTTAACGATTTCGACGATCACGATCATCAAAACGCCCATCCCCAGCACAGTCAGCCATTGATCCAGGTGCAATTCTGAAACTGCAAAGACTCTGGTCAAGAATGGCAATTCAACTGCCGCCATAATCAAAGCCGACAGAATAATCGCGCCATTGAACCACTTGTTGGCAAAAGTGCTCTTTTGGAAGATTGACTGCTTCACGTACTTAGAGTTGACCGCGTGGAAGAGCTGGATCAGACCCAAAGTGAGGAAAGCCATGGTCAACGCGTCTTCATGCGGGTTGGTCCCCCGCGGCAAAACGTGCAGACCCAAACCATAAGCGGTCAAGACCAGAACACCTTCCAGGATCCCCTGGTAGATAATCGAGCTGGCCACGCCACCTGAGAAGAAGTTGGAATTCTTCCCCCGCGGCTTCTTGTTCATGATCCCCTTTTCAATCGGTTCAACACCCAAGGCAATAGCCGGCAGGGTGTCAGTTACCAAGTTGATCCACAAAAGCTGCACTGGCTTCAAAACATCCCAGCCCAGCAAAGTCATCAAGAAGACCGTCAATACTTCGCCGACGTTGCAGCTCATCAGGTACAGAATTGCCTTCTGAATGTTGGCGAAGACCTTCCGCCCTTGCTTGACCGCTTCCACGATCGTCGCGAAGTTGTCGTCAGCCAGAACCATGTCGGCCGCGCCTTTGGAGACTTCCGTACCGGTAATCCCCATGCCGACCCCGATGTCGGCCTGCTTCAGACTCGGCGCGTCGTTGACCCCGTCACCGGTCATGGCCACGATCTTGCCATTTGCCTGCCAGGCCTTCACGATTCTAACCTTGTGTTCTGGTGAAACCCGGGCATAAACGCTGTAGTCACCGACATGCTTGGTGAAGTAGTCGTCGCTCAGCTTGTCCAATTGCGCCCCGGTAATCACGGCATCGTCACGGCCCTTTTCAACCAGTCCCAGCCGTTCGGCAATCGCCTGCGCCGTAACTTGGTGGTCACCAGTAATCATGATCGTTCTGATCCCGGCCCGGTGAGCTTCCGCGATCGCGTCCTTGGCTTCCGGCCGCTCTGGGTCGATCATGCCGACCAAACCGGCAAAGATCAGATCTTGTTCAACATTGTCAGTCGTCGGATCAGCGTATGGCTCAGCAACAACCTTGTAAGCCATGGCCAGAACCCGGAGGGCCTGCTTGGCCATTTCGTTGTTGCTTGCTAAGATAGCCTGCTTTTGTTCAGCGCTGATTTCGCTCAGCTCGCCGTTGATGTTGACATACTTGACTCTTTCCAAAAGCATGTCCGGCGCGCCCTTGACGGCAACCATGAACTGGCCGTCATACTTGTTGACCGTACTCATCAGCTTCCGGTCAGAGTCAAATGGCACTTCCGCTACCCGCGGGTGTTCTGCCAAAAAGTCGCTCACTGGCAGGTCCTTGTGGAAGCCATATTGCACCAAGGCAGTTTCAGTCGGGTCACCCAAGAGCTCCCCGCCGTCCTGAATCTTGGTGTCGTTGGCCAAAAGCATGGTGATCATGGCCTGGTTGGTCAAGTCGATGTCGTCGCTGGCATCATGCAGGATCCCGTCGTAGTAGACCTTTTCCACCGTCATCCGGTTCTGGGTCAAGGTACCAGTCTTGTCAGAAGCAATGATATCCGTTGCCCCCAGGGTTTCAACGGCTGGCAGCTTTCTGACGATGGCCTTGTGATCAGCCATGGTCTGGGTACCCAGAGCCAAAATGATCGTCACAATCGCCGGCAGCCCTTCCGGAATAGCGGCAACCGCCAGGGAAACCGCCGTCAAGAACATATCGATCAGCAAAGCATTCATCGGTTCATGCTGCGGGTTCCGGATAACCCCGATAATGAAGACAACCACACAGATGGCCAGGATCATGTAGGTCAAGGTCTTGCCCAGCTGGTTCAAGTTCTGCTTAAGAGGAGTGTCAGTTTCATCAGCTTCGTTCAGCATCTTGGCGATGTTGCCGACTTCCGTGTTCATCCCCGTAGCGACAACTACACCTTCCCCGCGCCCGTAGGTCACGTTGGTGCTGGAGTAAGCCATGTTGATCCGGTCACCCAGGGCAATGTCCTCCCCTTGCAGGGTTTCATTACTCTTTTCCACCGGAACTGATTCCCCGGTCAAGGCAGCTTCTTCAATCTTCAAGCTTTCCGCTACCAAAAGACGCAGGTCGGCCGGGACCACGTCGCCGGCTTCCAGCAAGACCACGTCACCGGGCACGATTTCCGTTGACGGAACTTCAACTACCGCTCCGTCCCGGCGCACCTTGGCGCTCGGTGTGGACATGTCCTTCAAGGCTTCAATCGCTGCTTCTGAGCGAGCTTCCTGGATCACGCCCAAGATCGCGTTCAAAAGCACGACTACCAAAATAATCCCCGCGTCAGTCCATTCCTGGGCAACTACCCCGGACAAGACAGCGGCAACCAGCAGGACGATGATCATCAAGTCCTTGAACTGGTCCATGAAGCGGGCAAACATTGAACGTTTCTTCTTGCCGGCCAAAGCGTTCGGGCCGTATTGGTCCAGCCGCTTCTTGGCTTCAGCCGAACTGATCCCGTGGTTGGCGTCCGAGTCAAACTCGGCTAAAGTGCCTGGGATGTCCTGGCTGTAATACTTCTTAGCCACAGTATTTTCCTCCTTCAAAAAAGAAAAGAGACTTACGTGCCCCTTTACAAAAGCACATAAGTCTCACTAATTAAGACAAGCCCAGGAAACCAACGCGGCTCCCGGCTGTTGGGCTTGTCGCAAGCTATGCTTGCCGTTACTCCCTTATGACATGATTAATATAGCAAAAATTGGCGCTTGAAACAAGTAATTTACCAAATTCGCCGCTATTTTTTGTAATAATCGTCAAAAATCGTGACCGGCAAATGGCGCTTGTGCTCGCTCTTAGTCCACAATTCTTCGATTCTTTCAGCTGCCTTGTCGCTGACTTCCCGGCCTTCCAGGTAGTCATCGATTTCATCATAGGTCACGCCCAAGGCAACTTCATCTGGCAAGGATGGCTTTTCTTCTTCCAGGTCGGCCGTTGGGGCCTTCAAGTAAAGGTGTTCCGGGCAGCCCAAGGCAGCCAGAAGCTGCTTGCCCTGCCGCTTGTCCAAACGGAAGAGCGGAGTAAGGTCTGCCGCGCCGTCACCGTACTTGGTGTAGAAACCAGAGAAGTTTTCGGCCGCGTGGTCAGTACCCACAACCGCGCCCTGGTTGGCCCCGGCAATGGCATACTGCATGACCATTCTTTGCCGGGCCTTGATGTTGCCCTTGTTAAAGTCGGTCATTTCCACGCCCGTTTCCTTCAAAGTTGCCACCATGGCATCAGTGGCTGGCTTGATGTTTTCGATCAAGTCCACGTCCGGCTTGATGAAGGCTACCGCATCAGCGGCATCAGCGGCATCAGCCTGGACGCCGTATGGCAGGCGGACGGCGATGAACTTGTAGCTGTCATCGCCGGTTTCTTCCCGCATTTCGGAAATTGCCATCTGGGTCAGCTTCCCAGTCAAGGTTGAGTCCTGGCCACCGGAAATACCCAAAACATATGACTTCAAGAAGGGGTTAGCCTTCAAGTAACCCTTTAAGAAGTCAACCGTCTTGCGGATTTCTTCCTGGGGATCGATTTCCGGCAAAACGTGTTCATATTCGACAATTTTCTTTTGCAACTCTCTCATTTGCTGCCTCGCAATCTTCTACTTTGTGTTTTCTACCTTTTAATTATACTCAAAAAATGCAGTCCTTGTTTTCAGAAATGTATTTTCACGAGATTCTTTAAAAAATTAGCGTCTGAAGAGCTGATAGTAAATTTTCGCAGCTTTTTGACTACGGATATGTAATTTCAAAAAGGTAACCAGGTCGTGCTTCCAGGAATTTTTTCCTTCCAGCCAGGTCCCGGTAAAAAGGTGAATGGACCGGGACTGAGGCGAAGGATTGCAAAGGATCCCGTCCGGGTAAACATGGATTCCTTCCTTTAATACTTGCTCTTGGTTGCCGGTCTTAAGGCCGTACTTTTCTTTGAGAATTTCCGTGACTGACAGGGAGTTGACCCCGGCCAGCTGGTCATTTTGGTCAAAGGCAAAATCCAGGTCATCATAATAGTGCAGGATGTCAGCCATAAAAGGATGACCCTTCTCCGCCGCGATAATGGCGGCTGACAGGTAGTCATTGTTTTCAAAACCGATAAAAGCCCGGTCATTTAGCAAGTCGTCAAAATCTTTTAAGACCATGACGTCGGTGTCCAGGTAGATCCCGCCCATTTCATAGAGGGCCTTGGCCCGGACATAGTCAGAAACAAAGGCCCACTTCTTGGCCTGGTAGGCCTGCTTAACGTAGCGGTTGGCATCAAGGTCCAGCTTATCTTCGTTCCATTCGATGATTTCGTAGTCCGGCAGGCGCTTTCGCCAAGAGGCCAGACAGGTCTGGATGGTCTTGGACTTGGGATTGCCGCCGACCCAGACATAGTGGATAATTTTGGGAATCATTCTTTTTCTCCTTGCAGGCAGGCCTGGTAGCCGGCCAGAACGTCAGCCAGTTGCCGGTCTAGGGAAAAATGCTGGCTGGCATAGGCTTTTTCCGCTTGAGCAATTGCTGCCAGTTCTTCTTTTGGCAAAGCCGCGATTGCTTTTAACTGATCGGCCATGGCTTTTTCTTCTTTGACCGGCACGACCCAGCCTTTTCCTTCTGGAATCAGTTCCCTGGCCCCGCCCACGTCAGTGGATAAAAGCGAGACCAGGTTGTCGGCTGCTTCCAGCAAGACCAGGGGGAAGCTTTCTGAGTAAGAAGACAAGACGGCCAGGTCCATCTTCCGGTAGAGCTGCCTTAATTCTTCCTGGGTCAAAAAGCCGGTAAAGGTTACTTGGTCTGTTAAGGCCAAGTCCTGGCAGAGTTTTTTCAAATCTGCTTCCTGGCTGCCGCTGCCGGCAATATAGAGGTGAGCTTGCGGCAAATCGGCTGCTTTAAAAGCCTTGAGCAAGAGATCTTGCCCCTTGACCTTTTCCAGGCGGCCAACATTGATGATGTTG
Source organism: Lactobacillus sp. WILCCON 0149 (assembly GCF_057197965.1). Classification (NCBI taxonomy): domain Bacteria; kingdom Bacillati; phylum Bacillota; class Bacilli; order Lactobacillales; family Lactobacillaceae; genus Lactobacillus; species Lactobacillus sp. WILCCON 0149. The sequence goes on from NZ_JBUBHO010000001.1 coordinate 1,873,873, forward strand.
AAGCCGGCATGGTCTTCCTTGGCCAGTACATTTTTATTGTCCCTAAAATTGATTCCATTGTAGATGACGTGAATCCGGCTTGGCTTTACTCCGTAATTCAGCAGGATTTTTTCAAAACGGGGAGTAATGGCGAAGACCCCATCAGCCTGCTTGATCGCCCGCAGGTTCAGCTTGGTAAAAATTTTCCCCGCGATTCCCCGCCCTTCAAAATCGATCGCGGGATCTGAGTGAACGGTGATCAGCCAGGGACAAGGCAAGGAAGACTTGATCAAGCTGACAAAAAGGTTGGCCCGGGCTCCGTGACTGTGGACCAGGTCGTAATGTCCATCCTTGATTGTCTTTTTCAGCCGCTTGAGCAGGGCCAGGTCGTAGCGGCTGGATCCACCTAAAACGATGGTCTTGATTCCTTTTTCCCGGGCAGCCTGGGCAACCGGTCCTTCAGCGAAGGTCAGAAGGTCAAAATCCTGCCCGGCTCTTTTGGCCTGGGAGAGCAGGTTCACGATATGAGTCAGCCCGCCCCCGCTTTCCAGGCCGGCGTTGATGTGCAGTACTTTCATTATTGCTTGTCCTGCTTCTTGCTCTTTTTAACTTCCACGACGAATTTTGGCAAAACCATCATTCGGCCGATCCGGCTTGGTTCCTTCAAGAGGCGGTAGAACCATTCCAAGTGGGCATCCTGGAAGACCTTGGGTGCCCGCTTGACGGCACCGGCGAAGACGTCAAAGCTGCCGCCCACCCCCATCATGCTGGCTGGCAAGTTTTGCTGGCGCAAGATGGCCAGAAGCTTCTCCTGCTTGGGAAAGCCCAGGGCCGCGAAGACCAGGTCGGGCCTGGTTTGGGCGATCCGGCTGGCAATTTCCGGCAGGGCGTCTTTGGAGTAACCATCTTCAGCGCCAACTAAGTCGATATTCGGGTAATCCTTGGCGATTTTTTCCTTAACGGCGGCGATCACGGCTGGCTTGGCCCCAATCAGGTAGACCCGCAAGTGGTCTTCATTGGCAATTTGCAGATACCAGCAAAAGAGGTCGTAGCCGGTTACTCTCTCTGGCAATTTCAGCCCCAGCATCTTGGCCCCTTTGATGATGCCGATCCCGTCAGCCGTCACGTAGTCAGCTACATTGTTGATGATTTCCCTGTATTCCGGGTCTTCTTTAGCGGCCATGACGATTTCCGGGTTGGCCGTGACCACCAGGGTGGATTCTTTTTTCCGCAAGCGGTCCAAAAAACGGGCTTCAAATTCCGCCAAGCTGTACTTGTCGAAGCCAACGCCCAAAATGTTGATTTTTACCATGCTCACACGCTTTCTTTGTTTATTTTTGCTAATTTCTTCCTTATTAATAGCTATTTTTTCAAGCGCTTTTTGACAATCGTAACCAAGTCTTCGTTCAAGTCAAACTTCAAGAGCCAGAGGATGACCAGGTAAAGGGCCATAATGGCCAGGGACTTGACCGTCATGTTGATAAAAGCACTTGGAATCTGCCAAGGCCACAGCATCCCTGCCGCCAGGCTGATCCCCATGGCCAAGAAGCACTTGGGCACATCACTGAAAGTTTCCTTGAAGTCATAGCCGTCCCGCACGATCCAGCAACGAAGAAAGAGAACGACTGCTTCGGTCAAGAGGATCGCCACCATGGCGCCCGCTGCCCCGAAAGGCCGGTCCAAAAAGTAGCTGAAGACCAGCTCCAGGACCGCCCCGATCGTAACCGGAATGGCATAGTCCTTGTCCCGCTTGTTGGCCAGGGCAAACTGGTTGGCGAAGACCCCGCCCATGGGGATCAAAATGATGGTCAAGGTAAAGAAGAACATCAAGGGAGTCATCGGGATATATTTTTTCCCGAAGAAAAAGGGCACGAATTCCTTGGTATTGGCCATAACCACCACGGCAAACATGGTTCCCAGCATAGTCGTGGCTTCTAGGGACTTCTTCAAGACCTTCTTCTGGGTTTCCTTCCCCTGGACCGCCATCTGCGGCATTATTACCAGGGAAATACTGGTGATGACCCCCAGGATCATGTTGGAAATCCGCTGGGAGTTGTCATAGTAAGAGACCTGGGCCGTATTTTGGAAGAGGCCCAAAAGGGGCTTGTCCAAGGAAGTGTAAATTTGGGTCGCGATCTGGGGAATCATCAAGGTCATGATGGCCCGGCGGGTTTCCGCGAAATGGTAAAAGTGCTTGACTGGCCGGCCGACATACTTGCCGATGCTGAACCAGAAGACAAAAGAACCCAGCATGGTGGAAATGGACATGATCAAGAAATACTTCCACAAGTCAGCCGGACTTTTGATCAAAAGCAAGATAAAGACCACGCTGACAATCTTGACGATAGTGTTTCTAAGAACCACCCGGCCAAAATCCGCCAGGCCCTGGAAGAACCAGGAGATGTCAAACTGAGCTGAAATTAAGTACGGCAGCATCAGCAAGAAGTAGTTCCAGTAGCGGACCTTGAGGACCAGACAGGTCAAGACTGTTAAAACGATGGTGACTGCCCCGCCGATAAACTGGAAGTACCACAGGCCCCAGAAGGCTTGAGTCAGTTCCCCGCTCTTGCTCTTGGCCCGGGCTTTAGAGATGCTTCTGACCCCGATATTGGATAAAGACAGGACGCAGAAAATCATCAGAAACTGGACCGTGTTGTTGACGCTGGAATAGATCCCGTAGGTCGTCGGGCCCAGGACTCTGGACAGGTAAGGAACCGTGATCAAGGGCACCAGGACCAGGAAGACCTGGTAGACCGCGTTATAGAAGATGTTCAGAAAAGTTTTTTTCAAGGATCAGACCCCGCTTAAATAATCAAAAATCGTCTGGCAGGCCTGGCCGTGGTCGGCCTGGTCGCTCAGCTCCAGCCACTTTTTCCGTTCAAGACCATACTTGTCGCCTTCCCCCAGCTGCTTGACCAGGTCAGCCTGGCTGGCTACGCAGGGACCAGGGACGATTTTTTCATAAGGCCCCAGCAAAAAGCCCCGGGTCTTTTCGTACTGGGCCAGGTAGTTGGTGATGAAAATCAGCGGCTTGTCCAAGTGGAGGTAGTCAAAGTAGATCGAGGAGAAGTCGGTCATTAAGAAGTCGGTTGCCCCCAGGATTTCGTAGAGATCCAATTTTTTGGCCAGAAGATCAGAATTGTTCAAAAAAGCCACGTGCTTGGCTTCTAAGTGAAAGTCGCTAAAGAGCTTCATTTCCCAAGGGTGGAGCTTGACCAGGAGGTACTGCTTTCTAGCAGCCAGGGCCTGGTCTAAAGCGGCCAGGTCAAAGTCGCTGAAGGCAAAAAAGTTCCCTGCCTTAATCCGCTTCATCACTTCCGGGTCTTCTAATTCATAGCGGAAGGTTGGCACATAGATCCCCACTTGAGCCTCCGGGTCCTGGCAGGAGAAAAAGTCAGCCAGGAGCTGGTCCTTTTTATAAGGGGACTTGAGCAGGGAATCGATTCTGGGGAAACCCAGCTGGACATAACGGGGACCTTCAATCCCCATGCAGGCGCTCATCAGACTTTCGTAGAGCTCAGAACTGGAGGTGACCAGGTCGGCCGTCTTGTGCCAGAGCTTTTCGTTTCTCTGGTTGTCCCGGCGCTGGGTATTGTTGGCCATGGTCCCCATCCGCTTTAGAGGAATCCCGTGCCAGAGAGCCAGGTTGACCTGGCTTTTCCGGACCTTGAAGGGCTGGTGGGTGGTCAAGACGTACTTGGCCCGGCCGATTTTTTGCCAGTCCGACCAAGGCAGGTGCGAAGACGGCCAGGGTTCGATCAAGTAGGCCGTGACTTCCGGGTGCTCGCGGCGCAGGTACTTATAAAAGAGGTAGCCATTTGATCCCGACCGGCCGGCCCCATTCAAGATCACGTATGTGTTGGGATCTTCTTTTTGCCAGCGGGCCAAAAATTTCATGACTGCCAGATACAGGCGGAATAGTATGCTTTTCATAGTGCCTCGTTAATCATTAGCTAATAGTGTCAAGTCCATTTTAGCAAATTCGCCCCCTGCCGCCAAAAGCAAGTTCCATCTTTTGCCCTTTTTTAAAGGAAGGAAAAAGAGGCAGGTTTGATTCCTGCCTCTTTGTCATTCGCTTATTTATAGCTGGCTATTTGCTGAAAGTAAATTCGAAGCGCTCACCCACGTATGAAGCCCGCGTGTATTCAAAAGGCCGGCCATCGACCAGCTTGGTGACCTGCCGGCGGGTGATCAAGGCCTCGCCCCGGCGGCAGTTGAGCAGGCGGGCCTCCTGCTCATTGGCAACAGCGGCTGAGATGTACTCAGTTGCATCCCCGATCTGGTAGCCCCCCTGCTTTTCCAAGGTCTGGTAAAGGTGGCTTGACACGTCATCCTTGGCAAAAGGCGCGATCAGGTCTTCCGGCACCGTCACGATTTCATGGCAGATCGGCACCTGGTCGGCATAGCGAATCCGCTCCATGCGCAGGACCTTGTCGCTGCCTTCCAGAGCCAGGCGTTCTTTTTCCGACAGGGAAGGCTGGGTGATCTTGTAAGAAACCAGCTTGCTGGACGGAGTCTGCCCGTTGGCCCGGGTAATTTCGGTAAAGGACATGATCCCGGACATTTTTTCCTGAACCTTCTGACTGGCCACATAGGTCCCGCTGCCCAGCCGCCTTTCCAGAATCCCCTCTTCTTCCAGGGTTTTGATGGCCTGGCGCAGGGTCATCCGCGACACCTTGAACTGCTCAGCCAGCTGTCGTTCAGCTGGAATCCGGTCCCCCACCTGGTAGACATGGTTTTCAATATCCCGGCGCAGCTGATTGTGAATTTTGATGTACATTGGTTCTTGCATCGTTTTCCCCCCCACAGAATCATCCAGCTTAGATCTTAATTAAATTTTATAGCAAAAGGCGGTCTTTAGACAAGTTTACATTTAATTCCTGTCAATTTTACCTTGCCCTGGCCAGTCTGCTTGACCAGCAGCTGTTCCTGGTCGCTCTCCAAAACATTGCCCAAGATCCCGGCTTTGTCGGCTAACCGCAAGTGGCTGCCTGCCACGTTTAAGAGGGCATCCTGCAGGCGAACCTGGCTCGCGCCGCTTAAACTAAGCCAAGTGCCTTCGCTGCAGGAAAAGTGTGGCCGGCAAAAAACAGCCTTGCCCTGGCCTTCAATTTCTCCTGCCACCAAGTGACAGTTGGTTAAGTTGCTGCTCCCGCTGACCTGCTTAAATTGCTTAAAAGTGCAGTTTTGGAAAGCGGCGGAATTGGCTTTTTCCAAAAGAGCCGTCCCCTGCAAGTCACAGTTCAAAAGGTCAGCCTGGCCATTTTTCAGAGTTAAAGACATGGTAGATTCGGTGAAGTAAAGACCGTTGTTTTTTCCCAGGCTGGTCACCTGGTCAAAAGCCGTCTGGTCAAAATGGCCTTCATAAGCCGAATTTTCCTCCAGGACAAATTCTCCCTTGATTTGAGACTGGCTGATGACCAAGGGACCAAAGCCATCGCCGGTAAAAGCAGCCGGAGCTGCCTTGATTTCACTTCCCGAAATCTGGACATGCTGCTCTTCTCCGCCAACCAGGCGGATTTTTCCCCTAACTTGACAGGAGTAAAGTTCCAACCAAACCGGACCCAGAGTCATGAGGGCCGTGCTCCCTTCTCCTTCTGGCGCTTCCAGCCGGCAGCCGCGCAGGGTCAAGTAAGGAGCATTTTCGCCTACATAAACTCTAACCAGGGCCCCGGCAATTGCCTTGGTCTTGACGGCCAGGTTTTCCAGGGTCAAATAGCGGCCAGACAGGACGACTTGACCAACCAGGACCGTCATATCTGGCGCTGTCCCCGTCCCCTTGATCACGATGTTGTTCAGCTTTTGCCCAAAAGGAATTTCATAAAAGCCGGGAGCCAGCATGAGCACGTCATCGTCTTCCAGCTGGTCTAAAGCCTGCTCCCAGGACAAGTCCCGGGGGTCCTGGCTTACTTTGATTAAGCGCATGGTGGCTCCTTTCTATTCCTTCCGTTCAGTCCACTTGATCCCCAGCAAAGAGATGTTTTCCGGATGCTCACACTTGATTTCCAGTGGCGCCCCCTGGTAGTAAAGGGCGTTGGCCACTAAGCGGGCATCATTGTCTACCAAAACCGGCCAGTTTTGCGGGTCAAATTGCAGGTTCCGCCCCTTCAATACCGCCTGGTCGACCAGGAAGATAAAGTAAGGGTAGTCGCCGTTGCCTGAGAAGGTCACTAAACTCCCCTCCATGAAGCTTTTTCCTTCCAGGCTGGCCGCGGCCGCGATCTGGACATTGGACAAAAAGCTCTGGCTCTCCCCCCGCGCCTGGAAATTATAGAGCTGACTGTTCTGCATTAGCAAGTGGCAGTGGTCTTCAATCGCCAATTGGCTTGGCATTTGGCTCTCCAGGATGTTCAGCCAGCATTCACCCCGGGCATAAAGGCTGTAGTCCCGGTTGATAAAGCGGCAGGCGTAAACGTTGACCCAGCTCTTGCCACCTAAGTTGAGGTTACCAATAGCTGAGTTATTGATGTTCAGTTCGATATTGCTGGAATCAAAGCTGTTGACCGTCCCCCGGATCTCGGAATTATTGATGATGGCCGTCCCGGTTCCTTCCAAAGAGATGGTCCCGAATTTTTCTGACTCATAGTCCAGCAGGCAGTCCGCCATTTCCAGGCGGAAATTGGCTTTTTCAAAAAAGGACAGGGTCCCGTTGAGCAGGCGGCAGGAGTACATCTCCACCGTGTCCTGGCCGTTGATGGAAATCGTGGTCGTCTTGCTGCCGGTCCCGGTCAAGACGCAGCCGCGCAGGATCAAGTAGCTGTTGGTCTCTTCCGGCAAATCCAGGGTGTTTACGTCCCCATAAGGTTCCAGGGTCAAGTTTTCAAAAACCACCCGGGAGCTGTTTTCACCGATGGAGAAAAAGCTGCGGATCCGGGTGTCTTCCGGGCTGGCCCCCAGGCCCTTGATGGTCACGTCTTCTAATAGCCGGCCCCGGGGCCAAACGTAATAGCCGGGCTCCAGCAGCAGATAGTCCCCCGGCTCCATGTCGAGCATGGCCCGGTGCCAGGTCACTTCACCGCCGCCGCTGCCAACTTTGATGTATTTGCTCATGTCCGCCTCCTGGTCAAAAAACTAAATACTATTGTACCCGCTATACAGGCAAAATAGTTGAAGAATGCTTCTTTTTTCGCAAAAAAGCCGTCAGTTTCTTCCTTACTGAAAGAAACTGGCAGCTTTTACCGGTTTAAAACTTGTTTTACTTAATCTTGACATCCCAGTAGTAGGCAACAGTCCCGTAAGGAGACAGGCGGAAGCCGGTCACCTTGGACTTAAGCAGGTAGGAAACCCCGGCTTGGTAGAGCGGTGCCGCGAAAGCATCCTTTTGGATCAATTGCTTTTCAGCAGCGATCAAGCTGGCCTGCCGCTTGGCCGGCTGGGTGGCGTAAGTGCTCCTTGCCTGCTTGATTTCCTTCCAGAAAGTGCTGTTCTTGTAGTCACTTTCCAGGTTGAAGAGGCCACCGATGGTCAAGTAGTCGATCGGGTCCTGGAAGCTTGGCTGCCAAGTCCCGTAAACCATGTCGAAGTTGTGCTTGGTCGTGTCAGCCAGGCGGGACTTCAGCGGAATCGACCGCAATTTAACAGTCAAGCCCGGCAGGTTCTTCATCAAGTTGCTCTGCAGGTATTCGCCCACCCGCTTAGACGCGTCCATGTCACTGGTCAACAGTTCGATGGTGATCTTAGATTTGCCCAGCTGCTTTTTAGCCAAAGCCCATTCCTTTTGGGCCTGCTTCAGATTGTAAGTCATCAGCTTGCCGGCACTGGTTCGGTAGTCCTTGCCGTTTTCATCGTAGATGAAGTCGCTGGCGACCAGACCTTGGGCAGCCTTGCCTGAGTGCAGGACCGTCTTCACCAATTCCTGCTTGTTTACGCCCAGGCTGATTGCCCGGCGAACGTGGACATTGCCAGTGGTCTTGCGCTTGGTGTTGAAAACCATGTAGCCGTTGGTCGGCGTGGTCTTAGTGTGGTAGTCGGCATTCTTTTCATACTGCTTGACGTAGTCAGCATCAACTGGCGCGTAATCCAGCTGCCCGCCCTTGTAAAGGTTGAGGCCGGTTGAAGTGGTCTTGATGACCTGGACCTTGACCGCGCTCAAGCTGACTGACTTGGAATTCCAGTAAGTCTTGTTCTTCTTCAAAGTCCACTTGAGGCTGGACCCATCCCACTGGCTGACGGTAAACGGCCCGTTGTAGACCAGCTTGCTGGAACTGGTCCCGTAGCTGGACCCGTACTTTTTGACGATCTTCGTGTCCTGCGGGTAGAACTGGGCCCCGGTTAAAAGGTCTGGCAGGTACTGGATCGGGTTTTCCAGGGTGACCTGCAGCTTGTACTTGCCCAAGGCCTTGATGCCCAGACTGGACACCTTCTTCTTGCCGGCTGCTACAGCCGTCCCGTTCTTGATCACTTGGTAGCTGTCGCTGTCCAAAGAATCGTTCTTGGGGTCAACCGTCCGCCGCCAGGCAGTAACGTAGTCCTGGGCAGTCACTGGGTCCCCGTTGGACCACTTGGCGTTTTTTCTAAGAGTAAAAGTATAGACCTTCTGGTCCTTGGACTTGGTCACCTTGACCGCTCCGGCCAGCTGAGCCTGCCCCTTTTTATCGAAGCGGTAGAGCCCTTCCATGGAATTCTGCAGGGTTTCAGAGCTGACGGTATCCCCGTACTTGCTGGAGTCCAGGGTGCTGATTTCGCCGGTTACGGCTGTCTTCATCACCTGCTTGGAACTGGAAGCCTGCTTGTTTTGTCCGCAGGCCGTCAAAAGCGCCGCCGTTGCTAAAAGCGTTACTGACACGATCCTCTTCTTATGCAATTTTTTGCCTCCCGAAATTTTACTTAATCTAGCCAATCTAATCTTACTTGCATTTGTACTTATCAAACTTACTAAAAGTAACCAACAACTTACTTTTCAGTATAGCAAGTTACGCAAAGAAAGTACATCATTACTTATGAAAGAAAAACATTTTCTTGAAAAGTAAGTTTTTTCATCTATTTTTAAGCATTTTCTCTTGGAAAAAATTGCTTTTCTTTTGCTCTGGCAAAAAAAGAGCTCCTGACTCAGTCAGAAGCTCTTCTTTCGGGTTGGGTGTTCTTTAGAACAATTGCGTTAGCTGGATTCGAACCAGCGCATGACGGTACCAAAAACCGTTGCCTTACCACTTGGCTATAACGCAATCAATGGAGGAAAGTGGATTCGAACCACCGAACTCAGAGAGAGCGGTTTTACAGACCGCCGCGTTTAGCCACTTCGCTATTCCTCCGTTGAAGTACTCTATTATCTTAACGAAAAAACAGGGTAAGTGCAAGCTTTTTTGGTAATTTTTTTGTTTTTTAGCTTAAACTTCCAGGCGCAAGTCCTCTGCTTGGGCAAAACTCAAGCGGTCGATGAAGAGCCAGCGCATGAAGAAGCCCAAAGCAACCGGGTAAACGACGTAGAGCACCGTCAAAAGGATGATGCTCCCCCAGCCTGGCGTCATCTTTGCGTAAGCCGCCAGAGGCCCGATCAAGCCGCTGAAGCCAAAGCCAGCGGAATTAGGCGTCCCCTGCAGGTTGAAGATGGCGGCCAGAAGACCGGACAGACCAGATGAAAGCAGGACCGGAACAAAAAGCTTCGGCTTTTCCAGCATGTTGGCCATCTGGATCTTTGGCGTCCCAATGAAGTGGGCCAAGGTGGTCCCCATCCCATTGACGCTGTAACTCATGATCCCCAGAGTGTAGGCAGCCCCGGTAATGCCCAGGTTGGCGGCCCCGGAAGCAACCCCAGTCAAGCCAATCGCCACCGCGATCCCAACTGAGGAAATTGGCGACACGATCATGGCCGCAAAGGACATCCCGATCAAAACGCCCATCAGGAGTGGCTGCAGCTTGGTGAAGGCCATGACGATCATGCCAATGAAGGTGGTCACGGTCTTAACGTATGGCAGAATTAGGAGACCAACCCCGCCGCCAACGACCAAGACGATGATTGGCAAAAGAATCGTGGTGTAGGAACCCAGTTTGTTGCCAATCAATTTGATCAAGAGGATGGCCAGGGTGATCGTCAAACCGATGTTGATGACGTCACCAGTCCCGGCCACCATAATCAAGCCGTTTTTAAAAGTAACCGCGCCAGAACCGATCATGGCCGCGGCAGCAACAGAACACATCTGGATCATGTTCATCTGGAAGAGGTAGGCAGCGCAGAAGCCAGCCATGGCGGCCAGCAGGCTCTGGGTAAAAGTCGTGATATTGATGACCGTCTGGGCAAAAGTTGGTGCCACGCCCAAGAGGGCCTTCATTAGTTGTCCTAAAAGCGCAGCCGGCACCAGGGCGGCAATAACCCCGAGTCCGATCCCGTTTAAAATGTTCAGCGTGCCTTGCTTAAGGCCATTTGTTTCTTTACTTTCCGTCATTCTTATTTTCCTCGACAAATTTCTTGATTCTGCTTACGCCTTCTTTGATTTCGTCCAGTGCCGTCGCGTAGGAGAAGCGGAGCCAGCCCTGCCCACCCTTGGCGAACCAGGAACCAGCGCAGACCCCGACATGGGCCTGGTCAGCCAGCTCGTAGACGAATTCCGTGTCCTTTTGGTTAAGACCGGCCGGAATCTTGGCCCAGATGTAGAAGGCCCCCTGCGGCTTGATCACTTCAAAGCCGATCTCAGTTAAAGCCTGGTAGAGGTAGTCCCGGCGCTCTTTGAAGGCTGCCTTCATTTCCCGGGCATCCCGGTCCCCGTTTTTAAAAGCTTCCTCAGCCGCGTCCTGCATTGGCGTCGGTTCAGTCGTGGTGATGAACTGGTGAACCTTGGCCAGCTGGTCAGTAATTTCCTGGGGAGCAGCCATGATCCCGATCCGGTAGCCGGTCATGGCCCAGGACTTGGAGACCCCGTTTAAAACGATGGCCTGGCTTCTGAGGGACTTGGCCATTGAGGCGTGCTCTTGCTCGTAGTTCAGTTCACTGTAGATTTCGTCGCAGAGGACAAAAGTTGGCCGGTCCTTGATCACTGCCGCCAAAGCATCCAGTTCTTCCTGGCTGTACATGACCCCGGTCGGGTTGGTCGGGTAGTTCATAACCAGAATTCGGAGGCGGTCGCCGTATTCGTCAACTGCCGCCTGCAGCTGGTCTGGCGTCAATTTGAAGCCGGTCTTGGAAGTGTCGATCTGGACAACTTCCGCTTTTTCCAAGGCCGCGTCGGCAATATATAAAGGAAAGATCGGAGTTGGCAGGACCATCACGTCGCCTAGGTTGATAATGGCAGACATGACCGTGTAGATGGCTTCCGTTGCCCCGTTGGTGGCAATGATTTCGCTTGGCTCATAGTGCATGTCGTAATGCCGGGCCAGGAAGTCAGCCGCGGCTTTTCTGAGGCCAGGCGTCCCGTTTGAAGGCGCGTAATGGGAGTGGTTGTCCACGATCCCCTTGATGGCAGCCGTCTTGATATGGTCTGGGGTGTTGAAGTCCGGTTCGCCAACCGTGAACTTGACGATGTCCGGGTATTGGCTCGTATACTTGGCAAAATTCAGAATAGCTGAAGACTTTACTTCCGCTACCCCCTGCTTAAAGTGCTTAGTTAAATCAACCATGGTGTCCTCCTTGGCTACCGTAAAAATAAAAAAATCGCGGATCAGATGATCCACGATTACCAAAGTCTGCTAATGCGCGTGTTCTTGAAACCGCCGGATCCTGATTCCTGCCGTTTCAAAAAATGCTGAGAAAACTCTTATTATTGAAACTGCAGATGCATGTTCTTGCTTGAAGACTTGCATCCGCAGATGCAAGCTAGTTCCAGTAATAAAAGCTAAAGAATTTCGCGTTCTTGCTGATTAAAGCGTTCATGATTCTTGTCCTCTCTCAACATTTGATGCTTTAACTATATCTTAAAGATAAATTAAAGTCAAGCGCGATGCGTTAATTTTCTTCCCAATTTTCAGGATTGGCCAACAGGTCCTGCATGGCCTGCAGGAGGTCGCGGCCAACCGTAATGGTGCCAGGCTTAAGGAAGTAGCTCAAGGAAATTTCTTCTTCCAGCTGGCCCAGCAGCTTTTGCATTTTCTCCACTTCTTCTTCTTTTCCAGCCATCTGCTGCCTCTTTTCTTAAAAAATCTGCCTACAAAAGTTCTTTTCCATTTTACCAGATTTTTGCCTTGCATTTTTGAGAGCGCAAAAAAGACCAAGCCTTCCAGCCTGGCCTAACTTATTGCGTTAGCTGGATTCGAACCAGCGCATGACGGTACCAAAAACCGTTGCCTTACCACTTGGCTATAACGCAATCTTACTTGTGAGCTGATCGCTCAACAAATAATATATTACCTAATTTCCCAGCTGTGGTCAACAGTTTTCGGCAACTTTTTTCTAAAAAACTTTTTCCTTAAACCCGGGCCGGCAGGTCAAGCTGGCTTTCAGCCAAGACCTTGCCCTCCAAGGCACGCAAGAATTCATTGTAGTAATAAGGCTCTTCCAGGTCCAGCTTCTCGCTTAAAGCGTAAACCCGGAAGCGGTAGTCGTGGTCCTTGTCCGGCGGAGTTGGCCCGATATAGCCCGTATGTACTTCTTCTGGATCATTCAAAAAGCGGGAAACGGTACTGTTGTAGCCCTGGGGAGTATCCGTCGTCCGGCTGAAGTCAGCTGGAATTTCGCTGGCTGCTGGCACGTCGCTGGCCAGCCAGTGGATCCAGGCAAAGCCACAGACCGGAATGGAATCATAATCGACCAAGGACCAGGCCAGGTACTTGGTCCCTTCTGGCAGGTCCGTCAGGGTAAACGGAAAAGACACTACCGGGTTGCCAGCTTCTTTAACGCTGGCATACTTGGCATATTCGTCGGGTAAATAGCCCTTGTTCAATTTCACTTGAATTTGCATGGTCAAACCTGCTTTCTTTACTCAAGACTTACTATTATCATCTTCATTTTAACATTTTTTCTGTTAAACTAATTAACAGTGTCTTTTATAGGAGTTTTAGTATGTCACGTTATAAAATTCAAGCTTTTCTCTTTGTCTTCGTGGCCTTCATGCTCGGCTGCAATGAATATATGATCGTCGGTGTTTTGCCGGATATTTCCCGGGAAATAAATGCCTCACTCAGCAGCTTAGGCTACCTGGTTACCGTATTTGCCCTGGTTTATGCCATCGCTACGCCCATAGTTACTTCCCTAACCAAGTATTTCAAGCGCCACCAGCTCCTCTTCTTTTTGATGGGCGTCTTCTTCATCGGCAACACCTGGACGGCATTGTCCCACAGCTATATCAGCCTGCTTTTGTCCAGAATCCTGTCTGCCACTACGGCCGGGGCAATTATTTCCCTGATCCTGGTTATCGCCAATTTCGTGGCGCCCTTGGAAAAAAGAGCCTCGCTTCTGTCCTGGATTTTTGCCGGCTTCTCGATTGCTTCCATCATCGGCCTGCCGATTGGTACCTTCATCTCAACCACTTTTTCCTGGCATGCCAGTTTCTGGATGATCTCAGTTCTGACACTTGTAACCTTCGTCCTTTTACTGGTATTCGTGCCCCGGGATACCCCGCAGAGCCAGTCCAGCAAGGGCAATAAGCAGTTTGCCATCCTGGGCAACCGGCAGATCCAGCTGACCCTCTTGGCCATCGTCCTGGTCTGCGCGGCCCAGTATACCTACTATACTTATATCAGGTCCTTGATCACCGACTACATGCATTTTCCAAAGAGCTGGCTGAACATCTTGCTCTTGCTGCTGGGCTTGGCCTTTATCGCCGGCAACAAGACTGGGGGCTTTCTGGCCGACCATGGCGGAATCAAGCGCCTGCCATTGGTTTTCGGCATCCAGACCGTCCTGCTCTTCCTCTTGGCGCCGCTTTTGCCGCTGTCCTGGCTGGCCTTCCTATGCATCGTCGGCATCTGCTGCCTCAACAGCATGTACGGGTCTTCCACCCAGGTTTATTTCCTGGACCTGGCCGCGGCTGAATATCCAGAGTCAATTGACTTTGCCTCCAGCTTCAACTCGATTTTTGCCAATATCGGCATTTCCCTGGGCTCCTTTACAGCTGCACAAGCGGCAGGCTTGACTGGTATTTCCAGCACCCCCTACTTTGGCGGTGTCTACAGCTTACTCAGCTGCCTTCTGATGATCCTGGTTTGCCGGCAATTAGCTGCTAAGAAGTAAAGAAAAACAGAATAGAGAATAAAATAGAGATAGAAAACAAAAACTCGCCTCACAGCGAGTTTTTTTAGTCGAATAAAGTTTGCCAGTCAGAGTTACGTTGGGCAGCAAAGCACATCTTGACCTGTTCAGTCGAGTTCTTGTTTTCCGCCAGAGGCGGCAGGTCAGCTTCCTTAAACCAAGCTGCCTGGCTGGTTTCGGAGTTGGCTTTGAATTCCCCGCCCAGGGACTGGCAGAGATAATAGATGTCGGTAATTCCGTAAGGGTGGATGGAGCCATGGTGCTTAAAGTGATCTTGAACAGCAATAATTTTGACCGGTTTAACAGTTAAGCCGGACTCTTCCCGGCACTCCTTGACGCAGTTGTCAGCTGGGGACTGGTCGACGTCACACCAGCCGCCGGGCAGGGACCAGTGCCCTTCTTTTTCTTGGACCAGGAGAATCTGGTCATCCTTGAAGATGGCTGCCCTGGTCGCGATCTTCGGAGTCTGATAGCCAATTTCATTGCAAAAGAGCTCCTTGACCTTGTCATAATTGACCTCACTTTTTTCCGCTAGCATTTCCGCGGCAATTTCCCGCAAGCGGCTGTAGCGCTCCGTGTCAAAAACATCCTTGCTGTAGGCCAGGCCGGTCTGCCCGATCGCTTGGATTTCCATGGCCCAGTCAATTAATTTGTCGCCTTTTTTCATCATGCCCTCTTTTCCTTCTGCTGTAATTGTTTCTGCCTTAATTATAGTCAAAGGGAAAAATTTTTGCGCAAAAAAGCAGATCCGGAGATCTGCTTTCTTGACTATCTTTAATCTTGATTATTTGACGTAGGCTTCCTTGAAGTCCCAGTTGCCCCGGTTGTAGACCGCCTTCTTAACACTGGTCCGGACCAGCATGACGCTGGTTGAGTAGTAGAGCGGGCAGATGCCGGCATCGTTTAAGAGGATATCTTCAGCCTTGCTCATGTCGCTCCAGCGCTGGCTAGTAGACGTGGTGGTCTTGGAGTCAGCAATCAGCTTGTCGTATTCGCTGTTTGACCATTGCCCGTCGTTTTGGCTGTTGCCAGTCGTGAACAGGTCCAGGAAGGAGATCGGGTCAGCGAAGTCGGCGATCCAGTCGATCAGCCCCAGCTGGAAGTTGTGGCTGGCCAGGCGGTTCAGCAGGGTCTTAAACGGAACGCTGTTGACTTCCACCTTGACCTGCGGCAGGGTCGCTTCAATGTTGGACTGAATTGATTCAGCCGTCTTCTTGGCACTGTCCGTGTCGCTGGAGATCAAGGTCAGCTTGATCTTGCTCTTGCCCAGTTCAGCCAAGCCCTTGGCCAGGTACTGCTTGGCCAGCTTCTTGTTGCCGTCCTTCGGGTAGAGGCTCTTGGCGCTGCTGGAGATCAAGCTGGTGTAGTCTTTGCCGTTGACCTTGGTCAAGTCCTTGGAAGTCAAGGTGTTGGCCGGCTGGCTGGCCCCGCCGTCGATGGTAGAAACCAGGCCCCCGCGGTCAATTGCCAGTGACAGGGCCTTGCGGATGTTGGCATTCTTAACGTATTCGTTGCCGCTCTTGCCCTGGCCGAATTCCATGTAGTAGGTCCCGCCTTGTGGCAGCAAGGTGAAGGCCTTGTCGCTCTTCAGCTGCTTGATTTGTGAGGAGTCAAGGGAAGTAGCGTCCAGCTTCTTAGCCTGGTAGAGGTTGTAAGAAGTCGTGGTTGACTTCTGCACGCTCCAGTTGATCTGGCTCAGCTTGACCTTGCTCTTGTCCCAGTAGTACTTGTTCTTGACCATCTTCCAAGACAGGTTGGACCCGGTCCAGCCCTTCTGGATGTAAGGACCGTTGTAGACCAGGTACTTGGAAGCTGTCCCGTACTTGGAGCCATACTTCTTGACGGCTTTTTCATTTTGCGGGAAGAAGACCGCGAAGCCCATCAGCTTGTTGAAGTATGGGATCCGCCGTTCCAGGGTCACGACCAGCTTGTACTTGCCAACCGCTTTGATCCCCAGGCTCGTTGCCGGCTTCTTGCCAGCTACGATCTTGTCAGCATTCTTGATGCCTGAGAAAAGGTATGAATATTCTGATTCAGTCTTCGGGTTGACCGTCCGCCGCCAGGAGTAGACAAAGTCCTGGGCCGTCACCGGGTCCCCGTTGGACCACTTGTCGTTCTTTCTCAAGGTGAAGGTGTAAGTTTTACCGTCTTTGGAAACTTTTTCAGAGGTTGCCAGGCCCGGAGTAATTTTTGAGTCCTTGCCCAGGCGGTAGAGGCCTTCAAAGGTGTTGGAGATCTGGGTAAAGGAAACCGAGTCGGTCGCCTTTGACAGGTCCATGGTCGGAATTTCAGCACTAGCTGACCAATTCAAGGTCTTTTTGCTAGAAGAACTTGCCTTTGAAGAACCACATGCCGTTAATGCGAGTGCCGCCAGACAGACGCAAGCTGCTTGACCTAAGTTTTTCGGAATTTTCATTGTCTTGTCCCCTGCTTTCACATCTTTATCATCACGGGTCACTTTTTAAGCTCGCATTCATTGTATTTTCATTTTGTAGCATATGCAAGGACTTGTACTTTATTCCGGGAAACTCTTCATTTTGGAAATTTTCTGTCGGGGACTGATTTACTTTATTCAGTTGGTCTAGACTTTTGCTTAATTTTCTTATGTGGATAAGTTGGGGAGAAAAATTGGTCTGCTTATGGGAGAAAAACAAAAAAGCGCCGTTCCCTGCGGAACAACGCTTTTTGAAGGCAAAACGTAATCGTAAGATTAACGCTTTGAGAATTGTGAAGCCTTGCGGGCCTTCTTCAGACCTGGCTTCTTTCTTTCCTTCATTCTTGGGTCACGAGTCAAGAAGCCAGCCTTCTTCAGTGGACCACGGAAGTCTGGGTCTACTTCAAGAAGGGCACGGGCGATACCATGACGGATCGCACCGGCTTGACCTGAGAAACCACCACCGTTAACGTTAACGATAACGTCGTATTGGCCTTCAGTTTCAGTCAAAGTCAAAGGTTGCTTAAGGTCCTTAACCAAGATTGGCAATGGAATGTAGTCAGCAACATCCTTGTTGTTAACAGTGATCTTACCATCGCCTGGTACTAAACGAACGCGAGCTACGGCGTCCTTACGACGACCAGTACCTGCATATGCAGCTTGTTGTGCCATCTAAACTACCTCCTAGATCAAATTGTTAATGTCTAACTTTTCAGGCTTTTGCGCTTCGTGCTTGTGTTCTTCACCAGCATAAACGTGCATCTTCAAGAATTCTTGGTGGCCAAGAGTGTTCTTTGGAAGCATACCCTTAACTGACAATTCAACCAATTTAACAGGGTTCTTGGCAAGCAATTCGCCAGCTGATACAGACTTCAAGCCGCCACGGTATTCTGAGTGGTGGTAGTAGATCTTGTCAGTTGCCTTCTTACCAGTCAGCTTCAACTTAGAAGCGTTAACGATGATGACATTGTCACCAGTGTCAACGTTTGGGGTAAATTGAGGCTTGTTCTTACCTCTAAGGATAGTAGCAACAGCAGTTGAAAGACGACCCAATGAAACATCAGTAGCGTCAATCAAGTACCACTTACGTTCAATTTCACTAGTCTTTGCTAATGGTGTAGTACGCAATGTAAATTCCTCCGTTTAATTCGTAGTTTGAATACAATAAGTTTCCGGGGCCTATCGTGGACAAACATACTCTTATATCATATGTCCTAAATACCAAAATGTCAATTATAAATCAAGGTCGAGCCGATATTTTCTTGGTACTTCCTCGTAAAAGACATGATAGAGGTACAAGCCACTGGCCTGGGCGGTCTGCTGGACCTCCAGCCGGTTCTTGGCCGCGATCACCCGCTTTAAGTCGTGAACCGGCCGGCGACCATTGCCGATCTCCAGCAAGGTGGCCACCAGGATCCGGACCATGTTGTACAAAAAGCCGGTCGCGATAAAGTCCATGATCACTTCGTTGTTTTCTTCATCCAGGGCCACGTTGACATAGTACATGTCCCGGACTTTGTCCTCAATTTGCCCGCCGCTGGCCGCGAAACTGGTAAAATCATGCCGGCCCAGGAGGTCCTTGGCGGCTTCTTGCATCTTATCCACATCCACCGGATATGGATAATGGCCGGTGTAAAAACGCTTGAAGGGGTTCACGAAGCTGTCCAGGCTGACCCGGTAGCGGTACCACTTCCCCTTGACGGAAAAGCGGGAGTGGAAATCTTTATCCACAATTTCACAGTCGGTAAAAACCATATCCATCGGCAGCTGGGAATTTAGGGCCTTGATCATGTTGGCCGCCGGAATTTCCCGGCCTGGATAGTCAAAATGAATTACCTGCCCGACTGAGTGGACTCCGGCATCAGTCCGGCCTGACCCAAAGACCCGGACTTCCTGGCCCTTGGTCATCCGCTTGAGGATCTCCTCTACCGTCCCTTGGATCGTTCTTTGCCCCGGCTGGGACTGGAAACCATGAAAGTCATGGCCGTCATAGGACAATGTCAATTTGTATCTGCTCGTCATCAATGCATCCTTGTCGTGATCATCAAAATTGTCAACAGCAGGCAGTAAACAGCCGGAATTAGGTCCACCTTGCTCCATTCCAGAATCCGGTAGCGGGTCCGGCCATCACTGCCCTTGTAGCCCCGGGATTCCATGGCTGTGGACAAGTCCAGGGCCACTTCCAAAGAATCGATAAAAAGCGGCACCAGCATCGGGACCACTGACTTGGCCCGCTTGACCAGGCCGCCGTCGTTAAAGTCGGCGCCCCGGGACCGCTGGGCATTCATGATCTTGACCGTCTGGTCAAACAAGGTCGGCACGAAGCGCAAGGCGATCGAAATCACCAGACTGATCATGCCCACGTTGACCTTGAAGAGCTTGAGCGGCATCAGCATCCATTCCATAGCATCCGCGATTTCCAGAGGCTTGGTCGTCACCGTCATCACTGTTGACACCAGAATGATCATGGCAAAACGGATGAAGACGTACAAACCATTGATCAAGCCTTCGCTGGACAGGGTAAATATCCACCAGTGCCAGTAGACTTTTCCACCGGCCATGAAGAAGGTCTGCAGAAGAGAGGTAAAAACAATCAGCCAGATCATTGGCTTGACCCCGTCCCAAAAGACCCTGGCCTTCAGTCCCGTCGCGAAAACGCAGGCCAGGCCAAAGATGCTGATCACCAGATAGCTGACCCAGTTGTTGGCCAGAAAGATCATGATGATAAAGTAAAAAGTCGTCAGCAGCTTGGCCCGCGGGTCTACCCGGTAGACAAAGGTCGTACCCGGCAGGTAGCGGCCGATAATAATCTTACTCATGCTCTCCCCCCTTCAAGCTTTGGCTGATCGCATCCGCTAGTTCCGGCATGGTCAAAGGCTGGCCCGGCAGCTTTAAGCCGGCTGCCTCAAGTTTTGCGGCAAAACGGGCGCTGCGGGGTTCAGCCAGGTGGTGCTTTTGGAGCCATTCACTGTCTTTAAAAACTTCCTTAGGGCTGGCATGCTTGATCAAGCGGCCATGTTCCAAAACTAGGACGTCGTCGGCGTAATCAGCCACGTCATCCATGTTGTGGGTTACCAAAATCACCGTATGCCCGGCTGCCTGGTAGTCCTTAAACAGCTGCATCATTTCCAGCCGCCCCATTGGATCCAGGCCAGCTGCCGGCTCATCTAAACAAATGATATCCGGCTCGTAGGCCAAAACCCCAGCCAGGGCCACCCGCCGCATCTGCCCGCCAGATAAGTCAAATGGCGAATGCTCAATCAAGTCGTCTTTCAGACCCACCTTTTTAAGCCATTTTAAGGCCGCCTCACGGGCCTCATCTTCACTGAAGCCAAAGTTCCTTGGCCCATACTCAACGTCCTTTAGAATCGTGTTTTCGAAGAGTTGAGCCTCAGGGAACTGAAAGGCCAGGCTCACCTTGCGGCGCAGGTCCTTCAAGCCCTTATTGCCAGTCTCGGGGGTAATAGTGTAGCCCGCGATTTCGATCTTGCCGCTGGTGGGCTTGAGCAGCGCGTTAAAGTGCTGCATCAGGGTCGACTTGCCGCTGCCCGTGTGGCCAACCAAAGCGATGAACTTCCCCTCTTCCAGGCTGAAATTCAGCTGGTCCAGACCGATAGCTTCCAGCGGTGAGCCGGGGCTGTAGACGTAACTTACATTTTCGAATTTAATTGCCATAAGCTCTGAACCAACTTTTCCTCATCATCAATTTCATCCGGGAGCTCAATGTCCCGTTCCTTCAACAGCTGCTTGAGCCGGTAGACAAAGGGAATGTCCAGGCCGATCCGCTCCAGCATCTCCACCTTGGAAAAAATTTCCTCCGGCTTGCCCTGGTCCAGCAGCTGGCCATCGTCTAAGACCAAAACCTGGTCAGCCCCTGCTGCTTCTTCCAGGTCGTGGGTGATGGAAATAACCGTCAAGTCATTGTCTTCTTTGATCTTCCGGACCAGGTCCAAGATCTGCTCCTTGCCTTCCGGGTCCAGCATGGAGGTCGATTCATCCAGGATGATGACCTGGGGTTTGACCGCCAGGATGCCGGCGATCGCTACGCGCTGTTTCTGCCCCCCTGAGAGGTTGCTGGGCTCGCTGCCAGCATAATCAGCCATACCGACGTCAGCGACCGCCTGAGCGACGATTTTCAGCATTTCTGGCCGGGGGACAGCCCGGTTTTCCAAGCCAAAAGCGACATCGTCACTGACCGTGGCTCCGACAAACTGATTGTCAGGATTCTGGAAGACGATACCGACCTTTTCTCGAACGTCCCAAACAGTGTCAGCCCCCAGTTTGACCCCGTCAACCATAATGGTGGACTTATCCAAATCATCTGGTGCCAGCAGGCCATTGATCAATTTAGAAACCGTCGACTTGCCGGAGCCGTTATGGCCGATCAAAGCCGTCCAGCTTCCCCGCTCAATCGCGAAAGAAAGGTCAGACACCGCTGGCCGCGGGCTGTCTGGGTAAGTAAAAGTCACATGGTCAAAAGAAATAATATTGTCGCTCATCGCGTCACCACCTATTTGCTCATTTCCTTCTATTGTATCAAGTGACAGAAAAAAAGCGAAAAAAAAATCATCCATGAAGAGGGATGATATCGAACCATCTAAGCTAGACTAAGGTTTCCCCATCATCATCGCGCTTATTCTCGCTTTCATGAATAATTTCAAAAAGTATTAAATTTGCAGCTTGAGAATTAAACCAATTCCAAAACTACCATAGGAGCTGCGTCACCCTTACGAGGAACTGCCAGCTTCATGATCCGGGTGTAACCACCGTTACGGTCCTTGTAACGAGGAGCTACGTCGCTGAAGAGCTTTTGAAGTGCTGACTTAACAACTACTTCGTCGCCTTCTTCGTGGATATCAGCGATTTCGTTACGTACAAAAGCAGCAGCCTTTCTTCTTGCAGCCAAGTCACCGCGCTTGCCCAAAGTGATCATCTTTTCAGCAGTGCGACGTACTTCCTTAGCGCGAGCTTCAGTAGTGACGATGCGTTCGTTAATGATCAATTGGGTAGTCATTTCACGGAGCATAGCTTTTCTTTGACTACTGTCCCAACCTAATTTACGGTATGACATTAATGTGCCTCCTTTATTACAGACTAGTCTTCTTGACGAAGTGAAAGACCCAGGTCTGCCAATTTATTCTTAACTTCTTCCAATGATTTACGTCCCAGGTTGCGTACCCGCATCATTTCTGCTTCTGACTTAACAGTCAAGTCTTGCAGGGTGTTGATGCCAGCCCGCTTCAAGCAGTTGTATGAACGAACTGAAAGGTCCAGGTCCTCGATAGTCATTTCGAGCTTCTTTTCCTTTTGGTCGTTCTCCTGTTCTACCATAACTTCGCCGATTTCGGCAGCAGCGTCAGCTGATTCGAAGGCCTTGAAGTGTTCTACCAGAACACGAGCGGCAAAGTTGAGGGCGTCATTCGGAGCGATTGAACCATTTGTCCAAATTTCCAGGGTAAGCTTGTCAAAGTCTTCTCTCTTACCAACCCGGGTTGATTCAACTTGGTAGTTGACCTTTTCGATTGGTGAGAAAAGTGAGTCAACTGGAATGTCGCCGATAGACATTTCAGCAGTCTTGTTTTCGCTGGCTGGTACGTAGCCCCGGCCGTTGCAGACATCAATCCACATGTGCAGGTGGCCACCTTGAGCGATGGTACAAATGTATTGGTCAGGATTCAAGACTTCAACATCAGCATCAGCCTTTAAATCTTCAGCAGTTACCGTAGCTGGACCTTCAACGTCGAGTTCGATCGTCTTTACTTCTTCAGTGTAGGCTCTGAGTTCAAGCTTCTTCAGGTTCAAGATGATCTTGGTTACGTCTTCTTTAACACCGGGAACAGTAGTGAATTCGTGCAAGACACCATCGATCTTCACCTTCACCAAACCGGTCCCTGGAACAGAAGTCAGCAAAACCCGACGCAGTGAATTACCTAAGGTAGTACCAAACCCACGCTCCAGCGGTTCAACGACAAACTTACCGTAACTGTCTTCTTGATCCACGACGGTAATATTTGGTTTTTTAAATTCAATCATTACTGGGCCCCTTTCAAAACGCACGTCTCAAAGTAAGATTTTATTAAACACGACGACGCTTTGGTGGTCTAGAACCGTTGTGAGGTACTGGAGTAACGTCACGGATTGAAGTGATTTCCAGACCAGCAGCTTGCAGAGCACGGATTGCTGATTCACGACCAGAACCTGGGCCCTTAACTGATACTTCGATGTGGTTCATACCTTGGTCAATTGCGCTCTTAGCAGCAGCTTCAGCAGCCATTTGCGCAGCAAATGGAGTAGACTTACGGCTACCCTTGAAACCCAAAGCACCAGCTGAAGACCAGGCAACGGCGTTACCTTGAACGTCAGTAATCATAACTAAAGTGTTGTTAAACGTTGAGTGAATGTGAGCCACGCCACTTTCAACGTGCTTCTTCACACGACGCTTACGAGCAGTTTTCTTTGCAGGCATCAATAAACCTCCTTATATTATTTTTTGGATTAACGGCTTCTCTTAGCACCCTTGCGAGTACGTGCGTTGTTCTTGGTGTTTTGACCACGAACTGGAAGACCGCGACGGTGACGGATACCACGGTATGAACCGATATCAACAAGACGCTTAATGTTCATGCTTACTTCACGACGCAAGTCACCTTCAACACGGTACTTGTCGACTTCTGCACGAAGCTTTTCTTGTTGTTCTGGGGTCAAGTCCTTAGAACGAACGTCTTCAGATACACCGGCTGCTGCACAGATTTCTTGTGCAGTGTGTTCACCGATACCGTAAATGTAAGTTAAAGCGATAACAACTCTTTTATCTCTTGGTAAGTCAACACCAGCGATACGTGCCATAGAATGCACCTCCTACTTTCTAAAATTAACCTTGACGTTGCTTGTGCTTTGGATTTGCAGGGCAAATAACCATAACACGACCATGTCTCTTAATGACCTTGCAATGTTCGCACATTGGCTTAACAGATGGTCTAACCTTCATGTTTGCCTCCGTTTTTATTTAATAAACCGATACGTAATTCTACCTTTAGTCAAGTCGTATGGAGACAGCTCCACAGTAACCCGGTCGCCAGGCAGGATCCGAATGTAGTGCATTCTGATCTTGCCGGAAACGTGGGCCAAAATAGTGGCACCGTTTTCCAATTCGACTTTAAACATAGCATTAGGTAAGGTATCAACTACCTTACCTTCTACTTCAATGACATCATCTTTTGCCAAAGTTGCCCCTCCGCAATCAAAACAGTCATACTTCGAAATTATAACACGTTCGAAAAAATTTGCAAATTCTTTCGGTTAATCCTTACTCAGGATAGCGTCAATATCTGCAAAAACTTTTTCAGGTGCTTGTTCGCCGTTTACAGTAGCGAGCAAGCCCTTCTTGTCATAGTACTCCTTCAATGGAGCGTTCATCTTTTCGTTAACTTCCAGCCGGTTCTTGACAACTTCAGGCTTGTCGTCTTCACGTTGATAGAACTCGTGGCCGCCGCAGCGGTCGCAAGTCCCTTCGACCTTAGGCTTCTTTGAGAACTTGTTGTAAGTTGCGCCGCAATTCTTGCACATGAACCGTGCTGATAAACGATCGATTAAAGTCTCTTCCTTGACATCGATTGCGATGACGTTGGTCAGCTGCTTGTTCAAGCGGGTAGTGATTTCGTCGAGCAATTCTGCCTGATTGGTCGTTCTCGGGAAACCGTCAAGAATGAAGCCATTCTTAACGTCGTCTTGCCCGAGACGTTCTTCAACCAACTTAGCAGTTACTTCGTCTGGAACCAAATCGCCCTTGTCGATGTAAGACTTGGCTTCCAAGCCTACTGGAGTCTTGTTAGCCATAGCTTCTCTAAACATATCACCGGTTGAAATGTGAGCCAAGTGATACTTGTCAACGATTTGTTCAGATGCAGTACCCTTGCCTGCGCCTGGCAGACCAAGAAGAATCAAATTAATCATGTTTTTTTCACCTATCTAATAAATCCGGCATATTCACGCTTCATCAACAAACCGTTGATTTGCCGTGACAATTCCAGAACAACCCCGATAACGATCAACAAACTGGTCCCACCCAAGCCAATTGAACTTGGCAGGTCCCAGATGTTGGTTGCAAGCTGTGGAAGCAAAGCAACCAAACCCAGATATACGGACCCGACCGTTGAAAGCTTCAGCAACATTGAACTCATATATTTCTCAGTGTCCTTACCTGGCCACACGCTAGGAATATATGCACCCTGCTTTTGTAAGTTTTCCGCCAGCTTCTCAGGATTTACCTGAACGAAGGCATAGAAGAAAGTAAATAGAATGATCAAAAGGGTGTAGATAATTGCCCCAGGAGTCGTCTGCAAGCTAAAGATATTCGATAAGACCTGATACCAAGTCGTGTCGCCGTACTTGCCTTGGAAAGCCATCAAAATCGTGGCTGGCGTAACGATGAACGAACTGGCGAAGATAACTGGAATAACGCCGGAGACGTTAACCTTTAATGGTAGAAAACTTTCTGATCCACTGGTCGTCGCTCTTCTCGTATATTGGATAGGAATACGACGATCAGCTTGTTCAACCCAGGTAACGAATTTCGTTACCAATAAAATTGCGACAATAAGCGCAACGAAGAACGCAACCCCTTGCCAGCGATCACTTGCACTGTTGTTGATCACCTGATCTTGGAAGACTTGGTAAAGTCCGCCTGGCAGGCGGGCAATGATCCCAGCAAAGATAATTACTGAAACCCCATTGCCTAAACCCTTGTCGGTAATTTCATCACCCAGCCAAGTTAACAGGAAGGTACCGGCTGTCATGATCATACCGATTTCGAAGTAGGTTTGCCAAGTTTGAGTCTTAACCAGACCGAAGGAAGACAAGGCGTTAAAACCTAATGTAATCCCCACACTCTGGACAAAAGCAACAAACAGCGTTAAATACCGGGTAACCTGATTGGTTTTGCGCCGGCCAACTTCCCCTTGCTTGCCCCATTCGACAAGCGTTGGTACGATGTCCATCTGCAACAGTTGGATAACGATTTGCGCGGTGATGTATGGCGATACCCCCAAAGAAAAGATGGAGTAGTTGTCCAAGCCACCACCGGAAACCGTATCTAACACGGAAACAAGTCCCGTATTAGCAACAGTCGTCAGAGCCTTCGCATTTATCCCCGGAACTGTAATATTTGCACCGAGTCGGTAAATTACAAGGATAAACAAAGTATAGAAAAGCTTATTTCTAATTTCCTTATCCTTGAAGGCGTTCTTCAAGGTTGAAAACATTAGATCACCTCTACAGTGCCACCAGCTGCTTCGATCGCGCTCTTAGCAGCTTCTGAAACCTTGTTAACCTTTACAGTCAACTTAACGTTCAATTCGCCGTTGCCAAGTACCTTGACACCTGACAATTGCTTCTTAACCAAGCCCTTAGCCTTCAAAGCTTCGAAGTCAACTACGCTGCCTTCTTCGAACTTGTTCAAATCTGCAAGGTTAACGATTGCGTATTCCTTACGGTTGATGTTCTTGAAACCACGCTTAGGCATAGTTCTGAACAATGGCATTTGACCACCTTCAAAACCTAAGCGGGTGTTACCGCCGGAACGTGCGTGTTGACCCTTTTGACCACGACCTGAAGTCTTACCGAAGCCACTTGAAGTACCACGGCCGACACGCTTTCTAGCGTGGCGTGAACCTTCGGATGGGTGTAATTCATTAAGTTTCATTAAATTGGACCCTCCTTGATTTATTTGTTAACTTCTTCAACAGAAATTAAGTGAGCGATTTTCATCAGCGCGCCACGAGTTGCAGCGTTGTCTGGTTGGACAACAGTACTGTTGATCTTGCCTAAGCCGAGAGCTTTAACAACTTTTCTTTGTTCAGGCAGACGGTGGGCAACACTTCTAATTAAAGTAATCTTTAAATCTGTCATCTATAATCTCCCTAATCTTGCAAGCTCTTAGCTGATTCACGAAGCTTCAGAACGTCTTCGCGAGTCTTCAACTTTTGCAGACCATCGATAGTGGCCCGGATAACGTTGATTGGAGTGTTTGAACCCAAAGACTTGGAAGTAACGTCGCCGATACCAGCCATGTCCATAACGATACGTACGGCACCACCAGCTGCAATACCAGAACCGGCTTCAGCTGGCTTAAGCAGAACGTTACCTGAGCCGTAGTGGCCAAGTACTTCGTGAGGAATAGTAGTACCAACAGTTGGAACTGAGATCATGTTCTTCTTGCCGGCTTCGACTGCTTTGCGGATAGCTTCTGGAACTTCAGTTGCCTTACCAGTACCAAAGCCAACGTGACCCTTCTTGTCACCAACGACAACTAAGGCAGCAAATCTTTGACGGCGACCACCCTTAACAACCTTGGTAATCCGGTTGATAGCGACCAGTTGATCTTCGATGTCGTCCTTGTTTCTACGATTTCTTGAATCGTTGCGGTTTGCCATGTGTTAATCTCCTTTCCTAGAATTCTAAGCCGTTTTCACGAGCTGCGTCAGCCAAAGCTTCTACACGACCGTGGTAGATGTAACCACCTCTGTCGAAGACAACTTCAGTGATGCCCTTGGCCTTACCAGCTTCAGCAATGGCCTTGCCAACTGCTTGAGCTTGTTCTACCTTGGTAGCATCCTTTGAAACGGACTTGTCTAAACTTGAGGCACTTGCAAGCGTGACACCCGCTACGTCATCAATCAATTGAGCGTAGATGTTAGTGTTTGAACGGAAAACACTCAAGCGTGGGCGCTCAGCAGTACCAGAAATCTTACCGCGAACACGTCTGTGGCGCTTTAAGCGCAACTTGTTTTTATCTGGTTTTGAAATCACAATTTCACCTCAAAATTATTTTCTATTACTTACCAGTCTTACCTTCCTTGCGGCGAACAACTTCGTCAGCGTAACGGATACCCTTGCCCTTGTAAGGTTCAGGTGAACGTACGGCGCGAATTTCCGCAGCAAATTGGCCGACTACTTGCTTTGAGATACCTTCAACAGTAACGTCAGTTGCTGATGAGGTAGTCACAGTAACGCCTTCTGGGGCCTTCATTTCAACTGGGTGTGAGTAGCCAACGTTCAGAGTCAAGACGTTGTTCTTGGCAACTGCACGGTAACCAACACCGATCAGCTTCAATTCCTTCTTGTAGCCAGTTACGACACCTTCGATCATGTTAGCCAGGTTGGCTCTCATAGTGCCGTGGATAGCCTTGTCATTTTCGTTTGAACGAGTGAAGCGGATTTCACCGTTTTCTTGTTCGAACTTGATGCGTGGGTCGAATTCTCTAGTCAATTCACCCTTTGGGCCCTTAACAGTAATTTCATTACCATTCTTGGTAACAGTGACACTTTCAGGGACTTTAATTACCTTTAAACCAATACGGCTCATTAATTGTTCTCCTTCCTGTCAGAATTACCAAACGTAAGCGATAACTTCGCCGCCGACGTTCTTTTCTCTAGCTTCCTTGTCGGTAAGGATACCAGCTGAAGTTGAAACAATAGCGATACCTAAGCCATTCAAAACCTTTGGCAGGTTGTCAGCTGAAACGTAGTTTCTCAAGCCTGGCTTGGAGATACGCTTCAAACCGGAGATAACACGTTCACCGTTTGGACCGTACTTCAAGGTAACCTTGATTACGCCTTGCTTACCGTCTTCAGTTACTTCGTAGTCACGGATGAAACCTTCTTGCTTCAAGATTTCTGCAAGTGACTTCTTAATGTTTGATGCAGGAATTTCTACTGAATCGTGCTTAGCCATGTTGGCGTTTCTGATTCTAGTCAAAAAGTCTGCGATTGGGTCAGTCAATACCATCTATGCTATCCTCCTTACCGATTTACCAGCTGGCCTTCTTAAGACCAGGAATTTGACCTTTGTGTCCCAATTCCTTCAGGCAAATGCGGCACAAACCAAACTTGCGGTAAACAGAGTGTGGACGCCCACAACGTTCGCAGCGAGTGTATTCACGTGAAGAAAACTTTGCAGGACGGTGATTTCTTACCTTTTGTGATGTCTTAGCCATGTATGTCCTCCAAATTACTTAGCAAATGGCATGCCAAATTGAGTCAAAAGTTCACGAGCTTCTTCATCAGTTTGAGCAGTAGTTACGATAACGATATCCAAACCTCTAGTGCGGTTAACCTTATCGAAGTCGATTTCTGGGAAGATCAATTGTTCCTTAACACCCAGAGTGTAGTTGCCCCGGCCGTCAAATGAACGAGTTGAAACACCACGGAAGTCACGAACACGTGGAAGAGATACGTTGATCAGCTTGCTCAGGAAGTCGTACATTCTGTCGCCTCTAAGGGTAACCTTAGCACCGATAGACATACCTTCACGCAAACGGAAGTTGGCGATTGACTTCTTGGCCTTGGTAATCATTGGCTTTTGGCCAGAGATCAGAGTCAATTCTTCAACAGCTTCGTCCAGGTTCTTAGCGTTGGCAACGGCGTCACCAACACCCATGTTCAAAACGATCTTGTCGATCTTTGGTACTTGCATGCTTGAAGTGTAGTTAAACTTCTTAGTCAATGCAGGAACGATTTCTTCGTTGTACTTAGTTGCAAAACTATTAGCCATTAGTGTCCTCCTTCCCTAATTAATCTTTGTTGCTTTCAGCTTTAGCAATAACCTTAACGTTAGAAGCGTGGATTGAGCCTTCAGTTTCAACCACACCGCCGTTAGCGTTAGCAGCTGAAGCCTTGGTAGCCTTCTTGATCATGTTAACGCCCTTAACAACAACGCGGTTCTTCTTAACGTTTACAGAAAGGACAGTGCCTTCCTTGCCTTTTTCTGAGCCGGCAATAACTTTTACCTTGTCACCAGTTTTAACGAACATTCGCGCAACTCTCCTTTTACAATACTTCAGGGGCAAGTGAAACGATCTTCATGAAGTCCCCTTCACGGAGTTCACGTGCAACTGGCCCGAAAATACGAGTACCACGAGGGCTCTTGTCAGCGTTGATAATAACAGCTGCGTTTTCGTCAAACTTGATGTATGAACCGTCTTCACGACGAGCGCCTGACTTGGTTCTTACGATAACAGCCTTAACGACGTCACCCTTCTTTACAACACCACCTGGCGTTGCTTGTTTAACAGCTGCGACAACGATGTCACCGATGTTACCGGTCTTGCGCTTTGACCCGCCCATAACGCGGATAACAAGCAATTCACGTGCACCGGAGTTGTCAGCTACCTTCAAACGAGTTTCAGTTTGAATCACTATTAAATCCTCCCTTAGCTAATCCGTAAATTAAACAGATTTCTTAACAATGTCAACTAAACGGAAACGCTTAGTACGTGATAATGGACGGGTTTCCATGATACGAACGATGTCGCCTACCTTGGCTTCGTTATTTTCATCCATAGCGTAGTACTTCTTTGAGTAACGAGTACGCTTGCTGTAAACTGGGTGGTTCTTGTAAGTATCAACTACAACAACGATAGTCTTGTCCATCTTGTCGGAAACAACACGGCCTTGGTAAACGTGGCGGCGGTTTCTTTCGATTGATTCGCTCAAGTTAGTATCTCCCTTCCACTAGTTTTGTTCTAATTCTTTTTCGCTCAAGATAGTCTTGATCCGAGCGATGTTCTTACGGACTTGGCTCAAGCGAGCGGTGTTTTCTAATTGACCGGTAGCTTGTTGGAAACGCAAGTTGAACAATTCTTCCTTGTATTGCTTTTCCTTTGCCAACAATTCATCAGTTGATAATGATCTGATTTCCTTAGTCTTCATTAGTTGCGCCACCTGCTTCCTGGTCTTCTCTCTTCACGAACTTGCACTTAATTGGAAGCTTGCTTGCTGCGAGGCGCATTGCTTCACGAGCAGTTTCTTCTGAAACGCCACCAATTTCGAACATGATCTTTTCTCTCTTAACTACAGCTACCCAACCTGCTGGTGCACCCTTACCGGAACCCATACGTACACCAACACCCTTAGCAGTGTAGGACTTTTGAGGGAAGATTCTGATCCAAACCTTACCACCACGCTTCATGTAACGAGTCATCGCAACACGGGCAGCTTCGATTTGACGGTTGGTAATCCAGTGGGATTCAAGTGCTTCAAGACCGTATTCACCAAATGCTACAGTCTTGCCACCCTTGGCAGCACCACGCATCTTACCACGGAATTCACGACGGTGTTTTACACGCTTTGGTACTAAAGGCATTACTTCTTACCTCCCTTTGAACGCTTTGCAGGTTGATTCTTGCGACCTGGCAAAATTTCGCCACGGTTGATCCAAACCTTAACACCGATTTCGCCGTAGGTAGTAAATGCGTTTACCCATGCGTAGTCGATGTCAGCTCTTAAAGTATGAAGTGGAACACTGCCTTCAGTGTGCCATTCACGGCGAGCCATGTCAGCACCGTTCAAACGGCCTGCAGTTTGTACCTTGATACCCTTGGCGCCGGCACGCATTGAACGTTGTGCAGCTTGACGGCTGGCACGACGGAAAGCGATACGAGCTTCAAGTTGACGAGCGATGCCGTCAGCAACAAGCTTGGCGTCAAGATCAGGCTTCTTGATTTCAACAATGTTAATGTGAACTTGCTTGTTAGTCAAAGCGTTGATTTCCTTGTTCAAGGCTTCAACTTCAGCGCCGCCCTTACCGATAACCATACCTGGACGAGCAGTGTGGATAGCGATGTTTACACGGTTAGCAGCACGTTCGATTTCAACAGTGGATACGGAGGCATCCTTCAACTTTTCATCGAGGAAC
This sequence comes from Lactobacillus sp. WILCCON 0149, assembly GCF_057197965.1. Lineage (NCBI taxonomy): Bacteria > Bacillati > Bacillota > Bacilli > Lactobacillales > Lactobacillaceae > Lactobacillus > Lactobacillus sp. WILCCON 0149. The sequence goes on from NZ_JBUBHO010000001.1 coordinate 1,905,094, forward strand.
TTTCTGATCCGAAGGTCTTCGTTTAAAGTTTCCTTGTAGCCTCTAGCAGCGTACCATTTAGCTTCCCAGTCGCGGTTAACACCAAGACGGAAACCAATTGGGTTAATCTTTGAACCCATTCAAATACCTCCCTTAATCGTTCAATTCTGAAACAACAACAACTACGTGGCTGGTTCTCTTCATGATTGGAGAAGCTGAACCCTTGGCACGTGGACGGAATCTCTTCAAAGTAGCACCTTCGTTTACGTATGCTTCTGATACGTAAAGGTTTGCACTTTCAAGATCGTAGTTGTGTTCTGCGTTGGCAACTGCTGAACGCAAAACCTTTTCAACGATTGGGGAAGCAGCTTTTGGCGTAAACTGTAAAATCGCCAATGCTTCAGCAACGCTCTTACCCCGGATCAAGTCTACAACGAGACGAGCTTTTCTTGGGGCGATACGAACAGTTCTTGCTTCAGCTCTAGCTGAACTAATTTGTTCTGCCATTTAATTGTTTCTCCTTCCTTATTACTTGGATGCCTTGTCGTCAGCCTTGTGGCCGCGGAAGGTTCTAGTAGGTACGAATTCGCCCAGCTTGTGACCAACCATGTCTTCAGTTACGAAAACTGGAACGTGCTTTCTACCGTCGTAAACAGCGATAGTCAACCCTACGAAAGAAGGGAAAATAGTTGAACGACGTGACCAAGTCTTGATAACTTGCTTCTTTTCTGCAGCTTGTTGTTCGTCAACCTTCTTCAAAAGGTGGGCGTCTGCAAAAGGACCCTTTTTAATACTACGGCTCATTTAATTACCCCCTTCTCTTACTTACGACCCTTACGGTGACGGATGATTAACTTTTCACTAGCCTTCTTGCTGTCTCTAGTCTTAACACCACGTGACTTCTTGCCCCATGGAGTCATTGGCTGTGGACGGCCGACAGGTGCCTTACCTTCACCACCACCATGTGGGTGATCGTTAGGGTTCATTACGGAACCACGGGATTGTGGACGCTTGCCCATCCAGCGTGAACGACCAGCCTTACCGATGTTGATCAGGGAGTGTTGTTCGTTGCCGACAGCACCAACAGTAGCACGGCATTCTGAAAGGATTTCACGAACTTCGCCGGATTGCAGACGAACTTGAGTGTACTTGCCGTCAACACCCAAAACTTGAGCTGAAGTACCAGCACTACGTGCGATTTGGCCACCCTTGCCTGGCTTCAGTTCGATGTTGTGAACTTCAGTACCAGTTGGGATGTTCTTCAGTGGCAATGCGTTACCAACCTTGATGTCGGCATCTGCGCCTGATTCTACCCATGAACCTACAGTCAAGCCCTTAGGAGCCAAGATGTAAGCCTTAGTACCATCAGTGTAGTGCAGCAAGGCGATGTTTGCTGAACGGTTTGGATCGTATTCGATTGCGACAACCTTAGCCTTAACGTTGTCCTTAGTACGCTTGAAATCGATGATACGGTATTGTTGCTTGTGACCGCCGCCACGGTGTCTTACAGTAATGTGACCGTATGAGTTACGACCTGCAGTCTTTGACTTAGAAGCAAGCAAAGTCTTTTCAGGCTTTGACTTAGTGATTTCTGCAAAGTCAGAAGAAGTCATATTACGACGACCGTTTGATGTTGGCTTGTAAACTTTAATAGCCAATTGACTGACCTCCTAATTACTTGATTTATTCGTTGTTTTCGTCTTTGAAAATCTTGATGTCGTTTGAATCTTCAGTTAAAGCAACGATAGCCTTTCTGCGACGGGCAGTCTTGCCAGTGTAGCGGCCAACGCGCTTTTCCTTGCCGCGAACGTTCATGATGTTCACGCTCTTAACCTTAACATCGAAGATTTCTTCAATAGCGTCGCGAACTTGAAGCTTGGTAGCAGTTAAGGCCACGTCGAAAGTGTACTTCTTGCTGTCCATCAAGTCGGCTGACTTTTCAGTGATAACAGGTCTTAAGATAATGTCGCGTGCGTCCATTAAGCCAATACCTCCTCAATCTTCTTAACGTCGTCTTGAGTCAAAACGAGCTTGTCGTAGTTAACAGCGTCTTCAACGTTCAAGCCGTTAACTGGAACAACCTTAACCTTTGGCAGGTTCTTAGCTGAAAGTTGTACGTTCTTGTCGTCTGAAACAACCAGAACCTTGCCTTCAAGCTTCAAGCCGTTCAAGATTGCAACGAAGTCCTTAGTCTTAGGAGCGTCCAGAGTCAGCTTGTCCAGAACTACCAAGTTTTGGTCAAGGAGCTTTTGTGACAAGACAGACTTGATAGCCAGACGGCGTTGCTTTCTTGGCATGCTGTAAGCGTAGGAACGTGGAGTAGGCCCAAAGACAACACCACCGCCGCGCCATTGTGGAGCACGGATTGAACCTTGACGAGCACGACCAGTACCCTTTTGTCTCCAAGGCTTCTTACCACCACCGCGAACGGCAGATCTGTTCTTCACCTTAGAGGTACCCTGACGCTTGCCAGCTCTTTGTCTGATGATTGCATCAAAGACAACAGCTTCGTTTGGTTCAACGCTAAATACGTTGTCGTTTAAAGTTACTTCACCAGCGTTGTTGCCGTTTTGATCCATAAGTTTGAAATTAGCCATTTGAGTCCTCCTTCCTACTTGCTAGCCTTTGCAGATGACTTAACAACGATCAATGAGTTCTTGGCACCTGGCACGTTACCCTTGATCATCAAGACGTTCTTGTCTGCAACAACTTTTTCTACTACTAAGTTTTCAATAGTAACAGTCTTCACACCCATGTGACCTGGCAACTTCTTGCCCTTTGGCACGCGGTTGATGATTGAACCCATTGAACCTGGAATTCTGTGGTAACGGGAACCGTGAGTTTCAGGACCACGTGATTGGTGGTGGCGCTTGATGTTACCTTGGTAGCCATGACCTCTTGAAGTACCAGTAACGTTGACAACGTCACCTTCCTTGAACGTCTCCACAGTAACTTCTGAGCCGACTTCGTAGTCACTAAGCTCTACTCCGCGGAGTTCACGAATGAAGCGCTTAGGTGAAGTCTTTGCCTTATCAGCATGACCTTTTTCTGGCTTGTTGCTCAAAACTTCACGCTTGTCTTGGTAGCCCAATTGTACAGCTTCGTAACCGTCGTTTTCTACAGTCTTAACTTGCATAACAACGTTTGGAGTTGCTTCAATAACAGTTACTGGTACAAGAACACCATCTTTAGTGAAGATTTGAGTCATGCCAACTTTTCTTCCTAAGATTCCTTTGGTCATGATTACACCTCTTTCTATCTAAAAATTAAAGCTTGATTTCGATGTCTACGCCGCTTGGCAGATCGAGCTTCATCAATGAGTCAACCGTCTTAGGGGTTGGGTTCAAGATGTCGATCAGGCGCTTGTGGGTCCGCATTTCGAATTGTTCACGTGAGTCCTTGTTCTTGTGTGGTGAACGCAGAACAGTGAACAAAGTTCTTTCAGTTGGAAGCGGAACTGGACCTGAGATTTCAGCGCCAGTTCTCTTTGCAGTGTCCACAATCTTAGCAGCTGATTCATCGAGAATGCTGTGTTCGTAAGACTTTAATCTAATACGAATCTTTTCATTTGCCATCTAATTACCTCCTATACGTCTTCTTTAAAAGATGACTAGCTCGGCGAAAATTCCCTGCACAACCACTGTGGCAATGCAGCCTGGTGTGCCGCAACCTTCCGCGTCGAAGCTAACTACAATTTGTACTCAGAGGGCATCTTCCCTCTCAAAAGCACTTTATCTAGTATAAGGCCTTAAGCCTTAAATAGCAAGGGTTTAGCCCGATTTTTTTAGAAAAAGTTTCCTGGAATTGCTTTCGTTTTGCGGAGAAATTTTTTCTTTCCTTTTTAAAATATTTCCAGAAGAGAATTTTTTCTTGAAAAATACAAAAAATCCTAGCGCAGACATAGAATATCTTTGCTAGGATTTCTGTTTTGGTCTAAATCAAGGCTTAGATCATGCTAGGAAACATTAAGCGTTGCCGCCGCGCTTCTTGATGATTTCAGCTTGGATTGACTTAGGACATGGTGAGTAGTGGTCCATAACCATCGTGAAGGTACCACGGCCTTGAGTGGATGAACGCAGGGTAGTTGCGTAACCAAACATTTCTGACAATGGAACCATCGCGTTGATAACCTTGGCACCTGCCCGGTCTTCCATACCTTCCATTTGGCCACGACGAGCAGTGATTGAGCCCATAACGTCACCAAGGTATTCTTCTGGAGCGATGACTTGAACCTTCATGATTGGTTCAAGGATAACAGCGCCGGCCTTTGCAGCAGCGTTCTTCAAAGCCAATGATGCGGCAACCTTGAAGGCAGCTTCACTTGAGTCGACTTCGTGGTATGAACCGTCGTACAGCTTAGCCTTAACGTCGATCAATGGGTAGCCAGCCAGAACACCGTTCTTCATGGCTTCTTGCAGACCAGCGTCAACTGATGGGATGTATTCACGAGGAACTACACCACCGACAATGGCGTCTTCGAATTCGTAGCCTTTGCCTTCGTTTGGAGTAAATTCGATCCAAACGTCACCGTATTGACCCTTACCACCGGACTGACGAACAAACTTACCTTGAGCTTGAGTCGGTACAGTGAAGGTTTCACGGTAGGCAACTTGTGGTTCACCGATGGTTGCTTCAACGTTGAATTCACGCTTCATACGTTCAACCATGATGTCCAGGTGAAGTTCACCCATCCCGGAGATCAAAGTTTCACCAGTTTCTGGGTTGGTTTCAGCCCGGAAAGTTGGGTCTTCTTCAGTCAGCTTTTGCAAAGCGACGTCCATCTTGTCCCGGTCAGCCTTTGACTTAGGTTCAACTGAAACTTGGATAACTGGAGCTGGGATGTCCAGGCTTTCCAGAATCAATGGGTGAGCTGGGTCAGTCAAAGAGTCACCAGTAGTGGTGTTCTTCAAACCGATGGCACCAGCGATGTCACCTGAGAAGACTTCTGGGATTTCAGTACGTGAGTTGGCGTGCATTTGCAGCAAACGACCAACACGTTCACGTTGGTTCTTTGACGCGTTCAATACGTAAGAACCTGATTCCAATGAACCAGTGTAGACACGGATGAAAGTCAAACGACCAACAAATGGGTCAGTAGCGATCTTGAAGGCCAAAGCTGCGAATGGCTTGTTGTCGTCAGCCAGCAGTTCAACTTCGTTGCCGTCCTTGTCGTGGGCGATGTAAGGCTTAACGTCAAGTGGTGATGGCAGGTAGTCAACAACACCGTCAAGCATCATTTGCACACCCTTGTTCTTGAAGGCTGAACCAGCAAATACTGGGAAGGCCTTCAAATCCAAAGTTGCCCGACGCAAAGCAGCCTTAAGTTCTTCGTTGGTAATTTCTTCACCGCCAAGGAACTTTTCCATGATGTCGTCGTCAACTTCAGCGATCTCTTCGATCATTTCTTCACGACGGCTTTCGGCTTCTTCCTTGTATTCGTCTGGAACTGGAATAGTTTCCCAGTTTGCGCCCAGCTTGTCTTCGTCGTAGACGTCGGCAACCATGTCGAACAAGTCGATAACGCCTTCGAATTGGTCTTCAGCACCGATAGGCATTTGAACGGCGATAGCGTTAGCGTTCAAACGTTCGTGCAGACTCTTAACTGAGAAGTCGAAGTTGGCACCGATCTTGTCCATCTTGTTAACGAAGACGATCCGCGGAACACCGTAGTTTTCAGCTTGACGCCAAACGTTTTCAGTTTGTGGTTCAACACCTGATTGAGCGTCCAGAACAGTTACGGCGCCGTCAAGGACACGCAGGGAACGTTCAACTTCGATAGTGAAGTCGACGTGTCCTGGGGTGTCGATGATGTTGATCCGGTGGTCCTTCCATTGCGCAGTAGTGGCTGCGGAAGTGATCGTGATCCCACGTTCCTTTTCTTCTTCCATCCAGTCCATTTGGGAGTCACCTTCGTGAGTTTCACCAATCTTGTGGATCTTACCAGTGTAGTAAAGGATACGTTCAGTAGTAGTAGTCTTACCGGCGTCGATGTGGGCCATGATACCGATGTTGCGAGTCTTCTCTAATGAGAATTCACGTTTGTTAGCCATAATTTTCTATCTCCTTAGATAACGAGCACTAGATTAGAAACGGTAGTGAGCGAAGGCACGGTTGGCTTCTGCCATACGGTGCACGTCTTCACGCTTCTTAACGGCTGAACCAGTGTTGTTTGAGGCATCGATCAATTCGTTTGCCAGACGTTCATCCATAGTGTGTTCGTTACGCAGGCGGGAGTATGAAACAAGCCAACGCAATGCCAAAGTAGTTTGTCTTTCTGGACGAACTTCTACAGGAACTTGGTAGTTAGAACCACCGATACGGCGAGCCTTAACTTCCAAAACTGGCTTAACGTTGTTCATGGCTTCTTCAAAGACGTCCATTGGTTCCTTGCCAGTCTTGTCCTTGATGATGTCAAAAGCATCGTACAAGATTGATGAAGCTTGAGCTCTCTTACCATCCTTCATCAAGTGGTTGATCAGCTTAGTAACCAGCTTTGAGTTGTAAACTGGGTCTGCTAAAACGTCTCTCTTTGAAACATGACCTTTTCTTGGCATTATTTAAGTCCTCCTTTAACCCTTCTTAGCACCGTACTTGGAACGAGCTTGCTTTCTGCCGTCAACACCAGCAGTGTCAAGGGCACCACGAACGATGTGGTAACGTACACCAGGAAGGTCCTTTACACGGCCCCCACGGATCAGGACAACTGAGTGTTCTTGCAAGTTGTGGCCTTCACCTGGGATGTAGGCAGTAACTTCAGTCAAGTTTGAAAGACGTACACGGGCGTACTTACGCAAAGCTGAGTTAGGCTTCTTTGGCGTCATAGTACCGACACGAGTCGCAACCCCACGCATTTGTGGTGCTGGGTTGAAGACTTGTTCCTTCTTCATGCTGTTGTAGCTGTAGTTCAAGGCTGGTGACTTTGACTTAGTAGTCTTTGAGTGACGGCCTTTTCTAACCAATTGATTAATGGTTGGCATTAACTAGTTCCTCCTAAATTTATATATCATTTTGTTCACATATCCGGGAGTTTCTTTTTTGCCTCGCGGAGTAATCTTCAAAACATACATCTGTTAGTATACTCCATTTGCCAGCCAATGCAAAGCTTTTTTTCAAGAATTTCCTGTCTGGAAAAAGCTGCGCTTCTTCACGCGATGACAGCGTTTTCCATCTATGCTAAGATTGGTTTTAGACGAAAAATATTAATTTGCAGTTAGTAGAAATGAAAAAATGAGGTAAAAAATGATCAAATTAATTGCAATCGATACTGACGGCACCCTGCTCAACTCACAAGGGCAAATCCAGTCCAGCAGCAAAGAAGCCATCTCTAAGGCACTTGAACGCGGCGTTAAGGTCGTCCTTTGCTCCGGCCGGCCAATTGCCGGCTTGGCCCCTTACATGGATGAGCTGGGGATTAAGGGCGAAGACCAGTACGCCGTGACTTTAAACGGGGCAATCAGCCGCAAGGCCAGCGGGGAAATCATGACCAGCGACTTGATCGCCAACTCAGTTTACCGGCAGCTGACGGCCTACGCCCTGTCTTTAAAGCTTCCCTTCAATATCGTTGACTTTGAATCCCGGATCATCACACCTAACCACGACATTGACCCGATGGTTTACCAGCAGGCTTACGAAAACCAGGCCGTCCTTTACGTCAGAAATGTCGAAGACTTCCCGGAAAAGGGCCAGGCTATCGCCAAGGCCTGCTTTGTCGGCAGCGAAGCTCTTTTGGACAGAGTTGAAGACCAGGTCAAGGAAGACTGGGGACAGGACTTCAACGTTCTGCGGACTGACGCCCGCTTCCTTGAATTGCTCAATCCCAAGGTTAATAAAGGCCAAGGACTGAAAGAACTCTGCGGCCGGCTGGAAATCGCGCCAGAAGAAGTCATGGCCATCGGCGATGAGAGAAACGACTTAGACATGTTTGCTTTTGCCGGCACCAGCATAGCCATGGGCAACGGCAATGACTTGGTCAAGCAAGCTGCTGACTATGTGACCGCAAGCAATGATAAAGACGGGATTGCCCAGGCTTTGGAAAAATTCGTGCTGAACAATTAAAACTGATTTTCCCTACCATCTAAATTTTTTGCCTTTTAAAAAAATATTGGCCAAAAAGGTGTAATAGTAATTGGAGGGAAAAATATGCTCAGCAAAATCATATCTTTATCTTGCGGTCTTTTGGCAGCTCTCATTGCCGACCGCTACCGTTATAATACCTTTCTTGAGTGTAAAAGCTGGCCGGCGGATGACCTGCCTTACATCATCCTGGCCGGCAATTTATCGGTTCATACTGACTCCAATTTTGAAGATTTTGGCATTTTCCTACCGTTTCTAATCAACTTATTTTTAATGGTCGTCAGCGACCTGCATGAACAGTCTTTTGACACTTACCTGCTCGTCGTGCCGCTGGTCACCGGGCTGATACAGTTTTTTCAGGCACCAAATACTGAAGGCCTGGGGCAGGCTGCCTTTTTTCTGGCAGTCTTGGTCTGGCTTGCTTTTACAGGGAAAATGGGCAGCGGGGACGTCTGGTTTTATATAATTACGGTCCTAAACTTCTCTGGCCTTGTTGCCCTAAAGAGTTTCTTGCTTGCCTCCCTGCTCGCCATCGCCCACGCGCTTTGGCAAAAGCGGCCAGGTAAAGAACCCTTCGCCTTCCTGCCCTACTTATTCTGGGGCCTCAACCTCCAATTTTTCCTTTAGGGCAAAACAAAAAACGTTCGGATGACTTTGAGCCATTCGAACGTTTTTTGTTAATCAAACTGAATTACTTGCTTTCAGTTTCCTTGTTTTCGTCTTCCATCTTCTTTTCCAGGTCAGCGATTGAGTAAACTGAGTCTGGTTGTTGAACATCGGCCTTTGGCACTTGGTCGCGGTAAATTGGCATACCAGTACCAGCTGGGATGATCTTCCCGATGATGACGTTTTCCTTCAAACCAAGAAGCGGGTCGTTCTTGCCGCGGATTGACGCGTCGGTAAGAACACGGGTAGTTTCCTGGAAGGAAGCAGCTGACAGGAAACTGTTGGTTTCCAAGGCAGCCTTGGTGATACCCAGAATGTCAGCCTGGGCAGTAGCCGGGATCCCGCCGCTGATGATGACGTCACGGTTTCTGTCGCGGAATTCAGCGATGTCCATGACTTCACCTGGCAAGATGTCGGTTTCACCTGGGTCAAGAACCCGGACCTTCTGCAGCATCTGTCTGGTCAAGACTTCGGCGTGCTTGTCGGCCAGGTCAACACCCTGAGTCCGGTATGACTTCTGGACTTCAGCCAGGATGTATTCTTCAGTCGTCAAGGTGTCAGTTACCTTGATCAATTCCTTAGGGTCGATAGAACCAGGGATCAGCTTGTCACCACGGTGGATTTCATCACCTTCCTGAACTGCTGGCTTAGCAGTGTAAGGAATGGTGTAGACTCTGGTGTCGATCTTGCCCTTAACGGTGATTTCCTGCAAGTGTTCAGCCGCGTTGCTTTCGATCTTGTCAACAACACCGTCAACTTCAGAGATGACCGCGCGACCCTTAGGGTTGCGGGCTTCGAACAATTCTTGCACACGAGGCAGACCTTGAGTGATGTCTTCTGCGCCGGCAACACCACCGGTGTGGAAAGTACGCAGGGTCAGCTGGGTACCTGGTTCACCGATTGACTGAGCGGCAACCGTACCAACTGCTTCACCGATTTCAACTTCTTCGGCAGTGGCCAGGTTCCGGCCGTAGCACTTCCGGCAGATACCGTGGGAAGTGTTGCAAGTCAGGATTGACCGGATTTGGACTTCCTGCACGCCAGCATCAACGATCTTCTGCGCCATTTGTTCATCCATCAGGACGCCCTTAGGGCAGATGACTTCACCGGTTTGCGGGTCACGGACAGTCCGATTGGTAAAGCGGCCTACCAGACGGTCGTAAAGTGATTCGATCAAGCCGGCATCCTTGTCAACGATGGCCTTGGCAGTAATGCCGCGGTCAGTGCCACAGTCGTCTTCACGGATGATAACGTCCTGGGCAACGTCTACCAGACGACGGGTCAGGTAACCAGACTGGGCGGTCTTCAAGGCCGTGTCAGTCATCCCCTTCCGGGCGCCGTGAGTGGACATGAACAGTTCCAGAACGGTCAGACCTTCCTTGAAGTTGGAGATAACCGGGATTTCGAACAATTCACCACTTGGAGTGGCCATCAAACCACGCATACCAGCCAGCTGGGTAAAGTTGGAGATGTTACCACGGGCACCAGACTGCTGCATGACGGAGATTGGGTTCTTTTGGTCCTTGAATTCGGCAATTTCCTGTTGAACGGCATCCTTACAGTCAGTCCAGATCTTGATGATGTTGTCGTGACGTTCCTTGTCGGACAGCTTGCCCCGGCGGAACATCTTGGATACCTGCTTAACCTGCTTGCGGGCTTCAGCAACCAAGGCATCCTTGGTCTTGGTTTCCGGAACGTCGGCCATACCGATAGTCAAGCCGGAGATAGTTGAAGCTGAGTAGCCCATTTCCTTCAAGTCGTCCAGGTATTCAGAAGTTCTTTGTACCCGGTAGCGCTTGTAGATTTCAGAAATAGTGTCACCCAGGAAGCCCTTCTTAAATGGGGTAGCCACCAGGTCCTGGCCAACTTCAGCAATCTTGTCGTGGATATCCTGGCCGTCTTCCAGGAAGTACTTGTCAGCCATTGGCTGCTTCAAGTTGTCCTGGGTTGGTTCGTTGATGTAGAAGTAGTCGTCTGGGAAGAGGGAGTTGAAGACCAAGCGGCCGTAAGTAGTTACGAAAATGCTGTCTTCGTGGCCCGCGCCCCAGTCCTTCTTCGGCATTGAAGCTGCTGACACACCGATGATGGTGTGGTAGTGAATGTCGCCGTTGTTGTAGGCAATGGTTGCTTCTTCTGGAGTAGCAAACATCATGCCTTCGCCTTCCCGGCCGATTTCAGCCTGGGTCAGCCAGTAGTTACCCAAAACGATGTCCTGGGACGGAGTAACGATTGGCGTACCGTCCTTAGGAGTCAAAATGTGGTGGGCAGCCAGCATCAAGAGGCGGGATTCAGCTACAGCTTCGTCTGACAGCGGCACGTGGATGGCCATCTGGTCACCGTCGAAGTCGGCGTTGTATGCTTCACAAGCCAGTGGGTGCAAACGCAGGGCCTTGCCTGGGACCAAAACTGGTTCAAAGGCCTGGATTGACAGACGGTGCAGGGTAGGTGCCCGGTTCAAAAGAACTGGACGTTCCTTAATGACGTATTCCAATACGTCCCAGATGTCGTCGTCTTCACGGTCGATCTTGCGCTTGGCGTTCTTGATGTTGGAAGCAATACCCCGACGGACAAGTTCCCGCATAACGAATGGCTTGAACAATTCCAGAGCCATTGGACGCGGAACACCGCATTGGTAAAGCTTCAGCTTTGGAGAAACGTCGATAACTGAACGGCCGGAGTAGTCAACACGCTTACCAAGCAAGTTTTGACGGAAACGCCCTTGCTTACCCTTCAGCATGTGTGAGATAGACTTCAGTGGCCGGTTGCCTGGCCCAACAACTGGGCGGCCCCGGCGGCCGTTGTCGATCAAAGCGTCAACTGCTTCTTGCAGCATCCGCTCTTCGTTTTGCACGATCAAGCCAGGAGCGTGCATGTCCAGCAGCTTCTTCAACCGGTTGTTACGGTTGATAACCCGGCGGTAAAGGTCGTTCAAGTCTGAAGTGGCGAAACGGCCACCTTCCAGTTGAACCATTGGCCGCAAGTCCGGCGGAATAACCGGAACAGTTTCCATAACCATCCATTCAGGCTTGTTGCCGCTGTTTCTGAAGGCATCAAGGATGTCCAGCCGGCGGATGGCCCGGGTCCGCTTTTGCCCCTTCAAGGTTTGCAGTTCTGCCTTAAGGGCAGTAACTTCCTTGTCCAGGTCAACCTGCTTAAGCAGGTCGCGGATAGCTTCGGCACCCATCTTGGCTACGAAGCGGTTGCCGTACTTGGCCTTTTCTTCCCGGTATTCAGCTTCAGTCAAGAGCTGCTTGGCTTCCAGGCCAGTGTCACCTGGATCGATGACAATGTAGGCCGCGAAGTAGATGACTTCTTCCAATTGCTTTGGAGATACGTCCAAAACCAGCCCCATTCTTGACGGAATACCCTTGAAGTACCAAATGTGGGTTACAGGAGCAGCCAATTCGATGTGGCCCATCCGTTCCCGGCGCACGTGAGAGGTCGTTACTTCAACCCCGCACCGGTCACAGACGATCCCCTTGTAGCGAACGCCCTTGTACTTGCCACAGGCACAAGCGTAGTCCTTGGTCGGCCCGAAGATCCGTTCATCGAACAGACCGTCTTTTTCTGGCTTCAAAGTCCGGTAGTTGATGGTTTCCGGCTTCTTAACTTCCCCGTAAGACCAACTTCTGATCTTGTTTGGTGAAGCCAAACCAATCTGCATGCTTTCAAACTTATTTACGTCGATCAAAGTTTAACCTCCCAATTACTTTGAAGCCTTGTCGTCGTCAGCAGTTTCAGCTTCATTTGCATCAGCATCTGCTTCAGCTGCATCTGCACCTTCTGCTTCAGCTTCCGCGGCGATTTCGGCCTCTTCTTCGGCCAACTTCTTCTTTTCTTGCGCTTCCGCAAGGCGAGATAAAGTATCGATGTTTACGTGTTCATTTGAGTCTTCGTCCATGTCGCGCAGTTCGACTTCGTTTTCGTCGCTGTCCAAAACGCGCAGATCCAGGCCCAATGATTGCAGTTCCTTGACCAAAACGCGGAATGATTCAGGCACGCCTGGCTTAGGAATTCTTTCGCCCTTGACGATCGCTTCGTAGGCCTTGACACGGCCGACAACGTCGTCAGACTTGTAGGTCAGGATTTCTTGCAGGGTGTAGGCTGCACCGTAGGCTTCCAAAGCCCAGACTTCCATTTCACCGAAACGCTGGCCACCGAATTGCGCCTTACCACCCAAAGGCTGTTGGGTAACAAGTGAGTAAGGCCCGATTGACCGCGCGTGGATCTTGTCGTCGACCATGTGAGTCAGCTTTAGGTAGTACATAACCCCGACTGAAACCCGGTTGTGGAATGGTTCACCGGTCCGGCCATCGTAAAGGACAGTCTTACCGTCTGAGTCAACGCCGGCTTCGCGGACAAAGTCCCAAACGTCATCTTCGCTGGCCCCGTCGAATACTGGAGTAGCCACGTGGATACCCAAGGCCCGGGCTGCCCGGCCCAAGTGGATTTCAAGCAGCTGCCCGATGTTCATACGTGATGGCACACCCATTGGGTTCAAGCAGATGTCGACTGGAGTACCGTCTGGCAGGTAAGGCATGTCTTCAACTGGAGCAACCAAGGCAACCGTACCCTTGTTACCGTGACGACCGGACATCTTGTCCCCGACTTGAATCTTTCTCTTTTGCACGATGTAGACCCGGACCAGGGTGTTGACGCCTGGTGCCAGTTCGTCGCCGGCTTCGCGGGTGAAGACTTGAACGTCTTGAACCACACCGCCACCGCCGTGAGGTACCTTCAATGAAGTATCACGGACTTCACGGGCCTTTTCACCAAAGATGGCGTGCAGCAGTCTTTCTTCAGCGCTCAGTTCAGTGATCCCCTTAGGGGTAACCTTGCCGACCAGGATATCGCCGTCGTGAACTTCGGCACCGATCCGGATGATCCCGTTTTCGTCCAGGTCCTTCAAGGCATCTTCACCAACGTTAGGGATTTCCCGGGTGATTTCTTCCGGCCCCAGCTTGGTGTCACGGGCTTCTGAGTCGTAGTCTTCAATGTGGATTGAAGTGTAGACGTCTTCCTTAACCAGGCGTTCGCTCAGCATGATGGCGTCTTCGAAGTTGTACATGTTCCAAGTGGTGAAGGCGATAACCGGGTTTTGACCCAGAGCAAGTTCGCCGTCAGCCATTGACGGACCGTTGGCAATTACCTGGCCGTCAACAACCTTGTCGCCGCGCTTGACGTTTGGCGTCTGGTTGTAGTTCTTAGTCGCGTTTGACCGGCGGTACTTTTCAAGGGTGTAAGTATCCAAAGTCTGGTCTTCGCGGCGGACGCGGATTTCGTTTGCGTCCACGTATTCAACTTCACCGTCTGCTTCAGCCAGCAAAGCGTCACCGGAGTCGTGACCTGCCCGGTATTCCATACCAGTAGCCACAAGCGGACCATGCGGGTTGATCAAAGGAACAGCCTGACGTTGGTGGTTGGCCCCCATCAAGGCCCGGTTGGAGTCGTCGTTTTCCAGGAATGGAATACATGCGGAAGTTACGGAAACAACCTGCTTTGGAATAACGTCCATGTAGTCGATCCGGTCTGGACTTACTTCGACGTTGTCTTCCCGGTGCCGGCAAAGAATCACGTCATCAACGAAGGAGCCGTCTTCGTTCAAAGGAGTGTTGGCCCCGGCGATGATGTAGTTGTCTTCTACATCGGCAGTCAAGTAGTCGATCTTGTCGGTAACCTTGTGGGTTGCCCAAGAAACGCGCCGGTATGGAGTTTCCAGGAAGCCGTACTTGTTGATGATGGCGTAAGTGGCCATGGAGTTGATCAAACCGATGTTAGGACCTTCTGGCGTTTCGATTGGGCACAGACGGCCGTAGTGGGTGTAGTGAACGTCACGGACTTCGTAGCCGGCCCGGTCACGGGACAGACCACCAGGCCCCAAGGCGGACATACGCCGCTTGTGGGTCAATTCACCCAGCGGGTTGTTTTGGTCCATGAATTGAGAAAGCTGGGATGAACCGAAGAATTCCTTGATTGAACCAACGATTGGCCGGATGTTGATCAATTGCTGCGGAGTAACCGTAGCCGCGTCTTGAATTGACATACGTTCGCGGACAACCCGTTCCATCCGGGCCAAACCGATCCGCATCTGGTTTTGCAGCAATTCGCCAACCCGGCGAATGCGGCGGTTGCCCAAGTGGTCGATGTCGTCGATGTTGCCGACGCCTTCTTGGAGTTCCAGGAAGTAGTTGACAGCAGCGATGATGTCGGCTGGAGTGATGCACTTAACGTCTTCGTCAATGTGACCGTTGGAGATCAGCTTGATTTCCCGGTCTGGAATTTCACGGGAGAAGACCTTGATTTCCTGAACAGTTACAGGTTCTGGAATCGCGCCTTCGTCAGATGGAGTGTAGGTAACAGTCTTGAAGTCGTCGCGGTCCAGGTAGTCCTTCAGAACGTCCATGACTTCGTTGTTGACAACCGTCCCCTTGGCAGCCAGAACTTCCCCAGTGTCAGGGTCAGCCAGGGTTTCAGCCAAAGTGTAGCCCAAAAGCCGGTTCTTCAAGCTCAGCTTCTTGTTGACCTTGTAGCGGCCAACAGCAGCCAGGTCGTAGCGGCGCGGGTCAAAGAAGCGGGAAACCAAAAGGCTCCGGGATGAGTCGGTAGTCTTAGGTTCACCTGGACGCAGACGGTCGTAGATGTCCTTCAAAGCTTCTGCTACCCGGCTGTCTGCTGGGTTCTTGTGAACATCCTTGTCCAAAGTCAGGTCCAAAGTGTCGCTGTCGCCGAAGATTTCCTTGATTTCACTGTCGGAGCCAAAGCCCAGGGCCCGGACTAGGACAGATAAAGGAAGCTTCCGGGTCCGGTCAACCCGGACGTAGGAAATGTTCTTGGCGTCAGTTTCGAATTCCAGCCAAGCCCCGCGGTTAGGGATGACGGTCGTGCCGAAGATTTGCCGGCCGTTCTTGTCGAATTCGCCACTGTAGTAGACACCAGGTGATCTAACCAGCTGGGAAACGATAACTCTTTCCGCCCCGTTAACGATGAAGGAGCCGGACTTGGTCATCAGCGGCAAGTCGCCGAAGAAGACGTCTTGGGTCTTGATTTCGCCAGTTTCGTGGTTGGTCAATTTCAGAGTCACGTGCATTGGAGCGGAGTAAGTCGCGTCGTGCTTGCGTGATTCATCGACAGTATACTTAGGTTCTTGCAGCTTGTAGTCGACGTATTCCAGGGTCAAGCGGCCAGAGGTGTCGCTGATTGGCAGAATGTCGTCGAAAACTTCCTTAACGCCTTCGTCAAGGAACCACTTGTATGATTCAGTCTGTACGTCGGTCAAGTTTGGCAGCGGCAGGATTTCCTTAATCCGTGAGAAGCTGCGTCTTGTCCGGTGTTGTCCGTAATTTACTACGTGTCCGTTTAGCAAGGAAAACATCCTTTCTATCCTGTTGAAGAGAGCAAATATTACATTTGTGTTACATTTTAAAAAGGCCGGGATTTTGGGCATAAAAAAGACAAAAACGAACCAGTCGTTTTTGTCTTTATCATTTTACTGGACAATATATCAGTAAAATCCTGAACTTCAGCCTTTTAAATCGCCCAATATTGTACCACTAATTTTAAAGCAAAGCAAGCCCTAGCGGCCGCTAAAAAGCATGGCCGCCTGGCTGGCCAGACCAACCCCGGTGAGCTGGTAGCCGCCAGCCGTGATATTCCAGAAAATCTGCTTGCCTTGGGGGCTAAGCTGGGACTTGATTGCAACCGGCTCTAAAGCGATCCGCAAGTCTCGCATCACCTTGCCCAGGTAGACCTTCTGTTCCAGCTGCTGCTTAGCTTCCAGCAACGCCTCCCGCTCTTCTCTTGGCATTTCGTCGTAAAGAGCGTCGATGATGTCGCTGTAAAGCAGGATCCGCCCGTCAGTCTTCTTGCTTGCTTCTTGTTCTGCCTTAGCGGCTTCAGCTTTTTTCTTCTTGCCAAACATAATCTGCCTCCAAAAATTATCTATTCATTATCCCTTGACCTTTTCGCCGGACTTGGCCTTGACGATTTCAAAGCGCAGCTTGCCGCCCCGGGCGCCAATCTTGACCGTGTCGCCGGCCTGCAGCTTTTCGCTGACCAGGTCCTGGGCTAATTCGTCTTCAACTTCATCCTGGATGGTCCGCCGCAATGGCCGGGCCCCCATTTCCGGATTGTAGCCGTCCTTGGCCAATTGATCCAAGGCAGCTGGCGACAGGCGCAAAGTAATGTCTTTTTCCGCCAGCCGCTTGACCAGTTTCCGGGTCAGAAGCGTCACGATTTCCCGCAGCTGCTTGGCATCCAGCGGCTTGAAGACGATCTTTTCGTCGATCCGGTTCAAAAATTCCGGCCGGAAGAAGTCCTTGGTAGCCTTGGTTACCTTTTCCGTGATCAGCTTGCCCTGGTCTTCCTGGCTGGCTGAGAAGCCCACGTGGCTGTCAGCTTCCAGGCTTCTGGAACCAAGGTTGGAAGTCATGATGATAATCGTGTTTCTGAAGTCGACCTTCCGGCCCAAGGAGTCAGTCATGAAGCCTTCATCCAGCACCCGCAGCAAGACGTTGAAGATTTCCGGATTGGCCTTTTCCACTTCGTCAAAAAGAACGACTGAGTAAGGATGTTCCCGGACCTTGTTGGAGAGCTGCCCCCCCTCTTCATAGCCGACGTAGCCAGGTGCTGACCCGATCAGCTTGGAGGAAGATTCCCGGTCCATGTACTCTGACATGTCGACTCTGATGATGTTGTCTTCTGAGCCAAAAACTGCCTCAGCCACGGCCTTGGCCAGTTCAGTCTTGCCGACCCCGGTTGGGCCTAGGAAGAGGAAGGAACCGATTGGCCGGTTCTCATCCTTCAAGCCGCTTCTTGACCGGCGGATGGCATTAGCCACAGCCTTGACGGCATCGTCTTGGCCGATGACTCTTTCATGCAAGATCCCTTCCAGGCGGGCCAGGCGCTTGTTTTCACTGGTCTTGAGCTGGGTTACCGGAACCCCGGTCCAGATGGAGACCACCTTGGCCACGTCTTCAGCACCAACGACTGACCTCTTTTCATCCTTGCCGGCCAGCTTCTTAGCAATCACGCTGCGCTTTTGCCGCAAGGCGACTTCCTGGTCGCGCAGCTTGGCCGCTTGGGCAAAGTTCTGCTTGGCTGCTTCATCGTTCTTTTGCTTGAGAGTCCGGCTGATTTCCAAATCGATTTCAGCCAGGTCCTTGTCTTCGCCAGTGTCATTGGCCAGTTTAACCGCCGCGCTGGCTTCATCGATCAAGTCGATGGCCTTGTCTGGCTGGTAGCGGTCGGCGATGTAGCGGCTGGACAAGTCAACTGCTGCCTGCAAGGCTTCTTCTGACAAGGCTACCCGGTGGTAGTCCTCGTACTTGTCCTTGATCCCATGCAAAATCCGCAGGGTTTCTTCTTCATTTGGCTCAGCCAGGCGGACCAGCTGGAAGCGGCGGACAAAGGCAGAGTCTTTTTCCATGTGCTTGCGGTATTCTTCAAAAGTCGTGGCCCCGATCAATTGAATATCCCCGCGGGCCAATGCCGGCTTCAAGGTGTTAGAGGCGCTCATCGCCCCTTCCGCGTCCCCGGCCTTGACCAAAGAGTGAATTTCGTCGACAAAAAGAATGACATTCTTGCTGGCAGTAACTTCCTTGATCAAGCGGTCCATCCGCTCTTCAAATTCACCCCGGTAGCGGGTACCGGCCACCATGCTGTTGACGTCCAGTGAAACCACCCGCTTGTCAGCCAGATCCCGGGGAACTTTTTTATCAACGATCGCGCTGGCCAAAGCTTCAGCGACCGCGGTCTTGCCGACCCCAGGCTCACCGACCAAAAGGGGGTTGTTCTTGGTCCGCCGGGAAAGGATCTGAATCACCCGGTCCAGTTCCCGCTGGCGGCCGATCACCGGGTCAATGTCGCCTTCTTTAGCCCGCCGGTTCAAGTCGATCCCAAACCGGTCCAAAATCGGCGTCTGTGACTGGCTTGCCCCAACGGCTGGCCGGCTGGCCTGGCTGCTTTCCCCGGTCACCTGGTTGGCATCATCCAGTTCGTCTTTCAAGTTGTCCAGGTCCACGTCCAGGTTGCGCAGGATCATGGCTGACAAGATCTGCTCGCTGGAAACCAAAGCTTGAAGAATGTCCGTCGTTTCAATTTCCTTGCTGGACCGGAGTTCAGAATTCCGCTTGGCGTAGTCCAGCGCCAAAGTCAGCCGGGGAGAAAACTCCATATAGCTGGTTGGGGCCGCTGAGCCGTAGCCCGTGTAGCGCTCGATTTCTTCCCTGACCCCGGCCGGCGTCACGTTCATGGTCCGCAGGATCTTGCCGGCCTTGCCGTCAGCTTCGATTACCAGGGCCAAAAGGACATGCTCAGTCCCGATTAGGCGGTGGTGAAACTCCTTGGCTTGTTCCTGGGCAATTTCCAAGACCTGTCTGCTGCTTTTACTGTATGAATTTTGCATATAAAAATCGCCTCACACCGGACCTAGTTGCCTAAAGCTACTGCCGCGATCTGCTCTAAGTACTTCTGGTCCAAATCATCAAAATTGTTCAAATTAGTCGAGTCAAAGTCGTACACGCCCCAGAAATTGCCGCTCCGGTCAAAAATCGGCACGACGATTTCTGAATTGGAGGCACTGTCGCAGGCGATATGGCCTGGGAAGTCATGGACATTGGCCACAATCTGCGTCTTCTTTTCCAAGGCGGCTTTCCCGCAGACCCCCTTGCCCAGCTGGATGTGCACGCAGGCCGGCATCCCCTGGAAGGGCCCCAGGATCAATTCCCCTTTTTCAAAGCGGTAAACCCCGGCAAAATTGACGTTTTTCATTCCTGCTTTCAAAAGGGCCGAAACATTGCCGGTATTGGCGATCCAGTCGCTCTCCCCGGCCGTCAAGGCCTTGGCCTGCTCAAGCAATAACTCGTACTCCGCCTGACTTGCTGCTGCCATGATTTCCTCCTTCGCGTCTGCCAAATAATAGGTAAAAAGGCAAAAATTGCTATGCTTGCAAGCATAACATTTCCCGATCTTTTCGACAAGCCAGGTGCCCTGCAGATCTATTATAAGGCAAAAAGAAAAGACCCGCTAAACTAGCGAGTCTTTGATGAAGCGGAAGACGGGATTCGAACCCGCGACCCCCACCATGGCAAGGTGATGTTCTACCACTGAACTACTTCCGCGATACATTTATTAGTTTACCAAAAAATTTCTCTTTTGCAAGTCTTTTTTTGCCCATAAATGAGAAAAAAGCGCCGCTATAAAAAGCAACGCTTTGATCACACATTGGCTAATCGGGAATGCAGGATTTGAACCTGTGACCTCTACGTCCCGAACGTAGCGCTCTACCAAACTGAGCTAATTCCCGAAGAAGCGGAAGACGGGATTCGAACCCGCGACCCCCACCATGGCAAGGTGATGTTCTACCACTGAACTACTTCCGCAACACATCTATTAGGATAATCTAAAAGCCGGGTCTTGGCAAGGGCTTTTTTATAAAAATAGCATTTTTCTCTGCGGCAAGTTCGATTAAACTATATGGAGACCATCAAAAAGATGTAGACGCAAAAAAACGTTTCCTCTAGCAGGAAACGTTTTTTAGTATAAGGAGATTTTTCAAAAATTACAGCTTGGCCAGGGCCTGGTCCAGGTCGGCCAAAAGGTCGTCGATATTTTCCACCCCAACAGAGATTCTGATCAAGTCCGGGGTAATCCCGACGCTGGCCAGTTCTTCGACATTCAGCTGGGCGTGGGTGGTGGAAGCTGGCTGAATGATCAAGGACTTGGCATCAGCCACGTTGGCCAAAAGGGAGAAGAGCTTCAAGTTGGCAATCAGCTGCTTGCCGGCTTCTTCCCCGCCCTTCAAGCCAAAGGTGAAGATTGAGCCGACCCCCTTCGGGAAGTCCCGTTCAGC
Source organism: Lactobacillus sp. WILCCON 0149 (assembly GCF_057197965.1). Lineage (NCBI taxonomy): Bacteria > Bacillati > Bacillota > Bacilli > Lactobacillales > Lactobacillaceae > Lactobacillus > Lactobacillus sp. WILCCON 0149. The sequence goes on from NZ_JBUBHO010000001.1 coordinate 1,925,660, forward strand.
CAAGGCATGGTCCGGGCTGTCAACCAGACCCGGGTAGCGGACCCAGGCAACCTTTGGATGCTTGCTTAGGTATTCAGCCACTCTTTGAGCGTTGTAGACGTGGCGTTCAACCCGCAAGGACAAGCTTTCCAGGCCTTGCAAAAGCAGGAAGGCGTTGAATGGGCTGAGGCTGGCCCCGGTGTCACGCAGAACCGTTGCCCGGATCTTGGTCGTAAATGCTTGTGCCCCCAGCTTGGCCCAAGTCACATCCTTGTAAGACGGGTCAGGGTTAGTGAAGCTTGGGTAGCGGCCGGACTTTTCATAGTCGAACTTGCCGCTTTCCACGACTACCCCGCCCATGGTCGTCCCGTGGCCGCCGAAGAACTTGGTAGCTGAGTGGACAACCACGTCGGCCCCATGTTCAAATGGCCGGTAGAGGTAAGGGGTAGCAAAGGTGTTGTCGATAATGACCAAAACGCCGTGCTTGTGAGCCACTTCTGCTACCGCGTCAATGTCGATCAAGTTGGCGTTAGGGTTGCCGATGGTTTCAGCGTAAACCACCTTGGTATGGTCGTTGATTTCTTTTTCAAAATTGGCCGGATCACTTGGGTCAACGAAGTGGGTCTTGATGCCCAATGGCGGCAAAGTCTGGGCAAAAAGGTCGTAGGTCCCGCCGTAAATAGTGGAAGCAGCCACGATTTCGTCGCCCGCCCCAGCTACGTTCAAGATAGCCGCGGTGATCGCTGCCGCCCCCGTTGCCAGGGCCACGCCACCCGTGCCGCCTTCAAGGGCTGCTACCCGGTTTTCAAAAACCGCCGTGGTCGGGTTGGTCAAACGGGTGTAGATGTTGCCGGCATCGGTCAAGGCAAAACGGCCAGCTGCCTGGTCAGCGTCGTCAAAGACATAGGACGTGGTTTGGTAGATTGGCACTGCCCGGGCGCCAGTTTCGTCAATTGGCTGACCGGCGTGGACCTGCAAAGTTTCAAATGACAAACCTTCGTTGCTGATAGCTTCTTTACTCATGTTTTTTTACCTCGCTTGTGTTGTTGCTGTGTAATATTTTTTAGTTGTTGGAAATGATTAGATTGCTGAAATATTGCTGTTAAAAACACAAGCGGCACATGTAGCTGGCCCCAATCGCCGCTCCCCGCCAGAGGATCAGCCAGCGTTTCGTCTGTTGATATCGTTTCCTGCACATGAACCTTACCTCGTAAAAAAGCCGCCCAACTAACCAGTAGTTCAGGCGGCCTTTACTATCTTCAATACAGTAACGATCTTAGGATGGTGAACCACAGGTATTCGTTTCTACGCTAAAAGGCATGCTGTACATCAGCATGTTCATTGACATGACTTGCATTTGACAATTCTTAGCAGCGAATTCCATGGTGGTTCTCCTTTCTTCATTAATCCTTAATTCGCTTTTAAGTATATCAGCTACCAGCTGAAAGTCAATTCTTTTTTGCTAAAAAGTCTGCAAACAAAAACCAGGAAATCATGGCAGTGATTCCCTGGTTGATCGTCCTATTCACCAAACTAAGCCGCTGAAAGCACTTTCCCAGCAAAACTTAATCTGTATTTAAAGTATACGAGCTTTTCGTCCAAAGTCAAGACCGGGCCAGCAAAACATTGCCCCCCGCCCGGCTGAACCCGTAATAATTGATCTTATCCAAATTCATTCTATTTTTTCTTTCGTGAAAACTAAGCTGCCGGGAAAGACATGAACTGGTGGGGCAACATGGTCAAAGCGGCAAAGACCAGGTTCAAGACCAAAGCCAGAGTCAAGGCCCAAGTCTCTTCTTTTTTCAGCAGATAGTTGATCGCCAATAAAGACAGAGCAGCTCCAGCCGCCAGTCCCTCTCCCTGCCAAAAGAGGAGCAGGGCTGACGCCAGCAAGCCACTATTTAAAATATCTAATACCCGCTTCCCCGGCCGCCAGAGGAAGTAGGCGCTAAGCCCCTCTAAAAGGCAGAGCACGGCAAAAATCCCCGCCTTGACTGGCTGGCTGGCCAAATAAGCCGCTAAGCCGCTGCTGGCAGCCAAAAAGGCCCCAGCCAAGGCGGAGATGGTGGTTAAAATCGACAATAAGTATCTGTAGATTGGCAAAAATTCACCTTTTCTAAAAGCAACTCTCAAGTTAATTGCCTTTATTCTAGCAAAAATGCCTTAACATTTATATCTTGAAAACGATTCGTTTTATTTTTTCAATAAAAAACTCCCCAGGCCAAGCCCGGAGAGTTAAATTTAGCGATCTGGACTACTTGTCCAGCTTAATGTTCTTTTCGTCGTCGACGATCTTTTCCGGCCGCATGGTTGGGAAAAGCAGGACGTCGCGGATTGAAGCCGCGTTGGTCAAAAGCATGACCAGACGGTCGATCCCGATGCCCAGACCACCCGTAGGCGGCATACCGTATTCCATGGCCCGCAGGTAGTCTTCGTCGATGATGTCGGCTTCGTCGTTGCCGGCGTCACGTTCAGCCATTTGGGCTTCGAACCGTTCCCGCTGGTCAAGCGGGTCGTTCAGTTCTGAGAAGGCGTTGCCGTATTCATTGCCCATGATGAAGATTTCGAAACGGTCAGTGAAGCGTGGATCATCCGCGTTCTTCTTGGCCAGCGGTGAAACTTCAACCGGGTGGCCGTAAACGAAGGTTGGGTCAACGATTGATTTTTCACCAAATTCTTCGAAGAAGGCGTTGATGATGTGACCAACTTGCCAGTAAGGTTCAACTTCAACATGGTGTTCAGCGGCAACCTTCCGGGCTTCTTCCAGAGTCATTGGCTGCCAGAAGTCAACGCCAGTTAATTCCTTGATCAGGTCAACCATGTGCACCCGACGGAATGGCTTGCCCAAGTCCAAGTCAGTGCCTTGGTAGTTGATCTTGCCATCTTCTGAAACAACCTTGGCAGCTGCCCGGATGATGCCTTCAGCTTCATCCATGACATCGTGGAAGTCGTAGTAAGCAGCGTAAGTTTCCAGTTCAGTAAATTCAGGGTTGTGCTTCAGGTCCATCCCTTCATTTCTGAAGACCCGGCCGATTTCGTAAACCCGTTCCATGTCACCGACGATCAAACGCTTCAGTGGCAATTCCAAAGCGATCCGCATGTAAAGGTTGATGTCCAGGGCGTTGTGGTGGGTAATGAACGGACGAGCTTCAGCCCCGCCTGGGATGTTGTGCAGAACCGGAGTTTCAACTTCCAGGAAGTCCTGCCCGTTCAAGTAGTCACGGATAGCCTGGATGATCTTGGTCCGGTTAACGAAACGCTGGTAGCTTTCGTGATTGGTGATCAAGTCCAGGTAACGCTGGCGGTAAATGGATTCCACGTCCTTCAGGCCGTGGTACTTGTCAGGCAGTGGCCGCAGAGCCTTGGACAGGAAGGTCACGTGCTGGGCCCGGACAGACAGTTCGCCTGAGTCAGTCTTGAAGACTTCGCCTTCAACGCCCAGGAAGTCGCCGAGGTCGGCCTTCTTGAAGATCTGGTAGTTTTCTTCACCGACCATGTCCTTGCGGACGTAGATCTGGATCTTGCCGCTACGGTCATAGAGGTCCGCAAAGCCGACCTTGCCCTTGCCCCGCTTGGCCAGCATCCGGCCGGCGATCTTGGTCTTAGGCATATCTGCGTTTAGTTCGTCCTTGTCAAGGCCCAAGTACTTTTCGTCCAGGTCGCGGGCCAGGGCTTCCCGGTCATATTTGCGGCCGAAGGGTTCAATCCCCATCTCCTTAAGTTCTTCAAGCTTTTGCCGACGAACAAGCAATTGGTCGTTAATTTCGTTCTTTGCCAACGTGTTTTTCCTCCATTTACATAGATTGGGTATCAGCAGCGCGGTCACGCTTCTGCCGCGCGCGTTTTTCGTAAGTTTCGACGAATTCGTCAAGCAGGTCATAAACCTCCTGACGCGTCCAGACTTCATTTATTTTAGCACGAGTCCGGGCTGAACGGGGAATTCCCTTCAAATAATATGCTGCCTGCTGGCGAAATTCCGGCACGGCCCGTTTTTCCCCATGCAGCTGAACCAGGCCGTCGAGCTGGTGCTTGGCGGTCTCCACCTTTTCCCGGACGGTCTGCTTTGGCAGCTCTTCGCCCGTTGCCAGGTAGTGGGTCATTTCCTTTAAGATCCAAGGATTGCCCAGAGCGGCCCGGCCAACCATGACGGCCGTGCAGCCGATCTCGTCCAGGGCCTTCTTGGCCAGCTGCGGAGTCGTAATGTCCCCGTTGGCCACGAAAGGAATATCCATGACCTGGGCTACTTCATGCAGGGTTTCCCAGTCAGCTTCGCCTTGGTACATCTGCTTTCTGGTCCGGCCGTGCATGGCCAGCATGGAAGCACCGGCTTCCTGGGCAGCCAGGGCGTTTTCGACGGCAAAAATGTGCTTGCGGTCCCAGCCGATCCGCATCTTGACGGAAACTGGCTTTTCCACGTTTTGGACAACCTTGTGGACCATCTGGTAGATCTTGTTTGAGTCCAAAAGCCACTTGGAACCCGCGTCAGTCTTGGTCACCTTTGGTACCGGGCAGCCCATGTTGATGTCGATGATGTCGGCATCGGTGTGCTGGTCGATGTACTGGGCCGCCTGCAAAAGGCTGTCTTCCGTCCCCCCAAAGATCTGGATGCTCATCGGGTGCTCGCCCGGGTCGACGTCCAGCATGCTCAAGGTTTTCTTGTTGCCGTAAATGATCCCATGGTCGGAAATCATTTCGCAGACAACCATGCCGGCGCCGAATTCCTTGCAGACTTTTCTAAAAGCCATGTTGGAAACGCCGGCCATCGGCGCTACCATTACCCGGTTGGGGATTTCGATTTCGCGTATCTTCCAAGTAGTGTCCATTGCCACCTTTTTCCTTTCAATAACTACAACTTTATATCATAACAAGATTATGCCCAAAGAACAAACCAAAAGCCCGCGAAAAGAGCATCCCCCGTTAAAAGAGGATGCTCTTCTTATCTTTACCAGTATTTTTCCAGGGGTCGGTCGTCTTGCCCCTCTTTACTCTGGCGGGCATGCTCAGCCGCGATCGTCACTAAGACCTCGGCCAGTTTGTCCATCTGCTCAACCGTCACGTATTCGTAGCGGCCATGGTAGTTGCCGCCGCCATTGAAGAGGTTGGGCGTCGGGATTCCCTTTTTGGTGATGAAATTCCCGTCGGTTCCCCCTCTGAAGGTCTGCACATTTGGCGTAAGGCCCGCTTTTTCATAGCTGTCTAAGGCCAGGTTGACCACATAAGGCCGGTCCTTAACCCCGTTGTAGATGTTCTCGTACTGACGGCGCAGGTCCAGCTTGAAGCGGTCTGACCCGTATTTTTCCCCTAAGGAAGCGACGAGCTTTTTGACCAGGTCTTCTTTCGCCAAAAATTCATCCCAGTCAAAGTCGCGGATAATCAAGCCGACGTGAGCTGAATCGACGCTGCTCTGGGCATCCGTGACCATGATGAAGCCCTCGTGGCCCCGGGACTTTTCCGGCACCTGGTCTTTGGGCAAAGCCGCCAGAAATTCCGTCATGATCGTCGTGGCGTTGACCATCAGCCCGTAGGCTTCACCCGGGTGGACCACGGTCCCCTTGATCGTCAAATCGGCGGCTGAGGCGTTGAAGGTCTCGTATTCAAAGTCGCCTGGCCGGCCATTGTCCAAAGTATAGGCAAATCCCACTCCTGGAAAATCAGCCGGGTCAAAGCGCTGGCCGCCCAAACCGATTTCTTCATCCGGGCCAAAAGCCACATAGATATCGCCATGTTCAACTTCCGGGTGCTCATGGAGGTACTTGAGTGCTGCCAGCAGGCCAGCCACCCCGGCCTTGTCGTCAGTGCCCAGGATGGTTTTCCCGTCGCTAGTGATCAAGGTCTGCCCCTTTAAGTTCAGCAGGTCCGGAAATTCTTCCGGGTCCAGGAAAATCCCGTTTGCCTCATCCAAGACCAGCTTTTGCCCCTGGTAGTCCCGGTGGACTTGAGGGCGGATGGGGAAGCGGTCATCGTATTCAACCGTGTCGACATGGGCGAAAAAGCCAATTGGGGCAACGCCCTCTGTATTAGCCGCCAAGCGGCCGATTGCAAAGGCAGTTTTTTCATTGTAATAAGACTCCAGGCCATAGTCTTTGACCTGGTCAGCCAGTTCCTTCATCATCTTGACCTGATTAGGCGTGGTCGGGACCTGGTCTTTATTGGCATATTTGGACTGGGTGTCTTCTTTAGCGTAGTGGATGAAGTTTTTTTCTAAAAAATCAAGATCGGAAAAAGCCATGCCTGCCTCCTATTTCTTGATGTAAACAAGCTTGAAGTCGTAAGGGATGCCCAGCGGGTTGTAGGATACGTTCTTGACGTAGCTTTGCACCAGCTGCGGGTGAGCCGTCTGGATCAGCGGGATAGTCCCCTGTTCATTCATCAACAGCTTTTCAGCTGCCACCAGCCGCTTCCAGCGCTGAACCGGCTTGTTGCCGTAGACGTTTTCGGCTTCATTGAGCAGCTGGTCGTACTTGCTGCTGGCAAAACCGCTGGTGTTGTAGCTGGAGTCCTTTTCAAAGACGTCCAGGAAGTTGATCGGGTCACCTAAGATAGCCTGCCAGTTCTTGATGGTCAATTGGTAGTTGCCGGCGCTTTGCCGGGCGATTAAGGTCGTGTACGGCAGGGTCGTCACGGTGATCTTCACGCCTGGCAGTTCGCCCAGCTTGCTTTGCAGGAATTCGCCCACCTGCTTGGCAGAGTCAGTGTCGCTGACCGTCAAGTTGAGGTTAAGGGACTTGATCCCCAGTTCCTTGTAGCCCTTGGCCAGGTACTTCTTGGCTTCCTTCAAGTTGTAGCTGACTGCTTCCTTGACATAGGCTTCCTTGTAAAAAGCTTCCCCGGTCGTTGGGTTGTTCCCCATGCCGGATGGGACGAAGCCCTTTGCCGCAACTGACCCATCGCTCAAGACCTTAGCCAGGCTGCCCCGGTCAATGGCCAAGGACAGGGCCCGGCGGATGTTGAAGTTATTAAAAGCCTTGACCTTATTGCGGTTTAATTCCAGACGCTGGATAGCGGAAGCCGGCCGGTCGTAGAAGGTGGACCTGCCCTTGTTGGCCTTGACTTGTTCACCAGTCAGGTAAGTTTCGTCCAGCTTGCCAGCCTGGTAGAGGTTGTAGGCAGTTGAAGAAGTTTCGCTGATGGTTTCGTTGACCTTGTCCAGCTTCACGTTCTTCTTGTCCCAGTAGTTTTGGTTCTTAACCAGGGTAAACTGCTTGTTGGACCCGGTCCACTTGGTCAGCTTGAAAGGACCGGAAGAAATGGTGTACTTGGCCGCCGTCCCGTACTTGCTGCCGGCTTTTTCAATAAACTGCTGGTTTTCCGGGAAGAAAAGCGGGAAGGCCAGCAAAAGCTTAAAGTAAGAGACCGGCCGGACCAGCTTGATCTGCAGCTTGTTTTTGCTCAAGGCCTTGACGCCCAGGCTGGTCACAGACTTCTTGCCGGCATTGATGGCTTCGGCATTTACAATTTGGTAGAGGTAAAAAGCCATGGAAGACTTGGTCTTCGGGTTCAAGGTTCTTCTGAAAGAGTAGACAAAGTCATTGGCCGTGATTGCCTGTCCATTGGACCACTTGGCGTTTCTGAGGACAAAAGTATAGGTCTTGCCCCCGTCAGTAACCTTGGCACTCTTGGCCAGGGCCAGCTGGGGCTTTTGTTTTTTGTCCAAGCGGTAGAGCCCTTCCTGGGTGTTCAAAAGAGCCTGGAAGGAAGTGGAGTCAGTCGTCAGTGACGGGTCCTGGGTTGAGATCTGGGCACTTTCGGTCCAGTTGAGGACTTGCTTGGTTTGGGACTGGGAGCTCTTTTGCTGGCCGCAGGCGGCTAAAACGAGGGCTGAGGCGGTCAAAAGACCGGCAGCGGTAATTTTCTTCAAGGTCATGATTTCCTCCGTTTTTACTAAAAACAACAACTATTAACATCACTGCTTAGCTCAGCTTAAAAAGAAAAACGCCCCTGAGATCAACTCTCAGGGACGCTAATAGCGTGTTACCACCCATCGTTCAAAGCAAAAAATGCTTCCTCAGCAGATGCTCTGCCAGAAAAAAAGACGCCTCTTGGCCCAGAGGCCAAGGGACGTCTTCGCGCGTTACCACCCTTTATTCAGCCCCGCCTCACGGCCAGGGCCCTTAAAGTCTTCCAGTCAGAAGATCTGAACGCGCTAACGGGCGTTAAGCGGGTCCGGCTTATCAGCGACTCGCCGGGACCATGCCAACACAAGACCATCTTCGCCAGCTTTCGCCCCCTGTTTCTCAGCACCAACAGTTCTCTGTAGAGGCTTCCCCTGACTACTCATCTTCTTAAGCTTTACTTAATTTAACTATAATTAGAGCATAAAGTAATTTTTACTTTTCGTCAAGGGACAAAAACTTATTTTTGCAGCTTTTTGTCCAAAATGGCTTGCAGTTCTGCTTCAGTGAAATTGTACTTGTCCCCGCAGAAGTTGCAGACCAGTTCAGCCCCATGGTCTTCTTCGATCATTTCCTTGAGCTGGCTGCCCTTCAAGGTTTCCAGCATGCCGGCATACTTTTCCTTGGAGCAGTCGCAGTGGTAGGAGACCTCGTCTTTTTCCAAGATCTTGCAGTCATCGCCCAGGATCTTCTTGGACAAGTCTTCTGGCGTCATCCCGTCCAAAAAGGCGGATGAAAGCTGCGGCAAGGCCTTGATCCGGTCTTCCGTTTCCTTCAGCAGTTCTTCGCTGGCCCCTGGCAGTGCCTGGAGCAAAAAGCCGCCCGCGGCCCCAATAGTGTCGTTCGGGTTGACGAAAACTGACAGGCCGACAGCTGACGGGATCTGTTCTGACTTAGCCAGGTAGTAGGTCAAGTCTTCAGCAATTTCCCCAGATACGATCGGCACTTCGCCAGTGTAAGGCTGCTTCAAGCCCAGGTCCTTGGTTACCTGCAGCCAGCCCTTGCCGACAGCCTTCTTAACGTCGATATGGCCGTCTTCTCTGGCCGGCAAGGCCACGTGGTTGTTTTGGACATAGCCCTTAACAGTCAAATCTGACTTGGCCGTAACCACGGTTGCCCCAACCGGGCCATCGCCCAACAGGCGCAAAGTCAGTTCCTGGTCACCTTTTAATTCTGCCCCAGCCAAAAGCAGCGTACCCAAGAGGCTCCGGCCCAAAACAGCTGAAGAAGCTGACCAGGTGTCGTGCCGCTTTTGCGCTTCAGCGACCAGGTCCTTGCCGTTAATGGTCAAAAGACGCAGGTCCTTGCTGGCATTGATTGCTTTGATTAAGTAGTCGTTCATGATTTTCCTCCATAAAAATAGAGCCGTTGCCGGCTCTATTTCTTCTATTCATCCTTGTCTGAATCGTCTGTTTGTTCAGTCTTCTGACTAGGAGCGTCATTCTTGTCCTTTTCAGGATCCTTTGACAGGTCGCTTTCGCTTGGCGTCGGCAGAGCATCAGCAGAGTCTTCCTGACTCGCTGAATCATCTGGCTCAGCGAGCTTGGCGGCGTCGGTTTCCGGCTTGACCGCGTCTTCGCTTGGCGTTGCCAGAGCTTGCTTTTCAGCAATGTCTTCTTCCGCCTTCTCCTCAGCCTTTTCTTCTGCCCGCTTCTGAGCAGCTTCCTTGGCTTCTTCATAGCTCAAGGCCTTGGCTTCAGATGGGAACTCTTCGCTGGACTTTTCAGGCATCTTCCCAGTCTTGTAGAGTGAGTAGATCTGCTTTTCATCCAGAGTTTCGTACTTCAGCAGGGCTTCAGCGATGATCCGGTGCTTTTCCCGGTTGTTTTCAACAATTTCAACCGCTTTGGCGTGGGCTTCGTCCAAAATCTTCTTGACTGCTTCGTCGATCTTGGCGGCGGTTGCTTCACTGTAAGGCTTGAAGCCGTAAGGAATGCCTTCGCCTTCCTTTTCCAGTTCAACCATGCCCAGTTCATCGGTCATCCCGTAGTTGACCACCATGCTGTGGGCGATTGCCGTAGCTTGTTCAAAGTCGTTTGAGGCCCCAGTTGACTGGTCGCCAACCACGACTTCTTCACCGGCCCGGCCACCCATCAAACCAACGATTTGCTCAAAGAGCTGCTTCTTGGTCAAGATGAACTGGTCGTCCTTAGGCAGCATGATGTTGTAACCGCCTGCCCGGCCACGAGGCACGATGGTAACCTTGCGGACCGTTCTTGAGTCACTCAAGACCAGACCACAGATTGAGTGACCGGCTTCGTGGAAGGCCACGCGTTCGCGTTCCTTCTTGGAAATCATCCGGTCCTTCTTGGCAGGACCAGCAATTACCCGGTCTTCAGCTTCATCGATGTCGGCCGCGGTAATCTTGGTCCCGTTGCGGCGGGCGGCTACCAGGGCAGCTTCGTTAAGGACGTTTTCAAGGTCAGCCCCGACAAAACCAGGAGTCTGGCGGGCAACTTCCTTCAAGTCAACATCGTCAGCCAGCGGCTTGTTCTTGGCGTGAACGCGCAGGATGGCTTCACGGCCCTTGACGTCCGGACGACCAACCAGGACCTTCCGGTCAAAACGGCCTGGCCGGGTCAAAGCCGGGTCAAGAACGTCAGACCGGTTGGTAGCGGCCATGACGATAACGCCTTCGTCACCTTCAAAACCGTCCATTTCAACCAGCAGCTGGTTCAAGGTCTGTTCACGTTCATCGTTGCCGCCGCCTTGGCCATTGCCACGCTGGCGGCCGATGGCATCGATTTCGTCGATGAAGATAATGCTTGGCGCGTTCTTCTTGGCGTTGGTGAACAGGTCACGGACACGGCTGGCCCCGACCCCGACGAACATTTCAACGAAGTCTGAACCAGAGATGGAGAAGAATGGCACGCCCGCTTCACCGGCAACGGCCTTGGCCAGCAAGGTCTTACCAGTACCCGGAGGCCCCTCAAGCAGGACACCAGACGGGATTCTTGCCCCCAGCTTGGTGTATCTTGCCGGATTCTTCAAGAATTCAACAACTTCCACCAGTTCCTGCTTTTCTTCTTCTTCACCGGCCACGTCGTCAAAGCGGACCTTGTTCTTCTTAGGGTCCTGCGGCTTGACGTTGGAGCGGCCGAAGTTCATGATGCCGCCGCCTTGGCCGCGGCTGCCGCCTTGGTTCATCATCATGACCATCAAGACAATGAAGAGGACGGTTGGCACCAGCATGATGATCGTTGAGATCCAGTTGCTGGACTGTGATTCACCCTGGGTGCTCATCTTGACGTTCTCAGACTGGGCCAGGTCCTGGACCTTCTTGACGCTGGAGTCGTTTTCCAGCATCGTGGTTGAGAAGCCAGTCACCTTGGAGGAGCTGCTGCCGCCAAAAATATCTGAGCTTGAGGATGACTTAGTTTGACTTGACTTGTAGCTACCGGTTACGGAGTAAACCCCGTTGGACGGCTGCACGTTAAAGTCCTTGATTTCGCCATTGCGCAGCTTCTTCACGAATTCCGTGTAGCTGATGGTTTCAGTTGCTCCGGAATTGCTGCTGCCGCCAAGGGCCCAATTGATTCCCCAGAGGAGAAGCAAAAATACGACTATGTAGAATAGACCATTGCTAAATAGTCGATTCCGATTATTTTTCATAAATGACCTCCGTCAGATCGAAGAATTACTCCCCAAATTTTAACATAAAAGCCGGCAACTATCGAAACTTTTACCTGTCTTTCTTGCATGTTTTCACTTGCTGCAAATACAGCGGCCTTTTTTCTTCTTTGACTGGCTGCTGGTAGCAGCCCTCAACATAAACCGCTTCTTGTCCAGCAAAGAGGCCAAGGCAGTTGCCCCGCAAGGCCAGCGGAATCCCCGCCGCCGCGAAAAGCTTCTTGCTCTTGGCATGGCGGCCGTCTTTTAAAAGCAGGCGCTGGCCAGCCGGCAGACTGCCAGCAAATAATTTCCCGGGAAATGATATTTCCGCCAAGGGACTTTCTGCCTTTTTTTCCTCGCTTAGCAAGTAGCAGCGGCCTCTGAAAAAGAAAGGCTGGCCGACTTCAACTTGCCTTAGGGGACTGGGAGCTGGCTGCTCGGCCGGGTAAAGCCAGTAATGCCCTTGGTAAAAGCAGAGGTGGAGCCCCCCTTTTTCCTGGCCTTGCCCTTTCGCCAGTAAAACCCGGTCCAGCTGGACTCTTTTATTGTACTTTTTTTGGATAAAATTCTCCAGGTAGACCTTGAAGAGCTCGGTTTCCGCCTGCCCGGCTGCCTGGGGGATCCGCCAGCCGCCAAAGAGAAATTCCGGCTCAGGCAATTTGCCGGCTGCCTGGGCAAAACAGTCTTCTTCCGCCGTCATTTCCCGGCTGAAGCGCCAGGCATTTTCCAAAAGATCTGGGCTCTCCTTTTTCAAAAGCGGGACTACTTCCTGGCGCAGGCGGTTGCGGGCCGTAATGCCCTCAAAGTTGGTCCCGTCTTCGACATATTCCAGTCCTCTTTCTTTGACATAAGCCAACAGATCAGCCTTGCTGGCAGCCAGAAGCGGCCGGACCAGCTTGACCTTCCCCCGCTGGCTGACAGGTTTGAGGCTGTTCATTTCCCGGGGAATACCTGACCGGACCAGCTTGAGCAGGATATTTTCCAGCAAGTCATCGCCGTGGTGGGCTGTCAGCAGGTAGTCAGCCTTAACCTGCCGGGCCACTTCAAACAAGAAGTCGTAGCGGTAGTCCCGGGCTGCTGCTTCCAGGCCGTTTTCTGGATGAAGGGACTTGGGCCAGACGCTTTCATACAGAGGGAGCCGGTACTTATGACAGTAAGCCCTTAACACCTGGCTTTCTTTTTGGCTGTCTGGCCTGATCTGGTGGTCAAGATGGGCCGCGTAGAGCTTAAAATTTCCCGGCAAGCGCCGCATCAAATCAAGCAGCGCCATTGAGTCCGGACCGCCGCTGGCCGCGACCAGGAAATTTCCTTCCAAAGGCAGGCCTTCTTCGGCAAAAAAGGCTGCCAGTCTTTTTTCAATGTCCATGAGCCATCACTCCCTCTTCTTGGCAAAAAGAAAAGATTCCAGATTAAAAACTACAGATCCAAGCAAAAAACGGCCCCTAGGGCCGTTCTTATTTCAAGGCAGCTTCCAGCTGCTTTATTTCTGCTCGCGCCTCCTGGTCAACCTGGTTGAGGACCCGGTCAAAGTCGCCGGCCTGCAACTGGCTGAACTGGTTGGCCGGATCGATCAGTTCCGGATCGTTGACCCGGCGGATGGACAAGTCCAGCCGGCCCTTGCGCAGGTTCTGGACCACCACTCTGACCTGGTCGCCCACCTGCCAGCGCTGGCGCTCTCTTGGCCAGTCGCTGCCAAAGTCATTGCGGTGAACCAAGCCGCTCTTATGCTTGGGCAGGGTCACGAAGATGCCCAGGTCTGTCACATTGTTGATTACACCGTCAAGGCGCTGGCCAACTTTGTAGTTCATCAGTTATCGCCCTTTTCCTTGATGTTGTAGACCCGCTCGCCATCTTTAGTGTACTTGTATTTGTAGCGGATCACCTTGGCCACGTAGTCGCTGTCTTTCATGTCGTCGCGCTCGTTGGTCAGCTTTTCCTTGTTCTTCTTGATCTTGGTCAAAGTTGCCTGGTTCTGACTGACCTGCTTCTGGATCTTGGCCGTCCGGGCCTTGGTCATGGCCAGCTGGAAGCCCAGCACTGCAAAGACCAGCAGGATCAAAGCCACGATCCGGTTGCGCCGGACCCGGTGCACTTCTCTGAACTTGATTTGCCGCTTCTTCAGGCGGCGGACATCCTGGTCCGGCCGCAGCGGCGTTACGTTTTGCTGATTTCCTCTGTTGTTCCCCATCACTGTCTACCCTTATCCTAAAATCATATAATAGATTTAGTATATCAGCTTTGGTGGAAAAAGTCATTAGTCGACTAATTCGTACAAGTCCCCGGCTTCCGCCTTTTTGGTCGTTTCCCGCAAGTCCAGAACCCGGGCCTTGATTACCCTAGTCCCGTATGCTACGGCGATCACGTCGCCGACAACCACGTTGTAGCTGGACTTGACAGTCTTGCCGTTCACGCTTACCCGGCCCTGGTCAGCCATTTCCTTTGCCACCGTTCTCCGCTTGACCAGGCGGGAAATTTTCAAAAATTTGTCGATTCTCATATTTGTCTCCTGTCTGTTAATACTTAGCTTTTTACTCTTAAAAAATTACCGCTGGATGATCTCCGCCGCGTCCTTGGCAAAAGTGCCCAGTTCCGCGAACATGGCCCGCCGGGTCAGCTTGTCTGGCAAAAGCAGGGTAACCACCAGGCGCTTTTTGGCCCCAAGAGCGATCCGGGCCTTCCAAGACACGTGTTCCAGGGCCTTGAAGATGTTTGGCCCTTCCATTTCCCGGCTGCCGGAATCGCTGAAAATGACCCGGATCTGGTCCTTTTCCTTGACCAGGGTCAAAATCTGAGCCAAGTCGCAGCTGGCCTTCAAGCTGGCCACGTTGAGCAGGTTCTCAACAGCAGCTGGATAGTCGCCAAAGCGGTCCAGGAGTTCGTCTTCGATGTCTTCCCGGTCCTGCAGGCTGCCGATGCCCTTGATCTTCTTGTAAAATTCGATCTTCTGCTCCTGATCGGCGATGTAATCTTCTGGAATATAGGCTTCCAGGCCCAGGTCGATCTCGGCATTGCTCTTTTTGACCGGCTTCTTCCCCTGCCGCTCCTTGATGGCGTCAGCCAGCATCTGGGAGTAGAGGTCGTAGCCGACGCTGTCGATGAAGCCGTGCTGCTGGGCCCCCAGCATGTTGCCGGCCCCGCGGATGGACAAGTCCCGCATGGCGATCTTGAAGCCCGCCCCCAGCTCGGTAAAGTCCCGGATGGCGTCCAGCCGCTTTTCCCCCACTTCCGTCAGAACCTTGTTTGGCTGATAGAGGAAGTAGGCGTAAGCCAGGCGGGCTGACCGGCCGATCCGGCCCCGCAATTGGTAGAGCTGGCTTAGGCCGTAGTGGTCGGCATCTTCAATGATCATGGTGTTGACGTTAGGCATGTCAATCCCGGTTTCAATAATGGTCGTGGTGACCAAAATGTCGAATTCCCGGTCCAAAAAGCGGCTCAAGATGTCTTCCAATTGGTTTTCGCTCATCTGCCCGTGGGCATAGGCGATCCGGGCCTGAGGCATAAGCTGCTCCAAGCGGGCCACTGTTTCCTCGATGTCGCCAACCCGGTTGTGCAGGTAAAAGACCTGCCCGCCCCGCTGCATTTCCCTTTGGCAGGCCTCCTTGACCGTACCCGGCAACTGCTCCAGGACGTAGGTCTGGATCGGATACCGGTTTTGGGGCGGCGTTTCCATGACTGACAGGTCTCTGATCCCGATCATGGACATGTGCAGAGTCCGCGGAATCGGAGTGGCCGTCAGAGTCAAAACGTCGATATTGGTCTTCAGCTGCTTGAGCTTTTCCTTGTGGGCTACCCCAAAGCGCTGTTCTTCATCGATGATGAGCAGACCCAGGTCCTTGAACTGGACGTCCTTGGACAAAATCCGGTGGGTGCCGACTACCAAGTCAATGCTGCCGTCTTTCAAGCCAGCCACGATCTTCTTGCTTTCGGCCTGGCCTTGGAAACGGGAGAGGCTGGCAATTTCCACCGGAAAGCCCTTAAAGCGGTCTTTAATGGTCTGGTAGTGCTGCTGGGCCAGGATGGTCGTCGGCACCAGGAAGGCGACCTGCTTGCCGTCGCAGATGGCTTTAAAAGCAGCCCGCATGGCTACTTCAGTTTTCCCGAAGCCGACATCCCCGACCAAAAGCCGGTCCATCGGCTTGGCCTTTTCCATATCAGCCTTGATTTCCGCCGTAGCCCGCAATTGGTCAGGGGTTGGCTCGTAAGGAAAGGCAGCTTCAAAGGCGGCCTGGTCTGATCCATCCGGGGAAAAGGCAAAGCCCTTTTCCGCCTCTCTTTTTGAGTACAGGTCGATCAAGTCGTCAGCGATATCCTCGACTCTGGCGGCAACCCGCTTCTTGGTCTTGGCCCACTCGCTGCCGCCCAGCTTGTTGACATGGGGCTGCTTGCCTTCTGAAGCCACGTACTTTTGCACCAAGCTGAGCTGGTCAGCTGGAACAAAGAGCTGGTCACCTTTTTGGTAAGTGATGGTGATGTAGTCCCGCTTTTTCCCATCGGTCTCCAGGGTCTGGATGCCTTCAAAGCGGCCGATACCATGGTTGACGTGGACTACATAGTCGCCAGGCTTGAGTTCTGTATAGCTGCGCAGACGCTGGGCGTTTTCCAGAGTCTTGATCCGCTTCTTCGGCCGCTTGCTTTGGTTAAAAAGCTCCCTTTCGGTCAGATAGACTAGGTCGCTGTCGGGCAAGACAAAACCGCTGGCATAGCCACTGATAACCAGCTGGGCCCGGCCTTCTTTTAAGCCGTCTGCTTCCGCCAAAGGCAGGTAGATGTCATAGTCATGGCAGCTCCGGCTGAATTCCTCAGCCTGCCGGCGGCTGGACAATTGCAAGACCACGGTCTGCCCCTTTTTGGCATAAGAGTCCAGCTCCGTTTTCAAAAGCTCCATCTGGCTGAAAAACTGCTGCGCTTCCCGGCTGTCCCAGGCCAAATGCTGGCCAAAACGCAGCCGGCCCATGGAGTGGGCCATCAAGCTGACATAGAGGCGGTGGTGGCCATCTGCCTTTAGCACCGCCTCAAAATCCAGGCGCAGCTTCTGCCGGCTGGTCATCATCTTGCTGGCGATCTGGCTGGCCAGGTAGTCATCGTTGATAGCGCCCATATTCTTGACGCTTTCAGCAATCAGCTGCCAGTCGTTGAACAAAAGCAGACCTTTAGCCGGCAGGTAGTCCAGCAGACTGAAAGATTTAGGCAAAAGGTAGTCCAGGTAGCGGTCATAGTCATCCGGCAATTGCCCGTCAGCCAAGGCCTCCTGGGCCATTTCCAGGCTGGCAGCCGCTTCTTTTGGCAGGTCGCTTGCCAAATCCCGGCCCGCCCGGTCCAAGTCTTGGGCCGTAAAGACGTGGTCACTGGCTGCCGGCACGGTTACTTCCGGCAATTCCTCCAGGCTGCGCTGGCTGGTCAGGTCAAAGGTCTTGATCGTGTCAATTTCGTCGCCGAAAAATTCCAGGCGCAGGGGGCTTTCCCGGTCCAAAGGATAAAGATCGACGATGTCCCCCCGCATGGCAAACTCGCCCGGCTTAACGACTAGGTTTTCCCGGTGGTAGCCGGCCTGGTTCAGCCACTGGGCCAGGTCGGGCAAGGCAATTTCATCCCCAACGGCAAAATGCTTCTGCCCCTTTTTAAACAGGGCCGGGTCACTTAAAGGATACTGCAGGCCCTGCGGGGTCGCGATCACGACGCCAGGCCGGCCGCTTAAGAGCAGGTTCAAGCACTGAACCCGGCTGCTTAACTCATCCGGTGAACTGACCGCCGTCTGCGTGGCCAGGTTTCCATCCAGGGCAAAAAGCTCCAAGTCATCATCGGCCAAAAGCCGGCTCAAGTCGTTGTAGCGCTCCTGGGCCTTGTATTCATTCTCTTCGATCAAGAGCAGGGGCTGGCCCACCTGGGCTAAATAAGCCTGGATGAGGACAGCAAAAGCGCCCCGTTCGACTCCTGTGAGCAGGGAGTTCTTGATCCGGGACGTTTTCGCGATAAAAGCAGTCACTGCCTGATCTTTTTTCAAAAAATCAATTACTTGCATGTTCGTGTGCTTGTCTTTAGTTGTAACGGTTCATTAAGTACTGGGCGTCTTTGCCGGCGATAAAGTCGTCAATGATCTGGTCGACCTTGGCAAAACTGGCCTCTAGTTCTTTTTGCTGGTCGGGGTTAAAAGGGGTCAAGACCCAGGAAACCACGCTCTGCTTGTCTGGGTGGCGGATCCCGATCTTAAGGCGGTTAAACTTCTCAGTCCCCAGGCAGGCAATAATGCTCTTGATCCCATTGTGGCCGCCCGACTTGCCGCCGGCACGAATCCGCAGCTTGGCGATTGGCATGTCCATGTCGTCGTGAATGACCAGAATATCGCTAGGATCAATCTTGAAGAACTTGGCAGCCGCGCCTACGGCCCTGCCGGATTCATTCATATAAGTCTGCGGTTCCATGAAGATCACGTCCTCGCCTGCCACTTTCTCCTTGGCGTAGAGGGCCGTGAACTTGTCGCGGTCCAGGCGCAGGCCCTTTTCTTCTAAGTAGTGGTCCAGGGCCATGAAGCCGGTATTGTGCTTGGTTTTTTCATATTTAAGGCCGGGATTGCCCAAAGCAACGATTAATTTCATCAAAAGTCTCCTCACTTGCTGTATCTTAATAATTTTAGCACAACTGGCAAAAATCTTACGCTTTCCCGCCTTTTAAGCCAACTTTAATTTCTATTTTCTGCATGCTATAATGTGAAAGTATGAGACAAGAAAACATTTACATGTAAAGCTACATAACGGAGGTTCTCCTATGTTAATCAAATCACTGGTCATCAAGAAAGACTACCTGACGACTGTCAACGAACACGCCACCCTGGAAGAAGCCTTGAAGGTACTGGAAAGCTCCGGCTACCGCTGCGTGCCAATCCTGGATGACAGCGGCAAGATCTTCCGCGGCAACATCTACAAGATGCACATTTACCGCCACAAGTCCCAAGGCGGGGACATGAGCCTGCCGGTAACCTACCTCTTGAAGAACGCCACCAAGACCATCAAGATCAACGCGCCATTCTTCCAAGTCTTCTTTACCATCAAGGACTTGCCTTACATTGCCGTTTTGGACACTGACAACACCTTCTACGGCATCTTGACCCACGCCCGCCTCTTGGACATGCTGTCTTCAGCCTGGAACGTCAAGACCGGGGCCTACGTCCTGACTGTCTTGTCAACCAACGACAGCGGCAACTTGACCAAGATGACCAAGATCATCTCCAAGTACGTCAACCTGGCCGGGGCCATGACTCTGGACGCGCCAGCCAGCGAATTTGATGGCAAGTACGTCCGTCGGACCCTCTTCACCCTGCCGCAAGGGACCACGGAAACTGAACTGAAGGCCATCTGCAAGAAGCTCAAGGCCAAGGGCTTCCCTGTCGTTGCCGTTGAAGACCTGGCTGCCGGCATGAACATCATGAGCGAAGAAAAGCCAGGCGTCTTCTTGAACGAAGAATAAGCAAAAGCATATTAAAAACCTCCGAAGCAAAATTCGGAGGTTTTTTCTTGCTTTTATTCGTTGTCGTAAATCCGGTCCAGACGGTCATTGAACTGGCAGGCCACTTCATAGTGAATGGTGTCCAGCCAGTCAGCTGCCCGGCGCAGGCTGTTTGGCGCTGCCGGATCAGCTGAGATCAATTCAACTGGCGTGCCAGCCGGCACTTCCTTTGGCAAGAGAACCATGAACTGGTCCATGCAGACCCGGCCGACGATCGGGCAGTAAGTGTCCCCGACCTTGACCTTGAAGCCCTGGAACTTGCGGATCCAGCCGTCAGCGTAGCCAACCGGCACGGTCCCGATCCATTCGTCTTCTTCAGCGATGTGGGTTGACCCGTAGCCGACCCCGTAGCCCTTGTGGATCTGCTTGACATAGGTCAGTTCGCTGACAAATGACATGGCCGGCTTGAGGGCAAAGGCCGGCTCTAAGTCCTGGCTGCCTGGGGCTGAAGACGGGTTGAGCCCGTAAAGGCCAATCCCAAAACGGACGATGTCGCTGTCCACGTCCTTGTCAAAGAGGCTGGCAGCCGTGTTATCCACATGAATCCACTTAGGCTTGACCGTCAGCAGGCTTTCCATGTGCTTGAAGCGCTTGACCTGGTAGTCAAAGTAGCTGGAATCAGCGGAGTCAGCTGAAGCAAAGTGAGTGAACATCCCTTCCACGAAGAAGGCGTCGTTGCCTTGCAGATATTCGTTGACTGCCTTGAAGTCCTCGTCTTCACTAAAGCCGATCCGGCCCATCCCTGAGTCGATGGCCAGGTGGATCTTCAGCTGCAGACCTTCCTTGCGGAGGACCTTTTCCGCTTCCTTGAGCCAGTCCAGGCTGGAGACTGGCAAAGAAATGTCGTTGGCCGCGGCCAGGGCGGCTTCTTCAGCCGGCTGCAGGCCCAAGACCAGAATTGGCTTGACGACTTGTGCCCGGCGCAGTTCCAGCCCTTCATCCAGCATGGCCACGCAGAAGCCGTCTGCTCCGGCTTCTTCCATCACTGGCGCCAGGCGCGCTGCCCCATGCCCGTAGGCATTGGCCTTAACCACGCAAAAGAGCTTCTGGCCCGGCTTCAAGTGAGCCTTGGCCTGGCGGGTGTTTTCCTTGATAGCAGCCACGTTGATGTGCAGGGCTGCTGGTCGATTAACTGCTGTGATCATTTTTTCCTCCCAGATAACAGGTGCGATAGTTTGCCGATCGCGCGGCGCCAGCCGGCCGGCTCTTCAAGCACGACCACGGCGACGATCTCGTGATCATCATGCGCGATGCTGGAAAAAATCCGCCCCGTAAAAATCCGCGACGTCGTTACAGGCGCTCCTGACTCGGTCCTCAAAGTTTCCACGTCTTCAAAGGAAACTGCCTGGCCAATCCCGGTTCCCCAGGCCTTGGAGAAGGCTTCCTTGACGGCGAAGCGGCCGCCCAGGTACTCAATCTTCCGCTTATGGGTCAATTCCTGGTACTGGGCAAATTCCCGGTCGGTCAGAACCTTTCTGGCAAAACCGTCCCCCCGGTCAACGACCTTGGCGATCCGGTCCACCTCAATCTGATCCACGCCGATATTTTTGATCATCTTTCCACCTCACGCTGTTTAAATAATAGCACAGATAGAAAAAGGCCGGGTCAAAAGCCCGGTCTTTTTTACTTTTTTAAAAAATTAGCCTTTCCGGCCGTGGATCTTGAAACCAGGCTTGCGCTTCTTCTTGTCAAAATTACGCTTGCCCTTGAAGTTCTTGTTTCCGCCCCGGCTGTGGCCATTCCGGCCCCGGCCGCTTGAGTGCTTGCCCCGGTATGGAAGGGGCTTTTCAGGAGTGATGGTAACCTTAACCTCGCTGTCGTTGGACAGTTCTTTCAGCAAAGCAGCAGCGATATCTTCAGCTGAGTAGTTTTCCAGCAGCTTTTCCGCCGCGTCGTCGTACTTGCTGAGATCCCCGCTCAAAAGGTCGTCTACCTTCAAGACCGCCTGCTTCATCTGCCCGGCAAAGGCTTGTGCGTCTGTCGGCGGACGCAGAGGAGACATCTTCTTCTTGGTCAAATCTTCGATGGTCCGCATGTAGCCGATCTCGTTCGGCGTCACGAAGGTCACGCTCATCCCGCTCTTGCCTGCCCGGCCGGTCCGGCCGATTCTGTGGACGTAGGAGTCCGGGTCTTGCGGAATGTCGTAGTTGTAAACATGAGTAACCCCGGAAATATCCAGGCCCCGGGCAGCTACGTCAGTAGCCACCAGAATGTCCAGTTGCCCTTCCTTGAAGCGCTTGAGCACCTGCATCCGGCGGGCCTGGGTCAGGTCGCCGTGGATGCCGGCCGCGTTGTAGCCCCGGGCAACCAGGCCCCGGGTCAGTTCGTCAACCCGGCGCTTGGTCCGGCCAAAGACCACGGCCAGGTCTGGATTTTCCACGTCGATCAGCCGGCACATGGTGTCGAACTTTTCGTTTTCGCGGACGCGGACGAAGTACTGGTCGATCAAATCAGCCGTCAGTTCCTTGGCCTTGATCTTCACGACCTGCGGGTCATGCATGAACTTTTCGCCCAAAGCCTGGATCGGCTTTGGCATGGTCGCGCTGAACAAGAGGGTCTGGTCCCGGTTTTCAGCATAGGTCAAGATGCTTTCGATGTCCTGGATAAAGCCCATGTCCAGCATTTCGTCAGCTTCGTCCAAAACAACCGTCTTGACGCCGTCCAGCTTGATGGTCTTGCGCTTTAAGTGGTCCAAAAGCCGGCCAGGAGTCCCGACCAGGATTTCCGGCACCTTCTTCAAGGCCCGGATCTGCCGGCCAATATCAGCCCCGCCGTAAACGACCTGGACCTTGGCCTTTTCATCCCTGCCCAGGCGGAAAAGTTCTTCCTGGGTCTGGATGGCCAGTTCTCTGGTCGGTTCAATTACGATGGCCTGGATAGCGTGGTCCTGCTTGTCCAGCTTTTGCAGGATTGGCAGACCAAAGGCAGCCGTCTTCCCCGTCCCGGTTTGGGCCTGGCCGATCACGTCCTGGCCAGCCAGAGCCAAGGGAATGGTCTGGGCCTGGATCGGGGTGGCTTCTTCAAAGCCTGACCGCTTGATTGCCTTTAAGATATTGTCGTTCAATCCTAGTTCAGTAAATTTCAAATTGTTCTCCTATTTCAGTCTGTCGAGGACTCGTTCCAGGTGCATCCCGTGGGACCCCTTCAGCAAAACGATGTCCTGGCTGTGGATGTCGCTCTTTAAATCATCGATTAAGTGGCTCATCTCATCTTCTGGGTAGTAGTGCAGATTCTGCTGGTCATACTTGTCCAGCAGGGCTTGGTAAAGGTGGTTCATCTCCGGCCCGTAAAGGTAAAGGACGTTGATCTTTTCCGGGTCAAGGCAGGCAGCCAGGCCCTTGTGCAGGTCGGCTGACCGGCTGCCCAGTTCCAGCATGTCGGCCAAAACCGCGATGCGGCGGCCGCCTTCACTTACTGGAACCTGGCCAAAGGAGGCAGTCACGGCCTTAACGGCCGTTGGGTTGGAGTTGTAGATATCGCTCATGATGTCTTCGCCGCAGTCGCCCTTTTCCCATTCCATCCGGTTGGCCGTTGGCACGAAGTTGGCCAGGCCAGCGGCGATTTCCTCGTCGCTTTCCCCGAAGTGGCGGCCAACCAGGATCGCGGCCATGGCGTTAGCCACGTTGTGGCGGCCGATCATCGGAATTGAGAATTCCCGGTCAGTCCCGTTGACCTTGAAGAAGGAATGGTGCATGGTGCTGCGGAGGTCACTGGCATGAATGGTGTCAGAGTCAGCAAAGCCAAAAGTGGACTTGTCCTGGGAAAGCTTGGCAGCTCTTTCCGCCAGGAGGGGTTCATCACCGTTGTAGATGAATTCACCGTCTTCTTGCAAAAAGTCCGTGATTTCCATCTTGGCGTCAGCGATCTTGTCCCGGCTGCCGAAGAATTCGATGTGGGCTTCCCCGATCATGGTGATCACGGCTACGTCCGGCCGGGCCAATTGGCTCAGTTCATGCAATTGGCCAGCCCGGTCCATCCCCATTTCCAAAACCAGAATCTCAGTGATCGGCTTCATTTCCAAAATGGTCATCGGCACGCCGATTTCATTGTTGAAGTTGGCCTGGGTCTTGTAAACGTTGAAGCGCTTGGCCAAAACCGCCGCCACCATGTCCTTGGTCGTGGTCTTGCCGTTTGAGCCGGTGATACCAACAACAGTCGGGTTGACCTTCTGCAAGTAGTAGCGGGCCAGATCCTGCATGGCCTTCAAAGTGTCGGTAACTTCCAGAACCGCGATGCCTTCCGGCTTGCCCGGGTGGCCTGCCTCCCACAAAGTGGCGCTGGCGCCGGCTGCAATAGCTGAACCCACAAAGTCATGGCCGTCTCTTTCCCCCTTGATCGGGACAAAGAGGGCGCCCTGGCTGATCTTTCTTGAGTCAAAGGCTACTGAGGTAATGACCGTTTCCGCATCCCCTTCACAACTGGTATTTAAGGCTTGGGCGATTTCTGCCAACTGCATTTTCATTCCAATACTGCTCCTTGAGAATAAATTAACACTTAGTATATTATACGTTGTTTGGCGCTCTTCGCAATAAAAAAAGCAACCCAAGCGGGCTGCTTTTAAAGTAAAGAGAACGATTAGTTCTTCTTGTTGAAGCCGTACTTCTTGTTGAAACGTTCGATTCGACCATCGGCTGCGGCAAACTTTTGCTTGCCAGTGTAGAATGGGTGGGAATCTGATGAGATTTCAACACGGATCAATGGGTAAGTGTTGCCTTCGAATTCAACAGTTTCTGATGACTTCAAAGTTGAGCCGGCAACAAACTTAAAACCAGTTGCTGAGTCCATGAAGCAAACTTCTTGATAATCTGGGTGAATACCTTGTTTCATAATTCTAAAACTCCTTTGCCATAGCCCTCTGCAGGCCATAGATTAATCGATTAACTCTAACATAGTACCACTATCCAGCCCGTTTGACAAGGGCTCAAGTTAATCTTCCACGTCACGGATGACCACGTCAGCTCCCAGCTGGCGCAGCTTTTCTTCCACCCGGTCGTAGCCGCGCAGGATGTTGCCGGCGTTGTTGATTACTGTTTCGCCGTCAACCATCAGACCAGTAAGCATCAAGCAGGCCCCGGCCCGGATTTCGTCAGCGTGAACCACAGACCCATGCAGGCGGCTGCCTGGGTGAACTAAGATGATGTTGTTAACGACAGTGATGGAAGCCCCCATCTTCTGCAGTTCCGGCACGTGCCGGGTCCGCTTCGGGTAGATCGGGTCGATGATGACCCCTTCACCAGTCTTGGCCGTCAGTAAAAGCGGCGTGATTGGCTGCTGCAGGTCAGTCGCGAAGCCCGGGTAGGTCCCGGTCTTGACTTGAACCATGCGCAGGTCACCAGCCGGGTAAACGAAGAGAGAGTCTTCATCAGTGTCGATCACCACGC
Source organism: Lactobacillus sp. WILCCON 0149 (assembly GCF_057197965.1). Classification (NCBI taxonomy): domain Bacteria; kingdom Bacillati; phylum Bacillota; class Bacilli; order Lactobacillales; family Lactobacillaceae; genus Lactobacillus; species Lactobacillus sp. WILCCON 0149. The sequence continues at coordinate 1,950,024 of NZ_JBUBHO010000001.1, forward strand.
CCATTTCTTCCACCTTGGCCAAAAAGGCGTCAAGGTGTTCAGCGATGATATTGTGAATCCGGATCCCGTTGCCGATGCAGGCTGCCATGGAAATGTAGGTCCCGGCTTCGATCCGGTCAGGGATGATCGTGTGCGGCACCTTAGCCTCCAGGCGGTCAACCCCGTCGATTCTGATGGTGTCAGTCCCCGCCCCGCGGATCTTGGCCCCCATGTTGTTCAAGAAGGTAGCCAGGTCGATGATTTCCGGCTCCTTGGCCGCGTTCTCGATCACCGTCCGGCCGCTGGCCGTGACTGAGGCCATGATGATATTCATCGTTGCCCCAACTGAAGCCATCTTCAGGTGAATCTGGGCCCCTTTCAACCCTTCATCAGGCGCGGTAATTACAATCTGCTCATTTTCATATCTAACGTCGGCGCCGAGGGATTGAAAGCCCATAATGTGCTGGTCAATCGGCCGAGGGCCAATGTCATCGCCACCAGGAAAACCTACAACCGCCTTGCCAAAACGACCGAGCAAAGCGCCCATAAAGTAGTAAGACGCGCGCAAGCTCTTAATCTTCCCAGCTGGCAGGGGACTCATCTTGATTTCAGTCGGATCAATTTGCAGGGTCGTTTCGCGGAAATCGCAGTGCACGTCCATTTCGCTCAACAAGTCCATCAAATTGTCAACGTCGGCAATCCGCGGAACTGATTCCAGGGTCACCGGCGTTCTCGACAGGATTGAGGCCGGAATCAGCGCTACCGTTGAGTTCTTCGCGCCGCCAATCCAGATGTCGCCTTGCAGGGGTTTCCCTCCGTGAATTATCATTTGCTTCATTTGGGAAAGTAGTCCTTTTCTTTTGTCAAATTATCATAATAATGTTAATAGATCTTCGTCAAAAAAACAAGAGAAGAGGTTTCTCTTCTCTTGTCACTATCTATTATTATCGTACAAAATTTAGAACTTGTCGACCTGCAAACCGCTGGCTGCCCCAATAAAGCCCTTGAAGAGCCCTTCTGGCCGGTTTGGCCGGCTCAAGAATTCTGGGTGGTATTGAGCGGCAACAAAGAACTTCTTGTCCGTGATTTCAACGATTTCCACCAGGTGGTTGTCCGGTGAAACGCCTGAGAAGGTCATGCCGGCCTTTTCAAAGGCTTCCCGGTACTTGTTGTTGAATTCGTAGCGGTGACGGTGACGTTCCTGGATAACTTCCTGGCCGTCGTAGCATTCCCGGGTCTTGGTGCCGGCCTTCAGCATGGCTGGGTACAGGCCCAGACGCAAGGTACCGCCGATCTTTTCCTGGTCACGCTGGTCAGCCATCAAGTCAATGATGTTGTTCTTGCAGTTTGGTTCTGCTTCAGCTGAGTTGGCATCTTCCAAGTGCAGGACATTGCGGGCGAATTCCACGCTGGCCATCTGCATCCCCAGGCAGATCCCCAGGAATGGAATATCGTGTTCGCGGGCGTACTTGATGGAAGTGATCATCCCTTCCAGACCCCGGGTGCCGAAACCGCCTGGCACGATCAAGCCCTGGGTGTCCTTCAAAAGTTCTGCCACATTGTCTTCAGTGATGTCTTCAGCCTGGATCTTTTCAACTTCGATCTTGCTGTTGTACAGGTAACCGGCGTGCTGCAAAGCGTCAGTTACGGAGATGTAGGCATCTTCCAGTTCAACGTACTTGCCAACCAGGGTGATCTTGGTCTTGTACTTCAAGCTCTTGGCCCGTTCGTCCATCCGGCGCCATTCATCCATGTCGGCAACCGGCTTCGGGCTGTCGATGTGGAGGAAGTCAACGACCTTCTGGTCAACGCCTTGTTCCTGGTAGGACAGCGGCACGTCAAACAGAGATGGCGCGTCCAAGGATTCCACGATGTAGTCGACTGGAACGTCGGTGAAAGTGGATATCTTGTCCTTCATTTCCTGCGGAACTGGCATTTCTGAGCGGAGAACCAGCATGTTTGGCTGGATCCCGATTGACCGCAGCATGGAAACTGACTGCTGGGTCGGCTTGCTCTTCAATTCCTTGGCTGCCCGCAGGTAAGGAACGAAGGTAACGTGCACGTACATGACGTTTTCTGAGCCGACTTCCCGCCGCATTTGCCGGATGGCTTCCATGAACGGAGTTGATTCCATGTCGCCGACCGTACCGCCGATTTCAGAAATAACCACATCAGTGTCGGTCATTTGCGCTGCCCGCATGACCTTTTCCTTGATCATGTTGGTTACGTGCGGGATCACCTGTACAGTGCCGCCGTGGTAGTCGCCGCGCCGTTCACGCTGCAGGACTTCCTGGTAGATCTTGCCAGTCGTCACGTTAGAGTACTTGCTGGTTCTAACGTCGACCAATCTTTCATAGTGGCCCAAGTCAAGGTCAGCTTCCGTACCGTCGTCAGTCACGAAAACTTCACCGTGTTGGTAAGGGTTCATCGTGCCGGGGTCGATGTTGATGTATGGGTCGAACTTTTGCATGGTAACTTTCAAGCCGCGGTTCTTCAGCAAGCGACCAATGCTTGATGCAGTAATCCCTTTCCCCAATGATGAAACAACGCCGCCAGTCACAAAGATATATTTGGTCATTGAGCTCTCCTTTGAAAAATAATAAAAAAGCTCCCTAGCAATTAGGGAGCTAAACGCACATAGGGTGCCCAAGCAAAATAATAACGACTTTTCAGCCGCAAGTCAAGGACAAAATCCTATTCTTCGTCTTCATCGTCATCAAGGTCGTCGTCATCCATTTGTGACAGCTGGCCTTCGATCCCGTCTGGCAATGAGTCGTCATCTTCGTCGTCTTCATTGTCGTCGTAATCGTCATCGTAGTCGTAATCGTCGCCGGAGTTGTCGTCATCGTCATCTTCGTCAGCGTCACTGTCGTCGGACAAGTCTTCGTCTTCTGGGTCGTCGTTTTCGTAGTCGATCACGTCGTCGCCTTCAGTCGTGGCCAGGAAGGCGTTGACCTTCTTGTGGTGCTTGCGAGTTGATGCTTCGTCGCCATCGTCTTCTGGGTGGTCGACTTCTTCATCGACAGCTTCGAACTTGAACCAGGTCCGCAGGGCCCAGACATTTTCACCCATGGAAATGAAGCGGCCATCGGTGTTCATGTCCGTGTAAAATTGCGGCAGGCGCTGGCGAATTTCTTCGTCGCTCTTGTTCAAGTACTTTTGCACTTCGTTAACGATATCGGCAAAAGCCATTCTTTCGCCACGGTCTTCCAAAATTGCGTGCGCAACTTCAATCATTGACAATTCGTTGCGATCCACGTCTTTAAAATCAGCTAATCCCACAGTTGAACGTCCTCTCTATTCAATCTTGTCTATTTTACACGTCATTTAAGCAAAAATCAACGAGACGGCATAACTACCAATTAAGTCTACACCACTAAAGAGGTCATATTCAACTTCAAGTTGCTGGCCAGCGGCATTTTCTTTCAATTCCAGGCGCTTGGTTTCCGACAAAAGATCCAGCTGCCGGCCCTCAACCACGTACTTGCACTGCCCTTTTTCGCCCAAGACAAAATGCATTTGGGAGAAGTTGCTGTGGTCAGTCCCCCGCCGGATCAAGAGTTCCTGTTCTTTTAAGAGCATCTTGACCGGCACCTTTTCTGCCTCGTAAAAAATTCTTTTAACCGCGCCGTCTTCCCGCAATTCACCTTCTGCCTGCTGGCGGATGGTTTCCGTTTGCTCGCCCTGGGTGATCTTGCTCGTCAAATCGATTTTAATTTTGCTCATCTTTTAAAAAAATAATTCTCCTTACAATGGCCACAAGCAGCGGCCCCTGGCAACTTTTGCTATAATTTTCTATAGCTAGTCAAGCATATCTTACTATGTTTCGGCAAAAATATAAAACAATAAGAATGGAGGATCTACTTTTGACAAAATTTGACAGTCCTAAACTGGCCCGCGAAGTCGTCGTCCGTGACCCGGTCCACGGCTATATCCACCTGGACACCCAAGTGGCCCTGGAAGTCGTCCGCTCGAAAGAATTCCAGCGGATGCGGCGGATCAAGCAGCTGGGCCCGACAGCCTTCGTCTTCCCCGGTGCCACCCACACCCGCTTTGAGCACAACCTGGGCGTCTATGAACTGGCCCGCCGGATCAGCAACCTTTTTACTGACAAATACCCTAGTCAAAGTACCGGCGACGGGCTCTGGGCCCCCGAAGAGAACCTGCTGGTGCAGATGGCCGGCCTTTTGCATGACATCGGCCACGGCCCGTACTCGCACACCTTTGAGCACCTTTTCGGCACCAACCATGAGCAGATCGGCCAGCAGATCATTCTGGATCCTTCCACTGAGGTCAACCAGGCTTTGAGCAAGGTCGACCCGGACTTCCCAAAGGCGGTGGCCAGCGTGATCGCCAAGACCTACCCTAACCCCCAGGTGGTCAAGCTCATTTCCAGCCAGGCTGACGCTGACCGGATGGACTACCTTTTGCGGGATGCCTACTTTACGGGTGCCTCTTATGGGGAGTTCGACCTGTCCCGGATTTTGCGGGTCATCCGCCCTTATGAAGCAGGGGTTTGCTTTACGGCTAACGGGATGCATGCCGTTGAAGACTATATCGTCTCCCGCTATCAGATGTACCAGCAGATCTACTACCACCGGGTCAACCGGTCCATGGAGGTCATCCTTCACCACCTGCTAAAGCGGGCCCAGTACCTTTACCAGGAAAAAGAATTGCCGGTTACGCCAAGCTTAGCCAGATTTTTGGCGGGGACCTGGGACTTGCAGGACTACTTGAAGATGGATGACGGGGTCATGGAAACCAACTTCAGCATGTGGACTGAATCCAGCGACCCGGTTTTGGCGGACTTAACCAAGCGCTACCTCTTCCGGCGGCCTTTAGCCAGCGTGAAGATCAACGAAGAAAGCAAGCAGCTTTTGCCGCAATTAAAGGACTTGATCAAAGATGCCGGCTTTGACCCTGACTACTACACCGGGGTGGGGTCAGCTTTTGACGAGCCATATGACGCTTATAAGCCAAGTGGCAAGAACGCCAACAGCCAAATTGAGATCATGCAGGAAGACGGCAGCTTAATCGAGCTGTCCCAGCTCAGCCCCCTGGTCAAGGCCTTAAACGGGACCCTGCAGGGCGATGAGCGCTTCTTCTTCCCGGTCGCCATGCTCAAGCAGGCGGATTTTCAGCAGTACCTGAAAAACGGGGAATTGCTCACGAAAAAATAAAAGCAAAAGAATAATTTGCAAAAGAAAACAACCGCTGCACATGCAACGGTTGTTTTTCGTATAGTCGAATCCTTACTTGTCCTTGTACTTGTTAGCGTCGTAACGAGTGTCAAAGAGCGGACTCATTGGCTTGTGTTCCATGATCAGCTTGATGGCGTCACCCATCAAAGGCCCAACGGAAACGAGAATCATCTTGTCGAGGTTCTTTTCGGCTGGCTGTTGGATTGAGTCGGTCAAAACCAGGCTCTTGATTACGGAATTGTTCAAGCGGTCAACGGCTGGGCCGGACAAAACGGCGTGGGTAGCGCAGGCGTAGACTTCAGTAGCACCGGCGTCTTTCAAGGCTTGGGCAGCCAAAGTGATAGTGCCGGCAGTGTCGATCATGTCGTCGATCAAGATGGCCCGCTTGCCCTTGACGTCACCGATGATGTTCATGACTTCGGCAACGTTGGCCTTTGGCCGGCGCTTGTCGACGATGGCAATTGAAGTGCCCAGGAATTCAGCTAATTTTCTTGCCCGGGTAACGCCACCGTGGTCTGGAGAAACGACAACAGCGTCTTCTTCCAGGTGATTGCTCAGGAAGTAGTCAGCCAATAAAGGAGCGCCCATCAGGTTGTCGACAGGGATGTCGAAGAAACCTTGAATTTGCGGAGCGTGCAGGTCCAGTGAGAGGACGCGGTCAGCCCCGGCAGCTTGAATCATGTCTGCGACCAGTTTAGCAGTGATTGGCTCTCTGGCCCGGGTCTTCCGGTCTTGACGTGCGTAGCCGTAGTAAGGCAGGACGATGTTTACGGAAGCGGCACTGGCCCGGCGGACAGCGTCGATCATGATCAAAAGTTCCATAAGGTTGTCGTTGACCGGCGCGCTGGTGGATTGGATCAAGAAGACATCCTTGCCACGGACAGAATCGTCGATGTTGACTTGAATTTCACCGTCGCTGAAGCGAACGACGCTTGAAGTTGAAAGCTTTACCCCCATCCGCTTAGCGATCTTTTCTGCCAACGGTTTGTTTGAGTTAAGCGCAAAAAGCTTGATGTTGTCCTTGTAAGACATAATTCCCTCCGAAAAAAACAGCATTTACCAGTTCTATTCTAACAAAATCCGGCATTCTTTTGTTGGAAAAAAGGCATTTGTGTTCAGTTTTTAAGCAAAAAATTCCTCTTACTCCTGTTTTGACCTGAAAAAAAGCAAGAAAGCCTTTTATTTTTTAGTAGATAGAAAAAATCGTCTGTTTTCCAAAGAAAAAAGCTCTGACTTCCGTCAAAGCTTTTTCTTAATTACTTGCTTGCGATTACCTTAACGTCGCTGGCCTTAAGGTAGGCGCTGTTGCCAACGTAGTAGTACTTCTTGTTCTTGATGGTGATGGTCTTTGAAACCTTGTACTTAGTGCCCTTGTAAGCTACAGTGCTCTTCCAACCGTTGTAAACGTATGGGCTCTTCTTAGTGAACTTGGAACCGTCCTTGTGGTAGAAAGGAGTGGTCTTCTTAGTTACTTGAACTTGAGTTACAGTCTTCTTTGAGCTGGACTTCTTGGAAGAAGTGCTTGAGCTTGAAGTTGAGCTGCTTGAAGTAGAACTAGTCTTCTTTGAGCTTGAACTTGAGCTGGTCTTCTTGGAACTAGTCTTGCTTGAAGTAGTGCTTGCCTTCTTTGAGCTTGAAGTTGAGCTGGACTTAACCGTCTTAGTTGCGGTTACCTTGACGTCGCTGGCCTTCAAATAAGCGTCGTTGCCGATGTAGTAGTACTTAGCACCCTTGATGGTTACAGTCTTAACTACGTTGTAGCTGGTGTTCTTGTAAGCTACAGTGCTCTTCCAGTCGCCGTAAACGTAAGGCTTCTTCTTGGTGAACTTAGAACCGTCCTTGTGGTAAAAAGGAGTGGTCTTCTTAGTTACCTTAACCTTGGTTGCCTGCTTAACCGTGGTAGTCTTGGCAAAAGCCGCGTTTTGAGTAAGCAGTGCTGCTGGAGTAGCCAGAGTCAAAGCCAATGATGCTGATGCAAAAGCAATTTTCTTAGTAAACTTCATCGATATGCAAACCTTTCTTGCTTCTTTTTGTACATTGCCTAGATTATACACCCTCTGTTTAAAAATTGCTTATTAAAGTTCTCAAAAGAAAGGCAATTTTTTCTTAAGTCAACTGTAAGCGGATGCATTTTGCTTATTAAAAAAGGAGCCGGAGCTCCTTTTCGAGATTATTTCCATTCTTCGTCTTCAGACAAAGGCAGCTTGTGCCAGTAGTCTTCCTTGTTGACCTGCCGGCCCCGGGCGATGGCCATTTCATACTTGCCAACGTCCTTGGTAATGGTTGAGTCAGCCGCGATAAAGGCGTGGTCAGCCACCTTAATTGGGGAAACCAAGGTTGACCCGGCCCCGATGAAGGACTTGTCGCCAACCGTCGTGTGGAACTTCTTGACCCCGTCAAAGTTGGAGAAGATGACCCCGCAGCCGACATTGATGTCCTTGCCCAAAGTAGCATCCCCAACGTAAGTCAAGTGACCGACCTTGGTGTTCTCGCCAATTTCCGCCTTCTTGACTTCCACGAAGTTGCCCAGGTGGGCTCCCCGCTTGATCAAAGCCTTTGGCCGCAAGTGGGAATTTGGCCCGATGTCCGTGTTGTCTTCCATGATTGATTCTTCAATCGTGGAAGAAGTTACCGTCACGCCATTGCCAATCTTGCTGTCAACGATTCTTGACCCGGAAGTGATCAAGCAGTCAGACCCGATCACGGTGTGGCCCTTGATCGTCACGCCGCCTTCAATCACCGTGTCATTGCCGATTTCCACGTCAGCGTCAATGTAAGCCGTGGTTGGGTCGATAAAGGTAACCCCATCCCGCATGTGCCCTTCATTGATTCTTCTTTGCATGATCCGGGTTGCTTCAGCCAAGGCGATCCGGTCGTTTACCCCCAGGCTTTCGCTGAAGTCAGGCATCTTGTAAGCCCCGACCTTCTTGCCGGCCTTGCGCAAAATTTCCAAAACGTCAGTCAAGTAGTACTCGCCTTGAGAGTTGTCGTTGCCGACTTGCTTCAAAGCAGCCCACAGGTCCTGGTTGTCAAAGCAGAAGACCCCGGTGTTGATTTCCTTGACCTTCAGTTCTTCCGGCTTGCCGTCTTTTTGTTCCACGATCCGCAAAACATTGCCCTGGTCGTCTCTGATGATCCGCCCGTAGCCAAAAGGATCCGGGGCTTCAGCAGTCAAAACCGTGGCCGCGTTGCCTTCTTCTTCATGGTAGGCAAAGAGCTTTTCAAAAGTTTCACTGGTAAAAAGCGGGGTGTCCCCGGTTACAACCAGCGTTGCCCCTTCCAAATTAGCCAGCTGGCCTTCAGCCTGCATAACCGCGTGGCCGGTACCCAGCTGCTTTTCCTGCATGGCAAATTCAGACTTGCCTGCCAAGACTTTCTCCACGTCTTCTGCCCCGTGGCCGACAATAGTCACGATCTTGCTTGGCTTGACCGCTCTGGCCGCGTCAACGACATGTTCAACCATGGCCTTGCCGCAAACCTGGTGCAAAACCTTGTAAAGCTTGGATTTCATTCTGGTGCCCTTGCCGGCAGCCAAAACTACGACATATTTTTCCATCTGTTTTGTAACCTTCTCAATCAAAATAAGCTAGCCTTCCTGGCTAGCTTATATTGTAACATTTAGAAACGGTCGAAGTTAGTTCTAGTCAAAAAGTTGCCCGGCTGAGCCAGGATGATTTCCTTTTCGCTGTCGATCTGGTCAATGTTGACCAGGGAAACGTAGTCCTTGATCTTGCGTTCCTCTTCGTATTCAGTTTCGCAAAGGACGCAGACGCCGGCAACCTGGCAGTCAAATTCCTTGACCAGTTGCCGCATCCCGTCCAGGGTGCCGCCGCCCTTCATGAAGTCATCCACAATCAGAACGTTCGTATCCTTGTCCAGGGCCCGGGTCGGCAATTCCATCTTGGCTACCCGGGAAGTTGATGAGGACATGTAGTTAACGGACACAGTAGCCCCTTCCGTCACCTTGGACCGCTTGCGGGCGGTTACCGCTGGGACGTTCAAGTAGCTGGCCACGGCGTTGGCCAAAGAAATCCCCTTGGTTTCCACCGTCATGACAGCTTCGATATTAGCGTAAGCATAGCGGGTGGCGATCAGCTTGCCGATCATCTCCAAATCATATGGCCCGCCCAAAATGTCTGACAGGTAGACAAAGCCACCCGGCAGAATCCGGCTGGAGTCCTGGATGCGGCCTGCCAGGTCCTTGAGGTACTTCTCAGCCGGCTTCTGGCCCAAAAAAGGGATATAGCGGACCCCGCCGGCTGCCCCGGCAACGGTCTCCAGGATCCCATCCTCGTTGCTGGCCAGGGTGTGCTTCAGAATGGCCAGGTCTTCAGAGATCGATGACTTCGCTGCCCCGTAGCGCTTGGCAAAAAAAGGCAGAGCAATCAAGGTATGCGGGCGCTCCATCAAAAACTTGGTCATGTCTACTAATCTTTCAGAACGTTTCATTCTCTTTCCTTCCTAATGTCTGTTTTTGTACTTATACTAATATACTCTAAAGGGCAAAAAAAATCACTAACATTTTCAAGAAATGTTAGTGCAAAAATTCGTATTTTTACTCTGCATCGCTTTCGTCATCAAATTCCAGCAGGATGTTCTTGGTCAAAACATCAGTGTAGCTGTATGATGCGTGTTCAAAATTATTACTGTCCTGGTCCAGAGCCACTACGAACACGGCAGGAAACGTGTTCTTCAAAACGCCGCGGCGTCTGGTTACCTTCTTGCGGCCCGCTTGGGCAACGATTGTCAGCTCTTCGCCTAGGTGGGCATCTAACTTCTGCTTAATGTCTTGAATATTGATTGGCAATTATGACACTCCTTTATCAGAATATTGTAACATAATTTCCTATTCAAATCAAGATTGAATTATTTATTCAGTTCCGCTACCGCCTGGCTGATTCTGATGAAGTCGCCGATGGCCAGTTGTTCCGGCCGCTGCCGCGGGTCCAGATCCAGGTCAGCCAGCAGCTTTTCCCGGTCTTCCTTGTCCGGAACCAAAGCCTTCAAGTTGTTGGCCAGGGTCTTGCGCCGCTGGGCAAAACAGAGCTTAACCACCCGGTTGAACTGCTTGCGGTCGCCAACGTCTGCCGGATTTTCCAGCGGCGTTAAAACAACCACAGCTGAGTCAACCTTTGGCTGGGGCATGAAGGAAGCATGCCCTACTTCCAAGGCCAGGTCCACGCTCATTTGAGTCTGCACGGCAATGGACAAGGGGCCATAGGCCTTAGAGCCCGGCTGGGCAGCCAGGCGCTCAGCGACTTCTTTTTGCATCATCAAGGTCAGGCTGGTGAAGTCCAGGCTGGATTCCAGCAGGTTGAAAATAATCGGCGTGGTGATGTAGTAAGGCAGGTTGGCCACGACTTTGACGGGCTTGCTTAAGTCAAAAAATCCCGCCAGATCATTTGCAAAGTCTGCCTTCAAAACATCCTTCATGATCAGCTTGAAGCGCTGGTCCAGGTCTTCGCCGTCCACCTTTTCCGGCAGTTCGTTAGCCAGGATTTCCGGCAGGCTCTGGTCGACTTCATAAGCCGCCACCTTGCCCCCGGCTAAAAGCAGCTGTTCAGTCAAAGAGCCGATCCCCGGGCCGACTTCTACTACCTGGTCGCCGGGCTCAATCCCAGCGGCCCTAACGATCCCCTGGACAGCATCCAGGTCAACCAGGAAGTTCTGGCCCAGGTTCTTCTTGGCGTGCACAAAGTAACGGTTGACGATGGCCGCCGTCCTTACCGGACTAGCGATTGGAATTCTGTTGGTCATTTTCCGCCTCCTCTACTGCCTGCTTGAGTTCAGCTAAGCTGATGCCAAAAGTCCGCAGGCGCTGGTAAAAACGCTTGGAATTGGCATAGCCGATCCCCAGCTTGATCCCGACTGCCTCCCGCAATTGACGGGACTGGCGGCCCATAGCCAGGCCCAAGTCGACATAGTCGCCGTAGTCAAAGTCAGCCTTTTCCGCTTGGACCTCGCGCAAATCGCTCAAGGCCCGCTCTAAAGCTTCCTTTGACGCGTGCTCTACCCCCAGACTGCCCTGTTTCTTAGGCTCGCCTTCCTTGCGGGTAATAAAGGCCTGCTTGGCCGTTGGCACGGCTTCGGTCACTATCCGGCGGATCCGCTCGCCGTTGACGTCAGGATCGGTAAAAACGATAATCTCGCGGCTTTGGGCCAGCTTCTTCAGCTTGGCCAGGACCGCATCAGAAACGGCCGAGCCATTCGTCTCGACCGTCTCAATTCCTGGAAAAAACTGCTTTAAGCGAATCGTATCGTCCTTGCCTTCCACGACAACGACGGCGTTAAAATTCTTCTGCATTTAATCCGTAAATCCTCATTGTATTAGCATAAGTTGCCTCAGCTACTTCGGCCAGGTCCAGCCCCTTCAAGTCCGCGACCGCCTGGGCGACGTAGCGGACATAGCCAGGCTCGTTTTGCCGGCCCCGGTAAGGCACCGGGGTCAAAAATGGCGCGTCAGTTTCAACCAAAAGTCGGTCCAGGGGAACCATCTTGGCTGACTCATGCACTTCAGTAGCCTTCTTGAAGGAAACGACCCCGGAGAAAGAAAAGTTCACGTTCAAGTCCAGGAACTTTTCCGTCCATTCCGGGCCTCCGTTGTAGCTGTGCAAAACCGCCCCGTATTCCAAATTGGCTTCTCGCAAGATCTTCCAGCAGTCTTCAAAGGCATCCCTGGTGTGGATGTTTACCGGCAATTTCAAAGCGTGGGCAACTTCAATCTGCCGGGCAAAAACTTCCCTTTGCACATCCCGGGGCGACTCGTCCCAGTAGTAGTCCAGGCCGATTTCCCCAATGGCAACTACCTGGCCGCTTTTAGCCTGCTCAACCAGCAAGTCTTCGGCTGCCTGGTCATAGTCCTTAGCCACGTCCGGGCAGTAGCCGATGATAGCCCTGACATTGGCAAAGCGCTTGGCTAATTCCAGGGCGCCCAGGTTCATTTCTGGGTCCTGGCCCACGCAGTTCATCCCAACCACGTCCAAATCCTTTGCCTTTTGAATGTACTCGGCTTCTTTTCCGGCAAAAGGTTTGTCGTTTAAGTGGGTATGGTTGTCGTAGATCTTCATTAGCCCAGTTCAGCCCCCACCGGGTGTTCATCGCCGACCAGGGCCAGCTTGACATCACCGTCAGCTTCACTGGACAAGAGCATGCCCTGGCTTTCATGGCCCAGCATCTTGCGCGGCTTCAGGTTGGTTACGGCCAGAACCTTCTTGCCCAAAAGGATGCTTTCATCCGGGTAGAACTTGCGGATCCCGCTCAAGATCTGCCGCTCGCCGGTCTTGCCGAAGTCCAGCTTGAACAGCAAGAGCTTGCTTGACCCTTGAACTGGTTCAACGGACAGGATCTTGCCGACCTGGATCTTGACCTTGTCAAAATCATCGATCGTGATCTGCTTTTCTTCCTGCTTTTGTTCTCTTCTTGACTGCTTCTTTGGCTTGGCCTTCTTCATTTCTTCCTTGATGTAGGCCACTTCTTCATCATTCTTCAAGCGTGGGAAGATTGGGGTTGGCTTGGCAACGACGTTCACATCCCAGGCAAAGCCGCCGAACTTCAAGTCCTTTTGGCTTTCGTCTTCCCAGTCCAGGCCCAGCTGGCTGAACATCTTGGCTGGAGTTTCAGTCATGACTGGAGCGATCATGATGGCGACCAGACGGAGGCTTTCAGCCAGGTTGCTCATGACTCTGGAAAGTTCTTCAGTCTTGCCTTCCTTGTTCAAAACCCATGGGGTAGTTTCATCGATGTACTTGTTGGCCCGGGAAATCAGCTGCCAGACGTTTTCCAAAGCGTTGGAGAAGTGCATCTTGTCCATGTTGTCGTAGTAGTCGCTGATCGCCTTGGCGGCAACGGCAGCCAGGTCTTTGCCGTACTTGTCCTGTTCCTGGTCAACTGGGGCAACCAGGCCCTTTTGGTACTGGTTGATCATGGAAACAGTCCGGTTCAAAAGGTTGCCCAGGTCGTTGGCCAGGTCAAAGTTGGTCCGTTCAACGAAGTCTTCTGGAGTAAAGGAACCGTCAGCCCCAAACGGGATAGCCCGCATCAAGTAGTAGCGGACCGGGTCCAGGCCGTAGCGAGAAATCAAGGATTCCGGATAAACGGCATTACCCTTGGACTTGGACATCTTGTCCTTGTAGATCAAGACCCAGCCGTGGCCGAAGACCTGCTTAGGCAGTGGCAAGTCCAGGGCCATCAGCATGATTGGCCAGTAAATAGTGTGGAAACGGACGATTTCCTTGCCAACCAGGTGGACGTCAGCTGGCCAGTACTTCTTGAAGAGGGAGTCGTCTTCTGACCCGTAGCCCAAGGCAGTGATATAGTTGGCCAAGGCGTCGATCCAAACGTAAACAACGTGCTTCGGGTCGCTTGGCACCGGGATCCCCCAGTCAACCGTGGTCCGGGTAACTGACAAGTCTTCCAGACCAGGCTTGATGAAGTTGTTCACCATTTCCTTTTCCCGGGAGTTTGGCTGGATGAATTCCGGGTGGTCCTTGTAGTACTGGAGAAGCCGGTCAGCGTACTTGCTCATCTTGAAGAAGTAGGATGGTTCCTTAACCAATTGAACTTCGTGGCCAGATGGGGCGATCCCGCCGACAACGTTGCCTTTGTCGTCTCTGAAGACTTCCTTAAGCTGGGATTCAGTGAAGTATTCTTCATCTTCAACTGAGTACCAGCCGGTGTATTCACCCAGGTAGATGTCGCCTGAGGCCTTCAGCTTTTCAAAAATCTTCTGGACAGCCTTGACGTGTTCTTCATCAGTGGTCCGGATGAACTTGTCGTAGTTGATGTCCAGCTTCTTCCACAGTTCCTTGATGTCCTTGACCATGCCGTCCAGGTAGGCCTTAGGCTTCATGCCCAGCTTTTCAGCCTTTTGTTCGATCTTCAGGCCGTGTTCGTCAGTCCCGGTCAAGAAGAAGGTGTCATAGCCGCGGGACTTCTTGTAGCGGGCCATGGTGTCCGCTGCTACCGTCGTGTAGGCGTTGCCGATGGTCAAACGGCCAGACGGATAGTAGATTGGCGTGGTAATGTAAAAAGTTTTCTTGTTATCTGCCATAGTGCTTGATCTCCTCAAAAATTCTATACTCTCTATCATACAACAAAAAGCCTTACCTTATAAAGCGGATCGGCGATTTAACGGGCTTTGGGGCAAAAAAGAACGGCCTTTTTACTAAAGAGCTACTAATTAGTAACAAGTAATATAGAACTATATCGAAAAATATAGCTTAATGTGCTTGCGAAAGAAAATCAATTCTATCTTAATAGAAGTTAAGTGTGTTGCGCCTATGATTTTAATCAAAAGATGCAACACATATTTTCGACTCTTTTTCAAACATATGTTTGGAAAAGAGCTGGGATACGTGCTAAAATATGCTTGTCGAAAAGAGGTGAAGACAAATGGCAACCAAAAGGACTCACGTATATCGTTTATATCCAGATGCTACTATGGCTCACGTCTTGGACCAGTGGTGTGACTATCGCCGTTATTGCTACAATAAGGCCCTAGAACTTTGGAATTCTACCTATTCGGAATATCGTATGCTGGTTAGTCCAGAGATTCTGGCGGAATTCAAGAAGCCAAAAGAAGAACGGCAATTTACTGAAGAGCAGGAGCTGTTTATTTCCAATTACTACCCAACCGCAGCACTGATTCAGAAAAAGCTTACGGCAAGCAAACAGTCATGGGAAAGGCAGATTTCTTCGCGTATCCTGCAGCAAGCATGTGCTGACTTGGGCAAATCGTTCAAGAAGTTTGCCAAAGATAAGGCACTCAAAGTAAAAAATGGTGCCGGGCACCCCGTTTTTCAATCTAAGAAAGCCAAACGTCAAGGCTTTAAGTTGAATCAAGGCGTGGTGCTCGCGAAGGAAGGCAACCACGGAAAGCTGACCTTGCCTGTCCCAGCACCTTATAAGGGTGAGTGGCATAGCATAAGATTTTCTGAAATCCCCAAAAATACCGAATTTGGGACGATAAGCTTTTACCGTGAACACGGCCATTACTACATGGCGGTTCCTTACAAGTATGAGACGCCACCATACATTCACAAGCATACGGGTAAGAAGACAGGAATTGACGTCAATGTCAGCCATTTCAATGATGCAGAAGGAGAACACTATTTTCTGCACAAAGGAAACAATGGCGCCGTCAAGCTGGCAAGAGTCTATGAGAACATCAAGCACCAGCAGCGGATTCTGGCAAGAAAGCTGGAAGAAAATGGCCAGATTGCCGGGAAGCGTTCAAAAAGCTATCAAAAAGCGAGAATCAAGCTTCAGAAGCTTTACGAGCGTGCTCACCGCATGCAGGATGACGCGATGCACAAGTACACGACTCACCTTGTCAGAGAATATGATGCAATCTGCATTGAGGATCTGGACGTCAAGGGCATGCTTATGAGCCATGTCGCTTCAAAAGGCGTGCACCGTGCACTGTTTGGACGCTTTCGCAGCTATCTTGAATACAAGTGCAAGTCAGCCGGGGTCAAATTGGTGATTGCCAACCGCTTTTATCCAAGCACCCAGCGCTGTGCAGTCTGTGGCAACATCAAGAAAAATGACGAAAAGATCACCCTTTCTGGCAATAAGAAGCACGGCACCAAGCACAATGAATACGTGTGCTACAACAAAAAATGCCCGAACTACAACAAAGTTGTAGATCGGGACATGAACGCGATGATGAATCTTACTTTTTTGATTGATCATCCAAGATACAATAAAGCATTGTAAAAAATCAAAGGATCCGCAAGGATCCATGCGGGCAGGCTAATGGCCGGAATGCCATCTGTTACTTGAACAGTTGCGTAAGTGGCTGTTTCGGTGCAGATGGCTCACCGGACGGGAAGCCGATAAGTTGTTTTGGCAGCGAATCGGTTTCTACGACCGCGCATGCAATTCCTCAAATGGAAGAACATGCGAGAAGCGAGTTCAGAACTCGTGAGACAGTTCGGTTGCTCATCTTCGGATAAAGGCATTGTCTGCGGCTTCGGCCGTACAGGTGATGTGAGCATATCGAGTGCAGAGATCGCCCACGCTGTCAATGCGAAAGCTTGGCAGTGAACGCTCGTGAGAGAAATGGAAGCCTACAGAGGCTTATATTATGTGCTGGGTATGTTCCAGCCAGGCATGTCGGCGTCGGAAGTAAAGATATCGATGATGCGATAGTCGCAAAATTGAATATCTTGACCATAATGTGAACCAGCCGGTATCAAGCGCACATTCTTCCACATTTCTTATAGCACCGTTCTTTTTTCAGTTAAATCAGGAATTTTTCCTTCTTCATGTAGAAGTGCTTGACGACTGTCGTCAAAAGCAGGTAGCAAACCAAGAGGCCAGCCACAATCCACAGGAATTCTTCGTTCAATTGGCCAAACTTCATGGCCCCGGCCAATTTTGAAAATGGCAGAACCGTGCCGAAGATGGCAGCCCCAAAGGTAGCCAGCATGACTGGGCTGGAAGCCCGTTGCTGGATGAATGGCAGGCGTTCGTCGCGCAGAGCGTGGATGACCATTTCCTGGGTCCAGAGGGATTCCACGAACCAGCCAGTGTGGAAGATGGTCATGAAGGCCAGCTGCCCTGCCGGTCCTAAGGAAGCGTAGCTGCCGCCGGTCAAAGCCGGGCAGATTACAAAGAAGAGGACGGCAAAGGTGATGACGTCAAAAATTGATGATGCCGGTCCAAAGTAGAACATGAACTTCGGCATGTTCTTGGTTGACCATTCCCGCGGCACATGCAGGTAGTCTTCAGACACGCTGTCAAATGGCAGAGCCAGGCAGCTGGTCCCGTAGAGCAGGTCCAAAATCAAGAGCTGCAGCGGCAGCATTGGCAAGAATGGCAGGAAGATCGAGGCGACCATGATGGACAAGATGTTCCCGAAGTTGGAAGACAGGGTGATCTTGATGTACTTCATGGTGTTGGTCAAGGTCTTGCGGCCGATGCGGACGGCATGCTCCAAAACACCCAAGTCCTTTTGCAAGAGGATGATGTCAGCTGATTCCTTGGCCACGTCGACAGCCGAGTCAACAGAGATGGAGACGTCCGCCTGCTTCATGGCCGGGGCATCGTTGATCCCGTCACCCATGTAGCCGACCGTGTGGCCATTCTTTTGCAAAGTAGCGATGATCTTGGTCTTCCATTCCGGTGACAGCTTGACGAAGATATCGCATTCTTCAACGATCTTGGCCAGTTCTTCATCACTCTTGCCGATCAAGTCCTTTTGCCCGTAAACCGTGTCGATGTTAAGGCCAACCTTCAAGGCCACGGCCCGGGTAACAGCTTCGTTGTCCCCAGTCAAAATCTTAACGGTAATGCCGTCCCGGTTGAGGCTGGCCAGGGCATTTTTGGCGCTTTCCTTCGGCGGATCAAGGAAGGTCAGGAAGCCGATTACGATCAAGTCGCTTTCATCTTCTACCGTGAATTCACCGACTGGAGACGGGTCAACCTTGTAGGCCAAGACGATAACCCGCATCCCGTCGCTGTTCAAGTCGTCGATGTCTTTAAAAATCTGCTTTTTTCTTTCTTCAGTCAAAGGCAGGGTCTGGCCGCCGATTTCCACCTGGCTGGATACTGCCAGCATTTCTTCGGCCGCCCCCTTGGTAACCAGGAGGTGCTCGCCGTGCTTTTGGTCAGAGTTGGCAACCACCACGCTCATCCGCCGGCGCTGGAAGTCAAAAGGAATTTCATCGATCTTGTGGTAGTCCCGCTGGATTTCGCTGGTATCCAGGTCGTCGTCAGCCACGTCGATGACTGCCTGGTCGATCAAGTCCTTCATCCCGGTCTGGTAGTAAGAGTTTAGGTAGGCCATCTTCAAAACCCGGTCAGTTTCCCGCATTTCCAGGTTGTAGTGCTTTTCCAGGATGACCTGGCCCTGGGTCAAGGTCCCGGTCTTGTCGGTGCAGAGAATGTCAGCTGAACCGAAGTTCTGGATGGAGTTCATCTTCTTGACGATGGTCTGGTGCTTGCTCATTTCCACGCTGCCCTTGACCAGGTTGGTGGTCACGATGACCGGCAGCATTTCCGGCGTCAGCCCCACCGCCGTAGCGATGGCGAAGATCAAGGCATCAGTCCAGTTGCCCTTGGTCAAGCCGTTAACGATGAAGACCAAGGGCGCGATGATGGCCGTCATGGTCAAAAGCAGCTTGGAGATGTTCTTGATCCCGGTGTCAAAAGTCGTCTCCTTCATTTCAGTGTCGGCGATTTGGGCCGCCATCTTGCCGAACATGGTGTGGCCGCCAGTGGCGAAGACCACCCCGCGGCCTGAGCCGGAAACGATAGTCGTACCTTCAAACAGGATGTTTGGGTAGTCCAGGTAGTTTTCCATCTTGTCCGGAGTTGGGACGAAGTTGGCGTTCTTTTCTGTTGGCGTTGATTCCCCGTTCAAGGAACTGGCTGAACAGAACAGGTCGGTACTGGACAAAAGCTTCATGTCAGCTGGAACCATGTCCCCGGCTGAGACGTTGATGATGTCGCCGACCACCACGTCCTTGGTCGGGATTTCCTGGTCCTTGCCGTCCCGGCGCACGTTAGTCGTGACTGAGACCATCTTCAAAAGGGACTGGACGGCGTTGGAAGTGCGGACGTTCTGGACAAAGGAAGTAATCCCGGAAACCAGCACCATGACCACCATGATGATGACGGTGCTGAGGTCCTTTTCACTTTGCGGGACGAAGATGTAGTTGGTAAACAAGGACATCGTCGCCAAGATGAGCAGGACCAGGGTGAACGGGGTCAGGAAAGCTTCGGCCAGAAAGTGCAGCTTGCTGGCTTGGTTGTTGCTCGCGATCTCGTTGGTCCCGGTCTTTTCCCGGACATTGGCTGCTTCTTCAGTGCTGAGGCCGTTGCTGTTGGTATGCAGCTGGGCCAAGGTCACGCTCCGCTTTTCCAGGGCAATTCTTGCAACCCGCTTTGCGTCTTCGCTGGCAGCTTTGTTCATTGTCTTGTTGAGCATAATAGTTCTCCCCTCTATGACAACTTCGCAAACGAACAAAAAAGTCCCCCTTACAAACCGTAAGGGGGACCTTGCCAAATAAGGCCACGCTATTGACTAATCGCTCAGCTTTAACACTACGTGACGTAAGCACATGCTAGCTACCTGGAAAGTGCCTTATTTCGACAATTTCTATTTAACCCGTTGGCATCTCTGGATGTTTCTGGGCGATAGCGTGTGTTCACGTAGGAGTCTCACCTAACAGTTCATTTGCTCTCTTTTCAACTTTACATAAAAGACTATACACGCTTAAAGCAAGCTTGTAAACCACTTTTGTGTAAAATTTACCTTGTTATTTAGTTTTTTCTGTGAAAAAGTCTTACTTTCTTGCCTGCCGTCTTATCGTATAGCGGAGGAAAATGATCACGGCCACGATCAAGACCAGCAAGGCGCACATGATCGGAACCCTGAGGTCGGCCGGCTTGATCACTCGGTTCACTTCTTCGCTGGACAGGTCAAGGGAGTCCTTTTTAAAGCCAAGGCTCTGGTCAATCAAGGTCACAGAAATCTTGAAGAGCTCCTGCACCCCTTCATTGAAGGCGATCGGGTCATCAGCCGTGATCTTGGAAGCCGTGTGGCTGAGGATATTGGACCGGACCTGGGCCGTGAACTGACTGTGCAGGTCGCTGCTGCTGTAAAGGTAGGCCTTCTTGGTCCCGTCTTTTTGCACGTTGATCACGATATAGAGGGTTCTGGTCGCCTTGCTCAGGCCATCTGGCTGGGTCTTTTTGGCATCCTGCAGGGTCTCGACGATCACGATCGGGTGCTGGTCAGACTTTTGGTACTTGGCATTCTTTTGGTCAACCATTTTCCGGGTATCGGAATTGATGATGCCGGCATTGTCCTGGACGAAAAAGCTGCTGGCCCCGGTTACCAGGGGAAAAAGGCAGACTAAGGCCAGGAGCCAGGCCAGCCTAGTCGCTGCCGTCTTCAAGTTTGTGTGCCAGTTCTTCGACGAATTGGCGGTCAAGCTTAATTTGTTCATAAGGTACTCCACTATCACGCAGCAGCTGAATGGCCAAAGGACTGTCGTGATAATCATAGTAATAGTTGATCTTGGTCACCCCGGCCTGCAGCAGGTGCTTGGTGCAGTTGTAGCACGGGAAGTGGGTCACGTAGATTTCCGTGTTGTCGGTTGAGACCCCGTTTTTCGCGCAGGAAATCAGACTGTTCATCTCAGAGTGAATCGTTCGCACGCAGTGGCCGTCGACCAGCTGGTGGCCCACGTCATCGCAGTGGTCCTGGCCGGAAACTGACCCGTTGTAGCCGGTGCTGAGGATCCGCTTGTCCTTGACCAGGACGCTGCCGACCAGGGCCCGGTCACAGGTTGACCGCTGGGCGATGACCAGGGCCTGCATCATAAAGTACTGTTTCCAGGGAATTCGCTTGCGCGTCATATTAGCCTCGGTTCTTGAAGTAGTTGAAGCCGATCGCGTCACGGACTTCCTGCAGGGTCTGGTCAGCCACCTGGTTGGCCTTTTGTGACCCTTGGTAGAGCATGTCGTAAACGGCATCCAGGTTTTCAGCGTACTTTTGCCGGCGTTCTCTGATTGGAGCCAGTTCAGCTTCCAGGACCTTGTTTAAGTAGCGCTTGATCTTGACGTCACCTAACCCGCCCTTTTGGTAGTCTTCCTTAAGTTGGGCAACGGTGTCCTTGTCCGGGTCAAAAACGTCCAGGTAAGTGAAGACGGTGTTGCCTTCAACCTGGCCTGGGTCTTCCACGTGGATGTGGTTAGGGTCGGTGTACATGGACATAACCTTCTTCTTGACCGTTTCCGCGTCATCAGACAGGTAGATGCAGTTGCCCAGGGACTTGGACATCTTGGCGTTGCCGTCCAAGCCTGGCAGGCGGCCCTGGCCCTTAGGCGGGAAGTAGCCCTTTGGTTCAACTAAGACGTCGACATTGTAGGTCCGGTTGAAGCTGCGGACGATTTCCCGGGTTTGTTCCAACATTGGCTCCTGGTCATCGCCAACTGGTACCAAAGTAGCCTTGAAGGCAGTGATGTCAGCGGCTTGGGCAACCGGGTAGGTCAAGAAGCCGACTGGCAGGGAGTCGCCAAAGCCCTTTTGCTTGATTTCAGCTTTGACAGTTGGGTTTCTTTCCAGCCGGGACAGGGTTACCAGGTCCATGTAGTCAGTAGTCAGTTCAAACAGGGCCGGGATTTGGGACTGGACAAAGATGGTAGACTTTTCCGGGTCCAGGCCAACAGCCAGGTAGTCCAGGGCAACTTCGATCAAGGAGTTGCGGATCTTTTCAGGGTTACGGGCGTTGTCAGTCAAAGCCTGGGTGTCGGCAATCATAATGTAGGAATCATACTTGCCAGTGTTTTGGAGCTTGACCCGGTTCTTCAAGGAGCCGATGTAGTGTCCGATGTGCAGCTTGCCGGTTGGGCGGTCGCCAGTCAAAATAATTTCTTTCGTCATTTTTCGCTTTCCTTTACTAGTACTAGTTTCTTGTTAATTCAATTTATTTCAGCGTTATTATTATCATTCTAGCAAAAATAACAAATAGATTAAACCACTCCCGCCGGGCCGGAAGAATCTTTTTGAAAAAAGTTTCCAAAAAGACTGTCAATAACTTGGGATAATGTCCCGTAAAATTTAAATTATTAGCGGGGAATTTTCCCCGCTATTTTTATGTGAATCTGTGATACTTGTGCGCTTTTTCCTGCTGCTCAATGAACGAAGCCCGCTTCCAAGGATGGGACATCGGTGGAATATACTTTTTCCGCGGTTTCTTCTTCTTGGTCTCAAAGTCGAGATCCGGAGAGACCTTGGCATTCTTCGGAATCTCGGTTAAAGCATACACTTTCTCGTCAACGGTGACCAACAACTGGCCATCTAACGCTTGGATAACCAGGCATTTAGTGCCTTTGGCAAAGCAAATAAGCTTGTTTGAGGCATCTGTGGCTTGATAATAGTGATTCTTGTAGGAGATAGCCGAGCCGCTGTCAAACGTGCGTGGAGATAGTACTGCCAGCGTGTAGTTGATCTTCTCGCCATCAGGGCTGTCGTCGAAAGCTGATTCAAATTTGCCTACATCTTGTCCAAACTTCTCGTTGAATTTTGGCACAAAAACCTCCCGGAGATACTTGTTGGCATCTTCGATTGTAGTAATATTGTGAAGCCTCAGTTCGGGCTTCAAACGGCTCTGTACGGTCTGATTCGCCCGTTCTACCATGCCTTTGGCCTGTGAGACGCTAGTGGTTACGATATCTGTTCCGAGGGTCTTGCAGGCATAACCAAATTGCGTAAGTACATCTTTGTGCTCTGCCTTGGTCTTAGCCGTCTCGTAGTTGAAAACAGTCCGATTATCGGTCTTGAATCTAAGAGGGATACCGTAATCCACGAGAATCTGCTCATAGACGTGGTAGTATGCATTCAGAGTCTCCTGCCAGTCGAAGTAGGCGCCGACCAGGTTACCTGTGGCGTTGTCTATGGCTAGGTGCAGGTGAGCCTTCTTATCGCCAAACCAGAGCAGGGAAGAGGCATCCATTTGAATTTCCTCACCGAAGTACTTACAGCGCTCGTGGCGAGGATGTGCGTCTTCCAAGGCTACCTGGTGGTCGATAACCTCTTCGGAAACTTTGGTTGTCTGCTTTGGGTGATCCCGGTACCACTTCTTTTTGGCCATTTTCCGCTTAGTTTGCCTCCAAGGCTTTGGCGAAAGGATGTAATTGTCCTTAAGCAGGTTATAGACCTTGGTGTAAGAAACAGAGATGTGCTCGATTTCTTCAAGTAGCTCAACGAAGTGAGTCAAGTTGCAGTCTTGATATTTGGTGCGATATAGAGTTACAATTTGTTTGTTAATTTCTGTGGTGAGACAATTAACAGGTAAGCGACCGGCGTTCCCATGAACAAAGGCCGCTTTTCCTTTGCTTCGATACTGGTTGATTCTTCTGTTCAGCTGTCTGACAGAGATCCCCAAGATAAGGGCAGCTCTTTTCTTGTTTCCGCCATGATCAACCAGCTCTTTGATGATTCTGTATTGTTCTTCGTACTTCATAGTTAACCTAACTTTCTTCATTGTCCGTAACCTCCGATATATGGAGATTATCTCAGACATTTACCTTTTTGGGACATTTTTCTCTGTTAATACTTAAGACATTATCACTTGTTAAACACACTTTTTGAAAAAAGTTTCCAAAAAGACTTGGCGAAAGTTTTTTTACATGCTATACTTAAAACATCTTGCGGGTATAGTTTAATGGTAGAACGCTAGCTTCCCAAGCTGGAGATGAGGGTTCGATTCACTCTATCCGCTTTTTTATACCATAAATTAGCAAAGAAATAAGCGAGGCCACACGGCCCCGCTTATTTTTTACTCTCTTCAGTTAAACGGCGATGGTCACAACCGTCAAGACCCCGTTTAAGGCTGCCAGGTAAAGGGGCAGCCAGATGGTCTGGGTGCTGAGGTAGCTCCAGGCGAAAAGCATGCCAAAGGCAAAGTTGAAGGCAAAGATTGCTGGAGTGAACTGGAAGGTCAAGATGGCGTAAAAGAGGCCAGAGCAGATTATGCCGGCGTAAGCCACGCCCTTTTTCTCAGTCCTGAACCAGTAGTTGAACAAGAAACCCGTGCAGAGGTACTCTTCCAGGATCGGCAGGACCACCCCATTGGCCAGCATCATGAACCAGTATAAGGCACTGGTGGAATGAGAGGCGTAAGTCAGCTGCAGACCAGAAGCCGGGAAGCCCTTGTAGAGCTGCAGGTAGGAGATCCCGATCCGGCCGGCGGCAACTATGAAGCTTAAGAGCAAGGTGAAGTTGAAGCTGCTCAGCCAGGGGATGTTGAAGCGTGAGTCGAAGAAGCGCTGTTCACGGTTGTAGCGGTAAATGTAAAAAAGCAGGCACATGGCCGCCAGAACCAGGAACAGGATCACGTTCCAGATGCTGATAGACGGGCTCTTGATGGCTAGGTTGTCGGCCAGGGCCGTGAAAACAAAAACTACAAAATAAACGAGATAACGGACAAGGTTACCTTCGCGTGATCGTGGCGTATTCATCTTATTCCACTCACTCCTCCGTGAAACATTTGTAATTATCTTATTATACCAAAGAAATTGGGCCCTTTTTGGCCTTTGTATGAATATTTTTGGTTACTTTTGCCTTACAATGTTTCATGCTTTTTACGTGGAGGGATGAAAAAAGTGCCGCTAAAGCCGGGTGTTTAGGCTTTAGCAGCACTTTGCTTATGATTGTATCTGAATTTAGTCAGATGCTATGATATATTTTTTCTTGTAGTAGACTTTTATATCCAGCAAAAAATTATTGAAAGTGCTGTATTAAATAATTAAGATCCGACTCCTGTATCTTTTCACCTTTGATTAAAAGACGATAAAGTTCAGCAATTCTTTTAGGCAGTTGACACTGCTCAGATTCAGATACATATTCTTTTATTTGCCAGTATGTTGAATCACTATTTATTTTACTCGTATAGTTTAAATATGACTGTGGAAAAACAATGTAATATAAGAATTTTCCTAAGCTATACAGGTCTAACTGCTTTTTACCAATTGCCACTTCTGGGTCAAAAAAGCCATAAGTACCTGCAGAATTAAGAGTTAGGCCAGCAAAACTGGAAAGTCCAGAAAGAGAGATTGCATACCCAAAGTCGATAATTTTTATAGTATGATTTGGACATAAAATCACATTACTAAAGGATAAGTCTCTGAAGATTATCAGATTATCATTTAATACATAGATCCCTCTTAAAACATTTCTAAAAATCTCAAGACGTTCTGGCAATGAATATGAGCCAAGTTTCCCACTTTTCGCTAACTCATCAAGATTACAGCCCGAAGCGTACTCCGTAACAACAAAGAAAGCATCGTTCACGTAAAAAGCATCTACTACTGTTTCAAAGAAGTTACTGTTTCGCACAAAATCCTTTTCTAGCAAACTACTGGCGCTTATCAACCGATCTCGTTCATCAATTCCGGCACACTCAACATTATAGTATTTCTCTGCATACCTAATAATTACCTTCACCTTAGTTTGTAAATCAAGTGCTAAAAATACTCCTGAAGGACCGTTTTGCTTTATTACCTTTAAGATAAGATATCTAGTGGGTAGACTATTGTAACGCTCGAGACGATAATCATAAATTCTTTCCACGTTTGAGCTAGGTTTTAATTTTTTATCTCTTTTGTCAATATTCTCAACATCATCAAGCAAAGTTCCATATCTATAATAGACATTAAGGCCTTGTTTATATGAAGTATCTGAGCCCACTCGAATTCCCACATCATCATGAAAATAATAATATAGAAGTTCTAGAGTCTCTGTTACTGCACTTTGATCTGGATATATTGTTATAAATTTGCCAACTTGACTATTCCCAAAATAGCCCATATTTATTTGCTCTAAATACGGTATGGAAGAAATAATTTTAAAATCAAAATGATACTTTTGGTTAAGAGTTAAAAATTTTCGAGCAATTTGGATAGCATTCGTTAGGATAGCACTAATATGAATTTTCCATCCGTAGTTACTCTTTATATGGTGCGGATAATTAGGAAAGGCCCATATACTATCTTCATACCTAGCGACTGAGTATTCTTTGAGCAACAATTCAAATTGAATTGCAATATCTTCTTTATTCATGGCCAAAATTTTTCTTCCTTAGATTGAAGCTGAGCCAACAAGTACATTCCATCTAAATAGCGAACAACTAAATAATTTACTACTGCTTTCTCAAAATTAGCTTGCTTTAATTTTCTAGCTATTTCCGAAATACTATATCTGTTCTCGACAGAGAGTTTATACGACTCAATTATAAACCTTGAATATAAATAATATGATGCTGAACCAATACTGACGTCTTTTTCATTAGTATAGCTTTTAATAAAGCGGCTAAAATATTTTTTTAGTCTCTCATCCGGCGATCTCTTGATATAATCTATTTTTTTAACCTCTTGCAGGATGATTAGTTGGGCATCGTTGGCTGTGGGCTCCAGACAAAGCACCTACTGCTTGACCTGTTGTAAGACCTAAGTCATTTAGTGCCTCTACATCTCTAGCAAGGAGGGTCTTCTTTTCTTGATTTGTTAACTTTGTGGACTTTAAAAATTCCTCTGGATCTGCTAAAAAATTACCAATAGTAATTGGATCACTCTGAAGTTTTTGAATTAATTTTTGGAATTCTATTGACATAAGTATGTCTCCTCTCTAAAATGTGCTTTGCATTAGTTTTTCATGAAGCAACTTTATCATTTATTAAAAACATAATCAATCTAACTTTGCATAAAATCGGTCTAACTTTAAGGAAATAAACAATGATTAGTGCTAATAATTTAAATATTGGTTATAAAGATAAAGTCGTTGTTCACGATTTATCTTTCTACCTAGATAAAGGAATGTTTATCGCTTTAATTGGAGCTAACGGTGCTGGGAAATCCACCTTGATTAACAGCTTGATTGGCGTCATTCCACCAGTGTCAGGTCAAATTTCATGGAAACTGAAAACTGATCGGGTTAATCCTTTCAACGATGTTGGCTTCAGTCCCCAAAGCCAGCTGATCGATTGGTATACCAGTGTCTATGACAATGTGTATCAAGGACCGCTTCTCGCCGGCTTTAAGCCCAAGGAAGCCCAAAAAGCAACCAAGCAGGCCTTAAAACTCTTGGATATTAGTGATTTAAGTGCTAAGCCGGTTGATCATATTTCTGGTGGCCAGCAGCAACGAGTACAAATCGCCAGAGAAATTGCTCGTGAGCCACAAGTCTATATACTAGATGAGCCCACAACCGGGCTCGATGTGGAAACTTCGGAAAACTTATTTACCTACTTAAAGCAAAAAGTTGATGCCGGAAGTATTGTATTAACTTCTTCACATGACTTAACTCTGCTGGAAAGCTACGCGAGTCACGTTCTTTTCTTAGACGATCATGAACAAAAATACTTTGGTCCACTTACTGATTTTTTGGACAGTGGTACGAGTTTGCGAGAAAAATACCTTAACGAACGGAAGGCGATAGAAAAATGAATCCGCAACATTTTAGAAATATATCTTTAGGATTACGGTCGATCAGAATTGTCGCCAACAATGAGTGGCGGGCTTTCGTGCATAATAAAGGCTTGCTCTTATCAATGTTCATGCAACCGCTTATTACTTACGGCTTGTTGGTCATGGCATTGAATCAAAATTTAGCTTCCGTTCACTACGAATCACTAATTTTGCCCTACAAGCAGTATGCATTGACCGGTGTTTTGAGTTTCTTCATGACCACTCAGATGTCGCAAGCGATGTACCGGGCGACAGTTGATAAAGAATATGGTTTACTAGCTATTAAATTTACGAATGGTGTTCAGCCATGGCACTACTTGACTGGAATGAGCTTCTTCCCAATTGCCGGTCTCATATTTCAAAGCGCTGTATTGATTGTTCTTGGACTTGCTACAGGTGGTGTGTACAATTTAGGATTATTGTTACTATCTCTGCTTGTATTAATCATCTCACTTGAGTTCTGGTCCACTTTGGGAATCGTTATTAGCACGCGGATTTCTTCCTATCAGCAACGCGATATCATTATGACCCTAATCTTTTCACCAGTTGCATATGCCGCGCCAACGCTTTATGTCTTCAGCGATAATTCACCACTGATCATTAAAGTGTTGGCCTATATCAATCCGCTATCCTACCAATTAAAGGCACTTAGAACTGTAGCCTTTGGCATATTTGACATTAAAGATTTATTGATTGCTCTAGCACTTACAATTATAATGATTATTTTTGCCCAGATAATTTTACGTAGAATGCCATTAAGTCTGGCTGAAAGATAGTATGCGAAAAATGGTCGAATATATTTTCTGTCGTGACTGTGAGAAAGTCTATTTTTATCTGCATGGAGGTCCTTTTTTTACCCTTAGGAATTGGCAAGAAGACCCTTTCGCAACAATGCTCTACAATGAACAACGGAATTTTATTTTGCTAAACTACCCCATTATTTATGGCAACGGTGGCATTAGTGATTACCAATTTTTAAAAGAGTATTTTTTGAAGTATAAAAGAGAACATCCAAATACAGAAATGATTTTACTAGGAGAAAGCTACGGCGGGTACCTAGCCAGTCTGTTTGCAGCCGAATATATATTCAGAAAAATTATAGCGATAAGTGCGTTTACCAGTATTGATTATCAAGAGTTGTTTTCATCTGAGCGGTCTTGGCTTAAGGACTATCTTTCAGAAAATGCACTTGATTTTTACGCTCTATGTCGGGACAATAAAATAAATACTCAAACTATTTTTATAAACGGCTCTAGAGATTCAAGAGTTCCCTATCAGCAATTTTTAGTGCTACCATTCATGAAGAAATTCAAAGTTAATGTACTACCTGGATTTACTCACAGAGAATGCGGGACGAGGCTTGAATATGTTATCTCGTTAATCAAACAAGAATTGTAACCTAAATTGACATACCCCCAAAATCATATTTCAATTTTGGGGGTATTATTTATGCCTAAACAAACTATAGATAACAGAAAAAAGTGCCGCCAAAGCCGGATATTTAGGCTTTAGCAGCACTTTTCTTTTTCTATTTTAGTCCATAATCGCGCAGCTCATGGCAAAGTAGACCAGGCTCAGGCAGGAACAGAAAATGATGACTGGCCAGACAGCTTTAGCGACGTTTTTTTGCCGGATGCCACTGACAACCAGATAGATCACCAAGCCAAGCAAGGTTAAAAGGCCTAGAGCCACGATTAAGAGGTGGTGCCACAACCAGATAATCGTGCTGTCACCGACAATATGGAAAACACGTTCCCAAAGTGGAAGTCGTGAAGCTTGGTACATACGTAATCATCTTCCTTTCTTTAACGATACCAACAAGTCTTTGGCCAATTCTTGTGTTTTGGGTCACCAGACCACGAGGAGCAATCTTTAACGCCTTTTCCGCGTCTATCAAGCCCATCGCACTTAGTCATTGTCCCTAGATCTGAACAACCATATTTACTCCAATGGTAATAGCAGTCACTTCTATAGAAATCTGTCCAGGATCGCGGATCTGTCTTCTTCCAATATCTATGGTCACTATTCGGCCCATTAAATCTATTACAATGCACATGTGCACCAGTTTTTACTCGATCACCATTATTTTGGCCCGAATATCCACCACCGCTCGAAGGAACAGCGATAAACATGGTTCCTGATCTGACAGAAGACTGACCATTATCCTTATCCATTGAGCCAATCCAAGACTTAAAGTCTATAACTTTTGGTTTAGGCTGTGATGGTAGTCTGATAAAAGAAGTTGTAAACGGTGTTTTTACCGTTGTCCCATCTTTTCTTATATCCTTGTCGTTCGGAAATAATATTTCCACAGTAACCGTATTCCCTTTTTGTATAAAATCAACAAGACTATCTTCTTTGGCTATTTCTTTCATTTCTTTTAAAGTATCTGCAGGAATCGAAGACAACTCATAGTTTGCAACAACCTCTGTGGAGCTATCAGCATTGGTAGCTGCATTCACTGTTTTACAATTAAGTAAAATCTCAATTAATCCAAAGCTAAATAGTAGTATTTTGCTTACCTTTTTTGTAATAGTCATATTACTTCTCCTCCCATAAGTCTATGAAAAAAGATTACTACAGCTAACACTACGCTGTATCATTTGCGACAATTGTAGCACCAATCATGAGCAAAGCGTAGCTCTTTTTTTCACTTTTCGTTCAAAATAAATTAATAAGTGCTGTTGAAGAAGGAATACCAAGCTTCAGCAGCACTTATTTTAATATGATTAAGTTTTCAGTAGATTACTTCAGAACTACGCCATTAGCACCAACTGCAGAGTAGCGGGCCAAGTCCAGTTGCAAGCTAGTAACGGCCTTTGGCAGTTCGTTTTCAGCGAAGTTAGACCGCAATTGAGTGTCCAGGTTAGACGCAATTGAGCGGATTGATTCTGACTTTTCAGCCTTCTTAACAGCTGCTTCAAGTAGCTTGCTCAAAGCCGCGTTTGCCTTGACTGCCGGGTCATTTGCGACAGTTTCCAATTGCTTCTTAAATGCTTCTTCTGCTTCGTTTTCTTTCTTGTTAAAAAACATCGTACAGCCTCTTATAAATGAAAAATCAAACAATTTTTTTCGCTTACATTCTAGCACTGTTTGTAATCAGTGGAAGAGGAAAGTTGATTATTCTTTCAAAAAGCTGCACATCTTTTCATTCCTCTTCCACATCCAGTTAATCCTCCCAGCAATGATATAATAGTAATAAAACTGAAAGGAGCCGTTTTGATGCCTGAATTAGAAAAGATAGTCGAACGCCCCTTGATCACCATCACCAACCTGATCTGGAGCTTTAACAAGGAAACCCACCGGGTTCAGCTGCTTTTAGTCAAGCGCAAGGACGAACCTTTCGTGGACCGCTGGGCCCTGCCGGAAACCCTTCTTCGGGAAAACGAAAGTGCCGACCAGGCTGCCGTGCGCTTGATCAAAGAAAAAATCGGCCTTGACCTGCCGGAATCTTCCACCGAGCAACTGGCCACCTTTACCTCACCCCACCGGACGCCTGGCGAGCGGGCCCTGGCCCTAACCTACATGACCTACCTGCCCGCCATGCCAAACCTGCGGCCCGGTTACGGAGCCAGCGATGTTGCCTGGTTCGCCTTTGAAAATTTCGGCCACAAGTATGAGCTTTTTTCCGCTGACAAGGACCTGACCTTTGAATTAGCGGAAAATTCCCACGCCCTGGCCTTTGACCATGACGAAATCATCGCCGTGGCCATCCAGCGCATCCGCAACAAACTGGACTACCAGCCCAGCATCCTGCAGATCCTTGGCCCCGAATTCACCCTCCGCGAAGCCCGCGAGGTCTACGCCCCCTTCTTCCAGACTACAGTCGATGAGATCGACAACTCCAACTTCCGCAAAACCCACGGCTCCCTCTTTACCGAGCTGGGCGTGCAAAAAAATTACCATAAGAGCGGGCGGCCCCCAAAGATCTATCGCCTTAAAGAAACGCAAAACAATATCCTCTGGGGCAAGGCTAACGACAAGCAAGGCTAACTGCCTTGCTTTTATTTTGCAAAAAGCCACCCTGCCTAAGCAAGGTGGCCTCTAATTCTATTAAAAATAACTAGGAGACGACATGAATCACTTTTGGCAAAGCAGCCTGCTGCTTATCAACTTAATCGCCTTTGCCCTCTACGGCATCGACAAGGCTAAAGCCCGGATGCACGCCTGGCGCATCCCCGAACGGCTGCTGCTTACCTGCTCCCTGCTGGCCCCCGCCGGGTCCGGCCTGGGCATGCTGCTCTTTCACCACAAAGTCCGCAAGTCCTACTTCTATTTAGCAGTCCTTACCGGCTTTATCCTCTGGGCTATTGCTACTTATCTGCTTTTAAAGCTTAGCTAAGGCTCTTAAGCATCTTAAAGGCGGTCTCCGTGCTGTGGGCCTTGAGCTGGTAAACGCTGGACCCTTTGGCCCAGGTGATTACCGTGTTCAAAGAACCCAGGCTTTCACCAACATCAACCTGTACGCTGGACTTTGCCGTCACATCCGGCAGGCCATATTGCTGGTAGAGCGATAGCAGCTTTTGCGCCGTTGGCAGCGGCTTTTGCCCCTCCACATTGCTTGCCCGGACGACAAAGGACCACTGGCCCTGGTTGAACTGCAGATAAGTCGACCCAGCCGCCCCTTCTTCTGTCCCAGTCACGTTACCAGCAATCTTAACTACCGGCAGGCCGGTCTTGGGCTCTTGGTAATTGATTAAGCTGCTGGCGTCAGCCACATTCTTATTTTCCGTTAAAACGGCATATGGCTTTTCACTGGCAATCCGGCTGTCGTTTAAGGCCAGCGGGCTATTTCCGACGCTGTAGTAGACAACATTCTGGCTGCTTGAGCTGGTGTAGCGGATATTCAAGTTGCTGCTGCCCTGGCCTAAGCCGTCAGCCGCGGGCAAAAGCATCCCCGGCAGCTTGACCCTTAATTGACT
This sequence comes from Lactobacillus sp. WILCCON 0149, assembly GCF_057197965.1. Lineage (NCBI taxonomy): Bacteria > Bacillati > Bacillota > Bacilli > Lactobacillales > Lactobacillaceae > Lactobacillus > Lactobacillus sp. WILCCON 0149. The sequence continues at coordinate 1,982,104 of NZ_JBUBHO010000001.1, forward strand.
AGTTAAAGTCCCTATCCGGTTTGTGTCTGTACTTGTACTTTGACTTTGGCTGCTGGAAGCCGCGGACTTAGAACTGGCCTGGCTTGAGGAGGATTTTGCTGAACTAACGGCAGAACTGGCCGCAGATTTAGCCGCCGACTTAGAGCTGGCCTTATTTCCCGCCTTCTTCTCGCTCTTAGCCTGGCTGGATTGACTGGACTGCTGCTCACTTTGACTTTGGCCCGCGCAACCGGCAAGCAAGCTTGTCGCCAGCAGAAGCAGGGCCAAATTTTTCCTGTTCTTCTTCATTTTTTACACTCTTTCTTTATCAATAATTATCCTGCTTTTCACCCCTAATTATAGATCTTAGCCCGGCTTTTATAAAGAAAGTTCCGTTTTCCCCGGTTAAAAATTGTTTATTCCTCGTAAATTGTCTGAGAAAACTTGCAAAATAATCTTTTATGGAGTAAAGTTTACGTCAAGCGAGTAAAAGTTTATTTTACTTTTTATTTTTATCCTATTTTAGGTAAGTTATACTTTTAACAAAAAGGAAGAAAAAGATGGAAAATGAAGCACTCTTGATCATTGACTATACCAATGACTTTGTAGATGACAAAGGCGCCTTGACCTGCGGGGCACCTGCTCAAGCCCTGGCTGACCAGATCGTCAGCTTGGCCGACCAGTTTTTGTCCGCCGGCAAGTGGGTCATCCTGCCAACCGACAAGCACTTTAAGGGCAACCCCTACCACCCGGAAACCAAGCTCTTCCCGCCGCACAACCTGCCAAATACTTGGGGCCGGGAGTTCTACGGTCCCCTGCAAACTTGGTATAATAAACATCAAGACGACGAGCACGTCCTTGTCTTGGACAAGTCACGCTACTCTGCCTTCTGCGCTACCGGCCTGGACCTGTTCCTCCGTGAGCGCCAGGTTCGCCGGGTTCACCTGGCCGGGGTCTGCACGGACATCTGCGTCCTGCACACCGCCATGGACGCCTACAACCATGGCTACGACATCACGGTGCACGAAAAGGCAGTTGCCGCTTTAAACGACGCGGGACAGGAATGGGCACTGAACCACTTCAAGTCCTGCCTGGGCGCTGAAGTCGTCGACTAACCTTTACCGTTTAAGTTTTTATTTTTACTTTTAACAGTTATATTTTTGAGAAAGCAGATTTTTACACTATGTCTTTATCACACGCGTTAATTACCGACCTGTACGAATTCTCAATGGCAAACGGCTACTTTGAAACCCTGCCTAGAGATACCGAAGCCGTCTTCGACGTCTTTTACCGGACTGTTCCGGACAACGGCAGCTTCGTCGTCTCCGCCGGCCTGGAACAAGTCGTTGAACAGCTGCGGGGCTTCCACTACACCAAGGAAGACATCGACTACTTGAAGTCCCTCAAGCTCTTCAGCGATGAATTCATTTCCTACCTGGAAACCATGACCTTCGACTGCGTCGTTTACGCGATTCCAGAAGGCACCCCGGTCTTCCCGCGGGTGCCAATCCTGACGGTCAAGGGGCCGCTGATTCAATGCCAATTGCTGGAAACCTTCGTTTTGAACCTGATCAACCACCAGTCCCTGATCGCCACCAAGTCCCGCCGGATCAACCTGGCCGCCGCTGGCCGGCCAGTCATGGAATTTGGTGCCCGCCGGGCCCAAGGGCCAGACGCTTCCGTTCTTGGCGCCAGAGCTGCCGTTATCGGCGGCTGCGGGTCAACCAGCAACGTCTTGTCAGCAGCCAAGTACAACATTCCAGTTGCCGGCACCATGGCCCACGCCTGGGTTCAAAGCTACCCAACTGAACTTGAAGCCTTCGAAAAGTGGGCTGAAGTCTACCCGGACAACGCCCTGCTTTTGGTCGACACTTACGACGTCTTAACCAGCGGCGTACCTAACGCCATCAAGGTCTTCAAGCAGCTCCGCGCCAAGGGTCACAAGAAGTTCGGTATCCGGATCGACTCCGGCGACATCGCCAAGTTGTCCCGCAAGGCCCGCAAGATGATGGACGACGCCGGTTTCCCGGAAGCAACCATCACTGCTTCCAACGCCTTGAACGAAAACGTCATCCACTCCCTTCTCCAAGAAGGCGCGCCGCTTGACAGCTTCGGCGTTGGTGAACAACTGATCACCAGCTCTAGCTCACCAGTTCTGAGCGGGGTCTTCAAGCTGGCCGCTTTGAAGATTGGCGACGGGGAATGGCAGCCAAAGATCAAGCTGTCCAACTCCAAGGAAAAGGTTACCCTGCCTGGTGAAAAGAAGGCCTACCGCCTCTACCACAAGGGGACCAAGAACGCCTTCGCGGACGTCATCGCCCTGGCTGATGAAGAATTGCCAGAAGAATTCACTGGCATTAACATGGACCCAATGATGACTGAAACTGAAGCTGACTTGAAGGACTTCGACGCCGTTCTCTTAACCCAGGTCGTTGTCGGCCCAAAGGCCAAGTCAATCGAAACTGACACCTTCAAGATCCAAAAGCACATGTACGAAAAGCTGGCTGAACTGCCAGAAGAAACTCAAAGACTGCTTAACCCGGACCGCTACCCGGTCTACCTGACTCCTGCCCTGGCTGACCTACAGGCCAAGATGATCAAGGACCACAAGCTTAAGTAAGTCACCAGTTCAATTGAATAAGCAAAAAACGAAGTTGCTCGAGCAGCTTCGTTTTCTTTTGCCTTTTATTTTATTGTTCAGCCAGTTTTTCTTCCAATTGTGACGTACACATCGGGCAACGGCTGGCTTCGATATCGATCTCGCTCTTGCAGTAAGGGCAGACCTTGGTCGTTGCTTCTTCTTCAGCTTCCTCTTCCTTCTTGATCAAGGACCCGGCCCGGTTGAAGGCCTTGACGATCAAGAACAGGACGAAGGCCATCATCAAGAAGTTGATGACCGCGGTCAAGAACTTCCCGTAAGCCAGGGTCACCCCGGCAAATTTCAGTGAGAACTGGTCAAAATTCATCCCGCCGACCAAACCTAAAAGAGGACTGATGATGTCACTTACCAGGGACTTGACGATGGTGGTGAAAGCACCGCCGATGATGATACCGACGGCCATATCCATCACGTTGCCCTTAGAGATAAAGGCCTTGAACTCCCCGAAGAAGCCCTTGGTAGATTCGACAGCCTGCTGGCCGTCTGGCAAATTAATTCGCTTTGGCATTTTTTACTCCCAAATATAATTTAGCACTTATATTAATTAGCGAACCAATTATAGCATTCTTAGGGAACAATTAACAGTTATTTTCTTACTCATAATCCGGCAAAACCCAACGGTCAATTGCTTCGGCTACTGCCCCCTGGTCGAACGTCTTCTCTGTTATTTTGTCGCAGTCTGCCCGCATTTCCGGGCTGACATTGGCCACCCCAACGCCGGTGCCGGCTGCCTTGATCATGGCCAGGTCGTTGAAGCTGTCCCCGATCGCCATGGTCTCATCCAGTGAATAGCCCAGCTCCTGGCACAAGGTCTTGAGGCCCAGTCCCTTGTTCACTTTCGGCGGGTTGAATTCCAGATAGCGGTTGGAGGAAAAACTCATCTCACTGACCTTTTCAAAATCCGCCAGGTCTCCCCGCAATTTTTTCAAGCGGGGAAAATCAGTGTCGACGTAGAGGATCTTGGCGAAACGAGCCCCGCTTGCCCGCAAGGCCGTCAAGTCCCCGCCCGGCAAAGAAGCGAAGTCTGCCCGGCCCTGGCAAAAATCGATCTCTTCTTGCGTAAGCCGGTAGCCGTAAACCTGGTCCTCAGTGTAGATATGCATCCCCAGGCCTAATTCCTGCCCCTGCTTGAAGATTTCCTCGACCAGATCCCCGTCCATCCCGGTAAAAGAGATCAGGCGCGGCCCCTTGTTTTCAAAAACCGCCCCGCCGTTGTAACAAATCGTGTACTGGCCGGCCTGGTCCGTCTGGCCCAGTTCTGCCAAGGTCTGCTTTAATGAGTAAAAGCCCCGGCCTGTAGCGGGCACGAACTTGATGCCCAGTTCCTGGCACTTTTTAATAGCCCGCAGGTTTTCCTCCACTACCCGGTTGCCCGGCCCAAGCAAGGTCTCATCTAAGTCGCTGGCAATCAATTTGATCATCATTTTTTCCTCCTGACTCATCTTTTCTCTACCACTATGATAGCGTTTTTAGGAGCAAAATAAAAAGAAAAATGAAAAAGAAAATGGAAAGAGAAAATAAAAAGCTGCTTTACAGCAGCTTAATCGGTGATGGTTACCTCACCGGCAATATCCTTGTTGAAAAATGCCCGGACGTCGTCTAAGTCCATCCCCTGGCCCAGGGCCCACATCAGCTTTGTCACGGCACTTTCACTGGTCATGTCCCGGCCGCTGATCGCCCCTTCTAGCATGGCTGCCCGGCCAACCTCGTACTTGGTCAGGTCAGTCCGTTCGTACAGGCACTGGCTGCAGGCCACCACGGGCACTCCCCGCTTGATGATCTCGCCAATCGCCTTAACCATGTTCCGCCGCATGTAGTTCATGCCGCCGAGGCCATAGGCTTCGATGACGATCCCCTTGACCCCGCTGTCAACCATGGCGGACAAAACGGCCGGGTCAAAGCCTGGGAAAAGCTTGATCATGGCCACCTGGGTCTCCACCTTGGTGTTCAAAGTGCAGATGGCGTGCTCACTTGGCACGTATTCAAAGTCTTTGTGCTTGATGTCGATGCCGTCTGAGGTCACCATGGCTACCGGGTCGACATTGATGCTCTTGAAAGCGTCAAAACCGGTCGTCCGGATCTTAACGCAGCGGCAGCCCCGCATGATCTGCCGGTTAAAGGCAATATAGATCCCCGGCTTGCAGGTTGCCGCCGCGGCAAAAGCAACCCGGAGGTTGTCTGGCGCGTCGCTTAAGATGGCCTGCATGGGCACCTGGCTCCCGGTCAAAACAACCGGCAGGTCGATCCCTTGCAGCATAAAGGTGAGCATAGACGCCGTGTAAGCCATGGTGTCAGTCCCGTGGGAGACGACAATGCCATCAAAGCCCCGGCGCAATTTGTAAATCTGTTCGGCGATAAAAGCCCACTCTTCCGGCTGGATATTGGAAGAGTCCAAAGACAAAATGTCCTTGACCTCGACTTCATAAGGCAGACCGCCCAGGGTATGGAGCAGCTCCGCCCCTGACTGGCCTGGAATCAGCCCCTCTTCTGACGCTACGGACGCGATTGTCCCCCCAGTCGACAGCAGCAAAATTTTCTTATTGGTCATCTTTTTCCTCACTTGCTTCGCGGTCTTCCTCAGCCAAAAGCTCATACAAACGGTCCAGGTACTTTTCCAGCTGGCTTAATTCCTGCCGGCTGTAGAGCCGCTCCACCTTTTCCTGCAGCTTGTGCATCCCTTTTTTAGCGCTCATGCAGATCTGCCGGCCTTCCTCGGTCAAGCAGACGATCTTCACCCGCTTGTCGCATTCAGCCAGATGGCTTCTGACATAGCCCTTGCCTTCCAGGCGGCCGACAATCCCGGCCATGGTGGCCTGGGCCACTTCAAAGTGGTTTTCCAGCTGCTTTAAAGGCGCCTGGCGGCCTTCACATTTGTCCAGATAAACCAGGCAGTGAAACTGTGAGAAGGTCAAGCCCAGCTTCTTGAGCTCGCAGTTGCCCCTTTTGGCCATCAAATCATTGATCTTCTTGACTCTTAACCCTAAATCCATCGTTTACTCGGCTCCTAATCTACCAACGATACCTAAGAGCCTATTTTACCATTTTTGCCGGTTAAAAATCCTCTTCCAGCCGCTTGGCCTGGTCCATAATCTCCTGGTAGACCGCCCTTAAGGCTGCTTCATATTCCGGCCGCTGGGCCAGGCCCATCACCTTGTCTAAAACCTGTGCTTCTCTTTTCGGGTCAAAAACCGCCTGCCCCTTTTCCCGCTTGAGCCGGCCAACTTCCATGACCAGGTCGTATCTTTTGACCAGAGCCTTGACCAGGTCTTGATCCGCCTGGTCGATTTGCTCTCGCAGCTTGCTTAAATCTACCATCGTTTTTCCTCAAAAGTCCCCTATTTTCCAAGTATTTTTAAAAAAAGCACCCTTAGTACTTTACGAGATAAAATGAAAGTATTATCATAAAGATGAAAAAATTACGATTAGGTTGAGCGTCACACCAAACGCTGAACTTTATCTGTGGTAAATTGTTATTGTTATCAGTGTAATTTTTCACATCACAGAGAACGCGAACCAGCCGGTTCGCGTTTTTTGTTTCTCTGTTTCTTTGTCTTTTAAGCTGTCTTGGTCACGTCCACCCAGGCCGTGTAGTCGGAGTATTTTTCCAGAGCCGGGATAGTCAAGCGGACAGCGCTGTTGCTTGAGCCAGCTGCCGGGTAGACCTCGGCGTGGCGCTTGAGGGACTCGTCCAAGTAGACCTTGACGCCTGGCTTAACGGCAAAGGGGCAAACCCCGCCTGGAGCGTGGCCGATATAGTCTTCCACCTGGTCAAAAGGAATCATCTTGGCCTTCTTGTGGAAGGTGGCCTTGTACTTGTGGTTGTCAGTCCTGGCTTCCCCCGCCATAACGACTAAGATCGGGGCATCGTCGACCAAAAAGGACAGGGTCTTGGCGATCTGGTCCGGTTCGGTATCCAGAGCCTGGGCGGCCAAAGCCACGGTGGCTGAAGACTCGGGAAGTTCAATTACCTTAACGTCAGTATCTTTGAAAAAATCTTTTACTCTTTCAACTGCCATTGTTTAACCTGCTTTCTCTGCTCAAAAAGCTGATGAATCTAAGATTAGAAATATTTTAAAAAGCAGTATAAACCTTTTTGACCGCGGCGGCAAGCCCGGCGATATCTTCCGGCATCGTCGTGCAGCATCCCCCGACCAGTTTCGCCCCGGCAGCCAGCCAGTCACTCCCTGCCTGGCCAAAGTCCGCGGCTTCTGGCGGGTAGACCCACTTTTTAACAGAAGGATCGTATTCCGCCCCGGAATTAGGGTAAACGACGATTGGCAATTTGGAAGCGCGGAGATTTTTCACCACATCGACAGTCCAGGCCAGCTTGAAGCAGTTGGCTCCGGCCGCGAAGACTTGAGGATAGCTGCCAACTTCCTGGACCGCTTCAGCTAAAGGCAGGCCCTCGCTGATAGTGGCCGGGTCTTTTAAGGAAAAGCTGACGTAGACCGGCAGGTCCGGGTACTTAGCCGCCAGATAGTCCAGAATGGCTCTGACTTCGCTCAGCTTGGGCTGGGTCTCAATGGCCAGGCAGTCCACCCCGCCGGCAACCAGTTCTTCAATTCGCGGGGCATGGAAGTCCACGTATTCCTCATGGCTTAAGTCGTAGTCCCCCCGGTATTCACTGCCGTCAGCCAGGTAGGCTCCGTAAGGGCCGACTGAACCGGCCACGTAGTTATGGATGCCGGTCTCTTTCTCAAAGTCGTCTCTGGCTTTAATGGCTATGGCAGCTGACTTCCTGATTAGGGCGCGAGCCGCGTCCTCACTTAATCCGTGCTTCATGAAGGCCGGCAGGCTGGCCTGGTAGCTGTCGGTAATCGTGACCCGGGCACCGGCCTTGAAGTACTCCTGGTGGACCCGGTAGACCAGGTCGGGATTGTCCTGTAGAGCCCGGGCGGTCCAGAGATCAGAATTGGTGTCTTCGCCCCAGGCTTCTAAGGGCGTGGACATGGACCCGTCCAAAGTCACCGGGCCTTGGGCCAGAAGAGTTGGTAAATCTGCCATCGTTTTTTCCTCCATCATGTGCTATCATGTTACTGTTTATTTTAATAAAAAACTAATCTGTTTTGAAGAGGTATTTTTATGGCTCAACAAGAAAAAGTCGACCACCTCGAGCGGAAGATGGAGGCCCGGCACATTCAGATGATCTCCCTAGGCGGGGTCATCGGAACCGGTCTCTTCTTAAGCTCGGGCTATACCATCAGCCAGGCTGGCCCCATCGGCACGATTATTGCCTATTTCTTCGGAGCGATCCTGGTTTACGCCGTCATGCTCTGCTTAGGTGAATTGTCAGTGGCCATGCCCTACACGGGTTCCTTCCACGTCTACGCTAAAAATCTGCTTAACCCGGCCACCGGCTTCACGGTCGCCATTCTCTACTGGCTGACCTGGACCATTGCCCTGGGCAGCGAGTTCACCGCGGCGGGGATCATCATGCGGCACTGGTTTCCAAGCGTCCCCGTCTGGATCTGGAGCTTAGTCTTCATGATTTTGATTTTCTTCTCCAACTTCTTCTCGGTCAAGATTTTCGCTGAGAGCGAGTTTTGGTTCGCGGCCGTCAAGGTAACCGCCATCGTCGCTTTTATCATTTTAGGGGGACTGGCAGTCGTTGGGGTTATTCCTTTAAAAGGCAGCCAGGGGGCGCCAGGCTTGACCAACCTGACTAAAGATGGCTGGTTTCCGACTGGTTTTGGTGGAGTTTTTACCACCATGCTCACGGTCAACTTCGCCTTCTCAGGGACAGAACTGATCGGGATCACGGCCGGGGAAGCCAAGGAGCCGGAAAAGACTCTGCCTAAGGCCATCCACACCACCTTGTGGCGGCTGATCATCTTCTTTATCGGTTCCATCTTCATCATGGCCTGTCTTATCCCCTACAAGCAGGCCGGCGTTACCGAAAGTCCCTTCGTCCACGTCTTTAACATGATGGGAATTCCTTTTGCCAGCGATTTGATGAACTTCGTCGTTTTGACGGCCATCATCTCCGCCGGCAATTCCGGCCTCTACGCCTCAACCAGAATGCTCTGGTCCTTGGGCAATGAGGGGACTATCCCAGTTGTTTTCGCCAAGACCAACAAAAGAGGGATCCCGGCTATCGCCTTGCTGGTAAGCATGCTGGGCGGGGTCTTCTCCCTTTTGACCAGCGTCTACGCGGCTGACACGATCTACCTGGTCCTGGTTTCCATCTCCGGCTTGGCGGTGGTCTTCGTCTGGATGGCGATCGCCCTGTGCCAGCTCAAGTTCCGGCAGAAGTGGCTGAAAGAAGGGCATACGGAGAACGAGCTCAAGTTCAAGACTCCTCTCTATCCCTTCACGCCCTGGTTTGCCTTTATCGCCAGCCTGGCCCCCTGCCTTTTGATCTGGTTTGACCCTTCCCAGAGGGTAGCCTTGTACGCGACGATTCCTTTCGTCATCTTCTGCTATGTCGCCCACCATTTCTATGCCAAGTATCAGGAGAAAAAGCAGACCAGCCTTTAACAGAGCGCCTTCGGGCGCTTTTCTTTTTGCCCGGGGAATCGAATCAAATCAAATCAATCGAATCAAATCTAATCAAATCACATCATTGACGAGATTGACGAGATTCGCTAAAATATGATTAGATTCAAACTAGCAAGAAGGAGGACCGCCATGCTTACACCAAACGATTCCAGCAGCTTTGAAAACCAGCTTTCTCCCCGGCAGGACTTGACCTTTAACTCCCTGCAGGCCCTTTTTGACCAGCAGGGTCTGCCCTTTACCCCGCCGTCCAGCCAGTTTGGCATCCTCCAGTTCAGTAATTTCGACCTCCTGGTCTCTGACCAGTGCCCTTATACGATCAAGTGCGCTGTTTTTAAGGGAACGGACCAGGACGAATTCCTGGACCGGCAGGAGTTTACCGGGTCCCTGGCGGCCCAATTCCAGCAGGTCTACGCTTTTTTGGAAAAGCACAACCCCGTAGAGAGCCAGATCAAGGGCCTTTACCGGGAAGACCGGCCAGCCTACCCCAAGCAAGCCTTAAGAGAAGCCTTGATGAACGCAATTATCCACAGGGACTACAGCAATCCGGCCAGCAGTCTGATCAACTTATACACAGACCGGGTGGAATTCATTTCTTTTGGTGGCCTCATGCCCGGGATTACCCTGGAAGACATCCAGCTGGGCCTGTCAGTTTGCCGGAACAAGCGCCTGGCTGACCTCTTTTACCAGCTGAAGCTGGTGGAATCTTACGGAACAGGGTTAGCCAGAATCAAGAGTGCCTATAAGGGCAGCCACCTTGCGCCCCAGATTTTGGCCGCTCCCAGCTCTTTTAAGGTAGTCCTGCCCCATTACGAGGCGGCTGTTAAAGCAGCCCCTAAGCCGGTTAAAAAGGCGGCTGGGCCTGCCCCCTCCCCTAGCCCAGCTCCCAAGCCAAAGGCCCGGGCAACCGGCAATGAAGAAGCCGTTTTGGCTTTTGGCAAAGAGCATGGAGAATTTATCAGAAGCGACATTGAGGAGCTCTTAGGGGTCAGCCCGGCTACGGCGACCCGGCTCTTGCGGCAGATGGAAAACAGCGGCTTGGTCCTCAAGCGGGGCAAGGCCAAGGCCATCCGCTACCGAATCAGCGAAAATTCCTAAGCAAACAGTTCAGTTCCTGCCTAAACGTGCTAACATAGGTAGGGACTTTTTTCATCCAAAAAATTACAATCCATATAGAAATCTGGCAATAATCATGCAACAATTTACTCCGATTCTTTTAGGCAGCGACATCAACGTTTACGGGATGGCCCGGTCCTTCCATGAGGCTTACGGGATCAAGGTCCAGGCCTGGGGCGCGTCCACTTTGGCCCCGACCCGGTATTCAAAGATCGTTGACATCGAGGTTCACCCCGGCTTTACTGAAGACCCGGAATTCATCAAGGTCATGCGCGAGAAGATCAAGGAATACAAGAATCACCCCGAACCGGTGATCTTGATCTCTTGCGGGGACGGCTACTCAGAGCTTTTAGCCAAGCACAAGCAGGAGCTGGAAGAGGCCTTCATCGTTCCTTATATCGACTACCCCCTCTTAGAGAAGCTGATCTCTAAGGAGGGCTTCTACGAGGTCTGTGAAGAATACAGCCTGCCTTACCCGAAGACCAAGATCATCACTATGGCCGCTTACAAGGACGGTTCTTACGCCGACGTGCCTTTCCCCTTCCCGGTCGCTTTAAAGCCGGAGGACCCGGTTTCCTGGCTGGACGTCCAGTTTGAAGGGCGGAAGAAGGCTTTTGTCATCAAGGACATGGCGGAATTCAAGGATATTGTGGGCAAGATCTACAAGAATGGCTATAAAGCAGACTTGATCCTGCAGGACTTTATCCCAGGCGACGACTCCAACATGCGGGTCTTGAATGCTTATGTGGATAAAAACCACAAGGTCAAGATGATGTGCTTGGGCCACCCGCTCTTGGAAGACCCGGACCCGATCGCTATCGGCAACTACATGGTGATCGCGCCGGACTATGACGAGAAGCTCTACCAGACTGTCCAGGCCTTTTTGGAAAAGATCAACTACACGGGCATGGCCAACTTCGACATCAAGTACGACGTCCGCGACGGCCAGTACAAGTTCTTTGAGATCAACCTCCGCCAGGGCCGGTCCAGCTTCTACGTCACTTTGAACGGCTACAACCTGGCCAAGTGGTACGTGGATGACTATGTGGAAGACTCACTTAAAGACCAGCCAGTTGTTTACGGCAACCAGGATCCGGCCAAGCACAAGCTCTGGTTAGGCGTGCCAGCTAAGATTTTTGAACAATACGCGGTCGACTCCCTGGCCAAAAAGGAAGCCTTGGCGCTTCTCCGGGCCGGCAGAGTGGGCACCACGGTCTTCTATAAACCGGACATGAACGTCAAGCGCTGGCTCTTGATGAAGCACATGTACCACAACTACTACAAGGATTACCAGAAGTACTTCAAGGTCAATAAAGAGCAGTACTTCGAGAAAAAGAAGTAAGAAGCATAAACTTATGCACAAGAAAAAGAGGAAGCTCACTTGAGTTTCCTCTTTTTTGCATGATATTTTTCTGTCCTGTTTAAAAGTTGTGGATAATCCGTAGGCAGATGTGCAGGGCTTTCGCTTGGGAATCTTGGCCCCAATCGCGGTCATCATAGGCCTCTACGTTAGCCAGGGAATCAGCCGTGTAAAGCAGCTGGCCGAATTCAACGCCGCGTTTGGCGCTAACAGCGGCCATTGAGGCACACTCCATCTCTACCACCTGGCAGCCTTCCCCGCGACGGTACTCGACCATGTCCTTGGTTTCCCGGAAAAAGCCGTCAGTCGTCCAGGTCGTGCAGTGCTCAAAGGGCAGTCCCTGCTCTTTTAAGCCTTGGCCTATTTTTTCAACAGCTGCTGGATCAAGGTCCACATAGCGGCTGGCTGGAAGGTACTTGTAGGAAGTGCCTTCATCTCTTAAAGCCCGGGTCGGGATCAAAAAGTCGTTTTCCTTGATGTCCACCAAGGTCCCACAGGAGCCAACAGCCAGAAACTTCCGGCAGCCAAGGGCGATCAAGGCATCCATGAACTGAGCGGCCGCGGGACCGCCTAATGGCGCCCGGCATAAGCACAGCTGCTCGCCTTGGTTCTCAATGACATAGATCGGCCGCAGGCGGTCAATCGTAATAAAGTGGTCAGCTACAGTTGCGTTGACCTGCTCGGCATACTTATCGACTTCGTCTCCTAAGAAGGCAAAGAGGCATTTTTCCGGCAGCCTTACGCCTTCATTATCATGGCCCGGCTTCAGAACCTCCTGGGAAACTGGGTCGTATTCCAAAATCGGCAATTCATTTTTCTCGATCATAATCTAGTCCTTTCCAGTCTAAGCAAGTTAAAGTATAGCAAATTTTTGCCAAAAGAAAGGAGTCAGTTCCGGTTTGGAACTGGCTCCTTTTTGGATGCAGAGATTAAGTTGAGATGATGACTAAGCGTGGAATTCGATTACGATGCAAACCATAGCGTTGCTGCCAGTGCCGTAGTGGCCTACGCCGATGTAGGCAGTGTGGTTGCCGGAGTCGACCATCATCGTGTAGTGTTCGTAAGTACCGCTGATGTTGGTGATGTTCTTTCTAGTCTTCTTAACGACGATGGCTTGGTAGTCATCCTTTTCTGCCTGCATGTTTTCAGTGAAAGTGCTGGTCAGGCTGGACTTCATTTCAGCCGTAGCGTCGCCGCTTTGCGCGTTGTAGTAGCAAGCGTGCAGGGTTTCGCCGCCGTGGTAGATGATCTTGCCGTTAACGATCGGGTAAGTGTTGAGGTAGCTTGGCAGGGAGTTGTAGCCGGAGTGGTCGTAAGTCCCGGTAGTAACGTACTGCTTTGCCTTTTCGGTAGCCCGCTTGTCAAGAACGGCGTTGTACTTGGAGCTCATCTTGACTGCCTTGACGCCTGCCTTAGCCCGGAAGCTGTTGACAACGTTCAAAGCTGCCTGACGGAGTTGGCTTTGGCTGCTCAGACTGCTGTCGGTGCTGGCCTTAACGGCTGCCTTCTTGGTGTTGTTAGCCTTGTAGGTGATGTTAACAGTCTGGCTCTTAGTCTTTGAAGTTACCTTGACTGCCTTGACAGTCTTGGTGCTGGCCTTGTAGCCAGCAGCCTTAGGTGCCTTGTAAGACTTCCAGCTGGAAGTGGTCCACTTGCGGCCCTTCTTCTTTAAAGTAGCAGTTTGCTTAACCTGGCTGTACTTGCCTGGCTTGTAAACCTTGATGGTCCGGGTAACCTTCTTGGTAGTGGTCTTAGCGTAAACCGGATTCGTGGTCGTGGTTGCCAGCCCGAGGAGGGCTGCCAGAGCTGCTAAAACTGTGATTTGCTTTCTCATAATAGATCACCTATTTCCACTTAATTTCTGCTATTAGTTATCTCTTATCTTTCAACTAGAATTATAGCAGGGTTTTAAGGAAAAAGTTATAGTTTCTTGGTAATTTTTATAAGCTTTTACTTATCAGTGTAAAAATAAAGCTTCTTTCTCAGTATTCAAGAATCTATAACCGTTGATTTATCAAACTTTAAGCCCACTAACTTATCCAGCTGCTCTAAAGCACTGATTTAAAGCCAATGTAAAGGGATGCAAGATTTATTTTTGAATATTTCTAATTAGTTTAAACTTATCAAAAATATAATGATTAACCTAACACATTTTCTAACCAGCAAAACCGTCAAGTTATCACTATAACCATAATCTTAAAAGTTGCATTTACAGGCCCACTATAACTATTAGCTGAAAATTATTATTTAAAACTAATGAGATAAACCGGATACAACAGCGGTTTGATTATCTAAAAGTTATTATCATAATCTGCCGACGCTTTTTAAGGCAAAAAAACAGGCCGCTGCTTATCTTTTTTAAGCAACAGCCTGTGGCACATTATTTTTGCAATTAAAACTCAATGTCAATATGAATCTTGATTCTGCCTTGAATACTCATAAAACTCACCTCCTAAGCTATTTATCTGCTTGTTAATGCCGCCAAACTTCATCTCCAAATACAATTCTATTCATTCAAGAACCACCTCTTCTTTATCAACTTTTGTATTTTAGTATAGCCAGCTAGAAAAGACATATAAGCAAAAAGTCAGATCTGCAAGTGAAATTGCAAATCTGACTTTCTCACATATGTTCCTGTAAAAACTTCTCAACTTCCTGCCCGTACTCCGGCATCCCCAGCAAGTAGCAGTTTTTAACAGCCAGCCGGCAATTTTCCAGCCTTTCTTCCTTAGGCTCCGCTTGGTAAGCCAGCAGATTTTCAAAAAATAGCAGGGAGTTCTTATAGAAAAACAGCTCCGGCCTGGTCGGAATCTGCTTGCCGGCCTCGATAAAGTACTCCGCCCCACTGGACTGCCGCAGGTCCGCGAAATCAGACAAGAGATTGTCGATGATCGCCAATAGCGCTACCTGGATATCCACATCCCTGGTCTGCCGGTACTTTTCCACAATTTGCCGGCTGAGATAACGATTGCTGTCCAAGTCATAGAAATCCATGAAATTGCAGTAGAGCATCAGCTTCTTTTTATCAAAGCTGGCGATGTTAAAAATCTTCTCCTTAATTCTTTGCCGCAGGGCTTCATCACCATCTTTATCGTCTTTCACCGTTTCCATCCAGCCCGCGACGATCAAAAGCTGCTCTTCCTTGTCCGGGAAATTGCTGGCTTGCACCTCTTGAAACAGTTCCTGAAAATCGGCCTGGCTGCCGTGGTAGTAAGCCTGCATCAGCCTGGCCCGGAGGTCCTTCTCCCACTTCTTCTGCCGGCCGGCTTCTACCTCCAGGTGACTAAAGAACTCCCACAAGGGAATCTGGTTCGCCTCCAGCAATTTCAACAGGTCTTCCGCGCTAATCCGGTTCAAGCCCTTCTCAACTTTTGAATAAAAAGAAGGACTGATCACCTCTCCCGCCCATGCCTTCTGCGTTTTCCCCTGCTCCAGCCGGTATTTTTGCAATAATTCCCCGATTTTCATCTTTTTCCTCCAAAGTCAAATATGCCATTTTCCGTTGCCCAGCCGCCAGTCCCCTATCATTGGTAAAAAACTATTTACGAAAGCTGGTTCAACGATGAATTCTTTTCTCAAAAATAAAAATTTCCGCCGCTTCGCTACAGGTGGTCTTCTGTCTGCCGCTGGCGATGTCTTCTTCTACCTTGCCTTCATGACTTACGCCAGTCAGCTGCGCAATTACTCCCTGGCCATCTCACTGATTGCCATTTCTGAAGCCGTGCCAAAATTTCTGGAAATCTTTGCCGGATACCTGGCAGACAAGACCCGGCACAAGTTCCGCAATATCGTGCTGACCGCGCTTTTCCGCTGCCTCTTTTACGCCCTGGCTGCCCTCTTGCTGGCTTCCAGGGCTGACCAATGGAAGCTCCTGCTGGCCATCATCACCATCAACTTTTTGTCTGACCTTTGCGGCTCCTACTCTTCAGGGCTCATAGTTCCGCTTGTGGTCGACCTGGTCGGAGAAGATGACTTTGGTGAAGCTGAAGGCTTTGTCAGTGGCTGCAAGCAGATCATCGACATTCTGGCCCAGTTTGCCGGCGCGGGCCTCATTTTGGTCCTTTCCTACGCTGCTTTAGCCTGGATCAACTCGCTGACCTTTTTGCTGGCCGCCATCCTTTTTGCCTTAGTTGGCCGGCAAGCCGCCCCGGTTCAAACCGAAACAGCTGAAACTCCAGCTTTTTGGCCAGCCATGCGGCAGGCCTACCAGCAAGCCAAAAAGCAGACAGGACTCTTAACCGTAGTCCTTGTATTAGCAGTAATCAATGCTTCTTTAACCGCGATTGAGCCCCTGTTTTCAATCACTCTGGCTGCTCATAAAAGCAGCATGGTCATCTCCAGCTACAGCTTTACCCTGGCCTTGACCAATGTGGCCGCGGCAATTGGAGCGGCCAGCGGGAGCCTTTTTGGCCAAAAAGTATTCCACTCTATCAGCATTTTCCCTTTAGCCAGCTGGACTGCCTTGTGCAGCCTACTGACAACGCTGAGTTTGTTTTGCCAAAACGGCTGGTTGACCGCTCTTCTTTTCGGACTCTTGGCCGCTTTAGCCAGTGCTGTTTCCATTAAAATGACCCAATGGCTGGTGACCAGCGTCGACCGGCAGATTTTGGCTTCAACCGTTGGCCTATTGAACACTATTTTAATGGCCGCCAGTCCCTTGATCACCACTCTGATCACAAGCATTTCCAGCATCAACCTGGCCTGGGCAATTATCAGCCTGCTGGCCTTGGAAGTCGCCGCCTTAGCGGTACTGCTCATTCTCAACCAGCGGCAATTATTTAAAATCTCTGCTTAACAGGTGTCCATTAACTTGGACGCCTGTTTATTTTTTGCCTCTTTAGTCATCAATTATATCTTAAAAACAAAAGTGTAATCTGCAAAATAAAAAATTTGGCACTTTTTCTTGTATTAGTAAGTGGAGGGAAAAACTGACCTCCTAGTTAAGGAGAAACCATGGCAAAAAGAAAATCACAGCAGACTCATGGCACCAATGACCTGGTTGAAAAAATTCTGCTGGACAAGAATGAAGTGTTCGCTGACGTATTAAATGGCTTCATTTTTAATGGTAAGCAGGTCATCAAGCCAGGGATGCTGGCAAACACCAACACGCTTAGCTACTACAAAGCTAGCGGGAAGATTCACAGCCAAGACCGAGATGTGGCCAAGCTGCTGACGATCGGTAAGAAGAAGTTTGTTATTTCGCTAATTGGCATTGAGAACCAGACCCGGCCGGACAAGAACATGCCGGCGCGGGTGATGAATTATGATGCCGCGGCCTACCGCTACCAGCTCACCAAAAGCAAAAGGCTCTACCCCGTGCTCACACTGGTGGTATACTACGGGAAAGAAGCTTGGAACTACAGCCGAAATTTGCTGGGGAACATCAATATGAAGAAGCTGCCCGAAGAGATTCGGCCACTGATCAGCGATTACGAGATCAAAGCTTTTTACCGGATCAGTGATTTGTCTGCGCAAGAGCTGGACAAGCGCTTCAAGAGTGCCTTCTTCTGCCTGGCAGAATACTTCATCCAGACCAATGCTGGTGAAGAATACCACCCAAGCGCCAAAAAGCTGTCAGTAGAAGATATCATGCTTCTTTTGGACATGATGAATGCCCTGTCGGGCACGCATGCTTTTGATGATTTAATCAAGGAACTGGAAAAAAGAGATAAGAACGAGGTGACTACCATGACTGAAGTAATGCCACAATTTATCCAGGTCAAGCTTGACCAGGCCAAGAAGGAAACGACTGAAGAAGTGACTAAGGAAACGACCGAGAAGGTAACGCAAGACTACTTGCGCAACATTTTGAACACCACCAACTTAACTCCAGACGGAGCCATGGACCTCCTGGGCATCCCCGAGGCAGACCGGCCGATGTACAAGAAGCTGCTCAAGAAGAAGTAAGCAAAAAAGCGGACAAGTTTGCCTTGTCCGCTTTTCTTACGCATTTATTTTATAATTCATCGCCGTTTGAAGCGATAACCTTTTGGTACCAGTAGTATGAATCCTTAGGAAGACGCTTAAGCGTACCTTCGCCCTTGTCATCACGGTCAACATAGATGAAGCCATACCGCTTGGACATTTGACCAGTCCCGGCAGAAACGCAGTCAATGCAGCCCCAGGTCGTGTAGGCACGCAGGTCAACCCCATGTTCAACCGCCTTGTCCATCGCCTTGATGTGCTTTCTCAAGTAGTCAATCCGGTAATCGTCATGAACAGTACCATCTTCCAGCTTGTCAACGGCACCAAGACCATTTTCAACAACCATCATCGGGATGCCATAACGGTCATACATCTTTTCCAAGTACAGTTGCAGGCCGTCTGGGTCAGTTGACCAGCCCCATTCAGAGTATTCAAGATATGGGTTCTTAGCGCCAGCAGCGAAGTTACCCTTAGCCTTTTCGCCAACATCATGGGTGGTAACCATGTTTGACATGTAGTATGAGAAGGTGTACATGTCAACTTTACCTTCCTTCATGATTTCAAGGTCGCCATCTTCAATCTTCAAGTGAACATTGTGTTCATCCCATAAGCGCTTGGCAAAACTTGGGTATTCACCCTTAGCTTGCGCGTCAGCACAGTAAAGCTGGGCCAATTCTTCTTCGTAGCGGGCAGCTATAGCATCCTTTGGGTCAGGCGTGCCTGGGTAGTAGACAGAACCGGCGATCATGTTCCCGATCATGAAGTCTGGGTTGATCTTGTGGCCTGCAACAACTGCCTTGGCAGAAGCAACGAATTGGTGGTGCAGCTTTTGGTAAGCCTTTTGGTAATCTTCATCAGATGCGTTGCCATCGCCCACCATCTTCAAGAACATCAAGGATGAGTTGATTTCGTTGAAGGTCAGCCAGTACTTAACCAGGTCCTTGTATTCCTTGAACAAGGTCGTTGCGTACTTGACATAGAGGTCAATCATCTTGCGGTCTTGCCAGTCGTTGTACTTTTCACCTAAAGCCAATGGGTCTTCATAGTGGGAAATAGTAACTAATGGTTCAATCCCGTTCTTCTTCAGTTCTTCAAAGACTCTGCGGTAGAAGTCAAGGCCTTCCTGGTTTGGCTTGTCTTCTTCGCCAGTTGGGAAAATCCGCGTCCAGGCAATGGAGGTTCTGAATACCTTAAAGCCCATGTCGGCAAACATCTTGATGTCTTCCTTGTAGTGGTGGTAAAAATCAATCGCTACATGGTTCGGGTAGTATTCATTGTCAAAAATCTTACCCTTGGCGCCCTTTGGCAAGGAGCTGGCAAACATCCCGGCTACCTTGCCGTCCTTGCCATCCAGGGTATAAGTCAAGTAGCGCGGGCTTTCCAGAGAGCCGGCCGTGGTGATGTCAGTCACTGACAAGCCCTTGCCGCCTTCGTTGTATCCACCTTCAACCTGGTTGGCCGCTACCGCGCCGCCCCACAAAAAGTCTTTTCTGAAATGAGCCATTATTTTTTCCTCCTAAATTGTAAGTTCAGGTTTATTGCCGTCTAAATATTTTTCCTACAAGCAGTATGGTATCATAGGAGAAAGCGATTACGCCCCATTTCTTAAAGCACTTAGGGACGATTTATAAAGGAGAAAAACATGCCCATTGCTTACGAAGAAGTCGACAACCTCACCCGCCTCCCCTTCAAATTTTTTAAAAAATCAAGTTATGCGCCTAAATCACCCACCCACTGGCATACCGGGATCGAAATTGATTATCTGGTATCTGGGGAAGACTTCAAAGTTGTCATTGCCGGCCAGACCCACCATTACAATTCCGGTGATATCTGGGCTATTGACCGCTCACAGATTCATGCCGCGACGGGGCACAAAGACCGGTCTTATTATGTTATGGGGATGATTATTGACAATAACTTTTTAGAAAAAGAATATCCTTCCAGTAAGAATTGGCGGATCAAAATGGGCCATATCAGCCGCGATACTGCCAGCTACCGGCAATTGAGAAAAAATCTGATTGCCATCGCTGAACTCGTCGACCAACCGATCAGTGACAGCATCCGTTTTTTAATTTTGAGCGAATTTTTTCAAATGATAGCCCTGATCGACAGCGAATATACTGAAAAAACGGACATCACCACCCCGCCCAACCAATCATTGGCTGACACGGTGATCGCCTACATCGCCAACAACTCTTCCACCAATATCACGGCCCAAAGCATCGCTGAACATTTTAGGGTTTCGCAAGTGACTTTAAATAAAGAATTGAGCCAAGTGACAAAACTTCCTTTAGGCAAATACTTAAAGCAAGTCCGGCTCATGCATGCCAGATACCTCTTGCTGAGCACGAACTATTCCGTCGCCTACATTGCCAATTACTGCGGCTTTTCTTCGGCCAAAGTTTTGGAACGCAATTTTAAAGCCTGGAAAGAAATGACCCCCAGCCAATATCGCAAGGCCTTCAGCAAATATTTCAATGAATGAAAAAACGGGCAAGCCAAACTTGCCCGCTTTTTGTTTAACCTGCAGTATTGCTTAAATGAATCTCCCGGTCAAATAACTGCCGCATCTCTTCAGTCAAGTTGTGCGCGATAAAAATAATCGTTGCGTCCGTTTGCAGCAGATTCTGCAAAATTTCCAAGCCATTATGCGCATCAATGGCTGAAGTGCCTTCATCAATGAAAATCAGCTGGCTGTCATGGATTTGTGCTCTGGCCAAAACCACTTTTTGCCGCTGGCCGCCAGACAGGGCATGCTTGCCTTGATCGAGTTCCGTATCTACTCCTGCCGGGAATTTAGCCAGATCTTTTTCCAAATTCACCTGCTTAACAAAGTGCATTACCCGGTCATTCAGCTTGGAGTTGAACATTGTAATATTTTCCTTGATTGTACCCGGAAAGAGAACCGGATCTTGCGGAACATAGCCGATTTGAGACAGGTCTGGCTGTTTGATTTCCTGACCAGCTTCGTTTTTAAAACAAATCTTTCCAGTTGCCAATGGCAACTCCTGCAGGATCAGTTTAAAAAGCGTAGATTTTCCAGTCCCACTGTCCCCTGACAATAAGATTTTTTCTCCCCGCTTGATTTGAAAATCCGGATAAGTGATTTTTTCTTCATTGCTAAAAGCTACAGACAAGGCTTGAACTGACAATGACTGAAAGTGATCCAAACTTTCTATCTTTTCTGAGTGGTCAGTCTGGACTGCAAGCTGCTCTCTGAGCTTGGCGTTTAAAGTTTTGCTTGACTGCAAAACAGTATATTGGTTGACCACTACCCCCAGTTCAGTAAAAATCGTGCTGGCAAAGTTGCCAATGCTAAAGAAGACACCGAAATTCATCCGGCCAGTAATAATCAAGACACCTGACACCAGCAAAATTAAAGCTTGTGACAGCATGTTTGCGGCATTGTTGACGCCGCTGGCAAATTGCATCTGGCCAGACCGTCTGACATTGGCATCTTCAAGTTGCTTTCCTTGAGCTGTCGTCACTGCCAAAAGCTTCTGCTTGACATGATATCTCTGCAAAACGCTCAAACCGCTAAACCATTTTTCCAGCATATCGAGATAACGCTTGTTTTCATTAGAAATATCATCGGTAGCCTTTTGCAAAGCTGGAGATAAAAAACGTGGCATAAAAAACATCAAGACTGCAAGAAGCAGAATTACCAGCAATAAAAGCCAGCTGTAGGTAAAGACGATGATTGAGGAAAGGACTACATCCAATCCACAAGCGGCAATTTTCAGCCATGGAGCCAGAAAATTTTCCCCCAGCATATTTAAATCTTGGGTCAAACTGTTTTGAACGCTAGAAACTTTCGGTGCCTTGTTACCACTGTTGTAGATTTTTTCCACTTCAGCAGACCGAAGCTTGTGGAAATACTCTTGGGTCTGTTTATCATACAAATAATTGGCTCTATAAGACAGGCCGCTGCCGATAGCATCAACCACAAAATTGATCCCGATAATTGACACGAAAAGCAGCAGGTTTCCTTTGCGCAAGCTGTCCCCCAGCAGCGTCAGCAAGGCATTGTTGCCGGCAAGAAGCGCGCTGCCGCCAATAACTAAAAGAATAATCGCGATAAACCTAACTCGATTGCCCTTGATAAAATCTGAATAATACAAAACACTCACAACCTTTTTAAAGAATTCTCCCCCATGTTTTCATGTGTTAAGTATATATTAAAAAATAAAAAAGGTTAAGTACATTTTTTCATTTTTCCAACAAAAAACTACCCGGCAATAACCAGGTAGTTTCCACGGCGGAGAAAATTCCGCTTATTTTATTCGTATTCGATAGTTGCCGGCGGCTTGCTCGTCACGTCGTACAGTACGCGGTTAACCTGCTTGACTTCGTTGACGATCCGCACTGAGATCTTCTGCAGAACATCCCATGGAATCTGGGCAAAGTCAGCCGTCATCCCGTCAATTGACGTAACAGCCCGGATGCAGACGGCGTAGTCGTAAGTCCGGCCGTCGCCCATAACCCCGACGCTCCGCATCCCTGGCAGAGCAACAAAGTATTGCCAAATGCTTTCCTGCAGGCCAGCGTTCTTGACTTCTTCCCGCAAGATCGCGTCCGCGTCCCGGACGATCCGCAGCTTCTCTTCAGTGATCTCCCCGATCACCCGGATAGCCAGACCAGGACCTGGGAACGGCTGCCGCCATACCAAGTCGTGTGGCAGGCCCAGCTTTTCACCCAAGACCCGGACTTCGTCCTTGAACAATTGCCGCAGCGGTTCAATCAGCTTGAACTGCATGTCTTCCGGCAAGCCCCCGACATTGTGGTGGCTCTTGATCGTGTGGGCCGTGTCGGTCCCTGATTCAATAACGTCAGTATACAAGGTCCCTTGGGCCAGGAACTTGGCGTCCTTGATCTTCTTGGCTTCATCGTTGAAGACCTGCACGAATTCGTTGCCGATGATCTTCCGCTTCTTTTCAGGGTCGGTTACCCCGGCCAGCTTGGACATGAAGCGGTCCTTGGCATCAACTCTGACGATGTTCACGCCCAACCCTTCCTTGAGGGCGGCCATAACTTCATCGCTTTCGTTCTTTCTCAGCAGGCCGTGGTCGACAAAAATCGCCGTCAATTGGCTGCCAATTGCCTTGTGCAAAAGGGTAGCCGTAACGCTGGAGTCAACCCCGCCGGAGATCCCAAGGATCACGTTAGCGTCGCCGACTTCTTCTCTGATTGAGTCAACAGACAGCTTGATAAAGTCGTCCATGGTCCAGTTGTCCTTGGCCCCGCAAACGTCAAAGGCAAAGCGGCGCAAGATGTCCAGGCCGTATTCTGAGTTACGGACTTCTGCGTGGAACTGGATGGCGTAGAACTTCCGGGCTGGGTCAGCCATGGAAGCGATCGGGCAGTTCTTGCTTGAAGCCAGAACTTCAAAGCCTTCCGGCACCTTGGTTACCAAGTCCCCGTGGCTCATCCAGACAACCTGCTTTTCTGGCAGGCCCTTGTAAAGCGGGCTGTCAGCTTCCTTGACTTCAATGTGGGCTGAGCCGTATTCAGCTTCACCGGCCTTTTCCACCGTCCCGCCCAGCTTCTGGGTCATCAATTGCATCCCGTAGCAGATGCCCAAGATTGGAATCCCCAGTTCAAAAATTTCCGGATCAACATCCAGGGCGTTTTCATCATAAACTGAGTTCGGGCCACCGGAGAAGATGATCCCCTTAGGAGCGATCTTCTTCACTTCTTCTGCCGTAATCGTGTGCGGCAACAGTTCTGAGTAGATGCCAAAGTCACGGATCCGGCGGGTGATCAATTGGTTGTACTGGCTGCCGAAGTCCAGGACGATGATCTTGTCAAAATTGCTTAAGTCGATTTTTGCCATTAGAAGTCGATACCTCCGTAGTTAGGTGCGGCCTTGCTCATCATAACGTCGTGCGGGTGAGATTCACGCAGGCCGGCGTTTGAGATGCGGACGAATTGGGCGGTTTCAATCAGCTTGTCGATGTTTTCAGCCCCGCAGTAGCCCATACCGGACCGCAGGCCCCCAAGGATCTGGTAAACAACGTTGCTTACCGTACCCTTGTAGGAAACAACAGCTTCGATGCCTTCTGGCACCAGCTTGTTGGCTTCGTTGATCCCTCCTTGGAAGTAGCGGTCGCTTGAGCCGTGCTGCTGGGACATGGCGCCAACTGACCCCATACCCCGGTAGGACTTAACCAGACGGCCGTCAGCGCCTTGCTGCACGTCCCCTGGAGCTTCTTCAGTACCTGACAGCATGGAGCCCAGCATAACCGCGTTGCCGCCGGCTGCCAAAGCCTTAACCACGTCACCTGAGTACTTGATCCCGCCGTCAGCGATGATTGGCTTGCCAAATTCCCGGGCTACGTCAGCCGCGTCGTAAATAGCAGTCAATTGCGGCACGCCGACACCAGCAACCACTCTGGTGGTGCAGATTGAGCCAGGCCCGATACCAACCTTGACTACGTCAACACCAGCTTCAAACAAGGCCCGGGTACCTTCACCAGTTGCCACGTTACCGGCAATCAAAGTGTTGTGCGGGAAGTGGTCGCGGATTTCCTTGATCTTGCGCAAAACGCCGGCTGAGTGGCCGTGGGCCGTGTCGATAACGATCGCGTCAGCACCGGCTTCAAACAGGGCTTCTGCTCTTTCAAAAGTGTCGCTGGTTACGCCGACAGCAGCTGCTACCAAGAGCTTGCCATCCTTGTCAACGGCAGCGTGAGTGTCTTCGGCAGTTACCGGAGTGTTCTTGGCCAGACGAACTTCATCGGCTTGCGCTTGAATTGAAAGGTTCTTGTGGACTACCCCAAGGCCGCCCATCTTAGCCATGGCTGCCGCCATCTTGCCTTCGGTCACCGTGTCCATCCCAGCGGAGATCAAAGGAATGTTCAGCTTCAAGTTTGGTGCCAGCTGGGTTGACAAGTCGACTTCGTTCGGCAGAACGTGACTTTCAGCTGGAATCAAGAGCACGTCGTCAAAAGTAATACCTTCTTTAGCAAATTTGGTTTCCCACAAAGACATGATTTCATCCTTTCAAACAATCGTTGATACTTTTTAATTAATCAACTTTACACGTTTTTCGCCGCCAGGTCAACAAAAAGCGAATCATTCACTTATTTTTTTAATCTTTTAGGACTTTTTGAGCCAAATTAACAATTTTTCAGCGAATCTGATTGAATTAATTCGGTTTTTGCTGTAAGATTTAGCAATAACTTAACAAATGTTTCTACTTATATATCGCTGCGATACGGGCAGCAGTCTCTACCCGGAGCCGTAAACTCCGGACTATAGGTAAAGAAGGGCCGGCTATTGCCGGCGCGGCTTCTTTTGCCTAGTTTTGGTAAAAGGAGCCTTTTTCTTTTTTGTTTTGGAAGGAGTCACATGGAACTTTTAGAAGAACGCATTAAGAAGGATGGCGTCGTTTTACCAGGCGACGTCTTGAAGGTCAACTCATTCTTGAACCACCAGATCGATCCACAATTGATGATGACCCTGGGCCAGGAATTTGCCCGCCTCTTCAAGGACGCTGGCGTCACCCGGGTCCTCACCGCTGAAGCCAGCGGGATCGCTCCCGGCATCATGGCAGCCTACTGCTTGGGCGTGCCGATGGTCTTTGCCAGAAAGAAGAAGCCTTCAACCGTCACTGACGAAGTCTACACCGCGGAAGTCTTCTCCTACACCAAGCAAGTTACCAACACCATTTCCGTTGAAGCCAAGTTCCTTGACGCAAATGACCGCATCCTGGTTATCGATGACTTCCTGGCCAACGGCGAAGCAGCCAAGGGCTTGATCTCCCTGGCTGAACAAGCCGGCGCTGAAGTAGTCGGCGTGGGCGTTGTCGTGGAAAAGGCCTTCCAGGGCGGCCATGACTGGCTGGTCAACCACGGCTACCACCTGGAAGCTTTGGCCAGCATCAAGGAATTCGCCGACGGGCAAGTCATTTTCAACTAATTTTTGACAGTGGGAGTTATCAAATAAAAATGGATCAAACACAAGAACCTTCACAAGGCCGCTCTTTCGTCCTGGGCCTGCAGCACCTTTTGGCCATGTACTCCGGGGCTGTGGCTGTCCCGATCTTGATCGGCAATGCCCTGCACTTTAACTCAGAGCAATTGACCTACCTGGTCTCCATCGACATCTTCATGTGCGGCCTGGCTACCCTCTTGCAGCTGATGCGCAACCGCTACTTCGGGATCGGCCTGCCAGTCGTTTTAGGCTGCGCCATCCAGGCTGTTGCTCCTTTGGAAATGATCGGGCAGAAGTACTCCATCGGCACCATGTACGGGTCGATCATCGTGGCCGGGGTCTTCGTCTTCCTCATCGCCGGGGTCTTTTCAAAAATCAAAAAGCTCTTCCCGCCAGTTGTCACCGGGACCTTGATCACCACGATCGGTCTGACCTTGATTCCAGTCGGCATCCAGAACCTGGGCGGCGGGTCCGTCACTGCCAAGGACTTCGGTGACCCCAAGAACCTCCTGGTCGGCTTCGTCACTATCTTAGTGATCGTGGCCCTGCAAGCCTTCGCCAAGGGCTTCATCGCCTCAATTTCCGTCTTGATCGGCCTCATCGTTGGCACTCTCCTGGCTGCCTGCCTTGGTATGGTTTCCCTTACCCCAGTTTCCCAGGCAGCCTGGCTGCACTTCCCGCAATTCTTCTACTTTGGCTTGCCAAAGTTTGAATGGTCATCCAGCTTGACTATGATGATCATCGCCTTGGTCTCCATGGTTGAATCAACCGGGGTCTTCTTCGCCTTAGGCGACCTTTTGGGCAAAGACATCACGGAAGATGACCTCAAGCGGGGCTACCGGGCTGAAGGGTTGGCCCAAATCTTCGGCGGCCTCTTCAACACCTTCCCTTACACCACCTTCTCCCAAAACGTCGGCCTGCTGCAATTGTCCGGCATCCGGTCCAAGCGACCGATCTACTGGGCAGCCGGCCTCTTGATGGCCATGGGCCTTTTGCCAAAAGTCGGCGCCCTGGTCACCATCATGCCAACGGCCGTATTGGGCGGGGCCATGGTGGTCATGTTCTCCTCCATCGCCGTACAGGGGATCAAGATGCTGCTCAAGGTCGACTTCAGCGACAACCACAACCTTTTGATCGTGGCTATCTCCCTGGGTCTGGGCTTAGGCGTCTCCGTTTACCCAACCATCTTCCAGGCTCTGCCAAGCGAACTGCAGCTCTTCCTGGAAAACGGGATCGTCATCGCCTCAATCTCTTCCGTCCTTTTGAACTTGGTCTTCAAGGGCAAAAAGGGCCTGGACGAAAACTAACTTTTGCTGATAATCAGACTAAAAGCTTCTTCACCAAACAAGTGAAGAGGCTTTTTATCTTATCCTTAATCGCCTAAAAGCAGGACGCAGCGCAAGTCGTCTAAAGCAATGACATGTTCATCGATAACGACCTTGTCTTCCGTATAGCCCCGGACAAAACCAACTATTTCTTCTGGCCGCTTCCCGTTTTCATCTACTTCTTTTAGCTGAACAATCACCGCCTGCTGGCGGCTAAAAGCCAGGCCCAGCACCTTCCCACACTCTTCCCGGCTCATCTCTGCCCGTTCTGGAACAATCCGTTCCCGCGTCTCTTTATTGATCATGGCCGTGTGGTCGCTTAGGAAAAAGCCCGCCCACTTCTTCATCCCCCGGTCCTGATAATGAGCAAAAAAATCCGTCACCCGCTGGTCAAACTCCTTACTCATAGGCGTTGCCCCCATTGTGACCGCCGACCAGGCGGCTTCTGGCGATTGCCGTGGCCCCTGGCAAAAGGCTGGAGGCTCTGACGACACTGGCAAAGCCGTACTTCTTCCGTAATTTGTCGACTACCTGGTCCCGCTTCTGCTGCTTGATCTGCTCGGCTGGAGGCAGAAAAAAAGTCAGCTGCTGGCAGCCGGCCGGCGCTAAATTGCTGTAGGTCACCCCTAGCCGTCTGACGGCCTGCCCCCGCCACTTTTTTCTAAAAAGGGCCCAGAGCTTGGCCACCAAATCGCTGGAAATATCAGTCGGTGTGATCTTCTCTTGAATGCTGAAGCCAACTGGATCGGCTTCATAGTCAGCGTAACCGACATAGAGGCTGACCCGGCCCGCCAGCAGATGGTGAGCCCTAATTCTGGCCGCGACCTGGTCACCGATTTCTTGGATGACGATCTCGATTTCCCGCTGGTCCTCATAGTCCCGGTTCAAGATTTGGGAGTTTCCGTAGCTTTTGCTTTTGGGCCGGTACTTCTGCTTGATAATGCTCCGGTCCACCCCCCAGCTCATGGCAAAAAGCTGCTCGCCGATCAGCCCGAACTCCTTCTTCAAAACTGCCGGATCGCTGTGGGCCAGGTCGTACATATTGTTGATCCCCAGCCGGCGCAGGCGGTTGGCCGTCCGGACATTGATCCCCCAGACATCTTCCAGCTTGGGAATCTTCCAGATGGTATCGGGCACGTCGATATAATGCCAGCAGGCAATCATTGAAGTCCGGTGCTTGGCGGAAATATCCATGGCCAGTTTGGCCAAAAGCGGGTTCTCTCCAATCCCGCAAGTCGTGTACAGGCCCAGGCTGTCGTGAATGTCTTTTTGGATCTTGCGGGCCACCAAATAAGGATCATCCCCAAACAAGTGCCAGGACTCGGTCATGTCGATCATGCTTTCATCAATCGAATAGACATGGATGTCCTCATCCGCCGCGTACTTGCGGAAAATCTGCAAAACCTCCATGCTCCGCTTGATATAAAGATTCATATGCGGCTCAACCAGCATCAGGTCCGGTGCCTGGTCTTTAGGCGGCAGGTCTCTGGCCCGCATGACATTGCTCAGGCCATACTTTTTCTTGGCCAAAGGCGAGGCAGCCATGATTAGGCCGCTGCCCCAGTCAGTCCCCGGCTGCTGAGACACGACGGCTAAAGCGACTTCCATCGGGTTCAGCCCCAGGCGCAGAGCCTCGCAGGAGGCATAGAAAGATTTGTTGTCGATCATGAAAATAACCCGGTGGGGCTCATAGCGGTAATCGTACATCAAAATCCACTTCCTTACTTGAACGTTTGTTCTAATAGAATTATATCGAACCTTTGTTCTAAAAAGCAAGCGAACAGAAAATAAAACCAAAAATAAAAAGAGGCCTTAGCCTCTTTTCAAAAAATTCAGTTTAATAGTCGCCGTTCATGATCGTGTTCTTCACGATGACGTAGTCGACCCGCTTGATTGATTCCAGGTCCCGGCCGCCGGCATAAGAGATAGAAGACTGCAGGTCTTCCTTCATTTCTTCCAAGGTGTCAGCGATGCTGCCCCGGTAAGGGACCAGCATTTGCTTGCCTTCAACGTTGCGGTAGGCACCCTTTTGCACTTCACTGGCTGAACCCCAGTACTGCTTGTAGGTCTTGCCGTCGATCTTGATCACGTTGCCCGGGGATTCTTCATGCCCGGCCAGCATTGACCCGATCATGACCATGCTGGCCCCGAAGCGGACAGACTTGGCGATGTCGCCGTTGTGGCGGATCCCCCCGTCAGCGATCAAAGGCTTTCTGGCCACCTTGCTGCACATTCTGAGAGCAGCCAGCTGCCAGCCGCCAGTCCCGAAACCGGTCTTGAGCTTGGTGATGCAGGCCTTGCCCGGGCCAACCCCGACCTTGGTAGCGTCAGCGCCGGCATTTTCCAGTTCCCGGACGGCTTCTGGCGTTGCCACGTTGCCGGCCGTAAGGAAGGTGTCCGGCATTTTTTCCTTAATGTACTTGATCATGTCGATCACGTAGACTGAGTGCCCGTGGGCCACGTCGATCGTGGTGTATTCCGGGATTAAGTCCTTTTCCACCAGTTCGTCGATAAAGTCATATTCATCGTCTTTGATGCCGACGGAAATCGATGCAAAAAGTCCCTTCTCATGCATCATCTTGATGAAGTCGGCCCGCTTTTCGGGCTGGAAGCGGTGCATGACATAGTAATAGCCGTTTTGGGCCAGCCAGACCGCCAGGTCTTCGTCAATGACGCTTTCCATATTGGCGGGAACGACTGGGATCTTGAAAGTTCGGTTTCCAAACTTGACGCTCGTGTCACATTCCTTCCGGCTCTTCACGATGGCCTTGTTGGGCACCAGTTGGATATCATCATAGTCAAAAGCTTCCATGCTGAAATAATTGCTCATTTTTTGCCAGCTCCTTTTTTAAAGTACCTTTGATACTTTACTGACATTTGCCTTAAAAGTCAAGGCTTATTCGAACCATTCACGAACATTCTGAAAATATTATTCGGATTTTTGTTGACTAATTGCCAAGTTAATGCTAACCTTTCTAACGTAAGTTCTACGAGATATTTTTTTGAGGTGAAAAAATGACATCAATCGCAGTTGTCGGCAGCCAATGGGGCGACGAAGGCAAGGGTAAGATTACAGACTTTTTAGGGACGACGGCAGACCTGTCAGTTCGCGCCAACGGCGGCAACAACGCTGGCCACACGATCGACTTTGACGGCAAGGAATTCAAGATGCGCTTGATTCCATCCGGGATCTTCGCGGCTAAATTGGGCGCCGTGATCGGCAACGGGGTGGTTATCAACCCTGAAGTCCTCTTGGGCGAACTGGACAACTTGGAAAAGAGCGGGATCGACACCAGCAACTTGAAGATCTCCAACCGCGCTCACGTCATCATGCCTTACCACGTAATGCAAGACACTTATGAAGAAGAAGCCAAGGGCAGCCTGAAGGTCGGCACCACCAAGAACGGGATCGGGCCAACTTACATGGACAAGGCTTCCAGAATCGGCATCCGGGTTTGCGACTTGATCGATCCGGAAACTTTTGCTGAAAAGCTCCGCTTCAACCTGGAAAGCAAGAACGCCCTCTTCACCAAGGTTTACGGCAAGCCAGCCATGGACTTTGACGAAATCTACAACAAGTACGTTGAATACGGCAAGCGGATCGCCAAGTACGTTTGCGACACTTCCCTCTACGTCAACGACGCCCTGGACAAGGACGAAAAGGTCCTCTTTGAAGGTGCCCAAGGGATCATGTTGGACATCGACCAGGGTACCTACCCATTCGTAAGTTCTTCTAACTCAGTTTCCGGCGGGATCGCTTCCGGCAGCGGGATCGGGGCCAACCGGATCAAGACTGTCCTGGGCATCTGCAAGGCCTACACTACCAGAGTTGGTGCCGGCCCATTCCCAACTGAACTGCACGATGAAACCGGCGACAAGATCCGGGACATCGCCCACGAATACGGCACTGTTACTGGCCGTCCGCGCCGGGTTGGCTGGTTTGACTCAGTTGCCCTCCGTCACGCTAAGCGCGTAGCCGGCATCAACGCCTTGAGCTTGAACCTGTTAGACGTCTTCAGCGGCTTTGACAAGATTAAGATCTGCGTGGCCTACGACTTGAACGGCAAGCAAATCGACTACTACCCAGCCAACTTGAAGGAAGTTGAAGCTTGCCAGCCAGTTTACGAAGAACTGCCAGCCTGGGAAGAAGACATCACCGGCGCCAAGAGCTGGGAAGACCTGCCAGAAAAGGCTCAGGCCTTCGTCAAGCGGATCAGTGAAATCACTGGCGTACCAGTTGTGACTGTTTCTGTTGGTCCTGACCGGGAACAAACCATCGTTTTGCAAGACCCATGGACTTTGTAAAAAATTAATATCTACTAAGTGCCTCGTCTTTGACGGGGTTCTTTATTTTGGCAAAAAATGTTTTATCTTGTTTTACTTGAAGAAAGTGCTACCATAGAGGCGTAAATAATATTATTTGGAAGAGATGTTTTTATCATGAAAAGCAAAAATCTTTTTCAATCCGTAAAGGATGTACTAAATGGTAAAATCGCTCTAAGTATCTTTACCTTTTCTACTACCTTCATAGCTGGTTTTGCGGCAGCGACTGTTGCCTTAGGGCTCAAGGGCGGTTATCATAACAGCTCCATAGCCGAAGCTATTATCTGCGGACTTATCCTCTTGTTCTATGGTATCTATGGCACATACAAGCTCTACAAGTTAAACAAGGTAAAAGTCAAGTTGACTACTAATAAATTTAGAGAGAGATTGTGGAATATTTTAACTGGAAAGGGAAGTTTGAGAATTATTGCGTTTTCTGATTCTTTATTTGCTGGCTTTGCAGTTGGGGCTATCGCCTTTTGGAATAGAAGCACAAGCAATTATGATCCAACCATTGAATTGGCCATAATCGCCATTTTCTCTTTTGGCTTTTCAATTGAAGAATTCTACAAGCTCAACAAAAAATAACACACAAAACCCGTCTAGCTCTAAGCCAGACGGGTTTTCCACTTTAGTTATCCACACTGGGATGATTGCCTACTTTTTCCAAAATATCCTTTCCAAAAGAGCGCTTCCTTTCCGCAATGTAAGTGCTATACTATATTTGTTGGAAATGTAATTTTTCGGAGGTAAAAAGTGAAAAAACTAAGCAAATTAATCGCAATTGGACTAGCAACTGGCCTTTCTGCTACAACTCTTTTGCAAGCAACAATTCCAACCGTGGTAAATGCATCTACTACAACAAGCAGTGTGCAAGTTACTAGTTCAACTAACAATTCTTCATAGGGATCATCAGACAACAAATGGCAAAACATAACCACAAAATCAGGAGAAACAATGCAAATCTTGCCAGATGATCCTTCAAGAATGAGCGGCAAGGTAAGATACAACGGTGAGGAACACTCTTACAAAATTACCAATGCAGATGGGATCTACACCATCTATTTAGATGGCGATGAAGTTTGCTCTATCGATATCAACAATAGCCAGGTACCGTCTTCTCAAAGTAGCAGTATTTTCAGCCCGTTTATCAACTTCAGCTACGCAAATGGCAAAGTTGCTTTTAGACATGCTGGAAGAAAATACTACTATCTAGATACTCAGAAATATAATAGCGAATCCGTAAGAAAAATAACTGAGAGTGGAAAGTTCATACTATCTACGTTGTTAACCCTAATTCCAGGAGTAGGGCCTTATGTCGAAGGAATCAATTTCTTACGTGAATTATATGTTATTAATTTTGGAAAGAGACCAAAAGAGAAGTGGTATACAGTAAAGATTTACTGTACCAAGGGTTATGAATACTATGCTTGGAAGACTTACACTTATAAGGATTCAGCTAGAAAACATTTGCAATCTGTAAAGTGGGTGTACAAGAAAGTACTATGAAAAAGCTGAAAGAAATTCTAGAAGGTAAAATTGCTACTAGCCTTTGTGCCTTCATTGCTAGTTTTGCAACCGGCATTACCACAACTGACATTATGTTGTGGAAAAAATATGGTTTTCTTGCTAAAGACATTTGGGAAGTAGCTCTTATTGGGATCGTTTTCTTTATTGACTCTATCTACTTCTTCTACAAGCTCAACAAAAAATAACACGCAAAAACCGTCTAGCTTAGAGCTAGACGGTTTTCCATTTTAATTTTCCACACTGAGGATGGTGACTTGGTAGTCTCCCATCGGCGCTTCAACCGTCACCACATCCCCAGCCTTGCGGTGCATGAGGGCGTGGCCCAAAGGACTGTCAAAGGGCAGCTTGCCATCGCCTACAGCCTCTTCCATCCGGCCCACGATCTTGTAGCTTTCCTCTTCCCCATCGTCTTCATAGCGGATGGTGACATTTTTTCCCAGGTTGACCTTGCCGTCATTGACCACCTCAATTACTTCCGCGTATTTCAGCTGCTTGTTCAAGTAGCGGACCCGGCTGTCCAGGTGGCGGAGTTCTCTTTTAGCGGTTGAATATTCAGTGTTTTCGGACAAGTCGCCCAGGGCCCGGGCCTCCTTTAGGTTCTGCACCCGGCGGGGCCGGTCAGCCTTCAAGGCCGCGATCTCGTCTTCAATCTGCTTGTAGCCCTCGGGGGTCATTTTCTGATAATATACCATGCTAGCCAGTCGCCTTTCACTTCTATTTTTAAATCATTATAGCCCGCCCAGGTCTTTTTGCCAAAAAAATTTATTTAGCAGTCAAAAAAGTTGAGTGCTAATTGCTCCATTTTTCCAAAAAGGGACTATAATATAGTTGTCGGGAAAGAAAGCGGATCCACCGCTTCTCTTCCTGCCTCTGTTTGTAAAAAGCAGTTTGAATAGAATAATTTGTTGAAGGGAAGTTTTAGATTATGACTAATGATTTAATGAACCGTTACAACGACTTGTTCGATCACATGGGCGGCTGGCTCGACAACTCCAAGGACTTCTTGGACAGCCACGCTTTCAGAAACATTTTGCAATCAGACGTTGCTGAAGATGAGCACGAATACACCGTCAAGGTCGACGTGCCGGGGATGAGCAAGGATGACATCCACCTCTCCTACACTGACGGGATTTTGACGATTTCCGGCCACCGCAGCACTTTCAAGGATGACAGCGACAAGAAGAAGAACCTCCTGCGCCAGGAACGCAGCGAAGGGTCAGTTTCCAGAAGCTTCAGCCTGCCGAACGTTGACAAGAAAGGCATCAGCGCCAAGCTTGACGGAGGCGTTTTGACGGTTACCCTGCCAAAGAGTGCTCCAGAAGAAAACGAAGACACGATTACTATCGAATAAGCCCAGAGCGCTTAGAGAAGCCCGCGAGGGCTTCTTTTTTTGCTAAAAATTTCAGTATAAAACTTGTGAAATTGTGAAAAGATGCCATTTAAGCATCAAAATTGACCGCTTAGGCAAATTTGGTTTCTTCTCAATTAATCGCATTATAATAACAATTGTGATCAGAAGATCATCCAAATTCAATTTGTGACCGGGAGGGTTTAACTATGGAAAAGTTACTAAAAATAATGTCCGAAAACGAATTAAAACAAGTCAAGGGCGGTAAGAAAAAGCAACCAAGTTGGGTAAAGTGGTCCAACGGAATCAGTGGACTAATTGGTGAACTAGCAGAGCCAGGTTCAATTAACTGGAAGCACCACCACTAATAATAATATGATCAAATTTAAGAGACCTGAATCCAACAATTATACAGAGTTCTATCAAACCAATTCTGAATACAATCTTCATTTAACAGGTTTAATAATGACTAAAAATCAGGAGCACAACATTCTAGAGGCACTAAGATCAATAGACAATTACTGTGACTCTATTGTAGTTGTAGACACAGGATCTACTGATAATACTATTCAGGTCGTTAAAGAAAATTTCTCTAAAGCTCATCTTTATCAAGTTCCTTGGCGAGAAAACTATGCTTATATGAGAAACGAATGCTTAAAGTTCATTCCAGCAGGCTGGACTTTTATCATTGATTCTGACGAAGTGTTCGATAATTCACTCTGTACTAGTCATGAATTAAAAGATTTTCTATACTATCTAGATCAAACTAGTTCAGCACCTGTTTGTACTATAAAAATAAAATCATACAATGGCAATTCCTTTGTGAGGAAAAAGGTTCTATTCAAAAAGGATGACTTTATAAGGTATCATGGTTGCGTACATGAAGAGCTAATAACCATAAAAGGTAAATTAGATATCGTTGACTCCAATCTTTGCATAGTAAACAAGGGAAACAGCCCTCAAGAAATCGTAAGATTTAATAAGGCTGAAAGATACTCAAAACTACTATTGCATCAGATAGACCAAGAACCCAATAATCCACGTTGGGTTGCAATGATCTCTCAAGACTACATTGAGCTTGGATTTATATCTAAAAAATATTATATAAAGCATCTTAAAAAGTTTATATTTAGTAACGAAGCAGATAACTTTTCAGATAGCAACATTCAAGGCAGCAAATGGCTAAAATATCTTTTGGCAAGATACGCTCTTTTACTGATGTCAGATGGGAAACTTAACGAATCTATAGAATGCTCAAAGGCGGCTATGAAGAAATTTCCCTATGATGCGAACTTTTTAGCAATATTTATCTCTGCAAGCAATATATTAAATGAAACCAGAAACAGGTCTACCTTAAAATTCGTCAACAAGTGTCTAAGACAATATGAATCAAATCTTGACAAGGTAGAGGAAGAATCTCAGGGAACCGAAGATTCAGTAATACCTGCTTTAATAAAATTACTAATTAACATTGGCGAGTATTCTAGCGCCAAAAATCTTGTTGAAAATATTGATAATCCAGAGTATAAAGAGTTATTAGATAGTGAAATAGATTTTCTATTGTAAATAGGAGAACACGGTTATGGAATATGTAATTCTGTTAGTAGTTGGCTTGCTACTTATTGTAGGTGGTGCTTTTGCTTTTAAACAAACTAAGAAGTATCTTGAGTTAAAAACAAATAGTAGCAATTATTCTAATGATCAATGGTGGGGATTTGCTCTATGGAGTGGATATATTGGAGCAGGCATCTTGTCACTAGTTGGCGCTATTTTAATTATTGTTTCTGTAATTTCAATGCTATAAATTGATCATTAATAGTATTATTTAGGTAACTACCTAGGTAACGCTATTTTTTATTAGAGTGAGGAATCTTTTTATGAAAAAATTAGATAAAACAGAGCTTCGAAAAATTAAGGGCGGTACTACACAATCTCAGCTTTCTGCTTATATTACTACCAACTTTATTAACATACGGGGCTTTAATACTGATAAGAAAAGCCACCAATTATACAAGAGTTTAGTTAAAGCTTTTAGAAAGCAATGAGTAAATATCAATGAACAATACATTTGAATTATTTAGCATACTTGCCAATATTATACTAAGTTTGATTGTAGATTTATCTATTTTTACCAAAATATCTATGGTCAAGTTTACGTCATCCCAGAAAATTCTTGTCACTGCTTTTTATATTTTTTGCTTTATAGCCTCCGTATTAATCCCGTCTAATGTAGTCGTCAATATTTCGATTACAATTGTAGAAATTCTTTTCTTCACACTACTTGGTTTAAGAAACACAAAAGATAAATTTCTAATTCTAGGTGCTGCGCTTTTCCTAGGAATTTTTGACTCCATTACTATCATCCTTTCTAACTTAATTCTTTTTCTCTTTCCCATTTTGGACTCTAGTAATTTAGATTTTTTTACTAATATTGCGATTATTATTATTAGTTACCTACTACTCCTTAAAATTATTCCCAAAATCATTACTAACCTAACTAGCACCAATAAAAAAGTTTTTATTGGTGTTTTGGCGTATATATATATTAGTTCGATGGTTCTTAACGCGTATGTTTTAAGCGATACCAAACCAACCGAGGTCATCATTGTATCTTTAGCTTTATTGTTTTTGCAATCGATTTTTATTTTGATCATGTATATTTCTTTAGTCGAAATACAAAAGAAGTTGCTTTCCCATACTCAACAAAAAGAACTGCTCCAGGAAAAGCAGGAACTAGAAGAATACTCATCTTATCTAGATCAAAACGAGGATGATCTTCGCAGGTTTAAGCATGATTATCAAAACATTCTTAATAGCTTAAAAATTGACGCTCAAGAAGGCAATGTCAAAGGCGTTATTGACAAATTAAGTGAATATACAAATAGTCATTTTAACGAAGAAGCATTACGAAAGTACAAAAACTTAAATCATATTCATATAAAAGAACTTAAAAGTATAGTATTTAGCAAACTGACACAAATGTACAATTTAGGAATTTTATATAGCTTTGGATGTGAATCCGAAATTTATGAAATTCCCCAAAATATCGATTTACTTGATTTGGTGAGAGTGATTGGTATTACTTTTGACAACGCAATTGAGGCAGAAACGGGTTATTTTAACTCCAATTTCCTTCAGAAACAAGACTTACGAATTGAAGCCATGTATTATCAAGATCATGACGACTTTGAGTTTATGATCAGAAATCGAATTCCTAATTCTGATATTACTTTGAGTCAGTTAACTGAAAAAGGATACACGACTAAAAAGCAACATCCTGGCCTCGGATTAGCAAACGTTAAGCAATTTTCTCAAAAATACGACAATGTCATAATTGACTATCATATCAAGGATACTTGGTTTATTTTCAATCTAACCATCCTGCCAATAGATGAGGTAATAGACTAGCTATGAAGTATCAAGTATTTATTTGTGATGACAATCAAGATACAATTGGTCAGCTTAAGCACATGCTATTAATCGCTGCTTTTCGATTATCTGATAACGATTCGGTAACTTTTAACGTATTTGGGCAAGCGACAACATACAAAAGTGCTATCAATATTTTACAGAAGACAATACCTACCGGTGGAATCTATTTCCTAGATGTTGAGCTTGGTAAAAATATTGGTAAAGATAACGGATTTGACTTAGCAGAATACATTAAGCAAAACGATCCAAAAGCTCAGATTATTTTCGTTACAAGTCATGCCGACCTTTCTATCATCACTTATCAAAGACGATTGGGGCCTATCGATTATATAGTAAAAAGCTCTAATGTAGCAGAGTTAACTACGCGTATTTCAGACACCTTAAAATCAGCCATTAATTATTTTGAAAACTCAAGCTCAGAATCTGCAAACTTCTTTACTTATAAAGCTGGATATGAAGTAAAGAAAATTGCTGCAGATAATATTTACTATATTTCAACTACTGGCAACTCCCATAAATTAGAACTTGTTCATACCAACGGAATTAGTCAGTTTATCGGTAGTATCAGCAAAATTGCGGAAACGGCACCTTATCTCTTGCAAATCAGTCAATCATGCTTAATTAATCCTAAAAAAGCTGAAATTGATTATCAGTCGCACAAAATCACCTTCCCTAACGGTGATATTCAATACTATTCACGAAAAAACAGTCATATGCTTAGAAAATATTTTTCAAAATGATCAGCCTATTTAATTCTATTAAGTATCACAAATCGTATATATCTCAATTGGAAGAAACTGATTGTGGAATAGCTTGTTTAGCAATGGTTTTAAAAAGCTACCATTCAGATGTAACTTTAGCCCATTTACGACATCTAGCCAAAACAAATATTGAAGGTACCACTGCACTTGGTTTGGTAAAAGCAGCAGAACAGCTATATTTAGATGTTACTGCTGTTAAAGCAGATTTATCATTATTCCATTCTAGAAATACCACATATCCACTAATTGTGCACGTAATTAAAGATAACGAGCTCCTTCATTACTATACTGTTTTAAAAGATTTGGGCTCAAAATTATTAATTGCTGATCCAGACCCAAATATCGGAATTATTGAAATTACTAAAACAAAATTTAGTCAGGAATGGACTGGAGTTGCCCTTCTTTTTAAACCGCAATCTACTTTTAAAGAAGTGCACGAAAAAAGCACTACCATTTGGTCTCTTCTTCCATCATTATATAAAAAAGAAAGTAGTTTAATTTTTAAGTTGATCACCGTATCTCTACTGGTGACCATAATTGATATTATCAACTCTTTTTTTTACAAGAACTGATTGATACTCTTATTCCAAGAGGAAATTCCAATTTAATTACTATCTTTTCTTGTAGTTTGTTAACAGCTTATATAGCCAGTTCTATTTTTTCTTTTGAGCAAAATCTTCTATTAATTCGGCTAGAGCAAAAATTATCTAACAAGCTAAATTTCAAATACCTAGAGCACCTTTTCCAATTACCAATAAACTTTTTTACTACTCGAAAGACCGGTGAAATCACTTCACGTTTTTCTGACACTGGACATATCGTTGAAGCTTTAGCTAATTTGACCGTCTCCTTCCTTCTCGACTTAACCATCATCATTACTGTCAGCTTTATCCTATTCTTTCAGAATAGACATCTTTTCATTTTGGCTATTCTTTCAATCCCACTATTTTTGATAGCCATTATCTGCTTTAGTAAAAGATTTGATCGACTCAATAATGAACAAATGGAGAGCAATTCGGAAGTTTCATCTGCAATTATTGAAAGTATCGAGGGGATGGAGACAATCAAAGCCTTTAATGGAGAGCAACAATATTTGAAAAATCTCAGCGATAAATACCTTCATTATCTTCAAAAGAATTTTGAATATGGAAAAATGGCTGCTTATCAAAATACCATAAAAACTTTTATCGAAACTTCTTTAACTCTGCTAATTTTATGGTTTGGCTCAAGAGACATCATCGGTCATTCAATGTCAATCGGTCAGCTAATAGCTTTCAACTCTCTACTAATTTATTTTTTCGAGTCTATCAAAAACATTATAGGTCTTCAGCCTACAATCCAATCAGCTCAAGTAGCCCAAAAGAGGTTAAATGAAGTTTATGCTGTAAAACCAGAAAATTTTACTCCAACAACAATTACTGCCCGCGATCAAATTGATGGAACTATTCAGCTCCAAGACGTTTTCTATCACTACAATTTTAATAAGGATACCTTGAGAAATATCAACTTCCAAATTGAAAAGGGCGAAAAAATTACAATTGTTGGAATGAGTGGCTCAGGTAAATCTACATTGGCTAAGCTGCTCGTTGGCTTTGATTATCCAAGCAAGGGCAAATTGACATTTAATCATTACCCTATCAGGAAAATTGAACATCACTTACTCCGCAATTATATTAACTATACTCCTCAAAACTCTAACATTTTTTCGGGAACAATTAGAGACAACCTTCTACTCGGTTCACCTAATTCAATCTCAGAGCAACAATTAATAGATGCTTGTAAAGTTGCTGAAATCTTTCAAGATATTGATAACCTGCCTCTTAAGTTTGATACTCAACTTGACGAACAAGGAAAAATGCTATCCGGTGGGCAGAAGCAACGCATTGCAATTGCGCGTGCGCTTTTATCATCAGCTACTGTTTTAATTTTTGATGAAATCACGAGTGGCCTTGATACC
This sequence comes from Lactobacillus sp. WILCCON 0149, assembly GCF_057197965.1. Classification (NCBI taxonomy): domain Bacteria; kingdom Bacillati; phylum Bacillota; class Bacilli; order Lactobacillales; family Lactobacillaceae; genus Lactobacillus; species Lactobacillus sp. WILCCON 0149. The sequence continues at coordinate 2,022,249 of NZ_JBUBHO010000001.1, forward strand.
ATTACTGAATCTAAAATTGTTAGAAATCTACTCCAAATTCCAGATAAAACAATTATCTTTATTGCACACCATCTTTCTACCGCACAACAATCAGATCGAATCATAGTACTACACCAGGGCGAAATCGTAGAGCAAGGTAAGCCTAACGACTTACTTGACCAACACGGTTACTACTACAACCTAATTAAAAATTCATAGAAATGAACGCACTCCAAGTCTTGAAGTGCTTTTTTACTATTTAGCAATCATTGAAAATACGCAATATTTCCCGTAAGATTGAAGAAGATTGACTAAGAAATAGAAAGGAAAATATATGACTAAGCACGAATTAAATTCCGAATTGCTGGACCAATTTAGCCGGCAATTTAACGCCGACCCCAAAAAACAAGTCATCAGCCGGGCTGTTAGCCGGTCGGGCCTCCAAGAAGCGGCCTACAACTCTGCCGCTGAGCACAACCACACCTTTTCTTTAGAGCTGGACACTGACAATGTCACCAACCAAAAGCAGTCCGGCCGCTGCTGGCTCTTTTCAACCTTAAATGTTGTCCGCCACAACTTTGGCAAGAAGAACAAGGCCAAGAACTTCACTTTTTCCCAAAGCTACAACTTCTTCTGGGATAAGATTGAACGGGCCAACTACTTCTACGACCGGATCATCAAGACCGCTGACCGCCCCTTAGACGACCAGACAGTGCGCGGCTACTTTGACTGGTGCCAAACCGACGGTGGCCAGTGGCACATGGCCGCCTCCCTAATTAAAAAGTACGGCGTCGTCCCAACTTACGCCATGCCGGAAAGCTTCAATAGCGAACACTCCGCCGTCTTAGACCAAATCCTAGCTGACAAGGAACGTAAAGATGCCCTAGCCTTGCGCGAATTAGCCCAAAAAGACGATCAAGAGGCCCTAGAAGCTGCCCGGGTGCGTTTCCTTGGCGATATCTACCAAATCATGGCTACGGCCTTGGGAGAGCCTCCTAAGACCTTTGACCTGGAATTTCGGGACGATGACCAAAATTACCACCTAGACAAGGACCTCACTCCCCTTGCCTTTTACCAAAAATACTGTGACACCGACTTAGATGACTACGTTGTCTTGGCCAACGCCCCTGACCACCCGCTAAACCGGGTCCTCCACCTGGGCTTTGAAGACAACATCCAAGGCGGCTACCCAAACCTCTTCATCAATGTGCCGATGGAATACCTGGAACAGGCCACGGTTGAGCAGTTAAAGGGCGGCGAAGCAGTCTGGTTTGGCAATGACGTCCTCCGGCAAATGGACCGGAAGACCGGGATGATGGACCTAAAGCTTTACCAATATGACGCTTTGCTTGGCATTGACACCCACTTGTCCAAGGCTGACCGCCTGCGGACCGGGATCGGCGAATCTTCTCACGACATGGCTATTGTCGGTGCCGACATTGATGGCGGCCACATCCGCAAGTGGAAGGTAGAAAACTCCTGGGGCGACAAGTCCGGGGAAAAGGGTTACTTCACCATGAGCGCTGACTGGTTCAGAGAATACACCTACGAGGTTGCCGTGCAAAAGAAGCACGTGCCAGCTGAAATTCTGGACCTGCTCAAGAGTCAGCCGATCGAACTTGATCCTTGGGATTCTTTGATTTAAATAAGCAAAAAGTTGTTAGAACTGCAAATTAGTTCTAACAACTTTTTTACTGGTCGATTTCAATTATTCTTTCTTAAATATATTTTGAACTTGCGTGAGAATATTATCAAATTGAGCCATATCATGGATATGACCTATAACTTTGCCTTTTCTAGCTAAGAAGTCATACGATAATAGCTGCAACAATAAAGCATCACCATTGGTTCTACTTGCAAAGTCAACTACTGGAAACCTAAAGGGATCCTCCCGATGTACATGCGTGAGTGCCAAACCAATTACTAAACCTGATCTTGCATTATAGACATCACGACTGACTATCAGAAAGCGCCGCCTAATGTTACCTTTTTGTGGATCATGCCCGCCCATTTCATGTCCTGCATGTGGTTCAGCATCGATGATGATTATATCTCCTTGATGAACGTCAATCATCCTTCGGTAATTCCCTTCCAACCGGCTTTAATTCACGAGGGTTATAGCCTAAATCGTGATATTCTTCCGCAATCAACTGATCATAGTCCAGATTATCGTAGCTAGAATCTGACCAGATATCGTACTTAATCTCTTTCTTGATTGGCTTATATACAATATTGCCATTGGCATCTTGGAAAACTTCGTATTCCGTATCAGCCTGGGCATTAATACTCTTAGGGATTGTTAAAACCAACGAATTACCTTGATGTCTTGCTTTGACAACCATTGTTATCACCTCTGCCTTAAGTATAAACGGTATTCACGGTATTCACAACAATTTTGACTTATAAAGAACTGAATTCCAAATCAAAGCAAAAAGTTGTTAGAACCGCAAATTAGTTCTAACAACTTTTTTAGTTTACGGTCATCTGATTTTTAAGTTCAATTACCCGGTCTGCTTGCCTTGCCTCTTTTATATTATGAGTCACCATAATGATCGTCTTACCGTACTCAGTCTGTAATCTTTTAATTTCCTGGAAAGCAACTTCAGCATGCTGCGGGTCAAGTGCTCCAGTTGGTTCATCCGCTAAGACAAGATGACCTGGCTTCAAAATTGCTCTAGCTAGTGATACCCGCTGCTGCTCACCACCAGAGAGCGTGTTGACCATGGCATCTTCTAAATAGGCAATGTCTAAATCTCGCAATACCTGTTTGATCATTTTTAATTTATCGGCCTTGCTCTTCTTAACGAAGTTCATCCCCATCAACAGGTTATCTTTTACACTGATCTCTGAAACCAAAGCAAATGATTGGAACAGATAGTTAATTTCATTTCGCCGCAACATGGTAGCATGGCGGCTATTAATCCGCGGAAGTGCTTGACCAAAGATCTTAATTCTTCCGCTGTCGGTTGTCTCTAAAAGTCCGACCATATTCAAGACCGTTGATTTTCCCGACCCAGACGGACCAATAATGGCAACAAATTCTCCTTCTTCAACATCAAAGGACAAGTTGTCAATAACCTTTCGTTTCCCAAAGGATTTGTTCAAATGGCTTACTTCTAATGCTTTCATTCTATTTCCCCGTTATTTTCAGTGCTTGATTCTTTTTAACCAACAACATAAAGGTTATTAGCTGCAATACATAAATCGCGACTACCAGTACAAGACCAATTTTGCTCCGGTAAAATAATACGACTGCTAGTTCAAGCAAATTGACACAGCTGATCAAAGTAAATGGCAATCTGTACATCTGCAGCTTAGAATAGCCCAAAAAGCTTTGGACAGCCAATACTTCTTGCTTGCTCAACTGGTAAATTGACAAAATAATTGCCAGAATCAAAAGCAGGACCAAGCAGCCAACAGCGATCACCATCCCAAACCAGCTGATTGTCTGCCGCAAACTCTTTTGCAGACCATCAATATATTGTTTGACTGAGGCATATCTAAAATCATTATCGGCTAAGCCATATTTAGCAAGTATCTTCTTAGTAACCAGTCTTTTTCTAACCTTTTGATTGGCAAATTTCAAGCTACCACCTAAGCCGGAAACCAATAGGTTTCCAATTTCAACATAGTTCATGTTAGCAGAAGTGGAAATTAGAATGATCGGATTCTTGCTGTTAGTAGGATAAGCTGGATTATCATTCCAGGTAAAAAGCTCGTTCCTAGGATGATACTTGATAAATTTGAACTTTCTTTCTTTAACAAAAGCTGTCTGTATGTCTGCTTTACTAATGCCATCTTGCGATGCTTCCTTAAGGTACGCGCTGGCCTTGTCCATTGCTATATCATCAGGTACCAAATAAACCCTGACCCCGTTTTTAGCTAGTTTAATGGCTTGACTCGAGACGTTAAAATTAATCTTCCTCAAATAATTAGGCGAAAGCGTCATGAGCCAGAATGGCTGATCAGGCAGGCTCTTGTAGTAATGATAACTCTTAGCGTCTTTTAACCAAGCAGGGCTATGGTAATCACTGCTTATCAAGTAAGCCCCCTGCTTACCTTCCAGTTCTTTATACAAGCGGTAAGCACCGCGGTTTAAGTCAGACCCTGTATCACTAAAAGCTCTGTCGCCATCATTACCAGAACTTGTGCCGGACAAAATTTGATAATTTGCTACCCTCTCCCATTGCTGGGCTTGCTTAGCGTTATTGGCAATGGATTTAGCCGGTTGATCCAGATACAGTGACGCGGCAACGAGGCCAGCACTGATCACTAAATATAGAAGCACTGCATAAAACGAAATCAATTTAACTGGAAAGCGCTGTTTGATCAAATCGATATTTTGTAAGCACCCAATAGCGCGGTATCTATCAACCCCCGGGCAATAGTCATATACTGTTCTTAACAATTGAATACGGAGGAACACGATATTATGACTGAACATCCAATCGTACCGCTCGAGCTTCCGAAGGGCAAACTCAGACCTAGGAATAAGCTTCCAAAGAACAGGCTCGTTCTCAATCTGAAGTCCAATGGAGTTGAGCTGTCATTTTACAGTGATGCCACTAACGAGCTTATGCTCGAAGTCGTGGACAGGTTCTTGAGCCATGATTAATCTGGCTGAATTAGGTCGAGTGTTCATTGTTTGCGGTAAGACCGACATGCGCCGGGGAATTGATTCGCTTGCTTACATAGTTAAGAAGAGCTTCAATCTCGATCCCTTCTCTGGATGCGTCTTTCTCTTCTGCGGCAGCCGAAGAGATCGCTTCAAGGCACTATATTGGGACGGCCAGGGATTCTGGCTGCTCTATAAACGCTTTGAGAACGGGAAGCTGGCCTGGCCAAACAATGAAGACGAAGTTCGAGAGTTGTCTGATGAACAAGTCATGCGCTTGATGCAAGGCTTTACCATTGATCCTAAAATTAATACCGCAAGAGCTCGTGAATTCTATTGATTTCACGAGCTTTTCTGGTATTCTTATGATTATGAATCAAGGAGGGACAGCGATCATGACCGAAAAAGAAACTTTAGCTTTAATTGAAACGCTTAAAGCTAATATCGAAGCGCTCAAAGCAAATAACGAAGAATTGCTCAAGCAGGTTGCCCTTCTTACTGAACAAGTTGCTTATTTGACTAATAAGCTTTACGGCAAGTCTTCCGAAAAGAGAGCTGTCAACCCAGATCAACTGAGCCTTTTCGAGGAAGACAATGCCTCTCAAGATGACGAGGACTTACCCTCGCGTTACCGAAACTATTACCTATAAGAGACGCAAGCAAGTCGGCAGAAAGCAAGATATCTTAGATTCTCTGCCGGGCGAGGAAGTTCATCATCGTTTGGATGATCTTACCTGTCCAGACTGCCAGCACGAGCTGAAAGAGATCGGCAGCTTCTGTGCTAGAAAAGAGCTGCTCTATATTCCAGCCCAGGTTAAACGAATCGATCACATCCAGCACTCTTACAAGTGCCAGCACTGCAGTGATGAGGCACCAGCTGACAAGATTATCAAAGCACCTGTACCCAAGGCACCATTAACCAACAGTCTTGGCTCAGCTTCTTTGATCGCTGATACGATCTATCAGAAGTATGTCCTCAAGGTTCCTGCCTACCGGCAAGAGAAAGACTTGCGGCGCATGGGCCTTCCGCTTGATCACAAGACGGTTTCGAATTGGCATATCAAAGTCTGCGAGTACTACCTCTCCAGCCTTTACGAGCTCTTGAGAAAAGAGCTGCTAAAGCTGGATGTCATTCACGCAGATGAGACGCCATATCGAGTCTTAGACAGCGAAAGAGCTAAAGACTACGTCTGGACCTTCTTATCAGGCAAGCATGCCGAGAAGCCGATTGTCCTGTATCACCATGGATCACGAAAAGGTGCCGAAGCGTGGGATTTCCTCACAGGCTTCAGCGGATACCTTCATTGTGATCAATATCCTGGCTATTTACGATTAAGCCAACAGGATGTGACTCTTGTAGGCTGTATGGCTCATGCAAGACGCAAATTCCATGATTCCTTGCCTAAAGACAAGGCTAGAGAATCAGACGCAACTTCAGTGGCTAATCAAGGGATCCACTACTGTAATCAAATGTTTAGCCTGGAGCACGCTTGGGAAGATCTTTCCGCTGAAGAGAGATACGAGAAGCGTCAGTCTGAATTAAAGCCTCTGCTAGAGAAGTTTTCCGACTGGTGCTCCAAGAAATCAATCTCCGTGTTGCCTTCCGGCAAGCTGGGGACGGCCTTCCAGTATTGCATAAAGCACATGGACAAGTTCATGAACGTTCTAAAAGATGGTCGCCTTGAACTGTCCAACAACAGAGCAGAACGAGCAGTCAAAGAGATCGTCATGGGACGCAAGAACTGGCTCTTTTCACAGAGCAGTTCCGGCGCCAAGTCCATGGCTATCATTATGAGCATACTCGAAACTGCCAAGCAAAATGGCTTGGATCAATTCAAATATATCAACTATCTTCTAGACAAGCTGCCCAATGAGCTGTCATTATTAGACAATCAACGTCTGGAAGCCTATTTACCATGGGCTGAGAATGTTCAGCTCCACTGCAAGTAAAGTCCCATAAACTGATTAATCCCATCTTAGCATTGCTAGGATGGGATTTTAATATACTCTGCTATTGGGTGCTTACGATATTTTTTTCAAAGGCCAAGAATAAACTGGCCATAGCTGCTGAGATAATGAACGTCACAAGCAGGACTAATTGACTGGCAAGCAGGGGAAGCAAAGTCGCCAGATAATAATTGTGCGGCATGGCAACAAAGCCGGTCACGAAGGAAGTAAGCACCGCAATAATCAACGCGGCTTTTTCCAATGGGCGAAATTCTTGTTGAAGAAGCGTAATCTTCGTCCAGCCAAGCAGAGTTTTCACCCCAAATGACTTCAAGTCTCTGACAAGCAAGATAATAAAGTAACTGATTTCGATAATAATTGTCAATCCTGCAGCAAGCAGCAATGCATCAATCAAGATTCCTTCATCAGTATAACTACTACCACCTGCAACATTCCGCAAAGTTGACGTTTTTTCACCAGTTTCATTAGCCACAGCCGTCAGCAATTTCTGATATTGAGCTCTGTTCTTAATTCCGTGAATTTGATAAGTACCATTGACAGAGCCAAGCAAGTCAGTCAAAGTTTCCAATTTATAGATCGTTACGGGAACACTCAAGGGGAACGACGGCAGCTCTTTAATCTGATTAATTGAGCCATTTCCCAAGCCAATTGTGGATTGCGAATTTTTAGCAGTCAGAAGCTTATTCAAGTCTTTCCAACCGAGAGCTTCTTGTCCCGCGATCTTTAATGAAGGTGTCGTTTGCTTAGCCTGGCCTGCAAGACCAATCTTGATCCTAGAATTGCTCGTATCGGTTCTGCTAATTAAAAGATGGTTTTCGGCTCCATATCGATTCAGAAAACTCGCCACAGAATCGCGATCAGAATAGCTAACACTGGTTAAGCTGAACCGATATTCTGAATCTTCAAAATAACTTTGAACGTTATCGCGATATTGTTTGCCAAGAAACCAAATGGCAATTGTAATAAAAAGGATACTTTGCACTAGCAGTAAGAAATAGCCGAAAAAATAGCTTCTTTTTTTGAGAATCTTTCTCATATTTTATCCCTCATATCTATCCAATCAGAAGCGTAACAATGAACAAAGCATGCTCTTAGGAAAAAGCATGCTTTGTAAATTTTATTTACAGTCCCAGTACGCTTCCAGCGTATTCTTACCAATGTACTTATTGACCGAAGCTAATGTTCCCCTCTTTTTCCAACCCGACCATTCGCCATTAACAGTCGTGCTGTGAGTATACACATGACTCTGAACTTCAGACCAGCCCCATAATCCAGCTGTGCGGCCATGATTCCAATAAACTGCAGTGTTCTTATAATGGACTGTTTGTGCTAATACAGGCGTAGCAGCTGCCATAAAACTTGCAACAGCTACTAGTGAAAACATAAGTTTTCTACTTTTACTAGTGAGCTTTTTATTCATCTCAGTCCCCCTTATAACAAACAAAAAAACATTAATTAAGTAAACGTCTACTTAAAAAATATTATCACAATGTTTTTTAAAAGTAAAGGTGCATCATAATATTACTTTCAGTATATACAGATAGTTTTTATATTTCTCATCGTTTTTCCTATCCGCGGATATTTAAGCGCGATAAAAATTGTATTATCCCCCATTTCACGGTAAGATAGCAGTATCACAGACAAAAAGGAGAAAAAACACATGAGTCATGAATTAACTCTGCAGGAATTGGCGGAATTCAGCGCCAATTTCAATGCTGACCCGAAGAACCAAGTCATCGCCCGCGCTGCCGCCAGAAGCGGGGTTCTGGAAGCTTCCTACAACGAACGCGTGGCTGGCCGCCTGACCAGGGTCTTTTCAACTGAATTGCCAACGGACAACGTTACCAACCAAAAGCAGTCCGGCCGCTGCTGGCTTTTTTCAACCATGAACATCTTGCGCCACAACTTCGGCGCCAAGCACAAGGCCAAGAATTTCACCCTGTCCCAAAGCTACAACTTCTTCTGGGACAAGCTGGAAAGAGCCAACCTCTTCTATGAAAAAGTGATCGAAACCGCTGATAAGCCATTAGACGACCGGGAAGTCCGCAGCTACTTCGACTTCGCTGGCCACGACGGCGGCCAATGGCACATGGCCATCTCTTTGGTCAAGAAGTACGGTGTCGTGCCAAGCTACGTCATGCCAGAAAGCTTCAACACTTCCGCTACGGCCGGCCTAGCCAGCGCCTTGGCTGACAAGGAAAGAAAAGACGCCCTGGCCTTGCGTCGCCTGGCTCAAGCTGGTGACCAGGAAGGGCTGGAAAAGGCCCGCAAGACCTTCTTAAACGAAATCTACCGGATGGTCGCCATCGCCGTTGGTGAGCCGCCTAAGACCTTTGATTTGGAATTCAGAGACGACGACAAGAACTACCACCTGGAAAAGAACCTGACTCCAGTCTCCTTCTTCAACAAGTACTTTGACGTCGACTTGGACGACTACGTGGTCTTGACCAACGCGCCAGACCATGAATACGGCAAGCTCTACCACCTGGGCGCTGAAGACAACGTCGAAGGCGGCAGCCCGATCCTCTTCTTGAACGTGCCAATGGAATACCTGGAGCAAGCCGCTGTGGCCCAATTAAAGGACGGGGAAGCTGTCTGGTTCGGCAACGACGTCCTGCGGCAAATGGACCGCAAGACCGGCTACCTGGACACTGACCTCTACAAGTTGGATGACCTCTTTGACGTTGACCTCAGCTTGTCCAAGGCTGACCGCCTGGCTACCGGCGTTGGTGAAGTTTCCCACGCCATGACCCTGGTCGGGGTTGATGAAGACAATGGCGACATCCGCCAATGGAAGGTGGAAAACTCCTGGGGCGACAAGTCCGGGGAAAAGGGATTCTTCGTTATGAGCCACAACTGGTTTAAGGAATACGTCTACGAAGTCGTTGTCCACAAGAAATACCTGACCAAGGACCAGAAGGAACTGCTCTCTTCAACTCCTGTTGAACTTGCTCCTTGGGACTCATTAGCCTAATACTAGCTCTTTAAGCACGAAAAAACCGCTCAGTTCTCTAACAGAACTTGAGCGGTTTTTACTTTGGACTTAATCCTTGCTCTTAAACTGGTCGCCGGCCAAAGACCGGTAGAACTCAGCATGAGCCGCGTTGTAGTAAGGCACCAGCCAGAGGAAGCCGATCCCAAAGGACAGGACGGCTAGAATGTCCCAGCCGATAAAGCTCAAGTCAAAAACAAACAGTTCCCACTTGTGCCCGTTCATCAATTCCTTGCTCTTGCTAATAGCTTCAGTTGGCTCTGGCTCCTTGCCGGCATCCAGCATGTCCTTCAAGATATATGGCGCCATGGAGTAGCTGAGGCCCTTGATAATCCCGGGAATTACCAGCAACAGAGTCCACATGGCCGTAAAGAACATGGTCAAGAAGGTGGTTAAAAAGGTCGGCAAAAAGCGGCTGTTGGTAAAACCGGAAAAAATCCCGGTAAAGATATTAGTCTTCTCTTCCTTGTCGACCAGGTGCAGGTAGGTATAAGTTACCCCCGCAATGATCAAGGCACTTAAAAGAGAGCCGACTACGCTCGTGCTCACTGAGACGGCACTGATGTTACTCCCCTGCACGGCCGTGAAGCCAGCTGGTACCCCGTTAAAAATCCCGGAGAAGACAGCGGTCATGAAAGTCAGACCAACTGCCCAGCCCCACTTGCCCTTCAGCTTTTGCTTGGCCGCGGCCTTCAAGGCCGGGCGGTCAATTGTTACATTTGCATTTTCCATCATAAATACCCCCGAATTCGAAAGCTGCCCTTTAGGCAGCGCTGTTATCTTGTCATAATTATATCATAGCAAGGATATCCTTATCAGTTAAAAAGACAAAAATGGACAAAAAATAGACGAAAGACAAAAAGAGAGCTCGCTAGAGCTCTCTTTCTTTATCTGCTTTATCAAACTACTTTTCGTAGCTTTGGGCAACCTTTTCGTAGTAGGCAACTTCATCGTCAGTACACTTAACAAAGTGGCCTGGACGGATTTCATGCATGGACCGTTGGTCGTCCTTGCCGTCGCCTTCGAACTTGCCATATTCGTAGTCGATCCGCTTGCGTGACCGTTCAATTTCTGGGTCCGGCTGCGGCACGGCTGAGATCAAACTCTTGGTGTAGTCGTGCAGTGGGTGGTCGTAAACTTCGTCAGCGCTGCCGACTTCCAGCAGCTTACCATAGTGCATAACCCCGATCCGGTCAGAAATGAACTTAACCATGGACAAGTCGTGGGCGATGAAGAGGTAAGTCAAGTCACGCTGCTTCTTCAAGTCGATCATCAAGTTGACAACCTGGGCTTGAATGGACACGTCCAAGGCTGAAATAGGTTCGTCGGCCACGATAAACTTCGGTTCAACGGCCAAGGCCCGGGCGATCCCGATTCTTTGCCGCTGACCACCGGAGAATTCGTGTGGAAAACGGGAAGCGTGGTTACGGTTCAAACCAACCGTTTCCAGCAGGTCTTCGACCCGCTTGCGCCGTTCTGCCTTGTCCTTGACCAAGTGGTGGATGTCCAGCCCTTCCGCGATAATGTCTTCAACCGTCATTCTTGGGTTAAGGGAAGCGTATGGGTCCTGGAAGATCATCTGCGCGTCGCGGCGGAAAGCCAATTGTTCCTCGCGGCCATGCAGCTTGGTCACATCCTTGCCTTCAAAGAGGACTTCACCGGCCGTTGGCTTGTACAGCTGCAAAATTGACCGGCCAGTGGTGGTCTTACCAGAACCTGATTCACCAACCAGGCCGAAGACTTCACCTTCATAGATGTCGAAGCTGACGTCGTCGACACCCTTGGTGACGGTGCGCCCGTTCTTGAAGTATTGCTTCAAGTGCTTGACCTCTAAAATCTTTTTTCTTTCTTCTGGCATATTCTGCTTCTCCTTTAATCCTTGTCAGCTGCTTGCAGTTCCTTGTAGTGTTCCCAGCGACGCACGATTTCATCAGGCGGAGTAACCTTTGGCGCGTCTGGGTGCAGGAGCCAGGTAGCAGCTTGGTGGGTTTCTGAAACCTTGAAGAACGGCGGCTTCATTTGCGCGTCGATCTTCATCGCGTACTTGTTTCTCGGGGCAAATGGGTCGCCCTTTGGCGGATCAAGCAAGTCTGGCGGGGTCCCTGGAATTGATTCCAGCTTTTCACTGGTCAGGGTCGGCATGGAGTTGATCAAGCCCCAAGTGTAAGGGTGTTGCGGATTGTAGAAGATTTCGTCAACCGTCCCCTTTTCCAAAAATTCCCCAGCGTACATAACGTTAACGCGGTCAGCCATCCCGGCAACGACACCCAAGTCGTGGGTGATGAAGATGATAGAAGTCTTGACTCTCTTTTGCAAGTCCTTCATCAAGTCCAGGATTTCCGCTTGAACAGTAACGTCCAAGGCAGTGGTTGGTTCGTCGGCCAAAAGGATTTCCGGTTCACAGATCAAAGCAATGGCGATAACGATTCTTTGCCGCATACCACCAGAGAATTGGTGCGGGTATTGGTTGATTCTTTCTTCAGCGTTCGGAATACCAACGGCCTTCATCATTTCCAAGGCCTTGGCCCAGGCTTCCTTCTTGGAAGCACCCTTGTGCTTGATCAATGGTTCAGCGATCTGCTGGCCAATCTTCATGGTCGGGTCCAAAGAAGTCATTGGGTCCTGGAAGATCATGGCGATCTGGTTACCACGGATTTGCTGCCATTCCTTTTCGGAAATCTTCAGCAGGTCCTTGCCGTGGAAGAGGATTTGCCCGCCCATGATCTGGGAGTTCTTGGCCAAAAGGCCGATGATGCTCCGGGTGGTAACAGACTTGCCTGAACCGGATTCGCCAACGATCGCTAAAGTTTCACCTTCATCAAGGTGGAATGAAACGTCACGAATGGCCTTAACTTCACCAGCGTAAGTGTGGAAGTCGATCTTTAAGTTTTTAACGTCTAAAATTCTATTTGCCATATGTTCGTCTCCCTTATCTTTGGCCCTTAGGGTCGAAGGCATCACGCAGACCGTCGCCGAGCAGGTTGAAGGCAATCATCAAAACGCAGAGGACTGCAGCTGGGTACCACATTTGGTATGGCAGGAACTGGAAGTTCTTCTGCCCTTCGTTCAAAAGCACACCCAGAGAAGTTTCAGGAGCGGAAATACCGATACCGATGAAACTCAGGAAGGCTTCGAAGAAGATGGCACTCGGGATGGTGTACATGGTTTGAATGATGATGATACTGGACAGGTTTGGAATCAGGTGCTTGGTAGCGATCTTAAAGGTTGATTCACCCAAGGACCGGGCTGCCAGAACGTATTCTTCATTCTTCAAAGACAGTGTCTCGGCACGAATCTGCCGGGCCATCGTGGTCCAGGATGAAATAGCCAGGGCCAAGATGATGGAAGTGATACCAGGCTTCAAAACAACCAGCATCAAAACAACGATAACCAGGGTTGGAATTGAAGAAATGATTTCGATGATCCGTTGCATGATGTTGTCAGTCATGCCGCCCTTCCAGCCAGAGATGATCCCGTAGGTAACACCGATGGCCAGGTCAAAGAAGGCAGCGACAATGGCAACAATCAAGGAAATCTTGGTACCATAGATGATTCTTTGTGCCAGTGACCGGCCCAGGTAGTCGGTCCCGGCAACGAAGTACTTGCCAGCTGGCACTGATGCGTAAGCGTCAGTCCAAACGCCGTTTTGCTTGATCTTACCGTTCAAGCCGTTGAGCCAGTCAAAGCCCTTCCACTTGGCAGGCAGGTTGGCATATTGCGGAGCTGACTTAACCAAGCTGGAGTTGTTGATCCAGAAGCTGGAGCCGAAGGCGATAACCACCATCACGATGATGATTACGGCTGAAATCACGGCTGCCTTGTTGCTCTTGAATCTGATCCACACGTTCTGCATGAAAGAAAGTGAGGGACCTGAAATGTGTTCCGCGCTTTGCGTGTCACCCTTTTCCACGTGTTCAAAGGATTCAGGTGTGATCTTTACGTTGCTTGCGTCTTGATCCATTGATTTTAACCTCGCTTTCCATTAATCAGTCAGTCTGATCCGTGGGTCGATCAGACTGTAGACGATGTCAGTAATCAGCAGGATTACCACCAGGCCGAAGCAGTAAACCATACTTACGCCCATGATGGTTGGGTAGTCGTTAGTCAAGATTGACTTGGTGAACTGTTCCCCGATCCCAGGAATGTTGAAGATGTTTTCGATAACCATTGAACCAGTCATCAAAGCAACTGCGTATGGCCCGATCAAGGTAACCAATGGAATCATTGAGTTACGCAGGGTGTGCTTTCTGATGACTTCGATCCGGCTGAGGCCCTTGGCCTTGCCCAGTTCAACGTAGTCAGAACTCAAGGTATCGACCATTTCCGTTCTGATAAATCTGGCTGTTTCGGCCAGCGGCCCTACCGAGAGGGCAATGGTCGGCATGATCGTCTGTGATACTTCACCCCAGCCGGCGATTGGGAACCAGCCGAGCTTCAAGCCGATGTAGTATTGAAGCAATACCGCCAGAACGAAGTTAGGAACAGACTTACCGATGATGGAAACGATCGTCGCGGTTGAGTCGATCCAAGTCCCTTGGTTCATGGCAGCGATTGAGCCGATGATGATCCCCAGGATAACCCCGACAACCAGAGCCTGCAGACCCAGTTGAGCTGAAGCACCCAAACGAGCCCCGATCAGAGTAGAAACAGGCTGGTTGCTGTATTGGAAGGAAATCCCAAAGTCACCATGGGCGGCGCCTGCCAAGTAGGTAATGTATTGTTGGATAACAGGTTTGTCCAAGCCGTATTGCTTGTTCATAATCGCCTTTTGGGTAGCCGTCATCTTTGCTTCGTTGGCGTACGGAGAACCTGGCATCATCTTCATTAAGAAGAAGGTAATCGTCGCAACGAGGAACAAAGTGAGGATCATGTAGAAAATACGTTTTAGTAAGTATTTAGCCATAGTATTGCTCCTTACACTTTTTCGCTTTAATCAGCATTACATTTTTAATGTTTTTCTTATTATACCAAAAAATAAAGAAATTACCATACGATGATATAAAACTGTGCCCCTAAAAGTCAAGCACTACGGGCTTTTTGTCCGTTTTTTCCATCATTTGGCAACTAACTTAAACTTTGCTTTTTTCTTTTTTGAGTCTATCTGGAACTTAGACTGTGCTTTTTAAAATAAGTGTTCGGCTAAGATAATAATGTTAGTCTTTTTTCTGCAAAAAGCTAATTTTCTTAACTTTTTGTTCCAGAAGCCCCTCGCCTGCTCCCCTCCTTTTAGTCAAAAATTTTCTATTCCCGGACATAAATCCCGAAATAAAGAAAAAGTTGAGCGTTATTGCTAACATCTCAACTTTCAATTATACCACGGTTAAATTTTAATTTTTCACCGCGTAAGTCGTCTTAAAGTCAGGGTATTCGCCATTGAAGACCAGGTTCTTGATAGTTGGTCTGATCATCCAAGCCTGGCCCATGTGGTAAAGCGGGCTGATGGCTTCCTGGTCGATCAGGATCTTTTCAGCCTTGAGCAAGGCCTTGCGGCGCTTGGTCTTGTCCATGGTCAAAGACGCTTGGACGGCCTTGTCGTATTCCTTGTTCTTCCACTTGCCGAAGTTGTAAGTCTGCCCTGACTGCATGTAAGCCAGGAAGTGGTATGGGTCTGGGAAGTCGCTGGTCAAACCGCCTAAAACGACGTCAAAATTATTGGCAATTTGCCGGGAAACCCGGGTCGTCTTTGGCAGGTTGTTGACGGAAACGGTCATCTTGCCGCCAAAAGCCTCAGTCAAGGCGCTCTGGATGAACTCAGTCTGCTTCTTGTAGCTGTCGTCGTCATCCGCCATCAAAGTGAAGGAAACCTTCTTGACGCCTAATTCCTTCAAGGCCTTCTTGAAGTAGCTGCGGGCGGACTTGAGGTCGTATTCCACGTGCTTGTTCACGCTGGAGTTGGCACTTTCAGCTTCCTGGGCAAAATTCTTCCCGTCTAAGACCACATTGGTGGCTGAGAAGGTCTTGGCCTGGGTGTTGTAGGTACCGATCGTGGACAGGAGCTGCTTGCGGTTGATGGCCATGGAGATGGCCCGGCGCAGGTTGGCGTTGCGGAAGATCTTTTTCTTCTTGTAGTTGTAGCAGAGGTAAGTGGTGTTACCCAAAGTCAGAACCCGGTAGCCCTTCTTGCCTTTCATGCTTTTTGCCGCCTGGGTGTCCAGGATGGCCGCGTCCAGCTTCCCGGTCTGGTAGAGGTTGTAGTCAGTTGATGGGGTCTTCTGGACGCTGTAGTTGATGGTCTCCAGCTTGACTGCCTTCTTGTCCCAGTAATACGGGTTCTTAGCCAGCTTCCAGGTCAGGTTGGACCCAGTCCAGCCCACGGACTTGAAAGGCCCGTTATAGACGGCGTAGGCGGATTTGGTCCCGTAGCGCTTGCCGTACTTCTTGACAGCCTTGGAGTCCAGGGGCTTCAAGCTGATGGCCGTAACGACCTTAAAATAAGGAATCTTCTTTTCAAAAGTCACGACCAGCTTGTACTTGCCTTCGGCCTTGACGCCCAGGCTAGACGGCTTCTTCTTGCCTTCAGAGATCTTGATGGCGTTCTTGATACCCTCATAGTTGTTGACCTGGCCGGAAGCGGTCTTGGGGTCAACCTGCCGGCGCCAGGCGTAAACAAAGTCTTCTGCCGTTACCGGGTCCCCGTTTGACCACTTGGCATTCTTTCTCAAGTAAAAGGTCCAGGTCAGACCGTCTTTAGAGGTCTCGCTCTTGGTGGCCACGCCTGGAATAGTCTTGGAGTCCTTGCCCAGCCGGTAGAGGCCTTCATAAGTGTTGGCGATCTGTTCCTCACTGGCCGTGTCGTCGGCTTTGGCCGGGTCCAAGCTCTGCAGTTCAGAAGTCGTCATCCAGTTGATCGACTTTTCATAGCCGCTGCTGGACACGGGCTTGGCTGACTTGGTCGCGGTCTTGCTGCAGGCCGCCAGCAAGAAGGCGCCGGATACGGCAACAGTTGCCGTCAGAAGCTTTTTAAAATTACTCACTGTCTTATCCTCTCTCTTAGTCAAAAACTTGTTGTAAAACACATCTTTTAGCAATTCATCAGCATCTAATCATTCTCTCATTATAAAATATTTCCCACCCTGTGACAAATCAAAAAATATAAAAAACAGGAAATAGCCAAAATAACATATAGGGAAAAAAGAAAACGGAGCCGGAGCTCCGTTTTCGTAAAAATCTGTCAACTTATTTTTGTAATTTCCAGACTACTTAAACTACTTGATGTAGGCTTCCTTAAAGTTGTAAGGAGCACCGGCACCGTTGAAGACAACGCCCTTGACGCTAGTCTTAACCAGGGTAGCTTCGTTAGTGTAGTACAGTGGAGTAACCCCTTGGTCTTCCAGCAGGGCCCGTTCAGCAGCCACCATTGCCTTCCAGCGGGCTGCGGTTGACCCGGTCGTCTTGGACAGGGAAACGTTCTTGTTGTAGGCAGTTGATTCCCACTTGCCGTAGTTGTAGGCGTTGCCCTTGGTCAAGAGGTCCAGGAAGGAGATCGGGTCTGAGAAGTCAGCCGTCCAGCCAGTAGCCACAACGTCGAACTTCAGACTTGATACCCGGGACAGACGGGTCTTGAATGGCACGTTGGAAACTTCGACCTTCATGCCCAGGGTTGATTCCAGGGCACTTTGGATGAATTCGGTAACCTTCTTGGCGTCATCAGTGTCATCCCCAAGCAGGTTGATCGTGATCTGCTTCTTGCCCAGTTCCTTCAGAGCCTTCTTGTAGTATTCCTTGGCCTTGGCCTTGTCGTAGCCTTGAACTGCCTTAGTAGCAGCGGTTTGCACTTCGCTTGAGAAGTCCTTGCCAGTGCTTGAGTCAGTAATGCCGGCAGCCGTGAAGGAAACAGCCGGGTTGTTGGCGGCACCAACAGTCGTTGCCAGTTCCTTCTTGTTGATAGCCAGGGAGATGGCCTTACGCAGGTTGGCGTTAGCTAAGTTCTTGTCCTTGGCGATATTGTATTGCAGGTACTTGGTTGAAGCAAACTTTCTTACAGTCCAGCCGGTTGAACCCTTAAGCTGCTTGCTTTGCTGGGCGTTCAAGTTGGTTTCGTCCAGCTTGCCGCTTTGGTAGAGGTTGTAGCTGGTTGACTGGGTCTTTTGGACGCTCATGCTGATCTGGTCCAGCTTGACGTTCTTCTTGTCCCAGTAGCTGTTGTTCTTAACCAGCTTCCAGGAGAGGTTGGTCCCAGTCCACCCGGTCATCTTGAATGGACCGTTGGACAGAACGTACTTGGCAGCCGTACCGTACTTGTCCCCGCACTTTTCCACGAACTTTTGGTTTTGTGGGAAGAAGATGTAGAAGCCCATCAGCAGCTTGAAGTATGGGATTCTCCGGTCCAGGGTCACCGTCAGCTTGTACTTGCTGTCAGCCTTGATGCCCAAAGTGTTGACTGCCTTCTTGCCGGCAACGATCGCGTCAGCGTTCTTGATGCCTGAGAAAAGGTAGGCGTATTCAGAAGCAGTCTTTGGATTGACCGTTCTTCTCCAGGAGTAGACGAAGTCCTGGGCGGTAACTTCATCCCCGTTGGCCCATTTAGCGCCCTTGCGGAGGTTGAAGGTCCAGGTCTTGCCGTCAGAGCTTTCCTTCCAGCTCTTGGCGATGCCTGGAGTGGCCTTGGCATTGTTGCTAAGCCTGATCAAGCCTTCCATGACGTTGTTGAATTGGTCAGCGTCGTAACGGTCGGTGGCCTTGGACGGGTCCATGGTCGTCAGTTCGGCAGCTTCGGTCCAGGACAGCTTTTGCGCCTTGGATGATGAGCTTGACTTGCTTGATGAGCTGCCACAGGCTGCCAAAAGCGCAGCTGAGGCGAGCAAAACTGAGCCGGTAGCGAATAACTTCTCTTTTCTCATAATTGCACCTCGTTTAATTAAAAAACAAACATAAATTAGACTAGAATTAAAAGCTATAACTTAAGTCTAATTATAACGGGGATTTTTTAATTTTCAACCTTTTTTTTAAAAATAAAAGCAGACAAAAAAGAAAACGCCTTCCGGCGTTCTCTTCTAAGCTTTAACTTGCTTGTTTTTACTTGATGTAGGCGTCCTTGAAGTTCCAAGTACCACGGTTTTGGATGACGTTCTTGACGCTTGGACGGATCATCCAAACATTAGTGTCGTAGTACAATGGTGAGATCCCGGCATCCTTCAGCAGGATAGTTTCAGCCTTGCTCAGATCGCTCCAGCGCTTGCTTGCGGAAGCAGTGGTCTTGGAGTCGGCAACCAGCTTGTCGTAAGTTGCGTTCTTCCACTTACCGTTGTTTTCAGAGTTGGTTGAAGTGAACAGGTCCAGGAAGGAGATTGGGTCGGCGAAGTCGGCGCTCCAGCCGGAAACAACGATGTCGAAGTTGCCGGCAGTTGACCGGGACAGACGGGTCTTGAACGGCAGGTTTTGCACGCTGACGCTGACCTTGTCGCCGAAGGTTGATTCAAAGTTGGACTGCAGGGCTTCAGTGGTCTTGTTGCCGGCGTCAGTGTCGTCAGACAGGATCTTGAAGCTGAACTTGCTTACGCCAAGTTCCTTCAAGCCCTTGTTCATGTACTTCACAGCTTCCTTCTTGTTCGGGTTAGCTGGGTACAGAGTTTCAGCTGAGCTTGGGATCAGCTTGGTGTAATCTTCCCCGTTGACGCTAGTCAATTGGGTTGGAGTCAAAGTGTTGGCCGGTTGGTTGTTGCCGCCCAAAGTGGTGGTCAAGCCCTTCCGGTTGACCGCCAGTGACAAGGCCTTGCGGACGTTGGCGTTGGCCAGGTACTTGTTCTTGGCAATGTTGAATTGCAGGTAGAAGGTAGCACCTTGGTTAAGTTCGGTATAACCCTTTTGGTTCTTCAATTGCTTGGTTTGTGAAGAGTCCAGGGCCGTAGCGTCCAGCTTGTTTGACTGGTAAAGGTTGTAGGCGGTTGATGGAGTCTTTTGAACAGTCCACTTGATGGTGTCGAGCTTGACGCTCTTCTTGTCCCAGTAGTATGGGTTCTTAACCATCTTCCAAGACAGGTTGGACCCGGTCCAGCCAACGTGCTTGAACGGACCGTTGTAGAGCATGTACTTAGAAGCTGTGCCGTACTTGGAACCGTACTTGGTTACAGCCTTTTCTGACTGCGGGAAGAAGACGGCAAAGCCCATCAGCTTGTCAAAGTATGAGATCCGCCGTTCCAAAGTCACGACCAGCTTGTACTTGCCAACTGCCTTGATCCCCAAGGAGCTGACTGGCTTCTTGCCAGCTACGATGGCATCAGCATTCTTGATCCCGGAGAAGAGGTAGGAATATTGGGAAGCGGTCTTTGGGTTAACAGTCCGGCGCCAGGAGTAAACAAAGTCCTTGGCGGTCAATTCACTGCCGTCGCTCCACTTAGACTTGCGCAAGGTATAAGTGTAAGTCTTCCCGTCCTTAGAAACCTTTTCGCTGGTTGCCAAGCCCTTTTCCAGCTTGGAGTTCTTGCCTAAACGGTACAAACCTTCCATCGTGTTGGAAATCTGGTTGAAGGAAGCCGCGTCGGTGGCCTTTGAAAGGTCCATCGTTGGAATTTCGGCTGAATCCATCCAGGTCAAGGTCTTCTTGCTGCTGGATGATGAAGAACTGCTATTGCTGCCACAAGCAGCAAGCAATGCTGCTGAAGCCAAAACCGTGGCTCCCAGGCTTAAACTCTTAGATAATTTCATCTTTTTCTCCTTGCTTTTACTGACTGTTCCAGCGCCTATGCTAGTTAAGACTCCACAGCAGTCTTTAATGATATTTTCATTATAATTCTCTGCTTGATCAGCTTCAAGCGTTTTTAAGAAAAAATGTCATATTATTTCATCAATCTAAATATACCAAAGCAAATACAAGTCAATTAAACATATATCAAAATAAGCAGACAAAAAAGAAGAGGCAGAGCCTCTTCTTTTTGCTTGATTACTTGATGTAAGTGTCCTTGAAGTTCCAAGTACCGCGGTTTTGGTAGACGTCCTTAACAGTTGGACGGATCAAAGCAGCATTAGTGTTGTAGTAAAGTGGAGCAACACCGACATTGTTCAGCAGGATGTCTTCTGCCTTAGTCAGGTCGTCCCAACGCTTGCTGGTTGAAGCAGTAGTCTTGGAGTCAGCGATCAGCTTGTCGTAGCTTGAGTTCTTCCACTTACCGTTGTTTTCTGGGTTAGTTGAAGTGAACAGGTCCAAGAAGGAGATCGGGTCTGCGAAGTCGGCACTCCAGCCGGAGATTACGACATCGAAGTTACCTGCAGTTGACCGTGACAGACGGGTCTTGAATGGCAGGTTTTGAACTGAAACGCTGACCTTGCTGCCGAAGGTTGATTCAAAGACTGATTGCAGGAATTCAGTAGTCTTCTTGCCTGAGTCAGTGTCGTCGGACAAGATCTTGAAGCTGAACTTGCTTACGCCCAGTTCCTTCAAGCCCTTGTTCATGTACTTGACAGCTTCCTTCTTGTTGGTTGAAGCTGGGTAGTAGCTTTCAGCAGACTTGGAGATCCGCTTGGTGTAGTCTTCACCGTTAACTTCAGTCAATTGAGTTGGAGTCAAAGTGTTGGCTGGAACACTGTTGCCGCCAAGTGATGAAGTCAAGCCCTTACGGTCAATAGCCAGTGACAGGGCCTTACGGACGTTGGTGTTGGCCAGGTACTTGTTCTTGGCTTGGTTGAACTGCATGTAGAAGGTTGCACCTTGGTTCAAGGTTACGTAGCCCTTCTGGTTCTTCAATTGCTTGGTTTGTGAAGCGTCCAGGCCAGTGTAGTCCAGCTTGTTTGATTGGTAAAGGTTGTAAGAAGTTGATGGAGTCTTTTGTACGCTCCAAGTGATAGTGTCAAGCTTGACGTTCTTCTTGTCCCAGTAGTATGGGTTCTTGACCATCTTCCAGGACAGGTTTGAGCCAGTCCAGCCGGTTTGCTTGAACGGACCGTTGTAAAGCATGTACTTAGAAGCAGTACCGTACTTAGAACCGTACTTGGTTACGGCCTTTTCTGATTGTGGGAAGAAGACGGCAAAGCCCATCAGCTTGTCAAAGTAAGCGATCCGGCGTTCCAAAGTAACAACCAGCTTGTACTTGCCAACAGCCTTAACGCCCAAAGTGTTGGCCTTCTTCTTGCCGGCTACGATCGCGTCAGCGTTCTTGATCCCGGAGAAGAGGTAGGAATATTGTGAAGCAGTCTTTGGGTCAATAGTTCTGCGCCATGAGTAGACGAAGTCTTGGGCAGTAACGTCGCTGCCGTCGCTCCACTTGGACTTGCGCAGAGTGTAAGTGTAGGTCTTCCCGTCCTTAGAAACCTTTTCGCTGGTTGCCAAAGCCTTTTCCAACTTGGAGTTCTTGCCCAAACGGTACAGACCTTCCATAGTGTTTGACAACTGGTTGAAGGAAGTAGCGTCAGTGGCTTTGGACATGTCCATGGTTGGGATTTCAGAAGCAACCGTCCAGTTCAAAGTCTTCTTTGAAGAAGAGGATTCCTTACTGCTGTTGCCGCCGCAGGCAGCCAAGAGAGCAGCTGATGCCAGCACAGTTGCACCAACGCTCAAAGTCTTAGATAACTTCATCTTTTTTCTCCTTATAACACATATTTGTTTGCGCTGAAAAGATGGCCAACACAGCTTTAAGCCGTCTCTCAGTCAACATGATAAATTGATTATAATTCTAAGTTAGACTCTTTTCAAGGGCTAACTTAAAGAAAAATAAATTTTTGCCCATAAAAAGCTAAAAAGATGTCATCACCTGGCCAGTTTGTTAATTTCCTCTAATTTAAATACCACTCCTGCTTAAATTCCTGGACAAAATCCCGCATGTATTCTGTCCGCCGGCGGGCTTCCTTTTGGGCGGCCTGGCTGTTCATCAGCCCTTCCAGCTTAAAAAGCTTTTCATAAAAATGATTGATCGTAGTTTCTTCATGATTCCGGTATTGATCATGACTGACCAATTCCATCGGCGGAATTTCCGGGTCGTAGATCTTGTCATCGTGCTTGCCGCTGTAAACGAAAGCCCGGGCAATTCCCATCGCCCCCAGAGACTCCAGCCGGTCGGCATCCTGGACGTACTCTCCTTCTAAAGAAAGTTGGTAGTGGCGGTCAATGTTTTTGGAAAAAGACATGTGCTCGATCGTGAAAAAGACGTTTTCCTGGTCCTCTCGGCTTAAGCCGGCTGCCGTGAAGACTTCCCGTAATTTGGCCAAAACTTCACTTGGGTTTGGGCAGACCTTTTCATCGATCGTATCGTGAACAAAGCCCGCCGTATAAGCGATGTCCCGGCTCTTTTGGCTAGACTCCGGGTGATCAGCCAGCAGCATTCTTTCAGCTAAAACCGCCACCCGCTGGCCGTGGTAGTAATCATGCCCCGTTCTTTCTTCGGCCAGGTTTTCTTTGACAAAATCCGCGATCAGTTTCCGTTCCATTTTTACCTCCGTGTTTGCTTTAATTATTTTTTCAATTATAGCGGATGGCTCTAAAAATGCAAGCAAAAAAGAGAACTAGAGTTCCTAGTTCTCTTTTAGAATCTTATAATCATTCTGCAATGACAAGGTGATATAAAAGACCTTGCCATAGCGGGCGTCTTCAACTAGCCGGGTCTTGCTGAAGACCTTCTCGCAGCCGCCATCCTTGGTTAGCAGGCGGCAAGACAAGCAGCGCGGCCGGTCAGGTACCCGTCTTGCATCCTCACCGGCCACCAAGTCAAGCAATGCCCGGTCAGAAGGGTAGATTAAACCCAGCAGCTTGCCAG
The DNA here is from genome assembly GCF_057197965.1 of Lactobacillus sp. WILCCON 0149. Taxonomy (NCBI): domain Bacteria; kingdom Bacillati; phylum Bacillota; class Bacilli; order Lactobacillales; family Lactobacillaceae; genus Lactobacillus; species Lactobacillus sp. WILCCON 0149. The sequence continues at coordinate 2,045,485 of NZ_JBUBHO010000001.1, forward strand.
CCGTAAAGGCAATTAAATCCGCGAAACCCTTGAAGCCCAGCATGTCCAGAAGGGACTGGTTGGCAAAAAGAATTTCCCTCTCCCCTTCTGCCTGGCAAATGAAGAAAGAAACCGGCAGGTTGTCGGCCACCTCCCTTAAGGTAAAGCCAAACTGCTTCCGGTCAGTCCGCGTCATTGCATCGTTGTACTCCCGCCAGCCATGCTTGCCATCGTCCTTGACCACGTAAAGGGCCAGGTCTGCCTTAGCCAGGGCATCAGCCACCGAGACGGCCTGCTGGGGGTAGTGAACATAGCCCAGGGAAATGGAAAAAGGATACTGCTGCTCTTTAGCGGAAAAAACCTGGTCCAGCTTGGCCAGATTGGCGACCTGGTCGTCGCTTGTGCCCGGAACGAACGCGCAGAATTCATCACCCCCGTTGCGGCAAATGATTGCCTCGCTGCCCAGGGTACTCTCCATGTTGAGGGCCAAAGTCACCAGAACCTGGTCACCCACATTGTGACCATGGACGTCATTGATCAGCTTGAAATTGTCGATGTCCAGCATGACGAAGCTGCCCTGGGCAGCCGGATGCTGGCGAAGGTAGTCATTGACCCGGTCATCAAAGGCCGCCCGGTTCAAAAGGGTGGTCAAGTCGTCCCGGCTGGACATGTATTCCAGCTGCTTCTGCCTTTGCAAAAAATAGCGGAGCAAAACCAGCAAAGCCGTCAGCAGCCCAGCGATCAAAAGATGGGCCAGCAAGTATTTCCCGTCCAGCAGGTAAAACTTCCCGTCATCAGCTATGAAGTCCCGTGACCGGGTTTCTATCGCGGCTAAAGCAACTGTAAAAATAACCAGGACAATGGCCGTCGTATTGGCAAAATTGGCGAATCGCCGCCGAATGACCAAGAGCCGGGTCGAAAATTTCTGCATGCGATCCCCTCCAAAATAACAATTGACTAATAATTCTTAGTATATCAGTATTTTGAAGAGCGATGCAAATAATTTAATCACTTTTGCTGATCATAAGCTGCTAGCCAGATTTGAACTGGCGACCTCCTCCTTACCACGGCGGTGCTCTACCTCCTGAGCTACAGCAGCGCCTTAATTGTAACATGCCGGCTTCTTTTCGGCAAAAAGATAAAAGCGAGAAAAAAGAAAAAGAAAGCTTCCAGTTTGGAAACTTTCTTAAACATCTATTAGCCCTTGATGTGCACCAAGGTGTACTTCTTCTTGCCCTTGCGGATGATGACGAACTTGCCGTCAAAAGCAGCTGCCGGGTCAACTTCAAAGTCAGTGTCCTGGATCCGGTCGCCGTTGACGTAGATGGCACCGTTGTTAACGTCTTCTCTGGCCTGCCGCTTGGATGATTCGATCTTGGTGTCAACCAGGAAGTCCACCAGATTCTTCTTTTCTGCCCCGCTCTCAGCACTTGGCGCCTTGGCCAGGGCGATTTCTACCTGCTTGGTGGTCAAGTCCTTCACGTTGCCGGAGAAGAGGGCCTCAGTGACCGTTTGGGCTTCCTTCAAGCCGCTTTCGCCGTGAACGAACTTAGTCACTTCTTCCGCCAGCCGCTTTTGGGCTTCCCGCTTCCAAGGTTCAGTCTTGACCTTTTCTTCCAAGGCGTCGATTTCTTCATGGCTGAGGAAGGTGAAGTACTTGAGGTACTTGATGACGTCCCGGTCATCCTGGTTGATCCAGAATTGGTAGAATTCGTAAGGACTGGTCTTTTCCGGGTCCAGCCAGACAGCGCCGCCGGCAGACTTGCCGAACTTGGTCCCATCAGCCTTCAGCATCAATGGGATAGTTAAGCCAAAGGCTGGCCGGTCTGCCCCTTCCAAACGATGGATCAAGTCGATCCCGGCCGTGATGTTGCCCCATTGGTCAGCCCCGCCGATCTGCATTTGAACGCCGTGGTCCCGGTTCAAGATGTAGAAGTCGATGGCCTGCAGAATCTGGTAGGAGAATTCAGTGAAGGAGATCCCGTTTTCCAGCCGGCTGGCAACGACTTCCTTGTTCAGCATGTTGTTGACCTGGAAGAGCTTGCCGTAGTCGCGGAGGAATTCCAGCAGGGTCATCTTGCCCAGCCAGTCGCGGTTGTTGACGATGCGGAAGTTTTCCGTGCCAAAAAGCTTGACCATCTGCGCCGTCAGCGCTTCTTCATTGTGCTTGATCGTTTCTTCAGACTGCAGGACCCGTTCAGTTGACCGGCCAGATGGGTCGCCGATTGACCCGGTACCCCCGCCGATAACGATGACTGGCTTGTAGCCGGCCAGTTGGAATCTCTTCAAGATCATGAAAGGAATCAAGTGACCGATGTGCAGGGAGTCACCAGTCGGGTCAGTCCCGCAGTAAAGAGCCAGGTCGTCATGCTTGGCCAGGTAATCCCGCAAGCCTTCCTCGTCAGTTTCCTGGTTGATGGCGCCGCGCCATTTCAAATCTTCCAAAATGTCAAAATTTGCCATTTCTGCCTCCGGATAAAAAAAGTCCCTGGATCAAAAGATCCAGGGACGACTAAATTCTGTCTTAGCCGTGGTACCACCCACGTTCGCACAAAGTGCCTCTTTGGAGCTTCTTAACGGGGCTCTCCTCCCCGCGCTGTATTTCGTCTGCCTGGCCTGTCTAGCTCGCACCAACCGCTAGTTCTCTGAACGCTGAACCAGGCAGCTACTTCGCTGTCGCGTTTTTATAAAAATAACATGATTTCGCCCCGGGGTCAAGCGCCTTTTTAAAAAGCAGCAGGAGGAGCAGCAGCCAGGAAAACCAGCACAGGTTAATCAGCAAGCTGCACCATAAAGGCTGTTTAAAGGTCATAATCACGGTATTCTTGCCCATTCTAGCCCGCACAACCGGGAATCCGCCGCTTTTTCTTTTTAGATTATGGATCTTGCGGCCATTGAGCGTTAATTCTGTCTGCGAGTATGCAACAAGTGGCAAGGTTATTTTGCCGCCAGTACTTGTCCAGCTTAATTTAAGCCTGCCGCCAGTCATTACCTGGTGGTCAAACTTCTTCCAGCGTTTAATTACCAGCATATGGTATTTGTGGCCTAAGTTGTCTTCTTTCCCAACAACGGGCAAATAATCCGGCTGATTGCCATAACTCATCACAGAAATCAAGGGTTTAAGCCCTTTGCCCACTACCTGGGCCATTTCAGGCGTTCCATTAGCGTGAAAAGTATTTTTCCGATGGCTTTCCGCTACCGGGACAGCCGTATCTAGCAGCAAAGCCAGCGATAAAAGCAGCAAGAACGGCTTCCCGCCTTTAGCTGCAAGTTTCTGGATACTTAAGCCAAAAGACAGAATCACCATTGGGTAGATTATAACCACCAAACGGAATGGAAACTGAAAGTTGCTGGCCAGAACTGGCCACTTATTTTGCACATATCCCCAAGGAAAACGGTTGGATGCAATGAGCATAAGTACTAAAGACCATATTGCCAAAAGCTTTTCCACGCTTTTGGCAGCCCGGTTAAAAAAGATGTACAGGAAATTCAAAAGAATTATGGCCAAAAACATCGGCATCAACTGTCCATAGCTGCTTCCCAGGTCGTTTTGGTAACTTCCCAGCTTCAAGCCGCTTACTGCCATATTATAGGCATCCAAGTGGGCCATCTTGTTGCTGGCAGCCAGCCAAAAAACTGCAACAATCGTATTCAAGCCCAATGCGCTGGCCAATGCAACTGCCTTAAAGAAGTCTTTCCAAACATTTCTCTTTTTAAAAAGCGCCAGCAAGAAAAACGGGGCCAAAAGCACGCATGCCAATAGGGCGCTGAGCAGGTGAACCTGCAAAAGCAAACCCATCGTTGCCCCAAGGATGACCCAATCGATCGGCTTTTCCTGGTCTTTAACCATTCGCACCCCATTAAGCAGGACCAAGGGCATGAAGGCCTGCCCCCAGCCGCTAAAGGAACTGGCGTTGATAAAAGCGGGTATCATGCCGATATTGATGTACACCAAGCTTAAGAGCAAACTGGCGATTTTGCTGACGCCGCTATAGCGTAAAAGATGCATCATATTTCCCGCGGCTAACAGGCAAAGCAGGTAAATACTGATGATTTGAAAAGTAAACCAATTTCCGCACAGCAGAAGCAAGGCACCATTAAAATAGGCAAACAATGGCCCATAGCAGGCGTTAATGATCCGGCCGCTTTGCTGGAAACCATAGTTTGTTTGAAAAAAGCTGTAATGGCCAGTCTTAATCTGCATGGCCGCATCATAAAAGCGGCCAAAGTGAAAGCGGGCATCTCCAGCAATAATTACCCTTTTAGCCTGCAGCTGCGGCCAAATAACCACCGTTGTTACCAAAGCAACTGCCAAAAGCGGCCAAAGATAAGCCCAAAGATTTTTTACTTGTTTTTTCATTAGTTTTATATTTACAATCCTCTATTTTTTTCAAGAGCTAGAAAAATTGTAACATACCAATCAAATACGTTTTAACAAAAAAGCAGGCTAACCTGCTAAGTTAGTCTGCTTTTGCCAGGTATTCTGGCTGTTTAAACTATTTCTTCATGGTATAGAAGCCCTTGATCTTCAAGGCATAGGCTGAACCAGCCGTCATGTCGTATTGGATCATTTCGTAGTCCTTGAGCAGAGCTTGCTGTGAGCTGGTCAAGGTCTTCGGGTCAACTTCCTTGCCCTTTTGGTCGACCAGGGTAAAGCCGGTGTCATCGCTGTAGCTGATAGTCAAGGCTGGCAGCTTCTTGTGCACTTCAGTCAAAAGTGCCTGGTAAGCCGTCACCTTGCTGTTGGTCTGTTCCAGCATCATGGCGATGAAGTCACTGGTGTTGACGTAGTTGGTCTTGGAAGTCAATTTAGCCTTAGCCCCATGCTGACGAGCGTACTTGTTAGAGTAGATGAAGTAGCGGGTCGAGTGCATTTGAACCGGGTACTTAGACGTGTATGACTGGGAAACGATTGACGGGTAGTGGTCACCGTAGAAGACCAGGGTAATTGGCTTCTTGATCTTGTCGATCTGCTTGATGAACTTCTTGACCGCCTGGTCAGTGTAGTGGGTCCCCATAATGTAGGTTGCCGCTTGCGTTCTGATACTGCCGTCGTCAAAAAGATCACCGGAAATCTTGCCGGCATAGTAGTTCTTCGGGTACCAGTTGTTGTACGGCATGTGGTTCTGAATTGAAATCAGGTTGATGAACTGGCCGCCCTTGCGGGAGTTGATCTGCCGCAAGCCGTTGGCGTAAGTCGTGAAGTCAGAGTTGTAGGAACTGGTCCCCAGCTTCTTTTGGTCCACGATCTTGTACTTGGAACCCAAGTAAACGAACTTGTTGAACTTGAAACGCTTGTAGTCTTCAATTCTTGAGTAGTAAGTCCCGATGAACGGGTGAACTGCTGAAGAGTAGTTGAAGTTAGCCCCAATAGTCGGGTAGTACTGGTATTGCGGAACGACTTGAACATAAGGCGTCAAAGTAGTGCTGAAGGCCCCCATGTTGAAGCCAGTCAGTGATTCCCATTCCATGTTGGCCGTACCACCGCCGTAGCCGGCACTCAGCATGCTGCCGTAAGTGGTAGTCTTCTGCAATGAGTGAATGTAAGGAATCGGGTCCTTGGTCCCCTTGGCGAACTTGATCGTCGGGAAAGTAGTCGGATCGATAAAACTTTCACTCAAGTTAAAGATGACGGTCTGCTTGGACAGGTCGTTGGTCCGGGTCTTGTTGATCTGGTCAGCCACCTTTTGGTACTTCTCATAGAGCTTTTGAATCTGGCTCTTGGAGTAGTTGCTTGGCTTGTCCATGATCTGCAGGTCGATGTAGTTGAGGAAGTTCAAGATCGGCCCATTGACCTGGATGTCTCTTTCCGGGTTCCGGAAGGACTGCTTGTTGTCAAAAGCCCGGTTCAAGCGGTAGATGGCTGACCCCTGGTGGTTGAACCACATTGGCGTCATGAAGAGGGCCAGGCTGGCCAGGGCCCACATCCCCCGCCGCTTCCAATTGCCGCGCTTCTTGACCTTGAACTTGATCTCACAGAAGACCATCAAGGCAATAACAGCAGCTAAAGCCAGCAGGATCATGATCAAGGTCTTCTGTCCCCCGATCATGCTCAACAGACTGTCAGCGTTGGTTACTTCAGACAGTTCACTCGGGTAGATCGGCTCGCCCCGGAGGTCAAGCTTGATCTTGTTGGCAACCGCCCAGCCGATAACGACCGTGGAAGTCGTAATAAGTGAAACCCAGTATCTGGTCGTGACGAAGTAAAGGATCGTGAAGAAGGCGTCGATAAAGATCGTCGTCAAAATCAAGGCCCCAAGCTTGGTCCCAACCAGCCAGACTACGGCGTTAACGTTGGAAGCAGTCGTGATCTGGATCCGCATGTTGTCGGATTCGATCAAGAAGGAGGCAAAGGACAGGATAAAGAAGAAGGTCCAAGTCAAAAGGTTGGTCCGGTGGTACTTCATCCAGCCCCACAGGCGGTTAAAGGCCCCTTCAGCCGCTGCCCCGAAGCTCTTGCTTTCGTACAAGAAACGGTTAGCCCGCTTAACCGGCTTGAAGCGCCACAAGTAGCGCTCAATCAGCCAGTGCCAGACAATGGCGATGGCCAGCATGATCAAAATCGTGATCATCCGGTTCAATTGCCGGCTGCCGGTACCGTATTTAAAGGACGACATGAAGGAGTTGGCGTCTGGTACCTGCATGAAGACGATCAGCGGAACCAGGAAGTCCAGGTCCCTTTCTTCCAAAGCCTTGATCGCCGGCCGGGCAAAAGCAAAGGCCGCCAAGGCAATGATGAAGATGAATGGTGAGGTCACGTTGATCAGGAACTGGTAGTTCCATGATGACGGGTTGGCCCGCCAAGACATGATCTGTGACCAATAAACGGCGTTAAAGCCGGCTACCCCGACAATTACCATCCCCAAGGAGAGAATGCCGGCCACAATAAAGATGACCGTTTGCTTGACAGAGAAGTCAACCTTCCCTAAGAACATCCCCCAGGCAAATGGCAGGGCCAGGTAGAGACCATAGATGGAGTAATTCATCTCGAAAGTCCCAGCCGACAGGGTAAAGCCCAGCAAAGTCAAGGCGATCAAAATGATCAAACTCTGCTTCTTGCTGAACTTCTCCTGCCAGTCATAGATGACCGGCTGCACCAGCAAACTGAAAACCAGGCCCGTCATCAAAACGGAAGTCGAGGTCAAAATCGGGAAAAGGATGCCCCAGAAACGCCAGGCATTTAAGTGCCATGGCTTGGAGATGAAGAAGACAAGGTAGTAGACCAGGAGGGTCACTTCCATAATGGCCCAGGCCTTAAAGCCTTGGTTAAAACGCAGCTTGCGCTTGCTGTAAACTGCCCCGAAGACCATTGGAATAAACCAATAGGTCACGCTTTCCACGATTAGCGGCAGGTGGCGCAGATAGGTAATTGAGCTTTTCAGCATGCTGGTTTTGAAATTAAACATCTGCAGCAAAAGCACCAGAGCCGCCAGTACGAGAAAGCCGTACTTCAGCAGATTATGAGTTTTTCTGGATTGTGTTTGTTCACTCATCGATATCGGAATAATTCTCTTTCTTTTGCAAATTCATTATCCATTATACCCAGCTTTTTTTAAAAAAAGGCCAAGAAATTATTTCAAAATTCCCAATTTCTTCTTGATCGTATACAAAATATCGACCCGTTTGCCATGACCTGTGAAAAAGTCCCGGATATCGTAGCGGAACTTGAAGGCCATGATCCCCGTGATAATCAAGAAGATCACGCCAGCTTCCAGCGACTTGGTTATTTCATAAATGCTGAAAGACAGCATGAAAACCAGCGGCGGGATAGTCAGATTCTGCATGATGCAGGTCAAAACCAAGGCCACCAGCAAGGTGATAAGACCGGCCCGCCAGTCGTAGAGAACCGTAGTCATGGCCATGACTGCCACCGCCTTGCCCCCCTTAAAGTGGTTGAAGACCGGGAAACAGTGGCCTAAAACCACGCCTAAGCCCGTGTAGGCTGTCAGCAGGTGCTGATGGTAGATGGCATAGACCAGGCCAATGGCCAGCAGGGTTTTAAGCAGGTCGCCGATGCAGGTCAAAATCCCCGCCTTCTTGCCAAAAACCGCCCCCATATTGGCCGTACCTGGGTTGCCCGACCCGTACTTGGTCGGATCCTTGTGCAGGTAATACTTGCCCACGAACATGGCACTGATGAAGTTGCCAAACAAATAGCCAATGACTACTGCCAAAAATTTGTTAAGCACCTTTAATAGCCCCCTGAAAACGGATTGGTATTGTAGTTATAACTGTAACTATAAGTCGTATCGTAGTTCGTGCTGGAATTTGTGCTGTAAGCAGTATTACTGCTGGAAGTCTGGCTGCTGGACTTGGAGCTGGTCTTGCCGCTCTTGACGCTGTCAGTCGTCGTGCCGGGATCATAGATCGTATAATTCTGGGTCTCGCCGCTGCCAAACTTGAAGCCGCTGGCCTCGTTCAAGGTATTCAGCTCAGTTTCCCGGTTGGAAACAGTAGCCGTCTTGAGGCCCAGCAATTTTCTAATCTTGTTGGAAATCCGCTGCAGTTCACTGGTTGACGCGATCTGGTAGGCCGCGTCGCCAACATAAGCACTATAGCCATGCAGGTAGTCGCTGTCACTGGAAGAAGTACAGTCTGAGTAGTTAGCCAGGATTGACTTCAAAGCCTGGAAGCTCAAGTTAGTCTTCACGTTGGTCGACAGGTTATTGGCGATCTTGCTGAAGTTCGTCAGTGAATCTGCCGTGGCCAATTTCTGGACCAGCTTGGTGATGACTTCTCTTTGCCGCTTCTGCCGGCCGTAGTCGCCTTGCGGGTCATCATAGCGCATCCGGCTGTAGGCCAGAGCGGCCTGCCCGTTTAAGTGCTGGCGGACTCCCTTTTTGAAGACTATTGTATTGTAAGTAAATGACAATGGCGGCGTCACGTAAATCCCGCCAACATAATCAACCAGCTTCATCAGCCCGCCCATGTTGACCAAGGCGTAGTACTTAACCGGAATGTTCAAGAGGTTAGAGACAGTCTTCATGGCCATCTTAGCCCCGCCAATCGAATAAGCCGCGTTGATCTTCTGCACGTCATTGGAATCATCGCCAACCATGTCAGCCATAGTATCCCGCGGGATCGAGACCATCGTGTAGTTCTTCTTCTTAGGGTTGACTACGACAACGATGATCGTGTCCGTATTTCCGCGCTTTTCAGTTCTGTTCAAAGCCCCGGTGTCGGTCCCTAAGAGCATGACGGCAAAAGGCTTCTTGCCGTTGAATTCGCCATAAGTCGTCTTGACGGCGTTTTCCGAGTCATAAGCCTTGTTGGCCGCCTGCTCAGCCGTTTTGTACAGATGTGCCGCGTACAAGCCCACTCCGGCAGCAATCGCGCAAACGACCGCCAAAACGCCGATGATCCAGTTGCGGACCGTCTTTTGCTTGCGCTTTCTGGCATGTTGCCGAGTTTCGGGCAAGGCCCGTTTGTCTTCTTTCTTCATATAGTTGATACCCACTTAAAAAATCACATTAGTCTGTATTATAGCAAAAAAGCCCCGCCAACTTTTGCCTGCTGTTTTTTCTTATTGAAATTGTAAAAAATCAGCCGGCATTTTCAGTAGAGCAGGCTTACGATATTTTCCGGTAAGTATCCCTGTGCACAACTTTCCTATCTAAGCTATCATCTTAGCAAGTCATCTGTCAATCCTTAATCAGTTCAACAAAAAAAGCGAAGCCGGAGCTTCGCTTTAATTAAGGAAAGAGGACTTAGTCCAGCTTTTCCTTGCTTACAACGTTCAACTTGTCGTCGAAAGTGTAAACAACTGGTTCACCAGTCTTCATTTCAACATCCATGATGTCTTCGTCAGAGATGTTTTCGATGTACTTAGTCAAGGCACGCAGTGAGTTGCCGTGGGCAGCGATGATCACGTTCTTGCCAGCCAGCAGGTCTGGAGCAATGTGGTCTTCCCAGAATGGCATAACTCTGTCCAGAGTAACCTTCAGGTTTTCTGCCTTAGGAACGATGTGTGGGTCCAAGTTTGCGTAACGACGGTCGTTAGCTTGGCTGAATTCTGAGTCGTCAGCCAAAACTGGTGGCAAAACGTCGTATGAACGACGCCAAATGTGAACTTGTTCGTCGCCGTACTTTTCAGCAGTTTCAGCCTTGTTCAAGCCTTGCAAAGCGCCGTAGTGACGTTCGTTCAGTCTCCAGGTCTTAGTTTCTGGAACCCAGAGTTGGCCGCTTTCTTCCAAAGCGAAGTGCAAAGTCTTGATCGCACGGGTCAAAACTGAAGTGTAAGCTTGGTCAAATTCCAAGCCGGCTTCCTTGATCAAACGACCAGCCTTCTTGGCTTCTTCAACACCCTTGTCTGACAAGTTAACGTCAACCCAGCCAGTAAATTGGTTTGAAAGGTTCCATTCACTTTGACCGTGACGGATTAAAACTAATTTAGACATTAAAAAATCTCCTTTAGCAAATTAAACGTTTCACTAATTATTATACGGCCTCTCGCGGCCTTTTCAAAGTCCTAAAGGCAAAAAAAGCACTTTTTCTGAGTGCAATCGCTAACAATTAATCAGTGATTTGTTAGAATTGAAGAATAAGGATGTGATTCATACTATGCCGTCAAAGAAAAAGAAATTTCACCTGCTCGCCCTCCTGACCCTGGTCAGCATTTTTCTAGCTGCCTGCTCCAAACCCAGCCCCCAGAGCCTGATCAAAAAGGCCCAGCAGAGCAAGATCAGCAATTTCCAGCTGAAGGTCGACGAGCGCTATTACGAGAACGCCAAGCCGGTCCGTTTCTACGGCCAGATCAATTACCAGCGGTCTCCTTTCGTCATGCAGACCGACTTGACCCAGAGCGGGGACCAGAATGTCAAGATGTGGGTAGGCCAGCGCTATGCCTACGTCAAGTTCTATAAAGGCCAGCAGGCTGCTTGGTACAAGGCCAAGCTCAGCCAGTTCACGACCATCTCCCACTTCCAGCAAGTGGTCAAGGACATGGACACCCTGACCCTCAGCCAAAAGAGTGCCAAGCTCTTCACCGTCAGCCAGGCCAAAAGCGGCTGGCGGCTCAGCTACACGGGCAAGAGCCAGCGCTTATGGAAAGAGATCACGGAAACTAACGGCCTGGCCAGCCTGTCAAACGACAGCCAGATGGCCAAGGCCAAGCTCCAGCAGATTAAAATGACCATCGATCTCAATCAGAAAAAGCAGCTGACCGGCCTGGCGATTTACGCCAAATACAAGGTCAAGGGGCAGACCAGCTCAACCAAGCTGTCCATGCTCAAGGTCAACCAGCAAAAGAAGCTGGCCATTCCCAAGACGGTCAGCAAGAATTCCGTTGATGTCAGCAAGCTGAATAAATAAGGAGGCAAAAAATGCAACTCGGAATCATTGGCAGCGGCAAGATCGTCAAAGATTTCCTCACTGCCCTTCCCCTGCCCGGCTTAAGTTTAGCCGCTATCGCTACGACCAAGCGGTCGCTAGCCACCGGCCAGGCCTTGGCTGAGCAATACGGCATCAGCCGGGTCTACGACGACTACCTGGCCATGCTCAAAGACGACCAGGTCGACACGGTTTACGTGGCTACTCCTTCTTCCATGCACTATCAGATGTGCCTGGATTCCCTGGAAGCCGGCAAAAACGTGATCTGTGAAAAGCCCTTTGTCTTCACTACTGAAGAAGCCTTGGAGCTCAAGCAATTAGCCGACCAAAAAGGCTGCCTTATCACTGAGGCCATCACCAACCGCTACCTGCCAGCCTTTAAGTCTTTGGCAGGCGACTTACAGCTTTTAGGCCCGGTTCACGTAGTCAGCCTCAACTACACCCAGTATTCTTCCCGCTACGACCGCTTCTTAGCCGGCGACATAGCTCCGGCCTTCAATCCGCGCCTGGGCGGCGGGGCCCTTTTGGACTTGAACGTCTACAATATCCACTTAGCCGTCAGCCTTTTCGGGGCGCCTTTGGATGTCCATTACTTCCCTAACCTGCAAAAAGGCGTCGACACTTCTGGCGTTTTGGTCCTGGGCTACGACGACAAGCAGGCCAGCTTGACCGCGGCCAAGGACTCCCAGGCTTTTGCCCACAATCCGTCAATGATTGCCGGGGAAAAAGGGGCCATCAGCTTTAGCGGCAGCCCAGGTGACCTCAGAAGCTACCGGCTGGAAACAGCAGGCGGGCAGACTGACAAGGACTTTGACCAAGACCTGCACCGGATGATCCCGGAATTTACCGAATTCATCCGGATCTTTGACCAAAAAGACAAGACCGCCGCTGACCGGGCCTTCGCCCACAGCTTGCAGGTCATCGCCGTCCTGGAAGCCGCCAGGGACTGCCTGCCTTAAGCAAAAAAGCAAAAACAGAAAAAAATAAAGAACTAGAGCACTAAACAAGAAAAATCGCTTTGCCGTTTGGCAGAGCGATTTTTTGGCATATCATCTTTTTTCTATTCCCGGCTCAAAAGCTGGTGGATCCGGTCAGCTTCCCGCCAAGGACCGCTGTAGATCAGTTCGTCGCCCGGCTCGATCACGGTTGACCCGTGCGGGGAAATCCACTTGTCCCCCCGCCGGATCCGGGAAACGGTGATCTGGTCGACGAAGTCCCAGTCCATCAGCTGGCGGCCGGTGTAGGCTGAATTTCTGACCACCACGTCGTAGAGGGCATTGTTGGTGTCCGTGATGATCCGGTAGACGGCCGGCGATTCGATCAAGGCCCGGAGCATGGCCCCATGCAAGTTGTTGAAGGCAAAAAGCTCGATGCCTTCCTCTCTGAGCTGGTCGACCGTGTCGGCCACGACCTGGCTCTGGCTGACGATGACCCGTTTGACCCCGGCCTTTTTAGCTGCCCGGCCGACCTCCAAATTGGCCTGGTCATCAGTGAAGGTGGCCACGAAGATGTCAGTATCAAAGGCCCCGGCTTCTTCCAAAGTATCCAGTTTTTTATCCGGCAGCAGCTTCAGATTCTTGACCTTGCTCTTGTAGGTGTCGTATTTTTCCTTCCGGCAGGTCAAGACCTGGACTGAGTACCAGGAGTCGTGCAGGTCCTGGTAGACCGTCATCGTTACGGCATTGAGGCCGAAGATCACGACTTTTTCCTTGATCTTGTCTTCTGGCGTCAAGGCAAAAGTTGAATTGAAGACGATTGGACAGGCGATGCAGACGATGACCGCCGCCAAGATGAAGGCACTGGACTGGGTAGCCGTAATTGCGTTCAACTTCCGAGCTACCTGCAGGGTTGGCAGAACGATCGTAATCGTCGTTGCCGTCAGGAAGCCCCCGGCAAAAGCATTCCGCTTGTTAAAAGCCCGCATGTAGGTCAAGGTAACCGGCAGCTTGGCTAAGAAGAAGCAGATGACCAAAACCGGCAGCAACATCAGGGCTTGCGGGTTGGCAAAGAGCAGCTTCAAGTTGAGGTTGACCCCGGTCCGGATGAAGAAGATCGGGATAAAGAAGCCGTAGCCGATGGAAGTCAGCTTGTCCTTGGTGGCTTGGGTTGGCTCCAGCAGCTTCATGACCATCCCAGCCAAGAAGGCCCCCAGGATGTTTTCCGCCCCAACCTGTTCCGCCACCGTCACCAGAGCAAAAATCAAGAAGAAGGCCAGGCGGACGTCCAGCTGGGTCGTGGCCTTGGTGATCTTGGCAAACCACAGGTAAGGCCGCTTGAAGCGCCGCAAAAGGATAATCGCGGCCACAAACAAGAGGATGATCAGCCAGAGCTTACCGGCATCCCCGCCGTTAACGGAAGAATAGATAGTCAATAAAAGCAGGGGAATAACTTCTCCCATGACCGCCGTCAGCAAAATCGTCTGCCCGATCGGCCGGCCCAGGATTTCTTTTTCCTTTAAAGTAGCGATGACCACGCCCAAGGCCACGGTCATAAAGATGATCGAAGCCAGGGCCACATCGTTAAAGAGGCCCAGGACCTTCATCCCCAAAGCCAGCAAAACTGAGGCCACCGCTATCCCGCCAAAGGCGACGGCAGCCACAACCATGGGCTTGACCTGCTTGCCGCTCTCTGACTTCCGGGCCCGGGTGTGCTTTTTCGGGCTGAGCAAGTCAAAATCGATTTCCATCCCTGACAAAAACATCAAGACGATGACCCCCAGGTTGGACAAAAAAGTCAACTGAGAAGTCTGGGTGATCAGGTTTAGGCAGCTCTTGCCCATTAGGATCCCGACAATAATCTCGGCCACGGCAGTCGGCACCGTGGTCACCCGCAGGCGGGCCATGACGATCGGAATCACCAGGGCCAAGAAGACCGTTAAAAACAGTGATAGTCCTTCCATGCTAAAAAAGTATCTCCTCACTAATTACAGTTTTTCTAATTATACAATAATCGCCAGATTAAGAAAGAAAAACGGACCCAGGCTAAACCTGAATCCGTTCCCTGTATTCAATTAAAAGTTGCCGGCCTTGAGGTAAAGGGCGGTTTGGCCGGAAAAGCCGACCATGTAGTAGTATTTGCCGCCAAGCTTGACCCGGCTGCCGTAAGTTACGACGGCCGTGCCTTTAAGGCGCTTGGCTTCATTCCAGTTCCGGGCTCCCTTGACCGTGTACACGTAAGCGTTGTGGGTCAAAGTCCGGCTTGTCCCGTCGATGTTGCCAGCCTTCACGTACTTGTTAGTACCGTACTTGTAGTACTTGGCATTGCCGATCGTTACAGCTGAACCGTAGACCTTAAGGTAAGTACCCGCGGTCAGCTTGGCGTTTGACAACTTTTTACCAGAAGCATCGTAGCTGTAGGAGTTCCGCATCAAGCGCTTGGTCGTGGTAGTTTCCACTGGCTTGGCTTGGAAATTGCTTGCCTTAACGTACTTAGCCACGTTCTTGCTGGTAAAGCCAGTCATGTAGTAGGCCTTGCCCTTGATCTTGACCTGGCCGCCGTAAGTCGTCACCTTGGTCCCCTTAAGCAGCTTGGCCGTTGATGTCTCCCGGCTGCCAGTGCTGGTGTAAGTCCAAGCATTGGCCGTCAAAGTCCGGCTAGTCCCGTCAATGTTGCCGGCCTTGACATACTTGCCATCTGCGTACTTGTAGTACTTGGCGTTGCCAATCGTTACGGCTGAACCATAAACCTTCAAAGAAGAGCCAGCCTTCAGCGCCGCGATTGACAATTTCTTGCCAGAAGCGTCATAGCTGTAGGAGTTGCGCATCAACTTGACCGTCTTGGTTGATACCGGCTGGGTAGCTGGTGCTTGGCTTGAGCTGCTTGAGCCACTGTTGTTTGTATTATTGCTAGTGTTGCTGCTGGTTCCCAGCTTGTTGTAGTAGTAAGTGATCAAACTGTAGAAGTCGCTCATGGAGTAGCCCCATTTAGCAAAGTAGCTGTCCGGGTCCCCGTGGTCGGTCCCGCCCAGGTACTGGGAAACTTCGTTGTGGGACCAAATGGTGCCTGACCCGTCCTTGCTTGCCCGGGATGGAGTCAAGTTGTATTGGTGCAAAAGAGTGGCGATGTAGTAAGCATCGTTGGCCACGCTCTGCACGAACTGGGACCGGCTTGAGACTTCACAGAGCTCGATCTGGATGTAGCGGACGTTGGCGATTGGGCCTGCCCCCCAGGTACCATAGTCGGTCGACATCAGCTGGATGGTCTGGCTGTTGTCAACCACAGCGTGGACGTAAGAGTAGACACTGGTCCAGTTGTTGTTGAAGTAGCGCCCTTCATCCCAGGCCGTAGCCCCTGGAGTCGCTGTTTCGTGAACAACGATCCCTTCTGGTTTGCCGACCCCGTTCCGGTAGCCAAAGCGGCTGCCATATTTCTTGCCGTTGGCCACGCTGTTGAACTGGTTGTAAGACAAGCCTGCTGCCTTGAGCAAGGTTTCCAGTGACTTGGTGCCGCTGTAAGTCGTCTTCTTGGCATCACTGTTGATTGAAGCTTGGGCTGCCTGCCCTTGGCCAAAAGTAAAGGCCAGGCCGAAAGCCGCGGTTGCCGCCGCCGCGGCAAAAAATCTTCTAAATCTCATTCAGTTTTCTTCCCCGTCTCCTTAAAAGTTGCCCTTCTTGACATACTGGTTCAGGCCAACAATGTAGTACTGCTTGCCCTTGATCTTCACGCTGCCGCCATAGACGGTGTGGGTGCTGCCCTTGAGCCACTTGGTCTTGCCAACCCGCTTGCCCGCGTTGTTGTAGATGTAGGCGTTGTGCTTGAGCTTGCGGCTTGCGCCGTCAAAGTTGCTTGCCTTGATGAACTGGTCAGCGCTGGCTGAGTTAACCCGGTAGTACTTAGCCCCGTTGATCGTGACTGACCCGTAAGTCGTCACGCTCTTGCCGGCCTTGACAGACTTGGCCGTGCTTCTCTCCCCAGTGCTAGTGTAGACAGCAGCTGAGTGCATCAACACCTTCATTTGCCCGGAAACGCTAGCGGCATTGTCCGCACTTGGCGCTTGAGAAGTGCCAGTGTTCAAGTCTTCGCCGTTGATCCAACCCAGGCCCTTGAGGTACATCCGCTTCTTGCCATTGTAGTAAGTGTAGGTCTTGGTAACCGTTACGCTTTGCCCGGCAGTCACGTAAGACTTCTTCGGTGAAACAGAGTGGTCAGTTGGGTAAAGGTAGGTTGCCCCGGACTTGGCTACCTTGGCCGTATAAGTAGTGCCGGAGTAAACCGGGTCATACTTGGTCAAGTTGTAGGTCGCGATGTGGTTGATCAGCTTGGTCGCGTAATTCTTGTCGGTCGCGTAGCCGGCAGCCTTGATGGCCTTAGCGGCAGCTGAAGCACTTGAGGCATTTTCCAGCCAGGTCTTGCTGTAGCGCAGACCCCCGTTGCCCAAAGTCGTCCGCATCTTCAAGCCGTAGTCGTCAAAAGAGGCCTGGTAGCTGCTGTACTTTCTGAAGGCAGCCGTGATGTAATAAGTCTTGCCCTTTGAGTCCTGTTCAGCCGTCTTAACGCTGTAAGTTGCCCCAGTCCAGGTGTTAGCAGCCTTCATCCCAAAGAAGTTGTTGGCCTGAGTGGACAGAGTTGAAGTCCCCCAGCCGGATTCCAGAGCAGCCTGGGCCAGCATCAAAGAGGCGTAGACGCCGTACTTCTTGGACGTCTTCTGCGCCTGCAGGCTGACCTTGCTTAAAAAGGCATCACTGGTGGCTGATGCCTGAACTGCCTGATTTGAGAGAAACATGTTGTTGGTCACTGGAACGGCGACGGAAGTCAGCATCGCTGCGGTAGCAAGTCCAGTCAAAAATCTTCTCTTCATTAATTTCCTCCTAATAATTTCAATCGTAACCTCTATTGTATGTGCTCAGCGCTCTAGTTACAATCGAACGCATATTCTGTAAAGCAAAAGTAACAATTTACTTAAGCAATTACATTTTTTAAAGGAAAAAACCGCTTTTTCCAAAGCTTTTGCCTTAAAAAGCAAAGAACAAAAAACATGTATTATGTGAATAAAAACACGAAAACAAGCAAAAACGAAAAATAAAAGAGGCGGCCAAGGCCGCCTCTCGGGTACAAATTTTGCAGCCGGCTAAAGAGGCCAGATCTGCTTAATGATTACTATCGTCAAACACACCCGTAACAGTACGTTCAATATAGTTTGCAGCCAGCGGCTGAGCATAAAGGACCTCCCCTTCCTTGACGAACACGCCCTCGCCGGCGATGGCTGCCGCGGCCTCCCGGACCACGTCCGCGCTCAAGCCCTTGACCGCGTATGGCAGGTTCAGGCTCTTCTTTTTGCCGGCACTGGACTTAAAGGTTAATTGCAATTCGGTAGTCGTAGTCATGATTTTTTCTCCTGTTTCTTACTCAAAAATTCTTTTTCTGTCAGTTTCCGCGTCAAAGAGTTAGGCCAAGGTCAAATTGTGCTTTTGGACCAGGGTCAAGGCAGCCAGTTCGTCGCCCTGCAGCTTGCTGATGGCCTGGCCCACCTTGACCAGGCTTTCCGGGCTGGCATCTTTCTTGACGTTTTGCAGGCTGCGCTGCATCTGTCCCTTGTCGTACTTGTCGGCCTTGAAGGTGTATTGAATGCTTTGATCAGCTAAAGTAAAGTTCATTTTTTCTCTCCTGTTTCTGTTAAAAAATCCAATCTTTCCGCGAAGCTGCGGGCTTCGCTCCGGCCGGCCCCGGCGCCTCGGGCCTGCACTGATACTAACGTTTTAGGAGGCTCAAGTCGGCCACTTTTTGTTAAAGAACAATTACAAGTTGGACCAGCTGGCTAAAGGGAGGGGCGATTCTGGTATAATTGAGGATATTAACGAGGAGGTTATTTATGAAAAAATCGACTATCTGGTCCATCATCGTGGTGGCCGTGCTCGCCTTGGGCGGGGCTGGCGTCTACTTCTACTCCAGCCAGCAAAAGCAGAGCCAGGAGCAGACGGCAAGTTCCAGCTACTCCAGCCACATGCAGGCCGGCAAAGAGGCCGTAAAGGCCAAGAAATACAGCCAGGCCGCTGATGAATTTGACCAGGCCTACCAGGCTAAGGCAACTGCCCAAGCCAAAAACTACAAGGCCCAAGCGGAGAACCTGGCCGACTCCATCAAGTTAGCCAAGACGACCGTCAAGTATGCCAGCGCCTTGAACCTGGCCCAAAAGGCCCAGGAACAAAATGGCGGCTACAGCGTCATGACCAGCCAGGCCAAGAAGCTGGTCAAGAAGCTTAAGGCCGTCAAGGACAACTACGACAGTGAAATCAAACCGCTCTTAAAGAAGGCCGCCCAGGCCATGGAAGACGGCGATTACGACAGTGCCGTTTCCACCTACAGCAGCATCTTAGACCTGCCTTACATCAACGGGGCTTACTACGCCAAGGTCCGGTCTAACGTCAAGGACCTGCTCAAGGAAGCCAAGAGCAAGCAGGCTGACTCCAGTTCCAGTTCTGAAAGCTCAAGCTCATCCAGCTCTTCTGACTCTTCCAGCAAGTCCAGCAGCCAGGAATCCAGTTCCAGCTCATCTTCTGCTGCTTCCAGTTCATCCAGCTCTTCCAGCAACCAAGCTGAAGGGTCCGGGACCAGCAACAACGACAAGGTCGGCGGCAGCACCGTGACCAGCCGGGACGTCCAACAGATCAGAAACCAACTGGACAACCTGGGCGAAAGCACGGCCGGCTGGAGCCCGCAGGACTTGATCAACCTGTTCAACTACGCCTACCAGCAGGGCCACACCACCATCGACTCCATCACCAAGGATGACGTCGAAGGCTACCTGAAGTCAGGCAAATAAGAAATAATTCAGCGCCAGGTCTTGATTTATGGGGGCCTGGCGCTTGCTTTCTGGCCTTAAAGCCGTTAAAATTACTATTGACTTTATGGACTTTTATTTAAAAAGGAGCTACAACTTTGGCAGAAGAAGAAAAGAAACACCGCAGCAATGAAGACATGTTCAAGATCGTGATGCCTGAACCAGAACGCGTAACCATGCCAGCACGCGAAGTTGCCGACCAGCCGGCTTACCTGGTCAACTTCGCCAACTTCTACGTTTCTTCTTTCGAACGCGACGACCTGGAAATCATCAGTGAATTTGACGAAGACCACAACATGGTCAACATCAACCACTACCTCCTGCTTAACCAGCCATTCTCCCGCAAGAACCTGGTCAAGCACGTGCTGATCGACCACGCCCACAATTTCCAAGCCATCCTCGACAAGATGAGCGAAGAAACCGGCGTTGACCCGGAAGCAATGACCACTTACGAAGACTGGAGCAACTGGTACGAAGGCATTCGCGCGACGATCGAAAGCAGTTTGTCCTAAAAGACTTGAAACTTTACTCTAAATATAAGAAAATTACAGTAAAAAGAATGTCTCCTGGCATTCTTTTTTTACTTGTTAAATTTAAGCACAGCTTTAAATTTGTTTTTTAGTGTATCACAGGCTTTTTTAAAGTTTGAGGAGTATTTAATTGCTATGGAAGCAGAAAATAAACGCAATCGCATGACGGCCGCCGGCCTCTTGATCGCGATTGGGATTGTTTACGGCGACATCGGGACCAGTCCCCTCTATGTCATGAAATCCGTAATCGCCGGCAACGGCGGTATCAACACGGTCAGCCGCGACTTGATCATCGGGACCATTTCCTTGATCCTGTGGACCGTGACTGTACTCACGACGGTGCAGACCGTGATTATTGCCTTGAAGGCGACCAACCACGGCGAAGGTGGTATCTTCGCCCTCTACGCCTTGATCAGAAAGAAGGCTGCCTGGCTGGTCTGGCCGGCTTTGATCGGCGGGGCCGCCATCCTGGCCGACGGGACTCTGACTCCTGCCGTGACGGTTACGACCGCCATTGAAGGGCTGAAGGGCCTGGAATTTGGCAAGGGCAATGTCCCGGTCAGCAACCAGACCACAGTCTTAATCATTACTATTGTTATTTTGCTGGTGCTTTTCTCCATCCAGCGGATGGGGACCAGCATCATCGGGAAGGCTTTCGGCCCGGTTATGTTTATCTGGTTCGCCTTCCTGGGCGCCATGGGTTTGATCAACATCGGCGGCAACTGGTGGATTCTCCAGTCCTTGAACCCTTACTACGCGATCAAATTGCTCTTTAGTCCTTACAACAAGGCGGGCTTCGCGATCTTAGGGTCCATCTTCCTGGCCACTACTGGTGCTGAAGCCCTCTACTCCGACGTTGGCCACGTCGGCAAGGGGAACATCATTGGCTCCTGGCCATTTGTTTTCGTCTGCCTCTCCCTGAACTACTTCGGGCAAGGGGTTTGGATCTTAAACAACACCAACATGCACTCAGCCACTGAAATCAACCCCTTCTACGCCATGATTCCGGAAAACATCCGGCTGGCCTCAATCGTTCTGGCCACCCTGGCCGCGATCATCGCTTCCCAGGCCTTGATCACGGGTTCCTTCACCCTGGTGGCTGAATCAATCAACCTGAAGTTTCTGCCGCGGATGAACATCCTCTACCCATCTGATGAAAGAGGGCAGATCTACATCCCGGCTATCAACAGAATGCTGGGCATTACTACCATCGCCCTGGTTCTCTTCTTCAGAACCTCAGCCCACATGGAAGCAGCCTACGGTCTGTCAATCACGATTTCCATGCTGACGACCACTATCCTGCTTTACGAATGGCTGGTGCTCAAGCAGGGCCACAACCTGGCCAACCTGCTCTTCGTGATCTTCTTCAGCACGATCAACATCCTCTTCATGGGGTCAAGTCTGAGCAAGTTCACCCACGGCGGTTACGTATCACTTTTGATCACCCTCTTGATCGCTTCAGTCATGGTTGTTTGGTACTTCGGCAACAAGGTCCGGGACCAAAACGAAGCCGGCAATGCCTATGTCCGCTTGGATGAATACACGGACATGCTGACCGACCTCAGCCACGACGACAACTACCCGACTTACGCCGACAACTTGGTTTACATGGCCAACGTCAAGTACAACAAGTTCATCAAGCGTGAAGTCCTCTACTCAATTCTGGACAAGCGGCCTAAGCGGGCCCGGGCTTACTGGTTCGTCACGGTCAACGTGACCAACGAGCCGTTTACCGCTGAATACGCGGTCAACACTTTTGGCACCAAGAACGTGATCAACATCCAGCTCTACCTCGGTTTCAAGAAGCAAACCAGCGTCAACGTCTACCTGCGCCAGATCGTCCACGACTTGATCAAGGACAACACGATCGAGGCCCAGCCACAGGAATACACGACTACTCCTGGCCGGGATGTCGGCGACTTCAAGTTCGTCATCGTCAACGACGTCATCTCACCTTCGACCACCCTGTCTTCTTACAAGAAGTGGCTGGTCAAGGCCCGGGTCCAGCTGCAGAACCTGTCGCCTAACCCGGCTCAATGGTTCGGCCTGGAATTCGCGGACACGGTTATCGAACGCGTGCCTTTGATCCTGGGCAAGCAAGAGCCTGAAAGAATCAAGCGGGTTGCCCCAGTCGACTACAGCAAGACCATGCTGAACAAGAACGCGGGCAAAACGAAGAAAGAAAAGAACAAGTAAATAAGCAAATAAAGAAACGGCAAGGCTCGAAAGCTTGCCGTTTTTGCTTTTAGAAAGTCTTAAATACTCTAGAAAATTACAAACTTTTTTTCATTGAAGCAAAGCAGATTGATCACAGCTTTTTTACAAAGGGCCGTTATTATATAACCATAGTCAGAAGCAAGAAATTGCTTCTCCTATAGGAATTAATTTTTCTTTTTCTTTTCCTCTTTTACACACACATATATTAGACAAACACACAGCAGCAGAAAAGCAGTCATTGATGGAATGACTGCTTTTTTGTTGCTTATGAAATTTTATGAAAAACTACCAGATCTTGACCCGGTCTTCCGGAGCCAGATACATCCCGTCGCCTGGCTTGACGTCGAAGGTCTCGTAGAATTCGTCCTGGCACTGGGCCTGGACATTTGCCCGCAGCGGGCCCGGTGCGTGCACGTCAACTGAAACGATCATCTTGATGGCTGCTTCCAGGGACTTTTGTGCCCAGACTCTGGCCCAGTTGGCGTAGAAGTCTTCCAGGCCCTGGCCTTCTTCCTTGCAGGCGGTCATGGCCGCGGTCAAGCCGCCCTGGTCAGCGATGTTTTCTGACACGATCTGCTTGCCGTTAAGAGTGGTCGGGCCGAACTTGAGCCCGTCAAAAAGGGCGATTTCCGCCTTGGTCCGGTCAGCAAATTCCTTGTAGTCAGCTTCGGTCCACCAGTTCTTCATGTTGCCGAATTCGTCGAACTGGGCCCCGTTGTTGTCGAAGGCGTGGGAAACTTCGTGGGCAATCACGGCCCCGATCCCGCCGTAGTTGGCTGCCCGGCTCTGGTCAGCACTGTAGAACGGTGCCTGCAGGATAGCCGCTGGGAAGGTGATGTCGTTTCTTTGCGGGTCGTAGCAGGCGTTGACCAAGTTGCCTGGCATCAGCCAAACGGTCCGGTCAACCGGCTGGTGGAGCTTCTCCAGGCTGTACTTGATGCTTTCCCGGCTGGCGGCCTGCAGGTTGCTGTAAAGGCTGCCGCCGGCTGAAGCCGGGGTAACCTGGAGGCGGTTGTAGATGTCTTCAATCTTGTCCGGATAGCCGACCTTCAAGATCAAAGCCTGCAGCTTGGTGATGGCCTTGTCCTTAGTCGCCTGGGAGAGCCAGTCGTTCTTGGCCAGTCGGTCCTCGTAGACCTTCAACATCCGCTTGATCATGCCCAAAACGTCTTCCTTGGCAGCTGCCCCGAAGTAGGTCTGCCCGTAGTAGACGCCGACAACTTCACTGAAAGTGCTGTTGGCAATCCGGTAAGCCTGCTTGATCCCGCTGGCCAGTTGCGGCTGGCCGGTCAAAGCCTGGCTGAATGGGAAGGCAGCTTCTCTGAATTCTTGGGACAGGGATGAAGCCACGTCGTTGATGAACTTAACCAGCATCCAGCCCTTGATTTCGCTGAAGCTTGCTTCGTTTAAAAGACCTTCCGCCTGGTCCAGGTAGCGGGGCTCAGTGTTGATCAAAACTTCTGGTTCTTCGCCCAGGAACTCTTCCAAGAACTGGCCCATGTCAAAGCTGGTAAACTTGCTCTTGAAGTCAGCCAGGGAAATCGGGTTGTACATAGCCGGGTAGTCAGCCCATTCTTCGCTGGACTTAACCACCTTGGCCAGGCGCTGGTCGTAAGCCAGGGCCCCGTCCACGTATTCGTTTGCTTTTTCTTCGCTGACCCCGGCCATTTGGAAGAGCTTGAGGGATTGCTCTTTTAAAACGCCCAGCAATTTTTCCGCGTCCGGGCTTTCGTAAGTGGTCGTGTCTGGCAAAAAGATGTGGGGACCGCCGAAGTAGACCGTGTTGACCTTGGTGTTCTTCATGTCCGCGTCAACGGAGAAGGAGAATGGCAGGTCAAAGCCTTCCTTGGCCAAATCAGCTGCCGCGCCTTGCAGGTCAGCCCAATCCTCCAGACCTTCCAGCTTCTTTAAGTCAGCCTGGATTGGCTTGGCCCCGTCAGCGTTCCGCTTGTCAAAGTCCTTGGCCAGCTTGTAGAGTTCAACAGCCTTGGCCAGGTTCGGCACGGCCGGGACTTCCTTTTCCCCGCTGGCAAAAGCCGCGAAGTCAGCCATCAGGCTCTTTTCAACGTTTTCAGCGATTTGGTCAAAGCTCCCCATCCGGGACCGGTCAGCCGGGATTTCCAGCTTGGCCAGGTAGTCAGAGTTAACGGCCAAATACAGGTTGTCCTGCGGGCGGGCAGTCTTGTCAACAACGGTCGTGTCGCCACTGCCGCCGCGGACGGCAAATTTATTGTTCAATATTTTTTCCTCCTTGTTTTTCAGCTAGCAGTTGTGCTGACGCAGGTCGCACTGGGCCTTGATTTCTGCCTTGGCCTGGTCGGCTGCTTCCGGCCAGATTGGCTCTAAGCCCTGGTCCTTTAAGAAGCCTTCCCAGTCAGTAAAAATTTCCCCGTCTTCCTTGACGCAGGCCGGAATCCCCGCGTTGCCCTGCTCTTTGGCGTGAGCAAAGGCGGGACTGGCATCCCGCAAGCGCAAAAATTCCTTGAAATCCGGCATGGTGGCGAAAATATTGATAAATTCGTAGTCAATGCCATACTTTTTAAAACTGGCCTCACAGGCGATGCAGTCTGGACAGATCTTTGTCCCGTAAACTTTAAGCATGTTTTTTCCTCCTTTTCTCACTATCTTCTTATTTTACACATTAACTGCTTCCCTGTTCAATCAAAGTGCAAAAAAATAAGGCTGGTTGGCAAAACCTGCCTTATTTTTCAAAAATGCTAAAAATATCCTACTTGAAGAACCGCACCTGGTCCTTCAGCTTGGCTCTCAAGGGCAAGAGAGCCAAAAGGCACAGGAAGATGCCGCAGCTGGCGACCACGAACATGGTCTTGTAGCCGAAGAGGTCGATCAGGGTCCCGCCGAAAAGCGGACCAAAGGCCCGGCCGACCCCGCTGGCCACCAGGGTCATCCCCTGGTACTTGCCCTTGCTGGAATACGGCGACATGTCATTGACATAGGCCGGGATAGCGGAAAAGGCCGTTGATTCACCCAAGGTCAAGATCGACATGGACAAGACAAAGCCCGGGTAGGTCTTGGCAAAAATCAAGGTCAGCCAGGACACGGCAAACATGAAAATCCCAAAATAGATCTGCTGGTAGATGCTCTTGAAGATCCGCGGGAAGCGGGCCAGGATGAGCTGGACAACCACGATGATGCTGGCGTTGATCGTCCACAGGGTTGAGTAGAGGTGGAAAGGAATCCCCAGGCTGACCATGTAGACGGACAGGTTGGACTCCCAGTTCATGTACATCAGCCAGGTCACCCCCAAGGTGATGAAGAAGCCCATGGTCATCCAGAAGTTGGCCTTCGGCATCTTTTCCGCCTTCAGCGGCGCCTGGCCGGTCTCCTTTTGTTCCAGCCGGCGAGCATGGTAGGCCACGATTGGCTTGAACTTGAAAAAGGCAACCAAGGCCCCGATCAGGAACAGGCAGCTGGCAATGATAAAGAGCAGCTCAATTGAATAGTCATAGAGGTAGCCGACGATCAAGGTCCCGATAACCACCCCAAGGTTCTGGGAGAAGTAAAGAATGTTGAAGACATAGCGGCCAGGATACTTGCGCAGGCTGGTGGCGATGGAATTGACCAGGGCCCCGTTCCAGCCCCCTAAAAAGCCCGTACAGATCAGCCAGAACCAGTAGATCGGCCAGCCGTGGAAGAAGGCCATGGCTAAAAGAACCAAAGCATCCAGCAGCATCCCGCCCGTGATCAAAGGATAAGGGTTAAGGCGGTCAAAGAGCCGGCCGCTGATGGTTGACCCCAACATGTTGGCCGCGCAGTTGCAGAAGAGGACGATCCCGATTACCGACAGGCTGATCCCCAGCCGC
Organism: Lactobacillus sp. WILCCON 0149; assembly: GCF_057197965.1. NCBI lineage: Bacteria > Bacillati > Bacillota > Bacilli > Lactobacillales > Lactobacillaceae > Lactobacillus > Lactobacillus sp. WILCCON 0149. The sequence continues at coordinate 2,071,140 of NZ_JBUBHO010000001.1, forward strand.
TTGTTCAAGTAAACGGAAGTCAGTGGCCAAATGAAGCTGGCCCCGATCCAAGTAGCCAGTTCGGCCACGACCAGCCAGGGCAGCGCGATTTCCGGCAACTGGCTCTGTCCGTGTTTAGTTTTCATTTTTCCATTACCTCCCTACATTCAGCAAAAAATAACAGTAAAAATTCTCCAGGCAATAAGAAAACCACGACTCAGCAAGTCATGGCTTCTCTCTTTATTACAATTCTACAACTCTTTCTTCTTTCCTTGCAAGGCGCGCAGGTCGGTAATATCCTGCAGGACTTCCAAAACGCCCAGATACTCCCCGGCCTTATTTCTGACCGCCAAGTATTGGATGTAGACAAAGCGGCCCCGGACTTCAAACCAGAAGGCATGCTTGTCTTTTCTCCCGCTTCTGAGGTCGTCCACGATGGCCTTGACCTTAGGCACGCTTTTTGGCATGTGAATGCTAAAAAGGTTCATCCCCAGGTCATTTTTAGAGTGGGGATAAAAGCCGCAGCTGCCGCCAAAGTAGCGGATGACATCGTCCTTGTCCACAAAGACCAGGTCCAGGGGCAAAAGATCCAGGACGGCAGAAAGCTGCTCATAGCTGAGGCCGCCTTCCGCGAACTCAATGAAAGAGTCAGTCAAGGCCGGCCGGTCTTTTTCTTCCGGCCGGCTGACCTCAACCATCTTTTGGTAGTTTTCGGCTTCATTGCCGCCCAGCTGGCCGGCAAAAGCCCCGATCTGGTCGTTCCATTTGGCGATCGCTGCCGGGTCAGCTTCCTTTTTCTCAGCAAGTTCAGCAGCCGACGGCCGCCAGGCTGGCGGATCAGGGATTAGGCAGTAGCCTACCCGGACCTCGTCTTCCTTGACTCTGAGCCAATCGGCCGGCGTCGCCACTTCTGTCAAGAGCGGCAGCATGATTGCCTCTTCCTTAAAGATCATTTCGGTGACTTCCTTAGCCGCCTGTTTGACCTTTTTGGCCAAAAATTTTGGATCACCTGCTTCCGCCGCCTGCCGGGCCTCCTTGATCCAGCCCCGGATGTCGTCGTCTACCCCCCACATGACCTGGGGCGGGGCGGTAATGCCGTACTTGGTCATCAAGGGAAACATGGAGATTTCTTTTCTGGTGTAGTGCTTGTCCACTTGGGCCAGGTCAGCCAGCTCCTGCTTGATTTTTGCCAAAAGTTCCGGCTCTTCCTTCTCTTCATACTTGGCCAGATCCGGCAAAAGGGCATCGTTGACCAAAGAGGTCAAAACGACATTCTCCTGCTTCAAGGTCTGGACCGGGTGGCCGGGCCGGGCAAAGGCATCCCCCACTTCCTGCTCGCCGATCGACCCCCGGAAGACTTCCGCGTGAACCGTGCACAAGTTCTGGATTTCCTGGGGGTTGAGGCCGCCGGCGATCAAGGCCCGCTCAGCTTCCGTGATTTCCTTGACCGAGACTGAGGAAAAAGCTTCATTGAACATAGCCTTGGCCTGGTCAAAGTCCCCTTTTTCCTGCAAAAGGCGCAAGATCTCCAGCAGCTTCTCCTGCCGCTCTTTTAAAGACATGGTCATTACTCAGTCACCTCGTATCCCTTCAAGCGCAGCTTCTCCTTGACCTCTTCCAAGTCAAAGCCCATGGCCCGGCAACCCATTGGCAGGGTCATCAGCCGGCCCACCGTGTCCAGCATGCCTGGAATCTTGATCCGGTTGAAGCCAATCTCAGCCATGTCCTCAATAAATTCCGGATACTGGTCAGCGAAAGTCTTGATCGGCTGGTGGAGGTTGATCTCCTTAGCCGCCGGAGCCGGCTCTTCCTTGATGCCCAGCTGCTTTTTCGCTTGCTCGCTTAAGCGGTCCGGGGTCCAGACCGGGTACCAGACCAGCTTGATGTCCACCTGCTTGATGGCGTCCAGCTGGCCTACGGCCTGGCGGATTTCCCGGTTGAGGTAGTCGTTTAAGGGGCAGCCGGCCGTCGTCAAGGTCATGGTCACCAGGCAGTTGCCCTCATCATCGATGTCGACTCCGTAGATAAGGCCCAGGTCGACCACATTGACCAGGAGCTCCGGATCGATGACGGTCTGCAGCTGGCCGATAACCTGGTTAACCAAAGCGCGTTTTTCTTCGTCCATTTTTTCCTCGCTAAAAAACTATCTCTGCAGCTTGTCCCAGATGACCGGGTGCAGGTCCGGGGTCTTGAGGGACTTCTGCACGTCGATGATCCGCTGGTTGCTGGACCCTCTGAACTGCAGGGTCAGGTCCTTCAAGTTGTCCATGAAGCGGCCGTCGACCAGGATGTCCAGCTTCTTGAGCATTTCCACCTTGTCCGGCGTCTCCTTTAAGAGTTCCTCCCAGGTATAGCCGGACCAGGACCAGATGTCCTTGCTGTGGCCGTATTCAGCCCGGACCCGGTCAATGATCCGGTTGCAGACCCAGGTGTTCAAAAAGGGTTCCCCGCCAAGCAAGGTCAGCCCTTGGACATAGGACTGGCCGATGTCTGCAATGATCTGATCTTCCAATTCCTGGGTGTAAGGCCGGCCGTAGTTGAAGTTCTGGGCGGCCAGGTTGTAGCAGCCCGGGCAGTCAAAGAGGCAGCCGGACACGTACAAGGAGCAGCGGACCCCTTCCCCGTCAACGAAGTTGAAGGGCTTGTAGTCAGCAATCTTGTGCTTGCTGTAGTCTTCTGAGATCCATTCGCCCGGCTTGGGATTCTTGGGCTGGCGCTTCATCTTCCGGGGCTTGGCCGTCTGGCCGGCATTTTTAGCCTTGTACTGGTTGGCGTCCACAAAGACCGTTTCCCCGCCGACGCTGATCCGGATCAGGTTGTCCCGGACGTCAGGGCCTTCTTGCTGATTCTTGTCTTTCTCTGGCATCTGCTTCTCCTTTGCTCTCGATAAAAAATAGGCAGGAAAGATTCCTGCCTATTAGTATAATTCTTTTCGTTTAGTATTGGCTGTTCTTCTGCTTTTCCAGGCTGGCTTCCTCGCTGACCATGCCCAAGCTCATGTGCTTGGCCCGGTGGGCGATTTCTTCGTGCCGGCCGTGAACCATTGGCCGCTTCAAAGGATTGCCCAGGTAGCCGCAGGTCCGCTTGACGCAGTCACAGGTTTCCGGGTTGTGGTTGCCGCATTGCGGGCATTCAAAGCCCTTGGCGGTTGACTTGAACTCGCCGGCAAAGCCGCATTCGTAGCACTTGTCGATTGGCGTGTTGGTACCCAGGTAGCCGACTCTGTCGTAGGCCCAGTCCCAGACAGCTTCCAGGGCGGCCGGGTTTTGCTTCAGGTTCGGGTATTCGCAGTAGTGGATGAAGCCACCAGCAGCGTAGTATGGGTAGTCCTTTTCAAAGTCCAGCTTTTCAAATGGGGTCGGGTGCTTGCGGACATCGTAGTGGAAGGAGTTGGTGTAGTATTCCTTGTCCGTGATGTCCTTGACCTTGCCGAACTTTTCCGTGTCCAGGCGGCAGAAGCGGTCAGTCAGACTTTCGCTTGGCGTGGAGTAGACGCTGTAGTGGTAGTGGTTCGGGTCTTCCTTTTCCCACTTGGCGCAGGCATCGTGCAGCTTCTTGACCACTTCCAAAGTGAAGGCCTTGGCTTCCGGGTTCTTTTCCCAGTTTGGCCCGTAGAAGACCGTGCCGACTTCGTAAAGGCCGATGTAGCCCAGGGAAACCGTGGCCCGGCCGTTCTTGAAGAAGTCGTTGACGTCACCGTCATCGCCAACACCTTTGCCAAAGGCACCGTATTCGTACAGGGTCGGAGCGTTGACCGGCTTAGCTTCAGTAACCTTCTTGGCCTTGTATTCGCAGGCTTGCCGGCCCAGTTCCAGGCGGTCATTGAAGATTTCCCAGAAGCGGTCCATGTCGCCCTGGCTTTCCATGGCGATTCTTGGCAGGTTCAAGGTAACCACGCCCAGGTTCATCCGCCCGGAGTTGACTTCCTGGCCATTTTCATCCTTCCAGCCCTGCAGGAAGGACCGGCAGCCCATTGGGGCCTTGAAGGAGCCGGTGATGTCGATGATCTTGTCATAGCTCAAAACGTCCGGGTACATCCGCTTGGTAGCACATTCCAGGGCCAATTCCTTAACGTCGTAGTTCGGGTCGCCTGGGTGCAGGTTCAGCCCCTTCTTCAAAGTGAAGACCAGCTTCGGGAAGATGGCCGTCCGGTGTTCCCGGCCCAGGCCTTCGATGCGGACCTTCAGGATGTCCTTTTGGATTTCCTTTTCAATCCAGTTGGTCCCCAGACCGAAGCCCAAGGTGGTAAAAGGCGTCTGCCCCTGGCTGGAGAACATGGTGTTGATCTCGTATTCCAGGCTCTGCATAGCGTCGTAGATGTCCTTTTGGGTCCGCTTCTTGGCAAAAGCCTGCACCTTGTCTTCGTCGTCGATAAATTCGCGCCCTTCTTCCAGGTGCTTTTCGTAGTTCTTTTCGGCAAAAGGCGCCAGAACTTCGTCGCAGCGGTCAAAGGAGCAGCCGCCGTATTGGCTGGAAGCCACGCTGGTGATGATCTGAGCTACCTGGCTGGTGGCCACCCGGATGGAGTTCGGCACTTCCACGAAGGCATTGCCGATCTTGAAGCCGTGGTTGAGCATGTAGTCAAAGTCGATCAGACAGCAGTTGGACATTGGTGAAAGGGGCGTGTAGTCCAGGTCGTGCCAGTGGATGTCCCCGCGCAGGTGGGCCTTGGCGATGTGCTGAGGCATCAAGGTCAAACCAACCGTCTTGCCCACAGTCCCGGCAGTCAGGTCACGCTGGGTGGCAAAAACGTCAGAGTCCTTGTTGGCATTTTCGTGGACGATGCTTGGGTCCTTGTCGACCAGCTTGGCCAGGCGCTGCTTGGTGTCAGTTTCCGCCCGCCATTCAGCTTCGTCTTCCTGCCGCTTGGCTTCGTATTCCTTGGCTTCATTCAAGTAGCCCAGCTCATTCAAGCTGGCTTTAAAAGCATCGTGGACCTGTACGGCATCAACCGTGTAGGCGGCCAGCTTGGCGTAAACCTTGCTCAAAACGGCAGCCTTGATTTCGCTGTCTTCCAGGCCAAGTTCGTCCAGAACCATTTCCAGCTTGAACTGCTCAAATTTAAATGGGGCACCGTCGCGCTTGATGAACTTCTTTGGCGCATTGGCAAAATCCAGGCTCACGGCTTCTGCTGCTGGCTTTAACATGACAATCAACCTCTTATCTCTCAAAAATACTTTACATTTTTTACATCCAGCCCCTGGGGCCGGTTAAGCGAGTTACCCACAAGCAGTAGACTATCTTGTGGATTAAGTGTGGATAACCACCACATCTTGTTTTGTTTATGAGATAAGCATAGCACAAAATACCAGATCTTGTGGTCTATACAAAGACGCATTTGTGTTAAATGACAGAGCAGAATTCAGTTGCCACGGGACTTTGGGCCCGTATATTTTTAAAAAAAGAATATTTTGTTCGGACAAATATTTTTGTCCTTTTGCCAAAGTCCTTCGAAAATTTCAAAAAGATAAAAAAACGTCTAGAGAAAATCAAGAAATTCCAGAATACAACTGTTCTATGTTTCGCCAACTGAGCCAGCAGAGTCTTAGATATTTCAACACAGTCGATTAGCAAACGAAAGTCTCTCACCGCGGGAGACTTTCGCAGTGAGTCCGTATAGACTATTTTTTTGTATAGTACCCTCATCCTCAAATTTTTTGAGACTGGCGGGCAATCTTTTTTAAGTGGCAATATTTGACAATAACGACATAAAGTGATAATCTGTTTTATGTCGATAACAACATTTATGAAAGGTGGAAAATAATTATGGCAAATTTAAATCACATGGACAAGCAATTCAAAACATTGGATGACTTTTTAGGAACGCATTTCATTTATACGTATGATAATGGCTGGGAATATGAGTGGTACGCTAAGAATGATCACACGGTCGATTATCGAATTCATGGCGGAATGGTTGCTGGACGTTGGGTTAAGGATCAGCCTGCGCATATTCATCAATTAACTGAGGGCATTTATAAAGTTGCTTGGACCGAGCCAACGGGAACCGATGTTGCCTTGGATTTCGTTCCTAATGAACATAAGCTTAACGGTACGATCTTCTTTCCAAAATGGGTACAAGAACATCCAGAGATTACGGTCTGCTTCCAAAATGAACATATTGATTTAATGCATGAATCACGTGAAAAGTATGAGACTTATCCAAAATTGGTGGTTCCTGAATTTGCAACAATTACCTATATGGGCGATGCTGGTCAAGATAATGATGAAGTTATCAACGAAGCTCCTTATGCCGGTATGACCGACGATATCCGCAATGGTAGCTTCTTTGATGAAAATTATCATCGCTTGGCTAAATAGCTTGTTATATAATATTTTGCAGAATCAGATCGGAAAGGATGCTGCAAAATGCCGCAAAAAAGGATACTCCCTTATGTTATTATGGGGATTCTGCTTAATAAGGACTGTACCGGAAAGCAGATTATGGATGAGTTTCGCTTTGACATTGGAGAATTCTGGCAATCATCACATAGTCAGGTTTATCCAGAGCTAAAACGCATGGAACAAGATCATTGGATTGAAAGCTATTCAATGAAAGGTAATGATAAAGAGATACATTATCATTTAACAGCTAAAGGTTATGAAGTTATTAATAGTTGGTTGATGGAACCTGTTGATAAGTTGCCGGTATCCAAAGACCTATTTTCCTTAAAGATATTTTTCATCAATGACTGTAATGATCCGAGACTAGAAAAACTGTTTGACCACCAGATTCAATTGGTCAGCGACAGTCTTAATCATCTGCGCAAGCGTCAGCAAGCATTATTCAGCAGCCAAGAACAGATTGATCAACAATATGGACATTATTTGATTTTAACTCGCGCGATCAGCCGGCAAGAAAATCAATTGGTCTGGTTGGAAGATAAATTGAATAATCGGTAATGAAAAGAGCAATCGCGGTATGAGTCTGGGAAAAACTAGGCTCTAGATAAATAAAAAAGGTGAAACTCGATGTAATATTTCGAGCTTCACCTTTTTTGCTTGCTGGACAGCTAATATTTTTATTCGTTAGAGTCTTTTTCTCCAGACTCTTGTAACATCATTTCTTATTTGTCGAAGTACTGGCCCTTGTTGACCTGGAAGTAGGTCTTGAAGCGCTTGTAGTAGTTGTGGAACATGTACTTCATCAAAAGCCAGCGCTTAAAGGAGCTGTCCTGGTCGTAGAAGACGGTCGTCCCTACCTGGCCGGCATCGATCAATTTCAAGGCCGCCTGCTTGGCCTCGTTGTCAACGGCGTACTCCTTGAAGATCTTCTCCGGCACGCCCAGCCAAAGCATGTGGCTGCTTTCCAGCTTGTTAGCGTAGACGGTCTCCTGGCCGGCCAAGGAGTCTTCAGCGTAGTCTTCCACGTACCACTTGGCCAGGTTGTAACCGTTCAAGGTCACGTAAAAGCTGGACCGGCCCTGGCGGAGGTTGATTTCAAAGAACTTGTACTGGCCGTCGCGGGCATCGTACTTGATGTCGAAGTTGGCCATGCCGACATAGTTGATCTTCTCTAGGAAGGTCTGGACGGTCTCGTAGAGCTTTTCATCATAGGCCGGCAAAATAGCCATGTAATTCCCGATTGACTGCGGAGTCGGGTCTTCCAAGAGCGGGTGGCCCAGGCACATCATCTTAACCTGGTGGTGCTTGTCCACATAGGCGTTCAAGACCCGCATGTTGGAGTCATCGCCCGGGATGAAGTCCTGCAGGATCAAGTCTTCCTTGTAGCCGTTGGTGTAGATCTTGCCCACGATGTCCTTGAATTCATCCAGGTCCTTGATGACAAAAGCCTTCTTCCGACCTTCAAACTGGACGTCCAGCCAAGAAACCGGGTCTTCCGGCTTTAAGGCAACCGGAAAGGCAAAAGGCACGTCGGCGTATGAGCCGTCCTGGTAGTCAGCCAGCTTGATGATCTTGGTCTTCGGGTAAGGCAGGCCGTATTCTTCACAGACCTCGTAGAAGCCTTCCTTGGAGATCAGCTTTTCCAAAAGCTGGTAGTCGATGTAAGGAACAACGAAGGTCCCTTCCAGCTCTTGCTTGTGCTTAGCCAGCAGTTCCGCGTAGCCGTCCCCACAGGCAATCAGAATGACTGGCTCTTCATGATTCTGGTATTCCTTGATTTTTTCCTGCATGACTTCCATGAAGCCCGGGTCTTCGGAAAAACCAGGGTGCACTTCAACGTCCACGATCTTGGAGTAGCGGGTTGCCGCCAATTGCGTTGCCGCCCAAGCCTGGACCTTGATGCCGTAAGCTTCGTTAAAAGACCGCGCCATCCCATAGACGTTGATGTCGCTGCCCAGCAAAATTGGTGTAAATTTAGCCATTAGTAATTAAATTCTCTCTCTCTTCTTTTTGGATTAGAGCAGCTTGCCTTGAGCAATCAGGCTGGCCACTTCTGGCTGCACGTGTTGGTACTTGCGCACAGTTCCCTCGTAGTCAACGAAGAAGAGCTTGTACCAAACCAGGAAGGTGTAAATTGCCCAGATCTGCCGGCGGTGAGAACCGTCCCCATTGTAGTTCTCGTCCAGCAGGTCCAGGATCTTCTTTTGTTCAAAAATATCATTGACGAAATCTTCGCTGAAGAGGTCTCTGACCTGCTTGTAGAAACGCTCTTCCTGCAGCCACTGCTTGATTGGCGTCGGGAAGCCCAGCTTCGGCCGCTTGGCCCATTCATCCGGCAGAACCTGTTCTGAGGCCTTGCGCAGGGCATACTTGGTGTCGTACTTGTTGACCAGGTACTTGCTTGGAATGGAGTTGGCCAGTTCGGCAATCTTCACGTCCAGGTAAGGCACCCGGAGTTCCAGGGAGTGGGCCATGGAAATCTTGTCGGCCTTCTGCTCGATGTCGTTGAGCATGAAGTGGTGCAGGTCAATGTACTGCATCTGCTTGACATTGTCCAGGTCCTTGACCTTCTTGAAGTCTTCCTGGTAGTTGCCGTTGACCGTCAATTTGTTCCGGTAGCTTGGCTGCAAGACGGCGTTAGCATCCTTGGAAGTGAAGATGGTCGGGTAGTCCATGTCGTAGATGACTGACTGGCCCACGTAGAATTCACTTGGTTCAGCCAGGTTGGTGTAAAGGTGCACCTTGCCCGGGAAGTTCGGCATCTTCTTGATCTTGTGAGCCAGCTTGACCCGCTTGCCCTTTGGCAGCTTCTTCAGCTTGTCGGTAAAGACCTTGATGACATTGTTGTGGGTGTGCATCCCGTAGTTTACGTAGCCGGCAAAAAGTTCATCGGCCCCTTCCCCAGACAGGGCAACGGTCACGTGCTTTCTGGCCAGTTTGCACAGGTACCACAAAGGAATGATTGACGGGTTGGCGTCTGGTTCGTCCATGTGATACTGCATTTCCGGGAAGTCCCGCATGGCTTCTTCTGAGTAGACCTTGTCGGCGTAGAAGTGCCAGCCGTTGATGTCCGCCAGGGCCTTGGCCTTGGAGGCTTCGTCGTAGGTGTTGTCGTCAAAGCCGATGGAGAAGACTTCGTCCGGGTCCAAAAGGGCCGTCAAGAAGCTGGAGTCAACCCCTTCGCTGAGGAAGGCCCCGACCTTAACGTCGGCGTTGCGGTAAAGGTCAACCGTTTCCTTCAAGTCTTCGTTGATCTTCTTGACCGTTTCTTCAAAGGAAAGGTTGTTGTCCTTGTATTCGGCATCCCAGTACTGGTGGGTCTTCATCTTGCCGTCCTTGTATTCAAACCAGTGACCTGGCTGGAAGCGGTAGACGCCCTTGAAGAAGGTCTCCTTGAGGTCGTTGTACTGGTTCATCAGGTATGGCTTGACGGCTTCGGTGTTCAGTTCCTTTTTAAAATGAGGGAAGGCCAAAAAGCTCTTCAGTTCTGAGCCGACCAAGAGGTGGCCGTCCACGTCCTGGTAGTACATCGGCTTGATCCCGAAGAAGTCCCGGGCCCCGTACATGGTCTGGGTGTTGCCGTCCCAGATGATGAAGGCGAACATCCCCCGGACCCGCTTGAGGATCCCGTCCATCCCCCATTCTTCATAGCCGTGCAGGATGACTTCAGTGTCGGCCTTGGTGGTAAAGGTGTGGCCCGCCTTGATCAGTTCTTCTCTCAAAGGCTTGAAGTTGTAGATTTCCCCGTTGAAAATGATCGCCCGGCTGCGGTCTTCGTTGTAGATTGGCTGACTACCGCCCCGCAGGTCGATAATCGACAGTCTTCTGAAGCCCAGGGCCACCTTGTCGTTGGTGTACATCCCATCGCTGCTTGGTCCCCGGTGTTCAATGGTAGCCATCATCTTGCCGATGGCCGCCTGCTTGTCATTGATTTCTGGATCGTAAAAGGCGACAATTCCGCACATATTTTCTCTTCCTTAATTCTAGTTAGTTTCTATAAAGTCAACTTCTTATTATAAAACAAGGGCTCTAATGTTTACAGAGTCCTTGTCAATCTTTACTTAAATGAAAAAAATTCTCCGTCTGGTCGCGGCCCCATAGCCAAAGACCTTGATCCGCCGCCGGAAAAGGTCCACGTTGACGATGTAGCCCGCAAATTCATTCTGGTGGTCCATCTTCCGGTTTAAGTTCTTGTTATACTTGGTCGTCAGCTGATGGCTTGGGCCCATCAAGGCTGAGCAGTTGAACAGGACATACTGGATGCCGTTGATCCGGTACTGGTCTTCCACATGCCGGTGGCCGCAGAAGTAGGCAATGATCCGGGCATCCTTGACCTTGGTGAAGTCAAAGTCATTGCTTAAGCGGAATTCCGCTGGCACGTCCTTGCTGGAGTGCATCCGGCCCTTTTCCTTCTGGTTGAAGGCCACTAAGAGCTCATGCAGGGACCGTCCGTTGTACTTCAAGGCATTGCCGCCCTTCCGGTTGATCGGGTTGGCGTGGCTGAGCAGGATGACCTGCTTGCCGCTTGACTGCTGCAGGATTTCGATCAATTCCTGCACTTGGTCTTCCCGTACCCCCAGGGTCAATTTGACGTCGTACTTTTTCTGTCCTTTTTCATCCAAAATGTAGGGAATGTCTGACGTGTTCAGACTGATCACCCGGACATGGCCCTGGTCAAACCAGGCCACCCCGTGCTGGCGGGAAACATAGCCCAATTCCCGCTGCCGGTACATCTCCGGCCACATGATCTTCTCAAACTCCCGCTCCGGGAAGCTGGCCTTTAAGTCATGGTGCTCGTCAAACTTGTCGTTTTCATCATGGTTGCCCTTGATCATGAGGTAAGGCACCTGGCTGGACTTAAAGGAGTCCCGCAGCTTCATCAGCTCGCTTTCGCTGATGAGGCCGGCATCAGAACCGTCGATCCAGTCGCCCAAGTGGCATTTGAGGTCCAGGATGTCCAGCTGGTCCAGGTAGGAAAACTCTCTGACATGCATCAAGCCGTTCCAGCCATAGAAGTCCAGGCTGTCGACATTCTTGAAGTGGGTGTCGGTAATGACCCCGATATTGACGGAGTCGTCGCCTTCCCTGATTTCCTTTTTCACGTCGGAGACAAAGCGGGTCAAGTAGTCTTCCACGACATAGCGCCGGCCCGTTTCCCGGCTGCGGAAAGCCTTGAAGCGATTCAGTTCCGGCACGAATTTCCGGTCGTATTCAGCAGCCAGGCTGTCGGTGTTTTCCGGACTGAGCGCCTGGTGCAGGATGCCCTGGTCATCTTGGTAGACCGTCAAGGTAAACGGCCGGCCGTCAGGCGTTGCGTCGCGAGCATCGACATGGTACTCCCCTACCGTCAGATACTTCTGCATGGGATCCAGGAGCTCGCCGCCATTCTTTTGCACGGCGCGCAATTTGGAAGCCCCAACTGCCTTGTCAATAATTCCCTTTGTGTATTTAAACAGGTCCATTTCTACCCTTCCAAAAAGCCTAAAATCACAAAAAGCCGGGCCTCCCCCGGCTCTCAATTATAGATTTTCTGCTAAAGCGTGTGCCGCCAAGCCCAGGGAAAGCACGGCATCCTTAGACAAGACGTTGCGCAGGTCGGCAGCGGCGATGGCTTCAACCGCCCCGATGACCTTGAGTCCGTAGACCAAAACGTGCATGTCGGTTCTTGGCACGTAGTTGCCTTCGACATAAACGTTTTCGTGGTTGTAGGTCAGGTTGATTTCGTCCTTGTCAACGAAACCATCCACGTGGTTGGTCAAGATGCGGTCATGCAGGTCGCCCAGCTTGCCGGTCAGATTAGTCAAGGCCAGGTAGTGGTCACTTTCAGTTTCATAGTATTCATCTTCGGTCCGGTCGAAGTAATTGCTGATGGGATCGTTCAAGACGCCCAAATCATCGATGGCCTGGTAAACCCGGCCGGTATCCAGCTTTGCTTCACCGTTAAGAATCTTGTCTTGAGCTTCAGCCAACTCGTCAGCCAGCTCCATGGTAGTTAATTTTTCCATGTTGTCCTCCTTGCAATCTTACCCTAATTATAGCAAAAAGTCGGTCTGGAATAGCTTTTTTTACTTGGGCAAAGCGCTTTTTTAAGGATAAAAAGAGTTTCCTAAAAATAATGACAAAAAAATTAAAGTCCATCTGGTATTTTTTAAGTTATTTGCTATAATTAGTAATATCTCTTAGATCAGTAGTTTAGCTGCATCTATCTGGCTGTGTCGTAATATATGAGTTTTATAAGAAAAAGAAGGCAAAAAACATGAGAAGCAAGAAACTTTTAGCCAGCTCAGCCGTAATCTTAGCCAGCGCGGCCACCTTAGCCGCCTGCGGGTCAAACAGCTCACAAACCAGCGCCAAGAAGCAGACCCTTACTTGGATGAACACCGCGGAAATGGCGACTTTGGACGCCTCCAAGGCAACCGACCAAGCATCTTATGAACAAATCAACAACGTTGAAGAAGGGCTCTACCTTTTGGGCAAGAATGCCAAGGTGCAAAACGCCCTGGCCACTTCCACCAAGAACAGCGCTGACGGGAAGACCTGGACCTTTACTTTGAGGAAGAACGCCAAGTGGTCCAACGGGGACCCGGTTACGGCCCAGGACTTCGTCTATTCCTGGCGCAGAACCATCGACCCGAAGACCGCGTCTGAATATGCCTATTTGTTCTCCGGCATCAAGAACGCTGACGCGATCGCGGCTGGCAAGAAGAAGCCAACTGCTTTGGGGATCAAGGCTGACGGCAAGTACAAGCTGACGGTTACTTTGGAAAAGCGGATTCCTTACTTCAAATTGCTGATGGCCTTCCCGCTCTTCTTCCCGCAAAACCAGAAGTTCATTGAAAAGGCCGGCTCTAAGTACGCAACCTCATCCAAGTACATGATCTACAACGGGCCATACAAGCAAGTCGGCTGGACTGGGTCCAACCTGACCTGGAAACTGGTCAAGAACGACAAGTACTGGGACAAGAAGAGCGTTAAACTCGACACGGTCAAGTTCAGCGTGCAGAAGACTCCTTCAACTGACTACAATCTTTACCAAAGTGGCAAGCTTGACGCCGCCTTCCTGGATGCCCAAGCCACCAAGTCTTTGAAGGGCAAGACCGGCTACACCCAGCGCAAGATGTCCACGACCCAGTACCTGTCCTACAACACCAAGAAGCACCCGGAATTCAAGAACAAGAATCTCCGCTTGGCTATTTCCATGGCCATCAACCGGAAGGAACTGGCTTCAACTCTGGGCGGGGCAGCTACTCCGGCGACGACTTTTGACCCAGAAGGCATGACGACTGTTAACGGCAAGGACTACACTGACACGGTCAAGAACGCCGCTACTGAAAAGGCAACGACTTACAATGTCACTGAAGCCAAGAAGCTCTACAAGCAAGCTTTGAAGGAAACCGGCAAGAAGAAGATCTCCTTCACCCTCCTTGGCGACGACGACGACACGGCTAAGAAGGCAGCGGAATTCGTCCAAAGCCAGCTGGAAAACAACCTGGGCATCGACGTGCAAGTTCAAAGCATCCCGAAGAAGACCCGGCTGACCAGAATGATGAGCGGCAACTTTGACGTTGTTTCAACTGGCTGGAACGCCGACTTCTCCGACCCAATTTCCTTCCTTGACCTGCAGACTACTGGTGCTTCATACAACTACGGCAAGTGGTCAAACAAGACTTACGACAAGTACGTGGCTGCTTCTAAGACGACTGGTTCAGATGCTGACCGCTTCAAGGACCTGGCCAAGGCTGAACAAGTTCTGCTGGAAGAACAAGGGGTTACCCCACTCTACCACCCAATCGAAGCCTGGATGGTCAAGCCAAGCGTTAAGGGCGTGATCTACAACGGCGCCGGGGCAAACTACAGCTTCAAGTACGCTTACCTGAAGTAACAAGCAGCAATAGCACAACAAACAACAGATAACAGACAACAGACTAGAAACAAAGAAAAGAGGCTCGCGTTACGCGAGTGCTATAAGAAATGTGGAAGAATGTGCGCTTGATACCGGCTGGTTCACATTATGGTCAAGATATTCAACTTTGTGACTATCACATTATCGATATCTCTACTTCCAGCACCGACATGCCTGGCTGGAACATACCCAGCACATAACATAGGACTCTGCCGGCTTCCATTTCTCTCACGAGCGTTCATTGCCAAGCTTTCGCATTGACAGCGTGGGCGATCTCTGCACTCGATATGCTCACATCACCTGTACGGCCGAAGCCGCAGATAATGCCTTTATCCGAAGATGAGCAACCGAACTGTCTCACGAGTTCTGAACTCGCTTCTCGCACGTTCTTCCATTTGAGGAATCGCATGCGCGGTCGTAGAAACCGATTCGTTGCCAAAACAACTTATCGGTTTCCCGTCCGGTGAGCCATCTGCACCGAAACAGCCACTTACGCAACTGCCTAAGTAACAGATGGCATTCCGGCCATTAGCCTGCCCGCATGGATCCTTGCGGATCCCTTAATTTTTTACAATGCTTTATTGTATCTTGGATGATCAATCAAAAAAGTAAGATTCATCATCGCATTCATGTCCCGATCTACAACCTTGTTGTAGTTCGGGCATTTTTTGTTGTAGCACACATATTCATTGTGCTTGGTGCCGTGCTTTTTATTGCCAGAAAGAGTAATCTTCTCATCGTCCTTCTTGACGTTGCCGCACGCTGCACAGCGCTGGGTGCTTGGATAAAAGCGATTGGCAATCACCAGCTTAACCCCGGCAGACTTACACTTGTATTCAAGATAGCTGCGAAAGCGTCCAAACAGTGCACGGTGCACGCCTTTTGAAGCGACATGGCTCATAAGCATGCCCTTGACGTCCAGATCCTCAATGCAGATTGCATCATATTCTCTGACAAGGTGAGTCGTGTACTTGTGCATTGCATCATCCTGCATGCGGTGAGCACGCTCGTAAAGCTTCTGAAGCTTGATTCTCGCTTTTTGATAGCTTTTTGAGCGCTTCCCGGCAATCTGGCCATTTTCTTCCAGCTTTCTTGCCAGAATCCGCTGCTGATGCTTGATGTTCTCATAGACTCTCTCAAGATTGACAGCGCCATTGTTTCCTTTGTGCAGAAAATAGTGTTCTCCCTCTGCATCATTGAAATGGCTGACATTGACATCGATCCCTGTTTTCTTACCCGTATGCTTGTGAATGTATGGTGGCATTTCATACTTGTAAGGAACCGCCATGTAGTAATGGCCGTGTTCACGGTAAAAGCTTATCGTCCCAAATTCGGCATTTTTGGGGATTTCAGAAAATCTTATGCTATGCCACTCACCCTTATAAGGTGCTGGAACAGGTAAGGTCAGCTTTCCGTGATTGCCTTCCTTTGCAAGCACCACGCCTTGATTCAATTTAAAGCCTTGGCGTTTGGCTTTCTTGGATTGAAAAACGGGGTGTCCGGCACCTCTTTTAACTTTGAGTGCCTTATCTTTGGCAAACTTCTTGAACGATTTGCCCAAGTCAGCACATGCTTGCTGCAGGATACGAGAAGAGATCTGCCTTTCCCATGACTGTTTGCTTGCTGTAAGCTTTTTCTGAATCAGTGCTGCGGTTGGATAGTATCTAGATATAAATAACTTCTGCTCTTCAGTAAATTGCCGTTCTTCTTTCGGCTTCTTGAATTCCGCCAGAATCTCTGAACTGACTAGCATACGGTATTCCGAATAGGTCGCATTCCACAATTCTAGAGCCTTATTGTAGCAATAACGGCGATAGTCACACCACTGGTCCAAGACGTGAGCCATAGTAGTATCTGGATATAAACGATATACGTGAGTCCTTTTGGTTGCCATTTGTCTTCACCTCTTTTCGACAAGCATATTTTAGCACGTATCCCAGCTCTTTTCCAAACATACGTTTGAAAAAGAGCCAAAAAATGCGTTGCATCTTTTGATTAAAATCATAGGTGCAACACACTTAATTTCTATTTGAATAGATTCGTTTTTTTCGCAAGAACATTACGCTATATTTTTCGATATAGTTCTATATTACTTGTTACTAATTAGTAGCTCTCTTTCTTTTGCCTAAGGAAGGCAACAATAGTAAGAAGCAAGTAATGATGATTGTCACTGTTAAAGTAATAACACCATGATTAAAGTCGATGGCTTGATTGTTTACCTGCTGGGCCAGGCTGTTTGAGCTGACGCTCAAGCAGTTAAGATAGGTGCTTGGCAGCCATTGAGCAACTTTAGTCACTGGCACAATAACATATACACACAGGTTCAAACCGACCGTCAACAAGAGCACGATCAGTAAAGTTGGGAACTTGTCGCGGATGATTTTGGCAATAAGTTCCGTCAAGCTGGCCAGTTGGAGGAGCAGCAAGAGTTGCAGGCAAAGAGATGGAGCCAGCAAGCGCCAGCTGGCAATGTAAGCCGGATAGCTTTTTCCGCCATGCCAGTGGTAGACCAAGTATGGGTAATCCCAGCTGCCCAAGCCATAGAAGAGGCTGGCCAGAATAAAAGCCAGAAGGTTGATCAGCAAAAACATGCCAAGCAAGGTCAAGAAGTTGGCAGTAATTTTTTCACCCAGGCCGGCCAAGCGGCTACCTGGCAAAAGGCTGGTCAAATCATATCTCTGCCGGTAAGAATCAGTCGCCAGCTGAGACAAGATAAAGACACCAATCAAGGCAAAAACGATTGGCAAGTAGGTTTCGTTCAAGTTAAACAGGAACTGAATGCCTTTTGAAGGCTGCTCAGTCTGATAAGGCTGGGGATGCTTCTTTAAATAGGAAAACAAGAGAGTTTCCTTATTTAGTTCTGCAATTAGCTCTTGATCTTGTCCTTGATCCGAATCCACAGATTGCTTAATTTCTTGTACATCAACAAGTTTATGTTCATAAACTTGCTGCCATTTTTTCTCTTTGAGCAAGCTCATCAGCTCTTGATTTCGACGAATCTTTTGCTGGTTTACTGTTATGTCTCCCTTAATCTGCCGATATTTAGCACTTGATTTCGCAGATTTTTCTAGACTCTTTTGCTGTTTGCTCACAATATTGTTTCCTTGAGCAATGCTTTCAGCTGTCTGTGCCTCCAAAGTCAGTGTCCGTGAATTTCTGGCATTCAGATACAAGACGCCAAAAGACAGGGCCAGAGCCAAAGTCATGCAGATTAGGGTCAAGTTGCTTTTAACTGCCTTCTGCAGTCTAAAAATCATGTACGACATCAGACTCAACTTCTTTCAAGCTTCCATTCATCAGCTGCAGGCGCTGACTTTGAAAAGCACGAACCTCACTTGCATAGTGGGAAGTCAGCAGAATTGTCTTTCCCTGCTCAGCTTCCTGGGCCAAGCGTTGGTAGAGCTGCTGGCGGCTGGCTTCATCCAAACCATTGGATATTTCATCCATCAGCAGGTATTTGGCCCCGCTGGTAAAATACATCGCAATCAGCAACTTTTGCTTCATACCGAGAGAGTATTTCTTGATTGGCAGTTTGACAAACGCACCCACGCCCATAAAGTCCAATTCTTTTGCTAAATCAACGTTAGAATGCCACTTCTTCTGCACCAGTTTTAAGTAGTCCAGGGCATTCAAGCTAGGATTCAGCCAGTCATTGCTCTCAAAAAAGAAGACCTGGTCGCGGACCTGCTCGTAAGGCCGACCATCAAATTCAATCTGCCCTTGAAAAGGAATCAGATTTGTCATCGCTCTCAGCAAACTAGTTTTACCAGCCCCATTTTCAGCCGTAATCTGATAGAAGGCTCCATCAGCAAAACTATAGTCACAGTTGGTCAGGATCGGCTGCCTGGTTTGCAGAGTCAAATTCTGCAGCTTCAACATTTTGTTTCCCTCCAAGAAGGCAATGTGAATATTGCCTTTTTAATTAATATCCACCTTGATAGAAATTAACGTGGATATAGCGAATGTAGTTCCAACCAGAACCAATTTGTTGGTTTTGATAGCCGATTTGCCGTGACCAGCTAGGAACCTTCACATACTTATAATGAGTAAAGTGTGACTCATTACCAGTAAATTTATTTCTATCAAAATGATATGACTTTACCGCGCTACGAGTTGCAGCTTCGGCAGGCATATATGTATTGCCTACACCTAAACCTACAGTTGCAAGCATGGTAACGGATAATAATGAAATTAACAACTTTTTCATTTTGGTTACCTCTCAAAACATACAACTACGCGTGGTGCTAGTTGAAGAAGTTGAGTCCATATCTCTGTAGGATGTAGCTGATATTGTAAGTTAGTACGATTATCTCGACGGTTTGTTGGAAACCGTCTGTACTTCTTGCAAGAATATTTTCAATTCCGTAGTACTTTAGTACAGAGAACACACTCTCGATCGTTCGGCGAATTGCCATTAGCTCTCTTTTGTTATGCTGCTTAGCACCTTTCATATTTTTCCGGTAAGGTGTCCACAGTATATAGCCGTTTATCTTGAGAGTATCGTGCAGCTGCTTGCCTATATAGCCTTCATCGCCTAAAATAAAGTGCCCTTCGGGATGGGTAGTGAGAATCAGCTCTTCTGCTTCTTTTGCATCGTGTATTGATGCTTGTGTGATTACATAGCCAAGAACATAACCGTCTTGAGCTACGGCAAAGTGGCCTTTAAAGCCGTAATAGTAAAACTGTTTGGTTGAGTTATAGCCAATGTTGGCAATTCCTTCAAACACTTTAGCTCTGCGGTTTCTGATTGGCTGACACAAAGGCATGGGTAGACTGTCAATGATCATGTACTGATCAGACAGATCGACTCTTGAGTTTAGTTCGTTGACGATCTGAACAGTGATGCCAAGAAGCGCTCTAGCTCTGCGATTGAAACGAGATCTGGAGAGCCCACAAAGTCCCCAACAGCGAGCAAATCTGCGCTGAGAAGATATACCTTCCTCAGCTTGCCAGACAAGTAATGCAATAATTTCGTAGTCTGGAACCTTTACCAGACTGGCATTGCGACGGTGAGTTAACCGAGATGGAGCGTACTTGTAATAAAGTTTCTTGCAGATTTTCGACAAAGTTCGAAATTCCACTTGCAAACGGTGACTATAACGTTTAATCTGTAGTTGGTTCAACATTGTAAGGACTCCTTTCTTTTTTCCAACTAGAGTCTACAATGTTGGACCTTTTTTGTTAAGAAATTGAAACTATATTTCAACTAGCACCACGCGTATACAACTATTGTTTACAACTATAATTATAGTCGTCAGCTCCTAAATATCAATTAATTATGCAAAGAGTTGATATAGCGCAAATTGCTTATCTAAAAAAATTACTTGCCATTTTTACAATAAAAAAAGCCGTGGCAACCGCCACAGCTTTTCAAAGAGTTATTATTCAGTATTTTTTAGACCAGCTTCTTCCGGATAGCACCAGAGATCCAGTCGATGACCACAACCATAACGATGATCCCCAAAAGGATGATCCCGACCCGGCTCCATTGCCGGTAGTTCAAGGCAATGATCAAAGGATAGCCGATACCACCGGCACCAACCAGACCCAAAACGGAAGCGGACCGGACGGACACGTCAAAACGGTAAAGGGTGTTGGAAACGATGGCTGGCATCAAGTCAGGCAGGGTTGCAAAAACTGCAACGTTGAACTTGGACCCGCCGACCGCCGTAATAGCTTCAGCTGGACCATCGTCCAAACTTTCAATCGCTTCTGAGAACAGCATGGCCAGCATCCCGACTGAGTGGAAACCCAAGGCCAGGGCACCGGCTGGAGCGCCTGGACCAACGGCCTTAATGAACATCAAGGCCAGAACGATTTCCGGGAAGGATCTGATAAAAGTCAAAACAATCTTCCCGCTTTCAGATACCCAGAACTTCTTGTGCCGGGTGTTGGCAGCCCAGAAAGCAAAAGGAACTGAAATGATAGCGGAGATGAAAGTACCCAGGAAAGCAATACACAAGGTCTGCCACAATTGGGAAACCAAGTCTTCCCCGCTGCCGTTATAAACATATGACCAGTCCGGG
Source organism: Lactobacillus sp. WILCCON 0149 (assembly GCF_057197965.1). Classification (NCBI taxonomy): domain Bacteria; kingdom Bacillati; phylum Bacillota; class Bacilli; order Lactobacillales; family Lactobacillaceae; genus Lactobacillus; species Lactobacillus sp. WILCCON 0149. Next base: position 2,091,393 of record NZ_JBUBHO010000001.1, read on the forward strand.
TGGAAAAGGCCATTGAAGATCGCCCCGGTAATCTGGCCGGCAGTTGGCTTGATCCCGCCGAAGTCGATGCCCGTGCAGGACCAAATGATGATGGCGATGGAAATGATCCAGCCGCCCCACTTAATTGCTCTGGACTTGGCCGTCACTGGTTTTGGTGGTAATTTCTTCATTGTCGTATCCATTAGCGCATCAAAGCCTCCCTTGCTTTAGTTGAAACAAAGTCGATGACCAAAACAACCAAGAAGACAACCAGGATGATCATCCCCGTTTGGTTGTAGCTGAACATGTCCAAAGTGTTCTTCAGCTGTAGACCGATACCACCGGCACCGATGTAACCGAGGATCGTAGATGCCCGGACGTTGATTTCAAAAGCATACAGGGCGTAGCTGATGAAGTAAGGCAAAATCTGCGGCATAACGGCAAACATGATGTTGTTCATCCCGTTGCCCCCGACTGCCTTGATGGCTTCACTTGGACCTGGATCAATGGTTTCGATGGCTTCGTAGAAGAGCTTGACCACAACACCGAAGGTGAAGACGATCAAGGCCAAGATACCGGCAACCGGGCCGATACCAACGATGGCAACGAAGATTGAACCCAAGAGCAGGTCTGGGATAGTTCTGATGATGTTCATAATGAAACGCAGAACACCGGTAATTACCCGGTTGTGGACAATGTTTCTGGCAATCAAGAGTGAGTAAACGAAGGCCAAAAGGGACCCGATAACCGTACTGATGATGGCCATCTTGATCGTTTCCACCAGGTAAGGAATGGCAGTGCCGGCGTATGACCAGTCCGGCTGAGCCATCTGCACGAAGATTTCCGCGAACTGGTCAAAGTTGGCGAAAAATTCCGGCAGACTTGTCTGCGTGTTGTTAACAGATAAAACCAGACCCAGGATCATCAAGATGACCCAGACCCAGTTCCACATCTTAAACTTCTTTTTTGGAAGTTTTAACATGTCGCGGTCAGTTGCTGACATTGTTAGTCTTCCTCCTTACCCTTGCCGCCATTGTAGATGTTGTCGAAGACGCTTTGCGGCGTGTCTTCCATCTTACCGTCATATACGATTTCCCCGGCCCGGACACCGATGACCCGGTGGCCGAATTCCTTGGCCAATTCAATTGAGTGCAGGTTAGCCACGACCGTCATGTCATACTTTTCGTTCAGCATCTTCAAGTCTTCCATAACCTGGCGGGAAGTCTTCGGGTCCAAAGAAGCAGTTGGTTCGTCGGCTAAAATAATTTCCGGTCTTTGGGTCAAAACCCGGGCAATAGCCACCCGCTGCTGCTGACCACCGGACAACTCGTCAGCCCGAGAGTAGACCTTTTCAGCCATACCAACGCTTTGCAGGGCTTCATAAGCTCTTTGCTTGTCTTCGTCAGTAAAGAGGTTGAAAGTCGTCTTCCAGGTTGGGTAGTAAGCCAGCCGGCCAGCCAAAACGTTCCGCAAAACGCTGGAACGCTTGACCAGGTTGAAGCTTTGGAAGATCATCCCGATCTTGCGCCGCATAAGGCGCAGGTTCTTGCCCTTGGCCTTGGTGATTGACTCACCGTCAATCAAGATGTCACCTTCAGAAATGTCGTGCAGGCGGTTGATGGCCCGGAGCAGAGTAGACTTGCCGGCACCGGAAAGACCAACGATTACCACGAACTCACCCTTGTTGATTTCCAGGTTGATGTTCTTCAAACCAACGGTACCATTGTCGTAGACCTTGGTAACGTTCTTCATTTCGATCATCGGCTGTTCTGCCATGAATAATAACTCCTTAAATAACTAAATTTGCTTTTTCATTGAAAATCGTGTCCTACGTAAAGCGGGGCACGATTTCACTATAGTATTCAGTTGATAGTCTTTGTGATATCAATGACTACTTGGTAGCAGCCATCTTGTCGTACTTGCGGACGATGTCGAAGTTTGAGTCCTTTGAAGGGGTGTAGCCTTCGTGGCTGTAGATGCTTTCGATAATCTTCAAGCTCTTCTTGTCATCGCGCAGAGATTCGAAGGCCTTGGACAGCTTCTTGCGGAAGGAGCTGCTCATGTCTGAACGAACTGAGATAGTGTCGTTAGGGATGCCCTTAGTGAAGTAGATTGGAACAACCTTCTTCATGATGTTTGGTTGGTCTGCCAAAACAGTGTTACGTGCGTCTTCGAAAGTGAAGGCAGCGTCGACGTCCCCGTTAAGAACGTCAAGCACGGCTTGGTCGTGGCCAGTTACAGTTACCAGGTTGGCGTTGCCCTTCTTAGTCAAGTCCAGGCCCTTTTCCTTCAATTCAGCGATTGGGAAGATGTAGCCGGCTGAAGAAGTAGCGTTTTGAACGGCAATCTTCTTGCCCTTCAAGTCCTTCCAGCTCTTGATCTTTGAGCCCTTCTTAACCAGGATTTCTGCCCGGTAGAACTTAACCAGCTTGTTGGTTGCCTTACCGCCTGGTTGCTTTACCCCGTAACGGAGAGCTTGCAGCAGAACGTCAGCAGCCTTTTGCTTGTGGGCCAGAACGTAACCATCCGGTGGCAGGAAGCCAACGTCAACCTTCTTTGACTTCATGGCTTCGACAACCGTGTTGTAGTCGGTTGACATTGAGATCTTAACCGGAACGCCAAGCTTCTTGGAAAGGATCTTTTCAAGCGGCTTAGCCTTGGCTTCCAAAGTGGAAGCAGCTTGACTAGGAACAAATTGGATCGTCAAAGGGTGTGACTTTGATGGAGTGTAGCCCTTTGATGAAGAAGATGATGACTTGCTTGAAGAGCAAGCAGTTGCCAGCACGGCAGCAGCAACAGTTAAAGCACCAAACAATGCTTTCTTGAACTTTTTCATTATTTCCCCCTGAAAAATGGTTAATGAAAGTTAAAACAGTACAACAGCAGCATAAGGGATGAGCCTGAAAGCAGCCAGAGGAAGGCACACACAAAAGCTTCCTCTATCGGTGGCTCTCACGCTCATGCATCTCATCGGAACGACAGCTAGGCGAATCTCGCTTCTGTGTTCTGGAACAATTCTACCAGAAATATTCGGGTTTTAGCAAGCTTTTTTCGGATTTTTTACCCAAACTAATTGATCCGGTCCAATTTTGTAAACAAAAAGTTAATGAAATAGCGAAAAATTACACAAACTACTAACTTAATCGGCTGAAATCCGAACAAAAGTAAAATTCTAGTTAAATAAACAAGAAATAAAAGAACGTTTGGAAATTGTTCCAAACGTCCTCTTTTTAAGCTATACTTTTATCAGCCAGCTTACTTGGCAGGCATGTTGTTGACGTCAGTTCTGACGATCAAGACATCGGCCATGGCGTGCTGGTTGACGTATTCGGTAACTGACCCCATCAGCATCCGCTCAACAGCGTTCAAACCGGTGGCGCCCATCACGATCAAGTTGTTGCCGTGGTCCTTGACGAAGTCGTAAGAGATGATTCTCTTCGGGCTGCCATAACGGATGTGGTAGTCAAGGTCGTCAAAGGCCAGGTTGTCGTGGGCCCATTGCTTGAGGCTCTTGAGGTATTCCTCTGAGTCTTGGGTCATTTGGTAGATCGTGTCGCCTGAGATCAAGGTGTCCTGCATTTCGCCCATGAACTGCCGGGTGTCGATCACGTTCAAAACATCAACGTGGTAGCCGTTGTTGGCGGCAATCTTCACGGCCTTGTCAAAAGCACGTTCAGCGGATTCAGATCCATCGACAGGTACCAAAATTTTGATTTTTTCTTCAGTCATAGTGCTCATCTCCCGTACTATCTACGTATTTCGCTTATCTATATTTTAACATAAGTCACGGTTTAGTAATGCGCTTTCGCAAAATTGTTACATCTTAAACTTGCAAGGGAGCATTTTTTAAGCGGGATGAAAAAATCAGTCAATTAAAAAACAATTGAAAGAAAACAGAAAAGACAGATATATATAAATAAGAAAGGATTTAACCATGACTTCATTAAAGCAGCAATTGCTGGCCGTTAAAGGCGGCCGGAACTTCCGTGAACTGGGCGGCTACCAGACCGTTTCCGGCAAAAAGATCAAAATGCACAAGCTGATCCGGAGCGGGCACTTGGCCGACCTGCTGGCAGAAGACCAGGAGTACTTGCGCCGCTACGGACTCAAGTACGATATCGACCTCAGAACCAGTTTTGAAAGAAACAAGCAGCCGGACCGAAAGATCGCAGGTGTTGAGTACTTTGCCGACCCCGTTTTCGATGAGGACTTGACCAACTCCACCATGAGTATTTCAGACATGGCAAGAGAAAGCCAGGATCCAGGCTGGGGCTACCAGCGGATGCTGTGGGCCTACAAGAACATGGCGACCGGGAAGAACGCCAACAAGGCCTACCAGCACTTGTTTGAAGTTCTCCTGGCTAATGAAAAAGACGGTGAGAGCGTGCTTTTCCACTGCACGGCCGGGAAAGACCGGACCGGTTTCGGGGCAATCCTGATCTTGACGGCCTTGGGCGTACCGATGAAAACCATTGAAAAAGACTACCTCTTCACTAATGAAGTAATCAAGGACTTCGTCAGCCAGCTTTTGGCCAAGGAAAAGGCCGCTGGAGCCGATGACAGCCTCCTGGCGACCTTCCACGATTTGCAGACCGTGCAGCCGGCCTACTTCAAGTACCTGCTGGACGTCATCAACCGGGACTATGGCAGCATCAATGCCTACCTTCACCAGCAGATCGGCCTCTCTAATGCTGACCTGTTGGATTTGCGGACGATATACCTGGAGAAATAACTCAAGAAAAATATTGACATACTTCTTTCGTAATGCTATTCTTTTGCTTATGAATTGAATCATTTATGTATATCAGTATTGGAGAATCAGAATGATAAAAAGAAGTATGTCCTTAGTAATCGCTGCATTATCCCTTGTTACAGTCGGCTCAGCTGGTTTGGTCCATGCAAGTAATAATCATACAGACACCAGTTGGGATGCTATTCTGCCTAGGAATGGCGGTAACTACTACACTGGTGCCAGATATAAGACTGACAAATCTCGTACTTATGTGCGTGTCAAAGAAGTTGGCAAAGGTATGGTTAATGTCTGGGCACAAAAGAGTGATGGCGTAGAAATTGATAATCCAAAATATTCCCTTAAGGCTGGCCAATATCAGCTAATGTACAACCGGGCATACGAAATCTATGGTAAAACAAAGATTCGCTTAGCGATCGAAAGTAGAGAAGGGTATGTGGTCCATGTTCACGCCAGTGGTGTCTGGAGTCCTGACTCGGTAAAAAAGAAGTAATTACCAAGCATCTGGCAAGCCAGATGCTTTTTTAGGAGGAGCAACATGATAAAACAACAGCTTATCCGGCTCAGCAAGCGCTGGCAGGGCTGGCTTGCCCTGGCCATTGGCTTTGCCATAATTTTTCTGCAGGCCCGGACTATCTCATCTGCAAATGCGTATTTTATCAACAGTGCCTATGTCCATTTAACTGGTTTTGACTATACCGGGCTCGGCAGCCGCAGCTACTATGTTATTCTGCCTTTAACTGCTGCCTTAGCCGCCGGCAGCACCATTGCTGAAGATAAAAAGCAGCACTTTCGCGAAATGCAGCTCAGCCGATTTCCATTAAATAAATACTTTACCAGCTGTTCAGCAAGTTCTTTTATTTTTGCTGGTTTAATCGCGGTTTTGCCACTCATTTGTGAGGGGATCTTTTTCTTTAGTCAATACTCCCTGGCTCCCTTATCCCGAAAATATGAACTAACGCCAATCAACCCTGGCGGCTGGAGCGCAGGTCTGTTCTACTCTCATCCAATTGTTTTCTGGCTGCTTGGCTTGCTTATCGTCTTCATTTTTGCAGGTCTCTTGAGTCAGCTATCACTCATTGCTTCAGCTTTTGGTCTGCGCAATGGATTGGAAGTCATCGTTCCTTTTGCCATCACGCTGACCAGCAGTATTCTGCGCGACTTCAGCGGTTTTGAACCGCTCTCTATTCCCAGCATTATCACCCCAACATTCAGCAATGAATATCCCTTCACGGTCTTTGGACTTATTGTTTATTCCATCTTAATCCTCGCTGTAGTTTGGGGTGGTTTCCTAATAAAGGAAAGAAACGATGTTCTTGATTAAACAGCTCTTAATCATTCAAAAAAGGCGGCTGCTGATCATCGCGGCCGTCTTTTCGCTTCTCCTGCTTGCCCTCCTGTTTGCCGAACCAGCCGGCTCTGCTGCCAGCCTTCAGCTACTGGAAGCCAACCTGCTTTTTCCAGTAATTTCTTTATTCAGCGGTTTAACAGCAGCATTTTTCCCATCAAAAAATGACCCATTGGCCCGGGTTCGCTGGAAAAGTCCTAAACGCTGGCTGACCTGGAAGCTGACTTGGCAGTTGCTCATATCATTTGCTTGTGCAATTTGGTCAGCCTTCCTGGCAGCCATTGTTTTTTCCAGTAGCGGCAAGATCGAATTAGCTAGCAGCCTGCTTTCCATCTGGCTGCTGTTGCAAAATCTTTGTTTAACGCAAAGCATAGTTCTTGTCATCTGGCTGCTCATGCCACACGGCAATTTATACCTGCTGACTTGCCTATGCTATCTGGCAGCCTGGCTTTTCTTCATGTCAGCCTTCTCCAAAAACTGGCTGAGCCTGTTGACCGGAACTGCCTTTGCTGGCCAGCCACAAATTTTGTTCTACTTTAGTTGCTTGGTCTGGGGCGTAATTTTGCTGCTATGGTTCTTAGCTGACTGTCTGCTTAGCCAGGAGGAAATCAAATGAGACTTCATTTTCATAATCTGAAGCGGCGGCAACTCTTTTGGGCAGGCATTTTGTTTGCCTGCCTAGTCTGGAATTTAGCCAATCCATTTTCCGGCAACCGCAATCCATTTGATGTAATGCAGCTGCCCGATCTGACCGTTATCAGCGCTAATCTGGCTTGGATCTGCTACTATGCCCTGGCTGAATTGCTGCTCTTGCCGGAAATGAAGAGTAGCCTGCTGATACTTAATCCTTTTGTTTATGTCAGGCAGGCTGACCGACGGCGTCTTTTTCGAGCCAGTCTAATTAAAATGCTGCTGTTTACAGTTAGCTACAATATCCTGTTTTCACTAGCCCTGCTGTTCTGTTTCGGTTTTACCGCTTGGATGCTGCTTTTGCGGATTTTGGCGCCAGCTAGTTTGAGCCTTTTGGCTTTCAACCTGCTCTTAACCAGTCTATTGCTGCTTGGCAGGGACTATGCCCTGCCGGTCGTCATTGGCTGCGGACTGGCTATCCTGGATCTTGTAAGTAAGAAAAACTTAATTTTGCTCGCCAATATCGCTGCTTTTTCCTACTTCTTAGAATTAATCGTGATATTAACCTTGGCTGCTGTTCTTTATTACATTAACCTGCAAACAGAACTTCTGTAAATCAAACGAAAGGGAAAAATATGTCATACCTTACTCTCAACCATGTTTCCAAGACAATTAAGGGCCAGCCTGTCTTAAACGATATCAATTTGTCTGTCGAAAAAGGCGAAGTTGTTGCTTTCACTGGCGACAACGGTTCTGGTAAAACCATGCTTTTACGCGCCATCTTAGGCTTTGTCAAAACTAGCGGTGAAATCAAGCTAGCCGGGCAATCGGTTCATTTTAATCAACAGTTGCCAGTAAACTGCGGCACAATCATCGAAACCCCAAATTTTATTCCTTACTTGACAGCACTCGAGAACCTAAAGTACCTCGCCGCCATCAACAATACCATCAGTGAAGCTGAAATTATTGAAAGCATGAAGATTTTCGCCTTGGATCAAAAAAAGGACTCTAAAGTAAAGTCCTTTTCCTTAGGCATGCGGCAAAAGCTGGCCATTATTCAAGCTGTTATGGAGAAGCCTGATCTGCTGCTTCTGGACGAACCAACGAATGGTTTGGATGCTAAAGCTATCCAACTTTTTATCTCTTTGATCAAAGAAATGCAAAAGCAAGGAACGACTACCCTTTTGGTTAGTCATGATCCTCTGCTATTGCAGAATTTACCGCAAAAAATTTACCATTTGACGGATGGGCAATTAGACCAAAGTCAGCATTAAAATCCCGCATCCCGCAGGGCAGAGTACAAGCCGGCAGGATCAGTCTGGGCAAAAATCCGGCTGAGGGCTTCTGGTTCAGCCTGGCTGAGGAAGGTCATGGTTCTGGCCAAAAGTTCAGCTTGGCCGTCCGCCTTTTGGTCCAGCAGCATGAAGCAAAAGCCAACTGGCAATTCACGGCTGGGATCGACCACGCTCTTGAAGCTGACCGGGTCCAGCAGCTTAATGGGAACGACCCGTTGCTCTTTGACAAAGCAGCCTTCCGTATGCGGAAAAGCCAGGTTGGGAAGACCCGGGGCCAGATTGCAGCTGGCCAGGCCAGTCGGAAAATCCTCTTCCCTGTCCACCACCTGGTCTAAAAAGCCGGCCGCTACCAGCCCCTGCTCCAGCAGCTTTTTGTAGACTTGGGCAAACATGTCGGCCCGGTCTTCGGCCCGCAAAACAAAACAGCTTTCCGCTTTTAAGAGTTCTTCAGTCACTTTTTCCACCCCTTTTTTAAAAATACAACTACCCTTATTATAAGCTATATAGCGCTGGCCAACTTGACTGGCGCTTAATTTTTGACTAGTCAGCCGGGGCGGAAAATGGTAAAGTTATTCTAGAAAAAGAAACACAATATCTCGCAACAGACATGAAAGGAATACAAGATATGCCAAAAAAGACGATCTACTTCGGTGCCGGCTGGTTCACTGACCGCCAAAACAAAGCCTACAAGGAAGCCATGGAAGCCCTCAAGGAAAATCCAACGATTGACCTGGAAAACAGCTACGTTCCCCTGGACAACCAGTACAAGGGCATCCGGGTCGACGAACACCCGGAATACCTGCACGACAAGGTTTGGGCTACGGCCACCTACAACAACGACTTGAACGGGATCAAGACCAACGATGTCATGCTGGGCGTCTACATTCCTGACGAAGAAGACGTCGGCCTGGGCATGGAACTGGGTTATGCCTTGAGCCAAGGCAAGTACGTCCTTTTGGTTATCCCAGATGAAGACTACGGCAAGCCGATCAACCTCATGAGTTGGGGCGTCAGCGACAACGTAATCAAGATGAGCCAGCTGAAGGACTTCAACTTCAACAAGCTGCGCTTCGACTTCTACGAAGGTGCCGTATATTAAAAAAGCTACATCTAACAAAAAGCCTGCCTTCCGCAATTTTGGAAGACGGGCTTTTTCTCTTTTCTAAAACTCCCGGGGGGCTTTTAAAGCATTTGGCACAAAGACTTCGGCTCTAAATTCTCCCCCGCCGCTGGCAAGCGCGGTTTTCGGGCTAAAAGTTAACCGCAGGCGGCCGTGGTAAGGCTCCAAAAAGGATTTGACCTTGCCTAAGCCAATCCCCGTCCGTCCGTTCGCCGCAACACTATCCCCTTCTGGCCCGACCTTGACCCCCTTATCCGTTTGATTGGCTACGGTCAAAAGCATGGTTTTCCCGGAAAATTTCAGCACTGCCTTAACCTGGTGGTCTGCCGCCAGTGAGGCTGCCTGGCAGGCATTTTTCAAAAGATTGCCGGCAATAATGCACAGATCCAGCTGCCGCAAGGCTAAGTTGCCGGGAATCACCCCAGTCCAGCTGATTTCAACCTGCGGATACCGGGCGGCCAGGTCGCCAATCACGGCATTGATTCCGCTGTTACCAGTATCGATCAATTGCCGGGTCATCTGGCTGCTACCAACCAAGTCGTCAATATAGGCAGTCAGTTCCTGATACTGGCCGGCATGAGCCAGGCCCTGCAGGCTGACCAAGTGCTGGCGGGCATCGTGGCGGAACTTCTTGGTTTCTTTCTCCCGGGCCAAAAGCGATTCATAATAGTTTTCCTCAGCTTGGAGCAGCTGCTCTTGTTCACTCATCTCGCCTTTTAATTTCCAAACCCTAAACTGTCCTTGTAAAAGAGCCATGTCCAGCCAGACGGCAACTCCAGCCAAGCAGGCCTCTAGCACTGGCAGCTGCTTTTGCAAGCGAAGATAGGCTTGAAAGCGACCTGCTGTCAGACTCGCCGCGCCCAAAGCCAGAATTTCCAGGAAAACAAACAGCCACTTGGCCTTGTCCGGCCAGCTGGCAAAAACATTTTTGACCTTAGGCGCCAAAAACAGGTAAACGAAAGTCAAAGCTATGGCAGCTTCAAAAACAAGATCAGCCGCGCCCACTTCTTGACGGCGGAGCAGCTGCTTTAGACTCAGATCCAGCAGGCTTAAAACCGCATAGCTGCCCAGCTGGCTGAGGTCTTTTTCCTTTAATGGCCCCAGCAAAGTCCGGCCCAAAGCAAGCAGGGCATAGATCAAAGCTTCATTCAAAAGTCCCAGCTGGGGACCGGCCAGGCAGTAGGCCACCAAACCAAAAAAGTAAATCCCCAGCAACCAGGCCGGCCTGATTTTCTCGGCAAAGAGATAGGCAAAAGCCAGATAAAGCTTGCTGAACTGCAGCAGGATAAAAGCCGTGTTCAAAAGCGTCACGGCATCGATAGACAAATTCATATTATGCTCCAAAATCACAGCGGCTGGGCATAAAAGCGCAGGTAGTCAAGCCAGGCAGCTTCAACAGCTTTGACCTGGCGGCGGGGAAGCAGGATTGGCTGCTTAAGGCCGGCAAGGTAGAGCTGATTATGCTTCAGATCACTGATATGCTGGTAAGCCACGATGTATTGCCTGCTCACCCGGCCAAACAAGGCGCTGTCCAGTTGTTTTTCCCAATACTTCAAGGGTTCTGGGCTGATTACTTTTTTGTCAGCCGTATAGATGCAGCTCTGGTCTCCCAAACTTTCCAGCAGACGGATTTCATTTAAGGGCAGAGCAGTCATTGCCTTGTCCGGCAAAGGGACTGCCAAGAGCTGCCTGGCCAGGATTTCCTGGTAAGCAGCCCGCAAAACCAAGGCAATATCCTCCTTCTTCCAGGGCTTGAGCAAGTAGCGGAAGGCCTTCACTTCGAAGGCGGAAGGCATATAGCGGTCATAAGCAGTTAAAAAGACCAGCAAATCGCCGCGCTTGTCACGGCGCAGGCGACGGGCCGTCTCCATGCCGCTTGTACCAGGCATTTCGATGTCCAGAAAGATCAAGTTGTACTTTTTTCCTGCTTCAAGCAGGTCATCCCCGCTCGCGTAGCAGTCGACATGTGCGGCGTTTAACTCCATGACTAGCAACTGCCGCAAACTCGCGCGTTCTTTTTCCTCATCGTCGCAAACCGCTATCCGCAGGCCCAGTTCCTCTTTCATCCTCTTCTACCCTTTCCGGCCAATCATCCGTTTAACTTCTGTTTTGCTCTTTTTGCTCAAAAGCTTTCCATATACCAAAGTATACAGCAGGATAAAGGAAAACTGGCAGATCAAGAGCCCAGCAGGACTTGCAGCGTAAAGGACAAGCAAGATAGCCGTGACCAGAAAACAAACAAGCAGCGCTAAGGCAGCCGCCACCGCGGCAGGCGGGAAGATTATTCTCCACTTGTGCCCACTGGTAAACAAGGCGAAAACCTTGGTCCGGTTGAGCTGAACCCAGGCAGCAGCTTGATAGTTCAAGATGCTGGCCAGCAAAAGCAAGAGCAAGATGCAGTTCAGCAGCTCCCACAAGCAGCTCTTTAAGTAGAGCTTGGCCAGCTCCAGCTTGCTTTGGGCGAGCTGCTTCAAGCGGAAAGGCTCTGGCGAGTAAATTTTTGTCAAGCCGCGCCGCTTTAAGGCAGGAATAAGCTTATCTGACCGGATAAAGAAGAGATTGCCTGTCGACAAAGCTGGATATAAAAAGCCATGCATGTCATAAATCTGGCTGGGCCGTTTACTGTAGATGATCAAGGGCTTGCGGCAAAGTTGAAAATCTTGCGTTTCATTTAGAGCGACCAGCTTTTTCCGGCTGGTCAACAAGTGCATCCCTTTCGGCACGGTTTGCCGCTTTGCGGTATTAAGTGGCAAGATTCTGCGCAAGAAATTCCGGCTTTCTGCTGGCAAGTCGGCCAGGGCAACTTCCTTTAGGTCCTGGCGGCTGATACCGGCCAGCTTTAAAGCCTGGTCATTGACAAAAACGATGTGGTCATATCCCCCTAATTCAGCTTTTGACGTTTGCATTTGGTCATCCATGATTAGGGACAAAACCGCGTTGCCTTGCCGCTCTTCATCTTTGATGAGCGCGAGTTCAGCCGGGTAATGATCTCTTTGGTCCAAGCGGCCATCATCATCAAAACTGACGGCTGCTGGAACTTGCTGCCATTTTTCCTTTGACTGGTAATTTTCATAGGCACTCTTGGCCAGTAAGGCCGCTTGCGGCAGGGACCAGGCTAACAGCAGCAAGGCTGATACTTGCAGGCAACGCAGGGCGATTTTTCCTTGATTTTTTCCAGAACCGCGGCTGACGCGAAATTTGTCCGGCAGCTTCATCAGCAGCAGTGAACAGAAAATCAAGACCAGTTCAATCAACAGTAAAAGAGCAGAATTGCCTAAAAAACTTTTTTCACGAAAAATCAGACCAAACAACAAAATACCAAGCAGGCTGCCATCAAGGCTCCAAACAAAGAGACAGGTAAAATTATCCAGACAGATTTCCAACCTGCTGATTCCGGCCAGCAGGCGAATAGTATCTTTGCGATAGCCAAGCTGCAAAGGCAAAAGCAGGCTTGTGACGTATAAAAGCAGGCTGCAGATCAAAGGCAGCCGGTCTACTGCATCGCGGCCGGGTCCAAGAGAATACAGAAAGACAAGGGCGAAGAGCAAACTGGAAGCGGCAATGTTGATTCTATTACGCATGGTCATTCTCCCAGACAAATTCGCGCGTCACACTTTTGCGCCAGGTCTTCATCGTGGGTGGCGATAAAGACGAGCGCGCCTGCCTGTGCCTGTTTTAAAAGCAAATCAGTGACCAGCTGGCGGTTGGCCGCATCCAAAGAAGCGGTCGGTTCATCCGCGTAGATCACCTGACCCTGTTTGTATAAAAGGCGGGCCAGACCCAGACGCCGCTTTTCCCCGCCAGAAAGCACGGCTGCTTTTTCATGAGCTTGCGTTAAACCAAGCATTTTCAAGCAATGCAAGGCTTGTTCCTGGCTCTTTTTCGCCTTAGTCAAAGAAACGTTGTACAGCAGGCTTTCTTCATCGATGATTCCAGCATCTTGATAGAGAAAGGCCGCCTTTTCCCGCCAAAATTTCTCCCTTTTCCCTTCCGGCCAGCTGCTGGCATTCTCGCCATTGATCAGAATTTTTCCCTTGCTTGGCAGGCTTAACAAGCCGAGCAGGTTGAGCAGAGTAGTTTTGCCAGCGCCGGACCGGCCAACCAGGGCAACTGCTTGACCGCCATTTGCTTGAAAAGATAAATCTTGAAAAAGCAGCTTGTCTCCTGTTTGCGCCGTAATCTGATCGGCAGAAACACTTATTCCTTTCATCGCGCTACATCCTCCTAAATAAAAACTGGAAACATCTAGTTACTTCAAGAAGATGCTTCCAGACTTTTACTATTTGACTATTCGGTAATAGTATCGATCAACGGTCTTTGGCAGATTAATTGCCCAAACTTCGGCAATGGATGTTTTGCCAGCAGCCGTATTAATTGACCGCTGTTCATGCTTTTTGCCTTTTCTATCAATATACACGACTGTTGACCCATGCTTCTTGTTTACCTTGTATTCAGAGTGTACTTTTGCATTCCAAAATCCATATGTCCACTTCCCCCCTTCAGCGGGATAGCGAACATGCTTACCAATTGACAAATAAAGTGATGGGAACAATGGTGATGAATGAGTTGCTGTCCATTGCTCTTCAACCATTCCTTGAGTCCAATTCTCATTGTCAACTGAAATATTCTCCTTGATCACATCGCTGTCAACAGCTGTAGCTGCAAATGCCGGTGATACAGACATAAAGGAAATCGCACTGACCAACACAGTGCTTACTAATAACTTTTTCTTCATTATGTTGAATCCCCCTTTGTTTCAACACCGTAATTCTATCCCTAAAAGTAGTTCCAAAACCGCAAATGCCGATGAATGGTCATCTGCGCCGGTGAATGGCAACAAAAAGCCCGCTGACCAGCAGCGAGCTTTTTTGATTCCTACCCAAAGCAGATAATAAAGATATTTATGACCAGATCAAGTACAGGTATTGACCAACAAATATATCGTAAATTTGCTTTACCATCATTTCCAAAATATGCTGGCTTTTCTAACAAATATAAGCAAAAGATAAAAATGCTATTAACTAAATAAGAAAGTAAAGACGGAGAGTTGAAAAAGCTATTTATTTTTGCACCGGTAAAGCAAAATACTGATATAAGATTTAACATAACCAACAAAAACAACCATTTAAAAGAAATTTTTTCTTCAAAAAAGGCAGTAATGTCTACAAGCAAAAATAAAAGCAATGGTATATATGCCGCTAGGCTAAGTAGCTTTTGTCCATTATAATAATTGCTATTAATTGCCACTATCGACATCATAATTGAATACACACTCATCAGAACAAGTACAACATTTTGAAGTAAGAAACTTCTCTTTTTCATTTTTGTCACCTTAGTACTCAGTTACCTTATAAACATATGATGCTACGAAAGAACCTTTCCAATTACCAATAAAACTGTGAGGCAAAACATAATGTCCTATATTGTAATGCTTTACAGAATCCTTAGTTGCACCATAATACCATGCACAGTAGACATACTTGGAACAGTAGCTCGTTGTTCTATCATATAAATTAGGGGAAAGTAGGTATTTAGGATTATTGCTAATATACATATCATGGTATGCGTATCCCGCTGCATCTTCAGCATAATGCGGATGCTTCTTCACTCGGTAAACCGCAACATAATCTTTTCCTTTTGTATGCTTAGCGAACCAGCTTGCCTTTCCCACATGAGTTGCATGTGACCAAATATTCGGCATCTCTAAAATATGGCTAGAAGAGCTAGCAATGGCGGCATGGCCAACATGATTTGGAATTGAATTATTAGAAGAACTAGTCCCATAGCAAACCAAGATATCGCCAGCCTTCATCTTATAATCTCTATTTGCGGATACACCCACCAACCTAATTTTATTAGTTGAGGACGTTGAAGATTTGTGATTGATAATAATAGGTTTATCTTCAGTTGTTTGAACAGGAACTTCATAATTATCTTCAGCCAGGTAATCTTCAAAAGATATACCCGGATATTCATAGCAATACTTTAGATATCGTGGATAAACTGTATTCTTGCATAAGTTGACGAATTCTGATTCCGTCATGTTATCGTCTGTAAGAATTCCTTTACTACGCCCAATAGAATATGCTTTCACAAATTCATTGTCGCTATTACTAGTTCCAACATCAGCTTTAACAGTACCCTTGGATTGAAGCAACAGTAAAACACCTAGGGCAACTACAATATTTCTCTTCAATTTTCTTCTCATTTGATTTAATCCTCCTTTGTTTCAACACCGTAATTCTATCCCTAAAAAAGTTCCAAAACCGCAAATGCCGTTGAATGGTCATCTGCGCCGGTGAATGGCAGCAAAAAAGCTCGCTGATCAGCAGCGAGCTTTGCTATTATTCTTCCCAGCGGATTTCTCCATTCAAGTAGGTCTTCGCCAGGGACATGTCATCCTTCAAAATCAAGAAGTCAGCAGGCAGGCCCGGACGAATTGCCCCGCACTTATCCAGCAGGCCTTGGCTGCGTGCCGGATTATAGCTGGCCATCAACACGGCCTCTTCCTTGCCAGCCAACCCCCAGTCAACCAGGTTCTTCACCCCGTCCTTCAGCTGCAAGACGCTGCCGGCCAGATTGTCGCCCTCCTTCAGGCGCGCCATCCCGTCCTTGACGTATACCGGCAGTTCCCCCAGCATGTAGTCGCCATCCGGCATCATCCCGGCTTCCATGCAGTCAGTGATCAAAACGATATGGTCCTTGCCTTTAGCCGCCAGCAAGGCCTTGATGGCGCTAGGCGTGACGTGGTGACCATCCGCAATCAGTTCGTTATCCATGTTCTCTAAGGCCATGGCCGCGTTGGCAATGTTTGGCCGGTTGTGAGAGAAGTCTGGCATCCCGTTAAAGGTGTGGGTAAAAATCGTTGCCCCAGCCTGAGCAGCTGCCTTAGTCTGGTCGTAGCTGGCACTGGAGTGACCCAAGGCCACCTTGACTCCCCGGCTGACAGCATAGCTTACGAAAGCTGGCGTTCCCGGACGTTCTGGCGCAAGAGAGATCTTCTTCAGCATCCCCTTTGACGCTTCCAGCCACTTGTCCAGTTCTGCCGGGCTTGGGTCAATCATGTATTTTGGATTTTCCGCCCCCGCGTGTTCTTCCGTAAAAAATGGGCCTTCAAAGTGAATCCCTTGAATCTTAGCTCCGCTTTCTTCTCCCTGGTGAGCAGCCAGCATCCGGCAGACTTCAGCCAATTGCTCACTGGACGCGGTCACTGTCGTTGGCAGCCAGCTGGTTACCCCGGCACTCAGCAAGGCTTCAGACAAGCGATTGATCCCCTCCCAGTCGCTCTTCATCACGTCTTCTTTGACAGAGCCGTGGATGTGAGTATCGACATAGCCCGGTGCCACACTGAAGCCAGTGTAGTCCACCGCGTCCGGCACTTGGCTGCCTTCTGGCAGGTAGGCCCCGAATTTACCATCAACAATCTCTAAATAGCCGCCTTTTCCCCGGCCATTTGACAGGTAAAACTGATCAGCATGAATGTAATAGCGCATTTTTTCTCCTTAGTAAAACAATCTTTTTCTTCTATTATTCTTAACTCTGTAAGCCTTTTAGTCAATGCTTTGCTAAAAATTGAGCAAAAATAAAACTGCCCGTTTCAGGCAGTTAAAGATCAGCTATTGGATTCTTTGAAGAAGAAGCCCTGCGACCGGACCAGGTCTTCAGCAACTTTCTTCTGCTCATCCGTCAAATTGTAAAAACTTAGCCGCAAGCCGCCTTCAAAGAGCATCAATGCTAAATTATCATGATCCTGCAAGGCAATTTTTAAACCAAGTGTTTCGTTCACGCAAAAACGCTTGATGAGCTTGCTCAAGTCCGGGTATTCTAATTGGCTTAGAAGATCTTGATGACGCAAGGAGTTCAGCCAGTCATCACCGTAATCTACATCATGCAAATAGATTTCCGCGTCATAATAGCTGACCAGGCCCAAAATAATGAAAGAAAGCTTTTTAGAAAAAGATTTATAGTACTTTTCTTGAATAAATGACTCAAACTCATCAAATTTATCATTTCCAGCTTGAAAGGTTACAGGGAAGAAATCAAGGTAATACCATTTCCCTTCATTCTCTTCATCATCTTTAGCCAGAATATCATCTAGTTTATTTTCCAACAATTCTACCCCTAAATCTGTCTTCATCTAACCCAAAGATAAACACAGGCAAAAGCCCAGCCGAATCAAAGTTAAAAGCAGGATGATCAGCCAGCTCTTCTGCAGCTTCATCCCTGCCCAAGCGGCTAAGCCTGTTAACACAACATACACCAGCAATCCGAGCAAAAGCTGCCAGCTGAAGGCCAAGAATAAAATAAGGAGGTTGGGCCAATAAGCTGTTGCCAAACCTGGACTGAGCAATTGCCAGATGGCGCGGTTTTCTTCTTTCGCTGACAGTCGCCGCACCTTCATGAAGACCCACACTTCCTGCAGGTCTTGCTGGCAGGAAACGAAGATCCACAGCTGCATAGCCAAAAGGCCAAGGCCAAACAAGATAGTGACCGGAGTGAGCAAGTAGATCCCGTAGCTGATCTGCCCTGCCGCTGCTGCTTTGTGCGGTCCTTGGACTTCTATAAGCCAGACTTCCAGCAAACTGACAATCACGCTTAATTGCAGAAACCGTTTGTTAATTTTCATTTTGAGTCAGCACGCCTTGCTCTAAGACATAATGCTTGTTGTAGTTGATGCCTGGCACTTGATCGTGGGACGCGATCACCACGCTCCGCCCTTCTTTAGCCAGGTCATTGACCAAATCCGCGAAAACCACAAGGGAATCCGCGTCCAAGCCTCTTGACGGTTCATCCAGCAGAATCACGTTCTGCTTTTCCATGATGGCCTGGATGATCCCGGCCTTCTGCCGCATCCCAATTGAATACTTGCTCATGCGCTGCTTGCTGGCTAAATCCAAGCCCAGTCTTTGGCAAAAAGTCTGCGTGTAGTCATAGTCAAATTCATGCTTGAGCTTGGCCAGAAAACTCAAGTTGCTCTTCAAGTCAGCGAATTCCAAGAAGCCAGGGTTTTCAATCAAGGCGCCGATTTCGTCTTTTTCGCCCAAAGTGCACTTACCGCCAGTTGCCTGGTAGATGCCGGTAATTGCTTTGAATAAGGTAGATTTCCCGCAACCGTTTGGCCCGGTGATGTGGGCCAGGTCGCCTGGCTCAAGGGTAAAGGTCGCGTCCTTAATTACTTCCTGCCCTTGAAAAGACATCTGCAAGTGGTCAACTTCTAACATTTCTTTCCTCCAAAAATTATCAGCTTAATCGTCCTACAAACTGCCAATAGCTCTAAGCGCACCATAAAGAGGCCCAAGCTCAATTAAGTAGTGATATAAAAGTGGCAATAATGTGGCTGCTGCTAATAGCGGCCAGCCATTTGGCAACGTAAAGCTATAGGCATACAAGGACATTGTCAGCAGCAGAATCAAAAACTTAGCCAGCAGAATGATGATCGTCAGCCGAAACTCAGCTGGTCCTGCAATGCGGGCTCCAAACAAATAACAAATCGCAAGCTGGCTTACATAAAAGAGACTAGCAGTCAGCAGATTAAACTGAAGAATTTTTACATAAACCTTAGCAAGCGACTGACGTAATTCGACTAGCTCCCGGCTCTTTCTAAGAGCCAAGTCATAGCCCAAAATGATCAAGCAAGCCGGTAGCTGGATTAAGTAGGTGTAAAAGCCCGCCAAACCAATTCCAAACAGATTTTTTATCGGTGAGATGACAGGAGCAATAAGCGCTAAAAAGAGCATCATCCCCCAGACAGTCTTGGCTTTCGGATTCCAAAAAATCAGCTTCATTAATCCAGCAGTCCTTGCCCTGCTCTATGCATATAAAGACGCGCAAACAAAACAGAAAGGCCAGCATAAAAAATCAGGCTGACAAGCGGATATACAATTGTAACTCCCATTAGTTTTCCATTAACAGTCATGACACCTGGAGCCTGTATATTGCCAAAAAGCAGCGCGTATGCAAAATCATAGAGAACCGGAATATTCGTTTGAGCAATGACTATTGGAAGAACTGAACCAGCAAAACTGACCAGCAAGGCTACAGGAATCACCAAAATCGTCCGTTTGACAAAGAGACAAGTACTATAAGTCAATAAAGCCCAAATTCCCCAGCCCAGTGCTGAAATAACAGTATAAATCAAAAATTGTAAGCTGGCATTTTGGCTAAAAAGCGTAAAAGAAGTTTCTGATTGCTTAAAAGTAAGAGAAAAATCCAGATATCCGAACTTGACTGATACAAGCAAAAGTTCCATAGCAGTCAGCAATAAGCGGTACACGGCAGCTAGCACAAAAAGCTGCAGCCCCTGTTTAGCCCAATAGTTCCGCCTATTTACACGGGTCAGAGCGCTGCTGTCCAAGTTGCTGTTCTTTTGATAGATCAGCATCCAGCTGACGATTGCTGGGAATAAGGCCAAAAATAATACAAAGTGAATTATCGACTCATATCCACCCGCGAGCTGCGAGTTATAAAACAGTTGCCAAGCCAAATTCGCACTAGGCTTAAGCATCTTATTTGCCTCAATAGCGCCAAGCTGGTTCTGTGCATCAACCAGTGTCAATAAGGCTAATCCACCGAAAACATAGCGATTCTTTACTAAGTTCATCCCTTTCACCTACTTTTTATCCGCACTAAAGTGCAGTCTTACATTGCTGTAGTTGGGTTCGAAATTAGAAGATCTCACTGCCGCACGATAATGCTTATTTTTCACGCCAGTGTTATTGCCCCCTCTAGTTGTTTTATTTTTTTGCAAATTAGTTTCCGCTGATCGTGTTTCACCAACATTATTCACTAATTTAACTTTATAGCCAAAAGAATTTGGCATAGCATCACCATTAAATGACGCGTACTGGCTATTAGTTGTCTTCAAATTTGACTTTTGAGTTACACCCCATTGCCCCCAGCCGGGTACTCCAGTTGTTCCAGCGGTCCATGTTGCAGCACCAACTAACCCAGTTACTGATAATAGTGACATTGCAATTAACCCTGCCGTCAATAATTTTGCTTTTTTCATTACATTTTCCTCCTTGTTTTATAAAAATAACCTATTTTTTCTTTTTGATTATATCATTATTTGTTTTTTGCGTCAATGTGAAAAAGAGTTTTTTGTTATATATTATGCTTAACAAGCGCTAAGTATTTTCAGCTTTTTGCTAAATATTGTTAGACAGGTACTTCCTTTTTTATGAATAAAATATGTCTGCAGCTTATCCGGCAACCCATCCTGGCAACCCAAACTAGTATAGGCTATTTTTTCCAATTTATCGGCTTTTTGGCTATAATTAGATTAGATATTTCATGACATAAAGGAAAAAGATTATGACTGCAGACCTGCAAAATTCAAGACATCAATTAGGAAGACTGGTTGGCGTCAATAAGCGTGAAAATTACTATGAGCTTCATTACGCGACCGGCGAGATCGCCCGCGTCTACTTGATCGCAAGTGGCATCTTCCGCTACTGGCTGGATCCAAGTCAAGAATTTGCCGAAACTGACGACATGCTGGTCAAAGGCATCGAGCCCGACCCGCAATGTTTCGCCCGGGCCACGGCCCACGCGACCAGCGACATGTTCATCATCACCGCTGGCAGCTGCAAGTTGATTTTCCAGCAGAAAACCGGCACCTTCAGCATCTTTGACGAGTCCGTCCACCGGCCGCGGATGGTCCAAGCTTCTGCCCTCGAACTGAGCGGCAAGCACAGCATCGAAATTCTGAAACAAGGGCAAAACGAATACTACTACGGCGGCGGAGTTCAAAACGGCCACTTCAGCCACAAGGGCGAAAAAATCACCATCAAGACCGATGGTATCACCGGGGCTGACGGCGTTCTGGCTGCCGTGCCTTTCTTCTGGACCAACGCCGGCTTTGCCGAACTGCGCAACACGACCGCGACCGGTCACTACGACTTCGGCCGGCAAAATTCCCAGCTCACCATCTTAAGCCACCGGACCCCGGTCTTTGACAGCTACTATATAATAGGAAACTCTCCGCAAGAATTGCTGTCCAGCTTCTATTATTTGACGGGCAAACCCTTCATGCTGCCCAGCTACGCCCTCTCCTTCGGCCACCTCGGCAACTTCCTTGATGGCTCCTGGCAAGAAGCTGACGGCAAGGGCCATGAAGCAGTCCGCTTTGAAGACAACCGCTACTACTCAAGAAAGGCTGAAACCGGCGCCCGCCTGCCTAGCCTGAACGGGGAAAAGGACTACCAGTTCTCCGCCCGGGCCATGTTGGACCGCTACCAGCGCTGGGGCTTCCCATTATCCTGGATCATCCCCAACTATGAAAACCAAACCGCGGCCAAGCCTGATGACTTTGCCGCCTTTGCCAGCTATGCCCAAAATCGCAACTGCCATCCAGGCTTCTGGAGTGAAAAAGGCCAGCCTTTAGCCCGGCACAGCGAATTTGCCGCGGTCGACGACCCAAGCAGCGACTTGACCGCCGTCAATTCCGACCTGGCTAAGGAAAATCCGAAAGCCAAGCCCCTCACCCTAATCCGCGACAGCCTCCTTCCTTACCAAGGCCAGGCTGTCCTGGCCTTCGGCGATGTCAGCGGCGACTGGTCCAGCATCAAAACGCAAATCTCTACCTTATTAGGTGCTGGTTTGTCCGGCCTGCCCTTCATCGGGGCCGCTGCTGGTGGCAAGCATGGGCAAGAAAACGCCCAAGTCGCCGTCCGCGACCTGGAATGGAAGACCTTTACCCCGCTTTTCTTCGTCATTGACGACCAAAGTCCTCTCAGCAAGACCCCTTTCGCCTTCAACAACAAGGTCTCCCGGATCATGAAGGCCTACCTCGGCCTGCGCGAGCAGCTGAAGCCTTACCTTTATGCCCTCAGCCGCCAGGCCCAAGACGGCTTGCCCCTGGTCCGGCCGCTCTTGATGGCCTTTCCGCATGAACAGGTTGGCTACGGCCGGGACTTTGCCGATGAATTCATGCTGGGCGACCAATTGCTTGTCGCGCCAATCGTCAACGGCAAGTCTGACAATCAAGGCATGAGCGTCCGCGACCGGATCTACCTGCCCGACAAGCAGACTGTCTGGATCGACCTCTTTACCGGCGACCGTTTGATGGGCGGCCGAGTCTACAACCGGCGCAAGTACCCTCTTTGGCAATTGCCCGTCTTCGTCAGAGGCGGCAGCATCTTTGACCTGGGCAACCGGCGCTTCGTTCTCTACCCGCAAGGCGACGCCTCCATCAGCACTTACAGCGACAACGACCAAAGCGACTACAAGCACAACAGCGCCCAAACCGTCGTCCGCACCCATGTGGCCGACAGCAAGCTGCGCGTGATCATCGAACCAACCACCGGCTACTACCCGAATATGGCCATTAAAGAGAAAACCTTCCTTTATATATATTGTGACCAGCACCCAGATGAAATCCAGCTCCGGGCCGGCGACAATGAAGTCATCACCTTGACCGAATACGGCACGCCGGAAACCCTGCAAAGAGCCAAGGAAGGCTTCTACTACGACAACAAGTTCTGCTGGCCGGAAGGCTTCAAGGACTTGGGCTCAACCCCTCGCCCAGCTTTGATCATCAAGTTGCAGGAGCGGGACATCAAGCAGGAAAAGCTGGAAATCCTGATCAACAACTTCCGCTTCGCCAATGAGCAACTGGTTCACCAGATCACCGATGCCGCCCTGCCCCTGCCGGGCAAGGTAGAAGTCGACCGGGATAAAATCAGCGCTCACTCTTTGACGGTCAAGTGGGCCCAGCGGACGCCTAGTGTCCAGATCGAATTGAACGGCCTGCTCTACACCGGGATCAGCGGGAACATCTTCACCTTCACCGACCTGGCCGCCAACACTGGCTACCGGCTGCGCCTCCGCTATGAAGCTGGCTACAAGGTATCCGAATGGTCCGACCTCTTGCAGGTCAAGACCAAGCGGGACCCGCGGGACTTTATCATTTCCAATGTCAAAGTCACTTCCAGCCAAGAAAGTGAACGTGGCCACCAGCTGAAAAACCTCCTGGACCGGCGACTGGCAACCGACTGGCAAAGCGTGGGCAAGCCAAGTGAGGACCAGCCACTGACTTTGACCTTCAGCTTCCCGGACCAAACGGAATTAAACAAGCTGATCTACCTGCCAAGAGCCAGCAGCCGGGATGGCCGGCCTTTGAAGATGCGGGTTGAAATCTCCACCGACGGTGAAAACTTTACCAGCTACGGATCTGACTACCAGTTCAACAGTGACTGCAAGAACAAGGTCATCGGTCTCAGAGGGGTCAGCGCCAAGGCTGTCCGCCTCAGCATCCTGGAAACAACCGGTGATTACGCTGCCGCCAGCGGCATCGACTTCTACCGGCCCCTTAAATAAGCAGTAGTTTTTAGACAATTTTAGACAAAAAAACAGTGGAAAGCTTCTCTATGAAGCTTCCACTGTTTTTCTTTAATCGAATCCGAGATATTCTCAGATTCTTTTCGCTGAGAAGGCAAGGATTGAATGAAATGTTGTTTGGGTTTGTGTGTTAACCCTTGTCAGCACCTGCAGTAATCCCACTGACGTAAAACTTCTGCATGATGATGAAGAGGATCGTGATTGGGATAGCGATGATGACACAGCCAGCCACGAATTGGGCGAAGTAGGTCGTCGCGCTCCCCTTTGAAGAAGAAAGCATGTTGTACAGACCGTACGCGATCGTGTAGGTCTTTGGGTCACCTGAAGTAGAGAGGATGATCCCGGAGAAGATGAAGTCTACCCATGGTGCCATGAAAGTCGTTAAAGCTGTGTAGACGATCATTGGCTTGGAGAGCGGCAGGCCGATCTTGGTGAAGACCTGCCATTTGGTTGCACCATCCAGTTCAGCTGCTTCATCCAGTGACCGCGGGATAGTGTCGAAGAAACCCTTGGCAACGTAGAAGCCAAGGCCGGCACCACCGACGTAAACCAGGATCAAGCCGCCCAGGTTCAGCATGTTCAGCCCCTTCAAGATGTAGTAAAGGGCGATCATGGACATGAAGCCAGGGAACATGCCCAAAACCAGGGCAATCTGCAGGAATGGCTTGCGGAATTTAAAGCGTAAGCGGGACAGAACGTAAGCAACTGAGATTTGGATAAAGGTTGACAGAGTAGCGGAAATAATCGCTACGATCAAAGTGTTGATAATCCAGTGCAGGTACGGGAACTGGGAGTTGGTAAAGATCCCGATGTAGTTCTGCAAAGTCCATTTTTCAGGGAAGAAGGTTGAGATAAAGCCAGTGTCATTGTATGAGAAGCTGGCCAAAACGATCCAAAGAATGGGGATCAGCCATAAGATTGCCAAAATCGTCAGCAATAAATATCTGAAGAAAAGGGATACTTTTCTCTGGTTAGAGTAAGACTTCAATTTTATCCCTCCTTAAACGCAGTGGTGTGACGGTAAGCGATCAAGGAAATCGTCGCACTCAAGATGAAGATCAAGATGCCCAGAACGGCTGAGGCGTTGTAGCGCTGCTGCTGACCGAAGGTCAAGTTGTAGAGCCAGTTGACCAGAAGGTCGGTTGAGCCGGCACCGTTGTAGTTGTTGTTCATTGGCTTACCACCAGTCAACAGGAAGATAACGTTGAAGTTGTTGATGTTGCCGATGAACTGCTGAATCAAGGACGGACCCATGACAAAGAGGATCTGCGGGAAGGTAATGTTGTGGAAAATCTGGAAGGAGTTAGCCCCGTCGATTCTCGCTGCTTCAATCTGGTCTTGTGGCAGGTTTTGGATAATTGCCATGGAAACCAGCATTGAAACCGGAATACCAATCCACATGTTGACGATGATGACCGTCAGCCGGGCTACCCAAGGGGCAGCTTCATTGTCGATGAAGTGAATCGGTCCTGAAATCCAGCCCCAGTTCTGCAGCAGGGTGTTCAAAGGCCCCTGCGCGTCCAGGAATTGCGCGATCAACAGCAAGGAAACGAATTGCGGTACAGCGTAAGCAATGATGAAGATCGTCCGCCATACTTTCCGGTGCTTGATCCCCTTGGATTCAATCAAGAGGGCCAGGAGCACCCCACCTAAGAAAGTGGTTGCCGTGGCAGCTACGGCCCAGATCAAGGTCCAGCCCAGGACAGGGAAGAAGGTCCCGGCCAGGTCCCCGCTCAAAACATTGCCGAAGGCTTGGAAACCAGTCCAGGAGAAGCCGATCGGGTGTTGGCGGTCGTAGTTGGTAAAGGCCATGGAAATCATGAAGACAGTTGGCAAAACAGTGAAGAGGATAATCCCCAGCAAAGGTACGAACATTAAGGTCGCGTGCAGGCGGGAGTCCAGCAGGCTGGCCAGTTCTTCCTTGTTGGTGGCAATGTGCTTGCCATCACGCTTCTTGATGTAGTTGGCCCGGGTTGAGCGCAAGTTGGTAATGTAGAGGCAGATGAAACCGATGACCAAGAAGAGAGCCATAATCCCGAAGAGGAGGATCAGGACTGAATTATCTGGCTGTTTAGTCACGTAAACGCCTTGAGCTTGGTCAAAGACGACTCTCTTGGTCTTGTTTTCCCCAAGGTTGCTCAGCATGCTGAGGGCACTGGCCCCGCTAAAGATGAACCAGACCAGGAAAACAATTTCACTGATCAGCAGGCTGAGGCCCTTGGCCCACTGCTTATTCTTCAGGGCGCTGGCGCCCATGAAGAAGAAGGACAGCTTGTCAGCCGCGTCCCCCTTGGACCAGACTTCTTTGTAGCTGGCTGCCGGAGGAACATGTCCTTTTCTTTTAAACATTTTTCATTACTCTCCTTCTCAAGCTTAATTAAAGTTGTTGCTGCTTAATTAAATTACTTTTGAGAAATCTTCTTTGAGAACTTGGCAAGTTGAGCCTTGTATTGGCTGGCCTTGATCTTGCCGTCGTAAGTACCGCTGATCAGAGGAGCTGCACCGTCCCAGAAGGTTGCCATTTGTGGCAGCTTTGGCTGCAGAACTGAGTTGCCTGGTTGCGCCATTTCGATAACTGACTTGGCAACTGGGTCGTTTTGTACGGCACTTGAGTTAACAGCGCTCTTCAAAACTGGGATTTGACCAGCCTTTTCGTGGGCGATCAATTGTGACTTCTTGTTGGTGATGTAAGCAGCCAGTTGTGAAGCGGCCTTGGCATTTGAAGTGTGGGAGTTAACCGCGAACCCTTCGATACCCAAGAAGGCTTCCAATTGCTTCTTCTTGCCGCCAACAGTTACAGTTGGGTACTTGGCAACAGCAAAGTTCTTGCCCAAGATCTTCTTGATGTTGGCAGCGTTCCATGGACCGTCCATGATGGCGTCAGCATTGCCCTTCTTCAGCTGGTTCAAAGCGTTTGAAGTCTGCATTACACCCTTGTTGCTCTTTTGCTTGGCAATCCAGGTCAAAGCGTTGACACCGTTTTGGCTGTTGAAGGTTGACCCCTTCAAGCTTTCACCGTTTTCCCCGTACAGGGTAGTGCCAGCTGAGAAGAAGATTGGCCACATGGTGTAAGCGTTGGTGAAGTCAGTTGCCAGAACGCCCTTGGAAGTCAAAGTGTCCCAGTCCTTAACATCGCTGGCTGACAGCTTGGACTTGTTGTAGTAGATCGTGTCGGCTTGTTGAGCGTATGGGTAAGCGTAAACCTTGCCCTTCCAGGTAACGCCCTTGTATGCCTGGGTGACATAGTTCTTCTTGATGTTGGCAGTGTCACTTGGTGACAGCGGGTTGATGTAACCTGCGTTTGCCATTTGGCCTAATTGGTCGTTTGGAACTTCAAAGACGTCGGCTGCTTTGGAAGCGTCCTTACCAACGTCAGTCTTGGCGTTAGCTGAACCGTTAGGACTTTGGGTAACCTTAACAGTAATGTTTGGATACTTCTTGTGGAAGTCCTTAACAATGTCCTTGTAGTATGATACTTGTTCAGTGTCTACCCACAAGGTAAGTGATGCCTTCTTGTCGGCAGTTGATGAACTGCTGTTGCTGCTCTTGGAGCATGCTGACAAACTCAAGGCAGCCAATACTGCCGCGCTGCTCAAAGCAGCCTTCTTAAAGAAACTCATTTTTTCCTCCTAAACAAACAATTGTTTATTTTTTCATCATCTTGCAGCTCGAGCTGCAAGTTGATTAGCTGAATTAATTATTCTTAAGCGTCCGATATTTGATGGAATTAATCGGTAATCGTTACTTGCGTTTCCTTGTCAAAGAAGTGGGCGTTGTTCAAGTTGAAGCCCGCCTTGACGCTGTCGCCTGGCTTATGGAAGTCACGGGCGTTGACAACGCCGACGAATTCGGTCTTGTCAACGTTCATGTACAGCTGGCTGGTTGCACCCAGCAATTCGGAAACGACAACCTTGGCGGAAACGACCGCTTCCGGCCAGGTTTCCAGGAAGGCTTCTTCCATGTGGATGTCTTCTGGCCGCAGGCCCATTACGACCGGCTTGCCGTTGTAGCCCTTGGCGTCCAGCGTCTTGGCCCGGCCTTCCGGCACCTTAAGCTTGATGCCTTGACCATCGTCAATGTAGCCGTCCTTGTAGGTCACGTTGAAGAAGTTCATCTGCGGTGACCCGATGAAGCCGGCAACGAACTGGTTGGCTGGCTTGTTGTAGACTTCCTTTGGCGTGCCGATCTGCTGGATCCGGCCGGCGTTCATGACAACGATCCGGTCAGCCAAGGTCATGGCTTCGGTCTGGTCGTGGGTAACGTAGATGGTGGTCGTCTTCAAGTTCTGGTGCAGCTTGGCGATTTCCGCCCGCATGGAGACACGGAGCTTGGCGTCAAGGTTGGACAGAGGCTCGTCCATCAGGAAGATCGGGGCGTCACGCACGATCGCTCTACCCAAGGCAACCCGCTGTCTTTGCCCACCGGACAGGTCGGCTGGGCGCCGTTCCAAAAGGTGGGCCAGGCCCAGGACTTCAGCGGCATTCTTGACCCGCTTGTCGATTTCATTCTTGTCATAGTGGCGCAGCTTCAAGCTGAAGGCCATGTTGTCGTAAACCGTCATGTGCGGATAAAGGGCGTAGTTCTGGAAAACCATGGCGATGTGGCGGTCGCGGGGAGCCACGTCGTTCATGACCTTGCCACCGATTTCCAAAGTCCCTTCAGTGATGTCTTCCAAGCCGGCAACCATCCGTAAGGTCGTTGACTTACCACAGCCAGACGGGCCGACAAAGACGATAAATTCGTGATCGCCAATGTGCAGGTCGAAGTCTGACACTGAGTAGTCGTCAGCGTTTGGATACTTCTTGTAGATGTGATTTAAGTTGATTTTTACCATTTTTCCTTACCTAATTCCCTGCTTCAAAAACTTTCTCAATCTCGGTCAAATCCAAGGCGCTGGTTGAACCAACGATGTAGTCGGCCCCTTTCAAAACGATCGGATCGCCAATCCCGACCGCGAACTGGCCGGCCGCCTTGATGGCCGCTACGCCTGCTGGCGCGTCTTCGAAAGAAATTACTTCATTCTTCTCCAAACCAAGCAGTTCCTGGGCCCGGATGTAGATTTCCGGATCCGGCTTGCCGTGCTTGAGGGTGGCCGGGTCAACCCGGGCGTCAAACATGTCTTCCAAATCCAGCTGCTTCAAAATCAAAGGAGCGTTCTTGGAAGCTGAGGCCAGGCCCATCTTTAAGCCTTGAGCCTTGGCCTGCTTGAGCAGGTCGTCCATCTTTGGCAAGATGTCGGCCCGGGTCATGTCCTTGACCGCGTTCACGTAAGCCTCGTTCTTCTTGGCCGCCAGGGCTTCTTTTTCTTCCTGGCTGTAGTCGTTTTCCTTGTGCCCGTATTCCAGGATGATTTCCAAAGAATCCATTCTGGACAAGCCGCGCAGCTTGTCGCCGAATTCTTCCGGCAGTTCAATCCCGATGCCGCGGGCCAGGTCTTGCCAAGCCTTGAGGTGGTAGACAGCCGTGTCAGTGATGACCCCGTCCAGGTCAAAAATTAATCCTTTAAGCATTGGCTTTGTCCTTCTTTCAAAGTTACTCCCTGGTCCCAAACCTTGACTGGCAAGTCTTCACCAGACAGAAGGGTCAGCTTGACTTCCTTGTCCTTTTCAACTGCCAAAGCCAAGATGCGGCCGCGGTAGTTGATCTTGAAGCTGTAGCTGGACCACTTCTTTGGCAGGAATGGGGCAAAGCTGATGCCGTCTTCGTTGTAGCGCATGCCGGCAAAGCCTTGCACGATGGCCAGCCAGCTCCCGCTCATGGAAGTGATGTGCAAGCCGTCAACCGTGTCGTTGTTGTAGTTGTCCAGGTCCAGGCGGGCAGTCCGTTCATAGAATTCAACCGCCTTGTCCTGCTTGCCCAGTTCAGCAGCCAGAATGGCGTGAATTGACGGACTCAGGGAACTTTCGTGAACCGTCATCGGTTCGTAGAAGTCGTAGTTTCTTTCCTTCTCTTCCTTGGTGTAGTGGTCATTCAAGAAGTAGATCCCTTGCAAAACGTCGGCTTGCTTGATGAATGGGGACCGCAGGATCTTGTCCCAGGACCAGTGCTGGTTCAGCGGCAGTTGGTCAGCCGGGATGGTGTCCTTGCTTCTGAGGTCCTTGTCCAGGTAAGTGTCATGTTGGACGAAGATGCCCAGTTCCTTGTCTTCTGGCAGGTACATCCGGTCGACAATGTCTTGCCACTTGGCCAGTTCCTCGTCAGTTACCTGCAGGCGCTTCTTGGCTGCTTCCGTTGCCAATGGCCAGCGCTCGATCGTGTAGCCCAGAAGCCACTTGGCCATGGTGTTGGTGAACCAGTTGTTGTTGACGTTGTTTTCGTATTCGTTCGGGCCGGTTACCCCGTGGATCATGTATTGGCCCTTGCGCTTGGAGAAGTGGACCCGGTCAGCCCAGAAGCGGGCAGTTGAAACCAAGACGTCCATGCCTTCGTCCTTGACGTAGGAGTCATCACCCGTGTAACGGGTGTATTGGTAAATAGCGAATGGAATGTCCGCGTTCCGGTGGATTTCTTCAAAAGTGATTTCCCATTCGTTGTGGCATTCAATCCCGTTGAAGGTAACCATTGGGAAGAGGGCACCCTTGAGGCCTTGCTGGCGGGCGTTGTGGAAGGCACCTGGCAATTGTTCATGCCGGTATTCCAAGAGGGACTTGGTAACTTCCTTAGGCGCAACGGCCAGGTACATCGGCACGATGAAGGCTTCAGTGTCCCAGTAAGTGGCACCGCCGTACTTTTCACCGGTAAAGCCCTTCGGCCCGATGTTAAGGCGTGGGTCTTGGCCGTAGTAGGTCATGAAGAGCTGGAGGATGTTGAAGCGGATCCCCTGCTGAGCAGCCGGATCACCTTCAATCGTCACGTCGCAGCTTGCCCAGCGCTTTTCCCAGACAGCTTCATGGTCGGCCAGGTTCTGGTCAAAAGTCTTGCTGGTCAATTTGGCCATCAGTTCATCGGCCTTGGCTGCTTGTTCTTCATCAGCCACGTCCCGGCTGGTGATGACGATGACGTCCTTTTCCAGTTCCCAGCTTTGGCCGGCCGCCAAAGTCTTGGCGAAGTGCTCGCTGACTTCGCCGCTGGCGGTAGTCACGTCGCCGGAAAGGATTTGACCGTCTTCCCGGGTAACTTCCTTCAAGAGAACCGTGAATTGCGGGGTGCCGAAATTGTTTGGCTTGGTCCGCAGCTGGATGCTGCAGCCGGCAGCATCTTCGCTTAAGGCATCCCAGAAGCCTTCTTCGTAGTTGCTGTCTTCGTTGACCACGTTCCCGTTCAAGCGGCTGGCAATTTGCAGGTCAGCTTCACCGCTGAGGACAGTGGCCTTGACCTTGATCAAAGCAGCTTCCTTGATGACGGAGCTAAGGAAGCGGGTGAAAGTAAATTGAACCCGGCAGTCCTTGCCTTCATAAATAAAACTTCTGGTAAGCAGGCCTTGGTGCATGTCCAGGCTAAGACTGAAATCACTGATTTCATCAGTTGCCAGGTCCAGCTTGTGACCGTTGATGGTCACCGGCAGATCAATGAAGCTTGGGGCGTTCAAGGTCTTGCCGAAGTAGTCCGGGTAACCGTTCTTCCACCAGCCGACCCGGGTCTTGTCCGGGAACCAGACGCCGGCGTAGTAGGTACCCTTCAAACTGTCACCGCTGTAGCCTTCTTCAAAGTTGCCGCGCAGACCCATGTATTCGTTGCCGATTGAAGTCATGCTTTCCTGAAGGCGCTTGTCTTCTTTTGAAAAGGTATGACTGGTCAATTTCCAGGGATCAATTTCAAAAATTCTTTTCATCGCTGTTCTTCCTCGCTCAAATCATTCTGTAATCATTATCAGCTAACATGCAAACGCTAACAAGCTTTATTTTTATGTTACCGTTAACAGCTTCTATTTCACACTCAGAACATAGCCCTTGTCAGCCAGCTGGCCAGCTTCCAAGCCCCGGCTCAAAGCGGCTTCCGCGCTTAAGCTGACAGCTTGGCCGGTCGTGTTGAACCAGCCTTCGATAGTTTCCTTGCCGGTCCGCTTGACGTGAATTAAACCGTTTTCGGCAACTTCCAGCCAGGTCTGCCCCTTGCTCAGGCTTTCCCAGTGCTGGCGGCGGAAGGCGATGATCGCCTGAACTGCCTGCCAGACCGGACTGCCCGCCTGGCTCCAGTCCATTGGCTTGCGGCAGTCAGGGTCATTGTCCCCGCTCATGCCCATTTCCGTCCCGTAGTAGATGCATGGAGAACCGGTTTGAATGAAGGTGAAGGCCAAAGCCTGCAGGGCCTTGTCTTCATCTTCACCGGCCACCGTCTTGATCCGGGCAGTGTCGTGTGAGTCCAAAACGTTCAGCATGGCTGAGTTGCTCTGCTCTCTGTAGAGGAAGAGCTGGTCAGTCAAGAGTTCAGTCATGGTCTTGGCATCTTGCGTCCCCTTGAGGAAGTGGTCGGCAATCTGGCCAGTGAATGGGTAGTTCATGGTACCGGAGAATTCATCCCCGTTCAGCCAGGACTGGCTGGAGTGCCAGGATTCACCCAGGACGTAGAAGTCAGGCTTGATGGCCGTAACAGCTGCCTTGAACTTCTTCCAGAATTGGTGGTCAACTTCGTCAGCCACGTCAAGCCGCCAGGCATCGATGTCGAATTCCTTGACCCAGTAGGTCGCGATCGTCAAAAGGTAGTCCACGACTTCCGGGTTGGCGGTGTTCAATTTCGGCATATGCTTTTCAAAGGCAAAAGTCTCGTAGCTTGGGTCGGCCGGGTCATATGGTTCAACCGGGAAGCGGTTGATGTGGAACCAGCTGGCAAAGCGGGAATCAGGCCCATTTTTGACAACATCCTGCCACTGCATGGAGGAATCGCCCATGTGGTTAAAGACCGCATCCAGCATGACCTTCATCCCCCGGGCGTGGGCTTCGTTGACCAAGCGGGCAAAAAGCTGCTTGTCCCCAAAGTCCGGGTCGATTTCCAGGTAGTCAATCGTGTCGTACTTATGGTTGGAGCTGGCCTTGAAGATCGGGCAGAAGTACAGGCCGTTGATCCCCAATTCCTGCAAGTAGTCCAAGTGGTCCAGCACCCCTTGCAGGTCACCGCCGTAGTAGTCTTCCCGGCCTGGGTGGTCGCTTGGGTTCCAGTCCTTGACGCCTTCTGGGTCATTGCTCTTGTCCCCGTTGGCAAAGCGTTCCGGGAAGATCTGGTACCAAACTGTCTCCTTAACCCAGTCCGGGCTCTTGGTCATGTCGACTGCATGGAAGTAAGGGAGCTTGAAGTAGTTGTTCGGGTCCTCGTAAGTTTCCTTTTCGTTCTTTCTAAAGCCCCGGTCGCCGTAAACCCATTCCTCGCCGTCTTCGCCGTGAATTTCAAAGATGTACTGGGCCCGGTGCAAAGGCAAAGTCACTTCCGTTTCCCAGTAGTCGTTTACTTGGCCGCGTCCGGCCAGGTTCATGGCCTGCTTCTTCAAGTTGGTCAAGGGTTCGTGAACGTCACAATAGTGAACGTAGACTGCCTTGACGTCGCGGCCCGTGTGCAGGCGCAGCTTCAGGGTCTCCGTCGTCACCAGGTAGCAATCTTCGCTTTCAGGTCTGTGTCTAACTGCTGCTGTTTGCATTTTTGTTTCCTCGCTAAAAAATCATCATCACGTTTATTATTTGCTTCTTGCTTTATTGCTTATTTTTTCTTTTGCAAAACTGCCCCGGCAAAAGGCATCAAAGTCAGTTCCTTGCCTTGCAGGTTGATGCTGCCAGCCGTCAAGACGGAAGTCATCTCTTCTGGCAGGGTCAAGTGCTCCTTCTTGGCGCTAAGAGAAACGACC
Organism: Lactobacillus sp. WILCCON 0149; assembly: GCF_057197965.1. Lineage (NCBI taxonomy): Bacteria > Bacillati > Bacillota > Bacilli > Lactobacillales > Lactobacillaceae > Lactobacillus > Lactobacillus sp. WILCCON 0149. The sequence goes on from NZ_JBUBHO010000001.1 coordinate 2,124,627, forward strand.
ACTAAAGCCCGGTCATCCCCTAAATCCCGCTGGTAGACCAAGAGGTCTGCTTTGGTATCCAGCAGGTAGTAGCCGCCCTTGGTAAACAAAGGGGTCTGCTTCAATTTCAACAGCTGCCGGTAGAAGTTGAGCATGCTGGATGGGTCAGCATCTTCGCTGGCCACGCTGACCTTGTCCCGGCTTCTGCCAGTCAGCCAAGGCTTGGCAGTGCTAAAGCCGCCATACTGGCTGTCGTCCCAAGGCATTGGCCCCCGGGCCGGCAATTTGTGGGTCTGGCTGGCCATTTCCAGGGCCGTCTTTTCATCGACTCCGGCTTCGCCAGCTTCCTTGACAAAATCAGCCACTGTTTCATCAGCAAACTGCTCTACATTGTCAAATTCCAGGTTGTGCAGGCCTAATTCTTCCCCGTAGTAAATCACCGGGATCCCCCGCTCCAGGTACATGGCCATGGCCAAAGACCGCTGCTGGACCGGAGTCTTGGCGATCCGGGTCGCCAGGCGGGCCATGTCATGATTGCTCCAGTACAAGGTCGGCGCGGCCGACAAAGTCTGCTGCCAGACGGTCTGGTTTTGCTTGAAGGCCAGCCAGTCAAACTCTTTTGGCTGGTATTGGCCGCTGAAGTCGGGGTTGACGGAATCTTCTTTTTCCGTAAAGTAGCGGAAGGTAATGACTGAGTCCATCAAATTCCGCTGAGGGTCAGTGTAGTCGGCCGCCAGGTTGATGCTGGCGCTGGCCGCTTCCCCCAAAAGCAGGAGATCTGGAAATTCTTCCCGCAGGCGAGCACAGAAAGGAGCCAGCCATTCCTGCACTTCCGGCCGGTTGGCGAAAAAGTCTTCCGCGATGACCGGCTTGTCGTCCTCACTTGGGTAGGACTGGCGCAGGTCGGCCTTGGCGATATGGATGAAGGCATCCAGGCGCAGGCCGTCGACCCCCTTCTTGAGCCAGAACTCGGCCGCCTTGAACATTTCCTCGCGGACAGCCGGATTCTTCCAGTTAAGATCTGGCATTTCCTTGGCAAAAAGGTGGAAGTAGGACTGGCCCGTTCCGGCCGGGTCAGCTGCCCAGCAGCTGCCGCCAAAGAAGCTGCCCCAGTTGTTTGGCCGGACCCCGTCTTTACCGGCAAAAATGTAGTAGTCCCGGTAAGGGCTGGCCGGATCACTAACCGCTGCCTTAAACCAAGGGTGCTGGTCAGAGGTGTGGTTCAAAACAAAGTCCATGATCAGCTTGATCCCGGCCTGGTGCAGGTCGGTGACAAGTGCTTCAAAGTCTGCCATGGTCCCCATGACCGGGTCGATCTTGTAGTAGTCGCTGACGTCATAGCCATTGTCGACGCCCGGTGACTGGTAGATCGGGTTGAGCCAGACAGCGGTGATGCCCAGCTGCTTTAAGTAGGGAATCCGCTGGCGGACGCCGTTTAAGTCACCGATGCCGTCGCCGTTGCTGTCTTGAAATGATTTCGGGTAAATCTGGTAAATAATGGCATTCTTTTGCCATGCATCCTGCTTAGTCATGTTTCTTTTTCCTCCAGTAAAAATTTAACCAAATTTGTTGTAGCGCTTACAAGCATAGCCTGCCTGTTATCGGTAACAAAAGGCAATGAAAAAAGCATCCCTAAGGATGCTTCAGTCACTATTTGGTTGATTCGGCCTCGCTCAAGCTTGGTTCGATAAAGACCTCCCCTTGCGGAGCGCCATTTTGGGAAATTTTTCTTAAAATGAGTTCCGCCAGCTTCTCGCCAATCAGCCAGAGGTTCTGCTTGACAGTCGTGATCGTCGGCGATGACACCCGGTCTAAAAGGACCCCGTCATAGCCGATTACGCCAAAGTCTTCCGGAATCTTTGCTTCTGCCTCTACCAGGGCCTGGATGACCCCCATGGCAATCCGGTCGCTGGCGCAGGCAAAGCAGGTGTTCTTGGGAAATTCGCCCAAGTGTTCCTGGATAAACTCGCGGGCCGCGGCTGAGCTGTTTTCCACCCGGAAGACACTGGGAATCTTCTTGTTTTGCTGCATGGTGTTGACATAGCCGGCTTCTCTGGAAAATTCAAAGGCCTCGCGGACGTCAATGCCGATAAAGACCACGTTCCGGTAGCCGGCCTTCAAGGCATACTTGGTCGCCATGGTCTCGCCGGCCAGGTTGTTGGTGTCAACGAAGTCGTAGCCGCCCCGGTTCTCGCCAAACAAAACAAAGGGCTGTTTGAGCTCATTGAGCATGCTGTAGTCACTGGTTCTGGCCCCGGTGATCACGTAGCCGTCGGCTGCCCCCTGGTCCAGCTGGCTCCCCTTCAAGAGCAGCTGCAGGGAATAATTCTTCTTCTTCAATTCCGTCGCCATGCCAAACAAGACATTGGTAAAGTAGGGATCGGTCTCATCGATGTCTTCCAAAATCACGAACTTCACCACGCTGGTCTGGTTCTTGGCCAGGGCCCGGGCAGCGTTGTTGGGGTGGTAGTTCAACTTGTGCATGGCATCTTCAACGACCACCTGCAGTTCCGGGGCGACCAGTTCGGGGTGGTTGATCACCCGCGAAACGGTCATTTTCGACACGTGGGCCTTGCGAGCCACATCTTCTAAAGTAGCGGTTCTCTTCAAGCAAATTTCCTCCCATCAAGGATTCATAGTCTAACTTTTTCCTTCTTCACTTCCTACGCTAGATTCTAACACAAAATAGTATATTTTTTGTAAGTTTAAAAATTCGCTTTCAAAAAATTAGATTATCTATTCAACTAATCAGATAAATGACTTATTTTTCCACCCGGCAAAGAAAGGCCGCGTAAGGAGGTAACAGAGACTTAGACAGGTCTTCCGGAACGGGAACGTTGGCCAGGAGGACTTCCTTGACCTTATCCGGCAAGGAGACTTCCTGCTCTTCGCCAGTCAAGTTGCAGACCAGCAGCCACTTGTCTTCGGCGTTTTCCCGGTGGTAGGCCATGACGCCATCTGCCGTGTCCAAAAGTTCAAAGGACCCATCAGTCAAGATCCGCTCCTGGTGGCGGAGGGCAATCAGCTTCTTATAGAAATAATAAATTGAATCAGGATCATTCACTGCATTTTGAACGTTTATTTTCTGGTAGTTGGGGTTGACCGCCAGCCAAGGCCGGCCACTGGTAAAGCCGGCCGAGCTTGAATCATCCCACTGCATTGGGGTCCGGGCATTGTCCCGGCCGCGAGCATTGATGGCCTTGATCAGGTCCTCCTTCTTCCAGCCCTCTGCCAAGCGCTCTTGATACATCCGCCGAGCTTCGATGTCTTCTACCTCGTCGATGGCAGAAACCGGGCAGTTGGTCATCCCGATTTCCTCGCCCTGGTAAATGTAAGGTGTCCCCCGCAAGCCGTGCAGGAGCAGGGCCAGCATCTTGGCGCTGCGCTCACGGTACTGCTGGTCATTGCCGAAGCGGGACACGATCCGCGGCAGGTCGTGATTGTTCCAAAAGAGGCTGTTCCAGCTGTGGTCAAAGTCCAGCTTTTGCCACTTAGCCAGGACATTCTTCAAATCGCCGTAATTAAGGGGCTTGGTGTCCCACTTTTCCTTGCCGGCCTGCTTGTCCAGTTCCGTGAATTCAAACTGGAAGACCATGGACAGCTCTTTTCTGTCCGGGTCGCTGTAAAGGGGAGCGTTGGCCAAAGTTGCTCCCCAGGTTTCCCCGACCGTCAAAAAGTCCCGGTCGCCAAAAGTCTCCCGGTGCATCTCCTGCAGGTAGTCGTGCAGCTTAGGGCCGTTGGCGGTGATCTCTTCTTCTGGCACCTTGCCGATCAGTTCGATTACGTCCATCCGGAAGCCCCCGATCCCCTTGTCGATCCAGAAGTTCATCAAGTCGTAGACCTTCTGCCGCAGGGCCGGGTTCTTCCAGTTCAAATCCGGCTGCTCTTTGGCAAAAAGGTGGAGGTAGTACTGGCCGACCTCGCCGTCATATTCCCAGGCGCTGCCGGAAAAAGCCGACTTGAGCTCATTGGCCTTGTCCGCCCAGACATAGTAGTCGTGTTCCGGGGAGGATGGATTTTTCCGGGCTTCAATAAACCAAGGGTGCTGGTCAGAAGTGTGGTTGACCACCAGGTCCATCACGATCCGGATCCCCCGCTTCTTGGCCTCACTGATCAATTCATCCATGTCCGCCATGGTCCCGTACTTAGGATCAATCGCTTCGTAGTCGGCGATGTCATAGCCATTATCAACGCCTGGTGACTTGTAGACCGGGCAAAGCCAGATAGCATCGATGCCCAATCCTTGCAGGTAGTCCAGTCGCTTGATGATCCCCTGCAAGTCGCCGACCCCGTCACCGTTAGTGTCCTGGAAGGACTTGGGATAAATCTGGTAAATCACGGCCTGCTTCCACCATGGTTCTTGCTTTTCTGCTGTCATTTTATTTCCTCAAACTCTCATCTAAATTCAGCTGAAGCGCTGTCATTTTTCTACAAGTTTAGTATAGGAAAAACAGGCGCGGATGCAAGCAGTTACCGCTAACCAAATGAAAAAGAGCTGCCAGGGCAGCTCTCATAAATACATTATCGTGCTATTGGTAAAGCTGGGTCAGCTTGTCCTTGTTTTCGTCATAGTTGATCCCGGAGAAAAGGTGATCCAGCCACTCCAGGCTCAATTTAAACCAGCGGGCCGTGTGGGGATTGCCCTGCCAGAAGATGTCTTCCGTGGACAGTTCCGGCGTGGCCAAGGAGTAGCCGTGATAGCCGATGTCAAACATGTGGGCCTCGCACTTGACCTTGTTTTTGAACAAGGCTTCCTCGTAGGCCATGGCATTGGTTGGCAGGCAGATCGGGTCATTCCAGGACTGGAAGATGAAGGTCGGCGGCGTCTTAGGAGTAACCCCCAAGGCCGTGTCGACCAACTTCGGGTCATCCGGCAAGGCCCCGTCAGCCCGGCCGCCAATTTCAAAGGCCACCTTGTGGACGTCGGTCAGAGGATAGCCCAGAATCGTGGCATTTGGCCGGACCTGGTCCCCCTTATAGCCATACTTTTCCTGGTATTCAGCTTCGTCAGCCAGGTAATTGGCCGCGCTGACGATATGGCCGCCGGCGGAAAAGCCGATGGTCATGATCTTGTCTGGGTCAATCTGGTATTCAGCAGCGCGTTCGCGGTAGTAGCTGACCGTGCTGAGGACATCCAGGCCGGCGTCAGGGTAGATCTTGCCTTCATCCTGCAAAAGATTGTAGCTGACCACGCAGGCATTGAAGCCCCGGCTGACATAGGCCAGAGCCACCGGCTCACCTTCCTTGACTGACAGGTGGGTGAAGGAGCCGCCCGGCACCACGATAGCCAGGGGGCGGAGCTTGTTTAAGGGAGCGTGGCTGCTTTTGACCGTATAGGTCTGCAGCTTGTAGGTCCGGCCGTTAAAGTTCTTGATCTCTAGTTTTTTCGTTTCCATTTTTTGCCTCACTTTGCCGGCTCATTCCCTTGGCCAGCAAAAAAGTCGCCAAAGGAACCGTCAGCAGCACACCGAGCAGAGAATACATGATAATTAGTGCTTCGTTTACAAAAAGTTTATCATTAATCACCTCACTAAAGGAATAGTGCAGGCGGTAATACCATAAAAAGAGGGACAAAAAACTGCCAAACATCCCGTAGATGATGGTGTTCATGGCCGTGCCCAAAACGTCGTAGCCAATCGCTGCCCCGCTCTTCATCAGCTGTTCTTCCGTAATCTCCGGCTTGGCCTTTTTTAGTTCCAAAATCCCCGAGCTCATCGATACGGCAGCTTCCGCCACCGCCCCAAGGGCTGAGAAAATGGCCACGGTAACGGCGATCTGCCCGTAGCTGATCCCCGGCATCTGGGAGTGGCCCAAGAGAATTTCCCCGGCTTCCGGCCCCAGACCGGCGGCTTGCGCCAGGTATTGGATGCCTAAGATCAAAACGCTGACCAAGCCTAGGACAATTAAAGAGGCATAGAAGGAATTTTTGGCCACGGTATAGTCATGGGTGCCCAGGAAGATGATCGTGACCAGCTTGAGGGGCACGAAGATCGCGGTGATAACGGGGATGCTCAAGCCCCAGGAGATGAGCATGGCCACCAGGACCAGCAAGAGGCTGTTGATCAAGACGCTGAAGAAGCTGCGGATCCCGGTCTCCCCGCCGATGACAGTCATCAAGATGGCCAAAACAATGATTAACGCACCAAGGCTGCTCATTATTGCTTACCTCCTTTCTCCGGCTTTTTTAAAAAGAGGAGGCTGCAGAGGCTGGCAAAAACGATGGTCAAAACGATCCCGATCGCCGAAACCGCGCTCTGCGTTGCCCCCAAGGACATGGTGAAGTTAAAAGTCGTCGCGATAGTATTGTTGTCCCGGAAGTACAGGATGCTTTCCGGCAGGGCTTCAGAAATGAAGATCAAAACCAAGACGTTGATCAAAGGCCCCATGATCTCCTGCCCCATCGTCCGTCCGCTGGCCAAAAGCTCCTTGACGGTGATATCGGGCTTGTGCTGGATCAATTCATAGAGGCTGGAAACAATGTCCGTCGCCTCATCCATCACTGCCCCAAGTACCCCCAGCAGGGCCTGGGCCATGAAGATCCCCCGCGTGTCCTGGGTAGCGTAGTCGCCCATTTCATAGTTGAGGTAGGTCTCCCCGGTCAGTTTAATAACGGCGTAACAGAGAGCAAAAGAGGCGAAGACCCCGAGCAAGGTCGCCAGCCAGGTGACCAGCATCTTTTTATTAATCCCCTGCACGATCGCCAGGCTGAAGAAGGAGAAGACGATATCAGCCACAGAGAACATCCAGATGATCCCCGCCCCGTTGACTGCCACGTCCCAGAGAATCAAGCAGTAAAACAGGATCCAGCTGATGGCCATGGAGACGATCAAGTGCCAGCTCCGCCGGCCGACCACGGCCACCATCAAGGACAAAGTAATGGCCAAGGTCATGACCAGAATCCAGTCTCTTTTTGGCGAAACCAGGGCCAGGCTGCCGTCGGTTACAGTCACGAAGACCCGCTCGCCGGCCCGGTACTTCTGGGTGACCAGCTGGGAAGGATAGTAGGTATTGACCGTTTCAAAGGTCTGCCCCTTGTACTTGCCGGTTAAGACCTGGACATGGAGGTACTGCCGGCGTTCTTCATCCTTATTGCCGTAAATATCAGTTTCTTTTTTCAGCAACCGGTCCTTGATCTTCGTGTCCGTGATCACCGCCACTGGGTTCTTGTAGCCAGTCGTCTTAAAATAGGTCAGCGCGGCCAGGCCCAGACCCACGGCCAGCAGAACCAGGGCGGCCAAGAAGCGCTGCTTTTTCGTTTCCATCCTCTTCGCATTTGCCTTTCTGTTTTTTGTTTAGTTTTCAGCACTTTTTATTTTAGTGCAAAAAAAGGACCGCTTTCGCGGTCCCCTTTAATTTTTAAGTTTATTTAGCAATTTGCGCCATTATTTAAAAATTTTCTTCCACCAGGGAGTCTTCTTAGGCGCCAGTTGCATGTCGGCCAGGGTCCGGTAAGTTGGTGCCCCTTTGGCCGCGTTCTCCTGGGCCCGGCTGAGCAGTTCCCGGTGGACTTCCTGGTCGCTCTTGGCCATGTCAGCCACGACCTGGGCCCTTTTCTGCTCCGGAGTGACCGGCTCTTCTTCCAAAAAGCCGTCATCAAAATCGGGCAGGTCCAAGACATCGTCGGCTGCCTGCTCTTCAGCAGTTTTTTCTGCCTTAGCCTCAGTCAGTTTGGCCAGCTGCTCTTTCAGCTCGGCAATTTCCTGGTCCTTAGCGGCCAGGGCGGCTTCCAGCTGGTCTTCCCTGGCGGTTTTTACCGGCTCTTCTTTCTTTTCGCTGGCAAAAAGTTCCCGGGCAGCTTGGTCGACCTTCTGGCCCTTCTTGACCAGGTCCTGCATTTGCTTCAGCTTTTCCAAGTCTGCTGGCCGGTAGCGGCGGGCATTCTTGACCCGGGGAAAATAAGCGGGTGATGTGGCCTTTTCCACCGCCTGCGAATACTTGCGCAGGGTGTTTTCGCTGACCCCAAGGGCCTGGGCGGCTTCACTGGTCTTCATCTGCTCACTTATCTCACTCATGTTCTGACTTTCTTTCGCAAAAAACTAAATTTTCAATGTACTTTTTTATTAGTCGTGCTTGTGCAGGAGGGTCTTCTTGTGGGCGTAGCGCTCTTCAGCCAGCTTGATCAAGCGGGTGATCAAGTCTGGGTAAGAAATCCCAGCTTCTTCAAACAGCTTCGGGTACATGCTGATGTTGGTAAAGCCTGGCAGGGCGTTCAATTCGTTGAAGATGACTTCCCCGTCGCTTTCTCTAAGCATGGAGTCAACCCGGGCCATGCCGCTGCATTCAGTGATCTGATAGATCTTCAAGGCGTTTTCCCGGACCTTTTCCGCGGTTTCTGCAGGGATCTGGGCTGGGATCTGCAGGGTCGTGGTTGATTCTTCGCTGTACTTGTTTTCGTAGCTGTACCAAGTGTTGTCGGCGTTGATGATCCGGCCGACCCCGGAAACTACCGGGTGGTCATTGCCCAAAACGGCAGTTTCAACTTCAGTGCCGACGATCCCTTCTTCAACCAAAACCTTGTCATCGTACTTGAAGGCTTCAGCCAAAGCTTCAGCGTAATTGCTGTCGTCAACTACGTGGGTGATGCCGACGGAAGAACCCTGGTTGGACGGCTTGACGAAGAGGTTGCTGGTGCCCAGCTGGCCGCTGACCCAGTCGTAGCTGAGCTTTTGGTTCTTGGCGTCTTCGTATTCGTAGCGCTTGATGGATACCCACTTGGCTACCGGCACGCCGGCTCTTTGGGCCAGGATCTTGGTGAATTCCTTGTCCATGGTTACGGCTGCCGCCAAAACGTCGACCCCGACGAAAGGCTTGTCGATCAGGCGGAAGAGGCCTTGCAGAACCCCGTCTTCACCCAGGTTGCCGTGGACGATTGGGAAAAGCACGTCCAGTTCCGGCCGGGAAGCCAGCTCGATCAAGTTGGAAAGGTTGGCCGTCTTATCGGTCTTTTCCACCATGTAGCCTGGCTCTTCCAGGACCTTGTATGAATCAGCTTCACTGGCCACATAGCCGGAGTTCGTGATCCAGATCGGGTGCACGTCAAACTTGTCCTTGTCGATTGCCTTGTAGATGTTGCCGGCTGAAGTGATTGAAACTTCGTATTCGGAGGAGTTCCCACCAAAAATCAAACCAACTTGTGTTTTTTTCGTCATTGTTTCGTCTCCTTTTATCAACTCTGTATTATACCGAAAACTCGGGCTTTTGGCGCACTTTCCCGGCAAATTTTAAGCTTTTTTAGCGAAAGCGCTTAATGGCGAAAAAAGAAAAAAATCAGCTATAATATAAACTAGAAAGGGGTTGATGAAGATGCGTCATAAACCAGTACTGTTTTTGCTGCCGGCAATCTTTTTGGCAGTGGGGCCTACGACTGTCCAGGCAGCGGAATTCACGCCGCAGGAACAGGCAGAGGTGCTTCGTTTTCAAAGAGAATACCAGGCCTTGAGCAAGGCCGTCTACACCCAGCAGAATATCTATGCCAGCAAGCCTTCCTTGAAGAAGAAGTTCAAGGCGGGCAGCTTAAAGACCAGCTACATCAACGAGCAAGTCGCCTACATCAACTACTACCGTGACCTCTTCGGCTTAACCGCCGTCAAGGCGACCAGCCAGGGCAACAAGAATGCCCAGACGACAGCCGCCGTCATGGCCGCCATCAATGCCAACCCGTTCGTCAACCAGCACGGGCTGCCAAATGAGAAGCGGCCAAGCTACATTTCAAAAAAGAACTGGCTTTTGGCCCAGGATATTTCCAACTCGGCCAACCTTAACTTCAATGCCAGCCCGCAGACAGCCGGGGATGTCGTGACCGACCTCTTGACCGACCGCTACAACCTGTCAGGTTCTGACACCGGCCACCGGGCTTGGCTTTTGTCCACCCGCCTCAGCAAGATCTCAGTTGGGGCAGCTTATGGGACCAATGGCTACCGCTACTCGGTCAACCAGGTTTTGAACGTAGGCGACAGCGCAAGAACTGCCAGCCGGGAAATGGTGGCCTATCCAAACGCCGGGGTCTTCCCCCTGGAGCTTTTAAATGGACAAAACATCGCCTGGTCTTTGTACTTCTCAAACAAGGTCGTGACTTCAACGCCGAAGATCACCGTCACTGACGACGATACCGGCAAGACAGTCACGGCCAGCCAGGTAGCCAACTACAGCGAATACGGCTTCGGCAACTTCCAGACCGTGATCACCTACTACCCAAGCAAGCTGCAGCTGACGGCCGGCCACAAATATACGGTCAGAGCCGGCAACCTGGCTACTTACAGCTTCAAGCTCTTCAAGCAGAGCAGCAGCCAAACTTATTCCGGCAAGGTCTCCTCTTCCAGCACCCAAAGCAAGAACAAGGTCAGCCAGCAGGATCTGCAAAACAAAGGCCTGGCCAAGTACCTCTACAAGGTCGGCAAGAAGATCTCCACCGTCAAGAACAAGAAGATCACCAATGCCAAGGCGGTCAAGAAGACCAGCAAGGCTAAGAAGACTACTAAGAAATCCAGCAAGAAGTCTAGTAAGAAATCCACGAAAAAGTCTGGTAAGAAATCTAAGCCTAAGGCTAAATCTAAAAAATCTAGCAAGAAATCCAAGTCTAAAGCTAAAAAGACCAGTAAGAAATCTGCTAAAAAATCCAGCAAGAAGAAGTAAACAAGTAAGAGTATAAATTAAAGCAAAACAGACAACTATGCAGCAACACGACGAGTTAAATTGCATCAGCCACGTGCCGATTTTCAAGAACCTCCCCCTGGACCTGCGCCAGGACTTGGTTCACATTTCGACCCACCAGCAGTTTTTTAAAAAAGGTAGCTTGATCCATGCCCCGGGCGACGGCCGCTTGTCGGTCATGTCCCTGGACTCAGGCCGGGCCAAGGTCTACAGCCTCAGCCCCGACGGCCATGAGCAGGTCCTCAGTTTAATGCAAAAGGGCGACATCAACGGGGAAGAAAACCTCTTTGACACGGAAAATGACGACCTCTTCATCGAAGCCCTGGAAGACAGCACGGCCTGCTCCATCAACTATTCCGACTTCCAGGACCTTCTGCTCAAGTCACCGGAGCTGTCCCTGCACCTCTTAAACGAGTTCGGCAAGCGCCTGGTCAGTGCCCAGAAGAATGCCATGCGCCGCAACAGCCTGGAAGCCGGCCCCCGCCTCTACGCCAGCCTGAAAGACTACGCTGATGAAGCGGGATCAAGCACCTTCACCCTGCCCTTGAAGAAGAAGGACCTGGCCAGCCTGCTGGGCATCACCCCCGAAACTCTCAGCCGGGAGTTCTCCAAATTAAAAAAGGATGGCTACATCGCCGCCAAAGGCAAGCAGATCACCATTCTCAAATAGAGTAAATAGCAAACTAAAAGGCAAAGCCGCTGGCTTTGCCTTTTTGCTATGTTAATTTGAAGTTGCCTGCCATGGAATGGCGCTGACAACATATAAAATGACGCCGGCGATCACGAAGTCCAGGAAGACCCCGCTGGCGATTTCCAGCCAGTAGCCCAGGTCGGCTACGGTAATCACCGAAGTATCCATAAAGATCGGCACCATGGCCAAGAGCCCGTAAACCAGGATAAACCAAAAGGCGGTCCACATCAGCCCGGCTGTCATGTCGTGAATTACCGCCCGCTTGGTGTGGCTGGCGAAAGCCTCCCGCAAAATCGAGACTAATGCCACCAGGCAGAGCAGGATCACCAGCAGGTTGACGATCCGGATGATCGTTATCAAGTTGGCCTCCAGCATGACCGTGGCCAGGTCAAAGGCGTTGCTGACGATATAGACTGAAGAATTGCTCTGCTTCTTCAGCTTCTTGCGGATGGCGGTCACCTGGTCAGTGTCCGTCTGCTCCTTCTTCAAGATCACGGCCTTGATATCCTTGGCCAGATCAAGATTGCTGGTATGGATAAAGTGCCAGCCGTACTTGTAGTCAATGATCAAGTCGGCAACTTCTCTGGCCTGATCGTCAGAGATCAGGTTCTTTTCATCACTGGACCCGTTGACGATCGTGGCCAGGCGGTTAAAGTGACTGTTGACCTGCTGACTGACCACAACCGTATTGCTGTCGGTCTTGATGGTTTCCTTCATGAAAGCAGGATTCAGAAAAGTTCCCGTGGCCAGCAATAAGCTGAGCAATAAGAAAGCTATAAAGGCCAAGGGACGCTTGTATTCTAACGCGTTGTCCGCGATTTCATAGTTGTTCCTTCGTCTGCGCGTTCCGGAACTTTCTGCCATGCGCTCGCTCCTAACTGTAAATTTCCTTGCCTTCGTCAAACATAGTGTCGATCTCGTTGTGGACCTCACCGATGTTGCTGTCGTCAATGATTCCATGACCTTCTTCCAGCACGGCCGTAATTTCTTCCGGATCCGCGTGCAAAAAGCTGTACATCAGGGAACTGGTTGAGTAGTCGGCCAGCTGGGTCGCGTTAAGACCGTGCTTTTCCCGGTCCCGGTACAAACGGCCGACCCCCGTAACGATAAAGGCAATCCCGGTCCGGATTTCCTGGTAGTTGCTGTATTCAGAAAAAGCATGGTGGGACTTCATCCACTCATCCAGCATCCGGCTCCAGTTGTCCAAAGAAGTCTGGTCAGTAAAGGCCTCCGTAATTACGCGGTCCAGGCCCTTGTCCGTCATCCCCAAAGTCGCGATCGTGTAGATCAAAGCGTCCACCCGGGCAAAGGGGTTCTTCTTGGGCACGTGATAGTTTGCTTCTACCTGGTCCCACATGGTGTTGAACAGGTTTCTGACGATGTCTGTCATCAACCGGGCCTTGTGGGGGTAGTAAGACTGCAGCAGAGACTTGGAAATACCCGAGTTCTCCGCGATCATCTGCAGGGAAACATGGTCAAAGCCATTGGCTCTGATCAAGCGGAAGGTGTTGTCCAAAATCTCCCGCCGTCTCTGCATGTTCTTTCTTCTTGCCATCGATCATCTCATCCTCTCTGTAAAGTTAATAAAATTATAGCAAGATTTCCTTGCCTAATCACAGCGATAACGCTTGATTTTACCCAAATCTGTTATTTTTCCCACTTTCTTCAGTCACATTCCTAAAAATAATCTAAAAAACAAGAGAAAAATCAACATAAACAAAAAAGGAGACCGCTAGCGGTCTCCCGTTTGATCGCGCCTTAGTCTTTGGTGAAGCGGTTTTGTTCATCAAAAATGTCGTGAATTGAGCGATCGTTGTAAATATGGTCAATCCCCTTGGCCAGGAGGCGGTCAACTGAGATCCGGACCATCCGGTCAGGATACTTTTCATGCTTGATGGTATCCGTAACCACGATTTGTTCCAGCGGCAAGCCGTTCAAGATCTTGATCGCGTCTTGTGACAGCAAGGCGTGGGTGGCAGCCGCGTAGACCTTGGTCGCGCCGGCAGCGAAAACTGACCGGGTTGATGAAGCCAGGCGGGTGCCAGTGTCGATCAAGTCGTCAACGATGATGCACTTCTTGCCCTTGACGTCACCGATCATGTCGTGGACGCTGTCATCGTAGCGGGCCCCGCGCTGGTCGACGATGGCGATCGGCGCGTTGAAGTACTGGCCGAAGACCCGGGCCAACTTAGTGCCGCTGTGGTCTGGTGAAACAACGACCACGTCGTCGTCATCCTTGGCCGCGATCCCGTTGTCCAGGAAGTATTGAGCCAAAAGCGGCATCGCGTGCAGGTGGTCAACCGGCACGTTGTAGAAGCCCTGGATTTGGGAAGCGTGCAAGTCGATGGTCAATACCCGGTCGATCCCAGTCAGCTGGAGCAGGTTGGCAATCAGCTTGGCCGTGATTGGTTCCCGGGACCGGGTCTTGGTGTCAGAGCGAGAGTAGGCCAGGTACGGGATCACGCAGTTGACCGTGTGGGCTGAAGCCCGGTGGAGGGCATCCAGGACGATTTCCAGTTCCATGAAGTTTTCATTGACCGGATCTTGAATTGACTGGATGACGAAGACGTCGCAGCCCCGGACGCTTTCCGCGATGTTGACCTGGATTTCACCGTCGCTGAAGTGGTGCACCGTCGTTTCGATCAAAGGAACGCCCAGCGTGCTGGCTACCTTTTCGTTCAATTGCGGATTGCCGCCGAGCCCGATCAGCTTCATCGGGTTGAGCAGCTTATGAATTTCTTCTTTTGTAATTGATGTCATCATGAGCCCCTTAGAAACACTCTCATTAATTGAATCTATTGTATCTACAGTAACATTATAGCAAAGGTTCGGCTTTGATCGGCCGTTTTCTCATTATTCCTTGCAAAAATCTTTGATCAGGTCCAAAATCTTCAAGCTGTCCACCACGTAGGAATCATGGGTCTGCCGCGGCATCAAAGCCAAGCGGCCGTTTGGAATCAAGCTGCTGTACCAGCGGACATGTTCGACTTTGACCCAGTCGTTTTCCCCGACCACGCAGAGAACGGGAATCTTGATCTGCTCCAGGCTTTCCGGCTCCATATAAGATTCAGTAAGTTCCACCCGGCTGTCGCGGTCAAAACGGAGAAAACGCCGGACCCCTTCTGTCAGATAGTGATACTTGTGAATCCCCCGGCCATCAATGAAGACCCCGGCCACGATCGCCTTGCCCAAAATATCGGGCTGCTGGCTGGCCAGCATCAAGGTCACTAAACCGCCAGAGTCGTAGCCAAAGACGTATGGCTGCTCCAAACCGAGCTCTTTGATGAAGACGGCCAGGTCTTCAACTTCAGTCTGGTAGTGCTCAGCCCCGTCGCCGCCGCTTAAGCCGTGCCCCCGCATGTCCAGGGTATAGACCGTGTAGTACAGTGATAAAGGCGCGATCACCTTGCTGTACATCCCCCCGTCCAAGTGGTGGCCGTGCAGCAGGATCAAGGGGTGGCCTTGACCGAGCTTTTGGTAGTAAAGATCGACTCCATTAACTTTGATGATCATCTTTGATCCTTTCCCTTACATAACTGCCTTGGTATTCCGAAGTCTGCGGCCGCTTGCTGAGGAGCTTCTTCCACAAGTGGGAAAAAATGCTCTTGTAGATCGAAATGTTGGCCCCCACGATGCTCCAGAAGTGATCCCAGCTGACTGTATGCACCGCGCTGTCGGCCCTTTGCCAGTAATGGTAAAGCGGCACGGAGCTGTAGTAGCAGCCTTCAGTCTGCATGAGATAGTCAATATTGAAAACCTGGTCTTCCATTAGGTCCAAGTCTTCGTTAAAGCGCAGGTGCAGGCGGCGGACCAGCTGGGTCTTGTAGCACTTGTTCCAGGTATAGCCCTTCACCGGCGAGTGGGCACTGCCCAAGACCTTTAAAACAGCCTCAAGCCGGGTCAATTCACCTTCAACTGGCTTAGTAATCGGCACGGACGGCTCCCCTGCTTGATCGACGTAGTAGCCGCAGGTCACCATGTCATCGTCTGGATGGCGGTCAAAAGCCTTGATAAAGTAGTCAGTGTAGTCCGGCTCAACCCAGTCGTCTCCATCGTGAAAAATAAAATACGGCGTGTCGACCATGTCCAGGCCCAGGTTCCGGGCGGCAGCTACCCCTTCATTAGCCTTGCTGACCAGGTCAAAATACTGGAAGCGGTCCTGGTAGCTAGCCGCGATTTCCGCCGTCGAATCAGTCGAGCCATCGTCAATGACCAGCAGTTTGAACTGCTGGTTCTTCTGCTCAAGCAAATAGTCCAAGGCCCGAGCCAGGTATTTCTCTTGGTTGTAGACAGTCATGATGACTGTCAGCTTCAAGTCGGCATTTGCTGGCAAAGCCGCATCCCCCTCTCCAAATCTATCCTTTACATTATATCATCTTCGCCGCGAATCTGCCGCTGGCCGGGGGTCTGCTTAAATTTTTGCTAAGAGAGATATCCCCAAAACAAACTCTAGTATAATTATAGGCGGAGCATGAAAATAAAAAACAAGGAGACTTAGCAAAATGAACATGAAAATCAAGAAAATCATTACGGCCTGCGCCCTCTTCCTGGGCCTGGGCCTAGCGGCTGGCAGGGTCTCTGCCGCCGAAGACACCACCCCGGTCATTACCCTGGGGACGTCATTAACTGAAAGCCAAAAGCAAGGCACCCTGGACGTTTTAAAGGGCGCCCTCAGCGACTCCAGCAGCTACAACACCTTGACGGTAACGGGCAGCGACCTGGTTACCTACCTGAACCCGTCCGGCAGCTCCTTTACCTCCTCTTCAGGAGTCTGGTCCAGCGCTGCCATTGAAAAAACCAGCTCCGGCAGCGGGATCAACGTCCGCATCCTCAACTACAACGGGCAAAACAACATCACTACCATTACCGCCAACCAGTACAGAAACGCGGCGGTAACGGCCGGGATCACTGACGCCAACATCTACGTCACTTCCGCGACCCCGATCGACGGTTCCGGCGCCCTGGCTGGGATCTACAAGGCCTACGCCAAGAGCGGGGAGAAGCTGAACCAGAAGCAGATCACCGCGGCCCAGGACGAATTGAACACCTTAAGCGGCATCACCAAGGAAAACAAGGGCAAGGACGGCTACTCCGACGCCCAGCTCAACAATGCCGTGGCCGGGGCCAAGAAGGAAATGGCCCAAAAGGGCTCAAGCATCACGAAGAACCAGATCGTTACGATCGTCAACAACCAGATCAAAAACAACAATCTGACCAACGTGATCACCAACGAACAGAAGCAGCAGATCGTCAACATCCTGGTTGAAATCCGCGACTCTGGTGCCCTCAACTCCTCTTCCTTCAAGCAGCAGGCCAGCCAGGCCATGAGCGCTATCCAGAAGAGCGCCAAGGGGATCTTCGCCAAACTGAATACCAGCGAAAACCGCAACGCCCTGCAGAAGCTCTGGGACGCCATCGTCAACTTCTTTACCAGCCTCTTCTCCAGTTTTGGCAAGTAATGAAGCAATAAAAATTGGACAATATCTAAAAATTAAAATATTCATGCAAAAAGCCCGCGCCAAGCGCGGGCTTTTTCTGTCTCTGCCTTACATCTGGTCCATATACTTGTTGAGCAGGCCGTCGACAAAGTTGTTGCCGGCACTGTTGGCGTGCCCCTTGACCCATTCGAATTCCGGCTGGGCAAACTTGGCCATTTCGCTGGCGATTTCCTGCCAGAGCTCGCGGTTGGCAACTGCCGACCCATCTGCCTTCTTCCAGCCCCGTCGCTGCCAGCTCTTGATCCAGGCCGGACCTTGCTCTGTGTCACTGACGGCCTTGATGACATACTGGGAGTCTAAAGAGAACAAGAGGGGCTGGTTATTTAAGCCCAGTTCTTCCAGCTTCTTCAAGCTTTCCAAAAAAGCAGTCATTTCCATTTCGTTGTTGGTGGCCCCAAAGCGGCCGCCGCTGGCGGACAATTTCTGGCCGCCATATTCGATCAAATAAGCCCAGGCTGCCTTGTCATCTGCCTGCACGTGCCCGCCCTTATGGGTTCCGTTGTTCCGGCAGCCCCCGTCGGTAAAAATATGGGCGGCGTACTTAGAAGTTGACGTAAATTCTTTTTTGTTTTTATTTTCAACTTGTTTATTTTGCCTTCCGCCCTGTCTGACCCGGGAAATAGCGGCCTGCAGGTCGTCCTCAGCCCCCTGCAGGGCCTTGAGCGAATCTTCCGGGTCCATCTGCAGGTAGTCCAGGGCCTCCATCATATTGCTGAAGGACTTGTATTCCGCCCCGGAAAAGCCCTTGACCTGTTCCTCTGCCTCCGGCCAACTGTGGTAGATTCCTGGCCGGTAGCCTTTTTTAACAACGTAAAATTTCATCTGCTCCCTCTCTTCTGCTAAAATGGTATGATGTTTACAAAGCAATTGTATCAGAGAAAGGCGGGACAACTGTGCTCTTTTTTAATTCCAAAAAGTATGCTGAAGAAACTGAAAAAAAGCGCGGCAAAAATCCCGACCCCCGGGACCATTCCCTGGCCATGATGTTCTTCTTAGGCATCCTGGCGACCTTTCCGCCTTGCCGGATCTTGCTGAAACTGCGGGGCAAGCGGGTCAGCGACCTGGCTGAAAACCGGGCAAGCGGCTCTAACCAGGTTCCGATCATCTACGTCCATGGCTTCCGCGGCGGGGACTACACCACTAAAGTGATGGTTGAAGATGCCCTCAAGCAAAAAGGCGACTCCCGCTTCTTGAAAGTAGAAGCTGACTTGACCGGCCGGATCAAGCTGACTGGCTGCTACACTGGCGACAAGCAGCCAATCATCCAGCTGGCCTTCAAGGACCGGATTGCCGGCTACCAGGCCATCAACTACTACCTCAGCTTCATCCTGCCTTTTCTGAGCAAAAAATACGGCTTTACCCGCTACAGCGCCGTGGCCCATTCTTTGGGCTCGCCTTGCGTGGTCGCTACGGAAATGCGCTATGCCAAGCGGAAAAACTTCCCCCACCTGGCCAGCTGCGCTTTGATCGCCGGCCCCTTCAACGGAGTCATGTATTTAGGCGACATCCCCAATGTCAACCGCTTGACTGAAAATGGCCGCCCAAGCGTGATGACCCCGCACTATTCCTATATGCTCCGCCACCGCCACGACTTCAGCCCCAGCATCCAGGTTTTGAACATTTACGGCAACGTCCTGGACACGACCAATTCCGACCGTTTCATCTCCGTGGTTTCCGCTAAAAGCATCCGCTATATCCTGGCCCCGGACGCGGTCTACTACCAGGAAGTCGAGGTCCGCGGCGACAATGCCGAGCACTCGCAGATGCATGACGAGCCCTTCGTCATTGGCATCCTGGACCGTTTTTTAGGTTTAGACAAAATCAAGAAAGGAATTTAAAAGTGACTGCCATCTCTTGGATCGATATTTGGCACATCATCTTCTTCGCCAACGCCATCCTGGCCCTCTGGACCGTCTTCCACAGAAAACGGTCGGTCGCTACCTCTTGGGCCTGGCTGATCGTCTTGATCATCCTGCCCGTTGTTGGCTTCATCATCTATGGCTTCGTCGGCCGGGGGATTTCCCAGGAAAACCTTTTTGCCATCAACCGGCAAAAGCACATCGGCCTCTCCAACGTGCAAAAAATGATCACCGAGGCCCCGGCTAAAATTGACCAAAATGACACCTCTCCCAGCGCCCACATCTTGATCAAGTACCTGGACAAGGACCAAGAGTCCCCCATCACCAAAAACAACAAGCTTAAGCTTTACACTGACGGGCATGCCAAGTTCCGGGACCTTTTTGCCGACATCAGACAAGCCAAGTCCAGCATCAACGTTGAATACTACACCATCTATAACGACGCCATCGGCAATGAATTCCTCAAGCTTTTGATCCAGAAAGCCCAAGAGGGGGTCCAGGTCCGGGTTCTCTACGACGCCTGGGGGTCATTCGGGGCCTCCAAGAGCTGGTTCAACCAGCTGACTGAAGCCGGCGGGGACGTTTTACCCTTCATTACTTCAAGAAACATGATTTCCCGGAACCGGATCAACTACCACCTCCACCGGAAGATCGTGGTCATCGACGGGGTTACCTCCTGGACCGGGGGCTTCAACGTCGGCGACCAGTACCTGGGCCGGAAGAAAAAATTCGGCTACTGGCGGGACACCCACCTCCGCCTGGTCGGGTCAGCCTCCCTGCTTTTGCAGGAAAGATTCGTGATGGACTGGAACGCTTCCGCCGTCCGGGAAGAAGAACTGATCAGCTTTGACGAGAAGCTCTTCCCCGATTTGGATGAAAATGACATCTCTAAAGGCGACATGGCCGTCCAGGTCGTTTCTGACGGCCCCGACAACGACGAGCCATACATGAGAAACGGCCTGGTCCGCTTGATGATGCTGGCCAGAAAGCGGGTCTGGATCCAGACCCCTTACTTGATTCCAGACGAAGCCATGATTGCCGCCTGGCAGATCCTGGCCAGCTCAGGGGTTGATCTGAGGATCATGATCCCCTGCATGCCGGACCACCCCTTCATCTACCGGGCAACCCAGTGGTACGCCAACCAATTGGTCAAGATCGGGGTCAAGGTCTATACCTACAACAACGGCTTCATGCACGCCAAGACCATCATCGTCGACGACAAGTACGCGACTGTCGGCAGCGTCAACCAGGACTACCGGTCTTATGACCTCAATTTTGAAGACAATGTCTTCGTTTATGACCGGGCCTTCAACAAGGAGATGTCCGACCAGTTTGAAAAGGACATGGAGCAGTCGACCCTTCTGACGCCGGAAATAATCAAGAAGCAGTCCCGCTGGCTGCACGCCTTGCAGAACTTCTCCCGCCTTTTATCACCAATTCTGTAAAAAATAAGAAACAAGAAAACAAGAGAAGATAAAACAAGAACAATTTAGAGCATATAAAAACGGGTTAGTCAGTTGACTAGCCCATTTTTCTTACGTCAATATTTACCCCGCGTTCCAGGCGCTGCATCAAGAAAGAGACCACGTCGCTGGCTTGCTTGTTGAAGCGGAGGTAGTAGATCTGGTGGCGGCTGGTTTCCAGGGCCGCGATCGACAGGTCGCCTACTTCCGGCGGCGCCGCGGTCAGGATCACCTGGCTGATTTCACTGTATTTCAAGGTCCGGCGGAAGTAGCCGCTCAAAACGACCCGCTTGTCGGCCAAACCAGACGTGGCTTCCAGAATCCCCGTCAAAATAAAGAGGGCCAGGAAGACGATAAAGCCAGGAGTGCCCATGTCCGAATAGCCCCAGCTGGTGGCCCCCAGCCAGACCAGCAGGATTGGCATGATCACCGCCGTCATCCGCCAGCGGGCCCGCATGATCACCGAAGCCTGGCAGTACCAGCTGTAGCCGGCATAGGCCGCCAGCAGGGTGTCGGCAACCAAGTAAAATAACGTGTCCATGGATTCACCTCAAATATAATATCTTCTGAAACTAGTAGCTTAATTATAGCAAATCAAGCGCTTATAATAGAATCAAAAGGCATTAAGCCGATTTTTCTTAAGAAAGAGGCAAAAAAATGGACCAAGCAAAACTTGCTGAATTTAAAGCAGACTTGAAAAAGGCCAAGCACCCCGTCTTTTTGACCGGGGCTGGCGTGTCAACCCACTCCGGCATCCCCGACTACCGGTCCAAAACTGGCATCTACAACGGGGTCAGCGAGCCCCCGGAAGTCATCTTGAGCGAGGAGACCCTCTATGACCGGCCCCAGCTTTTTTACGACTTCGTCATGCAAAACATGTACTTCCCGGACGCCAAGCCGAACCTGATCCACCAAAAGATCGCGGCCATCTGCAATGAAAAAGGGGCCCTCATCACCCAAAACATCGACACCCTGGACCGGCAGGCCGGCAACCAGCACGTGACCGAATTTCATGGCAACCTCTACGACATCTACTGCTCCAAGTGCAAGCAAAAGGTCAGCTATGAGGAATACGCCAAGGGCTACAAGCACGAGTGCGGCGGCATCATCCGGCCCGGCATCGTCCTTTACGGGGAAGGCATCAACCCGGACAATGTCAACCAGTCCATCCTGGAAATGCGGCAAAGTGACCTGGTCGTGATCGTCGGCACCAGCTTCGTCGTCTACCCCTTCGCCGGCCTCTTAGGCTACGCGCCAAAAGACGCCAAAATTTGGGCCGTCAACCTGACTGAGATCCCGGCACAAGGGATCAAGCAGCTGATCGGCGACGCCTTGGAAGTTTTTAAGGAAGTTTAGCCAGAGCAGCTTCAGCTGCTTCTTTTAAGACAATGGCCTGGTTGTGCTCTTCATCTTTAGCCCCGTACAAAAAGAGGACATCTTCTTTTTGCAAGAGCTCTTGCAAATGTTCCACGAAAGCCGGCCATTCCGGATTGTCCGCTAATTCTTCCAAGTAATATTGACGGAAGTCCGGATACCGGTCCGGGTCATGCTTGAACCAGCTCCGCAGTTCCCGGCTGGGAGCCAGCTCTTTCTCCCACTCGTCTAAATTGGCGACTTCCTTTTTGACCCCTCGAGGCCAGAGCCGGTCGACTAAGATCCGATAGCCGGCTGGCTGCTCTTTGGCATAGATACGGACAGTTTTGATCGTTGGCATAGGCGCACGCTTTCTCTTAAAGATGTTTTTTATTACAGCTTTTACTGTATTTCT
Organism: Lactobacillus sp. WILCCON 0149; assembly: GCF_057197965.1. Classification (NCBI taxonomy): domain Bacteria; kingdom Bacillati; phylum Bacillota; class Bacilli; order Lactobacillales; family Lactobacillaceae; genus Lactobacillus; species Lactobacillus sp. WILCCON 0149. Next base: position 2,146,535 of record NZ_JBUBHO010000001.1, read on the forward strand.
TATTTTAGTTAGAAAGATTGATTAAGCAATGGACTACAGGAATTTTTTCACCGGCCGGCCCACCAGCGAAATCTGCCAGGACTTGATCGGCCGCCCTTTTTACTATCAAGCCGGCGGGGAAAAAATCGGCGGCTATATCGTTGAAGCCGAAGCCTACCTGGGGGTAAAGGACCGGGCCGCCCACTCCTTTGGGGGAAGAAGAAGCCAGGCTAACGAGGGCCTGTGGCGGGCAGGCGGAACCATCTATATTTACTCCCAGCGACAGTACGTCTTTTTCGACGTGGCCTGCCAGGAGGAAGGCAACCCCCAGGGAGTCTTGATCCGGGCCATTGAGCCAGTCTGGGGCATCGACGAAATGACCAAAAACCGGGGCGGCAAAAACGGGGTCCTTTTGACCAACGGACCAGCCAAATTAATGCAGGCCATGGGTATCAAGTCAAGAAAATGGGACCTGGCCCCTTTGGCGGACAGTCCTTTCACCATTGATTTGACTGAGAAAAAAGTGGCTAAAGAAATCATTGCTTCTCCTAGAATCGGGATCGTCCAGGCTGACCCGGAATGGGCCCAGGCGCCTCTTCGCTATTACGTGGCCGGCAACCCCTACGTTTCTGGCATGAAGAAGCGGGACTGGGCGGAAGATCACGGCTGGGCGTGAATAAGAAAAGCGCTGACAATCGCCAAAAATTCAAAAAGCTAATTTTTTCTTGACTTTTTCTTAAAAGTAATTTAGCCTAAATGTAGTTAAAAAATTATCCAATACAATAGAGGTCGCGATCGTTCACAAAAGCAAGGGGAGCTCACTGACAGTGCTGAGCCTTGTCACTAAGGGATATCGCCGAAATCAGCAGGGTGGTCGTGCGCGCTGTTGGTTGGGCTGCAGGAGAAAATTCTGCAGACTGTCCTAGTTTTCTAGGGAGCGCTATAATTTTTGGTATTCATACTGAATTTTACAGAAACAAAGCAAGCCTCATTGTACATGCAATGGGGCTTTTTTGCCGCTTTTTATTGTATTTCATAACTTGCAAAAAGCATATCGGAGGTTTATTCAGATGAAAAAGCACAGCAGCTGGATCAGCGCCTTAATGGCGGCGGTCCTGACGCTTGTCTTAGCTGTCAGTTGGAGCCAGCCGGCGCAAGCCAGCGGCACCTTGAAGATTGGGATGGAAGCCAACTACGCTCCATACAACTGGACCCAGACCACGTCCGCTAACGGCGCGGTCAAGATCGACGGGACCAGCTCCTACGCCAATGGTTACGACGTCAAGATCGCCAAGATCATTGCCAAGAAGCTGGGCAAGAAGGTCATCGTGGAAAAGACCCAGTGGGACGGGCTTTTGCCAGCCCTGACCAGTGGCAAGATCGACTTGATCATTGCCGGGATGAGCCCGACGGCTGAAAGACGGAAGGCCATCAACTTTACCACTCCATACCGGACCACCAACTTCGTGGTCATCGTCAACAAGCAGAGCAAGTACGCCAAGGCCAAGTACCTGACTGACTTCAAGGGGGCCAAGCTGACCGCCCAGCAAGGGACTCTGCACTATGACCTGATCAAGCAGCTGCCAGGCGCTACGCGTGAGCCAGCCTCCAAGGACTTCGCCGCCATGCGGGAATCCCTGGAAGCAGGTACGATCGACGGTTACGTGGCTGAAGACACGGAACTGACCTCCTTCAAGATGGTCGACTCCAACATCACCGGGGTCAACCTGTCCAAGATGAAGGGCTTCAAGGTTTCCTCTTCTGACGCTGAAGTTTCCATCGGGGTCAAGAAGGGCAACGACCAGCTGCTCAGCCAGGTCAACAAGGTTTTGGCCGGCATTTCCACTTCAGAAAGAAACAAGCTGATGAAGGAAGCTGTTCAGCAGCAGCCGCAGACCAACACCAAGAAGGAAAACTGGCTGGTCTCCATGCTGAAGAACTACGGGCAGATGATCCTGGAAGGGATCGGGATGACTCTCTTGATCTCCTTGATCGGTACCATTGCCGGTTTCTTCATCGGTTTATTGGTCGGGATCGTGCGGACTATTCCAGAGCCAAAGAACAAGTTCAAGAAGGGCCTTTTAGCCTTCTGCAAGTGGCTTTTGTCAGTCTACGTTGAAATCTTCCGCGGTACGCCAATGATGGTTCAAGCCGCGGTTATCTACTACGGGATTGCCCAGTTCTGGCACATCAACTTGAACAGAACGGTTGCCGCTTTGATCATCGTCTCCATCAACACCGGGGCCTACCTGGCCGAAGTCATCCGCGGGGGGATCATCTCCACGCCGAAGGGGCAGTTTGAAGCCGCCAGTGCTTTGGGGATGACCCACAACCAGAGAATGTGGAACATCATCCTGCCGCAGGCCATCCGGAACTGCCTGCCGTCAATCACCAACGAATTTATCGTCAACATCAAGGACACTTCAGTATTGAGCATCATTTCAGTATCAGAACTGTTCTTCGTTGGTTCAACGATTGCCAGCCAGAGCTTCCAGTTCTTCCAAACCTACCTGGTCATCTCGGTCATCTACCTCTTCTTGACCTTTACGATCACCCGGATCTTCAACTTGATTGAAAAGCACATCGAAGGTCCTGAAAACTACAATATGATGGCCAACCAAGTTCAAGTCGGCAAGCAGGAAGGAGACAAGTAAAAGATGGCTGATTACAAGGACAATGAAACTATTTTAAATGTTCAGCACCTGCAAAAGGCTTACGGTGAACACCAGGTTTTGAAGGATATTTCCTTTGAAGTCCACAAGGGCGAGGTTATGACGGTCATCGGTCCTTCCGGTGGCGGTAAGTCAACCATGCTCCGCTGCATCAACTTGCTGGAAGATCCAACTGGCGGGAAAATTCTTTTCCATGACCAAAACATCCTGGATGAAAACTTCAACATCCCCCACTACCGGTCCAAGGTCGGCATGGTTTTCCAGCAGTTTGAGCTTTTTGAAAACAAGAACGTCTTGCAAAACTGCATGATCGGCCAGGAACTGGTTCTGAAGCGGTCAAAGGAAGAAGCCAAGAAGATTGCCTTGGAGAACCTGAAGACCGTTGGGATGGACCCTTACGTCGACGCTAAGCCCCGCCAATTGTCTGGTGGGCAGAAACAGAGAGTAGCGATTGCCAGAGCCATCTCCATGAACCCGGAAATCCTCCTCTTCGACGAACCGACTAGTGCCCTTGACCCGGAAATGGTCGGAGAAGTTTTGGAAACCATGAAGAAGCTGGCCAAGACCGGTTTGACCATGATCGTGGTTACCCACGAAATGGCCTTCGCCAAGGAAGTTTCCGACCAGGTCCTCTTCATGAGCGATGGTTACGTGGCTGAACAAGGCAGCCCGGATGAAATCTTCAACCATCCGCAAAGCGAAAAGACCCAGAAGTTCTTAGCCAACTTCCGTGGCCCGCAAATTTAATAGATTAAACGAACACAAAACAAAAGCAGCCTCACGGCTGCTTTTCTGTTTGCGGAAAATAACGCGATTTAAATTCTTGCGAAGTTCATCGAAAAAATTCAAAAAAAACTTTTTTAAACAAATAAATAAAAATCAAAGAAAAAATAGCTAAATTTATGTTTCAATGCCAAATCAAAGTACTTTAAGAGTATAATTAACTATGTGAAAGGTTTGTGAGATGATGAGCTTTTCTTGTTGTGCTAGTGTATTGCTGCGATAGTGCTGAAGAATGATAGGGATATATGTTTCTTGTACACGTTTCTTCATTACTAAAAACACTGTAGTGCTATTACACTAACGAGAAAGATGGACTTTGTGAGGTGGAAAGGATGAAAAGAAAAATTGTATTTGGTCTGCAATTAATCGTTAACGTGTATTTTGCTACTTGGCCTTTGCGGTTGATTGTAGATAATTCAGCTAAGTGGCGCTTGTCTGGACCAGCCAATGGCTTTTTTGGCTTCATGGACCGGGTCGCCAAAAGTATTTCTTGGCCGCTCTTTTTAGTCTACCTGCTTTTGCTGGTAATGATTGCAGTGGCCGTTCTTTGGACTTGGTTCTTTGAGTGCAAACAAGACACGATAAAACAAGGTTGGCAGAAGATTATCTGGTTTTTGCAGCTGATCATTAATGAACTGGGTTGTCTGGGTTTAACCTCATCATGGACTATGATGCTAGAGTACGACAGTGATCCAGGATGGGCCATTATTGTTGACCTGTTCATGCTTTTTATCATAGTTATTTTCGCTTTTGCCTTAACTGAAAAGTTTACTAATCGTGGAGGAGATAATTCTGGATCATACCCATCGTAGCACTAACAACTAAATCACAAATACAAGAAAAGGCTTCCGCTTACCGCGGAAGCCTTTTGCTTATCTTCTTTCTATCTTACTTGGCCAAGCCTTCAAAGGTGTAGACGAAGGCGTCGCGCTGACTCTTTTGGTCGTGGGCCAGGTAGCGGACCTCCAACAAGTACTGCTTGCCCTTGAAGTTATAGACGCGGCCTACTTGCTCTTTTTCTTTAAGGCTCTCATCCATCAGTTCCAAAAGCGTCTGCTTGAATGGATAATCCTGACTGAGTTGCTCAATGGCGCCTTCAGACGGTTCACCATAGCGGCCCAAGGCCCGCCGGCAGCTCTCATTCATGAAGCTGGCCCGCACCTTCTGGTCAGTGCCGCGCTCCAGGATGCAGATCGGCAACTTGATGCCGACAGCTGACTGGCCGGTCTGATCAATCATCGGGTCAAACAGCACATTAACCTGGCTGATCTGGTCATAGTAGTGGTTGCTGCAAGGATCCTCCAGTTGGCCGGCCTCCAGCTTTGCCAAAAATTCTTCTTCCGGAATCGGCTTGGAGAACAAGTAGCCCTGCTGGCGCTCGCAGCCAATTTCCCGCAAGAAATCCGACTGCTCCTGGGTTTCCACCCCTTCACAAAGGGTGTGCATCCCCAGCTTTTTAGCCATGTCAACCACAATGGCCAGCAAGGTCTTGACCTTGGACCGGCTGTTAAAGTCCCGCAAAAAGACCATATCGATCTTCAAAAGGTCAAAATCATATTCATCCAAATTATTGAAGTTGGAATAGCCGCTGCCGAAGTCGTCCATCCAGACCTCATAACCGCTCTTATGAAAATTAGCGATAGCCTGCCGCAATTCCTGCGGTTTGCTGGTCACGGTCGATTCCAGGATTTCGATTTTCAGCAGACTGGATGGCAGCTTAAATTGCTGGCGGATTTTTTCAATCTCGGCAAAAATGTCGCAGACCTGGAAGTCCACCCGGGAGAGGTTGACCGAGATCGGCACCAAAGGCTTCTTTTCCTCTCTTCTTCTGGCCAGCATAGCGCAGACTTGGCGGATGATGGATAAGTCCAGCTTGTGCACCAGGTGGGCCTCTTCCAGAACCTCAATAAAGAAATTCGGTCCCAAAACCCCGTACTTGGGGTCAACCCAGCGGGCCAGGGCTTCTGCCCCGCAGATCCGCCCGGTCAAGCTGCGGCTCTCCAGCTGGAAGTAAGGCCGGATCCAGCCCTCGTCCAAGGCTTTTTGGAAGTTCTCCAGGACATAGCCCCGTCTTTCAAATTCTTCCCGGACTTCCCTGTTGTAGACCTGGCAGACAACAGCCCGGTTGTTGTTGAGGTAGCGCAAAGCCCGCTTGGCCTTGTCGACCGCCGTCATCAAACCCTCGCTGACGTCTTTATAGTGGTAGACCCCGGCCCGGATGCTGGCGTCTGTCTCCTTGTTAACCTCATCTGCCGCCTCTTCCAGGCTCTTTACCAGGTCGGGCGCGTCCGTGGCCAAGAGGAAGTTGTCTTCCGCGAAGCGGACCAATACTCCATCCTTAAAAAACTTCTGCAGAATTTGGGCAATCTGCAAGAGAAGCTGGTCGCCCTTCTCAAAGCCATAACGGTTGTTGTAGGCCTGCATGTTGCTGACGTTGATCAAAACAACAGCAGGTGTGTCCCCTTTTTCCAGGCAAGACTTAAGATAGGAGCAGGCAAAACTGTGGAAGTAGTTGGTGTTAGGCAGGCCAGTCACCTTGTCGACGAAGAAGTTGTTTTCCCGGATTTCCCCATCCAGGTCCCGCTTTTGGTGGTAGACCTTTTCTTCCGCGATCCGCAATTGCGCCGCCAGATCCCCGTCAGCCATGTCCAAGCGGACAGCAGAAGTCACCAGCTGGGGCGAAACAGACAGGCCATGCACATCAGACAGATGCTTGACCTCTTCCTGCATGTCGTCAAAAAAGCTTTTGACCGCGGCGTCATCAGCCAGCTTCACCACGGCTAAAAATTCATCCCCGCCATAGTGGCAGCTGAAGCCGTGCATCTTCTCAGCCAGCTGCTCAACCGCCTGGCTGACCACAAACAAGACCCGGTCGCCTTCTGACCGGCCATAGATGTCATTGATCGACCTGAGGCCGTTCATATCGATTAAAAGCAGGTAGTATTCACGGCTGCTTCCCCGTCTTTGAATGCTTCTTAGGTGGGTTCTCAGCTTTTCCCGGCCCTTGATGTTGCTCAAGCTGCCCAAAGACACGGTGTCAACCAGAGTTCTAAACTGGTAAACCGCCAGGAACAAGAGGCAAGCCGTGGCTACGTAGGCGTAAAATGGAAAGGTATCGACGTAGATGTCCAGGCCACCGAAGATGACCAGGAGCATCGGCCAGCTGGCCGTGGTCAGGTAAAATTGCCGGATATTTTTGGAAGGGCTCTGCCGGATCCCATTGATGGCCAGACCAATCGCGGCCAAAGAATACAGGAGGGGAACCAGCAAAAGCAGGAGGTTGTAAAGGAGGGTTGGCTGAAGCTGGGCCGTTAAGAGCCAGCCAGGGTTGATCAAGAGAACGAACAGTTCAAAGATCCCATTAAGCAGGGCAACTGAGCAGACCAGCATCCGCTTGGACCGGCTGTCGGCCAGGCTGAATTCCCCACATTGATCGATGTAGAAAAAGACTGCCAGACTGACGAAGTCCAGCATCCACAGCTTATACGTCCCGGTAAAAAGCAGACCTGCCTGGCTGGCTGGCAGAACCCCGCCCGTTTGCAGCTTGTCCAGGGCGTCGCCTAAAAAATAAAGGGTTTCACTGACCAGCGATACCGCCAGCCACTTTTCTCTTTTGCCATAGTTCGTAATTGGCTTTAAAGCGCCGGTCAAGATCAGCATGATTGCCATGCAGAAGAATTCCCCCAGCGCGTAAAGCAGAGCCGTATTTGTCATTTTCCCGCGATCCCCTTTAATCTAAAAGTTGCCTACCTTAATTTGTCCTTTTTACCTTTAGATTATAGCCCATATTTGCTTGAAAAAAAGTTTTTTGAGCTGATAGCTTATTAAATTATAGCTACAACGCTATCTAGTTATAAAAGTAATTTTAGCAGTGTTTTCCGAACAATTATTTTGTTATCAGTGTAAATCCCGTTATAGCAGCTTTTATTCAAAAGTTTCAGTAGATATTATAATAAAAACAAAATTAAAAAGCTGACAATTATAAATAAAATAGTACACCCTTGCTTGTGGCCCAGAAAACAAAACAACGCCAGCCGGCTGGCTGACGCTGCTTGAGAACTGTTTGCTATCGATGAGTATTTTAGCCTAAAACGCGAACGGCAAAGCTTGGCGTGTAGGAGGACACGCTGCCGACCATCACGTTTTGGCCAGGGGCTGGAGCCATGACGTATTGGCCGCCGCCCAAGGCGATGGCTACGTGGTAGGCTGAACCGTATGAACCCCAGAAGTAGAGGTCGCCAGCTTGGGCGCTGGCTACGCTGATCTTGGTGCCGGCGTATTGCTGGGTGTAAGTAGTCCGGCCCAGGTTGATGCCGAAGTGGCTGTAAACGTATTGTACCAAGCCAGAGCAGTCAAAGCCACTTGGCGTGGTCCCGCCCCAAACGTAAGGCACGCCCAGGAAAGTCAAAGCGTATGAAGTAATCGCGCTGGCACTGGCTGATGCGGTTGAAGTTGAGCTAGAAGTTGAACCAGTTGGTGCCTGGCTGACTGCTTGACTGCTGCTTGCTGCAGTATTGGTATTTGAAGCCGTCGTGTTAGTGCTTGACGCGGTGTTGGTAGTTGCTGCCGTGTTAGTGCTTGAAGTGGTACTTGAAGCAGTTGATGCTGCAGTATTAGTGTTGGTCGTGGTAGACGCACTGGTGTTAGAAGCAGTTGACTGGCTTTGAGCCTTGGCACTAGTGCTGGTGTTAGTAGTGGTGCTCTTCGTCTTAGTAGTAGTCTTCTTGGCCTTTGGCGCCTGGCTGGAAGCAGTCGTGCTGGTTGATGCAGTATTAGTGCTTGCAGCAGTTGAGCTTGAGCCAGTAGTTACGCCGCCCACCCCGTAAGTAGTCATGCCGGCCCGCAAATTCAAGCTTTGGCCGATCAAGATGGTGCTGCTTGATAAGTTGTTGGCCTTCATCAAGGCACTCACGGAAACGCCGTACTTCTTAGCCAGGCTCCATAAAGTGTCGCCCTTTACAACCGTGTGGGTAGTTGCAGTAGTGTTTACGCTAGTTGCAGCAGACGTGCTAGTCTTGGCAGCCTTGACCGCCTTAGTTGACTTGGCTGGGATCTGCAGCTTCTGGCCCACGTAGATCAAGTGGCCGGAAACGCCGTTAGCCTTCTTCAAGTCGCTTACTGAAACGCCGTACTTCTTTGACAAGCCCCACAGGGTGTCGTTCTTAACAACAGTGTAGCTGTCAGCCAAAGCGTTGGCACCCGTGGTCAAAAGGGCGCCGGAAGCACTCAGCGTTGCCAAAGCAGTCATCAACAGATTCTTTTTCTTCATGAAACTTCTTTTCTCCTTTAACATGTGGTTTGTTTGCTAACAATCTATAGTATAACTTTCAATTGTTACAAGAATGTATCGGTCTGATTACAAAACGAAAAAGCGCTGCGGGTTGTTCTGTAGCGCTTTTGTAAATTTTGTAAGCCTGTACATTCTGGAGATTTTTTCTGCAAAAAGCTTTCCGGTCTAACTTTTAGTGCTCTCTTCATAAGGCTTAAGTTATCCAAACTAGATGATTTCCTTGTCCTGCTGAGCCAAATAGAGCTTCCAGCCCAACTTGAAGTGGTCCTCGCGCAAGTGGCGAGCCGCGTCATAGTCGCTCTCCAAGCTGTCGATAGCATCCCGCAGGCGCTTGTTTTGCTTGCGAATGGCGGCCAGTTCCGGGTCATTCACCACGCCCTTTAAATGCACCTTGGCCGCCAGCAGATTCCGCCGGTCCTGGAATTCTTTTTCCAAAGGGTCTAGGGCATTCTCGTACTTAACCAGCTTCTTGTTTAAAGGCTGCAATTCTTCGTTCAGCTTAACGAAAAGGTCATAGGGCATGTTGGACTTGATCCGGTTGCACTCGCTGCAAGACAGGGTCAGATTGTCCAGGCTGTTATCGTGTGAAACAGAAACAGGGTCCTTATGGTCCACGCTCCGCCCCCGCCGGCCGCAATACTGGCAGCGGTACTTGTACTTTGCCCGGATCCGCTCCCGGTCGATGTAGTCAACCTCGTTTAACTGGAAGTCAACGCTGAGGCCTAAAGCCTGGAGTTTTTCGGCAAAAGGCATTGCCCCTGGCAAAAAGAAGCTGGGATCATCCTCTGCCTTGATCACGGCCTGGTTGAAGTCTGCTCTGGAGAGCTGCTGCTTGGCCAGGACATTGCCGTCATAGTCCTGCATGAGGGCCTCGTAGGACCGGCGGATTTTTAAATCCGGCAGGGTAAAGTCATCAGCAGCTTCCCCATCCTTGCCCACAAAGGCATAGAGGAGGTTGGCCGCGAACAGCTTGACCACGGGATTGGGGTAAGCTGCCGGGTCCAGCCCCCGCTGCCGACAGATGTCACACAGGCTGGCCAGGCGGTCGTTGACCAGGCCGGGCAGCTTGAAATGCAGGGATTCCAGTCTTAAACCGCAGCTGCTGCACTGAAACTTCATTATTACCTCCTCTTTTCTTACTTGTCTCTTAGCTTTTCCTATCATAAGGCAAAAAGCGGGCGAAAAAAAGACCCCAGCACGAAGCCGGGGCCTTTATTGTCTGTTCAAAAACAAATTACTTGTTTTCGTCCTTAGCAGCTTGGTTCAAGTAGTTTACAACTGCAGCTGCGTGGGCAACGCGTTCCTTAGCGTTAGAAGCGTTACGTGGACGACGGTGTGGGTTGATACCCGTGTGGATATTTCTTGACATGTCTCTTCATCCTTTCATCGATTTTCGAAAATCAGTAGTAATTATACCCCTCTTCCCCTATGTTAGGCAAGCCTTTTCGGCATTTCTTTGCCCCCCAGGCCCTTTTTCGGCAAAAAACTGCGGAGCTGTCTTCAGTCAGAAATGTTAAATGGATTTAACAAAAACGTCTAAGGCGGATTTTTAGCAGCTCACTGCTTCTCTTTTTCGCTTTCGACACCGCTTACATTATTTTAGAAACCAAAAGCACGCTTTTGACTTTTTTGTGGCCTTGTAAAAAGTCGACACGTTTTAATCGCTTAAAAAAGGCAGCAAAGTCCATTTTTTGTCATCCGGCATAAATCCCTTATTACCAGTAAATAAATCGCTTTCCAAAAACTTTTCTGTTTTTTCAAGCAGCTAAAAAAGCCGGATTTTTGGTCTAGTGCGTTTTGCCAACATCCTTTCAATAACATCTGTTCGTTAATTTTGAACTATTGAGATTTAGCGAAAAATGGTTGACAATGGAACTACACGAAAGTAAAGTCCGTTTTCGCTTTTCGTTAACTTTACGTAAATTTTGTAAGCATGATTCTGAGTAGAGGAATTTATATGGAAGCCGCCAAAAGCAAAAGTTCAAATAATTTTTTGACCGTCTTAAAGAAAATTTTTAGCGACCGAATTCTGCAGATCACCATCGTGATCACCATCGTCAGTCTCTTCTTTGCCCGGCCGCGCAGCGCCGACATGAACTGGCACACGATTGAGTCTGTCACGACCATGCTGGTCTTGATCCAGGTCTACAGCTACCTGCACGTCTTGGATATTATTGCCTATAAACTGACGGCGATCGCTGACTCCACCCGGAAACTGATCCTCCTTTTTACTCTCTTGTCCGTCTTCTCGGGCATGTTCCTGGGCAACGACATCACCTGCTTGACTATGATTCCCCTGTACTTAAACATCGCCAAGAAGTACAAGCTGCCGGAAATCCTGCCAGCCACCTTGATCGGGATGGGGGCCAACATCGGGGCGGCCTTCACCCCATGGGGCAACCCCCACAACATCTTCGTGGTCTCCAACTACCACTTGATGCCAGCCACCTTCTTTAAGTGGACCCTGCCTTACTTGATTGCGGCCATGGTTGTCTTTCTCTGCGTCTTCTTCTTTATTCCAAAGAAGGACATCCCAACCCAGGAAGTGGTTGAAATCGACGTCAGCTGGCCAATGACGATGATCACCACGGTCATCTTCGCCTTCTTCTTCGTCGGCGTCTTCAAGTTCGTTCCTATCTGGATGCCAATGCTGGCTTCCATCATCTGGGCCTTGATCGTCAACTGGAAGATCCTGCTCCACATTGACTACTCACTCTTGCTGACCTTTACCCTGTTCTTCGTCTTCATCAGCGACATCCAGCAGATTCCTTTTGTCGTGACCTTGATCCACGGCCTGGTCGGCACTGAAATGAGCACCTACTGGACGGCCATCTTGTCCAGCCAGGTCATGAGCAACGTCCCGTCCACCATCCTGGTCGGCAAGTTCTCCAAGTACGCTGAAGCCTTGACTTTAGGTTCCAACATTGGTGGCTTCGGGTCACCAATCGGGTCCATGGCCAACATGCTGGTTATGCGGACCTTCTACGCCCACGCTTCCAAGGATGCCAAGAAGAAGTTCTTCCCGAAGTGGCTGGGCTACCAGATCGCCGGCTTGATCATCCTCTCCCTCATCGGCTGGGTCATCGTCAAGCTGAACCTGTAGCAACATTTCAAATCTCTCAAGCGTCTCCTTATTGGAGGCGTTTTTTGTTTAAAAACTAGTGCTCAGTTAGCTTTTAATATATAATCTATTAAAACGGCCGGAAGCATCTGGCCAAAGTGAATTCACGCCCCTCTGGGGCCTAGAAAGGGAGGCAAAAAATGGCAGTCTGGATTATTGCTATTTTAGTCGTATTAATCGTTATTTTTTACATTTCAGCCTACAACGGCCTGCAAAAGGCCAAGGTTAACACTGAAGAGGCCTGGAGTCAGATCAGCGTTCAGCTCAAGCGGCGGAACGACTTGATCCCTAACCTAGTGGAAACCGTCAAGGGCTACGCCAAGCACGAAAAGGAAACTTTGAGCAAGGTGGTTGAACTCAGAAACCAGCTGACCCAAATTCCGGCTGACGACCACGAAGGGGCCATGCAGCTGTCCAACCAAATCACTGACAGCTTGAAGACCATCTTCGCCTTGTCTGAAAGCTACCCGGACCTGAAGGCCAACACCAACTTCGCCAACCTGCAGGAAGAGTTGACCAACACGGAAAACAAGATTGCCTACTCACGGCAATTGTTCAACTCCAGCGCGGCTGTCTACAACAAGATGCTGGTGGTCTTCCCATCCAACATCGTAGCCAACATCCACCACTTCACCAAGGTTGACTACCTGGACATCCCTGAAGAAGAAACCAAGGTACCAAAGGTATCCTTTTAAAGATTAAGGGATCGCCATGCTATATCAACAAATTGCCCAAAACAAGCGGAAAACGGCCGGGGTCCTGGTCGTTTTCGTTTTGATCTTTGCCCTGGTGGGCGCTGGGTTAGGCCAGCTGCTGTGGGACAAGCCCCTGCCAGGCATCCTGACCGCGGGCGTCATTGCCTTGATTTACTCTTTCCTGGTCTTCCAGGATCCAGTCAATGTCGTCATGAGCATGAACCATGCCCAGCATTTAAATAAAGAGGACAATCCCCAGCTTTTTCACATCGTAGAAGACATGGCCTTAGTGGCCAATATTCCCATGCCCGAGGTCTACTTGATTCCGGACAAGAGTCCCAACGCTTTCGCGACCGGCCTGTCCCCGGACAAGTCAGCCATCGCTGTCACCCAGGGTCTCTTAGACATGATGAACAGAGAAGAGCTGGAAGGAGTTCTGGGCCACGAGATTTCCCATATCCGCAACTATGACATTCGCCTGTCCATGGTGGCTCTGGTTTTGGTCAGCGCCATCAGCTTTATCGCCGACTTTGCCCAAAACTGGGTCTGGTTCGGCTTTGGCATTGACAGAGACGATGACGATGACCGGGAAGGCGGAACGCTTGGGATGATCATCGGCGTGATCGGGGTTATTTTCGTTCTGATCCTTGGGCCTTTGGCAGCCAGCCTGGCTCAGATGGCCTTATCCAGAAACCGGGAATACCTGGCTGACGCCAGTTCCGTTGAGCTGACCCGGAACCCGCACGGTTTGATCAGCGCCTTGACCAAGATTGAGAACAGCCAGCCCATGCAGGCGGCCAGCAGCGCCAGCGCGTCCTTGTACATCGAGGACCCGATCAGACGGCACAGCTTAAGCCACTTGTTTGACACCCACCCGCCAACGGCTGACCGGATCAAGCGCTTGGAAAAAATGTAATTTCAACACAAAAGCTTCCAGATTTTTCTGGAAGCTTTTGTGCTCTACCTAAATTTAAGTTATATTTATCTTCCGTCTTCTATTTGTTATAATGCACGTATTAAATTGCTACCTTTTTCAAAAATGTGTATTAGATGAAAGAAAAAATGTACGGACAATATTTTAAAAGGCTACGGAATTATAAGAAGATGACGCTGCAGAAAGCAGCGAAAGATATCACTTCAAGCCCTGCCTTGTCACGCTGGGAAAATGATGTCGACGATATTCGGCTCAAAAAGTTTTTAGCCTTATTAGACCGGGTGGGAGTCACCCCCCGGGAGTTTTTTGCGTATACGGAAGTCCAAGGATATCTAGACAACTCCTACTATGATGAGCTGCAATTGCTCATCCAGCAAAAAGACAGCCGGAGGCTTCATCAGATCTTTTTACGGCAAATCAGCAGCTTTCATCAAACAAAAGATCCAGATATTTTAGGAAAGGCAGTCGCCGCGGCCAACAGCTATTTTACTTTGACTAAAATAAATTGTTTAACAGAAGCTGACCTAGAGATTTTTAAAGATTTACTGCTTGATAGCGAGTACTTAGATTTCAAAAGCCTACGTTTTCTTGAGAATTCTGTTTATTTGCTTGACTCTGACCTACTCATTTCATACAGCAGTAAAATCATCCACCAACTCAACCACTTAGAACAGGTAGACTATGAACTGTATTTGAATGCCTGGACGGCTCTGACCAATATTGTTTTCAGCTTGATCCAACAAAAACAAAACTCTGTCGCAAGCCACGTTTTGAATCAGCTTCTGACAATTGATTTGCCACAGCAAATGGCCGCTTTTAAAATCAGAATCGTTTTTTTAAAAAAATTGCTGGCTTACCGGGAAAGCGGCGATGACCGGGAAATCAATGCTTATTTAAAATCTCTAACTGAAATTGGCTTAAGCAATTTGGTAAGTGAACTATTGGATTATTGGGGTAGCGTTTACTGATAGCCGTTGCTACTCAGCCTAGGCGTTACAATTTGACCTTCAAAAACCAGATTGAAGCGTTCAAAATGAGGTATTAACGACTGAACGAGTACAAAGCCCGGATCTTCTTTCACCACTCGATAATAAATTTTCCTGCCTTCTTGTTTAAGCCTCTCCCTCTCATAGCTGATCATCTGGTCAACTTCTTTTGCATATATATCATATTGACGATATCTCACGCTAGCCAACTTTTTTGTAAAAGTTAGAGACAGCATCTTCTTCATAGGAGAGATTTCAGACCATATCAAGTTCAAACGTTTCCGTAATTGTTGACTTTCGCTTTCTTTTTTTACGGATACTAATTGGTATGCCTCCGTGAGCGATCTCATTATAGCGTATCGCTCATCTACTGAGCTCCCTGAACCGTAAATTGGGAGAATATCGCTACCTTGAGATAGAACAGCGGTAAAATAGGTCGGTATTTGATAGCTATTAATTACTTTTACCAGTATTACTTCTGTATCTGCCGTATCTTTTAGTCCTAGATAGATTTTATACAAATCTTTAGGCAAGGATTTAGGAATTATCTTAAATGCAGTTACCGAGTTTTCCTTAAGACCTAAGCCATACTTGATGATGAACCTTGAAATACTGTCTCTTTCAATCAATTCGTTAATGGAATGAAGCAAAGCTTCATTTACAGTTGATCCACTTGCATAACCACTATCAGAAGCATACTGGTAGGCATGATTGTTTATCGAAACACCATCGTCTATGAAATTAACGTCGCTTAAAAAGGATGGATAATAGACTTCTTTTGAGCTTTCGATATCGACAAAAGAATCTACTGTCAGCTTTGTGCTTTTTGAAAGCTGATTTAAAGCTGGATCATCCAAAAAATCAAGATCTTGTTCCATAATCTGCGACACAAGCACTCGTTGCTTAGCCGAATGTATCTGCGAGTTATAAAACAAATGCTCTATACTCTCGAATTCAGCTCCTAATACGGGCATATGACTCATCCCTTTGCCCATTCCAACGGAAACTTGTTTCTTTTTTGAGTCCCTTAAAATACACTGAACGGTTTGCAAGGCTAGATTAGCAGAAACCCACATTCTATAGTCAGCAGTTAAATGCAGTCGATTGATTAACTCAAGCCAATTAGTGTGTGCATCAGTATCTGGCACTTCTCTCTCAATTTGCAAATCTTTCCCTCCATAAAATAAAAGATCACGCAATATTGGCTTTCCTAAAAGATGCCATTAGCCGTGATCTTTTCTACTCTACTTAACTACTTCTGTTTTAACATTGTTTAATTGGTCAGATAATTCTTTCGGACTGCTCATTAAAGCGTTGAAGAAGTTTAATTCTTCATCATTTAAGCCTTCCACAAGAAATGGTCCGCCTTTCGTTAATTCAGTTCTAGTACGTCCCATATCGCAACACCTCCTTTCTAGATAATCATTTCTCAATTAGCCGATGAATAACGCCTCAGCCCCCGCTGCCAAAACTTAACCGAGAGCCAGTAAAGGATGGGCAAAAAAACGAGCAGATACAAGAGCAGGATTTTTCCCCGTCCTAGCAGCCAGTCCACTGGCAAATTGCTGACTAGCAAAAGTGGAATGATCCATGTAAAAAACTGCTGAATAACTCGGGGGAAAATCTGTTTTGGCCGTCCGGCCAAACTGACCAGGTCCTCTACAATACCCCCCAAGGCCGTTAAGCCCTCAAACCAAAAAAGCAAAGTTAAGCACAATTGGTTCAAAATGAAAATCAAGGCTGCGGGTAAAACGATCATGCAATTGATCAGCATGATCTGGCCAAAACTTGCCCCTTCATGAGTAAGGTAATAAGCCAGTAATCCAAGCGAAAGCAGCAAGTTGAAAAAACTTGGAATATCCAAACTTCTGCCAACTGCCAGCCAGTAACTCGAACTGGGCCTAACCAACAGATAGTCGAGATTACCTTCAAGGATGTCTTCACCCAGTCCTTCATGGCCTAAAATGAAAAACAAATTGTAAAGATAGGTCGCGCTATTCATGAAACTGATCATGACGTAGTAGCGGTTCGCTGTCCAGCCAGCCAAGTTCTCACGCTGACTAAAATAAACTTGCCCCGCAAGCAGCTCAATCAACAGAAAGACAGTTGCCAAAAGAAAAGTAATAATGCTAGTACCACGGTAGATCATAAACTCAGCTAAGCTTTGCCGCCAAATAGCCTTGACCTTTCTCATGCTCCTGCCCCCTCAAAAGTTTTAATGCCTTTTTTGAACAACGCTTTTCCTAGCAGCACGCTAAGAAGCAGCCAGCAGCAAACGGCTAGGCAATTTGCGAAAAAATCGCGCTGGCTTATTGTTCCCGTCAACAAGCGCGCTGGAAAATCCGTCACCAAGGAAAAAGGGTTGTATTTCAAATACTGGTAAACCGGGCCCAATAAATTCAAAGGAAAATATAATCCTCCTAGCAAGAGGTAAACTGCGTTAATTCCGCTTCTAAGCGGCCACATATTGATCAACCAAAAGCTGAGCATAGCCAGGACCATCATCAAACTGAAAAACATCAGACTGCTCAAAAGAAGGTAGATCAAGAGCAAAAACACTGGTCCAGCGCTTTTTACCAAGAACAGAAGCAAGATAAAATACAACAGCAATAGTGGCGTCTGCAGGCCTAAATTGTAATTGAACAGGTACCAGTACAAGGATAAAGGTCTCGTTAAATAGAGGGAAAGATTCCCAGATTCGACCATGTCCGCGAATTGAAAAACCGGCCCGGTTGTAAAAATTAAACTAATCAAATTGGTTGCCAGCAGATAACGGGCCATTTGCTGAAAGTTGCCGGACTCTGCCAAGATAAACTTCCACATTAAAACTGTAACCAGCAGACTCGCCAATTGCAGGACCAGCTTCATGATCATATTAGCCCGGTAGATCAAACTGTTCTTCAAGCCAAGATAATAAACAGGCAGATATCTTTTCATTGTTTCTCTCTTTGATATATTTTCAAGATGACCTCTTCGGCTGATATTCCACTTTTGCTTAAAGAAATGATCTGTTCCGGCTGGAATTTTTCCATCTTCACAAAAAGCTGCTGAGGATCATGAATGATTTCTTCCCGCACGTCAGTCTGGTCATTGATCCAATACTTCAAGCAATAGCTATCGGATTGATCGATCTGAAGAGGCAACTTATTCAAGCTGTCATTAAAAATCAACTCTCCTTTGCTCAAAATCAGCAAACGCTGGGCTAAGGCCTCAATATCACGGACATTGTGCGAAGTTAAAATAATCGTCGTCTGATGCAGTCTGTTTTCAGTTTTTAAAAAATTGTAGATTTTTTCCTGCGTTAATAGGTCCAGGCCAATGGTTGGTTCATCCAGAAACAGGTAGCTTGGTTCATGGATCAAGGAACAAGCAAGTTCACAGCGGATCCGCTGGCCCAAAGACAATTTGCGGACCGGCGTTTTTACGATCTCGCCAATATCCAGTAAATCGCTCAACTCCCGCAATCTGGCTTGATAACGGTCTGGCTTTAATTGATAAATGGCCGCCAGCATATTCAAAGTGTCAACAGCAGGCAAGTTCCAAGACAGCTGCGACTTTTGCCCAAACATGACCCCAATTTGCCGCAACAGCTTCTTTTGACGACTTCCTGGAATAAGCCCAGCTACTTTCACGCTGCCACTGCTTGGCTGAATAATCCCCGTCAGCAGTTTGGTCAATGTCGTCTTCCCTGCTCCATTTGGTCCAATCAAGCCAATAATTTCACCATCTTTTATAGTCAAATTCAGATCTTTCAAGGCAGGCACCAGCTGGTATTTCCGGTGGAAGATATCCTGCAGAGCTCCCTTTAATCCCGGTTCCTTGCTAAAAGTCCGATAATCAAAAGAAAGCTGGTTGATTTCAATCATTCTTTCTCCTCCTCATATTTAGTTAATAATTGTCTAATATTCTAACACTCAAACTGTTCCTGCATCCTTACTTTTCATATTTGAAAATTTCTATTTCTTTTCATGCAAAAACCGCTGAACTTACAGTTCAGCGGTTTTCTCTCTTTATAAATTGATGCCCTGCTGGCGGAAGAGCTCCTTGCGCTTGGCCGCCGGTGACATCCCATAGTACTTGCCGAATTTTTCATAAAAGAAGGACTTGCCCCGGTAGCCAACCAGGCCGATGATCTGCTTGATCGACAGGTCTGGCCGGGCCAAAAGGCGGACGGCCGCCTCCATCTTCTGCTCGTCAACCAGCTCAATAAAACTCTGCCCGGTCTTCTTTTTGACCAGGTCGGAAAAATAGTTGGGACTGAGCTGGTAGTAATCCGCGGCCGCCTTCAAGCTGGTCGAGACGTAGTTTTCACTAATATAGCGGCGGATCTCCCGCTCACTCAAGCTGCCCGCTTCATTTAGTGCTCGCTGGGCCAGGGCCAAGGCAGTCAGCAGCTGGCTTTTAAGCAAGACTGAAGATAAAGAATCGCTGGTCTGGTACTCAGTCAAGGCCGCCAGGAAAGCCTCCCCAGCTGGCCCGTCAACCACCACCCGGCCGTGAGTCCCTACTTCTTCAGCTTCTCCCAGCATGAGCTCCTTTTTCAAGTCCTGCATGGCAAAAGCTTTTGGCAAGACAAGCTGGACCAAGAGCCCCTCTTTTAAACTGGCCTGGCAAGATTGGCCAGCTGCCAGGAGAAACCAATCACCGGGCTTGACCTGCCACTTTTGCTGGCCAGCCCGGAAGCGGCCAGTCCCCGCGAGCAGCAGCAAGGCAGTCAAAGAGTCAGTCTTCCAGCCTTCAGCTTTGTCGCCTAGTAAAACAAACTGACAATCAGCGGTCTGACCTTTTCCTTTGTTCAGCGGCAGGGCGGCATCCCCTGCCTCCAGCAATTTTTTCCGCAGCTTGGCAATTTCAGTCATCGGCTCTCTCCTTTCTAAAAAATCACCGTAACTTGGCCATTTTTTTCTCCCGCCAGCGGGCCCAGATGGCGATAAGCAAAGACAAGAAGACCAGGATAAAGGCGGCCCAGAAAATCGCGTGAATAGCCCCGTAGAGGATGTTCTCCATCTGGCCCAAGTCCTGCTTAGGCAGATTGACCCGGGTCTTGGCGTCTGACAGGTGGTTGAGCATGGACAAAGTGATCTTGCCCCCGCTAGCCTTGACCCCTTTAGCCAGGTGCTCATTCAAAATGACCCCGAAGACGCTGGAGGAAACAGCCATGGCCAGCATCCGGATCAAGTAAGAGAAGGAAGTCGCGACCGGCACGTCCTTGCTTTCCGCGTCTTCTTGCACCTTAACCTGAAGCTGGTTGAACATGACCCCGTTGCCCCAGCCCTGCAGCATCCCGGCGATTAAAATCCCCCAGTAAGGGAAGTAGCGCGGAGCCGCCGCCATCATCAGGTAGCCCGCCGCCAAAATCCAGCAGGTGGCCAGCATGACCTGGTAGGCCGACCAGCGCCGGCGCATTTTTTCCACTGACAAGGAGCCCAGCATGTCGGTAAAGGCCCCAGGGATCTGGGTCATCCCCCCGACCAGGGCAGTCGTGGCCATCAAGCCTTCCGCCCACATCGGCGCGTAGACGCTGTAAGCAGACATGGCGGCCCAGATCAAGACAAACAAGGTAAAGTCGACGACCAAGGGGATATTTTTAAACAAACGGCCTGGGATAATCGGGTCTTCCGCCCGGCGCTCAATAATGACCAAGAGGCCGATGAAAATCAAGGCCGCCGCGAAGATCAACAGAGCCGTGGCGATTCCCGCCGATTCTACCAGCTGGGTCCCGAGCAAAAGGGCCACCACCCCAAAGGACAGGCAGATAGCCCCGCCCAAGTCGACCTTGTGGACTGACCGCTTTTTTTCCTCTTCCTGGAAAAAGATCTGGATCAAGACGATGGAAATCAAGGCAAAGGGGATATTGATGTAAAAGACCCAGCGCCAAGACAAGACGTCAACGATCCAGCCCCCGAAAAGCGGCCCTAAGATGGTGGCCGTGGTGAAGAAGGCGGACACCATACCCAGCACCTTTAAGCGCTTGTGGGCATTTGGATAAAGGTCAGAGTAGATAATATAAGGAAGCGACACCATTCCCCCGTTGCCAATCCCGGCCAAAAGGCGGAAGGTCAAAAGGAAGGACATCTGCTGGGCACAGCCCTGCAGAAGCGCCCCCAGCAAAAAGCAGGCAGCTGACAACTGGTAGGCCAGTTTATTCCCCCGCCGCTCGCCCAACTTGCTCCACAGAGGCGTAGAGACAGCCGTCCCCAATAAGAAGATGGCTACCAGCCAGCCGGTATATTCAATCCCGTGCAAGTCGGCAATGATCCGCGGCAAGGCCGTGTTGATGATTGTGTTGTCCAAACCGGACATGACGTTTGACAGCATCAAGGCCACGGTAATTATTCGTCTTCGTTGATCTGACATTTTTTCGCTCCCACTAAATTCTAAAAGTCCTTAATTTTAGGATACAGCTAAAAAATTGCCAGTAAAAGCTTCTTCCAAGATTATTTTAAGAAAAGTGCTATAAATCGGCTTTTTCAATCAGTTTGGACAAAGTTTGAATTAGACAGGCTTTAGCAGATCCAATATAATAAAATAAGAATCAATTAGACGAATCAACGGGGTGCCGGAAGGCTGAGATGATACCCATGGAACCTGGCCAGGTAATGCTGGCAAGGGAAAATGAAACTTTACTTCTGGTCACCCTGCTTTTGAGGTGACTTTTTATTTTGCAAGCAGAACTGACAATTGACCACTTAACTTTTTCCTACGGGGACCGGGAGGTTATCCGCGACCTGTCCTTGACCCTGCCGGCGGGGACTTTTTCCCTCTTGATCGGGCCAACTGGCTGCGGCAAGTCGACCCTCTTGAAGATCATGGCCGGCCTCTACCCGAAATACGGAGGCCAGCTGACCAGCGGACAGATCGATTTGGGCGGACGGAGTCAGGCCATGATGTTCCAGGAAGCTGGCGAGCAGTTTACCATGGCCACGCCCAGAGAAGAGATTATTTTTGCCATGGAAAACCTGGGGAAAAATAAAGAAGAATTTGAAAACCGGCTGAAAAAGGCCAGCGAGTTCGCAGAAATCGATTCCCTTTTGGACCAGAAGATCGTGACCATGTCCGGCGGAGAAAAGCAGCGGGTAGCCTTAGCTGTCCTGGTCGCCATGGACGTGGATCTCTTTTTGCTGGATGAGCCTTTTGCCAGCGTGGACCCAGCAGCCCGCCGCTTCTTGATCGGCCGCTTAGCCAAGCTGAAAGAACAGGGCAAGACCATCATCATTACCGACCACCTTTTTGACGACTACCAGGGCAAGGTGGACGGGGTCTACCGCTTTGAAGGCGGGCAGGTGGAACTCTTGAGCCAGGATGAACAAGCCCTTCTCCTGGCTACTGAGCCAATCGGCCTGCACTTTCCCCTGCCAGAGAACGAGCCAGCGGCTTTTGTCATGAAAAATTTCACCATCAAGCAGGGCCGGCCTTTAATTGAGCAAAAGGAATTAGCCATCCCCAAGGGGAAGGTGACCTTGATCACAGGGCCAAACGGCAGCGGGAAGAGCTCCCTGTTTAAGGCCATGACCAAGCTGCTGGACTACCAGGGCTCCTTAACCTGGGAGGGCAAGGAAGTGGCCAAGCTCAAGGAGCGGACCTACTTCCAGCATGTGGCGCAGATTTTTCAAAATGCAAGTGACCAGTTCATGGCGATTACTGTCAAAGAGGAGCTGGATTTGAGCAAAAAGCACGCTTCGCCTTACTTCACACCTGAAGTTTTAGACCAGGCCCTGGCTGACCTGGGTTTGGCCGACCACTTAGACCAGGTAGTCTACTCCTTGTCGGGCGGGCAGAAAAAGAAGCTGCAGATCCTCTTGATGCTTCTGTCGGGCCAGGAAGTGCTTTTGATCGATGAGCCCTTGAGCGGCCTGGACCAAAAGTCGATTGAGCAAGTCGTGAAGCTTTTGCAAGAGTGCCAGGAAAAGAGCAAGCAGACGATTCTGCTGATCAGCCACCAGTTCTATGGAATCAGCGATTGGTGCGACTATCACCTGCGCCTGGCTGACAAAAAACTGGCTTTTGTAGAAGACTAGGGGGAGGAGAAAATGACTAAAAGCAAAATGAATCCCAGCTTGAAGTTCTTGCTGACCTTGATCATTTCACTGGAGTTATCTTTTAGGGTCAGCCTCATCAGCAATATCATCGTTATTGTCCTGGCTTTTGCCTACCTCTTGTACCGGCGGATCAAGCCCAAGGCCCTGGGCGGGATGCTTTTGGCGGCGGGCCTGGCGGCAATTACCGTCTTTTCTTCTGGCTACATCTTCAGTGACCACCGCGACCTCTGGTATGCTTTGGACATTTCCAGCCGGGTTCTCGTGTATACCTTTACCACGGCTTGCCTGACCATTTCAACCACGGCAGAAGAGATGGCCCGGTCGCTGGAACAGAACCTGCACTTGCCAAGCAAGTTTGCCTACGGGACCTTGGCGGCTTTGAACATCATTCCCCGCATGCAGGCCGCGGTCAAGCAGATCCGGGTGGCAGGGATGATGCGGGGAGTCTATCTTTCCTTTTGGTCTCCGGTCCTCTACTTTAAGGCGATTTTAGTGGCTTTAAACAGTGCCGACAACCTGGCACAGGGGATGGAGTCCCATGGCTACCGGGAAGGCGCCCCGCGGTCTGTGATCGTTGAAGTGCCGCTGACTGGTAAGGACTGGCTGCTCTTTGTTATTGCCATTCTTCTTTTGAATCTGGGGGCTTTTTTACTGCCATAAAAGTTGCAAAAAAATTTTAGTAAAAAAGTTATAAAATTGACCTAGATCAATTTCTTTTGCCTGGGGAGGTCCTATAATACTAAGTATCAAGAGAAAAAATTGCTACTTAAGTAAAAAGAAGGGAAATTACCATTATGAAGAAATTAGACGCTACTACTTTGACTGCTGACCAACAAAAGTTCTTTAACGACGCTTTGGCATTCGTTGCTTCCGTTGACAAGGACGGCAACCCACAAGTTGGTCCTAAGGGTTCTGTAACTGCCTTGGACGACAAGCACCTGGTTTGGAGTGAAGTTACCTTCTCACACTTGTGGGAAAACATCAAGAACGGCAGCAAGGTTGCTGTCGTAGTTGCTGACGTGCCAAGCCACACTAACGTGCGCGTGGTCGGCAGCGTGACTATCCACGAAGGCGACGACTTCGCCAAGGAATACGCTGCTAAGGTTGGCAAGCCGGAAACTGCTGCTGCCGTAGTAGTTGAAGTTGAAGAAATCTTCGCTTAATCAAATCAGCATAATGAAAATGGCTTCTGGGAGAAAATCCCGGAAGCCATTTTTCTGTCTATCTATTATTTTTTAGCCCGTAAAAGGCCACAGGCCAGGGCCGCGTAGATTAGGTACAAAATGCCGATTGAGATGTATTCATGAATATTGAAGACAAAAATCAAGACGATAACCGCTAATGCTGCAGCAGTTACGTAGCCTACTGCCGGGCTGAGCTTGGTCAAGGGCGTGAGACCCAGAAATAGGGTCAGCAGGGTGATCGCGATCATGCCAGCGATTGTCCATGAAACTGGACCTGGGTCGCCCAAGGCAAAGATCCACTGAACCGCCATAAACAAGGCCAAACAGATACCGGCCAGCAAGAAGACAGTTTTAACGGCTGGCTTAGTTGCAAAGTTTTTCATCATAATCACGCTCCTATTTCCAGAAAACTATTCACTTATATTATAAGTTCAATTTCAATTTTGGAGCAGTGATTCTTGCGGCAGCCGTCATTTTTTGCTTTTGTTAAAAAATCCGCCTACCAAACTTGCGTATGTTAACGCGTGGTTCTTGCTAAGTTTAATAACTTTTGCTCTTCACAACGTTCTCTTCTGAGCTATGTTTTCTTGCAAAAAGCGGCTAACAGCCAATAACACTAAGGCCAAGAAGTTAAGTGGTAAATTGCCCGGACCAAAAGCGATTGGCGTAATCAGTCCTATCAACGTCAAGGCGATGCAAACTAGGCCAATAATCAAGAACGGCTTACGGGGAATTTTTTGGCTAAATACTGCTAAGGCTAATTCTGTCAGTAAGACCAAAATTAAAATCACATGGCCAAAAACTGTTACCTTTAAATCAGTCCCTTTGATCGTTCTTAGGGCATTGATGTAGTCCTTTAGATTTGAGCAAACTACCACAGTCAAAAAGCATAGTAAGATTACATCAACCACTTTGACTAAAATCTTTAAGAATTTCATCTCTGTCACCTTCGTTTTTACCCAACCCAGGCCATCACGCAGCTGATTAGGCTGACGGCCAAGAGGATGCCGGCCAGCCAATAGTTAAAGACTGCCTTCCCCCGCCAGCGGTAGCTGGCCAGAACCAGACTGACCGCCAAAGCAACAACAGCCGAAGTCCAGTACCAGGTCAAGCCGAAATACAGGCCTACCACCCGGTCAATTACAAGGCCCAGCAAAAGGCAGGCGCCAATCACCCAAGCCGCTGCTGGAGCCAGCCACATGTAATGCTCTGTTTTAGTCATTTAAATCGTCCCTTTCATGACTCATAATCCGTTTACATGGCTATTCTACATCGCTTTTTCCAGCTAGAGAGCAAAATTGCAGATATGAATCAGCATTTGCAGATCTGCAAATCTTCACAAGAGAAAATGATCGACAAATCTTTCCAGTCCAGATTCTCTGAGTATCCCCTTGATTCTTTCCGCCTCCTCATCTTGCCCTGAAAAAAGCCCCGCGTAATACTTGCCAAGCAAGCGGTAGGCTACAAACTCCAGGCAAGGAGACAGCTGTCCTAGAACTTCTATGGCCGGCTTGGCCGCCTTGGCAATGCCTTCTTTCCTGCAGCGCTGACAGAAGCTGACACAGGCCTTGCCTACCGCTTCCTGCTGGTCTCTAGAAAAATTATCGATCTGTTGATACTTGTCTAGCAGTTCACTCAGCCAAAAGTAGGCAATATCAAACTTCATCAACTGAATCGCCGCGGCAAAAACAACAATTGCTTCCGTATCGTCCATCCAATTGTCCAGACTGAAGAAATAATCCGATACCTCGTTTTTCAGCTGCTCATGATCCTTATCACCTGGCTCCAGCAGATAAGCCACCAGGTCACTACCGATTCGCAAGGCCGTCTTCCCCGTCAGATTGGCCGCCTGCTCTTTCAAAAAGCTCATCTTTTCCCAGTTCCAATCATAAAAGGCGCTCTTCACCCGGAACTCGATATTGATCCAGTCAGCCTCTTTTTCCTCTCGCCGGCTATAAATCATTTTGGTGAAAAAGTAGCCCAAATCATAGTTGTGGCTTTCCAAAAGCTCCAGCAGATCCTCGGCCTTGATCCGCTGCTCCCCGCTCTCAATCCGGGAGTACTGGGCCACCGACATGACTTCTCCCGCCATTTCCTGTTGGGTTAGGCCCAAATCTATTCTGGTCTGCTTGAGCAAATCACAGATCTCCATTTTTCTATTCAGCTCCCCCTAATAAAACACTTTCACCTTAGATTCTAGCACTAGACTAATTCGTATACAAAAAGCCTCTCCTGCATATTTCCCAGGAGAGGCTAAATAATCTATTCTACTTGTGGTAAGGACTGCCAGAGTTGATCATGAAGGCCCGGTAGATCTGCTCAATCAAAACCAGCCGCATCAATTGGTGGGGCATGGTCAGCTTGCCGAAACTAAACAGGTCGTTAGCCCGCTTGTTGACCGCGTCACTGGTCCCCAGACTCCCCCCGATCACGAAAGTAATGTCGGAATGCCCGTAGGTTCCCAGATCCTTCAGTTCCTTGGCAAACTCTTCACTAGCCCGCTCTTTGCCCTTAATGGCCAGGACGTAGACATATTCCTTGTCCTTGATCTTGCTTAGGATCCGCTCGCCTTCCCGCTTCTTGACTTCTTCCATCTGGGCCGGGCTGAGGCTTTCCGGCGCCTTCTCATCCGGCACCTGCACTATCTCTACCTTGGCAAAGCGGCTCAGCCGCTTCTGGTACTCCGCGATCCCATCCTTAAAATACTTCTCTTTTAATTTTCCAACGCAAACAATTTTGATATTCATAATGCACCTATTTTACCATTTTTGCTTCTATCCCCACAATTAACAGTTTATCAACCGCTTTTTTCCACAGCTGTGGAAAGGCCTTTTCTAGATCTAGTGGACTAGAGCAGAATTCTATCTAGGTCTAGCTTTTTGCCAAAAAATTTCTAAAATCCCGTGTAACCATTCCACAAGCCGCCTGTGGACTGGACATTTTCACAAACAATCACCGAAAAAGCCCGGCCTGCCGCCTTGAACAGACGTTTTAACATGACTTTTGCCCGTGGAACTTACACACAATCCACAGCTTATCCACAACTTTTCAGGAGCTTTTTACCCCATTTTTTGCACAATTCACAGTCTTTTCCACAGGATTGGGGATAAAGTCTCCCTAAAAATTTTCCTTGACAAGAAATATTTCCGAACTTTACCTTGGCTTTACCCTGCTTTTGTTTTGAAAAAAGCAAAAAATCCAGCAGATCTGCTGATCCACTGGATTATTTGTTCTTAAATTAGTTGCTTGCCTGCAGGGTTACCGTGAAGGTCATGGTCTTGCCGTTCCGGTTAACCGTGATCTTGACCTTGTCGCCAACATTGTGGCTGTACAAGATGCTGTGCAGGGTGGCCACGTCGTTGACCGTCTTGCCGTCAGCAGCCGTAATCACGTCGCCCTTCTTGATCCCGGCACTGGCTGCCGCGCTGCCTGAAGTTACGCTAGCCACGTACAGGCCCTTCTTCAGACTGGTTGAAATGCCCAGCTGCTTCTTGTAGTAGCTGTTCAGTTCAGCAATCGCCGCAACCTTGATGCCCAATTGCGGCCGGGTGATCTTCCCCTTCTTGACCAATTGGTTGACGATCGTCACAACTTCGTTTGACGGGATCGCGAAGCCCATCCCTTCAACTGAGTCGCCACTGCTGGAGCTGGACAGCTTCATGGAGTTGATCCCGATAACCTGGCCGTCAGAGTTGACCAATGGACCACCGGAGTTACCGGAGTTGATGGCCGCGTCCGTCTGGATGACCGTCATCTGGTTGGAGTTGTAAGTGATCGTCCGGCTTGGTGAGGAAATGATCCCTTGCGTTACCGTAGACGCGTATTCAGACCCTTCTGGTGAACCGATGGCAATCACCGTCTGCCCTGACTGCAGGCTGCTGGAGTCACCAAATGAAGCGGTCTGGGTTACGTACTTGGAGTCGATTGACAGGACAGCCAAGTCACTGGTTGAGTCCTTGCCGACAACCTTAGCGGAAATCGTCTTCCCGGAAGCCAGGATGACCTTCACCTTGGCTGCCCCGGAAATAACGTGGTTGTTAGTGACGATGTAGCCCTTGCCGTTTGCCGTTGTGTAGATGACCCCGGAACCTTCAGAGTACAAAGTCAAAGACTTCTTGGAGCTGGATGAATCTGAGCTGGAATCTGAATCGCCATAGCCGAACATGCTGTAGATGTCAGAGCTTGATGATGAACTGGAAGTGTACTTGTAGTTCAAGACTGAAACAACCGCGTTCTGGACCTTCTTGTAAGCGGAAGTCATCGTCCCGCTGGTGGTCGTTGACTTGTTGACCTTAGTAGTGCCGCTGGATGAAGTCGTCACTGACCCGGTTTCACCAGTATTGCTGCTGGTGCTTGAGCTGGCCGTGGATGATGAAGAATTGCTATTCAAATTGGCTGCTGACAAGCCGCCGTAAGCAATCCCCCCGCCCAAAAGACCGGCAACGACCCCAATGATGGCCGCTTTAGTTAACAAACGGTTATTTTCCTTCTTGCGCGTGTTTCTTTGCTTATCTTGTTCTTCAGACATGGTTATCACTCCTTATCGTTGTCATTATCATATCCAAGCTTTTTGAAGTATATATGAACAAAACGTATTAAAAGCTTTAAAGCCCTCGTATTATAAATTAATTAAAGAACTCGGCGTCATCGGCTCGGTATCGTGCAATTCCAGGTCACTGGAGACGTCGGCATCTTTCTCCGCCAGAACCTGCTCCGCCACGTCCCGGGCCAAATAATTCAAATTGTTCTGCTGGCTGCGGTGGGCCATGAAAACATGCTTGGTTTTAGAACTGATAACCCTGGCCAGAGTCTCAGCCGCCTGCTCGTTTGACAGGTGGCCATGATCTGACCGGACCCGCTGCTGCAGGCTCCAGGGATAGGGGCCGCTTCTCAGCATCAGGTCGTCATAGTTGAACTCGAGCAAATAGGCATCCGCGTCTTGAATCTCATATTCGACTTCTTCCGACACGTAGCCCGTGTCCGTCAAGCAGGCCAGGCGCTTGCCCCCGCTGGAAAAAACGTAGTACTGGGGCTGAGCCGCGTCATGGCTGGTGGCAAAAGCCGTCACTTCCAAGTCCCCATAGCACTTGGTCTGGCCCGGCTCAATCACATTGATCTGCTCTTCCGGCAGGCGGCCGATCTTGCCGGTCTCCTCCAGGTACTTCCAGGTTCCCGTGTTGCTGAAGGCGTTCAGCTGGGGATAGCGGCGCATAAGGACCCCCATTCCTCCGCTGTGGTCGCCATGGTCGTGGCTTAAAAAGACCATGTCCAAGTCTTCAATCGCCACGCCTACCTTGGCTAAAAGCTCCTTAGTCTTCTTGCCCGAAAGCCCGGCGTCCATCAAAATCTTGTGCTGGTCAGTCATCAGCAAGCTGCAGTTGCCCGCTGATCCGCTTGATAATACCGCGAATTGCAAATTTGTTCCCTTCCTGCCCTTAATCATCCAATGTACTGTTTTGCAAAAGCTGGCCATTAAAGGCGTTGACCCGCTTCAAACTGCTGCTCTTGCTGCTCTTGTTTTCGATCCAGACCAGCCAGGTCGGGACAAAGATCACGCTGCCCCGGACCTCGGTCAATTTGGTGTAGCCCAGCTTGACCTGCATCACCCGGGAGTTGTCGGCCAGTTCCCGGGTGGTATAGAGGTTGGTGACTGCCCGCCAGGGGCTGATGGTAGCCTGCAATTCCCGCACGCTGGTCAAGTCACTCAAATAGGTCTGGTAGTAGCCCGTGATCTTCTTGTCCTTGACGTTGACCACCAGCTGGGCCAGGCTGCTGTAGACCTGCCCGTACTGGGACTTCTGCACGTAAACGTAGCTGCTGTTGCTGGAAAGGTTCTTGGCATAAACATACTGCTTGCCATGCAGCACGTAATTTTTGTCATTCTTGAATTCACTTACCGTCATCCGCTCCAGCGAAATCGCGTTTTTCATAGTCGCGTACAGGGTCTTGTCCCCTTCAGCATAGCTGGTGGACACGTCGCTGCTGAGCTTCTTGGCGGCTTCTTTCAAGTCGCTCTTGCTTCTTGTGGCCAGGTAGTAGCCCGAGTCCCCCTTCCTGGACAGGGAGGGAACCGTGATATTGTCCGACTTCATTTCAGCCTTCAAGCTGGTCGAGGTCGTCACTGAGCTGGTTGAAGAAGTCAAAGTGACCGGTGCCCGCCAGAGCTCAATCAAAAGGTAAATGTCGACCAGGCAGAAGAGGATCAGAAAAAGCCATTCAATTTTGCGATGATCCATTAGTTTTCTTCCTCCTCTGAGCTGACTGAACTTGATGATACGGCTGAACTTGAGCTGGAGCTGCTGGAACTGGAGCTGGATTCAGACACTGATTGGCTGCGGCTGCTGGAAGACGCTTCCTGACTGCTTTCCGGAGCCTGGCTGCCCGCTTGGCTGCCGCTTGAGCTGGAAGGTGAGCTTGCCTCACTGCTGGACTGGCTGGAGCTAGTTGAAGACGAGTAACTGCTGGAGCTGGATCCGTCAATCAAAAGATCAGCATTTTCGGCCTTAGCCTTCTTCCAGCCAGCCAGGCTGTTCCAGCTGCCGCCTACCTTGATAAAGTAGGTTGGCACCAGAGTGATCAAGTCGCTGCGCTTCTTGTCGGCCTTGATATGGTAGCCGATGGTGATCCTCTCGATTTCACTTTCTTTGATGCCGATGCTGCCCAGCTCTTTAAGCAAGGTCGCGGTCTTAGGCAGGGTCTTGGCCTGCCCGTCATAAGGGATCGGGATCTGCAGGTTCATGCTGCTGAAAGCCACGCTGACCGTTTCCGTTCCCATGGTCACCTGGGTTTGGGCCAGGGTGTCATTGGCAAAAATCGGATAGCCTTCAATATAGTTGATATAAGACACCGTCTTGCCGCTGCTTTCAAAAAAGCGCAGATCCTGCTCAACCAGGCCCAGCTGCTTGACATAAGCGGCACTTTCCAGCATTCGCTGAGTGGCCGTCCGCTCTTGGCCAGTCAGATAGTTTTGGTAAAGATACTGGTGGTCACTGCCTTTGCCTTCCTTAGGAATCTGCAGGCGCTTGGAATAGCCAGCCGTGTAGACCGTGCGGCCATTCTTGGCCACCGACTTGCGATAGCTGCTGCCCAGAAGCCTGGAGGCATAATAGCTGCTGGACTGGTAGCTGATGAGGTAGCTGTATTCCTTAACTTTAACTGCTTGAGCATAAAAAGGCACATAAAGCTTCTTCAAATGCAGGAAGCTGACCTCCTGCTTGTCTTGAGCACTCTTTACGTACTTGACCAGCTGCTGAAAAGAGCCAGACTTGATCTTCACCCGGTAAACCCGGCTGCCGCTGTCGTTGCCAAAGTAAAGATAGCGAATCTTGCTCTTGGCCGGGACAAAGACCCGGTTGAACTGCAGGCTGGAATTGGCTTGCTTCTTGCCTAAAAGCACCGTGAAATTGATCTGGTCCGGGTAGGCAAACATGATATAGTTCTGGTCATCCAGCAGTTTCTTGTAATCGGCAGAATCATCCGATACCTTCTCAATTACCCCCAGCTTGACCTTTTCCAGGTACTGGACAAATTTCAAAGGCAGGTTCCGTTTGGCGTCATGCACTTGATAGCGGACCCCGTCTTGAAAGACATAGGTCTGGCCAGGAGCGTAAAAAGTCTGGATATTCCGGTAGTGGGTCGTCAAAGAAGCAGAACTTTGCGATGAAGACTCATTGCTGATCCGGCTGAAGCGCTGGTCACTGGTCATCACCGTGACCCAGAGGCCGATCGAGATCAAAATCACGGTCAAGGTCGCCAGGTGGAGGAGAAAATCATTGAATTTGAACTTGAATTTAAACTTCATCCCATTCATCCTCCTCATCCATTGGTTCATATGGCAGGGCAATGTAGAAGGTTGACCCATGTCCTTCCCGGCTGTCAGCCCAGATCCGGCCGCCATGGGCCGTCACGATTTCCTTGGCAATGGCCAGGCCCAAACCGGTCCCACCTTGGGCCCGGGACCGAGCCTTGTCTGCCCGGTAGAAGCGGTCAAAGATCTTGCCCAGGTCCTTTCTCGGAATCCCCAGCCCCTGGTCGCTGATGCTAAGCAGGATCTGGTTCTGGTTCTGGGTCAAGCGGACCGTAATGGTCCCCCCGTCAGGGGAATACTTGATGGCGTTGTTCATGATATTGTCGATTACCCGCATCATCTGGTCGGTGTCGATTTCCACCCACAGGGCCTGGTTGCCCAGGTCCCGCTTGATCACGTATTCCTTGGTATCGCTTTGGGCCTCGCCCTGATCATGCTCGACAATCATGTCAAAGCGGTTGAGCAGGTGGGCAACAAAGTCGGTAAAGTTGACCCATTCCGGTTCCAGCTTGGTGGCCCCCCGGTCCATTCTGGACAGAACCAGAAGGTCATTGACCATCCGGATCATCCGTTCAGTTTCCTTTTGCGTGACTTCCAAAAACTGCGGGGCAATCTCCGGATCCTTCCAGGCCCCCTCATTCAGGGCTTCAATATAAGCCCGGACGCTGGTCAAAGGAGTCCGCAATTCATGGGAAACGTTGGAAACGAACTGCCGCTGCTCATCTTCATTTTTGATCTGCTCAGTCACGTCGTGCAAGACGCAGACGGCCCCGGACACAAAGCCCGTGACCCGCTTGATTAGGGTAAAGCTGGCGTGCAGGATCATTTCATCATCCGTACCGGCATTGACCGTGACCTGCATGTCGCTTTGGTTGGAGATCAAGTCCTGGGAAGTGTATTCGTCCCCCAGGCCCAGAACTTGGGAAATAGGCTTGTTGATCGCGTCTTCGGCCTTGATGTCCAGGAAGTCCTGGGCCATCTGGTTCATGATCGACACGTTCCCGTGCCGGTCAGTCGCGATCACCCCGTCGGTCATGTGGGACAGGACACTGTCCAGCCGCCGGCGCTCAGATTCTGACTGCTCATTGGACCGCTCGATCTTGGCTGAGAGGGTGTTAAAGGCCGCCCCCAGCTGGCCCAGTTCGTCATTTGAGTAGATCTTGACCTGGGTCGAATAGTCCCCGTCAGCCACTTGGATGGCCTGCTGGCGGAGCTCTTCAATCGGCCGGGTTATTGCCCGGGAAATAAACATGGAGGCAATCGCCGCCACGATTACGGCAATAAGCGAGGCCGTCAAAAACATCATCGAGACGTTGCGCAAGTTGTTGAAGACGTCAGCCATGCTGGCCCGGACATAGACTGCCCCGACGATGTTGGTCCCGCTGGTCAGGGGCACGATCTGGACCATGAAGCTGCCCTTCTGGCCGCTAGTGATCTGGGTCTTCTGCTGGCCGGAGTTGATCACTTCCCGGATATCGCCATTGTTGGACAATTGCCCCACCCGGTTTTTGTCATTTAGGTTGGACACGGCCCGGATCACGTTTTTATTGTCCACGACCTGGATCTCAGAAATCGCGTCGTTGCTGTAGTCGGTGATGATCTGGTTCATCTTCCGGTCAGCGCTTTTGCCATTCTTGACCAGCTGGGTAGTCAACTGGTCGGTCACGATCGACTGCAGCTGAATCGTAGTTTGAAAGTTGTCAATGCTGGTCTGCTCCATCTGCCGGGTAAAGTAGGCCCCGATGATTTCAATCGTGGCCAGCAACAGGAGCATGAAGATAATGGCGATCTTGGTCTGAATCGAGCTGACCAGGCGTTTAAGCCGGTGGGTCTTCTCTCTCTTCACTTTCTCTTTGCGTGCTTTTTTATCTTTCTTCATTAATCCATCCACATAAAGAAAGCCACCTCAAACAGTGGCTCTGAAAAATTATTCTTCTGTTTGCTGCTTGACGAAGTAGCCGACACCCCGCCGGGTGACCAAAATTTTCGGCCGGACCGGGTTGTCCTCAATCTTTTCCCGCAAGCGGTGAACCGTTACATCGACCGTCCGGACGTCGCCGAAGTAGTCGTAGCCCCAGACCGTCTGCAAGAGGTGCTCTCTGGTCATGACCTGGTCCATATGCTGGGCCATGTAGTAGAGCAATTCAAACTCCCGGTGGGTCAGTTCGATCTTTTCCCCGTTCTTTTCGACCAGGTAGGCATCCGGCTTGATCAGCAGGTTGCCGATCTGGATGTCATTGCTTTCCTGTTCTTTTTCCTTTTGCTGGTTGACTTCCACTGCCTTCTTGACGATGTCCCGGCGGCGCAAATTAGCCTTGACCCGGGCCACCAGCTCACGGTTGGAGAAAGGCTTGGTCACGTAGTCGTCCGCCCCCATTTCCAGGCCGAGGACCTTGTCGATCTCGCCGCCCTTGGCGGTAACCATGATGATCGGCATGTCGTGGGTCTGGCGGACTTCCCGGGCTACTTCCAGCCCGTCTTTCTTCGGAAGCATTAAGTCTAAAATCATTAAGTCAGGGTTGTATTCTTCAACCTTCTCGACAGCTTCCTCGCCGTCATAAGCGGTCTCTACATCAAAACCCTCTTTGGTCAAGTTAAACTTGATGATATCGGAAATCGGCTTTTCGTCGTCAACGACGAGAATTTTTTTAGGCATCATAGACCTCCTTCACTGTCCCTATTATACTTGATTTGTTCGCGAAATTAAAAAAATTACAATTAATGTAAAAAAGGAGATTGCTTTTGCTGAGATTTATGGCATAATAAAAGTGTTGGTTGACACGGGTCGTTAGCTCAGCTGGCAGAGCACCGGACTCTTAATCCGGGTGTCCAGGGTTCGATCCCCTGACGACCCATCATCCCTAAGCACTGCACTCGCAGTGCTTTTTTTATTTTACAGCAAGCGGGGACTTTTTATGAGTAAAAAGACTTACTACTACCACAGCGAAAGCGAGGACCTGGTCAGTTCCGCCCAGCAGGACTTCCAATTACCAGACGACTACCAGGTCTTCCGGAAGGGATTTGGCTGGCGAATCTGGAATGGTTTAGTCCGCAGCCTGGCCTGCGCCTTTGCCTGGCTCTACTCCCGCCTCTTTTTGCTGGTCAGAGTCAAAGGCAAGGAAAAATTGCGCCCCTTTAAAAAGCAGGGCTACTTTGTCTACGGCAACCACACCCAGATGCTGGGTGACCCCTTCACGCCCATGACCATCGTCAATCCCTACCGCTACTATGCCCTGGCTGCCCAGGCCAATTGGGGGATTCCTTTTTTAGGCAAGTACGTAATTCCCGTTGCCGGCCTGCCGGTCGGCAAAAACATCAAGCAGTCCATCAGCCTGCTCAAGGACGTCAAGTACGCCTATGAAGAAAAGAAGGCGGCTATCGTCATCTACCCGGAAGCCCACCTTTGGCCCTACTACACCAAGATCCGCCCCTTCCCGGCGACCAGCTTCAACTTCCCGGTCAGCTTAAAGGCCCCGGCTTTTGCCATGACGACCACCTACCAGCCCTGCCGCTGGCGCAAGCGGCCGAAAATCACGGTCTACATCGACGGTCCCTTTTACCCGGACAAGAGTCTGGGCAAGAAGGCGGCCCAGGAAAAGCTGCATGATGAAATTGCTCAAAGCATGCGGGAGCGGGCAAAACTGAGCACTTGCGAATATTGCTCGTATGTTAAAATTGACAGTAGGAAATAGAATTTTTCTACTAAAAAGGAGGCAGAATCATGAACTTTCTTTTTTGCGGTGACCACAACGCTGAAAGAGGCGTGCTGATTGCCGTCTTATCACTGCTGAAAGCCGAGCGCGGCGAGGAAATTCACGTCTACATCCTGACCATGAAGGCCCACAGCAAACACCGGTCCTTTAAGCCCTTCAGCCAGCACGCGGCTGACTTCATCCGTTCTCTCATCGTGGCTGACAATCCTAACAGCAGCCTGGAACTGATCGACTGCACCGAAAATTTCATCAAGGAGCCGCCGACGGCCAACATGGGCACCCGCTTCACCCCATATGCCATGCTCCGACTTTTTGCCGACGAGCTGCCGCAGATTCCAGACCGCATTCTCTACCTGGATGACGACGTGATCATCCGCCGGCCGGTTGACCAGTTCTACACCCAGGACTTGACCGGGACGGAACTGGTTGGGGTTCTGGACTACTTCGGCCGCTTCTTCTTCCACAATCAAAAGAAGCTTTTTGACTATCTAAATTCCGGGGTCCTCCTTTTGAACATGCCGGAAATCAAGCGGACCGGCCTCTTTAAACGGGTCCGGCACTTGATGCAGGTCCAGAAGATGTTCCTGCCCGACCAGACGGCCATCAATAAATTGGCCAAGGAAAAGCGGATTGCCCCCCGCAAGTACAATGAGCAATACGCCCTCCAGGACGACACGGTCATCCAGCACTTTACCACCAGCTTCCGCTTCTTCCCTTACTTCAGAACCCAGACGGTCAAGCCTTGGGACGTGAAACGGGTCCACAGCGTGCTCAACCTGCACGAATATGACGACCTGCTCAATGAATACCTGCAGCTGAAGGACCAGCTGTAAGACAAAAAAGAGCAAGACTGCTTTCGGAGGAAAGAAAAATGACGATTCCAATTTTTTACACCATCAGCGACGACTTTACCCCCTACCTGGCCGTATCTTTGAGCTCTTTGGCGAAAAACGCCGGAAGTCAAAACGACTACACAATCATCATCCTGCACCAGGGGCTGAGCCCAGCCAACCAGCAAGCCCTGGCTGCTTTTGAAAAAGACAATGTCAAGATCATCTTCCGCCAGCTGGATGACCAGCTTTTTGCCCAGATTCAAAATAAAAAAGGCAACTATCTCCGGGCCGACTTCTTCACCCTGTCGATCTTCTACCGCCTTTTCATCCCGGACCTCTTCCCGGAATACGACAAGGCGGTTTATATCGATGCTGACACGGTCGTGAACGCCGACATCGCCGGCCTCTACCAGACGGAATTGGGAAACAACCTGGTCGCTGCCTGCCATGACCAGTCGGTCCACTACATCGAGCCCTTGCAGACCTACATCAGAGACTGCCTGGGGATCGATCCAGACAAATACGTCAATTCCGGCGTTTTGGTCATGAACTGCCAGGCCATGCGGGAAGAAGGCTTTTTAGACAAGTTCCTGCAGCTCCTGTCAACCTACCAGTTCAACTCGATTGCCCCTGACCAGGACTACTTAAACGAGATCTGCTCTGGCCGGATCAAGCTGCTGGACCCGCGCTGGGACGCCATGCCTAACGACTTTGACCCGGAAATGGCTGATCCTTACTTGATCCACTACAACCTCTTCTACAAGCCTTGGCACTTTGAAGAAGTCAAGTACGGCAGCTACTTCTGGCAGGCTGCTAAGGAGACGCCTTTTTACGAAGAATTGCAAAAGCAGCTGGCCAAGTTTACTGACCAGGACCGGAAGGACGAACTGGCCAAGATGCAGGGCATGGTCGACATGGTCGGCCAGATTTTGCATGATCCGCAAAACTGGTTCCACGTGAAACAGAAAGTCAAGGTTACCCTGTAAGGAACTAAGGAGAATAAGATGATTATCGGTGACAAGCGCCTGGACGTGATTCACAATATCAAGCAGGCCGCGAACGAACGGAACTTTACCGCCAAGACAGAAATCGGCGATCCAATGATGACCAGCGAGGAAAAGCTGGCTCTGGTGGAAGATTTTTGGCAAAAGCAGGACAAGGTCAAGACAAAATTTGACGGGGCCGTGGGCCACGAGCTGCTGCAGGCTTTGACCAAGACGATTTCTGGTTCAACCAAGGTAACTGGTATAGATAAGCTGAACGGCCTGCCAAAAGGTGGGGCCATCGTGACCGCCAACCACTTCAACCAGATCGATGCTTTGGCCGTTAACCGCCTGGCTCAAAAGGCCTACCGGCGGATGGACATCGTGATTGAGGAAACCAACTTGAAGCTGCCGGGCTTCTTCTCCTACATCATGAACAATATGGGTTCAATTCCTTTAACCCAGAGTCCCAACTACCTGGGCCGGGAATTCATCCAGCACTTGAACCACGCCTTTAATCAGGATCACTGGGTCCTGATCTTCCCGGAGCAGGAGATGTGGTGGAACTACCGCAAGCCCCGCAAGCCGCAGCGCGGAGCCTACTACTTCGCGGCCAAGTGCAACGTGCCGGTGATTTCGACTTTTGTGGAAATCCAGGACCTGCCAAAATTGGAAAAGAAGAACGAGCACTTCTACCAGACCCGGTACACCGTACATGTTCTGGACGTGCTTTACCCGGACCCGACCAAGACGGCCAGCGAGAATGCCAGCCGCTTGATGGAAGAAGATTACAAGCTGAAGGTCCAGGCCTACGAAAGAATCTACAAGAAGAAACTGGACTATGACTTCACCAGCTGGGATATTGCCGGCTGGCGGGGAGAATAATTTTTGCTAGAGACAAAAAGATCATGAAGGAAAATTGCTCCTTCATGATCTTATTTTTTATCGGCAATTACTTGACGTATTTTTCAGCAACCTTCTTGCCCAGCCAGACAGCCGCGAAAGAAGCAACGTAGGATACGATAAAGCATGGAATCCAGGCTTCCTTGCAGCCGTTAAGGTAGGCGGTCATCCGCGCTGCCTTAGGGATAGACTCGTTGTAAAAGATGCTGGCACCGGTGCAGATAAAGGTGTTGAGCGTGTTCAAAACGGCGGAAGGGATAATCCCTTGGACCAGCTTGAAGGCAACCGTGCCTTCTTTTAAGTGGAAGAGGCCGGCAAACCAGTCACCCCAGGCGTTGTAAGGGATGAACAAGCTGAAGAAAAAGACAATCAAGTTGATTTCCGCAGTCAATTCAAACAGGTTAACCCAGTTGAATGGCAGGTGGTTCAAGATGATGATAAAGATGGCCATCACCAGGCCCATGAACATGGACAATACAGAAGTCAAAATGGTGCCAAAGTGGCTTTTGTAGAACATAGTATTACTCTCTCTTGTTTATTTCTCTTAGTGCTGGGATGCCCCGCTGACCGCGTCAGCCGCTGGAGCTTCTTCGTTGGCCGTGTCGGCAGCGATCCGGCCAAAGGTAAAGATGTCAGCCAGGGAGTTCCCGCCCAAACGGTTGCCGGCGTGCAGGCCGCCCGCGTTTTCACCAGCTGAGTACAAGCCCGCGATGACGTGGCCTTCTTCGTCCAATACGTGGGCTTTGGTATCGATGACCAGACCGCCCATAGTGTGGTGGATGGCTGGCTTACGCGGAGTTGCGTAGAATGGTGCGACTTCGCACTTCAGGTGGAAGGCACTCTTGCCGAATTCCGGGTCGTGGCCGGCATCAACGTAAGAGTTGTACTTCTTGATGGTGTCAGTCAAAACTGCTGGGTCCATCCCCACCTTTTCAGCCAGTTCTTCCAGAGTGTCAGCTCTGAACAAAGTGCCGGCTTCAACTTGCGCGTCGATTGATTCTTGCGTGGTGTTGTAGGCAGTTTCCTTGATCTTGTCGTCGGCGATCAAGTAGAAGAGGCCGCCGTTGTCGATCGCTGCCTTAGCCAAAGTGTCACGTTCCGCAAATTCGTTGACGAAACGTTCACCCTTTTGGTTGACCATGATGAAGTTTTCAGGCGGAGTTTGCAAGCCAGTGAAAAGTTCCCCGGTTACCGGGTCAGAAACTGGCATGAGTTGAATGAAGCCCATCCCCGTCAAAGCAGCACCTGCTTCCTGGCCCAAAGCAATTCCGTCACCGGTAATAGCTGGTGAGTTGGTCGTAGCGATGTCATCAGCAATTTCGCTCCAGTAAGTGTTGTACTTTTGCACCATCTTGGTGTTGGCACCGAAGCCGCCGGCAGTCAAAATCACGCTCTTGGCGTGGACAGTTACCTTGGAGCCGTCAGTCTTTTCGGCAATCACGCCGGTAACCTTGCCGCCTTCAATGATCAAGTGCTTGGCCCGGGTTTCAGTCAAAACGGTTGCCCCATGTGCCTTGACCCAGTCGCCCAAAACGTGGATGAAGGCAAAGCCCATTGGTTCAACCGGCTTGTGGCCTCTGCGCCATAAAGCACCAACTGGCATGGTTACGTCGCTGCGGTCAAACTTCACGCCCAAGTCGGTCAGCCAGTTGACTGAGTCCAAAACGTTATTGACCAAAGTCGTTACCAATTCGTACTTGCCGTGGATTTCGTTGCCCTTGAGGTCTACCCGCTTGCCGCCGAGGTAGGTTTGAATTTCGTGCAGCAAAACTGAGTCAAAGAGGTAGTCTTCACCTGAGTCAAGGTAAGCCTTGATTTGGTCACGCAGCTTTTCGAAGTCTTCCACGTATTCTGGGTCGATTTCGCTGGTTGGCGTTTCAGCCAGTTCCTGTAAGGTTTCCTTTTCACCAGGCAGAGCCTTGAAGCCCTTTTGCCATTCAGGTTCAGCCGCGTTCATTGGACCACCGGCCCGGGCAGTGTTGCCGCCCAGTTGCGGGAACTTTTCCAGAATAACAACTTTCTTATCATGTTGCAGAGACCGGGTAGCAGCGGCCAGACCAGCCCCGCCAGCACCGATGACAACCACGTCAGTGTCGTATTCTTCATCCTTTGCCGCTGAAGAAGCTGGCTTGTCGCGCTTCTTCCATTCTTCAGCATCCCCGCCGGCTTCATTGATCGCTTCGGCAACCCCGTCGATCACCCCTTGCGAGGAGATTGAAGCCCCGGAAACGGCATCGACGTTCAAGGTTTGCCCGTCGATGATGGCCTTTGGCAGGCGCTTGAAGACTTCATCAGCGATCCCGCTGGTTTCTCCGGCTGAGTCAACCGTGATGTCCGCCACCTTGTCGTTTTCAATAGTGACTTCCATTGGCATGAATGATGAACCGTGGCCCTTGGCCTTAACCTTGTAAGTACCTGATTTCATTGACATGATTTTGCTCCTTTGCTTTTGTTAGCGTTTTCTTTACTTGATAGCTTAATTCTAATATTATTCCTGGAAAAAATGAACGACTTTAAATATTATCAACCAATAACATTTGTGTTATCGTAAAAACGAGACTTTTTTAGCAAAAAATGGAGACAAAAGAAAATGAACGATCCCGACATCATGCTCAACTACCTGGAAGTCCTGCTCAAGGAAAGCAACTTCACCCGGGCCGCTGAAAGCCTCTATATTTCCCAGCCCTACCTGACCCAGCTGATCAAGCGGGTGGAAAAGAAGCTGGGGACCACCATCATCAACCGGGACAAGGTTCCCTTTACCCTGACTGAATCCGGCCAGATCTACTACCAGTACCTGGAAAACATTTCTGCCCAGCGCCACCAGCTGGCCAACGCCCTGGAGCGCTTCAGCAACCACAAGGAAGAAGTCATCCGGATCGCCGTTCTGGAAAGCCTGGGCACCTTCCTTTTGCCTAAGATCCTGCCCGCCTTTTTGGACAAGCATCCCCAGGTCAAGATCCAGATTGCTGAAGGCTTCCCCCACACCAGCGAAGACCGGCTGCTGGGCGGGGATGTCGACTGCTATATGGGGCAAACGCCGGAAACTGTCGCGCAAGGAATTGACACTTATATCAATGGCGGGGAGGTCTACTATATTGTGATCCCGGAAAATTCCAAATACTATCTCAAGGACCGCTTCATCCTCGATCCCGGGACTTATGATCCCAAAGAGCTGCTCCAGCAGCCTTTTGTCCTGAGCAATGGCGAATCCGCCATCCGCCACCAGGTCAATGGGCTCTTTCATTATTTCCGCGTGCAGCCAAATGTCCGGATGACCTCCAACAGCGTCATCACCGCCACCAACCTGGCTGTCAATGGGGTCGGCTTTACGGTCTCCTCAGCCAGCATCTTGAAGCGGCTGGAGCACCTGCCAATCAACCTCTACCCCCTTGATCCCAAGCAGATCAAGCTGACCTACTTTATCGGCGTCCGCCGCGGCGCTGACCTGTCGCCAGCCTTAAAAGACCTGATCAATGCCTTCCAAGCGGCCGAGCTGCAGGAAGAGATCAGCTAAATCAAAAATTTTTTGGAGAAAATAAAAAATTTTGACGTGTTTTCTTGTATTAGTAAGTGGAGGGAAAAATCACCCTCCTAGATTGGAGGAACCATGTCAAAAAGAAAATCACACCAGCCTCATGGCACTAATGACCTGGTTGAAAAAATTCTGCTGGACAAGAATGAAGTGTTCGCTGACGTATTAAACGGCTTCATCTTCAATGGAAAACAGGTCATCAAGCCAGAGATGCTGGCAAACACCAACACGCTTAGCTACTACAAGGCTAACGGGAAAATTCACAGCCAAGACCGAGACGTGGCCAAGCTGCTGACGATCGGGAAGAAGAAGTTTGTTATTTCGCTAATTGGCATTGAGAACCAGACCCGTCCGGACAAGAACATGCCGGCCCGGGTGATGAACTATGATGCCGCGGCCTATCGCTACCAGCTCACTAAGAGCAAAAAGCTCTACCCCGTGCTCACGCTGGTGGTATACTACGGGAAAGAAGCTTGGAACTACAGCCGAAATTTGCTGGGGAACATCAATATGAAGAAGCTGCCCGAAGAGATTCGGCCACTGATCAGCGATTACGAGATCAAGGCTTTTTACCGGATCAGCGACTTAAATGCGCAAGAGCTGGATAAGCGCTTCAAGAGTGCCTTCTTCTGCCTGGCAGAATACTTCATCCAGACCAATGCCGGGGAAGAATACCACCCAAGCGCCAAAAAGCTGTCAGTAGAAGATATCATGCTTCTTTTGGACATGATGAATGCCCTGTCGGGCACGCATGCTTTTGACGAGTTAATCAAGGAATTGGAAAAAAGAGATAAGAACGAGGTGACTACCATGACTGAAGTAATGCCACAATTTATCCAGGTCAAGCTTGATCGGGCCAAGAAGGAAACGACTGAAGAAGTGACTGCAAAGGTGACCAAGGAAGTCACTAAAGAAGTGACTAAAGAAGTGACTAAAGAAACGACCGAGAAGGTAACTAGAGATCACTTGATCAACATTCTGAACACCACCAACTTAACTCCAGACGGAGCCATGGACCTCCTGGGCATCCCCGAGGCAGACCGGGCCATGTACAAGAAGCTGCTCAAGAAGAAGTAAGCAGCAAAAAAGCGGACAAGCCAAACTTGTCCGCTTTTCTTACGCCTTAGCGACGATTTCCTTGATGTAGTCAACCGGCATCTCCTTGCCAGTCCAGAGCTTGAAGGACTCTGCTCCTTGGCCGACCACCATGCCCAGACCGTTATAGATGTGCTTGACGCCGGCCTCTTTGGCGATCTTCATCAACTTGGTCTCCCGCGGTTCATACACCGTGTCGCTGACAACCATGTCCGCATGCAGCCAAGATGGATCTTCCACCAGTGACAGGTCGTCCAGTGGCGGCATCCCTACTCCGGTCGCGTCGCAGTAGATCCTGGATTCAGCGATCGACTGCTTGAAAGCTTCCTTGTCTTCCATTGGGTTCAAGCTGCAGACACAGTCAGTCGCTTCATTGATCGCGGCTACCTTGCCTTTGGCTGGTTCCCAGTTGCGGTCGTGGATATTAAAAATTCTGATTTCCTTGGCTCCGCCCATAGCCGCGGCTACAGCAATCGGAATCGCTGCCCCGCCGGCACCGGCTAAAGTCATGACCTGCCCCTTCACGTCCTGGCCGTCTTCTTGCAAAGACCGCAGCCAGCCCGTCCCGTCAGTGGTATAGCCCGTCAAAAAGCCATGGTCATTGACCACCGTGTTGACCGCCCCGCAGATTTTTGCTGCCGGGTCCAGCTTGTCCAGGTAGGGAATGATCGCCTGCTTGTTTGGCATGGACACGTTGGCTCCCCGCATGTCCAAAGTCCGCAGGGCCTTGACCGCGTCCCCGATCCGGTCCGGCCCGATTTCAAAGCAGAGGTAAGCCCCATTCAAGCCCAGCTTAGCCATGGCATTGTTGTGCATGGTCGGTGAAACTGAGTGTCTGATTGGATTCGCGAACAGGCCCAACAAGATGGTGTGCCCGTCCAGCCAGCCGGTTACTGGTCCGGTAATCCCGTTGATTTTTACCGGTAAAATGTCATTGCTTCTTTCGTCAGTCATCTTTTCAGTCCTTTGTTTTTATCTCTAAAAAATATGCTAGCGCTTGCCACTCTATAAAGAAAGGCAATCTGCCACTTTTATCAATCTATTTTTTCTATTGTTTTACCAATAATTTCAAAAATACCCACTAAACTCTCTATGTAAAAAGCGGATTGACAAATTATCTCTGTTAACGCTAACATTGAATAATGACGCGATTATGATTTGTTAACGAGGACTTGCTATGGAATTTATCAAAAACTACAACAACAACGCTGCCCTTGTCAAAGACTCAGCTGGCAAAGACTGGGTCGTCATTGGCAAGGGGATTGGCTTTGGGCTTAAACCAGGGATGCCTGTCGATGAAAGCAAAATCGAACGCCGCTTTAAAGCTCAAGACGAAATCGACCAGGTCGAACCGGACATCGTCAAGGGCATTGATCCCCAGTCCTTTGCCGCCACTGACCAGGTCTGCGAAATGCTGGAAAGCAAGTACGGCATCTCCTTTACCGGCTACCAGTACTTTGCCCTGGCTGACCACATCGACTTCATGATCAAGCGGACCCTGGACGGAGCGGAACTCAACCCCATGAGCGGCAGCTGGGAAACCAAGACCCTCTTTCCAAAAGAATACGCCGCGGCTAAAGAAGCCCTAAAGATCATCTCTGACACTGTCCACCTAACCTTCGACTGTTCTGAAGCCGTATCTTTAACCTACCACTTCATCAATGCCGAATCCGACGGTTCCAAACTGCAAGACACCATGCGGATGACCCGCTACTTGGGCGGGATTGTCAATATTGTCCAATACCAATACGGGATCACCCTGGATACCGACAGCTTCAATTACGAGCGCTTCATTACCCACCTCCGGGCCCTGATCATCCGCCACTTGACCGGCAAGGAAAATAGCGCCGAACTGGACCCTGCCCTCCTGCAGCTGATGGTTGCCAAGTACCCAAAAGAAAAAGACACGGTCGACCGGATTGCCCAGTATCTCAAGCGGGAAGATGACTGGACCCTGTCAGCCGATGACCAGACCTACTTGATTCTTCACATCTGGCGGGTGACTCACCGCTAAAAAATAAAAAATTCCGCATTTTCTGTTGACAGCGCTTTTATGAAGCGTTATCATAATAAATGTCTTAAGCGTGTTACTGTTAAATCAGGCATGAACCTATCACGAAATCAGCCGCTG
Source organism: Lactobacillus sp. WILCCON 0149 (assembly GCF_057197965.1). Taxonomy (NCBI): domain Bacteria; kingdom Bacillati; phylum Bacillota; class Bacilli; order Lactobacillales; family Lactobacillaceae; genus Lactobacillus; species Lactobacillus sp. WILCCON 0149. The sequence continues at coordinate 2,191,218 of NZ_JBUBHO010000001.1, forward strand.
GCAATATCATTTGTCAGTCTTACTTGATTTACCGATAGGTTCTTTTTTTCGCTTAAACCAGGTGTGTTACTAGTTCGACTAGGCATGAACCCGCAAGCATATACAGGACTCTTTCTATCTTTTCCACGTGAAGAATCCTGGCTTGCGGGTTTTTATTTTGACAAATTGTAAAAGTGAGGATAACGATTATGGCAAAAAATTACGATGAACTAGCCAAAGACATCGTCGCGCACGTCGGCGGGGAAGAGAACGTCTCCTCCCTCAAGCACTGCGTGACCAGACTGCGCTTTGTGTTAAAAGACGAATCCAAGGCTGACACCGACTACCTGAAGAAGCGCGACGGGGTCATCACCGTTGCTAAAGCCGGCGGCCAATACCAAGTGGTTATCGGCAACGAAGTCGCCGACGTTTACGACGCGGTTCTCAAAAACTCCCACATCAAGGGGGTTGGGGAAGTCGCTGAAGACGACGCGGAAGACGCGCCTAAGGGCAACCTCTTCGACCGCTTCGTCGACTTGATCTCCAGCATCTTCCAGCCTTTCCTGGGCGCCCTCTGTGCCGCCGGTATGCTTAAAGGCGTAACTGCCCTCCTGGCTGCTACTGGGATGGCTTCTACTAACGGTATTTACATCATCTTCAATGCCATGGGCGATGGGATGTTCCAATACCTGCCATTCTTCCTGGCCTTGACTGCTGCCCGGAAGTTCAAGCTTGACCAGTTCACTGGCCTGGCACTGGCTGGGGCTATGCTCTACCCGACCTTGAGCACGACCGTTAAGGCGACTACTACCTTCTTCGGCCTGCCGATCAAATTGCCGAGCGGCGGCTACTTCCAAACGGTGATTCCAATTATCCTGGCCGTTTGGTTTGCCTCCCTGGTTGAAAAGCGGATGAAGAAATGGATGCCAACTGACATCAAGATGTTCGCTGTTCCATTCTTCACCCTTCTGATCTCAGTACCTTTGTCCATACTCTTGATCGGGCCAATCGCCAACACCCTGTCAAACTGGGTTGGGGTTGTCTTCCAGGCTATTTACAAGTTCAGCCCGATGCTTTACGGGGCAGTTCTTGGTGGGCTCTGGCAAGTACTGGTTATGTTCGGCCTGCACTGGGGTCTGGTTCCTCTGGCTATCATGGACTTTGCCCAAAAGGGCTGGTCAGTTCTCCTGAACCCGTCAGTTGCCGTCTGCTTCGCCCAAACTGGGGCTTTGGCTGCCATCATGATCAAGACCAAGGAAAAGAAGGTCAAGGAGCTTGCTACCCCGGCCCTGATTTCCTCAATCTTCGGGGTTACTGAACCGGCTATCTACGGGGTTACCCTGCCGATGAAGACGCCATTCATCATGACTTGTATCGCTGGTGCCATCCAAGGTATCTACTGCGGCTTAACCAACGTGACTGGTTACGCCATGGGTGGTATGGGAATCTTCGCCTTCCCTTCATACATCAACCCTAAGACTGGTTCATTCGCCAGTGTGATCAACCTGGCTATCTGCGCGGTCATCTCACTGATCCTTGGCTTTGCCTTGACCATGATGACCAAGGTTCCTCGCCTTTACGGGGAAGAAGAAACTACTCAAACTACTGAAACTGCTGCTCCAGCAGAAGGTCCTTCAGTAACTGTTGCCGGTGAAACTATCCTGGCCCCAGTTGCCGGTGAAGTTTGCCCGTTAAGCGAAGTAAAAGACGAAGTCTTCTCTTCCGGCGCTATGGGCGATGGCATTGCCATCAAGCCAAGCGAAGGTCTTTTGAAGTCACCAGTTGACGGCACGGTCAGCCTGGTCTTCCCAACCGGCCACGCTATTGGCCTGAAGAGCAAGAACGGCGCGGAAATCTTGATCCACATCGGCATGGACACGGTTGAACTTAACGGCGAAGGCTTCGAAGTCCTGGTCTCCAAGGACCAAGAAGTCAAGGCCGGCCAGCCACTGGTCAAGTTTGACCTGGACGCTATCAAGGCCAAGGGCTACGACCTGACCACGCCGGTCATCATCACCAATTCCAAGTCCTACCATGAAATTGGCGACAGCAAACTTAGCGCGGTTAAGGCCGGCGACCAGCTGCTGGCTCTGTCCTAGCGGCAAAACACTAATACATATTTCTCTCAAAAACGTTCATGGAAAGATTTGCCTCCGGCAAATCTTTTCGTGCATTAAACACAGGTAATATAGCTAGTAAAAATAAAAGCAATAACAGATAAGGAGATAAATCATGGCAAAATTTCCAAAAAACTTCCTCTGGGGCGGGGCCACTGCCGCCAATCAGTATGAAGGCGCCTATTTAGAAGACGGCAAGGGCCTCAGCACGGCCGATGTAATGACCAACGGCTCCCACACTGAAGCCAGAAAGATCACCTGGAAGAACCCGCAGACCGGGGAAAGCGGCTATGTGCCAATGGCCTTTGGCCAGTCAATGACCTTCCCGGAAGGAGCAGAACCGGCTGTTTTGGACGGCTACTACTACCCAAGCCACACGGCAACTGACTTCTACCACCACTACCAGGAAGATATCAAGCTGATGAGCGAGATGGGCTTCAAGTGCTTCCGCCTCTCCATCAACTGGGCCCGGATTTTTCCAAATGGCGATGATGACCAGCCAAACGAAAAGGGCTTGGAATTCTACGAAAAAGTTTTCCAGGAATGCCGCAAGTACGGCATTGAACCTTTGGTTACCCTGTCTCACTATGAAACTCCGCTTAATCTCTCTATCAAGTACAATGGCTGGACCAGCCGCAAGCTGATCGACTTCTTCGTCAACTACGCCAAAACGGTCATGCAGCGCTACAAGGGCCTGGTTAAATACTACCTGACCTTCAATGAAATCAACATGATGAGCCTCAGCCCTTACATGGCAGCCGGTATTTTGACCGATGATGCCCAAAGCAAGGCCCAAGGCGCCCACAACCAATTCGTGGCCAGCGCTTTGACGGTCAAGGCGGCCCGGGAAATCGACCCAGAAATCAAGGTCGGCCAGATGCTGGCTTACGGCCCGGTCTACGCCTTGACGGCTGACCCGAAGGACCAATTGAAGGCCCTCAAGCAAAGCGACGCCACCCTCTTTTACAGTGATGTCCAGACCGGCGGCCGCTACCCAAACTGGATCTTGAAGAAGTACGAAGCTGAAGGGATCAAGCTGGACGACGAAGACAGCGACTACGAGCTCCTGGCCCAGTACCCGGCTGACTTCCTCAGCTTCTCCTGCTACTCTTCATCCGTTGTAACCACCCATGAAACTGACGACACAGCTGGCGGCAACCTGGCCATGGGGGTCAAGAACCCTTACCTTAAGACCAATGACTGGGGCTGGACGATCGACCCGGACGTATTGCGGATCGCCTTGAACCAGCTCTGGGACCGTTACCACAAGCCGCTCTGGATCGTGGAAAACGGCATCGGGGTCAAGGACCAGATCAGTGAAGACGGCAAGATCCACGACCCGGAAAGAATCTCCTACCTGCAGCAGTGCATCTCTTCCATGCGCGACGCCATCAACCTCGACGGCGTTAACCTGATGGGCTACGAAATGTGGGGCTGCATCGACCTGGTTTCCGCCGGAACCGGTGAAATGCGCAAGCGCTACGGTTTTGTCTACGTTGACCGCGATGACAAGGGCGAAGGCAGTCTCAAGCGAATTCCAAAGGACTCCTTCTACTGGTACAAGAAGGTTATCGCCAGTGACGGCGAAGATTTAAGCAATTAGCCTAAGAAAAAAATAACAATCTCTCCCCACCAAAAAAGCTCCCGTATCGCGATTGATACGGGAGCTTTCTTTTCAGGAAAAGCGTTTCTCTTGGTTATTAGTGCAATTCCAAGTAATTTTCAGCGTTTCTCAAGTCTTCGATTGACAATTGACCAGGTGCTGAAGTCTTGCCAACGGCACCGAATGACAAGCAGGAGCCGAAGACTTGGCCGGCAATCCGGCTGACCTTGCCCAAGTCAGCCATTGCCATGGTGATGATTGGCGTTGAGAGTACCTTGCGGGCGTCGTTAGTCGCGCTCAAAAGGGTCAAAACGTCGTCAGCGCTGTGCGGCATGCAGGCCAGTTTTGGCACGTCAGCACCCAATTCAGCCATCTTCTTCAAGCGGAATTCGATGACATCCTTGGCTGGCACCTTTTCAAAGTCGTGGTTGCTCATGATAACTACCACGTTGTAGTTGTGGGCTTGCTTAACCAGGTCCTTGACTCTTTCTTCATCGTGGAAAAGTTCGATGTCGACCGCGTCACCCAAGCGGTTGGTTACTACAGTAGCCACCAGATCCAGGTATTCGTCTTCACCCAGTTCCAGGACGCCGCCTTCGTTCTTGGTTCTGAAAGTAACCAGAACTGGCAGTTCGCCGACTACGTCCCGCAAAGCCTTGGCCGTAGCGATCAGCTTTTCATTGTCCTTGATGCCGGCTTCGTAGTAGTCGATCCGCCATTCCATGATGTCAGGCTTGGCAGCCGCAATTTCCTTGGCTGAAGCCAGAATTTCTTCTTCAGTCACGCCGACGTTTGGCACGGCAATTTTTGGCAGGCCTTCGCCCAAAACAATGTTTCTAACTTTTACAGTAGTCATATTAATACCTTCTGTTTTTATGTTTTTTGCTTTTTTAAAAAAATTACTTCTTCAGTGAACCAAACAGGTGCTTGTAACGGATAGCAATGATGGTCGTGTCCACGAAGCCCAGCAGGGCAACGATCACGTCAAAGAACATAACTTCTCTCATCCCTGGCAAAGCGTTGATGACCAAAGGAATAGTGAAGGAAGCGATTGAACCGGCAGTGTAGAAGAAACCAGTAACCGTCCCCTTGCCAGCTGGGAAGAAGTCGGCCATAACCGTCAAGCCCAGCTGCATTACGCCACCAGCGGCAAAGAAACCAACGGCGAAGGCCAGAATGCCCATCAAAACGGCGCTGGCTGGGTATGCCCACATCAAGAAGATGGCGATAAAGGCACCCAAAGTGTAGATTGGGACCAATTGCACTTCCTTGAACTTGCGGCCGATCACTGCAGTAAACAGAACGCAGCAGATTGAACCAAGTGAGTACCAGGAAACCAGGGCGTGGGCAGCGCTGTCGCTCATGTGGCTGATTTGTTGCCCGTATTGGGTCAGCATTTGGCTGACCATGTAGAAGGTAGCTTGGGAAATGTAGCCGTAAAGGATGAACAAGGTACCGTCCAGCCACTTGTTGGACTTGACTGCCGGCTTGTCGCTGTCAGCAGCAGCCGCTGCTTCAGCTTCTTCAGCCTTCTTTTCTTCAGCTTCAGCAACTGCCTTGGAGTCTGGGAAGGCACCCTTAAGGAAGTAGATGAAGGTGATAACCAGGATGGCAGCTGGAATCACGATTGACCAGCCGTACCATGCGCCGGCACTTGCCAGGCCGCTGACGATGAATGGCAAGAGGAACTGGGCGCCAGAGATGAAGGCCTTCAAAACAACGTTGGAAGTCCCCTTGGCATCTGGGAAGATTTCCATCAAGGCTGGGTAAGTACCAGTGTCCAGGAAGGAGTTGGCCATCCCGGCGCAGATCCCCAAAATGTAGGCCACAGTCACGCTCTTAGAGAAAAGCAGGCCGACGAAGAAGATCAGGTAGAAGACGATCCCCAATTGCACGAACGGCTTTCTGCCGAACTTGTCAGACAGGATCCCGGAAATCAGCAGGTTGATGATTCTCCCAACCCCCAAAGAGGAGACTACGGCAATGGCGCCGGTCGCGGTCGTGCCCCACTGGTGGGCCAGGTTGGTGGCGTTTTGCGAAATAATGATAACGCCCATCCCGTGCACGAAGTAGTTCATGTACAGCATGAAGGCAGTCATCATGTATTTGTTCTTTTTCATGATTTTGTCCTTCCAAAAATACCTTCTGTCGGCGAGTATTCAGCTGCAGAAGGTATTGATTTAAACCAATTTCTATTAAATTTGCAGGTTAAAAATTACAGATTACTTGTTGGCATCCATGATTTCCTGGATGTAGTCGGTTGGCATTTCCTTGCCAGTCCACAGCTTAAAGGCAGCGGCACCTTGTTCGATCATCATGCCGATCCCGTTGTAGATGTGCTTTACGCCGGCCTTTTCAGCGACTTCCATCAGCTTGGTCTTGCGTGGTGCGTAAACAGTGTCGGAAACAACCATGTCTTCGTGGAACCATGATGGGTCTTCAACCAAAGTCTGGTCTTGCAATGGGTTCATCCCTACGCTGGTAGCATCGCAGTAGATGTCTGATTCAGCGATTGACTTCTTGAAGTCTTCCTTGTCTTCCAGGTGGTGAACGCTGGCCACGCAGTCAGTTTCCTTGTTGATGGTTTCAACGTTCTTGACTGCTTGTGCCCACTTGTCGTCGTCCCGGTTGAAGATGCGGATTTCCTTGGCGCCTTCCAGAGAAGCAGTAACAGCGATTGGAGTAGCGGCACCGCCGGCACCAGCCAAAGTGATAACCTTGCCCTTAACGTCTTGGCCGTCCTTCTTCAAGGCCCGCAGCCAGCCCATGCCGTCAGTGGTGTAGCCGGTCAAAACGCCGTGTTCGTTGACGATGGTGTTAACGGCGTCACACATTTGTGAAGTCTTGTCCAGCTTGTCCAGGTAAGGGATGACCTTCTTCTTGTTTGGCATTGAGACGTTTGACCCCCGCATGTCCAAGGTCCGGATAGCGTCGATAGCGCCTGGCAGCTTTTCGTTGTCGATTTCAAAGCAAAGGTAAGCCCCGTTCAAGCCCAACTTGGCAAAAGCATTGTTGTGCATGGTTGGTGACATGGTGTGGCGGATCGGGTAAGCCATCAAGCCTACCAGGATCGTGTGCCCGTCAAGCCAGCCGGTGATTGGGCCGTTAACGCCTTGAATCTTCGTTTCTTCAATCTCGTTGTTTCTTTCGTCTGCCATTTCTGGAATCTCCTTTAAACTTATACAACAAGTTACTTTTTTCTCAATTCACTATTATGTTATCGTTTTCAGCTTTCGTGATAAATAAGGCAAGGCAAAATTATTGATAAAAGCATTTTATCAGTTCTTGTTTAACGGTATAATATAGGCATGGAAAAACTGTTGTGATGATTTGGAGGCAAATATGAACATTCGACATCTGCGTTTCTTCGTCGAGCTGGCCAAGACGGAGCACATGGCCAAGGCCGCTGAAAAGCTGGGCATCTCCCAGCCTTCCCTCTCCTACGCCATCAGCAGCATTGAGGAAGAACTTGGCGTGCCCCTTTTTGAAAAAGAAGGCCGGAACATCCGCTTAACCAACTATGGCAAGATCTACCTGGAATACGTCAAGAGCGGTTTAAGCGACCTGGACCGGGGCGGCGAATACATTGCCGAATTGCTGGACGTCAACCGGGGTCATATCCGGGTCGGCTTCACCTTTACCATGGGCCAGGACTTGATTCCCCAGCTGATCTACAAGTTTAAGCAGGAAAAAGACACCAAGGACATTTCCTTCTCCTTCGTGCAGGGGACAACTGACGATTTGGTTGAACAGCTGGTCAATGATGACCTGGACCTGGTCGTCTCATCCGCTCCTGACCTGCCTGGCCCGGAGGACAAGGTCGACATCTCCCACCTGGTTGACCAGGAAATGCTGGCTGTCGTCCCCTTCTCCAATCCTCTAGCCAAAAAGGACTCTGTCTCCCTGGCTGATTTGGCCAAGTTCCCGATGATCTACTACAGCAAGCAAAGCGGCCTGCGCCAGCGCCTGGACAAGATGTTCGCTGAAGCCGGCGTGAAGCCGAAGATCGTCATGGAATCCATGGAAGACCACACTATCATCGGCTTCGTTCACTGGGGCTACGGGGTAGCTATCGTGCCGCATTTGCCCCAGCTGGACCCGCAGACGGTCAAGCTTTTGCATATTGAAAACAATGTCGGCGTTCACCCGATCTTTGTCGTGAAAAAGTCCGACCACTTCTTGACCCCGGCCGTAACCAGATTCGAACAATTTATCAAGTCTTACTGCCGGAAGCATTACAATAACGAACATAAACTCGTTTAACAAGAAAAAGCCCAAGCATCAGCTTGGGCTTTTTTAGCAAGTTTTTGTAAGGAAGAAGGTTCCCGCGGCAAAAAAGGACAAAGTGTATATTTTCACATATCCCCTTTTTGCCTTAGGAGGAAATTTGTGAATAGTTAGCAATGCTAGTGGCTGGCGCCGGAAGTTGCTTCTGGCTTAGGAGCCGGAGCGTGGCTGGCGCTGGTCACGGCGTCAAGCACGTAGTTGTTGGCATTGTCAGCTGCGGCCGTACCAGCAACGAAACCGGAAGCGTAGGACCAGGAGTTCATCATTGACGGCATTGAGTCCTTGCCGTTAGCCCCGCCAACCAGTTCACCAGCAGCGTAGAAGTTGGCAACTGGCTTAAAGTCGTTGTCCAAAAGCTGCATATCCTTAGTGGCTTCGTAGCCGCCCATGGTGGTGCAGAAACGGAGCTTTTGTTCAATGACGTAGTAAGTGTCGCCTTCAAGTTCATGCAGGAACTTGGCATCGCGGCCGAATTCCGGATCGCGGCCAGCCTTGGCGTATTCCTGGTAGTGGTCGAAGGTTTCCTTCAAGTTGCCGTAGTCGATGCCAGCCTTTTGCGCTACAGTGGCCAGGTCACCCTTGACCAGAACTGGGCTCTTTTTGCCATCATTGGCAAAGAAGCCTTGGACTTCTTCAGCAGTGAAGCCGTACTTAAGCATCAGTTCGTAGTAGCGGTCCCAAATCCGCTGGTCCATCAAGACAAAGCAAGTCTTGTCCTTTTCATTGGCGATCGCGTCACGGAAGTGGGTGTAAGGCAGGCTTTCGTTGACTACCCGCTTGCCGGCCCGGTTGACAAAAATTGCCCCCATGTCGCTGGCTTCCTTGGTTGAGTAAGTAGTCAATTTGGCAATGCCAGGTTCAACTTCCAAGCCGTGCGGGTAGACCTTGTACCAGTCCAGGTTCCGGGTAACCAGGTTCATGCCCTTGGCAAAGCCGAAGTAGTCACCGGTTGAAGTCATTGGCCCGTAGTAAGGAATATCAGTCTTGTGTTCCTTGAAGTCCTTGGCGCCCCAGCCACCGGCTGCTAAAACCAGAGACTTGAAGTTGACCGTGGTGGTTTGGTGCTTGCCTTCAGCAACCAGGCTGGTCAAAACGCCGGCAGGGTTCTTCTTTAATTCTTCAACCCGGGCGTCGGTCAACAGGATCCCGCCCTTGGCCTTGAAGGCGTCAGCCACCTTGGTTACGACTTCGTAAGAACTTTGGCTTGGCATTTCCACTTGCCGGTTGACGCTGTGTTCAATGGTCTGGGTTTCCGCCTTTTGGTAGGTCAAGCCAGCAAAGTCAGTGATAAAGTCGATGGCCTTGCCGATGTTGTCGGCCAGCAGATGGGACATTTCCGGGTAGTTGGTCCCCCGGCATTCTCTGGTAATATCGTCAAAAAGGCGCTGGGCTGAGTCTTCTTCAGCTAAAGAGCCAAAGATTTTCTTGGCCAGTTTTGACCCGGTAGCGGTCACGTTGGACCCGTTTAAGATTGAAGCCCCGCCGACATAGCCGTTCTTTTCCAAAACGACGACCTTCTTGCCCATGGACAAGGCCCGGCAGGCAGCGATGAGGCCGGCCATACCGGAGCCGACAACGGCCACGTCAACGTCCAAAGTAACAGCCTTGTGGCTTCTGTCAACTGGCCGGGGAGCTGGCTCAAGACCTGCTTCGTCCAGCGCCTTTTGTCCGGATTCCAAGATGGCCTTGGTCATGATGGTGGCCCCGGAAACAGCGTCAACATTGAAGCTGTTGGCAGCCAGAACGTTGTCGCGGAGCTGGCCGAAGGCCTGGTTGAAGACAGCCTTGGTTTCTGAACTCTTGGTTACCTTGATATCGGCGATTTCTCGGTTTTCGATTTCGATATCAAAGTCGATTTCCCCGTTACGGCCTTGTGCTTGCGCTTTAAGTGTTTCTTTGCTCATGAGATCTTCTCCTGCTAATCATTTTTCTACAATCGCTTTCATTATAAAAAGACCGGAAACTTAAAAAAATAAGTCCCGGTCTTTTTATTAATAGATCATCTTTATTGAAAGTGGTATATTAATTAGTCTTACCCTGCTTTTTCTGCCCAACCCGCTTAACCACGAAGGCCAAAGCCGTGCCAAGCAGCATGTTGGCCACGTTCAAAAGCAGGATCAAACGCGGGGCAGCCGCGCCGGTCCGGGCCGTAATGGAAGCCGCCAGCTGGATGATGGCGAAATTGGCAAAGGCAGAGAAGAAGCCGCCCCAAGACTGGACAGTTGCCTTCATGTCCGGGTACATCTGCCCCAGGACGCTTTGGCCCAGCTGATAAAGGCCGCTGGCCGCGAAGAAGCCTACCGCCAGACTGGTCAGGTAGAGAATCTGCGGGGCCTTGATGAAGTAGGCCAAAAGCAGGCCAGCCGCGCTGAGCAGGGGGTACCAGATCAAAATGTCGATTTCCTTGACCCCTTTTTTAATGATAAAGGAGTTGAAGAGGACGGCAATTGAGGCCCCGACCGCGTAGACTGACTGCAAAGAGCTGGGGTTGGCGATCCCGTAGGACTTGGCCAGTTCCTGGTAGGTGTTGATCCAGAGCAGGAAGGCAGCCGTGGAGGTAAAGCCCATCAGAACCAGGCTCCAGACGCCCAGGTTGAAATCGTGCTTGGCTTTTTCCTGCTTTTTTGGACCGCTGACCTGGTCTGGATATGGTGAAAAGGCCAAAATCAAGGCCATGACGATGTACAAGATGCCAGCCAGCATGAAGACGGTCCGGTAGCCCGAACCCAGGGCCGTCCCCAGCAAAATGGCTAAAGGCAGGCAGAATTGGCCGATATTGATGGCAAACTTGGACATCAGGCCCGCTACTGAGGCGCTTTCTGGGAAAATTTCCATCAAGGCCGGGAAGTTGGACGCGTTCAAGAAGGAATTGGCGATCCCGCCCAGAATCCCGATAATGTAGGCAACAGCAAAATTCGGAGCGTAAAGCAGGCCGATGTAGTAGACTGCCCAGAGCAAGTGGCCGATGACGGCTGAGGCCCGGCGGCCAAAGTGGTCTGAAATAGGGCCAGTGATCAAGATGGAGACGATCCCCCCGATCCCAACAGCGCTGACCACGCTTAGGACTCCGGAAATTGAAGAGTGCCAGAGGGAGGCAAACTGGGGCTTGAACTGGGCCAGAAGGGACATCCCAATCCCCATCATAAAGTATGAAAAGTAAACGGTCGTTGCCGTGGCGGCATACCGGTGCTTCTTAGCTGACATAGCTTTCACTCCTTTTGTTGTTTTTCTCACTTTTCAGTATACCGTAAACCGCTTACATTTAATAATAAGCAATTTTATTTTATTGATAGATTCGTCCTATTGAAAATGTTTCTAAGCTTGCACTTGTTTTTATAGATAAATTCTATTGGATATATGATAATCAATAGACTAAAATTGTTAATACTAAATCAGATCTTTTTTCATTGAGGCATATTTTGGATATCAGCAAATCTCACTTTTCTCTCCATACTCTTTTGTCTTCCTTTAAGCCAAAAACAGGTGAAGGCTTTGACCCTCTACCCCGCCGCCTGGCAGCTTTGGCGATCGGCCTGGTCTTGAACGCTTTTGGCAACGGGATCACCATTTCCAGCAATATCGGCACGGCTCCCTGGGGGGCGTCAGAGGTCAACCTGGCCCATATTTTCCATACCAGCATTGCCCTGGCCATGTTTTTGACCGGCTGCCTGGTAGCTCTGGTCAACCAGCTGCTCTTGCGGCGATTCGACCTGCCCCGCTTTTTGGGTGAGGTCGTCTTTATCGCCTGCTTCAGCTACTTCATCAATTTGTTCACCAGCCTCTTTTCCGCCCTTGGCCTGCCGGGACTTCCTTTGCCTTGGCGGCTGGCGGCCGGGCTTTTGGGCATCATGACTTTAGGCTGCTCCATTTCCTTTTATCAAAGAGCAAACTTGATCATGCACCCCAACGACGACACGACCAACATTCTCCGCTTTCTCTATTGCAGAAACAAGGTCGTCCGGGCCCAGCTGATCAACTTCAGCGTCCCGCTTTTGCTCACTGGCATCTGCTGGCTTATTACGGGCAAAATCTATGCTGTCAATATTGGCACCCTCCTTTGCCTCCTGGTCAACGGGCCGATGATTGCTTTAGCTGACCGGCATCTTTGGCCCAGCCTCCACCACAATATCGCCCTGCCAAAGGCCATCAGCGACCGGGCAGAAAATAATTAAATAACTATTGTTTTCCAATATCCCTTGACAATCTTAAGAAAAACGCAAATAATTGGTAGCGATACAAAATAAGTAATGTCCGTGAGCATTAATTTTGGAGGTACAAGTTAATAATGGATAATACCAGCTCAATGTCCACTAACCAAAAGTGGGTTTTGGCCTCCATGTCTTCCGGCTTCTTGCTGGAAAACATGGACGTCATGTTCCTGTCATTCTCCCTGTCGGAAATCATCGCGCAGATGCACATCAGCTCCGCGGCCGGCGGCTGGATCGGAACTTTTACCAACCTCGGAATGTTCTTCGGTGGCGCGCTCTTTGGGCTGCTAGGAGATCGTATCGGCCGGGTCAAGACTTTCAGCTATACGATCTTTCTTTTTGCCATCGCGACTGGCTTAACCTACTTTGCCCACAACATCACCGCCCTCTACGCCCTCCGCTTTTTGGCCGGGATCGGGGCCGGGGGTGAATACGGGGTCGGGATTGCCTTGATCGCGGAAAACTTCCAGGCTAACCAAATCGGCCGGGCCAGCTCAGTGGCGGCCATCGGAGGCCAAATCGGGTCTATCGTGGCTGCTCTTCTGGCTGCCTGGATCATTCCGGCATATGGCTGGAATACTCTCTTCCTCTTTGGGATAGTGCCGGTTGTCTTGACCTACTTCGTCCGCCGCCACGTCAAGGAAAGCGAGGAATTTTTGGCCGCTCACAAGAAGGCAGAAGAAATGAGTGAAAAAATCTCCTTCGGCCGTTTGTTTGAAACGCCCCGCCTGGCTTTGCAGACCTTGGGCCTGATGGTTATGACGATCGTACAGATCGCCGGCTACTTTGGCTTGATGAACTGGCTGCCATCAATCGTGCAGCAAAAGCAGGGCCTGTCAGTTTCCGGCTCTTCTTACTGGATGATCGCTACCATCATCGGCATGAGCATTGGGATGCTGGTCTTCGGCACAATCATGGACAAGATCGGTCCCCGCTGGGCCTTTGGCATCTTCCTTTTGGGCAGCGCGGTCGTGGTCTTTGCCATCGTCAATGTAACCAGCTACTGGGCCATGCTTTTGGCCGGAGCCTTGACTGGCTTCTTCTCCAACGGGATGTTCGGCGGCTACGGGGCGGTAATCAGCCAGCTCTACCCGACTGAAATCCGGTCCACGGCCAACAACTTGATCATGAACACCGGCCGGGCCATTGGGGGCTTCTCTTCCGTCATCATCGGCGCCCTGATGGACCACTACAACCTGTACGTGGTTATGGGCTTCTTGTCCGCCCTCTACATCATCAGTTTCCTGGTCATGATCACCCTGCCAGGCCTCAAAGAAATCCAGGCCAAGAAGCGGGCTGCTTAAGGCAGGAAATACAAAAACTAGTAAGCAAAAAACTAGAAAACAAACAAGAATTAGAATATCTACCATGTCACGGCTCCCATCCTGCTGGAGCCGTTTTTCTTTTGGTACCTACCTTTTAGAAAAGTTGACCAGATCACAAGCTTAATTATCTGCAGTTTTTCTTTTCTCCCAACCGCTTACAAAAAGCCCGCTTTTTTAATAATCAAAAAAGTAGGCAATTTTTTTGATTATTGAGATAAACCGTAGTACTATATTCTTCGAAAGTTATGCGGCTAGTTATTTTTCTCATTTTTTCTCCTTCAGTCGTTATAATTTTCGGTACTACTGACGGGTGGCGATCCGAGCATGCCACCGGTTGGTAAAACCTCTTAACAGGTTCTGGAGCGGCTGTTGCCATGCTTTTGCTTTTCTATTATGTTACTTGTTTTTTACAGGCAAGAGCCGGCTCTGAACTCAGATATGTATTTCAACATTTTTCGGTTCCTGTCTCTTACAGACAGACAAACTTATTTTTTCCTTACTCATCACATGCGGCGCCACTACTCCTATCACTAACAGGCGCCGCCAAGCAAACTACTTTGTCGTAGTAAGCTTAAGTTTTATCACATCACATCACATTTCTAAGAAACGCAGTCCTCTGGGCCGCGTTTTTTATTTCCCAGGAAATATTTGACCCGAATTCAGTTATAATAAGGTTAACGAATTTCCTTGAGGGAGGAACAAATATGAATAGAAAAGTCCTGCTGGTTGGCGATGGTGCTGTCGGCTCCAACTTTGCCAACGATTTATTGCAAACGACGCGGGTGGACGAACTGGTCATCTGCGACTTGAATAAGGACCGGGCCGCGGGCGACTGCCTAGACCTGGAAGACTTGACCTACTTCACGGGCCAAACCAAGCTCAGAGCTGGCGACTACAGCGACGCGGCTGACGCTGACGTGGTAGTTATCACGGCCGGCGTGCCCCGCAAGCCAGGTGAAAGCCGCCTTGACTTGATCAAGAAGAACGCTGCTATCTTGAAGAGCATCGTTGATCCGGTCGTGGCTTCTGGCTTCAGCGGCATCTTCGTCGTTTCCGCCAACCCGGTCGACATCTTGACCACTTTGACCCAGAAATTGTCCGGCTTCCCGAAGAAGCGGGTCATCGGGACCGGGACTTCCCTGGACTCAGCCCGTTTGCGGGTGGAGCTGGCCAAGCGGCTGCAAGTGCCAATTGAATCAGTCAATGCCTGGGTTCTGGGCGAACATGGCGACAGCAGCTTTGAGAACTTCTCAAGCGCCGTGGTCAACGGCAAGCCCCTGCTTGACTATCCGGGCATGACGAAAGAAGCCTTGGATGAGATTGAAGCCCACGTCCGGGAAAAGGGCGGCGAGATCATCGGCAAAAAGGGCGCGACCTACTATGGCGTAGCTATGATGCTGGCCAAGATCGTAGCTGCCATTTTAGAAAACAACGACCTGGCCCTGCCTCTTTCTGCTCCATTGCACGGGGAATACGGGATCAAGGATGAGATCTACCTGGGCACCCTGGCCATCATCAACGGGCAAGGGATCAGCCACGTGCTGGAATTGCCGTTAAATGATAGCGAATTGGCCAAGATGCAGGCCTCAGCCGCGACGATGAAGGCTACCCTGGACTCTTTAAAATAACAAAATAAGCATGAAGCAAGTTTTAACTTGTTTCATGCTTTTTATTTTGCATGCTATTTTTTCTTTTTCTCCCGGTCAGCGACGATGCTGGCAGTAAACTTTTTCAAAGCCGGAGACTGGTCATCAGCTCTGAAGACTAATTGCATAGTATAGTTCTGGCTGATCCGGGCCGAGTGAAATCTCTTGAAGACAAGGCTGTCATCCGGCTGGCTGAACTTGTCCAGCAGGTCCTTAGGCAGATAGGCCAGGCCCTGGTCCAAGGAGCAAGCCAAAAGCAGGTTTTCCAAAGACGCGACCCGCTTAATCTGGTATTGGCCGACATCGCTGCCCAGCGTCGCCAAAAAAGTATCCTGCATGTACTGGGAATTTTCACTGCTGTAGTAAAGCAGGTCCTTGCCCACGAGATCTTTTTCCTCAAGATAAGGCTTTTTAGCCAAAGGGTTCTGCCGGCTGAGCGCCAGCATCATCTCCCCTTGATAGACATCGATAAAGTCGTAAAGGCGGCGGTTGAGCTTGGTGTAGCGGCCATAGTTGTTGATGAAGCCGCAGTCCAGCTTTTTCAAAGCCAGGTCAGACAAGATATGCTCCACCGATTCCTCGACGATATTGAACTTGATCTCATCCTTGCCTTTTTTCTGGTAATTCAAGACCTGCTCACGCAGCAAGACCCCGTCAAAAGCTGAGAAAAAGCCAATATTCAAGTGGCTGACCTGCTCTTGGCCGATCTTCTGGGCCAGAGTCACCATGTCTGAAAACCTGGTCAAATAGTCTTCCACTTCTTTAGCAAAATATTCACCGGCTGGGGTGAGCTTGATCCGGTTGCTGCCCCGGGAAAAAAGCTGCATCCCCAGTTCCTCCTCCAGCCGCTTGATCAAGCGGGAAACCGCCCGCTGGCTGACGTAATTCTCCTCTGCCACGCGGTCGAAGCTGCCTGCCTGGGCGACTTTTACAAACATCTGCAATTGGTTCAAATCCATTTACCCGTACCTCAATGTCCATCTGGCGACCTATTTACACCTACAATTGTACTACGAGACCGGCTTATAATGTAAGCGAAAACATGAAGGAGGAAATACAGATGACTTTGAAGAAGCAATACGATTTGGTAATTGTCGGCGGCGGGGCTTCCGGTTTCGCTGCAGGTTATGAAGCAGCCCACAACGGCCTGGACACGGTGATCCTGGAAAAGGGCCACTCAATCGGCGGCAGCGGTAACCATGTTGAAGGTATTTTCGCGGTCAACTCATTCATGCAAAAGAAGCATGACGACTACAAGCTGACTGAAGAAGACGCCTTGAACGAAGAATTGAGCTACTCCCACTACAAGGCTGACACCAACACCTGGAAGCAATACATCGCCGGCTCAGCCGACATCATCCAATGGTTGGACGACTTGGGCGTTAAGTGGCTGGACGTTGAACCACTGGGCAGCGGTGAAAGAACCTGGCACTTGTTTGACGGCCGCTGTGAAGCTGTCATCCACCAAGTTATGGCACCTAAGTTCCAGGAACTTGGCGGGGAAATCGCTACTCAACACGAAGTCGAAGAACTTTTGACTGAAGGCGGCAAGGTTGTCGGCGTCCGCGTCAAGAACCTGGCTGACCAAACCGTTAGCGACATCAAGGCCAAGAACGTCATCCTGGCAACTGGCGGCTACTTGAACAACAAGGACTTGATCGCCAAGTACACCAACTACAACGCTGACCAATTGATCCCATGCAACTCAGGCAAGAACACTGGTGACGGCCTGGAATTGGCTTGGAACGTTGGCGCTCAACGTTACGCTATGGGTATGGCTATGCTGTTTGGTGGCTACATCAAGGACCCAGACAAGCCAAGCTACATCTACCGTTACGACGAAATGAACGGGGCAGCCAACCAGCAATCACTGCTTTGGGTCAACGAAAAGGGTCAACGGTTCGTTAACGAAGAAGTTGTTGACAACTTCTCAGAAGCCGGCAACGCCCTCTTCACCCAAAACAAGTTCTACACTATCGTTGACCAAAAGACGATTGACCACCTGCAAAACGAAGGCCTCTACAAGGCAATGGGGACTTACGACTACCACGACACCAAGCTTCCACACCTGCAAGCAGAACTTGATGAAGCTTTGGGCCGGAACGCTAAGTTCTTGACCAAGGCTGACAGCATTGAAGAACTGGCTGAAAAGCTGAACCTGCCAGAACTTAAGGCAACTGTTGACCGTTACAACGAACTGGCAGCCAAGGGCGAAGACGTTGACTTCGGCAAGAGCAAGGACTTCATGATTCCAGTTGCTGAAGGCCCATTCTACGCTATTGAACAAGGTATCGGTGCCTTCTGTACGATGGGTGGCTTGAAGGTCAACTTGGAAAACCAAGTCCTTGACCAACAAGGTGCAGCTATCGAAGGCCTGTACGCTATCGGTAACGACGCTGCCGGCATGCTGATCGGCGACACTTACGGCCCGAACATGCCAGGTACTGAAGGTGGCTACTGCTTCTACTCAGGCAAGCACGTCGCTGACCTCCTGTCCAAGTAAGACTGACTTTTGGCTTCTGGTTTCAATACTAAGCAATTTATCCTTGACAATATTTAAGCGATCAAAAACGAGACAAGCGCTAAGCTTGCCTCGTTTTTTGCGTGCTATGAAAAAATATCAACAAAAAAGTACTGGATTTTCTATCCAGTACCCTTTCATTAAACCTTTTTGTTAATACCATCCCACCATGAGTCATATGCTCTTTCGCCCCATTTGGATCCGTAGCCGGCAGCACCAATCATTCCGTCAACCCAGCCTTTCTTACCGTCTAAACGAAGAGTACACCATTGATGGTGGAACTTGTTCCGGTAAACATGTTTGGACTTCATACCCATGTACTTCAAAACCATCTGTGTCGCATCAGCAGTACCGGCACATGAGCAGTAGCGATTGATAAACACGCCATAAGCCGTATTGTAATATGGCTTCTTCATCGAGTATCCATCAAACTGATAAAAGCAATACACATAGTAGGCGGCGAGTCCGGCCCTTTTAAGGTCAGTATCGCCTTTTTCATGTCCAACAGCTTTGACGATAGTTTTTGCAATCTTTTGGGCAGCTACCGTATGGTTACCCCGCTTTGACCGTGAGTAACGGTAAACACGGCCATTACGGCCATAAATGTACTTTAAGCTTACACCAACAGTTGCAGAACCATCTTTTTCAAAGTGATATCTTTTGCCTTTGATCGTTTTGTAGCCTGTCGCCTTTTGGCCATTACTCAAGTAATAAACTTTATCGCCTGACTCATTAGTTGACCAGCCCTTTTTATGGACAGTACTCTTCTCTGTATTAGTCGCTTCAGAGCTATCAGAACTCTCTGTGTTCGTCTCAGTATCGTCAGTAAATGGCACGGAACTGGTTTCTGTAGTCTCAAGACCATCTGAATCAATGTATGTTCTAGTATAGGTCTCAGCAAAGACTTTCTTGCTCACGGCGTATGATCCCGTTGTGGCAACCAGTGCCAACGCAATAGTAGCTTTCGCCAATAGTTTATTCATAGAAATCCCTTTTCTACACTCAATCTTACAAAACCATCTTAACGGCGCCGTACATGCCGGCATCGTTGCCCAGTTGTGCCAGGGCAATTTCCGTGCCTTCAGAAGCGTGGAAGGCTGCTTCAACGAAGTACTTTTGCACCGTGTCGATCAAGATTTGACCAGCCTTGGAGACCCCGCCACCGATAACGTAGACTTCCGGGTCAAAGACGCAGGAGATGGAAGCCAAAGCCGCGCCCAGGGTCTGGCCGACAAAGTCAACGATTTCCAAAGCCAGCTTGTCGCCTTCCTTAGCCGCGTCAAAGACGGCCTTGGCGTCAAGTTCTTCAACTTCGCGCAGGCTGGATTCTTCATTGCTTTCCATCAAAAGTTCCTTGGCCTTGCGGGCAATACCAGTCGCGGAAACGTATTGTTCCAGGTGGCCCTTCTTGCCGCAGCCGCAGAGCTGGGTTTCATCCTTGTTGACCAAAAGGTGGCCGATTTCCCCGGCAGCACCGAAGGCACCAGCAACGATCTTGCCTTCAGAGATGATCCCGCCGCCGACACCGGTACCCAGGGTAACCATGACAACGTTTTGGTGGCTTTCACCACCGCCTTGCCACATTTCACCCAAAGCGGCAGCGTTGGCGTCGTTGGCTACCTTGACTTCATCCAGGCCAGTCAGCTTGCGGACCTTTTCAGCCACGTTGAAGACGCCCCAGCCCAGGTTGACGCAGCGGTTAACGATTTCGTCGTCCAGGATTGGACCTGGCACGTCGATGCCGATCCCGGCTACTTCTTCCTTAGGAATGTCCAGTTCCTTCAGCTTGTCGTTCAGAGAAGCCGCGATGTCAGGCAGGATCTTGGCCCCGTTGCCTTCTTTTCTGGTTGGGATTTCCCACTTTTCGGACAATTCGCCGTTGGTTTCAAACAAACCAATCTTTACAGTGGTACCACCGATGTCAACACCAAATGCATATTTTTTCAAAGTAGTTGCCTCATTTCTTCAATGTTCTCTTTTTGCTAGTCCTATTATAAAGAAGAATTCAGCTTTGCGAAAGCGCTTCGGCTGACTTTTTGAAAAAATTATCAGACATGTGACACTTTTTCCAAGTATCAAAAAGATGCCCCGCGCAAGGAGGCATCCCTATTGATTATTCAGCATCTGGCCAAACTTCCTTAGCCGTGTCGATGACCAGCTTGATCTTGGCCCATTGTTCTTCGTCAGTCAAGTGGTTGCCTTCTTCAGTTGAGGCAAAGCCGCACTGAGTGCTGAGAGCCGTGGTAGCCAATGGATGGTACTGGCCGGCTTCCTTGATCCGGGCCTTCAAAGCTTCCGGGTCTTCCAATTCCGGCTTCTTGCTGGTTACCAGGCCCAAAACAACTACCTTGTCGGCTGGCACTTCAGCTAAAGGAGCGAAGTCGCCTGACCGGTCGTCGTCAAATTCCAGGTAGAAGGCGTCCACCCCTTTTTCCTTGTAGACATAAGGAGCAGCTGGGCCGTAGCCGCCTTCTGAAGCCCAAGTTGAGTCGTAGTTGCCCCGGCAGATGTGGGTCGTGATCCGCAAGTCTTCTGGCAGGTCAACCAAGGCATTTTCATTGATTTCCTTGTAAAGCTGCAGGACTTCTTCGCGCTTGAGGTGGCCTTCGTCAAAAGCATGCCAGAAACTGTCGTTGACCAAGACGCCCCAAGTACAGTCGTCCAGCTTGATGTCGCGGGCACCGTGCTTGTACAAGTCCAAAATCAATTCCCGGTAGACCTTGGAAACGTCCTTAGCCAGTTCTGCCCGGTCTGGGTAAACGGCATCAGTAGCCGCGATCAATTCATCGTTGCGGCAGATCAGTTCACAGTAGAGCTGAGCCGGGGCTGGGATACTCTGACGGGCTTCAACGCCAGCCGCATCCGCCAAAGGCTTGAGGAAGTCAAAGGCTGCCACGTCCGGGTGGCCGGCTTCATAAGTCAATTTGCCAACCAGCTTGGCCGCGTCTGGCCGGGTTTCTTCATCATGGAAGAAGTAGCCATGATCAGCCCGCACGTGTTCTACCCCGCCAAAGCCCCAGAAGGTATCCAAGTGCCAATAGCTGCGGCGGAATTCCCCATCAGAAACTACCTTTAAGCCGGCAGCGACTTCTTTTTGCACCAGGGCCTTGATTTCCTGGTCTTCTACGGCCGTAAGCTCGGCCTGGCTGATTTCGCCGCGGGCAATTTTTTCCCGGGCTTCCTTTAATGCTGCTGGACGCAAGAAACTGCCGACAATATCGTAACGTGGAAATGACATCTGAATTACCTCCGAAGTTTTTAAATCGTGTTTTTAATTTGCTCTTAATGCTTGTTATTATAGCCAGATCTCGTTATGATTGAAAATAGCTATTTTTATCATGTATCGATAGATTTAAACTATGGAGAGCTAAAAGAAAGAGCCAGCCGGTCCAAAAGTGGATCAGCTGGCCCGAACAGCTAGACAAACCTCGTGGAGTGGTGCCGCCAGTTTTCGTCAAAATCGATGATTGTCACTTCCGCGTAACGGTGGTCACCACCGCCAAAGGCAAAGTAACCGCCAATAGCTCCCATAAAGGTCATCTTTATTTTTATTCCAGAAAGCAAGAGGTTCAACCATGCGCATCCAGCAACTGCTCTATCTGCAAAAAGTCGTCGCCCTCGGCAACATGACCGAGGCAGCCAAAGAGCTTTTCATCGCCCAGCCCACCCTGTCCAGCGCCATCAAGCAGCTGGAAAAAGAAATGGGGATCACCATCCTGATCCGGGGCAAAAAAGGGGTTAGCTTGACTGAAGATGGCCGGGAGTTCATGCAGTACGCCCAGCAGATCTTGGACCAGGTCCAGCTGCTTGAGCGCCGCTACGGTGACCAGGCCAGCGCGCCAAAGATTTTTTCCGTGGCAGCCCAGCACTATGCTTTCGCCGTTGACGCCTTCGTCCAGCTGTTAAAAGAAATCGGCCAGAGCGACTACCAGGCCAGCCTCAAAGAAATGCGGACCTATGAAGTCATCGAAGACGTGGCCAACCTCCACAGCGAGATCGGCATCGTCTACCTCAGCCGCTACAACCGCCAGGTCATGGAAAACAGCTTCCAGGAAAAGGAGCTCAGCTTTACCCCCCTTTTTAAGGCCCGCCCCCACGTCTTTTTATACAGAAACCATCCCCTGGCCGGCAAAAAATCTATCTCTTTAGCCGACCTCTTGCCCTACCCCAAGCTCAGCTACGACCAGGGCCAGCACAATTCCTTCTATTACTGGGAAGAAACCCTGGCTGACCAGCACTCACCAAAATCCATTATTGTCAGCGACCGGGCCACCCTGTTTAACCTGGCAATCGGCTTAAACGGCTATACCATCTCTTCAGGGATCATCAACGCTGACTTAAACGGGGACGACATCATCGCCCGGCCTTTGATCAGCGATGAATACATTGAAATCGGCTACCTGACCAACCGCCTGCACCAGCTCTCTTCCATCGGGCAAAAGTACCTGGGCTACTTAAGAGAAAGCATTGCAAAGAATGCTAAAAACTAACTTAATTTATTTCTAATAAGGGTCAGCTGCTATTTTCTTAAAAAATCCCGTCTCCGCTTAATTTAAATAACTTTGCGGCCTATACAAGGTTTGCCAAACGGCTATTTTGTAGTAAAATTAAAAGATATAAGCGGGCTTAGCGTTTTGCTTTGAGCCAGATAAATTTTAACTTAGCATTAATCAAGCATTTTTTCAGCTCGGAAGAAATGCCAACACTGGAGGTTTAGACAACTATGGGTTGGATACTTTTAATTTTAATCATCATCATCTGCGTCGGTACCTACATCAACTCCCGCAATGAAAAGAAGAAGCAATCCCAGCTGTGGGCACAGCGTCAAAAGGACAGCTATGTTCCGCCAATGCCGATCATCAGTCTGGAGACCGTTGACGGCGCAAACAAGCTGGTTGTCAAGAACGACTCAAGCGTCTACTTCACCCAATATGAAAAGGGCAAGGCTCCTTGGCCAGGCGGCGTTGAAAACTTCAGCGTATACTACGACAAGGATACTAAGCACTTATTGATCTTGTCATTGGTACAAGAAAACGACAACATCGACTTCGGTGAAGTTGACCCTGAAGCAACTGAAAAGTTCCTGGCTGTCTTCCAAAGCGTTGGCGGTCACTTGGCTCAGCACTACGAATTGCTGACCTTGAACAAGGTTGACTCCAGCGACCTCAACCTGGCAGTCAAGTCCAGCCCGGCCAAGGTTTACTTCTACACTGAAAAGTCAGTAACTGACGGCAAGAAGCGCCTGTACTTCTCACCAGACCCGACTTCAACCGCCTACAAGCTTTTGGGCGTGGCAGTCAGCGATGGCAGCAATGGTGAAAAGAGTATCGACCTCAGCCTGGAAACCTTCAAGGGCGTTAAGGGTTCAATCTACACCACCCTGTCAGAAGCCGGCGTGAAGGACCTGCAGGAAAACTTTGCTTAATTAAAGCAGAATAATATCAACCGGTCTCCAACTTTTTTGGAGACCGGTTTTTTTACGCATATCAGATTAAAGGAAAATTAGATGACTAAATTTTTTGAAAACGACCAATTGCAATTTGTACAAGTCCTTACCCAAGTAGCGTCTTACGCCAAGTCCCACGAAGCTAAAAACTTGCTTCTGCAAGCCCAGCCATTGACCAAGCCGGCAGCCGTTGTCCACTTACTCGACGAAACAGAAGAAGGTACGCGGCTCTTAGAGCGGCGCTTGCAGCTGCCGTTTGTTTCTTCAGATTCCCTTTTGCCATTGATCAATCGCGCTCAGAGGGGACTCCTTCTATCAGCAGATGATTTGGAAAAAGTTGCTGATTATCTCCGGGTCTGTGAATTGTTGCAACGCTTTTTGTGCAGAGAAAAAGATCTGGTTCCAATCCTTAATTCCTATGGTGAAGAGCTCCAGCTTTTTCCAAAACTGGTTGAACAGATTTATCAGTCAATAGAACATGGTCAAGTTGCCGACAGCGCTGACCGCGACTTGAGGCGGCTGCGGCGACAAGAACGGGAACTGAACCAGGAAATAAAAGACGCCGCTGGTAAGTTGCTGCAAAGCAAGAAAGTCAGCCAAAGTTTGCAAGAACAGCGGCTGGTAGAAAAAGATGGCCACTTGACTCTGCCCGTCAAAAGCAGCTTTAAAAAGGCAATCTCTGGACGAATCATCGCTTATTCGGCCAATGGGCAGACTGCCTTCATTCTTCCACGCAAGCTGGACCAACTAAGCAGCGAAAAGATTGCTGTCAAGGGACAAATTGAAGCTATTGAAGCGATGATACTCGGACAACTGACCGCTGCCGTCTATGAAGAAAGCCACGGCCTATTACGTAACATTGATATCGTCGCGGCAATTGATCAAATTATGGCCCGGGCGCGGTATAGCCGGGAGCTAAATGGCAAGCGGGCCAGATTAAATCAGACAAATCAGCTGCTTTTACGGGGGATGCGGCATCCCCTGCTTAAAAATCCCGTTCCACTTGACCTGGAAATCGAGTCACCAGTTCGCGGCTTGATCATTACTGGACCAAATGCCGGTGGCAAAACCGCCACTTTAAAAACCTGCGGCCTGGCTATCATGATGACAGAGATTGGGCTTTATCTGCCTAGCCGGGAAATCTGCGACATTCCTGTCAGCCAGCAAATTTTCAGCCAAATTGGTGACCAACAGGACCTAGATAACTCCCTGTCGACCTTCTCAGCAGAAATGACCAATATTGCCGAAATTGTCACTCACGCTCAAAGCCGCAGTCTGGTTTTGCTCGATGAACTGGGAAGTGGCACTGACCCTGATGAGGGAGCTGCTATTGCTATTTCCGTCTTGCAAGCCCTGCAACTTAAGGGATGCTTGGTTTTAGCCACGACCCACTACAGTAAGATCAAGGACTATGCCGTTAAGCATCCAAATTACCGGACCGCGTCAATGGACTTCAATGCTGACACTCTCACCCCAACATACCGTCTGCTCTTAGACCAAGTCGGCCAGAGCCGGGCTTTTTGGATCGCTCAAAAAGTAGGGATGCCAAAAGAAATTATCGACCAGGCGCAAAAAGTTTTAGCCGGTCAATTGCCACTCAACAGCAGCACGGTCGTTTTGAAAGAAAAAGCCACTGGCAAAATAGTCAAAACACATTTTTGCAAAGGAGACGTGGTCTACGCGGGCAATCTGGAAAAAGAGGGTATTTTCTACGCTTTGGAAGCAGACCGAACCTTAGCCAAAATTTTTATCAACAAACAATTTTATGTCGTTCCCGTTAAGCGGCTGAAATTACGGCGAAAAGCTGCCGACCTTTATCCAGAGGGTTATAACCTGGACCTGCTCTTCATAAGCGACTGGCAAGAATATAAATTTAACAAGGACTTGAACCGCGGGAGCAAAAAAGCTTATAAGAAATTAACAAAGTATGAGCAAGAAGTGAAAAGCAATAGTAATGAAAATAGTTAATGTTTTCTGCTTATACCGGTTGAACAGGCTATAGAATTGGATTAAAATTACTAAAAAATGATAAAGAGGTGATAACAATGGATTTGGAACAAGTAATTGAAGATTTAGACAACAACACGATTTCTTATTTTTCAGATATCGTGCTTTCATGGAATCACAATGTAATTACTAAGGGAAGAGCATGAAATTTGAATCATTTTTAAGTTCTTTCAAGTCAGGAGATTCTTCATGGCAAGAATCTCCTGTTTTGTTTGAAAGAATACAATACGCAAAAGAAACAGTTTTACAAAACAAACCCGCTCACAGCAGAAGTCTAAAAGCACCTGAATTCTTAACGGACTTCGGGCTGCGTAAATCGACATCACAATTCTACTTTATTGAACAAGTCAGCAAAAAGCTTGGGATAACTTTGCCAACCGAAGAAGAGATCGTAGCCCAGCTCATGACAATTGATATCTTCGACCTGGCAACTTGGATTGATTCTATCGTAATGATCCTCGGCTACTATTCGTCTTGTCACTCAGTGGTCACACTCCGGCAAGATGAATTATGTCAGATAGATTCCCCAGCCGATTTGGTAAAACTCGCTACGCTTTGCGGTATTGAGAGGGATGCCAGATTAGCAGAAATAATTTTTAACTTAGCTTTAGATAAAGCAGAGGAACCTGAAATTCAAAGACTGATACTTCATCGCTTGTGCGTCTTAAAACTAAAACGTACTAATAATACTGAGGATTTTTATAAAACGATGTCAGTCTTGACCTCTAAAATGATTCTTCAAGATCAAACTGAGGAATCTTTAGTTCTTATTGACAACTTACTTGCGCTAGCTCTAATTTCTACCGCCGATAATCACTATCAGCATCTGCAAGACGCCCGTCTTCTGTTGCTTAGTGCCAGTACAATTCTAAGCAGCTGTATTACCACAAGCGATGCTGCCAACACTACATTGATTTCTGAGCTTGTTCGTTATTATAGTCAAGTTTCAATTAATCAAGTTCAATTAGAACTAGAGTTGCAAAACTATGATCTTGCCAAAGAAATCATAAAAAACAGCATCAAACTGACTTCTGCGTATAACAGTGAGTATTTAGCTGAAGAATTTGCTACAGCTGCTTATATTGACTACAAGACCGAAGATTTTTCACTTGCCATATCTGGCAGCATAGATGCTCTATCAGAATACCGGCAGTTGGGCGATGTTTTAGGTATAAAAAGAATGAAACAAATCTTAGCAGCCTCTCTAGCAAAACTAGGTCTAAAAAAAGATGCCGAAACCGTTATGCAACTCATATCCCAAGATCCTTTAGGAGAAAAAGACTACACCATTTTTACTCATGACTTTACGTAAACTAATCAACAGCAACCGGGGCCGCTTCGCCATAATCTTTGCCCTGCTGGTCATGACCCAGGTCATCGACGTTACTTCAACTTACCTGTTCTCGCCAATGGTCAACCAAGTTTCCGCCGGCCGTTTTAACATTTTTTGTAGCCTGCTTCTGATTCAGTTTGCCCTGGCCTTAGTACTGAACTTGGCTTTCAACGGGGCCAACTACCTCTTCAGCAAGCAGACCCAGCAGTATCTGCACGGCGTCAGAGACAGACTGGCTGACCACTATTACCAACAGCCTGCCGGCGTCTCCGAAATGACCAACCACTTTAGCCAAGACCTTGACACCTTGACTTACGATTACGCGACTGTTCTCTTTTACTTGATCTGTGACGTTATCAACGCGCTTATGGTTGTCGCCAGCCTCTTGTCTTTTCACTGGCTCCTGCTCCTGGCCAGCCTCTTAACTACCGTGACTTCCTTCGCGATTGCCCGCTTATTGGAAAAATACAGCAACCAGGCCACTGATCAATTGTCAGTTGCCAACCAGCACTTTTTAGCGACTATTGCCCAATGGACTGCCGGCCTGGCAGAACTTCGCCGCTATTTTGCCAAAAGCCCTTATCAAAAAGCCTTGCTTAAGTCCGGCCAAGAGCTGGCCGACCGGCAAGTCAGCCGCCGCAAGATCAACAGCCAGATCCAGTGCCTGCAAAGCCTTAGCAACGCCTTAGGCACAGTCAGCATCCCCCTCATCGCCGGCTTCCTCTTCTTTAAAGGACAAATGTCCTTAGGCGGCGTCATTGCGGCTGGTTATTTCGCCAGCAGTATTTTTTCCGTCCTGGAAAACATCGCCGGCAGCTATTCTTATCTGAACTCGACCAAAAGCCTGCGCCAGCGGCTTAGCCGCCTGCAGGAAAGCAAGAAAAATGACAATCTGCAGCCGGTCAGCTTGATGGCCCAAATCGAGATTAACCAGGTCTCCCTAACCCGCAGCAAGCAGCTTCTGTCCTACCCCGATTTGACCATCCATGCTGGTGAAAAAATCCTCATCACTGGCGACAGCGGCAGTGGTAAAAGCACCCTGCTAAAACTGCTTTTAGGTGATTTACAAGCTGAAAGAGGCCAGATCGTTTTTAAAGACGCTGCTGGCCAAGCCTTCCAGCCGGATCCTTACTCAATCGGCTATCTGGCCCAGGACCTGGTCCTGTTCCCCGCGACTTTGGCGGAAAACGTGACCATGCATACCCCTGGCCTAAGTGCTGATCCAAAAGATTACCTGGAAGAAGTCGGCCTCAAGCTTGATCCCCAGCGCCAGATTACTTCAGACGATTTGACCCTGTCCGGCGGTCAAAAGCAAAAACTGGCTCTTGCCCGGACTTTAAGCCATAACTTTCCCCTGCTTTTGCTGGATGAGTCACTCAGCGCGGTTGACCGGACTGGCCAGGACCAAATCTTGCAGACTCTTTGCCAATTGCCGGCAACCGTCATCTTCGTTGCCCACAATTTAAGCCCTGAACAAAAAGCCCGCTTTGACCGGGAAATCAGCTTAGCTAGAAAGAAGCATGTATGACTTTTAAAGAATTTTACCTCCGCAAACCAGTCAAAAGCAGCCTGCTCTTCCTGGCCGCGGCTTTAAGCTCCTTGCTGCTGGTCGGGTCTTCTTACGCCTTGACCCTGGAATTCAATGCTTTAAGAAACCGGCAGCCCGTGCTTTTTGCCCAAATGCTGGCCCTGCAGCTGGCCTGCTTGGCCTTCAGTGCCCTGCTCACCTACTACGGCAACCTGGCCCTGGAAAAGCTGATCCAAAGCTACCTGCAGCAGATCCGGCAAGAGCTTGCCCTGCATATATTCAATGATGGCCAAGCAAACGATCCAGCCCAGGCGCAAAACCAGCTGCTTAAGGAAGGAGACCTGCTAACTGTCAGCTACCTTCGCAATATTTACAGCAGCTTTAAGGCCGGCATGACGGTCCTGGCTGCCGGCGGCGCTCTGCTCAGTTTTCACTGGAGCCTCTTCATCGCCTGCCTCATCTTTGCCTTGATGCAGATCTACCTTCCCCGCCTGCTTGACCGCCAGCTCAACCATGCCAATCAAAGACTGGCCGCGCAGAACCAGGCCTATCTCAAGCTTCTTGGCGACTGGCTGCTCGGCCTTGGCGACTTGCACCGCTGCCTATCCTTAGCCTGGTTTAAGGAAAAAGCCGGCCTGGCCGCCAAGGAGCTAGAAGATGCTCATGTGCACAAAAGCGCCGTCTCTGCCCTCTTGGATTACCTCAATCAGCTGGCATATTCTCTTGGCAGCAGCTTGATCCTGCTCTTGACCGCCTTTTTGGTCATCCAACACTGGACGGCTTTTGGCCTGCTCAGCAGCATTGCTTCTTTTAACAGTGACTTTTTTGGCAATCTGCAGAACGCGGCTGACTACTTAGGCGAAATTTCCGGCAGCCGCCAGCTGCGGCAAGACCTGCTTAAGCAAAGAGAAGCTGTCCCGGAGAAAAAAGAGACCGGCCAAGCTCCAGCTGCTTTTGCCAGCAGTCCTTTAACCGTTGACTTTAACGGCCTCACCCTGGTTTACCCGGCCATCAAGCTGCAGCCTGGAGAAAAAGTTTTGCTGACCGGCGCCAGCGGCCGGGGGAAAAGTACTTTTTTCAAGCTGCTCTTAGGTGAAGTCAAGGCAGCCAGTGGAGAAATTCACTATCTGGACCAGAAGGGGCAGGCCATTCAGCCCAACTTGAGTCAAATCGGCTATCTCCCCCAGGATCCCCAGCTTTTCCCCGGCAGCGTTGCCGAAAACATGACCATGTTCAATCCAGATTTAAGCGATCAAGACTTGCTCCGCCAAACAGCAGACCAGGTGAACTTAAGTGAGGACCTGCATCTTTGGCCGGCCGGGCTTGATACAAGAGTTGCCGTAGAAAACAGCAATGTTTCTGGCGGCCAGCGGCAAAAAATCGTTCTGGCCCGCAGCTATCTTTACCACAGCCAGCTGCTTTTGATCGATGAAGGCACCAGCGCTATTGACCAGGCCGCCACGCGGGAGATTATTGCCCGCTTGCTCAAGACGGATAAAACGATCATGTTCGTCGCCCACAATCTGACCGCGGAAAGCCGCCAGCTTTTTGACCGCGAAATTCAACTTGATTAACCTGGAAAGGTTCACGAAAGTGAGCCTTTTTTATTCTCCTATTGCGCATTGCTACTAGTTCGTGATAGTATATTAACTATAAAAGCGTTTTCTTTATTTTGACTGCACAAAATAAAAATTACTACTTTTCTATATAATAAAAGAATGATGAGGATACTAGCATGACTAACGAAACCGAACTTTTGCAAGCCGTTCAGCAATTGGCAGACAAGGACGTAGCGCCTTTTGACCTGCAGATCGACCGCCAGGCCAAGCTGCCAAACGGCCTTTTCCAGAAGATCGTTGACCTGGGCCTTTTGCGGGCAAAAATTCCCAAGGAATATGGCGGACTGGACGTCTCTGCCATGACCGCCGGCAAGATCGTCAACATCCTGGCCAAGGCCAACGCCAGTGTCGGCGTAATGCTGGAAGGCCACTACAAGAGCTGTGACCAGCTGGCTAAGTACGGCACTGACGCTGCTAAGGAGCGCTACTTTGCCTGGGGTGCCCAAGCCATCCTTGGCTTCTCCAACACTGAACCAGAAGGCGGCTCAGACCCAAGCAAGCACCAGTCCTACGCGGTTGAAAAGGACGGCCGCTGGATCATCAACGGCGACAAGGTCATGATTACCAACGGGACCCTGGCTCAAGTCTACTCAGTCAATGTGAAGACCGGTCCTGACGAATACTCTGTCTTTATCGTGGACAAGGGGATGCCAGGCTTCTCCTTCGGCTATGTTGAAAAGTTTATCGGCTTGCGGGGGATTCCTTGCGGTGAAGTTGTCATGAACCAGATCGAAGTTGGTCCAGAAAACATGCTGGGCAAGCGGGGGCAAGGTTTGGAAATTGCCAACAACGCCCACGATGATGCCCGCTACTTGATGGGGGCCGTTTTGACTGGGATCCAGGAACACGCCCTTGATATTGCCAAAAACTACGCGGCTAAGCGCAAGTCAGGCAATACCCTGCTTAAGGACATGCAAGTTACTCAATACAAGATCAGCAAGATTGCAACCAACAAGGAACTGACCCGTTTGGTTTACGAGGAAGCTGCCCGCCGTAAGGATGCCGGCCTGCCATACATGGAACAATCCGCTATGGCCAAGTGCTTCGGCAGCAAGGCAGCGGTTGAATCCTGCGACTTGACCCTGCAAATCATGGGCGGCTACGGCTACAGCGCTGAATTTGCCCCAGAACACCTGGTAAGAGACGCCAGAGCCATGGAAATCGCTGAAGGCACGATCGAAAAGATGTACACGGAAATCAGCAATGCTGAAATGGCTGATGTACCAAGCCAGGAAGTGGCAAGAAAGCAGGCTGACTTGACTGACCTTGACCAGATCCTGCCGCTTTTAGAAGCAGCCAAGACTCCAGCCGGCGCGGTTGACGCGGTAAGCAGCCCATCACAAGCAGCCGGCCTGCCAAAGGCCAAGATCGTTCTGGCTCTGGGCCGCGGTGCCAACCAACCAGAAACTATCGCTCTGGCCAAGCAAGTAGCTGAAAAGCTGGGCGCTGAAATCGGGGTTACCAGACCAATGGTCGGCTCAGACTTCAACCGTGGCCAGCAACTCGGCGTCAACGGCCACAAGATCAAGCCACAAGTTTTGATCAACCTGGGGATTGCCGGCGCGCCGCAATACACCTTTACTGTTGACCATGCTGAAAACATCATCTCCGTCAACACTAACCCGAACGCTATCGTCTTCGAAGACTCAGACTACCGCTACGTCGGCAGCACTTACGACTTCTTGAAGGAACTGCTCAACCGTTTGGGCTAAAAATTAATAACCGCCAGCCGCTGGTATTTAACCGCGGCTGGCGGTTTTTTCTTTACTCTGAGCAAGTAGTGTAAAGAGTTTTGGGACTTTTTCGCCATTTCCTTCAAATAAATTGAATTTGTCAGAAAATTTTTGCCGAAAAAACGTACTAGTAAATGGAGGGGGAAAAATAGCTTACTAGTGAAAGGATGTTTTATAATATGAGCAAGGAAAATAATTTGAACCAGTACGAACCGATTGGCATTACTGACGATTTTATGTTTTTCGCGGTGATGAGCGATGAACAGATCTGCACCCGGCTCTTGCAAGAATTGCTGCCAGAACTCAAGATTAAAAAGGTAACGACAAAAGCCCAGTCACAAATCAAGGGTGGCCGTGAAGATAAGGCTATCCGGTTGGATATCCAGGCTTTTGACGAACAAGGGCGAATCTACGACATCGAAATGCAGCTGTCGCGGGATTTTCAACCAAAACGGAGCCGCTATTACAAGGCTTTGGTTGACATGACCACTTTGCTGGCCGGGACTGACTATGATGATTTGCCACCGATGTTCGTAATTATCTTCTCTCCCTTTGACCAGTTCGGGGACAAGGAGCGTGTTTCAGATTACATCGTGTATTGTCCGAAAACACACCGGGCACTTGGCGATGGCACTCACGTCGTCTACGTCAACTCAAAGGGAGTGAACGGCAAAGTCAGTCCGACCATGCAGAAGTTCTTGGATCTGATGAATGGACAAGTTGACCGCAAGAATGCTCTGATTAATGACATCGCCAAGAAGATGGATTACTACAATCATAATCAAGAATGGAGGGCGAACAGATTGGAATACGAGACAACTTTACGCCATGAGCACAAGCTCGGAGTTGATGAAGGTCGCAAGCAAGGAATTGATGAAGGTGTTGACAAAGCAAAAGTAGCTGATGCTCTGAGCGTAATGGTAAAGTTTAATGTATCAGCTGAGCAGGCCTTGGATGCATTGGGCGTTCCAAAGTCTGACCAACCCAAGTACTTACAGATGATGAAAGAAAAAGCTTAATCATTCAAAAACGAAGCCGCACATTAAAGCGGCTTCGTTTTTTGTTTTGATATATAGTGTGAAAAACTTATACACAATTAAGATATAGAGTTATAATTGTCTTGACGTCAAAAGTAAAAAACATATTTTTTGAAATGGAGTGAGAAAAAATGATTTTAGCTGAGGTAGCTTACAACATCTGGCCAGTCCTGCTTGCCCAACTGGTTGGCATCATCATCTTCTTCGTGATTACCTACTACTTTGCCAAGTTCCTGGTTATCAAACTGACCCCCTTAGTCCTCAAGATCAAGCGCGAGGAAGAAGCCAAGCAGGACCACGGCCAAGACGATTAGCTGGCTTGGATAATTTCCACTTGTATGCCGTTAGAAACAGAACTATAATTCCAGGTATTAATCCCGTATTTGTTGTTTTCTAGGAAAGTAAATTTTTGAGGTATTATCATGGTTCCAAACAGTTTGTTAATCAGCATCTTCGCGTCAGGGCTGCTGCTTGGCTTTATTTTGGCTGTACCTTTTGCGCCAAAACTGCAAGAAATTAGAGACTTCTTCCGTTACCGGATTGGTTATTGGAACATGCTGATTCCTATCGGAATTATCATAGTTACCAACGCGGCGGCCTATAGTATGCTGAATATTGCCGGCCTGGCCCTTTTGGTCCCCTTTGACTTGATCTTCATTGGCGCGACAATTGCCGACTATCTGCGGGACCGAAAATTTAATTCCGGCAAGCAAAAACAAGACGATTAGCCGGCTTAGACAATTTTTGCCGCGAAAGGTTGACAAGTGGCTATCGTTATTATATTATGATTAAAAAATGAAAACACGTTGACAAGGAAAAGATAAGTAGCTGGTCAAATCTTCTTTCAGAGAGGCGCGGTAGCTGAAAAGCGCTGAAGAGGCCCCGGCGAACATGGTCTTTGAGTCATACGGGAGGCGAGCTCCGGCAAGTTTCCCGCGGGAGGCGCCCGATACCGCGCCCGAGTATAACTCCGCCCAGGCGGAGCGTACTTAAAGGCGGCCTCTTTGGGCCGTGAAGATGGGTGGTAACACGCTAATACGTCCCTGAGCGAAAGCAATTTCGTTCAGGGACTTTTTTTGTCACGTTTTTTCAAGTAATTTAGTCAATCAGTATTTTTTAGAAAAAAGGAGATTATCATCATGGCTAAAGTAGAAAGTTTTGAATTGGACCACACTAAAGTTAAGGCACCTTACGTCCGCTTGATCACCGTTGAAGAAGGCCCTAAGGGCGACAAGATTTCCAACTTCGACCTCCGCCTGGTGCAGCCTAACGAAAACGCCATCCCAACCGGCGGCCTGCACACCATTGAACACCTCCTGGCCAGCCTCCTGCGCGACCGCTTAGACGGCGTCATCGACTGCTCCCCATTCGGCTGCCGGACTGGCTTCCACTTGATTACCTGGGGTGAACACACCACCACTGAAGTAGCCAAGGCCCTGCGCGACTCTCTCAAGGCCATCAGAGACGACATCACCTGGGAAGACGTGCCTGGCACCACCATCGAAAGCTGCGGCAACTACCGCGACCACTCCCTCTTCAGCGCCAAGGAATGGTGCAATGATATCCTGAAGAAGGGCATCAGCGACGACCCATTTGACCGCCACGTGGTTGAAGACTAGTTTTTAATTTTTAGGAGCAAAAATCATGAGAAGAAAGAAAAAGCAGCAACGGCTCATTGCCGCCGCCATCGCCCTCGTCGTCATCATTGCCGCCTTCTTCGCCCTGCGCCTGACTTCTTCCCGGCAAACGGCCAAGAGCCAGACGACTACCGTCACTGTCGGCTCCATCGGCCCCGACGTCCAAGTCTGGCAGCACATCGCCAAGAGCAGCCAGGCCAAAAAGCTGGGCCTTAAGATCAAGGTGAAGGCTTTTACTGACGGGCCAAGCCTCCTGCGGGCAACCTCCGACGGCAGCATCAACGTCAGTGCCTTTGCTTCCTGGGCCTACCTGGAAGCCTACAACAAGTCCAAGAGCAACACCGGCCAGCAAGTAGCCCTGGCCACGACCTACCTGGAGCCAATGGGCATCTACTCATCCAAGTACAAGAAGCTCTCCGACCTGCCTAAAGGCGCCACCATTGCCCTGGCCAACAACGCCGCCAACGAAGCCAGAGGGCTCCTGCTTTTGCAAAGCGCCGGCCTGATCAAGCTGAAGAAGAACTTTGACTCAGCCAGCGGCAACACCAACGACATTGTGTCCAACCCCAAGAAGTTCAAGTTCAAGCTGATCGATGATACCACCGGCCCCCGGGTCATCAAGTCCGTCGACGCCGTCCTCATCGGCAACACCATCGCCCTTTCCGGCGGCTTGAACGTGCTGAAGGACTCCCTTTACCACGAAAAGATCGACCAGAGCACCAAGAACAACATCAACGTCCTGGCCACTGCCAAAAAGAACAAGAACAATGCCGCTTACAAGAAGCTGGGCAAGCTCTACCATAACAAGCAGATCCAGAAGTGGATCGCCAAGAAATACTCCGGCACCAAGGTCGAAGTCAACAAGCCGGTTTCCTACTTGACCGATTAAAAAAGCTGAGCCGTTTGGCCCAGCTTTTTGCTTTCCTGCCTTAATTAAATTAATTTGCCCTTGCAGTGGTCGACTTCATGTTGGATGGTTTCCGCCACAAAGCCTGTAAAGGCCTGCCCATGCTCTTTTAAATCCATGTCCTGGTACTTGACCGTGATTTCTTCATAGCGGTCAACTGACCGCTCTCCCGTCAAAGACAGGCAGCCTTCTTTTGCCAGGTAGTGGCCGGATCTTTTAACGATCTTAGGGTTGAGCATAACTATAGGTAAAAAGCCGGCGTTTACCGCGATAATCGCCTTGTTTACCCCAATCATGTTGGCAGCCAGGCCAGCGGCGGGCGGCAGGCCGTCAACGCTTTCCCGGTGGGCCAGCAGGGTGTCCAGCAGGTCCTGGGCCGCTTGCCGGTCACTGGCAGCTGCTTTAGCTGCCGGCTGACTTAAACGGAGGGGGTCGTGGATGATTTTTTGCACTGTCATTTTTCTTGCTCCTTTATTTGCTAAAACCAGTTTAAAGGGTCTGGAGCTTTTTGACAAATATAGTTTGTGAAAAACGTTCACGTTCACGAACTAGCGGCAAGCTATTCGCTTAGTATAGCGCTTACAATAAAAATATTTGCTCAAATACTCACATTTTAGTTTTTTACCCGGCGATTTTGTGCTAAGATTATCAATGTAAGAGCAAGAATAACGGAGGGACAATTAATGACTAAAATTTTTGCTTACGCAATTCGTGAAGATGAAAAGCCATTCTTGAAGGAATGGGAAGACGCTCACAAGGACGTCGAAGTTGAATACACTGACAAGCTTTTGACTCCAGAAACTGCTGCTTTGGCAAAGGGTGCTGACGGTGTTGTTGTTTACCAACAACTTGACTACACCGCTGAAACTCTGCAAGCTTTGGCAGACAACGGCATCACTAAGATGAGCCTGCGTAACGTTGGTGTTGACAACATCGACATGGCTAAGGCTAAGGAACTTGGCTTCCAAATCACCAACGTTCCAGTTTACTCACCAGACGCCATCGCAGAACACGCTGCTATCCAAGCTGCCCGCATCTTGCGTCAAGACAAGCGCATGGACGAAAAGGTTGCCCGTCACGACCTGCGTTGGGCACCAACTATCGGCCGTGAAGTTCGCGACCAAGTTGTTGGTGTTGTAGGTACTGGCCACATCGGTCAAGTCTTCATGCAAATCATGGAAGGCTTCGGCGCTAAGGTTATCGCTTACGACATCTTCCGCAACCCAGAATTGGAAAAGAAGGGCTACTACGTAGACTCACTTGACGACCTGTACAAGCAAGCTGACGTTATTTCCCTGCACGTTCCTGACGTTCCAGCTAACGTTCACATGATCAACGACAAGTCAATTGCTGAAATGAAGCAAGACGTAGTTATCGTTAACGTATCACGTGGTCCATTGGTTGACACTGACGCTGTTATCCGTGGTTTGGACTCAGGCAAGGTCTTCGGTTACGTAATGGACGTTTACGAAGGTGAAGTTGGCGTCTTCAACGAAGACTGGGAAGGCAAGGAATTCCCTGACGCACGTTTGGCTGACTTGATCGCTCGTCCAAACGTTCTGGTAACTCCACACACTGCTTTCTACACTACTCACGCTGTTCGCAACATGGTAGTTAAGGCCTTCGACAACAACCTTGAATTGGTTGAAGGCAAGGAAGCTGAAACTCCAGTTAAGGTTGGCTAATCTAGCCGCTTAGAAATCCCTTTTTTAAAACTTACAGATTTTCTTACAACAATCTACTTAAAAATTACTTACATTACTTTACAAACACATACTTTTAAACTTATCCATTAAAAGCTAAAACGAAAACCCGCGGGGCCTTCTCACCCGCGGGTTTTTGCTTGCTGATTTGTTGAAGAAAAAGTGTTGGATGCTTGCTCTCTAAGTCATCCAACACTTTTTAATTTGCTTGCTTATTTTTTCGGACGTCGGGCAGGCTTGCTCTTGACGTCAGCCACGCCCTCTAAAAGGTTGGCGTAGCGGGCCATGACGAACAGGTAGTCTGACAGGCGGTTCAAGTACTTGAGGCTGTCGCTCTTGACCTCCCCGCTTTCGTCCGCATACAGCACGCAGACCCGCTCGCTGGTCCGGGCCAGTGCCCGGGCATACTGGAGGTTGGCGCTGGTCTTTGACCCGCCTGGCAAGATAAATTCCTTCATTTCCGGCAATTCTTCCGTCCAGGCATCAATCTGCTCTTCCATGTAAGTCACTTCAGCCGAAGTAATCGTATGGTGCCGCTTGACCACCAGGTCAGCCTGCAATTCATACAGTTCCCGCTCCAGCTTGATCAGCTTTTCTTCCAATCTCTGGCAGGCCGGAGAAAGATTGGCCACCGTAACCCCCAGCCAGGACTGCAGCTCATCGAGAGCTCCCAGTGTCTGGATCTGCGGGGCGTATTTGGCAACCATCTTGCCGGTAACCTGCTTGGTTTGCCCCTGGTCACCGACTTTAGTGTAGACTTTGAGCATTTTGCTTCCACCCTGCTTTCTTTTTAAACCGGTCCAGGCCCAAAATCAATGGCAGATAAAGGATAGGATAAAAGGCCAGGTTGCCGGCGGCATGATACAAGTCAAAGGTCAGGCCGCTGACCCAGTAGGCGATGAAAGCTGCCCAGCCGCCCCAGCCAGCCATGCCCAGGCTGACGAAGAAGCCGTATTCCAGGCCCAGAAAGCCGGCCAGGAGCTCCTGCAGCCAGAAGAATTTCCGGCTTTTCAGTGGCAAAAGCCTGGCAAATAATGCCACGGTCAAGGCGCAGGCCGCGTAGGCAAAAATCTGCGGCAAGGTCCAAATTCCAAAGCCCAGGAAGATGTTGGAGATCACCATGACCAAAATGGCCAGCAATATCCCTGTCCCTGCCCCCAGTTCCAGCGTGGCCAGCATGATAATATCAGTCACTGGCTGGACATTGGGGATATCGATAATTTTAAAGATCCGCAAAACCACGCACATCGCCGTTAGCAGGGCCAGCAGGGTCAGCCTTTGCAGCTGATAGCGTTCCTTGGTCTGCATCTTAGTATTGCTTCAGAGTGAAGACAACCTTGGACTTGTTCTTGGTCAGCTTGTCCTTGTCAGCCGCTACCTTGGCCATCTTGCCGTTAACTGTGTAAGTCCAGTAGAGCTTCTTCTTTTCGTCGCCCAGCCCCTTGATCTTGGTGATGAAGACGCCGTATGAAGATTTAGTGTAGCTGACCTTCCAGGCCTTTTTCAAAACAGTGAAGACGCTCGTCCCTTTCTTGACCTTGAAGGTCTTCTTGGCTACAGTCTGCTTGTTCTTGGCCTTGGTCGTGTCCTTCAAAGTGTAGGTCACGCTGATTTGCTTGGCCTTAGCCGTCTTGGTGGTCTTAGCTGCTTGCACGCTTTGCCTTTGGACAGGCTGGCTGGCAAAAAGGCCCACGAAGGCTGCCAAGGCAACTACGACTGCTAAAATCTTCTTTTTCATCTTTTGTTTCTCCCGTTTTTTATTTCAGTTTTATTTTTGTCTTTTATTTTTTCTTTATCTGCCTTACTTAACTGGGCAGGCGCCGCCTTCACAGTCAGTCTGGTCGACCAGTTCCAGGTCCTTGACGTCGCTATTCAGCTGGCTGAAGACCTCTTCCACGTCGCCGGTGATTTCCCGGCTGCGCTTTTCATAAGTCTCCTTGTCGATCGGTTCCTTTGGTGCTTGCTGGAGTGATCCGCCAAAGTATGGCAAAAGCGAGGTCGACTTGGTGATGAAGCGGTACTGGCGGAGCAAGGATTCAACCTGGTCTGCTTCAGAATCCTGGAAAGTAATCGTGCAGGAAACCGCGTTGTCCGACCAGTAAGTCTGCAAGAAGGCCTGGGTAGCAAATTGTTCCGCGATTGAAACCGTGCCGGCTGAAGCAAAGTTAGGGTTGTCCGCCCCTACCGCCTTGATCGGAAATTCCACGCAGGTCGTGTTTTCCGTGTAGATATCTGCTTCCGTCCGGTAGCCGCAGGCCTTCAAGGCTGGCAAAAGCGGATCAGAATCCTGGAAACGGATCCGCTGGATCAAGTAAGCCCCGTAGTGGAAGTGCATGCCTTCACTGGCCCCGGCCAGCTTAGCCACCGTGCCTGACGGCTTGACCGTGGTGTGCTTGATTGATTCATTGCAGCCCAAAGTCTTGCTGTAGGCCTGATCAGCCTTGACCACTGCCTTGTAAAGGTGATCAACCGCCTTGATGGCCCGTTTGTCGTAGACTGGCACCTTAATGGCTTCATGGGTTTCCGGGTCAAAGTCATCCTTGAAGCCAGTGACCACCCGGTTGCCCAGTCTGGTCAAGAGCCAGTCCTGGATCCCGGACATGGAGATCCCGATCCGGCGGTTCTTTTGAATTATTTCCCGGGAAATTTCCCAGTCATAAGGACTAAAAGTTACCCGCTTGGTGTAGCGGGCCGCCAAGGCAAAAACTTCCTGCAGGTCCCAGCCCTGTTCTTCCGCGATCAGCGGGAAGACTTCAAAGAGGTTGCAGGGTTCCCCGTTGGCCAGGGAGATCTCCCCGCAAGGGTTGGTCCCTTCCACGTCCCCGTCAATTCCGGCCTGGTAGCCATCAATGATCCGGCCATAATTCTTGGACAGGTCCAGGTTCACGATCCCCGGCTCCCCGTTTTCCCGGATCCCGGCAGCGATTGGCTGGTAGCCGCTGAAGGCTGAATCAACCGCCACGCTGTTGTTTGATGCCCAGCGGTGGTGCATCAGCTTCTCCTGGTCCTGCTTCATGGAAATGAAGTCCTGGTCGTCGTTTGAGCCCAGGGCCAGTTCGGCTGACCGGCGGACATTGCCGGCCACGACTGCCTTGCCGATCAAGTTGCAGATGTCAGTGGCATCAACAGCCGTAAGGCGGCCGCCAGCCTTATTGTTCAAGACTTCATTAACGTCCAGCAGCATGGAGATCAAAGGCATTGGGCCGGAAGCCGTGCCGCCGAAGCCGTGGATCTCTGCCCCGTAAGGACGGATGTCAGACAAGTCCAGGATCAGCTTTTGCTTGCGGGCCGGGTTGGTCTGGGCAAAGTGGAGGTCGATCAAGAGGGCATTAGCCAAAACCCAGCCTTCCCGGGTGTCCGGCAGGCGGTAGTAGATGCTGTCAGAATCTTGGACCAATTCATTTTTGCCAACGGCCCCAACCTTGACGGAAGCATCGTAAGATTCACTGGTCTCGTCGATTACCAGCTGCAGGTCGATGGCAAAGTCGACCCGGGGGATCTGGCTGATGTTGGAT
Organism: Lactobacillus sp. WILCCON 0149; assembly: GCF_057197965.1. Classification (NCBI taxonomy): domain Bacteria; kingdom Bacillati; phylum Bacillota; class Bacilli; order Lactobacillales; family Lactobacillaceae; genus Lactobacillus; species Lactobacillus sp. WILCCON 0149. The sequence continues at coordinate 2,231,369 of NZ_JBUBHO010000001.1, forward strand.
CTGGCAACTGAGAAGCCAACCCCGCCCCCCTTCATCAGTTCGTCAAAGAGGAAGGAGAAAGGCATGGAGACAGCCTTTTCCTGCTTGCTAAGATAGCTGGGCACAATCTTGCTGTCCCCGTACTTTTGCGGGCGGATAGCCACAAACCAGCAGTTGTTCAAGGAATCCCCGGTCCGTCTTTGGTAGTCGGTCCCGGAAATCCACAAGTTCCGGCCAGATGGCGTCGCGCCCAAACCGTAGATCAGCTTGTAGAGCCGTTCAGCTTCTTCAGTCAAGCTCTGCTTCAATTCCGGACTTGGGGCGTCCTTGAGCCGGGGATCCAGGTTGATATTGCCTTCAACCACCCGCTTGACGGTTTCGTCCCAGTTTTCACTCCGCCCCTTTTCCGGCAGCCAGCGGGCGTAGGTCCGCTTGTAGGTGACCCAGCCCAGCTTGCCCCAGTGTGGTTTTACACTCTTTTTCACCCGGTCGACAAATTCAGCCGAGAGCGATATTTCTTCACTCATCTTCTCAGATCCTTTCTGCTTGTCACATTATTTTCTAAGCACTCCATATGTTAGCAGTCTTCTTGTAAAACACAATATCTAGTATCGTGTAACCAGGCGAACACGAGAAAATGTATGTCGGTTCAATTCAAGCCCCGTAAGCCTTCAGCCGCCGGAACAATTTTTTTAAAAATTTTTTAGCGATTTTCGTTCGGCTTTTGCGAATATATACAAAAAGACTGCATAAATACCAGACAGGTTTCTGGTACGTTGTGCAGTCTTTTTCATAAAAATTTTCAGTTTTTCGCTAAAATTCAGCCTGGTCTGGATCCAAAACTGGCTGCCCGATCCCTTGCAGGCCATCCAGCTTGGTCATGTCGTCTTCGGTAAGTTCAAAGTCAAAGACTTCGGCGTTAGCCTTGATGTAGTCCGGGTGGACTGACTTTGGCAGCGGCAAGAAGCCATGCTGCAGGGACCAGCGGATCAAAACCTGGGCGCTGGACTTGCCATACTTGGCCCCAACTGCCTTGATGGTCTCATTGCCCAAAAGGCCACCCGTCCCTAAAGGACTGTAAGCCTCGCTCAAAAGGCCATATTCCTTGTTAGCGGCCGTTACTTCCGCTTGCAGGTCATTTGGGTTAAGGCAGATCTGGTTGACCACAGGCTTGATTTCTGCCGTCTTCAAGAGGGCTTCCAGGTGGTGGCGGCGGAAGTTGGAAACACCGATCGCCCGGATCTTGCCAGCCTGAACAGCTTCTTCCATGGCCCGCCAGGCTTCCGCGTTGGCTTCTGCCCAGTGGTCCCGGACAGCAACCGGATTTGGCCAGTGGATCAAGTACAGGTCCAGGTAGTCCGTGTCTAGTTTGAGCAGGCTGTCGTCAATAGCGGCCTTGGCTCCTTCATAGCTGTGGGACCCGTTCCAGAGCTTGCTGGTCACGAACAAGTCGCCCCTCTTAACCCCGCTCTTCTTGATGGCCCGGCCCACGCTCGCCTCATTGCCATAAGCCGCGGCCGTGTCGATATGCCGGTAGCCGGCATTCAAGGCTGCTTCAACTGCTTCTTGAGCCACGTCGCCATCTGGCGTCTGCCAGGTCCCGAAACCAATCACGGGAATTTTGACCCCGTTGGCCAATTCGTAAGTATCTTCCAAACCGTGCAAAGTCATTTTTTGCCTCCTGTCAAACATGCTACTTACTTTTTGTAATTTAGTTTATTATAACAAAAATCCTCCCTGGCGGGAGGATTTTCTAACATCTTGACTTTACTTTTAAAGTTTTTGTTTTTTTATTCCAAGCTGGCCAGACTGTCCTTCAGCTTCTTGGCAGAAGCTTCCAATTTGGCCTGTTCATCAGCTGGCAAATCCAAAACTGGTACTTCTTCTACCCCATGCTTGCCAACGATTGAAGGGTAGCCGATGTAGGTCCCCAAGGATTCAACGTAGCAGCTGGTTGGGCCGTAGAACTTGGCGTCAGAGAAGACTGCTCTGGCCAAACGAACCGCGCAGGTAGCAACAGCGTAGCAAGTGTAGCCCTTGCCCTTGCCAACCTTGAAAGCATTGTCCTTGCTCAAGCGGTCCATTTCTTCTTTCTCTTCTTCATTGAAGAGGTCCTTGGCTGGCCGGTTGTTGACCCAGACGGTTGACCAGGCCGTAAACTGGCTGGACCCGTGCTCGCCCAGGTTGAAGCCGGACACGTTTCTTGGGTCCTGGCCCAACTTTTCCCCGACGACCCGCTGCATTCTGGAAGTATCCAGGAAGGTCCCGGTCCCAAAGACCTGATTCTTTGGCAGGCCGGTCACCTTTTGCAAGATGGAAGTTACCACGTCGCAAGGATTGGAGATGTTGATGATGACGCCCTTGAAGCCGCTGTCCTTGATCTTCTGGCCAACTTCAACCGCGTTCTTGGTGTTGATCGGGAATTCCGCGAAACGGTCACCAGTCGTGATTGAGGCCGCCACGTCACCAAAAGCGGTGATGATCAAGTCGGTGTCCGCCAATTCCTTCCAGTCGCCCCACTTGACGTTGACGTAGAAGTCATTTCTGCCCAGGGTGTCGCGCAGGTCGCCCCATTCAGCCTGGCACTTGGTCTCATTCTTGTCCAGCAAGACCAATTCGTCTGCTACCCCGTGCGTAAAGAGAATAAAGGCCGCCGTGGCCCCAACGTGTCCCATGCCGATCACTGCTACTTTTCTCATCAAAGATTCCTCCTTGCTTTTTAATATATCGTCAATTATTTTTTCATAATTAACAATAAAACAAGTTTGGCCAAAGTGCAAGCTTTACTTAATTAAAAAAGTTTGAACCTGGTTAAAAATTATGAAAAGAAAGTCACGGCAAAAGAAAAAGGACTTCCATAAAAATGAAAGTCCTTCTGCTTAATCTGTAAAACTGAATTCCAGCGGATCCTGGCCAGCGCTCAAAGATACTGAGCTTGGGCCGTTTCTCTTCAAGCGGCCCAGGGGGTAGAAGCCCTGGCTGTAGTTCTTGTCGCTGGCAAAAATCAGCAGCTTGTCACTGGCTGGATCATAGCCGATCTCGCCCGTAATGGCATGGGTCAATTCCTGCCCCTTAGGGGTTGGCAGGTTAACCTTCTGCGTGCTGACGAGCAAGCCGTCCTTCTTGCTGGCCTTGAAATTCAAGTCAACCTTCTTCTTCTTCCACTGCTTGAGCAGGCTGATCGTGGTTGGTGACTTGGGCAGGATGCCAGTAATCTTGCTCTTCTTGCCGGTCAATTCCACCTTCAAGTTCTTGAAGTGGTGGTTGTCCGTTGACTTGACTGCCTTCTGGTACTCTGAGGTATCGAAGGCGTCTGAACTGCTTTCTGCTTTCTGGCCACCGCTGCTGAAGGCCATAATCGCCGTGCCGGCAAAAATGACCAGGATCAGACCGATGACCCCTTTTTCTAATCTCTTCATATACACATACGCCTCATATACTAATACTAAAATTCTTTGCTAAAAGTTCTTTGTTTTTTCATCCTCTAACTTCTAATTGTAACCGAATTATAGATTAATTTCCAATAAAATTGGACAATGATCCGCTCTTTCCCCAGTCGCGATCATTTCCGACTTCTCCACCTGGTCGGCCAGGCGGTTGGAGACCAGCCAGTAGTCGATTCTCCAGCCGGAATTATTGGCCTTGGCCGTCCGCACCCGCTGGGCCCACCAGGAGTAGACCCCTTCAACCTGGCCATGGATCTGGCGGAAGGTATCCGTGAAGCCCGCTGCTAAAAGCTGGCCAAAGCCGGCTCTTTCTTCATCCGTAAAGCCGGCTGAATGGTGGTTTGACTCCGGATGCTTCAAGTCGATTTCCTGGTAGGCGGCATTGAAGTCCCCGCTGGCTAAAACCGGCTTCTTTTTGTCCAATTCTTCAAGGTAGGCCCGGTAGCACTTATCCCATTCCTGCCGGTCGCCCAAGCGGACCAAGCCGTTGCCGGCATTTGGCGTGTAGACCTGGGTCACGTAAAAGTCCGGGAATTCCAGGGTCAGGATCCGGCCCTCAAAGTCCATCGGCTCCGGGGCCCCGATTTCCGGCCGGGTCACCACCGGATCCAGGCCCTTTTTGTATAAAAACATCGTGCCCGCGTAACCCTTCCGGGCTGGCTCCACGCTGGAGCGCCAAACGAAGTCATATTCCGGGAAAAGGTCAGCCAGGGCAGCCTGGTGCTTCTTGCTTGGCCCGCTGGCTGGCAGCTTGGTTTCCTGCAGGGCCAGGACGTCTGGATCCAGGTCATGCAAGTTCTTCAAGACCCCCCGGGTCATTTCCGCCCGCGGGGAGGTCCCCGTCAAGGCCGCGTTCAATGAGTCGATGTTCCAAGAAATCAGTCGCATTTTATCTTCACTTTCTGTTTTTCTTTACTCTCTGTTGCTTTTTACGCTTTATTTTTCTTAAATATTCAAAATTTCCAGGGGATAGTCGACCGTATAGTCAGCCTTTTCTTTTTTGAGGCTGGCCGGGTCAAAGGCGCCCCAGGTGCAGGCACAGGTCGCGCAGCCGGCGTTCTTTCCCATCCGAATGTCGTACTTGGCATCCCCCAGCATAATCGATTCCTTCAAATCCAAGCCATGCCGCTTGGCCAACAGGTCGATCTCATCGCTGGCCGGCTTATGGTTGACCACCTCATCGGCCCCGACAAAATCAACAAACAGATCCAGCAGGCCCAGATTTTCCAGATTGTGGGCAATTTCCGGGTGGGTCTTGCTGGAGCAGACGAAGAGCTGCTTGCCGGCCAGTTTCAGCTGGGTCAAGGTCTTCACGATCCCTGGAAAAAGGCGGACCTGGTCGTCCTCCAGCAGGGCATATTCCGCCATGCTTTCCTCAAACAGGGTCTGGGCCAGGTCGCTTCTGTGCCCTTCCTGGGCCCAGCGGGCAATTGAGACATCGATCGGAATCCCCATGGCCTGGTAAATATCTTCGGTGCTTGGCACCTTGACTCCCCGGGCCTCAAAGGCCTTCTGCACGCTGGCCGCGTAGATGTGGCGCGATTCGCAGATCGTGCCGTCGAAATCAAAAAAGTAATTTTCCATTTTTCCCCAAGTCCTTCTTAAAGTTTACTTACTTTAAGTATACACGGAAACTAACGCAAAGCGGTCGGGGCGAAGTCTTTTTTCAAGATCCGCTGGAACTGGGCGTAGTTGTCCACCTCAAAGAGGGGATGGACCGGCAGGGTCTTTTGCCGGTGGCGGTGGTTGTACCAGATGCTGTCAAAGCCGTAGTTTTCCGCCCCCATGATGTCAGAGGACAGGCCATCGCCGAAGAAGACCGTCTGGTTGGGGCTGTAGCCGCTTCTGGCGAAAAAGTAGTCAAAAATTTCCGCGTTTGGCTTCTGCACCCCGGCTTCCTGGCTGGTCACGACCAGGTCAAAGTAGTGCCTAATCCCGGCTAATTCCAGCCGGTGCTCCTGGCCAAACTGTTCCCCGTTGCTCAAAACCGCCAGGCTGTAGCCCAGTCTTTTGGCATAGCGGAGGGTGTCCTTGACTCCAGGCAGGAGCTTGTGGCCGGTATGGAAGTAACTGTGGAATTCGTCAGCCGTCTCCATCCCGTCGACTTCGACCCCGCAATACTTTTTAATAATGTCCGGGAACATGATCTCATAGAGCTGGTCCAAGGTCAGCTCGCCCTTTTCCAGCCGGCGCCAGAGACCCTGGTTATAGGCGTGGAATTCTTTTTCAAATTCGTCACTGATCTCCCAGCCATGGGATTTAAAGAGCTGAACCAGGGAATCGTGCACCGTTGCTTCAGTGTCGAGCAAGGTGTCGTCAACGTCCAGGATAATTTGCTGATAGCGCATGTGGCCTCCTTATTTTCTGTTACATTACTTGTTTCTATTAGGCGTATTAAGTTTCCATTATAGACAAAAAGCTGGGCCAGTGCAAAAAATTGTCTTCAACTTATCTTACCCCCATTTTTTCTTTTTCCACATCTTGGGCCTTACTCCGACAAGCAACTACGATATCTTGTGGATAACTTCTGTGGAAGTTGTGTATATCTAGTAGCATCCTCGGCACTTAGCCACTAGACTTAGTTTTCTCGTAATAATTACTATACGTGTACTCAATAAAATATCTTATTGACAAAAAGCTCCAGTAAAACTATATTAATCAAGTAAGCAATAGTTTTACTGGATTGGAGGAGAAACATGTCCAGAAAAAATACTTTTCAGCTTTGTCTTTTAGCCTTGTCCACGGCCCTGATCATTGTCGGCAGCCAGCTGGCGGTCCCCTTGCCGGGCGGGGTCCCTTTTACCCTGCAGACCCTGGTGATTCCTTTGATCGCGGCTGCCTTTGGCTGGCAGCTGGGAACCGGCGCCGTCGCCCTCTACCTGCTCTTAGGAGCCACCGGCCTCCCCGTCTTCAGCGGGGCCAGTGGCGGCATCGCCGTTCTTTTCGGGCCTAACGGGGGCTTTCTCTGGGGCTTCTTGCCCCTGGCCCTGATCACGGGTCTGGCTAAAGGAAACAGATTTTATTTGACCCTGGCTGCCGGGATTGCCCTCTTTTTGCAGCTGCTCTTGGGCGCGGCCTGGCTAGCCTGGATCAGCCACTTACCATTTACGGCCGCGGCTAGCGCTGCTATCTGGCCTTTTTTGCCAACGACTTTGGCCAAACTGGCCCTGGTTGTCGCCCTGGCCCCGCGCCTGCGAGCGATTTTTGCCACTTACGCCGGCAAGGTCAGCCGCGGCTATCAAAAATAAGCTGTCAGAAAGCATGCAAAAAGACGAAGTTCTTCTTAGAGCTTCGTCTTTTACTTTCTTCAATTTCGCCTTACTGCTGGTAAAGCGTGACCAGCTGCTGGGCCAGGTCAGGCTGCTTGAGCTCGATCTGTGGAACCAACTCCATGGCGTCGATCTTCCCGCTGTGGATCCGGGAGATGTTTTCCGGCGTCAAGCCTTCCGTTTCGATGATTTCCAAGGTAGTCGGCAGCTTGTGGTACTTGTACATCTTCCCTCGCAAAGCTTCCTGCCGGGTCCCGTCCAGCATCCGTCTGAGCAGGTCCCGCAGCTCGTCTTCCTGCTCATCAGTGACAGTAAAGCCGATCAAGCGCAAAGACCGGGGCACGGCGTTGATGGTCTCTTCCACCGTCTTGCCGTAGCTGACCGAGTGCAGCTGGGTCAGCGCCTCAAAGAAGGCTTCTTCCAGCCGGTCGTCGCTGAGGCCAGGATTGCTGTCTTTCAGATACTGGCGGTACTCTTCCGTCGCCGTGGTCCGTTCATAGTACCATTCATTTTCCCGGCGCAAAAATTCATCCTTCTCCGGCACGTAATAAAGGCGGTTGTGCTGGAGCTTTTTGATCTGCTTGAAATCCTGCGGCAGGTCCATCAAGACCCAGTCGCCGTAAAGGTAGAATTCCTCATCCTCGTCTTCGCCGCGGTCTTCAACCAGCAGCTCCCCTTCACCAGCGATATTGTAGTCCTGGTCGCTCTGGTCCAGCATGGTGAATTCCCAGAAGTCGTCCTCGTCAATATTGAGCAAGGGGTTCTGGTGGCTGAAAATGTGGTACGCGTGTCTGAGCGGAATAATGCCGTACATGTTGATCATGGCGTAAAGATAGCGCCGGATCAGCAACTTGTTTTCTTTACTAATCATCTGTCTCACCTACCATTTTCGATAGATCTTTCCCTGTTTTTTCTACATCCTATTATAGGCCTGCTGGCAAAAAATCAGTACATCGGCCGACCAAATTCTTCCAGGCTGACCTGGCCGTTGTCATCGACATTCAAGACCGTCATCTCGTTGTGCTTAGGCAATTCCGTTCTAAGGTGCTTGCCCCCGTAGATGCAGGCCAGGCAGTGAATGACGCAGGCATGGCCAACCAAAAGGATCCGTTCTGACTCATCATAGTTGACCAGATAGTCGATCCCGCGCTTCAGGCGCTCTTCAAACTCGCTCCCGCTTTCAGCATCCCCTTCCGGGTCAGCCGCGTGGAACAAGTCCCCGATTTCCCGCCAGGTGTAGCCGTCCTTGACCGCGTCGACCAGGCGGGGGTACTTGGTGGACTTAAAGGCTGCCGCTACCCCTTCCGTGTCATGGAAGGCCTCGTAGTAGCCGAAAAAGAGCTCCCGCAAGTCAGCGGTCTGGGTCATCTTGGTTGACTCCCAGTTGTCATTTTCTGAAACGATGATCTTCCGGGTGTCAGCGGCCCGCTTCAAGTCACTGGAGGCCACCAGGTCAAAATGCTGGTCCTTCAAGGCCTTTCCCAGCTGGTGGGCACCTTCGATCCCTTCTTCAGTCAAAGGGGCGTCAGACCAGCCCTGCAGGCGCTGGTACTTGTTCAAATAGGTCCGGCCATGGCGAACCACATAGATCTTCTTCATTGTTCAACCTCTTCCTTGGGCAGCTGCTTCATCATTTCCGCTGCCAGCAATTGATAACCGCGCGAGCCAAAATGCAGGCCATCATCGAGTTCTCCCCGGCACAAGTCTGCAAGGTCCCCCTCCTTCAGCATGGCCGTGAAAAAGTCGGCGTAGGCGACCTGGTATTCAGCCGCGACTTCCCCCATTACTTTAGCATACTTTGCCAATTTTGCGTTGGTCCGCCCCCGCTGCTTGCTTTCATCTACTGCCGGCCCGGAGACCAGGACAGTTTTGACCCCTGGATAAAAACAGACCAGGGCGGAGACAATGGCCTGGAGGTTCTGCCGGTACTGATTGAGTGGTACTTGCTTATGGCTGGCCGCGTCATTGATCCCCACCATTAAGAAAAGCTGGTCAGCCCGGGGCCGCTTTAAGGCCAGGTCGCCTAATAAGGCCAGCAGGGCGCCGGAATTGATGCCGGACACCGCCGTATTGTCGATTTCCAGGTCAGATTTTCTCTCTTTCAAGGTCCAGTTGATCCGGGGCTGGTCCAGGCCTTCTTTTCGGGCGAAGATGCTGTCGCCAAGTAATATAATTCGCATTTTTACCTTTCTATGCCATTAAAGCATTTGTTATTTTTTACCACTAATATTATTTTGAAAGCAATCCCTGAAAAGGCTTAACAAACAAGGGGAACGAGTGCTAATATGGTACTAGCCTAGTTTATAGTTTTTAGCTTATAATTAACAAAAATCATCGTACAGTTTTTTATTTATATTCCGCCAGTTGCTCCATGAGGATCGAGACATGACAGAACTTTACCACTTTTCCGCGGCAAACCGCGAAAGCTATGAACAACTGAATTTCGCCCTGGCCGTCTTTCAAGAGTACGAAGGCAAGCTTATTCCCCTCCTGGTTTCTGACGGCCTTTGCCGGCTTTACCAGTTAAGCCGGGAAGACCTGCTGAACCACCTGCGAGACATCAGCTACATCACCAGCAACATGCTCAAGGCCAAACAAGATCTTTTGACCTGCAGGATCAAGCTGACCGAAAGCTACCAAACCGTTCTCCTGCACTTAAGCAGGCAGGATTTTTCCGGCCAAGGCCTGCTTTTCGTGGAGTATTTGAACATTGGGGAAGATGCGGTCGACACCCAGCCAATTCAAATCAGCCATATTCCTTCCAATGAACAGTATGAGGACAATTTGACCGGTCTGCTCAACGGGGCTTATTTGACTAGTTTCGGCAAGGACTATCTGGTCAGCAAGCTGCGGGCCGGCGACCAGCCCAGGGTCATTCTTTTTAACGTTATTGGGATGCACGGCTACAATGAGCACTTCGGCTATCTGGCAGGCGACCGCTTCTTGGTCAAGATCAGCAAGCAACTCTTAAACCTCTTCCCCGACGGCCTGGTCATCCGCTACAATGACGACCGTTTCGTGGTTTTGTCGACCGATACCGATTATATCGCCAAAATCAAAGAGCTGCAGAAATTCGTTCTCCGCAACTACTCCGTCGGCGGAATCAAGGCCGGAATCTGCTACTACACTGATCCCAGAGAAAGCATCAAGTCGGCCATCGACAAGGCCAGGAAGGCCCTCCAGTATACCGGAGATGACTTGACCCAACTGTATCATGTTTTTGACGAAAGCGTCCGGGAGAAGTACGTCAACCGCGACTACGTCTTGACCCACTTCCAGGAAGCCCTGGACAAGCGCTGGATCAAGCCTTACTACCAGATGGAAATCCGCAGCTTGACCGGCAAGGTTTGCGGCTATGAGGCCCTGGCCCGGTGGATCGATCCTAAGGAAGGCGTCCTCAGCCCGGCGACTTTTATCGGTATTCTGGAAGATACCCACTTGATCAACCGCCTGGATTTGTCGATCATCGACCAAGTTTGTGAGATGCTGTCCTCCTGCTACAAGCGGGGGATCCCGATCCAGCCCGTCTCTGTCAACCTCTCCCGGGTCGACTTCCAGGTCTGTGATATTTTTGCGGAAGTCGATGCTATCAGGAGAAAGCACAAGATCCCGACCTCCTACTTGAAGATCGAGATCCTGGAATCAACCTTGACCACGGTGCCGGAACAGCTGCACAAGGCTATGGACAAGTTCCACGCTGCTGGCTACCAGATCTGGATGGATGACTTCGGCAGCGGCTACTCCAGTCTGAACAACTTGAAGGACTTCGACTTTGACCTCTTGAAGATCGATATGATTTTTTTGAAGAACTTCAAGACCAACTCCCGCAGCCATATTATTTTGCGGGAAATCGTCGACATGGCCAAGCATCTGGGCATCCATACCCTTTGCGAAGGGGTCGAGACCAAAGACCAGGCCGACTTCCTCAAAGCCATCGGCTGCGACCGCCTGCAGGGTTTCCACTTCTCCAAGCCCCTGCCAGAGGAAGAAATGCTGGCCTTGATCGAAAAGAATGGCGCGGACCACTACGAGCCGCAAGAGATGAACAACTACTATGATACGATCGGTGAAACCAACATTTTGGTCAACCCGATGGTCAGTCATATTTCCCAGGGAATAAAGCACCTGGAAATGCCCCTGGCCTTGATCGAGCGGCGGAGCGGCGACCAGCTGATCTACTACTTCACCAATTTTGCCTACAAGGACGAATTGACCCGTCGCCACCTGGATCAAGAAGAATGGCAGGAAATCGTCAATGATTCGGCTTTTTATAAGAATCTCCTGCTCAATCTGATGGGCAGAAGCAAGAAGGCCAAGGCTGCCGTCAACGGCATGCTGGACAACTACAGCTCTATCGAGGTCCGCCATTTGGCCAACTACCAGGACCGGGACATGTACGTCTGCGCGATCAACAACTTTGGCCATTACTTAGACAAGACAAGACAAGACAAGAAGTAAAAACTCAGCATGATGTGACCCCCAAAATTGGGACAATTTAGTATTACGCCGTTAAGGTTGTTAAAACATGATTCCGATATTCAATCGGGGTCATGTTTTTTCGTCCTGTCTTGATTCTTACGTTGTTGTAGTAATCGATGTATTTGTGAATAGCTTGTTCAAGCTCATTTAAGTCCTTGTATTTATGTTCTTGGCCGTAGAACATCTCCCGCTTAAGAATGCCGAAGAAGCCCTCCATTAAGCCGTCATCAAGAGAATTACCCAACCTGGACATGCTCTGATCGATCCCTCTGTTAGCCAGAGCCGCTTGATATGCTTGGTGCTGATATTGCCAGCCACGGTCTGAGTGGAAAATAAGCCCGTTAAGAGCCGGGTGCTTCTCAAATGCGTCATCTAGCATAGTCATCACTTGCTTAAGGTCTGGGTGCCTAGAAATGTTGTAGGAGATGATTTCTTGGGTACAACCATCGATAATTGGAGAAAGGTAGAGCTTTTGATCTTTAAGATGGAATTCAGTCACGTCGGTAAACCAATGTCTGTCCGGAATAATTGCGTAAAAATTGCGCTTGATTAAGTCTGGCTTGATCTTGCCTTGAACGCCGTAATAGCTGCTGTATTTACGTTTCTTGCGGATTGCGATGGCGAATAAGCCCATCTTTTGCATGAGCCTCTGCACCTTCTTATGGTTGATCTCATAGCCTTCCCGGCGAAGCTGTCCGTAAATTCGCCGGTACCCATAGCGTCGGCTGTGTTCAAGAAAGATCTCTTTGATTCTATCCATCAGCTTCTGGTTACCAGAATCCTTATCAGGCTTATGGATTTGGTAGTAGTAGTTACTTCTTGAGATATGAGGCAATCCAGGGTTGGCATTGATAACGTCGATAATGTACTTAACGCTAAGCCGCAATTCTTGCCTTAATTCAGTGATTGCACGAGCTAATTCTTCTTTTCTTGGCTCTTCCGTTCTTGAATTAAGGCCTCCAATTTTTTTATGTATGCAAGCTCGACTGTAAGCCTCTTTACCTGCTCTTCCAGCTCTTTGATCCGTTGTTTGTCCTTGCTTTTGGGCATTCTTGGGTGGTCTACCTTTCTTCTTGGTAATGACAGTATACCCGTTTTCTTTGAAAGAGCGAAGCCAATTTGCAAGAATTCCTGTATTTGTAAGCCCTAAGTCTAAGGAAACCTGCCTAAGAGCTTCACCACCTAGCAGAACTCTATCAATGGCAGCAAGCTTGAAATCAGCAGTATATTTCTGTTGTGGGCGATCCAAAATGTCTTCGCCATGCTTTTGGATCAAGTCTACCAAATATTGGATTCCTCCGCGCTCCATCCCATATTTTCGGCTGAGGTAGGTGCCTCTTCTATGATCGTCTACCCATTCGTGGTAAATAGCGAGTTTGATTTCTTTAGTGTATTTAGTCATGAAAATAACCCCCGAAATTAGTGTCCTAATTTCGGGGGTCATATCAGCACCCGGACCGGTGCTGAGTTTTTACTTGCTAAATTTCAATCCCAATCATCAGCCCGCCCTCTTCAGCGTAGAAGCTGCATAGAGCATGGCAGTTGCCCAGGTCAACCTTGGCCTCTGGATGCTTTTTTCTGATCTGGTCGTGGAGCTCAGCCGCGCTGTCGAAGTTGTCAGCGTGGTCAATCTTGACCCGGCCGCCCGTATAGCCTTTCTCTTCCAAAGTTTTCAGCAGGGCAGCCAGGGTCTTCTTCTCCCCTCTGGCCTTGCCCAAAGGCTTGATTTCGCCTTCCTCTGCCCAGCCGTAGATCCATATTTTCAAAAGGCCGGCAATCTTGGCTACTGCCGGACTGACCCGGCCGTTATTGGCTAAGTTGGTCATCGACTTTAAGGCGAAAAAGAGGCGGATATGGTTTTCCAGGTAGTCGCTCACGGTCTCTACCAGGTTAGGAAACTGCATCCCTTTTTCTTTCAGTTCCGCGATCTTTTCTGCCGCCAAAAACTGGGCCGGACCCGCGCTTTTGCTGTCAAAAACGTGAATCAAGACGTTTGGATGCTCTTCTTGGTAGATCTTTGCCGCCTGGACAGCAGAATTGTAGCTGCCGGACAAGACTGAAGAGATGGTCAAAACATAGATTTCACTGCCCCCGGCGTAAGCATCCAGCCAGGCAGCGATACTAGGACAGGCTGAAGAAGCCGCGATCCCGCTTTTAGCCCTTTCATTGAATTCCACCTGGTCAAAGCTGGCGTCGTCCGCCCAGGTCTTGTCCCCTTGAATCAAGCTCAAGGCCGCTACTTCCAACTGGCAGCCGCCCAAATTCCCCGCCGTCATGTTGGCCCCGGAATCAGTCACTATCTTAATCGTCATATTTTATAATCCTCGTCATCGGTTTCTTAAAAACTTTTGCTTAAGTCTATAGCAGGAAAGTCCCTATGTCAAGTTTTTTGAAAACCGCTAAGCCGATTTGCTATAATGTGGATGATTGAATTTCATTTTGCCTGTATCTTTTGTATCAGCTGACAGGAGGTTTTTATGGAAAAAATTGCCCGTTCCCTGGCCGGCCTGCACCTGCCCCGCTACCAAGACTTGCCCCAGATGGGCCTGTACCTGGAGCAGACCGCGACCTATATCAATGAGGCCCTGGCCCCCTTGGAAAACGTCCACCTGACCAGTTCCATGGTCAGCAACTATGTCAAGCACGACTTGATTGCCTCGCCTAAAAAGAAGCTCTACAGCCGCCAGCAGATTGCCGAGCTGACTTTCATTGCCATTTCTAAAAACGTCCTCTCCCTGGCTGACCTGCGCGAAGCCTTAAAGCTGCAGCGGTCCAGCTACGACACCGAGACGGCCTACAACTACATGGTTGATGAGCTGGAAAACGTCCTGGCCTACGTCTTCGGTTTTAAAGACGAACTGGCCGACATCGGCCACGAGCACGGGGAATACAAGACCATGCTCCGCAACGTCATCATGACCGTCAGCTACAAGGTCTACCTGGACAAATACTTCGCCCAGTTTACCGGCCAGGAAGAAAAGTAAAAGAGCACGAAAAAAGGACATCCGCCGGGATGTCCTTTTGACTATTTCTTCTGATTTTTCTGAATAAATTCAAACAGATTTACACTTTCATTGGACGCATTAGCCATTAACCATCCAGTCATGAAACTCTGGTGACTTCTTAGGATCATAATGGCCATTTTCGTCAAAGTCAACGCCTTCTTCTGGAATTTGATCGATCAAATCGGCCCAATCTAAAGCACTTGGCAGCTTTTTAATCATGATTTTATCATCTTGAACCTCAAAGGTGACTTCACTACCTTTGGTCAAGTTCAATTCCTTTCGAATTGAAGCCGGAATAACAACTTGTCCCTTTTGAGAGACACGGCCAACCATTGTTTGCATCGTTTTCTCCTACTCTCCTCAAGCCGTTGTCAGCGTTTGGTAGACCAGCTTCCCGTAATGGGGATTGTCGACCATGCTGAAGTTGGACTTGACAGCAATTTCCTGCCCGCTCTGACTGATGACGTGATAGTTCAGCTTATGGATATCGCCAATCTCAGCTTCAGCCGTAAATTTCTTCAGCCAAACCTCGACCAAATCCATGTCCCGCGGAGCCACGACATGTCCGGCTTGGGTGTTCACCCGGCCAAAAAAGTCCCACAGATTGTCATAGCCTAAAAGGCGCAGGGTTCCTTGATTGACGAAAAGAATATGGCCGTTTTCCGGCTTGTAGATCATCAGAGCAGTAGGAATATTGGCCGCGATGTCATGCAGGGTGAAGCCCAGCTGGGATCTAAGGGGCTTGCTGGTTTCCCCGGAATAGTACTGGGCCCCGCTCTTGCCGCTCAATTTGACCTCATAGAGAGCTTCGTCAGCCCGGCTGATCAAGCCTTCCAGCTTCTTCCCCTGCCGCGGGCTGTCCGCGTAGCCGATCGACAAGCTGTACTTGACTTTGTGGCCAAAATAAGTGATCTGATGGTCGGCCGTCAGAATCCGCTGGATCACCGTCTGGCAGTCATCCGCGTCCAGCCCCAGCAAGGCCAGCATGAATTCGTCCCCGCCAGTCCGGCCCACCACGCCGCGGCTTCCCACAGCCTCTTGCAGCCCTCTGGCCACCTGCTTCAAGACTTCATCCCCGATCTGGTGGCCGTATAAGTCGTTGAAAAGCTTGAAGTCGTCAACATCGACCATGACCAGGGTAAACTTGCCACCTTCCTGCCCCTTTAAACAGCGCTTCAGCTGCTCATTGAAGCCCAGGCGGTTGTTGATCTGGGTCAAGGGGTCAACGGTCGCTTCTTCTTTTAACAGCCTCGTGCGGGCCTGGTGCCTGACCAAGGCTACCGCCAGGCAAAAGATCCCAAGCGCCAGCAAACTGAATAAGACCATCACCCGGCTGCTTCTTTGCTCATAAGTCCAACCGCCTTTTGGTGAAACGTAGATCTTCCAGCTGCCACTTGAACTGCTGGGCTTGAAGCTGTATGCCACTGGACTGACGACAGCCGCCTTTGATCTGGACATCAGACTGTACTTCTTGCTGTCAACCGGACTTCTCAAGAGGCGGTAGTTGTAGTCCCCATGCTTCAAATTGCCTAAACTGGCCTTTAGCAGCTGCTTGGCATTGACCGCTACGACCGCGAAGCCCCACAGCTGTCCTTTGACGAAAACCGGCCGGTAAAAAATCATCCCGCTTTCTCCGCCCTTGAGGGTGACAGGTCCTTGCATGATGGTTTTCTTCTTGCTCACGGCATATGCCCGGCAATGTCCGCGGCTGAACTGCTGATAAGCCTGCTTAAGTTCATTCGTCAGCCCGGGGTTGGCCTGCCAGTTTCCCTGCACGGTAACCAGATAGCTGCCCTGTACATAACCTGTTGCCAATATTTCCCGGCTTCTTTTGGCAAAATTGGTCACCTGACCATTGTCATCAATAGTCGTCTGTGCTAATTCCCGGCTAAAGTCTTCAGCCTGTTCCAGAGCTGGAGAAAAAGACCTGCCCACCAGTTCAGCTGTCTGCAGGGCCCGGTTTTCCTCTGTACTCTTAAATTGCTGGTAGCTCCACTTTCCCATGGAAGAAAGCACCAGAATCAAGCCGATAAAGACGGTCGTTAAAAAGATGTAATCCCCACGGCGCATTTTGTACTTGCTGCTCATTAACTGCTCCTTATTTTCAGTGTTACTAATTATGACACAAAAGTTATAACAATAACACTGAAAGGTCTTTTTATCCCAAAGAATAATTGCTATGGAATTATAACTTTAAAAAACAGGCAAAAATAAAAGACCGACCTTAGTCGATCTTTTTAACATCTTTAATATTTGATTCACTGGAAATGTAGTGGGGCCGGTGCTTGCTTTCCATGTAAATCTTGGCCAGGTACTGACCCATCACGCCGAGGCTGAGCATGACCAGACCCCCGATAAAGATCACCACGCAGATCAAGGAGGCCCAGCCGGCTACCGGGTCGCCCTTGATCAACTTGCGCAGAACAATTACGATCAGCATGATAAAGGACACCCCGGTCATGAGGAAGCCCATCCAGGAAGACAGGTTCAGCGGCACCAGAGAAAAGTTGATAATCCCGTCAATGGCGTACTTGAACAGCTTCCAGAAGTTCCACTTGCTTTCCCCGGCCACTCTTTCCACGTTTTCATAAGGGAGCCAGTAGGTCTTGAAGCCGACCCAGCCAAAAATCCCCTTGGAGAAACGGTTGTACTCACTCATTTCCACGATCGCGTCAACCATATCCCGCTTCATCAAGCGGAAGTCCCGGGCCCCGTCGACCACATCAGCGTCAGAGATCTTGTTGATGATCTGGTAGAACTTGCGGGCAAACCAGCTTCTGATCGGCGGCTCACCCTTCCGGTCCTCCCGTCTGGTGGCCACGCTGTCGTATTCACCGGAGTCCAGAATCTTGATCATTTCCGGCAAAAGGGCCGGCGGATCCTGCAAGTCGGCGTCCATCACAGCCACGTAGTCCCCGCTGGCGTTGACAAAGCCCGCGTACATGGCGGATTCTTTGCCGAAGTTTCTTGAAAATGAAATGTAAAAGACATGGGGATCCTTAGCGGCCAGGTCGCGCAGGATGTCCAAAGTCTTGTCCTTGGACCCGTCATTGACAAAAATCAGCTCGTAGTCGTCGGGCAGTTTTTCCAGCACCTCATGAGCTACAGGATAAAAAAGGGGCAAAGCCGCTTCTTCGTTGTAGCAAGGCACGATAATTGAAATCTTTTTCATGTTTTTACTTCTTTTCTTCCCTTTCTGCTTGCTTACTCTTAAGTTTAACCCCTAAGCCGGCACAAATAAAGCCAGGCCAGGAAAGCAGGGAAATTGCTAAAAGCAGCTTCATCCAGAAAGGAGTCACGAATTCCAGGTAGGCCACGTTCTTGCCCTTTTGGCTGGCCACCAAGGGAGCGCCGATCCGGCTTCTTTCATACTTATGCAAAACTTTGCCGTTGACCGTCAGCTTGGACTGGGCATAAGTCACGACTGGCAGCCGCTTATTTTTGCCCTTGCTCTTCCAGGTCAGCTTGATTTTTCCGCCCTTGACGGCCTTGATCTTGAGCGGCTTTCTGACCTTGTGATTCAAAACCGTCTTATTGTAGGAACTGGCCGCCTTGTCGGTCTGCTCTTGCCAATATTGCTTGTTCTTATAAGCATCTGACCAGCCGGTAATGACCGGCTTAGGGTCAAATTTGTAAACTGGCAGGTAGTCGGCGATTGGCTTTTTGGTCAAGGTCAAAAACTTATGCAGGTCTTTAGAGTGCGTGGCCGCGTTAGCCTGCCGCATGGCCTCTTTGCGGGCGGGAGTCAAAGCGATCAAGCCCTTCTTGGTCTTCTTGATCTTGTGCCTGCCCGGATCAGTGACTTCATGGCCAAAATTGGTGATGGCATTGTGACCGACATTGGTCAAATAGCCATTCCAAGCATCAACATTCATGTAGTAGACCAGGCTGTTCACGCTGATGACCAGAGACAGGCCAGCCAGCCCGTAGATCAGCCAGGCGAAGTGCTTGGACTTCTTCAGCATGATTTCCGCCGACATCCCTATCCCCAGCAAAATCAAAGGATAAGCCAGGCAGATAAAGCGGGACGGGAACTGGAGGAAGCGGGCCAGGACCGGCAAGCGGTTGGAAATATGGCCCCAAGGCAGCATCCGGGAGGAGACCAGCAGCCAGAAGCAGCCATAGAGGCTGACCCAGCAGTTGAGCCGGTTTTCCTTCCGCCGCCAAAGGGCATAGACCAGCTGGCCAATAAAGATGTAGGCCAGCCAGTAAGGCAGGCTGCCCCGCATACTGTAATTGACGATGTTTAAAGGATTGTGTCTGATATAAATGTGTCTGAGATGCAAGGACTGATCCATCATGTCCATCGTCGACGGGGCGGCCAGCTTATTGGTCTTGGATATCCAGAGAAGCGGGGCCAGGGTGTTCAAAGACAGCAAGACGGCCAGGCCGACCGCTTTAAAAGTCTCCAGCCAAAGCTGGCGGGACCACTTGTTTTGGACCATGGCATAAAGCCAGGCTGGAAGCAAGAGGGCCACGTACATCACGGCCGTCAGCAGGTGCACTTCCAAGGCGATAGCCATCAAAAGGCCCAGCTTGACCCAGTGAATTGGCTTTTCCTTGTCCAGAATCATGTCCGCGGCCACCAAGATGGCGTAAGGCATCATCGCCGCCCCAATGCCGGAGAAGTTGGTCCCTTCCTGCCAGCGGGGCAGCCAGCCGATCGTCATGTAAAACGCGGCCAAAAGCGTGGCAACTGACCGCCGGCTGTCAAAGCGGCGCAGGGCCCAGTACATGCTGGTCCCCCCAACCGCGTAGACGATAAAGGAGCTGACCAGCTGATACCGGTACCAGCTTTTAACAAGCAATAAGAGCAAGCCATTGGCATAAGCAAAAAGCGGCCCGTACAATGCGTTGATCACCCGGCCTGAGTGGCTGAAACCATACATGGTCATGAACCAGTTGAAGTTGCCGTGCTTGATCTGCTCAGCCGCTTCATAGAAGCGGTTATAGTGGAAAATCGTATCCGACCCGATGATGACGTTCCCCGTCCGCATCTGCCGGTAACAGAAATACGCCGCTAGCAAAAGCAGGGCGGCGTAGGGCAAAAAAGCTTGGTATTCAAGCTTGCGTTTATTATTGTCTTCTTGCATCTCTCTTTCTTTCCCTTTCATTTCCAAAAAATGGCCTGGATTATACACTCTTGACCCAGTCCACTACTAACTGGTACAACTTTCACTAATTCTAGGATAATCATTTTCATTTTCATGTGCAAGCCTTTTTAACATCTTTTAATGTCCTTTTTCAAAAGCTTTACGCATATATATTACGAAAAAGCCATAACAGCCATTTTGGACTTATGAAAACAAAAAATATCCCTGGACACCAAAAAAGCAGCTGCTTATGGCTAGCTGCTTCTTAGGTAGTGTATATGTATGTTGTGTATATCAGGGAAAGAAAAATATAAGAAATATGAGTTATAGACAAGTTCTTTCAGCTCGTCTACGATTCTTATAGTACACAGTAAATTTGAACAAACTATGATGCTAATTCTTCCCTTCAGTGAAATTTCCATCGGCAAAAAGACCAGGCACTTTTGTTTTTCAGCAGCTGGCCCGGTTTTGTGAACAATTCACTTACTTTTCCCTAGAAAGTTTGTTAAATCTAGCTAAAAAAGCGCATTCATGTTCAAAAAATCACGATTCCCTATATCTTTTTGCCGGCTATAGGTATATAATTATTAGCTGTTATGTACCTTAAAAATTATCTACTGCAAGGAGAACAGAATTTTGATGCACAACTTGTTAAATGAGTTCCTGTCTACCGGGCTCATGATTCTTTTCGGTGTTGGCGTGCACTGCGATGACGTTTTGAACAAGACCAAGTACCACGGCTCAGGCCACATTTTCGCCATTACTACCTGGTCATTCGGGATCACTGCCTGCCTCTTCATCTTCGGCGGCGTCTGCATGAACCCAGCCATGGCTCTCTGCCAGGCTATCCTGGGTCTGATCCCATGGTCCAGCTTCATCCCTTACACTCTGGCTGAATTCGCCGGTGCCTTTGCCGGGGCTCTTCTGGCTTACTTCATGTACGCTGACCACTTCAAGGCTTCCGAAGACACCATCGACGGCGTGGCCACCCGGAACATCTTCTCCACCAACCCTAACCTGCGCAACCTGCCACGGAACTGGATGGTCGAAATGATCGCCACTACCATCTTCTTGAGCGGTATCCTGGCTATCGTTGCCAAGTTTGAAAAGCTCGGCTGGACTCCACTTCTGGTTGGTCTGCTGGTTTGGGCGATCGGTATGGGCCTGGGCGGTACTACTGGCTTCGCCATGAACCAAGCCCGGGACTTGGGGCCACGTCTGGCTTACCAAATCCTGCCAATCAAGAACAAGGCCAACAACGACTGGCAATACGGCTTGATCGTGCCAGGTACCGCGCCATTTGCCGGTGCCGTTTTGGCTGCCCTGTTCGTCAAGTACTTCTTGAAGCTGACTTTCTAATTAAGCTAAATTCTTGAGAAGAGAAGAATACTGAACACAAAAGAAAAAAGCGCTGGACCGCGACGTCCAGCGCTTTTTCGCGTAAAAAAATAGATATAGATGCGGCCCGGAGGCCACGTAATTGCTTGTCTTGGAAAGAATAAAAAAAGGTATGGAATCATAGATCAAGATCTCTTGATCTATGGCTCAAATGATACGGGGGAAGTATGAATGATCTATGACGACTTTCTTGCTTTTCTCCTAGGAAAAGTTTTATTTTTTACCTGGATTCAACCCCTAAACTTGCCCTTAAACAGCCGTTCTTACATTTCCTTCAAAGTATAAAGAGCGGAAAAACGGGCTTTTTGCCCCCTCGCTCCCGGTCAGCACTCCTTTGGCAAAGCCCTTAAGCTAATACTTGCAAGGCGCCAAGCAAGAAAATAATTAAGGAGTGCGAAAAAATGAACATGCAAATCAATCAAGCAATGGACCAAGCCTGGGAAAACCGGAAATTAGTTGCCGGAGCCTTGAAAACGGCCCATGTCTACCGGAAGTGTGCCGATTACGAGGACCTTTTTCAAGAAGGCTTGATCGTCTACGCCCAATGCCTGCGGGAAATGGCTGACCAGCCGCGGGAAGAAGCAGACAAATTGGCCTTCCGCAAGGTCTACTGGCGGGTCCTTGACCTGCTCCGGCAGAGAAAGCGGCAAAGAGACCACGATGAACCGCTGCTGGCCGCCGCCTTTGTTGGCCAGGCCGACCAGCACAATCTGCTTCTTAAGGAAGCCTGGAAGAAGCTGTCGACTAGCGAAAAGCTGCTTTTAGGCCAGAACCTCCTGGCTGGACGCAGCCTTAAGGAAACGGCCGACTTGATGAACATCCCCTACCGGACGGCCAGCCGGATCAAGAAGCAGGCCCTGGAGAAACTCCGCCGGCAGTTAGTCTGAATTATTATAAGGAAGCAAAGCCCCCGCGAGTGCGGGGGCTTTTCGTTATATTCTGAACAAGAACTTTTTCTCTGCCTGCTTTAAGGCATAGTCTAAATCGTCTGGCAAAACAGGCAGGCCGAGTTCATCCAGCAGGACCTTTTTAAAAGCCTGCCTTTCTTCTGCCCGGATCTCAGCCAAAAGCTGCCTTAAAGACGGAAGCTTGCCGGCCAAGTCTGCCTCAACCGCCTGCTGGTAGCTGGGTCCGTAGAGCAGGTTCCAGTCACCTTGCCGGCAGACCGGGCAGCCTACTTGACCAGCCAGACCATGAAAAAGGCTGCAGTAGAGGGCATTGTGCTCAACTGCTTCTTCCACTTGCCGGCTGGCGTTGGCATAGCCGCGCTTCAGCTGAAAGAAATAGCAGTTGACCCCGGCCAAATCGGTCATGAGCATCCCGCCTTGGCAGGCTTCCATCCCCCGCATCCGCTGCAGGGCGATTAGATCGACCAAGCCGGCGTGAAAGGATTCCGGAGAAAAAAGCGCCCCGTGCCCCGCTGAAATCACGTGCTGCTCCCGGATCTCCAGGAGCTGGTAGAGCTTTTCCTGCAAAGGATAGCCGCCAGGCAGGTCTTCGTTGACGAAGTGAGCCAGCAGGGTCTTGGTCGTGGCTTTTAAGACGATCTCCCCCTGCTTCCGGTCGACCAGCAAGGTCCGGTAAGGGGCGGCCGGGCCCAGGTCATAAGCCATAACAAAGTCCGGCCCCAGCCGGTAGCTGTCCAGCTTCTTGGCCTTGATTTTTCCTTCGGCTAATCCTGCCCGGTAGTACTCCCGGCTGTAGACCGTCATCATTTGAAGGCCTCATGGCAGATTAAATTCCGCCTTAGAATCGTCTTTAAAGGAATTGCAGCCAGACTTTTTGCTTTTGACTCTGGCTCTTTATCCTTGAGCAGGTAGCGCAGGACATAATAGATCCGGGGATCTTTTCTCCCGCTAGAGATTTGAAATCCCGCCAGTTCCACGCCCGGGCCGTAGTGTTTGCCGAAGTACTTTTCTTCATACAGGGGGCCAAAAAGGTCAAACCAGCTTCTGAGTTCTTCTCCGTCCACTTCTTCGCCCTGCAGCAGGCAGGAAAAAGCTGCTGGCTGCTTTTTTAGGCCGGCAAGTTCACTGATGTGGACCAGGTCTGCCGGGAAAATATTAGTCGAAAAGCAGGCGTTGTTGCGGAAATAGATCCGCGGCCCATGAAAAAAGACGTATTTCTCAGCTTCCTCAGTCTGCAGGAGAGCCAGCTGGTCAACCGTCAGGTCCCGGACTCTTTTCCTTTTCTTGGCAAAAAGCTGCAGGAGCAGCCAGGCCAGCCGGTCCGCGTCAGAAGCAGCTTCTATTTCAGTTTGCAGAACCTGCTTGACTGCCTCGCGGAAATTCTGTTGCAATTCGTCCAGGGCCTGGCGGATTAAAGGGACGTCAGCTGACTTGATTACGTTCAGTCTTTGCTTGTCCAGCAGCAAATCGCTTAAACAAATATCCTTGCTTTCCAGCTGGCGGCGCAAGCCGGCAGACCAAACCCGGCCCGCCAGCTGCCGCTTAAGCGCCTCTTCAATTTCTCCCATTTTCCTTGTCCTGTATTCAAAACATCCTGATTAACTGTGGATAATACTTATATTATGAAGAATTAAGACTATCCATTCCAAGTTAAAAATATAACATATTCGCGCGTGAATTAAAAGCGCTAACATCTAATTTTTTAATCAATTGTTTTGAACCCTCCAGTCCCTTTTGTTAAGGCAAATGAGTTATTATATTAATTAAGGAACACGCGTGGTGCTAGTTGAAATATAGTTTCAATTTCTTAACAAAAAAGGTCCAACATTGTAGACTCTAGTTGGAAAAAAGAAAGGAGTCCTTACAATGTTGAACCAACTACAGATTAAACGTTATAGTCACCGTTTGCAAGTGGAATTTCGAACTTTGTCGAAAATCTGCAAGAAACTTTATTACAAGTACGCTCCATCTCGGTTAACTCACCGTCGCAATGCCAGTCTGGTAAAGGTTCCAGACTACGAAATTATTGCATTACTTGTCTGGCAAGCTGAGGAAGGTATATCTTCTCAGCGCAGATTTGCTCGCTGTTGGGGACTTTGTGGGCTCTCCAGATCTCGTTTCAATCGCAGAGCTAGAGCGCTTCTTGGCATCACTGTTCAGATCGTCAACGAACTAAACTCAAGAGTCGATCTGTCTGATCAGTACATGATCATTGACAGTCTACCCATGCCTTTGTGTCAGCCAATCAGAAACCGCAGAGCTAAAGTGTTTGAAGGAATTGCCAACATTGGCTATAACTCAACCAAACAGTTTTACTATTACGGCTTTAAAGGCCACTTTGCCGTAGCTCAAGACGGTTATGTTCTTGGCTATGTAATCACACAAGCATCAATACACGATGCAAAAGAAGCAGAAGAGCTGATTCTCACTACCCATCCCGAAGGGCACTTTATTTTAGGCGATGAAGGCTATATAGGCAAGCAGCTGCACGATACTCTCAAGATAAACGGCTATATACTGTGGACACCTTACCGGAAAAATATGAAAGGTGCTAAGCAGCATAACAAAAGAGAGCTAATGGCAATTCGCCGAACGATCGAGAGTGTGTTCTCTGTACTAAAGTACTACGGAATTGAAAATATTCTTGCAAGAAGTACAGACGGTTTCCAACAAACCGTCGAGATAATCGTACTAACTTACAATATCAGCTACATCCTACAGAGATATGGACTCAACTTCTTCAACTAGCACCACGCGTTAATTAAGGAACATATCATATTTTATAGGGAGCATGCCATGCAAATTACTCGAGCATTTGCCTACGCGGTCTCGGAATATTTCTGTGTCATTATAATCTCATTACTGCTTCGCTCATCGTTGCAAATCAAACGGCACAACCGCCAGCATCACTGGTTCAATATCAGTTTGGGCCTCCAGGCCGCTTACCTCTTTTTAGACGGAACCCGGACCCTGTTGATGAACCATATCCTGCCCAGCAACCAATTTCTGGTCAATTTTACCAGTCTTTGTTTGTCGATCACTCTGAACATCCTCAGCTATACCACTTTGATGTTCGTGGCTTACAAGATTGAGCTGCCCTTGACCACTGACAAAAGGCAAAGCCGGTTCGTCCTGGCCCTGCCGATCGCGATCTCAGCCGTGGACTTGATCTGCGCTATTTTCGCGCCCCAGCTGATGTTCTCTACCAATAATATCAATGCTTTTACGCCATTTTTCTCAGGCCTTTTCCTTTTCCTGCCGATCAGTTATTCTGCCTTCGTCTTTGTGATTACGGCTTATAATGCCATAATCAACCGGAAAAACGGCCTGGGCCACTACTACCTGGTCTTGACCTTCTATCCAGTTCTGATGACGGTCTTCGGCTTCATCGAAGTCATGCTGTCCACGGCCCTGCCCCTTTACTCTTACGCGGTAACTTTTTATTTCACCTTCAACTTCCTTTACCAGCTGAACTCCTCTATTAAGGAAGCAACTATCGACAGTCTGACGGGCTTGAGAAACCGAGAAAACCTCAGGGAATACATCGACGATATCTGGAAGCAGGGTACAAGTGACCAGTACTACCTCTTCATGATTGACATGAACGGACTTAAATCAGTCAACGACGTCTACGGGCACGTGGAAGGCGACCATGCCATCCGGGCCATCGGCCAGGCCCTGGACGACGTCCTGCAGACAGGCAATGATGGGATTGTCTGCCGTTACGGGGGCGACGAATTTTTGGCAGTCATTACGGTCACTGACGACAAGCAGGCTGACAAGCTGGTGCAGCTGACCAGAGAAAGGATCAGCTACTACAGTCAGGTCGACAAGCTGCAATCCGCCCCGCAAGTAGCTACCGGCTACATCCACCTGCCTAAAGAAAAAACTCCCCTGGCTGACCTCTTGAAACAGGCTGACAGCAAGATGTACGCTGAGAAGCAGGCCATGAAGACCGGGGACCGGGCAGCCAACTTCTTTACCGACGAAATCACCGGCCTGCCAAATGCCAACTACTTCCATAATTTCGCGGGAAACTTCCTTAAGAAGCTGGCAAAAAAAGACCAGCATCCCCTGGTTATCCTGTTCAACATTTCCGGCATGCACAGCTACAACGACCGCTTTGGCTACCAAGGCGGCGACGACCTGCTCCGGACTGTCTCCCGGGTTTTGCGGGACTTTTTTGACCAGGAAGATGACATCTTAGTCCGCTACACGGAAGACAACTTCGTCCTTTTAACTTGCACGCCCTTGACTGAGGCCAAGCAAAAGATCCGGGACATCTCCAAAAAGGTAACGGCAATTGATTCGATTGGGATCAAGGCCGGGATCTACCAGACCAAAGATGGCAAAGAGGACGTCATCGCCACGGTCGACCGGGCCCGGCGGGCCATGCGCCTGATCGGGTCCGACCGCCAGCGGGTCTACTGCGTTTATGGGCCGGAAGTTCAGGCAGTTTACGACAGCCGGGACTTCGTCTTGATCAACTTCAAGCAGGCCTTGGAAAATGGCGACATCAAGCCCTTCTTCCAGCCAGTCATCCGCAGCTTGACCGGGCAGATCCGCAGCTTTGAGGCCCTGGCCCGGTGGAATGACCGTCAGCGGGGGGCAATTCCGCCCGACCAGTTCATTGGAATTCTGGAAGAGACCCGGCAAATCCACCTGCTGGATCTGGAGATTTTCCGCCAGGTCTGCCAACTGCAGCAGAGCTGCCAGCGGATGGGCCTGCCGATCCCGGTGATTTCCGTCAACATCTCACCAGTTGACTTCAACTCCTGTGATATTGTCGCGGAAATCGAGAAAATCAGGACCCAGTACCAGGTTCCAAGCAAGTATCTGAAGATTGAAGTTTTGGAATCAGTCATTGCCAGTGCCCCGGACCAGCTGAAGGAGATCATCGCCCAGCTGCATGATTTGGGCTATGAGATTTGGATGGACGACTTTGGCAGCGGCTACTCCAGCATGAACAACTTGAAGGACTTTGACTTTGACCTGCTGAAGATCGACATGGGCTTTTTGGAAAACTTTACCGCAAACTCCCAGAGCAAGATCATCATTTCAGAAATCGTCGACATGGCCAAACGGCTGGGGATCGAGACTTTATGCGAGGGGATCGAGAACCGGAGCCAGTCAGATTTCCTCAAGGAGATCGGCTGCCAGTACCAACAGGGCTATCTCTTCGCGGCTTCCATGGAGCCGGAGGAATTGCGGCAGTTCCTGGGCAAAGCTGGCGACCAGCTTGAAGATATCAGCTTAAGCGACTACTACAGCCAGATCGACCGGGTCAACGTTTTGTCCAACCCGACCCACAGCCTGGCAGAACAGAATTCCAGCCTGGGTGAAAATATCGACGTGCCGATGGCCATCATTGAAAAAGACGGGGATAACATAAGCTACCTTTACTTCAACCACGCCTTGAAACGTTTGCTGGCAATAGCAGAGAACGGGCAAGCTGTTTCGGCTGAGACTCTTGCTAAGCTGCCGGCCGTGGATAAATTCCTGTTAGAGCAGATGGACCGCTGCCAGGGGAAGGACCGGGCAATTTCGGCCAGTTATGAAAGCGGCGGCCTGGAATTCAAGATCAGAATGCGCTGGCTGGCCAGTCAGGAAAATAGCTCATTCGTGTATATCGTTACGTCGGAACATTATCAAGAATAAAGTATGACCAACTCAAGACATCTTGGGTTGGTCTTTTTATTCGCTAAAAATTCAAAGTCGCCATAAAAAATGCAATAAAGGTTGACAAAATATTCAACCGTGCTACCATTGAGTTGGTTTTAGGAAAGAATTATTTTTTAAGAAAGAAGATGTTTTGATTGAGTAAGCTTTTACTCAAAGTCTTAGTTCCTTTAGCCACTGTCTTTGTATTGGGCGTTACTGTTGTTTCTGCCTCAGGCAAAGCATACTGGACAATCAGTTCAGAAACCGTTAGCGATCATGGTCGTTGGAGCTCCTACGGTAGTTCCAACAAGAAGATGACTAACTCCAATTACGCGTCATTCAACGGTGATGCGCAACCCGCAAGCTTTGGCTATTACGTCCACTTGATCAATAACAAGGCAGCCACAAGATCTGGTACAGTTCCATTGGAACTGAATCATACTACTAGAGCTCATGATAATTCAGGGAAAAAGGGCTACCACTATTACGCCGATGTTCGCTCTAAAAAGTATGAGCCAAATACGACCAGAGTAAAGCTGCACTTCAGCGCGGACTACAAATAATGTAAGAGGGGTGTTCAGCCCCTCTTTTGTTTTTGAAGGAGTAATAAATTGAGTCGTTCAAGGAAAATCGCCATCTCTCTGGTTTGCCTTTATCTAATATTGGTAACCTGGCAGATCTTTTATGAAATCGGTCAAAACAAGATGTTACGTTTTGATCCCGATCATTTTCTTTATATGTTTTTCGGTATTCAGTTTGGCGGCGTGTTAGACGATGCCTTCTCTCTATACCTACTTGAATTTTCATTGATACCTGTAATAGGATCAGCGCTCGCCGTCTTTACCAAAAACAATAATTCGTTTTCAAATTACCAGCAGCGGTCGGGCTATCACGGCTATCTTAAAACTGCCTGCCTAAGAGCCTTTGGCACTGGCTTTGGTTTGGCTATTCTGATCAATATCTATCAGATGATTATTATCAGCCTCTTTTACAGTCCTTTTGTCTACCAAAATCCCAGTTTTTTCCTTTGGGACAATTCCGGTGGCGTTTCTCTTTCACAGAACAGCTTGGTAGCACTGGTTTTATACGTTTTCATGTCTGCCATCGGCTGGGGCAGTTTTTCCTTACTTATCCTTGCAGTTGGCCTTTGGATCAAGAAAAACAGCCTGTATCTGGTAAGCGGTACTATTATTATGTTGATCTGTATCTTAACTCCTACACTTATAACTGCCAACAGTGGTCCTTTGTTGATCTTGTCAGATATGTTCTTCCTGCCAAATATCATGTCTCCAGGCCTGTTATCATTCGTGAATGCTCACCAACCTGTCAATGTCTACGGTCTTTACTTCCTGACCCTGGCCACCTGCCTGCTGATAGTTGCCGGTCTAATCAGATTTTGGTATCTGAAGAAGGTGCAAAATGGCTGATATTGACCTCGAGCTTCTGCCACAAACTAAACGCTTCCGCGAACTTAGCCTGGCCTTGATCTTCATCCTGTCTGCTGCTGCCAGCATCTATACACTGCACGCTATAAAGGAAAGAGATATTGTCTACTTCTTCTTATACAACAACCTGCTTTCCCTATATCTGCAGACCTTTGTCCTCTTGATCATTTTCAGCCAGATCCTTAAAGTCCGCCCCATCGCTGTCTTTCTTGGCATCCGCCAGGCTGAAACTGGACTGGTAAAGAAGCTGCTCCAGCTGATTTTGCTGGACATCCTGGTCATGACGGTTGGCTTGGCCATCCCCTACCTGCTGGGCGTTCGCCACTACTTCAGATGGGGCAGTCCGGCCTTGGGCAGTCTGCTCCTCTTCTTGCACCTGCTCTGCTTTACCCTGTGTGTCCTTTTCATGATTTTGAGCTTAAGAGTCAGCCACCCCTGGCTGATCTTCATCATCGCCATTGCCGTGATCATGCTCTATCACTACAATCTGGAGCAGTCCACCCTTTTGTCCAAGTACAGTATTATCTTTGACCCCTTATACCGGGCCACTCACTATATCTACTTCTGATTTTTGCTTTTGGAGGAAAAATGTTACAGGTTACTCATGTCAGCAAGAAATTTAAAGACGCCGACGTTCTCAAAGATGTTTCTTTAACTGTCAAGCCGGGCGAATTGATCCACATCGTTGGGGTCAACGGGTCTGGCAAGTCAACTTTATTCAAGATCATCACTGGACTGCTTAAGGCCGACAGCGGCACGGTCAGTCTGGACTCCGGCGATGTGATCGGGGCCTTGATCGAAAACCCGGGCTTTCTGGAATATGAAACCGCCTGGGCCAATCTGCGTTTCTTGGCCAATGTCCACCATAAGTTCCAGGAAGACAAGGTCAGAAAGCTGCTCACCGACTTTGACCTGGACCCAGACAGCCGGCAAGCCGTTGGCAAATACTCTATTGGCATGCGGCAGAAAGTTGGCATCATCCAGGCCATCATGGAAGACCAAAACATCATTCTTTTGGACGAACCAACCCGGGGCATCGACAAAAAAGGGGTCAAGCAGTTTGTCGACCTGCTTGAGCGGCTGAAAACTGAAGGCAAGTCCGTCGTCGTTGCCAGCCACGATGACATCCCCGGCCTAGTCTATGACCGGACCTTGACCCTGGAAAACGGGGAACTGAAATAACACTCTTTAAAAGACCAACTCAAGACATCTTGGGTTGGTCTTTTTGCATTTTTTTCAAAATCGTCAAGAAAAAGTCAAATTTCTATTGACACACCGTTTTCACATTGCTATCATAAAAAACATCAAATTGTATGAAAGGGAAGGATATTCGAAATGAATAAGCTTTTAGTAAAAATTTTAGTTCCTTTAACCACCATTTTTGCATTAGGCGTTACTGTTGTTTCAGCCTCTGGAAAGCCTTACTGGACTATCAGTGAAGAAACTGTCAGTGACCATGGCCGCTGGAGCTCTTATGGCAGTCCCAACAAGAAAATGACCAATTCTAATTATGCATCATTTAATGGAGATGCCTTGCCAGCTACCTTTGGTTATAAAGTTCATTTGATCAACAGCAACGCCGCGACTAGATCTAACACTGTGCCATTGAAATTAAATCAAACGACACGGGCAGGCAACAACTCCGGGAAAAAGAACTATTACTATTACGCAGACGTTCGTTCTCAAAGTTATGAGCTAAGTACGACCAGAGTAAAGTTGCACTTTAGTTCCGATTACAAGTAATGCACGGGAGGCGCTCAGCCTCCCTTTTATTTTTGGAAGGAATCAAAAAATTGAGTCGTTCAAGAAAAATCGCTATCTCTCTGGTTTGTCTTTATCTGTTATTGATAACTGGCCAGCTTTTTTACCAAATCAATCAAAATAAGATTGTCCGTTTTGATCCTGATAATTTTCTGTATATGTTTTTCGGTATTCAGTTTGGCGGCGTATTAGACGATCCCTTTTATTTATACCTATTTGGATTTTCACTGATACCTGTAATAGGATCAACGCTCGCCGTCTTTACCAAAAACAACAATTCGTTTTCAAACTACCAGCAGCGGTCGGGCTATCACGGCTATCTTAAAACTGCCTGCCTAAGAGCCTTTGTCACTGGCTTTGGTCTGGCTATTCTGATCAACGTCTATCAGATGATCATCATCAGTCTCTTTTACAGTCCTTTTGTCTACCAAAATCCTAGTTTTTACCTTTGGGACAAATCCAGCGTTTCTCTTTCACAGAACAGCTTGCTAGCTTTAATTCTGTATGTCTCAATGTCTGCCATCGGCTGGGGCAGCTTCTCTCTGCTTATCCTCGCAGTGGGCCTTTGGATCAAGAAAAACAGCCTGTATCTGATAAGTGGATCAATCATCATGCTACTATGCATCTTGTTGCCAACGGTTTTTGTTGCTATGGGATGGCCTTTGTTGATCTTGTCAGATATGTTTTTCCTGCCAAATATCATGTCTCCAGGCCTGTTATCATTCGTAAATGCTCACCAGCCCGTCAATGTCTATGGTCTTTACTTCTTGACCCTGGCCACTTGCCTGCTGATAGCTGCCGGCCTAATCAGATTCTGGTATCTGAAGAAGGTGCAAAATGGCTGATATTGACCTCGAGCTTCTGCCACAAACTAAACGCTTCCGCGAACTTAGCCTGGCCTTGATCTTCATCCTGTCTGCTGCTGCCAGCATCTATACACTGCACGCTATAAAGGAAAGAGATATTGTCTACTTCTTCTTATACAACAACCTGCTTTCCCTATATCTGCAGACCTTTGTCCTCTTGATCATTTTCAGCCAGATCCTTAAAGTCCGCCCCATCGCTGTCTTTCTTGGCATCCGCCAGGCTGAAACTGGACTGGTAAAGAAGCTGCTCCAGCTGATTTTGCTGGACATCCTGGTCATGACGGTTGGCTTGGCCATCCCCTACCTGCTGGGCGTTCGCCACTACTTCAGATGGGGCAGTCCGGCCTTGGGCAGTCTGCTCCTCTTCTTGCACCTGCTCTGCTTTACCCTGTGTGTCCTTTTCATGATTTTGAGCTTAAGAGTCAGCCACCCCTGGCTGATCTTCATCATCGCCATTGCCGTGATCATGCTCTATCACTACAATCTGGAGCAGTCCACCCTTTTGTCCAAGTACAGTATTATCTTTGACCCCTTATACCGGGCCACTCACTATATCTACTTCTGATTTTTGCTTTTGGAGGAAAAATGTTACAGGTTACTCATGTCAGCAAAAAATTCAAAGACGTCGACGTCCTAAAAGACGTTTCTTTAACTGTCAAGCCGGGCGAATTGATCCACATCGTCGGGGTCAACGGATCCGGCAAGTCAACTTTATTCAAGATCATCACTGGTCTGCTTAAGGCCGACAGCGGCACGGTCAGCCTGGACTCCGGCGACGTGATCGGGGCCTTGATCGAAAACCCGGGCTTTTTGGAATATGAAACCGCCTGGGCCAACCTGCGTTTCTTGGCCAATGTCCACCACAAGTTCCAGGAAGACAAGGTCAAAAAGCTGCTCACCGACTTTGACCTGGACCCAGACAGCCGGCAAGCCGTTGGCAAATACTCTATTGGCATGCGGCAGAAAGTCGGCATCATCCAGGCTATCATGGAAGACCAAAACATCATTCTTTTGGACGAACCAACCCGGGGCATCGACAAGAAAGGGGTCAAGCAGTTTGTCGACCTGCTTGAGCGGCTGAAAACTGAAGGCAAGTCCGTCGTCGTTGCCAGCCACGATGACATCCCCGGCCTAGTCTATGACCGGACCTTGACCCTGGAAAATGGGGAACTGAAATAAAAATCAATCCATAACAAAACCAGCCCAAGCTTTCGCTTGAGCTGGTTTTTTAGTGCTATTATCTTGTTTTTCCGCTTTTTACTTAAGCAGGTCCTTGGCCATTTCAAAGCAGCCCAGGGTAGCTGAACCGTTGTTGGCAACGATTGGCCGCACGATCAGTTCGTCCAAGTCCGGCAAGGCAACGTAGTCGTTGTTCATTTCCGCGAAGTACTTTCTGACCGTTGGCATGTCGCCTTCGTTCAAAACTGACCCGCCGACAACCATGACGTCTGGCCGGATGGTCAGGTAGATGTTGTAGAGCATCTCCGCCACGTAGTAGGAAATCAAGTCAAAGACTGGGTGGCTGCGGTCCAGGTCTTCACCAGGAATCCCGGTTCTGCCCTTGATGGTCGGACCAGCCGTCAGGCCTTCCCCACAGGCGTCGTGGTGGAAAGGACAACCGCCTTCATACTTGTCGTCCGCCCGCTTAGGAATGCGCATGTGGCCCATTTCTGAGTGGTTGGTGTAGCCGATGAAGTGGCCTTGCTGGATGGCACCAGCCCCAACGCCAGTACCGATGGTGATGTAAAGGTAGGTCTTTTCATCATCCCGGCCGCGGGCAATGTATTCCCCGTAGCAGGAAGCGTTGACGTCAGTCGTCAAAACGGCTGGTACGCCCAGTTCCTTTTCAAAGTAGCCCTTCAATTCAGTATTTGACCAGCCTGGCTTTGGGGTCTTGGAAATGTAGCCAAAAGTCTCTGACTTCGGGTCGATGTCGATCGGGCCAAAAGAGCCGATCCCGATGGCCTTGACTGGGTTCTCCTTGAAGAAGTCCCGGCAGGCTGCCAAAGTTTCCGCCGGAGTCGTGGTTGGCACCCGCTTGGTTGCCGTCGTTTCCCCAGTTTCCACGTTTTGCACGCCTAAGATGAACTTGGTGCCGCCGGCTTCAATGCTGCCTACAAAAGTATCTGTCATGTTCTCACCTATGCTTCTGTTAACTTTCGATTTTGTCTTTTAAGCTTCATCGCCTGGTTTGGAAGCGATAATCGTTGCTTGACCATCTAAAGTATAACAGGAAATCGTCGTTGGCAAAATCAGATGATCACCTTTTTTCAGCGGGTAAGTCTGCCCGTCGACCGTCAAGTCGCAAGCTCCGTCCAAAACTGACAGCAAGCGGTACTTGCCGTCCTTGATCTCAAAGTCGCCCTTGCCGTGAACATCCAGCTTGAAGACGCCGAAGTATTCCGCCATAACGAACTGGGTCACGTGAACGTCGCCAACATCCCATTCTTCATGGTTGAGCTTTGGCATCTCAAACGGCACTTGCACCGTGTCGATTGACTGCTGCAGGTGAAGTTCCCGCAGCTTGCCGGTCTTCTTGTCCACCCGGTCAAAGTCGTACATCCGGTAGGTGGTGTCGCTGGACTGCTGGGTTTCCAAAACCATGATGCCGCTGCCGACAGCGTGCACCATGCCATGCGGCACGTAGAAGAAGTCACCTTCGTGCACCGGAACGGTCCGCAAGAGCTTCTTCCATTCCCCGTTTTTCACCATTTCGGCGAATTCTTCCCGGGTCTGGGCATTGTGGCCGTAGTAGAGCTTAGCGCCTGGCTTGGCCTTGATCACGTACCAGGATTCAGTCTTGCCCAATTCCCCTTCGTGGATTCTGGCGTATTCATTGTCCGGGTGCACTTGCACGGACAGGTCTTGGTTGGCATCCAAAATCTTGGTCAGAAGCGGGAAGACATCCCCTTTGGCATTGCCAAAAAGTTCCCGGTGCTGGTCCCAAAGCTCATTCAGCTTCATCCCCTTGTAAGGGCCGTTCTTGATGGTCGCCGGGCCGTGCGGGTGGGCGGAAATTGCCCAAGCTTCACCGGTGTGGTCACTGGGAATCTGGTAGCCAAATTCGTCTTTTAAGCCAGTGCCGCCCCAAATTTTTTCATGAAAAACTGGTTCCAAAAATAATGGTTCTGCCATTTGTTTTGCTTCTCCTTAAAAAACATGTTTTTTCTTTACAGCTTCCATTGTAAACCTTTCCGGCAAGGCTTGTCGACCGCTTTCTTAATCAGCGTCGAGTTCGTTAGTATCGCTCAGCTTCCGGTACCAGTAAGCGGACTTCTTCAAAGTCTTCTTTTGGGTGTGGATGTCGTCGCGGATCAAGCCGTAGCGGTTCCGGTAGGCGTTCATCCAGGACCAGTTGTCAATGGCAGTCCAGAGGAAGTAGCCCTTGCAGTTGCTGCCTTCGCTGATCCCCTTGTGGAGCCACTTCAAGTGGTCGCGGATAAAGTTGATCCGGTAGTCGTCTTGGACTTCACCCTTGTCGTCCAGGAAGCGTTCTTCTCTGGAAACACCCATGCCGTTTTCTGAAACAAACCACGGGAAGTTATCATAGTTTTCACGCAGGTTGACGGAGATGTCGTAGAGGGCCTTCGGGTAGATTTCCCAGCCCTTGTCGACGTTCATGATCCGGCCTGGCATCTCGTAGTTGTCGAAGTGGATGTCCGGCATCCAGTCTTGCAGGCTCTTTGGAGAGATGGCTGGTGCTTGAACCCGCATTGGCTGGTAGTAGTTGACGCCCAGCAGGTCGATCGTGCTTTCCTTGATCAAGTCCAGTTCTTCTTGAGTAGCATCCCAGAGAACGCCATCATCAGCCAGGATCTTGACGATTTTTTCCGGGAAGGTCCCCTTGATGGCGGCCTCAAGCCAAAGGTCAACGCACCAAAGGTTGGCAAATTCCGCTGCTTCCAGGTCAGCTGGCTCGTTTGATCTTGGGTAAGCTGGGGTCAGGTTCAAGATGATCCCAACCGTGTGCTCGTCGTCATTGAAGCGGGTGTGGAACTTTTGAATAGCCTTGGCGGAAGCCAGGTTGATGTTGTAAGTTACCTGGACAGCCAGCGGGCCGTCAACTTTGAGCGGGTAGTGGAACTTGTACAGGTAAGCCCCGTCAACGATAACCTTAGGCTCGTTGAAGGTGAACCAGTGCTTGACCCGGTCGCCGTAGAGCTCGAAGCACTTGTCAGCAAACTTGGCGAACAAGTCGCCGACGTGCTTGTCTTCCCAGCCGCCGTACTTCTTTTGCAGTTCATAAGGCATGTCGAAGTGGCAGAGGTTCATGTAAGGTTCAATGCCGTTTTCCAGCATGCAGTCGATCAGGTCGCTGTAGAACTTGGCCCCGTCCGGGTCAACTTCGCCCGTCTCAAAGTCAGCGATCAAGCGGGACCACTGGATTGAAGTCCGCAGGTGCTTGATGCCGGCTTCCTTCATCAAAGGCAGGTCCTTCTTGTAGTCATTGTAAAAGTTGGACGCCGTGTCCGGCCCGACCCCATTGTAAAAAGCTTGCGGGTCAGTGTCGTACCAATAGTCAAAAACGTTACGGTGACGCTTGTTAAAGCGGCCTTCAGTCTGCGGGCCTGAGCAGGCAGCCCCCCAGGCAAAATCATCTGGAAACTTCAGCATTATTCTTCTCCATGTTCTTGTTCAAAATCATATACGCAGCCGCGCAAGTTGGCTTCACCGCGGTATTCACACACGGCCAGGTCCGGCTTGACGGTGGCAATGCCCACCTCTTGGCGGATTCGTTCAATTTCTTCATTCAAAAGGCCCAGCAGGTCAGGGTTGTTGGAAATCGCCCCGCCGATGATGATCTTTTCCGGGTCAAAGCCGTGCTGCAGGTTGAAAATAGCAGCTGCCAAAGCCTTGATCGACCGGGTTCTTTCCTTAAGAGCCAGAGGATCGCCGGCCTTGGCCAGGTCGTAGACTTCCTTGCCGGAAGCTTCATGGCCGCTGGCCTCACTGTAACGTTCAGCCATTTGGACCGGGGAAGCGGCCTGGCTCAAGGTCATACCGGCTTCAGCCGTGGTCTGGTAGCCGAACTCGCCCCCGTAAAGGTGGGCTCCATGCCAGATCTGCCGATTGAAGATGATGGCCCCGCCGACGCCGGTACCGATGACCATAAAGGCCAGGGAGGAATTGTTTTTGCCGGCACCGTCAGCCAGTTCAGCCAGAGCCGCGCAGTTGGCGTCATTTTCGATGCTTACTGGCAGGCCGAAGATTTCTTCCAATTTCGGCACGATCTGGAAATTATGGATGTAAGGCAGAGCGCTGGCCCCTTCAATGACCCCGCTTTGCTTGTTCACGGCACCTGGTGAGGAGATGGCTACCCCGGTCACGGCGCTTTCCGCCTTGATCTTGGCCACTTCTCCGCCCAAAAGGCTGTAGAAGTCTTCCAGATTGTCCGGGGTTGGCAGAGCGTGCACTTTTTGCAAGCGGCCGTCTTCCCAGGTCGCGAACTTGATTGTGCTGCCGCCAATGTCGATTGCTGCTAAATTCATTCTTTGATCACCTTGTTTGTTAAATGACTGGCCTAACCAGGTCAGCTTGGACGACATCTTTCAACTATGAGCCACATGTTTTCAGTTCTTGTCGCCAGCTGGATTTACTTCTTTTCTGCCATCTTTTCGTAGACGGAAACCAGTTCATTTGCCAGGTCGATGTAAGTAATCGCGGTCATCAAGTGGTCTTGCGAGTGCACAACCAGCAAGGTCAGCTGGATATGTTCACCGCTGGCTTCCTTGGTCAGCATGGCAGTTTGCGAGTTGTGAGCATCTACCAAGGCGTTGTTGGCTTCCTTAAGCTTGCCGTGTGCCTTTTCAAAATCACCTTCGTGAGCCGCGTCAATGGCTTCCTTGGCAAAAGCCCGGGCATTGCCGGCGTTGACGATCAAGCCCATGACGGACTGCATAGTTTGTTCTTCTTCACTCATTATTTTTAACCTTTTTCAATCTAAATTATCGTCGATTTACGCCTTTGCTTCAGCTTCAGCGTTTTCTTGTTCCCGCTTCAGCAAAACTTGGTCGTAACGCTTGGCAAATGGGAAGTAAACCAAAGTTGAAATTACCAGAACGCAGAACTGCCAGATGGCAATCTTCCATCCGCCGATGAAGAAACCGGACAGAACAGCTGGTGTGGTCCATGGAGCCGCAACACCATTAAGCGGTGGCAGGATGCCGTAACGGATCAAGCCATAAGTTGACAGGCTGACGATCAGCGGCACGCAGAAGAATGGCACGGCCAGGAATGGGTTCATAACCAGTGGCAAACCGAACAGGAATGGTTCGTTGATGTTGAAGATTGACGGTACGAGTTCGATCTTACCAATTGCCTTCATCTGCTGGGACTTGGCGAACCAAACCGTGAAGACAACCAAACCGATAGTGATACCAGAACCGGTCAAGTTGATGAAGTTGTTGTAGAATTCGTTGGTAATAACGTGAGCCCCTTGGGCAACAGACAATTTGCCCGCGTGGTACAAAGCAGCGTTAGCCGCGGTGTTTGGCAGAAGGAAGGCACCGGCAACTGAACCGACGATCAAACCGCCGTGAACGCCGAAGAACCAGAAGAATGGTACGGCCAGACCGATAACGATGGCCCCGCCCCATGAGTCAGACAGACCCTGCATCGGCATTTCCAGAACTTGGTAGATCCATTGCAGCATGTCAGTGTTGCCAAAAGTCTTGAAAGCAGCAAACAGCAGCATGCAGGCAGTCAAGTCAACACCAGCTGGAATCATGGCTGAGAACTGCTTGGAAACGCTGGATGGCACTTGTTCTGGCAGCTTGATCTTCCAGCCCTTCTTCATCATGGCGCTGTAGCTCCAGCCGACCAAAAGGCCGATGATGATAGCAGCAACCATCCCTTGGCCGCCAAACCAGGTAATGTTCAAAACATTAGTGACTGGTGAAGCCAGGAAGGTCTGCAGAGCATGCGGCAATTTGTCGATGTTCTGGGCCACGGCTGAGCCTGACAAAACAACCTTGCCGGCAGCGTTGCTGATGCCGCTGGCTTCAGCGGCCTTCAGTGGGCTGTCAACCTGCATGAATTGCAAAAGCAGGAAGGCTGACAGGGCAGTCAAAGCAGCCGGAAGAGGCTCAACTTTTTCATTCTTGACATAGACATAGGCAATCCCGACAACTGACCAAACGGAAATCATCCCGAAACTGGCCGTGTAAGCCTGGCTAAAGAAGGCTGACCAGCCGCTGTCTGACAAGGCCTGGGAAACTGCCGGAATTGGGAAGTTGGACATGATCAAGAAGATCGACCCAATAATGATAAATGGCAGCGAGTAGACCATCCCGTCTTGGATGGCCTTAACAGCCTTCGTGTTAACAAACTTCATGATTGGTGGCAGAATCTTTTGATTGACAAAAGCACTGAATCCACCCTGCTTTGTAGTTTCTGTACTCATCACTTTTTCCTCGATTTACAAACGCAAAAGCTCATTACTTGCTCATTACCTTAGTAGCTTGTTGAACAACCTTTTCTCCGTCCATCATGCCGTAAGCAGCCATGTCAATGACATCGACCGGAACATCGGTGCCTTCAACCTTCTTTTGGAAGTCAGCCAGCATGTAGCGGACTTGCGGCCCAAGCAAGATGCAGGAGATGTTCTTGTTTTCCAAGTTTGAATCAGCTTCAGCTGCTGGACAAGCAAAGATTTCGTAGTCCAAGCCGTCCTTCTTAGCAGCTTCTTGCATCTTCTTAACCAGCATGCTGGTACTCATCCCTGCTGAGCAGCAAAGCATAACCGTCTTTTCAGCCATTCTAATTACCTCCTAGAACTTCTCTTCACGTATAATGTGTTATCGCTTACAAAACACATTATACGCTTGCGTAAAGAGTATGTCTAGTAGTTTTAAAAAATATGTCTTTTGTTTTTTCGAGGATCTTTAGCTTGAAAAAGTTTTAGAGTGTTTATTTATAGTTTTGTTTCAAATGGTGCTAAAGGAGCACCGAGTTCATTATAGACCGCCAAGTCCGGATAGTTGGCGTAGCCATAACGCAGACCTAACGCGTCATCTGGGCAATCCAGGCTGACTTCTTGCCCCTTAACCTGGACCTTGACAGTTTGATATGGCTGCCAATTGTCCTTGGTCAAAAAGCTGACTTTGACTTCGCCGGTGACTTCCAGCTGGAAGCTGTTGATCACTTTAAAGCTGAGCCGGCCAGCTTCTTTCTTAAAAGCAACTGCCGTTGGCGTTGCCGGGTAGGATGCCCCGGACATGCAGGCGGCCAGCCGCTGGCCGGCTTCCCGCTTGTGAGTCGGGTGAATATTGTGGGCCTCGCCCAGGTCGGCAATGGAAACCAGGTCAACGTATGGTCGGCTGGCAGCTGTTTCCAGCTGGGTCTGCCGGATCATGGCCACGCTGTTTTCCGGATTGTCGGCATAGCCAGGCAGCTGGATCAGCTTGACTGGCAAAGAGGGGTCAGCGAGCACGCGGCGCCAAGTGTTAAGCAGTAAGTTGAGGAGTTTGGAGTAGTATCTTGGCCGGTCAGTGTCGTTTTCCCCTTGGTACCAGACCCAGTCGGTCACGGTAATATCCTGGATCTGGCTGACCATCGTCTCATAAAGAGCACCTGGACGCAGGTAGCTGTCCGGCCGCATTGGCGGCGGCCATGGCGTGTGGCCAACGATATTCTTGGCCTGGCTCAAGCTGCTTTCCGGATGCTGGTCCAGGTACTGCTTGAGGTCCACATTGTGCTGGTCGACAGCCGCCTGCCACTTGGCGGTTTCAGCGTCGAAATCAGCCCAGCTTTTGCCCTTGACGGCTGCTTCATATGGGTCGATAAAGGCCGTCTTCAGTTCCGGATCTTCCTTCAAAAGGTCAACCGGCAGCCAGTTGGAGGCTGAGGTACCACCTTTGAAGCAGTCCACTGCCGCGTAAATTTGGCTTGGGTCAAGCTCTTGCAGTTTGGCCAGGCAGTAAAAGCCGATGGCCGACATTTCGCCGGCCGTTTCGGCATTCACTTCATGCCATTTTTCTTCAGCCACATCCGGCTTTACCGCCCCGGTTTCCGGGTCACGGTAGTCGATCTGCGGGCAGTTGTAATAGTAAAGGTTCGGATGGCTTCCAGCTGCTAATGCGGCCTTAGCCTGGGCAAATTCCGCGTCATCTTTCAGCCGGTATTCGATATTGGACTGGCCGCTGAGGAGGATCACCCGGCCAAAGCGCAGATTTTTCAGAGTCTGCGTCTGCCCGTGACTGACTACCGTCAGTTCAGCCAGTTCCTGTTTGTCATATGCCGGCAGAAGGAGCTGCCAGTGGCCTTGTTCATCGGCCTTGCCTTGGTAGCGGCGTCCGGCAAAATTGACCGTAACTACTGCTCCGCTGGCGGTTTGCCCGCCTAAACGGAAGTCCTTGTAAATTGGCAGGACCATGCCGTCTTGAAAAATATCCGCTAAAAGTTTGCCCGTCATTTTTCTTCACCTAGTGCAATCTTATTGCAGTTTTTCCTGCAAAGCTTTGACTTCTTTTTGCAAATTGAGTTGCTTTTCAGCAACAGTCATCATGATGTCCGCGGCCATAAAGTGGTCTTGTGAGTGGATCAGCAAGAGTGACTTTTCCACTTCTTCGCCGCCCATTTCAGCTGACATCCAGGCGGTTTGAATGTTGTGGGCCTGGTGCAGGGAGTCATGAGCCTGCTTCAAAAAGTCTTCAGCGGCGGCAAAGTCGCCGTCTTCGGCGGCCTTCATGGCCCGGATTGATGCCGACTTGGAGTCGCCGGCGAAAGAAATCAGTTGCATTGCCTTGGCAAGTTGTTTTTCATCCATAATTAAAATCCTTCTTGATTCTTTTTCTATTAATCCTGATTCCTAGCTTATTCAGCAACAGCCTTAGCCATTTCATCCATTGGCTCGTCCGGATTCAGCCGGTTGTCCATTCTGACGAATGGCACGTAGAGAGCGGTACATACGAAGAGGATGATGGCTTGGACGATCAAGCCCTTGATGTTGCCGGTGTAGAGCAGGCCGGAGATCAGGGTTGGCACCGTCCATGGAACGTTGTTGACGATTGGCGCGATGAAGCCGATCTTGGTAAAGAAGATACCGATGTAGAAAGCTACTGGTTGGCAAAGCAGCCATGGAACGAAGTAGATCGGGTTCATGATGATTGGCAAACCGAAAGTGATTGGTTCAGAAATGTTGAAGATGGCTGGCATCAAGGCGATGTTGGAGATCTTCTTAGCGGCAACTCTCTTGGAGAAGAGCTTGATGGCCAAAACTGGGGCTACTGAACATGAACCAGCCGCGATGGTTGAGAAGTTCATGAACAGGGTTGAGTAGATGTGGTGTGCCTGGCCCAGCATGTTTTGCGTGTCATTGATGTTCCAGGTCAAACCGAAGATCGGGCCCCAGATGGAAGTCGGGTGAATCCCGAACCATTGGAGCAAGCTCCAGGTAGTTTGAGAAACAAAGGCGAAGGCACCAGTTGAGGAGATGGCCATAGCCGGCTTTTGCAAAAGCGTCAAAAGCAGTTCTGGCATGGTTTGCCCAGCCAGGGTAGTTGAAAGGCCAGTCAAGATGATGTAGACGCCCAGAGTCACGGTCCCCGGAATCAATGATTCAAAAGAGCGGGCAACGGCTGGCGGAACTGAGTCCGGCATCTTGATGGTGATATTCTTGGCCAGCATCTTGTTGTAGATCCAAACCGCCGAAGCGGAGATCAGCAGGGCAGCGAAGACACCCTTAGTACCCAGGAATGAGGTATCGATGTAGTTCAAAACATCGATCGCCTTCTTCGAACCGGTTGGCGTGTAAGAGAAGTGCCATGGCAGGCAGATGAAGAAGGCCCCTAAAGCGTAGAGGACGTCCGTCATGTGTTCCTTGGACTTCGGGTAGTACTTTCTTGAGAAAGTGTTGGCGAAGATCACGACCAAAAGAAGGGCGAAGACGTTCAAAGAACCGTTTGAGACCAAGCCGATCAAGTTGGCGAAGTTCTGCAGAGCCTTGCAGAA
The DNA here is from genome assembly GCF_057197965.1 of Lactobacillus sp. WILCCON 0149. NCBI lineage: Bacteria > Bacillati > Bacillota > Bacilli > Lactobacillales > Lactobacillaceae > Lactobacillus > Lactobacillus sp. WILCCON 0149. Next base: position 2,273,629 of record NZ_JBUBHO010000001.1, read on the forward strand.
GCCATTGGCTTCCCAAGCTGACCAGGAGCCGGCAATCATCCGGCCCAATTGCAAGCCTTGCTTACCGAAGATCAGCCCGTTGATTGGGTCAATGAAGACGTTTTGCAGCATAATCGCGAAACCAGCGATCATGGAAGTGGACGCTACGATGATAAAGGAGTCACGCAGGGTCAGCAGAAATTTGTTGGCCGCGATCTTACCAGCTACTTTGGTAAAATTGGCCTGGAATTTTTGTAAACCAGTCATTATTAGATCCCTTCTTCTTTCAAGGCCTTAACGATCGTTGCCCCATCCATTGAACCGAATTGCTGCATAGTCAAGGCAACTACCTTGGTGTCCGGGTGTTCCTTCTTCATTGAGTCTTCGTCCCAGGCAACTTGTGGTGCCAGAACGATTGCATCAACGTCGTCGCCAAGTTCGTCAGCCATGCCCAGGTCGTAGGCATCAACCTTGACGTCGGCACCTTCAGCCGTGTAGACGTCCTGCATCTTCTTAGCTACCAAACTGGTTGAAAAACCACCGCTGCAGAAAAGCGCAATCTTCTTAGTCATAATACTTATTCCTCCCAAAAAACATTTGTACTAACAAATTCAATTCTTGATAACGTTTACACTCTATATTCTAGCAAGCCCTTTCATAATGTCAATACCTTTTATGATTTGTTATTACAAATATTTTGCCAAGGGATAAAAAAATACCCTTGAAGGCTGATCCTTCAAGGGTTTGCAGGAGTTATACAAATTTCTGCATTCTTGTATTTGTCTTTAACTTTTTGCCTTGGTCGGCTTGTAGCGGAGAATCCGTTTGATGCTGAAACCAGCGGTCTTAAAGTAAGTTTGAGCATACTCGAAGATCTGCTGGGTGGCCAGGTAGGATTTTTGCTCGACCATCAGCAATTTGTCATGGATAGAACAAGACAAATCCTTGGCCAGTTCTTCATTGGCGTCAACGAGAGTATATTCCCGTTCAGCTGAGCTGATATTGAAGTCCTGCTCATTTTCCAGGACAGTATAGATCGACTGAGTCAAGGCATCCATGCCCAATCCCTGGACTACCTTGACCGGCATGGCCAGCTTCTGAATCCCGACCAGGTCGCTGTGATAATAAATTGCCCGCTTGATTTGGTAGCAAAGGTCGAACTTGGTCAATTCCAGACTGTCCTGCAGGGCCTTGGTTGGCTTAGCCACCCGGAAGTCCAGCAGCTTGACCTGGTAGCGGTCAAAATCGATGATTTCAAAATCATCATAATCAAGCTGACTGGCGGTATTAGTCTCAGAATCCTTGACGAAGGTCCCGGCCCCTTGAATGCGGTAGATCAAGCCATCATTTTCCAGCTGCTGCAGGGCGTTGCGGACCGTGATCCGGCTGACGTTAAAGTCGTTGGCAATGGCCATTTCCTGGGGCAACTGGTCGCCTGGAGCGTACTTGCCTTCAGCTATCTCCTGCCTAAGCTGGTTGGCGATCAGGACGTATTTCGGGGTCTCTCTCATTTCTTTCATCTCCTGTTTACGGTTTGAATCAAAAAATTTGTCTTCTCAACTAATTTTCCACTATAACAATTATTCAGCAAAAGAGCCAAAAAGTCAGCAGAAATTTGTTAAAAAGTTTTCAATATATCAAAAAAGAGCCAGACTTCCGTCTGACTCTTGTCTCGCGCGGCAGCTTCCTATCCTCGCAGGCAGTTTCCCACCAACTACTTTCGGCGTTAAGAAGCTTAACTGCTGTGTTCGGCATGGGAACAGGTGTATCCTTCTTGCCATTGCCACCGCACTCTTGCTTGAGCTTGCACGCTCAAAACTGAATATCTCTTCCAAGTCAAAACCTCATTGCTTCGCTCTTTTGGTCAAGTCCTCGACTGATTAGTACCGGTCCGCTCCAAAGCTCACGCTTCTTCCACTCCCGGCCTATCTACCTCATCGTCTCTGAGGTGTCTTACTTTCTTGAAGAAATGGGAAATCTCATCTTGAGGGGGGCTTCGCACTTAGATGCTTTCAGCGCTTATCCCGTCCGCACATAGCTACCCAGCGATGCCTTTGGCAAGACAACTGGTACACCAGCGGTGCGTCCATCCCGGTCCTCTCGTACTAAGGACAGCTCCTCTCAAATTTCCTGCGCCCACGACGGATAGGGACCGAACTGTCTCACGACGTTCTGAACCCAGCTCGCGTGCCGCTTTAATGGGCGAACAGCCCAACCCTTGGGACCGACTTCAGCCCCAGGATGCGACGAGCCGACATCGAGGTGCCAAACCTCCCCGTCGATGTGAACTCTTGGGGGAGATAAGCCTGTTATCCCCAGGGTAGCTTTTATCCGTTGAGTGATGGCCCTTCCATGCGGTACCACCAGATCACTAAGCCCTACTTTCGTACCTGCTCGAGTTGTCTCTCTCGCAGTCAAGCTCCCTTTTACCTTTACACTCTGCGAATGATTTCCAACCATTCTGAGGGAACCTTTGGGCGCCTCCGTTACACTTTAGGAGGCGACCGCCCCAGTCAAACTGCCCGTCAAACACTGTCCTCGGCCTGGATCACAGACCTGAGTTAGAGCATCCGTCAAGCAAGGGTAGTATCCCAACAGCGCCTCAGATAAGACTGGCGTCCTATCTTCTCCGGCTCCTACCTATCCTGTACATGCTTGACAGATACCCAATATTAAACTGCAGTAAAGCTCCATGGGGTCTTTCCGTCCTGTCGCGGGTAACCCGCATCTTCACGGGTATTATAATTTCACCGAGTCTCTCGTTGAGACAGTGCCCAAATCATTACACCTTTCGTGCAGGTCGGAACTTACCCGACAAGGAATTTCGCTACCTTAGGACCGTTATAGTTACGGCCGCCGTTTACTGGGGCTTCAATTCAAACCTTCGCTTGCGCTAAGCTCTCCTCTTAACCTTCCAGCACCGGGCAGGTGTCAGCACCTATACTTCATCTTACGATTTTGCAGATGCCTGTGTTTTTGATAAACAGTTGCTTGGGCCTTTTCACTGCGGCTGATCTTGCGACCAGCGCCCCTTCTCCCGAAGTTACGGGGCCATTTTGCCGAGTTCCTTAACGAGAGTTCTCTCGCTCACCTGAGGATACTCTCCTCGACTACCTGTGTCGGTTTGCGGTACGGGTGCACCGTCTCTGGCTAGAAGCTTTTCTCGGCAGTGTGACGTCGCAGCCTTCGCTACTTTAATTTCGCTCCTCATCACGCCTTGTCCTTATGAGAGCAAGCATTTGACTCGCTCTCAGACTTGACGCTTGAACGTGGTATCCAGCACCACGCGCTGCTAGCCTCCTGCGTCCCTCCATCGCTCATAACGATTCGGTGCAGTACAGGAATCTCAACCTGTTGTCCATCGACTACGCCTCTCGGCCTCGCCTTAGGTCCCGACTTACCCTGGGCGGACGAGCCTGCCCCAGGAAACCTTAGTCTTGCGGCGGACAGGATTCTCACCTGTCTTTCGTTACTCATACCGGCATTCTCACTTCTAGAAGCTCCACATGTCCTCTCGGTCATGCTTCACCGCCGCTAGAACGCTCTCCTACCACGTGCATAATGCACATCCACAGTTTCGGTATCATGCTTAGCCCCGGTAAATTTTCGGCGCGGCGTCACTCGACTAGTGAGCTATTACGCACTCTTTGAATGATGGCTGCTTCTGAGCCAACGTCCTAGTTGTCTGCGCAACTCCACATCCTTTTCCACTTAGCATGAATTTTGGGACCTTAACTGGTGATCTGGGCTGTTTCCCTTTCGACTACGGATCTTATCACTCGCAGTCTGACTCCCGCACATAAATGTCTGGAATTCGCAGTTTATCTGAATTCAGTAACCCTTGACGGGCCCCTAGTCCAAACAGAGCTCTACCTCCAGCATCCTCTTTGCGAGGCTAGCCCTAAAGCTATTTCGGAGAGAACCAGCTATCTCCAAGTTCGTTTGGAATTTCACCGCTACCCACAACTCATCCCCGCAATTTTCAACTTACGTGGGTTCGGTCCTCCAGCGCGTTTTACCGCGCCTTCAACCTGGTCATGGGTAGGTCACTTGGTTTCGGGTCTGCGTCAGCCAACTGCTCGCCCTCTTCAGACTCGCTTTCGCTGCGGCTCCGTCTTTTCTGACTTAACCTTGCTGACTAACGCAACTCGCCGGTTCATTCTACAAAAGGCACGCCATTACCCGTTAACGGGCTTTGACTACTTGTAGGCACACGGTTTCAGGTTCTCTTTCACTCCCCTCCCGGGGTTCTTTTCACCTTTCCCTCACGGTACTGGTTCACTATCGGTCACTGGTTAGTATTTAGCCTTGCGAGATGGTCCTCGCGGATTCAAACGGGATTTCACGTGTCCCGCCCTACTCAGGATACTGATAGGCCTTCTTTGGATTTCGCTTACGGGGCTCTCACCCTCTCTGGCGCGTCTTCCCAAACGCTTCTGCTATCCTCTGAAGTGCCATGTCTCAGTCCTACAACCCCGGCAGATAAATCTGCCGGTTTGGGCTCTTTCCTGTTCGCTCGCCGCTACTTGGGAAATCGATATTTCTTTCTCTTCCTGCAGCTACTTAGATGTTTCAGTTCACTGCGTGTTCCTTTCTTGTGCTATGTATTCACACAAGAATAGCATGTCTGCACATGCTGGGTTCCCCCATTCGGAGACCTCCGGATCAAAGCCTACTTACGGCTCCCCGAAGACTTTCGCGGTTAGTCGCGTCCTTCATCGGCTTCCAGTGCCAAGGCATTCACCGTGCGCCCTTCTTCACTTGACCTTGCAAGTTTGTTCTTTCGAACTCTCTCGGTCGCTTTGCAATGTTTTCATTGATCTCAATGATTCTCGGTTTTTTCTTGGAATTAAGATATTCAGTTTTCAACGTACAAGTGAGAGTTGGTACTCTCAAAACTGAACAAAGTTTCTTTTGCAGTGTGCTTCCGTAACTCACAATCGTCTATTAGTGTTCCCACTCTCTGATTGTGTGTCTTTCCTTAGAAAGGAGGTGATCCAGCCGCAGGTTCTCCTACGGCTACCTTGTTACGACTTCACCCCAGTCATCTGCCCTGCCTTAGGCGGCTGACTCCTAATGGTTATCCCACCGACTTTGGGCATTGCAGACTTCCATGGTGTGACGGGCGGTGTGTACAAGGCCCGGGAACGTATTCACCGCGGCGTGCTGATCCGCGATTACTAGCGATTCCAGCTTCGTGCAGGCGAGTTGCAGCCTGCAGTCCGAACTGAGAACAGCTTTAAGAGATCCGCTTGCCTTCACAGGTTCGCTTCTCGTTGTACTGCCCATTGTAGCACGTGTGTAGCCCAGGTCATAAGGGGCATGATGACTTGACGTCATCCCCACCTTCCTCCGGTTTGTCACCGGCAGTCTCTTTAGAGTGCCCAACTTAATGATGGCAACTAAAGACAAGGGTTGCGCTCGTTGCGGGACTTAACCCAACATCTCACGACACGAGCTGACGACAGCCATGCACCACCTGTCACTGCGTCCCCGAAGGGAAAGACTTATCTCTAAGTTTGTCACAGGATGTCAAGACCTGGTAAGGTTCTTCGCGTTGCTTCGAATTAAACCACATGCTCCACCGCTTGTGCGGGCCCCCGTCAATTCCTTTGAGTTTCAACCTTGCGGTCGTACTCCCCAGGCGGAGCGCTTAATGCGTTTGCTGCGGCACTGAGAACCGGAAAGTCCCCAACACCTAGCGCTCATCGTTTACGGCATGGACTACCAGGGTATCTAATCCTGTTCGCTACCCATGCTTTCGAGCCTCAGCGTCAGTTGCAGACCAGAGAGCCGCCTTCGCCACTGGTGTTCTTCCATATATCTACGCATTCCACCGCTACACATGGAGTTCCACTCTCCTCTTCTGCACTCAAGAATGACAGTTTCCGATGCAGTTCCACGGTTGAGCCGTGGGCTTTCACATCAGACTTATCATTCCGCCTGCGCTCGCTTTACGCCCAATAAATCCGGACAACGCTTGCCACCTACGTATTACCGCGGCTGCTGGCACGTAGTTAGCCGTGACTTTCTGGTTGATTACCGTCAAATAAAGACCAGTTACTGCCTCTATCCTTCTTCACCAACAACAGAGCTTTACGATCCGAAAACCTTCTTCACTCACGCGGCGTTGCTCCATCAGACTTGCGTCCATTGTGGAAGATTCCCTACTGCTGCCTCCCGTAGGAGTTTGGGCCGTGTCTCAGTCCCAATGTGGCCGATCAGTCTCTCAACTCGGCTACGCATCATTGCCTTGGTAGGCCTTTACCCCACCAACTAGCTAATGCGCCGCGGGCTCATCCTAAAGTGACAGCTTGCGCCGCCTTTCAAACTTGAATCATGCGATTCATGTTGTTATCCGGTATTAGCACCTGTTTCCAAGTGGTATCCCAGTCTTTAGGGCAGATTGCCCACGTGTTACTCACCCATCCGCCGCTAGCGTCCAACAAATCATCCCGAAGGAATCTTTGAATTCAGCTCGCTCGACTTGCATGTATTAGGCACGCCGCCAGCGTTCGTCCTGAGCCAGGATCAAACTCTCAATTTGAAAATTGAGCCTTTTTAATCTGCTCCAGATTATTTGCTTGCGAATTGACTTCGCTTATTTGTTTGGATCAAACAATGTTTGACCCGCACACTGCGAAACTTTGTTCAGTTTTCAAAGTACCAACTTGCGTCAAGTGACGCAACGTTTTATATCTTACTCGCTTGTTTGATTCTTGTCAACAAGTTTTCGATATTTTCTTTTTTGCCTCCGCGAGAACTTCCTGTCTCACGCGACAACAAATATTAGTATACTCGTTATTTTTGAAAGGTCAAATCAAGCTTTTCATCCGGTTTACATTATGAACACCCGGCAGAGTTGTGATAAGGTGGAGCCTGATCTCGTTCGGCAATATCAAGTGTAGTTGGCATTTTTGCTTTCTTTCTGTTTTCTTTGTTCGGAAAAAGGTGATTTTTTGGCTGATATTTTTTCTAAAAGTTTTTTGCTTTTTCTTTTTTGAATTACAAAAGCGCTTTCTTATTTGTCTGTTCTTCGACAATCTCAATTGCCAATTGACAGCGGTCATAAACATCCCGCGCACTTAGATGCAGTCCTTCAGCCAGCCACTCGTACAGGATCGCATAGATAATGTGAGCTGCATTGTTCAGAGTCTTAATCGAATAGTCCCCGCTTAAGGAATGGGCATCGACGTAGCAAACTGTCTTCTTTCGCAGCAGCCATTCTACTTTCCGCGGAAAACGGGCCGCAAACTCCTTACCCTTGGCTTTCCCCTTCTCCGCATCAATCAAGGCCACCAAGTTCAAAATGAAACAACGGTCTTTTTCCATATAGGTCAATAGTCTCTTTAAGCCGCTGGCGTAATCACCACTTGCAAAGTACAAGTACTGGTCCAGCTTCTTTAATAGTAATTCTGCGCTGAGCTGCCGCATGCTGCCATAGTGGGCATAAAAGGTTGGCCGGGAGCAGGCAGCCAGCTTGCAGAACTTCTTGACGTTGATCTCACTGCCCCTCTCGCTGTCCAAGACCTGGGCCAGGATCTGGTTGGCTTCCAAAAGTTTGATGCTGGTAATCATTTTTACTACCTCCGTTCGAGACACATTATCTGTGTCTCGAACTTTTTTTGCAGCCGGCAGCGCTAAAAGGCCGGTCTGGCGCGATTTCTTGTTTATTACGATTTAGTCGTAATGGAAAATCGGCAGCGCTGCAGCCGCCAGCCCTCTTTTCTTTCCGAAAACAAAAGCCAGCCCTGACCCTTCCTTGTCAGTGCTGGCTTCGCTGTGCTGTGTTGCGTTTTATCTTCCGCTTTCGCCTCAGTCGCTGTTTTTGTTTTCTACTCACTTTTCATCTATTATCTTATCATAAAACTTATATCTAGTTTAGTTGATTCTTATACTAATTTTACTAAGATTTTTTCTTCTAAAAAAGTCCCCTCACCTTTTGTTTCTCTAGCCTTTTTCCTCTCTTGATTCACTTTGCACATTATTTCCCACCTGTTATTTTCCCGAAAAAAAGACCCACCCGCTCTGGGTGAGTCCAAATTCTTAGGCTTGTGGTTCTCTCCATTCGCCGCCTTGAGCCAGCTGCTGCTTGCCAAGTTCGCTGACAATAACAGAGATGTGTTCCTTTGGCGCGCCAGTGTCTTCTGAGATCACCCGGGTCACGTCCTTCATCATCTTTTCCAGTTGTTCTGGCGTACGGCCAGCCAAGAGTTCAATGTGTACAAATGGCATTGTTCTGCTCCTTTTTTCAAAAACAAGTAACTTTTCCTACATTATACCTGCTTTTTCAGAAAAAGCACCCCGCCAAAGCTACTTTGCCAAAAGTTCCTTGATTGCCTGGTCCAGTGGAGTCAAGCCACCCAGAACTTCTTCCAGGTCGCTGCTTTCTTCAGTCAATGAGCCATCATCAATTGGCTGCTGGAAGCTGGCGTACATTGCCGCCGTGTCATGATCCAGGCCCACGCCTTCCAAGACCTGCACGTATTCGTCCTGGCTGACCTGCTTAGCTGCAGTGTCTTCACCAGTTGCCGCGTTCAAAGCCGCTGCCAAATCCTCGTAGCTCCGTTTTGGGCCGGCAAATTCATAAACTTCCTTTGGATCGTCACTAGTCAAAACCTTGACCGCTGCTTCCGCGTATTCTCTTTCCAGTGCCCAGCCGGCAAAATTATTTGCCCAGTAAAGACGGTTGGCTGGACCTGGAGCCAGGAATGACAGATCGTTTTCCAAGTACCAGTTGTCGCGCAGGAAAGAGTGCTTGATCCCGCTCTCCTTAAGCAGCTTTTCCGTCAGCTTGTGGTCAGCTGCCAGCCAGTTGTCGCTTTCGCTGGCCTTCGGGAAGCTGGTGTAAGCCACATAGCCAACGCCGGCTTTCTTAGCAGCTTCTACCACGTTCTTGTGCTGGTCAGCTCTAGTTACTGCCCCGCCTGGCTGAGAAGAAATGAAGAGAAACTTGTCCACGCCGTCCAAAGCCTTTTCTACAGCTGTTTCATCGCCGTAGTCGGCCTGGCGGATTTCCACGCCCGGGAAAAGCTTCTTGCCCTTTTCTTCATCGCGGACGATCGCCACTACATTTTCTGCCCCAACTGCTTCGACCAGCTTCTTGACCGCGGTCTGGCCAAAGTTGCCAGTAGCCGCTGAAATAGCGTACTTCATAATTGCCTCCGTTAGTTTTCTTTTTTCTCTGTTTTGTTTACTTGTTATTTTTAAATCTACAATTATTCTAGCACGTGTATTTTTAAAGTCAACACCTTTTCCCATAAAAAAACGCCAGCTTTCGCTGACGTAATTAGGCAAGTTGCCCTTCTTCTTTTATCTGCTTGACGATTTCCTGCAGGCTGATCTCCCGCATCTTGGCAAAAGCTGCCTCTTCCACTTCCGCGTAGGCCTTGGCCAGCGGCCCTTGAATGTTGCCGCCAACTGGGCACTTCTGCTCCGTGTCTTCATCAACGTGCAGCAAGTGGTGATCCATGTCGACTGCCGCGAAAATATCATAGAGGCTGATTTCTTCCGGCTGCTTGGCCAATTCCGGCTCAGCACTCCCCTGCTTGGTCTTCAACAGCCCTGCCTTGCGCAGGTCCATCATCAGGCTCCGCACCATGCTGGGATTGGTCACGATACTGCTTGCGATCGCCCGGCTGGACAGGTCGCCATCGGGAAAAATCTCGATATAGGCCAGCAGGTGGACCGCGTCGCTCAATTTATGGGAAAATTTCATTTCTTACCAGCTCCTTTTTAAAAAGCCTGTTTTCTTAATCTTAACAGCTTTTTCCGGGATTTGCCACTTTTGCCATGTTACACGTGAAACTATTGCTGGCATTTCTCCCGCAAAAAATCGATCAGTTCCGGGCTGCAGTTCTTCTTCAAGAGCAGCATGCCTTGGTCTGAAGCCGGCATCATGATGATTTCCTCGTCAGTTTCAATATAGCGGGTGATCTGGTCATAGCGGTATTCCCCGTCCCCCCGGTTGGTCAAAATCAAAAAGTGGTCCGGGTAAAATTCGTAGCGCACGTAGTCATCCTTGATGGCCGGCATGCCCGCGTAGATTTTCTTCAACCGCCGCTTATAGAGGTAGACGATTGCCGCTGGGTAAAAAGCAATCACCAGGGCAAACATGACCGTGAAGTCGTACTGTTTCAAGGCGAAAGCCACCGCTCCGGCCGCGATCCAGATTGCTTCCGCGATCATGATGATCCGCCGCCGGCTTTTTTCCGTCACCTTCATGGCCATCCTGGTGTACTCGTTCAGGTCCATGTGCACCTCGCTGATATATAGGGCTTGTTCCATCTGCCTCACGTCCTTTCTATAAAAATTATAAGCTATTCTTCCCCGCCCGTAAAAAAAGACGCGCCATAGCGCGTCTTTGAGTCAGTCCTAACTATATTAATATTTCTCATCCTTGCTCAGCTCATAAGTTTCCGCGATTGCCAAATTATAGTATGGCATCAGCCAGATCCCCAAAATTCCCAGAGTAAAGGCGGTTAAAATGTACCAGCCCAAGAAGGACAGGTTCAAACAGAGCAGCTTCCAGACCCGGCCCTTGGTCAGCTTCCAGCCAACGCCGATTTCCGCCCAGACTGACCGCTTCTGCCCGGCCTGGACGTCTTCGTCGATCACGTAGACAACATAGGTCAGCCGCAGCTCGATCCAGACCAGCAAAACGACCAGCAAGATCAAAAGAATGATGCCTGCCACCACCGGCACTTGCGGAATGGCTGACCCAACTACCGCGGCCGCGATTGCCACGGTCCCGGTCCCGATGATCAAGGCTTCAATCACCCCATAAATGAGCAAGCGAGCAATGTGCTGGCCGGTCAAGCCGCACCAGGCATTCGGCTCTTCCCCGCCCTTTTGGATCTTATTCCGCCAGCGGTCAAAGAAGATGTAGCCGTTATCCGTCAACAGCGCGGCCGCGATTTCCAAAAGGAAAAAGATGATATTGGCTCCGGCTCCCGACTTGGAATCGGTCGCCTGGTCAACGACATTCGGTATGATATTTGCCACAATCAGCAGCAGACCCATCGGCATATAGACCTTCTTCGGGATCTGCTTCAAGTTTTCCCGGGCCAAAGCCCGGATTTCCTTCGCTTTCATTGTTCACTCCTCTGTAAAAAAGCTTTTATTATTTTCACTATTATTATAGCGCTGATTGTTTCACATGTAACATAGTTCTTTTCCTATCTGCCCTGCTGCCAGCGTATGTTATGATGGTAAAAAATCTTTCCACAGTGAGGTCGATTCCATGGAACTTTCCCCTTTGAGCCCGCCCCGGCTCGTCAGCAATCAGCAAGAAAACATCTGGCAAACCCTGCGCCGGCAGCTGCTGACCTGCCAGTCATTCACTTGGACCGTGGCCTTCATTACCGCCGACATGCTGCCAGCTTTCAAACTGGTTATGGAAGACCTGCAAGCCAGCGGAGTCCAGGGCACCATCATCACCGGGACCTACCTGGCCTTCAACCAGCCCCGGGTTTTCGCCGAACTCTTAAAAATTCCAAATCTACAAGTCCGGATCGTAGACGGCCCCTTCCACGCCAAGGGCTATCTTTTTGACCACGGGGACTGGCAGACCGCCGTCATCGGCAGCGCCAACTTCACCCGATCCGCCCTTCTGGCCAACCAGGAATGGTGCCTCAAGGTCGACTCTCAAAACGATTCGGCTTTGACCCAGCAACTAGCCGCGGCTTTAGCAGACTTGATGGCCAAAAGCCAGCCCTTGACCCGCCTCTGGCTGGCCGACTATGAAAAAAGCTGGCAGCCACCAGCCAAGCCTGTGTTACACGTGAAACAAGAAAAGATCGTTCCCAACCAGATGCAGGCAGCCGCCCTAAAAAATCTCCAAGCCATAGTCAAAAGCGGCGCCCGCCGGGCCCTGGTGGTTTCCGCTACCGGGACAGGCAAGACCTACCTGGCGGCTTTAGCGGTCAAAGACTTTGCCCCCCGCCGCTTCCTCTACCTGGTCCACCGGGAAGAGATTGCCCGCAAGGCCCTGGAGACCTTCAAAAAAGTCATCGGCGGCAAGGACAGCGACTTCGCCCTTTTGACTGGGACCAGCCACCAGCAGGCCCGCTACACCTTCGCGACCATCCAGACCGTTTCCCAGGACCAGTTCCTGGCCAGTCAGGCTGCTGATTTTTATGACTACATCTTGATCGATGAAGCCCACCGGTCCGCCGCCCCCAGCTATCAAAAAGTCCTCAGCCACTTCAGCCCGGTCTTTTGCCTGGGCCTGACGGCCACGCCGGAGCGGATGGATCAGCAGGATATTTTTGCTCTCTTTGACTACAATTTAGCCTACGAGATCCGCCTGGCCGATGCCCTGGAAAGCAAAATGCTCACGCCCTTCCACTATATCGGCATCCGCGACTACGAAATTGACGGCCAGACTTCTGATGACTTCAGCGACCTCCGCTGGCTGGGCACAAAAGAGCGGGCCAATTACCTGCTTAAAGAACTGGACTACTACGGCTATAGCGGTCCCCGCCCCTGCGGCCTGGTCTTCTGCAGCCGGCAGGAAGAAGCCCGGCAATTGGCAGAAGCTTTCACGAACCAGGGCCAGCCAGCCCAGGCCTTGACCAACCTGGATTCTCCAGCTGTCCGCCGGCAGGCGGTCAAGGACCTGGAAAACGGCCGCCTTCACTACTTGGTAACGGTCGACCTCTTCAACGAAGGCGTGGACATTCCCGCCCTCAACCAAATCGTCATGCTCCGGGCCACCCAGTCAGCCACGGTCTTCATCCAGCAGCTGGGCCGGGGCCTGCGCCTCTACCCGGGCCAAGACTTCGTCACCGTCCTGGACTTCATCGGCAACTACCAAAACAACTATTTGATTCCCCTGGCCTTAGCCGGGAAAAAGCTCTCCCGCGACCAGCTGAAATACCAGCTGCAAACCGTCAGCTTTGCCGGCCTGTCCACCATCAACTTCAGCCGGATCGCCAGCCAGGAGATCCTAGCCTCCCTGGACAAGGTCAAGCTGGACTCACTCAAGCAGCTGCGAGAAGCCTACGGTGACCTTGCCCAGCAGCTAGGCCGGCCGCCCCTTTTGCTGGATTTTGCCAAAAAAGGCCAAGTCTCGCCCCGCCTCTGGCTGGACAGCAAGTCCCTGCCCCACTACGGGGCCTTCCTGGCCAAAATGGGTCAGCCCTGCCAGCTGTCCTCTTACGAAAGCCAGCTTCTCTCCTTCGTTACCAAGGAACTGACCCCGGGTCAACGGCCGCATGAGCTTTTGCTTTTGCAGGTTCTTTTGCAAAAAGGCAAAATCAGGCAAACTGATTTCCAAGCTCTTTTGCAAAAATACGGGGCCTACGACTCACCCGCCTTGGAAAAATCTCTAGCAGCCATCCTGTCCTTGGACTTTTATGATGTCAAAAGCGGTTCGACTACCCAAAAAGCCAAGTACGGCGGCGAGCCTGTCGCCTGCTTAAAAGACGGCTGCTGGTCTTTAAACTCCAAAATTGTCCAAGGCAGTCCGGACTTCCTTCGCCTTTTTAAAGACGCGGTCAAAACCGGCTTATTCCTCGCCAAAGAAAAAGACCCAGCGCAAGACTTCACCCTTTACGCGGCTTACGACCGCAAGGAGGTCTGCCGCCTGCTCAACTGGCCGCTAGATGTCAGCCGGCCCATGTACGGCTACCGGCTGACCGGTGACGTCTGCCCGGTCTTTATCACTTATCAAAAAACTGACCAGGAGCAAAGAAACGCCCGCTACGACAACCAAGCCCGCGGCCAGCGCCTGGCCTGGTACACCAGAACTCCCCGCCACCTGTCTTCTCCGGAAGTCCAGCAGCTCTTGCGGGGCACGGAATCCGGCCAGCAAGTCACCCGGATTCCAGTCTTCGTCAAGCGGGCTGATGCCTACGGCCCGAAGTTTTACTACCTGGGCTCGGCAAAAATTGATCCTGCCACGGTCCGCGAGGTTAAGCTCAAGGGCAAGAGCGCGGTTGGCCTGGACCTGGTCCTGCCTGATCCCCTGCCGGCCAAAATCGCCGACCAGCTTTTTGGCAATTAAAAAGGCTTCCCAGCCGGGAAGCCTTTTAGTGTGCCCGCTTCATGACGCGGACGGTAATATCTTTCAATGCAAAGTAGAGAATTGGCGTGCAAACCGCGGTTGAACAGGAGTTGATTACCGTGGCCAGCAGGCTCAAGAAGGCCGCTACCAGGGCCGGCTGCAAAGCCGTCCCGGCCATCAAGGCCTCCACGACCGTCGTCGCGTAAGAGGTAAAAATCTTGGTTACCCCGGCGATGACCGCCAAAATAATGATGTTCTTCTTGCTGTCGTTGTACTTCATGCCCTTGTAGACAGCTGACAAAACGGCAGCCACGACTACGACTTCCAGCATGGTCAGCCAGCTGGTAGCCGCGTAGCCGTTGAGAATGTCAAAGCCGCCCAGGCCGATGATCCCCGCCAAGGCCCCATTGCGGAAGCCCAGGTAGAGAATTGCCACGGCCGTCAAGGTGTTGCCGAAGTGGATGAAAGGCCGGCCCACGACTGCCGGCAGCGGGATCCGCAGGACCCAGATGCCGATATAAATCATGGCCGCGAACAAGCCGGTCATCACGACTGCTCTTAAAGAATTCTGTTCATCGCGCATTTTTCTTCTCCTCCTAAAAATAGATGATCAATGCACTAATTTTGCAACTGCCGCAAGAGCCAAGGCAGGGCCGCCGCGTAATTAGGGCCGAAGCGCTGGTCCTGGTCCAAATCAGTCGCCAGGATTGCCTTGGCCACGAAGTCTCCGGCCACGCCAGCCGCCTGCTCCAAGTCCAGCCCGTGAAGCAGGCCGGCCAAGAGGCAGCTGGCAAAAAGGTCCCCGGTACCAAAATAGCTACGCGGAATCCGGTCCTGGGTTCTTTCCCAAACCCGGCCGCCCCGGCTGAGCCCGTAAACCCCAATCCGGTTGTCGGCCAGGGGCACCCCGGTCAAAACCACCTGGGACAGGGCAAACTTCTGGGCCAGGCGCTGGGTAATCACGCAGGCCCGGTGGCTGTCAACCTCAGTAAAGTCGACCGGCTCATTCAAGAGCAGCAAGGCTTCAGTCAAGTTCGGCGTCAAAATCGTTGCCTGCCGGGCCAGCCGCTGCATCTGGACAACATAGCTGTCATCAAAGCCGCGGTAGAGACGGCCGTGGTCAGCCATGGCCGGGTCCAGCAAGATCAGTTTCCCCTGCCGGCTGTATTCTTCCAGCCCCTTCTCCCAGACCCGGCTGGCTGCCTGGCCCAGGTAGCCCAAATAGATGGCGTCAAAAGAGATATTTTCCTTGTCCCAGTGCGCCCAAATATCTGGCAGACTGGCCGACAGGTCCAGGAAGGTGTTCTCCCCGAATCCGCCCGTATGCGTAGACAAAATTGCCGTTGGCAAAGCCGCGGTCTGCAGGCCGCTGGCCCCTAACACGGGCAAGGCGACCGCCAGCGAGACTTGACCAACGCAGGATAGATCTTGACTGATCAAGACTGATTTCACTTTTGGCCCCTCCTTGTTGCTCAGTAAGCTCTATTATATGCTTGCTTAAAAAATATGAAAGCAATTCGTGCTGACTTTTTTCTAATCTGGTAATAACTAGTATAACACGCACGTTTTCATTTTCAGAGCACAAGAAAAGCCAGTTGCTTAGAAGAGCAGCTGACTTTGGTTAGGAATGTGTTGTGTATGTATAAAATTCAATGCAATGTTACATTGAGGAAAGAAAAATAAAAGAAATTTGGATGTTGCAACTTGCGGCTCTCCACAACCTCAAGCTACGAATCTAATATACAAGATAGTTGTGATGGAATTATGATCTTTTCCTTACGAATTTCAAAACAACTATTATTTTTAAACTGTTTGCTTATATTGTTTACTTATTACTTAGTAAGTATAATTTAAGCCGTGACTAATTCGTAGACGTAGCTGATTTCACTTTCCCGGTAGACCCCGTGCAGGGTGCCCACCCGCTTGAAGCCGCTCTTTTCGATCAAGTGCTGCATCGGCAGGTTGTCCTCATGGGTGTCGACTCTGACGGACTTGACGTCATTGAAGCCGCTGGTAAAGTAATTGATCACGGCCTGGTAGAGCTGTGAGGCATAGCCGTGGCCGGTATGGTCGGAGTGGATAGCTACCCGGTGAACAGTGACGTAGTCATTCGTGTCGACTTGCCAGTGGCCGTCCAACTGGTCGTAAGCGTGGTCCGGCGCTGGAATGATGGTCAAAGTCCCGACGGTTTCCCCATCGTCGGCCTTGGCCAAGTAAGCGTAGCCGTTCTCGATGTCCTCGCGGACGTGGTCAGGGTTCGGGTAGTCCCCCTGCCACTGGTCAATCCCGCTTTCCGCCAACTGGTTGCGCCCGTCCTGCAGGATCGCCATCACTTGGTCAAAATCTTTCAGTTCTGCTTTTCTGATCTGCATTTCCTATCGCTTCCTTATCTATATTGCTGGTTCATGACAACGACAAAGGGTATTTTACATAAACAGGCGGACAAGCTCAAACGATCTGCTTAAAGTGAAGCCTTTTCAGTACCAAAAAGCTGTAACATTATTTAAAAATTAGAAAAGTCTGTGTCAAGGTTTTGTAACATTACAGTTATATAATGAGAATTGTTGCAAAATAAACCACTTATTTTGAGCATTTGAAGCCAACACAATTTTTTAATGGGAGTACCTTACATGAAGCTTAAACACCTTAAACTGCTTGCATTAGTCTCCACATTGACGGCAGCTGTCAGCATGAGCTTTGCCGGCCTGGCACAGGCCAGCACGACCAGCGCCAGCAGCCGTTCTTATGGGGTCGACGTGTCAAGCTACCAGCCAACCAGCACGACCAAGTACAGCAAGGCGGGCGCCCAGTTCGTCATTGTCAAAGTCAGCGAAGGCACCAGCTACCGGAATCCAAACGCCAAGGCACAAGTAGCCAGCGCCAAGGCCAACAACCTGTTGCCAATGGCCTACCACTTCGCCAACTTCGGTTCCAGCTCATCCAGAGCCAAGAGCGAAGCGGACTACGCTATCGCCAGCGCCAAGGCTGTCAGCCTGCCAGCAGGCTCATACCTGGCTTGTGACTGGGAAACCAGCAGCGGCAACTCAACCAGCGGGAGCAAGAGTGCCAACACCAGCGCCATCATGGCCTTTATGAAGAAGATCAAGGCCGCCGGCTACCAGCCATTGCTCTACTCTGGTTCTTACCTTTTGAACAACGCGGTCAACACGAGCACGGTTACGGCAAGCTACCCTAACTCACTGTGGGTAGCCTACTACACCAGCTCAGGCCGGATCGACGCGCCAGACTTTTCATACTTCCCGTCAATGAACGGGGTCATCATCTGGCAGTTCACTGAAAACTGGAAGGGTCTGAACGTTGACGGGAACATCTCAGTTCTGCCTCTGTCAATCAGCTCAAGCTCATCATCCAGTTCTTCATCAAGCTCCAGCTCATCTAAGACGCCAGCCAGTCAAGCACCTGTAAGCAAGACTAAGAAGAAGATCATGTCTAAGTCTTACGTCTACACTTCCGCCGGCAAGAGAACCGGTGCTTACAAGAGCGCGTACACTTACGTTTACGTGATCGGCGGGATCGTCAAGATCGGCAGCAGCAACTACTACAAGATCGGGACCAACCAGTACATCAAGGCTAACAACGTTGACGGTACTGCCCGCAAGCTGGTTCACAATGCTTGGACTTACAACAGCAAGGGCAAGCGGGTGAAGTCAGTTGCTACCTTGAAGAAGGGCAAGCAAGTCTTCACTTACGGCGGCAAGCGGAAGATTGCTGGCAAGACTTACTACCGGATCAACGTCGGCCGTTACATCAAGGCTGCCAACGTGAAGTAAGCCGGACCGCGAATTAATTTTAGAAACAAACAAAGCTCTAATTGCCACAGAGGCAGTTAGAGCTTTTTTTATGATGAAAATTAGCGGTAATACTTAGTCCCCCGACCAGCGCCAACCTTAGTCAGCAAATGCCGGTCAGTCAGCTTGCGCAAAAGGCGGCTCAAACGGCTGCTGTTGATCCCAGTCATGTCAGCCAGCTCTTTTTTGGCAAGGGGCTGGTTAGGCTCCAGACTTTGCAAAATTAGTTCTTCATCTGGGCTAAGCTGCATATTTTGCTGAGCCAACGGCAAGATGACCCGTACTGACTGGCCACTGACCTTAAAGCGTGGCTGCATGGGCAGTTGGTCATAAGCTTGCTGAATTCTTCTGATTCCTGTTCCGAACAGCTCGATGTAATTCAAGCGATAAAAAACGTTGGCAATAATTGGATTGCGCGGAACGGAGACATAGCCGTCCAGATATTCTTCTTCATTGATACCGAAGGGCAGACCACCTGGCGAAGTCAATTCAATCCTGTCCTCAAACATAGCTATCTGGATGTTAGCCGGCACGTCCCAAGCCCGATGAACCAAGGCATTAGCTACTGCTTCCCGGAAGGCGGTCATCGGAATCAGCCACTTGACCTGCCGCTGGCTGCCCTCGATCACTTCATACTCATAGTATTTTTGAAATTCTTTGATTGCCTCATGATACTGAGTCAAAAGGGAGCAGTGTTTAATCGTGCGGCGATCCATGATTTCATTGATGCTTTTACCAAACCGAATCATGTCGATGCCGGGAAAAGTATTCTCATCTGCCAGCAATTCAGCAGCATGGTTATAGCCGCGCCGGTCAGAATAGAGATTCAGGCTTTTGAGAATATCCTTGGTAACCGCCTCAATACCAACCTTTTCTTGCAACTCCCGCGTCAGCTGCTCAAATGACAACGAATCAGCACTACTGGTTTGCTCGTCAAAACTCTGATTTGTCCCTTGCAAGGTTAGGCGGTTTAATTCTCCCCTGGAAACTTCAATTGATGAAGTATCATTTCTTTTATATGCCTTGCCACGATACAAGTATGGTTTATCCAAACCCTCTTTTACTTCTAAAACAACAGTTTTTTCCGGGGTAACCTGCAAAGTATAGTTGGGTTTTGGACTAATGCTGTCATTGATTTTGTTTTCAACATCCAGACAGGTCTTTTCCGGATCATCAAGGCCTACTACTTCACCCGCGTCATTAATGCCAAAGACGATCTGTCCAGTTCCGTAATTAGAGTAAGCACTGACCGTCTTCAAGAATGTATTTGTTACCTTCTCCTTGTACTCCATCGTCCGTGTTTCTTTCATCCATATCACCCCAATCGTAGCACTTTAAACGACACTTTTTCTCTTAATCATATCATTCATTTTAGCACGATTTCCGTTAATCGTCGCACTTCGATTGCATCGATTTCGCTAATCATCGCGCTTTGATTGCATCGATTATGGCTAATCGTCGCGCTTCGATTGCATCGATTATGGTTAATCGCAGCATATTGAGTTAATTTTGCCGGCTATTTACACAAGTTTTTAGACAGAAAACTAAAAGTCATGGCTTCGGAAGTAACTGTTCCATCACATCCGACCACATTTTCATGTCCTCGTGAGGACAAGCTAGCAAAACTGTCAAGGCAGGAAATTCTGTCTTTAAATACTGTATAGCTTGAACGCAACGTTTGAGAAAGAGCAAATTCATGATCTCTGAATAACAATTAAGATCCAGCTCAACAACTAAATTTGTACATTCCGGCTGAACTTCAACCAAATTTCTCAGTTTCAGCAAACTTTCTGTCTGCAACATTTTTGAAGCAGAAAGCTTCCTTTGACAAACCGGATAATCAAACAGACAGTACACAGAACCTAACTCTAAAACATCAGACACAGTTTCGCTAGACACCAAACGAAGTGGTTTAGCCGGCATCGGCAGCCGGTCTAAATGTATTGTAAGCAAAGAGTATGACTTCTTCACTGATGCCTCCTAAAAGTCAAAGGCAATGCCGGTATTGCACTTAATCGCCAGATTAGCAAATTCCAGCATCTTCTCATAAACTGGACGGACCGTATCATTCATCGGCCGCTTCATCCGGTCAAGCAACCACTCTCGAAATTTCACGCACTTGTCGGGCTCGAAGAAATCAAAATCCCCCCAGTCAAACATGGCATCAAACTTATCCCACATCTCAGTCAAGAAGCCATCGTCTTCCAAAGCCTGGGCAGTCTTCTCATCAAAGTAGTACTCAGCCGCTGGCTGACCATCGACATAATGGATTTTGTACGCTTCGTCATACTTTAATGCACGATCATCTAACGCAACTAACAACCACATGTTACATCTCTCCTCTCTTTTTAATTTTAAAGTGAGTCTCTTTTAAGTTCCTAGATGGCGTACCATCTAATTTACAAAACATTTCTACTTTTTTGTCAAAAATACGCAAGTAGCCGGCAACCTTATCGCATTTGATTTTATATCTGGTACCCTCGAAATCAAATTTCACTCCACCCTCTGTATGAAATGACCTCTTTGGATCTCCTTTAGGTACAAAACGATCTACAACCTCATTAATATTTACCTTGTTCTTAACCCAATCTTGGTTCCATTCCTTTTCCCGATCTTTGCTCCTGATATACCGGCCGCGATCAATATCATTTTGCGGCACGGTAACATTGACGTAATACTCAGAAGCTTCAGAATACGTCGATTTTGAATCACTCATTATGTTGCTCCTCTATGACACTTATCTAACCCTTAAACATCAGACGCGGTTTCGCTAGACACCAAACGAAGTGGTTTAGCCGGCATCGGCAGCCGGTCTAAATGTATCGTAAGCAAAGAGTATGACTTCTTCACTGATGCCTCCTAAAAGTTAAAAGCAATCCCGGTATTGCATTTAATTGCCAAATTAGCATACTCCAGCATTTTTTCGTACACTGGACGAACCGTATCGTTCATTGGCCGCTTCATCCGGTCAAGCAACCATTCACGAAATTTCACACACTTGTCGGGCTCAAAGAAGTCGTAATCCCCCCAGTCAAACAAGGCATCGAACTTATGCCACATCTCAGTTAAGAAGCCATCATCTTCCAAAGCTTGAGCCGTCTTCTCATCAAAGTAATACTCAACTGATGGCTCGCCATCAACATAATGCACCTTGTAGTACTTCAGAGCCCGGTCATCCAACGCAACTTGTAATCTCATTCTACATTTCCTCTCTCTTAATAATTTTAAAGTGTGTTACCTTTAAATCATCTGATGGTGTTCCGTCTAATTTACAAAACATTCCTACTTTTTTGTCAAAAATGCGCAAGTAGCCGGCAACCTTATCGCATTTGATTTTATATCTGGTACCCTCGAAATCAAATTTCACTCCACCCTCTGTATGAAATGACCTATTTGGATCTCCTTTAGGCACAAAGCGATCTACAACCTCATTAACATTGACCTTGTTCTTAAGCCAATCCTGGTTCCACTTCTTTTCCCGATCCTTGCTTCTGAGATACCTATCCCGATCAATATCATTTTGCGGCACGGTAACATTGACATAATACTCAGAAGCTTCTGAATAAGTCGACTTTGAATCGCTCATTATGCTACTCCTCTATGACACTTATCTACCCTTGCCATCCTACTTCATATTTTACTCTAGTCATGACTTGGTACACCGTCTTTAAGTATTCCAGCCTCCTTGTCCCAAAATAGTGTTTTTTGTCCCGCCTGCGATATAATAGGTTCAGCAAGCAAAGACGAGAGGCGGTACACATGAAGAAGAAGGACATAGTCGATCTAATCAAATATCACGAAGAATGCAATGATTATGCCTTTACCGAAAAAGCTCAGCAAATCGCCGATGACTTTCGGAAATTAGGAGATGAAGAACTCGGCAACTACATAGATACTTTAGTCGCCAAAGCCAATATTTTTGTGCCGCAAACTTCTTCTCTGACTTTCCTAGAAGAAGTTCCATCAACTCCAGTTGGCCAGCTGCCCTTACCGGAAAAAGTTGCTGACAAGCTTGAATGGATCGTTAACGCGGTCTACAACAGTATGAACGTGAACAAGTTCCTTTTTAAAGGCCAGCCAGGTACTGGAAAAAATTCGTCTGCCAAAACAATCTCCAAGATCCTTAACCGCAAGTTGCTAAAAGTTGACTGCCAATCCTTAATCAGCGAAAAAACTGGCCAAATTCCAAGAAATCTCGCTCAAGCCTTTTATGAGATCAACAACTATCCCTACCCTAACCAGATAATCGTTCTTTTAGAGGGAATCGATGCAATTGCTTCAGACCAGGACGCTTTTCTAAAAGGACTCGATAACCTGCTGCCCGGATTTACTATAATTGCCACGGCAAACTCGATTGAGTCCTTCAAGCTGCCATTGAGCTTGCATTTTAAGTTAATTGTCAATTTTGACCAGTACAGCCAGGAAGACTTGACCGAAGTAGCTGTCGCGATAATGAATAACGTTTACCAAGAGTACCAGGGTCTGGCGAAAAATATCCGGCTGTTTAAGAAGATAATTGCTTTATACGGAGACAGGATCCCCCTCCCTGGTGACTTGAAAAAGATGGTTGAAACTGCCGTAACCTTCAGCAACATCCAAGCAGATCCAGCTAAATACCTGCAAAATATCTACCAAAGTGTAACCGGCCACTCACCAGAACTTCACGATCTGCAAAAAGAAAATTTCACTATCCGGGAAATGGCAATTCTGACTGGCATGTCCAAAAGCACCGTTGGCCGGAAGCTAAGGCACGACTAATTTTTTTAAACAAATAGCTACATTAACTCACTCTGTGTGATGTGAGTTAATGTAGCTTTTCTTCTCTATAATATTTCTTACTGAATGCGCGTCAAGTCATGCACTCATCGCTCCTACTCCTCTTCCCGCAGCTGGCTCCGCTTGTTGAAGTAATTGCGGTAGGACAGGTAGCCCGCGATCACGGCGCCCAGGCCAGTCGCTGACAAAAGCATGAAAGTGACCATAATCTGGTACTTGATTGCGTAAACTGGGTCCACGCCGGCAAAAATCAACCCTGACATCATCCCCGGCAGGCTGACCAGCCCCACCGTCTTAGCCGAGTCGATCGTCGGCTGCATGGCAGTCTTGATGCTCCGCCGCAGGATGGTCATACTGGCCGTCTTCACGTCAGCCCCGAGGGCAATTTTTTCCAAAACCTGCTGGCGCTGGTCATGGAAACCCGTGGCTAAAGCCTTATAGCACAGGCCCATCGCCACCATCTCATTGCCGGCGATCATCCCCGTAATCGGAATGATCTGCATCGGCTTCAACTTCACCGTCTGAGTCAGCAGCAGCACGCCTAGGGTGATGTAAGTCCCGATCAAAAGAGCCACGATTGACTGCCAGAGCTGGCGGTTCGGGTTGGGATCCCGCTTGTTAGCGTTCCAGGCCGCGTTAAAAATGATAAACAGGGTCATCAAGAGGGTCAAAATGGCATTGTTGACCTGCATGATGAACTTCAAGACGTAGCCGACGATGACCAGCTGGACGATAGCCCGGCCCACGCTATAAAAAATGTCCTTGGTCAAGCCCAGCTTTTCCTTCCAGGAAATCGCCACGGACACCAGGACCAGGGCAAAAGACAAGATTAATGACAGATCGCTGACAGCCATTGATTTCATTTGAGCACTCCTCCTTTTTCCATGTGCAGGAGCTGCTTGGAAGCGGCCAGCTCCTCTTGGTCGTGGGTCACCTGCACGATCGTGGTCCCCTCCTGGTGTACCCGGGCGATCAGCTGGTGGACGATCTGCTTGCTCTCTTCATCCAGCCCTGTCGTCACCTCGTCCAACAGGAGAACCTCCGGCCGGAAAAGCAGGTTGCGGATTAAAGCCACCCGCTGCTTCTCCCCGCCAGACTGGGTGGTAATCTTTTTGTCCAGATAGTCAGCTGGCAGATCCACCTGCTGCAAGGCAACCTTAGCCCGCTTTTCATCAAAGTCCTGCTTGCGGATGGCAAAAGGCAGGGCCAGGTTGTCCTTAACCGTTTCGTCGAACAAGGTTGGCTGCTGGAAGCAGTAGGACACCTGCCGGCGGTACTGGACCAGGTCCAGGTTATCAAGATTTTGCCCCTGGTAAAAAATCTCCCCCTTATTAGGCGAGATCAAGCCCGCGATCAGCTTCAAAGTCGTGCTTTTCCCGCTGCCTGACGGCCCGGTCAAGGTGAGGTAGTCCCCCTCCTCCACCGCAAAGGAGACGTCTTGCAGGATTTTCTGGTCACCAGCCTGGTAGGACACCTGCTTGAGTTCAATGAGTGCCATTTTCTTCCTCCTAATTTCTGTAATTTTCATACTACATTTACATTATAGTCCAAAGCGGATGAAACATTTTTTATAAAAGCTTGAAGGATTTTAGGCAAGAAAAAACCGCCACCCTGCAGGTGACGGTTAAAATATGCTGACTAGAGGATTCGAACCTCCGACCCCTTCATTACTAGTGAAGTGCTCTGCCAACTGAGCTAAGTCAGCGACTCTTGTGCCTTAACACAGTTATTAATTAAACCATAAAAACGTGTCCTTGACAAGAGCTTTCGCGAAAAAAGTTGATTTTTTTAGGCGGGCAGTTTAATTTCCCGGTCAAACAGGTCCCGCTCTTCCTTAGTCAGATTGTGCGCGACCAAAACCACCGTCTGCTTGGATTGAAGCAATTTGTCTAGGATTTTCCGGCCAGCTGCTTGGTCGATCGCGCTGGTCCCTTCATCAATCAAGAGAAGCTGGCTGTCATGAACTTCCGCGCGGGCCATCACCACTTTCTGCTTCTGTCCGCCAGACAAATTGTCCCCCGCCAAGTCAACTGGCGTTTTCAGGCCTTGAGGCCAACTATCAACTGCCTCAGCCAGCTGGGCATCGGCCGCGCTGGCCTCTGCCTTTGACTCAAGATCTGGATCAAACATAGTGATGTTATTCATAACGCTACTTGGCAATAAAATTGCCTCCTGTGGCAAGTAGCCGATTTTAGTCCGGTCAGGCGTCACCCTTTTCCCAGCCTGGTCAAAAAAGCTGATCTGGCCGCCGCTGGCGACTGCTTCCCCTACCAGAAGCTTAAACAGCGTCGACTTACCAGTCCCGTTGGCCCCGGTCAAAAGTACTTTTTCACCCGGCTTGACTTGGATGTCTGGATACTTGATTTCATGTCCATTGGCAAAAGTCAGCCGAAGATCCTTTACAGAGAAGGCTGCTGGCGCTGTCCCCTTTTCTTCTGCTTGAGCCAGTGGCTGCCGCAAGTCCAGAATCTTTTCCTGCAAGCCGCGGCTGGCAACCAGCTGTCCCCGGTAATTGGCAATGTTCATCAAAGAGCCAAACAGGTACAAGCTGAAGTCATTTACCGAGGCAATCAAGCCGAATTCGAGCTGCCCGCGCGCTACCAGATAAGCAGTCAGCAGGAAAATCAGCGTGTTCCCCAAAGAATAAATAGCTTGATTAAGGTATTCCAGTTCCTGGTCAACTTTCTGCTGCTTCACATAAGCAGACTCTAATTCACGGGCGTCAGCGTGAATACTGCTTAAGAATTTTTCCCCGACCGCGTAGCGGCGCAAAGTATCAATGCCATTGAGCCAGTCTGCTAGGGTCTGCAAATATTTCCGGTTGCTGGCCGAAATTTTGTCAGTAGCTTTTTGCAGCGGCTCATCAAGCACGCGCGGCAAGTACATCTGCAAGACGCTTACGACAATAACCAGTAAGAGCAGGCTCCAGCGGAAAGATGCCAGAGAACCGGCAACCAGGGCCAGCAAGACGGCCGAATGAACGATACCGCCAATAGAATCAGCGTACTGTTCCTTCAGCATTTCCAAGTCATTAGTCAATTCATTTTGCAGATTTTCCTTTGTCCCAGCCGCTTCAGCATAAGCGTGGGCAAGAACCTCCTGCCGGATCTGATGAAAATACTTTTCAAGGTGAAGTTCCCAGAAATAATCGGTCACTTGGTCAAGCAGGCTGCCGAGCAGGAGCAAGCAGAGCTGCAGAGCTGCAAACAGCAGAAACTGCTGAAAATGCCGGTCTTTTATCGCGCTGAACTCCCAGGTCAAGGCAAAAGCCGCCCATGCCGTCAGCAAAGCCGTCGATGCCCGGGCCAACAATAATGCCGGAAAGCGGCCGGGATTTAGCCGAAACAAATCTTTAATTTGCAAAATCTTCCCCTTCTTTCAGATTGATCACTTGATCAAATCGCTCCCGCTCTTCGAGCGGTAAATTATGCCCAACAAAAATCAAAGTCTGCTTCCGGGCCAGCAGAAGTGGCAAAATTTTCTGCCGGCTGGCCTGGTCAAGCGCACTCAACGGTTCATCCATCAAAGATACTTTTTTATGGCGCAAGAGTCCGCGGGCCAGGAAAATCTTCTGCTTCTGCCCGCCGGACAGGTCTGCCTGCCGGGGACCGACTTCACGGCCGAGGTCAGCTGCCTTGGGAAAGTCCCGGTCTAAGCCAACCTTTTGCAGTACCTCCGCCAATTCACTTTGCTTTTTGCCATCATACATGGTGATATTGTCAGCGACCGTTCCTGGAAAAATCCAGCCAGCCTGCGGCAGATATTCAAAAGACCGGGCCGGATTTGGGATTTCCTTTCCTTCAGAATCCAAATATGTCAACTGGCCTTTGCTGGGTTTAATTTGGCCAAGCAGGAGTTTGAGCAAGCTGCTTTTCCCGCAGCCACTCGGCCCGGTAAGCAAGACCTTCTCCCCTGCCTTGATCGTAAAATCAGGATATTTGATCACTTGCCCGCCCAAGTTCGCTTCTATTCCCCGGCCGACAATCGTTTGGGGATCTTCAGTCTTCGTGGTCGCTTGAACTTGCAAATGCTGGAGCATGTTTTCATTCAGCTTAGTCGTTGATTTTGCTGAAATATACGCCGAAAAAGCTTCTTGCAGGGAACTGAAAACGCCATTGGCTAAATAACCAGCAGCGATGATTGCCCCGAAAGCCACCTGGCCTCTAAAGTACAGTATTCCCGCCAGAAAAGGGACTCCCACGATCCCGATATTGTCGACTATTTCTTGCGTGAATTCCGCGACTGACAGGCAAGCTTGCCGCTTGATCCGGGCGTCCTCCAATTTTTGGCTTTCCTCACCAAGCTGCCGGCACAGTACCTTTTTTAAAGAAAAACGCCGCAGTTCCTCAATCGCTGCCAGCCACTGGTCCAGTGCCTGCAGATACTTTTGATTGCGGTTAACCACGGCTTCAGTTGCCGCGCTGCTTTTTTCTTCAAAGAGCTTCGGCACAAAAAGAGCCACAATAGCGATTGCCCAAGCACAAAGAACCAGTTGCCAATTAAAGGAAAGAATTGCCACACTGACAAAAAAGGCGTAGAGCACATTGTTGACGAAATAATAGATGCTTTGCCAATAATCTTGGTTGATCACCTGCAAATTATTGACCAAGTCATTCTGCAGATCAGCTGTCGGCCACTGATCATTGCTGCCATAGTAGGCCTGCAGCAAATTTTGCCGGTAGCTGTCGCTCGCTGCTTGACTCTGCTGGCTGAACAAGTAGTTGTTTACCGCCAAAAGCAGGTTGCCAAACAAATCCAAAGCTAATTTAAGCAGGGCTAGGCCGAAAAGCCAAGTAAATTTTCCACCAATCAAGCTGTTCAGCTGCGGGCTGATCAAGTACAGACTGTAGGCTGACACAGCTTGAAACAAAACGCTCAGCGCCAGCAATACGGCTGCCCGCGGCCGATTAGCTTTCAGCCACAATTTTAGCAATTTACTCCTCCTTATCCCGCTACAGAAACATTAATCTTCAAGATTGTCCATCCATCAAAATCTATCTGAATAGCATCTTTCGGAATTCGAATTCCAGTTAGAAACATAATTGCGTAGTAACTAGCCATGCCCGCTGCCATTGCTGTTACAGATGAAATTGCAGCCATTGGAAAACTGTTGTCAATTATGCAGTCTTTTGTAATCTGTTCCTTACCTAAAAATTCACTGTAATCTCTTGTTACACCTGGAATTTTAGGATACACATTTGCTGCAGTTGAAGCGTAGCTGCTAAATATCACAGCTTTTTTAGTCTTATTAGCAACTTCATCAAACCAGCTGTCTAATTCTGCTGGTTGATCCATCGAATTTACAATCAGATCAGTTTCAGCATCAATATTCGCTTCGATATCATCCGTACCTGTAATCTTACAATGTACAGTCTCCACATTAACAGTGCTGTCTATCTTCTTTAAGTAATCTGAACATGCCAGTATCTTAGCTTTATTTACATCGCTTTCCACATAAGCAGTTTGTCTCGTGAGATTTGATTCTTCCACTGTATCAAAATCAACCAGTTTTATGTCCTTTACTCCTGCTCTAACCAGGTATTCAGCCATTGCAGATCCAATCCCGCCAACTCCAAACACAGCTACTTTTGCTTTCTGCAATTTTTCTTGGTATATATTTGGATCAACATTGTCCGACGTGTCCATCCATTCAAAGAAGCTGATATTTCTGGAATATTTTGAGTTATCGCTATACGAATTAGTAGTAATTAAGCCTAAAGACCGAAATTTCTCAATTATATTGATCAGTTCTTGATCTGAAATCTTCAAGTCTTTTCTGTCCAGTTCCCCGTTTAAGTATTTAATGACTTTTTCATTCAATTCGGTATCCGGCACTTTTCTGATTAATCCTTTATTCCCGATACCAAATACAATTTGATCTCCATTGATCAGAGGTTGTAAGGTCCTTTTTATACGTAAATCCATGCTTTCTCCTCCATATACAAAAAGCGCCAAACACAATTAGTGCTTGACGCCTCAAAACTAAGCTATCTTGTACCACAGCCCTTACGCCAACCGATTCTATCACTGTTGCTAAATTCAACGCTCATTTTTCACATCTCCTTTCTAATGATTTTATTCACTGCTATTTATGTTGATATTCTAACGCCCTAAAATGAGAAAGTCAATAATTTTTAATAAAAAAATAATCTTGTTTCATTCACTACTTAAACAGCTTGAAAAGAAGCTCACCGATCCCAAAATTGCTGACGTCATGCCCCGTGCAAAGAATGCTGAGACTGCTGGCAGGCGTAATCTCTTTACGGGACAGTCGCTTAGCATTTCTTTCAACCATTTTTTCAAAATTCAAAATTACATTGTCCATGCTTCTGTCTCCTTGCCTGTCAAAGCGGCAACCAGCTGAACTCATCGCCTTGCCGCAGATCTTTCAGCAGGGTCAACAATCCCGCGCTCCCGGTTGAAAAGTCCAAGCTCAGCTTGTAGCCATATTTTCCAGGCGCCAAAATTTCGTCATTGCCCGCGACCAAATACTGGTTCAAAGCAGCTAAAGCGTAATCCAGCAGCGCATAGTCACCATCGCCAGCCAGACTCTTGGCCAGCGGAAGCACGCCGCTATAACCCGATACCAGCGTCTCCATGTAGGTGCAATAGGTCAAACAAGACTTTTTCAGCTTATCAAACAAGAGCTGATATCTCTGCTTAAAAGCCGGATCCTCCCTCATGAATTTATGCATCAGCAGGGCCAGGCCGAAGTTCCCGTTTTCCAAATATGGAAGCAGCCTTGCAAAGCCGCGCGATTGATCGCTAATGGTCAAAGTCTCTGCTTCTTCAGCATGGTCCCGCAAAATCCACGAAACGATTTCTTCCGCCGTTTCTTTTTGCCCTAATTGCCAAAAAAGCCAGCTCACGCCGCCCCAGCCTGTCAGCAGGCCAACATCCTCATCCGCGAAATTGGCAAAATCCACCTGCTCCCATCTGCCGGCCAGCTCTTCCGCGATTTTTTTACTTACTTCCGGGTCCTCTTCCAGCAAGGCCAGGGCAATCCCGGTCAAGCCCGTGGCCAGCGAATTATCCGCCATATTCAGATCAACTTTTTGTCGCAGGATTTGCCTCATCTGCTTAGCCAAGTCCGGAAAATCCCGCTTTTCCAAGACACTTGCCAAACCAGCTGTGCCGTTGAACAAGCCAATTGCCGCAGACTCTTCCGCAATCTTGATTATCTTCCCTTGATTTCTTGCTACCCAAGCCTGCAGGTCCGTGTTCTGGCCAACTGCCCATAAAATGCCCGCGGCGCCATGAGCTAAGTTCAACAGCTCCATAGGATCAGCATTTTCCTCATATAAATTTGGCACTAATCCTACCTGATCAAAGCGCGAATGCCGCAGGATCCCCCTAGTTAAGCCTTCTTTAAAAAAGTCCACGGTCTGCCGGCTCAGATCTTTCTCTGGAATAGTCAGGGGCT
This sequence comes from Lactobacillus sp. WILCCON 0149, assembly GCF_057197965.1. NCBI lineage: Bacteria > Bacillati > Bacillota > Bacilli > Lactobacillales > Lactobacillaceae > Lactobacillus > Lactobacillus sp. WILCCON 0149. The sequence goes on from NZ_JBUBHO010000001.1 coordinate 2,303,624, forward strand.
TTTCCAGAAAAATTGGTACGGACGCCTGCACGTTTCCAGCAATTTTCCGTAAAAATTGGACTACATCCTGGCCAAAATAGCCCCCAATCCATTTTTCCTGCTTGGCAATTATATCCGGCGCCAAATCAGCAACTGGAATGACCGGCAGGAAAAGATAGTAGGCAATCCGCGCCAAGGCAAAATCGTCAGCTTCCGCGTAAGTCTTGGCCGCCCGAGAAACAAAGCCAACCGTCGTCAGACCCGGGACATACTTTTCCCTAGCCTTGCCCGCGTTTTCAAGGTCAATCAGGCGGACGTCCCCATCTTCTGTAACCAGGATATTGCTTAAGGACAGGTCGCCAACGGCGAGACCACGGGCGTGAATCTGCTTTAGCAGCTCCTTCAGCTGCTCTAAAATTTTGCTCGCCTTGGCCTTATAGCGGGCCTTTTTTTCAAGATCCCCAACGACAAAAGGAAATTCCGTGGCCAGAAGCTCTTCCAGGCTTTGCCCGGCAATATATTCCTCGGCCAAAAAGTGGTGCCGCCATGAGGTAAAATCGGCCAGATAATTCACCACGCCTGGCAGGTCCGCCAACTGCCGCAAGATTTCAGCTTCATTTTCAACTCTGACAAAGCCATCCTTCAGATTGGCATCCAGGCCTGCTTGCCGGCGCCCTTCCTTTAAGACTACTTTTTTCCCCTCATGCAAGGCCAAATACACCCCGCCAGCATTGCTGAAGTGCAGGGCTTCTTTGACTTGATACTCCTCTAAAGGGGCGAAAGCTGCCTGCTTTGGAAAAGCATTTTTGCCAAAAATTGGCAGGTCTTTGACAAAATCAGGTTTCTGGTAATAAGGCAGCCGCCGGTCTTCTACTTTGTTTCCAGCCGGGTCATATATTGCCGGCACCCGCTCGCCAGCCGTGTTGGCCAGATAAAGCGGCTTAAAACCACCGTAACGGAAATAAACATTGCTTTCCCGCCAGTTTTGATCGCTCAAAATATATGGTCCTAGAGCAAAAGTTTCCGTCAGCTTTTGCAATTCTGCCAGCAGGTAAGCAAATTCCTCCTCGCCGCGCGGGTAAACCGTGATAAACTTCCCGCTTTCGCCGCGGTCAGCGTACTTGGAATTAGATTCAACGTATTGCTCCAGGCTGCTTTGAAACTTGAAAGAAACTTTCTGCTTGATCAGCCACGGCGCTACTGCATCCAGCATCCCCTGGGCCTGCTTAACCGTGGCACTCAAGTGAATCTTCCAGCCCTGAACCGGCAATTCATCTGGTTCATACAGGACGTAATGCCAATTGGCGGTCTTTTTCTCCAGCCAGGCCGCGTCCGGCCGGTCTTTAAGCGTAAAAAAGTGCTCTTCCTCCCCTTTTTGCCGGGTGTAAAAGAGGCTGCCTCTGTTCCGGGCCGCCTCCAAATACTTTATCTGCTCCTCCAACATGCCTGCCTACCTCTTTTCCTTGAGCTGCTGTTCATGAACATAACGGCGGTAGTCGGGAACTTTTTCCAGCAGTTCCTCATGACTGCCGCTGGCAACAACTGTTTTATTCTTGATGAAATAGATCCGGTCGCTGTTGGCGATCGTGGCCAGCCGGTGCGCGATCGTGATCTGGCCGCAGTTCTTGGTCCGCTTCAATTGGTCCAAGGCGGTCATGATGATTTTTTCAGTATCCGCGTCTAAATTCGACGTTGCCTCATCCAAAATCAAAAATTTAAAGTCGCGCAGGCAGGCCCGGGCAATCTGCAGCCTCTGCCTTTGCCCGCCTGACAGCTGCTTTCCGCTCTCTCCCAGCAGACTGTCTAACCCTTTCGGCAATTTTTTCGCGTATTCCTCCAAACGCACCAGGGCCAAAGCATCCCAAAGCTCCTGATCCGTCACTTTTCTGTTTAAGCCCAAAGTCAAATTATCACGGATGCTCCCCGAGATAATCGTGTTTTCCTGCAGCACGACGCTGAAAAAGCCCCGCCATTGCTCCAGGGAAAAATCCGTGCTTGCCTGGCCGTTTAAGCTGATTCGGCCCGCGTTGACCGGATACAAGCGCGTGATGACGTTGGCCAAGGTGGTCTTTCCAGCCCCCGTCGCGCCAACCAGGGCGATTTTTTCACCGCTTCTGATTTCCAAATCGACCTTCTCCAAGACTGGCAGCTCCTGGTAGGCAAAACTGACCTGGTCAAGCTTGAGCAGGCTGCCGCCTCGCGCGACTGCCCGCTGCTCCTTGCCAGCCGTTTCTTCAGCAGCTTCATTAATGATTTCACTGATCTTGCGCGTGGCGCCCAGCATTTGCTTTCTGTCAGAATAAAAAAGCGCGACATTGTTGATCGGGCCGATGATTTGAAAAAAGTACATCATAAAGGCCCCCAGGGTCCCAGTTGACAGAGAACCGCTTTTTACCCTCAGTGTCCCATAAAGAACGACGGCCATAATTAGGCAAAAAGACAGCAGCGACTGCAAGGGCCCAATCACCGCCGCGATTCGGTCGCTTTTAAGGGACAGGCTGTAGAGCTTGTTGATCTCCCTGGTATTTTTGGCAAAAACGTCTTCTTCCGCCTTATTTAATTTAACGGTCTTGATCTGCTTGATGCTCTCACTGGTGACCCCGGTCAAAGACGCCAGGCTGCTTTGGGTTTGGTCAGCGATCACTTCGCTGATTTTTCCTAAAGGAATGGTCACCAGTCCGTCAATAGGAAAGACCAGCAGCATAAGCAGGGGCAGCTTCCAGTCTAAAGAGAAGGTGATAAGCATCGTGCCCAAGATGGTCAAGCAGCCCGTAACCACCGCCGGGATCGTTTCGGTCAAAAAGCTTCTCAGCACGTTGACATCGTTGATGATCCGGCTGGTCAAGTTGCCACTGATCTGCTGATCAAAATATTTCTGCGGCAGGCGCAGGACCTGCTTTTGGAGACGCAGGCGCAACTGGCGGACTTGGCGGTCGCCTTCACTGCTGATCAAGTAGTCGCTTATAGTGCTGACCAGAAGATTGCCAATAAGGATCGCCCCGCCCAGCAGCAAGACTTTTTTAGAAAGGCCTGACCAAGCAAATTGCTTAAGGTTGATAAAATGACGAACCAGCAGGGGCAGATACAAATTCAGCAAACTGGCAATTATGCTCAGCAGGATGCCCCAGAGCAAGCGCAGCGTGATCTTTAGCAGCTTCATGGCTTAACGGATTTTAAACGAAAAGTGGCTGTGGCTGTTTGGGCACATGATGCTGATGTGGCTGTAGGAATTGTGCCAATTCCAATGCTTGCTTCTTGGCTGCTCCAATTCCTTGAAAGCCTGGTTCAGTTCTTTTTCGATCATCAATATATAATTTCCCATCAGTACTTACTCCCTTAAGATCTCTAATCTCTGTCCTAATTCAATCATTAAGGCCAAATATTGATATGGATCTGATCACACAGAATACTAATATTGCTATGACTGCCACCTCTTGTGCTTCGCCGCTTTTTAGCCCGAAGACTTGTAGCAATTCCTTGTAAATTCAATGCTGGATTATTTTCTGTTTGAAAATTTTGAGTATCTGTATTCATAGTTATTTCCTCCCTTAAGATCTATGCCTCCTGTTATATGCCTTTCCAGCCTCCCGCGTAAAAATAATTTTTGAGCGTCGAATTTTTAGCCTTGAGCGTTGCCAGCGTTGAACTTTGCCAGACGCTGCTTTAAGATAAATAACAACCGTTCTGTAACACGTGTATTTTCAAGGAAATGAAAAAATGATCAACAGCCTGTTCAACAATCTAGCTTTCAACCCTTACCTTTTCTCAGTCCTTCTAGCCTTTACCCTTGCCCGCCTAAAAAGGTCTGACCTGCTCCTTTATCCTCTCCTGCTGCTCCCGGTACTCTTTGGCTACCAATATGTCCTGGCGGCAATCATTGCCGTGCAATTAATCTCTCAGCTTTTCGCGCGCGGGCAAGGTAAAATCCTGAGCAGACTCTTCTTTTATTATTTGGTCTTGATCCTTTACCCCATCCTGGGTGAGCTCTTCGGCTGGATCGTCCAGCTGCTCTTCTACTTTTTTACTCACCACCTGCTTGATCACGTGGCTATCAACTTAGTTTGCTTCCTTCCGGAAATCTTGATCTGCCTGCTCTTTTACTTTTTGAAAAAGCACTTCGCCCTAAATCTGGAAAAAACTGCTGCTGACGTCAAAGGCAATCCCAAGTTTTTAAACTTGCTGGTTTGGATCATTTGGTCCTTCCTGCTGGTCACCTACGCGATTTGGGTCATGCTTGAGGTATTCAATATCGCCCCCTTGGTGGAACTGGGCTTGATGACTATCGTGCTTTTGCTGATCACGGTCCTCTTTTTCAATCTCTACCAGGCGATTCAAGAGAACCAGGAAATTATGGCCACGCGGGTTCAAAAAGCGGAAATCCAGCAGATCCAGGAATATTCCTCCCGCTTGGAAGAGGCGAATATCTCCCTGCGCAAGGCGCGGCATGATTACAAAAACAGCCTCCTGGCACTAAACGGCTACCTGCTGACCGACGATGTCGCCGGGGCCAGCAAGTACCTTGAAGAACTGGTCGCAGGCAGCAACCGCCTGCAAGAAGCGGCCAACTCAATGACTTTGGAACTAGCCAATCTGCAGATCAAGGAACTGAAATACTTGATCATCGACAAGCTGCAGCAGGCCCAAGACCAAGGCATCAAGACCAGGGTTGAAATCAACAAGCCAATTGCCTCTTTGCCCGTGAATATCGTGAACATCATCCGCTGCGTTGGCATTTTTTTGGACAACGCGATTGAAGCCTGCCAATCACAGACAGACGGACAGATCAGCGTCCTGCTGACCAAATACTCGGGCAACAATTACTCCTTGATCGTGCAAAATACGATTTCCCAGCCAGTTAATCTTGCCCAAGTTCTGAAGCCAAGGGTAACGAGCAAGCAGGACCATGATGGCCTGGGACTTGATAATGTCAACGAAATAGTCAACAGTGACCCTTATTTGTCCTTGGAAATTGAACAAAGTGCCAGTGAGATTTCATTTGAACTAGTTATTCAGAAGGGATAGAAAAATGCTAGCTATCATCATTTTGGAAGACAATACCGCTGAACGTGAAATCATTCAGCAAATGATTGAAAACAGAATCCAGATCAACCCGACGCCTGCTGCTTATGATGCCCGTGTCGTCTTGAGTACCGGTGATCCTCACAGCGTATTGGCTTATATCGCGGAGCATCAAGACCTGAACTACCTGGCTTTTTTGGATATTGACCTGAAGACCAGTCTGGACGGCATTGAAGTCGCCAGCCGGATCAAAAATATCGGTATTTTAAGCCAAATCGTCTTTGTTACTGCCGACGCGACGGCCTTGCGGCTAACCATTGAGCGGCACGTTGAGCCATTGGACTATATCACCAAAGACGCGGCTCCCGCGCAAATCCAGCACAGAATCTATGAAACAGTTGATACCGCGTATAAGCGCTACCGGCTGACCATGACTTCGGCAAAGCAGACAAGCTATTTTACCTACAGCAAGATCCGCAATTTCGTTGAAAAGATTCCACTTGCCGACCTCTATTACATCAGTATTCAGCCGAAGAAGTACAAGACCTTGCGGGTTTATGCAAAAAATAAGGTCTTCGATTGCCTGGGCACCCTCAAGGATTATGAAAAAAGGTATCCAAGCTTGGTCCCAGCTGACCGGCAAAGCTTGATAAACCTGGATGCAGTGCAAAATTACGATGAAAAAAAGGGCATCGCCTATTTTGATCAAGGCATTGCCCATTCCGTTGCCGTCCGTCGCCGGCGGTCTGTCATGTTGAAACTGAATGCAACAAAAAATGACCTTGCTTAAACAAGGTCATTTTCTTTATATATGCTGACTAGAGGATTCGAACCTCCGACCCCTTCATTACTAGTGAAGTGCTCTGCCAACTGAGCTAAGTCAGCGACTCTTGTGCCTTAACACAGTTATTAATTAAACCATAAAAACGTGTCCTTGACAAGAGCTTTTACCAAAAAAATTGAAATTATTGTGTTTAACAAGTGATAATGTCTTAAGTGTTAACAGAGAAAAATGTCCCAAAGAGGAAAATGTCTGGCATAATCTCCATATATCGGAGGTTACGGACAATGAAGAAAGTTAGGTTAACTATGAAGTACGAAGAACAATACAGAATCATCAAAGAACTGGTTGATCACGGCGGAAACAAGAAGAGAGCTGCCCTTATCTTGGGGATCTCAGTTAGACAGCTGAACAGAAGGATCAACCAATATCGAAGCAAAGGAAAAGCGGCCTTTGTTCATGGGAACGCCGGCCGCTTACCTGTTAATTGTCTCACCACAGAAATTAACAACCAAATTGTAACCCTATATCGCACCAAATATCAAGACTGCAACTTGACTCACTTCGTTGAGCTACTTGATGAAATTGAGCACATCTCTGTTTCTTACACCAAGGTCTATAACCTGCTTAAGGACAATTACATCCTTTCGCCAAAGCCTTGGAGGCAAACTAAGCGGAAAATGGCCAAAAAGAAGTGGTACCGGGATCACCCAAAGCAGGCAACCAAAGTTTCCGAAGAGGTTATCGACCACCAGGTAGCCTTAGAAGACGCACACCCTCGTCACGAGCGCTGTAAGTACTTCGGTGAGGAAATTCAAATGGATGCCTCTTCCCTGCTCTGGTTTGGCGATAAGAAGGCTCACCTGCACCTAGCCATAGACAACGCCACAGGCAACCTGGTCGGCGCCTACTTCGACTGGCAGGAGACTCTGAATGCATACTATCACGTCTACGAGCAGATTCTGGTGGATTACGGTATCCCTCTTAGATTCAAGACCGATAATCGGACTGTTTTCAACTACGAGACGGCTAAGACCAAGGCAGAGCACAAAGATGTACTTACGCAATTCGGTTATGCCTGCAAGACTCTCGGAACAGACATCGTAACCACTAGCGTCTCACAGGCCAAAGGCATGGTAGAACGGGCGAATCAGACCGTACAGAGCCGTTTAAAGCCCGAACTGAGGCTCCACAACATAACAACAATCGAAGGTGCCAACAAGTATCTCCGGGAGGTTTTTGTACCAAAATTCAACGAGAAGTTTGGGCAGGATGTACGCAAATTTGAGTCAGCTTTCGCCGACAGCCCTAATGGCGAGAAGATCAACTACACGCTGGCAGTACTGTCTCCACGTACGTTTGACAGCGGCTCGGCTATCTCCTACAAGAATCACTATTATCAAGCCACAGATGCCTCAAACAAGCTTATTTGCTTTGCCAAAGGCACTAAATGCCTGGTTATCCAAGCGTTAGATGGCCAGTTATTGGTCACCGTTGACGAAAAAGTGTACGCCTTGACCGAGATTCCGAAGAATGCCAAGGTCTCTCCAGATCTTGATTTCGAGACCAAGAAGAAGAAACCGCGGAAAAAGTATATTCCACCGATGTCCCATCCTTGGAAGCGTGCTTCGTTCATTGAGCAGCAGAAAAAAGCGCACAGATATCACAGATTCACATAAAAATAGCGGGGAAAATTCCCCGCTAATAATTTAAATTTTACGGGACATTATCCCAAGTTATTGACAGAGCTTTTACCAAAAAAATTGAAATTATCTGTTTTTAACCGTGAATCGGGGCAAAGAAGTAGAAGATTACCGCCAAAATCACCAAGTACGCTACTTGTACGCCGGCCGCGAGCTTAAGTGTCTTTTCCATCCCCTGCATGGCCGGATCCTGCCGTTGGCTGTACAAGTACACCAGTGGCAGCCAGCCCCAAAATGGCAGGACAAAGCTCAAGACCGTGAGCAAGGTCAGCCAGATTGACTTAACTGTTACAACTTTCATTCGTCTCATCTCCTTTTCATTCTATGCCGTAATCATACACCTTTAAAGCTTTTTTGTAAATAAAGAATTACATCAAATCAATAAAAAGCCTTCCCTGCCCCGCTTTTTGCGCAATAATGTACAATGTTAGCTAAGGAGGTTTTTGCGATGGCATCAACATTAGACTATCTGCGCTGGCGCGGCGATCTGGATTTTCAGACCTGTCCCTTCAACAGCCTGGATGCTTCCTTAATGGCATCCCTGGCCTACCTTCCCTTTGACGGCAGCACGGTTGGCCACAGCTTAGGTGAGGTCTGCCAGTCCGTCTACCAGCGAGAGGGCCATGACTGGCAGGGCTTGGACAAAACTGAACTCCTGCTCTTGCCCAAGTCTCCCCGCCTGGCTGACTTGACCGTCCTGGACTGGGTCAACAAGATGGAGATTGAGCCTGAACCCATCCAGTTCAACGCTGGCGCCTTCCGCCTGGACGACCGGACCATCCTGGTCGCCTACCGGGGCACCGACCAGTCCATGATCGGCTGGAGCGAGGACATGGTCATGAATTATACACCAGAAATTACCGGACAGAAGCTGGCCGCTAAGTATCTCAACCAGATCGGTCAGGCCTACCCAAATGACCGGATCTATATCACCGGCCACTCCAAGGGGGGCAACTACGCCCACTACGCCCTGGCCTTTGCTGACCCGCAGATTCAAGCCCGGGTCATCAAGTCCTACAGTTTTGACGGGCCTGGCTACCGGCACCAGATTTACGGGACCAGCGGCTTTCAAGACAATATCAAAAAGATGAAGACCTACATCCCGGAAAGCTCCATTGTCGGCTGCATGCTGGACCATACTGAGCGCGTCTTGGTCGTCAAGTGCACCCAGCCAGCCCTCAACCAGCACGACCCAAGAACCTGGAGCGTTGGCCGAGACAGCTATGTTTTGGCGCAAGAGGGCCTCACGGCTACCGCCCGGGTGATCCGCCACTCCCTGATCGCCTTCAACCACCAGATTCCCGCGGAAAAAAGAGGGCAGATGTGGTCCGCCCTTTTTGAGGCTTTTGGCAGCCTGGACATCACCAAGATCAAGCAGATCAGCGGTTTTACCGGCACCTACCGCTTTGGCCGGGCATACTTTGCCATGGATCCGGAAATGCGGACTATCTTCCGGCAGATTTTTAACAACATCATTGAAACGACCCGGCAGAGCCTTACCCTGCCCTTCAACAGAAGCGAGGATCCCTACAAGGACCGGCCTAATTTCAATGACTCAAAGAAAGGGCCAATCTTCTTTGAGGCCTACGACATCAAGCAAGAATAACAAAAAGCGCGAATCAGCAACGATTCGCGCTTTTTTGCTGGCTAAAGCAAATTGAAAGATACTGGATAGACCTTTGGAACAAAGTACATGCCGATCCAACGTACAATATACTTGACTGATCCTTCATCCGCGATTAGCGGCGAGATTCTGGCAAATTCCTTTTGAAAGTCCTGGGTTGTCCGCTTCATCGCATCTTCGGCTGAAAAGACCATATCAACCGTCTTCTTCACTAGCTTATCCTCTACCGTAGGATCATCAACCCCCATTTCCAGTAAAAACAAGCTTAGAGAAACGGGGCTTTCAATACTGTCATTCCGCGACAAAGCCATTTCTTGCATGGCCTCAACCAACATCTTGGTTATAGCCGCGTGATTTTCCTCCGTGATCATGCCGTTATACATTGCATGCTCCTCCTTATATGAAAATTTGCTCTATTTTATCAAACAAAAGTACATAAAAGCAACGCAAATAGGACTCCTCTGCTTTCATCTATCCGGTCTTCGCTAGATTCCCTTCCGACGTCTAGCTAAACTATTCCGGTTTTCTTCTTGAAATTCCTTTTCGGCTTGTTGGGCGATTGCAACCATCAACTCAGTTGTTTTAGACAAATCTATTTCCACATTATGGTTTGTAGAAATAACATTAGTGCGTACCCCTCTATCGGTCTTTTCAGAGTTATATACCATAACACAATCTTTTTCCCTAACATGACTGTACTTTTCTTTAGCCCGTTCAGAAGCAAGGCTCAGCAGACTTCTAGGTGAGTACAGATTAACTTGAAAATCCTTCAATGCGAGCATGAGATCCCGGTCCTCTGTCCTCAGTGCTCGATTGAAGTTGATCGTCTTTGCTTGTCCAACTTTGCTCAAGTCAGTAATAATCAAGGTATCTGCATCTGTAATTTTCTCTAGCTTATCCAGTACTGCCAACTTTTCAAATGTATAACCATAGTTTTCGAGACATAGTGGTCGCCTTGGCGTATAACCCTTTTTGAATCGCTTAAAAACTTGACTAGCTGAAATATTCAAATATTTTAGTCCAAGTAAATGCTCAAAATTCTCTTTTTTAAAGCGAACTGGAAGAATTGAAATGCCTCTATCGTCTTTAAAAGCATAGTTTACCCTCATATTCTTTCCAGAAATAGCATCATAGAATTTTACTGCCTTTTGAATAGATTTAGAATATCTATTCAATAAATCTATTTCTTTCTTGTTAGGAAGATGATAGTTTCGAGGAATATCTAAATCTCTGATGTCACCATAATAGCTATTAAACTTAAAGTTTTCCATCTTAAATCCTCTGTGCTAAAATAAATGTAGGTTAACAAATGAGGCAAATCTGACTTCTAATTAACTGCTATCTAAGCAGGATGGGCCGCCCGATACCCGACGCTATGCCGATGTCAAAATGGCGAATTTAACCACTCAGCAGGTAAAACCTGGTCATGCTAAGGCGGCATGAATTTCCTCCCCCTTCAACACGGAGGGTTTTCTTTTTATTTTTGCAAGTTTAAAAAAGAAGTGCGTTTTTTGCGCACTTCTTTTTCTTTTCCCCCTACCCCTGGGCCTCATGGCCTGGGTCCAGGTTGGAGAAGCGGTTGTAAGGCTTGGAGAACATCAGCTTGGCTGATCCCCGCCGGCCTGACCGGTTTTTTTCAATAATAACTTCAACTTCAACGTTTTCCGGATCGTCCTTCGGTTCCTCACCGTCGTCATCCTCATCCCGGTAGTAGTCGTCCCGGTAGAGGAAGCCAACGATGTCGGCGTCCTGTTCGATTGACCCGGATTCCCGCAAGTCTGATAAAATTGGCCGCTTGTCCTGCCGCTGCTCAACTGACCGCGACAACTGCGACAGGGAAATTACCGGCACGTGCAATTCCTTGGCCATCTTCTTGAGCTGGCGGGAGATCGCGGAAACTTCCTGCTGGCGGGACTCAGTCTTTGGCCCTTCAATCAGCTGCAGGTAGTCGATCACGACCAAGCCCAGGTCGCCCCGCTCCTTTTGCAAGGCCAGGCACTCGGCCCGGATTTCGCTGATCTTTATCCCCGGCGTGTCATCGATATAAATCGGAGCATGCCGCAAGACATTCCCCGCCATTTCCAGCTGTTTCCATTCCTTTTGGTCCAGGATCCCCGTTCTGAGGTGCTGGGAGTCGATCAGGCCCGTTGAGGCCAGCATCCGCTGCACCAGCTGCTCACCAGACATTTCCAGGGAGAAGACCGCTACCGGCTTTTTCTCAGTAACGCCCACATTCTTGGCGATGTTCATGGCAAAAGAGGTCTTCCCGACACCCGGCCGGGCCGCCAAAATGATCAATTCGTCATCATGCAGCCCCGTCGTCATCTCGTCCAGGTAGGCAAACCCCGTCCGTAGACCCGTAACCGCGTCCTGGTTCTGAGCATTATTTGAAATCTGCTCCAAGGCCCCGGCAACCAGGTCCTCAATCTGGTGAAAACCCCCGCTCCCCTTTTCATTGGAGACGTTCATGATCTCATTTTCAGCATTGCTGAGGATCTCATCCACGCTGTCAGACCCTTGAATGGCACTGGAGATGATCTTCTGGCTGGCGTTGATCAGGTTGCGCAGCTGGGCCTTCTGGTGAACGATGCGGGCATAGTCCTTGGCGTGAAAGGCAGTTGGCGTTGCCAGCAAAAGCTCTGACACGTAGGCCATGTCGCCCAGTTCTTCCAATTGTCCCCGCCGCTTGAGCTCCTCTTGCAGGGTAACCAGGTCGATTGACCTGCTCTCGTCATAGAGGGCCAAAAGGGCGCTGTAGACCAGGCGGTTGGCATGTTCATAAAAATCAGTCGGCTCTAAGACCGAGCTGACTTCGTTGATGACTTCGGGATCAATGAAAATCGCCCCTAAAACGGCTTTTTCAGCAGCAGAATCATGCGGGATCTGCTGCGTGACAAGATTATCCATCAATCACGGCTTCTTTCAGCTTCTTAATTTTCTTGGGTAACGTGGACCCGGACCTTTGATTCAACACCCTTGAAGAGCTTGACTGGCACGTTGGTGTAGCCCAGAACCTTGATTGGTTCCCGAAGTTCCAGCTTGTGCTTGTCCAGCTTGATGCCGAACTGCTTGTCCAGGCCTTCGATGATCTTCTTGCTGGAGATTGAACCGAAGAGGCGGGAGTCGCTGCCGGCCTTGGACTTCAGTTCAACTACAGTTTCATCAGCTTCCAGCTGCTTCTTGATCTCTTGGGCAGCTGCCTTTTGTGCTTCGTATTCAGCCTTTTCGTTGGCTTCCACCCGCTTCAGGGTGTTCAGGTTGCCCTTGTTGGCTTCCTTGGCCAGGCCCCGCTTGATCAGGTAGTTTTGCGCGTAGCCGTCCGGCACGTCCTTGACCTGGCCCCGCTTGCCTCTGCCCTTAACGTCTTGCATAAAAATAACTTTCATCTTTCATAGCTCCTTTTCTTCTTTAACTGTTTTCTTCCAGATATTCGTCAATGGCCGCTAGCAAGCGCTGACAGGCCTCTTCCACCGTCACGTCCTTGATCTGGGTCGCAGCGTTGGACAAGTGGCCGCCCCCGCCCAGCTTCTCCATGATCACCTGGACGTTGATGTGGCCCATCGACCGGGCTGAAATCCCGACCTTGTCGCTGCTTCTTCTAGTGATGGCAAAAGATGCCGACACCCCTTCCAAATCCAGGGCCGTATCGGCTGCCTGGGCCGTCAGGATCGGGTCAATCACCTTGTCCTCCGGCCCCTGCATGACCGCCATCTTCGGCCGCAGCATCTGCAGGCTGGCCACCAGGTGGCTCTTGACCAGGAAGCTGGAAATGTCTTCCTTCAACAGCTCGCTGACCACCGAGGAGTCCGCCCCGATCGACCGCAGGTAGCTGGCCGCGTCAAAGGTTCTGGTCCCCGTTCTGAGGGAGAATTCCTTGGAGTCGACCGTGATCCCGGCCAGCATGGCCGTGGCTTCCAGGTTGGTCAAGACCCGGTTGTCCTCAGCCGGCTGCTGGTATTCGACCATTTCCGTCACCAGTTCGCTGGCTGAGGAAGCATATGGCTCCACGTAGGTCAGCATCGGGTTCTCCGGGAATTCTTCCCCCCGCCGGTGGTGGTCGATCACCACGATCCGGTTCTTCAAGCGGTCATAGAGCTTCTGGTCATAAGTAATGGAGTACTTGGAGTGGTCCACCATGACCAAAAGGGAGTTGTCCGTCACGACCGCGTTGGCCTCATCCGGGCTGACAAACAGGTCCAGCTGGGGGTCAGCCGCCTGCATCTTCTTGACCAGGCGGTCAACGTCATAGTTGCAGTGAGCAGTGTCCAGCAAAAAGTGGGCCTTGACCCCGTGCAGACGGGCGATCTTGACGACCCCGATCCCGCTGCCGACAGAGTCCATATCAGGCCGCTGGTGCCCTTGGACGAAGACCTGGTCAACATCCTTGAAGAGCTCGCCCAAGGCCTGGGAAACCATTCTGGCCCGGACCCGGGTGCGCTTTTCCATTGGGTTGGACTTGCCCCCGTAGAAGCGGGCCACCTGGCCCAGTTCCCTAAGAACCACCTGGTCCCCGCCCCGGCCTAAGGCCAGGTCCAAGTTGGCCTGGGCCTGGTTGGCGATCTTTCTCAGCGACTCGCCCCCGTAGGCAATCCCGACCGACAAGGTCAAAGGAGTGTTGTTCCGGCTGGTTTCCAGGCGGATCTTGTCTAAAACTGAAAACTTGTCTTCTTCCATGGCTTCCAGGTCCTGCAAGTGGGCCAGAAGCAAAAAGTGGTCCTCATCGATCCGCTTCAGGTAGGCCTTGAACTTCTTGGCATAGTCGTTCAAGGTCGTCTGCAGGTAGGTGCTGGTTCTGGCCAGTTCCTGGTCGTGCATCCGCTCGCTGAGCTCGTCGTAGTTGTCGACAAAAATCTGCCCGATAGCCAGGCGCTCAGCCCGGTACTTGTCAGCCAAATCAGCATAGCGGGTAATGTCGAGCAGGTAGATGACCCCGATGCTGTCTTGGACGACCATTTCAAATTGGTGGTCCCCCCACTTGACCACCTTGCTTTCAGAAGTCTGGGCCTCAAGGGCTTCTTCAACCAGCTTGCCCAGCTTCCGGTCGACTGCCGTAATCGTCTTGCCGATGGCGTCCTTGTCGCCCAGATAGAGCTGCAGGTAGGGGTTGACCCATTGGATGTGCCGGGATTCGTCGTAAAGGAGGATCCCCAGCGGCATCTTGATCATGGCCTCCTGCTCCCCCCGCTTGATCCGGTAGGAGAGGTTGGCCGCGTAATTGTTGGTATTTTTCGCGAGAATGTAAACGCCGAAAACGACCCAAAAGACATCCACGATCAAGACCAGCAACAGCGCCACCCCGAAGATCCGGTTGATGAAGAAAGCCACAACCGTGCTCAGCACCGTCAAGAAGGCGACGCTTGAGAAGGCAATGATCAATCTGGAATCCCGGACGAATTCTGGCAATTCAAGTTTGCGTAAAAAGTTTTTCATAAAATTCTTCCACATCTTTAAAGCAGACTAAACTATCTCCATTATAACCTATTGCCGGCCGCCACAAAACAGAAAAGAAAAAGAGACCGGGAGGAGTCCAGCTCCTTTCGGTCTCTTTATTTGCTTATTGATCCTGCTGCTTAGTCTTCAGCTACGAATGGCAGAAGGCCCATAATCCGGGCTCTCTTGATAGCGTTAGCAACCTTGCGTTGGTTCTTAGCGCTAGTACCAGTGACACGACGTGGCAAGATTTTACCTCTTTCTGAGATAAAACGTTTCAACAGATCAACATCCTTGTAGTCTACGTAGTCGATGTGGTTGGCTGCGATGAAGTCAACCTTGCGGCGACGACGACCACCTCTTCTTTGTTGAGGCATGTCTTCAGATCCTTTCTTGTGTAATTTTAAAATGGAAGATCGTCATTTGAGACGTTGATTGCACCGTCAGAGCTGTCGAACGGGTTGGCGTTCGTATCTCCGCCGGCAAAGCCGTCTTTCTTGTTATCTTCATTGAATCCGGCATTAGCAGCCCCGTTTGACTGGGCTGGGTTGCCGAAGGCGTTATTGCCAGCATAGCCGCTGCCGCCGCCAAATCCGGAATTGAAGCCGGAGTTTTGGCTTTGACCTTGGCCGTAGCCGCCAAACCCGCCGTTTTGCTGACGGCTTTCACGCTCGCGGCGTGATTCGAGCAGTGAGAAGTTGTCCACGAGGACTTCTGTCACGTAAACTCTTTGGCCGTCCTTGTTATCATAGTTTCTGGTCTGGATCCGGCCCTGGATGCCCACCAAACTGCCCTTGCTGGTGAAGTTGCAGAAATTCTCCGCAGCCTTGCGCCAAATCACGCAGCTGATGAAGTCCGCTTCTCTCTGGCCTGATGCATTGGTAAACTGCCGGTCAACGGCTAAAGTGAACGTAGCAACCGAGATGCCGCTCCCAGTAGTACGTAATTCAGGATCACGTGTTAAACGGCCAACAAGTACAACATTATTGATCATACTTATTTCCTTCCTATTCCTGTATTACGGAAAACTACAATTACTTGTCTAACTTGACAGTCATTGAACGCAGAACTGAGTCGTCGATCTTGCTCAAACGGGCAAATTCGTTGACAGCAGCAGCGTCATCAGCAGTGAAGGTCATGATGTAGTAACTACCTTCACGATACTTTTCGATTTCGTATGCGAAACGACGCTTGCCCCAGTCCTTAGCTTCAACCATTTCACCACCATTGTCAGCAATCACCTTAGTGTACTTGTCAATAATGGCCTTCTTTGCTTCATCGTCAACGTCTGGCTTGATGATGTAAGTAATTTCGTACTTGGTTGTCATAGACTATTGCACCTCCTTTTGGACTAAATGGTTCTTGCTAAAATCAAGAACAAGGAGTAATTGATCTAATTACTCGCAATGCCTAATTTTAGCACAAAATAAAAAAATTACCAAACATTTTTTACACGTGATCCGGGATTTTCTTCCCACTAACTATTACGCCAAAAATGCTGGTAATTTTTTATTTTATCTTACTTTTTTGTTTTTGCTTCTTAGGCTTCCGTTTCCGGCTCGCTTTCAGCTTCGTCTTCGTCTTCAGCCGGTACGACTGCCATGCTTGCCACGGCATTGCCGTCAGCTACCTTGATCAGGCGAACGCCCATAGTTGACCGGCCAGTCTGGGAGACATCGCTGGTCTTGAAGCGGATCATGATCCCGTCAGTGGTGATCAGCATGATGTCGCTTTGCCCGTCAACCACGGCCACGCCAGCCAGAGGACCGTTCTTTTCGCCGATCTTGGCGGTCTGGATCCCCTTGCCGCCCCGGCCCTTGACCGGGTATTCGCTGGCCGCGGTCCGCTTGCCGTAGCCCTTTTCAGAGATGGTCAGAACTTCATCTTCCGGCTTTAAGATCCCGGAACCAACCACGTAGTCGCCTTCGCGGAGGTTGATCCCCCGGACGCCGGCCGCGCTTCTGCCCATGGCCCGGACGTCGCCTTCATTGAAGGTCACGGCGTAGCCCTGGTGGGTGGCAATCAAGATGTTCTGCTGGCCGTCAGTAGTCAGAACGTTGGACAGTTCGTCGCCGTCCTTCAAGGTCAAGGCAATCAGACCGTTGGTCCGGATGTTTTCAAATTCCTTGATCTTGGTCCGCTTGACCGTCCCCAGCTTGGTGATGAAGAAGGCGTAGTCGTCGTCATGCCCTTGCGGCACGCTGACCACGGTCTGGATGTGCTCGCCCTTCTCCAGCTGCAGGAGGTTGACGATTGGCAGGCCCTTGGCGCTTCTGCCATATTCCGGGATTTCGTAGGCCTTCTTCATGTAGACCTTGCCCTTGTTGGTGTAGAAGAAGAGGTAGTCGTGGGTGCTTGAGTAGAGCAGGTGCTCGATGAAGTCGCCCTTTTGGACGCCCATCCCCTTGATCCCCTTGCCGCCGCGGTTCTGGGTCTTGAAGTCGTCGATCAGCATCCGCTTGACATAGCCCTGGTGGGTCAAGGTCAAAAGGACGTCTTGTTCTTCGATCAAGTCTTCGTCTTCGATCGTGACCACTTCGCTGGCCGTGATCTGGGTCCGGCGCTTGTCGCCAAAGCGCTTCTGGATATCCAGCAGCTCGTCGTAGATGATCTGGTCGATTCTTTCCGGCTTGGCCAGAATGTCCTTGTAGTCAGCAATCTTGACCAAAAGCTCCTGGTATTCGCCTTCGACCTTGTCTCTTTCCAAACCAGTCAGGCGGACCAGACGCATGTCCAGGATAGCCTGGGCTTGGCGGTCGTCCAGGTCAAAGCGGCTGATCAAGCCCGCCTTGGCGATGTCGCTTGATTCAGAGTTCCGGATCAGGCTGACGATTTCGTCGATATGATCCAGCGCTACCCGCAAACCTTCCAGGATGTGGGCTCTGGCTTCAGCCTTTTCCAAGTCGAACTTGGTCCGGCGGGTGATGACGTCTTCCTGGTGGGCCAGGTAGTACTGCAGCATCTGCTTCAGGGTCAGGAACTTCGGTGCCCCGTCCACGATCGCCACCATGTTCATGGCGAAGTTGGACTGCATCTGGGTTTCCTTGAAGAGGTTGTTCAAAACCACGCTGGCGCTGGCATCCCGGCGCACGTCAATCGTGATCCGCATCCCGCTCTGGTCGGATTCATCCCGGACCCCGGTAATGCCGTCGATCACCTTGTCGCGGGCCAGTTCAGCAATCTTCTGAACCAATTCAGCCTTGTTGACCAGGTAAGGAATCTCGCTGACGATGATTCTTTCCCGCCCGCTCTTTTCCGTTTCGATTTCGGTCTTGGCCCGGACGACGATATTGCCCTTGCCAGTTTCATAAGCGTGCAGGACCCCGCCCCGGCCCATCAAGATCCCACCGGTTGGGAAGTCCGGCCCTGGGATGGCCTTCATCAGTTCCTTGGTCGTCACGTCCGGGTTCTTCATCAGCATGTGAATGCCGGAAATGACTTCAGACAGGTTGTGCGGCGGAATGTTGGTGGTCATCCCAACCGCGATACCGCTGGAACCGTTGACCAGAAGGTTAGGAATTCTGGCTGGCAGGACGGTCGGTTCGTTTTCCGTGTCGTCGTAGTTTCTCTGCCAGTCAACCGTGTTCTTGTTGATGTCGCGGAGCATTTCCACGGCAATCTTGCTCATTCTGGCTTCGGTGTAACGCATGGCGGCCGGCCGGTCACCGTCGACGGAACCGAAGTTGCCGTGCCCGTCTACCAGCATGTAGCGGTAGGCGAAGTCCTGGGCCATGTGAGCCATGGCCAGGTAAATGGAGGAGTCGCCGTGCGGGTGGTACTTACCCATGACGTCCCCGACGATTCTGGCACTCTTCTTGTAAGGCTTGTCTGGAGTCACGCCCAGCTCATTCATCCCGTACAGGATCCGTCGCTGGACCGGCTTCAAGCCGTCGCGGACGTCCGGCAGGGCACGCGCCACGATGACGGACATGGCGTAGTCCAAAAAGGAGCTCCGCATCGTTTGCGTCAGATCGACATTTCTGATCCGCCGGTCTTGTCCTTGATTTTCGTTATCCATTCCTACCTCCCATTAAGCATCCAAGTTTTCAACATATTGGGCATTGTCTTCGATGAACTTCCGCCGCGGGCCAACTTCGTTGCCCATCAGCATTTCAAAGACTTCATCCGCGTCCTTGGCGTATTCCGGATCTACCCGGTCCAGGCGGCGGTTTTCTGGGTCCATGGTCGTCTCCCACAATTGTTCAGCGTCCATTTCCCCCAGCCCCTTGTAGCGCTGCACGATTGGCTTCGGGCTTGGCTGCAATGACCCAAGGTAGTCGTGGAGTTCTTCGTCAGTGTCCAGGTACTTGATCAGCTTGCCCTGGCGCACTTGGTACAGAGGCGGACGGGCGATGTAAACGTAGCCCTTGTCGATCATCGGCCGCATGTAGCGGTAGAAGAGGGTCAAGAGCAGAGTCCGGATGTGGGCCCCGTCGACATCGGCGTCAGTCATGATGATCAGCTTGTGGTAGCGGGCCTTGGAGACGTCAAAGTCTGCCCCAAAGCCAGTCCCCAGGGCCGTAAACAAGGTCCGGATTTCCTGGTTGGCCAGGATCCGGTCCATTGAGGCCTTTTCCACGTTCAAGATCTTCCCCCGGATTGGCAGAATGGCCTGGGTCAGCCGGCTCCGCCCTTGCTTGGCGCTGCCACCGGCGGAGTCACCTTCGACGATGAAGAGTTCGGAGATGTTCGGGTCATTTGAAGTGTTGTCGGCCAATTTGCCTGGCAGGTTGGCGATTTCCAGGCCGGACTTCTTCCGGGTAACTTCCCGGGCGCGCTTAGCGGCAACTCTGGCTCTTTCGGCCAATTGCCCCTTTTCCACGATCTTGCGGGCTACCTGCGGGTTTTCCATCAAGAAAGTGGAGAAGGTTTCAGAGAAGGCCCGGTCAACGGCGGTTCTGGCGTCGGAGTTGCCCAGCTTGGTCTTGGTCTGCCCTTCAAACTGCGGGTTCGGGTGCTTGACGGAGATTACGACCGTCATCCCTTCCCGGATGTCTTCCCCAGACAGGTTGTCGTCATTTTCCTTCAAGATCTTGGCCTTGTGGGCGTAGTCGTTGACCACCCGGGTCAAGGCTGTCTTGAAGCCCGCCTCGTGCATCCCGCCTTCATAGGTGTGGATGTTGTTGGCAAAAGTCATCAAAGTCGTCTTGTAGCCGGTCGTGTACTGCAGGGAGACTTCAACATCAATGCCCTCGTACTTGCCTTCCACGTAGATTGGCTCGTCAAAAAGCACCTCCTGGCCCCGGTTGAGGAAGGAGACGTATTCCTTGATCCCGCCTTCGAAGTGGTAGACGTCGGTTTCCGCCGTATCCTTGCGCTTGTCAGTGAAGGTCAGCTTCAGCCCCTTGTTCAAGAAGGCCAGTTCCCGGATCCGGTTCTTCAAGATCTTGTCGTCAAAAACCGTGGTTTCCGTGAAGATGTTCGGGTCCGGCCAGAAGTGGACGATGGTCCCGTGTTCAGTCAAAGGCACGGTCCCGACTTCCTTCAGCTCTTCAACGACCCGGCCGTGGTCAAAGGCAATGTGGTACTTCTTGCCGTCCCGCATAACCGTCACGTTCAGCTTGGTGGACAGGGCGTTGACAACAGAAGCCCCGACCCCGTGCAGACCACCGGAAACCTTGTATCCGCCACCGCCGAACTTACCACCGGCGTGCAGAACCGTATAAACGGTTTCAACGGCTGGCCGGCCGGTCTTCTTTTCGATGTCGACCGGGATCCCCCGCCCGTCGTCTTGAACAGTCACGCTGTTGTCTTCGTTGACGGTGACTTCGATCTTGGTCGCAAAGCCCGCCAGGGCTTCGTCGATCCCGTTGTCGATGATTTCCCAGACCAGGTGGTGCAAGCCTTGGGAGCTGGTTGAGCCAATGTACATCCCCGGACGCTTGCGTACGGCTTCCAGGCCGCCAAGGACTTGAATCTGGCTGGCATTGTACTTGTCAGCTTCTTTTTCAAACTGCTTGGCCTTCTTCAATTTGTTATCTTCGTCTGCCATTTAATCCTTCCTCTTTTTCTATAATTTGGCCGGAATGGATGTAAAAAATTCGCGGCTGTTTGACTATTTCCTGGGAAATACCATCCAGATCGGTTGTCGTAATAAAAGTCTGGGTTTGACCATGGATGAAATTGAGCAGGGCTGCCTGGCGGTTCTGGTCCAGTTCGCTCATCACGTCGTCCAAAAGCAGGATCGGCTCTTCTCCCGTCAGCTGCTTGATCAGCTGGATTTCCGCCAGTTTCAGGCTGAGGGCAATGGTCCGCTGCTGGCCCTGAGAGGCAAACAGGTGGGCATTCTTGCCGTCCAGCTGGAATTCCAGGTCGTCGCGGTGGGGACCCAGCTGGGTCGTGGCCCGTCTGAGCTCATCGTCAGCAATCTCCGCAAAGCGGTCCAGCAGCTTCTGCTTGATCTGGGCCGGCTGGTCTTCATCCGTAATCTCCTTGGCTGAAGGCCGGTAAAGGACCCGCAGCTCTTCTCTTTGCCCGCTGATGGCCCGGTAGGCCTCGGCCGCGTAGCGGTTGAGGTCAGCCAAATAGCGGTAGCGCCGCCAGATCAATTCACTGGCCGCGGTGGCCACCTGCTCAGTCAAAACCCCGAGCAGAACCTGGTCACTGGCCTGCCGGCGAGCCAGCTGCTTGAGATAGTTGTTTCTCTGCTGGAGCAGCTGCCGGTACTGGCTGGCGAAATAGAGATATTCCGGGTTGATCTGGCCGAATTCCAGGTCCATGAAGCGCCGGCGCAAAGAAGGGGCCCCCTTCACCAGTTCCAGGTCTTCCGGAGAAAAGAGGATGGCGTTAAGGTGGCCCACATACTTGGACAGCCGGGCCTGCTCGACCCGGTTGACCCAGGCGCTCTTGCCCTTCTTGCTGATGACGATGCGCAGGTCAAGGTCCAGCTGGCGCTTGTGGACCCGGCCAGCCAGGCTGGCAAAGTCCTGGCCGAATGCAATCATCTCCCGGTCATTGCTGGTCCGGTGGGACCGGCTGAGGGCCAGAAAGTAGATTGCTTCCAGCAGGTTGGTCTTGCCCTGGGCATTTTCACCCAAAAAAACGTTCACGTGCGGGTCAAATTCCAGGTCAAGGGGAGCCAGGTTGCGGAAACCGCTCTGCTTAAACCGGCCCAGGTACATTAAAGCCCCTGAACCAGCTCGTATTCCTTGCCGGCAATGGTCAAGCGGTCACCAGGATAGAGCTTCCTGCCCCGGCGGTCGTCTTCTTCCCCGTTGACTTGGGCTGGATTGTCCTTGAGGTACCACTTGGCCTGCCCGCCCGAGGAAACGATACACTCATCTTTCAAAAATTGACCGAGGGTGATGAATTCACCATTAATCGCAAAAGTTTCGATAGTCTTCACCTTCAACAATGTAAAACTAAAACTAGTATTCCACTTATAAATTATAGTCTTTTTTCCAAGGAAACTCAATCAAGAAGGCCATTTTTAGGGCCTCTGAGCGCTCATTTGCCTATTTAGTATCGTGGTACATAAAGCAAGTATTCTGGGCTAAAAGCCGTAAAAAACGCTTGTATGAAAAAATGGTCGAAAAAAAGCCACTCCGGAGAGTGGCTTTTGTAAATTATTGGCAGTCTGTTTTAGAAAGTTCGGATTGGAGTGATCAGCTGGACGAATTCGATTGACTGGTCATTTGGCACGACCGTGAATGGCCGCAGGCTTTCCGTGAAGTTGATGATGACCGAGTCAGTTACTGAGGCCCGCAGGGCAGCGGCCATGTAGTCCGGGTTGAAGGAAATGGTCAAGTCCCGGCCAGTTAGGCTGCTGAAGCCGACTTCTTCTTCAATCTTCCCTACTTCTGGTGAATTACCGGAAACCAGGACGGTTTGGTCGGCCACGTTCAGCGTCATTTGGACAGCGTTGGTCCGGTTGGCGTGCGTCAAGAGGCTGGCCCGGCTCAAAGTCTGCATCAAGTCAGAAACTCTGAACTGGACGCTGGTCGTTGATTCAGTTGGCAAAAGTCGGTCAACGTCCGGGTAGGCTCCTTCCAAAAGGCGGGTGTAGAAGGACAGGTTTTCAAATTCAAAGCGGATCTGGCTGTCGCCCAGGTAAACCTTGATGTCCTGGTCAGCGTCGCCGATGATCTGAGCCAGTTCCTGCAGGTTCTTGCCCGGGATGATCAGGGACAGGTCTTCGCTTGGGCCGGCTTCAACGTCGACGATTCTTTGGGACAGGCGGTGGGAGTCAGTAGCCACGGCCTTGATCTGCCCGTTCTTGAAGCTGAAGTTGACCCCGGTCAGAGTTGGCCGGCTTTCTTCGGTAGATACGGCGAAAACAGTCTGGGTGATCAATTCCCGCAGGGTCTTGGACGGCAGACTGAAGGAAGTTCCGGCAATTTCCGGCAGGCGCGGGTAGGCGCTGGCATCCAGGCCGTTGATGGTGTAGTCAGCCTTGTCAGAGGTGATCTGGATCTGGTTGCCTTCCTTGACTTCGAAAGTAAATTCCCTGCCCGGCAACTTGCGGACAATTTCGCTGAACAGGTGGGCGGTCACGACAATAGAGCCGGTTGATTCAACCCGCAGGTCATCAGAAACCGGCTGGTTCAATTCAATGGAAATATCGGCATTGCTGCCTGTCATGATCAATTCAGTTTCGGTCAAGTCCAGCTTGATCCCACTCAAAATTGGAATCTGGGCTCTTGAGGAAACTGCCTTTAAAACGGAATTCAAGTCATTGATAAAAAGATTGCGCTGTACAGTAAATTTCATCTGATCCTCCTTGGTTAGTTTGCTGCTCTCTTTATTTAATTATTTATTATATAGATAGTTGTAGTAGTAGGTCCTGTGAATTCTGTTGATAACTAACCGGAAGCCCGGTAATTCGGACTTTTGCCAGTTGAAAAGTTGTGGATAAATCAAGGACTTGTCCACAAGTTATCAACGGACCTATCTTTCCAGCATCTGCCGCAGGTCGGAAACAGCGGACTTGATTTCAGTGTCCGTTTTGATCTGCCGGGCGATTTTGTCGCAGGCATGCATCACGGTCGTGTGGTCCTTACCCCCGAATTCCTGGCCGATTTTCGGCAGGCTGGCGTCGGTGAGCTCGCGGGACAGGTACATGGCAATCTGGCGTGGGATGACGATCTGCCTTACCCGCTTCTTTCCTTTAAGGTCCGGCACTGAGGTCTGGAAGTAGTTGGCCACGACTTCCTGGATCTTGGAAATCTGCAGTCCCCTGCTCTTCTGGACCAGCTTGAGGTCAGCTAAAGCCGACCGGGCTAAGCCAATGTTGATGTCCTGCTTTTGAATGGTGGCCTGGGCCTGGACTTTGACCAGGGCCCCTTCCAGCTCCCGGATATTAGTATCGACCTGACTGGCCACGTAGTCCAGGGTGCTTTCATCGATCTCCAGGCCTTCGGATTCAGCCTTCTTGCGCAGGATGGCGATCCGGGTTTCCAGGTCTGGCGGGGTGATTTCAACCTGCAGTCCCCAGGCAAAACGCGAGACCAGCCGCTCGGACAGGTCGGGAATTTCCGTTGGCAGCCGGTCACTGGTCATGACGATCTGCTTTTGATCATTATAGAGAGTCTCAAAAGTATGGAAGAATTCTTCCTGAATCCCTTCCTTCTTGGCGAAGAACTGGATGTCGTCGACCAAGAGCAGGTCAGCAGTCCGGTATTTCTCCCGGAACTTGTCCTGGGTCTTGTTCTTGATGGAATTGATGAAGTCGTTGACAAAAGTCTCACTTTGAATGTAGACAACCTTGGCATCTGGTCTTTCCGCCAGCATCTGGTGGCCGATCGCCTGCATCAAGTGGGTTTTACCAAGGCCCACGCCCCCGAAGATGAACAAGGGGTTGTAGAAGGTCCCCGGGTTGTCGGCAACCGCCAAAGCGGCCCCGGCAGCCAGTTTGTTGCCCTCGCCTTGAATGAAGTTTTCGAAGGTGTACTTCTCGTTTAAGCGCAGGTCCTTGGTGAATTCCCGGCCCTGCGGCCGGGCTTTCTCGGGCTTGGCCTGCGGCTGGGGCTCCAGCATTCTTTCGCTGCTGGCTGCCGGGCCGTTCTTAACGACGAAAACCGGGTAGATGTCGATTCCCGCGTAGGCATAAGCCGACTGGATCAGGTTAGCGGAGATGTTTTGCTCCCAATACCCCTTTGCCACGGGGGTTTGGACGGAGATTACCAATTCATGGGTGTCCTTGTTGAAGGAGACGGGCTTGGTGTTTTTGAACCAGGCATTATAGGATACTTCGTTAAATTCGGACCGCATTTCAGCGTTGAAGCTATCCCAGAATTTTTCTAAATCGAACAAAAAACATTCCCTCCAAAAAATTTTTTAGCAAAATTATTTTAGCATTTACTGACCAGGTTTTCCACAGGTGGAAGAAAGAAATCCAGAATCCACAGGCTGTGGACAAGAAATAAAAAGATGACTGTGAACTCTGCTGATAATTTTATCAAAATCGGCCAAAAGTGGATAAGTCCTGTGGACAACTTTTCTTAGAGTGGCAAAAGGAGAGCCCACTTTTGACCAGACATATCCACAGGGTGTTGAAAAAGTTTTTGACAGGGTGTGGACTGTGGATAAGTCTGCAAAAAAGCCTGTTGATTGCCGGGAAAAAAATTTTTTCGCGGTCTGCTTTCTGTCCACAGGCGGGGGATTAGCTTCAGGCAGTCTAAGGAAAAAATCGGGCAAGTTTGCAAGAAAAAGCTTGGTTTTTTTTGATTTCCGTGCTATTCTAGATAAGAAATTGTGCACGTAGCACTAAAAAATGGAGGTGCAAATATATGTCAACTAAGAGAACTTACCAACCTAAGAAGCGTCACCGTTCACGCGTTCACGGCTTCATGAAGCGTATGGCTACAAGCAACGGCCGTAAGGTATTGGCTAGACGCCGTGCAAAGGGTAGAAAAGTATTATCTGCTTAAGCCACTGAATCCCAGTGGTTTTTTTAATTTGCAAGAGTGTAAAGAGCTTTGAGAAAGTCATATCGAGTTAAATCTGAACAGGATTTTCAGACCGTCTTTGAAAATGGCGAATCAGTTGCCAACCGGGCTTTTGTGATCTATGTCCTGCCTAGAAAGCAGAATAAGCATTTTCGCGTCGGCATCTCTGTCGGCAAGAAGGTCGGTCACACGGCCGTCGTGCGCAACCGTCTTAAGCGCTACATCAGGGCGGTGCTGACCGAGAACCGGGATCGGATTAAGCCGGACCTGGACTTCTTGGTGATTGCCAGACCCTACGCTCGCGATTTTGATTGGGAAAAGACGCGGGAAAACCTGCTTCACGCGCTGAACCTGGCCCACGTCATTGAAGAAGAGCCAAATAAAGAGGAAAAATAGTGAAGGACATTTTATCGAAGAAGAGTACCAAGCGCCTTCTGGCCGCTCTGGCACTGGTGACGGTTTTTGCCCTTGTTCTGAGCGGCTGCGCTTCGCAGACCACCCAGAAGCCAACGCCGATCTCCCATAATTCCAGCAACTGGTGGGATGCCTGGGTAGTTTACTACCTCTCCCAGTTCGTGCTTTGGATTGCCAAAGTCTGCGGGGGCAGCTACGGCTGGGCCATCATCATCTTTACGGTTATCATCCGGGTGATCCTCCTGCCTTTGAACGCGGTGCAGATCAACAGCACCAGAAAGATGCAGGAGATCCAGCCGGAACTGAAGGCCCTGCAAGAGAAGTACTCCAGCAAGGACCTGGAGACCCGGAACAAGCTGAATGAAGAAACGCAGAAGCTTTACAAGGAAGCGGGCGTCAATCCTTACGCCGGCTGCCTGCCGATGGTCATCCAACTGCCGGTTATGTGGGCCCTGTACCAGGCCATCTGGCGGACGCCAGAGCTGCAGAACGGTAAATTCTTGTGGATGGACCTGGGCAAGCCAGACCCATACTACATCCTGCCGGTTTTGGCAGCGGTATTTACCTTCCTGTCCTCATATATCGCGACTCTGTCGGTGCCTAAGTCTTCCCAGACCACGATGACCAAGGTCATGAGCTATGCCATGGCGATCATGGTCGGGATCTGGGCCATCGTCTTCCAGTCCGCGATCTCCCTTTACTGGGTGATCTCCAACCTCTTCCAGGTTGGCCAGACCCTGGTCCTGCAGAACCCATTCAAGTACCGCAGGGAACAGGAAGCCAAGGAAGAAGCTGAACGCGAGCGCCAGCGCAAGATGCGGCGGGCTTACAAGCGGATCAAGCGGAAATAATTGAATATTCATCTAAAGTTTTTTAGATAAAGTAGTGAAAGTGCTTTATCCATCATTTTTCATGGTGGAAATTGCGCTTTTTTTATTGGAAAAAAACGAGGTAACGAGATGGTTCAACGTTTAACTGAATTTGATACGATCGCGGCGATCTCAACGCCGCTGGGAGAAGGCGGGATCTCCATCGTCCGCGTCTCCGGGGAAGATGCGGTCGCCATTGTCAACCGCTTGTTTAAGGGCAAGGACTTGGAAAAAGTTCCCAGCCACACGATCAACTACGGCCACATCGTGGATCCGGCGACTGGGCAGGTGATTGACGAGGTCATGGCCTCCGTCATGCTGGCGCCGAAGACTTTTACCAAGGAAGACATCGTGGAAATCAACTGCCACGGGGGGATCGTGGTCACTAACGACATCCTGCAGCTGCTCTTGGCCAATGGGGCCAGAATGGCTGACCCGGGCGAATTTACCAAGCGGGCCTTCGTCAATGGCCGGATCGACCTGACCCAGGCTGAAAGCGTGATGGACATCATCCGGGCCAAGACTGACAAGGCCCGGCAGGTGGCGGTCAAGCAGCTCTCCGGCGGCCTCTTGACGGAAATCCGGGCCCTGCGCCAGGAAATCCTGGACGTTTTGGCCAATGTCGAGGTCAATATCGACTACCCGGAATACGATGAAGAAGAAGTGACGGCGCAAAAGATGCTGGCTTGCGCGGAAGATGTTAGCGGCAAGATTGATCGCCTCTTGGAAACGGCCCAGGAGGGGCAGATTCTCAGAAACGGCTTGAAGACGGCGATTGTCGGCCGGCCTAACGTGGGCAAGTCCTCTCTTTTGAACTACTTGACCCAAAGCGACAAGGCGATCGTGACGGATGTGGCCGGAACCACCCGGGACACCCTGGAAGAGTTCGTGTCCGTCAAGGGGGTGCCGCTGGAGTTGATCGACACGGCCGGGATTCACCATACCGAGGACCAGGTGGAAAAAATCGGGGTTGAGCGGTCGAAGAAGGCCATTGCCCAGGCGGACCTGATCCTGCTTTTGCTGGACGGCAGCCAGGAATTAACGGAAGAAGACCGGCAGCTTTTGGATCTGACAAATGGCAAAAAGCGGATCATCGTGCTGAATAAAACGGACCTGGGTCAGAAGCTGGCCGCGTCTGAGATCGCTGAAGAAAGCGGCAGTGAAGTGATCAGCACCTCGATCATGATGAAGGAAAACCTGGACGAATTGGAAGCCTTGATCAAGAAGCTGTTCTTCAAGGGGATCGAAAACTCCAACGACCAGGTTCTGGTGACCAACCAGCGGCAGGCGGGCCTTTTGGCCAAGGCCAAGCAGCAATTGGCCGACGTGGCCAGCGGGATTGAAGACGGGATGCCGGTCGACCTGGTCCAGATCGACTTTACCGGAGCCTGGGAAAGCCTGGGCGAAATCACCGGAGATAGCGCGCCAGATGAATTGATCAATGACCTCTTCAGTCAGTTCTGCTTAGGGAAATAGCGAGGAAGGCAAGGAAGACGAAAAAGATGAAGACTTATGTTTCAAACGAATATGACGTAATCGTGGTCGGCGCCGGCCACGCGGGCTGCGAAGCAGCCCTGGCCAGTGCCCGGATGGGGGAGAAGACCCTGCTTTTGACCATCGGCCTGGACATGGTGGCCTTTATGCCCTGCAACCCGTCAGTCGGCGGCCCGGCCAAGGGGACCGTGGTCAGAGAAATCGACGCTTTAGGCGGGGAGATGGGCAAAAACATCGACAAGACCTACATCCAGATGCGGATGCTGAACACGGGCAAGGGGCCGGCTGTCCGGGCATTAAGAGCCCAAGCTGACAAGTGGGACTACCACGAAGAGATGAAGCGGACCATCGAAAACACCCCTAATTTGACCCTGCGCCAGGCGGTCGTTGACGACTTGATCGTTGAAGACGGGGAATGCCGGGGCGTGGTGACCAACACCGGGGCCCGCTACCGGGCCAAGAGCGTGGTCTTGACGACAGGGACCGCGGCCAGAGGGCGGATTTTTATCGGGGAACTGAACTACTCATCCGGCCCCAACAACACGATTCCAGCCATCAAGCTGTCAGAAAGCCTGGAGAGACTGGGCTTCAAGCTGCGCCGCTTTAAGACCGGGACGCCGCCGCGGGTCAACAAGCACACCATCGACTACTCCAAGACCGAAGAAGAGCCGGGTGACAAGGAACCCCGCCACTTCTCCTTTACCAGCAAGGATGAAGACTACCTGACTGACCAGACTTCCTGCTGGATGACCTACACCAACCCGAAGACCCATGAAATCATCAATGAAAACCTGGACCGGTCACCGATGTTCTCCGGTGACATCGTCGGGGTAGGGCCGCGCTACTGCCCGTCAATTGAAACCAAGGTCGTCCGTTTCGCTGACAAGGACCGGCACCAGATCTTCCTGGAACCGGAAGGGCGGAAGACGGAAGAAATCTATGTCGGGGACTTTTCAACCTCCATGCCGGAAGAAATCCAGCTGGAAATGCTGCACACGGTCGCCGGCCTGGAAAAGGTTGAAATGATGCGGCCGGGCTACGCCATTGAATACGACGTGGTCGACCCATGGCAGTTGACCCACACTTTAGAAACCAAGCGGATCAAGCACCTGTATACGGCCGGGCAGATGAACGGGACTTCCGGCTATGAAGAAGCCGCTGGCCAGGGCTTGATTGCCGGGATTAACGCGGCCTTGAGCGCGGAAGGCAAGCCAGCCTTTACCCTGGGGCGCGATGAAGCCTACATCGGGGTTTTGATCGATGACCTGGTAACCAAGGGGACGGAAGAACCTTACCGGCTCTTGACCAGCCGGGCTGAATACCGCCTGCTCCTCCGTCACGACAATGCCGACCTCCGCTTGACGGAAAAGGGGCATGACCTGGGCTTGATTGACGATGATCGCTATGCTGAATTTTTGGCCAAGAAGGAACTGATCCAGGAAGACCTGGACCGGCTGGGCGAGATCACCGTCCACCCGACCATTGCCGTCAACGAATACCTGGCTGGTTTAGGCGAAACTGGCTTAAACGGCGGGGTCAAGGCAGATGTCTTCCTCAGACGGCCAAAGGTGACGGTTGAAGACGTTGAGCGCCTGACCGGGCAGAAACTGGCCGGGGACCGCTATGTCAAGGAACAGGTGGAAATCGACATCAAGTATGCCGGCTACATCAAGAAGCAGGAGATTCAAGTGGCCCGCCTGCGCCGGCAGGAAGCCAAGAAGATCCCGAAGGACATCGACTATGACCAGATCGAGGGCCTGGCTACGGAAGCCCGGGAGAAGTTCGCCAAGATCCGGCCGGAAACCCTGGCCCAGGCGGAAAGAATCTCCGGGGTCAACCCGGCCGATTTGGCCATCTTGAGCGTCTACGTGCAAAACGGAAAATACGCCAAGGTTCAGAAGTAAGTTAAAAGGCGAACCCGGTGGGGTTCGCCTTTTTTTGCTGTGGGGGGATGCATATGGCTTTTTTGAGTGGATAAAAAATGAGAGTAATTCTCAATTGTTTTTGTTCTTTCTAGTGAGCTTAGTTCCGATAGCGATAAGCAAAACGACTACGGTGTAGCCACCGCCAAGCAGCAACTCTGCAAACCAGAATTGGCTGCTGGCACTAGCGAGGTGCTCACCAAAAATCATGGGACCGAAGCAGTAATAGGCATTGTAGAGGGTGATTAAGACTAGACCAAATATAATGATCAAGACTAATCCACCAAGCCAACTGACTAACTTTTTAATGAAATTCATCCCAACCACATTCGGCGCCCCAAAGAGCTACAGATCCCCAACCAATTCCAGGCATAGCAAGTTTTGCAAGACGCTTAACGGCAAAGCTTGCTACTTTCTTAGATGCATATTTAGTTATTGTGCGTACCATTATAGAAGAGGCCTTTTTCCAGGCGTGTGATTTTAAATACTTAACTGTTAAAGGTTTAAATATTACTTTTGCTAGATTTTTAAGTTCACCCATACCCATTTTATTTAGCATACATTTTCCTCTTTTTTCGAAAAACTGTACTGCTCAATTTTTTCACTCTTAGCTAAGGCTATTTCTGTAGTACTAGTTATACTTTCAGAAGTAGCAGTTGCAAGAACGAGAGCAATTAGACAAGAAATCAGGATATTTTTTAGTTTCATAGTTTTACCTCATAACACAACTTATTTATAATATGTATAATAATACGCGAGCAGGAACGTGTCAATATCATTATATAAATACTGGAATACAGGAGTGGGCAGTCAGGTTATAAACTAGTGTAGCGTCATACTGATATTTTTAAAATGTTGCTAAATTCTGGTATGATCTCTGTAGTATATCTATTAATTAGCTACGGAGGATTATCCTCCATGACGCCTACTTCTAAAAAATACATTGTTACTTAAACTTCCCACTTGCAAAAGTGGGAAGTTTAAGTTCTTTACAATAATTGTTAACTTCATTGTCGCTGCAGCCGTAATCATGACCATCGCTGCTAGAGCTGGTTACCGGCGGACAGCGCGGAACATCGGCATCGCCGGAGCAGTGATCATTATTATTGCTTTTTGCGGAATGAATTATTTTATCACGTTCATGTAGTCAAGCGGTCAAGTCCCTAGGGGCTTGACCGCTTTTTTACTTGAAATAATCGACTGCCTTTATACTTTTTTAAAAATTAATAAAAACTTTACCTAAAAATATTCTCCGTAAGTTAGCTACTTTTTCACAAAAAAGAAAGGGAAGATAGCACAAACTTTTTATCCGGAAAAAGCAAGTTTGTGAATTAACTAGCTTAAAAAGCGGCTAATCCTTGCTATAGTAGGTTTTGATAGCACTTGCAAAAGTGAAAAAATGTGGTTTAATAAAGGGCTGTAAGTAATAATTTTTAAGGAGATTCACTTATGGCAAAAATTAAGGGCGCAAACGCCGTTTTAGATGTTATGTACAAGTGGGGCATTGACCACCTTTACGGTTTCCCAGGTGGTTCTTTTGACTCAACCATGAACGCGATCTACGAAATGCAAGACAAGATCAAGTTCATCGAAGTTCGTCACGAAGAAGCCGGTGCCTTGGCTGCCTCAGCAGAATACAAGCTTACTGGCAAGCTTGGTGTCTGCATGGGTTCAGCCGGCCCTGGTGCCATCCACTTGATGAACGGCTTGTACGACGCTAAGTACGACAAGACCCCAATGGTTGCCCTGGTAGCCAACGTTCCAACTCCTCGTCAAGACATCAACTTCTTCCAAGCCTTTGACGAAATGCCATGGTTCCGTGACGTTGCCGTTTGGGTACACCAAGCCAAGACCAAGGAAGCTTTGCCAGTTTTGATGGACACTGCTATCCGTCAAGCATACGCAAAGAAGGGTCCAGCTGTTTTGGTAATTCCTAAGGACTTCGGTTGGCAAGAAATCGAAGACAACTACCGCGTTTCCGCAAGCAACCACGTTGCTGACAACTACGCTGCTCCAACTGCTGAATCAATTGAAGCCGCAACTAAGTTGATCAAGGAAGCTAAGAACCCAGTTGTTTACTTCGGTTTGGGTGCTTCAGGCGCTGCTGACGAATTGAAGGAATTCTCTGACAAGTTCAAGATGCCAATGATGTCCTCATACCTGGGCAAGGGTATCGTTGAAGACAGCTTCAAGCCATACCTTGGCACGATCGGCCGTATCGGCGCTAAGGCTCCTAACGAAGTTCAAGGCCACACTGACCTGGTTGTTTGGGTTGGTAACAACTCACCATTCTCAGTATTGTGGTTCCCTAAGAACGCCAAGGTTATCCAAATCGACGTTGACCCAGAAAAGCAAGGCAAGCGTCACTCAGTTGACGTATCAATCCTGGCAGACGCCAAGAAGAGCTTGCGTGCTTTGATCGACGCTGGTGAAGCCCGTGAAGAATCACCACTTTACAAGGCTGCTTTGGCTGACCGTGAAGAATGGGACGCATGGACTGCTTCATTTGCTGACGACCACTTGAAGGACGAAGGCCGCGTACGCCAAGAACCAATCTGGGACGTCATCAACAAGGAAGCCGCAGACAACGCTGTCTTCGCTATTGACGTTGGTAACGTCAACATGGACCACGTACGTCTGTTGAACATGAACGGCAAGCAACGCTGGACTACTTCCGGTTTGCACGCAACTATGGGCTACGGCGCTCCAGCTGCTGTTGCAGCCGCAACTGCTTACCCAGACCGTGAAGTATGGCACTTGGCCGGTGACGGTGGCTTCGCTATGATGAGTGAAGAACTGCTGACTTTGGCTCGCTACAACATGCACGTATTGACTGTTGTCTTCACTAACGAAACTTTGGGCTACATCGAAGCAGAACAACGTGACGAATCAAACCAACCTCTGTCAGGTGTTATCCTGCCAGACAACGACTGGGCAAAGGTTGCTGAAGGTATGAACATGAAGGCCTTCACTGTTCACGACAAGGCTGAATTCCAAGCAGCTGTAGAAGAATGGAAGAAGATGGACGGCCCAGCCTTCATCGACGTTAAGTACACTAAGCACATGGCTTACTCAACTGAACTTAACACTCTGGACGACCCAGAATTCGTGAAGTACTACCACGCAGAAGCTCTGCACCCATTCTCATACTTTGCTGAAAAGTTTGGTTTGGAAATCGACGCGGCTTCAGGTGCTTCCGGCCACTCAGAAGACAAGGCTGACGCTTTGCAAGTTCAAGCAACTTCAAGTGCTTCAGTTCCTGAAAACGCACCAGACACTACTTCAGGTGCTTCTCACTAAGAGAAATATAAATAAAGAAGAAAGCGAAACCTTTTGGTTTCGCTTTTTTCTTGCTTGCAAGTATAATAAAAGAGGCAGACATACTAGGAGGTAAATAAATGCAACAATTTGGTGTGATCGGTTTATCGGTCATGGGCAAGAACTTAGCCCTCAATGTTAGAAATCATGGCTTTTCAGTCTCCGGCTTCTCCATCGACAAGCCGGAAGTCGATGCTTTGGCCAAGTACGAGGACGACAAGCTGAAGCCTTGCTACACTTGGGAAGAATTCGTTGATTCTTTGGAAAAGCCCCGCAAGATTCTGGTGCAGATCATGGCTGGTGACCCGGTTGACCAAACCATTCAGAAGCTGATCCCGCTTTTGGACAAGGGCGACATCATTATTGACGGCGGGAACTCCAACTTCCACGACACCAACCGCCGCTACCACGAATTAAAGAAGCACGGCCTGCACTTTATCGGCATGGGCGTGTCCGGCGGTGAAGAAGGTGCCTTGAACGGCCCGGCCTTGATGCCAGGCGGGGACAAGGAAGCTTATGAAGAAGCTGCGCCAATCCTAACCGCGATGGCCGCCAAGACTGAAGACGGCCGTGCCTGCGTGTCCTACATTGGGCCAGAAGGGGCGGGCCACTACGTCAAGATGGTCCACAACGGGATGGAATACGCGATCATGCAGGAAATCTCTGAAGTCTACGACATCATGCGCAAGGTAGCCCACAAGTCCAACAAGGAAATGGCAGATATTTTTGCCGAATGGAACAAGGGGGACTTGAACGCCTACTTGATTGAAATTGCTTCACAAGTTTTGCGGCAAAAGGATGACTTGACTGACGACGACGTGATCGACCACATCTTGAACGTTGCTTCCTACAAGGGGACTGGCAACTGGATGCTGGAAGACGCCATCAAGCTGGGCGCTCCAATTACGGTGGTAGCTGAAGCCGTTTTGGCTCGGTTCATGTCCAAGGCAACGACCCGTGAAGGCAAGGAAGTCGTTTACAAGGGCGAAGTTGCCAGCGACTTGATCGACAACTTGGGCAAGGCAATGTACCTGGCACAGATCGTGGCTTACGCTCAAGGCTTCCAGCAGTTGACCATGGCGGCTAAGGCTTACGACTGGGAATTGAACTACCCGGCGATCGCGCAGAACTGGGAAGCGGGATGCATCATCCACGCCAAGACCTTGTATCATATTGAAGATGCTTACGCTGACGGCAAGCAACTGGACAACCTTTTCCAAGACCCATACTTTGCGGGCGTGATGGAAAAGAACCTGCCAGCCTTGAGAGCGGTTGTTAAGCTGGCAGCAGAAGCTGGCGTGCCAACTCCAAGCTTCAGCGCGGCTCTGAACTACCTGGAATCAATCTTCAACCCAAGCCTGCCGGCCAACATGATTCAGGCACAAAGAGACTACTTCGGTGCGCACACTTACTACAGAAACGACCGCGAGGGCGTTTACCACACTGAATGGTATGAAGAAAAATAACAAACGGTATTGATGAAAAGAGTGAAACTTCGTTGGAAAGTTTCACTCTTTTTGTTTGCATAGCTAGTGAAGCAGGATACAGAAAAGATGGATTAAGGAAAGCTATTACATAATTAGAATGAAAAACTGACCATGGCTATTTTATACTGTTCTTTTCATAAAATAGATGTTAAATATATGGTTGACAAATAAATCTGCCAGAAATATACTGAAAGCGGTTAAAAAATATAGGGGGAGCACGCGTGGTGCTAGTTGAAATATAGTTTCAATTTCTTAACAAAAAAGGTCCAACATTGTAGACTCTAGTTGGAAAAAAGAAAGGAGTCCTTACAATGTTGAACCAACTACAGATTAAACGTTATAGTCACCGTTTGCAAGTGGAATTTCGAACTTTGTCGAAAATCTGCAAGAAACTTTATTACAAGTACGCTCCATCTCGGTTAACTCACCGTCGCAATGCCAGTCTGGTAAAGGTTCCAGACTACGAAATTATTGCATTACTTGTCTGGCAAGCTGAGGAAGGTATATCTTCTCAGCGCAGATTTGCTCGCTGTTGGGGACTTTGTGGGCTCTCCAGATCTCGTTTCAATCGCAGAGCTAGAGCGCTTCTTGGCATCACTGTTCAGATCGTCAACGAACTAAACTCAAGAGTCGATCTGTCTGATCAGTACATGATCATTGACAGTCTACCCATGCCTTTGTGTCAGCCAATCAGAAACCGCAGAGCTAAAGTGTTTGAAGGAATTGCCAACATTGGCTATAACTCAACCAAACAGTTTTACTATTACGGCTTTAAAGGCCACTTTGCCGTAGCTCAAGACGGTTATGTTCTTGGCTATGTAATCACACAAGCATCAATACACGATGCAAAAGAAGCAGAAGAGCTGATTCTCACTACCCATCCCGAAGGGCACTTTATTTTAGGCGATGAAGGCTATATAGGCAAGCAGCTGCACGATACTCTCAAGATAAACGGCTATATACTGTGGACACCTTACCGGAAAAATATGAAAGGTGCTAAGCAGCATAACAAAAGAGAGCTAATGGCAATTCGCCGAACGATCGAGAGTGTGTTCTCTGTACTAAAGTACTACGGAATTGAAAATATTCTTGCAAGAAGTACAGACGGTTTCCAACAAACCGTCGAGATAATCGTACTAACTTACAATATCAGCTACATCCTACAGAGATATGGACTCAACTTCTTCAACTAGCACCACGCGTAGGGGGAGCATATTATGGAGTTTATTCGATCTCACAAAAGGCTACTGGCTATTTCTGGCTTAATTGTCGTTCTGCTGCTTGGGACATTGTTGCTGTTAAAGCACGTCGACAACAGCGCTAGCGCGATTTTGGAAGCTAGAATAACGGCTGACGATGGCTCTGGAACTAGCTTCGCGACCATCTATGATAACGGGAAGGTCGAAAAAAGCAGGTCCAGCCAAAACAAGCAGTTTGTTAAGCCTATTGAAGTAGCTCCACAAATTTTTGTGGAGCATACGAACAAGAAAAACAATATTTACTTAACGGTAAACGAGAAAGTACTGAGGAAAAACAAACAGGTCTCTTCTGATGAAAACTGGGTCAAGCTAACTAAGCTGATCGCCAAGAGGAGCAAGCACGCTATCGCGATGTTGAGCCTGTTTAAGCTTGGCGATGACTACTATGCTTTTCTAAAATACAATGCCGGTCTTTCAGACGAGGGCAGCCTTTATCAGTACAGGGGCAGCTTGACTAAAGTGGCTACGCTTGATTCTGGCAAAATATCGGGCTTAAAGAAAAAATGAGCGAGTAAAAAAGCAGTCAGCTTTCAAAAAGTTGACTGCTTTTCATCTGTAAACTATTACTTGCTGTTCTTCGCGAAGTCGCTGATCTTCAAGAATTTCTTTTCTTTGGTCGTCTTGTTGACATAAACGAATTTGCAGGTTTTGTTGTTCCAAGTGTAACTGTATCTTCTGTGCCAAGTGCCATCTGCCCGCTTGTAGTAAACGGCCGGGATGTAGCCATTTGGCGTTGCATCCGAGACGATTCTCCACACGCGTTCGTACTCAGCCTTGTTGAGCTTGTTAATGTTGGTGACTGGGGCCTTTTTCCCGTTGAGGTAAGTCTCAGAGTTGGCCAAGAGCCATTTGGCAAAAGTTACCTCACCCTTATTGCCGGAAAGAGCCTTTTGCGCGTTGCTGAGCGCGTAGTCCAGGTAGTCACGGCGGTAGGAAGATGACAGCTTGTAGACCGTCTTCTTCTGGACGGCTTCAGCCTTGGCGATTTCCTTCTTCAAGGCTGCCAGCTGGCTTGCGCTGGCCGGCTGGTCGCTTGTCTTGGCCGCCTTCTTGGAAATGATAGTCGGCAGCTTTGCTTTCTTAAATTCGCTGGCCTTTAAGAAGCCATTGTATTGATCAGTTGCCTTGAAATCTTCGTCATCTGCTTGAGTTTCAAACCAGAAGAACTCGCCGATCAGGTGCTGGTCTTGCAGGTGGTAGAAGAGCTCAATCTTCTTAGTCTGCGGGTTGAGCAGGTAAGCTTGCCCATCCACGTGAACAAATAAGTTTAAAATCTTCTTGCCTTTGATGGCGGTCCCGGTCATATCGTATGTTTGTAGTTTCTTAGCTTTTCTGTCTTTGGCTACAGCATATTCGGTCTTGCCTGGTAAAAAGTCGCCAGCACCCATGTGCTGCTTGATTTTCAGGTTGCTGTCATCGAAGAAGGTACTATCTTCGTATGTTTCAGCCCAATAATCCGTATCACCCCAAAGAAGGTATTCATGGGTCTTGGCAACACGATAGTAGAAAAGGGTATTATCGGCACTGCCGGCACTAATACACTTATCCAGCTTAACCTTTTGACCTTTCTTGTAGAGATGGTTGGTTTCATATAAGCGGGAGTCAAAGGAATACATATTCTTTTTAACCGTAGCTGTGATCGGTCCCTTGACGGTCAACTTTTCTCTTTTTATAGAGAAAACGTTAACGGCTTTGATATAGCGGTTTTTCCCAATTTTAAGGTACTTTTTCTTATAAACCTTAGGTATTGCATACGGCTTCTTTGTATTGCCGCTATAGTAGGACCACTTGTCCTTCTTGCCTTCTTTGCTGCTGTACTTAACTTTTCCAGCGTAGATCAAAGGCTGGTAGACCTTGTACTTCTTGCCGGTCCGCTTCAGCTTTGAATTGTAGACGTAGCTGTTGCTGTTTAAAGCAATTGCCGGCTTGCCGTTGATCAAAATGACAGAGTCTGCCGGGACATAGCCGCCATGGCCAATGTAGTAGTAAGCTCTTACTCTCTTGTGAGTTTCTTTGACATAGTGAATGCCGTAGTAGTTGACGGTTTTGGCTTTCTCGTCAAAAAGCAGGCTGGCGCTCTTTCCGCGGTATTTTTCCAGACTGTTGCCCTTCTTGTCCCTAACTGTAGTCATGCTGGTAACCTTGATGGTGCCTTTCTTCTTGGCCGCGCTTGCCGGCTGCGGGAAGGCAGCCAGGGTCAGCAGGCCTAAGTAGGCAGAGGCGATAACCATAGCTTTCTTTTTCATGATAAAACCTCCGAAATTACACACACTGTTCTACCAATATTATATCGTTTTCGGGAAGCGCTTGCGTTAGTTCTGGGCTGCTTTTTATATTAAGTAGAGGGCGATATTTTTGATTGCATCGTAATGGTAAACGCTGACAAAACAAACTTTTTCTCGGATAAGCAAAGATTTCAACCGCTTACTTCTTATAGTGCTATAATCAAAAAGAAAACAACTGTTAGCAGATTTTTAGGGGGAATTATGAAAACGAGAAAACTGTTGACTTCTGCTGCTGTCGTAGCTTTGGCTTTGCCGGCATTTACCCTGGACCAAAGCGGTCATGTAAACGCGGCAACCACGCCAGCCGTAACTGCTGTTAAGACCAGCTATAGCGCCAAGACCAAGTCATTGACGATCACTGGTAAGGCAAAGGGCGCAAGCAAGGTGGCTGTCAGCTACAATGCCAAGGCACTCAAGCCAGTCAAGGTAAGCAAGAAGGGCCAATTCAAGACGACCGTCAAGTTCACCGGCTACAAGGACTTCACTCTTACTGGCTTGAACGCCAAGGGGGCTGCCGTAACCAAGGCCTACGTTTTGGCCAAGGACAGCTACGCTGCCGCTAAGCCAACCCTGCTCAAGGCTGACCGGACCAAGAAGGGGCTGACCTTCACGACCGATGCCAAAAAGAAGACTACTTTGAACTTCTACTACAAGAACAAGCTGGTCAAGAAGGCTAAGCTGACCAAGGACAAGCAAAAGGTCTTCTTCTCAGCCAAGTCACTGAAGGGCAAGAAGGGGAACTTCAAGGTCGTTGCCTCAGTTGCTGGCAAGAAGAGCAGCCAAGCTGCCCAATTCAAGATCATCGGCGTTGGCCAGGCAACCGTAACCAACTACTAAAAGCGAATATAACTCTAGAGAGCGAGACTCCATCCGTGAGCTTCGCTCTTTTTCTTTTGCCCGTTTTCTGACGAAAATGACGCGAAAAGCGGCAAATTTGACGGCTTTCGTTTACGGCCAGCTCCTTGGCCTACAATTGCCTTGTAAGTTGATTAGATGAGGAGCAAAAACAATGTTCAATTTTATTTTGGAAATGGAAAAAATCCTGGAACGTGACGGCAAAAGCGCCAAGCGGCACCGCAGAAGACAGCATAGATACAGCTTCATCTGCTTCCACAGCAATGATTAAAGCTGGAAAAATCCGCCTGTTTTCCCTTGACCGCCGGCAAGTCCTGGCGATCCTCTTGAGCTGCCTGGCCACGGCCCTGTCCTTGAAAATTCCTCTCTTGCTAAAGCAAGTGATCGATCGCGGAAAAATGCTTTCCTGGACAAACAGCCTGGGCCAGATCGGCTTCTGCCTGCTCATTTCCAGCCTCTTGGAAGCCGGCAGCCAGTACCTGCTCAGCCTGGCCGGAGACGAGCGGATCAGAGATCTGCGCCTGCTTTTGCAGGAAAAACTCCTCCGCCTGCCCTGGAACTACTATAAAGAAAACAGTCGCGGCTCCCTGCTCAGCCACGTCCTAAACGACAGCTCAGTGGTTAAGGACTTTACCGTTAGCGTTCTGCCTTCAGCCTTGGTCAGCCTTTTGACGGTTGTTGCCAGCCTGGGAATCTTGTTCAGCCTGGACGTTAAAATGACTTTGGTGATCATTTTGACTTTTGCCTTGATTGCCAGCAGCGCCTTTCCTTTAGGAAAAATCAATGAGCACTTCGCCTACCAAAACCAGGCCAAGCTCAGCCGGGTATCTGCTGATTTGGATGAAAACCTGGCCAATATCAAGCTGATCAAACTGACCAATGCCCAAGCCGGCGTTTTGCAAAAATTCCGCGGCGACCTGCAGGACTTGTTTGCCCTGTCCCGGAAAACTGACGCGGTTTTCAGCGTGACTGGACCCCTGCAGACGGTCTTGACCCTGGCCGGCTTTCTCCTAATCCTGCTCTACGGCAGCCAGCGCCTGGCTAATGGCAGCCTGTCTTTGGGGATGCTGAGCTCATTTATCATGTACATGTTCGGCATTATTTCCCCGATCAATAATTTGGGCAACTTTTACATGAGCTACGCTGAAGCCCGGGGCTCCCTTAAAGCCATCAGTGAAATCCTGGCCCAGGCGGATGAAGCTGATCCCGGCCAAGAGCTGCCTAAGAAAGCCGCTGACCTCAAGGTCCGCGACCTGACTTTTGCCTATCCAGGCAGCCAGAGCCCGGTTTTACGGGACTTATCCCTGGACTTTAAAGAAGGGGCGAAAACAGCTTTAGTTGGCCCATCTGGGGCCGGCAAGACGACCTTGATCAACCTTTTGACCCGCTTAGAAGCTGGCTATCAAGGGCAGATCCTGCTGGGTGACCTGGAAGCTAAAAGCTGCAGCTTGCCTGCCTGGCGGGACCTCTTCAGCGTGGTTGCCCAGGACAACAATATTTTTGCCGGTACAGTCGCCG
The DNA here is from genome assembly GCF_057197965.1 of Lactobacillus sp. WILCCON 0149. Lineage (NCBI taxonomy): Bacteria > Bacillati > Bacillota > Bacilli > Lactobacillales > Lactobacillaceae > Lactobacillus > Lactobacillus sp. WILCCON 0149. The sequence goes on from NZ_JBUBHO010000001.1 coordinate 2,344,467, forward strand.
ACAATTTGCTCTTTGGCTTGGAAAAATCCGTCAGCCGGTCGGACATGATCCAGGCCCTGCAAGTTGCCAACCTTTGGCCGGAACTGGACTTGGACACCCGGACAGGAGAGGGCGGCTGGAAGCTGTCCTTGGGGCAAAGCCAGCGCCTGCAGCTTGCCCGGGCCTACTTGCGGGATGCCCCTTGCCTGATCCTGGATGAAGCCACGGCTAACCTGGACCCCGAGTCAGAAGCCAAGGTCAGTCAGGCCGTTGACCGGATTGCCCAAGAAAAGATTGTCATCATCATCGCCCACCGTCTGTCGACGATCGCCAATGCCGATAAAATCTACTTCTTAGATCAAGGCCAAGTTCAAGCAGCTGGCCGGCATGAAGAATTGCTCAAGCAGCTACCGAAGTACCGGGCCTATGTCGAAGACCAGCTGCGGCCTTTGGAAAGCAGGTGAAAGTGGATTTTACATGTCCGCCTAAAAGGTTTATGCTGTTTTTATATGCAAAAAAAGGTGGGCAAACAATATATGGAGAGTGAAGACAGACAAACGCGCAAATCCAACCTGCGCTTATTATTTGAAGCCCTGGTCGTGGGCCTGGTGGCTGGCATCGTTGTCGGCAGCTTCCGCTGGCTGATCGGGCAAACCCTGGCCATGTGGCAAAAGGGCTACCAGGCAGCGCACGCTAACCCAACCCTCTTGTGGCTCTTAGCTGGGGGCGTTCTGGTCAGCGTGATTGTAGCCGGCTTCTTAGTCAAGCAGCAGCCCCATGCCGGCGGGTCCGGGATCCCTGAAGTAGAACTCCAGCTGCAGGGCAAGCTGCAACTGGCCTGGTGGCCGATCCTTTGGCGGAAGTTCATCGGCGGGGTTCTGTCGATCGGGTCTGGCCTCTTTTTAGGCCGGGAAGGTCCATCAATCCAATTGGGCTCAACGGTCGGCCAGGGGGTAGCCCAGGGCTTCAAGGCCTCGAAAAGCGACTCCCGGGTCCTCCTGGCAACCGGGGCGGCCAGCGGCTTGTCCGCGGCCTTCGGCGCGCCTTTGGGCGGGGCCATGTTCATCGTTGAAGAAGTCTTTCACAACTTTTCTCCCCGGGTCTGGCTGAACGCTTTAGCCGGAGCTATCATGGCCAACTTCGTGGTTTCCAATGTCTTTGGCCAGACTCCAGTCTTAGCGATCGACTACAAGCACAGTTTCCCCATCCTTCAGTACTGGCAGCTGCTCTTATTGGGGGCTTTTTTGGGCTTGATCGGCCGCTTCTACCAGTGGGGCCTGCTCAATTTCAGCCATGTCTATCAAAAAATCACTGTCCTTCCGCGCTGGCTGCACGGGATCATCCCGGCCCTTATCTTAGTGCCGGTCATGTACTACTTCCCGGGCTATGTCGGCGGGGGCAACAACTTGATTTTGAGCTTGAACCAAATTCATGCCGTAAATGTCCTGGTCTTGATCTTCCTCTTGCGGATCAGTTTTTCCATCGTGTCTTACGATTCTGGCCTGCCGGGCGGGATCTTCCTGCCGATCTTGACCATGGGGGCCCTCTTAGGGGCAGTTTATGGCCAGTTCATGGTTGACCTGGGCCTTTTGGACCAAAAATTAGTCGTCAACTTGATCATTTTTTCCATGGCTGGGCTTTTTTCAGCCATCGTCCGCTCGCCTTTTACCGCCATCATGCTGATCGCGGAAATGGTCGGGTCACTGCTGCACCTCATGCCTTTGGCCGTGGTTTCAGTTGCTGCTTATGTCGTCAACGAACTGCTGGGCGGGGTGCCGATCTATGAAAGCCTGGCCGGCCGGATGCAGACCAAAGAAGACAACGACTATGTCGGTGAAGCAGACCAGCTGACCGTTTCTATTTATGAAGGCAGCCAACTGGCTGACCACCAGGTTAAGGAAATCGCCTGGCCGGACCGGACCCTGGTCAGAGTCATCCACCGGGGGCAAAAGGACATTATCCCCGACGGGAATACCCAGCTGCTAGCCGGCGACCTTTTAGTCTTGGAAATCGACGAAAACCAGCGGGGTCTGGTCTATGACAAGATGGCCAGCCTGCAGGAAGCCAAAGAGTAAAGCTGAAAATGCATAAGAAAAAGCCTCGACAGCAGTCGAGGCTTTTTAGCTTGGCAAAAATTGTTATTGTTGTCGTTTAGACGTTCAAGATCAAGAAGTAGATCACGAAGACTACAGCCAGGATCCACATCATTGGGCTGACTTCCTTGGTCCGCTTGGCAGCAGTCATGGAGATCGGGTAAACGATCAAGCCCAGGGCCATCCCGTCAGCGATGGAGTAGGTTAAGCCCATGCCGATCACGATCAGGAAGGCTGGAACAGCGATTTCCAGCTTGTCCCAGGAGATCTTGGCCAGGTTGGCCGCCATCAAAACGCCGACGATGATCAAGGCTGGGGCCGTAACCGTAGTCGTTACCACGCTCAAAAGCGGGCTGAAGAACATGGACAAAAGGAAGAAGATACCAACCCAAACGGCAGTCAGACCTGACCGGCCGCCGGCAGCGATCCCGGATGAAGATTCAACGTAGGCGCCAACCGGTGAAGTACCGATGATGGAACCAGCCATCATGGCCGTTGAGTCAGCCGCCATGGCCTTGCCGATTCTTGGCATCTTGCCGTCCTTGTCAACCAGGCCAGCCTGGTGAGCCAGACCGATCAAGGTACCGGTGGTGTCAAAGAAGGCCACCAAGAGGAAGGTCAAAACGACCGTCCACATCTGCACCGTGTTGATGTCGCCCAGGTGGAAGATGGCTTGGCCGAAGCTTGGCTTCAAGCTTGGCGCCAGGGAAACGACAGAAGTTGGCATCTTGCTTTGGCCAACGATAATGCTGAAGATGGATGACAGGACGATCCCGATGAAGATCGCGCCTGGAACCCGCCGGATCATCAAGAAGATGGTGACCAGCAAACCGAAGATGGTTACCCAGGCAGCCGGGTCCTTGAAGGAACCGATAGTTACCAGAGTAGAAGCACTGTTGACGACCAGCTTGCCGTTTTGCAGGCCCAGGAAGGCGATGAAGATCCCGATCCCGGCGGAGATGGCAAATTTCAGGTCGTTAGGGATGCTGTCAACGATCAGTTCCCGCAGCTTGAAGACAGTAATCAAAATGAAGATGATTGAGGCCACGAAAACAGCAGCCAGGGCAGTCTGCCACTTCACCTTCATGCCGATGCAGACAGTGTAGGCGAAGAAGGCGTTAAGACCCAAAGACGGGGCAGTAGCGATCGGGTAGTTGGCAAAAATACCCATGATCAAACAGCCAAGCGCGCTGGCCAGGGCAGTTGCCGTGAAGACCGCGCCCTTGTCCATCCCGCTGGCGCCCAAGACGCTAGGGTTGACGAAAAGGATGTAGCACATCGCGAAGAAGGTTGTCAGACCGGCGATGAACTCCCGCTTAGGGTTTGAACCGAGCTTATCGAGCTCGAAATACTTGTTAATAAATTCCATTTGATCCTCCAATAGATATTGTTCGGAATTTCCCTCGGCAGAGGGGGATATTTCTACCTTATCACGGAATAACTTGGATGTAAATACGAATCATAATTTTATCAGTGATTATAAAGTATGCTTCCGCTGAATGAAGGGGCTAAAAAGCGCTTGGGCATGGCAACTCAAGCGCTTTCCTTTTAATTTTCCACTTGTTTTTAAAAAATCTAAACTCAGCTTAGATATTCAAAACCTTGTTCAAGAAGTTCTTGGTTTCTTCTTCCTGCGGGTGGTCGAAGATTTCTTCTGGAGTACCCAGTTCCTTGATCACGCCGCCGTAGAAGAAGGCAACCTTGTCGGCCACCTGCTTGGCAAAGCCCATTTCGTGGGTCACCACGATCATGGTCATCCCTTCTTGGGCCAATTGCTTCATGACGTTCAAAACGTCGCCGACCATTTCCGGGTCCAGGGCACTGGTCGGTTCGTCAAAAAGCATGACGTCCGGCTTCATGGCCAGGGCCCGGGCGATGGCTACCCGCTGCTGCTGGCCACCGGACAGGGTGGTCGGCTTGACGTCGGCCTTGTCGTCCATGTTGACCATCTGCAGGTACTTGTGGGCTTCCTTGATGGCCGTTTCCTTGTCCATCTTGCCCAGTTCGACCGGAGCCAGGGTGATGTTTTCCAAAACGGTCATGTTCGGGAAGAGGTTGAAGTGCTGGAAGACCATGCCGATGTTTTCCCGGATCTTGTTGATGTCGGCCTTGGGGTCAGCCAGGTCGGCCCCGTCGACGAGGATGTGGCCCTTTTGGAATTCTTCCAGCTTGTTGATGCAGCGCAGGAAGGTGCTCTTCCCGGAGCCGGAGGGACCGATGATGCAGACTACTTCGCTGGGCAGGACGTTCAAGTTGGCGCCCTTGATGACTTCGTGAACGCCATCGTAGCTCTTGTGCAGGTCAGTTACCTGAACCTTGTATTTTTCTTCCATGGAAAAAGCCTCCTTTTAACTAATGTTGCATCTTCTTTTGAATGTAGTTGGACAGCCAAGTAAGCAGGGTGATGATGATCAGGTACATTACGGCGATGATCAGCCACATCTTGAAGCCCTGGAAGTTCTGGGCAATCAAGGTGGTACCAGTTTGCGTCAGGTCCATGACCCCGATGGCGGAAAGGATGGAAGTGTCCTTAAGAGTGATGATGAACTGGTTGACCAGGGATGGAATCATCAGCTTGAAGCCTTGCGGGGCAACAACCTTCCACAGGGCCTTGTAGTAAGGCAGACCCAGGGACCGGGCAGCTTCCCACTGGCCCACGTCAACTGATTCGAAGCCCCCGCGGACGATAGCCCCGATATAGGCCCCTTCGTCCAGCATCAAGGTCAGAATGCCGGCAGTAAAGAGGGGCAGCTTGTGGCCCAGCAGGGTCGGCATGCCGATGTAGATGAAGAAGGCCAGAACCATCATTGGGATCCCGCGGAAGATGTAGATGATTACGTTGGCCAGGCCATGCCAGAACTTGTGCTCAGCAATCCCCATGATCCCGAGGATCAAACCGAAGACCAGGGCGGCCAGGATGCCGACGATTGAGAGTTCGATGGTCATCCACAGACCCTGCAGAAGAGCACCGGCGTTGTCCTTGATCAAGCCAAAAATTGAAGTATCAGTTACGACTTGGCTCTTAACAGCCTTCTTGCTGGTGTACTTGTTGACGATCTTCTTTAAGCGGCCAGTCTTCTTCAGCCAGGCCAGACCGTCGTTGAACATCTTGAGGAGTTCCTGGTTCTTGCCCTTCTTGACGGCAAAAGCCAGAGGGGCGTTGGCCACTTGCTTGCCGACGATGCGCAGGCCAGTCCCGTTGGCAATCCCGTAGCGTAGGGACGGACCGTCGTCGAAGCAGGCGTCAGCGTTGCCGGCCTTGACGTCAGCCCAGGAAGTGTTGGAGTTGGTGTAGTACTTCAGCTTGAAGCCGTACTTCTTCTGGACGGACTTGGCGTAGATGGCAGAAGTAGTCCCGGTTTTGACGTTGACCGTCTTGCCCTTGAGGTCCTTTAAGCTGGTGATCTTGCTGTCCTTGGCCACGGCCAGGCAGACCCCGTCAGTGTAGTAGGAGTTGCTGAAGTCGATGGTCTTCTTTCTTTCGCTGGTCACGCTCATGCCGGCGATCATCCCATCGATCTGGCCAGACTGCAGGGCCTGGACGTCGGCGTTGAAGGACATGATCTTCAGCTCGTACTTGAACTTTTCGTGCTTGGCGATTTCCCGGAGGATTTCGATGTCGATCCCCGGGTTCTTGCCATTGTAGGTACCATCCTTGTCTTGGATTTCAAAGGGCTTGAAAGTTTGGTCGGTACCGATGATGTAAGTCTTCTTGCTGGCAGCCTGGGCCTTTGGCGCCGTTAAGAACAGCGCGGCGATCAGCAGGCTGACCGGTAGCAGGAGAAGTTTGCGAAGTTTCTTTAAATGCATATTATCTTTTCACCCTTTTTCATAAATAAATTCTTTCGCTAAAAAAACAGATTGTCAATATTGTATCACGTTTTTAAGAAACGGTTCATTTTATGCAGCTCATCTTCGGCCAAAAGCAACCGGTACCAATTTCCTTTTTAAAGTGAGAACCCAAAAATAATTAAGATAATTCATTCTGAGTGGCCAAAAAATAACTAAACAAGGAATTTGACCTAAATAAAAAAGCCCCCGCTTGGGGAGCTTTTTAAGAAGAAAATTCAATTGATTCAGTGGCAATCTCACCAGCATGCCAGTTCTTTGGCAGCTTGCCGACCTGCTTGAGCTTCTGGGTGATCTGGTCCAGGACTTCGGTCCGGTCGCTTTCGCTGGCCATGAAGTCGTAGTGGTCGCCGTCGATCATCATCTTTGGTGAGTAGTCGTAGTCGTCGTACCACTTCTCATAGTAGCGGAGCATCCGCTTGTAGTAGTCTTCCAGGGTCGGGTCGAAGCTGAGCTGCTCATAGGACCGGCCCCGCTTCTGGATCCGGCTGATCATTGTTTCATAGGAAACATTGATGTGGACCAGGAGGTCAGGATGGCGCTTAGGCATCCGCTCCAGTTCCTTCATCATGCTTTCCAGCAGCTCATCGTAGGTCTGGACTTCCAGGTCATTGGCTCGGCCGATGTCCGCATTCATATGGAAGAAAAGAGAATCTTCATAGATGGACCGGTCCAGGACGTTGTTGTCGTCGCTGAGGGCTTTTTTAATGCTGTGGAAGCGCGTGTTCAAGAAGAAGAGCTGCAGCAGGTAGGTGTACTTGAGGGGGTCCTTGTAGAAAAGCGGGAGGACAGGGTTGTCGTCGACGCTTTCGTAGAAAGGCTTGGTCCCCAGATATTTGGAAAGAATTGCGGTTAGGCTGGATTTACCGGCTCCAACGGGCCCACTTAATACAATAACGGTCATCACGTTCCTTCTAACAACTAACTATAAATTACCGATTTCGCGCAGCTTGTTGTCGATGATGTCCAGAACCAGATCCTGGTCATCGATGTTGTCGACAAAGTCGTACTTGTCACCATCGATCATCATCTTTGGTGAAACGTCATATTGTTCATACCAGGGCTCGTAGTAGCGCAGGAGGTTCTGGTAGTATTCCTTCAAGCCCGGGTCGGAGTCGAGCTGTTCGAACTCCCGGCCCCGCTTGCCGATCCGCTTGAGCATGGTGTCAAGGGAGACGTGGATGTAGATCAGGAGGTCCGGCTTCTTGCGCGGATTGCCTGGCACGTCTTCCATCATGTTGTCCATCAAATCGTGGTAGATTTGGTATTCAGTCGGGTCGGCCACACCGCTGTCGACGTTCATGTTGAAGAAGAGCAGGTCTTCATAGATGGACCGGTCTAAAACGTCGTTGTGGTTGCCGGCGGCAGCGTTGATTTCAGCCAGCCGCTTGTTCAGGAAGTAGGTGTTCAAGAGGAAGGTGTACCGCTTCATGTCTTTGTAGTACAAAGGCAGAACCGGATTGTTGTTGACCTCTTCATAATATGCTGTTGAGCCAAGGTGCTTGGCGAGGATACTGGTTAAACTGGATTTGCCGGCTCCAATTGGGCCACTTAAGACAATAACGGTGATCACACTCTTTCTATTCATACTATACTAGATCTACGTTGCTCTAATAGTTTATTGCAAGATATAGTGCCTTAGCAAGCTTTTTGTCCAAAAAGATTTTTTCATATGATGGAGGATTTTGAGTCAAATTAGTCCATACTGTTGCTTTTGACAGAATAAATCAATTCTTTACCTTTTGTTCGTATTCTGTTCGGTGGGGCGTGATATAATAATTCTCAGAGGTACGAGAATGTAGAAGAACTTAAAATCATAGAAATAATCCAAAGACAGTCAGTGATCTATATTACTTTTCGAACAAGTAACACTAAGGCCAGTGGATGAATTATTAGGAAAGGAGGTAAAACGAAAATGGTCCAAACGAAAAGAAAGAAAAAACAAAAGACAATTCCGAGAAATTGATGTGACCCCCAAAATTGGGACAATTTAGTATTACGCCGTTAAGGCTGTTAAAACATGATTCCGATATTCAATCGGGGTCATGTTTTTTCGTCCTGTCTTGATTCTCACGTTGTTGTAGTAATCGATGTATTTGTGAATAGCTTGCTCAAGCTCATTTAAGTCCGTGTATTTATGTTCTTGCTCCCGCTTAAGAATGCCGAAGAAGCCTTCCATTAAGCCGTCATCAAGAGAATTACCCAACCTGGACATACTCTGATCAATCCCTCTGTTAGCCAGAGCGGCTTGATTTTGCCTTGAACGCCGTAATAGCTGCTGTATTTGCGTTTCTTGCGGATTGAGATGGCGAACAAGCCCATCTTTTGCATGAGCCTCTGCACCTTCTTATGGTTGACCTCATAGTCTTCCCGGCGAAGCTGTCCGTAGATTCGCCGGTACCCATAGCGCTGTCTGTGTTCAAGAAAGATCTCTTTGATTTTATCCATCAGTTTCTGATTACCAGAATCCTTATCAAGCTTATGGGTTTGGTAGTAGTAGTTACTTCTTGAGATATGAGGCAATCCAGGGTTGGCATTGATAACGTCGATAATGTACTTAACGCTAAGCCGCAATTCTTGCCTTAATTCATTGATTGCATGAGCTAATTCTTCTTTTCTTGGCTCTTCCGTTCTTGAATTAAGGCCTCCAATTTTTTTATGTATGCAAGCTCGACTGTAAGCCTCTTTACCTGCTCTTCCAATTCTTTGATCCGCTGTTTGTCCTTGCTTTTGGGCATTCTTGGGTGGTCTACCTTTCTTCTTGGTAATGACAGTATACCCGTTTTCTTTGAAAGAGCGAAGCCAATTTGCAAGAATTCCTTGATTCGTAAGCCCTAAGTCTAAGGAAACCTGGCTAAGAGCTTCACCGCCTAGCAGAATTCTATCAATGGCAGCGAGCTTGAAATCAGCAGTATATTTCTGTTGAGGGCGATCCAAAATGGCTTCGCCATGCTTTTGGATCAAGTCTACCAAATATTGGATTCTTCCACGCTACATCCCATATTTTCGGCTGAGGTAGGTGCCTCTTCTGTGGTCGTCTACCCATTCGTGGTAGATAGCAAGTTTGATTTCTTTAGTGTATTTAGTCATGAAAATAACCCCCGAAATTAGTGTCCTAATTTCGGGGGTCATATCTGCCTTCTGTTGAGGCAGATCCTTTTGCGTATGCTGTTTAGCGGCCTTTTTTAGAGTAGTTGATCAGATACTTGGCCAAAGCAATTAGGCCAAAGACTGCTAAAATGACTACGATGACCGTCATGATTGTAAACCAAGGCATTTTCATCACTCCCAATGCTATGCAAGTTAACTATATCTCTTATCCATTATATCATCATTTCTTTTCGCTTACAGTCTTTAAAACGGATCAATCAATAATAGCCAGGCTGTTTCTTTCCAGAACTGTTGCAATTTTCTTCATTTCGTCTTCAGTATCGTCTGACAATGTTATTTGTAAGATCAGAGCTTCAGCTTCATCTGTAGTTAATCTTAATTGGTAGCCATTTCTGTGGAGAAATAAGAGCGTACTAATATACGCCGTGCGTTTATTTCCATCTTCAAAAATATATTTCTTGGTTATTTTTTGCATGATGTAGGCAGCTTTCAGCCAAATAGTCGGGTAAAGTTCTGTGCCAAAAACAACCATCTGAGGTTGCTCAACTACGACAGACAAACCTTGAGGGTATTGCAAGTCTGTTGCTTTCTGCCCTAGTCTTTCTAGAACTCGTTTATTAACCGCTACTATCTCTTCAGCGCTTAAGTATTTCATTCGTCTTTCAGCCGCTCCATCAATTCGCGATTTTCGTCAAACAGTTTATCAATTAAAGCAAGTGTTTCAGGACTAACCTTTTTTCTCTTTTTAAAAGTAATTGTTTGACCATCGGGAGATATTTCTTTATCAAAAACATCTCCAGCGTTGGCAGACAATAATTCCTTGTCGTGCTTTGTCACTCTGAAACCATACGAATTTCCGGATTTAAACAGTTTAGACGTCCCAATTGAATGTTGCATTACCATCACCTCGTAATTACATTTTAGTATTTTGTAATTACGAAGTAAATTAATTAGCCTCCTGTTTTACTTCTTATTTAAGCAAGCTGGCGGCTGCCTGGTCGGCAATCACGGTCACGTTCGGGTGCTTTTGCAGGACGCTGGCTGGGACATCCGTAGTTACTGGCCCTTCAACCATGGCCTGAATAGCCTTAGCCTTGCTTTCTCCCTTGGCCAAAAGGATGATCTCCTTAGCCGCCATGATATTGGCAATCCCCATGCAGATGGCGCTCTTTGGCACTTCATCAATGCTGTCGAAGAAGCGGGCGTTGGCCTTGATCGTGCTTTCCGTCAAAGCCACTTCATGAGTAACGCTGTCAAAGGGCGTGCCTGGTTCGTTGAAGGCGATGTGTCCGTTCTGCCCGATCCCTAAGACCTGCAAGTCTACCGGGTTTTCCGCTAAAACCTGATTGTAGCGGCCGCACTCTGCCTGGATGTCCTTTGCCTGGCCGTCCGGCAGGTAGGACTGCTTGAATGGCTTGTACTGGAAGAGATGCTGGTTCATGAAGTAGTGGTAGCTTTGCGGATTTTCCGGGCTGAGGCCAACGTATTCATCCAAGTTGACGCTGGTCATTTGACTGAAGTCGAGCTGGCTGGCCACCATTTCCTGGTAGAGCTCAACCGGTGAAGACCCGGTTGCCAAGCCCAAGGTCTTTGCCCCTTCGCCAACTGCCTTTGCCAAAAGGTCAAAGGCCTGCTTGCCTAATTCACTGGCGTTTTTCACAACAATAACTTTCATGATGATCACGACTCCTTGATTTTTTACTCACTCATATTGGTATAGTCCATTTTAGTTCCGCGGAGATTTTTTGTCAAGGTATAGACCAATAAAACTTGCTAAAATCCAAGTGCTTTTTTCAAAAAAATGGCCGCCCTTGTACTATGCTTAGAGGGAAAAAGAAATAGAAAGAAACAATAAAGCAAAGCAGAAAAATAGGAAATATATGGAGGCAAGAGCATGAAATACATGACCGTCAAAGGAGAAAAACTAAGCCAGCTGGGCCTGGGCACCTGGAACATGGGAGAAAATGCCGGCAAGCGGGAGGAGGAAACCGCGGCCATAAGGTATGGCTTGTCTGCTGGGGTCAACGTGATCGACACCGCTGAAATGTACGGGGAAGGGCGGGCCGAAAGCCTGGTCGGTGCAGCTATTAAGGACCTGGACCGGAGCCAGCTCTTCCTCATCTCCAAGTTCTACCCCTGGCACGCCAGCCCCCAAGAGCAGAAAAAAAGCCTGGCCGCCAGCTTGAAGCGGCTGGGGACAGACTATCTGGACCTGTATCTTTTGCACTGGAAGAGCGACTATCCTTTGGCAGAAACCGTCAAGGGCCTGCAGGATTTGCAAAAAGCTGGCCTGATCCGCCACTGGGGCGTCTCCAACTTCGATACGGCTGACATGCAAGAGCTGGTAGATATCGCTGGGGAAGGGGCAGTTTTTGCCAATGAAGATCTCTATAATATCGACAAGCGGGGCGTTGAATATGACCTCCTGCCTTGGCAAAAGCAGCACGGCATCGCCTTTATCGGCTACTCGCCTTTTAACTCCGGCGACGGGCAATCCATCCCGGTTAAACCCAGCTTAAAGCAGATCGCGGACAAACGGGGCGTGTCTGTCCACCAGGTATTGCTGGCCTGGACCATGCGGACCGGGCAGGTCTTATCCATCCCCAAGGCTGGCTCAGTTGCCCACATGCGGGCCAACCTGGCCGCTGATGACCTGGTCTTGACGGCTGAAGAACTGGCGGCCTTGGACCGGGACTACCTGCCACCCAAACATAAGCAGCCTTTGGAAAGCATTTAGTTTTTTGCATACAGGAAGCAAAATTCCCGCAGAAAGCTGATAAATAAACGGATGGTGGTTGACAGCGGCTAAAGAGAGCACTATCATGCAGTTTGTAAGAATGTTGGGAAAGAAAAGAGTGTAACTGCATGAAAAATAAAAAGAATATCGCTTATTTTATTTACGCTGTTTTGACGGCAGCGATTCTGGTTCTGGCCAGAAAGCATTTCGTTGAACTGAAGGGGAGCAGCCTGGATCTGGCGAACACAGGCTATTACACCTATGCCGTCAGAGACCAGATCTTGTCAGGAGACTTGCTCTTCTTTGACTGGGTCAGCGTCATGCTGCCGCGGCTGGATCTGGCCGGGATTGAGCCGCTCTTGCTGACCCGGCACTTGAGCCGGAAGCAGTTTACCCTGTTGCGGCTCAAGTGGTCCTGGCCTTACCTGGCCTGCCTGTTTGTGATCCACTTGATCTACTGGCCGGGCAGCTGGCTGGCGGCCGTATCCCTTATCCTGCTCTTTGCCGCAGCTGCTGGGATGACTCTTTACCAGCGCCGCTACTTAGGCGGGATCAAAGACGGCATCTGGGTCTTCGCGGCCTTCGCGCTTTTGCGCCTGCTGGCAACTTTGCTTTTTAAGATCTGAAAAAAGCCTTGCTCCCGCGTGCGGAGTAAGGCTTTTCGTTTGCTTTAGTTTTTGACCAGACCTTGCTTGTCGCGCTTGATCAAGCTCAAGACGCAGGCAAAAATCAAGAGGGTGAAGACGAAGAGGACGATGAAGGCGGCTTGTGACCCCATCACTACCTGCTTGCTCTGGCCCTGGTAAGGACTGCCGGCGATGGCAATGATCACGGACATGGCCGCGGTCCCAATTGAGCCAGAATACTGCTGCAGCATGTTGAAGAGGGCGTTGCCGTCGGCGATGTGCATGACTTCCAGCTGCTGCAGGCCGATGGTCATAGAGTTGTTGTACATCATGCTGAAGCCGGTCATGAACATGACGTGGAAGATCACGATCAAGGCAATGGAGAGCTTTTGGGCAAAAATGATGTAGAGCAGAATGCCGGCCATGGCCAGGATGCTGCCGATTAAGAAGAGCTTCTTGAAGCCCTGGCTGTCCAAGAGCCGGCCCATTACCGGCCCGAAGAAGGCGGACAAGAGGCTGCCCAGGAGCAGGAGCATCCCGCTGGTCAAGGCACTGGTCTTCAGACCCAATTGCGCCAGGTTAGGGATGACAAAGGTCAGGCTGATCTGGATGAACTGCAGGAAAGTGTAGATCAGCAGGCCCAGGTTAAAGCTGATATTTTTCAAAACGGCAATATTAATGATGTGGGCCTTGCCTTCCTGCTTGGCCAGCTTGAAGAAGATGACAAAGGAAATGACCGTGACCAAAAGCCCGCCCCAAACCAGCGGACTGGCAAAGCCGGAGCTGAGGTTGTTGACGGCTAGGGTCAAGGCAACCAGGGCCAGGACGATCAAGAGGTATTCGCTGAAGTTGAAATGATTCCGGTGAGCCTCGTTGTCGCTCATGAAGCAGGCCGCGATAATGCAGAAGATGATGGTGATCGGCAGGGTAAAGATAAAGTTGAACCGCCAGTTAAGAGCTGACAGGCAGATCCCCCCGTAGGTTGGCCCAAGTGACGGGGCCAGGGCAACGATCATGCCTGCTGTCCCGACGAAAGAGCCTTGCTTGGCCCGGGGAACCTCCAGCATGATGATTGAGAAGAGCAGGGGCATGGAAATCCCCGTCCCGATCCCTTGAATGACCCGGCCCAGCAGCATGACCGACAAGGTATTGGACAGCATGCAGATCACCCCGCCGATGACAGAGGCCGTGCCCGCGGCGATGACCAGGCTCTTGAACTTGAAGCTGCGCTGCAGGTAGGCAGCCAGGACAATCGTCAAGGTAACGGCCAGCAGGTAGGCAGTGGTAATCCACTGCACGTTGTTCAAGGACTGGTTGAAGACCTTCATCAGGGTTGGGAAGGTCACGTTCATTGACGTTTCGACCAAAACCCCGCTGCAGGCCACGCCCGCGGTCCCGATGATCGACCAGATCACGGAAGGGGCAACTTTTTCATGAGCTTCCATTAAATTATTACCTCCAATAAAAAACTCCGCTTCCGCGAATTCGCGACCGGAAAAGGGTCTTTGAATTCGGCTAGAAACGGAGTTGCTACTCAGTTTTAAATTCTAGTGAACTAAGCTCCACAAAGCTTGTTCTAAAAACTTGTCATTAATCTACTTTAACATTTTTTCGGAAAAAATGTCAGTAAAAAACAGGGCTTTTGCCCTGTTTTCATTATTTCGACTTGATGTAGTTCTGCCCGTCGGCAGCTGGCCCGACGGTCTTGCCGAAGAAGACCACCAGAACGATGATCGTCAAGACGTAAGGCGCGATCTGCAGGTAAACGGATGGCAGGCTAGAAATGCCTGGAATCTGGTCCCCGATGATACTCAAGCTTTGAGCAAAGCCAAAGAAGAGGGAGGACAGCATAGCGCCGATTGGGTTGTAGCGGCCGAAGATCATGGCAGCCAGGGCCATGAAACCTTGCCCGGCAATAGTGGAAACTGAGAAGTTCCCGGCAATTGCTTCAGCGAAGACGGCCCCGCCGATCCCGCCGAGGAAACCGGAGATCAAGACGCCGGCGTAACGCATCTTGTAGACGTTGATCCCCAAAGTGTCGGCAGCTTGCGGGTTTTCACCGCTGGACCGCAGGCGCAGGCCAAAGCGGGTCTTGTACAGTACCCAGTAGAGGAAGATGGACAAGACGATGGCCACCCAGGCTGGAGCTGAAGTGTTCTTGAAGAAGACCGGCCCGATAACCGGGATGTTGGCCAGGCCAGGGAAGGAGAAGTAGCCGAAGTTTTGGTTGATGTTTTCGGTCTGCCCCTTGTTGTAGATGGCCTTGACCAGGAAGACGGCCAATGGCGGTGCCATCAAGTTCAAGACCGTCCCGGAAATAACGTGGTCAGCCCGCCAGTTGATCGTGGCAACGGCGTGCAGCAGGGAGAAGATGATCCCGACAACCCCGCCCAAGAGGGCACCCAGCCATGGAGTAGCGGCGCCGAAGGTTGAGGCGAAGCTCAAGTTGAAGACGATGGAGGTGAAGGCCCCCATGGTCATGATCCCTTCCAAACCAACGTTGACGATCCCTGAGTTTTCACTGAAGGTCCCGCCCAAAGCGGTGAAAATCAAGGGAGCTGAATAAACTAAAGTTGATGAAACGATTAAGGCTAAAACAGTCACGAAGTTCATTATGCTTCCCCTCCTTTTTGCTGGTCACTAGCGGCTTGCCGGCTGGCGGTTTCCGCCGTGGCAATATAGGTCGCGGTCTTGTCAGACTTCTTTTCCTTGAAAAGGAGGCCGACAGCCCAGCTGATGGCTACGAAGAAGATAATGGCAGCGATGACGATAGAAACGATTTCAAATGGAATCCCGGCTGCCGTCTGCATCCCCAGGCCACCGATCTTCAAGATGGAGAAGAGCAGGGAAGCCAGCAAGATGCCGATGGCACTCATGCCGCCCAAAAGGGCAACGGACATGCCGTCCCAGCCGATGTCCAAGGTAGTCGTTTGGGTGAAGTAGTTCTGGTAAGTACCCAGACCTTGTACAACACCGCCCAGGCCACAGAAGGCCCCTGACAGGAGCATGGAGATGATGATGTTCTTCTTGTCGCTCATGCCGGCGTAACGGCTGGCGAATGGGTTCAAACCAACTGCCTTGATTTCAAAGCCGACCGTGGTCTTCTTCATCAAGAACCAGAAGAGAACCAGGGCAATGATGGCCAGGAAGATACCGCCGCTGATCCGGGAGTCGCCGAACATTTCGCTCAGCCACGGAATCCGCAGGCTGCCGTTGGCCCCGATGGTCTTGGTAGTGTCGGTGTCAACGCGGAGGTTCTTGTTCATGACGTCCTGGTGCAGGTATTGGCAGAGGTAGAGGACGGTATAGTTAAGCATGATGGTTGAGATAACTTCGTTGGTTCCGAAGTAGGCCCGCAGCCAGCCGGCAATCCCGGCAACCAAGGCACCGGCAATGATCCCGGCGATGATTTCAAATGGCAAGAGGATGTAGACCGGCAGGCTCTTGAAGGCCAGGCCGATCCAGATAGCGGTCAGCCAGCCAGCTTGCGCCTGGCCCGGCAGGCCGATGTTGAAGAAGCCAGCGGCTGAAGAGATCTGGAAGCCGATGGCGATAAAGATCAACGGGGTGGCGTTCCGGATGGTTTCCCCGATCCCGTTGGCTGAGCCCAGGGCACTTTCAAACATTGAGCTGTAGGCCTGGAATGGGTCATAGCTCCAGACCAGCATGATGATGGCCCCGACTAAAAAGCCGGCAATAACAGAAACGATCGGCACTAAAAGCCGCTTGGCTTTAGGGCTCACCTTAATCATTAGCGGCAGCCTCCTTCTTGGTATTCTTCCCGGTCATAAGCAAACCGAGTTCAGTTTCACTAGTCTGGTCAGGCTTGACTTCACCTGATTCGGCCCCGTCGTGCAGGACGACGATCCGGTCAGACAGCTGCAGGATTTCGTCAAGTTCGTAGGAAACAAGGAGAACGGCCTTGCCGGCGTCTCTTTGCTTCAGCAGCTGGCTGTGGATGTATTCGATGGCCCCGACGTCCAGGCCCCGGGTTGGCTGGAAGGCAATGATCAAGTCAGCGTCCCGGTCAAGTTCCCGGGCGATGATGGCCTTTTGCTGGTTACCACCGGACAGGTCACTGGCCGGCAATTGTTCGCTGGTCGTGCGGACGTCGAACTTCTTGATCAGTTCCCGGGCGTGTTCCCGGATGGCCTTTTCGTTCATGATCCCGTGCTTGGAGTAAGGCTCCTTGTAGTAGGTCTGGATGGCCATGTTTTCAGACAAAGGCAATTGCAGGATCAAGCCGTACTTTTGCCGGTCGGCAGGGATGTGGCCGACGCCGGCTTCAGTAATTTGGCGGACTGGCTTGTTGGTCAGGTCCTGGCCGTTGATGACGACCTGGCCGCCTTCAACATGGCGCAGGCCAGTGATGGCTTCGACCAGTTCGTCCTGGCCGTTGCCGTCGATCCCGGCCAGACCAAGGATTTCCCCGCTGCGGATAGTGAAGGAGAGACCCTTGACTGCTTCGGTCCCCCGGTCTTCGTTGACGTGCAGGTCCTTGACTTCCAGGATATTTTTGCCCAGATTGAGGGGAGCCTTGTCCAGCTTAAAGTTAACATGGTGGCCAACCATCATTTCGGCCAATTGTTCGTCATCCGCGTCAGCGACGTTGACGGTTTGGATGGACTTACCAGCCCGGATGACAGTGACCCGGTCGGCACTTTCCTTGATTTCCTTCAGCTTGTGGGTGATCAAGATGATGGACTTGCCTTCCTTGGCCAGGTTCTTCATGATCTTGATGAATTCAGTGATTTCCTGCGGCGTCAAAACGGCAGTTGGTTCGTCGAAGATCAAGATGTCGGCCCCGCGGTAAAGGACCTTCAGGATTTCAACTCTTTGCTGCTGAGCGACGGTGATGTCGGAAATCTTAGCGTCAGGGTCGATGGCCAGGCCGTATTGCTTGGAAAGGGCCAGGATCTTTTCTCTGGCGGTCTTGAAGTCCAAGGCCAGGCCCTTAGTGGTTTCGTGGCCTAAAATGATGTTTTCCAGGACAGTGAAGGCCTGGGCCAGCATAAAGTGCTGGTGCACCATCCCGATCCCCAGGCTGGTAGCGACGTTTGGGCCGGAGATGTTGACTTTCTCGCCCCGCACGTAGATTTCGCCAGAGGTTGGTTCGAGCAGGCCGGAAAGAATACTCATTAAAGTAGACTTGCCGGCGCCGTTTTCGCCAAGAAGCGCCAGGATTTCGCCCTTGCGGAGCGTGAGGTTGATATCGTTGTTGGCCTTAAAACCGTTAAAGTCTTTCACGATATGGCGCATCTCAATGATGTTTTTGATCTCTTTTTCCATATGACAAAACTTTCTGTATTACTTTTACAAAAAACACTCCGTAAATATGCGGAGTGTTTCAGATTGACTACTATATATTGTGCTACTTACTTGGAGTAGTTGCAACTTTAATTTTGCCAGCCAGGATCTGCTTGCGGGCAGCTTGAACTGCCTTCCAGGTCTTGGCATCAAGGTTCCCCTTAGTGACAGAGACGCCATCGTGAGCTAAGCCGTAGGAAATTACCTTACCGCCAGGGAATTTGCCCTTGTAGGCTTTGTCAGCGATGTCCTTGCATGCGAAACGCAGCCCCTTTAATACGGAGGTCAGCGTGAAGTTGGCCTTCTTGCCGTCTTTTGAAGTGTAGTTGCCCAGGTTTGACTGGTCAACGTCGACACCGATGACCCAGACCTTCTTGGCAGCCGTAGTTGCCTTGTTGCGGGTCTTGGCTTCGGTGAAGACACCGTTACCGGCGTTGCCGGCAGCTTGGTAGATGATGTCAGCGCCGTCAGTGTACATTGACTGGGCGATTGACTTGGCCTTGTCGGTTGAGGTGAAGTTACCGATGTATTGGTCGTAAACGGTGATCTTCTTGCCTAAGGCCTTGGCACCATCCTTGACACCTTGCTTGAAGCCGGCTTCGAAGAGTTCCAGGACGCTGGACTTGGCCCCGCCGATGAAGCCGACCTTGTTGCTCTTGGTGGTGTAGGCAGCAGCCAGACCGCCAAGGTAGGAAGCTTCGTTGCTCTTGAAGCCGACGGAAGCAACGTTCTTGCGGCCAGTTACGACAGAGTCGATGATGACGAAGTTCTTCTTAGGGTACTTCTTGGATGCGGCTTTAACTGAGTCAGTCAGCATGTAGCCAACGCCGAAAATGGTTTGGTAGCCGGCTTGAGCAGCTTGAGTCAGGTTAGGGGTGAAGTCAGCAGCAGATGATGATTCAAAGTACTGGTAACCGCCCTTGCCTTGCTTGAGGCCGTGTTCCTTGCCGTAGTCCTTGAAACCAGACCAGGCAGCTTGGTTGAAGGAGTGATCGTCGACACCGTTACCGTCAGTGATCAAGGCGATACCGTGCTTGGTGTCCTTGTTGACGGAGGTGTTGGACTTCTTGCCGGAGCAGGCAGTCAATACAGCAGCAACTGACAGAGTGGCTGCCCCAGCGGCAACCAATTTCTTGTAATTAAAGCGCATAGCGAAATTACTTCTTTCTTTTTCTTCTTTTCTTTTTCATAGACGAACGATTATGTATTAAAGATAGCATTTAGTTTGGAAAAAAGCAAGAGAATAGATAGGCGAATATTCGCTTTTTTGGACAAATTTGGAGAAAAAATTTTTTAGTGGCTAGGAAAACGGTTGATTCACGAACAAAGCAACAACTTTGTATAGACCAGTTCCTGGACTGGGAAGTTTAAGATAGTTGTGATACAATTAGTAGCAGATTAGAGAATCAGGAAAGTTAGCTAATCTGGGGCAGCCGCGAGGCTGCCTTTTTTGTTGCAAGTTATAACCGTTAAGAAAAAGGCACTCATCAAATGATGAGTGCCTTTCTGTTCTTGGCAAAATTAACGAATCAGGAAAGTTAGTTAATTAGTGTCTACCAGGAAATTTCGTAGAGATTGTTGTACTTGGTAACGGACTTGTAGAGCGTTTTTCCATCTTTTTTATATTTTTCTTTATCGTGATAGGCAACGGTGAGATAAACATGGTCTTCACCAATGACTTGCAAGCCTTCGACTTCAGTGTGATAGCCCTTGTGGTCGATTTTTCCCCAATCACTCAAGTTGACGCTGATCCACTGATCTGCAAAGGAGCGCTTGTTGGCTGGAATCTTGATGATCTGCTTGTGGTGGGATGTAAATTCACCGGTATCAGAATTAATATCTGGAGCTTTTTGACTAGAGATATAGATGTTGCCGTAATCATCCATATCAAAGCCTTGGTAGGAATTGATTAAGCTGCTTAAGTTAGGGTAGTAGAACGACTCAAGATAGGCGATGTTTCCCATATTAACGTAGTTATTGCCATCGCTAAGTGAGGCAACTTGGTCCAAAGCCTTGTTAATTGTACTCAGAGAGTAGATTGTGAAGTAGCCGTTGCCAGAAGCATCGATGGTTGCTAAGAGAAACTTTTGATGGTTTGGTGATACGGCGGCTTCTGCTCTGACAAAATTCTCCCCGGGATATGGATGACTGCCGGCGCGGTTGAGGTAAGCCAAACGCGGAAAATCTAAATGACTGCTGTGGCTTCCTTTTTGTGCCTTGATATCAACACGGGCAATTTGCTTGTCCCATTTGATATCAGTCCCTTTCCTTTCATATTTCTTGACACCGATAAACCATTTGTTCGCCATATCAGCATATTCCCAAGTTTGCGTGTGGCCTGCAGCGACATCACTCAAGTGTAAGATGGTCTCAGTCATATCACCAGTTTTACCGCGTACGACGTAGGTGTCTTCTTGCTTGTTTCTCAACTGAAGGCAATAAATGTAAGTTGAACCAACATTAGCTTTTTGAACGGCTGAATGATGGTGTGGATTCAGCTCTACTGTCTTCTTGAGCGAAATGCTCGTGGTTTCTTTAAATTTAACCATAAAAATTAGTCCTCCTATCATAAATTTGTACACTGGCTTCTGCCGGGTACAATGTAATTTTAGCACAAAAGTTTAGTTAAGGCAACAAGTGTTCGAGAAAACAGAATAAGTCACGATAAGGTGACTTATTAGTATAGATCAGTCGTCTTGCTTACTCTTTTGAGTCTTAGCTTTCTCAGCTTTTTTATACTTGCTTTCTTGCCAATTGATATCGAGTATGTTGATTCGATAGTTAGGATGGTTATCTTCTTCGATGTCCCAAAAAAATATATCGCTATCTTTTTTTCGTAAATTGCCCAAAAGGATATACGTTCCTGTATAGCCATGACCGGTGCCTTTTAAACGTGCATAGTATGGCTGGTCGGCATCCCAGAAAGGAAATCCATCACTGTCAGTGAATTGCCTAAGGCCATCGACCATGACGTAATCACCGTATTTATATTTCTTTTTAAGATTAGTGATTTTCTTGGTTTTGCTGTTAAATTTAAATGCGTATGTAGTTTCATCAATCATGGCTTTTTCGCCATTTGAATATTGAGAATGGTTGTTGATCTCTGAAACGTTTCTGGCTTTAATATAGGCTCCATGGCCAATGTAGTAAAAGTAGTGGCCATTGATTTTCTTATAAGGCAGCCAGTATTTTTTGTCAATTTCATAGGTATGATATTTTGTACTATGGAGGAAATAATAGCGGACGTCTTTGTCTGTCCGTTCAACCTTTTTTCTGGTTGTGTAGACGTAACTGCCCTTCTTTAGATAGCCGAGGGGACCATAAAGCCCGTTAAACCAAGGCATCCGGTTGCCATAACGGTCATAGACATAGCTGTTACAGTTTAACTGCAGTACGACTTGGCCTTTTAGGTAGGGCGTATCGTATGCGGCCTGCACAGTGTTTGCAATTAAAGCAGAAAAGCCTAGCGAAAAAGTTAAGGCAAACAGTGTGTTACGTAGCTGTTTGAGCATGATTATCACCCCTTTTGCAAAAAAACGCTTTCTTAATATAATTATAACGCAAGGGCGAAGAAAAAAGGCACGATAAGGTGACTTGCTTTCTTCAGATTAGTTATTGGCTTTCTCCCTAACATTTTGTGAGTGGAGAAAGTTTTTATTTCTTTTTTTCTTAGTATCGGTATAGTAATCTTCGAGTCTGTTAATATCTACTAAGTTAATCCGATAATTCGGATTACTTCCTTCTTCTGGATCTGAATAGAAAGTGTAGAGCTCCTTAGCTCTTAAAGCGGCAACATCGATATATGTTCCCGTAGTGCCGTGGCCTGTTCCTTTTAACCGAGCATAGACTGGTTGATCGGTGTCCCAGAATATAAAGCCATCACTGTCCGTAAATTGCCGCAGTCCATCTATTACTACGTATTTACCTGCTTTACATTTTTTGGTCAAATCTTTTATTTTCTTGGTTTTACTGTCAAATGTAAAAGGATAACCGGACATTTCAATCATGGCTTTTTCACCATTTGAATATTGGGGCAGATCGTTGATCAAAGAGACGTTTCTTGCCTTGATGTAGGCACCATAGCCGATGTAGTAGAAATAATGTCCGTTGATCTTTTTATATGGCAGCCAATACTTCTTACCTACGAAGCCATAATTGTATTTAGTAACGTGGTATTTGGTGAATAAGGTAAAGTAGCGGACGTCTTTGTCAGTCCGTTCAATTCTGTTTCTGGTTGTGTAGACGTAACTGTCCTTCTTTAGGTAGCCGAGAGGTCCGTAAAGCCCGTTAAACCAAGGCATCCGGTTGCCATAACGGTCATATACATAGCTGTTGCAGTTTAACTGCAGTACGACTTGCCGTTTGATATATTTGGGCGTGTATTTTGCTGAACTTGCTGCTGAAACTGTATTTTGAGTTGCCGCCAAAGTCGTAAAACTCAGTATGGCAGCTAAAGCAAACAGTGTGTTACGTAGCTTTTTAGGCATGGTTGTCACCTCTTTTATAAAAGCGCTTTCTTAATATAATTATAACGCAAGGGAGAAGAAAAAAGGCACTCATCGAATGATGAGTACCTTTAAAAAATCTGCTGTTTGAGATTACTTCAAGTCGCTTACGCTTTCAGCAACCTTAACCTTGCCGTTCAAGATTTGCTTGCGGGCTGCTTGAACCTTGCTCCAAGTCTTGGAGTCGATGTTGCCCTTGGTTACAGAAACACCATTGCCTTCAAGAGTGTAGACAAAGTGCTTGCCGCCTGGGAACTTGCCTTGGTATGCCTTTTCAGCAAGACGTTCAACAGCAACGTCCAGGCCCTTCAGAACTGAAGTCAGAACGAAGTTGCTCTTCTTGCCGTCCTTGGAAGTGTAGCTACCCAGGTTTGATTGGTCAACGTCAACACCGATGACCCAAACCTTCTTGGAAGCCTTGCGGTTCTTGTTGATGTCCTTGGCTTCAGTGAAGACCCCGTTACCAGCGTTGCCGGCTGCGTGGTAGATGATGTCCGCGCCGCTGGCGTACATTGATTGAGCGATTGACTTGGCCTTGTCAGTTGAAGTGAAGTTACCGATGTATTGATCGTCAACCTTGATCTTCTTGCCCAAAGCCTTGGCACCTGCTTCAACACCTTGCTTAAAGCCGGCTTCGAACAGTTCCAGGGTAGCTGACTTGGCACCACCGATGTAACCTACGTGGTTGGTCTTGGTAGTGTAAGCAGCAGCGACACCAGCAAGGTATGATGCTTGGTTGCTTTCGAAGGTAACTGAAGCAACGTTCTTTTGGCCGCTGATCACGTCGTCGATGATCACGAAGTTCTTCTTAGGGTTCTTCTTGGCAGCGGACTTGATGGCGCTGGTCAGTTGGTAGCCGACACCGAAGATGGTTTCAAAGCCGGAGCTGGCAGCTTCGTTGGCGTTAGGAGTAAAGTCGGCGGCTGATGAAGATTCAAAGTATTGGTAGCCACCCTTGCCTTGCTTCAGACCGTGCTTCTTACCGAAGGCCTTGAAACCATTCCAGGCAGCTTCGTTGAAGGAGTGGTCGTCAATGGCGTTGTTGTCAGTGATAAGCGCGATGCTGTGCTTGGTGGTCTTAGTACCAGTTGAAGATGATGACTTCTTACCTTGGCAGGCAGTCAGCAGAACTGAAACTGAAACAGCAGCAGTAGCGATGGTTGCTAACTTTTTAAATTTAGAAACAGACACGTGATTTCCTCCGTTACAACACGAATGTTTGTGTGACAATCGCGAAAGATGTTTATTTTTATCTTAGTTTATTATAGTGTAAAAATAGAAAAAAGCAACAATATAAACGAAATTCCGAACTGTTTTTTGATAGCGGTTAACAAAAAAGCGAAACCTGGCTCTCGCAGGCTTCGCTTTCGCGGTTTATTTGAGCTTGAATTTAACCGTATTGTTGTTCCAAATTGAGGTCTTGTACTGCAGCTGCAACTTTTTGGCGGAAGTCTTTGCTTCGCCAACCAAATTTCTTAAAGATCAAGCTGTCTGTTAGGACAAAGTGATAGTGAAATCAAAATCGTGGTCTAAAGAATCATCACTAAAGTCTTGGCCACTCGCGTCAAATTTCACGCGGACACTGTTGACGTTTGAAATCTTTTCGACTGGGACAGTTACTGTTCCTTGCTTTGTTACGTTCTTTGAAATATCGCCATCCCAACTTTCAGTGGAATCTGCTCCGTGCTGTTCACCATTGGAGTAGATATATGTTCCTTGAGTCGGGTAAACTGAAACATCAGCTTTGGTCTTAATTACGTAATGAATCTGCATGAAACCTTGAATAGTAAATTTGCCATCGTTGGCACTATCATAATTGTAGGCCTTGGCTGTCTTGTACAAAGTAATGCTGTCGACAGATACGCTGCCGCCGGCCCAGCTGTTATTCGTATAGTTCGGCTTAAAGGTCTTTTCCGAAGAAATTTCGTAATTTTTATAGCTGACAGTCAGAGTTTTCTTAGCATTATTTTTCCCAGAAGACTTGTCGTCAGTAGTGCTCTTAGAAGAACTCTTTGATGAACTGGCTACAGAGGCTTCGTCACTGGAGTCGTCACTCGAAGAAGCGGCAGAGCCGAAGATGTAGCCGACAAAAAATACGAAAATGAAGGCGATGGTCACAGCCCACCATTGCTTGTAAAATGGCTTTTTATTGGACTTCATGGCAAGATCCCCCCGGCTCTAAGACTCAGAACTATTCAGCTTGTTGTTAACGCTTAAGAAGCCGAATCCCGACAACAGGGCGGCAAGAGCGCCGACAATACATGCTACGCCAATATCACCGAACATCATCAGCCCGATGGCAATACCAATAACGCCTAAAATGATTAACAGAATTCCAACTACTTTCATCTTATCCTCTCCTTAACCAAGTGACTTAATTGATGCTGAAAGCTGAAAGTCTGCTAGCACACATTCCATTTTTGCCTAAAGCGGCTCAAGCAGAATTCTCAGCTAAAAAAGTCTCCATCTTGCATGGGTCAGCATCCAGTTTAAGTGTAGACTTTTAAAGAGAAGGATTGGTGGGCAGGCAGCCCACTAATGGCCAAAAGATGAAATCGCTACCGATAAGGCGGCTAAAGCCGTGGTCAAAACCGTGGCCACAAGCAGGTAGCTGATGATGATCCCGCAGGCCCGGGTAAATTTGGACTTGGATGAATGGAAAAGGCACATGCTCTTGATATTGCGGTAGTTGCAGGCAAACAGGACGATCAAGAAAAGAACCATGAAAAAGGACAGGCGGAGCAGGAAACGGTCAGCCGCTGAGTCGCTCTTGGCGTCCATATTAAAGGAACTAAACAGCATCAATAAGTAGCCGCAAGCAGCTGTAAGCATGCGGGCGGGCTGATGGCCGCGGAAGCCTGGCAAAAGCCAGCTGGACCGACCTAAGCCAATAATCGCGTCCTTAAATTCCTGGGCGCTTTGGTAGCGTTTCTGGCTGTTGATATGGGTGGCTTTTTCAATGATTTCCCGTTCAGGCCCTTGATAAAGCTGAACGCTGGGCAGGCAGCCGGTATACAGAACGTTCATCAAGACCCCGACCGCATAGAAATCGCTGGCTGGCCCGCTTTGGCTGAAGCCGAATTGTTCTGGGGCCGCGTAGCCTAGTGACCCTAGGACGCGGGTGTCGCGGTCGGCATCTTTCTGCATGTTCCGGGCGATATCGAAGTCAGCCAGGATCAGCTTTTTGCCATCATAAAAAATATTCTCCGGCTTGATGTCCCGGTGAATGATCGGCGGCGTCTGCTGGTGCAGGACCGCGAGGACGTCCAGCAGCTGGCAGATCAAGTCGTGGATCTGGGCAGAAGTGAGCTTGTGGGTCTCTAAGTACTGGTCGAGACGGGGAGAGTCGATGTATTCTTCGATGACGGTCAGGCGGTCGCTTTTTTCCAGGCAGACAATCTTGGGAATCGCGGTGTCCAGCTCAGCCAGCTGTTCATATAAGGGAGCGTACTCTAAAGGAAGGACCCGCTCGATATAAGGCGTCGGGTTCAGCTTTTCAACTTTGAAAATTGCCTTGTCGTCCGTTATTTTAATGGGAACAGGATTAACGTAATCACTTATTTTTCCTTGCTTCATCTTATATAAAATCTTTCTGCCATAATGGTAACAATGGGGGTAAAAATGGAAACTGAAAAATTACTCGCTGCTTTGAAAGCAGATCATATTTCTAATGTACTAGATCAAGTGGTTGATTACAATTTTGCCGGTTATTTGAACAAGCTGATCGAAGACAAGGGGGTCAAGAAAAGCGAACTCTTCAATGAGGCCATGATCGAACGCAGCTATGGCTATCAGATTTTGAAGGGGCGGCGCCTGCCATCAAGGAATAAGGTTTTGTCCCTGGCCCTCAGCTTGAAATTGTCTCTGGCTGAAACCAACCGACTGCTGTCTTTGAGCGATAATGGTGCGCTTTATGCCAACGTAAAACGGGACGCGGTCTTGATCTACTGTTTGGTTAGGGGGATGTCGGTGATCGATACTGACCAGCAGCTGGCAAATTACGGCTACCAGAGCTTGAACGAAGAAGAATAATAGAGTAGGATGGCGGATATTAGTTGTTGGAGGAGGAAAGGGTGAAAATGGAAGAGCTGGTATTGATTGCTTTAGCAGCTGTTTCAGCTTTGTTTGAGCTGACAAGTTTGGCTAGATTAATGCATGTGAGTTGGAAAATAGAAGACCTGCTGACGGCCGCGGGCTTGGGTGTCTTGACTTTTGAATTTATTCTGGCGAAAGAGGCAGACCAGCAGGTCGCCTTGTATCTGGCAAACATTGTTTTGCTGCTGTCGGCTTTTTACTTTTACCATCGGCAAAACTGGCAAATGCTTCTGTTTTATGGCTTGAGCGTGGCTTTGGGGAACCTGCTGCTTTTACAAGCGTTTCTCAAAGCTGGAAGGAGCTCTTTGCTGCTTATTCTGGCTTACGCGGTTTTGGCATTAGCGGCAGAAGGCTGGCGGCGGCTGAATGAAAAAAGGCATAAGCAGCCGGATTATCTGCTGAAAATATATCTGCTGTCTAGTCTTTTAGCTTGGGATTTCAGCTTGTGGCTGTTTGGCTGGTCAGAGGCCAGCCTTTTGATCTTGCTGCTTTTGCAGGGCTGCTTGACCCTGCTGGTGTTATTGGCCAATCAGCGGGACTATGAACGGCAGCTGGCTGACCAGGAAAGAGAGAACTTGCGCAGCTATCTGCAGAGTGTCAGAAAGAGCGAGGAAGAATTGCGGCGCTTTAAGCATGACTATCAAAACATGCTGCGCAGCTTGGAGCTTTCTTTAAAGAATGACCAGGCTTCAGCTGCCTTGGACAGCTTGAAAAAGTACTCTGATGACATTTTGGAAAGAGAAGAACTGTGGCAGTTCAAGGACGTTGACCGGATTGCTGACCTGCAGCTGCAGAGCTTGGTGATTGCCAAGCTGCAGGAACTCCGCCGCCAGCAAATCCGCTATGTTTTCGAAGCTCGGCAGATGATCGAAGTCCCAGCTGGAATTGACGTATATGACTTGATCAGAATCGTTGGGATTGCTTTTGACAATGCCATTGAGGAAAGCATTTTATACAAAGCTGGTGGACAGGTTCCTGTTGTTGAGATCATGTTTTACCGGGATCAGGAAAATTCTCTGGAATTTACCATAAAGAACAAGCTGCGTGACCAGCAAAAGGAAGATTTACCGGTTTTCAGCCAGGCAAACTTTACCAGCAAGCGGGGACACGCGGGTTTGGGGCTGAGCAATGTGCAGGAGCTGCAGAAGAAATACGCGAATTTGTTTGTTGAGTATCGAATTGAAGGAGACAAGTTCATTTTTGCGCTGACTATCGCGTGATTAGGGGGAAAGATGACTGAAATTCTGGTATGTGATGACGACCTGTTGCAGGCTCGGTCTTTGGCAAAGACGGTCAAGCTGGCGGGAGAATTTTTAGCGGAGGATTACGGACAAAGCGTTTCTGTTTCAGCAATGGGATCTCCGCAAGAAGCTTTGGCTTACGCTGCTGACCGGCAGGTTCAGCGGGGAATCTATTTCTTGGATATTGAATTTGCCAAGTCAGAAATGGACGGCTTGGACTTGGCTGAAGCGCTCTTGCGTCTTGACCCACAGGGACAGATTGTTTTTGTAACCACGCATTCGGAGCTGGCCTTGCAGACTTTTCAGCGAAGAATTGGTACGCTGGACTATATCGTAAAAAATGCTGATTTGGATAGTCTGCAGGAGAGGGTTGTGGCAACTTTGCGCCTGGCACTGGAGAGGCTTACGCGGCTGAATTTGGTCAAAAAGCAGACTTTTACCTATAAAGTCGGCCGGCAGCTTAGAAATGTCAACACTGATGACGTCTACTACGTCGCGACGACGCCATTTCCACATAAGCTGCAGCTAGTCGCGAAAAATCTGCGGGCGGAGTTTGTCGGCAACCTTAAGCAGCTTGACCAGGAATGTGATTTTTTGCTAAAAATCTCCCAATCTTGCTTGATCAATCCTAAAAATATAGCTGAGATAGACCTGCGCGCCAGGACTATCACTTTATTTGACGGGGAGAAGCTGAAATACGCGCGGAGCTGTGGCCGCCAGCTGCGGGAGCTGAAGCAGAATTGACCGATTATGACGGTTAAATGACTGGATTTGAATTTCTTGCCCCTCTTTTTTGCGCTGAAACTATAATTCTGATTAGGCCGAAAGGATAGTTCGGATGTAAAAGGGAGGAAAGAAATGAATAGCTTGTTTTGGGTAAATTTGTTGATCGGCTGCGGGATGCTGCTGAGCGGCTTTAAGCAGTTGCCGGTGACTTTTAGCTGGCGGAAATTGGCGGTGATTTTTCTGGCAAGCGGGAGTCTACTCCTGGTTGAAGGGATGCTGGTCAGAAAAGAGTTCGAAACGGCGCTGGTACTTTTTGTGATCGCGGCTCTCTATTTGCTGCTGGGCCTTGCCGGCTTGGTCATGATATTTGTTAAAAAGGACCGGCAAGCTTTCACCAGCGAAGATTGGCGCGATTTCGCGGCCGTCTTGATCATCAGCGCCTTGCTGGCCTTCTACTTTTTGCGGGATGCTGCTTTTGACTTATCCAGCATGCTGCTGCCAGAAGCAATGTTTCTCGCTGGCCTGCTCCTGGTCTCTTGGGCTGTTAAAGCCGGGAAAAATTGATTAATGTAAAAGTGCTGAGCGAAGGCTCAGCACTTTTTATGTCCATTTCCAAAAAAGATACCATTAGCATAAAAAAGAGTATATTTTCAGTAAAGAATGAAAAGTTAAAGCAAGGTGAGTGAACAATGAAAAAAGAAATTCCAACCCTGCCCTTCAATTCCTCGCAAGGAATGATCATGCTGGCCGCCAGCATCTATAGCGTAGCCCTGTCCTTCATAGTCCAGGAGTATGTTTCCAGCCCCGCGGTCAACAGCTTGGTCAACAACATCAGCGTTGCCGTAAGCGTGGCCTTTGCCCTGGCTATCGGCAGCTTCGTTGACCAGCATGGTGCCTGGCGGATCCTTTTTTTCACCACCTTGCTTTCTGGAATAGCCTGCCTGCTTCCGCCGCTGATTTTTGACCTGGACAAGGCGGCCTTCATCGGCGTCTTGATTGTCGTCGACATTGTCATTTCCGTTATCAGCGAGTTCGACAACGCCGCCAGAACCGTCTATATCGTCCGCAAGGAGAACCGGGAGGCCATTCCTTTGGTGCAGCAGGGGATCAGCTCGCTGAACTCTATCGCCTCAATTGTCGGTTATCTGCTGGTTTTCGTGACCCTCAGCTTCGTGGCTTTGCCCAACTATCTCTACCTCTGCGCCGCCCTTTACCTGCTGGCCCTTTTAATCTGGCTGCGGGTGCCGGCTGACCAGGTTGTGGCTGATGCCCAACCCTCCTTCAGCTTTTCCATCTTGGCCCGCGACATCCGGGAATCAGTCAGCATCGTCTTTAAAAAAAGGCATTGCCTTGATCTTTGCCGCCGAAGTCCTTTTTACCTGCCGGAACCAACTGGTCATGAGCCTGGTAATTTTAAAAATCGGCCGCTATGATCCCAAGTTCAAGTCAATCCTGGTGATTGGCCTGGGCATCATCTTAGCCGTGGCTGTCGGTGCTGGCCTCAACCGGGCCGTGGTCAGCCTGCCTGCTGGCCACAAAAAGCTCTCTGTCCTTGCCTTGATCGTCCTTTCTGCAGGGGCAACCTACCTAAGCGGCGGGGCAGGCCGCCAGCTGTCTCCCTTTGTTTTCGGCCTCCTGCTTGGCAGCATTTTTGGTACCGGCATCCCCGTCTACACCTACCTGGAAACCAGCCGGATCATGAAAACTCCCGCCGCCTACCAGGGACGGAGCACGGCCTTGCTCCGCTTCGTGGGCATCTTTTTGACCTTGATCATGGCCCTGGCCCTTAGCTTCTTTGAAGGCCGGGTAAAGAGCAGCGTGGCCCTCTACTTCTCAGCTGGCGCCATCATCCTCCTCGTCATCTTCTGCCTGGTATTGCTCCAGTCCAGCCGCGAAAAAAACGCCTAATACGCAAAAAAATCTCTGAGCTGCTCGCTCAGAGATTTTTATTTGCTTACTTGCTTGGGTGGCTTGGTACGGAAACCTTGCCGGCCAGAATCTGGCTGCGGGCAATTTGTGCCTGCTTCCAAACTGAGTCAGCCACGTAGCCCCGGGTCAGGTAGACACCGTTGTGCTTCAAGCCGTAAACCAGCTGTTTGCCGCCCGGGAACTTGCCCTTGGCTGCCTTGGTCGCGATGTCCTTGACCGCCACGTTGACCCCAGTCATCACGCTGGTCAGGCAGAGGTTGGACTTCTTGCCGTCCTTGGACTTGTACTTGCCCAGGCTGGACTGGTCAGAGTCGACCCCGATGACCCAGACCTTCTTGCTGGAGTTGGCAGCCAGGCCTTCGTTGACTGACTTGGCTTCACTGAACAAGCCTTGGCCGGCTGAACCTGAAGCGTGGAAGATCACGTCCGCCTTCTTGGCAAACATAGCCTTGGCAATTGACTTTTCCTTGTCAGCAGCCGTAAATGAGCCGACGTATTGGTTCAAAACCGTGATCTTCTTGCCCATCTTCTTGGCCGTGTCTTGCACGCCCTTGGCAAAACCAGCATCAAACAAGTCGACGATGTCCCCGTGAACCCCGCCAATGAAGCCAACCACGTTGGTCTTGGTGGTCCGGGCCGCAACTACCCCGGCCATGTAGGAAGCATCCTGGGACTTGAAGTTGGCGGAAGCCACGTTCTTTTGCCCCTTGATCACATCGTCGATAATGACGAAGTTCTTGTCAGTGTGCTTCTTGGCTGCTGAAGCAATCGCGCCCTTAAGTGAGTAACCAACGCCAAAAATAGTCTTGTAGCCGGCCGCAACCGCCTGGTTGATGTTTGGCGTAAAGTCAGAAGCTGAACTTGATTCAAAGTATTGGTAGCCGTTGGTCCCCCGCTTTAAGCCCTGGGACTTGCCGTAAGCCACCATCCCTTCCCAGCCGGACTGGTTGAAGGAGTGGTCGTCAACCCCGGCAATGTCAGTGATCAAGGCCACGCTGGCTGAGCTCTTCTTGTTGGAGCCGCCGCCGTTTTGCTTTGCCCCTGAGCAGGCTGTCAAAGCAATCCCCGCTGCCAAAACAGTACCAGTGGCCAAAACTTGCTTGAATTTGATTTTCTTCACGATAAAATCCCCCTTAAATTTAACACGATTACGATCTTATCAATATTTGGTAGTTGTGTCAAAAGTCCACCTACTAGATAAAGTGTTGATTTGACGGGATTCCTGTTTTTGCCAAAATGCCCTCAAGATATATGGCTCTAAGCTGGAAGGGCATACTAGAAAAAATAAAAAATTACCTGGATTTTCCCAGGTAATTTTAAAAAGTTAAAAGACATTTAGCAGTTTGCAAATTGCCAAGGCAATGTAGCTGGCCACGATCAGGGCCATCACGGTGAAGTGGCGGAGACGGTTCATGACGAACATCCCGGCAAATTCCCGCAAAACCGCGTTGGGCAGGTAGTAAGGGCGGGTGTAAGAGCCAATCCCATTGGCGTCCAGCCCCGCCTGCTTGGCAAAAATTGCTGCCCGGAAGACGTGGTAGTTGCTGGTAAAGAAGCAGGCCTTGAAGTTGTCATTGCCATAGTCGTTGTAGGCCACGATCTGGGAGAATTCCATGTTCTGCTCGGTATTTCTGGACTGGTCTTCCAGCAGGATCAGTTCCTTTGGGACTCCCCGCTTGATGGCGTAAGCGGCCATGGCTGCCGCTTCAGAGATTTTTTCATTCGGGCCCTGGCCGCCGGACATGATGAACTTGGGCAAGGGCTGGCCCTTTTCCTGCTGGTGGTAGGCAAACTGGATGGCCCGGTTGATTCTGGCCGCCTGGATGTTGGAAATCTGGTCCCCATGGATCAGGCCCGCTCCCAAAACGATCAGGTAGTTCTGGTGGTAGCGGCGGGGGACTATCTGGTAGAGCAGGAGGTTGACCAGGAAGTTGTACATGACGGCCGCCAAGTAAACCGCGATCGTCGGGAAAATGTCCAGGATGAGGCGTAGGCCGGTCGGCGTGCTGCGGGTGAAGTGGCCGATGAAAATGAAGATCCAGAGGCCCAGCATGGCTACCGCCAGGATCAAGGTCAGCAGGTTGGGCAGGGTGTGGCTCTCATGCTTCAAGACCACGTAGGAGTTCCATAAAAGCAGGATCCAGGAGAAGGAGACGATGACGGCCACGGTTACTGCCAGGATCGCCAGGACCCAGAGGTAGACCTTGCGGAAGCTGGGCAGATTGGTGGCATAGACCAGGAAGGTGAACCAGGCCCCCAGCGAAGCGATGAAAAAGGTGAAAAAGACCCCGTTGATCAGGCGGCGCGGGTCGCTCAGCCAGGAGAAAATAAAGGTTACCGCGGCGATCGCCACCAAAATGGTGAAGTAGCTGAAA
Organism: Lactobacillus sp. WILCCON 0149; assembly: GCF_057197965.1. NCBI lineage: Bacteria > Bacillati > Bacillota > Bacilli > Lactobacillales > Lactobacillaceae > Lactobacillus > Lactobacillus sp. WILCCON 0149. The sequence continues at coordinate 2,377,040 of NZ_JBUBHO010000001.1, forward strand.
GCCCGGTTCTGGCTGAACAGAAAGAGCAGGGTATTTAATCTAGATGGCATTTTTTAGGTCCTCGTCCATATCATTTAGAAAATTGGTCAAACTTTATTATAATAGAGGATAAGAATTTTTTTGAGACAACAAGGTGACAAACGTGAAAAAAATTGGGCATTATCTCTTTTACCTGATCGAAATCGCAATCGTGTTCGCGCTGTACACGACCCTGCAGGAGTTTTACTTCTACCCGGACATCTTTGGCTTCGGATCGGCTGAGGCCTTCATCCTGGCCCTCTCCACCGTCCTGGTCTTCTGGTTCAGCTTCTGGCTCTATAAGGGGCAGCTGGATGACAAGAACGAATGGGGCTTCAGCCAGGACTTCCACTGGGATTGGCGGAAGCTGGCCACCTCAGTCGGGGGCTTCTTCTTGATGCAGCTGCTCTACATCCTCTTGATGAACCTGATCGGCGGCGGGGTCTCCGTCAACCAGCAGAACCTGGACGACCTCCAGCAGACGGCGGGCCCGACCTACAATATCATGGTGGTCCTGGTTGCCCCGGTTATGGAGGAAATCATCTTCAGAGGGATGTTCTTCAACCTCCTCTTCAACCATGCCGGCAAGGTTGCCAAGTGGGCTGGGATCCTGGTTTCCGGTTTCTTCTTTGCCTTTGCCCACAATCCTTTCTGGTCACCATATCTCCTGGTTTACTGGATGATGGGGTCAGTCCTGGCCTGGGTCTACATGACCACCAAGGACCTGCGCTACTCCATGGCCACCCACATCATGTGGAACATGCTCAGTCTTTTAGGCTAGGCAAAAAGAGAAAAGATAACTATAAAGATAAAGAGAAAACTATCTATATACATAAAAAGCAACGAAGCAAAGCTTCGCTGCTTTTTAGTTTTACGCTTCTTCTTTTTTGATGTAGTGGTTGAGCATGATTGGGGAGATAACCGTCGTCAAAATGATGACCAGAATCAAGCTGGAGTAGATGTCCTTTGGAAAAAGGTGGTGGGCAATCCCGATCTGAGCCACGATCAAGGCTACTTCCCCCCGGGAGACCATCCCAGCCCCGACGATGCTGCCTTCCAGGGGCTTAAGGCCAAAGGCTTCTGAAGAGTACTTGCCGGCCCAGTACTTGGACAGAACGCCCAGAATGGTCATAACTACGATGAAGAGGAAGTCCTTGCCGATGGAGGCAAAAGTCATCGACAGGCCAATGTTGACGAAGAAGGTTGGAATGAAGACTGAGTAGCCGATCGCGGAAACTGAGGAGTTGACTTCAGCTTCCTGCTTGGTCTGCCGGATGGCCAGGCCGCCGAAGAAGGCCCCGACTACGGCGCTCAAGCCGACTAATTCAGCAATGTAGGCCATGCCCAAAGACAGAATCAAAGAGGCGATGACCACGGAGTAGTTGACGTTGATTTTTTCCGCCAGCTGCATAAACTTCGGCGCGATGAACTTGTAGACCAGCCAGACGAAGACAAAGTAGAGGGCTTCAAAAAGCAGGTTCAAGAAGAAGTTGTCGGTCAAACCCGACTTGCCGCCTTCATGGCTGAAGGTGGTGAAGAGGCTGAGGACGATCACCGCCAGGATGTCATCGACCACCGCTGCCCCCAAAATCGCCGTTCCGGCCTTGGTCTGGAGTTTCCCGGTGTCACGCAGGACTTCTACTGAAATGGAGACGCTGGTGGCCGCGAAGACGATCCCGATGAAGAGGGCTTCCAGGAACTGCATCCCGAAGAGCATGGAGGCTCCGCCAATGAAAAGGATAGGGAGGATAACCCCGACCGTGGCCACCGTGAAGCTGATCTTAAAGTACTTCTTCAAGAGGTCCAGGTCGCTTTCCATCCCGGCTAAAAACATCAGCATGATGACCCCGATGTCGGAAAAAAGCGACATCGTTTCATTAGGGTGGATCCAGCCCAAAAGAGCCGGTCCCAGCAGGATCCCTGATAAGAGCTGCCCAATGACCGGGGGCCAGTTGAAGCGGGCAAAGACTTGCCCCAGCAGGGTCGTCATCAGCAAGACCAGTATCAGTTGTCCAATAAATTCCATATTGACCTCCGTTTCAAAAAAGGGCTGGCAAGCAAAAAAACTCCCAAGAAAAAGCTTCTTGACCCAAAGAAGCAAATTCTTGAAAGTTTTGAAACTCCAACCTCTGAAAGTGTTATGTTAACTAATAATACTTTAGCAAGAAATTGGAAAAAAGACAAATTTTACAAACCGGTCTGTTTTGGATTCTTCGGTTCGGTCTTGGCCAAAAGGGCTAAGCAGATGGCGATCATGTCGACCACTTCCTGCAAAACAGCGCCCCAGAAGGCTGGGATAAGACCCGTGAAGGCCACCAATTCCAAAAGGATAACGACTACGATGGCAGTGATGACGTCGACTTCGGCCACTTTCATGGTGTGCTTGGAAATGGCCACGGCATCATTGATCTTGCTCAAATCGTTGACCATGATGACCGCGTCGGCGCTTTCGCTGGCCGCGGTGGCACCCTTGGCCCCCATGGCAATGCCGACATCAGCAGCCGTCAAGCTTGGCGCGTCGTTGATCCCGTCCCCGGTCATGACGACTGGGCGGTTTTCAGGCGCCACGTTCTTGATTGCTTCAATCTTTTGTGCTGGCAAAAGGCTGGCCCGGACATCATCGACGCCGGCCACGTCAGCAATCGCTTGGGCAACATCCTTGTTGTCCCCGGTCAGCATCATGATGTGCTTTGCGCCTTGCTTGCGCAGGCGGGCCAAAGTTTGCGGAGTTTCTGGCCGCAACTGGTCCTTGAAGGTGATGCAGCCGGCATACTTGCCGTCAACAGAAACGTAGACAGCAGTAGTCTTGGCCTTGTTTACGTTAGCGTCTGGCGCTACGTAGGAAAGCTTGCCGACCATGACGGTCTTGCCGTCAACGGTCCCGCTGACCCCGTTACCGGTTGATTCCTGCAGGTTGCTTACGGCTTGGATCATGGACTTGTCAGTCCCTTGAACCAGGGAGTTGGCGATAATGTGGCCGGACTGCTGTTCCAGGCTGGCCGCGTAGCTTTGGATGGTTTCCTTGTCAAAGCCATTTTCCGGCAGAACGTCTTGGATGACCAATTGGTTCTGGGTCAAAGTACCAGTCTTATCGAAGGCAAAAGTCTTGGCCTTGGCAAGTTGTTCCAAGGTTGGACCGGACTTGACGATGATGTGGTGCTTGGACATGGAGCTCATCCCCGCTACCAGAGCAACTGGAGCGGCGATCAAGAGCGGACATGGGGAAGCAACGACCATGACTTCCGCGAAACGGGTGAAGTCGCCGGCCGCAACCCAGGCAATGATCCCGATAGCTAAGGAAATGATGGTAAACGGCACGGCGTAGCGGTCGGCCATCTTGACGAATTTGGCCGGCTGGGCGGCGGAGGACTTAACCAGTTGTACGATAGACTGGTATTCAGAGTCCTTGGCCAGTTTCTTGACTTCCATGGTTACGGCAGTTTCACCATTAAGTGAGCCGGACATCAGGTCATCGCCGACCGTTTTGTCAACTGGCACTGATTCACCAGTTAAGGATGACTGGTCAAAAGCAGAGCTGCCTTCGATGATAGTCCCATCAACTGGCACCTGCTGGCCCGGCTTGATCAAAACATGGTCGCCGATCTGCAGGTCGTCAACCTTTACTTCAACCACCTTGCCGTCAACCAATTTGCCAGCTACCCGCGGGTTCTTGTCCAAAAGGGCCCGCAGTTCACGGTCGGCTTGGCCGGTCGCGTAGTCTTCCAGGCTTTCGCCACCAGTAGACATGACCAGGATCATCCATTCAGCCCAGTAGTCCCGGGTAATCATCATGGAAATGACCGCGATCAGGGCCAGGACGTCGATGCCCCAGTGTCCTTCTTTCAAGTCATTAAACATTTCCTTGGCTAAGGAGAAGCTGACGTAGGCACCAGCAATGTCGAACAGAACTTCCGCGATTCCTGGAATGTGCAGGACATTGTCAGTGATCAGCCCAATCGCCCCGAGAACCAGGACGACAATGAATTTCCATTGGCGTTTCATGATTTATTCCTCCCATTAAAAGTAAGGAGTGTGAACACACACACTTTTTTATCTTAAAAGACAATATATCTTATTAGATATATTTTAACACAAATTGGATGTCTTACACTGGAAATGCTTATGATTGTATTGTTAATTTTCTGCTTCAAGCTTGAGGACCTGCTTTTTGTCAATCGTGACATAGTGGTCGTCAAAAGTATGGGCCAGGTAGTTGAAGGCCTTAAACCATTCCCGCCGGGTGATCATCCCTTGAAAGACTCCCTGGTCGTCGACGACAGGGAGGAAGTTGTTGTCAACCAGCAGGTGAAGCTGGGTCTCCATGTCTTTTTCCGTAAAGTTGACGGAAACGAAGTCGGTTTCCATGACGTCCTTGACCTTGTACTTGTTTAAGGCCTTGACAGAAATGCCATCCAGGTCCAGCATCTTGTCGGTGATCATGGCCAGGCTCAAAAGGCCGGTGATCTGGCCTTTCTTGTTCAAGACGGGAATTTTGGCGTACTTGACCTTGGTTAAGATCAAGAAGGCATGGTAAAGGGGATTGTCTTCTTCAACGATGGCAATCTTGCTGGCCGGAATCAAAAAGGAACCGGACTTTTCCGCGATAACGCGTTGAATAGCTGCTGAAATCATCAACCTAATTCCTTATATTTTTTCTATGCTAAAAAACGTTTTGACATAATTTAAGTATAAGACTATTTGGAAAAAGAAAAAAGAAAAAGGCCTGCTCGCGCAGGCCTAATTGGTTTTCATCTACTTTGGAGGAGTAAGAATGAATGAAATAAAAAAGTGGGAGTATTTGTAACGAGTTCTACCAGCTCGTTACATTGTTTATCATACAGGGTAATTCTCAATAAAGGGTTTGGAATTCCTTAACAAAGAGTAAAGAATTGCTTGCGGATCTATAAAGAACGAAAAAGGCCTGTCAAGGCAACAAAAAAGCTCACGCAACGCACGTGAGCCGAAAGGGATAGATATGAATCGACTATGGAGTCAGTCGATATTTTTCATTTACTTTGGAGGAGTATGAATGAAAAACAAAAAGTTGAGTGTAGTAACAAGCTCTCGCTTGTTACAGCTATTATATTATACTGGAAATGTGAACAAAGTATGACGTTTGGCAAAAAAGTTCAAAAAAAGCCAAAAAAATTGCTTCGCCCCTGGCCAGGCTTGTTAAGATAGAGGGGAATTTTCTTTTTTAGTGGAAAAACTTGCAGAAAAGAGGCTGAAAGGAGGGCCAATGGGTAAAAAAGATAGAAAAAGCGGAAAAAAGCTGGTCAGCCGGAAGAAGCATCACTTCCGCCGGAAGCTGCGCCTGCTGATTTTTAACCTTATCCTGCTGGCTGGTCTGGCGGCCTGGGGCTACTACTGGGCCTACCCGACTTACAGCAAGTGGCAGATGAAGCAGGCCATGCTGGCGGCTCGGCCCAAGGTGACCAAGGCCAAGGACGGGACCAGCACCAGTCCGGCCTGGCACAAGCTGAGGGCTTACCGAAAGGCGATTAGGGACAATTACAGCTTTGTCTACCAGGCCGCCTACCAGACCCCGAAAAGGACGACGGTGGGCCAGGACGTGGTCATTCCAGGTTTGATCTCGACGCGGAGTTATGACTACCAGGCTAAAAAGATCAGCGCGACTAACGCCATGACTCCCCAGGGGATCGCCGTGGTCTACAAGTATCTGCTGATCACGGCCTATGACGGCCAGCACCGGCATGCCTCGGTCATTTATGTTTTGGACAAAAAGACGGGGAAGTTTTTAAAAACGGTCCGCTTGCCCGGCCGCCAGCACTTGGGCGGGATCGCCTATGACCCTGAAGGGATGCAGATCTGGCTGACCGGGTCAAAGGACGGGCAGTCGGCCTTGATGTCTTTTTCCTTGGCCAAATTGATTGAATACGTGGCCAGCGCCAAGACCAGCGATCAACTTGTTTATGACCATGAGATTCCGATCAACTCAATCGCCAAGGCTTCAGCTCTGACTTATTACGATGACCAGCTCTTTGTCGGCTACTTCAATGAAAATGGCCACGGCAAGGTTGCCAGCTACAAGCTTGCCCGGTCCGGCCAGTACAAAAACACCATCACCACCAGTGAGATTTCCAGCATCAACGAGTCCGTTTCCTGGTCTGACCCGGACGGGACGGCCAGCATGAACAAGCAGATCCAGGGTCTGGCCATCTACGGGGACAAGATCTTCCTCAGCCAGTCATATGGAAGCAAGGATTCCAAGCTCTACATCTTCCCGATCACGGCCGTGAACAACCTCGACGAGTCAAACGCCGAGCAGGTGGTCAGAATGCCGCCGTACTTAGAGCAGATCACGGTCTACAAGGGCCAGCTGCTCTGCCTTTTTGAATCGGCCTCCAGCAAGTATGCCCGCCAGGATATCACGGTCATGGACCGGACCTTGTCGGTCAATATCGACGCCCTGCTGGACAATAATTAACAGACAGCAAATACAAATAAAGGAGACAATATTATACATGGATAGTAAACTTGCCAAAAAAATCATCATCGACGTGCGGATTTCCGGCTGGTCCTGCTTGCTTCCGGCCAGCGGCCTGCTCTACCTCTACCAGGTCACCCACTACGCCAGCTTCTTGTGGGGCCTGGCCCTGGTCGTTTTGTACGCGGCCTACGTGTTGGCGACCGCCAAGCTGGACAAGTGGCATTCACCAAGCTATGTCTTGCGGATGAGCTTGATTGCCATGTTCTTCGTTGGCTTTCTGCCCTCGATTCCGCTGTTGTTTTGCTACAGCCAGGAGCGCAAGGCCGGGCTTAAATAGCTTTTTGCAAAAAAATAACGGGAAAATGTTGCTTTTTGTATTTTTTAATACTTTAAGAAATGGTAAAATGTCAGAAGACTGTGAACGAAATATGAATAATGTGTTACAGTTTACTGTAATCACGTAAGTGAGTTGTGTTGTTTCATTCTGTTGGGATAGCAGACCTGGTGAAAAAGAAGAGGAGATGAGCTTGATGGAAAACAAGACACCAGCCAGCCGGGGGAAGATCATCCGGTCCTTTATTCTGCGAACCTTGCTTTACAGCCTCATTTTATTAGGCTTGGTTTATCTGTATGAATATTGTGGCTTGGGTTCAACCGGCTTTATTTACAATGAATTTTAGGAAAGTTGAGTGGAAATGGAAATGAGAAATATTGTCAAGACGATCGATGAGATCGCGCAAAGAGAACCAGACCGGGTAGTTTACGACTACCTGGGTCAAAAGAACACCTACGCTGACTTGCTCAAGCGGGCTAACGCCTGGGCCGCCTTGTTAAAGGAAAAGGCAGCGGCCAAGGTACCCGTCATGATTTGGGGCGGGCAGACTTTTGACATGCTGGCTTGCTTTTTAGGTTGTGTAAAGAGCGGGCACTGCTACGTGCCAATCGCGGACTATTCTAACGCTGAGAGAATCGACCTGGTCAGAGAAGTCTCAGCTTCTCCGGTCTTGATCGCCATCAGCGAATTGCCAGAAGTTGACTTGGGCGACTTGACCCTGCTGACGCCAGACGACGTTCCGGAAGAAGGGCAAGCTGACGAAGCAGACTACGTCAAGGGCGACGAAAACTTCTACATCATTTGTACTTCCGGGACGACCGGTAAGCCCAAGGGGGTTCAGATCAGCCACGACAACCTGGTCAGCTTCGTTGACTGGGAACTGAAGGACTTTGACCTGCCGGAGCATCCGCGCTTCTTGGCCCAGGCCCCTTACTCCTTTGACCTGTCAGTCATGAGCATCTACCCGGCCCTGTTGAGCGGCGGGGAACTGGTCGTTTTGCCGCACGAAGTGACGGAAAACTTTGCCCAGCTCTTCAAGGCCCTGCCGGAAATCGACGTAAACGTCTGGGTATCAACTCCGTCCTTTGCTCAAATGTGCTTCCTGGACCGGACTTTTGCTTCCAGCCACCACGCCGGCCTCAGCCACTTCCTCTTCTGCGGGGAAGAACTGCCCCGCAAGGAAGTTGAAATGCTCAAGAAGCGGTTCCCGGACAGCCGGATTTTTAACACCTACGGGCCAACTGAAGCCACCGTGGCGGTCACCCAAGTGGAGATCACCCCGGAAATTCTGGAAAAATACGACCGCCTGCCAATCGGCTACGTTAAGGAAGACACGGAAATCACCATCGACCTCAAACAGGGTGATGACGGCAAGAGCGGGGAAATGATCATCGCCGGCCCGTCAGTCTCCAAGGCCTACATCAACAACCCGGAGAAGACTGAAGAAGCCTTCTACAAAGAAGACGGCGTGCAGCACTACCGGACCGGGGACGTGGGCTACTTTGACGGGGACCTGCTCTTCTACAAGGGCCGGATCGGTTTCCAGATCAAGTTCAACGGCTACCGGATCGAACTGGAAGAAATCAACTTCTACATGAACCAGAACCCTTTGATCCGCCACGCGGTTGCCGCCCCGATCTACAAGCCTGACCACACGATCAAGCAATTGGTGGCCGTGATCGAATTAAACGACGGGGTCAGCCGCAAGTACGATGAAGGGGAAATCACCAAGCAGATCAGAGACGGCCTGGCCAAGGACGTGATGCCGTACATGATCCCGCAGCGCTACCTTTACCAAGAGGCCCTGCCGATCTCCCAGAACGGGAAGGTCGACATCAAGGCGGTCATCAAGGAGGTTAACCAGGCGTGATAAATCTGCAACCATATGAAAACCCGCAGTACTTTGCCTACCTGCTGGTCGCGCTTTTGCCTCTGATCATTGGCCTTTACTTCGGCAAGCGCTATAAGTGGTACGAAGCCCTGGTTTCTTTGGCTTTCATCTTCCTCATCTTCGACGCGGACAAGTGGCAGCAGGGGGTAACCTTGATCTGCTACATTGTCTACCAGTTCCTGGTGACTTTTGCCTACCAGCATTACAGGCAGAAGACGGGGAAGGCCAACAAGACCTGGGTCTTCTGCCTGGCCGTGATCCTGGCCATCCTGCCTTTGGCGGCGGTCAAAATCTGGCCGGTCATTCCCCACAAGCAGGGGATCGACTTAGGCTTCTTAGGGATCTCCTATCTGACCTTTAAGACGGTCCAGGTGGTCATGGAGCTGCGCGACGGGACGATTAAAAAGGTTGATCCGGTAATGTACGCCCGCTTCCTTTTGTTCTTCCCGACCATCTCCAGCGGCCCGATCGACCGCTACCGCCGCTTCGTCAAGGACTATGACAAGGCGCCAAAAAGGGAAGACTACATCAAGGATCTCTCTTACGCGGTCAGATACCTTTTCCAGGGCTTTTTGTACAAGTTCCTTTTGGGCTGGTTCTTCGGGACCTACTGCCTGCCATATCTTGAGCAGCAGGCCATCCTGGCCGGGCGGATGCATCCCCTGCACCTGTCCTGGTGGCTCTTAGGGGTCATGTACTGCTACTCAATGTACCTGTTCTTTGACTTCGCGGGCTACTCCCTCTTCGCCGTGTCGATTTCCTACTTTATGGGCATCCACACGCCGATGAACTTCAACAAGCCTTTCGCGGCCCACAACATCAAGGAATTCTGGAACCGCTGGCACATGACTCTGTCCTTCTGGTTCAGAGACTTCATCTTCATGCGCTTCACCTTCTTCGCGATGAAGAAGCGCTTGATCAAGAACCGGAACCGGCTTTCCCAGGTGGCCTACCTGGTCAACTTCATGGTGATGGCGGTCTGGCATGGTCTGACCTGGTACTACATCGTCTACGGTCTTTACCACGCCCTGGCCATCATCATCAATGACATCTGGCTCCGCTTCAAGAAGAAGCACAAGCTTGTCAAGCACAACAAGTTCACTGAAGCAGTGGCGATTTTCGTGACCTTCCACGTGGTCTGCCTCAGCTTCTTGATCTTCTCAGGCTTTTTGAACAACCTGTGGTTCAATGTGCCGCTGGGCAAGTAATTTTTAAAAAAATCAACAGAAAACAAAACAGAAAAAGAAACAGATCTAGAGAAATAGATTGAAAAAGAAAGAGGAAAATCATGGATATTCAAAAGCAAATCGTTGACATTTTAGCTGAAGCAACTGGTGAAGACTTCTCAGACAACATGGACCAAGAACTCTACGAGAGCGGGATCATGGACTCCATGTCCACTGTGCAGATGCTCTTGACCCTGCAGGAAACCTTCGACATCACCGTTCCGGTTTCTGAATTCAACCGCGACGACTGGAACACCCCAAACAAGCTGGTTGAACAGGTGAAGAAACTGCAAGATGAAGAATAAGACAAAACTTTGGCTGATCTTTGGGCCAGTCATCTGCGCGGCACTCTTGCTGATCGGGATCTTCTCCCTGCCTTGGGAGCGGACCTTCTCAGCGGGCAGCCTCTTCCAGGCAGCCGCTTCGCAGACCACGACGGTCTTCAAGGGCAAGGCCATGCGGCAGAAGGCCTATAAGCAGGGCTACGTGCCTTTCTATGGGTCAAGTGAATTGTCGCGTTTTGACAACATGCACCCGACTGTCCTGGCCACCAAGTACAAGCGTTCCTACACGCCTTTCCTGCTTGGGGGAGCGGGCAGCCAGTCTCTGGCCCAGTACTTGGGGATGCAGGACGCGCCAAGCAAGAAGGCCGTGGTGATCATTTCGCCGCAGTGGTTTACCGCCCAGGGGCAGAACCCGGATGCCTTCGGTCTTTACTACTCGCCTCTGCACGCCAGCGACTTCATTTTGAACGCCAAGGACACGGAAGCTGACCGCTACGCGGCCCGCCGTCTGTTGCAGATGCCGAGCGTGAAGAGCGAGCACGTGATCAACCACGCCCTTTTGGAAATCGCGGCTGGGGTAGGGATCTCTAAGAATGAGCGCTACTACCTCCGCTGGCGGCGGCGGATGTATTCCAATGAAGACAGCTTTTTCACCTCCCTGCAATTGCGCGACCGCCTGCCAAAGATCGAGCAACAGGGGAAGAAGTTGCCGGACACTTACTCTTACGCGGGCTTGAAGAAGGCCTCAGAGAAGGAAGCCAAGAAGAATACCAAGGGCAATCCTTTTGGCATCCGGACCGGTTTTTACAAAAAGCGCCTGAACGCCAAGCTGCTCAAGAAACTGAAGGGGAGCCAGAAGAAGTTCAACTATGTTGAATCTCCGGAATACTCCGACTTCGAGCTGCTTTTAAACCAGTTCGCCAAGGACAAGACCCAGGTCCTCTTCATTATTCCGCCGGTTAACGCCAAGTGGCAGAAGTACACTGGCTTGTCACAGAAGATGTACAACACGGCCACGACTAAGATCAAGCACCAGCTGATCAGTCAGGGCTTTGACAACATCTACGACCTGTCCAAGGACGGCAAGAAGAAGTACTTCATGGAAGACACCATCCACCTGGGCTGGAACGGCTGGCTGGCCGTTGACCAGGCCGTCAAGCCGTTTATGGAGCAGAAGTACACGGAACCTGAGTACGCGATCAACGACTACTACTTGACCCAGGCCTGGCGGAAAAAGAAAAAGCTGCCGACGGTGGCTTTAACTAACAAAGACGTCCTGGCAAAACTAAAAAAATAAGCTTTCGGGCTGAAAAGATTGTCCGAAAGCCAGTTTGAGTATATAATCTATCTTGTGTCAAATGCTTAGGCTGTTTTCTCCGGTAGCGAAAGCAGCCCTTAATATGTGGTTTGCTTTGGCACGCACTGTGTGAGCCTGATTCCAATGTTGGTGGAATTGGGCTTTTTTGTTTGCTATTCAAGCCAGTCGTAGCGGCTGAAGAACTGTTCCAGCTGGTAGTCGCTGCCGTTTTCGCTGTCCTTGAGCAGCTGGGCGATCCGTTTTTTACCCAGCTTTTTGACCAGCAGATTCTTGATGGCCTGGTTGATGATGGCGTCCCTGTCTGTCCCGCTTTCCTCCTGGTAGGATTCAAGCAGGATGGCCAGGTCGTCGTCCAGGTTGAATTTGACTTTAGTCATGTGGCTTACCTCCTCACTGCTTTTAGGCAAATTATAACATTCTTAAGCATTTTCCCGCCTTTTTGGCAAAGAAAATTGACCTGGATCAATTTTTGCTGAGAAAAAACTTGCTATACTTAAACTATCAAAAAATAAGTGAGTTCGATGGGGAGGTAACAAATATGGTTAAAATGACTTTCAGCCCGGAAGCTGGGGAATTTTTGCAAAAGAAGCGGGGAGACAAGACAGTCTTGCTCCTGGCCTTGAATGACGGGTCAAACAAGTACTCACTGCAAGGCGGGACTTGCACGATCGGGGCCAACTTCCAGTTCGTCGCTTTGGACCAGGCTGACCCGGACTACCAAATCAAGATCGACAACGCTTTGGGTTTGGACCTGTACACGGGCCAGGCGGAAATGGGCTTCTTAGATGACAGCTTGAGCGTTGGTGAACAGTACGGGATGCTGTCCTTGAGCGACGGCAGCGGCCTGATCGACAGCGCGGTCGGCGTCAACGTTTACGTGCCAAGTGAACTTACCGCTGAACAGATTCAAAACGGCGCCAGCTGCTAAAGAACGTGAAAAAACATGACTTCGGAACTTGCCGGGGTCATGTTTTTTGATTTGGTCAGATTAATTTTTTCTAGGCAGGTTGGTGTCGTTTTCGGCTTCTTTAATGGCGATTTCGTTGGCGCGGAGAATTTTGATCCGCTTCTCCAAAGTTTCCCTGGTGTAGTCAATTACCAGTTTGGTGAAGGGGGCTTCGTTGCCGTTTTCCTGGTAGTCGCTTAAGGCTAGCATGTACTGCTCCCGGGATTTCGCGTCGGGCTGGATGTTGATTACCGGGTAGCCGCTCTCTGTCAAAGCAAAGTTCATCAAAAGGCGGGCGGTCCGGCCGTTGCCATCTGAGAAGGGATGAATGCTGACAAATTTCCGGTGCAGGTCAGCCGCGTACTGGACGGGATGCTCTGTTTTTATCGCGCTTCGGGCCCAGTCGATCAGGTCAGCCATGGCTGAATTAATTTCAAAAGGTGCTGTGTAGTGTAGATGTTCTCTGCCTTTTGGCCATGCTTCTACTACCCGGTAGACACCAGCCATATTTTTGTTCTTGGCTGTTTCCAAAGTAGCTAGCCGGTTCAAGTCTCTGACTACGGCCTGGGTCAGGGGCTCTTTTTGCGTAGCCAAGTCGATCATGTAGTCGTAGGCTTGGCTCAAATTTACGGCTTCAAGGGTTTCAGTCAAAGATTTGCCATGGATGGTAATGCCGGCATTGATGATGGAGTCGGTCTCATACCTGGTAAGCGTACTGCCTTCAAGAGCGTTTGAGGTCCAGACGTGTTCCAAGCGGATGTCTTGGTTCAGCAGGTCAACTTGTTCTTTGCTCAAGGGCCGGTATTTGGCCATGTCATTTTTTAAAGCTGTCAGCTCAGCCAGTTCTTTAGGAAAAAGTTCAGTCATGCTTGTCCCCTTCTGTTTTTACTGGAATTAAGTCATTCTACCATCATTTTAACCGAAATACGGGGTCATGTTTTTTGATTTTGCTTGACAGAAGCTGGGAGAGGGATTATTATGACAACATGTCATATGACAAGTTGTCATATTTTTGTATAAGGAGCGGATAGATGACTGTTCTTGAATTAAAAGACGTCAAAAAGTACTACAAGATGCCGGGCGGGGGCCAGTACGAGGCCCTGCGCGGGGTCAATGCGAAATTTGACGCCGGGGAAATGGTCGCCATCGTCGGGGAATCAGGGTCAGGCAAGTCGACCTTGATGAACACGATCGGGGGCCTGGACTCTGACTTTGAAGGGGCTATTTTATACGAAGGGAAGAACCTGCGCGATTTTTCCCAGAAGGAAATGGTCAACTACCATAAGAAATCAATCGGTTTTATTTTTCAAAACTTCAACTTGATCCCCCACCTAGACTTGATCGACAACGTGTCAATTGCCATGACCCTGTCCAACGCGGATGAAAAAACGCGGCGCGACCGGGCAGAAGAACTTTTAACCCAGGTGGGCTTGAAGGATCACATGCACAAGAAGCCCGACCAATTGTCCGGCGGGCAGAAGCAGCGGGTGGCCATTGCCCGGGCTTTGGCCAATGACCCGGACGTGATCATCGCTGATGAACCGACTGGGGCCCTGGACGCGGACACGACTGACGTGATCTTGAACATGATCAGAGATATCGCGGCTTCGGGCAAGCTGGTTTTGATGGTTACCCACTCAGACAAGGTGGCCAGCCACTGCAGCCGGGTTCTGCGGATCGACCAGGGACAGATCGTCAGTGACCAGGAACAGAAGCCGCTTGATCACCACCTGGAGAAGAGAACTGAAGTCAAGATCCAGCAGATGAGCCTCTTTAAGGCGATCTCTTTGGCTTTTAAGAACATGAAGGCCAAGTTCGGCCGCAACGCCCTGGTTTCAACCGGGATGGGGATTGGGATCATGTCCGTGATTCTCATGCTCAGCCTGGGCAAAGGGGTTACCTCTTACGTCAGCGGGCAGATGAACACCTACTCTAACCCTTTGGTGGCGGAAATCCAGAAGACTTCCAGCCAGAAGATGCGCCAGCAGGGGATGCAGGCCCAGCAGACAGGGGACAAGGCAGCTTTGGCCAAGCAGCAGCAAAATAATATGGCCTCTTTGTCCGGGACCAGCAGCGCTTCGGCTTTTAGCAAGAAGGATTTGAAGAAGCTGGAGAAGATTTCTCATGTCAAAAAGCTGCAGAAGGGCTACAGCGCGATTTCCTTGGGGACTAACCAGCTGAAATATGGCAAGAAGACGGCCAGCATGATCTACCTCAAGACGGTCAATGACGGGATCGCCAAGTCAGAGATCAAGAAGGGCCGCCTGCCTAAGGCTGGAAAGAACGAAGTCATGATCGACAGCGGCAGCGCCGACAACTTGAGCAAGAAGATTTTAGGCAAGAAGGTCAAGGCGACTTTGCAGATCGGGACCAAGACCATCACCAAGACGGTCAAGGTAGTCGGGATTTATGAAGCTTCCGGCTCCGGCCAGGTCAGCACCCTGCTTTTGCCTTACAGCGATCTGAAGAAGATTTTCAAAGACAATGGCTTGACCTTGAAGCCAAATGTGGTCTACTTGACGGCAACTGACAAGCAGTACACTTCTTCCATCAAACAGGCAGCCAAGGACAAGGGTTTTGCCGGCTCAATGCAGGAGCAAATGACGGAAATGTTTGACAGCATCCTGAGCGTTTTGACTTACGTTCTGACGGCGATCGCGGCAGTTTCTTTGCTGGTTTCAGCCATCATGATTCTGGTTGTCTTGAACATCTCTGTAGTCGAACGGACTCAGGAAATCGGGGTCATGAAGGCCCTGGGTGCCCGGCGCAAGGACATCCGGCGGATCTTCTCCAGCGAAGCCTTTTTGCTGGGCCTGGCTTCCGGGATTGTCGGCATTGCTTTGACCTGGCTTTTGGCCCAGGGGATCAACAGCTTCACCCAGTCAGCCTTTAAGGCGGCCGTGGTCAGCTTGACCCCGCAATATGCCTTGACTGGTCTGATCATCAGCATTGTCATCAGCATGATCGCCGGGATCCTGCCAGCCAACCACGCTTCCAAGCTGGATCCAGTTGAAGCTTTGCGGAAGGAGTAAACAATGCCCAGCCAGACTTTTTTCAACCTGCCTAAGGAAAAGCAGGACCGGATTATGGCAGCGGCACGGGAGGAATTTTTCACCCACAGCTTCGATGAAGCTTCAATCAACCGCTTGATCAAGGCGGCGGGGATTCCCCGGGGGAGCTTTTACCAGTATTTTGACGACAAGGAAGACGTGTACTTTTACCTGGGTGAGCAGATTCAGCGGAAAATGCTGGTGGAAAGCCACCAGCAGCTGAAGGAATATGACTATGACCCGATAAAAATGGCTCGGAAAGTCCTGCCTTTGTGGCTTAAGGAAATTTTTTACGGGGAAAACAAGATGTTTTTCTACCGGCAGATCGACCTGCTCTACCAGCAGCATCTGCCGCATCCGCGGGCAGGCAATTATCCCATGGACCCGCTTGACTGTCTCAGCCGGGAAGAACTGGGAAAGATGGCGGAAAAAGTCAATCTGCAGGACCAAGGGGATTTGAAGTTCCTCCTGCACGCCCTGCTTTTAACGATGATCAGCTGTATTACTGAAGGAGCAGCGGATTACAAGGCCGGCAGGAAGGTTGACTTAGACAAATTGAAGCAGCAGCTTGACCGCCGGATCAGCTATCTGGAAAATGGCTTTAAGAAGAGCTGAAAACAAGTTAAGGGATAGGCAGAAACCGTGGATTTAATCCGCGGTTTTTCTTTTTTACCTGGAAATAACATTTTTTTGAAAAAGTTTTCCGGTAAAAATGACCTAAAAGCGAACTAAACAGCAGCTTCTTCCGGTTTAAGCCAGATAAAATTAACCAAAAGCCAAAAGAAAGAAAAAGTAAAAATGACAACGAAGCCGTGCGTTCACATAATAAACCGAATAAACTAGCCGATTTGACGAAAGAATAAAAAGAAGGTAAAGTATTATTTGTCTTGAAACGAGCCAAGTGCTTGAAACAAGACAAAAATAAATATCAAAAACTTGTTGACAAGAATCAAACAAGCGAGTAAGATATAAAACGTTGCGTCACTAAGACGCAAGTTGGTACTTTGAAAACTGAACAAAGTTTCGCAGTGTGCGGGTCAAACAAAGTTTGATCCAAACAAATAAGCGAAGTCAATTCGCAAGCAAATAATCTGGAGCAGATTAAAAAGAGCTCAATTTTCAAATTGAGAGTTTGATCCTGGCTCAGGACGAACGCTGGCGGCGTGCCTAATACATGCAAGTCGAGCGAGCTGAATTCAAAGATTCCTTCGGGATGATTTGTTGGACGCTAGCGGCGGATGGGTGAGTAACACGTGGGCAATCTGCCCTAAAGACTGGGATACCACTTGGAAACAGGTGCTAATACCGGATAACAACATGAATCGCATGATTCAAGTTTGAAAGGCGGCGCAAGCTGTCACTTTAGGATGAGCCCGCGGCGCATTAGCTAGTTGGTGGGGTAAAGGCCTACCAAGGCAATGATGCGTAGCCGAGTTGAGAGACTGATCGGCCACATTGGGACTGAGACACGGCCCAAACTCCTACGGGAGGCAGCAGTAGGGAATCTTCCACAATGGACGCAAGTCTGATGGAGCAACGCCGCGTGAGTGAAGAAGGTTTTCGGATCGTAAAGCTCTGTTGTTGGTGAAGAAGGATAGAGGCAGTAACTGGTCTTTATTTGACGGTAATCAACCAGAAAGTCACGGCTAACTACGTGCCAGCAGCCGCGGTAATACGTAGGTGGCAAGCGTTGTCCGGATTTATTGGGCGTAAAGCGAGCGCAGGCGGAATGATAAGTCTGATGTGAAAGCCCACGGCTCAACCGTGGAACTGCATCGGAAACTGTCATTCTTGAGTGCAGAAGAGGAGAGTGGAACTCCATGTGTAGCGGTGGAATGCGTAGATATATGGAAGAACACCAGTGGCGAAGGCGGCTCTCTGGTCTGCAACTGACGCTGAGGCTCGAAAGCATGGGTAGCGAACAGGATTAGATACCCTGGTAGTCCATGCCGTAAACGATGAGCGCTAGGTGTTGGGGACTTTCCGGTTCTCAGTGCCGCAGCAAACGCATTAAGCGCTCCGCCTGGGGAGTACGACCGCAAGGTTGAAACTCAAAGGAATTGACGGGGGCCCGCACAAGCGGTGGAGCATGTGGTTTAATTCGAAGCAACGCGAAGAACCTTACCAGGTCTTGACATCCTG